>OZ252290.1:1465000-3746345 GCA_965250105.1 Tepidamorphaceae bacterium
TATCGGTACCGATGCGCTGGTGCCGGACCGGTCGCGGCCGATCCGCGTCAGCCTGAACCCGGAATTGGAGACATTGCCGGTCTCGCCGACCGTGGCGCTGGCCTCGACGGGCGATTTCATCTCGCTGCGCGACCGGCTGTCGCGCGCCGCCCTGCGTTCGACGATCGACAGCCCGGTCGTCGTGCCGGAAGCGGGCCAGGCGACCGTGTTCCAGAGCCTCTATGCGACCGGTTACGATCAGGGGCTCGACCGCGAGATGATCGAGGAGCTGATCCGCATCTTCTCCTTCGACCTCGATTTCCAGCGCCGGGTGTCGCCGGGCGATTCGATCGAACTGTTCTATGCGCTACCGGTCGAGGAAGACGGGCTGGCCGAAGAGGAGCCGAGCATTCTCTACGCCTCGGTGACGACGCGCGGCGAAACGCACACCTTCTACCGGTTCCGCACCCCCGACGATGGCGCGGTCGATTTCTATGACGAGGACGGCCGCAGCGCGAAGCAGTTCCTGATGCGCAAGCCCATCGCTCGCGGCACCTTCCGCTCCGGCTTCGGCATGCGCCGGCACCCGATCCTCGGCTATATGCGCATGCACAATGGCGCGGACTGGGCGGCCCGGTCGGGCACCCCGATCATGGCCGCTGGCGACGGCATCGTGACCCATGCCGGCTGGAAATCAGGCTATGGCCGGCATATCTCGATCCGCCACGCCAATGGCTATCAGACGACCTACAGCCACATGTCGGCCTATGCCAGCGGGATCGCCGAGGGCTCCCGCGTGCGGCTCGGCCAGGTGATCGCCTATGTCGGGTCGAGCGGGCTGTCGTCCGGCCCGCATCTGCACTACGAAGTGCTGGTCAATGGCCGCTTCGTCGATCCGATGCGCATCCGCCTGCCGCGCGGCCGCGTGCTGGAGAGCCGCATGCTGGCCGATTTCGAGCGCGAGCGCGCCCGCATCGACGCGCTTATGGACCGCGCGGTCGACACGACCCAGGTCGCCCAGGCGGGCAACTAGACGTCGTTCTGTTCAGGCTGAAGCGTCTGATCCTTGACGTGTCATTGCCGGAGGTGTTCCGGCAATCGGCCACGGCGGGCTGGGTGCCCCTCGCCCGCAGACTGCCGGGACAAGCCCGACGGTGACGACGCACGAACGCGAACACCCGCCAAACGCTTTCGCTTAAACGTGAATGAGTCTAGCCCCTTTCCGGCGAGCGCTTGCCGGCGTTGCTTCTCGGCCGGATGCCGGCCGGCTCAACCCTCGCCGGCATATTTCTCGACGAAGGCCTCGATCGGCAGCTCGCGGAAATCGTCGAGCGCGGCGGCCAGCCGGTCATGCTCCCAGTTCCACCAGCCGATCGCCATCAGCCGGTCGGCGATATCGGCCTCGAAGCGCCGGCGCACCAGTTTCGCCGGAACGCCGGCGACGATCTCGTAAGCCCCAACATCGCGGGTGACGACCGCGCCCGCCGCGACCACCGCGCCGGTACCGATGGTCCGGCCGGGCAGCACGATCGCGCCATGGCCGATCCACACATCATGGCCGATGGTCACCGGATGCGACGCGCGCCAGGCGAAGAAGTCGGCCTCGTCCTCGGCGCCGTCGAAATAGGCCGAGGCGCGATAGGTAAAGTGCGACTGGCTGGCCCGCCACATCGGGTGATTGCCTGGATTGATCCGGACATGGCTCGCGATCGAGCAGAACTTGCCGATCCTCGTATGGATCACCTCGCCGTCATTGACGATGTAGGAATAGTCGCCAAGCTCGGACCAGGCGAAGGACGTCCGGGCGCCGATCTCGGTATAACGGCCGAGCGTCGCCTCGACGACCTCGGCGCTCGGGTCGATCAGCGGCGCGAGGCCGAGCTTCTTCGCCATGGCGCATCATCCTGCGGGATCGTCGACTAGGGTGGGCGGCGGATGCGGTTATAGCGATTTCGGCCCGGGCGGGAAGCGGTATCGCGACAGCGGCGCCAAAGCCTCTCCCCGGCGTGCGGAACAGGCCGGGGCGCTATCCGCCTACCGTCCAGCTCGGCCCGCTGTCGAGCGCTGCCTGCAGGGCGTCGAGCCCCTTGGCAGAGTCTTCCTCGACCGGATCGAGCCGCTCGCTGAAGACCGGTTCCGAATCGGCGAACAACACACCGACCGGTAGCGGCAGGTCGGGACCCGACATGTCGGCCAGGAGCCAGGCCAGCCGCGGATTGGTCTCGTCATGGACCAGGAGATCGGCCTCGCTCAGGCCCTGGCCGAGCGTCACGGCCTCAAGCGTCAATGTCGCCGGATCGAGGCGGATGCCCCTATCCCGAGACCGGCCGAACAGCATGGGTTCGCCATGCACGAGGCGCAATTGCCGGTCGGCCTGGGTCTTCTTGTCCTGCACGTCGGCGAACACGCCGTCGTTGAACACCAGGCAGTTTTGCAGGATCTCGACGAAGCCGGTGCCACGAAAGCGGTGCGCCCGGTCCAGCGTTTCCTTCATCAGGTCCTGGCCGGTGTCGACGACCCGCGCGACGAACCGCCCGCCGGCCCCGAGCGCGAAGCGCATCGCATCGACCGGCCGGTCATGCGTGCCGAGCGGGCTCGTCGGGCTGACGGTGCCTTCCCGCGAGGTCGGCGAGGCCTGCCCCTTGGTCAGCCCGTAGATCTCGTTGTTGAGCAGAAGATAGGTCAGATGGACGTTGCGGCGCAGAAGATGCAGCAGGTGATTACCGCCGATGGCCAGCGAATCGCCGTCGCCCGACACCACCCAGACATCGAGCGCCGGATTGGCCAGCTTGACGCCTGTCGCCACCGCCGCCGCCCGACCGTGGATGGTGTGGAAACCATAGGTGTCCATGTAATAGGGAAAGCGCGACGAACAGCCGATGCCCGACACGAAGACGGTGTTGTCGGGATCGACGCGCGCCTCGGCGAGCGTCTTCTGCACCGCCTTGATGATCGCGTAATTCCCGCAGCCAAGACACCAGCGTACCTCCTGTTCGGAGGCGTAGTCGCGCGGGCCGAGGGCCGTCGGCGGGCCAGCCACGGGATCGACCGGCGCCGTCGCCTCGGCGCTCGCATCCTCGATATTGTCTTGGGTCGACGGCCTGTCCTGGGCCAGCGGCATGTTCCGGGTCATGTCCAGTCTCCGGCGAGAACGGCGCGCACGTGATCGACGATTTCGGTCACCGTGAAGGGCTGGCCGGCGACCTTGGCGAAGGATTCCGCCGGGAGCAGGAGATGCGAGCGCAACAGCGCCGCCAGTTGCCCCGCATTCAATTCCGGCACGACGATGCGGCCGAAGGGTTCGAGCAGATCGCCGAGATTGTTGGGAAACGGCGCCAGATGGCGCAGATGGACATGGCTGACGAGATGGCCATCGCGGCACAATATCGCCGTCGCCTCGGCGATCGCGCCATAGGTCGAGCCCCAGCCGACCAGCGCCACCGCGCCGAAGGCATCGCCCGCCTCGATCTCCTGCGGCGGCAGGACATCGGCGATCCGGGCGATCTTGTCGTGGCGCAGCGCGGTCATGCGGGCATGATTCTCGGCCTCATAGGAGACATTGCCGCTGACATCCTCGCGCTCGAGCCCGCCGAGCCGGTGCCGCCCGCCTGGCGTGCCCGGCGCGACCCAGGGCCGGGCCAACGTATCGGGATCGCGCGCGAACGGCGCGAAGGCGTCCGGCAGGACATCCGTCCGCGTCGGCCTCCGCTCGAGCGCGCCGAGATCGGGGATGAGCCAGGGCTCGGTGGCATTGGCGAGATAGCCGTCCGACAACACGATGACCGGGGTCATATGGCGCACCGCGACATCGACCGCCTCGCGCCCCACATCGAACGCATCGGCCGCCGAGCGCGCCGCGAGCACCGGCACCGGCGTATCGGCGTTCCGCCCCATGACCGCCTGGAACAGATCGGATTGTTCGGTCTTGGTCGGCAGTCCCGTCGAGGGGCCGCCGCGCTGCACATTGACGACGACGAGCGGCAGTTCGGCGGCGAAGGCCAAGCCGAGCGCCTCGGTCTTCAGCGCCATGCCGGGGCCGGAGGTGCCGGTGATGCCGAGTTGGCCGGCATAGCTCGCCCCGATCGCCGCGCACACCGCGGCGATCTCGTCTTCCGCCTGATAGGTGCGCACGCCGACCCGGGCAGAGAGCTTCGCCAGGCAGTGCAGAATGGTCGAGGCGGGCGTGATCGGATAGGAGCAGTAGACCGGTTCCAGGCCGTGGGCCAGCGCGCCGGCCGCCAGGCCATAGGCCATCGCGTCATTGCCGTTGACGGTGCGGTAGCGGCCGGGCGGCAGGGGGGCGGGCGCGACGCTGACCGGTTCGAAACCGCCTTCCCGCGCCGCCTCGGGACCAAAGGCGAAACCGGCCTGCAGCGCCGTGCGGTTCAGAAGCGCGAGATCCGGCACGGCGCGGAATTTCTGGTCGAGCCAGGCTTCGGTATCGGCTGTCGTGCCGCCGAACAGCCACAGGACCAGACCGAGCGCCAGGAAGTTCTTGGCCCGCTCGATATCCTTCTTCGACAGGCCGGCAAGCTCCGGAACGGCGGCCGCGGCATCCAGCGTCATCGCGGTCAGGTCGTGGGCGAAGAGATGATGGTCGCTCAACGTGCCGTCGGTCAGCGGGTTGTCGGCGAAGCCCGCCTTGTCGATCTCGCGCGGCCGGAAGGCATTGCTGTCGACGATCAGAAGCCCTTCGGGCTTGAGGCGCGGCAGCGCCGTCCTGAGGGCGGCGGGGTTCAGTGCCACCAGGCAGTCGGCGGCGTCGCCATGGGTGTGGATGTCGCGTCCGGCGATCTGCAGCTGGAGCGAGGAGACACCGCCGAGCGAGCCTTTCGGCGCGCGGATCTCGGAGGGAAAATCGGGGAAGGTCGCGAGATCCGCCCCACCGAGCGCCGCCGCGATGCCGAGCCGCGTGCCGGTGAGCTGGACGCCGTCGCCGGAATCGCCGGCGATGCAGATGACCGCGTGATCGATGACCCGGCGCGCGGCGTCATCCGTCCGGCTCGTTTCCGGCACCACATTCATCAGGAACTCCCGCGCACGACAAGAAGACGCCAGAGACTCGCATGGCCGGCAGAAGCCCCCCTTGAGCTATCTCAACGGTGTTCGCTGGCGTTTCCGACGCGCCGAGGCCGTGCAACGGGGCCGGGTCATGTGGCTGTGCCACACCGTCGCAGATCGGCCGGACCCGGTCCTGCGTAGATGGTCCCGATCACCTTTTGCGGAACATGCCGATGACCGATTTTGCCGACACGCGGCGCCTGACCGTCTTCTATGACGGCGCCTGCCCACTCTGCCTGCGCGAGATCCGCTTCTATCGTGGCTTGCGCGGCGGCGAGCGGCTGGCTTGGGTCGATGTGTCGCGGCCCTTGGACGACCCGAGGGGCCAGCCCAAGTCGCCAGCCGAAGACATGGTGGCGCCGGGCCTGTGCCGGCTCGACGCGCTGGCGCGGTTTCACGTTCTGCTGCCGGACGGCCGGGTCCAGTCGGGCGCGCGCGGCTTTCTCGCCTTGTGGCGCGCCTTGCCCGGCCTGCGGCCGATCGGCACGATCCTGTCGGTCCCGCCGATCCCGAGCCTCATGGAGCCGGTCTACCGGCTGTTCCTGAAGCTGCGCCCGGCGCTGCAGCGTCTTGCCGCCCGGCGCCGGTAGCCTCCTCAGGCCCGGACCGGCAGCGCGGTCTCGACCAGGCTCGCCCAATAGCTGACGCCATAGGCCATGGCATCGTCGTTGAAATCATATTGCGGCGTGTGGACCATATGGCCGCCCTTCTCGCCCGGCATGCCATTGCCGAGGAAGATGTAGGAGCCGGGCTTCTCGTTCAGCATGTAGGAGAAGTCCTCGCCGCCCATCTTCGGCGCCACATTGTCGTCGACCCGATCGTCGCCGACGATCTTGCGGGCCGCGTCCGCCGCGAGCCGGGTCTCGTCGGCGCTGTTCACCGTCGCCGGATAGTTGCGGATGTAGTCGATCTGGGCCGATGCGTCGAAGGCCAGCGCGACGCTTTCGACGATCCGCTTCAACTCGGTTTCGGCGAGATCGCGCACATCCGGCAGGAAGGTGCGCACGGTGCCGCCGAGCTCGACATGTTCGGGGATGACGTTGAAGGCGTCGCCGGCGCGGAAGATCGTCGTCGACACGACGACCTGCTCGATCGGATCGACCCGACGCGAGGCGATCGACTGCAGCGCGGTGACGGCATGGGCGCCGATCAGGATCGGGTCGCGGGCATATTGCGGCATCGCCGCGTGGCTACCCTTGCCCTCGATGCGGATCTTGAACTCGTCGGTCGCCGCCATGGTGGGGCCGATGCGCATGGCGACCGAGCCGACGGGCATGCCGGGCATGTTGTGCATCCCATAGACGCCCTCGACCGGGAAACGCTCGAACAGGCCTTCCTTGACCATCACGCGGCCGCCGCCGCCGCCCTCCTCGGCCGGCTGGAAGATGAGATAGACCGTGCCGTCGAAGGCGTCGCGATTGTCGACCAGCCAGCGCGCCGCGCCCAGAAGCATGGTCGTGTGGCCGTCATGGCCGCAGGCATGCATCTTGCCCGCCACGGTCGACTTATGGCCGAAATCGTTCATCTCCTCGATCGGCAGCGCGTCCATGTCGGCGCGCAGGCCGATGGCCCGGTTAGAGCCACCGCCGGCCCCGCCGGTGCCGCGCACCACCGCCACGACGCCGGTCTTGGCGATCCCGGTATGGATCTCGTCGACGCCATAAGCCTTCAGCCGGTCGGCGACGATCTCGGCGGTGCGGGTTTCCTGGAAGCCGAGTTCGGGATGGGCGTGCAGATCGCGGCGCAGGGTGATCAGATCGTCGAGATAGGGCTCGATTTCGGGCTTCAGCGGCATCTTTCGGTCCTTTCGGCAGATCGCGCCCGAAGCATCGCCCCGGGTGATGCGGAGATCAGACGGCCTCGACGGCCAGCCCCTCGGTGGACAGTCCGTCGAGGCGCGGCAGAAGGCTCAATAGTTCACGGGTATACTCATGTCGCGGCGCTTCGAACAGGGCATTGGTCTCCTGCACCTCGACGAGCTTGCCGTTGCGCATCACGCCGACCCGATCGCACATCTGCCGGATCACCGGCAGGTCGTGCGAGATGAACAGCATGGTCAGGTTCAGATAGTCCTGAAGATCCTTGAGGATGTTCAGGATCTGCGCCTGGATCGACACGTCGAGCGCCGATGTCGGCTCGTCGCAGATCAAAAAGCGTGGCTGGGTCGCCAGCGCGCGCGCGATCGAGATGCGCTGGCGCTGACCGCCGGAGAATTCATGCGGGAATTTCAACCCCGCCTCGGCGCCGAGCCCGACCCGGTCGAGCAGTTCGTCGACCCGCTCGATGACCGCGCCACCGGCCACGATCTTGTGGTGGCGCAGCGGCTCGGCCACGATATCGCGCACCCGCATGCGCGGATTGAGGCTCGAATAGGGGTCCTGGAACACCATCTGGATCTGGCGGCGATAGTGTTCGAGATCGCGGTCGGAGCGGAGTTTCGTGACGTCCTCGCCGTCGAACAGGATCTCGCCGCCATCGACATCGTAGAGCGTCGCAATCATGCGCGCGACCGTCGACTTGCCCGACCCTGATTCCCCGACGAGACCGAACACCTCGCCAGGCCGAATGTCGAAGGAGACATCATCCACCGCGGTCAGGAATTTACGGCGCGACGGGAGCAGCGACCAGCGCTGCTGGAACCGCTTGGTCACGCCGTCGAGCCGAAGCAGCGGGCGGTCGCCCGTCTCGGCCTCGGCGGCGTTCCAGTTGCTGGCCAGATCCTCGATCCGGAACGCCGTCACCCGCCCGCCATAGGAGATCAGCGGAAACCGCTTCAGCTTGAGATGCGGTCGGGGGACGGCGGCGATCAGCGATTTCGTGTAGTCGTGGCGCGGCCGGCCGAGCACGTCCGCCGTCGGCCCGCTTTCCACGACTTGGCCCTGATACATGACGGTGACGACATCGGTCGTGTCGGCGATGACCCCCATGTCGTGGGTAATCAGGATCACGCCGACCTGGCGCTCGCGCGCCAGTTCCTTGATGAGATCGAGGATCTGCGCCTGGATCGACACGTCGAGCGCGGTGGTCGGCTCGTCGGCGATGATGACGTCGGGTTCGGAGCACAGGCACAAAGCGATGACGACCCGCTGGCGCATGCCGCCGGAGAACTGATGCGGATATTGCTTGATGCGGATGGCGGGCTCGGGAATGCCGACCCGGTCGAGCAGGTCGACCGCCCGCTGCCGCGCCGCCTCGTCGGACAGGCCGAGATGGAACTGGATGGTCTCGACGAGCTGCTGCTCGATGGTGAACAGCGGGTTCAGCGAGGTCAGCGGATCCTGGAAGATCATCGACAGGGTCTTGCCGCGCAGCGACCGCATGGCGGCGGTGTCGAGGCCGGAGATGGTTTCGCCCTTGAGCCGGATCGTGCCGCCGGTGATGCGGCCGGGCGGCTCCAGAAGCCCCATGACCGCGGCCCCGATGGTCGACTTGCCGGCACCCGATTCGCCGACCAGCCCGTGGATCATTCCCGGCTCGACCGACAGATCGACTCGGTCGACGGCGACGAAGGTCTGGCGGCGGGTCGGAAAGGCGACCGACAGATCCTCGATCTCAAGGAGCGACATCCGGCCTACCTCAGTTTCGGGTTCAGGGCGTCGCGCAGCCAGTCGCCGAGCAGGTTGACCGACAGCGCCAGCGCCAGAAGCGCCAGCGAGGGGAACAGGATGATCCACCATTCGCCGGAGAACATGAACTGGCGGCCGATACGGATCAGCGTGCCGAGCGAGGGCTGGGTCGGCGGCACGCCGACGCCGAGGAAGGACAGCGTCGCCTCGGCGATGATGGCGAGCGCCAGCCCGATCGTGGCGATGACCAGCACCGGCCCCATGACGTTGGGCAGAACATGGCGCAGGATGATCAGCGGCGACGGCAGCCCGATCACGCGCGCCGCCTGGACATATTCCTTGGAGCGCTCGACCAGCGTGGCGCCGCGCACGGTGCGGGCATATTGCACCCAGTCGCTGAGCCCGATGGAGACGATCAGGACCCAGATCGCCATCTCCTCGCGATAGGCCGGCGGGATGACGCCGCGCGCGATGCCGAAGATCAACAGCGCGATCAGGATCGAGGGAAAGGTCAGCTGCACGTCGGCGATGCGCATGATGACGCCGTCGACCCAGCCCCCGACATAGCCGGCGACGAGGCCGAGACCGACGCCGAGCACCATGGCGAACAGGACCGCCAGGCCGCCGACCAGCAGCGAGATGCGTGAGCCGTAGAGGATGGCCGAGAACAGGTCGCGCCCCTGGTCGTCGGTGCCGAGCCAGTAGACATTGCCGGTGAAGGCGTTCGGCTCCATCGGCGGGGTGAAGCCGTCCATCAGGTTCAGCGTCGCGGCGTTGAAGGGTTCGTGCGGCGCGATCCAGGGCGCGAACACCGCGCCGAACACCATGATGACGACCACGATCGCGGCGACGACGGTGATGGGCGAACGGCGGAAGGAGAAATAGATGTCCGAATCGAGCGCCCGCGCGAACCAGGACGGCGGCCGCTCGATATAGTGGTCGTCGGCGGGCGGCTGGCCTTCCTTGACCTTTTCGGAAATCGGGTCGTCATCGAACGGGCGATCGGTCACGGCGGGCCTCAGCGGGTTGCCGTGCGCGCGACCCTGAGCCGCGGGTCGACGACGTAATAGAGAATGTCGACGATCAGATTGACCACGACGAAGAACAGGGCGATCAGCATCAGATAGGTCGCCATGACGGGGATATCGACGAATTCGATCGAATTGATGAACAGCAATCCGACGCCGGGCCACTGGAACACCGTCTCGGTGATGATCGCGAAGGCGATGATCGAGCCAAGCTGCAGGCCGGTGATGGTGATGACCGGGATCAGCGTATTCTTCAGCGCATGGCCGAAATGGATCGCCCGGTCGTTGAGCCCGCGCGCGCGGGCGAATTTGATGTAGTCGGTGCGCAGGACTTCGAGCATTTCGGCGCGCACCAACCGCATGATCAGCGTCATCTGATAGAGCCCGAGCGTGATCGCCGGCAGGATCAGCGATTTGAGCCCGGATTCGGTCAGGAATCCGGTGCGCCAGCCACCGATATCGACGGTCTCGCCCCGACCGAAGGATGGCAGCACGCCGAGTTCCACCGCGAAGATCCAGATGAGGAAGATGCCGATCAGGAAGGTCGGCAGCGACACGCCGATCAGCGATGACGTCATGATGAAGTTCGACAGCGCCCCGGATCGGTTGAGCGCGGTATAGACGCCCAGCCCGATGCCGACGAACAGCGCGAAGAAGCCCGACACCATGGCCAGTTCGAGCGTCGCCGGCAGGCGCTCGGCGATGACGTCGGCGACCGGCCGGCCGAGCCGGTAGCTGACGCCGAACTCGCCCTGCGCCGCGCCGGCGAGGAATTTCGCATATTGTACGACGAAGGGATCGTTCAGCCCGAGCCGCTCGCGCAGATCGGCGACGTCCTGCACGGTGCGCTCCTGGCCGAGCATGTTCTCGACCGGATCGCCGACGAAGCGGAACAGGGAAAAGGCGACCAGCCCCACCGTCAGCATGACAATGACGGACTGGGCGAGCCGTTGCAGGATGAATGCGATCATGGCGCCGGTTCAGGCGCCGCGGGCGATCGCTCGATCGCCCGCGACGTCCCGACCCTCAGTTCGAGAAGGTCAGGAACTTGAAGTGCGGCTGGTCTTCCGGCTGGACCGGGAAGTCGATGTCCGACCGCATGCCCCAGTTCAGCACCTGGTGGTGGACCGGCAGGTAGATGATCTCGTCCTGCACCACGTTCCAGATGTCGGCGATCGCATTGTTGCGGGCGTCGAGATCGGTCATCGTCGCCAGGGCCTGGATTTGCGCGTCCAGTTCCGGATTGGAATAGCGCGTGGCGTTCCACGATCCGTAATTGTCGTCGCTGGTGTGGACCAGGAAGTTGAAGACATATTCGGAATCGAAGGTCGGCACGCCCCAGCCGAGCATGTAGAAGTCGGTTTCCCGGTTGGAGATCAGCGGGAAGTGGTTCGCCTTGGTCTGGGCGACCAGGTTCGTCGTGATGCCGATCTGGCCCATCATGCCGACGATCGCCTGGCAGATCGCCTCATCATTGATGTAGCGGTCGTTCGGGCAGTGCAGAGTCACCTCGAAACCGTCGCCATAGCCGGCTTCCTCCATCAGCGCCTTGGCGGCCTCGATGTCGGTCTCCGGATAGGCGTCGAGTTCCTGCGTCCAGCCATTGACGAAGGGCGGCATGATGACGCCGGCCGGGCGCGACTGGCCGCGCATGACGACCTGCTGGATGGCCTCGCGGTTGATCGCGATGTTCATCGCCTCGCGCACGCGGCGGTCGGCGAAGGGGTTGGCGCCCTCGACGGAATCGTTGACGAGGTCGTCGTCACCGACATTCATGCCGAAGAAGATGACCCGGTTCTGCGGCGCGGTGACGACCTGGAGCGCGTCATCGGCATCGACGCGGGCCAGATCCTGAACCGGCACGTCCTGGATGAAGTCGACCTCGCCCGACAGGAGCGCGGCGACGCGGGTCGCCTGATCCTGGATCGGGGTAAAGACGATCTCCGTGACTTCCAGCGGGAACTGGCCGATGCCCCAATAGTCCGGATTGGCCGTCAGCACGGTACGGGTGTCGGGCTCGCGGCTGTCGACCATGAAGGCGCCGGTGCCGTTGGCGTTGCGCACGGCGAAGGTTTCCTCGCCGCCCTCGAAGTCCTGCGGCGTTTCGACGCCGTTCGCCTCGGACCAGTCCTTGTCCATGATGAACAGATTGGTGAGGTTGGACGGCAGGATCGGATTGGCGCCGCCGGTCTTGATCTGGATCGTGTAGTCGTCGACCGGCACCACCTCGGTGACCGATGCCAGGAGTTCCTTCATGTCGGACGCGGGCATCTTGGCGCGGTTCATCGAGAACACGACGTCCTCGGCGGTGAACGGACTGCCATCGTGGAAGGTCACGCCTTCGCGCAGCTTGAACTCCCAGATCGTCGGGTCTTCCGTCGGCTGCCAGGAGGTGGCGAGCGCCGGAATGATCTGACCCTGCATGTCGCGCTGCAGCAGCGGTTCGTAGATCTGATGCGCCAGGGTGTGGGTGGGGCCTTCGTTCTGGGCGTGCGGATCGAGCGTCAGCGAATCGCCCGCGCGCGCCCAGCGCAGCGTTTCGGCGTTGGCGGCGGTCGCGATCATCGTGGTCGCGAGCAACGCGGCGGTCACGCCATAGAGCGTGGTTTTCATCCTGTCCTCCTGTGGAACTGTATCCCGCCTTCTTGGACGGTTGACCTGGTACTATATCCGCGCAAGTGCGGATGTCACCTGCCTATCACGCACACGTCATGGTTTTATCCGCCAAGCGTCGCGGAAGCCCGACGGGCCGGTCATTTGGGCGCGGCGAGCCGGGCGAGATCGAAGCCCGAGATCTCCGCGACCAGCTCGGCGCAGGCCGCCGCCTGATGGGCGATCACGCGCGCGCCGGCCTCTGCGGTGGCGCCGGCGGCATCGCCCATGGCGCCCGCCTCATGGAGGTCCTCGGTGCGCCAGCCGAACGGGAACGACCCGCCGCTGCCGAGCCAGCGCATCTCCCGCGCGAGATCGGCGCCCAGCGAGCGGAAGTTCGCCGCCTGCGTCCTGTCGACGAGATCGGGCCTGAGATGCAGCATCATCGCCGTCTCGATCTGGCCGGCATGGATGCCGAAACGGATCTCGTCCTCGGAAAAAAGCCCTTCCGGCACATCGAAACGGGGCCAATGCCCGGCGACCGCGAAGACATCGTGGTCGAGCCTCAGGCGCCGGGTGGCGATGCCGATCGCCTCGCTGTTGCCGCCATGCGACGACAGCACCAGAAGCTTGCGGAAGCCGGACCGGGCGACCGAGGCACCGATCTCGCCAAGCGTCGCGATCAGGGTTTCGGCGCTCACGGTCAAGGTGCCGGGAAAGCCCTGATGCTCGTCGCTCTTGCCGATCGCGACCTGCGGCACCGCGAGCGCCGGAATGCCGTCATCGAGCAGAGCGAACATCTCGGCGAGCAATGCCTCGCCGAGCATGCGGTCGACGCCGAAGGGAAGATGCGGGCCATGCTGCTCGACCGCGGCGACCGGCAGGATGACCACGGTCCGCTCGCGATCCAGCGCGGCCAGCTGGTCGGGTCGCCTCGTGGTCCAGAAGCGGTGGCTGATATCGCGCGTCACGGCGGTTCCCTCTCTACGTCGCCGCCACGGAGCCCGAAATCACTCAGGCGCGCGGCGGCGGGATCCGGCCCAATACCACGATCTGGCCGTTGTCGTCGGTGCCGACCACGATACTTTCCCCCTCGCGCGGCTTGAAGCCGACAAGCGCCTGGATGTTCTGCCAGTGGGTCACCATGGCCAGCACATCGGCGCGCGCGGCCTGGGCGCGGATCAGTTGGCGCAGTTCCGCCGACTGGCCGGGCTCGCGCGAGGGCACGTTGTGGAAGGTGTTCAGCGCGCGATAGGGCTCGACGCCATCGCCGAAGGCGAGCCGTGCGGTATCGAGACAGCGGCACCATTCGGACGACAGCACCCGGCCGACATCGACCCCGGCGCGGCGATACATATTGCCGAGCACCTCGGCCTCGCGGCGGCCGCGTTCCGACAGAAGCCGCTGGGTCGAGCAATCATCGAGGCGGACATTGGTGAACTCCTGGCCGGTGTCGGGCGCGCTGGTGTGGCGGATCAGCGCCACGACGCCGCCGGCCTTGAGCGCGGTCCAGCCATCCTGCGCGGCCTCGGCCACCCCCCCGCCCAGACCGACAAGCAGGCATGCCAGCATCATGATTCGCAGCATCCGTTTCCCCTCCATCCAAATGACAATCCCGATGCGCCAGCCACGTCATAGCGGCCGAGCACGACGATTATTTTTCAACCACCGACATGTTCGGCATGTCGCGCCGGCAAAGCAATTCCGAAGTTAAATCTGAACGCGCAATCGCTTTGACGCACAGACCAGAGCGTGCACTATTACGCGACCTAAACGGGGGTGGCGATGAAGGCGTGGTACGGCGATTCGCTGAGTTATCATTTGCTGCGCGCGGCACGGGTGCACCGGTCGCGTGCCGCCAAGCTGTTGGCCGAGATCGGATTGCATCCGGGCCAGGAGACGGTGCTGCAGGTCCTGGCCGAGCAGGACGGGCGCACCATGAGCGATCTGTCGACGGCGCTGGCGGTGCAGCCGCCGACGGTGACCAAGATGGTCAGCCGCATGGGCCAGCAGGGCCTCGTCGAGCGCCGCACCTCGCGGTCCGACGGCCGGTTGATGCATGTCTATCTGACGCCGACCGGCCGCGAGCGCTCCAAGGACGTCAAGCGGATCTGGAAACAGCTCGAAAAGGAGGCGACCGCCGGGATCAACCCCAAGGACGCCAGGAAACTCGTCAAGCTGCTCGGCGCGCTGGCCGACGGGTTGTCGACCGCACCGGCCACCCCGCCGGACGAGCCGGCCCCGCCGGTCGAAACGGACGAGGCCTGAGCGCCGCTTCTCCGGCCGGTCCCCTGACCGCCGTCACGCCCCCAGAAGAAAGTGCAAGACGATCCCGGCGAGCGCCGCGCCCGCCAGCGTCACCAATAGTCCGGCGCGCGCCAGGAAGACGGCGGCGAAGGCCGCGAGCACGAGACCGAGCGACAGCCAGTCGATACTCGCCCAGACCGGCCAGGCCATGTCGATCGGCCCGGCTTCCAGCCGGCCGACCTCGCGAAACACGACATGCAGCCCGAACCACAGCGACAGATTGGCGATGACGCCGACGACCGCCGCCGTGATGCCCGACAGGGCCGCCGACACCCGCCGGTTGGATTTCATCCGCTCGATGAAGGGCGCGCCGAGGAAGATCCACAGGAAGCAGGGAACGAAGGTCACCCAGGTGGTCATGACAGCGGCCAGGATCGCCATCGTATAAGGCGTGAAGGGCTCGGGCGCGCGGAAGCCCGCGAGAAAGCCGACGAACTGGGTCACCATGATCAGCGGACCCGGCGTCGTCTCGGCGAGGCCGAGACCATCGATCATCTCGCCCGGCGCCATCCAGCCATAGGTGTCGACGGCGGCCTGCGCCATATAGGCGAGAACCGCGTAAGCGCCGCCGAAGGTGACGACGGCGAGCTGCGAGAAGAACAACCCGACCTCGACCAGGACATGGTTCGGACCGAAGGCGAGTGCCGCCAGCGCGATCGGCGTAAACCACAGCGTGCCGAAGATCGCGATCATGCGGATCGACCGGGCGACGAGATTGCCGCCTCCGTCCGCCGCATTGGCGCTCGGCGCCTCGTCCTCGGGGTCGGCCAGCAGCAGCAGCCCCGCGACACCGGCGGCGATGACGACGATCGGGAACGGCACCTGGAAGATGAAGATGGCGGCGAAGGCCATAGCCGCGAAGGAGAGTTTCAGGGCCGTGCCGAGCGCGCGCTGGGCGATGCGGATCAGCGCCTGGAACACGATGGCGAGCACGGCGGCCTTGATGCCGAAGAACACGGCATCGACCAAGGGCGCCTCGCGGAAGGCCACGTAGATGAAGCTCAGCGCCAGCATGACCAGCGCGCCGGGCAGGACGAACAGAATGCCGGCCGCCAGCCCGCCGCGAATGCCATGGGTCAGCCAGCCGGTATAGGTGGCCAATTGCTGCGCCTCGGGGCCGGGCAGCAGCATCGCGAAATTCAGCGCGTTGAGATAGCGCTTCTCGTCGATCCACTTCTTCTCGTCGACCAGGATGCGATGCATCATCGCGATCTGCCCGGCCGGCCCGCCGAAGGACAGAAAGCCGATCTTGGTCCAGACGCCGAGCAGTTCGGAAAAGGGAATGTCGGCGCGGCCGGGGATCCGGGCCGTGCCGCCGGACGTTTCTGTCGTCGTCATGGTGCCTTTCCAGACCGGCGTGGCACGGCGATGGCCGGCCGCCGCAAAGGGGATCGCGTCAACGGCCAATAGCCTATAGGAAGCTTTTATGACAGCGGCACGTCAGCCGGCAAAGCGGCTGTCAGAGCCGGTATGCCTGGCTTGCACGACCGCCGGCGCATGCGACACCCTGCACCCGACCCGCCACCGAAGCCCCGCCCGACCGACATGCTGCACACCATCCCCCATCTCGACCGCATCGGCGAGGAGAACGCCTTCACGGTGCTGGCGCGCGCCGGCGCACTGGCCGCCGAGGGCCGCGACATCATCAATCTCGGCATCGGCCAGCCCGACTTCCCGACGCCCGGCCATATCGTCGAGGCCGGCATCAAGGCATTGCGCGACGGCCATCACGGCTATACGCCGGCGACCGGCATCGCGCCCTTGCGCGAAGCGGTGGCCGCCGACATCCACCACCGGCTCGGCACGGACGTGTCGCCCGATCGGGTGCTGATCGTGCCGGGCGGCAAGGTCACCATGTTCCTGGCGATCCTGATGTTCGGCCAGCCTGGCTGCGAGATCCTCTATCCCGATCCCGGCTTCCCGATCTACCGCTCGATGATCGACTTCACCGGCGCGACGGCGGTGCCGGTGCCGATCCGCGAAGCGAACGGTTTCGCCTTTTCCGCCGACGAGACCCTGTCGCTGATCACCGACCGGACATCGCTGCTGATCCTGAACTCGCCGGCCAACCCGACCGGCGGCGTCACCCCGGCAGAAGAGATCGACCGCCTCGTCGCGGGCCTCGCCGATCATCCAGATATCGCGATCCTGTCGGACGAGATCTATGGCCAGATGACGTTCGACGGGCTCGAACACCGCTCGCTTCTCGCCTATCCCGACATCCGCGACCGGGTGATCCTGCTCGACGGCTGGTCGAAGACCTATGCCATGACCGGCTGGCGGGCGGGGTATTCCGTCTGGCCGGACGGGCTCTACGACTACGCCCGCAAGATCGCGGTGAATTCCTGGTCCTGCGTCAACGCGGCCACCCAATATGCGGCGCTCGCCGCGCTGACCGGCCCGCAGGACTGCGTCACCGAGATGATGGCGGCGTTCGACACACGCCGCGACCTCGTCGTCGACGGGCTGAACGCGCTTGAAGGCGTGACCTGCCGCGTGCCAAAGGGCGCGTTCTATGCCTTTCCCAACATCACCCGCACGGGCTGGAAGGCCAAACCGCTGGCCGGCGCGCTTCTGGAGGAGACCGGCGTCGCGACCATTGGCGGGCCCGACTTCGGCACGCTGGGCGAAGGCTATCTCCGGATCTCCTATGCCAATTCGGCGGACAAGATCACCGAGGCGCTTCGGCGCATGGACGGTTTCCTGACGCGCGGCTGACGCAGCCCCGTTGCCGTTCCCATAGACTCATTCACATTTAGGCGGAAGCATTTGGCGGGCGCTCGTGTTGGTGCGTCGTCACCCCGGGCTTGTCCCGGGGGGCCAGGGCTGCGGGGGGTACCCAGCCTGCCGTGGCCGATCGCCGGAACAAGTCCGGCAATGACACGCCAAGGAAAAGACGCTTCAGCCTAGACAGAAAGACGTCTAGCGCGCGGCGGCGACGAGAACGAGCACGATCGATCCGCCGATCAGCGCGATACCGGCGAGATCGGCAGGCCGGACCTTCTCACGGAACACCAGCACCGAGGACAGGGTGGAAAACACCAGCTCGATCTGTCCGAGCGCGCGCACATAGGCGACCTGCTGCAAGGTCATCGCGGTGAACCAGCAGGCCGACGCGGCGACGCCGGCGAGCGCGGTAGGCCCGGTCAGGCGCCAGGCGGCGAGCACGCGGCCGATCTCGCCCGGCTCGCGCCAGGCGAGCCATACCGCCATGCCGAACGTCTGCAGCGTCGTTGCGGCGGCCAGCGTGATCGCGGCGCGCTCGAAGGCCGAGCCGTCGTCGAGCGACAAGGCGGCCGCGCGATAGGACACCGCCGAAATGGCGAACAACGCCCCGGACGCGATGCCGAACAGCGCGGTGCGGCGCGAGGTCCAGAACGCGCCGATCCCGCCGCTGCCCCCGCTGGCGAGCAGCAGGACGCCGATCACCCCGAGGACGAGACCACCGAGGCCGATCAGGCCGACGCTGTCGCCGAGCACGATGAGGCCGAAGAGCGCGGCCTGCAGCGCCTCGGTCTTGGAAAAGGCGGTGCCGACCGCGAAGGAACCGTAGCCGAAACTGGCGAGCAGCAGGAAGGTTCCGAGGATCTGCGACAGGCCACCAAGCGCCGAGAACGACCAGAACACGAGCGGCGGAGCGCTGACGACCATATCCGACAGGGCGACGAGCGCCCCGGCATAGAGGATCGCGACGGGGGCGGCGAAGACGAAGCGGGAAAATGTCGCGCCGCCGAGGGACAGGTCCCCGGTCAGTTTCTTTTGCAGCGCCGAGCGCAGATTTTGCAGAAAAGCGGCGGCGAGCGTGATGAAAATCCAGGCCATTATGCCGCTGTCGCAGAGATCGGCTAGGATCGCAATGTCGCCAGCCTATGACCGGCCATGCACCGACGGCGACCGCGCCGGCACGACGCCGGCGGGCAGACAAACGAGCGCGCGGCCGGAAGACGGCACAAGGGAGGGCTTATCATGGCGTCATCTCACGCAAGCTGGTGGATCGCGGTGCGCGCCGGCGGCATCTGCCTGGCGGCGGCGCTGGGCCTCGCGCTCGCCGTGCCGGCCCTGGCCGACCACGCGCCGAAGACCGCGACCGATTGCGACAATCTGACCCCGATGCCCGCCGTCACCGCCTGCTTGCAGGATGTCCAGGAGGCCGCCGACCAGGCGCTGGACGATGCCTATCAGGCAGCGCTCAAGGAAATCGCCGGCGCCGATTACGACGATGCGGCGACGCGCCAGGCCTGGACGGCCGCGCTCGAAAAGGCGCAGGCGCTGTGGACTCAGTATCGCGAGGCCGACTGCCGCGACACCGTGCCCTTCGAATGGGGCGGCGGCAGCGGCGAAGGCGGCGGCATCCTGCACTGCCTGATCCACAAGGCCGAAACACGCACCGCCGAGCTCAAGACCCGCTATCCGGGCAACTGACCGGACTGACCGGGGGCGGGTCCAGGCGGATCGGCGACGCCCCCCTCACCAAATCCTCTCCCTCGAGGGAGGGGGCTTTTTCGGACGCGCACCGATCGTCGGCACCAACGCGCGGTGGCCGATAAAACGACCCGGCGCTCCGGCTATTCGGCGCCTTCCACGCTGGGCTTGTCGCGTGCTGGCTCTGGTGGCGGCGTTTCGGCGGGTCCCCTGCCGGTTCCGGTGAGGCGGCGCAAGACCACGACGCCGACCGCGAGCCCGATACCGATCGCATCCGACAAGAGGCTGCCCTCGATGAACAGAAGCGCCGCCGCCAGCAAGGGCAGGCGCAGCAGCACGCCGACGGTCTTGCCGAGGAACCAGCCCTGGGCGGCGCAGGCCAGGAAGAACACGCCGACACAGGCCGTCACGAAGGCGCGCAGGATGTCGAGCGTCGCGCCCTCCATCAGGAGCGCCGAATTGTAGAAGAACATGAACGGCACGACGAAGGCGGCGATGCCGATCTTGAAGCTCTCGACCGAGGTGCGCATCGGGTTCGAGCCGGCGATCGCGGCCCCGGCATAGGAGGCGAGCGCGACCGGCGGGGTGATCGCCGAGATGACGGCGAAATAGAACACGAAGAAATGCGCGATCAACGGTTCGATGCCGAGATCGATCAGCCCCGGCGCGACGACGGATGCCGCCACCGCATAGGCCGCCGTGGTCGGCATGCCCATGCCGAGAATGATCGAGATGCACATGGCGAAGATCAGCGCCAGCAACTGGCTGGCCTCGGCGACGCCGAGAAGCAGCGAGGAGAACCGCGCGCCGACGCCGGTCAGCGCGATGACGCCGACGATGATGCCGGCGCAGGCGCAGACGGCGATGATCTGGACGGCCATCCTGGAGGCGAGCGCGAGCGCTTCGAGAAGCTGTTTCGGTCCCATGCGATGCGGCGTCAGCCAGCTCACCATGGCGGCCGCGACCGTCGCATAGGTGCCGGCGCGGATCACCGAATAGCCGGAAAACAGCGCACCGATCAGGATGATGATCGGGATGAACAGATAGACCTGTTTGAGCAGGTTCGCGAAGACCGGCAATTCGCTGCGCGGCAGGCCCTGCATGCCGAGCTTGCGCGCCTCGAAATCGACCATGAAATAGACCGAGGCGAAATACAGAACCGCCGGGATGATCGCCGCGACGACGAGGTCGGTATAGGGAATGCCGGTAATCTCGGCCATGATGAAGGCACCGGCGCCCATGATCGGCGGCATGATCTGCCCGCCCGTCGAGGCCGAGGCCTCGATGGCCGCCGCCGAGCGCGGCGGATAGCCGACCCGCTTCATCAGCGGGATGGTCAGGGACCCGGTCGCCACGACATTGCCGGCGGACGTGCCGTTGATCATGCCCATCATGCCGGAGGCGAACACGGCGACCTTGGCCGGGCCGCCGCGCGCATGCCCCGCCGCCGCGAAGGCGAAATTCACGAAATAGTCGCCGACCTTCGACGCCGACAGGAAGGCCGCGAAGATGATGAACAGGATGATATAGGTCGACGACACCGCCGTCGTCGGGCCGAGAATGCCGTTATCGGTATAGACATAGGTGAAGAAGCGCCAGACCGCGTAGCCGCCATGATTGAGGAAGCCGGGCAGGACCGGGCCGATGAAGGCGTAGAGCACGAAGATCGCGGCGATCACCACGAGCGCCATGCCGGCGACGCGGCGGGTCAGTTCGAGGATCAGCAACATGCCGGCCAGCGCCGCCCAGCCATTATTGGGATCGGCGAAGGCGGTGCCGGCGCGCAGGCGGAGACTCAGATTGTCGAGGCTGAACAGAAGGAATCCGGCGACCGCGACCGCGGCCGCGATCAATACCCAATCGGCGCGCGGGATCGAATGCTGCCGCGAGCGCAGGACCCAGCCCGACAGGGTCGCCAGGACGACGCCGATGACGAGCGGCGGGCCGAAATAGGAAAACACCCACGGCTCGGGCTGCGTGATGCCCTGCATCCAGAAGCCGGCCCAGGCGATCGCGACCTTGCCGAGCGCCCACAAAACCAGCACGGCGGCGATCCAGTCGACCACCGTGCGGACGATTTCCGGCGATCCCTTCCACAAGCCGGCCGGCCGGCCGGCGAGCGGCACGGCGATGGCGAAGCCAAGCGCTAGGCCGCCGGCCACATGCAGGATGCGGAAGGTCCAGGTTTCGAGCGGCGCGATGTTCAGGACCCAGAGATGCCAGGCGGCGTAGAAGACCGACCCGGCGAAGACCAGCCACGACACCCAGCGCACGCGGAAGGTCCGCTCATAGCTCGCCGGCGGTTCCTCGTCCGTGCCTGCGGCGACGATACGCCCGGGCTCCACGTTTTCCTGCGACACAAGACCCCTCCCGGCCAGGTGGCGACCGTTCCGTCATCCGGGCGCCAAGCACCCCACGTTCAGATCGATCCGAACGCGGGACGGCACGGCCTGGATGAACGACGCCCGGCGCCCCGTGACGGGGTACCGGGCGTCCTATGCGATCAGCCCTTGAGCTCGTCGGGGATGGTGTAGCCGTTTTCCTCGAACCAGCGCACCGCGCCCGGATGCCACGGCAGGAAGGTGTTCTTGTCGTAGTTCTCGGGCAGCGTCTCGACGGCGGCGCTGTGGATGTCGAGCATGCGGTCATTGTTCTCCATGACCGTCTTGACGACATTGTAGACGAAGTCCTCGTCGAGATCGGCGCTGGCGATGGCGAAGTTCCACATCGACACCGAGTTCTGGTCCTCGCCGAGGCTCGGATAGGTGTCGGCGGGAATGGTGAACTCGGCGACGGGATGCTCGCCGGTGATGGCGGCGACTTCCTCGTCGGTCATGCCGATGAAGTTCACGCCGACCTGGGCCTCGACCTGCGAGAAGGCCGGGGTGGGCAGGCCCGAGGCGAAGGCGAAGACGTCGATCAGCCCGTCCTGGAGCTGGCCGCCGAGATCGGCGGCGCCGCCATTGCGGACCTCGACATTCTTGCCCATGGTTTCGAAGAAGCGCGGCCAATAGGTGCCCGGCGTGCCGCCGGCGGGGCCGACGCCGACACGCGCGCCGTCGGGGATCTCATCGAGGGTGGTGATGCCCGAATTGTCGAGCGCGATGGCGTGGAACGCGGTCTTGTACATGGGGAAGATCGCGCGGATCTTGTCATGTTCGAGACCCGGCGCCAGCGCCGACTGGCCGTTCAGCGCGTCGAAGGCCGGGCCGAGCGTGACCATGCCCATCTCAAGGTCGCCGGTCTGCACGAGAGCGGCGTTCTGCACCGGACCGCCGGTGACTTCGCCACCGCCCGGCACGCCGAGCGCCTCGGCGACGAGATTGGCCCAGCCGGAGCCGTAGACGAAATAGGTGCCGCCCTGGCTGGCGGTGCCGACGGTGAAGCTGTCCGGCCAGTTCTCATTGTCCTGGGCGAGGGTCAGTGCGGGCGCCGAAACGGCGAGTGCCGTCCCAACGAGCGCCGCCGCGGAAATGCGGATAAAGGTCACGGGATCTGTCCTCCTCTGTGGACGTTCCGGCCGCCGGATTCGTGCCCTGCGGCTTCTTTGTTTGCAGGACCGAGAGTGCCCGAGAAGGCCGTCGGCGTCCAGACATCTACGTATCCCGTCTGTGATGGTCGCCATAAAGACTGTGTGACCGCGCGAAAAGAAACGGGGCGGGAAAGATCCCGCCCCGCGTCATAGTGAAAGACCGGCCAGGTCGGCAGATCGCGTCAGACGCCGATCTTGCCGCCGCCCTGCTTGGTCACCACGACGACCGACGGACGCGGCGGGATGCCGTCCTGGAAGTCGGGCCAGCGGGTGGCCGGGTCCTCGAAGGTCGAGGAGCGCTCGAAGCCCGGATAGTCGCGGGTGCCGTCGGTGGCCGGGTGCTGCACCGCGAGGAACAACGTTTCCTGATCCGGCGTGAAATACGGACCGCACAGCTCGGCGCCGATCGGCACGCGGAAGAACAGGGTCGACTTGCCGCGCAGGTCGCCATCGGTCTCGACGGCGAACAGGCCGTCGGCCTTGCCGGTGCGGCCCCAATTGGTGCCCTGG
Source organism: Tepidamorphaceae bacterium (assembly GCA_965250105.1). Classification (GTDB taxonomy): domain Bacteria; phylum Pseudomonadota; class Alphaproteobacteria; order Rhizobiales; family Tepidamorphaceae; genus JBCBSK01. The sequence continues at coordinate 1,487,998 of OZ252290.1, forward strand.
TCGGTCGACACCCAAAGCCGGCCATCGGCGTCGATGGCGCAGTTGTCGGGCGAGGCGAACCAGCCATGCTCGGAGGTGTCGGGATGCCATTCGGCACCGACTTCGGCCACCGCCGGGTCACCGCATTTCACCAGGATGTTCCAGGTGAAGTCGGCGGCGCCGTGGTCGCCGTCCGGCGCGATCATTTCCACGATATGACCGAAGGCGTTGTCGGCGCGCGGATTGGCGGCGTCGACCTGGTCGGCCGTCCGGCGGGTATTGTTGGTCAGCATCATGTAGACCTTGCCGTCGGGACCCGGCTGGACGTCTTCGGGACGGTCCATCGGCGTGGCGCCGAGAAGGTCGGCCGCGATGCGCGCGTCGATCATGACGTCGCCCTGGTCGTTGAAGCCGTTCTCGGCGGTCAGCGGGCCTTCGCCATGCACCAGCGGCAGCCATTCCAGCCGGCCGTCATCGTGGAACTTGCCGACATAGAGCGTGCCGTCGGACAGAAGCTGCATGTCCTGGGCCTTGTTGCCGCTGACCGTGCCGTTCGAGACGAACTTGTAGACATAGTCGAAGCGGGCGTCGTCGCCGGTATAGACGACGATGCGGCCGTCGCCGTTGACGATCGATTCCGCGCCTTCGTGGCGGAAGCGGCCGAGCGCGGTGTGCTTGACCGGGGTCGAGGTCGGATCCATCGGGTCGACTTCGACGATCCAGCCGTGCCGGTTCACCTCATTGGGTTCCTTGTCGATGTTGAACCGGTCGTGGAACTTGCCCCAGGCATACCACATGCCCGGCGCGCCGTAGCGCTCGAGGCTGACCTGGTTCGGATTGTCGGCGAGGTTCGGCTTGCCCTCGGCGTCGAGCGCGTCGGTCCAGAAATAGCCGTGGAAGTTTTCCTCGGCCATCAGATAAGTGCCCCAGGGCGTGATGCCGCCGGCGCAGTTGTTGATGGTGCCGACGACATTGCGGCCTTCGGCGTCGGCCGAGGTCTTCATGCGGTCATGGCCGGCGGCCGGGCCATCGACATGCATCGGCGTCTCGAGCGCCGAGATGCGCCGGTTGAACGCGGAATCGGGAACGATTTCCCACTTGCCGGCGTCGTTGACGGCGATCTCGATCACCGTGCCGCCATGGGCGGCCATCTCGATGTCGACGAGGTCCTTGGTCATGCCCGGGAAGCCGTCGCGGTCCTGGCGGCCGAGGCCGGGGAACATGACTTCTTCATTGGTGTATTCGTGATTGACGCAGAGAATGCCGCGCGTGCCCGAGGTGTTGAGCGGGACGAAGCCGACATAGTCGTTGTTGTAGCCGAACTGCTGCAACTGAGTTTCGGCCGACTGGCTCTGCGGGTCGAAAGCCGGCGCATTGGCGAAGATCGGGTCGCCCCAGCGGATCAGAACGTCGGCGTCATAGCCGTCGGCGACGTGGTGGGTCTCGTCGACGCCCGATTCCAGCTCGGCGAAGTTGAAGCTGTCGGTCGCGGCCTTCGCCTCGCCCGTCGCGGCCGACAGGGCGGCGGGGCCGAACAGCGCGGTCACGGCGGTGACGCCGAGCATGCCCTTCATGATGTCGCGGCGACCATAGCGGCGGTTGATGATATCGCCGATGGTTTCGCGCTCTTCAGGGCTCAAGCGCTTGTTGTCGGCCTCCTCGAAGGCTTCGGCGCGGTTGCAGAAGCCGTCATCGATCTGTGTCATCACAGACTCCTCGATTGTTGGAATAGTGTGCAAACGGCCGCTCGCGCGTCCGCCTTAGAAGCATTCCAGTTCTAGAGTCGGCAGATGACCGGCAGATGACATATTTGCCGGCTAATTTACATTTTTTCGATTCCAAACGCCGATAAAGCAAGGCCGCTTTTTCGGGCACCGATCAGATGGAATGGATGGCCTCCGTGATGTCCGATCTACCGCCGGCAAAAGAGCATGTTGGCGTCACGGTCCCGGCGCGCCGAACGGCCGACTCCGAGGCCCTGAACGGCCAAGCGAAGCCTGGATCGCACGAGGCCATCTCGGCGGCGTCCGGCCTGCCTGCGCGCAAGAGCCGTCGCCCCCGGGGCTTGTCCCGGGGGGCCAGGCCGACGGCGCGGGTATCGCATCGCCTGGATTGCCAGAACAGGTTCGGCAATGACGATCGGCGCATCGGACGCCTCGACCCGAGGACGACACGGGCTGGACGGCAGCCAGCCTATCTGGAGAGCAGTTCCGTCACCCGCCGATCGCCGGCGGACCGGACCGCGGCTTGCGTATCGCGGATGAAGCCGCCGCCGAGCACGCGGGCTTCCGAACCGTCATCGGCGTAGAAGACGCAGGCCTGGCCGGCGGAGACGCCGCGTTCGCCGGCGGTCAGTTCGACGGCGGGCATGCCGTCGGGCCCGACGACCAGCCGTGCCGGACGCGGCGGCTGGCTGGAGCGCACCTTGACCCAGATGTCGCGCCCGCGCGTCGCCACGTCGCCGATCGGTTCGGCGGCGAGCCAGTTGATGTCACGCAGATGCACGTGGCGGGTTTCAAGCGCTTCGGCCGGGCCGACGACGACCTGGTTGAGCGGGGCATCGAGGCCGACCACATAGAGCGGTTCGCCGAGCGCCACGCCGATGCCGCGCCGCTGGCCGATGGTGTAATTGATGATGCCCTTGTGGCGACCCAGGACGCGGCCGTCGACATGCACGATGTCGCCCGGTTCGGCGGCACCCGGCCGCAGCTTCTCGATGATGTCGGTATAGCGCCCGGTCGGCACGAAGCAGATGTCCTGGCTGTCCGGCTTGTCGGCGATGGCGAGCCCATAGCGTTCGGCGAGCCGGCGCACCTCGGCCTTTTCCATGCCGCCGAGCGGAAAGCGCAGGATCGACAACTGCTCTGCGGTGGTGCCGAACAGGAAATAGCTCTGGTCGCGCTCGGCATCGACCGCGCGCAGCAATTCCCACCTGCCATCGGCATCGCGGCGGCTCTGCACGTAGTGGCCGGTCGCCAGGATGTCGGCGTTCAGATCGCGCGCGGTTTCGAGAAGGTCCTTGAACTTGATGGACTGGTTGCAGGATACGCAAGGGATCGGCGTCTCGCCGGCGAGATAGCTGTCGGCGAAGGGATCGATGACCGCCGCGCGGAACCGCTCCTCGTAATCGAGCACGTAATGGGGAATGCCGAGGGTTTCCGCGACGCGGCGGGCATCGTGAATGTCCTGGCCGGCGCAGCACGCGCCCTTGCGGTGCACCGCGGCCCCGTGATCATACAATTGCAGCGTGATGCCGACCACGTCATAGCCGGCTTCGGCGAGAAGCCCGGCGACGACGGAGGAATCGACCCCGCCCGACATCGCCACGACGACGCGCACGTCCCCGGGGTCACGGCCTGTCATCAACAGATCCGTGTCGCCGGCCGGGCTGGCGGTCGCGCCGCCCGTCGCGGCAGCCCTGCCGCTCCTGATACCGTCATCGCGCATGCCGGACATGTATCGCAGCACCCCCCTTCCGTCGAGAGGTGCGGCCGCCCACGAATGCATGCCGATCGGCAAAAACTGCGCCTGGCCGCCGGCAGATTCTGCCGCATGCCGGCCAGCGGCAACATGGCCAGGTCGTGCGAAACCGCCTAGTGGGTTGTTCCGCAAGGCTTTTGCCCGGCGACAGCCAATTGGCCCGTCCATTGCTTGAGAGAAAGCACGATAGTGGACCGATCGAGAGTTTCCAGCGGCATGACTGTGCCTTCAATCGTAGCGGGCGCCGGCACGACGGCGGCGGGAGCAGCAAGCGGCGCGGCACAATCGGGCCAGGGCGGTGGCGCCGCCACGCCTTTCGCCCAGCTTCTCGCGGCGCTCGGCCTGTCGGAAGACGTGATCGACGGCGCGCTCGACCAGGCGCTTGCCGGCCGGTCCGGCACCGAGGCCGATAGCGAGGCGCTGCTGCAGGCGATCGCCGACGGGCTCGATAGCGCCGACCTGCCCGACGGCCTCCAGGACATCGACGCGCTTTTGACCGATCTCGCGGCCGAGCCCGATGCCGCGCCGGCGCTGTTGAAGGATCACGGCCTGCCGCCGGATCTGATCGCCGCTTTGTCCGCCTTTCTCGATGGTGATACCGCCGCGCTTGACGGCATCATGCCGGGTGACGCCGTCCCGGATGGATTGGACGATGGTTCGGCCGTTCCGGGCACGACCGAAGGCGATGCCCTTGTCGCGGCGGCAAACGGCCAGCCGGGCGCGGGACAAGCGACCGACGGCGATGGACCACCCCCGGCGGCAGCCGCCAATGTTCCGCGCGCCGGTGCCGCGAAACCAAATGACGCCGCCGCGTCGACCGGCGGCGAGCCCGCCGCCGAGGGCGATATCCTGATCGAGGACGGTCTCGCCGACGGACCGCGGCGCAGCCTTGGCGGCGGCGATGGCGATACCCGCACCTTGACCGCCGCGCCGGCGCCATCCACCGGCGCGGCGACGGGCGCCAAGCCGGCCGCCACCGCCCTGGAGGCCCTGGCCACGGCGGCGTCCGTCCTCCAGGATGCCAATACGCGCGGCCAGCCCGCCGATCCGACCGCCCTCGCCCAGGCGCTCGACGCCAGCGCCCAGATGCGGCCCGGCGACACCCAACCGGTGATGCAGCGCTATCCGCAGCCGACCGCGCCGGTCGTGCCGGTCGACGCCCTGGCGGTGACCATCCTGCGCGAAGGCCAGGCCGGCAATCGCCGCTTCGAGATCCAGCTCGACCCGCCGGAACTGGGACGGGTCGATGTGCGCCTTGAACTGATGCGCGACGGCCGGGTGCAGACCCATCTGACCGTCGAGCGGCCGGAAACCCTCGACCAGCTCGTGCGCGACGCGCGGCAGCTCGAACGCGCGCTGTCGACCACCGGCATGAAGCTCGACGACGGCGGTGTGCAATTCTCGCTCAAGGATGATGCGCCGGGCGGCGGACAGGATTTCGCCGGACGGCAGCGCGATGACGGGTCGTCGCCATCCTGGGCCGGCGGACGGGACGATGCCGACGCCGCCGAACCGGCCGCCGCCACGACGCTGATCCTGCCCGCCCGCGACGGGCTCGACCTCCAGATATGAGTGAAAGGCCACGATCATGACGGTATCCGCGTTTTCCGGCGTGACCGAAGCCGCGACCGCCCTGAGCAATGGCGGCGCAGCGCAATCCTCGGCGCGTGTCGCCGACGACTTCCAGACCTTTCTCGGGCTCCTGCTGACCCAGCTCGAGAATCAGAACCCGCTGGAACCGCTCGATACCAACCAGTTCACCGAACAGCTCGTGCAGTTCGCCGAGGTCGAGCAGCAGATCGCGGCCAACGAAAATCTCGAACTGCAGATGAACCTCACCGCCGCCCTGGTGGCCAGTTCGGCGGTCAATTTCATCGGCAAGTCGGTGACGGTCGAAACGGCCCAGGCCAATCTGACGAACGGCTCGGCGAGCTGGGACTACATGATGGCGGGCGATCCTGTCTCGGCGCGCTTCACCATCCGCGACCAGAACGGCGGTATCGTCTTTTCCGAAACCAAGCCGATCAACAATCCGCGCGGCGTCTATAGCTGGAACGGGCGCGGCAATGACGGCGAGATCATGCCCGACGGCAACTACACGATCACCGTCGAACCGACCGATGGCGAAGGCAATCCGCTGAACGCGACGACCGCCTCGACGGTCAAGATCGAAGGCGTCGACTTCGCCGAGGCCGAACCGATGCTCAAGGTCGGCGGCCAGCTCATTCCGCTGAGCGCCGTGACGAGCGTCGATACCTAGACACGATCCACCGGCTGATCGGCGGAGTTTCGCGCGCCGTTCCGTCGGTCACGGACATTCCACTGCCCTTCGCGCTGGCGCGGCGCCGTTCCCTGTGACAGAACCGGGCGATGTTTCGCGATGTGACCGTCCCGGCCGTCTATATGGGCCTGCTCGCGGCCTTTGTCGGCTATTCGGCCTCCGTCGCCATCGTTCTCGCCGCGCTGACGGCGGCGGGCGCGAGCGCCGCCGAAACGGCGACGGGCCTGTTCTTCGCCACGCTCGGCATGGGGCTGTGCAGCATCTGGCTGCCGGCCGTGACGCGCACGCCGGCCGCCGTGGCCTGGTCGACGCCCGGCGCCGCGTTTCTGGCGTCGAGCGTCGCGCTGCCCGGCGGCTTTCCCGAAGCGGTCGGTGCGCTCATCGTCTGCGCGGTCCTGATCGTCGCGACAGGCTTCATCCCGGCCCTGGCGCGAACCGTCGCCGCCATTCCAAAGCCGTTGGCGAATGCGCTCCTGGCCGGCGTCCTGCTGCAATTATGTCTCGCCCCGGCCCTCGCGCTCGGCGCGATCCCGCTTCTGGTCCTGCCGGTGCTGGCCGCCTGGCTGATCGGCCTGTCATGGCACCGGCTGGCGGCCATGCCGTTCGCCGTCGTGGCGTTCCTGGCGGTGCTGTTCCTGATGGTCGACCCCGCGCCACGGGCCGAGGCCGATGTCATGGCGATCGGCCTGCCCGCCTTGGCTCCCGTCTTCCCGGTCTTCTCCTGGCAGTCGGTCATCTCGGTCGCCGTGCCGCTCTACCTGGTGACAATGGCGGGTCAGAACATCCCGGGCTTCGCGGTGCTCGAACTGAACGACTATCCGGTCAACCGGCGGGCGCTACTGCGCAATACCGGATCGGCGAGCCTGTTGATCGCGCCTTTCGGCGGCATCCCGCTGAACATGTCGGCGATCACCGCGGCCATGATGTCCGGCGAGGATGCCGGCCAGGACCGGTCGAAGCGCTACTGGGCGGCGATCACGTCCGGCGTCGTCTATGCGGCGCTGGCCTTCGCGGCGGGTCTCGTCGTCACGATGGCGAGCCTTGCACCCACGGCGCTGATTACCTCGGTCGCCGGCCTCGCCCTCATTCCCGCGCTGGTCGGCGCGATCTCCGGCGCCTTCAGCGACCAGGGCCAGTTGGAGGCTCCGGCACTGACCTTCCTGATCGCCGCCAGCGGCATGACGCTGTTCGGGATCAGCGGCGCCTTCTGGGGCCTTCTGGCCGGTGTCTTGGTATGGGGGTCGAAACAGCTGCGCGCCCGGCGGCAATGATCGCCGGCGGAGCGGATGGCGCCGCACGGGGCACGCATCTCCTGCGACAGGCGGATGATGCGATTGTCCGGTTCCTCGGCCCTACAACGCACCTCGACCGGAAGGAGCACAGCCGCTTGCCGCTGCACGGCGAACGGCGTGGCGGGAGACAGCCCGTGCCGCCCTCCTTGCGCCATGCGATCAATCGCTGGCGGCGAGCGGTCCGTCGCGCTGCAGCTTGCGCTCGCGCAGGATGAAATAGATGTTGCGGCTATAGATGAACAGGCCGGTCGCCTGGCCGACGATGAAGACCGGGTCCTGGCGGTAGATGGCATAGGACAACAGCGTCAGCCCGCCGAGGATCGAGAACAGCCAGAAGGCATGCGGGATGATGCTCTTGCGCGCCTTTTCGCTGGCGATCCATTGCACCAGAAAGCGCATCGAGAACAGGAACTGGCCCAAGAAGCCGATGGCGAGCCAGATCTTGTCGATACCGATTGCCGCGATCATGGAACTGTCCTTCCGTCATCTCGGGTCGCGTCGGTGGGGCGCTCCGGGGCGCCCGATGCCCGTGTCACAGGATTGCGACGCCGGCGGCGCACCAGCCACCAGACGCCGAACAGGTCGGGGATGCCGACCGCCAATCGGTCCAGAACGCCATATTTCGACGTGCCATGCCAGCGCGGGCGATCCACGACGTCGATGAAGGCGACATTCCAGCCGTCGCCGGCGAAGAGCGCCGGCAGGAAGCGGTGCATAGTCTCGAAATAAGGCAGGTCGAGATAGGCCTGGCGGCGGAAACCCTTCAGCCCGCAACCGGTATCGCGCGACCGGTCGTTGAGGATGAAGCCGCGCACCCCATTGGCGACCTTCGACGATAGCCGCTTGACCGGGCTGTGCGCATGTTTCAGGCGCTCGCCCGCGCTCAGCCCCACCTCGGGATCGTCGAGGGCGGCGGCCAGCGCCGGCAGATAGGCCGGATCGTTCTGCCCGTCGCCGTCGAGACTGACGATGACATCGGCGCGCGCTGCCCGCACGCCGGTCATCATGGCGCCGCTGCGGCCCATGCGGGCTTCATGCGACAGGAGCCGGACATGCGGCGTTGTGTCGGCAATCTCGCCGATAACCGCCAGCGTGTTGTCGGTCGACCCGTCATTGACCACCAGGATCTCGATCGGCCGGCCCGCGAAGGCCTGCTCGATCTCGGCGATCAGCGGCGGCAAATTGTCTGCTTCATTCAGGGCGGGAATGACGACGGAGAGTTCAGGCGGGCGATCCGGTTCGGACATGAAAAACCTTATGGACACTCAATGCGACGGCGACCGGCGGCTGTTCTCGCGGGGACCGGCGGTCATCCTGATCAGGCCGTCCGGCCGCGCCGGAAAATTCTCTGGGCGACGCGCTTGCCGCCGGCCCATGCCAGCCCGGCCAGTCTCGGCCTGTGGCGCGTGACGATCCCGCCGCTCGTTTCCGCGAACACGATCCTGCGTCGGGCGAACCAAGCGCGGACCAGTAGCACACCGACAATGGCGATCAAGATCCCGCCGATCACATCGGACGGAAAATGCCGCTCCGTGATGACCCGACCGAAGGCGACCCACAGCGCGAAGGCCCACAGCGCGATCCGGTATTTCGGGAACAGAAAGCCCATCGCCATGGCGAAGGCCGCGCCATTGCAGGCGTCACCCGAGGGAAAGCTCGCATAATAGTATCCCGACCAGGGATTGAAGGCGAGATGGCCCTCGCCCTCGACCAGAGGCCGCGCCCGGCCGACCACCTGCTTGATGATGGCGACCGCGATGCCGGGCACCGCGACGCCGGCGAAGACGAAAGCGGCGCGGCCGGCGATGTCGGCCAGGGCGGCGCGTACCTTGAAGCGGTGAAACCGGGTCATGGCGGCGAGCGCGCCGAGCGCCATCAGCCCCGAGCCGATCAGCATCCAGTCCGCCTTGCCGGCTTCAGCGAAGCGCAAGAAAAGGTGCTGCATCCTGTCGGTCTGCGACGATGCCCAGCCGAAGGCGGCCTCGTCGGCGAAGATGACCAAAGCCACGATAACCGAGATCGCGACGGCGGTGACGTTCACCGGATCGCGCCAGACCGGCCGGGGCGGCACATACGGCGCCGGCGCCGGGGCGAATGTCCGCTGCAGGCGCAGGCCCACCGCGCGCAGCATGGCGAGATAGTCGCGCGCGAAAGCGGTCAGCCGGTCCTTGACGGTCGCCGGCTTTTGGGAAGCGAAATCGGTCACGGTGCACCTGCCCGGTAAATGCCTAGGGAGACCTGGCGGCCATTGCCGATGTTCAGCCCGTCGATGCGGGCCGTCTCGTCGGCGCTGCCGCCATCGGCGGCGACGGCGGCCTTGAAATCGGCGTCCTGCGTCCGGTCGACGATGGCGACGCGGCAGGGCGCGGCAGCGAGGAAGGACGCCGCGTCCGACGGCGTGCCGAAGCGGATATCGGTACCGACCAGGAAGATCAGGCTGGCTTCCTCGAAATCGGTCGCCATGACCTCGCGCGACGGGCAGTCCGTCGCGGCATCGACGGCGGCCGCGACGCGCGGCGCGATCCAGATCGTCTCGAGCCGCGGCCCGACCGCCTGATAGGCGGTCAGGTAGAGCGGCACCATGGCGACGACCATGACGCCCCAGGCGGCCAGCGGGCGCTGGTCGCGGACGAGCGTCAAGGCGATCACGGCCCCGGCGGCGGCCATCAGGGCGAACAGGATACCGGGCAGCGAAACCGTCTGCTCGAAAACATAGAGCAAGACCAGAGCGCCGAACGGCACGATGAACAGCCCCGTGATGCCGACGACCAGAAGCGCCCGCCCCCAGCGGCTCGCTAGCGCCGAGGCGCCGCCCGCGACGGCCAGCGCCGACAGGATGGCGATCGCGGGATAGAGCGGCAGCACGTAGTGCGGCAGCTTGGTAACCACCAGTTCGTAGACGATCCAGGCCGGCACGATCCAGCACAGAAGGAAGCGCACCCGGCGGTCGGGGCGCTCCCGCCAGATCCAGGGCAGGCTGACGGCGAGCAGCGTGGCCGCCGGCCAGAACGTGAACCAGAACAGAACCAGATACAGTCCCGGCGGCGCGCCATGCGACTGATGGCCTTCGACCATCTTGCCCATCACGTTCCAGCCGACCGCCTTGGCATAAAAGGCACCATCGGTGATGACGCCGATCGCCACCATCCAAGGCATCACGATGGCGAGCAAGAGCGGCACGCCGATCTGCGGCCGCAAGGGCGCGAGCCAGCCGACCCCGCGCTCGACCACCGACAGCGCGGCGGCGGTGAGCCCGACGAACAGAACGAGGATCGGCCCCTTGATCATGATGCCGACGCCGCAGGCGACCCAGAACAGAAGCGCATAGCCGAGCGGCAGCTCACTGCGCATCGGAATGCCGGCGCGCGGATCGCGCGAATAGGACAGGTAGAGCTTCGCCAGGACGCCTTGCGCCACCAGGATCATGGCGTTCAGCATGGCATCGGTCTTGGCGAGGCGCGCCTCGACGCCGAGCAGGATACAGCCGGCCATCGCCGCGCCGGCTATCAGACCGACGCCGCGCCCGCCCATCATCTGACCGATCCAATAGGTCAGGAGCACGACGAGAAGCGCGCCGGCGAGCGAGGGCAGGCGGTAGACCCAGACCGGCGCCTCGGCGGCCAGCCCGCTCAGCTTGGCCGCGCCGACCTGGAGCCAATAGATCCCGGCGGGCTGCTTGTAGCGCGGATCATCGTGAAACCAGATATCGACATATTCGCCGGTCTCGATCATCTGCTTCGAGGTCTGGACATAGCGTCCCTCGTCGCGATCGATCGGCGGCAGCGAGAAAAAGCCGGGCAGGAAACAGGCGAGCGCCAGGACCAGAAGGGCTGCCAGGGCGCGGGCATGGCTTTGCTGTATCGCGTCGGCGAAACCCGTCAGTGTCCGACCCATGCAGCCCCCATCAAGCGCCCGATGACGACACCCGACCGCCTGGCCGGCGCGGATGTGGCGGATCTTTTGTGACGTCCCCGCCCGAAGGGCAAGCTTAAAGCCGTGAAATGTTGAACAAATATGGCCGCAAGCTTACAGCGCGCGCCGGTCACGGCATCCGCTCAGTTGCGATCCTCGGGCAGCACCGGCAGCGGCAAGACGGCGATGCCTTCCTCGAGAAGCTCCTCGGCATCCTCGGCCGTCGCCCGGCCGTAGATCCCGCGCGCATCCGCCTCGCCATAGTGGATCTTGCGCGCCTCCTCGGGAAAGGCATCGCCGACATTGTCGGCGGTGGCGAGAACCTTCTCCTTCACCTCGCGCAGCTTGTGAACGAGGTCCTGAACGCGCGGATCCGAGGCCATCACCGCCAGCGCCTCCTGGGCGGCGGGCGGCATCGCCGCCGGCACCGGCATGGCGGGCACCGGTGGGGCCGACACGTCCGATGTCGCGGGCGCGCCATCCGGTGTCCGCGCTTGCGCCGGCGCCGCGGCCTGGCGGGCTTCCTTTGCACGTGCCGTCGCCACCGCCGGCGCCATCAACGCCCGCTTGACGGCCGTGTCGCCGCAATGGGGGCAGGCGACGAGGCCGCGCGCGACCTGATCGTCGAAGCCCGAGATCGAGCCGAACCAGCCGTCGAAGGCATGGCCGTTCGAGCACAGAAGATCGTAGCGGATCATGAAGCGGCGCGCCTCGGCGCATCGGTGCCAGCGGCATCGACGTCAACAGACACCGTCACGTCATAAGCGCGGTCATGGCCGAGCGAGGGCACCTGACAGCGCACGGCGTTGACGCGGGCGAGGTCGATCTCGGCGATGATCACGCCTGGATCGGTGCCCGCTTCGGCCAGCACGTCGCCCCAGGGGTCGACGATCAGGCTGTGGCCGAAGGTTTCGCGGCCGTCCTCATGCCTGCCGCCCTGGGCGGCCGAGATCACGAAACAGCCGGTCTCGATGGCCCGCGCCCGCTGCAGGACCGACCAATGGGCGGTGCCGGTCTGCCGCGTGAAGGCGGCCGGAATGGCCAGGCACCGGGCGCCGGCCTGCGCCAGAGCGCGATAGAGATGGGGAAAGCGAATGTCGTAGCAGATAGACAGGCCGAGCCGCGTCCAGGGCATGTCGACCACGACCGCCTTGTCGCCGGGGCGGTAGACCGCCGATTCGCGATAGCTCTCGCCGCCGGGAAGATCGACATCGAACATGTGGATCTTGTCGTAGCGCGCGGCGATCGTGCCGTCCGGCGCGATCAGGAAGGCCCGATTGGCGGCGTGCTCCGGCCCAACCCGCAGCGCCAGCGATCCGAGATGCAGCCAGATGCCGAGTTCGGCCGCGAGCGCGCGAAACGCCGCCAGGGCCCGATCCTCGGGCTCGGGCGCGATCCGGTCGAACAGCGCCCGCCGGCTCTTTTCGACGATCGAGGTCATTTCCGGCGTCTGGACATAGGCCGCGCCGCGCGCCGCCGCCTCGCGTATCAGCGCCGAGGCCGTCTCGATATTGGCATCGATCTCGCGGCCCGAGCGGAGCTGGACGCAGGCCGCGGTGAACCTGTCCGACGTCATGCGCTATCCGCCGCGACGCCGGCCAGAAGCGGATCGAGCTTGCCGGCGGCATCAAGCGCGTAGAGATCGTCGCACCCGCCGATATGACGATCGTCGATGAAGATCTGCGGCACGGTGCGCTGGCCATTGGCGCGCTGGATCATGGCTTGCTTGCGCTCGCGGTTGAAGGTGACGTCGATCTCGGTGAAGTCGGCGCCCTTGTTGCGCAAAAGCGCCTTGGCGCGCGAGCAATAGGGGCAGAGCGCGCCCGAATAGACTTCGACCTTGGCCATCGCGTCGACCTCCCGCTTCATCTCCCGACGTCCGGCCACCATCCTGGCGCCGCCGGGCAAGACATGTAAGCGCCGTTATATGGGTTGGATGGCCTCTCCAACAACCCTTGTGAAGACAAGGACATCGACGGTGTCAGCGCCGGCGCGCTTGAGAACCCGCGCCGCCGCGCTCGCCGTGGCGCCCGAGGTGAAGACATCGTCGATGAGCAGGACATGCCGGCCGGCGACCTGCGCGACGGCGGCGTCGGGCACCGAAAAGGCGCGGCGCACATTCGCCGCGCGCTGGCGTTGGGTCAGCCCGACCTGCTGGCGCGTCGACTGGCGGCGGATCACGGCATCGGGCAGATAGGGCTTGCCGGCGGTGGCGGCGAGGCGGCGCGCGATCTCGGCCGACTGGTTGAAACGGCGCGACAGACGGCGGCGCCAATGCAGCGGCACCGGGACGACCAGATCGGCCTCGGCGATCAGCGCCGCGCCGGAGCGTGCCATGAGCCGGGCCATCAGCCGGACCACGTCGAGCCGGTCGCGATATTTAAGCCCGTGCACGATGGCGCGCGCCGGGCCGTCATGGCGCGCCACCGCGCGCACCCTGTCGTAGTGGCCGCGATCGAGCGCGGCGAAGGGGCTTTCCACCGGCTCACCCGGATCGACGCTCAGAGGCGTGCCGAGCCTGTCGCAGACCGGTGGTTCGATGAAGCCGATCTCCGACCAGCAGGCGCCGCAAACGCCCTGCACCGCGTCGATTTCGGCGAAACAGGACGGGCAGAGCGGCGGCAGAAGGAGATCGACCATGTGGCGGCCGATCCGGCGCATGAGCGCGAGTGGCGGGATCAGCGCGACAAAGGCAACGGGCGCCGGGCGCATGCCCGCATCGCTCACGGCAACGTCGTTCATGGCAACGTCGTTCATGCCGGTGTCTTTGCTATCGGCATCGCCGCGCGGCGTGTCGTCGTTTTCGAGCACCCAGGCCATCGGATCATGTTACGACAGACCGTGGCCAGCCGAAATGCCGCCGGCCGCGATCCTCAGCCGTTTCCGGATGCTTAGGCGACGAGATGCCCGATACCCCGACCGACACAGCCCGGCAGGTGTTCGACAGAGCGACGCTGCGCCGGCGCCGCGACCGCGCCATCGAGACCTTGCCGGACGCCGATTTCCTGCTGGCGGCCACGGCGGAGGATTTCGCCGACCGGCTCGGGGCCGTGCTGCGCGATTTCAGCATCGCCGTCGATCTGAGCCCGGCCCACGGATACGCGGCCGCGATCCTGCGTGACAGCGGCAAGGTCGGTCATGTCGTCTCGATGGCGCCGACACCCGCGACGGCGCGGCGGGAAGCGCGCTTGCTCCGGCCGGCGGCCTGCCTGGCCGGCGATCTCGAAGCCCTGCCCTTCGCGCCGGAAAGCCTCGATCTCGCGGTCTCGCTGCTCGGACTGCACTGGGTCAACGACCTGCCCGGAACGCTCGTACAACTGCGCCGGGCGCTAAGACCCGACGGGCTCTTTCTCGCCGCCCTGATTGGCGGGCAGACGCTCACGGAACTGCGCGCGGTCTTTCTCGAAGCCGAGGTCGAGATCACCGGCGGGGTCAGCCCGCGCGTCGCGCCCTTCGCCGATCTGCGCGACATGGGCGGGCTGTTGCAACGGGCGGGTTTCGCGTTGCCGGTGGTCGACAGCGACACGATCACCGTACGCTACGGCTCGCCGCTGACGCTGTTGCAGGATTTGCGCAAGATGGGCGCGACGAACGCGCTGGCCGACCGGGCGCGGACACCGCTGCGCCGCGACGTGCTCGGCCGCGCCATGGCGCTCTATGGGGAACGCCATGCCGATCCGGACGGCAAGGTGCGGGCGACCTTCGAGGTCCTTTGGGTATCGGGCTGGGCGCCGCATGACAGCCAGCAGAAGCCGCTCAGACCGGGATCGGCCAAGCTGCGGCTGGCCGACGCGCTCGGCACCGAGGAGCGCTCGGCGGGCGAGAAAGCCGGTGGATAGTGCTTGAACAGGTAGTCCTGGGTAAGCTCGGCGTGTCGCCGATCAGCTCATCAGACCCTCGAGCGTGGTCTGGATGGTCTGGAAGATGCCGATGATATTGCCCGACAGAAGGCCGATGATCCCGATGATCGCGCCCGCGATCAGCGCCAGGATGAGGCCATATTCGATCGCCGTCGCGCCGCTGTCGTCGTCGCGGAAGGCCGTGATGAGATGCCGCGTGAGAGCAGGACGGTTCGGGACGAACCGGCGAGGCAGTGGCATGGCGACCCCCTTTGGACGACCTACAGAAGATCCCGCAGGATCGGGATCAGCGGCAGGTCGGCGGGCGGCATCGGATAGTCGCGCAGCCTGACCGGCTTGACCCAGGCAAGCGCCTGGCCTTCCCGGCCGGTCACCGTTCCGGCCCATCGCCTGCACACGTAGAGTGGCATCAAGAGGTGAAAATCTTCGTAACGGTGTGACGCGAATGTCAGCGGCGCGAGACAGGATGTGGTGACGTCGATGCCGAGTTCCTCGTGGAGTTCGCGGATCAGCGCGTCTTCCGGGGTCTCGCCCGCATCGACCTTGCCGCCCGGAAACTCCCACAGGCCCGCCATCGCCTTGCCCTCGGGACGCTGCGCGATGAGGACGCGGCCGTCGACATCGACGAGCGCCACGGCCGCGACCAGAACAAGCCGCAGCGACAGTTCGTCGGCGGGGTCAGCTTCGGTAGTCGCCATTGATCGCGACATAGTCCTTGGTCAGATCGCAGGTCCAGACCGTCGCCGCGCCGCGCGCGAGGCCGAGATCGACCGCGACGCGGATCTCTTCCTGGCGCATATGGGCCGAGGCGGCGTCCTCCGAATAGTCCGGATCGCGCGCGCCGTCGACCGCCACCCGCACATCACCGAAGGAGATCGCCAGGCGGTCGCGGTCGGCCGGTTCGCCGGCCTTGCCGACCGCCATGACGATGCGGCCCCAATTGGCGTCCTCGCCGGCGATCGCCGTCTTGACCAGCGGCGAATTGGCGATGGCGAGCGCGATGCGCTTGGCCGAGCGGTCGGAGACGGCGCCGGTGACGGCGATCTCGACGAATTTGCGCGCGCCTTCCCCGTCGCGCACGATCTGCTGCGCCAGATCGCGCATCAGATCGCTGAGCGCGGCGCGGAAGCGGCGATAGTCGGCCGAGCGGGCCGAGGTGATCGCCGGCGCGCCGGCCGCCGTTCCCGTCGCGAAAGCGAGGACCGTGTCCGATGTCGAGGTATCGGAATCGACGGTGATGGCGTTGAAACTGCCGTCGACCTCGGCCGACAGCGCCGACTGAAGCACGTCCGGGGCGACGTCGGCGTCGGTGAACACGAAGCCGAGCATGGTCGCCATGTCCGGCGCGATCATGCCGGCGCCCTTGGCGATGCCGTTCAGCGTCACCGGGACCCCGCCGACCTCCACCCGCCGCGTGGCGAGCTTGGGAAAGGTGTCGGTGGTCATGATCGCGCGGGCGACCTCAAGCCAGCCGCCCGGCGCGAGACTACTCACGAGCCGGTCCATGGCGGCGTCGAACCGGCGCGCATCGAGCGGCTCGCCGATCACGCCCGTCGAAGCGAGGAAGACCTGATCGGCCGCACAGCCAAGGGCCCGCGACACGGCCTTCGCCGTGTGCTCGGTGGCCTCGGCGCCGGCACGCCCGGTGAATGCATTGGCATTGCCGGAATTGACGCAGAGCGCCCGCGCCGCGCCACGCGCCACGATGGCGCGGCACCAATCGACCGGGGCCGAGGCGCATTTCGAGCGGGTGAACACGCCGGCCACCGACGTGTTCTCGGGCAGCGCCACGAGCGCGAGATCGGTACGGTCCCGATATTTGATGCCCGCTTCCGCCGTCGCCAGACGGATATCGGGCAGATCCGGCAGGTCGGCGAGACGCGCCGGGGCGAGCGGCGAGACCCCCGTCATGCCGCGCTCAAAGGGCGCGCCGGCCGCAGGATCTCAAGCCGGTTATCGGGCAACTGCCGTAGGGCGTGGGGTCCGGTCACTGCTGGGCCGGCGCCGCATCACCGCCCTGCGCGCCGCCATCCAGCGCCCCGAACGTCTCGATATCGGCGGCGGCGCGCAACTCGACCAGATAGTCGCGCGCCGTCGCCCGCTCGATCTGCTCGACGAGTTGCGGCCGGATCTCGTCGAGCGTCGGCGGCTGGCTGGTACGGCTGTCCTCGACCAGGATGAGATGCCAGCCGAACTGGGTCTGCACCGGATCGCTGACCGTGCCCGGCGCCAACGCGAATGCGGTCTCGGCGAAGGGTTGGACCATCATGTCGGCGGTGAAATAGCCGAGATCGCCACCATTCTGGCCGCTGCCGGGATCGAGCGAATTTTCCGTCGCGAGCGTCGCGAAATCGGCGCCGGCATCGATCTCGGCCTTGAGCGCGCGGGCCTCGTCCTCGGTCTCGACTAGGATATGGCGGGCGCGCACCTCCTGCTGCGGCGGGTTCTCCGCCACCAATTCGTCATAGAGCGCTTGCACCGCCTCGTCGGTGGCGGCGGCCCCGCCGACGCGGCCGAGAACGATATCGATCAGCGCCTTGCCTCGGGCATAGTCGAGCACGAGTTGCACATCCGGCTCGGTCACAGCCTCGGCCGCCACATCGGTCGCCGACAGAAGCTGCAGATCGGTCAGATAGGTCAGGACATATTCCCGCCGCATCGCCTCGGGCATGCGCTCCAGGATCTGCGCCAGGTCGGCGGCCGCGATATCATATTGCTCCTGGGTGATCTCGACACCGTCGACGGTGGCGACGACGCCGTCCGGAGCCGTGGCGTCCTGCGCCAGCGCCGCGGGCGATCCGGCGGTGGCGAGCGCGAGACCGAAGACGGCGGTGGCCGCATAGGAAAGAAGGCGCATCATGTGATCCTTATTCGCTCTTGTTCGCTCGGCGACCGTCAAACGGGGTCGGCGCTTGGCAAGATCGGGCGGGACCCGTCGGCCCCGCCAGTCGAGGCACATCCCGCCCCGGGGTTCCGGTTCCCGCGCGCACCGCGCCGGGCCGGCCGGGTAACGTGCGGGGAAGCTGGCCCATCGGCTCGGAATTGACAAGGCGAAAAGCGGCTCTTACCTGTCGGGCAACCGTCGGGCGCTTCCGTCCGGGCGATCATTTTTGCTTGCCCTGTGGCAGGCCGGCGCCACATCCTTTCCCAAGCCGGCGGGTTCCGTAAGCCAGCGCTGTTTCCCCGGAGCGGGATCGGGGCATCCGCAGGGCCTGGCCGTTCCGGTCCTGATCGACGGGCGCGACGCGGACGATGTGAGAGAAGGATCAAGACATCATGCTCGGTCTGGGCGCGATCACGAGCAAGTTGTTCGGCAAGTCGAACGACCGGGTCATCAGGAAATTTCACGGCAAGGTCGAGGCGATCAATGCGCTCGAAGCCGACATCGAGGCGCTGACCGACGACGAGCTTCGGGCGCGCACCGAGGATTTCCGCGCCCAGGTGGCGAATGGCGCGTCCCTCGACGATCTCCTGGTCCCGGCCTTCGCCACCGTGCGCGAGGCGGCCAAGCGCGTCCTCGGCCAGCGCCATTTCGACGTCCAGCTCATCGGCGGCATGGTGCTGCACATGGGCAAGATCTCGGAAATGAAGACCGGCGAGGGCAAGACGCTGGTCGCCACGCTCGCCGCCTATCTCAACGCCCTGTCGGGCAAGGGTGTGCATGTCGTCACCGTCAACGACTATCTCGCCCAGCGCGACGCCGCCTGGATGGGCCAGATCTACAACTTCCTCGGCCTGACAACGGGCTGCATCGTGCACGGCCTCGATGACGTCGAGCGCAAGGCGCAATATGCCTGCGACGTCACCTACGGCACCAATAACGAACTCGGCTTCGACTATCTGCGCGACAATATGAAATACGACCTCGCGCAGATGGTGCAGCGGGGTCACAATTTCGCGATCGTCGACGAGGTGGATTCGATCCTGGTCGACGAAGCGCGCACGCCGCTGATCATTTCCGGCCCGACCGAGGACCGATCCGAACTCTACAACACCGTCGACACGGTGATCCCGCATCTCAGCGAGGAGCATTTCGAGCTCGACGAGAAACAGCGCACCGCCGTCCTGACCGAAGAGGGCAACGAATTCGTCGAACAGAAGCTCGTCGAGGCGGGCCTGATGACCGGCTCGCTCTACGACATCGAGAACGTCACCTTCGTCCACCACGTCAACCAGGCGCTCAAGGCGCACAAGCTGTTCCTGCGCGACAAGGACTATATCGTGCGCAACGGCATGGTGGTGATCATCGACGAGTTCACCGGCCGCATGATGGAAGGCCGGCGCTTCTCCGAAGGCCTGCACCAGGCGCTCGAAGCCAAGGAACACGTCAAGATCCAGCCGGAAAACGTGACGCTGGCCTCGATCACCTTCCAGAACTATTTCCGGCTCTACGACAAGCTGTCGGGCATGACCGGCACGGCGGCCACCGAGGCCGAGGAATTCGCCGACATCTACGGCCTCGAAGTGATCGAGATCCCGACCAACATCCCCGTCGCCCGGATCGACGACGACGATGAGGTCTACCGGACCTTCGAGGAGAAGTATCAGGCGATCATCAAGCTGATCGAGGACTGCAAGGCGCGCGGCCAGCCGGTCCTGGTCGGCACGACGTCGATCGAGAAATCGGAACTGCTCGCCGACCGGCTCCAGAAGGACGGCTTCAAGCAGAAGGACTTCAACGATCCCGACGCCTTCAAATCGCTCTATGACGGCGATCAGGGCACGGAAGCCGAAAAGGTCTTCGCGGTCCTGAACGCGCGTTTCCACGAGCAGGAAGCGCAGATCGTCGCCCAGGCCGGCGTGCCCGGCGCGATCACGATCGCCACCAACATGGCCGGGCGCGGCACCGACATCCAGCTCGGCGGCAATGCCGACATGCGCATCGCCCATGAGATCGGCGACATGGCGGAGGGGCCCGAGCGCGACACCCGCGAAACCGAGATCCGAGGCGAGATCGAGCGGCTGAAACAGGTCGCCAAGGACGCCGGCGGCCTCTGCGTCATCGCCACCGAACGCCATGAGAGCCGGCGCATCGACAACCAGCTGCGCGGCCGTTCGGGCCGTCAGGGCGATCCCGGCCGGTCGCGCTTCTTCCTGTCGCTGCAGGACGATCTGATGCGCATCTTCGGCTCCGACAAGATGGACGGCATGCTGCAGAAACTCGGCCTTCAGGAGGGCGAGGCGATCGTCCATTCCTGGATCAACCGGGCGCTCGAAAAGGCGCAGCAGAAGGTCGAAGCGCGCAATTTCGACATCCGCAAGAACCTCCTGAAGTTCGACAACGTCATGAACGACCAGCGCAAGGCGATCTTCGAGCAGCGGCTCGACCTGATGCGCGACGAGGAGGTCGGCGAAACCGTCAACGACATGCGCCATCAGGTCATCGATGACCTGGTCTCGACGCATATTCCGGACAAGGCCTATCCCGAACAGTGGGATACGGCGGGCCTTCAGGAACGCGTCAAGGAAGTGTTCGATCTCGACCTGCCCATTCCCGACTGGGCGAACGAGGAAGGCATCGCCCATGAGGAGATCAATGACCGGCTGAAGACCGAGGCCGACACGGTGTTCGCCCGCAAGGTCGCCGATTTCTCGCCGGACGTGATGCGCCGGATCGAAAAGGCGGTGCTGCTACAGACCCTCGACAGCCTGTGGCGCGAGCATCTTCTGATGCTCGAACACCTGCGCAGCGTCGTCGGCTTTCGCGGCTATGCCCAGCGCGACCCGCTGAACGAATACAAGACCGAAGCCTTCGAGCTGTTCGAGAGCCTGCTCGACCGGCTGCGCGAACAGGTGACAGGCCAGCTGATGCGGGTGCAGCTCGTGCGCGAGCCCGCGCCGATGCCCGACGTGCCGCCGATGACCGCCCATCACCTCGACCCGATGTCGGGCGAGGATGAAATGGCGCTCGCCGATGCAGAACTGGCGCTGGCCGGCGATGCACCGCCGGCGCGGCGCGCGGGCGCCGCGGTGGCCCGCAATCCCGAAGACCCCAATAGCTGGGGCAAGGTCGGTCGCAACGAGCCGTGTCCTTGCGGATCTGGCAAGAAGTTCAAGCACTGCCACGGCAAATACGACTGATCCCAACCGCTTCCGGGAGCGCCGTCTTGCCCCGCCCACCCGTCGTCACCACCGTCACGGATCTGCGCGCGGCCGTCTCAAGCTGGCGCAAGACCGGCGAGCGGATCGGCCTGGTGCCGACCATGGGCGCGCTGCATGACGGGCATCTGTCGCTCGTCGACCTGTGCCGGAAGCACGGCGCGCGCGCCATCGTCTCGATCTTCGTCAACCCGGCCCAGTTCGCGCCGACGGAGGATTTCAACGCCTATCCGCGCGGTCTCGACCGCGATCTAGACGCCCTGTCCGACCGCGCCGATCTCGTCTTCGCGCCGGCCGTCGCCGAGATCTACCCGCAAGGCTTCGTCACCACGATCCGTCTCGACGGCCCCGCCACGGCGGGCCTCGAAGACGCCGCCCGGCCCGACCATTTCGCCGGCGTCGCCACCGTCGTCGCCAAGCTCCTGATCCAGGCGGCTCCCGATATCGCGATCTTCGGCGAAAAGGACTTCCAGCAGCTCGCCGTCATCCGCCGCATGACGCGCGATCTCGACCTGCCGGTCGAGATCGTCGGCGGCCCGACCGTGCGCGAGGCCGACGGGCTGGCGATGAGTTCGCGCAATGTCTATCTCGGCGCCGACGATCGCGCGATCGCGCCGACCATCCATGCGGTGCTGCAGGACTGCGCGGCCGCCTTGCGCGCCGGCACGCCGCCGGATACGGCACTCGAGGCGGGGCGCGCCCGGCTGGCCGAAGCGGGTTTCGAGGTCGACTATCTCGACCTGCGCGACGCGGCCAGCCTGGAACGGCCGGCCCCCGGCCAGGACGGGCCGTGCCGGCTTCTCGTCGCCGCGCGCCTGGGTAGCACGAGGCTGATCGACAATATCGCCGTGTGATATATCGCCGCGCGCGGTCTTGCTCTATCACCTCAGGCCTACGCCATCCCACGGGGCCCTTCCGTCATGCCGGCCGTCGTCCCGACCGCGCCGCCCGCCGCCTATCTTGTCGCCGTCCTGCTCGGCATCGGTCAGATCGTCGCCTATGGCACGATGTATTATGCCTTCGGCATCCTCGCCGACGACATCGCCGGATCGATCGGGTTCAGCGTCGAGGCGGTCTATGGCGTTTTCTCGCTGGCGCTTCTGATCGGTGGCCTCTCGGCGCCGCGTTTGGGGCGTCTCCTGGACGAAATGGGCGCGGCCCGGGCCATGGCCGCCGGATCGGCGGTCACCGCGCTGGCCTTTCTCGGCCTCGGCCTGCCGAGCCCGGCCTGGCTGGTCGTCGGCTGTATCCTGGTGTCGCAGATCGTCTCGACGCTGGTGCAATATGAGGGCGCCTTCGTGGTCGCGGCCCGGCTGGCGCCCGATCATGCGCGCCGCACCATCACCGGCATCACGCTGATCGGCGGCTTTGCCTCGACCGTGTTCTGGCCGCTGACCGGCTATCTCGCCGACATCGCGGGCTGGCGCTCGACCATGCTGGTCTTCGCCGGCCTGCATCTCTGCCTGTGCCTGCCGATCCATCTGTGGCTGGCGCGCTTCGCCGAGGAACGGACGGGCGTTGGCCGGCCGGCATCGACAGCCGCGTCACCTTCGACGCCGACAGGATCGGCGATCGGCGGACCGGTCTCGCCGCCGGGCGGCAGCGCCACCACCGTCTTCGCGCTGGTGCTGCTCGGCTTCGCGGCGAGCGGCTTTCTGATCGCCGCCATCCATCTCCATCTCATCCGGACGCTCGAAATGATCGGCCTCGGCACATCGGCGACCCTGATCGGCGCGCTGCTCGGTCCATTTCAGGTCGTCGGCCGGATCATCGAATTCGCCAGCAGCCATCGGCTGTCGATCTTTCTCGTCGCGGTGACCTCGACCGCCGCCATGCCGCTGGCGCTGATGCTGCTCATCGGCGGCGCGCCGGCGCTGTGGGCCGGGCTCGCCTTCGCGCTGTTCTTCGGTCTCGGCCAGGGGCTGAACTACATCGTGCGCGGCGTCCTGCCGCTGGCGATCTACGGATCCGACCGCCTCGGCGCGATCATGGGCAGGATCAACGGCGTGCGCATGGTGGTCACCGCCCTGGCGCCGTTCGCCTTCGCGCTCGTCTTCGAGCGGCTCGGCCCGTCTGCGGCCTTGCTCCTGGCGATCATGGTGGGCATCTTGGCAACCATCGCCTTCGCCGCCCTCGCCTGGATCATGAGGAACAGACCGCATGCCATGTGACAGACGTTCTTCCGACGGGGCGCGGCCATGACGGGGCCGGTCGAGGTGCTGCCGAACGGTTCTCCAAGCCCGATCTCGCATGCCGCCGTCAGCGACTGGCTCGCCGAACAGGCGGTCGGCACGGTGGCGATCGGGGATCTGTTCGGCGGCTTGTGCCAGCGCATCCGCAAGGCCGGCCTGCCGCTGAAGCGTGCCTCGATCATCTGGCCGGCGCTGCATCCGCTGGTCATGGCGGAAAGCCTGGTGTGGCAGGCGTCGGACGGCGTCGAGCACCAATTGTCCAGCAACCGTTTCGACGGACCCACCGAGGCCTGGCTGAGAAGCCCGTTCCCCGCCTTGCTCGCCAGCGACGACGACATGATGCGCCGCCGCCTGTCGGGACCCGATCGGCTGACAGACTTTCCCACGCTGGAGGAGCTGGCGGCGGACGGGCTGACCGACTACATCGCCACCAAGACGCGCATCGACCTGCCGAGCGTGCGCGGCGGCACGACGGGCATGCTGGCGAGCTGGGCCACGGACCGGCCGGACGGCTTCACCCAGCACGAGATCGATGTCCTGATCCATGTGCAGCGCCACTTCGCCATCGCCTTCCGCACCTCGGTATTGAGCGGGATCCTGCGCACTGTCTGCGATGTCTATCTCGGCCCCACGGCCGGCAGCCGCGTGCTCAACGGCGCGATCCGGCGCGGCGACGGCGAGACGATCACGGCCGTCGTCTGGTATTCCGACCTGCGCGGCTCGACCACCATGGCCGAGACGATGACGCGCGACGGCTACCTCGCCACGCTGAACCGCTATTTCGAATGCACCGCCGGCGCGGTGTCGGACGCCGGCGGCGAGGTCCTGTCCTTCATCGGCGACGCCGTGCTGGCGATCTTCCCCTATGACACGGCCGCCGGGCGCGACGCGGCCGCCCGCAAGGCCGTGGCGGCGACCCGCGACGCGCTTCACCGCCGCGACGCGACCAATGCCATCGTCAACTTGCCGATCACCTTCGGCATCGGCATCCACCACGGCAAGGTGATGTTCGGCAATATCGGCGTGCCCGACCGGCTGAGCTTTTCGGTGATCGGCCCGACCGTGAACGAGGTCGCCCGTCTCGAAGCGCTGACCAAGACGCTCGACACGCCCGTCGCGACATCGGCGACCTTCGCGGCCCTCGTCCCCGAGGCCTGGCGCCCCTGCGGCCGGCATGCCTTGCGCGGCATCGCCGAGCCGGTCGACATCTACATCTGGGCCGAATGACGACCGATCAGATTATCCTGTTCGCCCTGTTCGGCGCGGTATTGGCGCTTCTGCTGTGGGGTCGGTTCCGCTACGACCTCGTGGCGTTTTCCGCCCTCGTCGTGGCTGTTCTGGTGGGCGCCGTCGAGCCCGACCGGGCCTTTCTCGGCTTCGGCCATCCGGCCACGATCATCGTCGCGCTGGTGCTCGTGGTGTCGGCCGGGTTGATGAATTCCGGCGTCGTCGCCTGGATCACCCGCACCTTCGTGGACGCCAAGAGGCCGCTGCCGCTTCATATCGCCAGCATGGCCGGTCTCGGTGCCGCGCTGTCGGGCTTCATGAACAACGTCGCCGCGCTGGCGCTCCTGATGCCCGTCGACCTCGAAGCCGCCAAGCGCGCCGGGCGGTCGGCGGCGCGCACGCTGATGCCGCTTTCCTTCGCGACCATTCTCGGCGGCCTGATCACGTTGATCGGCACGCCGCCCAACATCATCGTCGCCTCGATCCGCGAAACCCAGCTCGGCGAACCGTTCCACATGTTCGATTTCGCGCCCGTCGGCCTGGCCTGCGCGCTGGCCGGCGTCGCCTTCATCGCGCTCATCGGCTGGCGGCTCGTGCCGCGCGCCGACGAGGACAACGCGTCCGCCGATCTGCTGGCGCTGACCGGCTATATCGCCGAACTCGCGGTGCCCGAGACCTCGCCGCTGGTCGGGCGCAAGGTGCGCGATCTCGACGACGACGCCGACGAGGCGGGCGTGCGCGTCCTCGGCCTGATCCGCCGCGGCGAACGGCTGCCGGGGGCCGCGCGGCGGTCGGAGATCAAGGCCGGCGAC
This sequence comes from Tepidamorphaceae bacterium, assembly GCA_965250105.1. Lineage (GTDB taxonomy): Bacteria > Pseudomonadota > Alphaproteobacteria > Rhizobiales > Tepidamorphaceae > JBCBSK01. Next base: position 1,513,132 of record OZ252290.1, read on the forward strand.
CAGCTCGTCGTGGAAGCCGCGCCCGATGCGCTCGACACCTTCGTCGGCCAGATGAAGCTCGGGCTCAGCGACGAGAAGCGCCACCGCACCGAGGCCGGCTCCGATCTCGGCCTGATCGAGGCCGTGGTGCCGGACGGTTCGCGGCTCGAAGGCCGCAGCGCGCGCTCGATGCAGCTGCTCTACCGCTACGGCATCACCGTGCTCGGCATTTCGCGACAGGGCCGGCCGTTCCGCGACCGGATCCGCAATGTCACGCTCGAACCCGGCGATCTGCTGCTGCTGCTCGGCCAGCCTGACCGGCTCGACGAGACCGCGAGCGATCTCGGCCTGTTGCCGCTCGCCGAGCGTTCGCGCGACCTGACCCGCTATCGCAAGGCGGGGCTGGCGGCCGGCCTGTTCGGCCTCGCCATCCTGCTCGCCAGCATTGGCCTCATGCCGCTGACCATCGCGCTGGCGGCGGTGGTGGTGCTCTATGTGCTGACCGACATCGTGCCGCTCAGGCGGATCTATGACGAGATCGAATGGCCGGTCGTCGTGCTGCTAGGCTCGATGATCCCGCTTGGCGAGGCGCTGCATGCCGCCGGCGGCACGGCGCTGATCGCCGGTGCCATCATCGACGTGACCGACGGTTTCCCGGCCTGGGCCATCCTGACCATCCTGCTGGTCGTCACCATGACCCTGTCGGACGTCCTAAACAATACCGCGACCACCATCGTGGCGGCCCCCGTCGCCATCGATATCGCCGACAAGCTCGGCACCTCCGCCGACCCGTTTCTGATGGCGGTGGCGGTCGGCGCGTCCTGCGCCTTCCTGACCCCGATCGGGCACAAGAACAATACGCTGATCCTGGGGCCGGGCGGCTATCGCTTCGGCGACTACTGGCCGATGGGCCTGCCTCTCGAAGTCGTCGTCACCGCCGTCGCGGTGCCGGCGATCTTAATCTTCTGGCCGTTCTGAGGCTAGAACGCGTCCGGCGAACCAGAGTTCACCGGATAAGGCTCTAGACATCTTGCTGTTTAGGCTGAAGCGTCCGTTCCTTGGTGCGCCATTGCCGGACGTATCCCGGCAGCAATAGGGCACGCGGGCTCGCGTGTCCCTTGGCCCTGCCCCCCGGACAAGCCCGGGGTGACGGCGCACGAACCAACACGAACACCCGCCAAACGCTTCCGCTTAAACGTGGACGAGGCTCATTGATTGATTTCACGCGATTTCAGTTGCGGGTCGGCCGCCGCCCAAGAAACGCGTTAAACCCAGACGTATCAGTCGCGGAAGATCTTCGCGTCGGGTTCGGCGTCGAAGCGATCGAAGATCGCGAAGGGATCGGCGTTCGGCGTCTCCGAAGCGGCCGCGGTGGCCTCGGCGATCAGGTCGCCGATCGAGGTGACGCCGCTTGAGGCAAAGCCGCTGACGGGCGCCGTCGCGGGCGCCGCGACCGGCTGTGAGGCGCCGGCGGTGACGAGCGGCTTTTGCGGCGGCAACACGACCCTGTCGGCGGGTACGGCCATCGTCTCATCAGCCGCCCAATCGGCCGTCGCCGCGGCTTCGGCATCATCATCGCCGCCGAAATCGATCAGGCGCGCGAAGAACCCGCCCGCATCGTCGCCGGTGTCGGCCCGATCCGGCTGCATGAAGGCGAACAGCGACGATCCGATGGTCTCGCCCCCGGCGCCATCGTCTCCGGCGATATCGTCGACCGAGCCCTGCGCCTCGGCCTGGGCCACCATGACCGGCTGGCCGTCGAGCGGCGGCAAGGCGCCGGGCAGCTGGTCGAGAAGCTCTTCGTTCTGGCGGGCACGGATATCGGCAAGCGCGAGCTGGATCTCGACATGATCCTCCGCCGCCTTCTGCGCCACCGCCATTTCGATCTCGTCGGGCACGTCGAGCACCGGGCAGGCCGCATTGGGCACGAGGCGGGTGCCTTCTTCGCCGACCGCGTTGAAGACGTAGCGATGCCCGCAGACGGCAACCTTCGGCGCGCGCCCGGTGACCTCGAAATGGTCGTTGCCTTCCTTCAGGTTCTTCCAGAAATCGATATACTTGTTGTCGTAGTGACGGGCGATGTTTTCCGGCGTCATGCGGAACGGAAAGGCATGGATCTGGAAATCGCGCTGGCCGCCGCGAAACGCCTCGCGGGCGATCGCGTAGATCTCCTCGATGGGTTCGTCCTCCATGGCGTAGCAGCCCGCCGACGAGCAGGCGCCATGCACCATCAGATGCGACCCGGTGCGACCATGGGCCTGGTCGAAGGTGTTCGGAAAGCCCATGTTGAACGACAGGTGATAGCTTGAATTCGGGTTCATCTGGGCTGGCGTGACCGAATAGAACCCTTCCGGCGCCTGCCGGTCGCCTTCCTGATGCTTGGGGCCGAGCGCGCCCGACCAGGCGCAGATCTCATAGGTCTTGAGCAGCGCGAAACGGCCGTCGGCGTCGCGCTTCTTCCAGACCTCGAGCTCGGACTCTTCCTTGAAGATGCGGATCAGGATCGGATCGTCCTTATCCATGCCGAGCCGTTCCATCTGATTGGCGGTCTGGAACGGGATAGGCTTGAGATGCTTGGCCGTGGGGTGCGACTGGCAGGCGGCGACGGCGAGCGAGACGCCGGCCACGACAAGAGCCGTCCTGAGCTTCATGGAAACCCCACCCTTACCTTGCCTCGCGTCGCCCAACCGCTGATCCCTGTATCGTGCCATCCGGCATCGATGGGTTCGCGAACTGTCCGACACGCATCACCCCGCACCCAATGCGCCACCCTGGCATGGGCTGGTTACCCAAAGGTTTCGACCGGGCCGTACAAGTCCGGAGACAATACGCGAAATCCCTTGAAATGCAAGTAGATCGCGGCGCTTGGCCGCATCATCACAGGTTTGTCAGGCCAGCCGCCGGACGGGCGGTCCGCGCGTCGACGTCGGCGCCCGCGATCAGGCCAGGGCGGTGCCGATCTTGAGGAACTTCTCGCGCCGGGCCGCGCGGATGGCCGCCGGCTCCGCGCCGTCATGGATCTTCAATGCCCGCTCGATCGCACGGCCGACATCGGCGACGGTCTGCGCCGGATCGCGATGGGCGCCGCCCATCGGCTCCTCGATGATCTGGTCGATCACGCCGAGCTTCAGGAGATCCTGGGCGGTGATCTTCATGGCCGACGCCGCATCGGGCGCCCGCGCCGAATCGCGCCACAGGATCGAGGCCGCGCCTTCCGGCGAGATGACGCTGTAGATCGCGTGTTCGAGCATCAGCACCGTATTGGCGGTGGCCAGCGCGATGGCGCCACCCGAGCCGCCCTCGCCGATGATCACCGAGACATTGGGCACGCCAAGCGCCAGGCAGGCATCGGTCGAGCGCGCGATCGCCTCGGCCTGGCCGCGCGCCTCGGCATCGATGCCGGGATAGGCGCCCGCGGTGTCGACGAGCGCGATGACCGGCAGGCCGAAGCGTTCGGCCATCTCCATCAGCCGGATCGCCTTGCGATAGCCTTCCGGCCGCGCCATGCCGAAATTGTGCTCGAGCCGGCTCGTCGTGTCATGGCCCTTCTCATGGCCGATCAGCATGACCGGCACGCCGTTGAAGCGGCCCGGCCCGCCCTGGATCGCCGCGTCATCGGCGAAGCCGCGATCGCCGGCGAGCGGGGTGAAGTCGGTGATCAGGCCGGCGACATAGTCCTTGAAATGCGGACGGGCGGGATGGCGCGCCACCTGCGTCTTCTGCCAGGGCGTGAGCTTGGCGTAGATGTCCTTGAGCTGCTGGGCGGCCTTGGTTTCGAGCTTTTCCACCTCGTCGCGGATCGAGACCGTGTCCTCCGGCTCGGCGATCGCCCGCAATTCGGCGATCTTGCCTTCGAGATCGGCGACGGGCTTTTCGAAATCGAGATAGGCCTTCATGGCTGCCGATCCGGAGGTTTGGCGGCGCGCGGCGCCGCGACTGGCGACAGGAACCGCGCGCGGGCGATGCTGCGCTGCGGGAGAATGGCGATGGCCTCCTAAGTCCCGCGAAGCTCGGATGCTGTCAAGCGCCGCGCGACCGATCGCGGGCGCTATCCGTCGTCGGCGAGCGGGTGATGGTCGCCGACCAGCTGCTTCAGCCGCGCATCGAGAACATGGGTGTAGATCTGCGTCGTGGAGATGTCGGCATGGCCGAGAAGCCGCTGCAGCGCGCGGAGATCGGCGCCATTGGCCAGAAGGTGGCTGGCGAAGGCATGGCGCAGCACATGCGGCGACAAGGCCTCGGCCGACAGGCCGGCCCGCGCCGCGAGCCCCTTGAGATCGCGGGCGAAGACCTGCCGGGCGAGATGGCCCGACGCGCTGTCGGCGGGAAACAGGTAGCGGTTCTCGCGCCCGCCGGGCGCGGCCAGCGCATGCGCCAGATAGGCATCGATCGCCGCGCGCGCCGCCCCGGTCAGCGGCACGAGCCGTTCGCGGCCGCCCTTGCCGCGGATCGCCAGCACCATGCGGCCGGGCCTGACGGCGGCACGCTCCAGCGCGACCAGTTCCGAAACCCGCATGCCGGTGGCATAGAGCGTCTCGACGAGACAGCGCAGCCGCAGCGCCTGATGTTGAGCCGGCGCGCCCGATGCCTCGGCGATATCGGCTTCGGCGCGCGCCAGAAGCGCGTCGACATCCGTGACGCTCAGGACCTTGGGCAGGGGCTGGCCGCGCTTCGGCGCCTCCAGCGTGGTGGCCGGATCGGCGTCGCGCAGCCCGCTGTCGATCAGGAAGGCGAACAGCTGGCGCATGGCCGACAGCCGCCGCGCCACCGAGGAGGCCGCGAAGCCCCTGCGGTCGAGCTCGGCGAGATAGGCGGCGAGATCCTCGCGCCGGCAGTCGCGCATGGTGACGCCGCGCGCCTTTAGGCTGTTGGAGAGATCGGCGAGGTCGCGGCGATAGGCATCGAGCGTGTTGCGCGCCACGGCGCGCTCGGCGCTGAGCATTTCGAGAAACGCGTCTGTTACACGGGCATCCGTCATCCGGGATCCCTCATGCGCGGTCCATGGCCGGTGATCCGACGCCGGCCGCGATCACTCGCCGGCGTCGCCTGTGTCCGGCCGAGGTCCTGCCTGGCGCGGCATCAGGTCGACACGTTCGGTCACGGTGCGCGGCTGCGGCTCGACATAGATCACGATGGCCAGCATCGCCCCATAGATGAGCCCGGCGATGACGCCGATGATAACCAGCAGTCGGATGAGAGTAGGCATGTCCCAGACGCGCTTCCGAACCGTTACATCGGGGATTGGCCATCAAGACACGAAACGTCTCGACCGCTTCATCATAGAGGAATGACACAAGATCAGATCACATGACCGGATATTCCAGCCCGATCAAGCCCCCATATGCCACGATAGCGGTCAAAAAACCGGAATCGGGCGTTCCTGTATAGGCCGGCGCGGCCAGCCTTGTCTTGCGCGGGCGGGCGGATTACCCAAGAGCCATGAACGCGATGGATCGAAACGCGCCGGCGGCCGACGCCGCCGAGGACGACGGAACGCCGGCGACGGTGCGGGAGAGGCTCGGCGGCCGGGCGATCGTGCTGGTCGGCATGATGGGCTGCGGCAAGTCGAGCGTCGGGCGCAGGCTGGCGGCCCGTCTCGACCTGCCCTTCGTCGACGCCGACCAGGAGATCGAGAAGGCGGCGGGCCAGACCATCAGCGATATCTTCGCGACCTATGGCGAGGCCGAGTTCCGCGCCGGCGAACGCCGCGTCATCCATCGGCTGTTGAGCGAGACCCGGGGCGTGATCGCGACCGGCGGCGGGGCCTTCATCGATCCCGACACGCGCGGCGAGATCGCCGAAGGCGGGGTGTCCATCTGGCTGAAGGTCGCGCCCGACATCCTGTTCCGCCGCGTCAAGCGCCGCAACACCCGGCCGCTCCTGAAGACGGCCGATCCCGAAAAGACCCTGCGCGGCCTGCTCGATGCGCGCGAACCGGTCTACGCGCTGGCCGATCTGACGGTCGAATCCGACGACGGCCCGCATGAGGCCGTGGTCCAGGCGATCGTCGATGCCCTGGCCGTCCATCTCGACCCCGCGCGCCAGACCGGCCCCGCGCGCCAAGGAGAGACGACAAGATGACATCGCCCCTTCCGACACCGTCGAGGATGACCTCGTGACCACCGATCCAGCACCGGCCATCCAGGCCACGGACACGGCGGTCACGGACATGGCGGCCGGAACCGAGACCGTCCGCGTCGACCTGGCCGACCGGTCCTATGACATCCTGATCGGCCCAGACCTGTTGGCGCGCGCGGGGCGCGTGATCGCCACGCGGTTTCCCGGCGCCCGGCTCGCCGTGATCAGCGACGAGACGGTCGCGACCCATCATCTCGCCACGCTCGACGACGCCCTCGACACCGCCGGCATCGATCGCGCGGAACCGGTTCTGGTGCCGCCGGGCGAGGCCAGCAAATCCTTCGCCGAACTCGAACGGGTGGTCGACCGGCTGCTCGATGCGCGCATCGAACGCAAAGATCTCGTCGTCGCGCTGGGCGGCGGGGTGGTCGGCGATCTGGCGGGTTTCGCGGCGTCCATCCTGCGCCGCGGCGTGCGCGTCGTGCAGATCCCGACGACGCTTCTGGCCCAGGTCGATTCATCGGTCGGCGGCAAGACCGGCATCGACACCCGCCAGGGCAAGAACCTGGTCGGCAGCTTTCACCAGCCGAGCCTGGTGCTCGCCGATACCGACCTCCTGGACACGCTCGATCCGCGCCATCTGCGCGCCGGCTATGCCGAAGTCGCGAAATACGGGCTGATCCGCGACGCCGAACTGTTCGACTGGCTCGACGCCAATTGGCGGGAGGTTTTCTCCGGCACGGGCGGTGCCCGGCGCCGGGCGATCGCGGCGAGTTGCGCCATGAAGGCGCGCATCGTGGCCGCCGACGAGCGCGAGGCCGGCGAGCGGGCGCTCCTCAATCTCGGCCACACCTTCGGCCATGCCTTCGAGGCCGCGACGGGCTATTCCGACCGGCTGATCCATGGCGAGGCGATCGCCATCGGCATGGTACTGGCCTTGCGCTATTCCGAGCGGCTCGGCCTCTGCCCGCCCGGCCGCGCCGAGCGCGTCGCGGCCCATTTCGCGACGGTTGGACTTCCCGTCGCGATGCGCCAGATTCCGGGCGGCGTGCCCGGCGCCGACGGTCTCATGGACCTGATCGCCCAGGACAAGAAGGTCGAACGCGGCGCGCTGACCTTCATTCTCGCCCGCGACATCGGCGACGCCTTCGTCGCCCGGAACATCGACGCGGCCGATATGCGCGCCTTTCTCGAAGCGGATCTCGCAAAACCATGACGACGACCCTGCTCCTCACCGCCCTGTCCATTCTCGTGCTCCTGGTCATGAGCGGTTTCTTCTCAGGCTCGGAGACGGCGCTCACCGCCGCCTCGCGGGCCAAGATGCACCAGCTCGAAAAGACCGGCGACAGCCGGGCCAAGACCGTCAACCGGCTGATCGAGGCGCGCGAAAGGCTGATCGGCGCCATCCTGCTCGGCAACAACCTGGTCAACATCCTGGCGTCGGCGCTGGCGACGAGCCTGTTTCTCACGCTGTTCGGCGATGCCGGCGTCGCCTATGCCACGCTGGTGATGACGGCGCTGGTCCTGATCTTCGCGGAGGTTCTGCCCAAGACCTATGCGATCGCCAATCCCGACAAGATGGCGCTCACCGTGTCGCGGCCGATCAGCATCGTTGTCGCGCTGTTCGGGCCGGTGGTGCTGGCGGTGGAGGCGATCGTGCGCGGCGTGTTCCGCATCGTCGGCGTCAAGATCGACGAGCAGCAGGATGTGTTGTCGGCGCATGAGGAGATCCGCGGCGCGATCGACCTGCACGCCAAGGAAGGCACCGTGGTCAAGCATGACCGCGACATGATCGGCGGCGTGTTGGATCTGCGCGATCTCGACATCTACGACGTCATGGTCCACCGCACCAAGATGCAGGCGCTGAACAGCGACGACCCGCCCGAGAAGATCGTCGCCGACGTGCTGTCGAGCCCCTATACGCGGCTGCCGCTCTATCGCGACACGCCGGAGAATATCGTCGGCGTGCTGCATGCCAAGGATCTGTTGCGCGCGCTTGCCGCGGTCGGTGGCGATTCCGCCAAGGTGGCGGTGACCGAGCTTGCCTCGCCGCCCTGGTTCGTGCCGGACACGACCACGGTGCAGGACCAACTCAACGCCTTCCTGCGCCGCAAGATGCATTTCGCCCTCGTCGTCGACGAATATGGCGAGGTGATGGGTCTGGTCACGCTGGAGGACATCCTGGAGGAGATCGTCGGCGACATCTCCGACGAGTTCGACATCGCCGTCCAGGGCATCAGGACCCAGCCGGACGGCTCGATCTCGATCGACGGATCGGTGCCGATCCGCGACCTCAACCGGGCGCTCGACTGGAACCTGCCCGACGACGAGGCGACGACGATCGCGGGTCTCGTGATCCACGAGGCCCAGCAGATCCCCGAGCCCGGTCAGGCCTTCACCTTTCACGGCTTCCGCTTTCAGGTCACCCGCAAGCAGCGCAACCGCATTCTCGGCCTGAAGGTGACGCCGGTACAGGCAGAAACCATGGCATGACCGGCGCCGGTCAGAGCGCCTTGTCGGGACCGGCCGCGTCGATCGCCAGCGCGTGCACGCCGGCGGCCAGTTCATCGGCCAGGAGCGCGTTGATCCGCCGGTGCCGGTCGATGCGCGACAGCTCGGCCAGCGGTTCGGCGCGGATGCGCACCCGGAAATGGGTCTCGCCGCCCTCGCGCCAGCCCATATGGCCCTCGTGGAGATGCGATTCATCGATCACGTCGAGAGCCGTGGGGGCCAGGGCGGCAGTCAATTTTTGTTCAATCTGATCGCGTAGTTTTGCCATGAAGGTGTTTTCCAAGTCCTTGTCCGGTTCTGTCAACAGCGCGTTTCGCCGCCTTGTTTGTGGCCCGCGCCATCGCCATACTCCCGCCCATGAAACTCGATTCAAAATGGTTTGACGACATCCGCACCGCCCGCCCCGGCGCCAAGAAGGCCAAGCCGGCGCAGGAGGCGTCCGACTATCAGTGCGAACATCCCGATTGCGACCGTCCGGCGACCCACAAGGCGCCCAAGGGTCGCGGCGCGGACGGCGAATTCTTCCGCTTCTGCATCGATCACGTGCGGGAATACAACAAGACCTACAATTATTTTTCCGGCATGTCGGACGATGCCGTGCGCGCCTTCCAGAAGGACGCCTCGCTCGGCCACAGGCCGACATGGAAAATGGCCGACCGGGTGGCACAGCGCAACGCCGCCAAGGCCAAGGCCGCCGCCAAGGGCCGCCATGCCGATCCGTTCGGCGTCTTCGGCGACCGCGCCGGCGGATCGACGACGGCACCACGCGAGGAGGAAGCCGGCCGCAGGCTCCTCAACGGCCAACGCCAGGCGCTCGATACCCTTGGCCTTGATGCGTCCGCGACCAAGGCGGATATCCGGGCGCGCTACAAGGAACTGGTCAAGCGGCACCACCCCGATTCCAATGGCGGCGACCGGTCGACCGAGCACAAGCTGCGCGAGGCGATCAAGGCCTATCGCTATCTCAAGGCGACCGGCATGATCTGACGCGATCCGGATGCCGCCGCCAGCGAAGGATCGCGGCTTTCCTCCCGGCCAAATTCTCTCCCCGTGCGGTGAGGGATTGGAACCCGTCCCAGTCGACATACAAGTCCGCGTCCCGCGTTCGGAGACACATGCCGAACACGGGACCGCGGACATAAGGAACTGACCGGCCGACCGGACCCGTCACATGGCGGCGAATGCCATTTCCATGTGACGGGCGACGCCGATCGGTCGTGACCGGCCGATCAGTTGTTCGGCGCGCCGAACAGCGTCTGATGCATCACCGAATAGACATCGGTCGAGTCCATCAGCGGCGTGATCAGATCGGTATTGAACCCTGCGCCGCGGACCAGAATGCCGCCGGCGACGTCGTTATAGCCGACCCATCCGATGCCGAAGTGATGGGTGTTGCCGTTCCGGTCGGGCTGGGTCTCGAAGGCGTCGCCGAACGCGCCCTGCACGCCATGCAGGATGCCGCCACCGCGCGTTGACGCGTCAACAGCGCCTTCTTCCTGCGTGACCACCTGCAACCCACCGGCATCGCTGTCGGCCGCCATCAGCAGAAGCGTGTCATCGCGGCCGTCCATGAAATCGAGGATCGACCCGACGGCGGCATCGGCGCGCGCCAGGGCTTCCAGCGTGCCGGCGGCGTTCATGTTGTTGGCGATGTTGTCGGTGCCCTCTTCCTCGATCACGGCGAAGAAGCCGTCCTCGTCGCGCGACACGATCTCCAGCGCGACCTCGGTCATCTCGCCGATCGTCGGGGCGTCCTCCCAATATGTCGGCAGCCCGTCGATGATATTGCGCTCGCGCTCCTGGTCGTTGAAGGTGTGGTTGTGCGCGAACACACCGAGCAGCATGTCGACCTCGTCGAGGTTCAGCGCCATCAACTCATCACGCGTGAACACGACCGTGTAGCCGAGTTCCTCGGCGCGTTCGATGAGATTCAAGCCGTCCTCGCGCTGACCGGGCCCGTGACGCCCCTCGACGCCTTCCGGCAGAAGGAAGCGCTCGCCGCCGGCCATGATCACCTGGGCGCCCGATTCGATCACGTCCAGCGCGATCTCGTGCGTGTTGGAGCGCCTTTCATTCGACGCGACGAAAGCCGCGGTTCCAGGCTCGGAGATATGACCGGACTGGACGAGGGCGACGGCCATGCCGGCATCCATGGCTTCTTGGGCGATCGACATGTCACGCCCGGAAGCCGCCGTCAGCATCTCGGTGCCGTTCATGCCGAAACTGTCGCCGACGACCTTGATGCCATAGGCGTGGACCGTGGCACCACCATGGGACGTGCCGGTGACGCGATCGGCCATGTGGCCCGTATAGACGCCCATCGCGGGCAGCCGATCCCAATTGAGCTCGCCATCGGGACCCACCGTGTGCATGCGCGCGGCGAGCCAATGGTTCACGCCCGTTCCGTCGGGATGGAAAAAGATGACGTTCCCCGTTTCCTGCGCAATGGACGGGGTGGCCATTGTCAGCGCGCCGCCGAGAATGGCCGCGCAGCAGATTGTCTTGTTCATGAGGTCCTCCGGTTTCGATGTCATCGTCGACATGCGCGGGGGCCCATCGCCCAGGCCGCCCACCGGAGAATGTGGTCACACGACAATATGTCATTTCGACCACAAGCGTGTAACATAACAGTAAAACTGTCTTTTATTTATTTTTTGAATCATTATAATTATTATTTCACACCGCACTATTACATTATTTCATTTTAACATCGTAGATTTGTTCAATTTATTACATGATTTACTTGTTTTATGATCTATGTGCCCCCCGATCTCGATGGGCTTTGACGGACGGGCCTCGTCGGAGTCCCTCACCGGCCGATGGCATGTCCGCGCCCGATCTGGACCGACGACGGACATGATGCGGAAGTGGCCCGGCGGTTCTGGCGGCGGCTCGCCGAACCGCACGGACACGCCCTGTCGGTCGCGCTTTTTCGCCGCATAATCCGAGCTATGTCGATCATGCAGGCCTGCCGGGCTTGCGCCCTGACGTCCGCCATCCCTATTGTGCCGGAACGCCATGCGCCCTCCGCGAGCAGGGGGCGCCGATCTGCTTGAAATGGAAAGACCTGCCCCATGACCAGCGCCGCCCAGGCAACGGCCGAGACACCCGACCTGAAAATTTCCGTCCGCCAGGTCTTCGGCATCGACAGCGATCTGGAGGTCCCCGCCTTTTCCGAGGTCGACGAGCATGTGCCCGAACTCGACCCGGACTATCTGTTCGACACCGAGACCACGCTGGCGATCCTGGCCGGCTTCGCGCACAATCGCCGCGTCATGGTCCAGGGCTATCACGGCACCGGCAAGTCGACCCATATCGAGCAGGTCGCGGCCCGCCTGAACTGGCCTTGCGTGCGGATCAATCTCGACAGCCATATCAGCCGCGTCGACCTCGTCGGCAAGGACGCCATCGTGATCCGCGACGGCATGCAGATCACCGAGTTCCAGGACGGCATCCTGCCCTGGGCGCTGCAGACCAATACGGCGCTGGTCTTCGATGAATACGACGCCGGCCGGCCCGACGTGATGTTCGTGATCCAGCGGGTACTCGAAGTGCAGGGCCGGCTGACGCTGCTCGATCAGCGCCGGGTGATCCGCCCGCATCCCTATTTCCGCCTGTTCGCCACCGCCAACACGATCGGCCTCGGCGACACGTCCGGCCTCTATCACGGCACCCAGCAGATCAATCAGGGCCAGATGGACCGCTGGTCGATCGTCACCACGCTGAACTATCTGCCGCATGACGCGGAAACCAATATCATCGTCGCCAAGGCCAAGCATCTCGACACCAAGGATGGCCGCGAGACCGCCTCGCGCATGGTGCGGCTCGCCGATCTGACCCGGTCGGCCTTCGTCAATGGCGATTTGTCGACGGTGATGAGCCCGCGCACGGTGATCACCTGGGCCGAGAACACCGAGATCTTCGGCGATCTCGGCATGGCTTTCCGCATGACCTTCCTGAACAAATGCGACGAGGCGGAACGCCCGCTGGTCGCCGAGTTCTATCAGCGCTGTTTCGGCGAGGAACTGCGCGAATCGGCCCTCAACCTGGTCGTGTCGTGACGGGCATGGTCTGAATGGCCGGGCGTTCGAACAAATCAGGCGTCGCCAACGAGCCGTTCAAGCGGGCGGTCACCGGCACCTTCCGCGCGATCTCGGGCAAGCCCGACGCGGAAACCCAGTTCGGCGCCGACCGGCCCGGCGTCGCCGGCCACAAGGCGCGCCTGCCCGAACCGCCGCGCCGGATGACGGCCGAACATGCCGCAGTGACGCGCGGGCTGGCCGACGCCTTCGCCATGCGGCTTGCCTGTCATGATCCCAAGGTCCACCGCAAGCTGGTGCCCGAGGGCGACGGCGCGCGCGCGATCTTCGATGCCGTCGAACAGGCCCGCGTCGAGGCCATCGGTTGCCGCAAGCTCGACGGCGTCGCCGCCAATATCGCCGCCATGCTGGACGCGCGCTACGCCAAGAGCAAGTTCGCCGACGTGACCGACCGCGCCGAAGCGCCTATCGAGGACGCGCTGGCGCTGATGGTGCGCGAGCGCCTGTCCGGCCAGTCGGTGCCCGATGGCGCGCGCAAGGTGGTCGATCTGTGGCGCCCCTGGATCGAGGAGCGCGCCGGCGACGAACTGGTGGCGCTCGACGGGCTGATCGAGGACCAGACCGCCTTCGCCGAGGCCCTGCGCGACGTGCTCGTCGCCTTCGACATGGCCGACGAGATCGGCTCGGACCGCGACGAGGACGACGCCGACCAGAACGACGACGACCAGGGCGACGACACCACCGAAACCGAGGAACAGCAGGAACAGACCGGCTCCGACGAGGCCGCCGCCGACGCGGCCGAGAGCGAGGCCATGCCCGAGGACGGCGAGGCCGAGGCCATGGAAGCCCAGGCCGATCAGCAGGTCGAGGATCTGGCAGATGCCGACGCCCAGGAAAGCGACGTGCCGTGGCGGCCGAACACGCCGTTCCAGAACATGCCCAATGCTGGCTACCGGGTCTATTGCGACCGCTATGACGAGACGATCCGCGCCGAGGATCTGTGCGACATCGAGGAACTCGACCGGTTGCGCGGCTTTCTCGACAAGCAGCTCAACCAGCTTCAGGGCGTGGTGACCCGGCTCGCCAACCGCCTGCAGCGCCGGCTCATGGCGCAGCAGAACCGCGGCTGGGACTTCGACCTCGAAGAAGGCATGATCGACCCGGCCCGGCTGCCGCGCGTCGTCGTCGATCCGATGCAGCCGCTCGCCTTCAAGCGCGAGCGCGACACCGATTTCCGTGACACGGTCGTCACACTTCTGCTCGACAATTCGGGCTCGATGCGCGGCCGGCCGATCACCGTCGCCGCGACCTGCGCCGACATCCTGGCGCGCACGCTGGAACGCTGCGGGGTGAAGGTGGAAATCCTCGGCTTCACGACACGGACCTGGAAGGGCGGCCAGTCGCGCGAGACCTGGCTTTCGGCCGGCAAGCCCGCCAATCCCGGCCGGCTCAACGATCTCCGCCACATCATCTACAAGGCCGCCGACAGTCCCTGGCGCCGGGCGCGGCGCAATCTCGGCCTGATGATGCGCGAGGGGCTTCTGAAGGAGAATATCGACGGCGAGGCGCTGTCCTGGGCGCATAACCGCCTGCTCGCCCGCCCCGAACAGCGGCGCATCCTGATGATGATCTCCGACGGCGCGCCGGTCGACGATTCCACGCTCTCGGTCAATCCCGGCAACTATCTCGAACAACATCTGCGCCAGGTGATCGAGGAGATCGAGACGCGCTCGCCGGTCGAACTGATCGCCATCGGCATCGGCCATGACGTGACCCGCTATTACCGGCGGGCGGTGACCATCGTCGATGCCGAGGAGCTTGGCGGCGCGATGACCGAGAAACTGGCCGAACTGTTCGAGGAAGACGGGCCGGTGGTCACCCGGACCATGACGCGCGCCATGCGCCGCCGCGGCAGCACCATGGTGCATTGATGCGGTCCGTCGCGGTCGCGGGCTTGTTGCTGTCTTTGACCGCGACGGCGGCGGCCGAGCCGCTGACGATCACGGTCGAGCCGCTCGACAGCTTTTCCGTCGACGATCCGGCGATTGTCCGGTTCGGGCCGTTGACCTATCTCGGCGGCGCCGAACTGCGCTCGCGCCATGCCGATTTCGGCGGCCTGTCGGGCCTCGTGATCGGACCCGACGGCACCGATATGCTGATGGTCACCGATACCGGTTTCTGGCTGTCGGCCGATGCTGTCTACCGGGACGGCCGGATCGTGGATCTGGTCGATGCCGAGATCGCCCCGATCCTCGACGAGGCGGGCGCGCCGATGACCGGCAAGACCGATGCCGACGCGGAAGCGGTGACCCTGCGTCCCGACGGCGCGACCGAGGGACAAGCGCTGGTCGCCTTCGAACGCAATGACCGGATCGCGGCCTATGACATCGCGCGCGACGGTTTCGCGGCCCGTGCCATGCCGCTGCCAGTGCCCGACGGCTTCGCCGATCTTGTCGACAATCGCGGCATCGAGGCGCTCGTCGCCGTGCCCAAGACGGCCGGGGTTCTGCCCGGCGCGCTGATCGCCATCGCCGAGGAAGGCGCCAGCGAGACCGCCGATACGCCGGGCTTCATCATAGGCGGCGCCGAGGAAGGCCGGTTCACGGTCACCGATATCGCGGGCTTCGCGATCACCGATGCGGTGCGCTTGCCCGCTTCGGGCGATCTCATCCTGCTCGAACGTCGCTTCCGCGCGCCGGCGACGCTGCATATCGCGCTCCGCCATGTCGCGATCGGCGATGTCCGGCCCGGCGCCACCGTGACGGGAGCGCGCATCGCCGAATTCGATCTCCGCCAGGAGATCGACAACATGGAGGGGCTGGCGCTGCACGAGGACGCAAGCGGCCGGACCGTCCTGACGCTCGTCTCGGACGACAATTTCAACCCGCTTCAGCGAACCCTGCTGTTGCAGTTCGAACTGGACGACAGCGATTTCTGAAACGGCCTCAAGCGTCGAAGCCGCCGCGTTCAGGCGACGCCGCGACGCGGCGCGGTCAGCCCCATCAGCGCCCGGAACGGGATCAACAGCATCAGCGCGCAGGCGACCTTGACAACGAAGTCGATCACGGCCCAGCCCATCCAGACAGGCGCCTCGACGGGACCGAAGGGCAGCGGGTAGATCGCCGTGCCGACGCCGGATCCGGCGAAGGCGAGCGTGAAGAACAGCGCGGTGTCGACCGCCGAGCCGATCAGCGACGAGGCGAGCGGCGCCAGCCACCAGGCGGTGTTGCGCAGCCGGTTGAAGATGACGACGTCGAGAAGCTGGGCGGTCAGGAACGCGGTGCCCGAGGCGATCGCGATGCGCGGCGTCGCGAAGATCACCGACAGGAGGACCGCGATGGCGAAGCCGACCAGCACGACGCGGCGCGCCGTTTCGCTGCCGAAGCGGCGATTGGTCAGGTCGGTGACCAGGAAGGCGATCGGATAGGTGAACGCGCCCCAGGTGAGATAGTCCTGGAGGCCGAAGGCCGTGACCGGATGCTGGACGAGGATGTTCGAGGCGACGACGACCAACGCCATCGCGGCGACCGCGACGATCACACCCTGCCGGACGAAGCTGTCGGCCATCACGTGACCGCCGTCAGGACTTGGTGGCCTGGGCCGCTTCGATTTCCCGCTTCAGATTGCGGGCCCGGTCGGACAGGTCGGTGTCGCGCGCCTTCATCAGGAAGCGGTCGAGACCGCCGCGATGTTCGACCGACCGCAGCGACGAGGCCGCGACCTTGAAGCGCACGCGCCGGCCGAGCGTCTCGCTCATCAGCGAGACATTCGCCAGATTGGGCAGGAAACGCCGCCGCGTCTTGTTGTTGGCGTGGCTGACATTGTTGCCGCTCATCACGCCCTTGCCGGTGAGTTCGCACCGTCGTGCCATGATACCCTCGAGCCGAATGGCTTCGTTCCGGCCGATCCCGATCCGACGCGAGGCGGCGGGCGGCGAACGAAGTGTAGAACCTGTTCCAAGAAAGCGCGTTTGATAGTGGCCAAGCACGCCGCCGTCAAGATCGCGCGGCCAAAACGCCGCCAGATTCCTGTTCGGATCCGACCGCGCCATATTCGCGCCCGCATTCTTTGCTGTTACCGTTCGCGACCGAGGATCGCTGCCCGCCGATAGCCGCGCCGCACGCGGCCGCCGGATGACGCTGCCAGGATTGATCCAAAGACAGACACAGATACCGCCCCGGAGACCGCTCCCGACACGGCCCGAGAGAGCTTTACGCAAAGAGACCGCCTCGCAAGGAGAATGCTTGTGCCGACAGCCATCCCCGTCAAGCGTCCCTTCGCAGCCCGCGCGACCGCTCTCGGCTTGGTGCTCGCCTGTGCCGCCTTTCTGACCGCGCCGGCGCCGGCCATGGCGAGCGACTATGACATCACGCTCGAATATCGCGCGGCCCTCAACGGCATCCGCCTCGGCACGGGCGAGGTCGACGGCCGACTGTGGCGCGACGGGCGCTACGAACTCACCGGCACCGGCGGCGTCAGCGGCTTTCTCGGCAGCTTCTTCCGGGTGCGCGCCGAAGGCAGCGCCGAGGGCAATGCGCGCGCCGACCGCCCCCAGCCGGCGCGCTATAGCGGCGAAGCGCGCGGCGGGCGCGAGGACCGCGAGGTGATGATGACCTTCAATGGCGACCGGGTCGCCGGCATCGACATGGTGCCCGCCTTGCCAGCTGACTATTTCGACAGCCGCGTGCCGATCGAGGACGATCACCTGCTCGGCGTCGTCGATCCGATCAGCGCCGGCGTCATCCATGCGCCCAACGGTCTGACCCGCGATCTCTGCGAGCGCACGCTGCCGATCTATACCGGCCGCCAGCGCCTCGATCTCGACCTGACCTTCAAGGGCGTGCGCGACGTCCACAACAGCCGCGAGGACCGCTATTCCGGCCGCGTCGTCGTGTGCCAGGTCGATATCAGCCCGATCGCCGGCCACAAGCCGGATGGCCGCTTCCAGCGCTATGCCCGCGACACCAAATCGATCGAGGTCTGGATCGGGCTTCTCGGCGATACCGGCTTCGCGGTGCCCTACCGGGTGAGTTTCCCGACGCCCTTCGGCGAGGGCATCGTGCAGATGTCGCGCATCAAGCTGACCTGACGCGCCAATATCTTTAGGCGGTCCGAACGCCCGTTTCCGGCACAAGGAACCAGCGCGACATCCCGCCGTGTCCGCGATAGCCGGTTAAGCCGCGTTAACACGCCGACCAGGGGAACAAACCCGAAAACCGCGACGCGCAGCGATTCGTGCCCCGTTCGGTTCCGGTTTGATCGCAGGCTTAACGCCAGGCTCGGCGGTAATGATTAACCGATTAACCAGTTGTTAGGCGGCTCATAACCGAGACACGGCCACTTCCCTAACCATCATGAACGATCCGGCCGCCAAGCACGCCGCTGCCTCATTGCCCGAAAAACAAGGCTTGACTCGCCGCGACCATGGTAACCGAACGAAACGTGATTCTCCGCGAGTCAGCGATTCGGTCGAGATTCGTTCCGTTAACGTTCGATATCTTGCCGCCGCCACAATCATCTGTGCCGGATCGGGACGGGCTTTCGGCTTTACAAGGCGCGGCGAACCTGCGACACCGCTGGCGCCCCGGCGGCGGTCGACGATCTTGCCTGTGGCCCGCCGCGACACAGATATCGAAGGCAGCAGGCAAGACCGAAACGCATAAGATCTGCGGCCCAGACTGCGCCCGCCCATGACCCCACCGACCATGACCGCCGTGTCCCAGACCGACACCGCCCGCGATGCGACCGACAGGCGCATGCGCGGCGTCACGGCCATTCTCGGCCCGACCAATACCGGCAAGACCCATCTCGCCATCGAGCGCATGACGGCGCGCTCGTCCGGCGTCATCGGCCTGCCGCTCAGGCTCCTGGCGCGCGAGGTCTATGGCCGGGTCTGCGACAAGGTCGGCGAGAGCGAGGTCGCGCTGATCACCGGCGAGGAGAAGATCAAGCCGCCCAAGGCGCGCTACTGGGTGGCGACCGTCGAGGCCATGCCGCGCGATCTCGACGTCGCCTTCGCGGCGATCGACGAAGTGCAGATCGCCACCGATCTCGAACGCGGCCATGTCTTCACCGACCATATCCTGAACCGGCGCGGGCGCGAGGAAACCCTGCTGCTCGGCGCCGACACGATGCGGCCGCTTCTCGAAAAGCTCCTGCCGGGGCTGAACGTGATCAGCCGGCCGCGCCTATCGCAGCTGACCCATTCGGGTCACAAGAAGCTGACCCGCCTGCCCCGGCGCTCGGCGGCGGTCGCCTTTTCCGCCGAGGACGTCTACGCCATCGCGGAACTGATCCGCCGCCAGCGCGGCGGCGCGGCCGTCGTGCTCGGCGCGCTCAGCCCGCGCACCCGCAACGCCCAGATCGAGCTCTACCAGAACGGCGATGTCGAGTTCATCGTCGCCACCGACGCCATCGGCATGGGGCTCAATCTCGATGTCGACCATGTCGCCTTCGCCGCCAACCGCAAGTTCGACGGCTATCAGTTCCGCGATCTCAACCCGGCCGAACTCGGCCAGATCGCCGGTCGCGCCGGGCGGCACATGCGCGACGGCACCTTCGGCACGACCGGTCGCATCGTCCCCTTCGAGGACGATCTGGTGCGGCGTCTCGAAACCCATGATTTCGAGACCCACAAGGTCATGCAGTGGCGCAATACCGATCTCGACTACGGCCATCTCGACGCGCTGCGCGACAGTCTCGGGCGCGTGCCGTCGGAGGAGGGTCTGACGCGCGCGCCGCCGGGCGAGGACGTGCTCGCCCTCGACATTCTCGCCAAGGATACCGAGATCCGCGATCTCGCGGCCGCCCCCGGCGCGGTGGCCAGGCTATGGGACGTGGCCCAGGTGCCTGATTACCGCAAGATCGCGCCGGCCAATCACGCCGAACTCGTCGCCACGCTCTATGGCTATCTGATGCGCGATGGCGTCATCGCCGACGACTGGTTCTCCGGCCAGCTCGCTTATGCCGACCGCACTGATGGCGACATCGACACGCTGGCCAACCGCATCGCCCATATCCGGACCTGGACCTTCGTCGCCAATCGCGACGACTGGCTCAAGGACCCCGCCCACTGGCAGGGCGTGACGCGCGAGATCGAGGACCGGCTGTCCGACGCCTTGCATGAACAACTGACCCAACGCTTCGTCGACCGCAGGACCAGCGTTCTGAGCCGACGGCTGCGCGACAATGACGATCTCGCCTCCGAGATCGCCGACAGCGGCGAGATCGCCGTTGAGGGCCATGCGGTGGGCAGGCTGGACGGTTTCCGCTTCACGCCGGTCGCCGGCGGCGAGGGGCCGGACGGCAAGGCGCTGCGGGCGGCCGCCATGAAGGTGCTGGCGAGCGAGATCACGCGCCGCGCGACGCGCATCGCCGAGGCTCCGGACGAGATCTTCGCCATGACCCGCGACGGCGAGATCACTTTCCGCAAGGAGGCCGTCGCCCGGCTCGACAAGGGCGAGACGCCGCTCAGCCCGCGCGTCGTCATCCTGGCCGACGAACATCTGACCGGCGCACCGCGCGACAAGGTGCAGGAGCGCCTCGACGCCTTCGCCAAGAGCCATGTCGCCACGGTGCTGAAGCCGCTCGTCGACCTCGCCGGGGATACGGCCCTCGAAGGCCCGGTGCGCGGCATCGCCTACCAGCTCGTCGAGGCGCTCGGCATCCTGCCGCGCGGCCAGATCGCCGATCAGTTGAAAGGGCTCGACCAGTCGTCGCGCGGCCTGCTGCGCCGGCACGGCGTGCGGTTCGGCGCGCACCACATCTTCACCCCGGCGCTAATCAAGCCGGCGCCGCGCATGCTGGCGGCGCGCCTTTGGGCCGTGCATTCGGGCCGTGGCCGCGAGGCCGGGCTCGACAAGGTGCCCGAACTGGCCTTGTCGGGCCGCACGACCTTCGACAATGACCGCGACATCCCGCTCGACCTCTATCGCGTGATGGGCTTCGCGGTCGCCGGCAACCGGGTCATCCGCGTCGACATCCTCGAACGGATCGCCGATCTGATACGCGTCGCGCTGTCCTGGAAACCGCCCGAAAGCGCCGATCAGGGCGCCGACCTGCCGCCCGACGGCGCGGTCGACGGCAAGGTGTTCCAGGTGACGCCGCAGATGATGTCGCTGGCCGGGTGCAGCGGCGAGGACTTCGCCGCCATCCTGAAATATCTCGGCTTCCGCAAGGAAACCCGCCCGGCCCCGGCGGGCGCCATGCCATCCGGCGCGACGCCGGCCGCGACCGGCAACGACGCGGCGGCCGATGAAGCGGAAGCCACGCCGCCAGAAACCGACAAGGCGGAGGCCACGGCCTCGGCGAACCAGCCGGAGACGGCCAGGCTCGAAAGTGACGCGTCCGCGCGCGACACATCCGAACCGCCCGCGGCCGAGGCTACCGCCCTGCCGGAAACGTCATCAAGCACGCCGGCCGATGGAACCGAAGCGGCGCCCATCCAGACGGCGCCTGTCGAGACAGCATCTGTCGAGACAGCCTCCACCGAGACGGTACCCGTCGAGGCGGCGCCCGACACCGCGCCGCTGGAAACCGATGCCTCTGCCGACGGTGATGCGGCCACCGAGCCGACAGATGATGAGGCGACGACCGCCCGGACAACCGCGGCGTCGGACGCTCCGACGGCGGAAACGGCGGAAGCGGAAGCGGCCGATGCCGAGGCGGTGATCGAGGTCTGGCGCCCGCGCCCGGCCAAGCCGCGCCGCGACCATGGTGGCCCGCGCCGCGCGGCCGCGCGATCGGGTCGCGGCGACGGGCCGGCGCGGACGGGTTCTGCGGATGCCGGCGACGGAAAACCGGAGGCGCGCGGCCGCAACAATGCCGGCGGGCGCGGGCGGGCACAGGCGCCCGGCGGCAAGGGACGCGGGCAGAGGCGCCCGGACCGTGATCACGGGCGCGATCACGCACGTGATCGTGAACGAAACCGCGCACCCAAGACGGCGCCGGAGGACTCGCCCTTCGCCGCGCTTCTGGCGCTCAAGCGGAGCATGGAAACGCCCGAGGACGAAAAGTCCTGACCATGGCGTCCGCGGACGGGCCGGCAAGCGACCGTCTCGACCGCTGGATCTGGCATGCCCGCTTCGTCAAGACACGTGGCATCGCACAAAAGCTGATCCGTACCGGCGGTGTGCGCCTCAACGGACAGCGCTGCGAATCGCCAGCGGCGCGCCTCGCGCCCGGCGACGTCTTGACACTTAGCTTGCCGAGCCGGGTTCTGGTCGTCGAGGTCCGGGCGCTGACAGCCCGGCGCGGACCGGCGACGGAGGCCGCGACATTGTATCGCGACCGAAGCGCTGGCCGCTGATGGCGTGCGCGGGGCCGGACGCGGCGACCATTGTGGGATCCGCCTATTGCCAAGCTGTCTTTCTGCTGCATGTGTTTGCAGCGGAAAGGCGCTTTGCTAAGGAGTCGCCGGACAACGGGCGCGACGCCGGCTCATGCGGTTCCGCGCGCGGTATTTTGGCCTAGGAGATGTGCCCCGATGACCTATGTGGTTACGGACAACTGCATCAAGTGCAAATTCATGGACTGCGTCGAGGTCTGCCCCGTCGATTGTTTCTACGAGGGCGAGAACATGCTGGTGATCCACCCCGATGAGTGCATCGACTGCGGCGTCTGCGAGCCGGAATGCCCGGCCGAGGCCATCAAGCCCGATACCGAGCCGGGCCTCGAGCAATGGGTCGCGATGAATGCCGACTATGCCGAGAAATGGCCCAATATCACCGTGAAGCGGGATTCGCCGCCCGACGCCAAGGAGTGGGACGGGGTCGAGAACAAGTTTGAGAACCATTTCTCGCCGGAACCCGGCACGGGCGATCTCTGATCCGGCGAGATCTGCGCGGTCCGGCGCGGTTGCCGGATGGTTGATCCTTTTTAACCGCGTTTTACATCGCCAGGATGTGTGTGCGGTGCGGAATCTTGAATTTCCGCGCCCGACATGTTAGGATTTCGTCATAGTCGAGACGCGCCGGGAGCGCTTTTCCCAGACAGTTGATCACACAGGCCGGGTCCTTGGACCGATGACGTCCATGACCCGGAACGGCAGTCTTGCCGCCTCTGCAGGATTAACGAGGGGTTAACGCCTCCGGCCGTTCGGGACCGGTCCAGCCGGCCTTGAGCCGCCGCCGGACACCAAGCGAGCGAAGTCGGGAGTTCAGATTACGCATGACGAGCAAGACGAAGAACAAGCAGGTTGAGCGCGAAGGGTTCGGCACCAACGAATATGTGGTCTATCCCGCCCATGGCGTCGGTCAGATCGTCGCGATCGAGGAGCAGGAAATCGCCGGCGCGCGGCTCGAACTGTTCGTCATCAATTTCGAGAAGGACAAGCTGACCTTGCGTGTTCCCACCACCAAGGCCAAGAGCGTCGGCATGCGAAAGCTGTCGGAATCGGGCATCGTCGAAAAGGCGATGGAAACGCTGAAGGGCCGCGCCCGCATCAAGCGCACGATGTGGAGCCGCCGCGCCCAGGAATACGAAGCCAAGATCAATTCCGGCGACATCGTCTCGATCGCCGAGGTGCTGCGTGACCTTCACCGGTCGGAAGCCCAGCCGGAACAGTCCTATTCGGAGCGCCAGCTCTATGAAGCCGCCCTGGCCCGCATGGCGCGCGAGCTGGCCGCCGTGCGCCAGTCGAGCGAGGCAGAAGCCGTCGCCGAGATCGAACAGACGCTCCTGACCGCGCCGCGTCGCGTCGCCGCCGCCGCGGCCCAGGAAGCGGAAGCCGAAAAGGCCGCCTGACGCCGGCTACCCGCCGCCACATGGCAGCCATCTCGAAAGCCCGGTGCCGTCGGAACAGGCCGTACCGGGCTTTTTTCATGGCTTTTCCGGTTTTCCTTTCCATAAGGGAGAAAACGTAGGAAGATATTCATCCGAACTTCCATGGCGCACGTAATGCGGGCAGGACAGTCTAGAACAATAGTATAACGGACAACCGGGAAAGGGAGGCCGTCATGACACGGGCGATGAGCCATCGGCGCCGCTTGGTTCGAGAGGCGATGAACGCGCCTTATCTCGAACGCGAGGAAGAGCGCGCGCTGGCCGTCCGCTGGCGCGATGACGGCGACAAGCAAGCCCTCGACCGGCTGACGAGCGCGCATATGCGCCTCGTCATCGCCATCGCGTCGCGCTTCCGCAATTTTGGCCTGTCGATGAGCGATCTGATCCAGGAGGGGCATGTCGGCCTTCTGGAGGCGGCGGCGCGCTTCGAGCCGGAGCGCGATGTGCGCTTCTCGACCTATGCCACCTGGTGGATCCGGGCCTCGATCCAGGATTTCATCCTGCGCAACTGGTCGATCGTGCGCGGCGGCACCTCGTCGTCGCAGAAGGCGCTGTTCTTCAACCTGCGGCGCATCCGCGCCAAGCTGCAGGCCGACGAGAGCGATTCCGCGGTGCCCCTGCACGCCCGCATCGCCAGCGCGATGGACGCCAATCCGCGCGATGTCGAGATCATGCTGGCGCGCATCTCAACGCCGGACATGTCGCTCAACACGCCGATCGCCGAGGCCGACAATCCGCAGGGCGCCGAACGCCAGGACTTCCTGGTCTGCGACCGGCCACTGCAGGACCAGACGGTCGGCGAGCGGATTGATACCGAACGGCGCGAGCAGCTACTCGATGATGCCCTGACGGTGCTGAACGAGCGCGAACTCAGGATCGTGCGCGAAAGGCGGCTGCGCGAGGACGGCGCGACGCTCGAATCGCTCGGCCAGAAGCTCGGCATCTCCAAGGAGCGGGTGCGACAGATCGAGAACCGCGCGCTGCAGAAACTGCGCGCGGCGCTGACCAACGCCGAACCAGACACCGAGGCCTTCGTCACCTGAGATTTGGCCACCTGATGGAAGGCCTCGGCCGGCGTGCGCCTTGTGACAGTTTCATGACTGAGCCGTGTCAACGCGGCCCGTCGCCCTAATTGCAAGACTTCCGGCATCGGCAATCATGCCACCAGATGCCCAAGCCAAGGGAGTTTTGCATGGCACAAACCATGAGAGCGGCGGTGGTGCGCGAATTCGGCGCACCGCTCGAGATTTCCGAGGTTCCGGTCCCCGAGGTCGGACCCGGCCAGATCCTGATGAAGGTCGCCGCCTCGGGCGTCTGTCATACAGATCTTCACGCCGCCACCGGCGACTGGCCGGTCAAGCCGTCGCCGCCCTTCATCCCTGGCCATGAAGGCGTCGGCACGGTCGCCGCCGTCGGCGCCGGCGTCACCGCCGTCAAGGAAGGCGATCGCATCGGCGTGCCCTGGCTGCACACGGCCTGCGGCCATTGCGGCCATTGCATGACCGGCTGGGAAACCCTGTGCCATGACCAGCAGAACACCGGCTATTCAGTGGATGGCGGCTTCGCCGACTATGTCCTGGCCGATCCCAACTATGTCGGCCATCTGCCAGACGAGCTCGATTTCGGCGGCGCGGCACCGGTCCTGTGCGCCGGCGTCACCGTCTATAAGGGGCTGAAGGAAACCGAGGCCCGGCCCGGCGAATGGGTGGTCATTTCCGGCATTGGCGGGCTCGGTCATATGGCGGTGCAATATGCCAAGGCGATGGGGCTGAATGTCGCCGCCGTCGACATTGCCGACGACAAGCTGGCGCTCGCCGAGAAGCTCGGCGCCGACCTGACCGTCAATGCCAAGACCCAGGACGCGCCGGCCGAAATCGCCAAGGCGGTAGGCGGCGCCCATGGCGCGCTGATCACGGCGGTGTCGCGCGAGGCCTTCGCCCAGGCGCTCGGCATGCTGCGCCGCCATGGCACGGTGTCGCTGGTCGGTCTGCCGCCGGGCGACTTTCCCGTGCCGATCTTCAATGTGGTGCTGAACCGGCTGACGATCCGCGGCTCGATCGTCGGCACGCGCCAGGATCTCGTCGAGGCGCTGGCCTTCGCGGGTGACGGCAAGGTCGCGGCCCATTACAGCTGGGACACGCTCGACAATATCAATGCGGTCTTCGACAAGATGAAGCGCAACGAGATCGACGGGCGCGTCGTGCTCAAGATGCAATAGCCGGCAAATGTCCAGTGACGTCCGGGCGTAGGATCAGCCGCGCCCGGACATCGCGTCCTGGGCCGCCTTGTCCGGGACAGCCACGTCCCGGGTGATGACATCGAGGGGCGCGGTGCTGGCGCGCGGCGCCAGTGTCGGCCAGTCGGCGGCATCGACCGTGATGCGCGCCACGATGCAGGCATCGCGCGCGACGAGCCGCACGTCGAGTTCGTCACCGAGCCGGCGCACCAACGCGAAATCGGCATCGAGCACCGGATAGCCGAGATGGTCGGCCAACTGGCTCGCGAAACGCTGCGCGGCCACGCCCCGCACGGTGGTCAGGCCGGGCGTTCCAAGATCATCGATATCGAAGATGGCCCGCGACACGGCGAAACACACCCGGTCGGTCGAGGCCGGCCCGTCCTGGGCCAGCGCGGGCGAGGCGGCGAAGCCGGTCACGGTCAGGCCAACGGCAATGAGCAGCGCCTTCGCGGCGCGGGCATATCCGGCGGCCAGCCGGTCGACAGCATTTTTGGTGGATGGGGTCATGCACGAAATGTGGTGTCGGCCGACGCGAAAGATGTGCGAAATAGCACATGCCGAGCCGGGCGATCGCGAGCGCGGTCGCGCCGGCACCAGCCGGACCAGCATGCACGGAATTGCCTGATAACGACATTGTTTGCCGCGCTTGCGTCGAAATCGGGCGGCAAACCACGCCTTTTCCCGCGCCCGGCCGAAAATACCCGGATTGCGGGTTGCCTTCTCCGGCGCCCGCCGTGTTAAGCTGGAAACGTTCAAGAAATAAAGCGAATGGCTTGGCACAGGGTTCGCCGCCATTCACGACACGCCGGAAAACGGCGGCAGAGGGTTCAGCAAAGTGCCGTGGAGCGGAGGCTAAGGGTCCATCGCGTGACCTATCTTGAAAATTCAGCCGACAGGCGCGCGGCCCGGCCGCGCGGCGGGCGCGTGCGTTCCCATGCCCGCCCCGCCGACAGGCCCCGTAACATCCGGCGGCATGGCCAGGCGGTCCGCCCGGCGGCATCGTTCCGATCACGGCCACAGGCGCGAGGATGGCGCGGGACGCCGTCGCCCCGTCATCTCGCCATCGTCATCGCTCGCCCCACCGTCGGCTGTCTTCGCGGCGTTACAGAGAGGCCACGCCTAGCATGATCAAGCTCATCTTCAGACGACTCGTCTCCATGTTCCTGATCATGGCCGTCGTGTCGCTGATCCTGTTCCTGGTCTTCGACAGCGACAAGTTCAAGAAACAGATCGCCGTCGCCGAACTCGGCGGTTTCGCGGTTTCCGCGCTGAGCGACGAAGACTACAATAACTGGCTGGTCAGCAAGGGCTTGGACCAGCCTTTCTACGTTCGATACTTCGACTGGCTGGGCAACATCTTCACGGGCGATTTCGGCCACTCCTTCGAGAAGAACACCGAAGTCGGCCCGCTCCTGCTCGACAAGCTCGCGAACACCGGCATCCTCGCCTTCTGGGTGTTCGCCTTCATGATACCGATCTCGCTGACGCTCGGGGTCATCGCCGGCATGAAGGAGGGCTCGGTCCAGGATCGAGTGACATCGTTCATCTCGGTGTTCTTCACGTCGATACCAGAGATCGCCACGGCCATCATCCTGACCACCATCCTGGCGCTCGGCCTTGGCTGGCTGCCGCCGAAATCGGCCATGGTCCAGGGTTTCGACCCGATGCAGCTCGTCCTGCCGGTGCTGACTTTGGTGCTTTACGGCTTCGGCTATATCGCGCGCATGACGCGCGCCTCGATGGCCGAGGTCATGACCTCGCACTACATCCGCACCGCCGTCCTCAAGGGCATTCCCTATAACCGGGTCATCATGCAGCACGCGCTGCGCAACGCGCTGATCGCGCCATTCACCGTGATCGTGCTGCAGCTCAACTGGCTGCTGTCCGGCGTCGTCGTGGTCGAGGTGTTCTTCCAGTATGACGGCTTCGGCAAGCTTCTGCTCGATGCCGCGCTGTTCGGCGACGTCTATGTCATCCAGGCGGCAACGCTCGTCGCGGTCTTCGTCGCCGTGTTCTCGCAAATCATTTCGGACGTGGGCTACACCTTCCTGAACCCGCGCATCCGCTTCGCGTAAGGGGACGACCAATGGCCGTAACTGAAACCGCGGGCCAGGCGCCGCAGGAGCCGCTGCTGTCGCGGCTGAGCCAGCCCAAGCCGGTGCTCGTCCTGCTCTTGCTGTTCTGGATACCGCTGACCGTCTATGTGATGTTCGGCAGGTCACTCGGCGACCACCCCGAGCTCGTCCTCCTGCCGGCCATGCCGTCGGTCCTGCTGCTCTATGTGCTGGCCATGCGGGCCTGGCGCGAATCCTGGGTCGCGGTGCTCGGCGGCACGCTGGTGTTCTTCTGGCTGATCATGGCGGTGTTCGCGCCGTTCCTGCCGCTGGTCGATCCCAACCAGCCGATCGCCCCCTTCGTTACCCCGTTCACCGAACGCGGCGACCAGTTCTTCCTGCTCGGCACCGACTTCAAGGGCCGCGACATGCTGAGCCGCATGATCTGGGGCTGTCAGCGGGTGCTGGTCTGGGGCGTCACGGCGACGCTCGTCGCCTATGTCGTCGGCACCGCCTTCGGCCTCGTCGCCGGCTATCTCGCCGGCTGGTGGGACGAGGTCATCTCCTTCATCGCCAACGTCTTCCTGTCGTTCCCGGTGATGGTCCTGTTCATCCTGATCCTCAACTATCTCGGACCGTCGGGCTTCAACATCGTCATCGCGGTCACGTTCGCTTCCGCGCCGGCGATCATGCGTATCGTTCGCGGCCTGGCGCTCGACATCAAGACGCGCGACTACGTCTTCGCCGCCCAGACCCGCGGCGAGCATCCGATCTACATCATGGTGGTCGAGCTTCTGCCCAATGTGCGCGGGCCGATCATCGTCGATGCCTGCCTCAGGCTCGGCTACACCACGGTCGCCATCACCACGCTGACCTTTCTCGGGCTCGGCCTGCAGCCGCCCGATCCGGACTGGGGGCTGATGATCCGCGAAGCGGCGGGCACGGCGCTGTTGTGGAAATTCTCTTACATGCTGCTCATCCCGGCCTTGTCCGTGTCGAGCCTCATCCTCGGCTTCAACCTTCTGGCCGATGGCCTGCGCGAAATGAGCCTGCGCGACTGATCCTGGGTTAGGAGAAAAAGACGATGAACGATATCGCCCTGGCCGAACCGACCGCGCGGAGCGTGCCCGCCACCGAGCCCGTGCCGGTTCTGGAATGCCGCAATGTCTGCATTTCCTATTTCGTCCGCGCCGGCGAGATACCGGCGGTCGTCGACTTCAATCTCAAGCTGATGCCGGGTGAAGCGCACGGCATCGTCGGCGAATCGGGCTGCGGCAAGTCGACCGTCGCGCTCGCCATCATGCGCTATCTCGGCAAGAACGGCCGGGTCGTGTCGGGCGAGATCCTCTATGAGGGGCGCGACATGCTGAAGATGAGCGCCGAGGAACTGCGCCAGTTGCGCGGCTCGCAGATCTCGATGGTCTATCAGGAACCGATGGCCTCGCTGAACCCGTCGATGAAAATCGGCGACCAGCTCGCCGAGGTCATCATCTATCACGAGGGCACCGACAAGGCGGAAGCGCTCGACCGTTCGGAAAAGATGCTCGCCAAGGTGCGCCTGCCCGATCCGCGCCGCATCATGGGCTGCTATCCGCACCAGATATCGGGCGGCCAGCAGCAGCGCGTGGTCATCGCCATGGCGCTGTTGTCGAACCCGCGACTGTTGCTGCTCGACGAGCCGACCACCGCGCTCGACGTCACGGTCGAGGCCGGCATCGTCGAACTCATCAAGGAGATCTCCGAGGAATTCGGCACCTCGATGATCTACATCTCGCACAATCTCGGCCTGATCCTCGAGACCTGCGACCGGATCACGGTGATGTATTCGGGTGAGGCGGTCGAGGTCGGTGACGTGGCCGATGTGTTCAACGAGATGCGCCATCCCTATACGCGCGGCCTGTTCGCCTCGATCCCGCTGCCGGGCGCCGACAAGAACGCCCGCCCGCTGGTTGCGATACCCGGGCAATTGCCGCTGCCGCATCAGCGGCCGACCGGCTGCTATTTCGCGCCGCGCTGCGATTTCTTCCAGGACGGGCTGTGCAACGTGCCCGATCTCGGCATGCGGCCGGTGCCGCATGACAACGAGCATTATGTGCGCTGCGCGCGCTATGAGGAGATCGACTGGACCGTCTCCGGCCCCAAGGGCGAGATCAAGCCCGAGGTCGACCAGGGCGACTATGTGCTCCGCGTCGAGGACATGTCCAAGCATTACGAGATCGAGCAGGGTGGCATGTTCTCGCTCGGCGCCGAGAAGAAGACCGTCAAGGCCAATGAGGGGCTTAACTTCCGTGCCCGCGAGGCGGAGACCGTCGCCATCGTCGGCGAATCCGGCTGCGGCAAGTCGACCTTCGCCAAGGTGCTGATGGGGCTCGAGGATTCGACCGATGGCAGCGTCACCCTCGGCAATGTCGAACTCGGCAGCCTGCCGGTCGAAAAGCGCGACGAGAAGACGATCTCGCGCCTTCAGATGGTCTTCCAGAACCCGTTCGACACACTGAACCCCTCGCATACGGTGGGCGGCCAGATCGCCCGCGTCATCCGCAAGTTCGGCGTCGCCCAAGACAAGGCCGAGGTCGACGAGATCGTCGGCAAGCTGCTCGACACGGTGAAATTGCCGCGCGAGTTCGCCAAGCGCCGGCCGCGGCAATTGTCCGGCGGCCAGAAGCAGCGCATCGGCATCGCCCGCGCCTTCGCGGGCAATCCCAAGGTCGTCATCGCCGACGAGCCGGTCTCCGCGCTCGACGTCTCGGTGCAGGCCGCCGTGACCGATCTCCTGATGGACATCCAGCGCGAGAACCGCACCACGCTTTTGTTCATCAGCCACGACCTGTCGGTGGTGCGCTATCTGTCCGACCGGATCGTCGTGATGTATCTCGGCCGGATCATGGAGAAGGGGACGACCGAGGAGGTCTTCAACCCGCCCTATCATCCCTATACCGAAGCACTTCTGGCCGCGGTGCCGATCGCCGACACCCATATCGAGAAGCGCCATATCGTGCTCAAGGGCGAGATCCCCTCGCCGGCCAATCCACCCAAGGGCTGCCCGTTCCAGACCCGCTGCCAGTATATGATGCCCGGCAAGTGCGACGTTGAACTGCCGCCGATCAAGGAATTCGGCGACCGGCACACCATCATGTGCCATCTCACCGACGACGAGCTTCTGAACATGGAGCCCGTCATCAAGATCAAGCCGGAAGACGCAGAACCCTCGGCGGACGCAGCCCAGTCGGCATTGGCCGATACCCCCGCGCTCAAGGTCGACGGCGGATCGCCCGCGCCGGCAGCGCCAGCAACGGCGGACGCGGTCAGCGCCAGGCTCGCCGATCTGCCCGACGACGCGACGCCCGAGGAACGGGCCGACGCGGTCGGCACAAGGCCGCATGGGCTCGACGCGGCGCGCGACGGCGCGGCTGACGATCTGAAACGGATCAAGGGCGTCGGCCCGGTCAATGAGCAGAAACTCAACGCGCTCGGCATCTATCACTATGACCAGGTCGCGGCCTGGAGCCAGGACGAGATCAACTGGGTCGGCGCCTATCTCGCCTTTCCCGGGCGGATCGAACGCGAGGACTGGACCGGTCAGGCGAAGACTCTCGGCACCTGATCTGCATTGACATCGTCAAT
Organism: Tepidamorphaceae bacterium; assembly: GCA_965250105.1. Taxonomy (GTDB): domain Bacteria; phylum Pseudomonadota; class Alphaproteobacteria; order Rhizobiales; family Tepidamorphaceae; genus JBCBSK01. Next base: position 1,544,439 of record OZ252290.1, read on the forward strand.
GATGCGGAGCGCGCCGCGCGCCGCCTGTCGACACGCGATGTTACCAAGCCGCCTCGTCAGCGTGCCGCGACATTGGGCAGATCCTCGATCTCGCGCAGGAGCTTGCGGCGCATGGCCTCGGCGAAATCACGATAGTCCCGCGCCGTCATCACGAAGGCGCCCGGCCCGGTGATCACCGCCGACCGATACCAGTCGTCGAGTTCGGGGTCCTCGTTCAGGATGGCGAGGCCGTTGATCGTGATGCCGCGCGACAGCGCCATCGCCCGGGCATGGTGGATCAGCGCGACATAGTCGCGCGGCGGGGTTTCACGCCCGTCGCCCGAGACATCGACCACCTGGCGCGTGCCGGCAAAGCCGTTGCGGTCGAACATGCGCATCGCCTGGGTCAGGCCGGCGCCGATCCCGGTGCCGCCGCTGACCCGGCGCGGAAAACCCACGACCAGCGCGGCGAAGCGGTCGGCGTCCTCGGCGGTCGCGATCTCAAACCACGCCGTCTCGTCGGAGACGATGCCGGCCTCCGCCCAGACGATCATCGCCACCGCGACCCGGCCGATGGCGCCGCCGGCGATCGCCTCGAGCACGCTGTCGTCGCGGATCGCCGCGGCGATCCCGCTGAGCTGCAGGTCATATTCGGCGGCGCTCACGCTGCCCGACGCGTCGACCGCGAGCACCAGTTCCAGATCAACGAAGGTGTCGGCCCGCGCCGGGCCCACGCCCTGCCCGATGAAAAGGCCCGGAAGCGACAGGCCCAGGAGAATGATCGCGATCGCGCGCCGCATGCCCCGCCGTCCGTGCCGAAGAGGGATCCATTGCTCTCTTAGCGCGTTTACGGCCGCCGCGGCAGGGTCGGATCGATTGCGACGAAATCGGACTTGTCCGAGACATACCATTGCTCGGCGATTTCGAGCCCCGTCGGCCCGTCGAGGCAGCCGGCGAACAGGCTGATCCGGTCGGCACCGTCCGGCTGCCAGAACAGATTGCCGCCGCAGCGCACGCAGAAACCGCGCCGCGCCCTGTCGGACGCGCGATACCAGCTCAGCGTCTCGTCGCGCAGGAACGTGATATCCGACAGCGCGCAGGACGTCGCCAACACATAGGAGCCGGACGTCTTGCGGCATTGCGAACAATGGCAGGCGATGATCGGGCGCAGCGGCCCGTCGACGCGATAGCTTACCCCGCCGCACAGGCAGGACCCGGTCAGGGCCCGGCGCGCCTCGGTCATCCGTCAGATCCGGAGGCGGGGCCATGGCCCTGATCGCGCAATTCGCCGGCGACGATGCGCAGGCAATCGGGGCACAGGCAGTCGGCATAGGGGCCGACGCCGGCCGGCAGCGGCATCGGCAGGGCGAAGCCTTCATTGCGGCACCAGCAGGACTGGCCGGTGCCGGCCATGCAGGTGAGGTCGGTGCCGCAGCGTTCGCAGGCGAGCGTGCGCGGCGCGGCGCGCGCCGTCCGGTCCGGTAGCACGGCGCTCATTCCGCCGCCTCCTGCCGGGCAAGCCGGGCGGCCCGGTCGATCGCCTCGCCCTGTTCCGGGCTGACCGCCCCCTTGGTGCCGGTGATCAGGCCATAGGCCTCGGGCTCGCGGTGGCGCTCGAAGGCGAAGACGTTTTCCCGATAGCTACGCCCCATGTCGAGATCGCAGGCATAGGTGACGACCTCATCGGCTTCGGTGACGCATTCGCTGACGGTCTCGCCCGACGGCGCGATGATCTGGCTGCCGCCCATATGGTGGACGCCCTCTTCCAGGCCAGCCTTGGCGACGCCGACCACCCAGGTCGCATTCTGATAGGCGCCCGCCTGCATGACGAGGCGGTTGTGGTGCCAGGACAGCCGGTCATGGTCGGGCGATGGCGGGTTGTGGATCGGCGTGTTGTAGCCGATCAGCACCAGTTCGGCGCCCTGCAGCCCGAGGCAGCGATAGGTCTCCGGCCAGCGCCGGTCGTTGCAGATGGCGAGGCCAATCAGCCCGCCGAACGCGCGAAACACGCGGAAGCCGAGATCGCCGGTTTCGAAATAACGCTTTTCGAGATGCTGGAAGTCGCGCCAGGGCTCGTTCTCGCTGTGCCCGGGCAGATGGATCTTGCGGTATTTGCCGACGATCTCGCCGTCGCGCGCCACCAGGATCGCGGTGTTGAACCGCCGCCTGACGCCATCCTCGACCGCGATCTCGGCATAGCCGAGATGAAAGCCGATGCCGAGACGGCGCGCCTCGTCGAAGAGAGGCCGCGTCGCCGGACCCGGCATCTCGGTCTCGTAATAGAGATCGAGCTCCGCCGCATCGGCGATGAACCAGCGCGGGAAGAAGGTCGTCAGCGCGAGTTCGGGATAGACCACGAGATCGGCCCCCCGGCGATGCGCCTCGCGCATCAACGCGATCATCCGCTCGACGACGTCGGCGCGGGTCTCGGCGCGGGCGATGGGGCCCATCTGGGCGGCTGCAACGGTCAGGTGGCGCGGCATGGCAGGCTTCCCGTCTGGGTGGCGAACAGAAAGATCAGTCTACCGCGCCGGCGCCCGCGCGTCTCGCAGAACTGGCAGGACGGAAAGACATGGCTGCCCCCGCGCGTGCATGATCCATGGGCACTTTCCATAGCGCGCGCAGGCAGTTGCCCGGCAATTAGGCGGTTTTACAAGCTGACGACGAACAATTCGATCCGACCACACGGATATGGCGGCATATCCGACATTTTTGCGACGAGACGGTTGCGGAGGGAGTGGCTTTGCTGAAACACTAAGCGTGCTCAAGGAATGACCGGACGGGCCCGACGCTCACATCCGGCGGCTTGAGCGGGGACATTTCAGACGGGACCAGGGAGGTCTTTTCTCATGAAGCTAACTCGACGCCATTTCGTCGGCACCACGATGGCCGGCGCCGTCGCGGCGCCTTTCGTATCGCGTATTCGCACCGCCAGCGCGTCGACGTCGGTGCTGCGCGTCATTCCGCATGCGGACCTCAAGAACATCGATCCGATCTGGACGACCGCCTATATCACCCGCAATCACGGCTACATGGTCTTCGACACGCTGTTCGCGATGGACGAGAGCCTGACGCCACAGCCGCAGATGGTCGACACCTACGAGGTGTCCGACGACCAGATGACCTGGACCTTCGTGCTGCGCGACGGCCTCGAATTCCACGACGGCACGCCGGTCACCGCCGATGACTGCGTCGCTTCGCTGAAGCGTTGGGGCGTGCGCGACGGCATGGGCCAGAAGCTCTTCCGCGTCGTCGAGGATCTGACCGCCGCGGACGACAAGACGATCGTCATGACGTTGTCGACGCCCTATGGCCTGGTGCTTGAATCGATCGGCAAGATCTCGTCCAACGTGCCCTTCATGATGCCGAAGCGGCTCGCCGAGACCGACCCCTTCGAGCAGATCTCGGATGTCATCGGCTCCGGCCCCTACCGCTTCGTCAGCGAGGAATGGCAGCCGGGCGCCAAGACCGTCTACGAGAAATTCGCCGGCTATGTGCCGCGTTCGGGGCCGGCCAATTCGGCGTCGGGCGGCAAGGTCGTCAATGTCGACCGCTGCGAATGGATCTACACGCCGGATTCGACCACGGCGATGAACGCGCTGATCTCGGGCGAGGTCGACTATTACGAACAGGTGCCGGGCGATCTGGCGCCGATCATCGCCCAGGCAGACGGCGTCAATGTCGAGGTGCTCGACCCGCTCGGCAATCAGGGCATGCTGCGCTTCAACCATCTCCTGCCGCCCTTCGACAATCCGATGGTGCGCCGCGCGGTGCTGCAGGCGATGGACAAGCAGGTCTACATGCAGGCGGCCGTCGGCAATCCCGACTTCTACAACGCGGCCTGCGACAGCTACTTCCCCTGCGGCTCGCCGCTCGAGACCGAGGTCGGCCTCGACATGATCACGCCGACGGACATGGACCGGGCCCGAGCGACGCTCGCCGAGTCCGGCTATGATGGCACGCCGGTGGTGATCATGCAGTCGACCGACATCCCGATCCTGTCGGCCATGGCGCTGGTGACGGCGGAAACGCTGCGCACGCTCGGCATGGAAGTCGATCTCCAGGCGATGGACTGGTCGACGCTGACCTCGCGCCGCGCCAAGCAGGACCCGGTCGCCGATGGCGGCTGGAACATCTTCCACACCTGGTGGATCGGCGGCGACCTGGTCAACCCGATCGCGGCCGTCGGCCTGTCGGGCGGCGGTCCGGAAGGCGCCTGGTTCGGATGGCCGAGCGACGCCAAGATGGAAGAGCTGCGCGACGCCTTCGCCACCGAGACCGATCCGGCCCAGCAGAAGGCGCTCGCCGACCAGATCCAGCAGCGCGCCATCGAGATCGGTACCCATGGCAATACCGGCACCTTCTTCGTGCCGGTCGGTTATCGCGACAATGTCCAGGGCCTGATCAAGTCGCCGGTCCAGTTCTTCTGGAACATCGCGGTCTGACGCGAGGCCGCTCCGATCGCCGAGGCCATCAGGCCTCGCTTCCCGACCAGCGCGGCGGGCCTCGGCGGCCCGCCGCCGCCTCTTGACCCGACACCCTACGCCCTCATCGCGGGCGGGAACGGAGACGACCGCATGACCGAGCGCCCGGCACGAACGGGGCCCCGCACCGGACCGGGGAGCGCCTGACGCCATGTGGCTGTTCATCGCCCGGCGCATCCTGTCGACCATCCCGGTCATGGCGATCGTCGCCTTCATCATTTTCATGATGCTGCGGCTGTCGCCCGGCGACCCCGCCACCGTCATCGCCGGCGACTATGCCAGCCCGCAGGACATCGAACGGATCCGCGAGCAGCTCGGCCTCAACGACCCGATCTTCATCCAGTTCTTCAACTGGATCCTGCAGCTTCTGCGCGGCGATCTCGGCATCTCGATCTTCTCCAACCTGCCGGTCACCACGCTGATCGGCCAGCGGCTCGAGCCGACGCTCATGCTGGCCGCGACGACGCTGGTCTTCTCGGTCATCGTCGCCGTGCCGATGGGTGTCCTGGCGGCCTGGAAGGCCGGCACCTGGATCGACCGGCTGATCATGATCTTCGCCGTGCTCGGCTTTTCGATCCCCGTCTTCGTGCTCGGCTATTTCCTCGTCTATGCCTTCTCGATCGAGCTGCGCTGGCTGCCGGTGCAGGGCTATCGCAGCCCGTTCACCGACGGGGTCTGGGAATTCGTCCGCCACATCACCCTGCCGACGCTGACGCTGAGCGCGATCTACATCGCGCTGGTTGCCCGCATCACCCGCGCCAGCGTGCTCGAAGTGCTCGAGGAGGACTATATCCGCACCGCCCGCGCCAAGGGCCAGATCGAGCGTAAGGTATTGCTGGTCCATGCGCTGAAGAACGCCGCCATCCCCATCGTCACCGTGATCGGGCTCGGCATCGCGCTTCTGATCGGCGGCGTCGTGATCACCGAAAGCGTCTACAACATCCCGGGCCTCGGCCGGCTCGTCGTGGACGCGATCCTGAAGCGCGATTATCCGATCATCCAGGGGCTGATCCTGTTCTTCTCCTTCATCTACATCTTCCTCAACCTGCTGATCGACATCGTCTACACCTTCGTCGATCCGCGCATTCGGTACTAGCGCCATGGCAGACGTGACAGACCGCGCCGCCATCGGCCCGATCGCCAAGGCCCGCTCCTGGCGCCGCGACTTCGTCGCCCGTTATCCGGTCGCCTTCGTCGGCGCGCTGATCCTCGTCGTCATGGCGTTCGCTGCGGTGGCCGCGCCGCTCATCGCGCCGATTCCGCCGACCGACCTCAACCCCGCCGTCAGGCTGAGCCCGCCGAGCGCCGCCCACTGGTTCGGCACCGACATGTTCGGCCGCGACGTCTGGAGCCGCACGGTCTATGGCGCGCGGGTGTCGCTGATCGTCGGCATCACGGTGGCGGTGCTGGCGGTCGCGATCGGCCTCGTGGTCGGCCTCGTCTCGGGCTATATACGCTGGCTCGACGGCATCGTCATGCGCGTCATGGACGGGCTGATGGCGATCCCCGGCATCCTGCTGGCCATCGCGCTGGTTTCCCTGTCCGGCGCCTCGCTGACCACCGTCATCATCGCCATCACCATTCCCGAGATCCCGCGCGTCGTCCGGCTCGTGCGTTCGGTCGTCCTGAGCGTGCGCGAGGAACCCTATGTCGAGGCGGCGATTTCCATGGGCACGGCGATGCCGCTGGTCCTGTGGCGCCATGTGCTGCCCAACACGGTGCCGCCGCTGATTGTCCAGGCGACCTATGTCTGCGCCTCGGCGATGCTGCTCGAAGCGCTCCTGTCCTTCCTCGGCGCCGGCACGCCGCCGGAAATCCCGAGCTGGGGCAATATGATGGCCGAGGCGCGGCTGTTCTTCCAACTGGCGCCGTGGATCATCTTCTTCCCCGGCATCGCGCTCGCGCTGACCATTCTGGCCGTCAACGTTCTGGGCGACGCCCTGCGCGACCGGCTCGACCCGAAACTCGCCCGCAGGCTCTGACGCGATGGACATGACCAATTCGTCTCCGCATGCCGATGCCCACCCGCAGGTTCTCGACGTTCGCGGCCTGACCGTGAAGCTGCCCGACGGCGCCGACCGGACCAATGCCGTCGAGGACATCTCGGTCACCGTGGGCCGCGAGGAGATCGTCTGCATCGTCGGCGAATCCGGCTCCGGCAAGTCGGTCACCGCCTTCACCTGCATGGGCCTTCTGCCGAAGAAACAACTGCGACCGACCGCCGGCGAGATCCTGTTCGACGGCGACGACCTCCTGAAGAAGAGCGACCGCGAGATGCGCGATCTCCGGGGCGCGCGTCTGTCGATGATCTTCCAGGAGCCGATGACCGCGCTCAATCCGGTCATGAAGGTCGGCCAGCAGATCGAGGAAGTGCTCAAGATCCACGGCGCGATGAGCCCGCGCGAGCGCGCCGAGCGCGTCGTCGAGATCATGGACCTGGTGCATCTGCCCGATCCCCGATCCATGGTGTCGGCCTATCCGCACCAGCTCTCGGGCGGCCAGCGCCAGCGCATCATGATCGCCTCGGCGCTGGTGCTCGACCCCGCGCTTCTGATCGCCGACGAGCCGACCACGGCGCTCGACGTGACGACCCAGAAACAGATCCTCAAGCTCGTGCGCGAGATGATGGAGCGCCGCAAGACCGGCGTCCTGTTCATCACCCACGATTTCGGCGTCGTCGCCGAGATCGCCGACCGGGTGGTCGTCATGCAGAACGGCCGGATCGTGGAAAGCGGCACCGCCGACGAGGTGTTGCGCCGGCCCAAGGCCAATTACACCCAGATGCTGATCCGCTCGGTGCCAAGCATGCACCCGCCCGAGCGCGAACCGCATGACAAGGCGCCGGTCGCGCTCGAAACCAGCGACCTCAACAAGACCTATGGCACGACGGGCTTCCTGCAGAAGGGTCGCGTCGTCAAGGCGGCATCGGACGTCAATCTGACCGTCCGGCGCGGCGAGACGCTGGGCATCGTCGGCGAATCCGGCTCCGGCAAGTCGACGGTGGCGCGCTGCGTGGTGCGCCTCGTCGATCCGAGTTCGGGCGAGATCCGCATTCACGGCAATGACGTGGCGAGCCTGTCGCCGGGCGCCCTCAGGCCGCATCGCAAACGCGTGCAGATCGTCTTCCAGGACCCCTATCGCTCGCTCAATCCGCGCCGCACGGTGGGCGCGTCGATCATCGAGGGGCCGACCAATTTCGGCGCCAGCCGGGACGACGCGATCGCCAAGGCGCGCGATCTGATGCGGCTCGTCGGCCTCGAACCCGATGCCATCGACCGGTTTCCGCACCAGTTCTCCGGGGGCCAGCGCCAGCGCATCTGCATCGCCCGGGCGCTCGCCATGGAGCCGGAAGTCTTGATCGCCGACGAGGCGGTCTCGGCGCTCGACGTGTCTGTCCAGGCGCAAGTACTCGACCTGATCGACGACGTGCGCCAAAAATTCAACCTCGCCGTCCTGTTCATCACCCATGATCTCAGGGTGGCGGCCCAGATCTGCGACCGGATCGCGGTGATGTATAAGGGCGAGGTGGTCGAGGAAGGCCCGACGCAGACGGTGTTCGGCAATCCGCGACACGACTATACGAAGATGCTGTTCGATGCCGCCCCCGGGCGCGGCTTCGAATTCGGCACCTTCGAGGCCGCCTGACCGCCTCAGGCCGACGCCGCGACAGCGCCCGATCCGCCTTGCCGATGCCGCATCGGGCTGCGACCCTGTCGGAGACGCGGTTCGATTCGGAGACCTTCCTGATGATCATCCGTTTTCCCGGCGCCGCCGGCCGGCTCGCGGCGCCGGTGGCCGCGCTCGCGCTGCTCATCCCGACAGCGGACCTCCGCGCCGAGGACACGACCTGGGCCGATCTCTCCGGTCAGGCCATCGCGGAAGCCTTGTGCGCGCAATGCCATGCCGTCGGCCTGCACGATACGAGCGCCGATCCGGGCGCTCCGCCCTTCCGCATCCTGGCCCAGCGCTGGCCGCTCGAATATCTCGAAGAGGCGCTGGCCGAGGGCATCGTGGTCGGCCACGGCGCGCCGGACATGCCGGAATACAGCTTCTCGCCCGACGAGATCGGCGCCCTGCTCGGCTACATGGCGACGATCCAAGTGCCGGCCGAAACCTCGGAGTAGACAGTTGGCCGCGCCCGGCAGCTCGCATCTCTTCACGCCCGGCCCGGCGCCCGCCCGGCCCGACGGCCGGCAGTCTGCGACGGCCCTCAATATCCGTCGCGGCACGATGCGCTATCTGCACCATCTCGGTTTCGCGGCCATACCGGAAATGGTCCTCGCCGACGGCCGGCGGGCGGATCTCGCCGCCATCGGCCCGCGCGGCGAGATCTGGATCGTCGAGATCAAATCGAGCGCGGCCGATCTCGCCGCCGACCGCAAATGGCCGGACTATCGCGCGTTCTGCGACAGCTTGTGGTTCGCTACCCTGCCCGACCTGACCGGGCTGCCTTTTCCCGAAGATGCCGGCCTCATCGCGGCCGACGCGCATGGCGCGGACGCGCTGCGCCAAGCCCCGTCGCATGCATTGCCAGCAGCCCGCCGCAAGGCGATGCTCATCCGGCTGTCGACGGCCGCCGCCCAGCGGTTGGCGCGCCTAGAAGACCCGCTGGCGCTCGACGACCTGCCCCGGCTGTGACCTGGGCGCGGTCTAGCGCGGCGCGCGCTTGGCCAGGATCCGCTGCAGCGTGCGCCGGTGCATGTTGAGCCGGCGAGCGGTCTCCGAGACATTGCGGTCGCACTGCTCATAGACCCGCTGGATATGTTCCCAGCGCACCCGGTCGGCCGACATCGGGTTTTCCGGCGGCTCGGGCAGCCTTTCGCCGGTCGCCGTCAGCGCGGCGAAGATGTCGTCGGCATCGGCCGGCTTGGCGAGATAATCCACCGCGCCGAGCTTCACCGCCGTGACCGCCGTCGCGATGTTGCCGTAGCCGGTCAGGATCACCGTGCGCGCATCGGGCCGCACCGCCTTGAGCCGCTGCACCACCGTCAGCCCGTTGCCGTCTTCGAGCCGCATGTCGACCAGCGCATAGGCCGGCGGGTCGGCCACGACCCGGCCGAGGCCTTCCTCGACGCTTTCGGCCGTCACCACATCGAAGCCACGCCGCTCCATGGCGCGCGCCACGCGCTGCACGAAGGCGCGGTCGTCGTCGAGGATCAACAGGGAGGTGTCGCCATCGGGCGAGATCCGGGCCGGGTCGCCGCTCGGCAATGAGGTGCTGTCCATCGCCACCATCGCCATACTATGTCCTTTCCGTCTCGATCGCCGCCGACGCGCCGTGGGTCGCACGCCGCTCGGCCGCCGCATCGCCGGCCACCGGCCAGCGACTATCCGTGTCATAAATACGTTGCGTTCGCCAATTGGGATTGCTCCCATCTTCCAAGACCCGGCGCGGCCATCTAACACGCACCACGGCGCCGCTGTCCGGCTTGCGCCGGTTGGCGAAGGAGATCTCGGCGCCCGACCGCTCGAGCAGCGTCTTGGCGATGAACACGCCAAGCCCCAGCCCCTCGGCATCCGGCCCACGTCCCGACGGCCCCGCGACCTGGCGGCGGGTCAGGAAGGGTTCGCCGAGATGGGTCAGGATCTCGGCGTGAAAACCCGGCCCGTCATCGCTGATCTCGATCGTCACATCGGTGTCGGTCCATTGCGCGTCGATCGCGGCCTTCGCACGGGCGAAGTCGACCGCATTCTCCAGGAGATTGCCGAGACCATGGGTAATGCCGGGATTGCGCCGGCCGGCGGGTTCGGGATCGGGACCGGCCGTCGACACCGCCACCTCGATGCCGAGATTGCGGTGCGGCGCGGCGATGTCCTCGAGCAGGCTCGACATGGCGACCTGCTCGAGCGGCCCGCCGGGATCGCTGCCGAGCGAGCCGATCTTGCGCAGGATCGTGCGGCAGCGCTCGACCTCGGCCTGCAACAGGCGGACATCGTCGCCGATCGGCTCGCCGGCGCGCGTGTCGCGCACCAGTTCCTTGACGACGAGGGCGATGGTGCCGAGCGGGGTGCCCAGTTCATGGGCCGCCGCCGCGGCGAGACCGTCTATCGCGCTCAGATGCTGCTCGCGGGCCAGGACAAGCTCGGTGGCCGACAGCGCATCGGCCAGTTGCCGCGCCTCCTCGGCGACCCGCCAGACATAAAGCGACATGAAGGCGACCGACAGCACGATGGCGACCCAGACGCCGGTGACATAGAGCCCCGGCAGTTCGAACCCGGCCTCCGGCCACCAGGGCAGCGGCAGATACCACAATGCCAGCATGGTCACCGGCAGGACGACCACCCCGCCGAGCATGATCGTGTTGCGCGGCGGCAGGATGCCGGCGGCGATCAGCACCGGCACGACGATCAGAAAGGCGAAGGGATTGGTCAGCCCGCCGGTCAGCGCGAGAAGGGCGGCGAGCTGCAGGACGTCATAGGTGAGATAGCCCATGGCGGCCCGCGCCGACAGCCTGTGGGAGGCGGGAAAGCGCAGGGTGAGCACGATATTGAGGACCGCCGACAACGCGACGATGGCGAAACAGGCCGCCACCGGCAGCGGAAAGCCGAGCCCTTCATGGACGATCAGGAGCGCCAGCGTCTGGCCCGCGACCGCGATCCAGCGCAGCCGCACCAGCGTCTGAAGCCGGATCCGACGGATCGCGTTCTCCGACCGGAGCGGCTGGGACGGCGGTGCCTCGGCCTCGTTCGCGGCGGATGCCGGACCAGCCGTCGCGGCTTGCGTCATCGTGTCACTCATCCTGTCCAAACACCGCCTGGCGCCCTCGCGGCCGATCGCGACGGGACGGCCCGGTATCGCGATATCGTGTTTGGATATCGCGTTTGCCATGCCGCCATCGCGTGGCCGCGTCCCGTCCGGCGGCAACGCCAGATCGGGCGAATTGACGTATATATCGCCGTGATGCGGCGTCCCAGTCGAGCCATCCGGCCGCCGCAGGCGAACAATAGCCTAGCAGGAACCTTATCATGGGCGGACCCGCCATCGCCGTTTCCGGCCTCGGCAAGTCATACGGCGCCGTCGTCGCGGTTGATCACGTGACCTTCGAGATCGCGCGCGGCTCGGTCACCGGCCTGCTGGGCGGCAATGGCGCCGGCAAGACGACGACGATCGCCATGATCATGGGACTGGTGCTGCCATCGGCCGGCGCGATCGAGGTGCTCGGACACGACATGCTGGCCGACCGCCATGCCGCGCTCAAGCGCATGAATTTCGAAAGCCCCTATGTCGACATGCCGCTGCGGCTGACCGTGCGGCAGAACCTGACGGTGTTCGGCACGCTCTATGGCGTCTCCGGGCTCAAGGCGCGCATCGCCGAGACAGCGGACAACTTGGACCTGACCCATCTCCTCGACAGGCCGACGGGCAAGCTGTCGGCCGGGCAGAAGACCCGCGTCAGCCTCGCCAAGGCGCTGATCAACGACCCCGAACTGCTTTTGCTCGACGAGCCGACCGCCTCGCTCGATCCGGATACCGCCGACTGGGTGCGCGGCCATCTGAGCCGCTATCGCGAGACCCGGAACGCCACGATCCTCCTGGCGTCGCACAACATGCCCGAGGTCGAGCGCATGTGCGATCGCGTCCTGATGATGCAGGCCGGCCGCATCGTCGATGACGGGGCGCCGGCGGCGCTTCTGGCGAAATACGGCCGGGCGACGCTCGAAGACGTGTTCCTCGACGTCGCGCGCAACCGGCGCACGGGTCAGGCGGACACAGGCGAAACAGCCGACCTGGAGCCGCGACCATGACCGACGCGACCACGCCGGCGACCGACGGCATCGGCTTCAGCGCGCGCCGGGTCGGCGCCATGGTGCTGCGCCACTGGTATCTGTTGCGCTCGTCCTGGCCGCGCACCTTCGAGCTCATCTACTGGCCGACGGTGCAGATGCTGATGTGGGGTTTCTTCCAGCTCTATCTCGTCGAAACCTCGAGCGCCTTCGCCCAGGCTGCCGGCGTGCTGCTCGGCGCGATCCTTCTGTGGGACGTCCTGTTCCGTGGCCAGCTCGGCTTCTCGCTGTCCTTTCTCGAGGAGATGTGGTCGCGCAATATGGGCCACCTGATGATGACGCCGCTGAAGCCGGCGGAATTCGTCGCCTCGCTGATGGCGATGAGCCTGATCCGGGTCGGCATCGGCTTCGTGCCGGTGACGCTGCTGGCCATCCTGTTCTTCGGCTTCAATATATGGCAGCTCGGCGTCGCGCTGTCGGTGTTCTTTCTCAACCTGTTCCTGACCAGCTGGGCGCTCGGCCTGTTCGTGTCGGGGCTCGTGCTGCGCAACGGGCTCGGCGCGGAAAACCTCGCCTGGTCGCTGGCCTTCCTGATGCTGCCGCTGTGTTGCGTCTACTATCCCGTCGACACGCTGCCGGCCTGGTTGCAGACGATCGCCTATATGCTGCCGCCGACCTATGTGTTCGAAGGCATGCGCGCGCTCATCATCGATCAGCGATTCGAGCCCGATCTCATGCTGCGCGCCTTCGGGCTGAACGTGGTCCTGTTCGCCGCCGCCTTCTGGTCGTTCATGTATTTCTACAACGCCGCGCGCCGGGCGGGCACCCTGCTCCAGCTTGGGGAGTGACCGGCTTGTCCCGATTTTTCAATTGCATTCGGCCGAATATGTCAGAATGATTACAATCTGCGGGATCGTTTCCGCAATGCAACAGGCGCGAGGCTTGCCAATTGTGCAGTGCAGCGTATAGCGTTCGGGTCGAGCCGACCGTGCCGGCAGCGGCCATTTTTTGCGATTCCGACCCCGACACATGCCGGTCGCGACAGATGAGTTCCCGCCGTTTCTTGCCACGCGCGGCACCGGGGCGCCGCCTAGGAAGGATAACCGCCATTGTCCTATTATCAGTGGTATGAGCTGACGCATGCCGCGCTCAGCCCGGCGCGCGCCGTGGCCGATGCGACCCGGCTCCTCTATCGCAATCCGCTCAATCCGCTGAGCCACACCACCGCGGGCCGCGGCATCGCGGCGGGATGCGAACTGTTCGAGCGGGTGACGCGGCGCTACGGCAAGCCGGAATTCGGCATCGAGACGACGCTGGTCGGCGCCATGCGGGTGCAGGTGCGCGAGGAGATCGTCTGGGAGCGGCCGTTCTGCCGCATCATCAATTTCCGCAAGAGCCTGCCGGCCAACCGCTCGCCGGGCCCTAAGCTTCTGATCGTCGCGCCGATGTCGGGCCACTACGCGACGCTCCTGCGTGGCACGGTCGAGACCATGCTGCCCTATCACGACGTCTACATCACCGACTGGACGGATGCGCGCATGGTGCCGCTGTCGGAAGGGCCGTTCGATCTCGACGACTATATCGACTACGTCATCTCGATCCTGCGCTCGCTCGGCGGCGACATGCATGTCATGGCGGTGTGCCAGCCGTCGGTGCCGGTCCTGGCGGCGGTGGCGTTGATGGAGGCGCATGGCGACCCCTTCGCGCCGCGCTCCATGGTGCTGATGGGCGGGCCGATCGATACCCGGGTCAATCCGACGGCGGTCAACGACCTCGCGGATCAGCGCGATCTCGACTGGTTCCGGCGCAATGCCATCATGCAGGTGCCGTTCCCGCATCCGGGCTTTCTGCGCAATGTCTATCCCGGCTTCCTGCAATTGTCGGGCTTCATGGGCATGAATCTCGATCGCCACATGTCGGCCCATCGCGACATGTTCTACCACCTCATCGAGGGCGACGGCGACAGCGCGGAGAAGCACCGCGAATTCTACGACGAATATCTCGCCGTGATGGATCTGACGGCGGAATTCTACCTTCAGACCGTCGATACCGTCTTCATCCGCCACGCCTTGCCCAAGGGCGAGATGACCCATCGCGGCGAACCGCTCGACCTGACCGCGATCCGGAACACCGCCCTGATGACGGTGGAAGGCGAGAAGGACGACATTTCGGGCGTCGGCCAGACGGAGGCCGCGCACCGGCTCTGCCCCAATATCCCCGAAGACCTGCGCGCCCATTACGTGCAGCCCAAGGTCGGCCATTACGGCGTCTTCAACGGCTCGCGCTTCAATTCCGAGATCGCGCCGAGGATCAAGGACTTCGTGTTGTCGAACAATGGCGGGCCGCGACGCAAGACGACGGCGGGCAAGACGACCGCTACCGCACCGGCGCGCCGGACACCGGTCCGCAAGACCGGGCGGCCACGTCAGGCGGCACGCAAGCCGGCCGCCGACTGAGCGCCGCCGCGCGTTTTGCCCTGATTGGGGAGGCGCGCGGCCGGTCCTTTTCCACATCAAAGCCATGTCTGTCTGGCAAAGCCGTTTTGGCGTTTGCCGCGGTCCGTGTCATCTTGGGAACAAAAGGTGATTCGCGATCGAGATGCTGGACTTCGTTCGACCGAAACGATCTTCTTCCCGCAAGACGGGCAGCCCCAAGGAACCGGCCGTCGTCACGCTCGACCTCGCCTGCGGCCCGGCCGTGGTGCGGATCAGGCGCAACAACCGGGCCCGACGCATGACCCTGCGCCATGACGCGGCGACGGGCGACGCGGTGTTGACGCTGCCGCGCCATGCCGCGCTCGAAGCCGCGCTCGACTTCCTCGACAGCCATCGCGGCTGGATCGCCGAGCGCCGGCGCCGCCATGGGCCAGGCATCCCGTTCCAGCCCGGCGCGATCATTCCGCTCCGCGACAGGCTGCACGAGATCGCCGCCGGCGCCCGGCTGCGCGGCATCGTCCATGTCGACGACAGCGATCGTGACGAGCCGAGGATCGTCGTGCCCGGCGGTCCCGACCACCTCGCGCGCCGCCTGACGGACTGGCTGAAGCGCGAGGCGCGCCGCGACATCGCCCGCTCGGTGAAGATCCATGCCGAGACGCTCGAGGTCGCGCCGAGCAAGATCATGATCCGCGATCAGAAATCGCGCTGGGGCTCCTGCTCGTCGAACGGCACGCTGGCCTTTTCCTGGCGGCTGATCCTGGCGCCGCCCTTCGTGCTCGACTATGTGGCGGCCCATGAAGTGGCGCATCTCGTCGAGATGAACCATGCGCCCGCCTTCTGGCGCACGCTCAGATCGACCAGCGCCGATGTCGATCGCGCCGAGGCCTGGCTAAAGGCGCACGGCACCCGGCTGCACCGCTACGGGCGCCACTAGAGTAATTCCAGCGAAAGTGGGAACCGGTTTTGCGTCCGGAATTGCGCAAAATCGAGGCGGTTAGAGCGTATCCGGTGAGCCAAGGTTCACTCGATACGCAATAACCGCCGGGCAGGGGCGTCGCACGGCACCGATACCGGACGGGCGAACGCCTAGTAGACGCTGCCAAACAGATTCTGGAACAGGCCACCAAAGGGGCCCTGGCCGCTATTGTCATCCGGCCCGGGCGCCCGGGTAAGCCGGTTGCCGCGATCGTCATAACCCGGCATCTGAACACCTGCCCCCGGCTGGCCGGCCACGGACTGCCCACCCGGCCAGGGCGACCCGGTCAGCGCGACGCCATAGCCGGATGCCGGCAGATAGGTGCCCGGCAGGTCGGCGATGGCGACGCCATGCAGGGCCGTATCCATGAAGCCGTGCCAGATCTCGGCCGGCAGCGCGCCGCCGGTCACCCGGTTCATCGGCGTCCTGTCGTCATTGCCGACCCAGACGCCGGTGACGAGGTCGGCGGTATAGCCGATGAACCAGGCATCGCGAAATTCCTGCGCCGTGCCGGTCTTGCCGGCCACTGGACGCGGTGCCAGCGCGGCGCGACGCCCGGTGCCGTTTTCCACCGTCTGGCGCAGCATATGGTTCATGGCGCCGACGGTGTCGTCGCCGAGAACGCGGCCCGTACCGGATCCGCGCCGATCGTAGAGAATGTCGCCCTGGGCCGAGCGGATGCGCGAAATGATGTGCGGATCGGCGCCGAAACCGCCATTGGCCAGCGGCACATAGGCGCCTGTCAGTTCCAATAGCGTCACTTCCGACGTGCCGAGCGACAAGGAAAGATTGTCGCCCATGTCCGAGCGGATCCCCATGCGTTGGGCGACGTCGATCACGCTGTCGAGGCCCGTTTCGGCGGCCAACCGCACCGCCACCGTATTGATCGACTTGGCGAGCGCATGGGTCAGCGTGACGGGACCCTCATAGCGGTCCGAATAATTGCTCGGCGTCCAGTCGCCAAAACGCACCGGCGCGTCGTCGCGCACCGTTTCGGGCCATAGACCGGCTTCAAGGGCCGCGACATAGATGAAGGGCTTGAAGGCCGAACCCGGCTGGCGCAGCGCCCGCGTGGCGCGGTTGAATTGGCTTTCGCCATAGGACCGGCCGCCGACCAGCGCGCGGATCGCGCCATTGGGATCGAGCGTCACCAGCGCCGCCTGTTCGGCGCGCTTGTCCGCGCCTTGCGCGGCGAGCACCGTCACCAGCGTGTCCTCGGCTTCGGCCTGAAGCCGCATGTCGATCGTCGTCTCGACGACGATATCGTCCGGCAGGCGCCCGAGGATCAGCTCGACCTGATCGGCGACATAGTCGGCGACATAGCCGTTCGAGCCGCCCGGGCTGGTCGGACGCACGCGGGCGGGATTGGTCTCGGCCAGTTGCGCCTCGTTGGCGGTGATGAAGCCGGCCTCGACCATGGCCTGGAGCACGAGACGGGCGCGGCTCGCCGCCGCTTCGGGATCGCGCGTCGGGGCAAAGCGCGACGGCGCCTTCAGGAGGCCTGCCAGGACGGCGGCTTCGGCGAGCGTGACCTCGCGCGCGCTCTTCTTGAAATAGGTCTGGGCAGCGGCCTCCACGCCATAGGCGCCGGCGCCGAGATAGACCCGGTTGAGATACATTTCGAGGATCGCGTCCTTGTCGTATTCGGCTTCGAGCCACAGCGCCAGGACGACTTCCTGAAGCTTGCGCTCCATGGTGCGGTCGCGTTCCAGGAACAGGTTCTTGGCGAGCTGCTGGGTCAGCGTCGAGCCGCCCTGGACGACGCGGCCGGCCTGGACATTGACCAGCATGGCACGGGCCAGCCCGATCGGGTCGATGCCGAAATGATGCCGGTAGCGGCGGTCCTCGATCGCCATGACGGCCTCGGGCAGATAGTGCGGCAGCTCGAACAGGCGGACCTGTTCCCCGCCGGTCTCGCCGCGATTGCCGATCAGCGCGCCGTCTGACGACAGGATACGGATATTGGCCGGCCGCTCCGGCACGGCCAGTTCGGACATCGGCGGCAATTGCAGCGCGAAATAGCCGAGAAGCGCCGCGATGCCGACGACCGCCCAGACGCCGAGAACGATGCCATAGTAGACCGCCCGGCCGAGAAAGCGGAGCGGCCCACCACGCCGCCCGTCGCGACGGCCGCCGCCCGATTGGCCGGAGGCAGTCCGCTGGCGGCCCTTTTGCCGGCCCCGGCCCGAAGCACCAGCCCTTTGGCGCGGCCGCGCCTGCCGGTCGGCGGCGGCCTGCATGGCGAGCGGATGCGGCGCCGGCGCGCCGGCCTCGGCCGGAAACAGGCTGTCGTCGAATAAAGGCTCGACCCGGCCGTCGGACCTGTCCCTTGCCCGCGCCATATCCGTCCCACTCCCTCGATCGCCCGCGACCCGGGGCGAAACGCGCCAGATCCAGGAAATCCGATCGATCACAAAGCGTCAGCGCGACACGCCGCGCCCGGTCGGCACCGATCGCGCCATATTCCGCGCGCGACGCCGCGGTCAGAACCCCTCGCGCGTCACGCTAGAGACCCCGGCTTAAGCCGTGGTTAAGGCAAGCCGAAGGCACTCGATAGGCGTGTTACGATAATGGCCCCGCGCCCCTGTCAATCCGGGGCGTTGTCCTCGGCCTGCGAGACCGTGGCACGAACGGCGGCGATCATCGCTGTGGCGATGGATTTGGCGATCTGCGCCGTCGTGGCGCCGCCGCCGAGATCCGCCGAGCGGCTGGCCGGATCGGCCAGCGCGGCTTCGGTGCCGGCTTCGATCGCGGCGGCCGCGTCGACCAGGTCCTGCCGCCCCTTGATCTGGCCGGCCCAGTCGAGCGCCCGGGCGACCGACAGGATGAACGGCACGGGATCGGACACGCCCTGGCCGGCGATATCGGCGCGCGGGCCCGAGGCGACGAAGGACACGGCCTGGCGGTCATTGGTCAGGAGCGACACCGTCAGCGGCCGCGTGCCGGCCAGCGTGCCGGCGATCCCGATGGTGGCGCCGGACGCCGACGGACTGACCAGCACGGTGGCCGGCACGGCGCCCGACATTAGATCGGCCAGGAGGTCGGCGAGCGCCCGCTTGAGGATCGGCACGCCGCCCGCCTGCCGGTCCGCATCGACCTCGGAGACGAAGAGATTGTCGGCGAGCGACATCGGATCGGCCGGATAGACGAGCGCCAGCGGACCGCCGCGCGCCGTGGCCAACCGATTTGCCGTGTCGGCGATGCGCCGCGTGCCCGGCCGCGTCGCGACGGAGACCGACAGCGCGACATCGGGCGCCGGCATCATCGCGCCGGACCCGGCGACCATGGCGAGCCGCTCATCGGCGCCTTCGAAAACCGGCGAGACGATCAGCATGTCGAGATCGGCTATGGGCCCGGAAAACCCGCTCCAGGTCCTGACCGGGGTCAGTCGGGCATAGAGGTCGAGATCGCGCGCGATATGCGCGGCGGTGTCGGAGCACAGCGGATCGCCCTCGGCATCGGCGAGCGGACCGATGACGGCGATATCGGCGGCGCGCAGCTTGTCGCGCGTCGAGGGCGGCAGCGGATCGTTTTCCTCGGCGACACCGGCACCGCCGATATTGGCGCTGTCGGCCTCGATATCGAGCGAGAAGAGGCCCGTCGCCGTCTTCAGAATATAGGCGGTCGCGGCCGCGCATTCCGGCCCGATCCCGTCACCGGGAAGAAGAAGAAGCTTGACCGACATGTTCAGGCACCGCCATTGCGCGCCGACCTTTGCCCGGCGCGATATCGGAGCGCCCGGCGCCCCAACCCCAAAATCCCGTCACGAAGTGTCGCGGGTCATCTTTAACCGCGCGTTAATCACGCGACACGGTCAGCGGTAAAGCGCGATTGACCACGTTTCGGAGCGCGAAATTCGTGTGGATGCGCGCGACATGGGGTAGTTTCGACAGATGATCACGATGCACGCGCTCGAAATCGGCGAGATCACGGGCCGCGACCCGCAGAAGATAGTCGTAATCGCCGGCCATCAGGAAACAGACCAGCACATTGGGCAGCTTGACGACCTCGGCCTCGAAATCGGCCATGAAATCGTCCTGCTGGCCTTCGAGCGTGATGCGCACCAGCGCCACGACGGGAAACCCGATCGCGCGATCGTCGATTTCGGCGTGATAGCCGCGAACGACACCGGTTTCCTCCAATTCGCGGATGCGCCGGCCGATCTGCGAGGCCGACAGCGGCACCTTGTCGGCCAGCGCGACATGGCTTAGCCGGGCATCTTCCTGCAATAAGGTCAGGATCTCCAAATCACGCGCATCAAGATCCATATGCGCGGCCCTCCCGCAGAAAACCGCCATTCACTCCGGATTCTCGCATCATCATCCGCCGAAACGCAGCGTTACGCAAGGACGCCGCATGGTTTTCGGCCTATCCTTTCCATGACCATGCCGCAGGCCGACACAAGAGCCGAGGCTGTATTGGAGGAAATGAACGCAACCGGGCCGGACCCGACGGCCGGCTGGGCCGACAGTCGACGGGACCGGCGACCAAGGAGACACGAACATGCACATCGGCGTTCCCAGAGAAATCAAGCAGGGCGAATTCCGCGTCGGCGCGACGCCGGGCAGCGTTCGCGAATATGCGGCCCACGGCCATGAGGTGCTGGTCGAGACGGGCGCGGGCCTCGGCATCGGCGCCGATGACGCGGCCTATCGCGCCGCCGGCGCCACGATCCGGAACAGCGCCGAAGCGGTCTTCGCCGAGGCCGACATGATCGTAAAGGTCAAGGAGCCCCAGGCCAGCGAATGGCCGCGCCTGCGCGCCGGGCAGATCCTCTATACCTATCTGCATCTCGCCGCCGAACCCGACCTCACCCGCGGACTGATCGAGACTGGCGTCACGGCGATCGCCTATGAGACCGTGACCGACGATCATGGCGGGCTGCCGCTGCTCGCGCCGATGTCGGAAGTCGCCGGCCGGCTGTCGATCCAGGCCGCGGCCCATTGCCTGGAAAAGCATCAGGGCGGCGCCGGTATCCTGATCGGCGGCGTGCCGGGCGTCGCGCCGGCCCGTGTCGTGGTGATCGGCGGCGGCGTGGTCGGCACCGAAGCGGCCCGCATGGCGGTCGGGCTCGGCGCCGAGGTCACGATCCTCGACCGCTCGCTGCCGCGCCTGCGCCAGCTCGATCAGGTGTTCGACAGTCGCGTGCGCACGCTCTATTCGACCCGCGAAACGGTCGAGACGGAGGTTCTGGCGGCCGATGTCGTCGTCGGCGCGGTGCTGATCCCCGGCGCCAAGGCCCCCAAGCTCGTCAGCCGCGACATGGTGCGCGCGATGAAGCCGGGCTCGGTGCTCGTCGACGTCGCCATCGACCAGGGCGGCGCCTTCGAGACCTCGCGGGCGACGACCCATGCCGAACCGACCTATATCGTCGACGATGTCGTGCACTACTGCGTGGCCAATATGCCGGGCGCCGTGGCGGCGACCTCGAGCCGGTCGCTGAACAATGCCACCCTGCCCTTCGGGTTGGCGCTCGCCGACCATGGCCTCGACGCGCTGGCCGACCCGCACCTCCGCGCCGGGCTGAACGTCCATCAGGGCCATGTCGCCCATCCGGCGGTCGCCGACG
Source organism: Tepidamorphaceae bacterium (assembly GCA_965250105.1). Classification (GTDB taxonomy): domain Bacteria; phylum Pseudomonadota; class Alphaproteobacteria; order Rhizobiales; family Tepidamorphaceae; genus JBCBSK01. Next base: position 1,565,610 of record OZ252290.1, read on the forward strand.
CGTTCGGCCTCGACTACTGGGATCCGGGGCTGCACAAGCTCGCGGCGTGATATCGGCGCGGCGCAGAGCGCACGGCCCCCGCGCGCGTCATCGTCCTGTGTCGCAATCGTGTCAGGCATCGGCTTTGCCGGACAGGATCACCACGTCATGGACGGGGTTCAGGCTGGATGGCGCGCCGGCGTAACGATATTCCCGCTTGCATTTTGCGCCCAATCGCCTAGGCCTAGTGTTTCGGGGGACCGGTTTTTGGAGGACACCAGATGAAGCGATTTCTCCTTGCAGCTTCGATTTTGATGCTTGCCGCCGCCTGCACGCAGTCCGAACAGCGCGTCGCGACGGGTGCCGGCATCGGCGCCGTGGGTGGCGCGATCATCGGTGCCGCGGCCAGCGGATCGGTCGAGGGCGCCGCCGTCGGCGCGGCGATCGGCGCCGGCACGGGCGCGGTTGTCGCCGCCCTGACCGACCGTCCGGGCTATTGCGTCTATCGCGACCAGTTCGGCCGCGAATATGTCGATCGCTGCCCGTAAGCGATTTCGAGACCACGAGACAAAAGGCCCGGTCGGCAAGCCGACCGGGCCTTTTCTTGTCGCGTCGCCGGCGCGCGCCGAACAGGCTTGTCGTCAGGCGCGGCAGATCAGGATCAGCATCACGAAGACCGACGCGCACAACAGAAGCGCCGTGGCGATCATCAGCGGATAGCCGATCGCGACCAGGGCCAGCACCCACAGCATGGCGAGATTGGCCGCGAAGAAGAAGCGCGCCGACGGCCGGCCTTCCACCGCGTCCCGCAACAGCCAGCCAACGAAGGGCAGATGATAGGCCAGGCGCAGCGCCTGATGGCCAATGCCATCGCGGCGAGGCGACCGTGCCACGACATTGGCGGCGAGCGCGTGCTCGGGCGCAGGGCGCAAGGCACCATCAGGGCGCAAGGCATCGCGGCGCATCTTGTCGCGGCCGCGGGCCCGCTCGCCGAAAAAGATGGCGATGCCGATCGCGACACCCATCACCAGCGGCAGCGGCGTCAGGTAGAGCGGCTCTCCCATCGTCACCAGCCAGACCGTGCCCGCCACGCCGAAACCGACGGCCGCCACGGGCAGGCTATCGATGGCCCAGCGCACGAGACGCGTCTTTGGCGCGTCGAACTCGCTCTGCCCGGCCATGCTGTTGGACAACAGCGCCAGATTGGACAGGTAGAACCAGGCGACCAGCGGAATAGAAGACGCGAACAGCGCCGCCGACAACGGCACGTCGAGGCCCGGTTTGGGGCCCGGCATCACGAAGGCCCACAGGACGAACCAGATGGCGAAGGGCAGCAACATGAAGAGCCCGACCGCATAGGGCAGGTGGCGCATGACAATCCTCAACGTCAGGGGTTACCGGGCGCGGCGGCAAACCGCGTAGTTTCACGTAAGTATCACTTACGAAATGACATCTAGGCGATTGTGCAGTGCCGCATATGCGGCGCCTTGCCGCAGCGCACAAAAAAGCGGGCGGCCCCGAAGAACCGCCCGCTGATCGGCCGTGAAGGCCGATAGGTTCTACCGGCTTATTCCGGCAGGATCACCGCGTCGATCACGTGGATGACGCCGTTCGACGCCTCGACATCCGGCATGACCACCGTGGCGCCGTCGACCATGACCGAGGACCCGGTGGCGTCGATCGACACCGTCGAGCCCTGAACCGTCTCGACATCCATGGACTGACCGGCGAGATCCGAGCTCATCACCTTGCCGGGCACGACGTGATAGGTGAGGACCGCCACGAGCTGGTCGCGGTTTTCCTCTTCCAGCAGGCTTTCCACGGTGCCAGCCGGCAGCGCGGCGAAGGCCTCGTCGGTCGGCGCGAAGACAGTGAACGGGCCTTCGCCCTTCAGCGTCTCGACGAGACCGGCGGCCTGAACGGCGGCGACTAGGGTTTCGAACGACCCGGCCGAAATGGCGGTGTCGACGATGTCGGCATCGGCGGCCTGTGCCGGCGCGACCGCGCTCGCGCCCATGATGGCGACGATGCTGGCGGCGGCGAGGGTCTTGGTGAGGTGCTGGGTGAGAAACATGGCTTGAACTCCCTCTCATTCCGGGCGAGCGCAATCATCGCCGCGACGGAACATCGCGGCTTGAGCTCGCCGATTGGTTGGACAGGGAAAATTACGTAGCGGCACCGGGTCCGGTTGCGTCGGCGCGAGGGCAAACCGGACCGTCAGCTTCACCCTTGCCCCGCTGATCCGTCACGATTTCGCCGCCATCAGCCAGGTCGCCGCGAAAGAACATGGCAATTTCGCGATCTTGATGAGAGATGCGCGTCCAGGTAGAATTGGGTCAAGTCCATGAATTGATGATCGCTTCAAAGAACGACCCGCGACCTGCTTCGTCAGTGGAGCATCCACATGAAACTGACCATCAGGGCTAAACTCGCCGTTGCGCTTTCCGGCATGGCGCTTTTGTTTCCCGTTACAGGTGAAGCCAACACTATTGACGAGTGCGCGATCTATGCATCCGCCTCACCGCACCGACCGAACTATATCGCCGGATTGGCACCACGACTTGGCGCGCCGGTCCCCGTTTCCACCATGGATGTGGCGCAACTGCCGACAGATGAACCGGTCGGCATGCTGAAAAGCGTGAACCTGGATGCACGGCTAGAATTCGAGCGCGTCGCGATTTCCAGCGGAGATACGGTCGGCACGTTGGTCGAAAGCAACGGTCTTCTGCCGGACGAACACAATATTGGCTTTGTGGCAGCCATCAATCCCGACCTGACGAACCCTGACCAGATACAGCCAGGTCAAAAGATTTGGATCCCCAAGAACCTGGGCAATCAGGCCGTCGACGGATTTGCCAAGGAGCAGATTTTCCGCGACGTGACCGGCATCCAGATGCTGTTGCTGAACAATACCTCGAAAGACATCATGCGTTTCAACAAGGAGATCGGAGCGCCAGAACTCAACGTCACGATTGACCAGCTTCTTTCCAATTTCTCTCGAAAGCAGATTGGCTTTTTCTCGCTCGCCGCCGACGACATAACGCTGGCGACCAGATCGTCTTTATACGCCTCCGCCCAGATAGAGAATATCATGACACTGAGAGGCCTTCTCGATTCCCAGATGATCACTGATGAAATATACAAGAATTACATACAGAGTATTTCCTACAGCGTATATGCCATCAACACTCAGCCCATCGACATTGTCGTCAGGACACGTGGCGAGGATGGACACCCGCTGGAGAACCTCGAGATATATTATGTCGACGAAGCAAGCTATCTCCTGAACTGCCAGGAACAGAACAAGGAACGGTTTGACGAACTCAGCTATGAAGCCCGGCATCTTCTGTTCCCGGCCTATTACCGCGTTTGGGCCGAAAAGGATGGGCAGAAAAGCGTTTCAATGCCGATAGAGCTGACGTTCGCAACAGACAAGACGCGCATATTCGATTATAAGATCGAATGGATCGACTAGAATATGCCGGATATAGATCTAAATATATTCAGCTATCTTAGCGTTACCGTAGGCCCTTTTGCTCTCGCCATTCTGTTCATATTCCTTCTGATCGGCTTTTTCCTCAAGAAAAAAAGCGCATCAGCGGAACGCTATCGATGGCCATTGTTGCCGCGGGCCTTGCCCTGTCGATCCTCATGAATATGTTCTTCGTGTTCAACTATCCGCCCGAAGGATCGGATCGATCCGCTCAGGCTGCAGGCTTGTGGTATACGGAGCCCGCGAAACTGCTCTTCGAGCGGACAGATCGACTGAAAACGCTTCCGCTGGACCAAAGAAATTCTGAGCTTGTTGCCCTTTTTGGCGGATCATCCAGCAGGGTATGGTCCGGTAATTCTCAGAACTCGACCCAATTCATCGCCATATTGGCGGCTGCCCTGATCGGCCTAGGCTTGGGCGGCGTGGGTCATACGGCCTATAAGGCCATCAACTCCGGATAGAGACGGTCTTCCCACAGAAGTCATTCCGGAAACGCGCCACTCCCGCGATCACGTATCCACCGTCGCCGAGAGCGCATTGTCCTGGATGAATTCGCGGCGCGGCTCGACCAGGTCGCCCATCAGCCGCGAGAAGGTCTCGTCGGCCTCGTCGACCTCGGAGATCTTCACCTTGAGAAGCGAGCGCACATTGGTGTCGAGCGTCGTTTCCCAGAGCTGATCGGGGTTCATCTCGCCGAGGCCCTTATAGCGCTGGAGCGCGAGCCCCTTCTGGCCGGCCTCCATCACCGCGTCGAAGAGCTGGCTTGGCGAGCGCACCTCGACCTCCGCGCCCTTGCGCCGGAACACCGCCGCCTTGGCGTAGATGTCCTGCAAATGGGTCGCGAGACGGTCGAGCCGGCGCGCATCGGCGGAATCGATCAGGTCCTGATCGATCGCCGTGATCTCCTTCACGCCGCGCAATTCGCGCATGAAGCGATAGCCGCCATCATCAAGCACCTCGCCCTGCCAGCCGCTCTCGAACTCGTCGGACAGAAGATCGAGCCGGCGGGCGATATAGGCGGCGGCCTCGGTCCGTTGTTGGGCGGTGGCGGCCGCCCGCGGGCTGAGCACGCCGGCGATGGCCGCCTGTTCGACGAGCGTCCGGTCATAGCGCGAATGCAGCCCGTCCAGGGTGCGCGAGACGCCACGCGCCGTCGCGACGATCTCCGCGAGGTCGGCGCCGGCGCGCGTCTCGCCGGATGCGAGCGTCAGCGAAGCCTCTTCGAGGCCGCCGGCGATCAGATAATCCTCGAGCGCGTCCTCGTTCTTGAGATATTGCTCGGACTGGCCGCGGCGCACCTTGAACAGCGGCGGCTGGGCGATATAGAGATGGCCGGCCTCGATCAGTTCCGGCATCTGGCGGTAGAAGAACGTCAACAGAAGCGTGCGGATATGCGCGCCGTCGACATCGGCGTCCGTCATGATGATGATCTTATGGTAGCGCAGCTTCGACAGATCGAAATCGTCGCGGCCGATGCCGGTGCCGAGTGCCGTGATCAGCGTGCCGATCTCATTCGATGACAACATCTTGTCAAACCGTGCCCGCTCGACATTGAGGATCTTGCCGCGCAGCGGCAGAACGGCCTGAAAGCCGCGGTCGCGCCCTTGCTTGGCCGATCCGCCGGCGGAATCGCCCTCGACCAGGAAGAGTTCGGATTTCGACGGATCGCGCTCCTGGCAGTCGGCGAGCTTGCCGGGCAGGCTTGCGACATCGAGCGCGCCCTTGCGGCGGGTCAGCTCGCGCGCCTTGCGGGCGGCCTCGCGGGCGGCGGCCGCCTCGACAACCTTGCCGACGATCTGCTTGGCCTCGGCCGGGTGTTCCTCGAACCAGGTGCCGAGCCCTTCATTGACGATGTTCTCGACCACCGGACGGACTTCCGAGGAAACGAGCTTGTCCTTGGTCTGCGAAGAGAATTTCGGGTCCGGCACCTTGACCGACAACACCGCGGTGAGCCCTTCGCGGCAGTCGTCGCCGGTCAGCGACACCTTCTCCTTCTTGGCGATGCCGGAGCTTTCGGCATAGCCCGTCACCTGGCGGGTCAGCGCGCCGCGAAAGCCGGCGAGATGGGTGCCGCCGTCGCGTTGGGGGATGTTGTTGGTGAACAGAAGCACCGTCTCGTGATAGGAATCATTCCACCACAGCGCCAGATCGACGGCGATCCCGTCGCGCTCGCCGCGAATGACGACCGGCTCCTTGCCGAGCGGGTTCTTGGTGCGGTCGAGATAACGCACGAAGGCTTCGACGCCGCCCTCGTAATGCATCGTCTCGACCTTGTCCTCGACGCCGCGCTTGTCGGTCAGCACGATGGTGACGCCGGAATTCAGGAAGGCGAGTTCGCGCAGCCGGTGCTCCAGCGTCTTGTAGTCGAACTCGATCATCGAAAACGTGTCCGGGCTCGGCAGGAAGGTCACCTGGGTGCCCTTTCGTCCGTCCGCCGTGCCGGCCTCGGCGAGCGGCGCCTCGGCCACGCCATCGCGGAAGCGGATGCGGTGGTGCTTGTCGTCGCGGAAGATGTCGAGATCAAGCGTGGTCGACAGCGCATTGACCACCGATACACCGACCCCGTGCAGGCCGCCGGAGACCTTGTAGGAATTCTGGTCGAACTTCCCGCCGGCATGCAGCTGGGTCATGATGACCTCGGCCGCCGAAATGCCTTCCTCGGGATGGATCTCGGTCGGGATGCCGCGGCCATTGTCGGTCACGGTCACCGAACCGTCCGGATTCAGCGTCACCGTCACCTCGTCGCAATGGCCGGCCAGCGCCTCGTCGATCGCGTTGTCGACGACCTCATAGACCATGTGGTGCAGGCCCGAGCCGTCATCGGTATCGCCGATATACATGCCCGGCCGCTTGCGCACCGCGTCAAGCCCCTTGAGGACCTTGATCGAGGAAGCGCCATAGTCGGATGGCTCGGGCGTCGCGGTGGCGATGTCGGTCATGCGAATGGGTTCTCCAGGGCCAAATACCGCCATGATCGTGCACGACCCGGCGGCGACAGGGGCACGGCCCGCCGTGTCGACGATCGCACCCCGAACCGTTATCCCGGAGGCGGTCGATCACGTGCCGTGAATCACCTGATTTCTAGCAGAATTGTGACATCGCGTCACGGCCGGCCTGCGGCATATCTGGTTGAGAAACCGGGGATTTAGCGTGAGTGTCCCACAAGATATGGTGGCTCAGGGCCGGCCCGCCAAGCCCTGCCCTCAATGCCAGGCCGAGACCCGCCCCGCGCCGACTTCGAAACACTGCGCACGATCCTCGATCGCGCTGAACAGCGTCCGATCCGTGCCCGTCAGCCAGGCCTGGCAGCCGAGATTGACGATCTCGTCGAACAGCGCGCCGCGGCGCACATCGTCGAGATGGGCGGCGATCTCGTCCAGCAACAGAACCGGCGCATAACCGCCGGCCCGGTCCGTCACGATGCGCGCCTGCGCCAGGATCAGGGCGATCAGCAGCGCCTTCTGCTCGCCGGTCGAGCACAGCGGCGCCGGCATCGCCTTCGGACCGTGGGTTACCGCGAAGTCCGACCGGTGCGGTCCGTCGAGCGTACGCCCCGCCGCCCGGTCGCGCGGGCGCGCCTCGGCCAGCCTGTCGGCATAGTCATGCTCGACCACGCTCATCGAGGCATTCGCGAGCGCGTCCTCGAGATGGCCGGACAGCTCGAAACCGGCGAAGGGAAAGGCGCTGCTGGCACCGCGCCGGTCATGGCCGACATCGCGCGCCAGGGCCTGCGCCGCTGCGACCCGGGCGGCGGCGATCGCCGTGGCCTGGGCCGCCAGATCGGCCTCGATGGCATGCAGCCAGCGGGCATCGCTCGCATGATCTTCGAGCAGCCTGTTGCGCTGGCGCAGCAATTTGTCGAGCGCCGCGAGCCGGCCGCCATGGGCCGGATCCAGCATGGTCACGAACCGGTCGAGGAAACGCCGCCGGTCGCCGGACGGACCGGTGAACAGCCCGTCATTGGCCGGCGTCAGCCACAACAGGCGTAAGTGGCCCGCCAGCGCCCCGACCGGCGTCGCCGCCGCGTTGACACGGGCCGCGCGCTGGCCGTTATTGGGGTCGATGCCGCTGGCCAGCCGGAGCGCGCCGTCCGGCCCGTTGATCTCGGCGCTGACGGCCCAATCGCCGGCGCTGGCGCCCGAGCCGTCCTGGCGCGCCAGCCGCTCGATCGGCGCCCGTCGCAGGCCGCGGCCGGGCGTCAGCATGGAGATCGCTTCGAGGATATTCGTCTTGCCCGCGCCATTGGCGCCGGTCAGCACGACCGGATCGGGTCCGAGATCGAGGCGCAGCGCGGCATAGCTGCGGAAATCGCTGAGCGTCAGCCGGGTCAGCCGGTAAGCCTGCGGCCGGTCGGTCCAATCCGCATCGGCGAAATCGTCGAGCATGTCGGCCGCCGGCGCGCTCGGGCGCACGTTCAGACGCGCATCGGCATCAGCACATAGAGCAGCGATTCATCCTGCTCGTTGCGGATCAGCGTCGGCGAGCCCGGATCGGCCAGCTCGAAGCGCGCGTTCTCGGTTTCGAGCTGCGAGGTGATGTCGAGGAGATAGCGGGCGTTGAAACCGATATCGATGCCGTCGGCGGCATAATCGGCGCCGATCTCCTCGGTGGCCGATCCGGAATCGGGATTGTTGACCGTCAGCACCACCTTGTCGGCGTCGAGCGACAGCTTGACCGCGCGGCCGCGCTCGCTGGACACCGTCGAGACGAGATCGACCGCGCGCGCGAAGGTCTCCCGGTCGACCCGCAGGATCTTGTCGTTGCCCGACGGGATCACCCGCATATAGTCGGGGAACGTGCCGTCGATCAGCTTCGAGGTGAGAACCACCGCGCCGACGGTGAAGCGGATCTTGGCGTCGGATGCCTCGACCCGGATTTCGGCGTCGGGATCTTCCAGCAAGCGCTGCAATTCCTGCACCGTCTTGCGCGGCACGATCATGCCGGGCATGCCGTCGGTGCCCTCCGGTGCCGCGATCTCGATGCGCGCCAGCCGGTGGCCGTCGGTCGCGACGGCGCGCAGGACGGGGCTCGCCTCGTCGATGCGGTGCAGATAGATGCCGTTCAGATAGTAGCGCGTCTCCTCGGTCGAGATCGCGAATTCGGTCTTGTCGAGCACATGTTTGAAAACGCCCGCCTGCACCGCGAAGGCATGGCTGAAATCGCCGGCGGTAAGGTCGGGGAAATCCGTTTCGGGCAGCATCTGCAGATTGAACCGTGCGCGGCCGGCCTGCAACGTCATCTGCGACTGGTCGCCGGTCGCATCGAGCGCTACCTCGGCGCCGTCCGGCAGCTTGCGCACGATGTCGTAGAGCACATGGGCGGCCACCGTCGTGGCCCCTTCGCGCTCGATCATGGCGGGCACCGTTTCGGTGACCTCGATGTCAAGATCGGTGGCCCTGAGGGTCAGCCGGTCGCCGTCGGCGCGGATCAACACGTTCGACAGGATGGGGATCGTGTTGCGGCGCTCCACCACCCGGTGCACATGGGCGAGAGACTTCAGAAGAGCGGCGCGTTCGACCAATACACGCATCGGAAAACACCTCGGCTGGGTAAACCAAACCGCGACGTCCGGCGCCGCCGCTTGCCCGCGTCGCCCACGCTACGGCCCGAAAGGGAGGGGGAAAATGCCGCTATTCGGCGTTGTTTGCAAGTCGGCATCCAAGGCTAGAACAACGACGGGGCGCCGAAGCGCCCCGCCGGACATGTCATCGGGATCCGCCGGCTTCAGCCCTCGGCGAGCCCGTCGAGCAGTTCGCGCTTCAGATCGGCGATCTTGCGCTTGAGATCGGGGTCTTCTTCCATCAGTTCGCGGATCTTGCGGACCGCGTAGATGACGGTCGTATGATCGCGATTGCCGAACAACTTGCCGATTTCAGGCAAGGACCGCGGCGTCAGTTCCTTCGCGAGATACATGGCGATCTGGCGCGGCCGGGCGATGGCCTTGGTGCGCCGCTTCGACACCATGTCCTGCTTGGTGATGTTGAAGGCCCGCGTCACCACGCGCTGGATGTCCTCGACCCGGATCACCGGATCGGGCCGGGCATAAACGAGATCGCGGATCAGATGTTCGGCGAGCGTCACCGAGACCGGCTCGCTGGTGAAGTTCCAATGGGCCACCAGGCGGTTGAGCGCGCCTTCGATATCCCGGCCATTGCCGGCGACGCGGGTCGCGACAAGGTCGACGACATCGGCGTCGAGGCTGAACGACCGCTTCACCGCGCGCACGCTTTCAACCCGGAGGTCGAGGATCTTGCGGCGCAAATCGACATCGGACGCGCCGATCTCGATGACGAGACCACCGGTCAGGCGCGAGCGGACCCGCTCGTCGAGGCCGTCAAGCGCCATCGGCGGACGATCGGCCACGATGACGACCTGGCGGCCATCCTCGATCAGCGCGTCGAGCGTATGGGCGAATTCGCGCTGGCTGGCCTGGCCCTGGAGGAATTGCAGGTCGTCGATCAGAAGGAGATCGATCTGCCGCAGACGGTCCTTGAAGGCGATGGCGTCGTCGGTCTTCAGCGCGGTCACGAAGCGGCACATGAACTGTTCGGCCGACAGATGCAGCACCCGGCGTTCGGACGACAGCGACGCGCTCTCCCAGGCGATCGCATGCAGAAGATGCGTCTTGCCGCGCCCGCAGCCGCCATGAATGACCAGCGGGTTGAAGGGCGCGGTCTCGCCCGGCCGGTTGGCCGCGATCTGGCGGGCAGCCGCATAGGCCACCGTGTTGGACCGCGCGACGGCGAAGGTCTCGAAGGCATAGCGCTGTTCGAGCGGGGCGCCCTCGACCTTTTTTGGCGCCTGGGGCACCGGCGGCGCCGGATAGGCCGGACCGCGCTTGGCGGCCGCTGTGGTGTCGCTCCGGCTGAGCGTCATCGCCGGCTTGCGGCCATTGCGCTCGGGGCCGCGCAGCACGAGTTCGACGCGCGCGATGTTCGGATCGACCTCCTGCCACAGCGCCAGGATGCGGCTTGAATAATTCTCGCGGATCCAGCTCTGCAAGAACCGCGTCGGCACCGATAACAGCGCCTGCAGGTCCTCGACGGCGACGAATTTCACTCGCTCGAACCAGCTGTCGAAAACATCGGCTCCATATTCCGCGGACAGGCGCTCCCGGATCTTGGCCCATCCGGCCTTGTAGTCGATGTCACGCGCCACGTCCCTTGTCTCCTTTGTTCTTGCGCATTTCGCCACCCGGTTCGCCGTCTCCGAAAACCCCGCCAAGGCCGAAACCGTGTCCGCCGTCGCGATCTCGCCGAAGACCGCGCCCTGCCGTCCGGATCGCCCACCCATTGAATCGATCACCCTGTCCTCCTCTTCTCGCCGCCCGCGTCATCCATCATCACGTCTGGTGTCATCGTCACATGCCATTCAAAGGCACCGATCCGCACTCCCCTCGGCACCATCGCTGCCGGGTCCCGGCTCCATCTGCCGTGGCCCAGAACCTGGGAGGCGCTTCAAGTCGCACGCAAAACGCCATCCCGCCGCTCACCGTTACTTGCACATTCCATAGATCCCGATGCCGGCCGGACGCCCCTCGGCGCCGCCAGATCGGACGCATCACAAAGCTTGCTAGGATTGAATCCAGGGCAGGCCGGCGGCCTTCCAGCCAGCCACCCGTCCCCGATGCTGCTCGGGATCGAGACCGCCCTCGAAACCGTCTGCGATGTTGAAACAGGCGCCATAGCCGCGCTCGGTCATGGCGATCGCGGCCGACTGACTGCGCCCGCCGGACCGGCATAGGAACAACAGCCGAGTGTCGGCGGTCGCACCCGCCGCCTCGAGCCGGGCGGCGAGATCATCGGCGAACCCCGGATCGACCGACATGTCGGGGAAGCGCTGCCATTCGGCCAGGACCACCTCGCGGCCCAGGCTCGACATGTCGGGCAGGCCGACAAAGGTCCACTCCGCGCGGCTGCGCACATCGATCAGAACCGCATCCTTGTCGTCGGACAGAACCTGCCACGCTTGCGCACTCGACATGTCACCAGCATATGCCGCCATGGCACACCTCACCCGATTCGCGGTTCACGCGACCGGTACGTTTAATTGTAAGAAATCTAGAAAAAGAGCAAGAACGGCAAGCGCGTCATGCTTTGCGCGGAGGCTTGGCAGACCTTACAAGCTCATAGCGGAGAAACTGCCAAATCAATAAATCGTCAATACGACGACTAGACATAGCAAAACCCCTCCCAATGCCATGTTTCAGGCAGAAACACTTCCTGCTTACTTGGAATTTGGGGCCGGCAGCCCCGGAACGCTTTTGACCCTACACACGTGATCGGGCTTCGGCAAGACGGATTCGTGACCAAGCCATGGACCTTTCGGCTACATCCGCCGGCATCGATTTTCGCACCGTTTCAAAGGCCGTCGCCAACTGCATGAAGAGTCGGGAAGAATCACGTCACATAGCGCCCAAGGCCGCGCTTGGAAAAAAACCCCAGCCAATGCCGCATCAGCGGAAGCAATGGCCGGACGGAATGGGATAACTGTGCACACAGTGCACAACGTGCTCGTAACAATCTGAATAAAATACGATTTTTCGAGCATGGAATTTATCCACATATCGGCTAGGTATTTTCCCGCTCAAGCCATCTCGCAAGGGGCGATTTCGCGCCAATTCCCGAAACGGACCCGCGCTTCGAGGCCACCGACGGTGCCGTTCGCCCGGTTCCGCTGTGCGATCAAGGCCTAAGCGAAGCCTCGTGGCGGCACCGGATGGCCGACACGAAAAAGCCCGGCCTGCGGCCGGGCTCTCACATTCGTATTAGTACGGATCTCACTCCGAGCGCCACCCCATGCCGGCGCCGGACGGGTCCGCGTGCCTTCGATCCCGGGTCAGGCCGACATCGCCTTCACGCGCCGCGACAGGCGCGAGATCTTCCGCGACGCGGTATTGGGATGCATGATGCCCTTCTGCGCGCCGCGCATGATCTCGGGCTGGGCGCTCTTCAGGGCGGCGGCGGCGCCAGCGACATCGCCCGAGGCGATGGCTTCCTCGACGCGGCGCAGGAAGGTGCGGATGCGGCTCTTGCGCGCGGTGTTCACATCGGTGCGGCGCGCGATCTTGCGCACCATCTTCTTGGCCGAGGTCGTATTGGCCATGGTCGATCGTCCTATCTTGCGGGACAGGACCGCCTGTCCCATGACGGACCGCCGGCTGACACAACCGGTCCGGCAACGCGTCATTTCGAGAATACAAAACGGCGGCATCTCTGCCGCCGGGTTCAACGGTCTTGATAATCCGCCGTATCGGCGCCGTCAACAACCGATCGCGCCAGGCATGGCCCGGCGCTCCGGCGGTCAGCGATCGCGGAAGCTCGCGCTGCGCTTTTCGGCGAAGGCGGCCATGCCTTCCTTCTGGTCCTCGGTCGCAAACAGCGAATGGAAGACGCGCCGCTCGAAGCGGACCCCCTCGGCCAGCGTCGTCTCATAGCTCCGGTTGACGCTTTCCTTGGCCATCATGACGGCGGGCTTGGAGAAGTCGCCGATCTTCTCGGCCGCCGCGAGCGCTTCCTCGATCAGCTTGTCAGCGGCGGCCACCCGCGAGACAAGGCCACAGCGCTCGGCTTCGGCGGCATCCATCATGCGGCCGGTCAGGCACATATCCATCGCCTTCGACTTGCCGACGAAGCGGGTCAGCCGCTGGGTGCCGCCGGCGCCGGGCATGACGCCGAGCTGGATCTCCGGCTGGCCGAACTTGGCGGTGTCGGCGGCGATGATGAAGTCGCACATCATGGCCAGTTCGCAGCCACCACCGAGCGCATAGCCGGCGACCGCCGCGATCACAGGCTTGCGCGCCCGCGTCACCCGGTCCCAGGAGCCGATGAAATCCTCGGTGTAGCAGTCGATGAAGCCCTTGGACTGCATCTCCTTGATGTCGGCGCCGGCCGCGAAGGCCTTGTCGCTGCCGGTCAGCACCATGCAGGCGATCTCGGGATCGGCCTCGAAACCGTCGATCGCGCGATTGAGTTCGGCGATCAGCTCGGAATTGAGCGCGTTCAGCGCCTTCGGCCGGTTCAGCGTGATGAGGCCGGTGCGCCCGCGCGTTTCGACCAGAATGTTCTCGTAACCCATGATGTCCGTCTCCCCGCTTGGCGTTCGCCGTCGACGCCGTCCCGACCTGACTATCGCCTGAAACCCGCCCGGGCAAGCGCGCGGTCGAGCCGCGAACGCGCCCTCCAACCGCGTCAGCGCTGGCAGTTCGGGCAGTAGAAGCTCGACCGGCCGGACTGGACGATACGCCGGATCGCGGCACCGCAGCCCGGCGTCGGGCACGTCTCGCCTTCCCGGTCATAGACCTGGAAACGGTGCTGGAAATAGCCGAGCGTGCCATCGGCGGCGGCATGGTCGCGCAAGGACGACCCGCCGGCCTCGATCGCTTCCGCCAGGACATCGCGCACATGCCGCACCAGCGCCTCGACGCGCGGGCTCGGCCCACCGCGCGCCCGCGACACGGTCCGCGTCAGCCGGCGCGGCGACAGGCCGGCGCGGAACAGCGCCTCGCAGACATAGATATTGCCGAGCCCGGCAATGATGCGCTGATCGAGAAGCGCCGCCTTAAGCGGCGTCTTCCGGCCGGCGAAGGCTTCGTTCAGATAGGCCGCGTCGAGCGCATTGCCCAAGGGTTCGACGCCGAGATCGCGAAACAGTGGATGCGTGTCGAGCTCGGCGCCCGGCATCAACAGCATGAAGCCGAAACGGCGCGGATCATTATAGATGACGCGCGCCACCGCCCCGGCGCCATTGGCATCGGTGGCGACATGGAACGCGACATGGTCGTGGCGCGCGTCGCGGTTACGCGCCTGGTGAAACACGCCCGGCAGCCTGTCGCCTTCCGGCACCTCGATGCGGAACGACCCCGACATGCCCAAATGCATGACGAGCGTCTCGCCGCTATCGAGATCGGCGAGGAGATATTTCGCCCGCCGCCTGAGCGCGGTGACGCGCTGCCCCTCGAGGCGCTCGGCGAAGCGTTCCGGCAGGGGAAAGCGCAGATCGGGCCTGCGCTGATCAAGCTTGACGATCCGCCCACCGGCGAGGACCGGTTCGAGCCCGCGCCGCACGGTTTCGACTTCGGGCAGTTCGGGCAAGGGTCTCGATCCTTCTTTGCGAGGGCTTGGGGCGCGGCGCGCTTCCACCATGGTGGCTTTACCGTGGTGATTTCACCGTGGAATCGTGTCGCGACGCGCCACGATAGCCTTCGCCGAGGGGCTGGGCTATGGTCCGCCCGCGCTTTCGATCACACAGACATGCATCATGACCGACCACGACGCGACCGACCATCCTCCGGCCGATACCACCCATTTCGGCTTCCACACGGTATCGAGAGACGACAAGGCCGGCATGGTGCGCCAAGTCTTCGACCGTGTCGCGGCGCGCTACGACCTGATGAACGATCTGATGTCGGGCGGCCTGCACCGGTTGTGGAAGGATGCCATGGTGGCCTGGCTGGCGCCGCCGAGAACGCGGGCCTGGAAGGTGCTGGACGTCGCCGGCGGAACCGGCGACATCGCCTTCCGCATTCTCGATCGGGCGCCCGTGGCCCATGTCACCGTGCTCGACATCAATGGCGAGATGCTCAGGGTCGGCGAGGATCGGGCCGACCAGCGCGGCCGCGACCGCGACAGAATCGCGTTCGTCGCGGCGGACGCGCAGAAACTGCCGGTCGAGGACGCGTCCTTCGACGCCTATACGATCGCCTTCGGCATCCGCAACGTGACGGCGATCGACCAGGCGCTTTCGGAAGCGCGCCGCGTGCTCAAGCCCGGCGGGCGCTTTCTCTGCCTCGAATTCAGCCAGGTCACCGCGCCCGTCCTCGACCGTATCTACGACCTCTATTCGTTCAATGCCATTCCGGCCATGGGGCGGATGGTCGCCAATGACGCGGAATCCTATCGCTATCTCGTTGAATCGATCCGCCGTTTTCCCAATCAGGCGGCGTTTTCGGCGCTGATCGAGGAAGCCGGCTTCCGCCGCGCCAAGCACCGCAACCTGTCGGGCGGCATCGCCGCGCTGCATTCGGCCTACGCGCTGTAACGCCGATCCAGGACAAAGACCCGCTCCCGTGTTCCGCACCATCGGCCTCATCTTCGCGCTCGGCCGCGCCGGCTTCGTCCTGGCGCGCGAGGGCGCCCATGAATTCGTGCCGGTCGAGGAACTGCCGCCCGGCGCCCGGCTTCTGCATCGGATGGCGCGGCTGATCGCCAAGCCGAAAAGGAAGCGCGGCCGGCTGAACGCGGCGATGACCCGGCTCGGGCCGAACTATGTCAAGCTCGGCCAGTTCCTCGCCACCCGCCGCGATCTCGTCGGCGCCGATGTCGCCAAGGACCTCGAAACGCTGCAGGACCGGCTGCCGCCCTTTTCCGACGCCCAGGCGCGCAAGGCGATCGAAGCCGCGCTCGACCGCCCGATC
Source organism: Tepidamorphaceae bacterium (assembly GCA_965250105.1). Taxonomy (GTDB): domain Bacteria; phylum Pseudomonadota; class Alphaproteobacteria; order Rhizobiales; family Tepidamorphaceae; genus JBCBSK01. Next base: position 1,581,497 of record OZ252290.1, read on the forward strand.
GACGAACTGTTCGACACGCTCGGCCCGCCCATCGCCGCCGCCTCCATCGCCCAGGTGCACAAGGCGCGGGTCGGCGACCGCGACGTCGCGGTCAAGGTCTTGCGGCCGAATATCGAGGCCCGCTTCGGCGGCGATCTCAGGGTGTTTCGCGGCGCCGCCGATCTCGTCGAACAGCTTGATCCGCGCAGCCGCCGGCTCAAGCCCGTGGCCATCGTCGAGACGCTGGAACGGTCCGTCCGTATCGAGATGGACCTCAGGATGGAAGCCGCCGCGATCGCGGAAATGGCCGAGAACATCCGCGACGATACCGGCTTCCGCGTGCCGGCCGTCGACTGGGAGCGCTCGACCAAGCGCGTCCTGACCACCGAATGGATCGACGGCACGCCGATCGCCGATGTCGCCGCCCTGACCGCCCAGGGCCTCGACCTGCCCCATCTCGGCCGCACGGTGATCCAGAGCTTTCTGCGCCATGCCATGCGGGACGGCTATTTCCACGCCGACATGCATCCGGGCAATCTGTTCGTCGAGCCCGACGGCACCATCGTCGCGGTCGATTTCGGCATCATGGGCCGGCTCGGGGCCAAGGAACGCCGGTTCCTCGCCGAAATCCTCTACGGCTTCATCACCAAGGACTATCTTCGGGCCGCGCGGGTGCATTTCGAGGCCGGCTACGTGCCGCCGGTCCACAGCGCCGAGGATTTCGCCCAGGCGCTGCGCGCCATCGGCGCGCCGATCCGCGACCGCAAGGCCCGCGACATCTCGATGGGCCGGCTGCTGAGCCAGTTGTTCGAGGTCACCGAACTGTTCGACATGCAGACCCGGCCGGAGCTTCTGATGCTGCAGAAGACCATGGTCGTGGTCGAGGGCGTGGGGCGCAATCTCGACCCCGATCTCGACATGTGGTCGACCGCCGAACCGGTCGTCGGCGAATGGATCCGGTCCAATCTCGGCCCCGAGGGCGTGCTGCGCTCGGCCGCCAGCGGCGCCGACGCGCTCGGCCGGCTGGTGCGCCAGGGCCCGGACCTGATCGAGCGCGCCGAACGGCTCGCCGGCGATCTGACGGAGATGAGCCGCGATGGGTTACGGCTCGACCAGGCGAGCATCGACCGGATCGCCCATGCCGAGGCGCGCCGCTCGCGCTCTGCTCGCATCGCGCTGTGGATCGGCGCGCTGGCGCTCGTCGTGCTCGCCGCCAGCGCGGTCCTCGGCTGACCACGACCGGCCTCAAGGGAGGCGCGGGCCGGCGGGGCCTTGCGGTGACGCCGGCTCGGCGCCATTGTCTCGACCCTGTCGGCTGTCTCGTGCCGCGTCCTGCTGGGAGATATCCATGCTTGCGGGAAAGCGCATTCTTCTGATCGTCGGCGGCGGCATCGCCGCCTACAAGGCGCTCGAACTGATCCGGCTGGTGATAAAGGCCGGCGCGTCCGTCCGGGTGATCGCGACGGCGGCGGCGCGGGAATTCGTCACCCCCCTGTCGCTGTCGGCGCTGTCGGGCGACAAGGTCTATACGGACCTCTTCGACCTGACCGACGAAGCCGAGATGGGGCATATTGAATTGTCGCGCGACGCCGATCTCCTGGTCGTCGCGCCGGCGACGGCCAATCTGATGGCGCGCATGGCCGGCGGATTGGCGGACGATCTGGCGACGACGGCTCTTCTAGCGACCGACAAGCCGGTCCTGATCGCGCCCGCGATGAATGTCCGCATGTGGCAGCACGCGGCGACCCAACGCAACCTGGCGATGCTCGAGCACGACGGCGTTCTCGTAACAGGCCCCGATGACGGCGACATGGCTTGCGGCGAATACGGCCCCGGCCGGATGGCCGAACCCGACGCCATCCTAAGGGCGATCGAACGGCATTTCTCCGGCCAGGAGGACGGGCCGCTCGCCGGCCGTCATGTCATCGTTACCTCGGGACCGACACGCGAGCCGATCGATGCGGTGCGCTATCTCTCCAACCATTCCTCGGGCAAGCAGGGTCATGCCATCGCTTCGGCACTTGCCGCGGCCGGCGCCCGCGTCACGCTGGTGGCCGGTCCGGTGGCGCTGCCCGACCCGCCCGGCGTCGACACGGTGCGGGTCGAGACCGCGCGCGACATGCTGGCCGCCGTCGAACAGGCCCTGCCCGCCGATGCCGGCATCTTCGCCGCCGCCGTCGCCGACTGGCGCCCCGACCGGACCGAAGACGGCAAGATCAAGAAGGACGGTTCGGGCAACGCGCCAGCGCTCTCCCTGGTTGAAAACCCCGACATCCTGGCGACCGTCGCCGGCCACGCGCAACGTCCGCGCCTCGTCATCGGGTTCGCCGCCGAGACCGACCGGGTGCTCGACCACGCCGCCTCGAAGCTCGCCCGCAAGGGCTGCGACTGGATCGTCGCCAATGACGTGTCCGGCGACGTCATGGGCGGCGACCGCAATCGTGTCCATGTCGTCACCGCCGCCGGTGTCGAGGACTGGCCGGACCTCGACAAGCAGGCGGTGGCCGACCGTCTCGCCCTGAGGATCGCCGATACGCTGAACGGTCCGTCATTGATTCGCACGGCGGACGTCGTCCGGTGACGATTTCGACGGATAGCAGAAAAAAAACGCCCCGACCGACGGTTTTCGTCATGCGCTTGCCGCATGGCTGGGATCTTCCATTGCCGGCTTACCAAACGCCCGGATCGGCCGGCATGGACCTTCTCGCGGCCGTTCCCGAAGACGCGCCGATCGTTCTGGCACCGGGCCGGTGGGCCGCCATTCCGACCGGTCTCGCCCTTGAAATCCCTGAGAATCATGAGGCCCAGCTGCGCCCGCGCTCGGGCCTCGCGCTCGATCACGGGCTGACCTGCCTCAACGCGCCGGGCACGATCGACAGTGATTACCGGGGCGAAATCAAGGCCATTCTGATCAATCACGGTCCGGCGAGCGTGTCGATTTTGCGCGGAATGCGCATTGCCCAACTGGTGATCGCGCCTATCATTCAAGTTGAACTCGTAGAAAGGCCGAGACTGACAGAGACGGCGCGCGCGGCCGGCGGCTTCGGATCGACGGGAAAATCAAGTCCCGATGACACGGAGGCCGACCGCTAGAAGATCGGGCGCGGTCGTCGCTCTAACGCAAGGAGGGTGGCACAGGTGTTCCGTTTGTCGCGCAAATCGGCACTCGCGATCGAGGCGGTCGCGGATATCGCTTATCACGGCAAAACATCTCCGGTTCCGAGCCGCGATTTCACGGCCCGGCTCAAGATACCCCGACGCCATCTCGAACCCGTGCTGCAGGCGCTGGTGCGCGCCGAGGTGCTGAAAAGCCTGCGCGGCCCGAAGGGCGGCTATATCCTGGCGCGCGAACGCCGCCGCATCACGATCGGCGACATCGTCCGGGCGGCCGGCACGGTGACCGGCGTGGACGACCCGGTGAAGAGCGCGCTCAATGTCGATGTCGTCCAGCCGATCCTGGCCAAGGCGCAGGACGAAGCGCTGTCGGCGCTCGATGCGGTGACGATCGACGAATTGCTGGCCCGCGCCGAGGACAACGGCCTGATCGGCAAGTCCGAGACGCGACTGCACGCGGCCCTCGAAGCCAATTACACCATCTAAAATTGTGCATGGAAGGCATGCCTCGACGTAAAGGCCGTGGATGATTATCTACGGACAGAACGTGTGGTTGCAGCTGGTTGCGGTGTTGGCCCCGCAAGCGCGGCCGGCCATGCGTGATATCGGCCCGCTAGATATCCGCCAGGGAGAGCTGTCATGAGGAATGCCACCGCCGCCGTGTCGACGGACCGCGTGCCGGGTCGCGGACGGATCTATGACAGCATCACCGACACGATCGGCGACACGCCCCTGGTCCGGCTCGACCGGCTGGCCGAGGCCCGGGGCGTCAAGGCCCGGCTTCTCGCCAAGCTCGAATTCTTCAACCCGATCGCCAGCGTCAAGGACCGTATCGGCGTCGCCATGATCGATACCATGGAAGCCGACGGGCGCATCAAGCCCGGCGTCACCACGCTGATCGAGCCGACATCGGGCAATACCGGCATCGCGCTGGCCTTCGTCGCGGCGGCCCGTGGCTATCGTCTGATCCTGGTCATGCCGGAGACCATGTCGGTCGAACGGCGCAAGATGCTGGCGCTGTTGGGCGCCGAACTCGAACTGACCGAAGGCCCCAAGGGCATGAAGGGCGCGGTCGCCCGCGCCAACGCGCTGCTCGACGAAATTCCGGGATCGATCATGCCGCAACAGTTCGAGAACCCGGCCAATCCGGCCATCCATCGCGCGACGACGGCCGAGGAAATCTGGAACGACACTGGCGGCAAGGTCGATGCCGTCGTCTCCGGCGTCGGCACCGGCGGCACGGTAACCGGCATCGGCCAGGTCCTGAAGAGCCGCAACAAGGGCCTGCGCATGGTCGCGGTCGAGCCGGAGGACAGCCCCGTCCTGTCCGGCGGACAGCCGGGGCCCCACAAGATCCAGGGTATCGGCGCGGGCTTCGTGCCGGGCGTGCTCGACACCGATGTCATCGACGAGGTAATCACGGTCGGCAATCAGACCGCCTTCGACGCCGCCCGCGACATGGCCAGGATCGAAGGCATCCCGGTCGGCATCTCATCTGGCGCGGCGCTGGCGGCGGCCATCGAGATGGGCCTGCGCCCGGAGATGGAAGACAAGGCGATCGTCGTCATCATCCCCTCCTTCGCCGAGCGCTATCTGTCGACCGCTTTGTTCGACGGGCTGTGATAGGGTCAACCGGACTGGTCGCGACATCACCGACCAGGACTCCGGAGCCGGACCGCGCATGCCGCTGACCAATGACGAACTGGAACGCTATGCCCGCCACATCGTGTTGCGCGATGTCGGCGGCCCTGGCCAGCAGGCGCTGAAGCGGGCCAGCATATTGGTCGTCGGTGCCGGCGGGCTTGGCGCGCCGGTCATCATGTATCTGGCCGCCGCCGGCGTCGGCCGGCTCGTTATCGCCGATGACGACGCGGTGGCGCTATCCAATCTGCAACGCCAGGTCATTCACCGGACCGACGCGATCGGCCTCGCCAAGACCGACAGCGCCGGCGCTTTCGTCAAGGCCCTCAACCCGCATGTGACGGTCGAGTGCATCGCTGACCGGATCTCCGCCGGCAATGCCGAGAACCTGATCCGACAGACGGATCTCGTCATCGACGGCACCGACAACGCCGCGACGCGCTATCTCGTTTCGGATGCCTGCTGCCTCTTCGCGCGCCCCCTGATCACCGGGGCCGTCGGCGCGCTCGACGGTTCGGTGACGCTCCTGAAGCCCTATGAAAAGGATGCCGACGGCAGGCCGAACCCGACCTATCGCTGCCTCTATCCCGCGCCGCCGCCGGACGGCAGCCTGCCCGTCTGCGCGGAAACCGGGGTGCTCGGCGCGCTGACCGGCGTCATCGGCACGCTGATGGCGATGGAAGCGATCAAGGAGATCACCGGCATCGGCACCGGGCTGGTCGGCCGCCTGCTGCTCTATGATGCCCGCGACACGCGGTTCGAGACCGTGCGCTATGGCTGGTCGCCGGGCAATCCGCTGACCGGCACCCAGCCGACGATCAGCGATCTGTCGGGCCACGACGGCTGACGCGCCCAAGCGGCGGCGGAGCCGGATCAGATCGCCGACCCGTCCTTGCGCCGGAAGATGCGCTTGCCGCTACCGTCAGGCATGATCACGAGATCATCGTCCGGATAGGTCACCTTGTCGATGTCGGGACGGCGCGTGCCGATTTCGAGCAGCAGCGCCGGTGCGTCGCCTGTATTGCGGATCAGATGGCCATTCGCCAGGCCGGCCTTGAACCCGATGCAATCACCCGCCGCCATCACCTGTTCGCCGGTGTCGGTGACGAGCGTCACCGTTCCATCGAGGACAAAGACGAACTCGTCTTCGTCACTATGCCAGTGGCGCAGAGCCGTCGCCGCACCAGGGGTCAGGGTGGTGAGATTGACACCGAACTGATCGAGATCGAACAGATTGCCAAGCGCGCGCTTGGCCCGCCCTTCGGTGCGCGTGGCGAATTCGGCCGGATAGACCGTCGTGGTGCGCGCCGCGACATCAAGTGCCCGAACCGGTCGGTGGATCGCGGTGGTCAACGCCACGCGCCGTCTAGAGCATCGACGGCAGGACGCGATCCGGCGGCTTGTGGCCGTCGGCGAAGGTCTTGATGTTGATGATGACCTTCTCGCCCATGTCGATCCGCCCCTCGACCGTCGCCGATCCCATATGCGGCAGCAACACGACCCGGTCGGACTTGACGAGGCGGGGATTGACGCTCGGCTCATGCTCGAACACGTCCAGGCCGGCGCCGGCGATCTCGCCCGCTTCCAGCATGCGCGCCAGCGCGTTCTCGTCGACGATTTCGCCGCGCGCGGTATTGACCAGATAGGCGTCGGGCCGGATCAGCTTGAGCCGGCGCGCCGACAGAAGGTGATAGGTGCCCGGCGTGTGCGGGCAATGGATCGAGATGACATCGGCGCGCGCCAGCATCTGGTCGAGGCTTTCCCAATAGGTCGCCTCGAGCTCCTCCTCGATCGCCGGCGCCACGCGGCGGCGGTTGTGATAGTGGATCGACATGCCGAACGCCTTGGCGCGCCGCGCGACCGCCTGGCCGATACGCCCCATGCCGACGATGCCGAGCCGCTTGCCGTTGATCCGGTTGCCGAGCATCCAGGTCGGCGACCAGCCGGTCCACCGATCGTCGGCGATGATGTGCATGCCCTCGCGCAGCCGCCGCGGGACCGCCAGGATCAGTGCCATCGTCATGTCGGCGGTGTCCTCGGTCAGGACGCCGGGCGTGTTGGTCACGGTGATTCCGCGCCGGGTCGCGCTGTCGACGTCGATATTGTCGACGCCATTGCCGTAATTGGCGATCAGCCGCAGCCGGTCGCCGGCCTGGGCCAGGAGCCCGGCATCGATGCGGTCGGTCACCGTCGGCACCAACACGTCGGCCTCGCGCATGGCGGCAGCCAGATCGGCCTGCGACAGCGGCGTGTCGTCGTCATTGAGGCGCGTGTCGAACAATTCACGCATCCGCGTCTCGACGACGTCGGGCAGTTTCCGGGTCACGACAACGCGGGGTTTTGACTGGGGCATGCGGCTGACCGGACGGAGCTGACAGAAACGGACATTTAACCCTGATCGGCGTAGCGTCCACGCCAAGACCATCGGGTCTTTTGCGTCCCATAGCAGATGGCCCGAGAAACACAAAGGCCCGGCATGTCATCCATCACCAACCGCGCGGATCTCGTCGGCAATCGGGGCGGCGGCCCGCGGCTCGGCGGCGTCCTCGGCGGTCTGGCGGCGCTGGTCCTGGTGATCGCGCTGGTCGGAGGTTTCGGCTGGCCGATCGTGCGTGATGCCCTGTGGGACACATCGGCCGCGACGGATACCGGCCCGTCGCGCATCCTCGAAACGGGCCCGAGCGGCCTGCCGCTGCCGCGCTTCGTCAGCTTGAAGTCGAGCCCCGCCAATGTGCGCTCTGGCCCCGGGCGCGACCACGCCATCGCCTGGCAGTTCCTGAGGTCCGATTGGCCGGTCGAGATCATCGCCGAATTCGACAACTGGCGCCGGATCCGCGATGCCGACGGGGCCGAGGGCTGGGTGTTCCACGCGCTCCTGTCGGGCAGGCGCACCGCGATCATCGCCCCCTGGGCGGCCGGCCGGACGGTGACGCTGCTGCAGGCGGCGTCGGCCGCGTCGCCCGCCGCCGCCCATCTCGAATCCGGTGTCCTGGTCGAGGTCCTGACCTGCGACGGCACCTGGTGCGCGGTGCGCGTCGAGCGCCGCCGGGGCTTCGTCGACCAGACCCGACTCTGGGGCGTCTATCCCGACGAGCGCATCGACTGACGCGGCTCGCCATCCCGCGCCCCGCCCTCTCCGCCACCTCGTCCGACATCCCGGTGCAGCGCCAGCAACAGCGGCAGCGCCAGCGACACGCCGATGGTGAACAGAGCGACAAGGACGGGCCAGAGATGGGGAAGCGCGCCGCGGCGCTTTTCATGGATCGCGGCCGCGATCAGCACGACGGCCGACACCAGGACATCGAGCGCGAAGAAAGCCGCGATCCGGTTGGCGAACATGTCGCTCAGGAACAACCCCGGCGCCAAGCCATGTTGGGCGAGCCAAGGCAGGAATGCCGACAGCGGAACGGCCGCGCCGGGAATGCAGAGAAGGGCGAAGAACAGGCGCCAGGTCATGCCGGGCGCTCGGGCGGCTCGGACAGCGGCGGCGCTGGACGCCGGGTCAGCCGTCGGACCGGCGGCGAAGGCGCACCACCACGTCGACATGGGTGATTTCCATGCCTTCGGGCGGCTCGGGCAGGCCGTCGACCGATACGCCGCCCTCGATATCCATGATCACGCCCTCGTTCTCGACGAAGAAGTGATGGTGGTTCGAGGTATTGGTGTCGAAATAGGACTTCGAGCCCTCGACCGCGACCTCGCGCAACAGACCCGACAGGGTGAACTGGTGCAGCGTGTTGTAGACGGTGGCCAGCGACACCGGGATCTGCTGGCGCACGGCTTCCTCATGCAGAAGCTCCGCCGTCACATGTCGGTCGCCCTGGTCGAACAACAGCGCTCCGAGCGCGACGCGCTGGCGTGTCGGGCGCAGATCGGCCTGTTTCAGGCGCGCCTCGATGTCCGGCCGGTTAGTGACCTGCTTGATGCTGTTGCAGAACAGGGCCGTCGTTTCCATGGCGGTCCTCGATCCTTCCTTTCGCGCCGTCCCGGTCATCTCGTCCGCGCGCCCCAGGTTGTCCAGAGGCCGCGCTCGACAGGCGCATGAAACTCTCTACGCGATCGGCAGCCCATCAAGCATGATGGGAATGCTTCGCATTTGCAAGACGCCCGAAGGGTTTCATCGCCCGTCTCGGCACGCATCCCCTTTATCTAGCGCAAGTGCCGGAGCCTTGAAAGGCCGCGTTCGGACAAAAAGCACAGCGAAATTTTTGAAGACGGCGTTGAAATGCGTCAAGTCCGTGGAAAATCCCACCCCGCGCGCCGATCGCCGGTTCAGAAGGACGCCCGTCCGGCGCCGCCGCTCGTCCGGCATAACCGTCCAACTAGGGTTTGTGTGTCCGGTCGGCTGTGTTACCAAGCCCTGATTTCCGCCGCCCCGGCGGCGGGAACGCGGCCGCCACGATCGCGGCCGGATCTCCAACCGACGGCAACAGGGCGGACGGCCCGGCGAGCGGATGGTCATGCGGGGCGGCGGCTCGCCCGGACCTGACATCCACCGCGCTCAACCCCGAACGAATGGCACTTTCATGCTCACACAGCGCTCAAGTTTCGACTACGAGGACCTCTTGGCTTGCGGGCGCGGCGAGCTGTTCGGGCCGGGCAACGCGCAATTGCCGCTGCCGCCGATGCTGATGTTCGATCGGATTACCGAGATTTCCGAGGATGGCGGCGCCCATGGCAAGGGCATGGTGCGCGCCGAACTCGACGTCAAGCCGGACCTCTGGTTCTTCCCCTGCCATTTCAAGGGCGATCCGGTGATGCCGGGCTGCCTGGGCCTCGACGCCATGTGGCAGATGCTGGGCTTTTTCCTCGGCTGGCTCGGCGAGCCGGGCAAGGGGCGCGCGATCTCGACCGGCGAGGTGAAGTTCTCCGGCATGGTCGTGCCGACCGTCAAACAGGTCGAATATGGCATCGACCTGAAGCGGGTTTTCCGCGGCAAGCTGAAACTCGGCATCGCCGACGGGTGGCTAAAGGCCGATGGCGAGACCATCTATCAGGCATCGGATCTGAAAGTCGGCCTGTTCGTGCCGGAAGAGGCCGCGGCCTGAGGCACCGGCCCCGGGGTTCCGACCCCATGAACCGGCCATCGCGCCGCCGGCCAAGCAGCCGGCGCTTAGGAGGTTTCCCGCCCCGGCATGTCCGGCGATCTGGCGGGTCTGACAGGGGAGCAATCATATGCGGCGCGTCGTCGTCACCGGCATGGGCATCGTCTCATCGATCGGCAATTCGACCCAGGAAGTTCTCGCGGGCCTGCGCGAGGGCCGGTCGGGCATTTCCAAGGCCGATGTCTATGGGGATATGGGCTTTCGTTGTCAGGTGCATGGCGCGCCGACGCTCGATCCCGCGACGGTCGTCGACCGCCGCGCCATGCGGTTTCACGGTGGCGGCACGGCCTGGAACCATGTCGCCATGGACCAGGCGATCCTGGATGCGGGCCTCGAGGACAGCGACATCTCGAACGAGCGCACCGGCATCGTCATGGGCTCGGGCGGCCCGTCGACCCATACGCTGATCACCTCGACCGACATCGCCCGCAGCAAGGGCGTCAAGCGGATCGGTCCCTTCGCCGTGCCCAAGGCGATGAGCTCGACCGCCTCGGCGACGCTCGCCACCTGGTTCAAGATCAAGGGCGTGAACTATTCGATCTCGTCGGCCTGCTCGACCAGCGCCCATTGCATCGGCAATGGCGCCGAACTGATCCAGTGGGGCAAGCAGGACATCGTCTTCGCCGGCGGCTGCGAGGAACTCGACTGGGCGCTGTCGTCGCTGTTCGACGCGATGGGCGCGATGAGCTCGAAGTTCAACGACACGCCGGCGGTTGCGAGCCGTGCCTTCGACAAGGATCGCGACGGCTTCGTCATCGCCGGCGGCGCCGGCGTCGTGGTGCTCGAGGAACTCGAACACGCCAAGGCGCGCGGCGCCAAGATCTATGCCGAACTGACCGGCTATGGCGCGACGTCGGACGGCTATGACATGGTGCAGCCGTCGGGCGAGGGCGCTGCCCGCTGCATGCGCCAGGCACTCGCCACCTCGCGCGCGCCCGTCCAATACATCAACCCGCACGCCACCTCGACGCCGGTCGGCGACACCAAGGAGGCCGAGGCGCTGCGCGATGTGTTCGGCGACAAGGTGCCGCATCTGTCGGCGACCAAGTCGATGACCGGCCATTCGCTGGGCGCCGCCGGCGTTCAGGAGGCGATCTACACGCTTCTCATGATGCAGTCGGGCTTCGTCGCGCCGTCGATCAATATCGAGACCATGGATCCCGACTTCACCGACCTGCCGATCGCCACCGAGCGCCAGGATGTCGAACTGGCGTCGGCGATGTCGAACTCCTTCGGCTTCGGCGGCACCAACGCCACCTTGATCTTCGAGCGTCTCGACAGCTGATAAAAATCCTATCGAAGGGAATTCTCCGATGAGCGCATCGTCCGGGCTCATGGCCGGAAAGCGCGGCCTCGTGATGGGCGTCGCCAATGACCACTCGATCGCCTGGGGCATCGCCCGCATGCTCGCCGAGCACGGCGCCGAGCTGGCCTTCACCTATCAGAACGACGCCGTCGCCAAGCGCGTGCGGCCGCTCGCCGAAAAGGCCGGCTCGGACCTCGTCGTGCAATGCGACGTCGAGGATGAAGCGACGGTGGACCGGGCCTTCGGCCATATCACCGAACGCTGGGACCGGATGGACTTCCTGGTCCATGCCATCGCCTTTTCCGACCGCACCCAACTTGCCGGGCGCTATGCCGACACGACGCGCGAGAACTTCTCGCGCACCATGGTCATCTCCTGCTTCTCCTTCACCGAGGTGGCGCGCCGCGCCGCGCCGCTGATGACCGAGGGTGGCAGCATGGTGACGCTGACCTATGGCGGGTCGTCGCGGGTCATGCCGAACTACAATGTCATGGGCGTCGCCAAGGCGGCGCTCGAATCGAGCGTCCGCTATCTCGCCAGTGATTACGGCCCAGACGGCATCCGGGTTAACGCCATCTCGGCGGGCCCGGTGCGCACGCTGGCCGGCGCCGGCATCGCGGGCGCCCGCTTCATGTATAACTATATGCGCGACCATGCCCCGCTGCGCCGGCCGATCACGCTGGACGATGTCGGTGGCACCGCGCTTTATCTGTTGTCCGATCTCGGCGCCGGCGTCACCGGCGAGGTTCAGTTCGTCGACTGCGGCTACCGCATCCTGTCCATGCCGCGGCCCGAGGACCTCCAGGCGCAGGGCATCACCCAGCAGAACGAAAAGGGCTGAGGGCGGCGTCATGGCCGGCGACACCCTGTCAGCCCTTGTCGCGCTGACCCTGTTCTGGGGTGTCGCGGTCGTCACGCCGGGCCCCAATGTCGTGCTGATCACCCATGCCGCCTTGCGCGGCCGGCAGGATATGGCCGCCTTCGCCGCGCTCGGCTGTATCGTCGGCACCGCCATCTGGGCGATCGCCGGCCTTCTTGGCCTGTTCTGGTTGCTCGAACAGGTCCCGCCCGTCTTTCTGGCGCTGAAGATCGTCGGCGGTCTCTATCTCATCTGGCGCGGCATCGTGCTGATCCGGCATAGCCGCCGGACGGCGCAAGCGGACCAGACGGCGGAAGCGGCAGGCGCGAGCCGGATCGACGGCGCGGTCGCGGCCTTTCGCGGCGGTTTCCTCACCGCCCTGTCCAACCCGAAGACGGCCGCCCTGGTCACCGCCTTGTTCGCGCTTACCGGACTGGCCGGCCTGCCACTCTGGGCCGGGCTCGCCGGCGTCGCCATCATGCTCGGCCAGGCGACGCTGTTCTATGCCGCCCTGGTCGGCCTGTTCAGCCATGCGCGCGTCGCCGCCCTCTATCGCCGCGCGGCGCGCTGGATCGAAACGGTGGCCGGCCTGGTCTTCATCGCCTTCGGCCTGAAGCTGGCCACCGATCGCGGTTGACGCCGGGGTATCTATCCCGGCCACCCGGTCATGTCGTGATGCGCCGCCGGCGCCGGAACGGCCTGGCCACGAGTTCCCACAAGCCGAGAAACAACAACCAGCCGGCCACGAAACCGGTGCCGGCATGGACCGCGCCCTCCGCCGTCACCGGAACGGCCGGCTCGAAATCGACCATGGCGCGTTCGGCGATCCCATGATCATAGGTCTGGGCGAAGGTGGCGAGCCGCGCGAAGGGCCCCGCCTGGTCGAGCGCGCGCTTGGCGGCATCGAGCCGTTCGAAACGCTCGATGGTGCCCGCGACGTCGCGTCCCTGGGCGGCGAGGAAGCCGTCGCCGGCCGCTTCATAGCGGTCGAGCGCCGTCCGCCGCGACAGCCCGGCGGCGAAGGCCGAAGCGTCGAAGCGCTCGACGATCGGGCGCAATTCGTCGACCGCTCCGCCGAGCCGCTGCGAATAGTCCTGGACGTAAGCCGGAAACTGCGACGCGCAAAGCGCGGTCGAAGCGCCAAACAGCATGGCGCAGAGGGATTTGATCATCGTGCCGCCTGTCAGCCGACCTTGCCTGCCAACTAGAGCGTATCCCGTGAACATCGGCTCACGGGATATGCCTTAACCCATTGATTTTACGCAATTCCAGACGTGAAACCGGGCCCCACTTTCACTGGAATTGCTATAGGCTGTATCGGATCAGTATGGCATTGCCGCGACGGCTCACCGGCGCGCCGCGCCGTCCCTTGCGCCGCGCGCGCGTTTCCGCCGGCGGCGCGGCAACAGGCCGAGGGTCCGCAGGCGCCGCCAGCCGCCGCGCCGGAACAGCGTCGGCGTGCCGGTGACGCGTTCGCGGAACAGGATGAACAGGCCAGACCCGATGATGATCAGCGTGCCCGGCAGCGCCTCCGGATCCGGCCGCTCGCCGAAGACGAGAAAGCCGAGCAGCATGCCCCAGAGCAGCATGGAGTATTCGAACGGCGCGACGGTGCTCGCCGGCGCCAGGCGATAGCCCTGGGTCAGAAGGGTCAGGGCGATGGTCGAGATCACCCCGGTCAACAGCATCAATGTGAGATCGAACGGCGTCATCGCCTGCCAGCCGCGGATCAGGAAATCGACCGAGGCATTGCCCGTCTCCGCGATGCTGCCGTCACCGGCCACCAGCGCCATGGCGCCCGAGATCACGAAGAACACCAGGATCGAATAGAATGACATGACGCCGGCCGACTCATACGGGCCGAGCGAGCGCGCCCAGATCTGCATGAGCGCATAGAAGAAGCTCGCCGCGATCGGCAGCAGCGCCACCGGGGAGAACAGTTCGCCGCCCGGCCGCATCACCAGGATGACGCCGACGAAGCCTGTGACGACCGCCGCCCAGCGATAGGCACCAACCCGTTCCTTCAGAAGAAGCGGCGACAGCATGGTGATGAAGAAGGGAGCGGTGAAGAACAGCGTGATCGCGGTCGCGATCGGCAGCGAGGCGAGCGCGGCATAGAAGGCGGTATAGGCCGCGGCATTCAACAGCCCGCGCCCGCAAAGGGCCGGCCAGCGCGGCGTCAGGATCGCGCCGGGTCGCTGCCCTTCGATCCAGATCATGACGAGGAACAGCGGCAGCGCGGAGACCGAGCGCAGAACCATCACCTGATAAAGCGGGAAATCGCCCGACAGCCATTTGATGATGACGTCCTGAAAGGCGAAGAGCGCGACGCCCATGGCCACGAACAGCGCGGCCCGCAGCGGCCTGTCGCCCGACAGCCCCAGCACCGGCCCGGCCCGCGTGCCCGACGATGTCGCGATGCGCTGATCCATAGCCAAATCCAGACCGCCTGCCAGAAAGACAGTCGGAGCATGGATCGCGCGCGCTGTCGCGCCCGGAAACGTCACCGGCGTCGCATTCGCGACAGCGGCGGGCGAGAAAGCCGCCGCCAAACGACAAAGCGCGCCAGGCATGAACCGCCTGGCGCGCTTTCGATCATACGACAGTTGGGAGCTGGCTTACTCCGCCGCGTCGTCCTTTTTCGGCTTGTCCTCGCGCGGGATCTCCTGGCCGGTCTCCTGGTCGACGACCTTCATCGACAGCCGCACCTTGCCGCGCTCGTCGAAGCCGAGCAGCTTGACGAAGACTTCCTCGCCTTCCTTGACCACGTCGGTGACCTTTTCCGGCCGCATCTTGGAGGTGAGCTGGGAGATATGCACCAGCCCGTCCTTGGCGCCGAAGAAGTTCACGAAGGCGCCGAAATCCATGATCTTGACGACCTTGCCCTTGTAGACCTCGCCGACTTCCGGCTCGGCGACGATGGAATGGATCCAGTCGCGCGCCGCCTTGATCGTCGCGCCGTCCGGCGAGGCGATCTTGACCGAGCCGTCGTCCTCGACCGAGATCTTGGCGCCGGTCTTCTCGACGATCTCGCGGATGACCTTGCCGCCCGAACCGATCACGTCGCGGATCTTGTCGACCGGGATCTGCATCATCTCGATGCGCGGGGCGAACTCGCCGAGTTCCTCGCGCGCTTCGCCGAGCGCCTTGGCCATCTCGCCGAGAATGTGCAGCCGCCCACCCTTGGCCTGGTCGAGCGCGACCTGCATGATCTCCTCGGTGATGCCGGCGATCTTGATGTCCATCTGCAGCGAGGTCACGCCATCGGCGGTGCCGGCGACCTTGAAGTCCATGTCGCCGAGATGATCCTCGTCGCCGAGAATGTCGGACAGGACCGCGAAGCGTTCGCCTTCGAGGATCAGCCCCATCGCGATGCCGGCGACCGGCCGCTTGATCGGCACGCCCGCATCCATCAGCGCGAGCGAGGTGCCGCACACCGTCGCCATCGACGAGGAACCATTGGATTCGGTGATCTCGGAGACCACCCGCATCGTGTAGGGGAACTCCTCCGCCTTGGGCAGCATCGGATGGATGGCGCGCCAGGCGAGCTTGCCGTGGCCGATCTCGCGACGCCCCGGCGAGCCGGTGCGGCCCGTCTCCCCGACCGAGAAGGGCGGGAAGTTGTAGTGCAGCATGAAGGCTTCCTTATAGGTCCCCTGCAGCGCGTCGATGAACTGTTCGTCCTCGCCGGTGCCGAGCGTCGCGACGACGATGGCCTGGGTCTCGCCGCGGGTGAACAGCGCCGAGCCGTGGGTGCGCGGCAGGAAGCCGGCTTCCGCCACGATGGGACGCACCGTGTCGAGGCTGCGCCCGTCGATGCGAACCTTGTCGTCGAGGATCTGGTTGCGCACGATCGAGGCTTCGACCGATTTGAAGACATCGCCGACCAGCGTCTTGGGCGGCGCGTCCTCGGCCGCCTCGCCGCCGGGGAAGAAGGTTTCCATGACCTCGGCCTTGACGGCGTCGATCGCCTCGCGGCGCTCGGTCTTGGTGGCGATCTTGTAGGCGGCGCCCAGCTTGTCGCCGACGATCTCGCGCACCTTGGCGTCGATCGCGCCGGTCTCGGGGGCGGCGAAGTCGCGCGGTTCCTTGGCGCTCTTCTCGGCCAGGCGGATGATCGCCTCGATGACCGGCTGGAAGCCCTGATGGCCGAACATCACGGCACCGAGCATCACGTCCTCGGCCAGTTCCTGGGCCTCGGATTCGACCATCAGGACGGCATCGCCGGTGCCGGCGACGACGAGGTCGAGCTTCGATTCCGCCATGTCGTCGATCTGCGGGTTCAGCACGAATTCGCCGCCGATATAGCCGACGCGCGCGCCGCCGATCGGGCCCATGAAGGGCACGCCGGAAATGGTCAGCGCCGCCGACGCCGCCACCATGGCGACCACGTCGGGGTCGTTTTCCATGTCATGGCTGAGGACGGTGATGATGACCTGGGTGTCGTTCTTGTAGCCGTCGACGAAAAGCGGGCGGATCGGCCGGTCGATCAGGCGCGAGGTCAGGGTTTCCTTTTCGGTCGGGCGCCCTTCGCGCTTGAAGAAGCCGCCGGGGATCTTGCCCGCCGCGTAATAGCGTTCCTGATAGTTGACGGTGAGCGGGAAGAAGTCCTGGCCCGGCTTGGCGCTGCGCTCGGAGACGACGGTGGCGAGCACCGAGGTTTCGCCATAGCGCGCCATGACGGCGCCGTCGGCCTGGCGGGCGACCTTGCCCGTTTCGAGGATCAGCTCGCGGCCGCCCCAGTCGATGGTTTCGCGATGAAGTTCAAACATAGTGTTTTCCATGGTCGGACGGGCCGCGCCGGCATCCGGCGGGTCGGCCCATGGCCGCGACGGAAGGGCGGCCGGTTTCGCTGTGGCGCGCGAGATCGCGCGTCCGGTTCATGACGGCGAAGCGCCGTTCTTGTCGGAAAGCGGGAAGAGCCATGGAAAGACGGCGGGGCGGTCCGTCGGCGACGGGCGGACCGGCCGGCGATCCCCCCATGACTCAAGCGAGCTTCCCATAAGGGACGGGCCGCGCCTCAGGCACGGCCCGTTTCGAAAGGCCTTAGCGGCGGATGCCGAGACGGCCGATCAGATCGCGGTAGCGCTGTTCGTCGCGCGCCCGCACATAGTCGAGAAGGCTGCGGCGCTGGCTGACCATCTTGAGCAGGCCGCGACGCGAATGGTTGTCCTTCTTGTGACCCTTGAAGTGTTCGGTCAGATTGGTGATGCGTTCCGTGAGGATGGCCACCTGCACTTCCGGCGAGCCGGTGTCGCCGGCCTTGGTGGCATATTCCTCGATCAATTCCTGCTTACGCTCTGGCGTAATCGACATGTGCTACTCCGTTGCGACATCGGGCATGCCCGCGCCCGCGGGCAGATGAAACACGCGGCGCGGCATGAGCTCCGCCCCATTGGCCTCGGCCAGCGCCACGAGCCGGCCATCCGACGTCGTGTAGACCATGCCTTCGAGGATCGGCGCGTCGCGCCCGCGCAGGATGATCGGCTGGCCGTTGACCAGCCGGGCCGCGTCCGACCGGCTGACGGCCAGCGCCGGGATGTCGTCCAGCGCGGTCTCAACGGGTCGAAGCGCCGCAAGCGGAGCCTGCGGCGCGCCAGCCTTATGGCGCATTTCGTCGAGCTTTTCCAGTGAAATCATATCGGCCTCCGCGAACGGGCCGACGGACAGCCGACGCAGCGCCGTGACATGGCCGAAACAGCCGAGATCACGGCCGAGATCGCGCGCCAGCGCGCGCACATAGGTGCCCTTGCCGCAGCGGCAGTCGAACACGGTTTCCTCGACCCGAGCCGCCCCGGTTCCGGCGTCGGCGCCATCGGCGACGCGCTCGAGCGCGTCGATCTCGACCGGACGCGGAGCCAGGTCGACCACCTCGCCGTCGCGGGCCAGGTCATAGGCGCGGGCGCCGTCGACCTTGATCGCCGAATAACGCGGCGGCACCTGGCTGATGACGCCGGTATAGCGTGGCAGCAGACGGTCGATCTCGGCCAGTGTCGGCCGCGCGTCGGCGGTCTCGACGACTGCGCCCTCGCTGTCGTCGGTATCGGTTTCAGCGCCCCATTTGACGGTGAAGCGGTAGACCTTCTCGCCGTCGACGACGAAGGGCACGGTCTTGGTCGCTTCGCCGAAAGCGATCGGCAGACAGCCCGAGGCCAGCGGGTCGAGGGTTCCGGCATGGCCGGCCTTGCCCGTGTCGAAGATCCGCTTGAGGCGGCCGACGGCCTGGGTCGAGGTCAGGCCGACTGGCTTGTCGAGGATGAGCCAGCCATGCACCTTGGCCTTTTTCGCGCGCCGCCCCATCTCAGCGCTCTTCCTTGCTCGACCTGCCACGCCACGCATCGTCCACGGCATCGGCGTCATTGGCGGCGGGATCGGTGTCGTCGGGGCCGAGATCACGGGCGATCGCGGGCGATTTCAGAAGCTGGCCGATGCGGTCGGCCTCGTCGAAGGTCGCATCGGCGACGAAGGTCAGGTCCGGCATGTATTTGAGCTGCACCATGCGGGCCAATTGGCCGCGCAGGAATTTGCGGTTGCGCGCCAGCGCCGCGACGACGGGCTCGACGTCGCGCCCGCCGAGCGGCATGACATAGCAGGTGGCGTTTCGGAGATCCGGGCTCATGCGCACTTCCGGCACCGTCACGACATGGGTTTCCAGCACCGGATCCATGATGTCGCCGCGCTGCAGGATCTCGGCCAGCGCGTGGCGGATGAGCTCGCCGGCGCGCAATTGCCGCTGCGAGGGTCCGGTCGTCCTAGTGTTTTTCATAGGTCACATCCTTTCCGATGTGCGCGCATACATAAGCGCGTATCGCGTCGAAGGCCGCGTCGCCATCAACCGCGCGGCGCGGTAGCGCCACCGCCTCGCGCCGGCTGATCGCCAGAAAGAGATGATCCTTCGTTTCGATGACCTTCTCGACCGCGGCCCAGCCAATCTGCGCAGCAAGGCCCGGCGCTTCGCTTGAAATGCCGCTGCCATCAAGCGCGATCGTGATCTCCTGATCGGCCACGGCGTTTTTCGGATAGACCTGCATCGCGATGGGAATGGATAACAGGTAACCGAATAGCAGGAACGGCACACCAGCGACGACGATGACATAGAACCACAGGGGCCACCCGCCGGTGACCAGTTCACTCAGAAGCCGGCCAAACATCTCCAGCGAGCCCGCCGTAACGGCCATGACGCCGAGCATCAGCGCAAAGAAGATCGCCACTGAAACAAGTCGGTTGCGCCAGGTCGGGCGTGACAGAGCCAATGTCAGCGCGACGAAGTCAGCCCGCGCATAGCGAAACGTGATCGAATGCATCATGCCTCTCCCGCCATGCGGGGATCGGACCCGCATGGCGCGATGATTTCGGTCGACAGCCGTGTCAGAGCGTCCGCTCGATCTCCTCGACGCGGAAGCATTCGATCAGGTCGCCCGGCCGCAGGTCCTGATAGTTCTCGAACGCCATGCCACATTCCTGGCCGGCCGGCACTTCCTTGACGTCGTCCTTGAAGCGCTTGAGCGTTTCGAGCTTGCCGCCCTCGTGGATCACCACATCGTCGCGGATGAGACGGATGCCCGCACCGCGCTCGACCTTGCCCTCGGTGACGCGGCAGCCCGCGACGCGACCGACCTTGGAAATGTTGAACACTTCCAGGATCTCCGCATTGCCGAGGAAGGTCTCGCGCAGGGTCGGCGCCAGCATGCCCGACAGCACGCTCTTCACGTCGTCCACCAGATCGTAGATGACGTTGTAATAGCGGATCTCGACGCCAGCGGCCTCGGCGGCGTCGCGCGCCTGCTTGTTGGCGCGGACGTTGAAGCCGACGATGATGCCCTCCGACGCCGCCGCCAGCGAGACATCCGATTCGGTGATCCCGCCGACGCCGGACGAGACGACGCGGGCGGCGACTTCCTCGGTGCTGATCTTGTCGAGCGCGCCGATGATCGCCTCGACCGAGCCCTGGACATCGCCCTTGAGCACGATCGGGATCTCCTGGATCTGATCGTCCTTGAGCGCGCTCATCATGTCGGCCAGCGAGGTGCGCGAGCCGCCGCGCGCCAGCATGGCATCGCGGCGCTGGCGCTTGCGATAGTCGGTGACCTCACGGGCGCGCGCCTCGTTCTCGACAACGACCAGCCGGTCGCCGGCATCGGGCGTGCCGTTGAGGCCGAGGATCTCGACCGGCGTCGACGGCCCGGCCTCCTTGATCGACGTGCCCTTGTCGTCGATCAGCGCCCGCACCCGGCCCCATTCGGCGCCGACGACGATGATGTCGCCAACGTCGAGCGTGCCGCGCTGGACCAGCACGGTCGCGACCGGACCGCGGCCCTTGTCGAGCTTGGCCTCGACCACGGTGCCTTCGCCATCGCGCTCGGGATTGGCCTTGAGGTCGAGCACCTCGGCCTGCAGCAGGATGGTCTCGATCAGCGTGTCGAGATTGGTACCCTTGAGCGCCGACACCTCGACTTCGAGCACATCGCCGCCCATCGATTCCACGACCACCTCGTAACGCAGGAGATCGTTGCGGACGCGGGTCGGATCGGCCTCCGGCTTGTCCATCTTGTTGATCGCCACGATCATCGGGACCTCGGCGGCCCGCGCGTGATTGATGGCCTCGACCGTCTGCGGCATGACGCCGTCATCGGCCGCGACGACCAGGATCACCAGATCGGTCACCTTGGCGCCGCGCGCGCGCATCGAGGTAAACGCCTCATGGCCCGGCGTGTCGATGAAGGTGACGAGCTGGCCGTCGGGGGCGGTGACCTGATAGGCGCCGATATGCTGGGTGATCCCGCCGGCCTCGCCCGACACCACGCTGGTCTTGCGCAGCGCGTCGAGCAGCGAGGTCTTGCCGTGGTCGACATGGCCCATCACGGTGACGACCGGCGGCCGTGGCTTCAGCGTGTCCTCGGCGTCGGTGCCGCCTTCGAGGCCCTCCTCGACATCGGCTTCCGAGACGCGCTTGACCGAGTGGCCGAGTTCCTCGGCGACCAGCTGCGCGGTATCGGCGTCGATGACGTCGTTGATCTTCAGCATCTGCCCCTGCTGCATCAGGAGCTTGATGACGTCGACCGAACGCTCGGCCATGCGGTTGGCGAGTTCCTGGATGGTGATCGTCTCGGGCACGATCACCTCGCGGGCGATCTTCTGCTGCTCGCCGGTGGTCTGGCGCTTGTCGCGCTGCTGGCGGCGGCGGAAGGAGGCCAATGACCGACCGCGCTCGGTGTCGTCGAGCGCGTTCGAGATCGTCAGCTTGCCGCGCCGGCGTTCGCCGGAGGGCGCGCGCTGCGGCCGGTTCTCGGGCTGCGCGACGCCCTTGCGGCGGCCACGCGAGGCAGCATCGTCCTCGGCCGGCCGGCGCGCCGGCTGCTGCGCGGTTTCGGTGCGGGCCGGCGCCGGCGCGGGGGCTTCTGCGGCCGGTTCGGCGGCCGCCTTGGCCTCGGTCTCGGCGCGGCGCTCTTCCTCGGCCTTGCGGCGGGCTTCCTCTTCGGCGCGCTCGCGCTTGAGGCGTTCTTCCTCCTGGGCGCGGCGGACGGCTTCTTCCTCGGCGCGCTTGCGCTCCTCTGCCTCGCGCACGCGCGCTTCGGCGAGCGCCCGGCTGCGGGCGTCCTTTTCCTCCTCGCTCAGGGTACGCAACACCATGCCTGGCTTGCTGCGCTGGGCGGGGGCGGCGGGTGCCTCGGGCGTCGCGGCCGGCTTGGCTTCCGCCTTGGGTTGGGGTGGTGGGGCGGCCGGCGCCTGTTGGACGCGCGGCGATGCCGCCGCGGGCTCAACCTCGCCCGGGCCGGAAACCGCGCGGCGACGCTTCTTCTCGACCACGACCGACTTCGAGCGGCCATGCGAGAAATTCTGCCGCACCGTCGACATGTCGCGACCGCCCTTCAGGCTGAGGGTCTTGCGCGTCGACACATGCAGCGTGCTGTCGCCCGATTTGTCCTGCTCACTCATATCGCTGTCTAACGTCTCGCTCATCTCGTCCCGCCCCGCGTCCCACGGTGCGGCATCGTTCTTCTCGATCATGACACCGGCGACCCGGCACTGGCCAGCGCCGTATCGGCGGTGTCGGTATCCGGTCCGCGAAAGGCGGCCAGCCTGGCCAGGCGGTCGACCGCCGACCGGGTCTCGTGGCCGCTTTGAAGCGCAGCGTGTATCACATTCCCGCCACCAAAGGCCAAGCTCATCTCGGCCGACGTAAACAAAGACCAAGCCGGCAGGTCGGGCGCCGCCGCCCGCCTGAGCGCGGTCATCCTGTCGCGACCGTCCGCGGCGGCATCCGACGCCGTCAGAACAGCCGCCGCCCGCCCCGACTTGACGAGTTCGGCCACCTTTGTCGCGCCCAAGACCAGACGGCCGGCCCGCCGCGCCAGTCCAAGCACGCCGAGGGCGTCCTGCGCAAGCAGGCGATCGACGCTCGAGGCCAGATCGTCGGGCACCGTGACCGAGCGGCGAAAGGCGCGCGCGAACAGTTTCCGCCGGACCGCCGCATCGACCAAACCGCGTTCGGCCGTCACCCAGGCGCCCCGGCCGGGCAATCGCGCCTTGAGATCGGGGATCACCACGCCGTCCGGGTCGACGACGAAGCGGATCAGGCTCGCGCGCGGCTGGGACGTCCGGCCAACGATGCAGCGCCGCTCCGGATCGCGCCGCGCGGCGCGGCCGGCCGGCTCGGGGCCGTCATCGACCGGCAGGTCCCCGGTCGGCAGATCTTCCGCCGGTAGATCACCGGTCGGCAGGTCGTCCGCCGGCGGCGTTAGCGGGGCGGGCTCACCGGGGTGCCTCGGCATGGGTCAAATCCCCTTCCGCCGGCGCCTCGGCGTCGTCGTCTTCTGTTTCGGCCTCGACCATGAGATCGGCCTCGGTGATCCAGCCCGCCATCAGCCGGGCGTTCACCACCATGGTTTCGGCTTCGTCGCGGCTCAGGCCGATGCCGTCCAGCGTGCCCGGAAACTGCTTCACCTCGCCATCGACACGCTCGGTCCAGCCGACGAGATCGTCGGTGGCGCAGCCGGCGAGATCCTCGACGGTCTTGATGTCGTCCTCGCCGAACTTGACCAGCATCTCGGTGGTGACGCCGGGCACGTCGCGCAATTCGTCGGCGACGCCGAGCTCGACGCGGCGGGCATCGAGTTCGGCCTCGACGCGGGCGAGATGGTCCTGCGCGCGGCGCTGGATCTCCTCGGCGGTGTCCTCGTCGAAGGCCTCGATCTCGGCGATCTCCTCGAGCGCCACATAGGCGACCTCGTCGATCGCGCTGAAGCCTTCCGACACCAGAAGCTGGGCCACCATCTCGTCGACGTCGAGCGCGTCCATGAAGGTTTCGGTGCGCTCCTGGAATTCGCGCTGGCGGCGCTGGGATTCCTCTTCCTCGGTCAGGATGTCGATGTCCCAGCCGGTCAGCTGCGAGGCCAGACGGACATTCTGCCCGCGCCGGCCGATCGCCAGGCTGAGCTGCTCGTCGGGCACCACGACCTCGATGCGCTCGGCATCCTCGTCGAGCACCACCTTGGCGACTTCCGCCGGCGCCAGCGCGTTGACGATGAAGCTCGCCGCGTCCGGCGACCAGGGGATGATGTCGATCTTCTCGCCCTGCAATTCCTGCACCACGGCCTGGACGCGGCTGCCGCGCATGCCGACGCAGGCGCCGACCGGATCGATCGACGAATCGCGGCTGATCACCGCGATCTTGGCGCGGCTGCCCGGATCGCGCGCCACCGAGCGGATCTCGATGATGCCGTCATAGATTTCCGGCACTTCCTGGGCGAACAGCTTGGAGACGAATTGCGGATGGCTGCGCGACAGGAAGATCTGCGGTCCGCGCTGTTCGCGGCGCACGTCGTAGATATAGGCGCGCACCCGGTCGCCATAGCGGTAGAGCTCGCGCGGGATCAGTTCGTCACGGCGGATGATGCCCTCGCCACGGCCGAGATCGACGATGACATTGCCATATTCGACCCGCTTGACGATGCCGTTGATGATCTCGCCGACGCGGTCCTTGTATTCCTCATACTGGCGCTCGCGTTCGGCGTCGCGCACCTTCTGGACGATCACCTGCTTGGCCGACTGGGCGGCGATGCGGCCGAAATCGAGCGGCGGCAGGACCTCGGAAATGAAGTCGCCGACCTGGGCGGCGGGGTTCTTGTCGCGGGCGCGCTCGACATCGATCTCGGCCGAGGGGTTCTCGACCATGTCGACGACTTCGAGAAGCCGCTGGAGCTTCATGTCGCCGGATTTCGGATCGATGTCGCAGCGGATATTGGTTTCGGCGCCATAGCGCGACTTCGCCGCCTTCTGAATGGCATCCGCCATCGCCTCGATGACGATCTCGCGCTCGATCGACTTCTCGCGCGCCACGGCATCGGCGATCTGCAGGAGTTCCAGCCTGTTTGCGCTGACAGCCATTGCTCAGTTCATCCTTCTATTGATCGTTGGCGGCGACGAAATCCGCGCCACCCTGCCGGGTCGCGACCTCGGCATCCGCGATATCGGTATCGTCCTCCGCCACCCCGTCTGCCGCGTCGAGCGGCAGGCGCTGTATGTTGGACGCATCGATCAGCGCATCGGTCAAGACCAGCTTCGCCTCGGCCAGATCGTCCTGCGGCAGGCGAAACAGCGTCGCGCCACCCTCGTCTTCTGCCTCGACGAGGAGATCGGTGCCCTCGACACCGCGCAGGATGCCGCGAAAGCGCCGGCGGCCCGCGAGCCCGACGGTCAGCTCGATCTTGGCCTCATGCCCCGCCCAGCGCGCGAAATCGATCGCGCGCACCAAAGGTCGGTCGATACCGGGCGACGACACTTCGAGATGATAGGCCCGGTCGAGCGGGTCCTCGACATCGAGCACCGGCGATATGGCGCGGCTCAAGGCCTCGCAATCCTCGATGCCGAAACCACCGTCCGGCCGCTCGGCCATGATCTGCAGCGTCATCCCGTCGCGCCCGCTGACGCGCACGCGAACAAGACGATAGCCGAGATCCTCGGCCACCGGCTCGACGATCGCCGCGATGCGCGCATCAAGCCCCGTCTCGGTGACGAGACGGGGAGCGTCGCCCACGGACTTTGTTCGATCCGCCCCGCTCAACTCTTCAAGCCCTCGACAGTTTCGATGGCCGTACTGGCCGACAAGGGGCCGCCAGCACGGCGAAACACGACCCGGACGACAAAAACACCTGTCCTGGCCGGGCCTTTCAGGCCCGCCCGCAACGGTGTCATCGCTGTCAGGAATGGGTTGGATATAGGTCAAACAGCGCCGGATCGCAAGCGCAATCGCTCGAAGGCGAGATAGGCCGGAACGCGACCTTCGCGCAGTGCCTTCGCTTCATAACGGGTGCCGGGCCAGCCCGGCCAGGGCACGCGCCAGTCATTGGCGCAACGTGCCGTCCAGCGAAACCGCGTGTCCGCCAGAACATGCCGTAAGGTCCAGGCGGTGTAGTCGGGAATGTCGCTCGCGAAGCGGAACAGGCCGCCAGGCTTGAGGACGCGCGCCAGGATATCGAGCGTATCGGCGCCGACGAAGCGCCGCTTGCGGTGCCGCCGCTTCGGCCACGGATCGGGATAGAGGAGGTCAACGCGGTCGAGGGACGCGGCCCTGAGCCGATTGAGGCTGTCGCGGGCATCGTCATGCTGCAGCCGGACATTGCCGAGCCCGCTCTCCTCGATGCGGACCAGCATCTTGGCATAGCCGTTGAGATAGGGTTCGGCACCGATGAAGCCGGTATCGGGGTGGTGTCGCGCCATGTGCGCGAGATGTTCGCCGCCGCCGAAACCGATCTCGAACACGACAGCTCGGCAGGACGCATCGAAGAGATCGGCCGGATCGATCGGCCCGCGCGCGGGCAGCGCAAGCTCCCGGCCGAGCGTCTCGACAAGGCCGGCCTGACGTGGGCTCAGCGCATGGCCGACGGCGCGGCCATAGAGCAAGCGACGCTGTTCGGAACTGGTCGACATGCGACAGCCGGCCTCAAGCCGTCAGACGGATCACGTGCCCAGCGGGCCGCCAGTCGTCGGCGCGGCGGTCAGGCGCCGGCGGCCGTCTTGAGATCGGCGACGAGATCGGTCTTCTCCCAGGTGAACCCGCCGTCATCGTCCGGCGTGCGCCCGAAATGGCCATAGGCCGCGCTGCGTTCGAAGATCGGCCGGTTCAGATCGAGATGGTCGCGGATGCCGCGCGGCCTGAGATCCATGACCTCGCGCAGGGCCCGTTCGAGAACGGCCTCGTCGACCCGGTTCGTGCCGTGGCAGTCGACATAGACCGACAGGGGTTCGGCGACGCCGATCGCATAGGAGAGCTGGATCGTGCAGCGTTCGGCCAAGTCCGCGGCGACGACATTCTTCGCCAGATAGCGCGCCGCATAGGCGGCCGACCGGTCGACCTTGGTCGGATCCTTGCCCGAAAACGCGCCGCCGCCATGGGGCGCGGCCCCACCATAGGTGTCGACGATGATCTTGCGGCCGGTCAGGCCGCAATCGCCATCGGGGCCGCCGATGACGAACTTGCCCGTCGGATTGACATGCCAAACCGTCTCCGGCGTCACCCAGCCTTCGGGCAGGGCCTTGAGTACATAGGGTTCGACGATGTCGCGGACCTGGGGTGATTCGAGGCTGGCGTCGAGATGCTGCGTCGAGACGACGATCTGGGTGACGCCGACCGGCTTGCCGTCGACATAGCGCACCGTGACCTGGCTCTTGGCATCGGGTCCGAGCGCGGGCTCGCGCTCGGCATGGCGGGCATCGGCGAGAAGCTTCAGGATCCGGTGGGCGTAGTGGATCGGCGCCGGCATGAGTTCGGGCGTCTCGCGGCAGGCATAGCCGAACATGATGCCCTGGTCGCCGGCGCCTTCGTCCTTGTTATCGCCGGCATCGACCCCTTGGGCGATATGCACCGACTGGGCGTGGAGATGCACGGCGATTTCCGCCGTCTCCCAATGGAAGCCATCCTGCTCGTAGCCGATATCGCGGATCGCCATGCGCGCGAGATGGGCCGCGTAGTCATGGGTCACGCGCGGCGAACCGCGCGTCTCCCCCGCGATGACCACGCGATTGGTCGTCGTCAGCGTCTCGCAGGCGACCCGCACCAGCGAGGGATCGGATCCTTCCCCGAGGGCGGCCTGGAAATAGGCATCGACGATGGCGTCCGAGATCCGGTCGCAGACCTTGTCGGGATGGCCCTCGGAAACGGATTCGCTGGTGAAAAGATAGGCGTTTCGCTGATCCACGGAGACTGCCTTCTGCAGGAACGCGAGACGGCACGGAAAAGGGCCGTTCTGGGCGTGATAGCCGGATGGATCGCGGTTCTGTCAGCTTGTCATGTAGCCGTCAAGCAAGGGGTGCGGCCGGAAAGCCGTCAACCCATCGATCAGGACTTATCCCTTAGGCTGATCAATCATCGGCCAGCGATTTGACAAGATCGATCAACCGGCGCCGCACGGCCGCGTCGGAGATCTTGAAGAAGGCGCGGTTGAGGGCGATGCCTTCGGGCGAACTCAGCATGTCGGTCGAATAGCCGCTCGCCTCCTCGCCCAGCCCGTCGACGCCGCGGCCCGAATCCGCGCCTTCGTCGAGACCGTCGAAGAAGAAGGCGACCGGAACGCCGAGAATGGTCGAGATCTGATAGAGCCGGCTGGCGCCAATGCGGTTGGCGCCCTTCTCGTATTTCTGCACCTGCTGAAAGGTCAGGCCGAGTTCGCTGCCAAGCTTCTCCTGGCTCATGCCGACGAGGACCCGCCGCATGCGCACGCGCGCACCGACATGCACATCGACCGGGTTCGGGGACTTCTTGCTCATCTTTTTTTGCCGTTCCGTTGCAGGGTCTTCATCGGGTCGCTGACGGACGGCCGGCCAACTGTGCCAGCGCCGCCTGTCCGGCACAACCTCAAGGCGCCGTGCGGCGCGCGTGTCGTGGGACCATGTGGTTGGTGGAGGGTGCGGGTGTCATGCGTCAAATGAGTTGCGTGGGACACGAGGAGCGCGGATGCCACTCCCCGGTCGCTGATCCGTGATCACTAGTGACCTATGAGAATTGGCCGATATCGTCGCACAAGGGCGGGGCGTCCCATATAAGACGACCGACGTAAGCCGACATATCTAGACGCCCGAAATCGTGCATAACGGCCCATTTTATCAAGTGAAATTTGTACATTGAGGGTCGGCTACCGACATTTGGCGTGCGGACGTCTATAGACGAGCCGATATGGCAGGTCCAACCAATTCTACGTAAAATTGACGGTGGTTTCACCAGATGACGATATGTTAGCGCCTGTTAATTCGTGATCACGACCTGAAGCGCCGCGCAACCGACACGCTAGCGCCCACAACCAGAAGCATCCCGACGATCAAAAAAGTGAACCGGCCGCCGGGCGGTTCGGTTCGCAGCGCCGACGGCAATTCGCCGTCGATCACCCCCGTCGCGTCCAGCTGCAGATCCTGAAGGATCCGCCCCTTGGCATCGATGATGGCGGAGATGCCGGTATTCGCGGCACGTATCAGCGGCAGTCCCTCCTCGACGGCCCGCAGCTGCGCCTGGCGCAGATGCTGATAGGGCCCCGCGCTATCGCCGAACCAGGCATCATTGGTAACGTTGAGAATCCAGCGCGGCGCCGGGCCGGACGGCCGGGCCAGTCCCGGGAAAATCACCTCGTAACAGACAAGCGGCAGGAAGGCCGGCGCCGTGCCGGCGGTCATGGTGCGGTGCTCGTGGCCCGCCTGAAACCCGCCGACAACACCGGTCAGCTGCCGCAACCCGAGCGCTTCCAGCAGGTCCTGAAACGGCAGGAACTCGCCGAAGGGGACCAGCCGGACCTTGTCATAGACTTCCGCGATGAGCCCCTCATCGTCGATCACGGCGACCGCGTTGTAGACGCGAAAGCCGCGTTCCAGCGTCTCGTCCGGCTCGATGCGTTGCAGGCCCGTTACAAGTGTTGTGCCCGGTGGCAGAAGATCGGCCACCGCCGCCTGGGCCCCGAGATTGGTCTGGTAGAGAAAGGGGATGGCCGATTCAGGCCAGATGATCAGCGTGGCGTCCCCCGCCCCCATCCTGCCGGGCGCCGTGGCGCGGTCGCTGAGGTCGAGATAGCGGGTAAAGATCGCGGTGCGGTTCTCCGGCAGCCACTTCTCCGCCTGGGGCACGGAAGGCTGGACGATCCGGACGGCAACGCCGGTCCCCGGCCGTGGCTCGGCATTGAGGCGTAAGACGCCGAAGCCTGCAATCGCCATGACCAGAACCGCCGCCAGGGCGACAGGCAGCCAGCGCCGCGATGCCCGACCCGATCCCTGATAGGCCGGCGCCAGCGCGGCGGGAGCGGCGAAGATCAGCCCGGCCAGGAAGGCGAGGCCATAGATCGAGACGAGCGCCGCCGACTGCATCAGAAGCGGCGTCGCCGCCAGCGCATAGCCGAAACCGTTCCAGGGAAAGCCCGTCAGCACCGTGCCGCGCACCACTTCCATGGCCGTCAGCGCGGTGGCGAAAGGGACGATGCGCCAGGGCCCCGGCGCCCAGACAAGCCGTGCCAGGGCGGTCGCGGCGCCATAGAACAATGCAAGTCCCGCCGGCAGCGCGGTGATCGCGAAAGGCAGCATCCAGCCGAACGTCTCGGCCTCGACGAGAAAGGCGCCGCCGATCCAGTGCAGGCCAGCCAGGAGATAGCCGAAGCCGAAGACCCATCCGACGCAAAAGGCCGACCAGAGGCTCGACAGCACGGGCCGACGGCCGGCCGCCACGCTGCCGTCGATCAGCCAGACAAGGACGGGAAAGGTCACGAACAGGACCGGCGCCATGTCATAGGGCGGCATGGCGAGCGCCGAGATACCGCCCGCGACAAGCGCGATGGCCAGCCGCCGCCAGCCCCATTGCACGATGATCCAGTCGGCGAGACGGGCTAGCGGTCCGTGGGCGGACAGGCCGTCAGCGACGCTCGTCATGTCCTGCCCCTCCCCCTCATGCGCGCGATCCGGCTTCGCGCCCGACAGCGCGTTTGCCGTCGACCGATTCACCGGACGGTTCAGACATGCGGCTTCCGTGGCGAGGGCGCAAGCGGTTCCATCGCTGTCGCCCCGAACAATGATCACAGCGTCGCGAAACGGGCCCCGCGCGCGGGCAAGGTCGGATCAGGCCGCGTCGGCGCGGCCGTCGGGCCTCTTGGAAGCGGGCGCGTCGTCGGTCGCCGGGCCCTCCGCGCCCTTGGGCTTTTCCGCGTCGGAAGCCTCGGTTTTCACGGTTTCAGGCGACGCTTCCTGTTCGGCCGCCGCGCCCTTGGCACTTTCGGGCTCTTCCGGAGTAGCGACGTCCTTCGACACCGAAATATCCTTGGAGGCCGAAGCGTCCTTTCCGGCGTCCTTGGCGTCGGCGTCCGGGCCGGATCGTTCGGGCAAGGCGCGCTGTACCGAGGTCTGGCCGGGGCGCTTGCGGATCATCATGCGCTTGATGCGGCGGGGATCAGCGTCGAGGACCTCGATCTCGTAGCCGCCAGGAAAGCTGATCAGTTCGCCGCGCACCGGAATATGCCCGGCATGCAGGAAGACCAGCCCGCCGAGCGTATCGACGTCTTCGGCGACGTCGGGGCCGATCTCGAATCCGTTGCCGAGCGCATCGCGCACATCGTCCAGGGAGGCCCTGGCATCGGCCTCGAAGGTGTGCGGCCCGCGCGGCTCGATCAGCGCCCGGCCGTCCTCGTCATATTCGTCCTCGATGTCGCCGACGACCGATTCGACCAGGTCCTCGATCGAGATCAGCCCGTCGGTACCGCCATATTCGTCGATGACGATCGCCATATGGGTCCGCGTCGTCTGCATCTTGGCCAGAAGGTCGATTGCCGGCATGGAGGGCGGCACGAACAGGACGTCGCGGACGAGCTTGGTCTGGGCGATGCGCTTGGTCAGATCGGCCTTGCTGAAGTCCAGCGCCTCCGCCGGCATCGGCGTCTTGCGCCTGGACCGTCGGCCGCCGGCCGCCTTCAGCATATAGCCCATGATGTCCTTGACATGCAGCAGGCCGGCCGGGTCGTCGAGGGTCTCGCGATAGACCGGCAGGCGTGAATGGCCGGCATCCTGGAAAATATGCAATGCCTCGCCGAGCGCCGTGTCGAGATCGACGGCGACGATATCGGCGCGCGGCACCATGACATCGTCGACGCGCAGGTCGCGCAGGCCGAGGATGTTGCGCAACATCGTCCGTTCCTTGAGCGACAGCGTGTCGCGGCCGGCCTCGCCGGACAGGAGCGCGTCCTCGAGGCTTTCGCGCAAGGTCTCGGCCTCGCCGTTGCGGCGGCGGAACAGCCAGCGCAGCCACTCGGCGACGGGACGTCGCTTCGGCGGAACATAGGGGACGGGAAGCGTCGCGGATGCGTCTCCGGAGGCCGGAGACGCGATGCTAGACGAAGGGTCGGGGTCACGCGTCGGCATGGCGCGAAATCTGATGGTTCTCCACGGGCGGATCGGCATGGGGATCGGCGATCCCGAGCCCCGCCAAAAGTCGGGTTTCGAGGCGCTCCATCTCCGTCGCCTCGGCATCTAGGTGGTGATCATAACCGAGAAGATGAAGAATCCCATGAACAATTAAATGGCACAGATGATGATCGGGCGGAATAGCGAGATCGCGGGCTTCGCGCGTCACCGTTTCGAGTGCCAGCACGACATCGCCGAGATGGGTTTCCTCTCCCGGCAGCGCGCTGTCGAGCGGGAAGGACAGGACATTGGTCGGCTTGTCCAGGTCGCGCCAGTCGCGGTTGAGCGCCCGTATCGCCGCATCGTCGGTCAAAAGGACGTCAACATGGCCGGCTGTGGCCATGTCCGCCGCCACGGCACCGGCGGCACGCCGGATGACGCCGTCCGACGCCCAGTCAGGCCAAGGGCAATCGCGGGTGATGTCGAGCGTCAGCGGCGACGCCGGATTGTCGGCGACCATCACGGATCCTGCCGCGCCGGCATGACGTCATCGCCGCCATTGTCCTGTCCAGCGGGGCCGTCATAGGCCTGGACGATGCGCTGCACCAGGGGATGGCGCACCACGTCCTTCTCGGTGAAGCGCACCGTGCCGATCCCGTCGACGCCACGCAAAAGATCGAGCGCCTGGACGAGGCCCGACGACTGGCCGGGCGGCAGGTCGATCTGGCTCGGATCACCGGTGACGACCATGCGGCTGCCCTCGCCGAGCCGGGTCAGGAACATCTTCATCTGCATCCGGGTGCAGTTCTGCGCCTCATCGAGGATGACGCAGGCATGCGCCAGCGTCCGCCCGCGCATGAAGGCGAGCGGCGCGATCTCGATGACATTGCGCGCGATCGCCCGCTCGACGCGTTCGGGCGACATCAGATCGTGCAGCGAATCATAGAGCGGCCGGAGATAGGGATCGACCTTCTCCTTCATGTCGCCGGGCAGGAAGCCGAGCCGCTCGCCGGCCTCGACCGCCGGCCGCGACAGGACGATGCGGTCGACCGCGCCTTTTTCGAGGAGCATGGCGGCATAGGCGACCGCGAGATAGGTCTTGCCGGTGCCGGCCGGGCCGACGCCGAAGACGAGATCGTGCTTTTCGAGCGTCCTCAGATAGCGGTCCTGATTGGGCGAGCGCGCCTTGACGGTCCGCCGCGCGGTGGCGATCTGCGCCAGCCCCTGGACGCCGGGCAGTTGTTCCTGGGTCGCTTCGGTATGGCTGGCGATCCGGATCGCGCCCTCGACATCGCCCTTGCCGACCTCCTCGCCGCGTTCGAGGCGGGCATAGAGCCCGTCCAGGACGTCGGCGCCGATGGCGCAGGCTTCGTCGGAGCCGTGTAGATGCACCTGATTGCCGCGCGAGGTGGCCTTCAGGTCGAGCCGCTTTTCGAGCAGCGCAAGGTTTTCCTCGTACTGGCCGAAAAGCTGCATCGCCAGCCGGTTGTCGTCATAGGTCAGCGTCAGCTGCACGATCGGCCCACCCTTGCGCGCATGGCCCGCCTCATGCGAGCACCTTTTCGGTCGGCCGCGAGCCGCCGGCGGACAGCGTTTCGGCCGGCGCCGGTTCGGCCGCCGGCAGCGCGCCGAACAGGCTGTTGCGCCCGGTGGCGGTGATCGTCACGTCGACGATCTCGCCGATCCGCGCCCGGTCGGCGTCAAGATGAACCGGCTGGAGATAGGGCGACCGACCGACGATCTGCCCCGGCTTGCGACCAGGCCGCTCGAACAGCACGGGCAAGGTGCGGCCGACGAGCGAGGCCGCGAAATCCGCCTGCTGTTCGACCAACAGCGCCTGCAGCGCGTGCAGCCGCTCGGTCTTGACCGCTTCCTCGACCTGATCGTCCATGGTCTCGGCCGGCGTGCCCGGACGCGGGCTGTATTTGAACGAATAGGCCTGGGCGAAGCCGACCTCGCGCACGAGCGTCATGGTGGCCTCGAAATCGGCATCGGTCTCGCCGGGAAAGCCGACGATGAAATCCGACGACAGCGCGATGTCGGGCCGCGCCCGCTTCAGCCGGTCGATGATGTCGAGATAGAGGTCGCGGCCATGACGCCGGTTCATCAAGGCGAGCATCCGGTCGGATCCCGACTGAACCGGCAGATGCAGATAGGGCATCAGCTTGTCGAGATCACGATGAGCGTCGATCAACGCGTCATCCATGTCGCGCGGATGGCTCGTCGTGTAGCGCAGCCGGTCGAGGCCGTCGATCCCGGCGAGCGCGTCGAGAAGCGCCGCGAGCCCCCATTCGCGGCCGTCCGGCCCAAGCCCGTGATAGGCGTTGACGTTCTGGCCGAGCAGCATGATCTCGCGCACCCCGGCCTCCGCCAGCCGGCGCGCCTCCTCGACCACTGCCGTGACCGGGCGCGACACTTCCGCGCCACGCGTATAGGGCACGACGCAGAAGGTGCAGAACTTGTCGCAACCTTCCTGAACGGTGACGAAGGCGGTGACGCCGCGATCGCGCTGGCGGACCGGGTCGACCTTGGGCAGGTGGTCGAACTTGTCCTCTTCGGGAAAATCGGTGTCGATGACGGCGCCGCCGCCGGCGGCCGCGCGGTCGACGAGTTGCGGCAGCCGGTGATAGCTCTGCGGGCCGAAGACGAGATCGACGGCGGGCGCCCGGCGGACGATCTCGGCTCCCTCGGCCTGGGCCACGCAGCCGGCCACGCCGATCAGCGTCGCCTTGCCCGCCTCGGCGCGGATCTCGCGCACCGCCCGGAGGCGGCCCACTTCGGAATAGACCTTCTCGGCCGCCTTCTCGCGGATATGGCAGGTATTGAGCAGGATGAGATCGGCGTCTTCCGGCGTCATCGTTTCCGCGAAACCGGCCGGCGCCAGGGCATCGGCCATGCGCGTCGAATCATAGACGTTCATCTGGCAGCCGAAGGTCTTGATATAGACCTTGCGCGCCATGTCCGTTCCGCCCGTCGAAGACCGCTGACCCAAAACCGCTCCCATTCCTGCGCTGCAGTTCAAACGCCCCGCGGACATAGCGCGAAGCGGGCGGACTGAAAAGCCGAAGCGTGCACCTTGCCCACCTGCCCTCGGGCGCGCGCCCGCATCATGCCGCGGCGCGTGGCGGGGCCGGCGCGCCGCCTGGCGCGGCCCTGTCGGCGCGCTGGGCGGTCAGCGCCTCGCCGAGCATCAGCCGCACCTGTTCGGCGGCGATCTTGGTGGCCTGCTTGCGCCCGCCGACGGCGGCGACGTCGATCGGATCGCCGACGATCACCTCGACATCGATCGGCCCCGCCATCAACACGCCCTTGAGATGGGGGGCGAGATCCATGGTGCCATACCAGGCGACCTTCGGCCGGTGCTGGCGGCCCATGGGCATGCCGTTGATCCGCGTATAGGCGATCGCGAGCGGCTGGACGTGCACGCTGGCGCCGGCGGTCTCGGCGAGCGCTTCGGCGGCACCGATGATGGCGCTCTTGAACGGCAGCACCCGATTGCCGTCGCCCGACGTGCCTTCGGCGAACAGAAGTGCCGGATCGCCGTCGGACATGCGCCCGGCGATCTCGGCCGTCGAGGCCAGCGTCGTCGTGCGCCGCTCACGGTCGAGATAGATGGTGCGCTGGAGGCTCGCCAGCCAGCCGATCAACGGCCAGGTGCCGACCTCCTTCTTGGCGATGAAGGTCAGCGGCGCGACGCTGCCCATCACCGGAATGTCGAGCCAGGAGATGTGGTTGGCGACAAGAAGGAGCGGCCGTTCCTCGCTGATCTCGCCGATCACCTCGACGCGCACGTTCAGGACGCGGCAGAACAGGCGGTGATAGAACACCGCGACCCAGCGCACGCTCCGCATCTTCAGCGCCAGCATCAGCCGGATCAGCAGGAAGATCGGCGGCGACAGAACGACCAGAACGACCAGAATGAACACCATGCGCAGATGACGCGCCATGCTCAGCCCTCCCCGTCCTTGAGCGGTACGCCGTAAAGCTCCATTCGATGGCCGACCAGCTTGTAGCCATGACGGCGGGCGATGCGCTCCTGGAGCTTCTCGATGTCGGGATCGTGGAATTCGATGACGGTGCCCGAACGCATGTCGATCAGGTGATCATGGTGCTCGTCGGGCGTCTGTTCGAAGCGCGCCCGGCCGTCGCCGAAATCGAGCCTCTCGATGATGCCGGCATCCTCGAACAGTTTCAGCGTGCGATAGAGCGTCGACATGGAAATGCGCGCATCGATCGTGCTGGCCCGGCGATGCAGTTCCTCGACATCGGGATGGTCGGACGCTTCCGACAAGACGCGCGCGATCACGCGGCGCTGCTCGGTCATCCGCATGCCGCGCGAAACGCATTCCTCTTCGATCGACCTGTTCAACGGCTCTCCTCACGGCGCGGGTGTCGCGGGGGCGTGCGGCGTCAGATCGCACGCCATGAGCCGCGCATCAACCGTCTCGCCATCGCGGTCATAATAGTGCGGCCGTGTGCCGATGTCTCGGAAACCGGCCTTGCGATAGAGCGCGATGGCGCCCGCATTGTTGGCCGCGACTTCGAGAAAGAGCCGCCGGACCGACCGCTGGGACAGTTCTGCCAGGAGCTCGGCGAGGAGCGCGCGGCCTATCCCTCGCCGGCGCGCATCGCCCGCCACCGCGAGCGACAACACTTCCGCCTCGTCGGCGACCGACCGGACGAGGCCAACAGCCAGGAGATCGGCTTCCGCGACAGGTGGGTGGGCAAGTGCCGGGAAGGCCGCGAGACAGATCATGGCCGGATCATCGATCGCATCGCGAAAATCCGCCGCCGACCAGCGCGTCGGCAGATCGGCCGCGTTCAGCCGGGCGGCGGCATCGGCAAGCGCGCCCGGCAGCGCCGCGATATGCCAGTCCCTCTCGGGCGTCATCGGCGGCCGCTCCCCTGATGTCACGCGCGCGGCAGCGCCTTATGCGCCTGCGGCGCCGCGTCTGGGCTTTTGAGATAGAGCGGTTCGGCCGGTGCTTGGTCCGGATCGGCGGCAGCCGACAGCCGGGCCAGCGTGGGAAGGTCGAGCGGCAGATCGGCCGACGGCGCGCGGATCGTCGCCGGTCCGTCGGGATCGGCTGAAACGGCCTCAAGCCAGATATCGGCGCCCGGCCCCGTCACATGACGGACAGACGACGGCAGGCGGGCCGCGAGATCCGGTGGCTGGCCGATCAGCGGCGCGGTCAGGGCACGGCCATCCGTGTCCCAAGCCTGCGCGGAGACGTCGCCGCCGCGACCGGGCAGGACGGCGAGAACCGGCGCGCCGAGGCGTCCGGCCTCCGCCACACCATGGACTTCGAGACAGGAGATGCCGACCGCCGGCCGGGCCATCGCGAGCGCGAAACCGCGCACCGCGGCGACGGCGGCGCGAATGCCGGTATAGGTGCCGGGCCCGACGGTCGCGGCGAACCGGTCGACATCGGACAGGGCAACGCCGGCCTCTCCCATGACGGCATCGACCATCGGCACGACGACATCGGCATGGCCGCGCCGGCGCGCGTCGTCGCGCAAGGCGAGCAGCGACACCTCAGCACCCGCCACATCGGCCAACAGGACCGCGCAGCGATCGGACGCGGTGTCGAGGGCGAGAACCCGCATATGGCCCGTCTGGGACGGGGCGTCAGATGATGGAGCAGAACTTGTCAAAGGCGAATCGCGGCGAACGCGGGAAGAGATCACTCGGATCGCCATAGCCGAGATTGCACAGGAAGTTCGATTTCACGTCCGTGCCGGCGAAGAATTCCCGGTCGACGCCGGCATTGGAAAAGCCCGACATCGGCCCGCAGTCGAGCCCCAGCGCGCGCGCCGCGATGATGAGATAGGCGCCCTGCAGCGAGCCGTTGCGAAAGGCCGTCGCGGCGATGGCGTCCGGCTTGCCCTCGAACCAGGACCGGGCGCCCGGATTGTGCGGGAACAGTTCGCCCATATGCTCGTAGAAGGCCATGTCATGGCCGATGATCGCGGTCGCCGGCGCGGCCATCGTCTTGTCGACATTGCCGGCGTCGAGATGCGGCTTGAGGCGCTGCTTGGCGTTCTCCGAGGTGACGAAGATGATGCGGGCGGGTGAACAATTGGCGCTGGTCGGCCCCATCTTGAGGAGATCGGCGAGCGCCATCAGCGTCGCGTCGGACACCGGCTTGTCCTGCCAGAGATTGAAGGTGCGGGCTTCGCGGAAGATCTGGTCGAGACCGTGATCGTCGATGGGCTTGGGCATGGCGGGCTCCGGACGCGAGAGGAGGGCTGGGTCAAAAAATAAGGGCCGGCTACGAGACCGGCCCGGACCTTAGCCAATCATAAGTCTGTTAGACAGGCCGAACCTCGACCACGTCGGGCACGAAATGGCGCAGCAGGTTCTCGATGCCGTGCTTGAGGGTCGCCGTCGAACTCGGGCAGCCGGCGCAGGCGCCGCGCATGTGCAGGAAGACGATACCGTCCTTGAAGCCGCGGAAGGTGATGTCGCCGCCGTCATTGGCCACCGCCGGCCGCACGCGCGTGTCGAGCAGTTCCTTGATCACCTCGACGGTCTCGCCATCGGCTTCGTCGAAGAATTCCTCGCCGCTCTCGTCCTCGGCATCGCCGATGATCACCGGATCGCCGGACATGTAGAATTCCATGATCGCGCCGAGAATGGCCGGCTTGAGATGCTGCCAGTCGCTGTCGTCCTTGGTCACGGTGATGAAATCGGACGCCAGGAAGACGCCCGTCACGCCCGGCACCGTGAACAGTCGCGCGGCGAGCGGCGATGATGCGGCGTCTTCCGGCGCGCGCATGTCGATGGTGCCGCCATCGAGCACCGACCGGCCCGGCAGGAACTTCAAGGTCGCCGGGTTAGGCGTGGCTTCGGTCTGAATGAACATAGCCGTTGTCTCCTTCGACGACGCAGATAGTGCGGGCCGCACGATGCGCAAGCGCGGGAAAGGTTAGAATAATTCCAGGAATATGTCGCCTCACGGGCGTCGCCCGTCAAGGGGTCGGGTCTACCGCATCACGAAAAACGCCCCGCGACGCCGATGCCGCCCGGGGTCAGGCCAGGGCGTCGATATCCGCGTCCGCCAGATTGCCGGGCACGATCGTCACCGGGATCTGGAAGCTCGAAATCGCCCGCCCCACGAGCGCGGTGACCAAAGGCCCCGGCCCGTCGGGGCCAGTGCCGGCCGCCAGCACGAGAATCGCGATGTCCGGATCATCCTCGATCAGGGCCGTGATCTGTTCGGTCCTGGTGCCTTCGCGCACGACATGTTCGGCGACGATCGAGGAATAGGCACTGATCTTTTCGTCGAAGCCGCCGAGGACCCGCTCGGCCTCGGCCTGCGCTTCCTCGCGCATGATGGCCTCGACGCCGAGCCAGTGCTGGAACTCGCCGGGCTCGATCACCACCAGCATGACGAGGGCACCCCGCGTGCGCTCGGCGCGGCGCGCGGCATAATAGACCGCGCGCTCGCATTCAGGCGTGTCGTCGATGACGACGAGGAATTTGCGGGTGTGCCCCGCCTCGAAACTTTGCCGCCGCAATTATCCAAGCCTCGGCCGTTGACCACAGCGCGCCATGCTGCCCCGTGCCGGCGCGGCTGGCAACCGGGTCGTCTATCGGCTCAGCGCACGAAGCCGATGATGTCCTTGACCGCGTCCATGGTCTCGCGCGCCAGAACGCGCGCCCGCTCGGCACCGTCGCGCAGGACCGCATCGATATGGCCCGGATCGGCCTTGAGCCGCCGCATCTCACCGGCGATCGGCGCGAGCTTGGCGACGCAGAGATCGGCCAGCGCCGGCTTGAAGGCGGAAAACTGCGATCCGCCATGGTCGGCCAGAACGGCCTCCTCGCTGATCTCCGCGAGCGCGGCATAAATGCCGACGAGATTGGCCGCTTCGGGCCGCTCGTCCAGCCCCTCGACCTCGGACGGCAGCGGTTCGGGATCGGTGCGCGCCTTGCGGATCTTCTGGGCAATCGCGTCGGCATCGTCGGTCAGGTTGATGCGGCTCATATCGGACGGATCCGACTTCGACATCTTCTTGGAGCCATCGCGCAAGCTCATCACGCGCGTCGCCGGCCCCGTGATCAGCGGCTCGGGAAGCGGGAAGAACGCGTCGCCATGTCCGTTGGCGGCGATCGAGGCCGAGAAGTCGTTGTTGAACTTCTGGGCGATATCGCGGGTCAGTTCGAGATGCTGCTTCTGGTCGTCGCCAACCGGCACATGGGTGCCGCGATAAACCAGAATGTCGGCGGCCATGAGGGCCGGATAGTCGAACAGGCCGACCGAGGCGTTCTCGCGGTCCTTGCCGGCCTTCTCCTTGAACTGGGTCATCCGGCTGAGCCAGCCCATGCGCGCGACGCAGTTGAACACCCAGGCCAATTCGGCATGTTCGGCGACCTGGCTCTGGTTGAAGACGATATGCTTCTCGGCATCGATGCCGGCGGCCAGGAAGGCGGCCGTCACTTCGCGGATATGCGCCGGCAGCGCCTCAGGCCCGCCCCAGACCGACAACGCCTGGGTGATCGCATGCAGGTCGACGACGCAATAGAGACAGTCATGGCTCTCCTGCAGGGCGACGAATTTGGTGATGGCACCGAGATAGTTGCCGAGATGCAGATTGCCGGTCGGCTGGATACCGGAGAAGACGCGGGGCGTGAACGCGGACATGGATCTGTGCTGCCGAGGGTTGCGGGATGGGGCCGGCGCCTGTGCGCCGGCGGGCCTTGGAAAACGCGCTGGCTTATCGCCGATCAGTCCTCGCCGCGCAAGCTGCCCGCCTCCTCTGGCGCTGCCTTGCGCCGTCTCAGGGCCGTTCTGAGGTCCTCGCGGGTAAGGACGCCGGTCACGACCGCGATCACGCCATACAGCACGATCCCGCCGCCGACCAGGACGACGAGGGTGACGAGATTGTGCAGGAGCCGGGCGCCGGTATCGGCCGGTGGCGCCAGGTTGGCGGCGAACCAGGCGAGGACGGCAAGCCCCGCCATCATGACCGCGCAGGCGCCGATCATCCTGACCGCGCGGGCGCGCAGGCGGGCATCGACGGTGAACTGGCCGCGTCGCCGCAAGGTCGTCGCCAGAAGCACGACATTGAGCCAGCCGCCGAGCGAGGTGGCGATCGCGATGCCGATATGCTGGAGAGAGGGGAACAGCGCCAGGCTGACCACGACATTGACCAGCGCGTTGGCGCCGGCGAAATACATCGGCGTCTTGGTGTCCTCGCGGGCGAAGAAGGCCGGTTGCAACACCTTGATCAAGACGAAGGCGGGCAGGCCGAAGCCGAAGGCCATCAGCGCCCAGGCGGTCGCGCGCGTCGCTTCCGCATCGAAGGCGCCGCGCTCGAACAGCCCGGCGA
Source organism: Tepidamorphaceae bacterium (assembly GCA_965250105.1). Taxonomy (GTDB): domain Bacteria; phylum Pseudomonadota; class Alphaproteobacteria; order Rhizobiales; family Tepidamorphaceae; genus JBCBSK01. The sequence goes on from OZ252290.1 coordinate 1,622,196, forward strand.
CGATCTCGCGCGGCACCACGATCAGCGCGGCGGCCGCTGGCAGGGTCAGCGCCAGCGCGAATTCGGCGGCCCGGTTCTGCTGATGCTGCACGCCGCCGATGTCCTCGGCCCTCAGGCGCCGCGAGATATCGGGCAACAGCACGATGCCGATGGCGACGCCGACGATGCCGAGCGGCAGCTGATAGATCCGGTCGGCATAGTAGAGATAGGACACCGCTCCCGGCGCCAGCGAGGCGATCATGGTGCCGATGACGAGATTGATCTGGGTGATGCCGCCGGCGATCATGCCGGGCACCATCAGCCGAAACAGCTTGCCGACGCGCGGCGTCCAGCTCGGCAGGCGCGGCAGGAACAGAAGATCGGCGCGCCGCGCCGCCCAGCCGACCATGACAAGCTGCACGATGCCGCCGACGAAGACGGCCCAGCTCAGCCAGATCCCGGCGGTACGGCTGCCGTCGAGACCGGCGCCCGAGATCGCGATCAGCGCTATGATGAAGACGACATTGAGGAGCGTCGGCGCGAAGGCGGCCGCGACGAAGCGGCCGGCCGCGTTGAGAACGCCGGAAAACAGCGCCATCAGCGACACGAAGATCAGATAGGGAAAACAGATCCGCGTTAGAAGAACCGCGAGATCGAACTTCTCGGGATCGCCGGCGAAACCCGGCGCCAGGCCGAGCATCAGGAACGGCATGGCGATTTCCGCCAGCGCCACGAGAACCAGCAAGACCGCCAGAAGCGCCGCCAGCGCCTCGGCGCCGAAGCGGCGCGCCGCTTCCCGGCCGCCACCTTCGAGCTCCTTGGCGAAGAGCGGCACGAAGGCGGCGTTGAACGCGCCCTCGGCGAACAGGCGGCGGAACAGGTTGGGAAAGCGGAAGGCGACGAAGAAGGCGTCGGCGACCGGTCCAGTACCAAGCCCCTGGGCCATCAGGATATCGCGCCCGAAGCCGAGCAGCCGGCTCGTCGCGGTTCCCGCCCCGACGGTGGCGAAATTCTTCAGAAGCGGCATGGACGGCCCGATCGTTGGTTCGTCCTGTCTACCAGCCGATCACGGCCGATCAAGGGGGCGGGCCGCCTGCCTTGCCGCCCTGCGTGAATGGCGTGGGCGGTCGGATCACGCCGGAAGGCCGCGCCACACGCCCTCCGCCTTGAGATCCGCCATGGTGCGGCTGATGCCTTCATGCAGGATCTCAACCATGCGGTCGATCTCGGGCTTGTCGATGATCAAAGGCGGGCTCATGACGATCATGTTGATCATCGGGCGGACCAGAAGGCCGAGGTCCTGGCAATGCCGGTCGATTCGCGCGCCGACCTCGAGATCGAGCGCCAGCGGGTTCTTGCTGACCGGATCGGCGACACATTCGATACCGGCCATCAGGCCGATGCCGCGCACCTCGCCGACGAGTTCGAGCGTATCGAGTTCCTTCAGCCGGGTCTGGAAATAGGGCGCGATCTCGCGGACATGGTCGAGCAGGCCGCCTTCGAGAAGCTCGATATTCTTCAGCGCCACGGCGCAGCCGACCGGATGGCTCGAATAGGTGTAGCCATGGGCGAACATGGCGCCGGCCTGTTCCGATGCCTTGAGCCGGTCGGCGAGCGCCGACGAGATTACCGTACCGCCGAGCGGGAAATAGCCCGACGTCACGCCCTTGGCGAAACAGATCATGTCCGGGTCGAGCCCGAAGACATGATCGGCGGCGAAGATATGCCCGAGCCGGCCGAACGCCGTCACCACCTCGTCGAGCACGAACAGGATGTCGTTCCGACGGCAAACCTCGCGCATGCGCTCGAGATAGCCGTCGGGCGGCATGATCACCCCACCCGACGCCATCACCGGCTCGGCGACGAAGACACCGATCCGGTCGGCGCCCACCTCGGCGATCCGGGCCTCGAACTCGGCCACCAGATGATCCGCGAAGGCCTCGACGCTCATGCCCTCGGGGCGGCGCAAGATGGCCGGCGAGGACAGCCGGATCACCATATGCTCCAGCTGGTCCATCCAGTCGCGGTCGCGCGGCTTGCCGCAGATCGAGCCGGTCAGATAGGTCGAGCCGTGATAGGCGCCCTCGCGGGTGACGATCAGCTTCTTGTCGGGCTTGCCCCGGATATTGTGATAGAAAGCGGCGAAGCGCAGCGCCGTCTCGACCGCCGTCGAGCCGCCGGTGGTGAAGAAGACATGGTCGAGCCCCTCGGGCGCGCGTTCGGCGATGACCGCGGCGAGGTCGGCGGCCGGCCCCGACGTCGTATACCAGGGCGAGGAATAGGGCATCGCCATGGTCTGGTCATAGAGCGCGCGGGCGAGTTCCTCGCGACGATGGCCGACCTGGACGCACCACATGCCTCCCGGCCCGTCGATCAGCTTGCGGCCCTTATCATCGAAAACATGGATACCGTCCGCGGACGGCACCAGCATATGGGCGGCTTCGCCCAGCGCATCGGCCATCGGCCAGGGCTGCACCAGATGCCGGCGCGCCCGATCCATTGTCGAGGCGGCTCGCGCCGGATCGGCCCCGACCGTGGTCTCGCGCGCCACGGCGCCCCCGATCTGCTTGTTCATGTCCTGCTCCATAAGGGTCCTGAAAAGAGTCCCGACCTGTTCCGGCTCCGGCTGGGCCGCTGCCCGACGACCCGCCGCATCACGGTCCATGATCGGCGAAACCGCGCGACGCACACACGTCGGCGGAGATATCCCTCCAAGGCCTCCGACATCCGGCGCGTGCCGCCATAACCTCTTGCCCTGGCTGCGATTGGCGATATGATATTGAATGACTGTTCAGCCAATTTGGCAAGCCCCACCCCGCATGATCCGACATCTTTTCAACCCCGCGGCACCGAGCCGGCATCGCTCCCGGCAGGAAACAGGCTCCACGGCACGACCAAAGGCCGTGTCCAGGTCGCGGTCGGCCATGACGGCGCCGATCGACAGACGGCCTCCGAGGCCGGCGCGGCCCATCCTCGCGGCAAATGCACAAACAGGTTGCAGTCAATTTGGGCTTGGTGCGCGGGGCGAGAGTTGGCTAAGGTCGATGGAGACCAGAGATGGGCGCGACCGACCTTCTCGCGGCCCATCACGACAAGAGGCGCGCACCCGATCCGATCCGATGGCCACCATGGCCTGCCGGCGGGACGGGCGCAGCGCTCGGGGAACGAAGGGGCGACCAGCCAGTGATCGCGGTGAACAGATGATCGCGACGGACCGAACCGGCACGCGGGCGGAGCGACAGGCTCCGGCGGCCCGTGGCCAGCGCTGCGACGTCCCATGGGAGGACGGAGCGCTTTGGTAGATCAGGCGAGCCACCAGATCGGCGCGCTGCCCGGCGCCAGGCACCGGCCGTCCCTGTGGCGGCGTCTGCGGCGCAGCGAGAATTTCAACGGCCTCGCGCTGGTCAGCCCGACCCTGATCTACGCCATCCTGATGATGGTGGCGCCGATCGCCACCATCATCCTGTTCAGCTTCTGGACCCAGACCTATCTGACGATCGACCGGACGCTGACATTCGACAATTACCGCGAGATCTTCACCGATCCGCTCTATTCGACCTTGATGATCCGGTCGCTCTGGGTGTCGGGCCTGGTGACGATCATCACCGTGGCGATGGCCTATCCGATGGCCTATTTCATCGCCTTCCACGTCCAGAAGAACCGCATGCTGTGGCTGTTTCTGATCACCACGCCGTTCTGGACGAGCTATCTTCTGCGGATTTTCTCCTGGCGGGTGATCCTCGGCTATGACGGGGTCTTGAATTCGGGGCTGATGTCGGTCGGCCTGATCCAGGAGCCACTGACCTTCCTGCTCTACAATGTGAACGCGGTGGTGGTGACGCTGTCGCACGCCTGGGCGCCCTTCGCGATCCTGCCGATCTTCGTGTCGCTGCAGAAGATCGACCGGTCGCTTCTCGAAGCGGCGACCGATCTCGGCGACGGGCCGCTACGGCGGTTCTTCCGCATCACCCTGCCGCTGTCGCTGCCCGGCATCATCGCCGCCTCGGTGATCATCTTCATCCCGACGATCGGCGACTATGTCACGCCACGGCTCGTCGGCGGGCCGAACGGGCTCCTGATCGCTAATATCATCCAGGTTCAGTTCATGCGCGCCTCGAACTTTCCGCTCGGGGCGGCGCTCGCGGTCACCGCGATGCTGGTCGTGTGCGGGGTGGCGCTCCTGTCGGTCGCCATCATGCGCTTCGCTGGCAGCAGGATTCGATAGGGTCGGGCGATGCGTCTCAACATGCTCTATGTCTACGCGCTCGCCTATATGGTGTTCCTCTATCTGCCGATCCTGTTCATCCCGCTGTTTTCGTTCAACGATTCGACCTCCGTCGCGTTTCCGCTGACAGGCTTCACCACGCGCTGGTACGAGGCGATGGCAGCCAATGACGCGATGCAGAACGCGCTGTGGAACTCGCTGAAGGTCGGCGTCGCGACGGCCGTGCTGTCGACCACGCTCGGCGTGCTCGGCGCCCGCGCCATCGTCCGCTACCGGTTCTTCGCCCGGCCGGCCATCACCGGCGTCATCATGACGCCCTTGTTCCTGCCCGAGATCATCGTCGCCATCTCGCTGCTCGTCGTGATGATGCAGCTTGGCCTGTCCCTGTCGCTGTTCACCGTGGTGCTCGGCCATACGCTGATCGCGGTGCCCTATTCGATGGCCATTCTGATGTCGAACTTCGAAGGCTTCGACCGGAGCCTCGAAGAGGCCGCCGCCGATCTCGGCGAGACGCCGCTCGGCGCCTTCTTCCGCGTCACCCTGCCCAATGTCCTGCCGGGCATCATTTCGAGCCTTCTGATCACCTTCACGATCTCGCTCGACGAATTCATCATCGCCTTCTTCCTGGCCGATACCGAGCCGACGCTGCCGGTCTACATCTTCAGCTCGATCCGCTTTCCCGCCGCGATCCCCGGCATTCTGGCGCTCGGGACGATCCTGCTCGTCGTCTCCTTCCTGCTGCTGACAGCCGGCGAACTCCTGCGCCGGTCGAGCGTCAAGCGGCTCGCCATCAGGGAAGATGCCGCCGCATGACCCAATTGATCACGGGCCACAGACCATGAGCGCACGCCCCATCATCCAGATCCAGAACGCGGTGAAGCGCTTCGGCGACGTCACCGCCCTCGACCATGTCTCGCTCGACATTCGGGAAGGCGAGTTCTTCTCGCTGCTCGGCCCGTCGGGCTGCGGCAAGACCACCCTGCTTCGGCTGATCGCCGGCTTCGGCGACGCCACCGAAGGCTCGATCCTGATCGCCGGCGAGGACATGGACGGCGTGCCGGCCAACAACCGGCCGACCAATATGGTGTTCCAGAGCTATGCGGTGTTCCCGCATCTCAATGTCGCCGACAATGTCGCCTTCGGCCTGCGCAAGCGCCGGCTGCCCAAGGCCGAGCGCGACGGCCTCGTCGAGGAAGCGCTCGACCGGGTCGGACTGGCCGGACTCGGCCATCGCCGCGCCAACGAATTGTCGGGCGGCCAGCGCCAGCGCGTGGCGCTGGCCCGCGCGCTCGTCCTGAGCCCGAAAGTGCTGTTGCTCGACGAACCGCTCAGCGCGCTGGACAAGAAGCTGCGCGAACAGATGCAGGTCGAACTGCGCCGCCTGCAGCGGTCGGTCGGCATCACCTTCATCCTGGTCACCCATGACCAGGAAGAGGCGCTGACCATGTCGGACCGCATCGCCGTCATGTTCGACGGCAAGATCGCCCAGATCGCCGGTCCCGAGGAACTCTACCAGAAACCCGCGACGCGCCGGGTCGCCGAATTCATCGGCGGCATGAACTTTCTCGATGCCCGCGTCACCGATGACGCGAACGGCCAGGTGACGCTCGACAGCAAGAGCATCGGCGCGATCACCCTGCCGCGCCCGGCCGGCTTCAAGGCGAACGGCGCCGATGTCGTGCTCGCCGTGCGCCCGGAGCGGCTTCAGGTCTTCGAGACCAATGCCCCGGATGCCGGCGCGCGCAGCATGACCGGGACCATCGCCGACACCGCCTATTACGGCGAGACGACGCATTATTCGGTCGATCTCGACGCCTGCGGCAGCCGGATCTGGGTTTCGGTGCCCAATATCCATGGCAGCCATCTTCTGACCCAGGGTCAACCCGTCCGTGTCGGCTGGACGCCCGAAGCGCTGGTGCTGTTGGATTAGAGGTCGTTCTTCATGACGCTCGCGATGATCTCGTCGGACCGCTACATCAGCCTCATCGGCGTCATTGCCGGACATGTTCCGGCAATCCAGTGATGAAAGGCCAACGGCTATCGCCCTGCCCCCTCGGGACAAGCCCGGGGGTGACGGCGAGAGGATTGCGGTCGCCCGCCCCCCGGACGCGACGCCTCGAAGACAAGAACGAACACATAAACACATGATGACCGCGACACGCGACTGGACCCCGGACCTTTATCTGCGCTTCGCGCGCCAGCGCGGACGCCCGCTACAGGATCTCCTCGCCGCGCTCGTCGACAGCGCGGACAAAGCACCCGTCGAGACCGCGGTCGATCTCGGCTGCGGGCCCGGCAATTCCACCGAAGCGCTCGCGACCCGGTTTCCCGGCGCCGAGATCACCGGCGTCGACACCTCCGACGCCATGCTCGATGACGCGCGGCGACGACTGCCCGGCACCCGCTTCGTCAAGGCCGACGCGGCGACCTGGTCGCCCGAGGCGCCGGTCGATCTCATCCTGGCCAACGCGCTGTTGCAATGGATCCCCGGCCATGCGGCGCTGCTGCCGCGCCTGATGGCGGCGCTGCGCCCCGGCGGCTGGCTCGCGGTTCAGATGCCGGACAATCTCGACGAACCGAGCCACCGGCTGATGCGCGCGGTCGCCGCCGACGGTCCCTGGGCCGAGGCCCTGTCGGATGCCGGCGGCGCGCGGGCCGATATCGGTGGCTTCACCGACTATCACGACTGGCTCGACGGCCATGCCGAGGAGATCGAGGTGTGGCGCACGACCTATGTGCACCGGCTGCCGGGACCGGACGCCATCGTCGACTGGATGCGTGGCGCCGGGCTGACGCCCTATCTCAAGCGCCTGGCGCCGGGACAGGAAGAACCGTTCCTCGACGCCTATCGGCGGGGCATCGCGGCGGCCTATCCCGCGCGCGCGGACGGCTCGGTCCTGCTCGAATTCCCGCGCCTGTTTGTCATGGCACGGCGCGCGGCGGCCTGACCCTTCGAAACAGCCCTACGGGGCCTGCTCAGGGCGAGATCCACCATTTGATGTTCCTGATCCTGAGGGCGCGCAGCGCGCGTCTCGAAGGATGGGCAACGATCCCAGGTCCTTCTCAACAGCCAGCTAGCGGCTTCTTGTGAAACCGCGATGCGCGAAGAAAAATCCCCGAGCCGCGAACGGCCCGGGGATATTGATGTCGAAACGCTGAACGATCCGCGCGATCAGAAGCCGGCCTTGATGCGCTCGAAGGTCTCGTTCATCTCGATCTGCCGCTCGGGCGTCACGGCCGCCTGGAACAGGGTGCGGTCCTTGAAGGCGTCGAGATTGTCATAGCCATAGGTCGCGAGCAGCTCGGGATCCATGGCGTCCATCATCGCCTTGTTGGAATGGGCGTAGCCCCAGTCATTGACCAGGAAGGTGGCGTTGCTCTCGCCGAGCATGGCGTTGACATAGTCGTAGAGCAGTTCCTCGTCGCCACTGCCATTGACCGGCTTCACCAGCCCGCAGGCCCAGGTCGAGAACCCTTCCTCGGTGTCGCGGTTGAACGCGACCGGCAGGCCGTTGGCCTGCGCCGTCGTCGGCGTCTCGTTCCAGGCCCAGGCCAGATCGACCTCGCCATTGGCGAAGGCCTGCTGCAGTTCGGCGCCGTCGGCCCAATAGAAACGGACATTCTGATGCGCCTGGCGCAGCCAGTCATTGGCCTGTTCGAACTGTTCGTCGGTCATCGTCGTCCAGTCCGTGACGCCGACGGCGAGCGCGCCGAGCGCATAGATATCGGCAACATTGTCGGGCAGCGAGATACGGCCGGCGAATTTCGGATCGACGAAGGCCTGCAGCGAGGTGACATCCGCCTCGTCGACGGTCTCGGTGTTGTAGACCAGGAAGGTGTTCCCCCAGTCATAGGGGATCATGTAGACATTGCCGTCGACCTGATAACCCTCGATCGAAGTCAGGTCGGGATTGAGGTCGGCGAAGGCGGGAATGCGGCTGACATCCCACGGCTCGATGACGCCGGCGTCGCGCCATTTGGTGATGCTCTGCGAGCAGGGATGGGAGACGTCGGCCTCGAAACCGGCCATCAGCTTCTGGAAGGCCTCTTCCTCGTCGCCGAAGAAGGTGAAGTTCGGCTCCTTGCCGTGTTCCGCGACGAAATCCTGGGTGAAGCCCGGATCCTCATAGCCCGACCAGGTGAAGACGGTGATGTTGTCGCTGGCCTGGGCGGCGCCGACGCTTAGAAGCGCGGCACCGGCGGCACCCGCCGCCAGCATCTTGAGCCGTCCGGCGACGGTCCGGTCGGATGAGGTCTTCTTTATAGCCATGCGTTAGCTCCTCTCTGGTGACTGCTCTCTGGCAGGATCTTCTGGTGGTCAATCGCCGCTCTTCAAGGCCCGCCTCTTCGGGCGCGGTCCGTCAAGAGCCCTGTTCCGGCGCGGTCCTCCCCTTGGCGCGTTCCGTATCGACGGCAATCGGTCCGTTTCTGTCGAACCGCCCCGGAAACAAGGTGATCAGCATGTCGATCGCGGCCTGATGCGCCAAATCCCGCGTCAGCGCCATGTTGGTCAGCATCATCTGCATCCACAAGCCAAAAAGCATGGCCTCGACACAAATCGCGATGCGGCGCGGCGTGTCGGGCGCATCCTGGTCCGGCATCAGGCGGGTGCAGATCGCCGCCAGCGTGTCCTGGAAGAGATCGTCGCGCCGACCGCACAGATCGCGATAGGCGGGCCGCGTCTTGGCCTCGCCCATGAAGGCGGTCCAGGCGGCGAGCTTGCGGCGGCTGGCCACCTGGCGGTCGAAATCGGCGGCGACGACGGCCCAAAGCTGTGCCGCGGGATCGACGCCGGCCTTGCCCAGCGCGCGGCGCCAGTGATCGCTATACTCGTCCGATAGCGAGCGCAGGGTTTCGAGCAGCAATTGCTCCTTGCTGGAAAAATGGAAGTTGACGATGCCGCGCGACAGGCCGGCGGTATCGGCCACCTCGGCGAGCGTGGTCTCGGCATAGCCGCGCCGATGGAGCGTCTCGATGGTGGCGTCGATGAGCTGCGCCCTACGCACTTCCCGGGACGCCTTACGCCCCTTCCCGGCGCGCCGGTCCTGCGGGGGAATGGAGTTGATCGCGGCTGCCATGCTGTCCTACCGGTCGTCCCGATCTCGGCAACGGGTCATCGATGACGGGTCATGGGGCGACCCTACCACGAATGAATGTTGGCCGATGTTCGCCGAGATCCAAGACCTCGATCATCTTGTTCCAAAGCGCGATCTGGCCATCGACGAAATCGCGGCCGACGGCGGATGCGGCGACGTCGTAGAGTTCGCCCGACATGCGCGCGACCTCGATCCGCGCCTGATCGCGATACCAGGGATTGCGGTCAACCGTCGAGATGTCGACGAAACCGGCCGCCGCCATGGCGCGGCGATAGCGCTCGGGCGACGCCATGCCGAAATCGAGGCCCTCGGCGGCGACATAGGCCGCCATCCTTTCCGACGGCGGACCGTCATGGCTGATCATCCAGTCGCTGGCCGCGAACCAGCCGCCTGGCCGCAACACGCGCGCGATCTCGATGAACAGTGCTTCCTTGTCCGGGATATGAACCAGTGCGTCCTTGGAAAACACCATGTCGAACCGATCAGCCTCAAATGGCAGCGGACCTGGCGCGACCTTCCGAAAATCAATCACGTCGGACAGATTGCGCTCGGCCGCGCGGGCGCGGGCGATATCGAGAACGCCGTCCTCGACATCGATCGCCGTCACATGACCGGGTTGGAACCGATCCGCCAGATGCAGCGTGGCGCCGCCCGAGCCGCAGCCGATGTCAAGGATCGTGATCCCGGTCAGATCCAGGCCCGCCACGACCGCATCAACCGCCTCCGATCCTCCAGGTGACAGATATCCCGTCCCCCAAAGGATTTCGAGGAAACGGATCATCGTGTCGCTATAGAGATCGCCGTCCGCGTTTGCCGCCAAGGTGGTCCTGCTTCTCTCGATGTCCGGCTAAATTCGTCGATCCGCCGTCCGCGCCGGCACGAAAAGACCCGGACGGCTTGGATGCCGCCGGCAGACATCTCACCGCGCCCGCCGATCCTGTTGAGAAGGCTAGCGGAATGTGCCTGGCGCTTCAAGTTTCTGACTGAACATTCATTCAGAAAGACGATCGCCAAGTCTGCAACGGCCGGAGGATCCAGGCTGTGTCGACAGTCAGGAACGGCGGGGACAACGTAGTCGCCAGGCCCGTCACAGCGTCCAGATCGCCAGCGGCTCGGCGCGGCCGCGTATGCCGATATCGCTGTGGCGGCTGAGGCCGAAGGTCATGCCGTCGGCATCCTGATAGGGCAAGGCATCGACGAGCGCGTCGCTGACCACCGCGCGGCATTGCAGCGCGCGCGTCAACTCCTCGAGCCGACTCGCCACATTGACCGTATCGCCGAGAACCGCGAGTTCGAGCCGGCGTTCCGAGCCGATATCGCCGATCACCACGGGGCCGTGATGCAAGCCGAGCGACAGCTGGACCGGCGCCGCCCCAGCCTTGCCGCGCTCCTGATTGTAGCGGTCGATGTCCTCGAGAACGGCGATCGCGCAGGCCAGTGCATTGGCCGGGTCTTCCGGCACGGGCTTCACCGTGCCGAACGTCGCCATCGCGCCGTCGCCGATGAACTTGTCGATCGCGCCGTTATGGCGGAACACCTGCCGTTCGATGATGCCGTGCACATCGCGCAACAGCGCGATGGTGGCATGCGGCGGATGGTCCTCGGCGAAGCGCGTGAAGCCGACGATATCGGCGAACAGGACCGTCACCTGCTGTTCGCGCTCGACCGTCAGTGCCGTGTCGTTCTGCGACAGGAGATCGACGGTCTCGGCGGGGAAGTAGCGCGCCAGATTGGAGCGCTCGCGTTCGAGCCGCGCCTGGCGAAACAGAAGATGGCGCGCCCGCAGGACCGCGAGGCTCAGCAGGCCGGCGACGATCAGATAGACGGCAATGCCCTGCACCTGATCACCGACGTCGATGAAGGTCGGATCGGCGTAATAGGGGATGACATCCGCGACGCTTGTCAGCGGTTCGGTCACGCGGGTCGTGGTGGGCAGGAGCCAGATCCACAAGATCGCGATGCTCCAGACGACGGCCCCCACGACGCCGCCCCAGACGACCAGCCAGGGGCGGTAGCTGAACGCAAGGCCGGCCAGGAAGATATAGAGATAGATATCGTTGTCGAAATGCAGACGGAACTGCACCGGATAGGGCGCGTCATTGAGCGGGTTGGGCAAAACCAGCGCGATACTGACAAGGCTCAGATCGAGCGCGGCGAACAGATAGCTGTGCCAGGGCCGGTAACGGCCACGCAGGTCGAGCCACCACATGGCGAGCCCGATCAGGATGAAGAGCAGGATGAGCCCGTAGAGGAACACAACGGCGGGATATTCGACGAGGAAGGTGACGATGACGGCGACCGCGATCAGCGCCGCGGTGCGCCCGATCACCATCAGACGACGGCCGCGCCGCTCCTCGACCCTCAGCGTGCGATGCAGCCGGCCGTCGATTGCCGGATGCGGCGGCTTGACCGGGCGCCGCCCCTTGGGCGCGATCAGCCGCCGCGGCTGGCTCAGCCAGATCAGCAAGGTGTTGGCCATGTCCCTCCCCCGGGATCTATCCTTCCGATGCGAGGACGCGCTCGAGCCCGCCCAGCCCTTTTACAAGGGCTTTCTGTTCTTCCTGCGTCAAGCGGTCGAGGATCGCGGCCTCGACGCCGAGCATCTTCGGCACGAGATGGCCGAGCGCCTTGCGCCCGGCCGACGTCAGCGTGAGATGCTCGATGCGGCCGTCGCGCGCATCGGTCCGCCGCGTGAGCCAGCGCCGTTGTTCGAGCTTGGCGACCGCCCGGCTGACCTTGGTCTTGTGCATGGCGGATGCGGTGCCAATGGCCTTGGCGCTCGCCTCGCGGCAATCGCCCAGCGTCGCCAGAACGCGCCATTCCGGAATGGTCAGGCCGAATTCGGCCGCATAGACCCGCGACAATTCGCGGCTCGTCAGCGCGGCCAGGCGATTGAGCCGGTAGGGCAGGAACGTGTCGAGACGCAGCATGGTGGTCATCGGCTCTCTTGTGGCTTTCAGGTTGATAGTTACATATGAAACTATTACCACGCCACGCATGACCGCAACAGAGCGGCGCGGCGCCCCCGTCAAGACGGCCTCTCAAGAGCCGCATGGGACGAACAGGCCGTAACCGTCCATGGGAGGACGCGCTCGGGGAGGGTATACCCTTCTAAGGGGAGAGGAAACGCCATGAACGAACGGATCGACCCCGCCGAGGTCGCGGCCAAGGGAGCCGACGACGCGCTCGCCTACATGCCTGGCTTCGGCAATGATTTCGAGACCGAGGCCTTGCCTGGCGCGCTGCCGCAGGGCCAGAACAGCCCGCAGAAATGCGCCTACGGGCTTTATGCGGAGCAGTTGTCCGGCTCGCCCTTCACCGCCCCGCGCGGCGAGAACGAGCGCTCATGGCTCTATCGGATCCGGCCGAGCGTGCGCCACACCAACCGTTTCCGGAAGATCGACGTGCCCTTGTGGAAGACCGCGCCGCATATTCCGGAGGTCAACCGGCCGATCGGCCAGTTCCGCTGGTCGCCGGTGCCGATCCCCGATGCCGAACTGATGTTCTTCGAGGGCGTCAGGACGATCACGACCGCCGGCGACGTCAACACCCAGGCCGGCATGTCGTCGTCGATCTATGTGGTCACCCGGTCGATGACCGACGACTATATGTTCAACGCCGACGGCGAGCTTCTGATCGTGCCGCAAGAGGGCCGTCTCTCCATCTTCACCGAGATGGGCCGGATGATGGTGGGCCCGGGTGACATTGCCTGCGTGCCGCGCGGCATGATGTTCAAGGTCGGCCTCGTCGACGGGCCGGCGCGCGGCTATCTGTGCGAGAATTACGGCGCCAAGTTCACCCTGCCCGATCGCGGTCCGATCGGCGCCAACTGCCTGGCCAATCCGCGCGACTTCAAGACGCCGGTCGCCGCCTTCGAGGACAAGGACGCGCCCTGCCGGCTGATCGTCAAATGGTGCGGCCGGTTCTTCGAGACCCGGATCGGCCATTCGCCCCTGGACGTCGTCGCCTGGCACGGCAATTACACGCCCTACAAATACGATCTCCGGACCTATTCGCCGGTCGGCGCGATCCTGTTCGACCATCCAGACCCGTCGATCTTCACCGTCGTCACCGCGCCGTCGGAAACGCCTGGCACGGCGAATATCGACTTCGTGATCTTCCCCGAACGCTGGATGGTGGCCGAACACACCTTCCGCCCGCCCTGGTATCACCGCAACGTCATGAGTGAGTTCATGGGGCTGATCTACGGTCAGTATGACGCCAAGCCCGAGGGCTTCACGCCTGGCGGCATGAGCCTGCACAACATGATGCTGCCGCACGGCCCCGACAACGACGCCTTCGAGCATGCCTCCAACATGGAGCTGAAGCCGGTCAAGCTGACCGACACCATGGCCTTCATGTTCGAGACGCGGTTCCCCCAGCATCTGACCGAGTATGCCGCGACGCTCGACACGCTGCAGGAAGGCTATATCGACTGCTGGGACCATCTCGACCGGAAGTTCGACGGCGATCCGGGCCCCAAGTGACGGCCGCGCCCCCTGCCACCCTTTGCGCTTTCGGCCCCGCTGCGGGATAACGGAGAAAGGCGTCCGACAGGCGCCAAAGGCCCGCCCCGCAGATCGACCCGGAGATCGCCCCGATGAAGCTCGCCAGCCTGAAGAACGGCACCCGCGACGGCCAGCTGATCGTCGTCACCGATGATTTGAAACGCTTCACGCCGGCCGGCGCGGTGGCGCCGACGCTGCAATACGCGCTCGATAACTGGCCAGCTAAAGAACAGCCCCTCCACACCCTCTTCCAGCGCCTGGAGATCGGCCAGATCAAGGGCGAGCCCTTCGACGAAACCGCGTGCGCCGCCCCGCTGCCGCGCGCCTATCAGTGGATCGACGGCTCGGCCTATGTGAACCATGTCGAACTCGTCCGCAAAGCGCGCGGCGCGGAGATGCCCGAGAGCTTCTGGACCGATCCCCTGATGTATCAGGGCGGATCGGATTCTTTTCTCGGGCCGCATGATCCGATCGTCGTCGGCGACGAAGCCTTCGGCATCGACATGGAAGGCGAGGTCGCGGTGATCGTCGGCGACGTGCCGATGGGCGCGACCCGCGAGATTGCCCAGGCCGCCATCCGCCTGGTCGTCCTGGTCAACGACGTGTCGCTGCGCAATCTGATCCCGCCGGAGCTCGCCAAGGGCTTCGGCTTCTTCCAGTCGAAGCCGTCCTCGGCCTTCTCCCCCGTCGCGGTGACGCCCGATGCGCTGGGGCCGGCCTGGGACGGCCGCAAGCTCGGCCTGCCGCTTCTGGTCAGCGTCAATGGCGCCGCCTTCGGCCGCGCCGAGGCCGGCACCGACATGACCTTCGATTTCCCCGATCTCATCGTGCATGCCAGCCGCACCAGGCCGCTCGCCGCCGGCACCATCGTCGGGTCCGGCACGGTGTCGAACAAGACCGACGCGGACACCAACGCGAAACCCGCCGCCTATGGCGGCGTCGGCTATTCCTGCATCGCGGAAGCGCGCATGGTCGAGACGCTCGCCTATGGCAGCGCCAAGACGCCGTTCCTGAAATTCGGCGACCAGGTGCGCATCGAGATGAAGGACCGCGCCGGCCGGTCGCTCTTCGGCGCCATCGACCAGACAGTGAAGTCGGTGCGGGAGGTCGCATGACGCTTGCCGCCACGACGGCCCCAGGGGAGAACAAGCCTGATGCGCGAACGCCGCCGCTCGACGAGCGCGCGGCGCGGGCGCTGGCGGACGCCTTCGATCTCGCAGACCTGCCCGAGGGCTTCGTCGACGACCCGTTCCCCGTCTATGCCGCGCTGCTTCGCCATGCGCCGGTCAAACGACTGTCGACGGGCGGCTATCTCGTGTCGCGCCATGCCGATCTGGAGCGGATCTACAAGGACACGACGCTGTTCTCCTCGGACAAGAAGCGCGAATTCGGCCCGAAATTCGGCGACGGCTATCTGTTCCAGCATCATACGACGAGCCTGGTGTTCAACGATCCGCCGCTGCATACCCGGGTCCGGCGGATCCTCGCCGGCGCGCTCAATCCACGCGCGGTGGCGAGCCTCGAACCCGATCTCGAACGCCTCGTCGACCGGCTGCTCGACGCGATGGCCCAAAAGGCCGAGGCGGGCGCCGAGGTCGATCTGATTGGCGATTTCGCCGCCGCCATCCCCGTCGAGGTGATCGGCAATATGCTGGGCGTGCCGCACGATGAGCGCGCCCCCTTGCGCGACTGGTCGCTGGCCATTCTCGGCGCGCTGGAGCCGGTCCTGAGCACGGCCGCCTTCGAGCGCGGCGAGACGGCGGTGCACGATTTCCTCGCCTATCTCGAAACCCTCGTGGCGCGGCGCCGCGCCCGGCCCGGCGATCCCGACAAGGACGTGCTGACACGGCTGATCCGGGGCGAGGCCGATGGCGGCCGGCTGAGCGAGGCCGAACTCCTGCAGAACTGCATCTTCATCCTCAATGCCGGCCATGAGACGACGACCAATCTCATCGGCAACGGGCTCGACCTTCTCGACCGTTTCCCCTGCCAGCGCACCCGGCTGAGAACCGATCCCGAACTGATCAAGCCCGCGGTCGAGGAAATCCTGCGCTATGAGAGCTCGAACCAGCTCGGCAACCGCATCACCACCGCCGAGACCGAGATCGGCGGTATCCGCCTCGCCCCGGGCACGCCAGTGACGCTCGTCATCGGGGCCGCCAATCGCGATCCCGATGTCTTCCCCGATCCCGACCGCTTCGACATTGCGCGCCGGCCCAACCGGCATCTCGCCTTCGCCTCGGGCCCGCATCAGTGCATCGGCATGACGGTGGCGCGGCTCGAAGGCCGCATCGCGCTGTCGCGCTTCCTGGCGCGCTTCCCCGACTACCGGCTGAAACGGCCGGCGGACCGGTCACGGCGCGTGCGGTTTCGCGGCTTCCTCCACCTACCGGCCACCCTTCACGGAGATCCCGCATGACCGCGCCCACGACCAGGGCCTTCGCCTCGACCGGCGATCTTGGCGCCAAGACGATCAGCTTTCCCGAAATCGGCGAGGGGCTTTACGCGTTCACCGCCGAGGGTGATCCGAATTCCGGCATCATCATCGGCGATGCGTCGGTCATGGTGATCGACGCCCAGGCGACCCCACTTCTCGCCAATCAAGTGATCGAGCGGGTGCGGTCGGTGACGGACAAGCCGATCAGCCATGTCGTGCTGACCCATTATCACGCGGTCCGCGTGCTTGGCGCCTCGGCCTATGGGGCGGGACAGATCGTCATGTCGGAGCGCGCCCGGGCCATGGTCGTCGAGCGTGGCCAGGAAGACTGGGACTCCGAATTCGGCCGCTTCCCCCGGCTCTTCGAAGGCCATGACTCGATCCCCGGCCTGACCTGGCCGACCACCACCTTCAACGACCGCATGACGGTCTATCTCGGCAACAGGCGGGTCGATCTGATGTGGCTCGGACGGGCGCATACCGCGGGCGACATCGTCGCCTATGTGCCCGACCAGAACGTCATGTTCACCGGCGACATCGTCGAGTATCACTCCGCCTGCTATTGCGGCGACGGGCATTTCCACGACTGGCCGGCGACACTCGCCGAGATCGGCGCCTTCGAGCCCGATGCCATCGTGCCCGGTCGCGGCGACGCGCTGATCGGAGCTGGCAAGGTCGACGAGGCGATCGCGCTGACCGCCGATTTCGTCACCTCGACCTATCGCGCGGTCGCCAAGGTGGCGCTCGGCGGCGGCTCCCTGAAGGACGCCATGGACGCCTGCCGCGCGGCCTGCAACGCGAAATTCGGCGATTACGCGATCTACGAACACTGCCTGCCGTTCAATGTCGCGCGCGCCTATGATGAAGCGCGCGACATCGACACCCCGCGCATCTGGACCGCGGCCCGCGACCGCGAGATGTGGGACGCCCTGCAGGGCTGACAGCGAAGGACGCGACATGCCGCGCTACGATTATCGCCCGTTCGACTATGTGCCGCCGCCGGAAACGCAAGGCCGGACCGGGCGGCGCTGGCCGGTCGCGGTCGTCGGCGCGGGACCGGTGGGCCTCGCCATGGCCGTCGACCTCGCCCAGCGCGGCATCGACGTCGTTCTGATCGACGACAACAACGAGGTCTCGACCGGCAGCCGCGCCATCTGCTGGTCGAAGCGGACGCTTGAAATCATGGACCGGCTCGGCGTCGGCACACGCATGCGCGACAAGGGCGTGACCTGGCAGGTCGGCCGCCTGTTTCGCGGCGACCGGGAAGTTTACAGCTTCGACCTCCAGCCCGAGGGCGGCCACAAGATGCCGGCCTTCGTCAATCTCCAGCAATATTACGTCGAGGACTATCTGGTGGAGCGCTGCCGGGCGCTGTCCGACCATATCGAATTGCGCTGGAAGAACAGGCTGACCGGCGTTACCCAGGACGCGGACGGCGTTCATCTGACGATCGCGACACCGGACGGCGACTACACGCTCGACGCCGACTATCTCATCGCCTGCGACGGGGCCCGCTCGCCGACCCGGCTGATGATGGGACTGACCTTTTCTGGCCAGATCTTCGAGGAACGCTTTCTGATCGCCGATGTCGAGATGACGGCGGATTTTCCCTCCGAACGCTGGTTCTGGTTCGATCCGCCCTTCCACAAGGGCCAGTCGGCGCTGTTGCACAAGCAGCCCGACAACATCTACCGCATCGACCTGCAGCTCGGCTGGGACGCCAATCCCAGGGAAGAGCAGAAACCGGAAAACGTCATCCCGCGCATCGAGGCGATGGTCGGGCATGGCGATTTCGAACTCGACTGGGTGTCGGTCTACACGTTCCAATGCCGCCGGCTCGACCGGTTCGTGCATGACCGGGTGATCTTCGCCGGCGATTCGGCCCATCTCGTCTCGCCCTTCGGCGCGCGCGGCGGCAATGGCGGCATCCAGGACGTCGACAATCTCGGCTGGAAGCTCGCCGCCGTCCTGAACGGCAGCGCGCCGCCGGAACTGGTCGACAGCTACGACACCGAGCGCGGCCGGGGCGCGGACGAAAACATCCTGCAGTCGTCGCGCGCGACGAATTTCATGACGCCGAAATCCGATACCGAACGGCTGTTCCGCGAGGCGGTTCTCGATCTTGCAGAGGACATGCCCTTCGCCCAGCGCCTGGTGAATTCCGGCCGGCTGTCACAGCCCTGTTCGCTGGCCGACCTGCCGCTGCAGACCCCGGCCGGGGACGGCCCTGGCCTCGCGCCGGGGACGCCCTGTCCCGACGCGCCGATCGGCAATGGCGACATGGACTGGCTCCTGAACCGGCTCGGCGGCGGCTTCACGCTTGTCGGCATCGGCGACCACGCCCTGCCCGAGATCGACGGCATCGCGCGGCTCTCGATCGCGCCGGCGACGGCGGAGGGCCGCCCCGGACCTTGCGGCATCGCGGACACCGACGGGCTGGTCGCGGCCCGTTACGGCGCGGGGCTGACCTATCTCGTCCGCCCCGACCAGCACATCGCGGCGCGTTTCGACACGCCGGACCCGGACGCCGTGCGCCAGGCGCATGCCCGCGCGCTCGGCAGATCTTGAGGAAACCATATGTCCGAGGACATCTCCCCGCTCGGCACCGACCGGCTGACCGGATCCGGCGACGACATCTATGCCGATCTGCTGGCCGCCCATGACGGGCTGAGCGTGCGCAAGAGCGCCCGGCTCAATGCCCGCCTCGTTTTGCTTCTCGCCAATGAGCTGGGCGACAGCCACCGCATCCGCGCGGCAATCAAGCGCGCCGCGGACGGGCTTCGCTAACGACCGTCAAGGAGCCAAGTCGGCGAACGCGTCGAGCGGGTGACGCGCCAGACGCTCGGGCAAGACCCGGTAGTCAGCGGCATCACGGGGAATGAAATCGGCGATCAGGGTCGCGGCGCGGACCGCCTCGTCGAGGTCGGCGACAGCCTGCCCGATCGCCTGGCGCAGGCGGGCCACGTCATCGCGATGGGCGAGGCTCGTGATCAGCGGCAGGCCCGGCGTTTCGGGCGTCCACGACAGAACGCGCAAATCCTGCGCCGCCGGTTCGTGACGGCAGGCCAGGCACCAGGTCACGCCATCGATCGCGGCGATGTCGGCCGCGCCCGACGCCACCGCCCTGATCGAGGCGCGATGGCCGCCGCTCATCACGACCGCGTCGAAGAAGCGGCCGTTTCGGGCATGAGGCGACACCGCGATCTGCAAGGCGGCACGGCCCGATTGCGAGCCAGGCTCATTGATCGCCGCGCGGGCGCCCAGGAGATCGGCGATCGACCGGTAACTCGCCCCCCGCCGGACAACGAGGGCGCTGCGGTAAAAGCCAGGCGCACAGCCGATCCCGTGATAGCCAAGCGCGCCGAGGCAGACGACCCGGCCGTCGAGCACCGTGGCCAATGGAAGACCGCAAGTCTGGCTCAGAACGAGCCGCGGATCGCGCCAATGCGCGCCAAGATCGTCCGGACGGGTCAATGTGTCCGGCGCCTCGACCCCCGCCGCGCGCAGGCCGTCGCGCAAAGCCCGCCAGACCGCATCGGTCGACGCGCGGATCTCGGGGAAATCATACATCGGAAGGCCGGCGATCGCGGACGGGCTGTCCGTCATGGCACGGACCGTCGGCCGCCGGATCAGCGCGCGTCGCCGCGCATCGAGGGATGCGGCACCGGCTCCTTGCGGGTGAACGCGAAGCGGCGGATCACCTCCCAATAGGAGCCGAAGCGGTAGCCGAGATTCATCTTGAGATAGCGCGTCCGGTTACGGCGATAGAGCGCCGGCAGCCTATACCAGGCGACGCCGGGATGCACATGATGGACGAGATGAAGGTTGTTGTTGAGGAACAATAGCGCCAGCGGGCCGCGATCCTCGATGATGACCGACCGCCCGCGCGTCAGCTCATGTGCCTGATGTTCGAGAAAGGTGCGGATGGCGACGATGCCGAAGCCGAGATAGGCGGCGACAAGATAGAGCCAGGCCGGCAGCGGGCTGAGCCAGACGGCGATGGCGACCGGCGCGAGCGCCACGAGATGCAGCGCCCAGGCGCGCCGCACCGCGCGATCGCCGGCAAGGATCAGGCGCGCATCCGTCGCGACCAGCCGGACGATGTTGAGCGCCGGCCCGATCAGCACCCGTCCGAGGAGCGTGTTGTTCCACAACAAGATCCGCTTGAGCCAGCGCGGCCGGCGCGCCCAGACCGCCGGATCGAGATACCAGCTTTCCGGATCGTCATAGGGATCGGTCAGGTTCGGATCGGTGTGATGGGCGAGATGGATCGCCTCGAACCGGCGATAGGGCACGAAGAGGCCGAGCGCGGGGAAGACAAGCGCGTGGTTCAGCCGCCGATCGGTCGTCGGATGGCCATGGATCGCCTCATGCTGCAACGAGGAATGCAGCGCGATGACGAGCGCCAGAGCCGGCAGGGCGAGGAGCGGTGAGATAGCGGCCAGGCCGAACAGCGCACCGGCCCACAGTCCATAGCAGATAAAGATCAGGCCGAGCGTCGGCCATTCGACCGCCTGCCACCAGGCCGTGGCTGGCCTTGATGGCGCGGCCCGGCGCTCCTGATATCCCCCCGAGGCAGGCCTATCCGAAATAGGCTCATGCGGGACGGTTGGATCCTGCTTGTGTTCACGACCAATCGCGATCCGTGCCGCCCCGTTCTGCACAAAAATCCCCCATGCCCAGTTTCAAGCCATGGACATGATTGCGCCACAAATCGGCAGGGGCGACAATTTGAGAATTTACACATTGAAACGAAATTATACGACGTAATTTCAATGATTGGGTGAATTCACAACATATTTTGCAGTTTGTCTCAGACTGTGGGATGATCACAAGGAATAGCGGGCAGGACGGCGGACGATCTTGGCGTCCGAAACCCGCGCCGGTTCGCCGCCGCGCGGAAATGTCGGATGTGCGCCAGAGCAATTCCAGCGAAAGTGGGAACCGGTTTTTGCGTCCGGAAGTGCCAAAAATCAATGGGTTAGAGCATATCCAGTGAACCGGGTTTCACTGGATATGCTCTGGGGCCAGGAGATGGATGAGCATCCTGTGTTGCTCATGGCGCGGGTGGCTCTACGGCCGGAAGCCTCTCGAGCCGATGCGATCGGCAAGGCCGACGATCGGTGGCCAGAGTATCTGTTGTTGAAGGCCGTCTCTCGAAGACTGTCTCTTAACGGCGACGACGTGACGGAGGAGCGGGATGGACAAGCGCGATATCGCCCAGACCTTTCGCGAGCGCCTCGGCCTTCTGATCCAGCGCGCCGACGGCAATCTCGCGCGATTCGCCGACAAGGCCGGCCTCGACCGGTCGGCGCTCAGCCAGTTCCTCGCGCCGGGCACGACGCGCCTGCCGCGCGCGGAAAGCCTGTGCCGCATCGCCGAGTTCAACGGCGTATCGCTCGATTGGCTGCTCGGCGTCAGCCAGAGCGAAACGAGTTCAACCGAGGTCGCGCCGGGGCTGACCATCGAGCGGGTGACCGACGAAAACGGCAAGCTCCGTCTCGACGCCTGGCATGCCGAGGCCACCGGCTACAAGATCCGCTATGTGCCGGCGATCCTGCCCGACCTCTTGCGGCTCGACGAGGTGACGGCCTTCGAATATGGCAGCGAACCCGAAGGCCTGGTCAGCGCCAAGGCGGATCAGAGCCGGCGCCAGCTCGATTATTCGCGCCGCCCCGAGACCGATATGGAAGTCTGCATGCCGCGCCAGACGCTCGAGGCGCTGGCCGGCGGCGAAGGCATGTGGGCCGAACTGCCCGACAGCCTGCGCCGCCACCAGATCGACCATATGGCGCATCTTCTCGACGAGCTCTATCCGACCTTTCGGCTGTTCCTCTATGACGCCCGCAAGGTGTTCTCGGCGCCCTATACGGTGTTCGGCCCGCTGCGCGCGGCGATCTATATGGGCGATCTCTATGTCGTGGTGAACGCGGTCGAGCAGATCCGCTCGCTGTCGCAGCATTTCGATGGGCTGATCCGCCTGGCCGATGTCACGCCCGACCGGGCACGGAGCTTCCTGACCGACCTGCGCGCCACCTGACAGGGACATGATCCCCCCGATCCGCATGGTTGCGATTTTCCATGCTGCAATGCACAATAGCGCGTGACCCCATCCCGAATCGCGGATGGGCGACAATGGGCGAGACAGGAGGCCGCGACATGGGACAGATCGTCACCATCGCCCAGCAGAAGGGCGGCAGCGGCAAGACCACGCTGGCCGCGCATCTGGCCCTGGCCTGGGCGCTGACGCCCGACATGACGGTGGCCGTCATCGATGTCGACCCGCAGGGCAGCCTCGGCGAATGGTTCGAGACCCGCGAGCGGAGCCTTGGCGACGAGGCCGGCCTCGGCTTTCGCACCGCCAGCGGCTGGGGCGCGCGCCGCGAGGCCCGCGCCATGGCCCGCGACTACGATCTCGTCGTGCTCGACACCCCGCCCAAGAGCGACACCGAGGCCCGGCCATCGATCGAGATCGCCGATCTGGTCGTCGTTCCGGTGCAGCCCTCGCCCGTCGATCTGTGGGCCACCCAGGCGACGCTCGATCTGGCGCGCAAGGAAGACAGCCCCGCCGTCCTCGTGGTCAACCGCGTGCCGCCGCGCGCCAGGCTGACCGAGGACATGGCGGCCGTCATGGCCGACCTGCCCGACGCGGCCGCCACGAACCGGCTCGGCAACCGGGTGGCCTTCGCCGAGGCCATGGGCCGGGGCCGCACGGTGACGGAGACGCAGGCCGGCGGCAAGGCGGCCGCCGAGGTCGCGGCCCTCGCCGACGAACTCTTCAAGACGCTGAACCGGGCGTGACGCAACCCTGACACCCGCAAGCTTTCGCTTGAATTCGCGAGCCCCGCCCGCAAGGATCGCGGCCTGCCGGCAGCGGCGCGGGATAAAGCGGGAGGATTGCGTGATGTCGAAGAAAGCCAGAAAGCCCGAGGCCGGCGAACGACCGGCCGTGCAGGACGACAAGGGCCGGCTCACCGCGCTCGATCTCCCCGACGCCGATCTGTCGCCCGAGATGCGCGCCTATTTCGACAAATGCCTCGACAAGATCGGCTTCGTGCCCAACGTTCTCGGGGCGTATGCCCATGACGGGCCCAAGCTCGACGCCTTCGCGGCGATGTATAACGATCTCATGCTGGCGCCGTCGGGCCTGTCCAAGCTCGAACGCGAGATGATCGCGGTCGCCGTCTCCTCGGTGAACCATTGCTATTACTGCCTGACCGCGCATGGCGCGGCGGTGCGGCAATTGTCCGGCGATCCGGCGCTCGGCGAACTCATGGTGATGAACTGGCGCGCCGCGGACCTCTCCGAACGCCACCGGGCCATGCTCGATTTCGCGGTCAAGCTCACCGAAGCCCCCGCCATCATCGAGGAAGACGATCGCCAGGCACTGCGCGACGCCGGTTTCTCGGACAAGGACATTTTCGACATCGCCTCGGTAGCCGGCTTCTTCAACATGTCGAACCGGGTCGCGGCGGCGACCGATATGCGCCCCAATGCCGACTATCACGCCCAGGCGCGGTGACGGCGGCCCCGGCCTCCCGTCTCGCGCGCCACACGCCGCGCACCGCCCGTCGCCGATCACGATGCGTTGTTAACCAGTCGTGAAGAAAGCGGCGGGCGCGGGCTTCAATCCGCGCCGCTTTTCCACCACAGTTGCGCCGTTGATTAAGACTTCCTTAACCATGGGAGCCGGCGCGTGGCCCAGGCGCTCCGCCAAGGTGTCGAAGACCTGTCGCTGACCATGCGGCTGACGCTGGCCGTTCTCGCGCTGGCGTCCGGCGTCTACACCTATCTCGGCGTGCGCGACCTGCTCGACGGGTCGGCCTCGGTGACCTTCTTCGGCGCCATCATCTATTCGGCGGCCGTGTCGGTCGGCATCTACACCTTCTGGTCCTTCCTGATCCGCTTCCTGCCCAATGTGCGCGAAGCCCGCATCCGCCGCGCGCTCTATGGCGCGATGGCGATCGGCTCGGTGATGATCATCGCCATGTCGTCCTGGCTCAACGCGGCGGCCCTCGCCGGATCGGCGGCCCTCGAACAACACCTCGCCGAGGCGGCGGAGGACTATGCCCGCGACCTCGACACCGCCCATAACAACGCGCTCGCCGCGCAGTCGCTATTGCCAGACATCCAGCTCGCCGCCGACCGCTTCGCTCGCCTGGCCGAGGAAGAACGCGACACCGGCGCGCTGACCGGCACCTCGGGCTCGGGCACCGTCGTCCAGCTCTTGTCGCAGATGTCGACCCAGCTGCGGGCGCTCGCCGATCAGGTGGCGACGGCGCGCGGCGAGGTCGCGGCGCTCTATGCCGAGGGCGGCACGCATCTGTCGGCCATGCGCCGGCTGGTCAGCGCGTCGGGGCCCATCGCGCCGCGCGGCGACGCCTTCGCCGAGGAAGCGGTCGCGCTGACCGGCGTCATCGCCGCCCTGCAGCAGACCTCGATCGCGCCGGCGGTCTTGCGCGCCGCCGAAGGGCTCGAACGCTCCTTCATCGCGCCGGCCGCAGATGGCGGCACCGAAGACCTGCGCGCCCGGCAAAGCCTGATCGTCGGCAATGTGGCCGACGCCGTCGGCGCCGAAGCGGCCGCCCTGGCCGACGCGGCCCAGACCATTCTGGCCCGCGAGCAGGCGGTGCCCGAACGCTTCGTGCCGCTGTCGCGGCCGGAAGCGGTCCTGGTCTATGCGCGCGACTTCCTGCCGAGCTGGGCCGGCGCCATCTCGATCGACCTGCTGCCCGCCGTCCTGGTGATGATCCTGTCGATCGTGCAGGGCGCGATCCGCGACCGCGAGGACCCCGACCTCGCCGAACATTCGATCACCGCCGCCGACATGATGCGCGCCATGCGGCTCTATGAGCGCATGCGCGCCGAGGAAATCGCCACCGCCCGCATGGCGCAGGCCGCCGCGCCGGCGGCAGCTCCCGAGTCCGACCCCGATGCCAGGCCCGTCGATGTCGATGATGCGCCGCCCCGGCCCCGCGACCGGGCGGATGGCGGCGGCGCGACGGTGACGCCGCTGGCGCCGAAACCCAGCCTGCCGGGGTCGTAGGCCATGACGCGGCAGGCCCCTCATAGCCCCTCCCAGCACGCCGGTGCGCTGTCATCAGAGGACAGGCCCACACGGACCGGCTGGGCGCGGCGCAAGGCGCAGCTCGCCGATGCGGGCTTCGCGCTCGCCGTGTTCGTGCTGGTGGCGAGCGCCAGCTTCATGCTGCTCTCGATCGACTTCCGGGACCTGCGCCAGCGCATCGGCATCGAGACCGCGCGCATCGACGCCGGCACCGACGCAAGCACCGGCACGGTGCCTATGGACCGGCCGCGCCTCGGCGATCAGACCCGGCCTTATCTGCCGGCCTCGCGCCCCATCGCGCCAGGTCGCGACCTGCCGCGCAATCCCGACTGGCCGGTGGCCAGCGAGGCCGCGCCGATGACCTTCACCCGCACCGGATCGATCGTCCATGCCTCGGGAACCATCACGCCGGGCACGGCCGCTCGCTTCGATCGCTTCGCCGCGGCCGAGGGCGACACGGACGCACCCTTCGACACGGTCGTCCTGCATTCGCCTGGCGGGCTGGTCGACGAGGCGATCGCGCTGGCGCGCCATATCCGCGCGGCCGATCTCCGCACCCGCGTGCCGGCGGAGGGCTATTGCGCCTCGTCCTGCCCGCTCGTCTTCGCCGGCGGCACCGAGCGCATCGCCCACAAGGATGCCTGGATCGGCGTGCACCGGGCCTTCGTGCCGCCCGACACCTTCGGTTCCATGCAGGACGGCATCGCGGCCGCCCAGGAAGTCTCGGCCGCCGCCCAGGACCTGCTGCACGGTTTCGGCGTCGACGCGCTGGTCTGGACCTTCGCCATGCGCACGCCGAAGGAACAGCTCTATTTCTTCACCACCGACCAATTGACCGATCTCAGGCTGGCGACCCGGATCGAGGGTGGCGCCGAGGCGCGCTCCATCTCCGTGCCGCTGCCGCGCCCGAAACCAGACCGGGATCTTTAGCGACGGATAACGCTCGGTCACCCCTGGCTTAGGCGCAGGGCGGCGGCGGCCGCGAATGGCGCCAGCGCGATGGCCCCGAGCGACAGGCCGCACAGAATCAGGAACGGCACCTCGAAGGGGGTCGGGCCGATGATGACCGCCGATGTGGCGCTGATGCCGAAGATCAGCACCGGGATCGTCAACGGCAGGACGAGCACCGGCAGCAGCAGCCCGCCGCGCCTCAGCGCCACGGTCAGGGCCGCGCCGATCGCGCCGATGAAGGTCAGCGCCGGCGTGCCGGCGAGAAGCGTCGCGGTAACGGCGAGCAGCGCGTCACCCGGCACGTTCAGCATCAGCCCGAGGACCGGGGCGGCCAGCGACAGCGGCAGGCCCGTCGTCGTCCAGTGGGCGAAGGCCTTGGAGGCGACGACGATCTCCATCGGCATGGGACCGAGCATGAGATGATCCAGCGTGCCGTCCTCCTGATCGGCCTGGAACAGCCGGTCGAGCGCCAAAAGCGTGGCCAGAAGCGCGCCGATCCACAAAATCGCCGGCCCGATGCGGCCGAGCAGGTTGAGGTCCGGGCCGATGGCGAAGGGCGTGATCGTCACCAGGATGAGGAAGAAGACGATACCCATCAGCCCGCCGCCGCCGAGCCGCACGGCGATCGCGATCTCGCGACGATAGAGCGCCAGGAAGGCCGTCATGCGGAAACGGCTCCGCCGAGGCTCAGACGGTCGGTGGTGAACGGCATCTCCTGATGCGTCGCGGCCACGACGAGGCCGCCGCCCGATAGATGGGCGCCGACGAGATCGAAGAGCCGTTTCTGCGACGCGGTATCGAGCGCCGATGTCGGTTCGTCGAGCAGCCAGATCGGCCGACGCGACACCAGAAGCCGCGCCAAGGCGGCGCGGCGGCGCTGGCCGGCCGACAGAAAACCAGCCGGCAAGGCGAGCGCATGGGCAAGCCCGACTTCGGCCAGCGCATCGGCCGCGCCGAGCCCCGTGGCACCATAATAGGCGCGCCAGAAGGCGACATTCTCCTCGACTGTCAGCGCCGGCTTCAAGGCATCCAGATGGCCGAGATAGTGGCAGTGCTCGCCGAGCGGGGTGTCCTCGCGCCCGCCCTCGAGATCGAGCGTGCCAGCGAGCGGGCGCAAGAGACCTGCGATCAGGCGGATCAGCGAAGACTTGCCCGAGCCGTTGGGGCCGACGAGCGCCAGCGCGCCACCGCCGGCGACCGAGAAGGACAGCCGGTCGAAGACCGGCCGGCCACCGCGCTCGCAGGCGAGATTTTGGCCCGTCAGGCGCAACCGACCCGCCCCCGCCACATGGCTGACGCGTTGTTCCGGCAAGACGTCTTCCGATAGGCCATGGACCGCATTCATTCGACGCGCTCTAGGCCTCCCGGCCGGTCCGCGCGCTCCCCCTTTCGCCGTTACATGATGCCGGCGACTTGACATCGCCGCCGCCGCCGCGAAAACAAGACGTTAGAACCCTTCGAACCCGTCCGCCGCGCGGCATCTATATGCCAGCACCGGCCGACCGACGATAGAGGCCGCCACCGTGACGACATCCCTCGACAGCTTCAAGTGCCGCAAGACCCTGACTTCGGCGGGCAAGGATTACGTCTATTTCGACCTCGCCGAGGCCGAGAAGAACGGGCTTCAGGGCATTTCCCGGCTGCCCTTCTCACTCAAGGTGCTGCTCGAGAACCTGCTGCGCCACGAGGACGGCCGCAGCGTCACCGCCGACGACATCCGTGCCGTCGCCGCCTGGGTTGAGGCGCGTAAGTCCGATCAGGAAATCGCCTACCGCCCCGCGCGCGTTCTGATGCAGGACTTCACCGGCGTGCCGGCGGTGGTCGATCTCGCCGCGATGCGCGACGCGACCAAGGCGCTCGGCGCCGATCCCGAACTGATCAACCCGCTGGTGCCGGTCGATCTCGTCATCGACCATTCGGTCATGGTCGACGCCTTCGGCAGCGGCATGGCGTTCCAGCGCAATGTCGAGCTTGAATACAAGCGTAACGGCGAGCGCTACGAATTCCTGCGCTGGGGTCAGCACGCCTTCGACAATTTCCGCGTCGTGCCGCCGGGCACCGGCATCTGCCACCAGGTCAATCTGGAATATCTCGCCCAGACCGTCTGGACCCGCGAGATCGACGGCGAGACGCTGGCCTATCCCGACACGCTGGTCGGCACCGACAGCCACACGACCATGGTCAACGGGCTCGCGGTCCTGGGCTGGGGGGTCGGCGGCATCGAGGCGGAAGCGGCCATGCTCGGCCAGCCGATCTCGATGCTGGTGCCGGAAGTGATCGGCTTCCGCCTGGCCGGCAAGCTGAGCGAAGGGGTGACGGCCACCGATCTGGTGCTGACGGTGACTGAAATGCTGCGCCAGAAGGGCGTCGTCGGCAAGTTCGTCGAGTTCTACGGCCCCGGCCTCGACACGATGAGCCTCGAGGACCGTGCGACGATCTCCAACATGGCGCCGGAATATGGCGCGACATGCGGCTTCTTCCCGATCGACGAGGACACGCTCAGCTATCTCGAAAACACCGGCCGCGATCCCAAGCGCGTGACGCTGGTGCGCGACTATGCCAAGGCGATGGGCATGTTCCGCGACGTCGACACGCCTGATCCGGTGTTCACCGACACGCTGGCGCTCGATCTCGGCGACGTGGTGCCGTCGATCGCCGGCCCCAAGCGGCCGCAGGACCGGGTCGCGCTGTCGAGCGCGCCCGACGCCTTCGCCGCAGCGCTGGACGCCGAATATGGCAAGGCGGACGAAGCCGGCAAGCGGGTTCCCGTCCCGGGCAAGAACTACGATCTCGGCCATGGCGATGTGGTGATCGCGGCGATCACCTCCTGCACCAATACGTCCAATCCGAGCGTCATGATCGGGGCGGCCCTGCTGGCCCGCAACGCGCTTGAGAAGGGTCTGAGCGTCAAGCCCTGGGTCAAGACCTCGCTGGCGCCGGGTTCCCAGGTCGTCACCGAATATCTCGAGAAGTCCGGCCTTCAGCCGGCGCTCGACGCGCTCGGCTTCAACCTGGTCGGCTATGGCTGCACCACCTGCATCGGCAATTCCGGCCCGTTGCCCAAGGAAATCTCCGAAGCGGTCGCCAATGGCGATCTCGCGGTCTGCTCCGTCCTGTCGGGCAACCGCAACTTCGAGGGCCGCGTCAATCCGGACGTGCGCGCCAACTGGCTGGCCTCGCCGCCGCTCGTCGTCGCCTATGCGCTGGCCGGCACGCTGACCGTCAATCTCGCGACCGACCCGCTCGGCGCCGACAAGGATGGCCAGCCCGTCTATCTCAAGGATATCTGGCCGTCGAATGCCGAGATCACCGATTTCGTCCGCACCTCGATCACCCATGATATGTTCACCGAGCGCTATGGCGATGTGTTCAAGGGCGACAAGCAGTGGCAGGACATCGCGGTCGAGGGCTCGCTGACCTATGGCTGGAGTTCCGGCTCGACCTATGTGCAGAACCCGCCCTATTTCGAGGGCATGACCATGCAGCCCGAGCCGGTGTCCGACATCCGGGACGCGCGCATTCTCGGCCTGTTCCTCGATTCGATCACCACCGACCACATCTCGCCGGCCGGCGCGATCAAGCTGAAAAGTCCCGCCGGCAGCTATCTGACCGAACACCAGGTCGGCCAGCTCGACTTCAACTCGTTCGGCGCCCGACGCGGCAATCACGAGGTGATGATGCGCGGCACCTTCGGCAATATCCGCATCAAGAACCAGATGGTGCCCGGCGTCGAAGGCGGCGTGACCATCCACCAACCCTCGGGCGATGAAATGTCGATCTATGACGCGGCGATGCGCTACAAGGCCGACGACGTGCCGCTCGTCGTCTTCGCCGGCAAGGAATACGGCACCGGCTCGTCGCGCGACTGGGCGGCCAAGGGCACGCGGCTTCTCGGCGTGCGCGCGGTCATCGCCCAGTCCTTCGAGCGCATCCACCGGTCGAATCTCGTCGGCATGGGCGTCATGCCGCTGGTCTTCGAGGACGGCACGAGCTGGCAGTCGCTTGGGCTGACCGGCGCCGAGACCGTGACCATCGACGGGCTGTCCGGCGACCTCAAGCCGCGCCAGATGCTGGAAGCGGCGATCACCTTCGCCGATGGCGGCAGCACGACCATCCCGCTTCTGTGCCGCATCGATACCGAGGACGAGCTCGATTATTTCCGCAATGGCGGCATCCTGCCTTACGTGTTGCGGCAACTCGCGTCACAGCCAGCGGCCGCCTGACGGTAGCCTGGCCAGGATAGCCGACCGAAACGCGAGCCTCGCGGGCGGTCGCGAAAATGTGGCCGCCCGTGATCACAGGCTTCTCGTCGCGAGAACGAAACCACGCGGACGCAACTAAGCCATTGTTCTAACGTGGCTTTGCCTGCAACGCCTTGTTCCGCTTTCGCTGAATGGGTTCCATGCGTCACCGGCATGTGACTGGCCGGCGCGGGTGCATGGACCTAATTTGCCGCCATGACCTTATCGATCGCATTTTCCCGACGGATAGCGCATGGCCGCGCCCTGCCGTTCTTCGGCTGTCTCGCTCTCGCCATGAGCCTGGCGTTGGCGCCGCTCGACCGGGCCTGGGCCGAGATGACCGCCCGGCCGGTGTCGCTGGTCGAACTCTTCACCAGCCAGGGCTGTTCGTCCTGCCCGCCGGCGGACGAACTGATCGGCGAGATGGCCGACGACCCCGGCCTTCTCGTGCTCAGCCTTCATGTCGACTATTGGGACTATCTCGGCTGGCGCGACACCTTCGGCTCGGCCGCCTTCACCAAGCGCCAGCGCGGCTACGCGGCCGACCGCAAGGACGGCAAGGTCTATACGCCGCAGGCCGTGATCAACGGCACGACGCATGTCGTGGGCTCGGACGAGGCCGGCATCGTGGACGCGCTCGAAACGACCTCGTCGCCGAGCAATATCGCGATCGACGTCGACAAGGTCGGCGATCAGGTCATCGTGACCATCGACAATCCGGCATTGTTTCGCGGCCCCCGCCGCGGCACGCTGTGGCTTGCCTCCTACACCCCGCAGGAGCAGGTCGAGATCGAGCGCGGCGAGAACAAGGGCCTGCTCGCGACCTATACCCATGTCGTACACAAACTTGTTCCGGTGGCCGACTGGAACGGCGGCGACATGACGGTCACCCTGCCGCTCGATATGTTCACGGCAAAGGGTCAGCGCTGCGCTCTGATCCTGCAGGAAGGCGACCCGGACCGACCAGGCAGGCTCGTCACCGCCGTCGCCATCGACGGCACCTACTGACCCTATCGCGATCAGACGAAGCGTATCGGGCAAAACCGCTGCGGTTTGCCGGCTTAAGAACAGCCTTGCATAGCCCTCGAACGCAACGATGCGGCTTCAAAAAATAAAGGGCCGCATCAGCGACCCGCGTGAGTTTGGGGGATTGAACCAGTTGCCGGAAAGATGTGGTTCGGCCCGGACAGCACTTCGGGGGGCTGGGGGGCTAGGAAACCGAACCGCCGACCGGACCGAACCAACGAGGCAACAGGCTGCAAGATCGTTCGGCAATCTGTCGCGCGAGCGGCTCGATCGCGGCGGAAATATGACGATTTGTCCATGTGCCACGCGCCGATCGGTCATCTAGACCACGAAACGCGCCTCATCTAGCCAATGATCGTGATCGGTCAATGCGCCGCCTGGCGGGTCAGGGCCAGCTTGACGCCGAGACCGATCAGGACACCGCCGCCGAGCCAGCGGAAGAACCGCATGATGTTCCGCCCGCGGCTGAGCCGGCGCACGACTTCCGACGCGCAGACCACCGTCACGATATCGGCCGATGACGCGGTCAGATTGACCAGCGTTCCGAGCACCAGGAACTGCAGCCAGACGGGGATGTCGGCCGCCGGATCGACGAATTGCGGCAGGAAGGCAATGAAGAACAGCGCCACCTTGGGATTCAATACTTCGACGGTGATGCTCTCGAAAAAGGCGCGCCGCGCCGTCTTGCGGGGAATGTCGGCAACCGTGACGGGGGTGCCCGGATTACGGATGATGGCGATGCCGAGCCAGACCAGATAGCCCGCGCCGACGAGCTTCAGGGCGAGATAGAGTTCGGGGACATAGGCAAACAGCGCCGACAGGCCGAAGGCGGCCGCCAGGACATGGACATAGCCGCCGATATGGATGCCGAGCGCCGCCATGAAACCCGCGCGGCGGCCGCGCGCCATCGTCTGCGCCGCCGTATAGAGAAGCGCCGGGCCTGGCATATAGGCGAACAGAATCGTCGCCGCCGCGAAGGTTAGAAACAGGCTCCAGGACGTCATCGGCCACTCGCCTCCCTTACTTCTTCAGCTGCGGTCAATCCCCGGGACCGTAGCCGAACGGAATGGCGGCGTCATCATCGGTCTCGGTCCAGACGGATTTCGCCTGGGTGTATTCGAGAAGAACATCATGGCCCGACGACCGGCCGAAGCCGGACCCGCGCATGCCGCCGAAAGGCGCCATCACGGACAGCGTGCGATAGCCATTGATCCACACCGTGCCGGCGCGCAAGGCGCGCGCGACCCGATGCGCGCGGCCGACCTGGGCCGTCCAGACGGCGCCCGCCAGATCAAAGGCGGTGTCATTGGCCAGGGCAACCGCCTCGTCCTCGTCGCGGAACGGGATCACGGCAAGGACCGGGCCGAAGATCTCCCGCTGGGCGAGCGGCATGTCGTTCGTCACCCCTGCGAAAACGGTCGGCCGCAGGAACAGGCCCCGGTCGAGCGCGTCCGGCCGCCCGCCGCCCGTGGCGAGCCGCGCGCCGGCCGACAGGCCATCGGCGATCATCGCCGACACCTTGTCATATTGCGGACGATTGTTGATCGGCCCGACCTCGGTCTCGGGCGCGAGCGGCGCGCCGACGCAAAGCCGGTCGGCGCCGGCGGCGATCATCGCGACCAGATCGTCATGAACCGAGGCTTCGACCAGAAGCCGCGACCCAGCCGTGCAGCTCTGCCCGCAAGCACCGAAGATGGCGCCTTGCGCGGCTTTCGCCGCGCGGCCGAGATCGGCATCGGCGAAGACGATATTCGCCGACTTGCCACCGAGTTCCAACAGCGCCGGGCGCCCTGCCCGGGCGGCGGCTTCGGCCACCTTGCGCCCAGTTTCGGTCGACCCGATGAAGACCGTCTTGCCGGTTCTTGGGTCCGAGACGAGACGCGCACCGGCCGTCGCGCCGAGCCCGGCGATGACATTGACCGCGCCCGCCGGCACGCCGGCCTCGATCAGGATCCGGCCGAGCCGGATCGAGGTGACGGGCGTCAACTCGCTGGGCTTCAAAACGACCGCATTGCCGGCGGCGAGCGCCGGCGCGAGTTGCCAGCCGGCGGTGAAGATCGGCGCGTTCCACGGCGTGATCTGGACAATCGTGCCGAGCGGCTCGCGCAGCACATAGGTGAGCTGGCTGGTCGGCACCGGGATGACCTCGCCATGGATCTTGTCGGCCCAGCCGGCGTAATAGGCGAACATATCGGCGACCTTGCCGACCTCGACGCGGGCGTCACGCAACGGTTTGCCGGCAAAATGAGCTTCGAGAAGGGCCAGTTCCTCCGCCGCCTGGCCGATGCGCCGCGATGCTTCATGGAGGATCGCGCCGCGCGCGCTGGCGGTCAGGGCGCGCCAGGCGGCACCACCCTTTTCGGCCGCATCGAGCGCCGCCTCGGCATGCGCCACGCCGCCATCGGCATAGGACAATAGGGGCCGTTCGGTGGCGGGGTCCGCGACATCGATCGCGGCGCCCGTTCCAGTGACGAGATCGCCGTCGATCAGGCTCGCGACCCCATCGGCCCCGAACAGCGCCGCGAAGGCTCGGCGCGGCGCCTCGGCCATCGCGTCGTCATCTCCTGTCATGCGCGTATCGGTCATGCGCCGCTGTCCTTCCATGCCGCTTCGGCCAGCCGGTTGAAATCGGCGCCATCGTCGAGCCGCGCGGCGCTGTCGGCCCAGAGCCGGGCCGCGATGGAGGCCAGCGGCAGATCCGCCGAGACGGCGCGCGCCAGATCGGCGGCGAGCCGCACATCCTTGCGCATCAGCCCCATGGTGAAGCCGGAATCGAAGGCCTCGTTCATCACCCAGGTCGGCAGGTTGACCTCGGTGACGGCGGAGCGGCCGGAGCCGGCATTCAGCACCTCGACCAGCGCGTCGCTCGTGATCCCAGCCGCATCGCCAAGCCGCAAGGCTTCGCCGGCGAGCTGGAGCTGGGCCGCGCAGAGAAGGTTGTTGATGAGCTTGGCCACATTACCCGCGCCGGGACCGCCGCAACGCACGACCCGCCGCGCCAGGGCATCCAGAACGGGCATCGAGCGGTCGAGATCGGCATCCACGCCGCCCGCCATGACGAGCAGCGCGCCACGCGCCGCCCCCGCCGCACCACCCGACACCGGGCAATCGACGAAACCGATCCCCCGCGCCGCCGCCTCGGCCTGGAGCGCGCGGGTCGATGCCGGGTCGGCGGTCGATGTGTCGAGCACGACATGACCGGCGCCGGCCGTGTCAAACAACGTGGCGCAGACCCGTTCGACGATAGCGGAATTGGGCAGCGACAGCAGCGTCGCGTCGCAACCGGCGGCAAGCGCCGGGACAGCGTCGACGGTCGCCGCGAAACGTCCGCGCCGGTTGGCATCGGTATCGAAGCCGACGACGTCGAACCCTTTGCCGGCAAGCGTTTCCGCCATCGGCAGGCCCATGGCGCCGAGGCCGACGACGCCGATACGGGTCAGACCCGTCATGCGTGCCCCGCGGGCGTCGCGCGACGCAGCGCCCGGCCCGACCGGTCGCCCGTCGGCTGGCCGTCGGCGAAGGCCATGCGGCCATTGACCATGACCCAGTCGATGCCGCGCGCCGGCGTCTTGGGCGCCTCGAAGGTGGCGAGATCGATGATCGTGTCGGGATCGAACAAGACGAGATCGGCATAGGCGCCGGGCCGGATCTCGCCACGATCGTGAAGCCGGAACGTGCCGGCGCTCAGCCCCGTCATCTTGTGCACCGCGGTTTCGAGGGTGAACAGGCCGACATCGCGGGCGTAATGGCCAAGCACGCGCGGGAAGGTGCCCCATAGCCGGGGATGAGGGTGGACATCATGCGGCAAACCGTCAGAGCCGATCATGGTGTGTTCGAAAGCGAGGATGCGGCGAACATCCTCCTCGTCCATCATGAAATAGATGCCGCCGGCGGGCAGCAGCCGGTCGACGGCGACCAGGCGGTCGATGCCCCAATCGGCGGCGATGTCGTCGAGATCGCGGCCCGACATCTCGGGATGCGCCTCCGACCAGGCGACGATGGTGCGGGTCGCCTCCTGGGCCATCTTGCGCGACAGCATGGTCGAGCCGGCGGTATAGGGATAGGCGTCGAGGCCGGTGGGCTGGCGGGCGATGGCCTCGGCGATCTTGGGCAGGGTTTCGGTCGAGCGCCCGTGATTGGCGAGGCCGGAGCATTTGTGGTGCGAGACGACGACGGGCACCGCGCCCTCGCGCCCGATGCGGAAGGTTTCCTCGAGCGAATCCAGAACGCCGGCGCCCTCGTCGCGCATATGGGTCGAATGGAAGCCGCCGGCGGCGCCGACGAGTTCGGCCAGCGCGATCACTTCCTCGGTCGGCGCGGCCTGGGCAGGCGGATAGAACAGACCCGTCGAAAAGCCGGGACAGCCATCGGCGAGCGCCTGCTCGGTGAGCCCGCGCATGCGCGCGATCTCGTCCCCGGTGGCCGGCCGCGTCAGATCGCCCATCGCCGCCACCCTGAGCGAGGAATGGCCGATCTGGGCGATCACGTTGACGCTCGCCGGATCATCGTCGAGCGCCTGGAAATAGTCGGCGAAACGCGCCTGGAAGTCCGACGGTTCGGGGCAAATGAGATCGAGCGGCGGCGGCGCGCGCTCGGCCACCGTGACCGGCGCGATCGACACGCCGCAATTGCCGACGACGACGCTGGTGACGCCCTGGCTCAGCTTGCAGGCGTGATCGGGATCGGTGAGCACCGCCCGATCGTCATGGGTATGGGCATCGATGAAGCCCGGCGCCAGCGCCCGGCCTTGCGCCGCGATCTCGCGCCCACCCCGCATCGGCAGGTCGGGCCCGACCGCGACGATACGATCATCGCTGACGGCGACGTCGCCGGAAAAGGACGGCGCACCGGTGCCGTCGATGACGCGCGCGTCGCGGATGACGATGTCGGCGTGCTGGATCATGGCGAAATTCCTTCTGTTCGGCCAGCTCCTCGCCGGCTCTCCGGTCAGGCCGCGGCCACGGCGTCGGACGATTGCCCCACGATGGCGCGATAGACGTCGTCATCGGTGGCGCCTTCGGTGCCGAAGACAAGGGCGCGCGCCTCGGGGCCGAGGCGCAGGAGCGCGCGCGTCTCCGGGTCGCCAGCCGCCGCGACGAGACCGGCAAGGCCGGTAACGCCGGATTCGCCCGCCACCAAGGGGGCAGCGCCCGAGAGCCCGCCGGCCAGCCGGCGCATCATGTCCTCCGCCGTCCAGTCGGGCAGGGCGATCACCGCGTCGAGGCCGTGATGCAGGACGGGCCAGGCAACGAGCGATACCTCGCCGCAGGCGAGTCCGGCCATGATGGTGTCGAGATCGCCCTCGACCGCGACGCGCCGGCCGTCGCGAATGCTGGCATGGACGCAAGCCGCCTTGTCGGGCTCGACACAGATCCCCATAGGGCGCTCGGCGCCGCGGCGCTCCCAGAAATAGGAGATCACGGCGGCCGCCACCCCGCCGACACCGGCTTGGACGAAGAGATGCGTCGGGGGCCTGTCGGCGCCGAGACGGACCGCCCATTGCGCATCGGCTTCCTTGGCCATCAGCGCATAGCCCTGCATGACATCGCAGGGGATGTCGGTATAGCCAGGATAGGAGGTGTCGGAGACGACGGTCCAGCCATTGTCTTCGGCGGCCTGTTGGGCGGCCCGCACGCTGTCGTCATAGTTTCCGGCGACCCGGCGCACCTCGGCGCCGAACCCTTCGATGGCCGTCTTGCGGCCGTCCGACACGGTTTCGTGGATGAAGATCACCGAACGGCAGCCGAACAGCCGCGCGCCCCAGGCCACCGAGCGGCCGTGATTGCCGTCGGTCGCGCAGCACACGGTCATGGTTTCCGTGAGCGCGCGATACCGACCCGACCGCAGATCCTCGGCCGCGACGGCCTCGACACCGGTCGCCGCCGCGACCCGGTCGGCGAGGAGGCGCATCACCGCATAGGCACCGCCGAGCGCCTTGAAGCTCTTGAGATCGAAACGATGCGCCTCGTCCTTGTAGCCGATGGCGCCGAGGCCGAGATCGCGGGCCAGGCCGTCGAAAAAAACCAGCGGGGTCGGCGCGTAGCCGGGCCAGGAGGTTATGGCGCCTTCGGCGTTCGACAGCGCGGCGAGGTTCAGGACATCGCGTTCGCGATCACCATAGGCGCGCCATTCGGCCGCCTTGTTGGGCACGATGTCGACGGGATAATGCGGCAGGGTCATGAAGGGATGGCGGGATGCGCGGGAAGCTGTGACGGGAGGCCCCTAGCGTGATCGGCGCGCGGCCGTCTGGCAAGCCCCCGGAGGTCATGCCGGCTCTGCTCGGTGCCCGGCGCCCGGACGCACCTCTTGCGCTCGCCCCGCGCCGGGCGCAGACTGGCACGCCCTAACCGACCACCAGGAGGCGCTCTTGAGCGACGGCGAACCCATACTCCCGTTCGGCGGAACGGCCGCTGCCCAGAGGCAGACTTCCGGTCAGGCCGCTCTGCCCCGCACCGTCTCCTTCGACCGGAAAGAACTCTTCGAAATCCTCAATCTCTATGGCCGCATGGTCGCCGCCGGCGAATGGCGCGACTATGCCATCGACCATTTGAAGGACATGGCGGTGTTCTCGGTGTTCCGCCGCACCAGCGAGGCGCCGCTCTACCGCATCGAGAAACAGCCCAGGCTGGCCCGCCGCCAGGGCGCCTATTGCGTCGTCTCGGCATCCGGGCAGATCCTCAAGCGCGGCCATGAACTCGCGACCGTCCTCAGGGTCCTGGAACGCCGGCGGCTGAAACTGGTGTCGGGCTAGAGCGGTTTCCAGCGAAAGTGGGACCCGGTTTCGCGTTCGGAATTGGCAAAATCAATGGTTTCTCGCTGATCGGCTTCGTTCTTGCCCCTGGATCGTCGGAACATGTCCGGCAATGACGACCCGGATGATCAGACGCGTCGACCCAGCGAAATAGGACACGCCTCCGCCGCGCGCGCCTCACGGCCACCGCCGCCCAAAATGAAAGACCCCGGCGGATCGCTCCGCCGGGGTCTTTTTTCGGGATGTTGTCGCGGCTTATTCGCGGTTGCCGAACAGCTGCAGCATCATGATGAACATGTTGATGAAGTTCAGGTAGAGCGACAGCGCGCCGGAGATGGCGAGCTGGCCGATCATGGCCTCGTTGCCGCCGACCTGGAAATAGGCGTTCTTCAGGCGCTGCGTGTCCCAGGCGGTCAGGCCGGCGAAGACCAAGACGCCGATCACCGACACCGCGAACTGCACCGCGGACGAGCCGAGGAAGATATTCACGATCGAGGCGATGATGATGCCGATCAGGCCGATGAACAGGAACGAACCCCAGCCGGAGATGTCGCGCTTGGTCGTGTAGCCCCACAGGCTGAGCGCGCCAAAGGACGCCGCCGTGATGAAGAACACGCGCACGATGGATTCGCCGGTGAACACCAGGAAGATCGACGACAGGCTGACGCCCATCAGCGCCGCGAAGCCCCAGAACACGGCCTGCGCGGTGCCGACGCTCATCCTGTGGACGCGGGCCGCGAACAGGAAGACGATCGCGAGCGGCGCCAGCATGATCACCCATTGCAGCGGGCTGTTGTAGATCGCCTGGCCGAAACCGGTGAGCTGGCCGTTCTGTACGGCGAGATTGACGGTCACCAGCGCGGCGACGCCCGTGATGGCGACACCGATGGCCATGTAGTTGTAAATGCGCAGCATATAGGCGCGCAAACCCTGGTCGAGGGCCTCTGACTGGCCGGCGCGCGCGCCCGTCTGCGCGTACATGTTACGGTCGAGTTCGGACATAGGTCTCCCCTTGGGATCGAACGAAACTTCTCGGTGCAATATGGGAAAGCCGGCAGCCGAGAGCAAGCGGAATCGGTGCGCCGCCGAACAAAAACGAACCGCCGGCGCAGAATTACGCCGATATAATACAGGCGCTTGCCGTAATATTAAACATAAGCAAGGTTTTCAGCGCCGCCCGGGCATTCTCCCCGTCCGAATATCCACCCTTGGTCGACACGGTGCGGCCGTCATTACCTGATCGCCCGGTCACCCGATGACCAGGCGACCGCCTAGAGATCGCGCAGATGCCGCGCCGGCTTTTCGCCGAGAATACGCCACGTGCCCGCCAGGCCAAGCCCAGTGGTGACCAGGAGGGCCGCGACAATGGCCATCAACGCCACGCCGGGCAGGAAGGCGAAGCCGAGATTCATGACATAGGTCAGGATCAGATAAGCGGCGACCGAACCGGCCAGAAGCGCGAACACCGCCGTCGCCACGCCCAGAAGGCCGAATTCGAGCGCGAACGCGGTCAGGAGCCTGCCGCGTGTCGCACCAAGCGTCTTGAGCACGACCGCGTCATAGACCCGATGGCGGTGGCTGGCCGCCAAGGCGCCGGCGAGCACCAGAATGCCGGCGACGAGGGTCACCGAGGATGCCGCGCGGATCGCCATCGCCAATTGCCCGATCACCCCGTTCACCGCATCGAGCGCTTCCTTGACCCGCACCGTGGCGACTTCGGGGAAATCGCGCGCCACGCCGCGCATGATGTCGCGTTCGCGCGCGTCGTCACCGTCGGGCAGGGTCACGGTCGCCAGCATCATGTGCGGCGCGCCGGCGAAGGTGTTGGGCGAGAAGATCATGACGAAATTGATCGACAGCGACTCCCATTCCACCGTGCGCGTATTGGCGACCGTCACGTCGATATTGCGGCCGAGCACGTTGACCGAGACCGTGTCGCCGAGCGTGAGGCCGAGGCCCTCGGCGATCTCGTGATCGAAGGAGACGAGCGGCGGACCGTCATAATCGGCCGGCCACCAGCTGCCGCTGACGAGCCTGGATCCATCCGGCAGGCCGGCCTCGTAGGTGACGCCGCGATCGCCGCGCAGCACCCAGGCGGCATCCGGCGTGGCGACCACCTCGTCGGCGCGCACGCCGTTGAGCGCGGCGATGCGGCCGCGCAACATCGGCACCTTCTCGACCGCGCCATCCGGGGCGACCTGGTCCATCAGCGTGGAAAAATCGGCGCTGCGGTCGCGCGGAATATCGAGGAAGAAGAAGCTCGGCGCCTGTTCGGGCACGTTGCGCTGCAATTCGCGCGTCAGATTGCCGTCGAGCAGGCCGATGATGACGAAGAGCGTCAGGCCGAGGCCGAGCGACAGGACGACCGTCGGCGTGATCGCGTTCGGACGATGGATATTGCCGACCGCGAGCCGAAGCGCGGTGCCCCGCGGACGCGGGCTGCGCCGCGCGATCCACATGATGAGCCAGGCGACGAGGCGCAAGACAATGAACACCGCGATCGCCGCGCCAAGGAAGATCGCCGAGACGAGCGGCCGATAGGCGAGACCGACGACGACGGCGACAAGTGCCGCGCTGGCGACCGCCAAGGCGACGAGATAGACCGCACGCGGCCGGCCGGACCGCGCCGAGACATGATCGCGGAACAGTGCATTGACCGGGGTCTCGCGGGCGCGGCCGAGCGGCCACAAGGCGAAGACGGCGGCCAGCAGCAGCCCGTAGACGGCGGCCAGAAGAAGTTCGCCGGGATAGACCCCGGCCGCGCTCTCGTCGATCGGGAAGATGCGCGCGATGAAGGACTGCGCGATGAACGGCACGATGGCGCCGATGACGAGGCCGAGCGCGACCGCGATCAGCGCCAACAGCATGATCTGCAGGAAATAGGTCCAGAACACCATGCCGCCATCCGCGCCGACGGCCTTCAGGGTGGCGATGACGGCGCGCCGGCGGTCGAGATGGGCGCGCACCGCATTGGCGACCCCGACGCCGCCGACGACCAGCGCCGTGAAGCCGACCAGCGACAGGAACTGCGTGAAGCGCTCGATCTGCGCGGTCAGGCCCGGCGCGGCATTGGCCCGCGAGCGGATCTCCCAGCCGGCATCGGGATAGGCCTCCTTGGCATCCGCGATGAGCGCGCGCAGCGCGCCGTCGGACGGATCGTCCATGGCGATCCCGTAGCGCCAGCGGATGAGGCTGCCGGGCTGGACGAGGCCGGTGGCGTCGAGCCCGTCGCGCGAGACGAAGGCGCGCGGCCCGAAGCCGAAGCCGCCGGCCAGCCGGTCGGGCTCTCCGGTCAGGATGCCGCGTACCGCGAAATCGGCGCCACCGATGGCCACCACGTCGCCGATCCCGGCATCGAGGCGGTCGAGCAGGGCGATCTCGGCGACGAGGCCTGGCAGGCCGTCGCTGTCGGCGAGCAGCGCGTGCAGATCGCCACCGCCCTCGATCTCGACCGTGCCGAACAGGGGATAGCCGCCCTCGACGGCCTTGAGTTCCGACAGGGTGCGGCGTTCGCCATGGGCGGTCATGGCACGCAGGGTCGCGGTCTTCACGACCTCGCCGCGCTCCGCGAGGAAGGCGCGTTCGTCTGGGCCGAGTTCGCGATGGATCAGGATAAAGGCGGCATCACCGCCGAGAATGGTCTGGCCCTGTTCGGAAATGCCCTGAACCAGCGCCCGCGACACCGAGCCGACGCCGGAAATCGCGGCGACGCCGAGCGCGATACAGGCGATGAAGACGTAAAACCCCTTCAGGCCGCCGCGCAATTCGCGCAGCGCGAATCGCAGCGGCAAGGGCAGCATCGCCCCGGACCTCATTCGGCCGCGGCGCGGCCGGCGGCCGCCGCGTCGTCCGCGCCATCGCCGACCGCATCGTCGACGATATGGCCGTCGCGCATCGAGATGACCCGACCGCAGCGGCCGGCCAGAGCGAGATCATGGGTGACCAGAACCAGCGTCGTGCCGCGCTCGGCATGCATGTCGAACATCAACCGGATGATGGTCTCGCCCGTATCGTGGTCGAGATTGCCGGTCGGTTCGTCGGCGAACAGGATGGCCGGCTTGACGACGAGCGCGCGCGCCAGCGCGACCCGCTGCTGTTCGCCGCCGGACATTTCGGCGGGATAGTGTTCGGCGCGCGACGACAGCCCGACGGCGTCCAGTTCGGCGCGCGCCCGGTCGAAGGCGTCGGGCTTGCCGGCCAGTTCGAGCGGCACGGCGACGTTTTCCAGCGCCGTCATATTCGGTATGAGGTGGAAGGATTGGAACACGACCCCCACATTCCGGCCGCGGAACCGGGCCAGGCCGTCCTCGTCGAGGCCGGCGAGATCGGTGCCCGCGACCGTCACCCGGCCGCTGTCGGGCCGCTCGAGGCCCGCCATCACCGTCAGAAGCGTCGACTTGCCCGAGCCCGAAGGACCGACAATGCCGACCGTTTCACCGGACAGGATATCGAGCGTCAGCCCGCGCAGGATATGCACGCGCGCAGCCCCGGAGCCGAGACTGAGATGAACATCCGCAACCGAAACAGCTTCCTGCGTCACCTGGTCGGCCTCCTCGGCAGGGTGTCGACGGCCAAGGCGCGGTCCGCGCCGGCATGGTCCGAGCCTCGATATGGGCGTTCGGCGGCAAATGGCCAGTCAATGCGTCGCCGAAACACCTGTCTCGCGTCTCTTACGGTGCTTTTGGCGATGTGGTTCGCCCTGTCAATCGCGCCCGCCAAGGCCGAGACGATCCGCATCGTCGGCTTCGGCGACAGCCTGATGGCGGG
Organism: Tepidamorphaceae bacterium; assembly: GCA_965250105.1. Lineage (GTDB taxonomy): Bacteria > Pseudomonadota > Alphaproteobacteria > Rhizobiales > Tepidamorphaceae > JBCBSK01. The sequence continues at coordinate 1,665,244 of OZ252290.1, forward strand.
GTTCGAACTGCCGCCCGAGGATGCCTTTCCGGCAAAGCTCCAGCTCGCGCTGACCCAGCTCGGCCATGACGTCAAGATCGACAATGCCGGCGTGTCGGGGGACACCGCCTCGGCCGGCCTCGCCCGGCTCGACTGGGCGGTGCCCGATGGCACCCAAGGAGTGATCCTCGAACTCGGCGCAAATGACGCGCTGCGCGGCATCGATCCGAGCGTCACCGAAAAAGCGCTCGACGAGATCCTGACCAAGCTCGGCCAGCGCGATATCCAGGTGCTGCTGGCCGGCATGCGCGCGCCGCCCAATATGGGCGCCGACTACACAAAGGCGTTCGATGGGATCTTCCCGCGTCTTGCCCAGAAGCATGACGTGGTCTTCTATCCCTTCTTCCTCGACGGCGTCGCCGCCGATCCAAGCCTCAACCTGGCCGACGGGATCCATCCCAACGCGCAAGGCGTCGACGAGATCGTCGAGCGGATCCTGCCCTCGGTCGAAACGCTCATCACGCGCATCGAGGGCGGCAAGTCCTGACCAAGGACCCGCCCGCCACCACGGCGCGCACCGCCAATACAACATGACCGATCAAAGGGGGCTTTGATGGACTATCGCCGGCTCGGCCGCACCGACCTAAACGTCAGCGCCTTGTGCCTCGGCACCATGACCTGGGGCGAACAGAATACCGAGGCCGAGGGGCATGCGCAGATCGACATGGCGCTCGATCGCGGCATCAACTTCATCGATACCGCCGAAATGTATGCCGTGCCGCCGCGAGCCGAGACCGCCGGACGCACCGAGGAGATCATCGGCACCTGGCTGGACCGGACCGGACGGCGCGACGATATCGTCCTGGCCACCAAGGTGGCCGGCCGGTCCGATCGCATCGACTGGCTGCGCGATGGCGGCGCCTTGTGCGATCTGTCGGCAGCACAGGTCCGCGAGGCGGTCGACAAGAGCCTCAGGCGCCTCAGGACCGACCATATCGATCTCTATCAGGTGCACTGGCCGGACCGCGAGGTGTCGCTGTTCGGCGCCAATCCGACCGCGTTCAGACCGCCCGCCGACAAGCCCGAAGTGCCGATCGAGGAAACGCTCGAAGCGCTTCATCGCCTGGTCGAGGCGGGCAAGATCCGCCATATCGGCCTGTCGAATGAAAGCCCCTGGGGCACGATGCGCTATCTCGAGCTCGCCGAACGGCATGGCTGGCCGCGCGTTCAATCGATCCAGAACGCCTATTCGCTGGTCAATCGGACCTTCGAGACGGGCCTCGCCGAGGTCGCCGCGCGCGAGGATACGGGCCTTCTCGCCTATTCTGCGCTGGCGCAGGGCTATCTGACGGGCAAATACCGCGACGGCGCGATACCGCCGAAATCGCGCAAGGCGCTGTTCGACCGGTTACAGCGCTATGAGAAACCGGGGGCCGAGACGGCCGTCAACGCCTATCTCGACCTGGCCGCCGAATTCGGCCTCGATCCAGGCCAGATGGCGCTGGCCTATGCGATGAGCCGGCCGTTCACCACTTCGGTCATTCTCGGGGCGACGACGCTCGACCAGCTCGATACCGACATCGGCGCGGCTTCTCTGTCACTACCCGAAGGGCTCGAAGCGCGGATCGACGCCATTCACCAGATTCACCAAAACCCCTGTCCGTGATACGACTAAGCCACGGTCCGGTCGGCTGATTCGGACATGCGAGTGGGAGGGAAGTCATGCCGCGCTTGTTCGTCGCCCTCGAAATTCCCTTCCTCGTCGGCCAGCAGATCGCGTTGTTGCGCGGCGGCCTGCCCGGCGCGCGCTGGATCGACCCGGACAATTACCACATCACGCTGCGCTTCATCGGCGATGTCGACGACCGGACCGGCGAGGAAGCCGCCGACTGCCTGTTCGGCATCCGCCGCGATCCGGTGACGATCGATCTCGACGGGCTCGGCGTGTTCGGCGGCAACCGGCCGCATTCGCTCTATGTGCGGGTTGCGCGCACCGATGCGCTGCTCGGCCTGCAGGGCGATATCGAGCGCCGGCTGCGGCGCGTCGGGCTCAGGCCGGAGGGCCGCAATTTCAGCCCGCACGTCACCGTGGCGCGGCTGCGCGGGGTGTCGGCGCGCACGGCGGCGGGCTATCTGGGCCTGCGCGGCGGGTTCAGCACGCCGGCCTATGAGGCGAACCGTTTCGTGCTCTATTCGTCGCGCGCCCGCGAAGGCGGCGGCCCCTATCTCGTCGAGCAGGCCTACCCCCTTGGCTTCGGCCATCTCGCCGATATATCGGAGATGAACGACGAGCCGGATCTCGCGACGCTGTAGGTCGTGGTGATCCGGTCCGATCCCTCTCAGACCATGATCAGGACGGGGAGCCGATGCCGTGGCCAAAAAACTGACCGCCGAAGACCGCGATGCCCATCTCGCCGAGCTGACCGGCTGGACGCCGGTCGACGGCCGCGACGCGATCGCCAAGACCTTCACCTTCCGCGACTTCAACGAGGCCTTCGGCTTCATGAGCCGGGCCGCGCTGGTCGCCGAGAAGATGGACCACCACCCGGAATGGTTCAATGTCTACAAAACGGTCGAGGTGACGCTCGCGACCCATGACGCGGGCGGGCTGACCGAGCTCGACATCAAACTCGCCAAGGCGATGGACAGGATCGCCGGCTAAGTCTGGTCCGGCCTCAATCGGCGTCGAGCGGCGGCACCGGGCGCGGCCGGCCGTCATCATCGATCGCGACGAAGGTAAAGCGCGCCTCGGTGACCTTTTCCCGGGTGTTCTTCATGAAACGCCGCGCCCAGGCCTCGACATGGATCTTCATCGAGGTGCGGCCGATGCTCTCGATCAGCGTGTAGACGCACAGCACGTCGCCGACATGCACCGGCCGGATAAAGGTCATGCCGTCGACCGCGATCGTCACCGCGCGCCCCTGCGCGCGCTCGACGCTGGCGATGCCGGCGGCGATGTCCATCTGCGACAGGACCCAGCCGCCGAAGATGTCGCCATTGGCATTGGTGTCGGCGGGCATGGCGATGGTGCGCACGGTGAGATGTCCCGCCGGCGCGTTGTCGCCGGTTTCCGGCGCGGCATCTTCCTCGGTGGCGGTCAGGCTCATATCGCGATCTCCCCCGGTTGTCCGGGCCGAGGCTTGGACCGTCGACCGGGCCGCGTCAAGCACGCGCGACCGAGATCGCGGCGTCAAGAACCGAGCAGCGGAAAGGTGACGCCAAGCGCCCAGGCGAACGCGACGGCATGCGCGATGCCGGTCGCCACCGGATGCCGCGTCCGGGCATAGGCCCACTGGCTGAACAGGCCGTAGACGATGAAGAAGATAACGATCACCGGCACGATGATAAGGAGGAAGAACAGCCTTTCGAGGTCGAGCGCCACGGCGATGGCGAGCGAGACGAGAAAGGCGGTCTTTGCCGCGAGATAGCCGCCGCGCGCCGCGCCCATGCCCCGCGCCAGCCATTCAGTGGCGAGGAAATAGAGCGCGGTGCCGATCATCAGCGCGGCGATGATGGGAAGTCGCGCGGGGATCGGCATGAAGCTCGTCACATAGCGATCGAGCGCGCCGCCGAGCGCGAACAGGCTATAGGCGGCGATCGCTATGGCGGCGATCCAGAGGGCGCGCCAGCGCGTCTCGCCGACCCAGGACCGGCTGTCCGGGCCCTGGCGGGCGAGCCACAGAATGCCGGCGAAGGTCAGCGCGCCATAGAGCGCGAAATGGACCGCGAGATAATCGGCGACGAGAACCGGCAGGAAGCCGATCGGCACGACGCGCAGGATCAGCGGCGTCGCGAGCGCGGGAACGACGAGCACCGGCCACAGCCGCCGCCAGCCAAGGCCCGCGCCAAGTGGTTGGGCGGCGGCGGTTGGCAGGAGCGCGGCGAGCGGCCAGGCGAGGACGATGATCGCGGCCAGAAGCAGCGCGATCCAGCCGCCGCGCGCATCGAGAAAGGGGTCCGGCGCGGGCGTCCGGCCGAACACCGCGTCGATCCAGGCGAGCGCTTCCGCCATGCTGGTCCGGGCATAGAGCACGCCGACATGTTCGACCGACGGCGCGATGGCGACCCGACGCGCGCTGCCATCGGCGATCGCGCCATAGGTAATGCCGGGTTCGGCCGCTTCGGGCGCGGTCGCGAGCCCGACGGCCCTCAGGGCCTCGTCGATCAGGCCCGCCTCCCAGCCGCCGACGATGACGAGCAGGTTTTCGGGCGTATCGGCCGTGACGACCGGCGAGAACATGGACACAGCGACGACGGCGGCGATGGCCGGGTCGGCCTGGGCCTGGCGCACGATGATGTCGGACGCCATGGAATGGCCGAGAAGCGCCACCCGCCCGTCGCCGCCGTCGAGCGTCCGGGCGACCTCCACGATGCGCGCGGTCTGCTCCATCAGGGCCCGCGTCGCGCCGTCCTCGTCGAGGATCGACCCGGTCAGCGGCGCCGGATTGCGGCCATGACCGCGAAAATCGAAGCTGACGGCGATGTAGCCATTGCGCGCCAGCGTCACCGCGAAGGGATCCATCAGCCGTCGCGAGCCGGCGAAACCATGCGCGATGACGACCACGGGAGCGCCGGCATCGGGTGCCGTTTGGCCGTGGGCCGTATCGCTATCGGTCGCGGGGCGGTAGATGCTGACCGGCGTGCCGTCGACGGCAATGTGATCTATGTCGAGGCCGAAGGCGGCGCTCTCGATGCGCCAGATGCTCAGCGCGATCGCCGCCAGGCACAGAACCGCGACAAAAAGGCGCAGCGGACCGAAGCGCGGCGCGGGTCTGCCGGCGGCCCCGCTCGCGGATTCATTACTGGTCAGTCGCCGTCCGATCTGGAACCATCCGCGCATGAACTTCCCGTTCTCAAGCCGGCAAGCCAGGCAACTTCCCCGCCAACGCCTTGCCGTCCGACGTCATTGGCCCAGATCGGCGGCCATCGCAATCTGTCTCGCCGGCTGGCTCGTCGCCCTGACCATCGCGCCGGCGCGGGCCGAGGACACGGCCGGCGACAGGACAGGTGACGTCAGGAGCGACATGGGACAGATCGCGCAATTGCGCGATTGCCGGCTGGCGCTGGTCCTGGCGCTCGACATGTCGGCCAGCGTCGATACCCGCGAGTTCCGGCTTCAAGCGGAAGGCCTGGCCGTGGCGCTGACCGATCCGGAGATCCGCCAGGCGCTGCGGGATTTCGGCCCCGTCGTCGCCACGGCCTATGAATGGAGCGGCCGGCATCAACAGCATGTCATCGCCCCCTGGACCCTGCTCGATACGGACCTCGCGATCGACCGGTTCGCTGGCGCGCTGAGCGCCCATCAACGCCGGTTCACGGAGTTCCCCACCGCCATGGGCTATGCGCTGGGTTTCGGCGCGCAACTGTTCCGGCAACTGCCCGTGACATGCCTGCGCCATGTCATCGACATGTCGGGCGACGGCGTCCAGAACGAGGGCTTCGGACCGTCTTCGGCCTACAAGGCCTTCGATTTCGACCGTGTCACCGTCAATGGCCTCGTCATTCGCGGCAGCGACCCCGATCCGGTCGGTTTCTACCGCACCGAAGTGCTGCACGGGCCGGGCGCCTTCCTCGAAATCGCGGAGGATTACGGCGATTATGCCCGCGCCATGCGCCGCAAGCTGTTGCGCGAAATCGCCGGCGGCGGGCTGGCCCGGCAATGAGGTGATCGGATGGCGGATCGCACAGCCTCAAATTGCGGCAGAACGCGGGATGCATGCCGCTTGTGCACGCCGGTTCAGTGTGTTTGACTGAAAATGAAATTGGGGAATGGCGATAGCCGATCGGGACCAAGCCGGCCGACACCAACAACCGGCGACAAGATAACAAGAACAGAAAAACAAAACCGACAACAAGCGACAACGCAGACGGCGAGACACAGAGGGACCATGGCAGAAGCGAATGGCGATGCGACGCCGTTTGTCCGCTTTGAGAATGTTCAGAAGAGCTATGACGGCGAGACCCTCGTCGTCAAAAACCTGAACCTCGACATCGCCACGGGCGAGTTTCTCACCATGCTCGGGCCGTCCGGCTCCGGCAAGACCACCTGCCTGATGATGCTGGCCGGGTTCGAGACCGCGACCCATGGGCGCATCCTGCTGGGTGAGCGCGAGATCAACAACGTGCCGCCGCACAAGCGCGGCATCGGCATGGTGTTCCAGAACTACGCCTTGTTTCCGCATATGACGGTGGCGGAGAATCTGGCCTTCCCGCTGGAGGTGCGCCGGGTCAGCAAGGCGGAGACCCAGGCCCGCGTCCAGAAGGCGCTCGACATGGTCGAACTGTCGACATTCGGCAGCCGCACGCCGGCGCAATTGTCGGGCGGCCAGCAGCAGCGGGTGGCGGTGGCCCGCGCGCTCGTCTTCGAACCCGATCTCGTTCTAATGGACGAACCGCTCGGCGCGCTCGACAAGCAATTGCGCGAGCAGATGCAATACGAGATCAAGCACATCCACGAAAATCTCGGCGTCACGGTCGTCTACGTCACCCACGACCAGACCGAGGCGCTGACCATGTCCGACCGGATCGCGGTCTTCAATGACGGCGTGATCCAGCAATTGTCGACGCCGGATGATCTCTATGAACGGCCGGAAAACTCCTTCGTGGCCCAGTTCATCGGCGAGAACAACAAGCTCAGCGGCCAGGTCGGAAAGGTGTCCGACGGCGTCTGCGAGGTCCGGCTCGACACCGGCGAGACGGTCCAGGCGCTGGCGGTCAATCTCAACGGATCGGACCGCACCACCTTGTCGGTGCGCCCCGAGCGCATCGAGATCAATCCGCCGGGCGACAGCGCGCCGAACCGCCTGTCGGGCCGGATCGAGGAACTGATCTATCTCGGCGACCATATCCGCACCCGCATGTCGGTGAGCGGCAATCCCGAATTCATCGTCAAGGTGCCGAACAAGGCAGATCACGTGCTGCTTCGCGAAGGCGAGACGGCGACCATCGGTTGGGCGACGGAAGACTGCCGCGCGCTCGACCCCATCACCATCGCCTGATCCCCGACAGGGATCGGACGACGGCTGCAACGGGCGGAAAAACCGCCGCAACACACCGGAGAGAGGAGTAAGTCATGAAAGCAAGGCTGATGACGGCGGCGGCGACCGTCGCCCTGATCGCGGGCGGCGCGACGGCCGCCAGCGCCAATCAGGAACTCACCATCGTGTCCTGGGGCGGGGCCTATTCGGCATCGCAGCAGAAGGCCTATCACGACCCGTTCATGGAGATGAACCCGGACGTCACCATCATCAACGACGAATCCTCGGCGGAAGCCGTGGCGCGGCTGAGGGCCATGAACGAGGCCGGCAACGTCACCTGGGACATCGTCGATGCGGTGGCGGCGGATGCCATCCGACTGTGCGACGAAGGCCTCGCGATGGAAATCGACCATGACGAGTGGCTCGCGCCCGCCCCCGACGGCACGCCGGCATCGGAAGACTTCGGCGAACTGATCGTGTCGGACTGCTTCATCCCGCAGATCGTCTATTCGACGACCTTCGCCTATCGCACCGATGTCGACGCCTGGAACGGCAATGTGCCCGACGATGTCTGCGACGTCTTCGATCTCGAAACCTTCCCCGGCACGCGCAGCCTGGAGCGGCGCCCGATCGGCAATATGGAATGGGCGCTGATGTGCGACGGCGTGGCGATCGACGAAGTGTATGACGTGCTCGAGACCGAGGAAGGTGTCGAACGCGCGCTCGCCAAGCTCGACACCATCCGCGACAGCGTCATCTGGTGGACCGCCGGCGCCGAAACCCCGCAGCGTCTCGCCGATGGCGAAGCCGTGATGGGCACGAGCTATAACGGCCGGCTGTTCTCGGTCATCGAGGAAGAAAACCAGCCGATCGATATGCTGTGGGACTGGCAGATGTTCGACCTCGACGGCTGGATCATCCCGACCGGCGTCGACGAGGAAAAGCTGCCGTTGATCAAGGAGTATATCCGCTTCGCAACCGACACCCAGCGGCTGGCCGACCAGGCGAAATACATCTCCTACGGCCCGGCCCGCGCCTCCTCGCAGCCGCTCGTCTCGACCCATGCCGAACTCGGCATCGAGATGGCGCCGCACATGCCGACCCATCCGGACAATGCCGCCAACACCTTCCTCTACAATTACGAGTGGTGGGCGGATTTCCGCGACGATCTGGACGCCCGCTTCCAGGCATGGCTGGCCAACTGATCGGCTGACATAGCGAGCGGGGCCGGCGCACGGCCGGCGGCCCCGCCCGCTTCCCCCGGCACCGGTCGCGGACGACATGTTCGCGACGGATGCGTTCCGGGTCGACAGATCCTCGGTCACGGGGTCACGGGCGACAAGTTCAGGAGACGCGGCGCATGGCGGACATCACCGCGGGACGGCCTCCCGCCGGAGAGACGCAACCCGTTCACGAACCGGTCGATGCCGCGCCCGGCCCCATGCTGGCGGCCGATGGCACGCCGCTGAAACGATCGCTCGCCCGCTCGCTGCGCCGTCAGAAGCTGCGCGCGCTGATGCTCGTCGCCCCGCTGTTTCTGTTCATCGTCGTCAGCTTCATCCTGCCGATCGGCGACATGCTGTTCCGCTCGGTGGAAAACCAGATCGTGCCGGAAACCCTGCCGCGCACGGTCGAACTGCTCGGCGCCTGGGACCCGGCGGCGAGCGAACTGCCCTCCGACGAGACCTTCCAGGCCTTCGTCGAGGATCTCGTCGTCGCGGTCGACAACAAGACCCATACGCGGCTCGGCTCGCGGCTCAACTATGAACAATCCGGCATGTCGAGCCTATTCCGCAAGACGGGCCGGCGCGCCGACCGCATCGAGGGACCCGACTACAAGGCGGCGCTGATCGAGATCGACGAGGACTGGGGCGATCCCGAGACCTGGCGCCTCATCCAGCGCTTCAGCGGCAACTACACGGACGGCTATTTCCTCTCCGCCATCGACATGACGCGCGACGGCGACGGCGCCATCGTCATGAAGGACGAGCGCAACCAGATCTACGTCTTTCTGTTCCAGCGCACGCTGTTCATGAGCCTGGTCATCACGCTGATGACGCTGCTGCTTGGCTATCCGGTCGCCTATCTGCTCGCCGTTCTGCCGATGCGCACGGCCAATCTTCTGCTGATCCTGGTGCTGCTGCCGTTCTGGACCTCGCTTCTGGTGCGCACCAGCGCGTGGATCGTGCTGCTGCAGCAGCAGGGCGTGGTCAACAACACGCTCGTGACGCTGGGGCTCGTCGACGACAATGAACGCTTGCAGCTGATCTTCAATCAGACCGGCACGATCATCGCGATGACGCATATCCTGCTGCCCTTCATGATCCTGCCGCTCTATTCGGTGATGAAGACCATTCCGCCGAGTTACATGCGGGCGGCGAAATCGCTCGGCGCCACCGACTGGACCGCCTTCTGGCGGGTCTATTTCCCGAACACGCTGCCCGGCATCGGCGCCGGCGCCATCCTCGTCTTCATCCTGTCGATCGGCTACTACATCACGCCCGAACTCGTCGGCGGCACATCCGGCGTCTTCATCTCGAACCGCATCGCCTTCCACATCTCGACCTCGCTGAACTGGGGTCTGGCGGCCGCCTTGGGCGTCCTGCTGCTGGTCTGCGTCCTGGTTCTCTACTGGACCTATGACCGGCTTGTCGGCATCGATCGGGTCAAGCTGGGCTAGCGCGGGGAGCAAAGAGACATGGCCGCCCTTCCTCCCTATGCCTCGCCGCTACAGCGGAGCTGGTATTACGGCTTCCGCGTGATCTGCGGACTGGTCTTCTTCTTCCTGGTCTTTCCGATCCTGGTGATCATCCCGCTCAGCTTCAACGCGGTGCCCTTCTTCACCTTCACCCGTGAAATGCTGAGCTTCGATCCGGCCGGCTATTCGCTGCAATGGTACGAGGACTTCTTCACCAATCCGAACTGGCAGAAGGCGGTCTGGAACTCGATCACGATCTCGATCGCGGCGACGCTTCTGTCGACCGCGCTCGGCACGCTGGCGGCCATCGGCCTGTCGCAATCGCATGTCCCGTTCAAGGGCGCGATCATGGCCGCGCTGATCTCGCCGATGATCGTGCCGCTGATCATCTCGGCGGCGGGGATGTATTTCTTCTATTCCCGCATCGGGTTGCAGGGCACCTATATCGGCGTGGTGCTGGCCCATGCCGCCCTTGGCACGCCCTTCGTCATCATCACGGTGACGGCGACGCTGGCCGGTTTCGACCGCTCCTTGACGCGGGCCGCGGCCAATCTCGGCGCCGGGCCGATCCGCACCTTCTGGAAGGTGCAGATGCCGCTGATCCTGCCCGGCGTGATCTCGGGCGCCCTGTTCGCCTTCATCACCTCCTTCGACGAGGTGGTCGTGGTGCTGTTCGTCGGCTCGGCGCAGCAGAAGACGATTCCCTGGGAAATGTTCACCGGCCTGCGCGAGCAGATCTCGCCGACCATCCTCGCGGTGGCGACGATCCTGGTCATCCTGTCGATCGGGCTTCTGACCACGGTCGAATTGCTGCGCCGGCGGTCGGAACGCATACGCGGCATCCGCCCGACCTGACCGTTCGGCCCGAGCGCCTGTCCACCACCAACCCGTTTTCAGGAAGCCGATCATGACCGCGATGCCCTCCACTCCCCTCAAGGCCCGGGTCGAGGGCGGCGGCACGCCGAAACTCACCGATTGGGGCATCAAATCGGAAGCCGGCCTGCTGACCGACGTACTGCTCGGCCCGGTCGACGGGTTTCGCTGGATGGGCGACGAAAACGCCGACTGGTCGGCCCTCGTCCGCGACACGATCCGGCGCGGGCACCAGTTCGACAAGCAGGCCGCCATGCGCCAGCATCGCGAAATGGTCGACGCCTATCACGATGCCGGCGTGACGACCCATTTCCTGCCGCTCGACGAGCATAACCCCTATCAGGTCTATGCCCGCGATTCGTCCTTCATGACGCCCTATGGCGCGGTGATCTGCCAGATGGCCAATCCGCGCCGGCGCGGTGAGTATGCCGCCTGCCTCAGATTCTATCTCGAGGCCGGCATCCCGATCTACGACATGGTCTCCTCGGGCAATTTCGAGGGTGGCGATTTCAACATGGTCGGCGAGGACTGCGTGCTGCTCGGCTATACCGACCACCGCACCGAGCAAGTCGCCGCGCGCCAGGTCGCGGACTGGTTCGAGGCCGAGGGCTGGGAGATCAAATGGGCGCCGATCGACCAGTTCTACGTCCATATCGACCTCATGGTCTGCATGCTGAACGAGCGCTGCGCCGCCGTCTGCCTCGACACCACCGAGGACGACGTCGTCGACTGGCTGAAGGGCAAGGGGATCGAGATCATCCCGGTGTCGTTCCGCGAAACCATGGCGCTCGGCTGCAATGTGGTGGCGCTGGGCCGCGACCGGATCCTGTCGACGGCGGGCGCCAAGGACCTCAACGCCAAGCTGCGCGCGGCCGGGTTCTCCGTTTATGATCCGGAGATGACCATGTTCACCTGGGCCGGCGGCGGGGTGCACTGCATGGCCCAGCCGCTCCGGCGCGAGGCGGCCTAGAGCCATTCCAGCGAAAGCGGTAACGGCTTCGCGTCCGGAATTGCCAAAAAACCAACGGGTTAGACCATATCCGGCGAGCCGGGATCCACTGGCCAGGCTCTCGTCACGGCGTCAGGGTCCATCGCCAGCCGAGACAGTCGTTCTGAGCCGGGTAGGGCGCAAGGGGCCAGCCGGGCCCGGCATCAACCAAACGTCACCGCATCTTGAAGGCGGAACACGCTGGCTTGACCCATGAGAGATTGATGGCGCGCTAGGGTTTCGATCGCGAAACCAAATGCAGGAGATTTAAATGCGCCTTCATCTCATCGCGGCAACAGCCTTCATGGTCGCAGTGACCGCGCCTTCATGGGCCGACGACTTCTCTTTCGTCGGCACCTGGCATTCCGATGAGGAAGGTGCCGGATCGTTCCACTACAAGGAAAACGGTCAGTTCGTCTGGACCGACGGTGACACGATCAATACCGGCGTTTGGATGTTCGACCCCGAAACCGATCGTCTAGCGCACATCCTCAATCCGATGCGCGGCATCGACGACCATGCCATCGTCACCGTTCTCAACGACGGCGCAACGGTCAAAATGAGCTTTGACAGGGTTTATGGCGAACCGCAGGAAGAGCCGTGGGTCGCCCAATATGACCGTGTCGACTAAGCCGGCAACGACGATCATCACGTTGACGCGCCGGTCGTAGTTCCACGCCTGGCACGAGCAATGTTGGAGCGGGCGATCGGGATCGAACCGACGACATTCAGCTTGGGAAGCTGACGTTCTACCACTGAACTACGCCCGCTTGTCGGTCAGACTATCCAATCCGGCGGCCCGACCGCAAGCCATGCCGACGCGGCATCGACCCATCACGGTACCAATCGCGCCGGCGACGGGTGGCCGAATGCGCCCAATCCGCTTTGCAAGATCACATCCATGGCATTACGTCAGGCACGCATCGCCGCTATTGACGGCACCGCGAGCCCGGAGTGACTGCCCATGATCGACCGCTTGAAAGCCATTCTGGCCGACCGACGAACCGAATGGTTCATCACCGGGCTGATCATCCTCAACGCCATCACGCTCGGGCTCGAAACCTCGGACAGGGCCATGGCGGCGTTCGGCGATGTGCTTCTGACGCTCGACCGGATCATCCTGACAGTCTTCGTCATCGAGATCGCCGCCCGGCTCGTCGTGCACAGGCTGAGCTTCTTCAAGGACCCCTGGTCGATCTTCGACTTCACCGTCGTCGCCATCGCGCTGATGCCGAGCCAGGGCGCGCTGTCGGTGTTGCGCGCGCTGAGGATCCTGCGCGTGCTGCGCCTGATCACGGTGGTGCCGTCGCTGCGTCGCGTCGTCGGCGCGCTGATCGGCGCCCTGCCCGGCATGGGCTCGATCATCTTCCTGATGGGGCTCTTGTTCTACGTCTTCTCGGTCATGGCGACCAAGCTGTTCGGCGACAGCTTCCCGGAATGGTTCGGCTCGATTCCGGCTTCGGCCTATTCGCTGTTCCAGATCATGACGCTGGAAAGCTGGTCGATGGGCATCGTGCGCCCGGTCATGGAGGTCTATACCTATGCCTGGCTGTTCTTCGTGCCGTTCATCCTGTCGACCACCTTCGTCATCCTGAACCTCTTCATCGGCATCGTCGTCTCGGCCATGCAGGCCGAGCATGACGCCGAAGCCCAAGCCGATCGCGACCAGATCCATGACGAGAATGTCGCCATTCTGGAGGAGTTGCGCGCCATGCGCGCGGATATGGCGGAGCTCAAATCCCGCATGCCGGCGGCCGCCAAGCCCGCCGAATAACGCGATCTTTATGGCCTGGTTCGGTGACACCCGATTGCGGCCGACCCTGTAACGCGCGATAGACGCCGACAGCCGCTCGAAAGTAGACTAGAAAAGATCCTCATGGACCAGATCGTTCCGAAATCCCGGGTTTCCGCCCCCCGCCTCGACCGGGCGAAATTCGTCGATCCCGACGTGACCGCCAAGGGCGAAGCCCGCGCGACCGTCGCCCTCGACCGGCTCGACACCCTGTGGATCAATACCGGCACGCTCTGCAACATCGCCTGCGCGGCATGCTATATCGAGTCGTCGCCGACCAATGACCGGCTTGTCTACATGACGGCCCGGGAGGTCGCGGCCTATCTCGACGAGATCGCGGATCTCGGACTCGATACCCGCGAGATCGGCTTCACCGGCGGCGAACCCTTCATGAACCCGGACTGCCCGGCCATGCTGGACGACGCGCTCGGGCGTGGTTTCGAGGCGCTCGTCCTGACCAACGCCATGCAACCCATGCAGCGGCCGAAGGTGCGCGCCGCGCTGCGCGACCTCAAGGCGCGCCACGGCGACAGGCTGACGCTGCGGGTCAGCCTCGACCATCACACTGCCCGGCTGCATGACGACGAGCGTGGGCCTGGCGCCTTCGACAAGGCGGCGGCGGGCCTCGACTGGCTGGCGCAGAACGGCTTTTCCATCGCGGTGGCGGGGCGCACCTGCTGGGGCGAAAGCGAGGCCGAGGCGCGCGACGGATTCCAGGCCCTGTTCGACGCCCGCGACTGGCCGATCGACGCGGCCGATCCCGGCCGGCTGGTGCTGTTCCCCGAAATGGACGAGACCGCCGACGTGCCCGAGATCACCACGCAATGCTGGTCGATCCTCGGCAAGGCACCGTCGGACGTGATGTGCGCGTCGAGCCGCATGGTGGTCAAGCGCAAGGGCCAGGACAAGCCGGCGGTTCTGCCCTGCACGCTCATTCCCTATGACGAGCGCTTCGAGATGGGCGCGACGCTGACCCGGTCACTCCGGGCGGACGGCGGCATGTTCCGCGACGGCGACGTCAAGCTGAACCACCCGCACTGCGCCCGATTCTGCGTTCTCGGCGGGGCCAGTTGTTCGGCCAAGTGACACGTCACCCGGTCCCTTAAGCGCATCCACATCCCGCGTCATTGCCCGCTTGCGATCGCTTGACGTCGCCCGGCGCGTCCACGCCATGGGAACACGACACGCAACAATCGCCCGGCCTAGGTGTCAGCGTCGCGCCGCAGGCCGCGCAGTCGTGGCGGATCTGGCAGGCATTGTCCGGCACGTCGATCCCCTCGCGATGGCCGCAATGCGGGCAGGCGATCTCGACTGTCAGCAATCCCATCATGACCTCCGGCGGCGCATGCCAGCTCCCATGTCTTGGCGGCTAGAGCCACCCGCGCCGGGGCCGGCACAGGATGCTCTGATCTCATCGCGCCGTTGACGCGACCTTCCAATTATTCTATAAATCTAGAATAATAGAATTTAAAGGTCAATCATGCTTGCCATCGAAGAAGCGGCGCAGGGCTTCGCCGCCGTCGGTTCCGAACCGCGCATCGAGGTTCTGCTGTGCCTGGTGCGCGCCGGCGAGGCGGGACTTCTGTTCGGCGATATCCAGGAACGCACGGGGATTCCGCCGTCGACGCTGTCTCACCATCTACGTTTCCTGGCGGCCGCGGGCCTGGTCGTTCAGGAGCGGCAGGGTCGGCAAACCGTCAACCGGCCGGATTTCGACCGGTTGCGCGACCTCTCGACCTTTCTGCTCGCCAGATGTTGTGCCGACGCGGTCGCGGTCGGCCCGAACGCGGGCTGCCAGCCGGACGCGCCTTGCGAGCCCCGGGCCGGCATGACCGAGGATGTGCCATGACGGCGCTGATCGAACGCTTCACCGGTGGCCGACCGGTCACGCTCGACCGGGTGTGGATCGCGGTCTTGGTGCTGCTCGCGGGCCTCATGCTCGCCGATGCGCCACAGGTTTTGCCGACGCTCGGTTTCACGGCCAACGCGCTAGTGAACACCGCGCCCTTCATCGCCTTCGCCGTTTTCATGATCGGCTATCTGAAGGCGACCGGCGCCGAGGCGGTCGTGGCCCGCGCTTTCGAGGGCCGCGAAACACGAATGATCGTGCTCGCGGCCCTGTTCGGCGGCCTCGCGCCGTTCTGTTCCTGCGAGGTGATCCCCTTCGTCGCCGGCCTTCTGGCCATGGGCGCGCCGCTCTCCGCCGTCATGGCGTTCTGGCTGTCGTCGCCGCTGATCGATCCGCCGAGCCTGATGATCACGGCGGCCGCCCTGGGATGGCATTTCGCGATCGGCAAGGCCGTGCTCGCCGTCGCCATCGGGCTCGCCGGCGGGTTCGCCATGCAAGCAGCCCTGAGAGCCGGCCTGTTCCGGAACCCGCTCAGGCAACGCTCCGCCACCGGCTGCGGCTGCGGTCCGTCGCCACTGTCGGGCACGCCAGTCTGGCGGTTCTGGACAGAGCCGACGCGCCGCGCGGTCTTCGCCCGCGAGGCATTCGACAACGCCTATTTCCTCTTCAAATGGCTGACGCTTGCCTATCTAATCGAAAGCCTGATGATCCGCTACATCCCGGCGGACGCGATCGCGGCGGTGGTGGGCGGCGAGGGCGTCCTGCCGATCGTCGTCAGCGCGCTGGTCGGCGTGCCCGCCTATCTCAATTCCTATGCCGCGCCGGCGCTGGTGTCAGGCCTGACCGAACAGGGCATGTCGGCGGGCGCGGCCATGGCCTTCATGGTGGCCGGCGCGGTGAGTTCGATCCCCGCCATGACGGCCGTCTTCGCCCTGGTGAAGCGTCAGGTCTTCGCCGCCTATGTCGTGTTGGGGCTGACCGGCGCGATCCTATCGGGCATCGCCTATGGCGTGATCGCGGCGCTGTGATCGGGGATGCGGCATATCGGCAAGCCTATGTCATACTGACCCGCTAACGTCGCCCAAGGCGGGAGGTGGGTCATGGCGAATGAAGCGGACGATGCGGCGCGCGCGCCGGCGCATAAGAATCATCTGGCGCGCGCCTACGGCCTCGACACGCAGGCCGAGACGAACGCGTTCTATTCCGACTGGGCCGCGACCTATGACGCCGAACTGACCGCGTCCGGCTATGCGACGCCGGCGCGCTGCGCGGCCGCGCTGGAGGCGCACGCGCCCGCTCCCGACATCAAGGTGCTGGACATCGGCTGCGGCACGGGCCTGTCCGGCGCCGCCTTGCGGGCGGCCGGGTTCAGCAATGTGACCGGTTCCGACGTCAATCCCGACATGCTGGCCCGCGCCGAAGAACGCGGCGTCTACCGCGCGGTCTGGCAGGCGGACCCCGACGCGCCCTTCCCCTTCGATGTCGGCGACTATGATGCCATTTCCGCGATCGGCGTCATCGGGCGCGGCGCGGCACCGATCGGCGTTCTGGAAGGCGCGTTGGCGAAGCTCGCGACCGGCGGGCTGTGCATCTTCTCCTTCAACGACCACACGCTCGAAGACCCAAGCTTCGAGGCGGCCATCGCGCGCGAGACCGATAGCGGGCGCTTCGCGCTGCGTTTCAGAGAGCACGGACCGCATATCCCGGCCAAGGGCCTCGATGCGGTGGTCTATGTGCTGGAGCGGTTGTGAAGCGCCATCACAAGACGAAGTGCTTCGAGAGCTTCAGCCCCTGCGCCTGGTAGTGCGAGCCGAGATCCGCGCCATAGAGCGCCGTGGGGCGGGACTGCATGCGCTCATAGACGAGCCTGCCGACGACCTGCCCGTCTTCGAGGATGAATGGCACTTCATGGCTCCGGACCTCGAGCACCGCGCGGCTGCCGGAGCCGCCGGCAGGCGCATGGCCGAAACCGGGATCGAAGAAGCCCGCATAGTGGACCCGGAACTCACCGACCAGCGGATCGAAGGGTACCATTTCGGCGGCATAGTCCGGCGGCACCTGGACGGCTTCCTTGGAGGCCAGGATGTAGAATTCGTCGGGATCGAGGATCAGCGTGCCGCCCGGCCGATGGGCGATCGGCTCCCAGAAATCGTCGACATGGCAGGCCGCCTTGCGGTCGACATCGATGACGCCGGTATGGCGCTTGGCGCGATAACCGATCAGCCCGTCATGGCCTGACAGATCGACCGACAGCGACAGCCCGTCGCCGATCAGCGCGTCGGCGCTGTCAACGAGCGGATCCACGACATGGAGCGCGCGCAGGGCGCGGTCGTCGAGCCGGCTCTGGCCGCGCCGGAAGCGGACCTGCGACAGCCGCGAGCCGGTGCGCACCAGGACGGGAAAGGTGCGCGGGCTGATTTCGAGATAGAGCGGGCCGTCATAGCCCGGCTCGATCTTATCGAAGGCGCGCCCGTAATCGGTGATCACGCGCACGAAGACATCGAGGCGGCCGGTCGAACTCTTCGGATTGGTATCGGCGGCGAGCGTCTCCGGCAGATCGAGCGCTTCGATGAGCGGCACCAAATAGACGCAGCCGGTTTCGAGCACTGCCCCCCGGCTCAGATCGATTTCGTGCAGGGCGAGAAGATGGAGACGCTCGCCGACCGATGCTCGCGGGCCGGGCAGGAAACTCGCCCGGATGCGATAAGCGACCCTGCCGAGCCTGAGATCGAGGCTCGCCGGTTGGATCTGGTCGGCGTCGAGCGGCCGATCGTGGCGGATGACGCCCTCGGCCGCCAGCGCTGCGATCGCCCGATCGGGCAGAAGGCCCGCCGCCTCGGCATCGGAAAGGGTCGGCTCGGTCACGTCGCGTCCCGCTGAAGCATGGTCGGCGCGCCATGCGCCGACCGTGACCGACAGTGCTAGCCGAGGCTCGGCTTGACGCCAAGCGCCATGCGGTTCAAAGACGGGGATACGTGGTCCTTTGGGCCGGCCGGCTTGCCGCCACGCTAAACAATGTCGCTAAAAGGCCGGGTATGTCGGCCCGGTGCCCGGGGAATGCCCCGAACCGGGTTTTTCATGCCCGCTGCAACCCTCTTGGAGCGGACAGATGACCGATCGACCAACCGATCACTCGGCCGTGGCCACGTTACCCGCGGCCGCGCACCCCGACACCGAGGCCGTCCATGCCGGCATCGGCCGCAGCCCCCATGGCGAGACCAGCGAAGCGCTGTTCCTGACCTCGGGCTTCGTCTACGACACGGCGGCCTCCGCCGAAGCCCGCTTCAAGGGCGACGCCGAGGGCTATGTCTATTCGCGCTACGGCAATCCAACCGTCTCGACCTTCGAGGCCCGGATGGCGGCCCTCGAAGGCGCGGAAACGGCCCGCGCCACCGCGTCCGGCATGGCGGCGGTCCAGGCCGCCCTGATGGGCCTTCTGGCCGCCGGCGACCACGTCGTGGCGGCGCGGCAATTGTTCGGCTCCTGCCGCTATATCGTCGAGGAGCTTCTGCCGCGTTTCGGCGTCGCGGCGACGCTGGTCGACGGCACCGATCTCGACGCCTGGCGCGGAGCGGTCACGCCGCGAACCCGGCTGGTCTTCCTCGAAAGCCCGACCAATCCGACGCTCCGCGTGCTCGACATTCCGGCGATCGCCGAGATCGCCCATGCTTCGAGCGCCCTTGTCGTGGTCGACAATGTGTTCGGCACGCCGGTTCTGCAAAAGCCGCTGCGGCTCGGCGCCGATATCGTCGTCTACTCGGCGACCAAGCATATCGACGGTCAGGGCCGCTGTCTCGGCGGCGTCATCCTCGGGTCGGCCGAGCTTCTCGACGGACGGCTGAAGGATTTCCTCCGCCATACCGGCCCCGCGCTCAGCCCGTTCAACGCCTGGGTGCTGCTGAAGGGTCTCGAAACGCTGTCGCTGCGCATCGAGCGCCAGGCCCGCACGGCTTCCTGTCTGGCCGATGCGCTGGCCATATCGGACCGGGTGACGCGGGTGCTCTATCCGGGCCGGGCCGACCATCCCGACCACGCCCGCGCCGCGCGCCAGATGGCATCGGGCGGCACGCTGATCGCCATCGACATCGACGGCGGCAAGGAGGCGGCCTTCCGGTTCCTGGACGCGCTCGACATCATCGCCATCTCCAACAATCTCGGCGATGCCAAGACGCTCGCCACCCATCCCGCGACGACGACCCATCAGCGCCTGCCGGCGACGGAACGCTCGGCACTCGGGATCGGCGAGGGCACGATCCGGCTGTCGGTCGGGCTCGAGGCCTGCGATGATCTCATGGATGACATTCGCCGGGCATTGCGGCAGATTTGACCCGGCACAAGGAACGGAACGGGCATGTATAGCGCGACCACTCGCAAGATCCGGGTCACGGCGACGCCGGACTATGCGCCGGAACAGTCCGAGCCAGACAACGGCTCCTATTTCTGGACCTATACGATCGAGATCACCAATATGGGGCTCGATGCGGTGCAGCTCATCGCGCGCCACTGGGTGATCACCGACGCGGCGGGCAAGCAGTTCGAGGTCGAAGGCCTTGGCGTGGTCGGCGAACAGCCCCAGCTCGGCCCCGGCGAAAGCTTCACCTATACGAGCGGCGTGCCGCTGACCACGACATCGGGCATGATGCAGGGCCGCTACAAGATGGTCGATGCGGAAGGGCGCGGCTTCGAGGTCGACGTGCCGGCCTTCTCGCTCGACAGCCCCTATGCCTCGCGGACCGTCAATTGACGCGCTGCCGGACCCGCACGCCGCATGTTTCTGTTTGATCTCAGACCGATCTTCATGATCATCGGCCTGGCGACGACGACGCTGGGCGTCGCCATGCTGGTCCCGGCCTTCGTCGATCTCTATTTCGACAATCGCGACTGGATCGTCTTCGTCACCAGTTCGATGTTCACGATCTTCGTCGGCGTGGCGATGTGGGCGGCGGCGCGGGCGCCGACCGTGCGCTTCTCGCTGCGCCAGGCCTTCCTGCTGACCACGCTGACCTGGATCGTGCTGGCCGCCTTCGCCGCGGTGCCGCTGGCCTTCGCCGAGACCGGCCTCAGCGTGGCGCATGCCTATTTCGAGGCGATGAGCGGGCTGACCACGACCGGCGCCACGGTGATGACCGACCTCGACGGGGCCCCGCCCGGCATCCTGATCTGGCGCGCCATCATGCAGTGGATCGGTGGCGTCGGCATCATCGGCATCGCGATCGCGGTCCTGCCGGCGCTGCAGATCGGCGGCATGCAGCTGTTCCGCACCGAATCCTCGGAAAAGACCGACAAGGCCTTCCCACGCGCCGGGCAGACCGCCGGCTGGATCCTCGGCATCTATGTTGTCCTGACGCTGATCTGCGGCATCGCCTACGCGCTGGCCGGGATGACCAATTTCGACGCCGCCGCCCATGCCATGACGACGATCGCCACCGGCGGCTTCTCGACCAAGAACGATTCGATCGGCCATTTCGACAACGCCATGGTCGAAGTGGTGTGCATCATCTTCATGATCCTCGGCAGCCTGCCCTTCCTTCTCTATTTCCGCGCGCTGCGCGGCAATTGGCGCGCGCTCTACGAGGATCCCCAGGTCAGGCTGTTCCTGGCGATCCTCCTGATCTTCTGGGTGGTCGGGTTTTCGAACGCCGTGTTGCGCGACATCACCAGCGGCGGCGAAGGCCTGCTGCTGACGCTGTTCAACACCACGACGCTCCTGACGACGGCGGGCTTCGCCGCGGTCGACTACACCCATTGGGGCGCCTTCAACGACATGGTGTTGTTCCTGCTGTGCTTTCTCGGCGGCTGCACGGGGTCGACCGCGGGCGGGCTCAAAATGCTCCGGCTGCATGTCGTCTGGGCGGCGCTGATCCAGCATTCCAAGCGCATCGCCTACCCGTCGAGCGTGTTTCCCATGCGCTATGGCGCCCAGCCGCTCGGCGAGAACGTCGCCAACGCGGTCCTGAGCTTCTTCTTCATCTATTTCCTGGCCTTCTTCACCGTCGCCGTGGCGCTCGACCTGATCGGCACCGGCACCTATTCGCCCTTGTCGGCGTCGGTGGCGCTGTTCGGCAATGTCGGCCCCGGCTTCGGCCCCGAAATCGGGCCGGGCGGCAATTACAATTTCTTTTCCGCGCCCGAGCTCTGGCTGTCGTCCTTCGCCATGCTGCTCGGCCGGCTCGAACTGTTCACCATGCTGGTCCTATTTCATCCACGCTTCTGGCGCGGGTGAGCACAGCACTCTATTCGGCCGGCAGCCGCGCCGGCGGAATAGGGCCATAGAGCAGGCGGAACACTCGCCTGATATCCGCGCCGATGCCGATCACGGCGGGCACCAGGAACAGGACGAACAGCGTCGCCAGCGCCAGGCCGAAGACCAGCGTGATAGCCATGGGCAGCAGGAACTGCGCCTGAAGGCTCTTTTCGAACAGCAGCGGCCCCAGGCCGCCGACCGTCGTCAGCGAGGTCAGCAGCACGGCGCGCAGCCGGTCGCAGGACGCGTTGGCGGCGGCCGCATGGACCTCTTCGCCCTCGTCCATCCGGTCGCGCATGCGCTTCACCAGGATGATGGAATCGTTGACCAGAATGCCCGACAGGCCCAACAGCCCCATCAGCGACAAGACGGTCAGCGGAAAGCCCATCAGCCAATGGCCGAGCACGGCGCCGACGAAGCCGAAGGGGATGATGCACATCACCGCGAAGGGCAGGCTGTAGCTGGCGAAGACCCAGGCCAGGATGAGATAGATCGCCACGAGCGCGATGAGACCACCCGATCGCAGATCGGCGAAGGATTCGCGGCGCTCCTCGTCGCGGCCCGAAAAGGCGAAGTCGACGCCGTAGGGCCGCAGGACCTCGGCCAGCGCGCCGCCCTGCAGGGCCTCGGTCAGTTCGACCGGCGTGATGACGTCGGGATCGACATCGGCGGTCACCGACACGGTGGTCTTGCCGTCGATGCGCTGGATCACCGAGAAGCCCTGCCGTTCCGAAAGGTCGACCACCGAGGTGATCGGCACCAGCATGCCGTTCGGCGCCCTCAGGGTCAGGTCCATCAGGCCGGCCAGGCCCGGCGCGCTCTGGACGCGCTGGACGCGCACCGTCACCTCGTCCTCGCCCTCGGCGAAACGGTGGGCGATGGCGCCGTCGAAAGCGTCGCGCACCTGTCGGCCGACGCTTTCCAGCGTGAAGCCGAGCGCCTGGCCGCGCCGGGTCAGGCTCATCAGGACTTCCGGTTTTCCAAACGGCAGGTCGTCGGCGATGCCGCTGACGCCGGGATAGGTGGCGAGAAGATCGCGCACGTCGAGCGCGGCCTGTTTCAGCGTGTCGGGATCGGCGCCGGTCAAACGGACATCGATATCGCGGCCGGGCGGACCGCCGCGCCGTTCGGTGATGGTCAGCCGGTCGACGCCGGCCAGGTCAGGCGTACGGGCGCGCCAGGCGCGCACGATCTCGCCGGTGCGCACCGTGCGCACTTCCGACGAGGTCAGCTGGACGTCGATCTGGGCGAGGTTCATGCCGCGCGAGAAGCCGACCTGGCCGATCACAGAATAGGCGGCGACGACGAGGTCCTCGTCGCGACCCTCGGTCAGGCTGGCGGCGGCATCGGCCAGGCTGGCCTCGACCTCCTCGATCGCGGCCGCGACCTCGGCCTGCGGCGTGCCGGCAGCGAACACAATACTGGCGCGCAGGTTCTCCGATTCGGGGCTTGGAAAGAACTGAAAGCCGAGGCGCCCACCGGTAACCATGCCGACCGAGATCAGAAAGCTCGCCACGGCCAGCGCCACGACGGCATAGCGCCAGCGCACCGCGCCATTGGCGAGCCGGCGGTGCAGCCGATCGCGGAACCAGGCGAACCCGTCGTCGAGCGCCCGGCGCAACCGGCTCTCGCGCTTCGGCGCGCCTTCCAGGCTGTGATAGAGATGGCCTGGCAGGATGAAGAAACTCTCGATCACCGAGGCGATCAGCGCGACGATCACGACGAAGGGCAGCGCCTTCATGATCTGGCCGATCGTGTCGCCGACCAGCATCAGCGGGAAGAAGGCGGCGACGGTGGTGAGCGTCGCCGCGATCACCGGCCAGAACATGCGCTCCGCGCCTTCAGCCGCCGCCTGCAGCGCGCGCCCGTGATAGGCGTGCCGGGTCGCGGTTTCCTCGGCCACCACGATCGCGTCATCGACGATGATGCCGAGCATCATGATCAGCGCGAACAGCGAGAACATGTTGATCGACTGGCCGCTCACCCACATGAGCCCGAGCGTGGCGAAGACCGCCGTCGGAATGCCGACCGCGACCCAGAAGGCGATGCGGGCATTGAGGAAGACGAACAAGACGATGACGACCAGGACGAGACCGGTCAGCCCGTTCTCGACCAGAAGGAAGATCCGGTCCGAGAGACGATCGGCGGAAACCTCATAGACCGCGATGTCGAGACTATCGGGCAGGCGCTGTTCGAGATCGGCGAGATAGGCATTGAAGATCGCCGCGGTTTCCAGCGTGTCGGCGGTGGTCGAGCGCTGCACGGTCAGTTCGATCGCCCGCTCGCCATTGCGGAAGCCGGCCGTCTGATCGGGATCGAACACGGTGGCGACGCGCGCGATGTCCCGTAGGCGCAAGGTCTCGCCGGACCCGCCGGAGATGATCTCGACGGCGCCGACCTCGGCCGGCGTGGCGGGCGGATCGGCGGAACGCAACTGCCGCTCGATGGGACCGTCGAGCGTGCCCGACGGCATGTCGCGCAACGCCTCGCCGATACGCGCCGCCACCTGGCCGGCGGTCAGGTCGAGCCGGCGCAGCGCCTCGTCGGAAATGTCGACGACGATTTCCCGGTCGCGGAAGCCCTGCATGGTGACCCGGTCGATGCCGGCATCGATCAGATCGTCGCGGATCTCGCGCGCGAAACTGCGCAGCGCCGCCTCGCTATAGGGCCCCGACAGCGCCATGCGCGCGACGGTCTCATACCAGGTCGAGCCGGAAATGACCGGATCCTCGGCATCGGCCGGCAATGTGGTGACGCCGGCGACCGCCGTCTCGACATCCGACAGCGCGCGCTGCATGTCGGTGCCCTGGTCGAATTCGAGCCGGATCGAGGCGGCCCCCTCGCGGGCATAGGACAGGATCTGGTCGATCCCGTCGAGAAAGCGGATCTCGGGCTCGATGGCGTCGAGAATATTGCTCTCGACATCCTCGGCGCTGGCGCCCGACCAGGCGACCGAGATCGAGATCGTCGGCACTTCGAGGGAGGGGAAGAACTGGGTGTTGGTGCGCGTGACGCCGATGATCCCGAACAGGATCATCATCGCCATCAGAAGATTGGCGGCGTTGCGATGGGCGGCGAAGAAGGCCAGCACGCCGCGCGGCCGGCCGGTCTCGTCGGTCGGTCCGGTCATTTCGGAGCGCTCCGCCATGGCCTGTAACCTCAGCGCGCCGCGAGGATGTCGACGGCGAGGCCATCGCCGACCTCGGTGATCCGCGAGGTCAGGACCACATCGCCGTCGTCGAGATCGCCGCGCACCAGGACATCGCCGCCATCGAGCGCGACGACGCGCACGTCGCGGCGCTCCAACCGGCCGTCGACGATGGCATAGACGGTGTCGGTGCCGTAGAGCGCGGTCTGCGGCAGGACTGCGACGCCCTCATAGGTTCGGTCGGCCAGGCGCAATTCGACGAAGGCGCCGGGCCTCAGCGCCTCGGGATTGCGGTCGAGATCGGCGATCAGGTCGACGCCGCCGCGCGTCGCGTCGATGCGCGGCGCGACGCGGACGATACGGGCGGGGAACGCACTGTCCTCGCCACCCGCCGACCAGATGACCTGGGCCGGCCGGCCGAGCAGATCCTCGCCGCTGGAGACGAGCCCGGCATAATCGGTCTCGGTTAGCGTGAAGCGGACTTCCACATCGCCGCTCGACAACAGCGTCGCCACCGCGTCATTGGCGCTCACCATGCGCCCGACCTCGACGGTCGGATCGGAGATGATGCCGTCGAAGGGGGCGACGAGCGTGGTATTGGCGAGATTGCGCTCGGCGCGGGCGGCGACGACCCGCAGGCGGTCGATGGCGGCGCGCTGCTGGGCGGCGCGCGCCTGTTCGATGGCGATGGTGTTCTCGCGCTGGATGATCTGCTGGCGGCGCTGTTCGACGATCAGGCGGCGCTCGTCGACCGTCCGGTCGGACAAGGCGCCGCGATCGCCGAGTTCGAGGGCGCGGGCGAGATCGCGCTCGCCGAGTTCGAGCTGGGACCGGGCATTGTCGAGCAGCGTCTCTTCGAGCGTGACGCGGGCTTCGAGTTCGGCGAGCCGCGCCTCCGCCTCGTCGAGATTGGCGCGCGCTTCCGACAGCGCGCTCTCATAGTCGAAGCGGTCGATCTCGATCAGCATGTCGCCGGCGGCGACTTCCGCGCCGTCGCGGAGTTGCGGGCCTATGGCGACCACCTCGCCGCCCACGAGCGGGCGCAGCGCGACGCTGCGCGCCGCATCGAGCGTGCCATAGGCGGTCAGCGTCGGCGTCACCGTGCCGATGGCGATGGTGACCGCCTCGACAGGCCAGACGCGCTCGACCGCCGGCGCGGTCGCGACATCGGGCTTGGTCAGCGTCAGATAGCGATAGCCGCCGAAGCCGGCCGCCAGGATAAGCACCGGAAGGATCACCTTGGCGAACAACCGTGCCAGACGCAGCGCGGTCGATGCGCGCGGGCGCTCGATGGTCTTGTCCGGTGGTTTCACGATATCGACACTCTGCTGCACTTGGCCTGGATTCAGATATACAATGCAATGATGCATTTAAGATCCGTAGCGGACCGCACACCCCTGTTACGTATACGGCCACGCCATCGGTTCCCTACGCGGGGCTCGGGACGACACGTCGCCCCCGAATCGGGCCCAATCGACATTGGGCTGTATCGACAGCCGGCGCGGCTTTATGGTCGAGGCGGATTATGGCGGGGTCGAGATGACTGGGCGGTGAACGGCCGCGATCACGGAACGGGGGCACGCGGCAGGTCGACGTGACCAATGAACGCGCGAACGGAATGGCATGAGCATGGACAATCAACTGACGGCGGCGCGCGAGATGATCCGAGCGCTCGTTTCCTTCGACACCACGAGCGACCGGTCGAACCTGCCGCTGATCGACTTCGTCGAACGCTATCTCGCGGGTTTCGGCGTCCAGGCGACGCGGATCCCCTCGCCCGACGGCGAGTTCGCCAATCTGTTCGCCACGATCGGGCCGGCCGACCGGCCCGGCATCGCGCTGTCGGGCCATACCGATTGCGTGCCGGTTACCGGGCAGGACTGGTCGAGCGATCCGTTCGACATGGTCGAGCGCGACGGCAAGCTCTATGGCCGGGGCACCTGCGACATGAAGGGCTTCGTGGCGGTGGCGCTGTCGATGGTGCCGCACTGGACGGCGCTCGACCTGAAGACGCCGATCCATCTCGCGCTGTCCTATGACGAGGAGGTCGGCTGCACCGGCGTCGTCCACATGATCGCGGCGCTTGGCGGCGATTTGCCGCGCCCGAAAGCCGTCATCGTCGGCGAGCCGACCATGATGCACGTGGTCGACGCGCATAAGGGCGGGGCGCATTTCAAGACGACGATCACCGGCCGCGCCAGCCATTCGGCGCAGGACAATCTCGGCGTCAACGCCGTCTTCACCGCCGGCCAGGTGCTGACCAAGCTCGCCGAGATGCGCGACCGACTGCGCGCCGAGGGCGATCCGTCGGGCCGGTTCGAGCCGCCCTATTCGTCGCTGCATGTCGGCCGCATCGCGGGCGGCACCGCGATCAACATCGTGCCGAGCGCATGCGAGATCGACTGGGAGATCCGTCCGCTGCCCGGCGTCGACCCGCTCGCTGCCAAGGCCGAACTGGACGACTGGGTGGCCGGGGCGCTGCGCCCCGACCTCAAGGCCCGGGCCGCCGAAGCCGATGTCGTCACCGAGCTTCTGACCGCCGTTCCGGGCTTCGCGGGCCACGCCGATTCGGATGCCGGCCGCATCGCGCTGCGTTGCGCCCAGCGTAATGACAGCGAGACCGTGGCCTATATCACCGAGGCTTGCTTGTTCCAGGAAGCCGGCATCGAGACCATCGTCTGCGGGCCCGGCAATATCGAACAGGCGCACAAGCCAGACGAATTCCTCGCCGTCTCCCAGGTCGAGGCGGCCATCGGTTTCATGAACAGGTTCGGCGACGCCTGCCGGGAAGGCGTTTGACGGTCCGGGGCCCCTAACGCAACAACCGGCCGACGAGCTGGGCCGTGTAGTCGACCAGCGGAATGACGCGGGCATAGTTGAGCCGGGTCGGGCCGATGACGCCGAGCACGCCGACGATGCGGCTTTCGCTGTCGCGATAGGGCGCCGCCACCAGCGACGAGCCCGACAGCGAGAACAGCTTGTTCTCCGAGCCGATGAAGATGCGCACTCCGTCGGCGCTGTCGGTCGAGGACAACAGATCGATGATGTCGGCCTTCTTTTCGAGATCGTCGAGCAGCAACCGGACGCGCTCGACATCCTCCTCGGCGCTGACATCGTCGAGCAGGTTCGACTGGCCGCGCACGATCAGCGTCGGCGGCTTGCCGTCCTCGATCTCGGCCAGGCTGCCGAGGCCCGCCTTGACGATGCGGCCGGTGATCTCGTCGAGTTCGCGCCGCAAGGCGTCGCGCTGGGCCTCGATGCGCCGGCGCGCTTCGCCCAGCGTCACGTCGCGCAAGGTGGCGTTGAGATAGTTCGCCGCCTCGACCAGCGCCGACGGCGAAATGTCCTCTTCGAGTTCGATGACGCGGTTTTCCACCTGGCCGTCGCCGCCGACCAGGATGACGAGGACGCGGCGCGGATCGAGCCTGAGAAACTCGATCTGGCGCAGCCGCACATGGGTCGAGGTCGAGGCCAGCACGATGCCGGCGCCGCGGGTGAGCCCGCTCAGAAGCGTGCCGGCCTCGTTGAGCAGGTCCTCGCGCGAGCCGTCCGCATGCGGACCGACCTCGGCATCGATCTGCCGGCGCTCGGGCAAAGGCAGTTCGCCGACCTCCATCAGCGCGTCGACGAAGAAGCGCAAGCCCAATTCGGTCGGCATGCGCCCGGCGCTGGTATGCGGCGCGTAGATCAGCCCGAGCCGTTCGAGATCACTCATCACATTGCGGACCGATGCCGGCGACAGGCTGACCGACAGGGCACGGCTGAGATTGCGGGAGCCGACCGGCTCGCCCGAATCGAGATAGGCATCGACCAGGCGGCGGAAGATCTCGCGGCTGCGGGCATCGAGCTGCGCCAGCGAGGAGGTGTCGGTCGGCGGGTCGCCGAGTTCATGTACCGGCTTCATGGCGACCGAGTGTTGCAGCTTGGCCGGTTTCGTCAAGGGACGGCATGACGCGCTCATCAAGATTGGCGATGGCCAAGCGCCGCGCGGGGCGCTATCACCCGCGCCACAACAACGCCGCAGCATCATGTCTGCACAGACAGCTCTTTCCAAGGATAGCCCATGCGCCCCTCGAACCGCGCGCCCGACGAACTGCGCCCCGTCAAGATCGATCGCGGCATCTCGAAACATGCCGAAGGATCCTGCCAGATCCGTTTCGGCGATACGCTGGTCCATTGCACGGCCAGCCTGGAAGACCGCGTGCCGCCCTGGCTGCGCGGCCAGGGGCGCGGCTGGGTGACCGCCGAATACGGCATGCTGCCGCGCGCCACCCATGACCGGACGCGCCGCGAGGCCTCGGCCGGCAAGCAGGGCGGGCGGACGCTCGAAATCCAGCGCCTGATCGCCCGCTCCTTGCGCGCGGTCATCGATCTCGACGTGCTTGGCGAAAGACTGATCACGGTCGATTGCGACGTGCTGCAGGCCGATGGCGGCACGCGCACCGCCGCCATCACCGGTGGGTGGATCGCGCTGCATGACTGCGTCCAGTGGATGATGGCGCGGAACCTCGTTACCAAGGACCCGCTGACCGGCTCGGTGGCGGCGGTGTCCTGCGGCATCTATCGGGAAACGCCGGTTCTCGATCTCGACTATGCCGAGGATTCAGACGCCGAGACCGACGCCAATTTCGTCATCACCGGCGAGGGTGGCATCGTCGAGGTCCAGGGCACGGCGGAAAAGACGCCATTCAGCGACGAAGAATTCCTCGCTTTGCTGAAGCTGGCCCGCAAGGGGATCGGCGAACTGACCGATCTGCAGAAGATGGTCGTCGGCTGATCCGGCCGGGCGGCACGTATCGCGCTCTATCGACGGGAAGGCTCCGGGACGTGGCTTTTGGGAACGGCATGAGGCGGATCGACGGGCGGCTCGTGGTCGCCAGCGGCAATGACGGCAAGATACGCGAGATCCGCGATCTTCTGGCGCCGTTCGATATCGACAGCATGGCGATGGCCGATCTCGGCCTCGACGAGCCGGTCGAGGATGGCGACAGCTTCGAGGCCAATGCCGACATCAAGTCGCGTGCCGCCGCGATGGCCAGCGGGCATGTCGCGCTGGCCGATGATTCGGGCCTTGCCGTCGACGCGCTCGGCGGCCAGCCCGGCATTCACTCGGCGCGCTGGGCCGGACCCGACAAGGATTTCGACCGCGCCATGCGGCTTGTCGAAGAGGCCTTGCAGTCAAAGGGCGCGGTCCCGCCGGAACGGCGCGCCGCGCGCTTCGTCGCGGTGCTGAGCCTGTGCTGGCCCGACGGCGAGATCGTCCGGTTTCGCGGCGAATGCCCCGGTCGGCTCGTCTGGCCGCCGCGCGGCGAACAGGGTTTCGGCTATGATCCGATGTTCCTGCCCGACGGGCATGACCGGACCTTCGGCGAGATGACGGCGTCCGAAAAGCATGGCTGGCGGCCCGGCGAGCGGACCGGCCTGTCGCATCGGGCGCGCGCCTTCGAGAAGCTCTATCGCGCGCTTCTCGCCCATGGCGACGGCAAGGGGACCGGCGCCGATGACTGAGATGACCGACATGGTCGAGAGGACCGGCATGTCCGGCCTTGGCGACGTGGATACCGGCTTCGGCATCTATGTCCACTGGCCGTTCTGCCAGTCGAAATGCCCCTATTGCGACTTCAACAGCCATGTCCGCCATGCGACGGTCGACCAGTCTGGTTTCGTGGCCGCCTTCCGCCGCGAACTCGACACCATGGCCACCCGCGCGCCGGGGCGCCGCGTCGACACGGTTTTCTTCGGCGGCGGCACGCCGTCGCTGATGGAAGCGGGCTCGGTGGCGGCGATCATCGACCATATCGCGGACCTCTGGCCGCTCGCCGAGGACGCGGAAATCACGCTCGAAGCCAATCCGTCGAGCGTCGAACAGGGCCGCTTCCAGGGCTATCGCTCGGCCGGCGTCAACCGTGTCTCGCTCGGCGTGCAGGCCCTCGACGATAGCGATCTCAAGGCGCTGGGCCGGCTGCATTCGGCGGCCGAGGCGCGCGCGGCCCTCGGCGTCGCGACAGCGGTTTTCGACCGCGTGTCCTTCGACCTGATCTATGCCCGGCCCGGCCAGACGCTCGACGAGTGGCGCGCCGAACTCGCGGAAGCGCTCGATCGCGGGCCGGGGCATCTGTCGCTCTATCAACTGACCATCGAACCCGGCACGCCCTTCGCCGCCCTGCATGCCGCCGGCAAGCTCGTCGTGCCCGACCCCGATCTCGCCGCCGATCTCTACGAACTGACGCAAGCGATGACCACCGAGGCCGGCCTGCCGGCCTATGAGATCTCCAATCACGCCCGACCTGGCCAGGAATCGCGGCACAATCTGATCTATTGGCGGCAGGGCGACTATGTCGGCGTCGGCCCCGGTGCCCATGGCCGGTTGACGCGGGGCCACACCCGTATCGCCACCGCGACCGAGCGCCATCCCGAGACCTGGCGCGCGCGGGTTCTCGCCGAAGGGCACGCCTTGACCGAGGATCTCGCGCTGGATCGCGAGGAGGTCGCCGACGAATTCCTCGTCATGGGGCTGAGGCTCGGCGAAGGGCTGTCGCTCGACCGCTATGAAAAGCTCTCGGGCCGCGCCTTGCGGCCGAGCCAGATCGCGGTCCTGGAAAACGATGGCATGATCGAACAGCTTGGCGCGGACCGTATCCGCGCCACGCCGTCGGGCTTCCTCGTCCTGAACGCGCTCGTCGCCGATCTCGCGGCCTAGACGTCTTTCTGTCCATGCTGAAGCGTTTGATCCTTGGCATGTCATTGCCGGACGTGTTCCGGCAATCGCGCACGGCAGGATGCGTACCACATAGCCCTGGATCCCCTGGACACGGTCGAGGGTGACGACGCACGAAGACGAACGTCCGCCAAACGCTTCCGCTTGACCGTGAACGGGTCTGGCTCGGATGCCTCAGGTGCCGGTGAAGCTGCGCGGCGCAGGCTGCAGGACGCGCGGCGCCGATCCCGTAACCTCGTAGATCGCCAACCCGCGCTGATTGGTGCCGTTGGGCAGGAAGCGGAAAATCCCGTCGACGCCAGAGAAACCGTCCGGATTGGTCAGAACCTGGGTCGTATAGGGATTGCCGGGATTGATCCGGGCGAGCGCCGCCGACAGCGTCACCGCGTCATAGGCGAGCGTCGTGATGCGCGGCGGTTCCGAGCCGAAGCGGGCGCGGTAGCGCGCCGAGAAACTGCCGAAACCGGTATCGTCGGGCGCCGGATACCAGCCACCCGACAGCGTCGGGATCGCCCGCACGCCGGGATCGTTCCACTGACCCGATCCAAGCAGTTGTAGCCGGTTGACGTCGACGCGATTGATCGCCAGGGCGCCGGCGATCGGCCCCAGGGCGGTCGCGTTGTCGGGGATCAGAAGCGCGTCGGCGCGGGCATCGGCGCCGGCGATGAACGGCGTGATGCGCGCCACGGCTTCCTGGATGCGCACCGCGTCCGGTTCATAGCGTTCGATGGCGATAACCTGGGCGCCGAGCTGGGCGGCCGTGCGTCTCAGCGCCGCCTCGGCCACCTGGCCATAGGCCGTCTGCGGCAGCAGCGCCGCGAAGGAACGCCGGTTCTGCGCCACCGCATAGCCGGTGATGCGCTCGATATCGGCATCGGCCAGGAAGCTCAGCAGGAAGACGTTGCGCCCCGCCGCATTGGTGTCCGATGAGAAGGCGACGACCGGAATATTGGCGCCATTGGCGATCTGCCCGGTCGCGATGACCGAACTGGCGAAAAGCGGCCCGAGAATGATGCGCGCGCCCAATTGCACGGCCTGTTGCGCGGCACTCTGGGCACCGGCCGGCGTGCCGAGCGTATCGAAGGGCGTCACCGTGATCTGCGGCGCCTGAACCTCGCTCACGGCCAATTCCGCGGCATTGCGCAGCGACTGGCCGGTGACGCCGGCATTGCCGGTCGCGGTCAGCGGCAGAAGCAGCGCGACCTGAACGGGACCGTTGCCGAATGAATTGAAGGTCGGCACCGCGACGTTCGGCGTCTGTGTGCCGACCATCGGCGGCCCACCCGCGCAGGCGGCGACGCCGAGGACCGTGCCCCCGGCAAACAGGCGCAACACCGTGCGCCGCGACGCGAGCATCGGCTCGCCGGACCCGTTTACTGTCATGCCGCATCTGCCGGCGTCCCGGCAGCCTCCGCCCTTGAACTCTTGTGCCCTAGATGCATGGGCGCGCGCCCTCCTCTGAACGCCTGCGCCCCGCCGAGACCGTCACACTATGACAGCCTGACGGCGTTTCCATGCCATAAGGTGACGAAATGCTGTAAAGCTTTCGTTTACGGTCAAGATGTGGCAGCGCTGCATCTGTTTTTACCCCCCGCCGCGTCCTCCCCCGCATGGCGCGGGGCGCAGGTCCGAGATCGCCCATGGCCCGTCATGACTGATCCTGAACGCCACGACAGCACGACCGGCCCGGGGCAGCGCGACAGCGACGGAGAGCGGAGCTTCATCATTGCCGGCACCCGGCTCGACGCGCCGAGGCTCGCGCCCGGCCTGCATATCGTCGCGACCCCGATCGGCAATCTGCGCGATGTCACCCTCCGGGCGCTCGAAACGCTGGCGGCAGCCGATCTGATCCTGTGCGAGGATACCCGCGTCAGCCGCAAGCTGCTCGATCACTACGGCATCGCGGCGAAGACCCAGTCCTATAACGACCATAACGCCCAGCGCGTGCGCCCGGGCCTGATCGCCAGGCTCGCCGACGGGGCGGCGATCGCGCTGATTTCTGATGCCGGCACCCCGCTTCTCTCCGATCCGGGCTTCAAGCTCGTGGCCGACGCCGTCTCGGAAAACGTCGCCGTCAGCCCGGTCCCCGGTGCCTCGGCGCTATTGGCGGCGCTCGTCGTCTCGGGCCTGCCCAGCGACAGCGTCCATTTCGCGGGCTTCCTGCCGGCCAAGGCCGGTGCCCGGCGGAGCCGGATCACCGATCTCGCCGCGATCCCCGCGACGCTTGTCCTCTATGAAGCGCCGCAAAGGTTGGCGGCCACGCTCGGCGATCTGGCCGAAGGGCTCGGCGACCGGCCCGCCACGATCGCCCGCGAACTGACCAAGCGCTTCGAGGAAGCGCGGCGCGGGTCGCTGCCGGACCTCGCCGACTGGGCGGCGGCGACGTCGGTCAAGGGCGAGATCGTCATCGTGATCGGTCCGCCGCGCAAGGCACCAACGTCCGCCGGCGACATCGACCACGCGCTTGCCGACGCCCTGGCCGGAATGACGGTGAAGGATGCGGCGAGCCATGTCGCCACGGCCTTTGGCGCGCCGCGCCGTGAGGTCTATCAGCGCGCCCTGGCGCTTTCGGCAAGTTTGCGCGGCGATGACGCGGACACGCCGGGCCGCTGAACGGCGCGGCCGTCTGGCCGAGGCGCTGGCCATGCTCTGGCTCGTCTGCCGGGGCTATCGCATCCATGCCCGCCGCGCCCGCACCCCGGTCGGCGAGATCGATCTGATCGCCCGGCGGCGCGGCGTCATCGTCTTCGTCGAGGTGAAACGCCGGGCGACCCAGGACGCCGCCGCCGAAGCCCTGAGCCCGGGCCAGCGCGGCCGGATCCTGCGTGCCGCCGAATGGTGGCTTGCGAAACGGCCGCAATTCGCCGAAGACACGGTCCGGTTCGACGCGATCCTGATCGGCCGGACCGGACTACGCCATCTGCGCGGCGCGTTCGACGCCTCGTCCGGGCGCTGACACATAAGACACAGGAAGCCGTCATGAGCCTCAAGGTCGCCGTCCAGATGGACCATATTTCGGGCATCAACATCGCCGGCGATTCGACCTTCGCGCTGTTGCTCGAAGCAGCGAAGCGGGGCCATGCGCTCTTCCACTATACACCCGACCGGCTGGCGCTGTCGGGCGGCAGGCTGACCGCCCGGCTGGAGCCGCTCGAGGTGCGCGACGTCGCCGGCGACCATTTCACGCTCGGCCAGGCCGACCGTGCCGATCTCGCCGACCTCGACGTGATCCTGTTGCGCCAGGATCCGCCCTTCGACATGAACTATGTCACCACGACCCATCTTCTCGACCACATTCACCCCGAGACCTTGGTGGTCAACGATCCGACGGCGGTGCGCAACGCGCCGGAGAAGATCTTCGTGATGGAATTCGCCGATCTGATGCCGCCGACCCTGATCAGCCGCGATCCCGAGGAAGTCGCCGCCTTTCGCGACGATTATCGCGACATCGTCGTCAAGCCGCTCTACGGCAATGGCGGCAAGGCCGTGTTCCGGCTGCGCGAGCACGACGAGAACTACGGCTCGCTGGTCGATCTCTTCGAAAGCGTGTTTCCCGAGGCCTGGGTCATCCAGCAATACCGCCCCGAAGTGCGCGACGGCGACAAGCGCATCCTGCTCGTCGATGGCGCCTTCGCCGGCGCGGTCAACCGGGTGCCGGTCGAGGGCGATCTGCGCTCCAACATGGTGCGCGGTGGCGTCGCGAGCGAAACGGATCTCAGCCCGCGCGAAGCCGAGATCTGCAACCGGCTCGGCCCGCGTCTCAAGGAACTCGGCCTGATCTTCGTCGGCATCGACGTCATCGGCGGCTTCCTGACCGAGATCAACGTCACCTCTCCGACCGGCATTCGCGCGGTCAAGTCCGTCGGCGGGCCGGATGCCGCGGCGCTCGTCTGGGACGCGATCGAAGCGCGCCGCTAGGCCCGACACACGCGGCCGGCTTGAATGCCATCCGGCAAATGTTCTTTTTTCGTTCTTGAACGGATGCGCGCATTGCGCTAGGCTCCCGCAATCCATGATTGGGGGTCGGGCCATGGTCGTTCGCGTTGCAACCGTCACCTTCGAGGGCATCGAGGCCCGGCCGGTGGACGTTCAGGTCCAGGTGGCCAGCGGACTGCCCGCCTTTTCGATCGTCGGCCTGCCGGACAAGGCGGTGGCGGAAAGCCGCGAGCGCATTCGCGCGGCCTTGACGGCGATCGGCCTGGCGCTGCCGGCCAAGCGGATCGTGGTCAATCTGGCGCCCGCCGACCGGCCCAAGGAAGGCAGTCATTTCGACCTGCCCATCGCGCTTGGCGTCATGGCGGCGATCGGCGCCCTGCCCGCCGACGGCCTGTCGTCCCATCTCGCCCTAGGTGAACTGGCGCTTGATGGATCGATCACTCCGGTGGCCGGGGTTCTGCCGGCGGCGATCGAGGCGAATGCGCAAGATCGCGGCCTCATCTGTCCGAGGGCCTGCGGCGGCGAGGCGGCCTGGGCCGCGGCCGATATGCCCATTCTGGCGCCACGGAGCCTGGTGCAGCTCGCCAATCACATCAAGGGCAGCCAGCTTCTGACGCGGCCGGAGCCAACCATCGAGACCGAACGGACCGCGATGCCGGACCTCGCCGACATCAAGGGGCAGGATCTGGCGCGCCGGGCGCTCGAAATCGCCGCCGCCGGTGGTCACAATCTCCTGATGGTCGGCCCGCCGGGCGCTGGCAAGTCG
Source organism: Tepidamorphaceae bacterium (assembly GCA_965250105.1). Taxonomy (GTDB): domain Bacteria; phylum Pseudomonadota; class Alphaproteobacteria; order Rhizobiales; family Tepidamorphaceae; genus JBCBSK01. The sequence goes on from OZ252290.1 coordinate 1,701,212, forward strand.
ATGCTGGCGCAGAGGCTGCCCTCGATCCTGCCGCGGCTGTCGCCCGAGGAACTTCTCGAAGTCTCCATGATCCAGTCGATCGCGGGCAAGCTGGACAATGGCCGGTTGACCGATGTCAGGCCGTTCCGGGCACCGCATCATTCGGCCTCGATGGCGGCCCTTGTCGGCGGCGGATTGCAGGCGCGGCCCGGCGAAGCCTCGCTCGCCCATCGCGGGGTCCTGTTTCTCGACGAATTGCCCGAATTCCAGCCGCAGGTACTTGATTCCCTGCGCCAGCCGCTCGAAACCGGCGAGATCGTGATCGCGCGCGCCAATCACCGGGTGCGCTATCCGGCGCGGTTCCAGCTCGTCGCCGCGATGAATCCCTGCCGTTGCGGCTATGCCGGCGAGCCGGGCCATACCTGCCGGCGCGGCGCGGCATGCGCCGATGGCTATCAGGCGCGGCTGTCGGGCCCGTTTCTCGACCGGATCGATCTTCAGATCGATGTTCCGGCCGTGACGGCCTCCGATCTTCTGACGCAGAAATCCGGCGAGACCAGCGCCAATGTCGCGGCCCGCGTCGCCCGCGCGCAACAGCGCCAGATCGATCGCTATCTGGCGCTCGACCTGCCGGCGGGCACCAGCAATGCCAGCCTGCCGACCGCGCTGCTGGAAACCGTCGCGGAGGCCGATCCTGCGGGCCTGCAATTGCTGTCGGATGCGGCCGACCGGCTCAAGCTCAGCGCGCGCGCCTTTCACCGCATCCTGCGCGTCGCCCGAACCCTCGCCGATCTCGACGGCACCGACACCGTCCGCCGCGCCCATATCGCCGAAGCGGTCGCTTACCGGTCGGGCCTCGGCGCCCGGCAACAGGCAGCGGCTTAAGCGGGTTTTAAGCGAGCCGCCCTATCGTCGCGGCATCACCGACAGAACGACGGTGGGCGGCGGCGATGGTAGGAGGATATCGACCAGTGGCCGATGTTGAAGCCAGATGGGGAACGGTCGCCGCGCTCGTTCCGGCAATCATCGCGCTTGGTCTCGTCCATGCGCTCTCCGCGTCACCGGCACCGGTCGGGCTTGCAGGCAGCGGGCTTCTCGTCGCGGCAACCCTGCTGCCGCTGTTGATCTTTGTCGCGCTCTGTCTTGCCGTCGGCCTCGGCGCGCGCGATGGGCACGACGCCGAAACCGATGCGGCAGCGCGGGAAAGGCTGGCCGATCACATCTGGCGCCAGGCCGAACAGATCGAGACCTATCGGTCCCTTATCGATGCGAGCTTCGACCTTCATGTGGTGACGGATATCGACGGCGTGGTGCTGGACACCGGCGGCGCCGACTGGCCGGTCATCGCCACGGGCCGGCCACTATCGTTCCCCTATCCCGATGTCGGCGCGGACCCCATCGACATCGTATTTGGTGGGCCCGATACCCCGCGCTGGTTCCGCGTCCAGACCATCGCCCTGCCGTCGACTGGCAGCAAGATGCATCGTCATATTCTCGGCCGCGACGTCACCGAGGACAAGAAGCTCGCCGAAACGCTCGATGCCGCGCGCACGACGGCCGAACTGGCAACCGCGCAGAAGTCGCGCTTCCTCGCGACCATGAGCCACGAGATCCGAACGCCGATGAACGGTGTTCTCGGCCATGCAAGCCTGCTGCTCGACACGGATCTGTCGCCCGAACAGAGCAATTATGCCCGCGCGGTGAAGACATCCGCCGATCAGCTCCTGCTGCTCATCGACGACATTCTCGACTTCTCCCGCATCGAAGCGGGCAGGCTCACCCTCGCGCCCGAGCCGGTCGCGCTCGAACCGCTCGCCCAGGACGTGATCGAATTGCTGTCGCCGCGCGCCGTCGACAAGGGGCTCGACCTGGCCTGCCATGTGACCCGGTCTCTGCCAGAAAGAGTCGTCCTCGATCCCGCGCGCCTGCGGCAGATCCTGTTCAACCTGCTCGGCAATGCGATCAAGTTCACCGCTTCCGGCGGCGTCCGCCTCGATATCGCACCGCTTGCCCGAACAGGCGGCATCCCCCCTTCTCGACTGGCGGAACCCGATGCGCCCACCTCGTTCAATCTGAGCCTGACGATCACCGATACCGGTATCGGCATTCCACCCGATGATGCAGAACGCGCCTTCCACGAATTCGAACAGCTCGACGCCGGACCGGGCCGGCGCTTCGATGGAAGCGGCCTAGGCCTGGCGATTACCCGACGCCTCGTCTCCGCGATGGGCGGCAGCATTCGGCTCGATCCCGACCCCGCCGGCGGAACATGCGCCCGGCTGACCCTGCCGGCACAGTCGGCCGATGCCATCGAGACGGCCACGGGCGATGAGCGCCCCCTGACAGGCCTCGCCATCGGCATCACCTCGGCGCGCCTGATGACGCGATCGACGCTTGCCGATCGCCTGCGCGAGCTCGGAGCCGTCGCGATCGACATCCCCACCGACGCCAGGCACGCAACCGATGTTCGCCCCGTCGATGTCCTGCTGTGCGATCTGCCCTGCGAGGCCGGCAACGAGGAGGCCGAACAGTCGCGGGGCGCCCGATGGATGGCGCCGTCGATACCGCGTCTTGCCTTGCTAACCTTGCGCGACCGCCGCCATATCGCGCGTCTATCCGACCTAGGTTTCGCCGGCTATCTGATGCTGCCCGTCAGAACCTCCGCGCTCATCGCCCAGATCCGGCGGGTGATCGATGAAGCGGCTCCACAACCGTCAAGTGGCCGGAATGCCGCCAGCGGGACCGCCAAGGAAAGCGAGAGGACCGATCGGCGAGGTGTCGCGAAGCGGTTGGCGCCGCGGCCACGGATCGCCCGTTCGCCGCGCGTGCTGGTGGCCGAAGACAACGACATCAATGCGCTTCTGACCGTGGCCGCCCTCGAACGGGCGGGCTTGCGGGTCAGCCTCGTTTCGAATGGCCGCGACGCGGTCGATCACGTCCTTGATTCCGGCCTGCCCGAGATCGACCTCATCCTGATGGACATTCACATGCCGGAACTCGACGGCCTGTCAGCGGCGAAGGCTTTGCGATCCGCCGGCGTGACGCTGCCGATCGTCGCGGTGACGGCGAGCGCCTTTCCCGAAGACCGCAAGGCCTGTCGGGAGGCCGGCGTCACCGATATTCTGACCAAACCCGTCGATCCCGATCACCTGATCGCCCGCATCGAGCTTCTTCTGCCCGAAACGCTAAGGCCGGGTCGCCTCACCGCTTGATCTGGATCATCTCCCTCCCACCTTGATGAGACGGGTGTGATGGCGATCCGCGTTTACTTGCCGGCGCCCTGCTGATATCGCTTGATGTCGATGGGGAGACGCCAAGAACAATGCTGATAAGGCAAACAGGCGACCAAGCGCCCGGCTCGCGCGGCGTCGGAAACCGACGCCCCTTGCCCTTCGAGGCCTGGGGCCCGAAGATCATCAAGACCATGCGCCTGCCACGTATCGGCCCCGTGCCGGGGCAGCGGCGTCATCCCAAGACGCTCGGCCGGATCGGCGATCTCGAAGTCCGCCTCGCGCGCAACTGGTCTGAAGTCCGCCAGGCCCAGGCGCTGCGCTATCGCGTCTTCTATCGCGAGATGAGCGCGCGCCCCTCGATGCGCCATTTCCTGTTGCGCCGCGATGCCGACCGGTTCGACGCCATCTGCGACCATCTCCTGGTGCTCGACCACGCGCCCGACTGGTCGCGCTTTCCGCGCCGGCGGCGCAACCGGCCGGTCATCGTCGGCACCTATCGCCTGCTGCGCCAGGAAGTCGCCAAGCGCCATGGCGGCTTCTACAGCGAGGACGAATACGACATCGCGCCGCTCTTGCGCGCGAAATCCGATCTGCGCTTTCTCGAAGTCGGCCGATCCTGCGTGCTCGATGCCTACCGCACCAAGCGCACCGTCGAACTGTTGTGGACCGGCATCTACCGCTATCTCGATCTCTACAAATATGACGTGCTGTTCGGCTGCGCGAGCCTCAGCGGCACCGATCCCGAAGCGCTGAAGACGCAATTGTCCTTCCTGCACCATTTCTGCAGCGCGTCCGAGGAATGGTCGGTGTCGGCGGTCCCGTCGCGCTATGTCGAGATGAACCGGATGCCGAAGGACGCGATCGATCAGAAAGCCGCGCTGCGCGACCTGCCGCCGCTGATCAAGGGCTATCTCAGGATCAATGCCATGTATGGCCGCGGCGCGGTCATCGATCACCAATTCGGCACGACCGATGTTTTCGTGATCTTTCCCTTCGCCGCCCTCGACCCGCGCTATGCCGAGCGCTTCAAATGGCCAGACGGCGAGCGGCCAATCATCGCCGACGCCTGATCCGAAGCAGGCCCCGTCAGATATTGACGTTATAGGCGGCGATCGCGGCCATGTTCACGAGATCGGTGTCGGTCGCCCCGAGCGAGACGATCTGGACCGAACGGTCGATCCCGACCAGCAGGGGACCGATGACGGTGGCGCCGCCGAGTTCCTGGAGCATCTTGGTCGAGATCGATGCCGAGTGAAATGCCGGCATGATCAGGACATTGGCCGGTTCCGTCAGCCGGCAGAACGGATAGGCCGCCATCTTGTCGCGGTTGAGCGCGACGTCGGCCCCCATCTCGCCGTCATATTCGAAGTCGACCCGGCGCTGATCGAGCAACCGCACCGCCTCGCGCACATGATCGGAGCGCTCGCCGCGCGGATAGCCGAAGGAGGAATAGGCCAGCATCGCCACGCGCGGCTCATAGCCGAGCCGCCGGGCGAGTCCGGCCGCTTCCTCGGCGATATCGGCGAGCTGGCTCGCCGTCGGCATTTCGACGACGACCGTATCGGCGATGATCTTCGCCCCGCCGCGGGTCAGCGCGATCGACGCGCCGATCACCCGGTGGCCCGGCTTTTCGTCGATCACCCGGCGGATATCGTTCAGAACGACCGCATAGTTCCGCGTCACGCCGGTGACCATACCGTCGGCATCGCCGGTCGCCACCATGCAGGCACCGAAATAGTTGCGGTCCTGGTTGACGAGCCGCACGCAGTCGCGATGCAGGAAGCCCGAGCGCTGCAGCCGGCTGTAGAGGAACTCCGCATAGTCGACATTGCGCGCGCTGAGCCGGGCGTTGACGATCTCGATATCGTCGCGCGGCTCGAGACCGAGCGCGTCGATCGTATCCTGGACGCGCTCCTCGCGGCCGACCAGGAGCGCGGTGCCGAGCCCCTGATTGACGAAAGCGTAGGCGGCGCGGATGACCTGTTCTTCCTCACCCTCGGCGAAGACGATGCGCTTGGGCGCCCGGCGCACGCGCTCGAAGATGCGCTGCAGGGTGCCGGCGACGGGATCGCGCCTGGCCGACAGTTCCGCCGCATAGCCGTCCATGTCGACGATCGGCCGGCGCGCGACGCCGGTGTCCATCGCCGCCTTGGCGACCGCCGGCGGCACCGCGCTGATCAGGCGGGGGTCGAAGGGCACCGGAATGATGTAGTTCGGGCCGTAGCGCGGGCGCGACCCGGCATAGGCCGACGCCACCTGGTCGGGCACGTCCTCGCGCGCCAGCTCGGCCAGCGCGCGGGCGGCGGCGATCTTCATGTCGTCATTGATCGTGGTCGCCCGCACGTCGAGCGCGCCACGGAAGATATAGGGAAAGCCGAGCACGTTGTTGACCTGGTTCGGATAGTCCGATCGGCCGGTGGCGACGATGGCGTCGTCGCGGATCGCGGCGACCTCTTCCGGCGTGATCTCCGGATCCGGATTGGCCATGGCGAAGATGATCGGCTGGGCCGCCATGGAGCGGATCATGTCCTGGGTGAACGCGCCCTTGACCGAGAGGCCATAGACCGCGTCGGCCCCATCCAATGCCTCGGCCAAGGTGCGCGCGTCGGTGCGTGCGGCATGGGCCGATTTCCACTGGTTCATGCCTGTCTCGCGGCCCTGATAGATCACGCCCTTGGTGTCGCACAGGATGATGTTGTCCGACGGCATGCCCATCGCCTTGACGAGCTCGACGCAGGCGATGCCGGCCGACCCGGCGCCATTGACGACGAGCTTGGTCGTCTTCAGGTCGCGGCCGGTCAGGTCGATCGCGTTCAGGAGCCCCGCCGTGGCGATGATCGCGGTGCCGTGCTGATCGTCATGAAAGACCGGGATGTCCATCAATTCGCGCAGGCGCTGCTCGATGACGAAACAGTCCGGCGCGCGGATGTCCTCGAGATTGATGCCGCCGAAGGAGGGGCCGAGATAGCGCACCGCCTCGATGATTTTCTCCGGGTCCTCGCTGTCGATTTCGAGATCGATGGAATCGACATCGGCGAAGCGCTTGAACAGCACCGACTTGCCTTCCATCACCGGCTTTGATGCCAGCGCGCCGAGATTGCCGAGCCCGAGAATGGCGGTGCCGTTCGAGATGACGGCGACGAGATTGCCGCGCGTCGTATAGTCGAAGGCGCGGCCCGGGTCCTCGGCGATCGCCTTGACCGGCACGGCGACGCCCGGCGAATAGGCCAGCGACAGGTCGCGCTGGGTCGCCATCGGCTTGGTCGGCGTGACTTCGAGCTTGCCCGGCCGGCCGCGCGCGTGAAACTGCAGGGCTTCCTGATCGGTGAAGGCGGGGCGCGCGGCGTGCGGCGGCTGGGTGGCGAAACCGGAATGATCGGTATGCCCCGAGGGAGCGGTCTTCTTGGCGGCCATGGGCGTTCCTCGTTATCGGCCCGCGACCCTATCGCCTCGCCGTTGGGGGCTCAACAGGCCCTGCGGCCAAACAGCATGGACGCAATGAACACGCAAACCGCGATCGTGCCGACCAGGAGGCCGAGGCCGGGTCGGCCGGCGATGTCGAGCGCCGCCCCCGACAGGACCGGACCGACCGTGCCGCCGGTCGTCGCCGCGACGATCATGCCGGCCAGCGCGATGCCGGTGTCGCGGCCCCGGAAGCGGTGGCCGAGCGACACGGCGCCGATCGTGTAGAGCGCGCCGCCGAACGCACCCCAGAAGAAGGCAGCGACCCAGAGCGCCCACAAGGCGCTGCTCAGCGCGAAACCGATACTGACCATGATCAGCCCACCGCTCATGACGAGCGCGACCCGGCGCACCCCCATCCGGTCCGTCAGCCAGCCGGCTAGCAATTGCGTCGCGAGGCTGCCGACCAGGATCGCGCCGGCCACCGTGGCGGCGAGGTCGGGGGCTACGCCGGCATCGGCGGCCTCGGCGGACGTGACCGCCGAAATGCCGAACTCGTAGCAACCGCTGGCGAAGGCGAAGAGAAAGATGAGCGGCGCCAGCCGGATCAGCTTGAGGAAGGCAAAGGGCGAGCGCGAGCCCGTCTCGGCGACCGCGTCGAACGCGCCCGTGGGACCGAAGAAGAGCGGCAGGCAGGCGACGAGGCCAAGCGCGACGCCGACGAGAAAGGCGGCATCGGTATCGAGCCCGAAGATGAAGGGCAGGAAGGGACCGAGCGCCAGCGCGCCGACCATGCCGGTCTGAAACAGCCCGGTCGTGCGGCCCAGGGTCTCGATCGGGGCGAAGCGGGCGATCGCCGTCTCGCTGGTGCCCCAGACGATGGCCTGGATCGCGCCATAGACAAATCCGACGAGGCACCAGAGCAGGAAACCGTCAGTCAGATAGAAAGCCAAGGCCGACGCCGGCATGCCGAGCATGCCGATCCAGTGGACGCGGGAGAAGCCGATCCTGGCGTAAAGCCCCGGCGCGAGCGGGGCGAAGACGGCGAGGCCGAGCGTGGTCGCGGCCGCGAACAGGCCGATTTCGACACCGCTGCGCCCGGCCTCTTCGAGCGCGATCGCCGCGACGGTGACGATCATAACCGACGGCGTGCTGGCGAGAATGGCGGACAGGGCGACGGCGCGGATGGCGGACGGCGCGGGAACGGTATCGGACAGCATTGGTGCCTTGAACCCTTGGACGACAGGTCCGGCAAAGCGGACCCGTTGCGGCGCAGGACCGGAATAGCCTGCGGGCCACAAACCCTTGTGCCATAACTTGGCATGAAATCCCTAGAGCATATCCAGTGAATCTCGGCTCATTGGACATGCTCTAACCCATTGATTTTTGGCAACTCCGGACGCGAAATCGGTTCCCGTTTTCGCTGGAATTGCCCTAGGTTCTTGGCAAGTCGGCGCGATCGTTTCGCCCAAGGCCGAAAATCGCTAGGCTCGCTGCCGATGACCATTGTCGCGAAACAACACCAATCCGCCCCCGGCGCGCCGAAACCCGCCGGAACCGTGGCACCCGCAGACGCCTTCGCCGGCGCGACGCCGGTCATGCGCCAGTTCCTCGAACTCAAGGCGGCCAATCCGGATTCGCTCCTGTTCTACCGGATGGGTGATTTCTACGAACTGTTCTTCGACGACGCGGAGGTCGCCGCCCGCGCGCTCGGCATCACGCTGACCAAGCGCGGCAAACATGCCGGCGAGGACATCCCGATGTGCGGCGTGCCGGTGGTCTCGGCCGACGACTATCTGTCCAAGCTGATCCGGCTCGGCCACCGGGTCGCGGTGTGCGAACAGGTCGAAACGCCGGAACAGGCGAAAAAACGCGGCTCGAAAGCGGTCGTCCGGCGCGAGGTGGTGCGGCTCGTCACGCCCGGCACGCTGACCGAAGACCATCTGCTCGAAGCCCGCGCCGACAATCACCTGATGGCGCTGGCGCGCGTCGCGGCGAGCGGCCAACCGGTCTTCGGTCTCGCCTTCATCGACATCTCGTCGGGCCTGTTCGGCGTCCTGGAGGCAAGCCGCGACGATCTCGCCGGCGAGATCGCGCGCATCGCGCCGAGCGAGATCCTGGTCCCCGACGCGCTCGACCGCGAGGCCGATCTGCGCATCGCCTGGGACGACGGCACGCGCCATGTCCAGGTCGTGCCCTCGGAAATGGCCGATTCGGTTTCGGGCGAACGCCGGCTGAAGGACTATTTCGGCGTCGCCACGCTCGATGCCTTCGGCAGCTATAGCCGCGCCGAAATCGCCGCCGCCGGCCTCGCGCTCGATTACGTCGTCCGCGCCCAGGCCGGTGCCCGGCCGGCGCTGCGCCCGCCCGAACGCCGCACGGCCGATCACGTCATGGCGATCGACGCGGCGACGCGCGCGAGCCTCGAACTCACCCGCACCCTGTCCGGCCAGCGCGACGGCAGCCTTCTAGCGGCGATCGACCGGACGGTCACGTCGGCCGGCGCGCGGCTTCTGGCGCGCCGGCTGGCGGCCCCCTCGACATCGGCCGCGGAGATCGACCACCGGCTCGACGCGGTGGCCCAACTCGTCGCCGACGACCGCTTGTCGGACGGCTTGCGCGATGTCCTGACCGGCACGCCGGATCTGGCGCGCGCGCTGGCGCGGCTCGCCATCGGGCGCGGCAGCCCGCGCGATCTCGCAGCCGTCCAGGCCTGTCTCGACCGCGCTAGCGCGGCGGCCGGTCTTCTCGAGGCGGCCGAGCCCTCGGGCGAGCTCCGCCAGGCGCGCGACAGGCTGGCCGATGCCGATGCCAACCTCGCCGCCTATCTGTCGGGCCTTCTGGTCGATGAGCCGCCGGTGCAGACCCGCGACGGCGGCTTCATCCGCGACGGCGCCCATGCCGATCTCGACCGGGCGCGGGCGCTGCGCGATAGCGCGCGCAAGGTGATCGCCGGCATGGAGGCCGATCTGCGCGCGGTCACCGAGGTCAAGAGCCTCAAGATCAAGCACAACAATTTCCTCGGCTATCACATCGAGGTCAGCGCGCAGCACGGCGACCGGCTGATCCGGGACGCCGCCGATCTCGGCCTGGTGCATCGCCAGACGCTGCCAACAGCGGTGCGGTTTTCGACCACGGAACTGGCCGACACCGAACAATCCATCATGACCGCCGGCGACCGGGCGCTGGCCATCGAACGCGCCCTGTTCGACGAGATGGTGGCCCGCGTCACGGCCGGCATGGAACGGCTCACCCGCCTCGCCGATGCGCTCGCCGTCCTCGACCTGGCGCAGTCGATGGCCGCGCTGGCCCGGCGCGACGCGTTCGTCCGCCCCAAGATCACCGAGGACAGCGCCTTCCGCATCGTCGAAGGGCGCCATCCGGTGGTCGGCCAGGCGCTGCGGCGCGCCGGCGAGACGTTCGTGGCCAATGACTGCGACCTGTCGCCGCCCGACGGCGCGGCGGGAACGGACGGCGCGATCTGGGTGGTGACGGGCCCGAACATGGGCGGCAAGTCGACCTTCCTGCGCCAGAACGCGCTGATCGCCGTGCTGGCCCAGGCCGGCGGGTTCGTGCCCGCGACACAAGCCCATATCGGAATCGTCGACCGGCTGTTCAGCCGGGTCGGCGCGTCCGACGACATCGCGCGCGGCCGCTCGACCTTCATGGTCGAGATGATCGAGACCGCCGCGATCCTCAATCAGGCCGGCCCGCGCGCGCTCGTGATCCTCGACGAGATCGGGCGCGGCACGGCGACCTTCGACGGGCTGTCGATCGCCTGGGCTACGCTTGAACATCTGCACGAGGTCAATCGCTGTCGCGCGCTCTTCGCGACCCATTTCCACGAACTCACCGCGCTGTCGGACAGCCTCGACCGGCTGGCCAATGCGACGCTGAAGGTGAAGGAATGGGATGGAACGGTCGTCTTCCTGCACGAAGTCGTGGCCGGCGCGGCGGACCGGTCCTACGGTGTCCAGGTGGCCCGGCTGGCCGGCCTGCCGGGCGGCGTCATCACGCGGGCGCGCGAGATCCTCGACCGGCTCGAAGCCGGCGAGCGCGGCGACAGCCCGGCCACCCTGATCGCCGACCTACCGCTGTTCCGCGCCCAACAGCCCGCGCCCGCCGCCCGTGCCGAGACACAAAAACCCGACGCCCTGAGGCTCAGGCTGGCGGCACTCGACGCGGACAATCTGACACCGCGCGCCGCGCTGGATCTGCTCTACGATCTGAAACGGCTCGTCGCCGAGGAGGACGGGGCATGACCCGGCCAGAGCCGAAACTATCGGATCTTCTGGACGCCGACGCGCTGGCCGCCGAGTTGGCCGCGCTGCACGCCGACCACGGCGATGGCGGGGCGTTCCGCGCCCATCTCCTGGCCGTCCTCAAGGAAGTGGTGCGCGACGGCCGGTCCCGCATCGAGCGGATGCTGACCGAGGACGGCAAGGGACTTTTATGCGCCCGCCGCCTGGCGAGCCATCAGGACCAGCTCATTCGCGCGCTGTTCAGCGTCGCGACCAGAACCCTGTGGCGGGCCACCAATCCGTCCTCGGCGGAGCGCATGTCGGTGATCGCCGTCGGTGGCTATGGCCGCGGCACGCTGGCGCCCGGCTCCGACATCGATCTTCTGTTCCTCTTGCCCTACAAGCAGACCGCCTGGGGCGAGAGCATCGTCGAATTCATCCTCTACACACTGTGGGATCTCGGCTTCAAGGTGGGCCATGCGACGCGCACCACCGACGAATGCCTGCGGCTGGCGCAGACCGACATCACCATCAGGACGGCCATTCTGGATGCCCGGCCGATCTGCGGCGACACGGATCTGTTCGACGAGTTCACCACCCGCTTCGACCGCACCTTCGGCCCCGACACCGCGTCCGACTTCATCGCCGCCAAGCTCGAGGAGCGCGACCAGCGCCATCAGCGGTCGGGCCAGTCGCGCTATCTCGTCGAGCCGAACGTCAAGGACGGCAAGGGCGGGCAGCGCGATCTCAACACGTTGTTCTGGCTGGCGCGCTATGTCTATCGCGTCGAGACCTTCGACGCGCTGGCCGCCGAAGGCGTGTTCACGCGCGCCGAGGTGACGCTTTACCGCAAATGCGACGATTTCCTCTGGGCGGTGCGCTGCCATCTGCATTTCCTGACCGGCAAGGCCGAGGAAAGGCTGAGCTTCGATCTCCAGGTCGAGATGGCCGAGCGCCTCGGCTATCAGTCGCATCCGGGGTTGAGCGCGGTCGAGCGCTTCATGAAGCACTATTTCCTGGTCGCCAAGGATGTCGGCGATCTGACGCGCATCCTGTGCGCGGCCCTTGAGGTCGATCACCTCAAGCAAACCCCGGTCCTGTCGCGGTTCATGCAGCGCTTCCGGCGGCGCAAGCCAGGACGGCTCGACGATTCGGACGATTTCGAGATCGAGCACGAGCGGATCGGCATCGCCGACGACCGCGTCTTCGATCGCGACCCGGTCAACCTGCTGCGGCTGTTTCAGCTGGCCGACAAATACAATCTCCAGCCGCATCCGGACGCGTTGCGCGTGGTGCGCCGATCGCTCGCGCTGATCGACCGCTCGGTGCGCGAGGATGCCGACGCCAACGCGATCTTCCTCGCGCTCCTGACCTCGGGCAAGGATCCCGAACGCGTGCTCCGGCTGATGAACGAGGCCGGCGTGCTCGGCCGGTTCGTGCCGGATTTCGGCCGCGTCGTGTCGATGATGCAGTTCAACATGTATCATCACTTCACCGTCGACGAGCATCTGATCCGCGCCGTCGGCATTCTTGCCGACCTCGAACGCGGCGCGCTGGCCCAGGAACACCCGCTGGCCAGCGAACTGATCGGCCGGATCGACAATCGCCGCGTGCTCTATGTGGCCATGTTCCTGCACGACATCGCCAAGGGGCGGCCGGAGGATCATTCGATCGCCGGCGCCAAGGTCGCGCTCAAGCTGTGTCCGCGCTTCGGTCTGTCGGAAGCGGAAACCGCCGCCGTGGCCTGGCTGATCCGCGAACATCTGACGATGAGCATGACGGCGCAATCGCGCGATCTGCAGGACCCGCGCACCATCGCCGACTTCGCCGAACTGGTGCAGAGTCCGGAACGGCTGAGGCTGCTGCTGGTCCTGACCGAGGCCGACATCAGGGCGGTCGGACCGGGCGTGTTCAACGCCTGGAAACGCCAGCTCCTGGCGACGCTCTATCACGAGACGCTGCCGGTCCTGACCGGCCAGTCGGAGACCGGGTCGTCGACGGGCCGGGCGGAGACCGCCCGCCAACGCCTCGCCGAAGCGCTCGCCGACTGGCCGGACGACGAACGCCAGGCCGTGCTTGGCGTGCACCAGCCGTCCTACTGGCTGAACACCGATCTCGACCGGCAATTGCTGCACGCCGATCTCTTGCGCGAGAGCCACCGGTCGGGCAGCGCGCTGGTGGTCAAGGCGGACCCGGCGGCGGCGCGCGGCGCGACGCTGATCTCGGTCCTGGCGCCGGACCATCCCCGGCTCCTGTCGCAGATCGCCGGCGCCTGCGCCGCCGTCGGCGGCAATATCGTCGACGCGCAGATCTTCACCACGACCGACGGCCGGGCGATCGACACGATCACGCTGCAGCGCGCCTTCGACAATGATGAAGACGAACTACGCCGCGGCGACCGCATCCGCGAGGTTCTCGACCGGACTTTCGCCGGCCAGATGTCGCTCGACAAGGCCATCGCCTCGAAGGCGCGCGGCCGCAAGCGGGCGCGGGCCTTCGACCTGACGCCGGATGTCGTTTTGTCGAACACCTGGTCCGACAGCCATACGGTGATCGAGGCCTCGGGCCTCGACCGGCCGGGACTGTTGCGCGATCTGACCACGGTTCTCGCCGAACTCGGCCTCGACATCGCCTCGGCCCGCGTCGCGACCTTCGGCGAGCGCGCGGTCGACGTCTTCTATGTCTCGGATCTCGTCGGCCAGCAGATCACCAATGCGCGGCGGCAGGCCCGCATCAAGCGCAAGCTGACCGAGGCGCTCGTCAACGGCGTCCGCAAGGCGGCCTAAGCGCTGCCTTGACTAAGGCTCACCGCACCAGCGGGCGCGAGCGGGGCAGCGGAATGTCCGGCGCCACGGGATAGCGCGGGTCGATGGCGACGCCGGCACCGACGGCGGCGGCATTGGCCGACAGGCGGCGTGGATTGGCGCGCGGCATCGGCACCGTGGACCGCGCCGTGACCGGCAGCTGCGGCGTCTCGGCGACGCTCACATCGGGCAGCGTGACGCCGTAGCTGGCCAGTTGCGGCGGAATGGGCTGGCGCTGGGACCGCGGCCCGCAGACATAGGGGCGCATATTGGCCGGCCCCTGGGTCGTCCCGCGCAAGTCGCGCAGATTCGACGATGAGGCGAAGCCGAACAATCCGGGCCCGCGGCGCTCGAAACCGTCGGTCAGGAGATGGGTCGCATAGTCGTGGCGCACATTGGCGTTTGGCGATCCCATGATGACCACGCCGAGATGACGGCCATTGCGCTTGGCGGTGGCGACGATGTTGAAGCCCGACGCGCAGACGAAGCCGGTCTTGAGCCCGTCGGCGCCGGGATAGCGACCGAGCAGCGTATTGTGCGAACGCAAACGGCTGCCGGCGGCAGTCACCGAGCGCATCTCGAACATATAGTCGAATTCGGGAAACTGACTGAAGATCGCGCTGGTCAGAAGCGCCATGTCGCGCGCCGTCGTCACCTGCTGAAGGTCATGCAGCCCATGGGCGTTGGCGAACCGCGTGCTCGTCATCCCGAGCCGGCGCGCCTCTTCGTTCATCAGCGCGACGAAGGCGGGCTCGCTGCCAGCAATGCCTTCGGCGACAGCCACCGAGATATCATTGGCGGATTTGACCATCAGAACCTGCAGGGCAAGCCCGAGTTGGATCGACTGACCGACGGGCAGGCCGATCTTGCTCGGCGGCTTGGCCGCGGCATTGGCCGACACGACCATCGGCGTGTCGAGCCTGACACGCCCCGCCCGGATCGCGCGCAGCGCCACATAGGTGGTCATGATCTTGGTGAGCGAGGCCGGATGCCACAAACGCGTGGCTTCATGCTCGTGCAGCACCTCGCCGGTCCGCACATCGAACAAAAGCGCCGGCGCGGCGCGGGTTTCCTGGGCCATGCCCATGACGAGGCACAAGGCCAGGCCGAGCGCGCCCAGCCGGCCGATCAACATGCCAGACAAGCGCGCGCGGCGTGATCGCATGTCCGTCCCCCAAAATGCGGATCCGTCCGCAAAGCCCAGAGCCCTAGGATCCATCCAAGATCTTGTGATGACACGCCATGTCGTGACGCTGCCGGGCCTTTGCAACCCGCGATCGCGACACTGTGTCGGGTTCACGGACCGGATGCAAGATCGGACCGGACAGCCCGCCGCACCGGTCCTTCGGGCATGCAGCCTATCAGGCGGCCAGCGATTCGTCGAAGATGTTGGCGCTGAACGAGCCGTCCATCTGGCGCGCCAGCTTGAGATCGGCCAGGAGGGCGAAGCGCAGTTCGTTCGGCTCGCCGGGTTCGCTGATGGCGTTGATCAGCATGCCGCCCTCGCGGCTCGCCAGCGCGCTGAGGGCCGCGGTCTGCATTTCGATATCGGCGGCGCGGCTCTGTTTCGCGGTCTTGCCCGACAGGCCGGGCTTGGCCAGTTCGCGGATCCGGAACCCGGCCCTTTCCTCGCCCCAGAACCCGCCGAGGACTTCGACGAGCGGCTGCGGGTCCTGGCTGCGCGCGCGCACCATGGTCAGCGCGATGGTGAACAGCTTCTCGACCTCGGTCGTGTGCACCAGGACCGGCGGCAGCCGTTCATGGGTCATGCGCCCGCCCTCGATCTTGCCGGCTTCGGCCGCTTCCCGCAGCCATTTGGTCACGATGATATCGGGCCTGACCGACAGGCGCGGTCTCGCGCCGTCGGCGGCACCGTCATCGGTGCTGCGTTCCAGCGCCAACAGGAGCGTGGCCGCCTCGAGCCTCTCTTCGAGACTTTCGACGGTCCGCGCGCCGCCGGAAACGACTTCCTCGGCCGATTTGCGCATGGCCCGCTCGCGCCGCATCTCGGCGACGAAGGTCTGCACATTGACCATCATCAGAAAATAGCGCGACAGCGTGCCGTCGGCCCGCAACACCCGGTCGCCGCCCGACAGGCAGGGGATCTTGTCGCCGCCGACAATGGCCTCGGCCGGCCCGAAGAACCGGCCGCGCGCGATCAGGTCGGTCGCCGGGCGCGGCTTGCCCTGAACCATGATGAAGCCGGCATCTTCCTGCAGCGCCAGCTCTTCCACGCTCGACGCCTTGAACATGCGCAAGGCGGCCGCATTGGCGAAGACGAGATGGCCGTCGCCGGAAAAGGTCAACAGCGCGCCGGGAGATTGCTCGTTGATGGCGTAGGCCGTCGCGAGATCCTCGACATAGGTCGTCGCGACGAGGAACAGGAGTTCATCGAGCATGCAGCCAAGCGCGCCGATCTCGTCGCGGGCATCGAGCTTGGCGACGTGCTGGTCTGCCCGTTCCGGCGCCTTCAGCGCGTGTTCCACCGCCTCGGTGATGCGGCGCGTTCGGCGCAGGACCATCGCGGCGACGAGCGCCACGACCAGAAGCGCGATGCCGAGCGCCACCGCGACGGCGGCGATGATGCTGTGGACGAATTCGCGGATCAGAGTGGCCCAGGCCTCGGACGAATCGAGCCGCAGCAGCAAGCCGTAGCTCAGGCCGGTCTCGCTCGGCTTGACGAAGGTTTCGAAGGCCGCGCCGTCCTCGTCGAGCGCCCAGCGCGTCCCGCCGCGCGTCGCGGTGCGCCAGTCGAGCCAGGGCGTCTCGCCGAACCGGCCGGCCTCCTCGCCGATGGAGTTGACGTAGATGCCACCCGCGACATCGGTGATGGCGCTGATGTTTTCGCCGAACCGCACCAGGCGGTCGATATCGGGAAAGGCGGTGACATCGACCGCGCTCCGCACATAGGTCACGGCGCGCTCGTGCAGGTCGCGCTCGAAGGCGGCGCGCTTCTGCATGAACACGAAACCGGCGATCGACAGGTCGATGACGAGCGCGACCAGCAGCACCAGAAGCCCGATGCGCCGGCAGATCGGGCTCTTGAACACGGACAGGATTTCGATCGCGACAGGCGATTTCCAGATTTTCATGGGCCGTCGGCGCAGCGGTCTATCGACATCGGTGCCGGCCAGTATGCGATTGAACGCTTTCCTTGCGGTAAATGCGGCGTGAGACGTGGCTCAGGACCCGCCCTTTTCGCCGCGCTTCAGCAATACCGTCTTCAGATGCCGCTCGTTTTCGATCGCCCAGGCGCACAGCATCGCGACCGGTTCATGCAGACGCCTGCCGAGCGCCGTCAGGCTGTATTCGGTCTTGGGCGGGACGACGGCATAGACCTTGCGGTCGATAAGGCCGTCGCTTTCGAGGCGGCGCAGAACCTGGATCAGCATCTTCTTGGAGATATCGGGGATCTGGTGCTGGAGTTCGGAAAAGCGCCGCGTGCCGCCGGACAGGCAATACAGGATGATCGGCGTCCACTTATCGGCGATCAGGTCGAGAAGCTGGCGCGCCGGGTAGCGCTGATCGTAAATCGGGGGAGTTACCTTGGTCACGGACCGGAGCTTAGGGCGCGCGACGCCCCTCAGGCAAGCGAGAGGCCGCTGGCGCCGGATCAGCCCTGCCCATGCGCCTCGTCGAGATAGCGGTGGACGAAGGACACCGCCATCGCGCCTTCGCCGACGGCCGACGCCACACGCTTGATCGAGCCATGCCGGACATCGCCGACGGCGAACGAACCGGGCACGCTGGTTTCGAGGAAATAGGGCTGCCGTTCGAGCGGCCAGCAGGCCGGCGGGCGGCCCCGATCGAGCAGATCGGGGCCCGTTACCAGATAGCCAGCCCGGTCGCGGACGATGTCGGTGTCCTTCGCCCAGTCCGTGTTCGGCGCGCCACCGATGCAGACGAAAAGGCGTTTTGTGGGCAGCGTCTCTTCGATACCGGCCGCCGGATCGCCCGGGCCCCGCGACGTCAGACGAACCGCTTCCAGGCTGTCCTCACCGTCGAGGCCACTGACTTCCACATTGTAGAGCACCTCGACATTGGCGCGTTCATGGATGCGGTCGATCAGATAGGATGACAGCGACTCCGCGAGCGAGGCGCCGCGCACCAGCATGGTCACCTTCCGGGCGTGATCGGCGAAATGCATCACCGCCTGACCCGCGGAATTACCGCCACCGACGACATAGACGTTCTCGTTGAGGCAATAGGGCGCCTCCGCCGCGCCGGCGCCGTAGAACAGGCCGGCACCGAGGAAGCGGTCCTCGTCGTCGACGCCGAGCCGCCTGTATTCAACGCCTGTGGCGCAGATATTCGACTTCGCCACCATGCGCGATCCGTCCGCCATATGCACATGGATGCGGTTGTCGCGGAACGTCGCCTCGACGCCTTCGCCCATCATGATGAGTTCGGCGCCGAACTTCACGGCCTGCTGGCGCGCCCGCTCGGCGAGCGCCGCACCGCCGATGCCCTGGGGGAAGCCCATATAGTTCTCGATCAGCGAACTGGTTCCCGCCTGCCCGCCGACGGCATGACGCTCGATCAAAACCGTGCGCAGGCCTTCCGACGCGGCATAGACCGCCGCCGACAGCCCGGCCGGTCCGGCGCCATAGATCGACAGGTCATATTCCTTGTAGCGCGGCGTCGTGACCCAGCCGAGCCGGTCGGCGATCTCGCGCAAGCGCGGGCCGAACAGGCGCTCGCCGCCGGGAAACTCGACGACCGGAAACCGCAGCGCCTCGAAATCGCCGAGGCCGAGTTCGGCCCGGCAATCCTCCTCGCAGGTCAGGTCGATCCAGTCGAACGCGACGACGGTGCGCGTCAGGAAGTCGCGCACGTCATAGCCTTCGGTCGACCCGGCCCGGCCATAGACCTTGATGTCGCCATGGCCTTCCGGCCGGTTCTCGACGCGCATCGTTCCCGCTGTCCTCTCTTCTCCGACCGTCCGCTCAGATCGCCTGCCGCTGCCGCGAGCGCTCGCCGAGCATCACGCCGTAATCGACCAACTGGCGGCCGAAAGCCGTCTGCTGGCGCTCCCAGGTGGCCAGGCCGCGATCAATGTCGCCATCCGCCCCGCGCAGCGCCCGCACCAGCGCCATCGCGTCCGCCGCCGCCTTGGCGGCCGCGGCCGCGGTATGTGGCCGGACGACGAAGGCCGCATCGCCGATCAGGCAGGCGCGGCCGAACACCATCCCCGGCGGCGCCACATCGATGATCGACTGGATGAAGGGGTCGGCCGTCGCGCGCACCAGCCTCTCGAAGGAGGCCGTCAGCCTGCCGGTTCGCGCCGACAGGAAGTTCCGGGCGGCGACACCGATCTCGCCCTGCGGCACCGAGACGTCCAGCCGCCGGCCCGTCCTGTCAGTGAACAGCGCATCCAGCACCGCGCCGTCCTCGACCGGTGTATACCAGACCCAGTTGAGGCGCCGACCGCCGCGCTCGGTCGCCAGGCCCGGACCCGGAATGAGATAGCACAAGGCATGTCCGCCCCCGGCCGTCTGGCAGAAGCTGAACGTGTCGTCGAAATGATCGACGAGATCGCCGTCGAGCGCGGCTTCGTCGACCACGCCGCGCCAGGCGATATAGCCGGCATAGCGGGTGATCGTATCCGGCGCGAGATGCCGGCGAAAGCGCGACCGGATACCGTCGGCGGCGATCAGAAGGTCGGCCCGCATCGACGCGCCGCCTATGTCTAGGCCGACGCCGTCGCCCGAGCGGGTCGTCAATGCCAGCGTGCGGTCGAGATGGTAGCGGTCATCGGGGAAGACCGAGCGCAGCGATGCGTGGATCGCCTCCCAGGAGGTGAAGCGTTGCGGCATGACCGCCACGTCCTCCTGTCCCGTCGACGCCTCGACCGTGCGGCGTATCCGGCAGCGCGTTGTCGCCAGCGGCTCGGCGTCGACCGAGGCCAGAAGACCGAGCAGTTCCGGCTGGACGACGATTCCGGCGCCCCGGCTCGACAGCCTCTGCGCCGACCGTTCGAAGACATGCACGTCGAAGCCGGCCGACAGAAGCGCATTGCCGGCGCACAGCCCGGCGATCGATCCGCCGGCGACCGCGATCTCCACGCCGTCGGGAAGCGGCCTAGACATGCGCCATGGCCTTGCCCGAGGCGATGACATCCCCATGCGCCGCCGCATCGCGCAAGGCGCGCTCGATGAGATCGGGTCGGCGGGCGCCCGAGAACAGCATGTAGCGGTTGAGAAGAACCGTCGGCACGCCATTGATCCCCGACCGGGCGAAGGCATGCGCCTCGGCCTTGACGTCGGCGCGCAGGGTCTCGTCGGCCAGCGCCTGGTCGACCATCGCGGCGTCGAGACCGGTCTCGGCCCCGATCGCCGTCAGCACCGCCGGGTCGCCGATATCGCGACCGTCGGTGAAGTAGGCCTTGAACAGAGCTTCGACGATGTCGTCCTGCCGGCCGGCCGCGCCCGCCAGGCGGATGAGAACATGGCTCGCCAACGTGTTCGGCGTCTTGTCCATGCGGTCGTGATGGAAAGCGAGCCCGTCGGGCGCGGACGCGGCCACCACCTGGGCATCCAGCTCGCGCGACTTCTCCCAACTGCCGAATTTGGCCGACCGGTAGGTCTTCCGGTCGAGCCCCTCGCGCGGCATGTCCGGGTTCAGCTCAAAGGGCCGCCAGCGGATGTCGACGGCGAGGTCGTCGCCGATCGCCGCGAGCGCGGTGTCGAGCCGGCGCTTGCCGACATAGCACCAGGGACAGATCGTGTCCGACACGATTTCGAGCAGGAATCTGGTCTCGGTTTCCATGGCGGTCCCTTCGGCGACGGCGGCGTCATGTCGGCCACCGGGCATATAGCCTATTGGTAACCATATAACTAGTAGTTACCTTTGGGTAACTTAAAAGAGTACTGACAAAGCTGCCGTTTCCGGGGCCAGCAAGCGCCAAAGGCTTAGACATTGCCGACTAAGCAAGACCCCGTAGAGCGACCAAAAGTAAGGCATCGTTAAGCGGCGCGGCCATTTCCTCAGGCGATCGCTGGTCGATCTTCATTGGGGGAAAGCAGATGAGACTGTCGATCCGAGCAAAGCTGTTCCTCGGCTTCGGCGCCGTTCTGGCGCTGGTGGCGGGCCTGGCCGGCTTCAGTTACTGGAACAGCCAGATTTCCAGCGACTCCTTCGCCCAGTATCGCACCAATGGGCGCGCCTCGATCGGCTTCGCGGATCTGGCGCTGCACATCACCAATGCGCGCCTCGCCGTCATGAAGTTCCGCGCCCAGGACGATCCGGTCGCGCTGGCGACGGTTCGAGAGGCGGTCGCCGAGATGGCCGAGATCCAGGACCGCCTGTCATCGATCGGCGTCACGGCCGAGCAGGCGGCGCTGCTTGACGGGATCCGTGCCGACTCGCAGGCCTATGCCACGGCCTTCGAACAGGCGGTCGCGCTGCAGGCCCAGCGCCACGAAGTGTTCGACCGGGATCTGATGCCGACCGGCATCGCCACCCGGCAGGCGCTGACCGAGGTGATGGAAAGCGCCCATCGCGACCAGGACGAGACTGCCGCCTTCTTTACCGGCCGCGCCCAGCAGAGCCTGATGCTGACCCGGCTTTACGTTCAGGACTATCTCCTGTCCAACCAGATCGAGTCGCGGCAGCGCGCCGAAGAGGAAATGGTGGCGGCACGCGAACAGATGCAGGACGTGCTGCGCGAATTGCAGAACCCGCGTCGGCGCGCGCTGATCGCCGACGCGCAGGCGAATTTCGACGCCTACACGACGGCCTTCGCCGAGATCGTCGAGATCATCGAGGCGCGCAACGCCATCTACACGACACAGCTCGACGTCATCGGACCGCGCATCAACAGCACCGCCATCACCGCCGAGCGCGAACAGGTCAGCGTGCAGGACGCGCTCGGCCCCGTCCTGTCCGAGCGGTTCCAGCAAAGCAAGGTCGTGACGGCCCTGGTCGGCCTGACCATCGTTCTGCTCGGCGGCATCATCGCCGTCCTGCTCTCGGGCAGCCTGTCGCGGGCCATCATTTCCATGACGTCCGCCATGCGCGAACTGGCCGACAACAATCTCGACGTCGAGGTGCCCGGCCGCGAGCGGTCCGACGAGATCGGCGAAATGGGCCAGGCCGTGCAGGTGTTCAAGGACAATATGATCGAAGGCCGGGCGATGCGGGCCGCCCAGGCCGATGAGCAGGCCGCCAAGGAACGCCGGCAGAAGGTCATCGACGAGGCGATCGAGACCTTCAAGACCACCGCGACGGACGCGATCGGCAAGGTCACCCAGGCCGCCGGCGAGATGCAAGAATCGGCGCAATCGCTGACCGTGATCGCCGAGAACACCGCCGAGAAGTCGACCACGGTCGCGAGTTCGTCCGACGAAGCGACGACCAATGTCCAGACGGTGGCGAGCGCGGCGGAAGAGCTCACCGCCTCGATCGGCGAGATCGGGCGCCAGGTGCGCGAATCGACCGAGGTGTCGCGTTCCGCCGTCGAACAGGCCGCCCTGACCGGCAATCAGGTGAACTCGCTGGTGCAGGCCGCGCAGAAGATCGGCGAGGTCGTCAACCTCATCCGCGACATCGCCGAACAGACCAATCTGCTGGCGCTCAACGCCACGATCGAGGCGGCGCGCGCTGGCGATGCCGGCCGCGGCTTCGCGGTCGTCGCCTCGGAGGTCAAGGGCCTCGCCGAGCAGACCGGACGCGCGACCGACCAGATCGTCGGGCTGATCGCCGACATCCAGTCGTCGACCGAAGCCTCGGTGGCGTCGATCGAGGTCATCTCGGAGAAGATCAAGGCCATGGACTCGATCGCCACCGTGATCGCCTCCTCGGTCGAACAGCAGGGAGCCGCCACCGAAGAGATCGCGGCCAGCGTCCAGCAAGCGGCCATGGGCACCCAGGACGTCTCGTCCAACATCATCCAGGTCAACGAGGCGACCCAGCAGACCGGCGTCGCCGCCGCCCAGGTCTTCAGCGGCTCGACCGAACTGGCCGAGGAGGCCGACGGCCTCAACCGCAACATCTCGACCTTCCTGGCGACGATCCGCGCGGCCTAGGGCATCCTTGGATGACGGAGCGACCTGCGCCGGGGCGGGCTGGAGAGGCCGGTCCCCGGTGCGGGTCGTTCTAGAGCAATGCCAGCGAAAGCGGGAACTGGCTTCACGCCCGGAATTGCTTAAAATCAATGGGTTAGGGCATGTCCAGTGAACCAAGGTACACTGGACATGTCCTAGATACCGCGCGCGCGGTCCCGGTCGGATGGCCAGTGCCGATGCAGGTCGTCGATCACATAGGCGTGGCTGTGGCGGGCGCCATCGGCGATATGCGGATGGTCGGGCGGAAGATCGTCATGGCTGTGCGCGATCTCGATTGTGTCATGGCGCGGCCACAGCGCCACGGCCAGGACGACGCCGACCAGGCTCAGCACGGCGAGCGACAGCATCGCCGCGACGCTGCCATGGCCGCTCTGCAGCCAGCCGGCCAGCGGATAGGTGACGAGCCAGCAGGCATGCGACAACGCGAACTGCGCCGCGAACAAGGCCGGGCGATCCTCGGCGTGGCCCGACCGGCGCAGCAACCGGCCCGACGGCGTCAGCGTCGCCGAATAGCCGAGACCGATCAGGAACCAGCCCGCCAGAAGCCAGCCCCATGACAGCCCCCAGGCCGCGACGACGGCGCCCAGGCCGGCGAGCGCCAGCGTCATGCCCGCCGCGCCGGCCAGCATGACCGGCCGGTCGTCGAGCGTTTCCAACAGACGCGGCAGGCCGAGCGCCGCGATCATCGACCCAGCGCCGAAGACGGCGAGCGTCAGCGCTACCGCCTCGTCCGACAGGCCGAGATCCTGGCGCACCACGACGACGGTATTGACGATCACCATGGCGCCCGCCGCCGAGACCGAGAAGGACAGCGCCAGAAGCGCCCTGAGCCGCGGCGTGGCGAGATAGATCCGGCCGCCTCGGGTGATGCGCGCCCAGATGTTCCGCTCCGTCGCCGGCCGCGGCCCGGGCAGCGTCACCGACATGACCAGGGCCGCCGACACGACGAAGCCGATCACCGTGCCGCCGAACAGGACCGGAAACCCGACCACCGTCAGAAGCGCGGCCGCCAGCATCGGCGACAGCAGGGTTTCAAGGTCATAGGCCAGGCGCGACAGCGACAGCGCCTTGGTGTAGTCCTCCTCGTCGGGCAGCACGTCCGGAATGGTCGCCTGGAACGCCGGAGTGAAGCCGGCGGAGGCCGCCTGAAGCAGGAAGATCAGCGCATAGATCTGCCAGATCTCGGACACGAAGGGCAGCGCCAGCGCGACGCCGGCCCGGACAAGATCGAGCGTCACCAGGAGCGTGCGCCGGGAAACCCGGTCGGCGAAGGCCTGGGCGACGGGCGACAGCGTCACATAGGCGACCATCTTGAT
Organism: Tepidamorphaceae bacterium; assembly: GCA_965250105.1. Taxonomy (GTDB): domain Bacteria; phylum Pseudomonadota; class Alphaproteobacteria; order Rhizobiales; family Tepidamorphaceae; genus JBCBSK01. Next base: position 1,725,252 of record OZ252290.1, read on the forward strand.
CGCCAGCGCGGTGCCGAGCACCTGGGCCGCGTCGCCGCCCGCCAGATCCCAGGCGAGAAGCCCGAGCGCCACGGTGGCGAGGCCGGTGCCGACAAGCGCGATGACCTGGGCGGCGAACAGATGGCGATAGGTGCGGTTCGACAGGACACCGAGCATGATGGGCTACAACAATTTGGCCAGCGCCTTCATCTCCGCCAGATCGGACGCGCCGTCGCCATCGAGGCAGTGGTCGATATGGTCGTGGATGAGGGTGCGCTTGGCGGCCGTAACCGCCTTCTCCACCGCCTGAAGCTGGACCGCGATGTCGGCGCAGGGCCGGCCCTCCTCGATCATGGCGATGACATGCCGCAGATGGCCGTCGGCACGTTTCAGCCGCTTGATGATCGCGGGATGGCTTGCGTGACGGTGGGGTTGTGTCATATGCCGTCGATATCCCCCGGGCGGGGATATGGCAAGGCAGCGCCTTGCCGGCTTCCTACACGATGAGAGACCTCGGCGCTTGGGCAACGGACCCGTTCCTCGCAAGACATCGCGCGACAGCGCCTGGCGCATCGCGATACGGTGCATCGCGATGCGGCGCGCCACGGTAGGGTGGGTCGCCCGTCGCATGGTCGTGCTGACCGCCGTGGTCGCGCTGCTCGCGGCACCGGTCATCGTCGCGCTGACGCATGGCCCCATCGCCTATGATCCCGTCAGGCACGGCGTCGCGGCCGCGCAGACCTCGATACAGATATCTGCAAATGATGCGCGGACGCATGCGCATGGACATCAGCATGGGCATGGGCATGCGCACGGCCATGGCCACGCCGATGATGACGCCCATGACGCCGGCGACCGCGCGGATCACGGTGGCGCGCATGGCGGCCCGCATAACGGAGCGCATGGCGGGCACAATGCGGCCGATCACGACCACCAGCTTCACGCCCTTGTCTGCCCGACGGCGACGACGGCGACACCGCGTCCCGACGGGGCGTCCTGCGCGGTCAGCGCGGCGTTCCACCCTCTGACGCCCGACGGACCGAGGCGCCCGCCGCGCCGCGTCTGAACCGCCCCGAAACCGCGCCGTCCCGGCGCATGATCGAACTGTTCGGACACAGGACAACCATATGACATCTCTACCGGCCGCGTCGCGCGGGCGGGGCGTCGGCGCGCGCTATGCGGCCACGCTCCTGCTCGCCGTCGCGCTTTCGCTCGCCTGGGTCGAAACGGCCCTCGCCCATGCCGTCACGCTCGGCGACAAGGGCTATATCCAGGAGGTCACGGGGGTTCACTTCATCCCCTTCCTCTATCTCGGCGCCAAGCACATGGTGACGGGCTACGACCATATTCTGTTTCTGTTCGGCGTGATCTTCTTCCTCTACGGGTTCAAGCAGATCGCGACCTATGTCTCGCTGTTCGCCATCGGGCATTCGACGACGATGCTGCTCGGCGTCTGGCTCGACTTCGGCATATCGAGCTACATCATCGATGCCATCATCGGCTTCTCGGTGGCCTATAAGGCGCTCGACAATCTCGGCGCGTTCCGGCTGTGGTTCGGCTTCCAGCCCTCGACCAAGGCCGCGACGCTGCTGTTCGGCTTCCTGCACGGCTTCGGCCTCGCCTCGCGGATCATCGACTACGACATCTCGCCCGACGGGCTGTGGCCGAACCTCATCGCCTTCAATATCGGCGTCGAGGTGGGCCAGCTCCTGGCCCTGGCCGCGATCCTCGTGGCGATGGGCTACTGGCGCGCGATGCCGTCCTTCGCCGGGCAGGCCTATGCCGTGAACGTTCTGATGATGACCGCCGGCTTCGCCCTGATGGGGCTGCAGATCACCGGCTATTTCGTGGCCATCTGAGCCGCAGGAGATCCGACACATGACCAATCCTCCCTATGACGATCATGGCGCGAGCCTGCCGCCGCTGCGCGCCGACCGCCGCCAGGCGATCGATCCGAGACAACCCCATGCCGATCCCTATCCGCCGCGGATGCAAGACCCGTCGCAATCGTCGGGCCATATCCGCGGCGTCCAGGCGACGTCCGGCGGGCTCATCCGCGCCACCATCGGCTCGATCGCCGCGGCGCTCGTCATCCTGATCGTGTTCTGGCTACCCGCCGAATACGGTTTCGACCCGACGGGAATGGGCCGCATCATGGGCCTGACCCAGATGGGCGAGATCAAGCAGCAGCTCTATGCCGAAGCCGCCGATGAAGACGCCGTTCTCGCGGCCCAGGCGGCGGCCGAACGGGTCTCCGCCGATCCCGCCCTCATCGCCCGGCTCGACGCGCTCGACGGGCAGGTGGCACGCATCGCCACGGCGCTCGGCATCGCGCCCGCGCAGCCCGGCGCGCCGACCGCGCAACCCACGCCGCAACCGGCGGCACCCGCGATCGTGGCGCCCGCACCGGCGCCGTCGCCGACAATGGCACCAGCAACGCCGCCGGCACCCGCCGCTCCGCTGTGGCGCGACGAGGTGAGCTATACGCTGGCACCCACCGAAGGCATCGAGATCAAGCTCGTGATGGCCGAGGGCGCCCGGATCGCGTTCGAATGGACCGCAAATGGGTCGGTCCTGAACTATGACACCCATGGCGATGGCGGCGGGCTCAACATCACCTATGAACAGGGGCGCGGCGTGCCGGGCCAGTCGGGTGAACTCGTCGCGGCCTTCGACGGCAATCACGGCTGGTTCTGGCGCAACCGCACCGACGCGCCGGTGACCTTCACCTTGCGCACGCGCGGCGACTATGACCGCATGATCGCGCCCTGACGCCATCGGCCGCACCGGCTACCCCGCCGGTGCGGCCATCTCCCGCCCCGCTTGACGTCAGGATGCCGACGCCGATCGTGACGAGCAGGATCCCCATTGCTCCTGATCTTGCCCGCGATCACGGTTTGGTGTCCAAGGATCGGCGAGATCGATCGCCGGGGCGCGGAGCCCCGCAGGTGAGGAGGACGGGTCATCACTCAGGATACGAGCAGCCAGACCGGGCAGGACTCCAGGGGCGACACACTGGTCCTGCGCGAACCGGACGACTGGCACGTCCATTTCCGCGACGGCGACATGCTGGCCTTCGCGGCCGACTACACGGCCCGGCAGTTCGCCCGCGCCATCGTGATGCCCAACCTCGTTCCGCCGGTGACGACCGTCGCCGCGGCTTCGGCCTATCGCGAACGAATCCTGGACGTCCTGCCCGAAGGCCGCTCCTTCACGCCGCTGATGACCGCCTATCTGACCGACGAGATCGATCCGCAGGAGATCGCCAACGGTTTCGAGCAAAAGGTGTTCACCGCCTGCAAGCTTTATCCGGCCGGTGCGACGACGAATTCGGAATCGGGCGTCACGGATGTGCGCCGGATCTGGCCAGTGCTCGAACGCATGCAGAAGATCGGCATGCCGCTTCTGGTTCATGGCGAGGTGGTGTCGCCCGATATCGATATCTTCGACCGCGAGGCGGTGTTCCTCGACAAGGTCCTGACGCCGGTCCTGGCCGACTTTCCCGAACTCAAGGTGGTTTTGGAGCACATCACCACCGAGAATTCGATCGACTTCGTCAAGGCGGCGGGGTCGAACCTGGGGGCGACCATCACCGCCCATCACCTGCGCATCGACCGCAATGCCATGTTCGACGGCGGCTTCCGGCCGCATGCCTATTGCCTGCCGGTGGCCAAGCGCCGCAGGCATCGCGAAGCGCTGCGCAAGATCGCCACATCGGGCAATCCGAAATTCTTCCTTGGCACCGATTCGGCGCCGCACCGCAAGCATGACAAGGAAAGCGCCTGCGGCTGCGCCGGGATCTTCAGCGCGCCGACGGCACTTGAAAGCTATGCCCAGACCTTCGACGAGGAAGGCGCGATCGACCGGCTCGACGCCTTCGCCTCGGAGTTCGGACCGCGCTTTTATGGCCTGCCGCTCAATGAAGGGCGCGTCACGCTGAGCCGCGACGCGCAAGCCGTGCCGGACCTGATGCAGGACGACAAGGTCCATGTCGTGCCGTTCCATGCCGGCGAAACGCTGACATGGCGCTTCACCGGACGCACCACCGCTTGAGCCGGTCCATGGAGCCGGCACATGACGCCTCGGGAAACCCGGTCGGCCTGACCGAAAATCCGTGACCCGCCTTCGGCGGCGGGCCATAATCCAGCCGCCAAGAGCACGGGCCACGAGCACTCATCGTCGAACGGGGCGAGGATGTCAGCATGACCGCACTGTCCGCGAGCGACGGCCGTCCCAGAAGCATCTGGCCGGTAATCCGCTCCTGGCTTGTCCAGGCGGCGCTCCTCGCCGCGCTGTGGTGGATCCTCACCGACGGAGCGGCCGGATCCTGGCTCGTCGGCGCGCCGGTGATCGCGGTCCTGGCCACCTTCGGCGCGCTGAAGGCCGGGCCGTCCCCCATGACCTGGTCGCCTGGCGGCCTTCTCCTGTTCCTGCCTTACTTTCTGTGGACGTCGCTTCTCGGCGCCGCCGATGTCGCCCGGCGCGCTTTTCGTCCCCGGCTCGCGCTGGACCCGGTTTTCCATGATCACGCGATCCGCCTGTCGACCGAGCCCGCCCGGGTGTTCTTCGCCAATGCGGTCAGCCTGCTGCCCGGCACGCTGAGCGCGGAACTGCGCGACGGGCACCTCATCGTGCATGCCCTGGACGCAGGCCGGCCCGTCGGCGGCGATCTGGCCCGGCTCGAAGACAAGGTGGCGCGGCTTTTCGACCAGTCGATCCGGGCGACGGGAGAGAGCGGCGAATGATGAGCGCGTTCTATCTCGGCCTGGCGCTGTTCCTGCTGCTGACGCTCGCGGCCGGCATGTGGCGCATCCTGCGCGGCCCGACCGACGCCGACCGCATGCTCGCCGCCCAGCTTTTCGGCACGACGGCGGTCGCCATTCTCGTGGTGCTCGCCGAAGCCCTGGGCCAGCCCGCCCTGCGCGATGTCGGGCTGGTCTTCGCCTTGCTGGCCGCCGTGACGGTGGTCGCGTTCACCCGCCGCGCCTGGACGCCCCTGGCCAAGCCGGCGAACAAGGAGGCGCAGGACGATGCTTAGCCAGGCCGCGACGGTTGTCCTGCTTCTCGCCGGAGCGGGCTTCTTCCTGGCCGGCACCTTGGGCCTATTGCGCTTTCCCGACGTCTATACCCGCCTTCATGCCCTGACCAAGGCGGACAATGTCGGCCTCGGCCTGATCGTCACCGGGCTCGCGCTACAGGCCGAGAGCTGGGCGGTGGTCGGCAAACTGGCCCTGATCTGGCTTCTCGTCCTGGTGGCGTCGGCGACGGGCGCCCATCTCGTGGCGCGCGGCGCCCTGCGGCGCGGCGTGCGGCCGTGGAAGGCATGACCGACCTTCTCGGCTGGGCGCTCGATGGCCTGCTCGCGGCCATGCTGCTCTGGGTGGGGTGGCGGGTCCTGTCGAGCACGGATCTCTTCAAGGGGATCGTCTTCTTCATCGCCTTCGGGCTGATCATGGCCCTTGCCTGGGTGCGCCTCGGCGCGGTCGATGTCGCGCTGGCCGAAGCGGCCATCGGCGCGGGCCTGACCGGGGCGCTGCTTCTCGCCGCCCTGTCGCGCCTGCGCCGGGGCGCGGACCGGGCCCGCGCCATGACGACGATGGCGGATATCGAGCCCGGCGCAACGCGCCGGACGCCCATCGGCCCGCGTGTCGCCGTTGCCGGGCTGTCGGTCATGCTTTTCGCCGGTCTTGGCCTCGCCTTCCTGTCGCTGCCCGCCGATGCACCGGGGCTCGGGGCCCGGGTCACGGCCGATCTGGCGCTGAGCGGCGTCGATAATCCGGTGACCGCCGTTCTGTTGAACTTTCGCGCCTATGACACGCTTCTTGAGATGGGCGTGCTCTTCCTCGCGGTCGTGGCCGCCTGGTCGCTCGCGCCGGCGCCGAAGGACGCCTATGCCGCGCCGGGCAGCATCCTCAACGCGCTGGTTGGCCTGCTGGTGCCGCCGATCGTCATCGTCGCGAGCTACCTTCTTTGGATCGGCGCCTATGCGCCGGGCGGTGCCTTTCAGGCCGGCGCGGTGCTCGCGGCAGGCGCCGTTCTCGTCCTTCTGTCCGGCCGCGAGATCAGCCCCTCCTGGCTGGGCGGACCGCTGCGCGCGATCTTGAGTCTCGGGCTCGGCACATTTATCGCCGTCGGCATGGCGTCGATGATCACCGAACACCGCTTCCTGGCCTATCCGCCCGACTGGGCCGGCGAGCTTATCCTTCTGATCGAGGCGGCGGCGGCCTTGTCCATCGCGGCGACGCTGGCCGCCCTGTTCCTCGGCGGCCGACCGCGACAAGACGCGCCGGATGACGCCCATGGCGAGACGCGCGGGAGCGGCCGCGAATGAGCACCAGCATTCTCTTCGCGCTAACCGGTATCGGGCTTTTCGCGCTCGGCCTTCATGCCCTGAGCATGCGCGCCCATCTCCTGCGCAAGATCATCGCGTTCAACGTGATGGGCAGTGGCGTGTTCCTCGTCTTCGGCGCGCTGGCCTACCGCCTGCCCGATCAGGGGATCGACCCCGTGCCGCACGCCCTGGTGATCACCGGCATCGTGGTCGCCGTCTCGGCCACGGCGGTGGCGCTGCTTCTCATGCTCCGCATCCAGGCGGAGACCGGTCGCCCACATCTGCCCGAACAGCCGTCCGATTGACGATCGTGGAATCCTTCTCTCCAGATTTGCCCTGGATCGTCTGGGTGATCTTCGCCCCCTTGATCGGGGCGATGGCGGGCTTCCTCCTGCCTCGCCATGCGGTGATCTCGGGCGTGCTGGCGGCCCTCGCCACGGCGGGCTCGGTGCTGGGGCTGGTCCGGCAGATCATTGATACGGGCCCGCAAATTTATGCGCTCGGCGGCTGGGGCGCCCCGCTCGGCATCGATCTCCATGCCGACGGGCTCAGCGCCGTCATGCTCCTGACCACCATGCTGGTCGGCATCGGCGTGACGCTCTATGCGACGGCTTATTTCAAGCGAGCATCCGACACGGCCCGCCATTTCTGGCCGCTCTGGCTCCTGCTCTGGACCGCGCTGAACGCCCTGTTCCTCTCGGCGGACCTGTTCAACCTCTATGTGACGCTGGAACTCCTCAGCCTCGCCGCGGTGGCGCTCGTGGCGCTCGCCGGCAACAGCGCGGCACTCACCGGCGCGATGCGCTATCTTCTCGTCAGCCTGCTCGGATCGCTGACCTATCTCCTCGGCGTGGCGCTCCTCTATGGCGCCTATGGCACGCTCGACATCGCGCTTCTGGGCGATCTGGCGCGGTCGACCCCGGCGGTCTCCACGATGCCGGCGATGTGGCTGGCCATGGGGCTGATCGTCGCTGGGCTCATACTCAAGACCGCTCTGTTCCCGCTGCATTTCTGGCTGCCGCCGGCCCATGCCGCGGCACCGGCACCGGTCAGCGCGTTATTGTCGGCGCTGGTGGTCAAGGCGTCCTTCTATCTCCTGCTGCGCCTGTGGCTCGACGTTTTCCCTCCCGCGATGTCCGGCGGCATCGCCCATCTGCTTGGCCTCCTTGGCGCGGCGGCGATCGTGTGGGGCGCGCTGCAGGCCTTGCGGCAGTCGCGGCTCAAGCTCCTGGTCGCCTATTCGACGGTGGCACAGCTTGGCTATCTGTTCGTCGTCTTCCCGCTCGCCATGACGCCGGTGGCCACGACGGCCCTGAACGGCGCGGTGCTTTTCGTCCTGTCGCATGCCTTGGCCAAGGCATCGATGTTTCTGGCGGCGGGCAACATCCTACGCGCGGCAGGCCATGATCGGCTCTCCGATCTCGGCCCGGCCTCGCCCGGCCTGGCGCTCAGCTGGGCCGCCTTCGGCATCGCTGGCATCAGCATCATGGGATTGCCGCCAAGCACGGGCTTCGTCGCCAAATGGCTCATGTTGCAGGCCGCCTTCGCGAGCGGCCAGTGGTGGTGGGCGATCCCGATCCTCGGCGGAGGCCTGCTCGCCGCCGCTTACATGTTCAAGGTCATCGCGCTGGCTTTCGGCCCCGGCGCCCCGCGGCCCGCCGGCGAGAGCCTGCCACGGCGTCTGCAATGGACCGCGCTCGGCTTCTCGCTCGGCGCGCTGATGATCGGGCTCGTCGCACCCGAGATCCTGATGCTCTTGAACATCGGCGATCCGCTTGGCCCGCCGGGCACCGAGGCGCTGCCATGAGCTGGACCGAAGCGCTGCCTCTTTTGGTGCTCGCCTCGTCGCTGGTGCCGGGCCTGATCATCTTCTTCCTGGCCGAAGACAGCAAGCGGCTCCGCACCACGCTGAACCTGGCCGGCGTCCTGCTGAAACTCGCGCTCGTGATGTTCATGGTCTGGGGGGTCGAGCAGGGCCAGCATTACGAGGCGCGCTTCCCGCTCCTGCCCGGCATCGACTTCGTCTTGCGGGTCGATGCCCTGTCGATGTTCTTCGCGCTGTTGTCCGCCGCGCTGTGGCTCGCGACGACGATCTACGCCATCGGCTATCTGGAAGATTCGCCCAATCGTAGCCGCTTCTTCGGGTTCTTCAGCCTCTGCATGACCGCGACCCTCGGCGTCGCCTTGTCGGGCAATCTCGTCACCTTCCTGATCTTCTACGAACTTCTGACGCTCGTCACCTATCCGCTGGTCGTGCATCGCGGCACCGGGGCCTCGCTACGCGCCGGGCGCGTCTATCTCGGCTATACCATGGCCGGCGGCGCGGCCCTGCTCGCCGGCACGGCGTGGCTGCATGTTCTGGCCGGCGATCTGGCCTTTACCGCGCAAGGCTTCGTCGCCGATCTGGTGCCCGATCACCGTGCCGCCCTGATCGTCATCTTCGCCCTCCTGATCGGCGGGCTCGCGGTCAAGGCGGCGCTGGTGCCGTTTCACGGCTGGCTGCCGCAAGCCATGGTGGCGCCGGCGCCGGTCAGCGCGCTTCTGCATGCCGTGGCGGTGGTCAAGGCCGGCGCCTTCGGCATCATACGCGTCATCCACGATGTCTACGGCATCGAGGTCGCCGCCGGGCTCGGCGTCACGGCCGTGCTCGCGGTCTTCGCCGCCGTCACCATCATCTATGGTTCGCTCCAGGCGCTGTTTCAGAAAGACCTCAAGCGCCGCCTCGCCTTCTCCACGGTCAGCCAGGTCTCCTATGTCACGCTCGGCGTTGCGATCGCCGGACCGATCGCCACGATCGGCGGCATCACGCATCTGGTGCATCAGGGCCTGATGAAGGTCACGCTGTTCTTCTGCGCCGGCAATCTGGCGGAAACGCTCGGGATCCACCGGGTCGGCGACATGCGCGGCGTCGGCCGGCGCATGCCCTGGACCATGGCGGCCTTCACGCTCGGCGCCTTCGGCATGATCGGCACGCCGCCCATGGCCGGCTTCTTCAGCAAGTGGTTCCTGGCGAGCGGCGGGCTCGAGATGGGTCAGCCCTGGGTGCTTGCCGTTCTCATCGTCAGCAGCCTGTTGAACGCGGCCTATTTCCTGCCGGTCCTTTGGGCTGCCTGGTTCGAGGACCCGCCCGATGCCTGGCCCGACGAACGGTCGTTCGGGAAGGCCGAGACGGCGCTGGCGCTTCTGGTACCGACCGTGCTCACCGCGCTCAGCGCGCTCGGCGTCGGCCTTCTCGCCTCGATGCCGTTCAGCCCGCTGCACTGGGCGAGCTTCATCGTCAGCCTGGAGTATGGGCCATGATGGCATCCGCGCCGGCCGCCTGGCTCCTGCTGATTATCCCCGCAGCACCGCTGCTGATCGTCTGCGGGCTGATGCTCTGGCCCAGGCGGCGCCTATTGTCTCGGCTCGCGTCCTGGGCGGCGCTGCCGGCCCTCGCCTGCGCCATCGCGCTCCCGGTGCCGGCCGGGCTCGACCTGCCCTGGATCCTGCTCGGCACGGAACTCGGCATCGATCGCACGAGCCGGGTCTTCCTTTTCTTCACCGCCCTTCTGTGGCTCGCGGCCGGCATCTTCGCGACCGGCTATCTCGATGACGACCCGCGCCGGACGCGCTTCTTCGTCTTCTTCCTGTTCGCGATGGCCGGCAATCTCGGGCTCGTCATCGCCCAGGACATGCTGAGCTTCTACGCCTCCTTCGCGATGATGAGTTTCGCGTCCTACGGCCTGATCGCCCATACGGGCACGGCCGAAGCACGCCGGGCCGGGCGCATCTACATCATCATGGTGCTCGCGGGCGAAGTCATGCTGTTCGCCGCGCTTGTCCTGGCCGCGCAAGCCGCCGGTTCCACGCTCTTCGATGAGGCGCGCGCAAGCCTGGTCGATGCCCCGGCCCGCGATGCGATCCTGGCATTGGCGCTCGGCGGTTTCGGCATCAAGCTCGGCGCCCTTGGCCTGCATGTCTGGCTGCCGCTGGCCCATCCGGTGGCGCCGACGCCGGCCAGCGCGGTCCTGAGCGGCGCGATGATCAAGGCCGGCCTCCTTGGCTGGCTCAACCTGCTGCCGCTCGGCGAGGGGGCCGTGCCCGTTTCGTGGAGCGCGCTCCTGATCGTGGCGGGCCTCCTGGCGGCGTTCTACGCCGCGATCATCGGCGTCACCCAACGCGATCCGAAGACCGTCCTGGCTTATTCGAGCGTCAGCCAGATGGGCCTCGCCACGATCGCCGTCGGCCTTGGGCTCGCGGTGCCGTCGCGCTGGCCGGAGATCCTGGCGATCATCGTCTTCTTCGCGCTGAACCATGCTTTGGCCAAGGGCGCGCTGTTTCTCGGGGTCGGCGTCGCCGCGAGCCGCCTCGCGGCGGGTCGGCGAAAATGGCTGGTCGCGACAGGCCTCGTCCTGCCTGCCTTGGCCCTGGCCGGCGCGCCATTCACCGGCGGCGCCCTGGTGAAGGAGGCCTTGGGTGCGGAAGCGGCCTTTATCGCGGCGCCCTGGTCGGGCTGGCTCAAGACCCTTCTGTCCCTGACCGTCTTCGCGACGGTCTTTCTGATGGCGCGCTTTCTCTATCTGACCTGGCCGCGCAACGCGCCGGACATCCAAGACGCCCCGCCCGGCACCTACGGCATGGCCCTGCCCTGGTCGGCGCTGATCCTCGTCCTCCTGATCGCGCCCGTCCATGCAGGCCTCGACACGGCCTGGACCATGCCGGCGATCCTGTCGAACGTCGCCACGCTGGGACTGGCCGTGGCGATGGCCATTGTCGGCGGATGGATCATGCAGAAGACCGGCTTGACCCGGCTGCCGCGCCCACCCGCCGGCGATCTCGTGGTGCCGGTGGAGATGGCCATCAACGCCATGCGCGACCTCGTGACCACTATCGCCCGCGGTCTCCAGCGCCAGCGGGACCAGACCGCCACGACCGCCAAGGGGCGTCTGGCGGCCCTCATTCTGAGTGCCGCCCCGAATGGGGGAGCGCGGGCCGGCTGGGTATCGGCCTGTCTGATGTTCCTCGCCTTGCTGATCGTTACCGCCGCGCTGTCGGCGCTGTGACCGGGAGAAGCGGTTTCGAGCCCAGGGCATGGCGCGGTTTCGCAAGCCGCTCTTGAAACGCGCCCGCAAGTATGGGTTTCTTGCGCGACTGAATTCCAAACCGTCCATGATCTGCAAAGGAGACACGGATGACCACGTCGACCGCAACGCTGAAGCCCGGTTTCAGCCCGATCGATCTTCAAAGCCGCCCCTTGGGCTGGAAAATCGGCGCCGTGCTCCTCGGCACCCTTTTCCTGGCGCTGTCATCCTATATCGAAGTGCCGATGGTGCCCGTTCCGATCACCATGCAGACCTTCGCCGTCGCCCTTGTCGGCGCGCTCTATGGCTGGCGGCTCGGCGGCATCACCATAATGGCCTGGCTGGTCCAGGGCGCGATTGGCATGCCGGTGCTGGCGGGCGGCGCGGCCGGGGCGCATCATTTCGTCGGCCCGACGGCCGGCTATCTGTTCGCCTTTCCCGTCGCCGGCATGGCGATGGGATGGCTGGCCGAGCGCGGTTGGAACGGTCACCGGCCGTTTCTGGCCTTCGTCGGCATGCTGATCAGTAACGGGCTGTGCCTTGTCCTCGGCGCGGCCTGGCTCGCGGTGCTCATCGGCATCGAGCCAGCCGTCATGGCCGGGGTCGTGCCGTTCCTGGTCGGCGCCGTTCTCAAAGCCGGGCTCGGCGCGGCCACGCTCCGGCTGATGACGCGCAAGATCCGCCGCGCCGCTGGATGACGCTGCGCCTGCGTCCGCATCACCTCCTTTGCGTGCTGACCTATGTCGGCAAGGGATACAGCCCCGCCTTCACCGCCAATATGACGGAGATCGCGGGGCGCCTCGGCAGGGGTGAAGCGGTCGACATCGTGGCGGGGCCGGACGATATCTGCGCCCCGCTGCTCGATACCCCCGACGTGCATTGCCATCGCCCCAGCGTCACCGAGCGCGACAAGGCGGCGGCGCGCGATCTGAGCCCGCTATTCGGGATCGACATCCGGACCGGCACGCGCCTTGTCCTTGATGCCGATCTGCTCGGCCGCGCGCGCCGGGCCTTCGCCGCCGACGCGGTGCGGTCGGCCTGCGCAGGCTGCGAATGGAACGGCCTGTGCGGATCGATCGCCGCGAGCGGCTTCGACGGGACGCTTCTCACAGACGATCACCACCACCCGGCGCCGAGCCGGCGATGAACCCTGGCGGGCCGCTTCAGGTCCTTGGTCAGACGGGGTCGATCCCCTTGGCGATCAATTGCTTCAAGGCGCGGCCGGACCGGATCTCGATACATGTCGCCGTTGCCCGGCCAACGGCGAGGGCATCGCGATCCCTGTCGCCGAAGGCGCGGTCATAGCGCAGCGTCCACCAAAGGCGTTCGCGCCGCCACCCATCCCGGCGCAATACGCGACAGAAACGGAGCCACCGGGACGGCAGAAGCCGGATGATGACCTCTGCCCGGCGAGCCCGTTCGGCATAGGTGCGGCTGTTGCCGCCCTCGATGATCCATCTGTCGCGGGCCGCCCAGTCGCGCACCAGGTCGTCAATATCGTTGGCCGGGCGCATGACCCCATGCGGGTCCCATACCGCCTCATCAACCGACAAGACGGGGAGACCCAGGCACTCGCCGAGCCGCCGGGCCAGCCACGTCTTGCCCGCCCCCGGCCCACCGATGATCATGATCCGCGAAATGGCCATGGTGACCGATCGTAACCGCGACGGCAAAGGCGCCAAGAGGCCGTTCAAGACCTGAATGTCGCGACCGTCAACGGCCCCGATAGCTGGGTGGCCGCCGTTCGATCCAGGCGCTGAGGCCCTCATGCGCATCCCGCGTCGCGGCCATGCGGGCGAACTGCTCGCGCTCGATCTGCAATCCCTCGGCGATGGGGGCATTCAGGCCGCGCGTCACCGCCGTGATGATGCGTGCGATGGCGAGCGGGGAATGGCGCAGGATGCGCCCAGCAAGGTCGATGCTGGCATCCATGAGATCGTCATGCGGCACGACCCGATTGACCAGGCCGAGCGCGAGCGCCTGATCGGGCGTGAACGGATCGCCGGTCAATAGGAGTTCCAACGCCCGCTTGCGGCCAGCGAGACGCGGCAGCCTCTGGGTGCCGCCGAATGTCGGTGGAATGCCGATATTGATTTCCGGCTTGGCGAACATCGCCCGGTCGCTGGCGATAGCGAGATGCACCGCCTCGGTGATCTCGCAGCCACCGCCGAAGGCGATCCCGTTGACGGCGGCGATCACCGGCTTGGGAAAACTCTCGAGCCGCGCGGTCATCGTCTGCCCGCGCCGCACGAAATCTTTCACCGCCACGTCGACGCCGGCCTTCATGCTCTCGGCGAATTCGTGGATGTCGGCGCCGGCCGAAAAGGCCCGATCACCCGCGCCGGTGATGACGACGGCACGGATTCCGTCATCCTCCTCGATCGCATCGAGCCGGTCGAGCAGGCGATCATTGGTCGCGTAGTCGAGCGCGTTCAGCCTGTCCGGCCGGTTTAGGGTCAGAACGGCGATGGTATCCCGGCGTTCGAGAAGGACGGTCTCTGTCATGTCTGGCGCCTTTCTATGACGTCGATCGGTTTGGTGCTGATCGACTTGGCGCCGATCGAGCTCATGTGGATTGACGGGAAGCTAGCGCCAGCGGACAATTCAGGAAACTCACTGGTGAGTTTCCCAACCAATCGGACGCGGCATGGCGCAACACAGCAGTAACGGAACGCGGACGCGCGAGACCCAGATGACCGAAGGCGAGATCACCAAAGGCGAGACCAGCAAGCGCCACGTCGCCAAGCGCATGGAGACGCGCGACCATATCGTCGATGTCGCGAACCGGCTATTCTACGAGGAAGGCATCCGTGCCGTCAGCGTCGATACGATCTCCAAGAAGGCGGGCATCTCGAAAAAAACGCTCTACTATCATTTCACGAGCAAGGACGATCTCATCGCCGCCTCTCTCGCGACCCGCGACCAGCCCAATCTCGCCTTGTTCGAGACATGGTTCGAGGAGGTCGAGGGCGATGTCGCGGACAAGACCGCCGCGATCTTCATCCGGCTCGCCCGAAATGCCCGCCACCCCCGCTGGAAGGGCTGCGGCTTCCTGCGCACCGCCGCCGAACTGGCCAATATGCCCGGCCACCCGGCCGTGAAGATCGGCGCGGCCCACAAGAAGAAGTTCGAGGCCTGGCTGGCGGACAGGTTCATGGCGGCGGGCCTGTCCGACCCGGCCGAACTGGCCCGCCACATCGTTCTGCTCATGGACGGCGCGTTTTCGACGGTGCTCATCCACCGCGATCCGAGCTATGCGGACTCCGCCGCCCGCGCGGCACACGCCATGGTCGCCGCCGCCCCCCGTGCCAGATCCTAGGTACCGTCTTGCGCGCCGGACCTCTCGACCGCATCGCACGGCACGGCCGGCTCGTCCTTATAGGTTTCGGTGATGAAATGCGTCGTGTAGCGAACGATGCTCTCGACATTGTCGAACAGCCTGTCGCAAGCATCCTGGTATTCGGCGAGATCGCGAAAATTGCCGATCAGCACCGCATCGACATCGCCCGTCACGCCATAGGCGAAGCTGATGGCGGGTTCGCGCGCGATGCTCTTGGCGAAGACTTCCCGATCGACGCGCCGATGGTCCTTCGTCGTCACCGTGATGACGACCTTGAGGCCGCGACCGAGCTTCCTCGCATCGGCCAGAAAGACGCTGCGCGACAGAACGCCAGCCCCAACCAGACGCTGCACGCGCCGGAGACAGGTCGACGGCGTCGAATTGACCCGGTCCGCGAGTTCGGCATGGGTCAGGGATGCGTCGCGCTGAAGCGCGTCGACGATACGGATATCCAATGCGTCCAAGCATGCCTCGAATGCAATAAATCGTCACTTTGATGCATGATTTGACCACATCATGCACTGAGACGCCATAGGGTGGACCGCGGCTCCTGGAGCGGGGTCCCGAAGAGTGCGCATGGTTTTCGGACAAGACCATGCTCGAAATCACTGAGAGTGTTCGTCGCTTTGCCCCCCGTCGCCCTGGGATTGCTGTTCTGCCTATCCTTCGTGACGCTCGAAGCGGTGCAGGCCGTCTATCTGGGTGCGGTCTTTCAGGACGCGGACTCGTTCCTGATCGGCGCCTGGGTCTTCGGGATCACCGTCATCGGTTGCGTCGGCGCGACGGCGGTCCTGCGCCCCGGCCAGCTGATCGCCGCGCTGCGGTCGCCCGGCCTCGTCGCCGGCATCAATGTGCTCGCCGCGCTCACCTGGACCACCTATTTCATCGCCATCCAGATCATCGAACCGGCCGTGGTGTTCACCCTGTTCTCGGGCATGGTTCCGCTGGCGACCGTGCTAGCCGCCCGGTTCGGCATGCCCGAAGCCCTCGATGGCCTGACATCTGCCCGGGGCCATCGCCTGAGACGTGGCCTGAGCCGAGCCGGCAACGGGCTGATCCTGCTCGCCGTCGCCGGTCTCGCGATCACCACCAGCATGGGCCTGTCGGGTTTCGTGCGCGGCGGCCTGGGGGTGGCTGTCCTGGGCGTGCTGCTCGCGACGGTCTCGGGCGGGCTCACGGCCTGCGTCATCCTGCTGTCGGTCCGGCTCAACGCGCGCGGCGTCGGCCCACTAGCCCAGTTCGGCCTGCGCTTCATCCTCTACACGCTGGTGGCGATCGTCGCGTTCCGGCTCGGCATCGACGACAAGGGTGTCGATATGTCCGCCGGTCGGATCGCCGTCATCGTCTCGATCGGCCTGATCGTCATCGCCCTGCCGCTTTACTTCGTGCAGCGGGCGGTGCCGCTGGTGCCGGCCATGACGATCGCCGCCGTGACCGCGCTCGGCCCCGTCATCGTCTTCGGATTGCAGCTGCTCGAAGGGCGCGTGGCCTATGCGCCGGCCACGCTCGCGGGCCTTCTGGTCTATATCTCGGGCGCCCTGGTCGCGGCGTTCGGCGCGGTGCGGCGTCGGCGCGCCTGACCGGCTCGCGCAGCCAGGACCATGCCGACCGACACCACGGCAATGCCGAGCCAGACGATCGGCGATGACCGTTCACCGAGCAGCGGCATGGCCAGTAACGCGGTGATGCAGGGTACCGAAGCGGTGAACAACGCCGTGGTCGACGCGCCGAAGCGCCGCACGGCATGGGTATAGACGAGAATGGAGACCGCGCCGATCAGCACGCCTTGGAACACCGCCTGAACGAGCAGATCGCGCCCATCGGCCGCGAGCAATCCGCTGCCGCCGCCGAAGAGAAGATAAGCAGGGCAAAAGACCGCCGCGGACAGAACCGCGACCATAGCGGCGGCCGACACCGGCGAGATGCCGGCCCGCTGCACGGATATGCCATAGGCCGACCAGCAGAGCGATGCCAGCAGCAGGCAAATGTCTCCGGCAAGCTGCGCGGGCGCGATGCCGACAAGGCTGTCCGCCAGCATCAGGACGATGCCGGCCGAGATAAGGACCAGCCCGGGAAGGCGCCGCCGCTCGGCGGCCTGCGGAAGAAAGACCGCGAGCAGGATGAACGTCGTCAGCGGCAAGGTGCCGTGGATGAGCGCGGCCCCATGCGTTGCCGGGGCGAGAAACAACCCGGCATAGGCCAGGAGCGCGAAACCCAGACCGCCGAAGACGGCGAGCTTCACCGCCTGCCACAGCGTCAGCCCGGCGAGCCCGCTTCTCAGAAACAGCGGTAACAGCAGAACCGCACCGATGCCGAATCTGAGCATGGCGAGATCATGGGCCTGCAGAGCCGTCTGGCTGGCCATGCGCGAGACAAGCGCAAAGCCGGAAAACAGCGCCACCACGCCGAGCCCGGCCGCGGCGCCCGTCGCGCGCTGCATGACCACGTCCCATGCGGACGGGCGGGTGGACCGTTCTTCGGCGGATGGTTTCGGCAAGGGCGGCGGCCTCCGAGGATCGCGGACTACGCGCCAGGGCTACCAAACCCACTTACATAGATATAATATATGTTTTTGATGCCAATTAGATAAATTAATCCTATGAAGATCCGTCATCTGCAGATCCTCGTCGCCGTCATCGAACGGCGCGGCATTTCCCGCGCCTCGGATCATCTCAACATCTCCCAGCCGGCGGTTTCCGCCGCCATGCGCACGCTCGAAGACGAGCTCGGCGTCACGCTGTTCGACCGCGCCAGCAGCGGCAAGGGCGTTCGGCCGAACGGCCAGGCCATGACGCTCTACCGCCATGCCCTGGACATTCTGAAACGGTGCGAACAGGCCAAGGCAAGCGTCATGCGGCCCGACAGGAGGCCGCCCAAGGCGTCGCTCGGAGTCCTGCATACGCTGGCCCCGACGGATATCGCCAAGGCCCATTCACGCCTCGTGAAGACCGCGCGGCATTGGCGCTGGTCGGTTCGCGAAGGGGCCGTCGCCTGGCTGTCGGGCGCGCTGGAAAAACGGCGGATCGACCTGGCCTGGGACGTGGTGAGAGAGGGCGAGCCCCATTCGCGGATCCTCTGGCGCGAGCCCTTCGTCGCCCTTGTCGCGAAGGATCATCCACTGGCCAAAAGCGGGCGCTGCTCGATCCGCATCGGCGATCTCGGCAATGACCGGATCATCCTGCGCGGGCGCTGCGAACTGCCCCGCCACGCGCTTCAGGACGCGGGCCTCGCGATCCGGCCCGCGGCGCGCGCGGATCGCGACGACCTCGCCCTGGCGCTGGCGGCGCAAGGCCTCGGCTTCGTGATCGCGCCACGGAGCCTGGCGACCCTCGATGTCGCGGTATTGCCCGTCGACGATCTGGACCTCGTCCGGTCCATCGGCCTCCGCTGGCACAAGGAAACATCGCCCGACCTGGTCGATGCCGCCGCGACAGCCCTTCTCGGCTGAGCCTGGAGCATGTTGCCGAGAACCGTGTGCGGCCTTCGCATGCCTCCACCAGCTTCGCTGAAAACGTGAAGGCGATTATGCGGGATAGAGCCCGACCGCTATCGGTTCAGGACGTCGAATAACACGCGCGCGCCGTCGACGAGCCGCGCCTCGTCGAAGGCGGCGTAGCCGAGGACAAGCCCCTGAGTCCGGTTGTGTCCGGCATAGTAGGACGACAAGGGTTGCAGGAATACCCCGGCCCCGCGAGCGCGGGCCGCGATGGCCTTATCGGTCTCGGCAGATGCTCGGTCACCACGCAGCCGGACCACGGTATGCATGCCCGCCGACATATCGCCGATCTCGAGCGCATCGCCGAGCCTCTCGGTCAAGGCCTCCGCCAGGATGTCGCGTCGTTGGCCGTAGATCCGCCGCATGCGCCGGAGATGGGCCGCGAAATGTCCCTCGGTCATGAAACGCGCCAGCACCGGCTGGACCAGGAAGGAGGCGCGCGGCCCCGTCGCCGACAACCGCTCCCGGATCGCCGTTAGCAGACGATGGGGCGCGACGAGGAAGCCAAGCCGAAAGGCCGGCGACAGCACTTTCGAAAAACTGCCGAGATAGACGACAGCGCCATGTTCGTCGAGGCTCATCAGGGCCGGCAGCGGCGCGCCGGAATAGCGGAACTCGCTGTCGTAGTCGTCCTCGATCAGGAGGCCGCCCCCCGCGCGCGCCCAGGCCAGGAGATCGAGCCGCCGCGCGACGGGCAGCGTCATGCCCAACGGAAACTGGCGCGAGGGCGTGACGACCGCGCCCTTGGCCTCCGGCGCCAGCGCGTTCCCCCGGGCGATGTCGAGACCTTGCGGGCCGACCGGAACCGGACACACCGTCAATCCGGCATCGTCGAGGGCGAGGTTCAGCGATGCAAATCCCGGATCCTCGACCAGAACGGCGTCGCCCTTTTCAAAGGCGCTGCGAGCGATCAGATCGATCGCGTCACGAGTGCCGGCGGTGATGACGATCTGGTCGGGGCTGCAGGCGATGCCGCGCCAGGCGGCCAGATGATCGGCGATGGCGACCCGTAGCGCCGGCCAGCCGAACGGATCCTGATGAGCGAGCAGGGCGGCGTCCGGCTGCCGCCAGATCCTGTCGCATGTCCGCGACCATTGCCGATGCGGAAACAGCGACAGGTCCGGAAGGGATGTCTGAAAGGGTCGGATCGGCGATGCCTCGGGCATGACGAAAGGTCGTTCGGGACCGCTGTCCCCACCCTGGCCGGAGCGCAGCACCGTGCCGTCCGGCAGGTCAGCCGTGACGAAAACGCCGGAGCCCTGCCGCGTTTCGATATAGCCCTCGCTCTGAAGCTGATCCATGGCCGTCACCACGGTGACGCGGGAAACGGACAATTCGGTGCTGAGCTTGCGGCTCGACGCAAGCTTGCTGCCGACGGGGAGCCGCCCGGTCAGAATGAGCCGCCTTAGCTGATCGGCGAGCTGAGCATGAAGCGGTGTCCGTGCCGCCCTGTCGAGCGAAACGGACAGCAGGGAAGCCTGGGCGGCCGTGCGTTTCGCCTGCAAGCGACAATCCTCCACGAGGGCAGGGCGATACCAAACTGGACTTAAGCAATATCGCTGTACTGGCTATTTCTCCAGTCCTGTTCGCGGCTTATCAGCGAGGCTGGAAATCCCCTAACGAGCCCGGGACAATGACAGCGAAGCCTTATTCAGACCGCGTTCGCGTGCGCCGCCACCATGAGCGCGGTCACTACGACAGAGCGACGATCCATGCCGTTCTCGATGCCATGCCGATGTGCAGCGTGGGCTACATCATCCACGGCAGGCCCTATGTCACGCCGACGCTGCAATGGCGCGAGGGCGAGCACGTCTACTGGCATGGCTCATCGGCGAGCCGCATGCTGCGCAGCGTCGATCAGACCGATGTCTGTGTGACGGTCGCGACCTTCGACGGGTTTGTCCTCGCCCGCTCGGGGATGAACCATTCGCTCAATTCGCGCTCCGTCATGCTGTTCGGAACGGCGCGCAAGGTGACGGATACGGACCAGAAAGAACAGCACCTCCGGCGCTTCGTCGACGGCCTGTTTCCCGGCCGCTGGGACATGCTGCGTCCGATAACCCAACAGGAACTGAAGGCCACGACCCTCATGTCGATGCCCATCGAGGAGGCTTCCGCCAAGATCCGGACCGGCCAGCCGCTCGACGATGACGATGACTATGCGCTGCCGATCTGGGGCGGCGTGCTGCCGGTGCGGATGCAGGTCCTGCCGCCCGAGCCCGATCCGCGCAACCTCGACGGCGTCGACATGCCGGAGCACGTCTCGGCGTTCGACTTCGGGTGATCGCGCGCCACCCGTGCTGGCGGCGGGGCCGCGCGCCAGGCACGCGATCCTGATGGGTGCCGTTCCCCTCGACGCCACGGCCCTGATCCTAACCGGCTTCGGCGCCCTGCTGGCGGGTTTCGCCACCGGGCTGACCGGCTTCGGCACCGGACTGGTTGCGTCGGGCGTCTGGTTCCATGTCCTGCCGCCGGAGACGGTTCCACCTCTGGTGGTCCTGTCGTCGGTCGCCGCCCAGCTTGTCGGCCTGATCGCGGTGCGCAAGGCCTTTGACTGGCGCCGCGCCTGGCCGTTCCTCGCCTGTGGCGCGGCGGGCGTGCCGGTCGGCGTCGCCACGCTTACGGTTGTCTCGCCTTTGCTGCTTCGCACCGTCATCGGCATATTTCTGCTGGCCTATGCGATCATCGATCTGTTCGGCCGTTCCCGGCTCGGCGTCCCCAACCTCAGAAGCAGATCTGCCGATGGCTGCATCGGGCTCGGCGGTGGCTTCCTGGGTGGTTTTGCCGGGCTGTCCGGCCCGCTGCCGCTGATCTGGCTGCAACTGACCAACCGCGATGCCACCACCGATGCGCACCGCGCCATCTATCAGCCCTTTAACCTCGTCATTCTCGGGCTCGCCGGTATCGGCATGGCGGTCGCCGGGCAGATCACGGCGGATGTTCTCTTGATCGCCACGCTCAGCCTGCCCGCGACGCTGATCGGATCCTGGATCGGCGCGCGGCTCTACAAGCGGATCTCGATGGACCGGTTTCGCCGCCTGGTGCTCACTCTGCTGCTTCTTTCGGGCGCTCTCCTGATCGCGCAGGCGTTAGGCGGATGAAGTTCGATGGGCCTGACCACGCACGAGGCCCAGAACGGCCAAGCACCATTCGACGAGACCGAGCACGGCCAGCACCAGCAGAAGCATCCCTGCGCCATGGGTCGCGATCACCCAGCCGCCGAGGAACGGCGCGCCATAAAGGCCGAGAAAATAGGCCAGCGGAAACACTAGGAGCGCCGGCGACACAAGGTCCTGCCGGTCGATATTGGCGACGATGCCGTTGAGCACCGAATAGGTCAGCCCATAGCCTACCGCGAACAGGACCGTCGTCGCGCCATAAACAAGCGGCGATTGCGGAACCACCACCCAACACAGGAGCGCCGCGACCATCAGCCCCAAGAGCGCGACAGCCGTCGGATAGGGCGGCTGCCGGCCGATATGCGCGGCAAGGCTCAACCGCGCCGCGACGACCGTGACCACGAAGACGGCGAAGAACAAAGCGTAGTCGACACCGATCGCCTCGGAGATCGGTGCCTGGAAGCTCGTCAGGCAGCCGAAAATGCCGCCGCCGATCGCGATCATGACCGTCGGCAGGGCGGCACGGGTTCCGAGAACCCTGAAGAACACGGCCAGAGTAAGCGATGTCGCCCCGTGGCCGGTCGCGAGATCGGAGCGCATAAGCACCAGCGCCAGCCCGGCGCTCATCAGCGACAGGCCAGCCGCGATGGCGAACACGCCCGATACGGACAGGCCGGCCCAGCCCAGCGCCCGGCCGAGAACCGGACCCAGCCCGATGCCGAGCATCATCAGACCGGAGACGATCGTCAGATATTTCACCCGATCCTCGGGCCGCGCCCGATTGATCGCCAACAAGGGCGTCAGGAGATAGAACACCGCCCAGCCGGCCCCGAAGCCGACCCCGACCAGGACCAGCGCCGGGAACGCGTCGGACGCCGTCGCCATGATCGCGAAGGCAGTGGCCTGCGCGACGCCGGCGAGCGCCACGCCGCCGGCGCGGCCGACCCGGTCCGCCAGATGGCCGCTCAACCAGCCCGTCAGCAAGGCGGCGACCATGCTAACCCCCAGGATCTGGCCGACAAAAGCTTCGTCACCGCCGATCCCGGCGACGCGCAACGGCAACAGGAATGTCATGCCGTAAGCGGTCGCATGCGCCACCGTCAGCCCGCCGATGAGCGTCAGATCCCTTGCCCGCACCATGCCGGCCCCGTCCGTTCCATCGGCGGAGCCTTGCCCGAGGAGTGGACATGGGAAAATATCCAGTTCGGCCGGCATCAAGCAGTCCAGTGAAGCGCGCGGCACCGGCCGATCGATGCAGGAGCCCATGACGTGACATCGAAACGAGACATCCCGGTCGCGGCGGCCATCGCGCTGGTCGTCGAGGACGGCCAGATCCTGCTCGTCCGCCGCGCGAACCGGCCGGACGCGGGGCGGTGGGGCTTTCCCGGCGGCAAGGTCGAGTTCGGCGAAACGGTCCTTGCCGCGGCGGAACGGGAGCTGGCCGAAGAGACCGGTGTTCAAGGCAAGGCGTTGCGTGTGATCACCGCCGTCGAGGCGTTCGACCGGGACGCGGCCAATGATCTCAGCCAACACTTCATCCTCATCGGCGTTTTGTGCCGCTGGCTGTCCGGCGCGCCGGTCGCAAGCGACGACGCGCTCGAGGCGACCTGGTTCGACCCGGCCGATCTCGAGACCGGCGATCTCGCGCTGAGCCTCGATGTCGCCGAGGTCGCCGCGCTCGCCTTCGCCGAGGCCGGGGAGGCCATATGATCGCCAATGGGCCGACCATCGCCGATACCGATGCTTCGGGCGGCGCGGGGATACAGGCCGACCTCAAGACGATCTCGGCGCTCGGCGCCTGGTAGCCGAGGGCGATAGACGCTAGGTCCTGGTGAGGGTCTAACGGTTCGTGGCGTTGCCGCAAAGTACTAGGGCCTCGCCACGACCGGGGCTTCAATATGATCGACCGCGGGGGCTGAGATGACGACCGGC
Organism: Tepidamorphaceae bacterium; assembly: GCA_965250105.1. GTDB lineage: Bacteria > Pseudomonadota > Alphaproteobacteria > Rhizobiales > Tepidamorphaceae > JBCBSK01. The sequence goes on from OZ252290.1 coordinate 1,748,509, forward strand.
GTTTTTGTCATGGTGCTCGGCGCGGCCCTGCTGCACGCGGCATGGAACGCCCTGGTCAAGGTCAATGCCGACCGGCTCGTGATGATCGCCATCATGATGATGAGCCAGGTTGGGATCGCCATGCTGGTGGTTCCGTTCGTGGCGTTTCCGACGCCGCAAGCCTGGCCCTATATCTGGGCGTCGACCGTCCTGAACACGGCCTATTGCGTGTTCCTGATCAACGCCTACCGCCATGGCGATCTGAGCCATGTCTATCCGATTTCGCGGGGGTCCGCGCCGCTGATCGTCGCGGTCATCTCGGTCGCGATTGTCGGCGAGACATTGTCCCGCCAGGCCGGCCTGTCGGTCGTCATCATCGCATTGGGGATCATGAGCCTGACCTTGACGCGCGGCGCGGCCGGTTTCAAGGAACCGAGGGCCCTGCTCTACGCCCTTGGCACGGGCGTCTTCATCGCCGGATATACGATCGTCGATGGTTTGGGCGCCCGCCTCGCCGACAGCGCCCACAGCTATACCTTCTGGGTTCACCTGGTGAACGGCATTCCGATCGCCCTGATCGCACTCTATCTGCGACGCGGTCGGATCTTGATGTCGGTGCGGCAATCCTGGAAGGTCGGCGTGCTCGGCGGCATGATATCACTGCTGGCCTATTGGATCGTCATCTGGGCCATGACGCAGGCGCCACTGGCGCTTGTCTCCGCCGTCCGGGAAACCAGCATGGTATTCGCCGTGCTCCTTGGCGTGTTCGTGCTCAGGGAGCGTCTCGATCTGGCCCGTCTGGCATCCATCGGCACGACCCTGATCGGAACGGTCATGCTCAAACTGTCGCGGTGAGCGCTGCTCAAGCAGGCCGGTGACGCGGTGCTCATCCATGCGGGGCGGGCGGATTGATGGACTCTATGGTAGAGGGGATGTCCGCGCTCATTGCGCACACAACGTCGCTTCAGATGCGCGGCTTCGGGGCGGGCGCGCGATCGGAGTCACCGGAATTGGGTTCTCCCTTGGGTTCGATCAGAAGCACCTTGACCTCTTTATCCGCTCTCGGCCGATGCACGACCCCTTTGGGAACGATGAACAATTCACCGGCCTTCACCAAACGTGACGGCTCTCCCTCGATGTCCATCTCCATCTCGCCTTCCAGGACATAGAAGAAGTCATCGGTCGTATCGTGCTTGTGGAATGGAAACTCACCGATGAATTTCACGACCATCACGTCATTGTCGTTGTAATCGGCGATCACGTGCGGGTCCCAATGGCTTAAGAACCGGCTCAGCTTTTCGGAGAGGTTGACGGTTTTCATCGTTGTTTTCCTGCTTGCTCGAAACGGCCCGTCGAGAGGTCCATGGGCGTTGCGGCACGAAGACATGCCTGACGTCGACCTTCAAGCGCCGGATCTGGCGTTCCAATCAGACTGATACCCTCGTTTCCGACAGTTCAGCCCTGAGCGTCCGCGCCTCGGCCTCCGGATCGGGCTGGCCGCAGATCGCCGACACCACGGCAACGCCTTGGGCACCAGCGGCAAGCGCTTGTCCGACATGGTGGGCCTTCAACCCGCCGATGGCGACGGCGGGCACCGGGCTGGCGGCGATCAAAGCGGCCAAACCATCGAAGCCGACCGCGGGCGCGTGCCCGGGCTTGGTCGGCGTGGCGAGGACCGGACCGGCGCTGACATAGTCCACCAGCGCCGGGTCGACCCTCTCGGCCTGGTCGAGCGTTTCGACCGACAGGCCAAGGATAAGATCCGACCCGATCCGTGTCCGCGCCTCGGACGCCGACATGTCGCCCTGCCCGACATGCAGCCCGTCGGCGCCGATGGCGATCGCGGCCTCCGCATCGTCATTGACGATGAGCTTCGCCTCCGTTCCCGCCAACGCGGCCTTGAGCGCCCGGCCGGTCTCGATCATCCGCGCCGTGCCACCCTCCTTGTCGCGCAGCTGCACGAGCGTGGCGCCGCCCGCGACCGCGCGCCGCGCGGTTTCGACCATGCCCGGGTCCTGGTCCGTTTCCCGGCACAGAAACGGATCGAGGACGAGATAAAGTGAAAGATCGAACCTGGTCATGCGGGAACGGCCTCGCCGTCCGTGATCTCCGCCTCGTCGTCGAGCGCGGCGGGCGTCACGCCATGCAGCGTGTCGACGAAGCGCCAGCCGAAACCGCCCGGGCCGGCGGCGCTTTCGTGCGTCCGCCTGCCCGCCACGCCGAACAAGGCCAGCGCACCGACCGTCGCGTCATAGGGATCGTCGGCGACCGCCGCGAAGGCGCCGCACAACCCGGTCAGCGCGCAGCCCATCGCCGTATTGAGCGGCATCCAGCACGAGCCGCCGCCGATCCGCGCGGCCCGCGCGCCATCGGTCACATAGTCCCCCGGCCCCGTCACCGCGACGACGGCGCCAGTGTCCCGCGCCAGGCGGCCGGCGGCCTCTTCGGCCACATCCACGCCATCGCGCCCGTCGACCCCCTGCCCCCGGCTGGCCTCGCCGGCCAGCGCCAGGATTTCCGACGCATTGGCCCGGATGATGGCCGGCTCGAGCGCCACGAGTTCGGCGGCGGCGCGGCGGCGAAACGCCGTCGCCTGACAGGCCACCGGATCGAAGACCCAAGGTCGCCTCGCGCGGTGGGCACCGCCAATGGCCGCGCGGGCGCCCTCCAGCATGGGATTCGACAGCGTGCCGATATTCACCGTCAGCGCAGCGGCGATCTCGGCGAAATCGCCGGCCTCCTCGGCATCGCCGACCATGGCGGGCGAGGCGCCGACCGCCAGCAGCACATTGGCGGTGACCGTCATGGCGACGTGATTGGTGATGCACTGGACGAGCGGCGTCTCCGCGCGCAGTTTCTCCAAGAGATCTCCCGGCGACCGGCTCATCGGGCGCCCTCCGGCCCTGCCTGGACATGGTTATCCTGCCGGAACGGCGGGCGTTGGCTCGCCATGCGTTCCTTTCGAGCCTCGGCGCGATCGGCGTCCGACGGGCGCGTGGCACGGCATATCGGGCCGCGAATGATGGGTTTCATGGCGTGGAACCTCCGCGCTCTTTGCGCGCTGTCGGCGAAAGCCGGTCACGGACGTGATCCGGGGTGGACACCGGTTTCCCGGGCCGACAGCACGACAAACAAGGGCTTGGCGCCGATCAGTCCAATCGGCTCCAAGTGATGGAGACCCAGTTCCGCCGTATCGAATGGAGAGTGGCCGCGCGAGATCCGCCTGAACTCAAGAGCACGGTCCTCGCCGCGCGGCCGGTGCACCATCCCTACGCCAGTGTGAACTGGATCAGGTTCATCGGGTCACTGCGCTGCGCCGGCCGGCGCCATCAGTTTCTCAGCCCCTTGTCGGGACTCCCCGGGTGAATGCCCAAACACTGCGGAGCGGCGACCGGTTTGTCAATCGCCACGGACCACCACGGCTGCGGGTCTTCGGACGAGAGGCCGCGCGCGGCGCCTAGAGCCGTGGCCTCACAGATCGATCACGATCCGGTCGCCCTTCGCGCGGGAGCAGCACAGCGTGATCTTCGTGCGCCGTTCCGCGTCGGAGAAGATCTGGTCGCGAGCGTCTTGCTCGCCTTCCAGGAGCCCCGCCGTGCAGGCTCCGCAAATGCCGTAGCCGCAGGAAACGGGAATATGAATGCCGCGCCGCGACAGTTCGCGCGCGATCGTCTGTCCGGGTTCGATACGCAGGCGCTCGCCGCTCGACCCAAGGATCACATCGAAGGGGGCGTCCTTCTTGTCCGATCCGAACGCTTCGGAGTAATAGCGCGCCGGGTCGATGCCGCCTTCGATGGCCCAGTCGCGCACGGCCTTCATGTAGGCAAGCGGGCCGCAGGTCGCGACACCCGTGCCCGTCGGCCGACCCGTTGGCGGGGTTTTCAGCCAGTCGATATCGGTATGGATGGTCAGGGGCCCACCCTGCAAGGCGCGGATCTCGTCGGCATAGATGGCCTGGTCCTCGCTCTTGACCGAGTAGTGCATCTCCCAGGAAGCGCCAAGCTGCGTCAGGCGCCGGGCGAGCGCGACGATGACGGTGATGCCGATGCCGCCGGCGCACAGAATCATGTGCGGCAGATCTTCCGGCACGAGAAAATTGTTGCCGGGGCGCGACACGGTCAGGCGCTCGCCGAGCCGCAAGGTGCCCACTTCCCGCGACCCGCCCGTGCCGTCCCGCGCCACCTTGACAGCCACCCGGTACCGCCCTTCTTCCGGCAGGTTGGACAAGGAGTAAGGGCGCACACGCGTCGACGGCAGGCGAAGCTCGATATGGGCACCGGCGGACCAGTCTGGCAGCGGCGCTCGATCGGGCAGCTCCAGGCTCAACTCAACGATGCCGCCGGGGAAGTCGCGGAGGCCGGTGATCTCGACCTCCTGCCACCAGTCCTCCGGCCCGCCCACCGCCGGGACATGGGGCGGCATGTTGGGCATGGGCGACAGCGCGACGAGGCGGTCTTCCGAGGGCAAGGGTTCCGGCCAGCTTTCGGCCACGCGCGTCCGCTGCTGCTGCATCAGGGCGGTCAACGGGCCATATCCCGACTGCGACCAGGGGCAGACGGTGATGCAGACGCCGCAACCGTTGTTTTCGTTGAAATACGGCATGCAGCGATCGAAATCGAGATGCCATTTCCGCACCCCGCGAACCATCTGCTTGTCTTCATAGATGGCGTTGGACGGACAGCTCTCGCGGCACACCCGGCAGTTGGCGCACATGGTTTCGACACCGAAGTCGACCGGCTCGTCAAAGGCCAGGGGCAGGTCGGTCAAGACGACGGCCAGGCGCACATTGGCGCCATGGCTCATGGTGATGAGCGACGTATGCCGCCCCATCGTGCCGAGACCGGCATTCACCGCCAAGGGAACATGCATCACCTTTTCCGGCGCATTTCCAAGATTGGTGTCGGCTTCGGCCCGCCAGCCCAGCGACCGGATGTGTTCGGCGATGTCGAGGGCCGCATGGCCGACGTCATAGTAGCCTTCCAGAAACGAAACATTGGCGTCCAGATGGGGGAGGCCGAGGAGCGTCTCACGATCCATCGGCGCGGCGACGACGATGGCATGCGGCAGAACATCGTCATAGGGCGCGTAGACCGCCTCCTCGACGACGGGAGTGCAGCCGACATGGGTCGCGCCGGAAGCCATGGCGAGCTGCTTGATGCTATCGGCCATGGCGGCGGGATCGGGCACGTCTTGCTTGATGCGCGCGATCGGCCCGGTCGCGCGGCGATTGTCCCATTGCACCCGCGTCAAGGCCGCGGCCGCTCGGGGATGCTGGAGCAGCGCGAAGGCAAAATTGACAGCGCCATAAACCTTGTCGAAGCTTGTGTGGTAGAATTTTTCCAACCGTCGCGGCGTCTCCTCGCCGACACCCGCGAGCGTCAGCCCCGAGAGCGGTGGGTCGCGGTAGACGAGGGTCTTGCGTGGCGAGGGAAAACGTCCCTGACGCATGAAGCGCGCCTTGAAAGGATGCGCCTTGTCGGCCGGGCGCGGCGGGATCTTCGGCCCCTCGGCAAGGTGCTGATCGCGACGAAGCTTCGGCCCGACGGGCAGGTCTTCCGCTTCGATGGTGCGGCCGGCTTTTTGCTGCCTCCGGTGCCAAGCGCGAAAGATACGCCCGGGTCCGTGCGCCACGGCCAAGACCATCAAGGTCGACAGAACGGATGTCATCCAGCCGCGTATCTGGGCGACATGCGCCGCCACCGTGCCTTCGTAATGCGTCACGACAAACTCCGGCCTGCCCGGAACGGCGCGAAGGATCCGCTGTCGGCGTCCAGCGCGCCGCCTCCGTCCTCGATAGGGCTGCGCAAGGCCTAGCAAAGCACGTGATGCGCGAATAATATCGGATTGCTAATCAAGCATAGCAAATTGGATATCGCTGATGGATGTGAGGCATCTGCGCACCTTCGTGATGCTCGCGGAGGAACTGCATTTCGGCCGCACGGCGACACGCCTCAACACATCGCAACCTGTCGTCAGCCGGACGGTGAAGGAGCTTGAACGGGATGTCGGCGTGACGCTTGTCGATCGGTCGGCCCGCCGTGTCTCGCTGACGCGGGCCGGTCGGCTGTTTCTGGCGCGCGCCCGCGCCGCTTTGGAAAACATCGCCGCCGGCACGCGTGAAGCGCGCTCCGGTTTGAACAATGATATCGAAACCGTTCGGCTTGGGGTATTGGTCGGCACGGCGCAGCCGTTTTCCAGCGCGCTTCTCGCGGCTTTTCGGGAGGCGCATCCGTTGGCGACCATGTCGCTCGTCACATTGACCGAACGAACGCTGGCGACGGCATTGACCGAGCGCCATGTCGATGCGGTAGTCGCGTCGAATGATTGTCTACCCGATCACCTCAACCGGCTTGAGATCGGCAAGGCCGAGATCGAGGTCTTCGTCGCCAACAGGCATCCTTTATCCGATCTGACAGTCGTCGAATTCGATGATCTGGCTGGCGTGCCCCTGGTGCTCCCGAACCCGGACACGCATCCGATGCTGCACGATCACATTCGCGCCTTTTTCCGAGCCCGGGGCATTGAGTTGGACGTGGCGGCGGTGGCTGACGATGTTCTTCAAATGCTCTGCAAGGCCACAACGGGCGCGGCGGTGGCACTCGTGCCGGCCTATGCCGGGCTTCAGCTTCCGGGCCTGGTCCGCCGGCCGCTCTCTCCACGCTTTTTCGCGCCCTTCTCTCTGGCGTGGATGGGCACCAGCCGGACGACGGACGCGCTGCGCGAAGCGGCGATCTCGGCTTCCGGGGCCGAATAGCGGTCATGAAACCATGTCGGCGACGGTGTTGGCAGCGGTTCAGCGCGCCAAGCAGGCAGACACCTAAAACAAGCGGCTTCCACATCCCTGTTTTGTGGCGATTGTCGGCTGGACAGGCACGGTGCTCGCGACAACCGACCGTCTCCACGCGGCCAGACACTTGGAAACTACGGCGCTCGCACTTTGTCCTAAGTCGGCATGGCGGCAAGAACGATATTCTGACCCGAAGCAATACCCGCTGGATGAGTTGGCGGTAAGCGGCGAACAAGCAAAATGGCGGAGAGGGTGGGATTCGAACCCACGGTACCCGCAAGGGCACAACGGTTTTCGAGACCGCCCCGTTCGACCACTCCGGCACCTCTCCGCTACGCTTTTGGCGCGTGGCCTCGGGAAGCGGCTGTGTTACACGCCATCGCCGCGGTTCTCAAGCGCAAGCTACCGTTTTCCTGTCGACCAGCCGAAGCTTGTGTAGGGCCCGTCGCCAGGCGCAGCTTGGGATGGCATGAACGGTTCCTGCTTTCGCTGAAAGATCAGTCCTGCACCTCATAGACGTTTTCGGGGCCGGGAAAGGCGCGGCTGCGGACGTCTTGGGCATAGCTTTCGACGGCCGTGCCGATCTGTTCCGTCAGACTGCCATAGGCGCGGACGAAGCGCGGCGGGCTCGGATTGAGCCCCAGCATGTCCTCGAGCACCAGGATCTGCCCGTCGCAGGTCGGCGATGCGCCGATGCCGATGGTCACCGTCGGCAGATCGGCGCTGATGCGCGCGGCCAGCGGTTCGGCGATCGCTTCCAGAACGATGGCGAAGGCGCCGGCATCGCAGATCGCGCGGGCATCGGCCTTGATCCGCGGCCAGTCGGCCCGCGTGCGTCCCTGCGCCTTGAATCCACCCCGGACATGGAAGGATTGCGGCGTCAGGCCGACATGGCCCATGACCGGAATGCCGCGCTGGACCAGGAAGGCGACCGTGTCTTCCATATGCGCCCCGCCTTCGAGTTTCACCGCGCCGGCGCCGGTTTCCATCATCACCCGGGCGGCCGCGCGGAACGCGTCTTCCGGCGAGGTCTCGTAGGACCCGAAGGGCAGATCGACCACGACGAGGGCGCGCTCGGTGCCGCGCACCACCGCACGTCCATGGGCGATCATCATGTCGAGCGTGACGCCGATCGTCGACGGCAGGCCGTGCATCACCATGCCGAGCGAATCGCCGACCAGCACCAGATCGACATGCGGATCGACGAGGCGCGCGGTATGGGCGTGATAGGCGGTCAGGCAGACGATCGGTTCACCGCCCTTGCGGGCCGCGATATCGGTGACGGTGATGCGCCTGGGCGCGGACTGGATACTCAACTTCTGGCCCCCAATTCCCTGGCCCCGGACTACGTCGATCAGAGATAACGCGATCACATATGGATGGCGCGCTTGTCGACCGCGAGCGCGGCCTCCTTGACCGCTTCAGTCAGCGTTGGATGGGCATGGCAGGTGCGGGCGATGTCCTCGCTGGACGCGCCGAATTCCATGGCGATCACCGCCTCGGCGATCATATTGCCCGCATCCGGCCCGATCATGTGCACGCCGAGAACCCGGTCGGTCTCCGCATCGGCGAGGATCTTCACGAAGCCCTCGGTCTGATTGTTCACCTTGGCGCGGCCATTGGCGGTGAAGGGAAACTTGCCGGCGACATAGGCGCGGCCGTCGGCCTTCAGCTCTTCCTCGGTCTTGCCGACGGCGGCGACCTCCGGATAGGTGTAGACCACGCCGGGAATGGCATCGTAATTGACGTGCGGCTTCTGTCCGGCCAGCATTTCGGCAACCGCGACGCCCTCGTCCTCGGCCTTGTGCGCCAGCATCGGACCGGCGATCACGTCGCCGATGGCGTAGATGCCCGGCACATTGGTGGCAAAGCCCGCATCCGTCACGACCCGGCCGCGCTCGTCGCGGGCGACGCCAACTTCGTCGAGCCCGAGCCCCTCGGTATAGGGGACGCGGCCGATCGAGACGAGCACCGCATCGGCATCAAGTGTCTCGGCGTCGCCGCCATTTGCGGGTTCGATCGTCACCTTGGCCGCATTCTTGGCGGTCTCGACGCCGGTGACCTTGTGGCCGAGCTTGAAGGCGATCCCCTGCTTCTGGAGGATGCGCTGGAACTGTTTCGACACCTCGCCGTCCATGCCCGGCGTGATGCGGTCGAGGAATTCGACCACCGTGACCTCGCTGCCGAGCCGGCGCCACACCGAGCCGAGTTCTAGCCCGATATAGCCGCCGCCCACGACGACCATCTTCTTGGGCACCTTCGGCAGGCTGAGCGCGCCGGTCGAGGACAGGACGATCTTCTCGTCGATCTCGACGCCGGGCAGCGGCGTCACGTCGGAGCCGGTGGCGATGACGATCGCCTTGGCGTCGAGCGTCGTCGTCTTGCCCGCGCCATCAACCACCTCGACCTTGCCGGCCGCCGCGATGCGGCCATGGCCGTGATGGGTATCGATCTTGTTCTTCTTGAGCAGGAACTCGACGCCCTTGGTGTTGCCCTCGACGCCCCGGTCCTTGAAGGCCATCATCTTGCCGAGGTCGAGCTTGGGCGTGTTGACGCCGATCCCCATGTCGCCAAAGGCGTGGCCGGCCTCCTCGAAGAGTTCGGAAGCGTGCAGCAATGCCTTCGACGGGATGCAGCCGACATTCAGGCAGGTGCCGCCGAAGGTCGCGTCCTTCTCGACGACGGCGGTCTTGAGGCCGAGCTGGGCCGCGCGAATGGCGCAGACATAGCCGCCCGGCCCGGTTCCGATGACGATGAGATCGTAAGAAGACATGTCCGCCTCGTGCTCTGTCGACTGTGACCCGTGATGTGCGCGGTCCGCCCGGCTACGTCAACCGGCCGCGCATGCGAAGATTGTAGGCATAGCCGACGATCATCGCCGCGATGGCGATGCCGACGATCAGCGGCCCGACATGGGGGAAAACCGTTTCGAGCTGGCCACTGGCATAGAGATAGACCGTGTCGATCAGCACGATGAAGAACGCCATGGCGAAGATCGGCGCGGCGACCGCCTTGCGGCGCAGCAATTGCACCGCGCCCGCGACGTTCAGACAACCGCCGACCGCCGACATGAGCCAGTGCGGCCAGCCGATCGCGCGGATGGGGGCGAGTTCTTCTTCCGGCACCGCGTCGACGAAGCCGAGCACGGTCGCATAACCGGTGATCAGCGCGACGACGCCGAGCAGAACCCAGATCAGAATGACCCAGGCGAAGACGGGACGGCGCGTCGTCTCGGCCGCGCTCACGTGCGCCCTTCGAGCGCAAGCCTCAGGCCGAAGCCGGCGAAGGCCAGCGCCACCGTGCGCCGCATCCAGCGCAAGGCGCGCTCACTGGCGAGTATCTTGTCGCGGATCACCGCCGCGAAGGCGCCATAGACGATGAAGACGGCGAAGGTCATCGCCATGAACAGGCCGCCGAGCGTCGCTAGCTGGACCATGACCGGACCGGATTCGGGCGCGATGAACTGCGGCAGGAAGGCGAGGAAGAAAGCCGACAGTTTCGGATTGAGGATATTGATCAGAAAGCCGGTGCGGATCAGCACCGGCATGCTGCGCAGCCGGTGATGGCGGGCTTCGTCGAAACGCAGCGGGCCACTGTCGCGCAAGGTCTGCCAGGCGAGATAGAGCAGATAGGCCGCGCCGATCAGCTTCAGCGTCTCGAACAGGACCGCGCTGGCATGCAGCAAGGCCGCGACCCCGAACACCGAGGCCGCGATATGCGGCACGATGCCGAGCGTGCAGCCAAACGCGGCCGCGATGCTCGGGCCGCGTCCGGCCGCGATCCCCGTCGCGACGGTATAGACCACGCCGGTGCCGGGGATCAGGATGACGATCAGCGATGTCAGAAAGAAGTCGAGGCCCATCGCCGCTTTCCCTTCGATGGCGTCAGATCAGCGCGCAACCCAGAAGCACCAAGATCGCCAGCATGGCGACCGCCCAGATTACCGAGCGCAGCCAGGGCAGGCCGCTCACATAGGCAGGTATGTAAAGGATCCGCGCCGCGAGATAAACCTGGGCGGCGAGCGCGGTCGTTGGTGTTGTCTTGCCCGCGATAACGAGAACCACGACCGCGATGGCGAAGAGCGGCAGGGTTTCGAGGTGATTTCTGTAGGCCCGTTGCAGACGGCCGGCGATCCCGGGCACGTCACGGGCGTCGTCGCGCGGCCCGACCGTATAGCCGAGCCCGAGCTGGGCGGCACCGGGAATGGCGAACAGGATCAGTTGGGCAAGCGCCAATAGCGCGGCATAGACGAGGATATGGAGTTCCATCGTCATGCCGTGCCAGCGCCTCCGTCAGACATCCATCCTGTCTCGCCGGTTCGGATCGATCGCCTACAGATCGAGCACCAGGCGTTGCGGATCCTCGATCGCCTCCTTGACGCGCACCAGGAAGGTCACCGCGTCCTTGCCGTCGACGATCCGGTGGTCATAGGACAGCGCGAGATACATCATCGGCCGCGCGACGATCTGGCCATCGCGCACGACGGGACGCTGCTCGATGCGGTGCATGCCCAATATGCCCGATTGCGGCGCGTTGAGGATCGGCGTCGACATCAGTGAGCCATAAACCCCGCCATTGGAGATGGTGAAGGTGCCGCCCTGCATCTCGTCGAGGCTCAGCTTGCCGTCGCGGGCGCGCTTGCCGAAATCGTTGATGGTCTTCTCGATGTCGGCGATCGACATCTGATCGGCATCGCGCACCACCGGCACAACAAGGCCCTTCTCGGTGCCGACGGCGACGCCGATATGGCAGTAGTTCTTGTAGATCAGGTCGGTGCCGTCGATCTCGGCATTGACGGCCGGTACGTCCTTGAGCGCCGCGATGCAGGCCTTGGCGAAAAAGCCCATGAAGCCGAGCCGCACGCCGTGCTTCTTCTCGAAGAGATCCTTGTACTGGCTCCTCAGCTCCATCACGGCGCCCATGTCCACGTCGTTGAACGTGGTCAACATGGCGGCCGTGTTCTGGGCGTCCTTCAGCCGTTGCGCGATGGTCTGGCGCAGCCGGGTCATGCGCACGCGTTCCTCGCGCGCGGCATCGGGCGCCGGCGACGGGGCGCGTGCCTGGACCGGCGCGGCGGGCGCCGCCGTGCCCCTGGCGACGGCGGCCAGCACATCTTCCTTGAGCACCTGGCCGCGGCGGCCGGAGCCGTCAACCTGATCGGCGGACAGGCCCGCTTCCGCGAGCCTCTTGGCGGCCGCCGGGGCGGGCGGCATGTCGGTGCCACCACCTGAGGCGGCCGGGGCCGGGGCCGGCGAAGCGGCGGCCGTTTCCTCCGGCGTTTTCAGGCGCACATCGGACGAGCCGGCATCGATCGCCTGGGCGCTGCCGCCATCGGCGGTGTGGCCGGCGCCTTCGGTCAGCGTGGCCAGCAGCGCGCCGACCTCGACCGTTTCGCCGTCGGCGACGACGATCTCGGCCAGGGTGCCCGATGATGGCGCGGGCACTTCGACGGTCACCTTGTCGGTTTCCAGCTCGACCAGCGGCTCGTCGGCATTGACCGGTTCACCCGCCTTCTTGAACCACTGTCCGACGGTCGCCTCGGTGACCGATTCGCCGAGCGTCGGCACACGGATTTCGGTGGACATGTCAGCCCCTTCTCACGCTCCACGCCATGCCCCGGCGGCTGTCGCCGGCCGGCGTTCCCTATCTCTTGCTGACGCCCTCTCCGAGCGCGTCTTCGAGGAATTTCGTCAATTGCTCCAGATGCTTGGACATCAGACCTGTAGCCGTGGCCGCGGCCGACGGTCGTCCTGCATAGCGCGCCCGACCATGCGTGGCCTTGATCTGGGTAAGCACCCATTCGAGGTTCGGCTCGACGAAGGACCAGGCGCCCTGATTGCGCGGTTCTTCCTGGCACCAGACGAATTCCGCCGAGCGGAACCGGCCGAGCTCGGTGACCAGCGCCTTGGCCGGGAACGGGTAGAGCTGTTCGAGGCGCAGCAGATAGATGTCGTCGATGCCGCGCTGTTCGCGCTCTTCGAGCAGATCGTAATAGACCTTGCCCGAGCACAGAACGACGCGGCGGATCTTGTCGTCCTCGACGAGCTTGACGGTCGACCCGTTCTGATACTCCGCGTCATCCCACAACAGGCGGTGGAAGCTCGTTCCCTCGTCCATTTCGGCCAGCGTCGAAACGCATTTCTTGTGACGCAGTAGCGATTTTGGCGTCATCAGGATCAGCGGCTTGCGGAAGTCGCGATGCAGCTGCCGGCGCAGGACGTGGAAATAGTTCGCCGGCGTCGTGCAGTTGGCGATCTGCATATTGTCCTGGGCGCACATCTGCAGGAAGCGTTCGAGCCGGGCCGAGGAATGTTCCGGCCCCTGGCCCTCATAGCCATGCGGCAACAGGCAGACCAGACCGCTCATCCGCAGCCATTTCATCTCGCCGGACGAGATGAACTGGTCGAACAAGACCTGGGCGCCATTGGCGAAATCACCGAACTGCGCCTCCCAGCAGGTCAGCGATTTTGGCTCGGCGAGCGAATAGCCGTATTCATAGCCGAGCACCGCTTCTTCCGACAGCATCGAATTGATGACGTCGTAACGCTCCTGGCCCTCTTCGAGATGGTTGAGCGGCAGAAAGCGCGTCTCGTCGGTCTGGTCATAGAGCACGCTGTGGCGCTGGGAAAAGGTGCCGCGCTCGACGTCCTGGCCGCTGAGCCGGATCGGGAAGCCTTCGGTGACGAGCGTGCCGAAGGCCAGCGACTCGGCCGTCGCCCAATCGATGCCGCTGCCGGCCTCGACGGCCTTGCGACGGTTGTCGAGGAACCGCTTGACCGTGCGATGGGTGTTGAAGCTCTCGGGCACTTCGGTCAGCTTGAGGCCGATCTGCCGCAGCCGGTCGACCGCGACGCCGGTCTTGCCGCGGCGCGCGCCGTCCTTTTCGGCCGTCGACAGGCCGCTCCAGCGGCCGTCGAGCCAGTCGGCCTTGTTGGGACGGTAGGTCTGGCCGGCGTCGAATTCCTCTTCGAGCTTCTGGCGCCACTCGCCGCGCCACTGATCGACCTCGCCCTTGGCGATCAGCCCTTCGCCTTCGAGCTTTTCGGCATAAAGCGTCGCCACCGTCGGGTGCTGACGGATCTTCTTATACATCAAGGGCTGGGTGAAGGCGGGCTCGTCTCCTTCATTATGGCCGAAGCGACGATAGCAGAACATGTCGACCACGACCGGCTTGGCGAAGCGCTGGCGGAACTCGGTGGCGATCTTGGCGCAGAACACCACCGCTTCCGGATCGTCGCCATTGCAGTGCAGGATCGGCGCCTCGATCATCTTCGCGACATCCGACGGATAGGGCGAGGAGCGCGAGAAACGCGGATTGGTGGTGAAGCCGATCTGGTTGTTGATGATGAAATGCAGCGAGCCGCCGGTGCGGTGACCCTTCAGCCCGGACAGGCCGAAACACTCCGCGACCACGCCCTGGCCGGCGAAGGCGGCATCGCCATGAATCAGCAGCGGCAGCACGTTCGACCGGTTGCGCGACTGGGTGGCGGGGTCCAGCGGGTTGAGCTGGTCCTGCTTGGCGCGCGCCTTGCCGAGCACCACCGGATTGACGATTTCGAGATGCGAGGGGTTCGCCGTCAGCGACAAATGCACGTTGTTGCCGTCGAAGGCGCGGTCCGAGGACGCGCCGAGATGGTATTTGACGTCACCTGATCCCTCGACCTCGTCGGGCGCGTAGGAACCACCCTTGAATTCGTGGAAGATCGCCCGGTGCGGCTTGCCCATGACCTGGGCCAGGACGTTGAGCCGCCCGCGATGCGCCATGCCGAGCACGATCTCGCGGATGCCGAGATTGCCGCCGCGCTTGATGACCTGTTCGAGCGCCGGGATCACCGCTTCGCCGCCGTCGAGGCCGAAGCGCTTGGTGCCGGTATATTTCACGTCGAGGAACTTCTCGAAGCCCTCGGCCTGGATCAGCTTGTTGAGGATCGCCTTCTTGCCGAGATCGGTGAAGTTGACTTCCTTGTCCGGCCCTTCGATGCGCTCCTGGATCCAGGCCTTCTCGACCGGATCGGAGATGTGCATGAACTCGATGCCGATCGAGGCGCAATAGGTCCGGGTGAGGATCGCCAGGATCTCGCGCACGCTGGCGAATTCGAGCCCCAGCACGTTGTCGATGAAGATCTTGCGGTCCATGTCGGCCTCGGTGAAGCCGTAGGACTGGGGGTGCAGTTCCTCATGGTCGAGCCGGGTCGCGATGCCGAGCGGATCGAGATTGGCGTGGAAATGGCCGCGCATGCGATAGGCGCGGATCATCATCAGCGCGTGCAGGGAATCACGCGTCGCCTGCTGCACCTCGGTGTCGGAGATCTCGACGCCCTTGCCCTGGGCCTTGGCGCGGACCTTGTCGCCGAGAAGCTTCTCGACCGGCTCCCAATTGGAATCGAAGGCCGAGACGAGTTCGCCATTCGCCGCGACCGGCCAGTCGCGCCGCTGCCAGGACGGGCCGTGGGCGCCGGCGACGACATCCTCGCGGGTGTCCTTCAGATGGGCGAAGAAATCGCGCCATTCGGCGTCGACCGTGCCCGGATTGTCCTGATAGCGGGCATAGAGGTCTTCGATATAGCCGGCATTGGCGCCATAGAGGAAAGAGGTGCGCGCGAAGAGGTCGTTCTGATCCTGACGAGCCATGGATGGATTATGGGAGGGGATGCCCTCCGCCCTTCTGATTTGCGATGCGGCGCGGCCAGACCTGCCACGCCCTGACGGAATCATGCCTGATCATGCCATCATGTCGGGAAAATGGCGCCGGTTTCAACTCGTCACAAAGCACGTTTCGGTGACGTTTTTCCGTCTTGCCCCCGATATTTGCATCGCCGGCGACCGTTACCCCTTTAGAACCTCGACCAAGGTCGCGCCGAGCCGGGCCGGCGACGGCGAAACGGCGATGCCGGCCGCTTCCATCGCCTCGATCTTGGACTCCGCGCCGCCCTTGCCGCCGGACACGATGGCGCCGGCGTGGCCCATGGTCCGCCCTTTCGGCGCGGTGCGTCCGGCGATGAAGCCGGCCATCGGCTTCTTGCGGCCCTTCTTGGCCTCGTCGGCGATGAACTGGGCAGCGTCCTCTTCGGCCGACCCGCCGATCTCGCCGATCATGATGATCGACTGGGTGTCGTCATCGGCCAGGAAGCGCTCCAGGACATCGATGAATTCGGTGCCCTTGACCGGATCGCCGCCGATGCCGACCGCCGTCGACTGGCCGAGGCCGGCCTGGGTCGTCTGGAACACCGCCTCATAGGTCAGCGTGCCCGAGCGCGACACGACCCCGACATGACCGTCGGAGAAGATCGAACCCGGCATGATGCCGATCTTGCATTCGAGCGGCGTCAGGATGCCGGGGCAGTTCGGCCCGAGAAGCCGCGACGAGGACTTTTCGAGACGCGCCTTCACCTTGACCATGTCGGCGACGGGAATGCCTTCGGTGATGCAGGCGATGAAGGGGATTTCCGCCTCGATCGCCTCGATGATCGCCGCCGCGGCGCCGGCCGGGGGAACATAGACGACGGAGGCATTGGCGCCGGTCGCGTCCTTGGCCTCGGCGACGGAGGCGTAGATCGGCAGCGTCGTGCCGCCGCCCACCGTGTCGCCCCAGGTCTCGCCACCCTTTTTCGGGTGCACGCCGGCGACCATCTTGGTGCCGTAGTAGGCGAGCGCCTGTTCGGTATGGAACGAGCCGGTCTTGCCGGTCAGCCCCTGGACGATGATCTTCGTATCCTTGTCGACGAAAATGGACATTACGCAGCCCCCCCAACGGCCTTGACGATCTTCTGGGCGGCGTCGTCGAGATCGTCGGCGGCGATCACGTTGAGGCCGGACTGATTGATGATCGCCTTGCCCTGTTCGACATTGGTGCCTTCGAGCCGGACCACGAGCGGCACGTCGAGGCCGACTTCCTTGACGGCCGCCACCACGCCCTCGGCGATCACGTCGCAGCGCATGATGCCGCCGAAGATATTGACCAGGATGCCCGTCACGTTCGGATCGGCGGTGATGATCTTGAAGGCGGCCGCCACCTTCTCCTTGGATGCGCCACCGCCGACATCGAGGAAGTTCGCCGGCTCCGCGCCATAGAGCTTGATGATGTCCATCGTCGCCATGGCGAGGCCGGCGCCATTGACCATGCAGCCGATATTGCCGTCGAGCGCGACATAGGCGAGATCGTGCTTGGAGGCCTCGATCTCCTTGGCGTCCTCCTCGGTCTCGTCGCGCAGCGCCATGATGTCGTCATGGCGGAACAGCGCGTTGCCGTCGAAGGAGATCTTGGCGTCGAGCACGCGCAGCCGGCCATTGGTCATGACGATCAGCGGGTTGATTTCGAGAAGGCTCATATCCTTCTCGACGAAGGCCCGATAGAGCGCGGGAAACAGCGTCATGCCGTCGTCGCGGGCGGCATCGGTGAGCTTGAGCGCGTCCGAGATCCGCGCCGCGTCATCCGAGGTCACGCCGGAAAGCGGGTCGATCGGCAGGGTGAGGATCTTTTCCGGCGTCTCGGCGGCGACTTCCTCGATGTCCATGCCGCCTTCGGTCGAGACGATGAAGGCGATGCGGCCGACCGCGCGGTCGACCAAGAGCGAGCAGTAGAGTTCGCGGTCGATATCGGCGCCGTCCTCGATATAGACCCGGTTGACCTGCTTGCCGTCATCGCCGGTCTGGTGGGTGACGAGCGTGTTGCCGAGCATCTCGCGCGCATTGGCCTCGACCTCGTCGATCGAATGCGCCAGCCGCACGCCGCCCTTGGCGTCGAGGCCGAGTTCCTTGAAGCGGCCCTTGCCGCGCCCGCCGGCATGGATCTGGCTCTTCACGACATAGAGCGGGCCGGGCAGCTTCCTGGCGCCGGCGACCGCCTCTTCGACGGTGAAGGCGGGATGGCCCTCGGCGACCGGCGCGCCGAAGGATTTCAGGACCTGCTTGCCCTGATATTCGTGGATGTTCATGAACGCTGCCCCCGTGTCACAGGCGTTGAACGCGCGGTCTCAGCCAAGCTCCGGCGCGATTTTCTTGCACGTGTCGATCAGGCCCTGAACGGCCGCGACCGAGGTCTCGAAATTCTCTTTCTCGCTCTTGTCGAGCTTGACCTCGACGATGCGCTCGACGCCCTTGGCAGAGATGACCACGGGCACGCCGACATACATGGCGTTCACGCCATATTCGCCGCGCAGATAGGCGGCGCAGGGCAAGACCCGCTTCTTGTCCTTGAGATAGCTTTCGGCCATCGCGATCGCCGAGGCGGCGGGCGCGTAGAAGGCGGAGCCGGTCTTGAGCAGGCCGACGATCTCGGCGCCGCCGTCGCGGGTGCGCTGGACGATGGCGTCGATCCGCTCCTTCGTCGTCCAGTTCATCTCGACGAGATCGGGCAGCGGCACGCCGGCGACCGTCGAATAGCGGATGCTCGGCACCATGGTGTCGCCATGGCCGCCGAGCACGAAGGCGGTGACGTCTTCCACCGAGACGTCGAATTCCTCCGCCAGGAACAGGCGGAACCGGGCGGAATCGAGCACGCCGGCCATGCCGACGACCTTTTCCGGCGCCAGGCCGGAGAATTTCTGCAGCGCCCATACCATGGCATCGAGCGGGTTGGTGATGCAGATGACGAAGGCGTCGGGGGCATATTTGGCGATGCCGGCGCCGACCTGCTGCATGACCTTGAGATTGGTCTCGACGAGGTCGTCGCGGCTCATGCCGGGCTTGCGCGGCACGCCGGCGGTGACGATGACGACGCTGGCCCCGGCGATGTCCTCATAGGACTGGGTGCCGGAATAGGCGGCATCGAAACCGTCGACCGGCGAGGACTGGGCGATGTCGAGCCCCTTGCCCTCGGGAACGCCTTCGGTGATGTCGAACAGGACGACGTCGCCGAGCTCCTTCAATCCGATGAGATGGGCCAGGGTACCGCCGATCTGGCCGGAGCCGATCAAGGCAATCTTGGGTCGCGCCATGGGGAAACTCGTGCTTGGAAGGGTCCGGGTTCGACGCCGTGACAGCGCCGGACTATGACCTAGACCCTCTGGCCAAGAGAGGCAAGCGGGCGGGCCGGCCGAGCCGGCCCGCCATCGGCGCGGAAACGCGCGCCCGTCCCGCATCGCGGCCATGACCGCCGGCGATTGCAGGCGGGCGGAAAATGGATTAGCCCAAATATCAAGACCGGATAACGGATGGCGCCGTCGGGCGGCACCAGGCAGGGAGGCCTTCATGGCGGATTCAACTCAGACACATTACGGGCACTTCATCGGCGGCAAGGCGGTGGCCGGCCAGAGCGGCCGCTTCGGCGATGTCTTCGACCCCAATACCGGCGAGGTGCAGGCCCACGTCGCGCTGGCGTCGAAGGCCGAGGTCGAGGCGGCGATCGCCGATGCCGCCGCAGCCCAGCCCGCCTGGGCGGCGCAGAACCCGCAGAAGCGCGCTCGCGTCATGTTCCGCTTTCTCGACCTGCTCAATCGCGACATGGACGAGCTCGCCGAGCTTCTGTCGCGTGAACACGGCAAGACGATCGCCGATTCCAAGGGCGACATCCAGCGCGGCCTCGAAGTCGTCGAATTCGCCTGCGGCGTCCCGCATCTGATGAAGGGCGAGTTTTCCGAGGGCGCCGGCCCCGGCATCGATATGTATTCGATGCGCCAGGCGCTCGGCGTCGTCGCCGGCATCACCCCATTCAACTTCCCGGCCATGATCCCGATGTGGAAGTTCGCCCCGGCGATCGCCTGCGGCAACGCCTTCATCCTGAAGCCGTCCGAACGCGATCCGGGCGTGCCGATGAAGCTCGCCGAGATGATGATCGAGGCTGGTCTGCCGGCCGGCATCCTCAATGTCGTCAATGGCGACAAGGAAGCCGTCGACACGATCCTCACCGATCCGCATGTCATGGCGGTCGGCTTCGTCGGTTCCTCGGCCATCGCGCACTATGTCTATGCGACCGGGACCGCGCACGGAAAGCGGGTGCAGTGCTTCGGCGGCGCCAAGAACCATATGATCGTGATGCCCGACGCCGACATGGACCAGGCGGCCGACGCGCTGATCGGCGCCGGCTATGGCTCGGCCGGCGAGCGCTGTATGGCCGTTTCGGTGGCCGTGCCGGTCGGCAAGTCGACCGCCGATGCCCTGATCGAGCGCCTGGTGCCGCGGGTCGAATCGCTGAAGGTCGGCCTGTCGACCGATCCCGAGGCCGATTTCGGTCCGGTCATCACCAGCCAGCATCTGGAGAAGGTGAAGGGCTATGTCGCCCAGGGGGTCGCCGAGGGCGCCGAGCTTCTGGTCGACGGCCGCGACTTCAAGCTGCAGGGCTATGAGAACGGCCATTTCATGGGCGGCTGCCTGTTCGACAAGGTCACCACCGACATGACGATCTACAAGGAAGAGATCTTCGGCCCGGTCTTGTCGGTGGCGCGCGCCGACAGCTATGAGGACGGTCTCGCCATGGCGTCGGACCATGAATACGGCAATGGTGTCGCGATCTTCACCCGCGACGGCGACGCGGCGCGCGACTTCGCCAGCCGCGTCAATGTCGGCATGGTCGGCATCAATGTGCCGATCCCGGTGCCGCTGGCCTATCACACCTTTGGTGGCTGGAAGCGGTCGGGCTTCGGCGATCTCAACCAGCACGGACCGGATTCGATCCGCTTCTACACCAAGACCAAGACGGTCACCTCGCGCTGGCCGTCCGGCATCAAGGACGGTGCCAGCTTCGTCATCCCGACGATGAACTGATCCCGGCGCGGGCTCGCAGGTGCCGGTGCGCCGGTCCGCGAGCCCCGCCCTGTTGCATGACCGGGTTTTGACGTTAAGCTCGCGACACCGTGTCTTTTTGGAATCACCTTGACTTTCCAAGCGCGTGGACATGTTGTCGTCGCAACCGTCGATTACGACACGCGCCACGTTCCGGTTAGCGGACGACTGTTAGCGGATGACTGGACGACTGCCATGGCCTCGCTGAAATCGCTCATTCTCGCCGTGTCCGCCGCAAGCCTCGTCGCGGCCTGCGCCACGCCGAGCGGCCCGCCGCCGCTGCGTCCGGTGCCGACCCAGCCGGTGCAGTCCACCGGCCTTCTGCCGCCGCCAGGGGCGACGGTCGATCAGGCACAGACGGCCGCCGCCGAAACCGCCGAACAGCAGGTCGCCGGCCTAACGCCCCAGCCGCAAGCCTCCGTGCCCCAGGTCGCCGGCCCGCCGGCGCGCGAGGAAGTGCTCGGCCAGTGGCGGGTCAGTTCGGGCGGGTCGACCTGCGACATGTTCGTCACCCTGACCGGCTGGCAGGGCGGCTATCGCGCCTCGACGCGCGGTTGCGGCAACCCCACGCTCGGCCAGATCGGCGCCTGGAACATCGAAGGCAACAATGTCGTCCTGAAGGATGCCGCCGGCAATCCGCTGGCGACGCTGGCCGGCTCGGCGGCGACGGGCTTTTCCGGCGCGACCTCGACGGGCGGCGGCATCTCCATGGTGCGGTAAGGCGAATAATCGATCACGCATGACGTGACCGGTTACGTCGACTAGGCTTTTCTTCCAACCCGCCGCTGGAGGATCCGATGAGCCTGTTACCCGTACTCGACGACGATGCATTGTCGCCTGACGCCCGCGCCGTCTTCGACGACATCCGCGCGACGCGCGGCACCGATTTCGTCAACAATTTCTGGCGCGTTCTGGCACATGATCCGGTCACGCTGAAGCGCACCTGGGAGAGCGTCAAGCAGGTCATGGCGCCGGGCGCTCTCGATCCGCTCGTCAAGGAGATGCTCTATGTGGCGGTCTCCATGACCAATGCTTGCGAATACTGCATCCGCTCGCACAGCGCCGCGGCACGGGCGAAAGGCATGACCGACGAGATGCTGATGGAACTCACCGCCGTCGTCGGCATGGCCAATGAGACCAATGCGCTGGTCAGCGGGCTCAACGTGCCGGTCGACAGTGCCTTCCTGCGCGACGACGGCCAGCGATGACGGCCGCCGGCGTCATCTGTCGTCCCCGGCGCGCGATTTTGCTTGATCCGCGCGCGCCAGATGGGAATCAGTCCGTGGCGGGCGGGGCCTTCCGTCTCGCCGCGCAGGATTTGGGGACATCAGGATGAGCGATCCCGGAGACGCGATAACGGACCGGCTCATCGAGGTGACGCTGGATGAAGCCTCGATCGGGCGCGGCGCGCCGGATATCGAACATGAGCGCGCCGTGGCGATCTACGATCTGATCGAGGAAAACCGCTTCGAACTGCCCGGCCGGCATGACGGGCCCTATACGCTGAAACTGTCGATCCAGGAACAGCGCCTGGTGCTCGACATCGGACGCCAGGACGGCGCGCCGGTGCAGACCCATATCCTGTCGCTGACCCCGTTCCGGAAGATCGTCCGCGACTATTTCCTAATCTGCGAGAGCTATTTCGAGGCCATCAAGACGGCCAGCCCGAGTCGCATCGAGGCGATCGACATGGGCCGCCGGGGGGTGCATGACGAGGGATCGCGCATCCTGCGCGACCGGCTCGACGGCAAGATCGCGGTCGACCACGACACGGCGCGGCGTCTGTTCACCCTGATCTGCGTTCTGCACTGGAAGGGGTGACGCGGTGGCGTCCGGCGGGGACCCGCCATCCTCGGTGCTGTTCGTATGCGGTCAGAACGCGGTGCGCTCGCCCATGGCCGAGGGGCTGATGCGGCGGTTATTTCCGCGCGTTTATGTCGCCTCGGCCGGGGTTCGCGGCGGCGATCTCGACGGCTTCGCCGTCGCCGCGGTTGACGAAATCGGCGGCGACATCGCGCGGCACCGGCCGCAAAGCCTCGACGATCTCTACGACACATCCTTCGACGTCATCGTGACGCTGACGCCGGAAGCCCATCACAAGGTGCTCGACATGACCCATGGCATGGCGGTCGAGGTCGAATACTGGCCGACCGAGGATCCGACCGTGGTCGACGGCAATCGCGATGCGCGCCTCGGCGCCTATCGCCGGGTGCGCGACCGGCTGTCCCAGCGCATCAAGCAGCGGTTTGCCTGGGCGCCAAGCGTCAATGAATAGGCTTGCGGCCGAACAGATGCGTCGGCCGTAGCGCGCCGTCGTCGACCGCATCGGCCAATGCCTCGCGCACCACGACCCAGGCCGCCTGGCGTTCGGCGCCGATGGCCTCGACGAGCGCCTGTTTGAGCGGACCCGCGACGGCTTCCGCCTCCCGACGCGCCACCGCGCGGAACCAGTCATTGCGGTCGCGGGTCGACACATCGACGAAGCCGGCGGCCCGCATGGTGTCCTCGGTCTCCGCGGCGGTCGTCATGACGAAATCGAGCTGGCCGACCTCGCTGTAGCGGCGCCAGCCGGGCGAGGTCGCGATCGTATCGCCGGCGAGCCAATCGCTCGCCATGACCCTGCCGCCGGGGCGCAGAACCCGCAGAATCTCGCCGTAGATCGCCGGCTTGTCGCGGATATGGATCATCGCATCCTTCGAGAACACCGCATCGACGCTGTCGTCCTCGAGCGGCAGGGGGCCGGGATCGACGCGGCGGATCTCGATCTTATCGCCTAGTCCCGCTTCGGCGATCGAAGCCTCGGCCCGCGCGACGATCTCGTCCTCGATGTCGAGGCCGATGACGGACGCGGCGCCAAAATCGCGCACGAGACAGATGGCCGGGCCGCCGATCCCGCAGCCGATATCGAGTACGGTCTGGCCCGCAAGATCCTCGTCGCCGACGATCAGGCGCACTTCCTCCGCCCCGCCCGGCGACAGAAATCCCTTGCCCCAGAGGATTTCGAGCCGGTCTAGATAGTGCGGTGGATATTGCGGTCCGGTCGTGGCCATGTGGCGATCCTGGAGCTTGGGTCCGGCGGGCGGTTGAGAGCGGTCGTCGGCAGAGGATATCGCCTGAAAACGCCGCGGTCGATCAAGCCTCAAACATGGCATTCCCATTCGCGCCATTATCGGCTAGGGTCCGCGCGCTTTTCCCCAACCCAATCATAGAGTCTCTATGGCGAAAGAAGAATTGCTGGAATTTCCCGGCGTTGTCACCGAATTGCTGCCCAACGCGATGTTTCGCGTGAAGCTCGAAAACGACCACGAGATCGTCGCTCATACCGCGGGCCGCATGCGCAAGAATCGCATCCGCGTTCTCGCCGGCGACAAGGTGCTGGTCGAGATGACGCCCTATGACCTCACCAAGGGCCGCATCACCTACCGTTTCAAATAAGCGCCGAAGGCCGGTTCCATGAGCACGGACGAGACCGATCGCGACGGATCCGGCGCGCCCCGGCTGGTGCTGGCCAGCGGCTCGCCGCGCCGGCTGTCGCTGCTCGGCCAGATGGGCGTCGAGCCCGATGTCGTCTTGCCGGCCAGCATCGACGAAACACCACTGAAGGGCGAACAGCCGCGCACGCTGGCCAAGCGCCTGGCACGCACCAAATGTGAGATGGTGATGCGCCAGAGCGATCGGCGCGAGGATGTCGACGGCGCCTATATCCTGTCCGCCGATACCGTCGTCTCCGTCGGCCGTCGGGTATTGCCAAAGGCGGAACTGCTCGAAGACGCGGCCAATTGCCTGCGCGTTCTGTCGGGGCGTAATCACCGGGTCTTCACCGCGATCTGCCTGTCGACGCCACGCCGCGACACCCGCGTCCGCCTCGTCGAGGCACGAGTGCGCTTCAAGCGACTGTCGCGCGACGAGGTCGAAAGCTATCTCGCCTCGGGCGAATGGCGCGGCAAGGCCGGGGGCTATGCGGTTCAGGGCATCGCCGGCGCCTTCGTCGTCAAGCTCGTCGGGTCCTATTCGGCGGTCGTCGGCCTGCCGCTCTATGAAACGATGCGGCTCCTCGACGGTGGCGGTTATCCGGTCCGCTATGGCTGGCTAAACGCCGGCGGACAATAACGCGGACCAAGCAGGCCTGATACCCGGCTTGCCATCCCGCCATCGATCCGATGCCGATCGTCTTGTCTTGAGGCCGCCCGGCTGTATCCTTTCCCGCCAAACGGCATCGCCCAGACGCGACACGACAAGAAGCGATGCAACAAAACTAGCGGGAGGGAGGCGTCATGAACCTGGCCCATTGGCTCGACCGGGCGGCGCGCGGCTTTCCGGATTTGCCGGCCGTCGCCGTCGGGACGGGCGTCTATCAGTCCTATGCGCAACTGGCGCGGCGCGCCCGGGCGCTCGCCGCGGGGCTCGCGCGCCTCGGCGCGGTCCCCGGCGACCGCATCGGCATCGCCGCCGGCAACGGGCCACACTATCTCGAAATCCTGTTCGGCTGCTGGTGGGGCGGGTTCGCCGCCGTCCCGATCAATGCCAAGCTGCACGGCGCCGAGATGGGCTATATCCTCGACCAGTCGGGCGCCAAGGTCTGTTTCGCCTCAGCCAGCATCGCCTCGGCCATCGACGCCCATCGCCCGGGGACCCTGGCCCATCTTTTCGACATCGGCGGCGGCGATTATGACGGGCTGTTCGCCGAAGACGGCGGCGACCATCATCCCGCCGCGCCCGACGATCTCGCCTGGCTGTTCTATACGTCGGGCACGACCGGCCGACCCAAGGGGGCGATGCTGAGCCATCGCAATCTCGCGGCGATGAGTTGGGCCTATCTCGCCGATGTCGACCCGACGCCGGCCGGCGCGCCGATCCTGCATGCCGCGCCGATGAGCCATGGCTCGGGCATGTATATCAAGCCGCATGTGTTGCGCCGGGGGGTGAATGTGGTGCCCGAGTCGGGCGGTTTCGACCCGGCCGAGATCGCCGCGTTGTTCGACCACTGGCGTGGCGCGTCCATGTTCGCCGCGCCGACCATGATCAAAAGACTCGTTGACGGCGCCGTCGCGCCGGCGCCCGGCGCCATCCGCACCATCGTCTGGGGCGGCGCCCCGATGTATGTCGAGGACGCGCGCCGGGCACTCGACCGGTTCGGCCCCTGCCTCGCCCAGATCTACGGCCAGGGGGAATCGCCGATGACGATCACCTTCCTGTCCAAGGAGATGGTGGCCGACCGCGCCCATCCGCGCTGGCGGGAACGGTTAGGCTCGGCGGGCATGGTCAGTTCGGCGGTCGAGGTGCATATCGCCGACGACCAGGACAGGCCGCTGCCGCCCGGCGAGGCGGGCGAGATCCTGACGCGCGGCGATCCGGTCATGCTCGGCTACTGGAATAACCCGCAGGCCACCGAGACCGCCTTGCGCGGCGGCTGGCTGCATACCGGCGATGTCGGTAGCCTCGACGCCGACGGGTTTCTGACGTTGCACGACCGGTCCAAGGACATGATCATCTCGGGCGGGTCGAACATCTATCCGCGCGAGGTGGAGGAGGTGCTGCTGACCGATCCGCGCGTGCGCGAGGTCTCGGTGATCGGCCGTCCGGATGCCGACTGGGGCGAGATCGTCGTCGCCTATGTCGTGGGGGAAGCGCCAGATGCCGATCTCGACCGGCTATGCCTCGACCGCATCGCGCGCTTCAAGCGGCCCAAGGCCTATATGCGGGTCGACGCCCTGCCCAAGAACAATTACGGCAAAATCCTGAAGACCGAATTGCGGCTGCGGGATGCTGAGATGGCTATAAAGGGCAAGGAGGTCGGGACATGACGGGTCGACTCGACGGCAAGGTCGCGCTGGTGGTCGGGGCGGGCTCCATCGGGCCCGGCTGGGGCAATGGCAAGGCGGCGGCGGTCTTGTTCGCCCACGAGGGCGCGCGCGTTTTCTGCGCCGACATCAATGCGGATGCGGCCGCCGAAACCGCGGAGATGATCCGCGCCGACGGCGGCATCGCCGAACACTGCCGGGCCGATGTCGCCCAGGCCGATCAGGTGGCGCGCATGGTCGAGGCCTGCGTTCTGGCCTATGGCCGGATCGACGTTCTCGACAACAATGTCGGGATCGCCGAGGTCGGCGGGGTGGTCGACCTGGCGGAAGCTGATTGGGACCGGGTCATGGCGATCAATCTCAAGGGCGCCTTCCTGACCATGAAACATGTCATCCCGGTCATGCTGAAGGCCGATAGCGGATCGATCGTCAACATCTCGTCGATCGCCTCGATCCGCTATACCGGCGTTCCCTACGCGACCTATTACGCGTCGAAATCGGCCATCAACCATCTGACGCGCACGACGGCGGTGGAATATGCCGGTCGCGGGATCCGCGTGAACGCCGTGCTGCCTGGTCTGATGCGAACGCCGATGGTCGAGAAATCGGCCGGGCTGGCGGCCGAATATGCCGATGGCGATGTCGATGAGATGTGGCGGGTGCGCGATGCCCAGGTGCCGATGGGGCATATGGGTGATGCCTGGGACGTCGCCCATGCGGCGCTCTATCTGGCGTCGGACGACGCGCGATATGTCACCGGCATCGAACTGGTCGTCGATGGCGGCATCACGCTGAAATATAGCTGAGCGGCCCACGCGCGGACCTCTGATCGGGCCCGGGCCCGGCGCGATTCGAGGCCCGCCTGGCGGCGATCGGCGCAACGCGCGACGAGGAGAACGGCCTCATGGGCGAAAAAAAGTGCCCGATATGCAAAAAAATTTCCGACTCGGCCTACCGGCCCTTCTGCTCGAAGCGCTGCGCCGATGTCGATCTCAACCGATGGTTGAATTCTTCCTATCATATTCCCGCAGAAGAGGATTTTCCGTCCCGCTCGGACGACACGTCCGACTGAATTCCCGTGACTGATTTGTAATAATCTTCACAAAAGCATCATTTCACGCAGTCGTCGCGTGAAACCGTCTAGGGTCTTTTACATATCGTTAGATATTCAGGCGTTCCCTGAACCTCATGGATTATGCGTATGCCGGCTTGTGACGCCGGCCCGCGAGACGATTGGGGCGGGGGACATGACCTTGAAACTGTCGACGAAAATCTATGGCGCGTTCGGCGTCATCATCGGGCTTCTGGCGCTTCTCGCCGTGTTCGCCTATGTCGGGCTGACCGATGTCCAGAAGAACTTCACCGAATATCGGTCCGAAGCGCGACAGAGCCTCGTCACGAACGAAATGACGGAAGCCTTCGCCGAGGCGCGCCTGCGGGTGATGCAGTATCGCCTGAACGCGACCGATGAACGGATCGCTCAGGTTCATGCGACCGTTGACGGGCTCCTGCACGCAAACCAGGAAAACCGTACGCTGTTCGACGATCCGGACGATCTCGTCAATCTCGATGAGCTGAGCGTGGAAACCCAGGCCTACCTCGCCGCATTCGATGAGATGGTCGCCTTGCAGGCCGAGCGCGACGCCCTCGTCCCGGGCTTCCTTGACATGGGTAGCGAGATCCGGGCGCAGATCACCGAGATCCGCGAAACCGCTGGGACCACGGGCGATGTCGATGGCTCCGATCTTGCCGGAGATGCCCAGGAATCGTTGATGCTGGGTCGCCTCTATGCCGAGCGTTTTCTCCTGACCAATTCCGCGCAGGCAAAGGAACGCGCGCTTGCGGAATTCGATACCGCAGCGCAACGGATGCAGGAGACCTCGCGTGCCCTGGAAAGCGCCCAGCTCCGCCGCATCGCCGCCGAAACCGTCGCCGAGATCGGGATGCTCGATGACATGATGAGCGAAATCGGCGATGTCATCGCCGCGCGCAACGATGTCCGTGTCAATCGGCTCGATGCGATGGGGCCGGGCTTGCTCGAAGACTTCAAGGAGATGCTTCAGGCATCCGTCGATGCGCAGAACACGCTGGGCCCGCAGGCCAGCGCCGACATCCAGCGCACCCTGTCGACGACGCTCGTGCTCGCCGTGATCTGCGTCGTGCTGGGCGGCCTGGCGGCATTCTTCATCGGCCGGATGATCTCGCGCTCCATCAACCGCACCGTCACCGAAATGACGGATGTGGCGAACGGCAATCTCGACATCGAGATCTCCGGCACGAACAAGACCGACGAACTGGGCGACATGGCCCGCGCGCTCGAAGTGTTCCACGCCAATGCGATCGAGAAGGCGCGGCTCGAAGCCGAGCAGGCGGAAGCCGCCGAACGCGCCGAGATCGAGAAACGACGCACGATGAACGATCTCGCCGACGGCTTCGAGGCCAGCGTGAACCAGGTCGTCGCGAGCGTCTCGCAGGCCGCCGACCAGCTCGTGACCCTGGCCGAGGGACTGTCGGGATCGGCGGGCCGGGCCTCGGAACGCTCGACCGCCGTCGCTGCCGCCTCCGAAGAAGCCTCGACTAATGTCGAGACCGTGGCGGCCGCGTCCGAAGAGATGAGCCAGTCGATCGCGGAAGTCTCGACCCGGGTCGGCGAATCCGCGACCATGACCGACGAAGCCTCGCGCGGCGCCGAACATGCCACCGGCACGGTGTCGAAACTGGCCGACAGCGCCCAGACGATCGGCGAGGTCATCCGCATGATCTCCGACATCGCCGAACAGACCAATCTCCTGGCGCTGAACGCGACCATCGAGGCGGCGCGGGCTGGCGAGGCGGGCCGCGGATTCGCGGTCGTGGCGTCGGAGGTCAAGAGCCTGGCCAACCAGACCGCCAAGGCGACCGAGCAGATTTCGAGCCAGATCCTCGCCATGCAGGACGACACCAATGCCGTCGTCGGCTCGATCGAGGAAATCGGCCGGGTCATCCAAATGCTGAACGAATCCGCTGGCTCCATCGCCGCCGCCGTCGAGCAGCAGCACGCCGCGACCCAGGAAATCGCACGCAACACCCAGCAGGCCGCCGAAGGCACGCGCGATGTGTCGGCGAATATCAGCGAGATCTCCGATGCTGTCGGCGAGACCGGTGCGGCGACCGATCAGGTGCTCGCCGCCTCGTCCTCGCTCGCCGATGAGTCGCGCCGGCTGCAGGACGAAGTGGCGTCCTTCCTCGACCGGGTGCGAGCGGCTTAGGACAGGGCGCCTCGTCGTCAGGCCGTCGCCGCGCAACTCTGATTGTCATTGCCGGACCTGTTCCGGCAACCGGGCACGGCAGGCCGGATGCCCCGCAACGCTAAACCTCCGGACAAGCCCGGGGGTGACGACGCCCGAACATGAGCGCCCGCCAAACGCTTCCGCTTCAACGTCAACGAGGCTAAGGCAGGATATCGCGCGGACCGGACCCGTCGCGGCGCGGCAGGATCGTGCGCAGCAGGAGTTTCAGATCGAGCGGCGTGCATTTCGCCGCCTTGTAGAAACCGTCCCAGTCCGCCAGCCGCTCGGGATCGACCATGGTGATCCCGTTGACCTGGGCTAGCCCGGTGATGCCGGGGATCTCGTCGAACACATGACGCCGCCGCCGCGCGATGATCAGATCGGTCTGCGTCGGCAGGCAGGGCCGTGGCCCCACCAGCGTCATGTCGCCGACGAGCACATTGATCGCCTGGGGCAGTTCGTCGAGCTTGGTCCGGCGCAGGAATTGCCCGAAGCCGGTCACCGCGCTTTGCGGCACGTCATGCGTGCCGGCCTGGACGGTGCCGAGATGCATCGTGCGGAACTTCAGACAGGTGAACGGACTCTCCGCGCGGCCGACGCGCACCTGCCGGAATAGGCCAGGACCGGGCGAAGACAGGCGCACGCCGATCCAGACAAGTGCCAGAAGCCAGCAGAACAGGACGATGATCGTGAGCGCGAAACCGAGATCGAGGGTCTTCCGAAGGCCCGCATAGACCAGGTTGTCGCTCTTGGGATCCGCCAGGAAGACGTCGGCCGCGCTCTCTTCGCTCTCTTTGGGAGGGATCTCCTGGCCGAGAAAGCGCGTGACCCATGCCGTCACCAGCGCGACCGAGACCGTCGGCGCCAGCGCCGACAGACAGGCGAAGGCCATGTCGCGCAATGGTTTCGGCAGCCGGTTCAGGGCCGCGAGCCGGCCGCGCATCGCTCCGTCATGAACGTAAGGCAGGAAGAGATTGGTGATCTTGATGCCGGCCGCGGCCCGGGTCAGCCGAAGCGCCTCGTGTTTGCTCTGGGCATAGGCGCTTTTGCCGGGGTCGAGCGCGTGGAAGCTCGTCACATTGACGAGCCGCGGGATGCCGGCCTCCTTGGCGCTGTCGATGACCGTGTCGAACAGGCCGACATTCACCGACCGGAACGCTTCCGGCGCGGCGTCGCTTGTATTGTTCAGAACCGCGAGATGAAGCAGCGCGTCGAAACCGCGCGCCCTGTCGGCGAGCGCATCATAGTCGCATGACGCGATGTCGGGATAGGCGCGGGCGAGCTTCTCCGCATCGCGGCCCACCAGCAGCAGGTCATGCGTCTCGGCCAGCGCCGGCACCAGATGCCCGCCCAGGAAACCGGAGGCGCCCGTTATCGCGACTTTCACGGCATGGCCATTTCGGGAGGTCTTCGTGGAGGGTCGTGGCCGCGACCCTATCGCGACCGTGACCCGGCCGTCGACCCACTTCCCGGCTGGAAGCCCGTCCTAGGCACCCGTGCCGAGGCCGCGCCGGCTGATGCGGTGTCGGGCAGGATCAGAACAGCTTCGGGATCGATGGCCAGGCCAACCATCTCGCCGATGCGCGGACTCTGTCCGCCAGCATGATCCACCGTGATCGCACGGTCGGTCACCCCGTCTACCGTAATCCGGTAGTGGGTGCCCTGGAAGATCACGCCGCAAACCCGGCCGGCCAGCGGCGCGCCTTCCGCTTCCGTGATCTGAATGGCTTCGGGGCGGGCGTAGACCGCATGGCCAGCGGGCATCGGGCGCGGCAGGTTCAGGATGCCGCCCGCCAGCAGGAGGCAGGCAGATCTATCGGTGCCTTCAGGATGACCGTCGAAACGGTTCGCGCCGCCGACGAACTCGGCGACATAGTTGTCGGCTGGCGTTCGGTAAAGGGCTTCGGGCGTGTCGATCTGGCAGATGGTGCCTGTGCGCATCACCGCGATTCGGTCGGCGATCGCCATTGCCTCCGATTGGTCGTGGGTGACGAAGATGGCGGTTGTGTTGAACTGGCGAAGAAGAGCGGCAAGCTCACTGCGCAGATGATCGCGCAGCGCGGCATCGAGCGCCGAAAGCGGTTCGTCGAGCAACAGGACACGCGGTCGCGGGGCCACGGCACGTGCCAGGGCGACGCGTTGGCGCTGGCCGCCCGACAATGCCGAGACCGGTCGGTCGGCAAGATCCGAGAGTTGGCATAGCGTTAGAACATCATCGACGCGGGAGGCCACCTGATCGCGCGCAATGCGTCGCACTTTCAAGCCGTAGCCGATGTTGCCGCGCACCGTCATGTTCGGAAACAACGCATAGGACTGGAATACCATGCCGACCTCGCGCCGCTCGATCGGCACATCCGTCACATTGTCCCGGTCGAACAATACGCGGCCGCCAGTGTCAGTGGTTTCGAGGCCCGCGACGATGCGCAACAGCGTGGTCTTGCCGCACCCGGACGGGCCAAGCAGTACCATGATTTCGCCCGGCGCAATGTCGAGCGATGTCGGTATGAGCGCCCGCGTGCCGTCGGGAAATGTCTTGGCGCAGGCATCGAGATGGATATGCGTGCCGCTCCGGCCATGCGCTGTATCGTTGTTCATGGTGCCCCCGTCAGACGTAGCGTCCGGGCCGATGCCCATTGCAGCGCCATCAGAAGCGGCACGATCATAACGAAGAAGATCAACGTATAGGCCGAGGCGATTTCGAGGCGCATGGAGGCATAGCTGTCGGCGAGGCCGACAGGCAGCGTCTTGAGCAGCGGCGTATGCAGCATCCAGGTCAGGTTGAACTCGCCGATCGAGAGGGTGACGACGGTAAGCGATCCGGCCAGGATGCCCGGCATGGCGTTCGGCACGGCGATGTCGATGAACCGCTGCCAGGCGCTCGCGCCGAGCGAGGCCGCCCCCTCTTCCAGGGTCTTGAGATCGATAGCAGCGAACACCGCCAGGACCGAGCGGACCATGAAGGGCAGCGTGTAGAGCACATGGCCGACGAGAATGAACAGCCAGGATGTCCGGAAACCCTGCATCGTGCCGTAAAGCTGCAGAAGCGCTAGCGCCAAGGCGAGGCCTGGAACGGCGAGCGGCAGTGACACGAATTCCTCGATGAGACGGGCGCCGAAACCTTGCGACTTGGCCAGCGCATAGGCCGCCGGCACGCCGATTACGAGGGTGACGCAGAGACAGGCTAGCGCGATGCCGATCGAAAGCCAGATGCTGTCGGCATAGAGGTGCCATACCTCGAACAGCCATTTCGTTGTGACACCCGAGGAGATGCCGCGGAAATAGTTCGCGGTGATGCCCGCCATGATCGACAGGATGGCCGGCACCAGCAGGAAGGCGCAGGCGGCGAGCGTCACGATGAGCTGCAGGATAATCGCGAGCGAAATCCGTTTGCGCATGACCCGCCCTCAACCCGACGCCGCGACAGTGGTGCCGCTAAACGACCGGGCGATCAGCAGCAGGATCCAGGTCACCGCACCGAGCACGACCGACAACGCACAGGCCATCGCGATGTTCGCCGACAAGGTGAACTCGGTATAGATGACCATGGGCAGGACATCGATGTTGGTCGCCAAGGTGAACGCCGTTCCGAACGCCCCCATTGCGGTGGCGAAGGCGATCGCACCGGCCGCGATGAGCGCCGGCGCGAGCCCCGGCAGGATCACGTCGATGACGATACGCAATGGTCCGGCACCGAGCGAGCGCGCTGCGTCTTCGATATCCCGGTCGAGTTTTTCGGCGGCCGCCATCACGGTCAGAAGAACGCGTGGAATGGAGAAATAGAGATAGCCGAGAAACAGCCCCGTCATCGAATAGGCGAAGACGACGCGGGCATCGAACAGTCCGCTCGTGATGTCGTTAACGAGACCCTGGCGCCCGCCGAGCAAGATGATCATGAAGCCGACGACGACGCCGGGAAAAGCCAGCGGAAAGGTCAATACGGCGATCAGAAGCGTGCGGCCGGGAAAGCGGTTGCGCGCGAGGAACAGCCCCGCCGTGGTCGAGATCGCCAGTGCCGTTACGGTAACGGCAGCGGATACGGCCACAGTATCGATCAGCGAGCGCATGTAACGCGGATTGGTCAGGATCTCGCCATAGATCGTCCAACCGGCCTCGGTCGATATCGAGGCGCCGACCAGGCGCACCAGCGGCAGGGCGAGAAAGGCCAGCGTGAAGATTGCCAGCGGCACGAGGCACAAAAGGCTGAAACGGTTGAACGGGCGCATGGCGGCATCGCGGCTGGCTCGGTCGGCTGAGCGAAGGCTGACCGGGGCCTTTAAGGCCCCGGCCGTGTGTCGAATGGATCCGTCGCAGCGGCCCAGTGACGGTGCTTAGTTGACCTCGGCGAGATAGCGTTCGCCGAAGCCGGCCTGGACCTCTTCCATCCTGGCGTAGTCGACCGGCGTCGCGCGCTCATAATCGCTGTCGGGCAGGAAGCGAGCCGCGACGTCCTCGGGCAGCGAGACCGGACGCGCCGGCTTGAGATAGGCATTCGTCCAAATGGTCTGACCTTCATCTGAGAGGATGAAGTCGAGGACCTCTTTGCCGCGCTCCGGGTTAGGGCCGTTGGCAACGAGGCTCATAACATAGGGTACGACCACTGTACCTTCGCAGGGGATAACGAATTCGAAATTGCCATCTTCGGTATATTTTGCCCGATAGGCGTTGAAATCGTAGTCAAATAGGATTGGGATCTCGCCAGAGACGACACGGGCATAAGACGTTTGCTTCGGCACGATCGGGTCGTTCTCCGCCAGCGTTTGGAAATACTCGATCGCTGGGTCGAAATTATCGAGATCACCACCCATGGCACGGTTGACGGCCACCGCGCCGGCGTAGCCGACAAAGGCGCTCGACGGATCGAGATAGCCGACCATACCTTCATATTCCGGCTTGGTCAGGTCTTCCCAGCAGGCCGGCACCGGCGCACCGTCCAAGGCGTCGACATTCACGAACAGGCCTAGCGTGCCGTAATGGATCGTGAACCAGCGGCCGTCGGGATCCTTGAGGCCGTCCGCGATATCCTCGAAGCCTTCCGGCTTGTAGGCAGTTGCCACGCCTTCATTGGCGGCCTTGATACCGAATGTCACGCCGTAATAGGCGACATCTGCCACCGGCGCCTCGCGCTCTGCCAGAAGCTGCGACAGGGTCTGGCCGGAATTCTTGTTATCATGCGGCATGGAAATGCCGAGATTGTCGTCAATCGCCTCAAGCATGGACGCCCAGTCGGCCCATTGCGGCGGACAGTTGTAGCAGATCGCATCGGCGGCTTGGACCGCAGGCACAAACCACATCGTTGCCGCCAAGACGACTCCCATTCTATATTTCATCTTATCTTCCTCACTTCGCTTGTTTGATCACAGGTGCATTGGAGAGGAGGGGCCGACGGGCAAGTTGCCGCTTGTCCGTCGGCATTTCCATTCGGCGGGGCGCAAGGCTGCCGCCAGAACGAAACTCGAAGGGCAGGAATATCATGCCGAGATCCGGTTCGGCCTTCCTGTCGATGGCACTGATCAACCGGCTCGCGGCTTCGCGTCCCATGTCCTCATTGGGCGTGACAACGGTGGCGAGACTTGGCTCGACAAGGTCACCGACCGCGATGCCGTCGAAGCCGACAACGCCGATATCCGCCGGCACTTCGCGGCCGAGCCGGCGCATCGCACGCATCACCGCAAGCGCCAACATGTCGTTCGAGGCAAATAGCGCGCTGATGTCCGGATACCGGGTCAGCACCTCGTCGAGCCGTTGTTCAAGTCGTTCGGGCTGGTAATCGACCTCAAGCAGGATCGGCTGTGGCAGATCCACTGCGGCGAAGGCCGCGCACAGGCCCTCATAGCGCAGCCGCGCCCGTTCCGACGTCTTGAACCGGACCGCGACGAAGGCGGTCCGCTCATGGCCAGCGGCAACCAGCCTGTCGCCGACGGACCGGGCAGCGGCGACATTATCGACGCCAACGCTCGGGCCGGTCTCGCGCGGCTGGTTGAACATCATGCAATAGGGCACACCGGAATCGCGCAAGGCGTCGATCGCCAGGCTGTCGTCGGGATTAGCCACCGTGATGATAGCGCCGTCGACCCGTTTGCCGATCAGCGTGCGGATGGCGCCAACCTCCACCGTCTCGTCGTAATCGGCGCAGGCCAGGAGGATCTGATAGCCCGCCTCGGCGGCGACCGTCTGCACGCCCTGCACCGCCATGGCGAAGACCGGATTAATGAAGGACGGCACCAGAACGGCGATGGTGCGCGATCGCTGGCTTTGCAGGGAACGGCCGAGTTCGTTGAACTGGAAGCCGAGATCATGGGCAGCGGCGAGCACACGCTCGCGCACCTCGGCGCTCGCTGGGCCGGACCGGTTCAAGACGCGGCTGACCGTTGCAATGCCGCATCCGGCGCGTTCGGCGACGTCCCTGATCGTGATACGTGCCACGGAATTGCCTCATGCGCGTCGGGAAGAGTGGCTGCGCTGGAAACGTTTCCAGAGATGTTGACTATGGCCGAGGCGTATGACGCGCGTGTGACGCCATGCGCCGGCGATCAGACGTGCAGCGTAACGTTTTCGAGGTGGATGGCGCCCGTCGGGCCAACGCCCGAGCGGGGGGCGTAGAGATCGGTGTGGATCTCGGCGGCGTGTTCGAACCGAAGCTGGCCGCCATCGAGTGGTACCGTGATCCGGCCGATGCTGGGTCCGCTGTCGGCCCCGTCCTTGTCCTCGGTCTCGGCCTGCGGGAAGATCCGGTGAAGACAGGCGCGTGTCTCCGTCGACAGCGGCAGACACATCCGCGCCGCGGTGACGCCGGGAATGCCGTTCTCGTCCGCATTGGGCACCATGAAGCCCTTCATCCGGTCCGTCGGATCGGGGTCGTAGTCGATGAAGCCGATCTCGACCTCGGTGCCGGGAAGCGGCGGCAAATAGAGCACGCGCCAGGGCATGGATTTCTTCAGGAGGCCAAACAGCGCGCGAAAGGTGATCCGCTCCGGCCCTTCGACGGCGAGACCCTCGGCGCGCAGGCGGGCGGCGGTCGCGTCGATGTCGTCGGTGGCGAGGAACAGGCAGTAAAGGCCGCGCTTGCCCCGGTGATGGCGCTCGACCCAGCGCTTCACCCAGCCGCCGCCATCGGGCTTCAGAATGCGCACGATCTCGAAATACTGCCGGCCGATCCAGACATTGGCGGCCTTGAAACCCTTGGTGCCCTTGCCCCAATCGGGTTCGAAAGGAATGTCGAGAGACGCCAAATCGGTCTTCAGCCGGTCCAGGAGATCGGGCCGGTCGTCGATGTGCATGACGAAATGATCGAGCGTCAGGGACATGATGCGCCCTGCCCTACAGGATCGCCTGGCCCGGCGCCATCGCGCTTCGAACAATACGGATCGCCGTCGCGCATTTTCTGGTCCCGCCCAGGGCATGGAGCGCTCCGGCCCCGATGGCGGACCATTCGTGAAACCGCCCCGACCGCTCGTGAAGCCGATGGTGCACGCGGCCTGCCGCTTGATCTAACGCCTGTCCCGGTGGCGTGGACGGTCCGCGCCAGGAACCGACAGGAGCAACCGAATGAAACGTTCGACCCTTCTCTTAGGCGCGGTGTGTCTCGGTGTCGCGCTGTTCACCCTGCCGCAATTGGCGCGCGGGGAGAGCGGTGCCTTGTTTCGCGACTTGCGTCCCAATCACTGGCTGTGGAACGGCAGCGACCCGCTGACCGCGGCCGCCATTGTCAACCAGGTGCGGGCCAGCGGTAGCGGCGACGGCTATGCCGATCTCGCCGGCACCCCTGGCGCCGCCATCTGGACCGACGGCTTCGCCGCCCTGGGCGACCGCTTCGCCAGGCTGGCGGAAGAGCAGGAGACGCTCGGCCTCGATGGCGCCGCGGCCGATCTCTACATGAAGGCGGCGGCTGCCTTCTCGCTGGCCAAATATCCGCTGATCGAACCGACCGAGGCCCAGATCGACGCCTTCCGCCGGAGCCTCGACGCGGTGCACCGGGGCTATGAATTGATGGGCTATCGCGTCGAGCCGGTGGCGGTGCCCTTCGCCGATGGCGTCGCCGACGGCCATCTTCTGCTGCCGCCGGGCGACAGGCCGGCCGGCGGCTGGCCGCTGGTCATCGCGTCCAACGGCATCGATGTCGGCCAGGGCGAATTCTTCTCCTTCGGGCCCGATCTGGCCAATCGCGGCATCG
Source organism: Tepidamorphaceae bacterium (assembly GCA_965250105.1). Taxonomy (GTDB): domain Bacteria; phylum Pseudomonadota; class Alphaproteobacteria; order Rhizobiales; family Tepidamorphaceae; genus JBCBSK01. The sequence continues at coordinate 1,786,234 of OZ252290.1, forward strand.
CGCTTCTGATGCACGACATCGCCGGCACGGGCACGAATTCGGAATTTCCGCTGACGCCCGATTTCGACGCGATTCCGGCGCTCTTCGCCGAAACGCTCGGCGCGAGCGACCGTTTCGACGCGGACAGGATCGCGGTCATGGGGGTCAGCTTCGGCGGCAATGCGGTCGTCAAGCTCGCCCACACCCGGCCCGATCTGATCCGGGCCGCGGTCAATGTCTGCGGTCCGCTGCATGACGTGTTCCAGATCCCGCACGAACAGTTCGAGACCGTCGGTCTCATGTATCGTCTGGCGCTGTTCGACCGCACCGATATCCCGACCGACGACCCGACGGGCCTGCTCGATCACATGCGCGGCTTTTCACTTGTTGATCAGGGCATCGTCGTGCCCGGCGGCGCCAAAACGGATGTGCCCATCCTGTCGGTGAATGCGCGCGACGACTATGTCGCGCCCGAATTCGACATGGACCTCGCCAACAATTCCACGACGAACGGGACGCTGATCTATAGCGGCGAGAACGATCACTGCCCGCAGGACCGGTTCACCGTGATGCCCAAGATCGCCGACTGGCTGGAAGAACAGCTTGCGCTCGAGCAGAGTTGACGGCCTGGGCCTACTGGTTGACATCGCTGCCCGAACTGGGCGGACGGACCGACAAGCCGGAAAGGGGGCGGGCCCCGCCCCCTTTTTTCGCCCCTTTTGTGGTCTTATCGGCGGCCAGGGGGCTGTTTCCGGCGCGAGGATTGCCGCGATGATGTCGTTTTCCACCCTTCTCGACCGGCTCGGCAGGGAGACGTGGCGCAATCCGCTCGTCTTCATTCTCGTCTGGGTGCCGGCGCTGACCCTGTTCATCCTCAGCTTCAATCCGGCGCTGACCGCGGAACTGTCGCTGCCGGCGCGGGCCGCCTATTGGGGACTGCATGTCACCCTGCTGCTGCCCCTGCTGATGGTGCTTCAGGAAGGCTTCGCGATCTGGCTCTCCCGCTTCAATATCGGCCCCCTGGTTCTCGTCGTCATAACCGCCTTGTCGGCATCGGTCATTTTCCTGCCGATCGCCATGGTGCTCGATCTTCTGTTTTCGCCCATTCCCGACCAGGAACCAGACAGCGCGCTCAGCGTCCTGTTCGTCGACGAAATGGCCGCCCTTGCCCCGCCGGTCCTGTGCGTCTGGATCCTGGTGAACGGCACGCGGCTCGCGCTTTTGTCGCGGCCGGTCCTGAAGGATACGGAGATGGATGCCGAGGCGGATGCGGCGGCGGCATCCGATCCCTCGGACAGCCTCAGCGACGACGAGCGGGCCTTCTGGTCCAAGGTGCCGCGCGCGCTCGGCCATGACCTCGTCTCGCTGAGCGCCGAACAGCACTATCTGCGCGTCCATACCACGCGCGGCAAGAGCCTCATCCTGTTTCCGATCAGCCGGGCGGTCGACGCGGTGGCACGCCTTGACGGGATGCGTATCCACCGCTCGCACTGGGTCGCCCTGCGCCATGTGGCCGGGCTCAGGCGCGACGGCGCGACGCTGGTCTGCGATCTCTCCGACGGGCGTAGCCTGCCGGTCAGCCGCAACAATCAGAAGATCGTTCAGGCGCGCCTGGCCGAGCGGCAGGTGGACGATGCTGCCCGCGCCTTGGTCAATGCCGGCTGAACCCCGCGATTTCACCGGTCAACCCGATAATGGAGATACGCATGTTCTGGAAAGTCACCGGCGCACTGGTCGCCGCCCTGTCGATCTGCTGCACCATCGCGCTCGGCCAGGCCCATCTCGCGCGTTACGAAACGCATCCGCTCGAGCGGCGCGACGGGTCGGGCGTTGGCGCGGGCGGTACGGTCGACCGCGCCGACCGGCCCGTGTCGTTCGTGAAGACGGTCTGACCGTTCGTGCAAAGCCGCTCGTGCGCGACGTCGAGGCCGGCTCAAAGGGGTGAGCTTCAACAACCGGAGTTCACCCATGCGATCCGACATCCCGACCTTCCGCCCGCGGCGGTCGATCCTGCTTGCCCCGGCGCTCGGCTTCAGCCTGTTCGCGCTGACCGGGACCGCGGCCGCCGGCGACGGCACGGAAGACAAGGCCAATGCGCGCGGCCTCCATGTCATTCTCGGCGGCGGGTTCAGCTATGAGCCGGTGTTCAAGGGATCGTCGGTCTATGAGTTCAGCCCCGACCCGCTGATCCAGGCGCGGTTTCGCCGTCTGTTTCTCGGCGAATATGGGTTGGGTATCGACATCCTTCAGGAGGCCGGACCCGCCGAACTGACCGCGGGCCTCGCCGTCGGGCTCGGCGAGGGGCGCCAGGAATCCGACGACAAGGCGTTTCGCGGCCTCGGCGATCTCGATCAGGCGGTCGAACTGTCCGCTTTCGCGGAGGCCGAATGGGGGCTTCTGGAGTTCAGCGGCGTGGTCAGCGCCGATCTCGCCAGCGGTCATAAGGGGATTTCGGCGACCTTTGGCGTTGGCATCGAGCACGAACTGACCGACAGGCTGAGCGTCGAGGTCGAGGCGTCCGCCACGCTTGGCGACGATACCTATGTCCGCGCGCTCTATGGCGTGAACGAGACGCAGGCCGCCCGTTCCGGCTATACCGTCTTCAAGCCGGGCGCCGGCTTCACCGATGCAAGCTTCGAGGCCACTTTGCGCTATCGGGTGACGGAGAAATGGTTCGTCCAGGGCGGCGGCAGCGTGGGCACGCTGCTGGGGGAGGCGCGCAAATCGCCCTTTCTGTCCGAAGATGTCTACGGCACGGTATCCTTCGGCGTCGGGCGCGTGTTTCAGTTCTGAGGACCCTGCGCCGAGAACAGCGCCGACAAGCTGCTCTAGACGTCTTTCCGTTTAGGCCGAAGGATCCGATCCTTGGCGGGTACCTCGCGGCCCCGGTCCCTCGGGACAGGCCCGGGGGTAACGACGCGAGACCAAGAAGCCCGCCAATCGCGTCCGCTTGAACGCGAAGCAGTCTGGTCGTGGCGAGAGCGCTCCCGTCTCAGGGGGAAGCGTTCTCGCGTTTCTTGGTCTTGAGGCCGTCGACGAGCTGCGCGGCCGCCTCGATTAGCCGGCGCTTTAGGTCTTCGTCGTCCGGAAAATCGGCGATTTCGAAGGCCGCCTGATCGAAGGCGCCGAACAAGAGCACGGCCACCGCGCGCGGCGAGGGCGTGTCGATGACACCGGCCGCGTGGAGGGCGGCGACCTCTTCGGCGAGGAAACCGAAGGCCGTCGCCCGATCCCGGGCGCGTAGATTTTCAAGGCCGATGACGCGCGGCCCGTCGAGCAGCAGGATCCGACGCATGGCTGCATCGTCGGTCGCCGACAGATAGCTGCGCCAGATCCGGTCGAAACGATCCTCCGGCGACAGGCCGCCAGCGGCGGCGGCCTCGACCCGCTCGACCAGTTCGACCTGGAACCGGTCATGGACCGCGATGAACAGGTCCCGCTTGGACTTGAAATGATGGAAGACCGACCCTTGCGCCACGCCGGCCGCCGCCGCGATGGCCTGCGTCGTGACCTTGTCGAAGCCATGTTCCGCGAACAGCTCCCGGGCCGCTTGCAGCACCGCCGCATGGGTCGCGTCGAAAAGATCCTGGTTGCGCCCCTTGGGTTTCGCCATGATTCAGATATTGACTTTCACTCAATAAGCGCCGATAGCCCGCATCCACGACATCGCGATGGCGATGCCGACGAGACCGGGCCGCGCCATACCGCGCCGCGATCCCGCATCGGGACTATGGCACAAAGGAGCCTTGCCGTGAGGACCATCATCTACGGCGTGCTGGGCGTGTTGGCTGTCGCCGTGCTCGGAGGCATCGCCTGGGCCATGACCTTGCCGGCCGAAACCACCGCTTCGCGTTCCACCCGGATCGCCGCCCCCATCGACAAGGTGTTCGGCCTGGTGACCGATATCGACGGTCAGGCCGGCTGGCGGCGCGATGTCGAGCGCGTCGAGATTGTCGATGCCGGGGCGTCCTGGACCGAGCACACGACGCGGGGCATGGCCATCGACTTCCGCGAAGAACGCAAGGAGCCCGGGCTCTATGCGATCTCGTTCACCTCGCCGCAGGGCTTTTCCGGCCGGTGGGAAGGCCGGTTCGCTCCGGACGGCGACGGCACGGCGGTGGACATCACGGAGACGGTCCGGACCGACGGGTTCGTCGCGCGGGTGATGGGCCGGCTGTTCGCCCCGCCCGGCGCCCACATTGATCTCTATCTCGGGGACCTGAAGGACGCGGCCGAGGCACGGCCCTGATCAGGCCGCCCGACAAGGCCGTCTCTCTGCACCAGCGACCGGGCCAGCAGCACCGCGTTGCGCGGGTTCTCGCCGATGCGCCGGACGGCATAGGGCCACCAGTCGCGGCCGAAGGGCAGGTAGAGGCGGACGCGCTCGCCCTCCGCCGCGAGCTGTTTCGCGACATCGCCGCGCACGCCGAACAGCATTTCGAATTCATAGGATCCAGGTGCCCAACCATGTGTCGCCGCGACCGCGCGGGCATGGGCGTGAAGCCGTGTGTCATGGGTGGCGATGACGGGATAGAAGCCGCGCGCCTTGGCCTCGGGGGAGAGCATCAGTTCAATGAGCCGCCGCGAATTGGCCTTGATCTCGGCGCGGGTCGGAAAGGCGATGTCGGCGCTGGCCGCGAACGCGCCCTTGACGAGCCGTACCCTGCTGCCGCGCGCGATCTGCCGGGCGAGATCGGCCTCGGTTCGGCGCAGATAGGCCTGCAGCGTCAGGGCGGTCGGCAATCCGTCGTCCTGCAGCGCGTCATGCAGCGCGATCGTGGTATCGGTCACCGAGGCGTCTTCCATGTCGAGCATCAGGCCGTGCACGCCCTCGACGCCGTCGATCCCGTCCTTGATGCGGCGCGCGATCTCGACGGCGTTGCGGCGCATCAGATCGAGATCGAGCTGCAGGCCGATCTGGGTCGGATCGACGGAGATATGCAGGTCGAGACCCGAGCCCGCGAGCGCGTCGGCGATGGCGAGCTTATTGTCGCGGTTTTCCCGGACGCCGTCGTGATCCTCGACATATTCGCCGAGATAGAACAGCGAGCTGCGCAGGTTCTCGCGCGCCAGCAGGTCCTGCGCGCGGCGCAGGCCCGCTTCCGGGCTCTCGCCGGCGACGAATTTCCGCGACAGCCTGGACGTCGCGCGCTGGCCCTGCATGAAGCGGGTCGCCCGGTCCGATCGCGCCAGCGCGATCATGGTGTGCTGCCAGCCCTTGCGAAACATCCCGGCACCTCCGATCCGTCGAAACAGGCTGGGACCACCCCGGCCGTGCCCTTGATTGACAGCCTTATCATGGCTATGTATGACCAGTTCTTGATTTTGGTCATAGAATGGACCCGATGCCGGCCGCCTTCACCTCGGAAGAACGCGACAAGATCCTCGCCGCCATGCTGGGCGATGCGCGCGGGCGGATTCCCGATGTCGGGCTGAAGAAGCTGTCGATCGAAAGCCTGACCGACGGCGCCGGCATCTCCAAGGGCGCCTTCTACGCCTTCTTCGACAGCAAGGAGGCGCTCTATGCCGAGCTTCTGGCCCAGGAAGCACCGGGGCTGGCCGCCCGCGTCCTGGCGCCGCTCGACGAACCCTCGCTCGCGCCGCGCACGGCTTTCGGCCGGTTCCTCCGCGGGCTGATGGACGAGTATGACGAAAATCCGCTGCTTCGGCGGCTGATCGAACATCCCGATGAACTGGCGGCGGTGCGCCAGCGGCTCGGCCCGGACCGGCTCGCGGCCAAGGCGAAGCTCGGCGTCGAGCCGCTCCACGCCTTTCTGCGGCGCGCCCGGGAGAGCGGCGACCTCGTCCGGGACGATCTTCAGGCCGTGCTCGGCATCGTCGCCGCGCTGCCGCATCTCCTGTTGCACAAATCCGCGATCGGCGGGGACGGCTGGCCGGCGACGCGGGATCTTCTGATCGATCTGATCGTCACGGGTCTGTTCAAGTGCCCGCCGGAACCCGGGAAAGACGCGTAATGGATCTCTTCAAGAGTGCCGAACGCCTGATGGGCATGGACGACACGACCTGGGCGCGCCATGCCAATCCATGGAGCGTCTATACGCGCTTCGGCGCCAGCGTGCCGATCTTCATCGCCCTGTGGAGCGCCCATTGGATCGGCTGGTGGTCGCTGATCCCCATTGGCCTGATGGGCCTGTTCGTCTTCCTCAACCCACGCCTGTTCCCGGCGCCCGAAACCGCCGACAGCTGGGGCGCGCGCGGGGTCCTCGGCGAACGCGTCTTTCTCAACCGCAAGGCCGTGCCGATCCCGGCCGAACATCTCAGCTTCGCCTGGATCGCCACCGGTTTGTCGGGCCTGTTCATGCTGGTCGGCATCTGGGGCTATGCCACCGGCGATTTCTGGGCGGCCTGTGCCGGCTGGTTCGGCTCGGTGATGGCCAAGGGCTGGTTCGTCGACCGCATGGCCTGGCTGTGGGAGGACATGAAGGACAAGGACCCGACCTATGCCGCCTGGGCCCGCGCGGACTGGGGCGCGGCGGCGGCCGTGTCGCCATAGGGCCAGAGCCCTCGTCAGCGCGACGGGAAAACCAGTTCAACGCTCGTTAGCGGCCAGCAGCCGCGGTTGAATTCGATCAACCGCCCGCTCGGATCGGCGTTCTTGGCGTTGACATGCAGGACCGGCGTCTTCGGCGTGAGCTGCAGCACCTCGGCCTCCTCGCGCGAGGCGAAGGCGCCGAGGACGCGCGTTTCGAGGCGCTTATAGTCCTTGACGCCATGGTCCCGGTAGACCTGCGCCACCGAGCCCGATGCGGCATAAACCTCCTCGAAGCGGGGAAACATCTCCGGCAGGAACTCCTTGACCGCATAATAGATCGCCGCCCCGTCGAGCGAGCGCAGCCGGCGCAGTTCGATCGTCTGGCCGCGCGCCGACAGGCCATAGGCCTCGCGCGCCTGCGGGCTGGCCTTGCGGCGGCGCAGCGACAGCGTCTCGGTGGTGACCACGCCGCCCGCCTCGAGCGCGCCGCCGAAGCGCATATTGTCTTCCACCACATAGCGCTGGGTCGGCGGGCGCACGAAAATACCGACACCCTTGCGGGCCTGCAGGAAGCCTTCCCGCTGCAGCCGGATCAGCGCGTTGCGCATCGTCATCCGGTTCACGCCGAAGATCGTCGCCATCTTGTATTCGCCGGGCAGGCGCGAGCCCGGCTCGATCAGCTGGCCGCTGCATGCTTCGGCGAGCCGGTCATAGATCTGCAGCCAGATCGGGCGTTGCGACTTGTCGCCATAGGGCGGCGCGGCCAGCGTGGTGAGCTGGTCCACATTCGACAATTCGTCCGATATCTGGGTCTTAGCCATATTCGACCACCTTCCTGCCGCCGACGAACACCGCTCTTAGCGTGGTCGATCGTGGCCAGAAGACCAGCATGTCGCCGCGCAATCCGGCCGCGATCGCACCGCGATCGTCAAGGCCGGCCGCCAGGGCCGGCGCGCGCGAAACGAGTTTCCAGCTCTCGAACAGATTACCGTGGTCGGGGCCGGCGAGCTTGAAGGCGGCCTGCATCAGCGAGGGATAGTGATAGTCCGACACAAGAACGGTGCCGAGGCCCGCTGAAATCGCGTCGGCCGCGTTGATCGCGCCCGTGTGGCTGCCGCCGCGCACGACATTCGGCGCGCCGAGAAGGATCGGCTCGCCGGCCTCCGCCGCGTCCTGCGCCGCGTCCCGGGTGACGGGAAATTCGCACACCGTGACGCCGAGCGCGCGATGGCGGCGGCGTTCCTCGGCGCTGCGTTCGTCATGGGCCAGGACCGGCACGCCGAGAGTGCCCGCCGCCCGGCACATCTGCTTGACGGCCTCGGGCACGGCGGCTTCGCGCGCGGCCTGTTCACGCAGGATCGCCTGGACCTCGCCGACCGAAACGCCCATGCGGGTCGCCAGTCGGTCGAGCTTCGGCGAGGGCGGTTCGAGGTGGAGGAAGGCGGTCGTGTGATCGTTCAGCGAGAGCATCGCGATCTCGCTGCGCCCGAGCCAGTCGAGAACCTCGTCCACCGCGTCGGTGGCGAAGATTTCCCAGCGGATATGCGGATAGGTCGCGGCCAGGAAGTCGCCCGACCGGACGGCGGCGACGATCTCGCCGGCCGTCTCCAGCGACCGGATGCTGCCCTCCCAGGACACGGTGATGGCGTGGAACACCGTCGTGATGCCGCTGGCCACGACCTGGCGGTCGACCTCGTCGAGCGCGGCATCGGTCGAAAAGCGCACGCCGGCGCGCGGCTGAAGCGCCCGCTCGAAGGCATCGCCGTGCAGATCGACGATGCCGGGCAGGACCAGGCCGCCTGCGGCGTCGAAGACCGGGGCATCGGGATCGGCGCGGTCGGCGATCAGGCCGCCGGCCACCGGAATATCTCGGTCCGTTACACCCGAGGCTTCGGGGACGCGGGCATTTTTTATCGTCCAGTTCATGGTCTCGCCTGTTCCTGTCATGAAGACGTTACGCGGGTTGTCTATACCACCTTCTGTCATCATTCCTGTGTATACAGCAATAGCAAGGAATCAAGATGCTGCGCTCACTCATCACGGCGGCGCTTCTGGCCGTCGCCACGCCGGCGCTGGCCGAGCCGGTCAAATTCGCCGTCACCGATATCGAGGGTCTTGAAGCCCTTCAGCAGGAATTCTCGGCTTTCGAATCCGCCCTCGAAGACGTCAGCGGCGTCGAGGTGGAACTCTTGCCGGTCAATTCGCGCACCGCGGCCGTCGAGGCCATCAATCAGGGCTTCGTCGACCTGGTGCTGACCGGTCCGGCCGAATATGTCGTGATCAACAGCCTGACGGATGTCGAGATCGTCACCGCCTGGCAACGCCCGAACTATTTCTCCCAGATCGTCGTCATGGCCGAAGGCCCGATCGGCGGCGTCGACGACCTGCGCGGCCAGACGGTGACCTTCGGTTCCGTCGGCTCCACCTCGCAACATCTCGGCCCGGCGCAGGTACTGGCCGATTTCGGCCTCGCCTATGGCGTCGACTACGATCCGCAGATCATCTCGCGCAACGTTGCCGTCGAGGCGCTGATCCGCGGCGACGTCCAGGCCGTCGGCATGAATGAGGGTCACCTGACGCGCATTCGCGCCGCTTTCCCCGAACAGGCCTTCTCGGTGGTCGCGCGCGGCCGCGACCTGCCCAACGACATTCTGGTCGCGCGGGCCGGTCTCGATGCCGGGATGATCGACGCCATCCGCACGGCCTTCGTCGACCACGGCGATGTGCTGATGGAAGCGGTGCTGGTCGGCGAAGACAACCAGAAATATCGCGGCGGCTTCTTCCTGCCGGCCGTCAATGACGCCGACTACGACTATGTCCGGTCGATGTATGAAACGATCGGCGTCGACACCAGCGCCTTCGTCGGCGACTGAGGCGTTCGGACCCTTGCGGGCGGCTCAGTGATGTGCCGCCCGCTCCTCCTCTCTCGAAACCGTTTCCACCCGCTCCGTCACAGGCCGGCTCGTGTTCGCTGATCCCATCGCCGCCGAAGACACGCCGCTCGCGACCGGCACGCCCGCCGCGCCTGATGCTGAGCCATCCGCCGATCTCGTGGTGCGGGCGCGCAGCGTGCGCAAATCCTATGACGGCCGGACCGATATCCTCAAAGGCATCGATCTGAATGTCGTTAGCGGCGAACGGGTCGCCCTGATCGGCTCCAACGGTTCGGGCAAGTCGACGCTCCTGAAATGTCTTATCGGCCTGCATCCGATATCCGGCGGCGAACTCGAAACGCAGGGCGAAGGCTTCACCCATCTGCCAACGGCCGGGCAGCGCCGGCGCCTGCGCCAGAAGACCGGCTTCGTGTTCCAGAAGCATTGCCTGGTGCGCCGCCGCTCCGCGTTGTCGAATGTCGTGCACGGTCTTCTCGGCCAGCCCGGAAGCTGGCGCGCCTTCGCCCATCACACCGCGCCGAAGGCCTGGCGCGAGCGCGCCATGGCGGCGCTCGACGAGGTGAAGCTGGCCGACAAGGCGCTGAGCCGCGCCGACCAGTTGTCGGGCGGGCAGCAGCAGCGCGTGGCCATCGCGCGCGCGCTGGTGCGCCGGCCGCGCTTTCTGATCGCCGACGAACCGGCCGCCAGCCTCGACCCGGCGTCCGGCCATCACGTCATGGATCTCTTCGTGCGGCTCTGCGAGGCGCATGGCATCACGTTGGTCTTCACCACCCATGACATGGACCATGGCGTCGCCTATGCGACCCGCATCGTGGCGCTGAAGGACGGCGTCATTCATTTCGACAAGCCGGCGCACGACGTGGCGGCGTCCGATCTCGAGGCGACGTTCCGTGGCTAGGCCGAACGGTGCCGATCAGGCGGCGGAACGCTCCGGGAGCCCGACCCGCCTGCCGCCGCGCACCTCGGGCATGTCGGCGGTCTCCTTCGCGCTGTTCGTCACCGCCGGCGCCGTCATCCTCGCATCGCTGAACAATGTGGCGCCGTCGCTCGGCCAGCTCGCCGACGGCATCCCCGGCTTCGGCAATCTGCTCGGCCGCATGATGCCGCCAAATCTCGAAGCCGGTTTTCTGAGCCGCATCGGCGTGCGCATTCTGGAGACGTTTCAGATCGCGCTGGCCGGCGCGTTTCTCGGCGTCGTGGTCAGCTTGCCGATCGCCTGGCTCGCGGCGCGCGGCGTGTCGCCCGTCGGCGGGTTCAACATTCTGTTCAAGGCCATCGTGTCGCTGTTTCGCACGATCCCCGACCTTGTCTGGGCGCTTCTGTTCGTGGCGACCGTCGGCCTCGGTCCCGTCGCCGGTACGCTGACCATCATGATGGACACGATCGGGTTCTGCGGTCGCTTCTTCGCCGAGGCGATGGAGGATGCCGAAAAGGAGCCGCAGGAAGCGCTGTCGGCGATCGGCGCCAACAAGCTGTCGGTGGCGGTCGGCGCGCTATTGCCCGACACGCTGCCGTCGATGATCAATTCGTCGCTGTTCGCGCTCGAAAAGGCGGTCCGTTCCTCGGTCGTGCTCGGCCTCGTCGGCGCGGGCGGCATCGGTCAGGAACTGAAGGTCGCCTTCGATCTCTTCCAATACCGCAATGCCTGCACGATCATCCTGGTGATCTTCGTCATCGTGCTGGTGATGGAAGTCGTCACCGACAAGCTGCGGGCGCGCATCCAGTAGGACCGCCGCCCGTCCTCGTCATCATCAGCTGGTCAGATGGTCGAGGAAAAGCGCGCCGACAGCGGTCCTGGGCAGCGCCGCCGGCACCACGATGTGGATGGCCTTTTCGACCGTGACATCGGCGAAGCCGAGCCCGGCCAGCCGTCCGTCGGCGATTTCCTCGTCGACGGCGCAGGCCATGACGACGGAAATGCCGAGCCCGGCCTGCACCGCGCGCTTGACCGCTTCGGTGCTGCCGAAGCCGCCGACGGTGGTCAGCCTATCGGCCGTCTTGCCGAGCGCGGCCCTTAGCGCCGTGCCGGTGCCGGTGCCGGTTTCGCCGCTCAGGATCGGATGGCCGATCAGATCGGCGCTGGCGACGGTCGCCGCTTCGGTCAGCGCATGGCCGGGCGGCGTGATCACGATCAGCGGTTCGCGGCGCCATTCGATGGCCAGGAAGCCGGGCCGCTCGTCCCACCATTCCATCACGCCGGCATCGGCGAGGCCGAGTTCGAGGCGCTCGGCGACCGCGTGATTGCCGCCGATCCACTGGTCGATCGCGATGTCGTGGCTGAGGGCCAGCGCCGACAGCGTCGGCTGGAGAAGATAGATCCCGGTATTGCTCGATGCCGCGACCCGCAACCTGGGTTCGGAGAACAGGGTCGTCGCGCGGTCGGCCGTGCTCAGAAGCGCGCGCGCCAGCGGTTCGAACTCGGCCCCTTGCGGCGTCGGTTCGACCTGCCCGCGCCGGCGCACCACGAGCTGTGCCGAGAGTTCGGTCTCAAGGGTCTGGATATGTTCGACAACGGTCGACGGCGACACCGACAGGCGGCGCGCAGCGGCGCGGAAGCCGCGCTCGTCAAGAACCGTGACGAAGGTCTTCGTATGAACCAGGTTGAGCATGGGCCTCTGTCGGTTTCGGGACGTTGATGGCACCGGGCGGCCGGTCGCCGGCAAGGGCTGTGGCGATGCTGCGGGCGGCCGATAGCTCGATCTCGCGGCGCACCGAGGTAACCGCCGAACCGATATGCGGCGTCAGGACGGTCGGCGCGCTCAGCGCGGTGAGCCGGGGGTCGATGCCGGCCGGCCGGTCGGCGCGCGCCCAGTCCTCGCAGGCGAAGACATCCGCCGCGTAGCCGGCCAGATGCCCCTGTTCGATGGCATCGGCGACGGCGGTTTCATCGACCAGCGACCCCCGCGCCGGATTGACCAGAAGCGCGCCGGGCTTCATGCCGGCGATGGCGTCCCGGTCGATGATGTGCAGCGTGTCCGGCGTCAGCGGCAGCGCCAGCACCACGTAGTCGGACCGCGCCAGGAGATCCGTCAGGCCGGTCATCCGGACATTGGCCGCCCGGGCCGCTCCGTCGGTCGTCTGGTCGTTCATGTCGACGCCGACGAGCCGGCAGCCAAAGCCCGACAGGCGTTCGGCCACCGCCCGGCCGACGAGGCCGAAGCCGACGATGCCGACGGTCATGCCCGACAGGCCCGTGCCGTAAAAGCGCGGCCGCCAGCCGGTGAAACCGTCGGCGCGGATGCTGGCATCGCCGGGCAACAGGTTGCGCCCGAGCGCCAGCATCAAACCGATCGCCAGTTCGGCCGTCGGGATGGTCAGGAGATCGGGGACGATCGTCACCCAGACGCCGGCCGCCTCGGCGGCGCCGACATCGATATTGTCATAGCCCTTCAGCGCCGCGCCGATGATCCGTAGCCTGGGGCAGGCGGCGATGAAATCGGCGTCGATCCTTTCGGTCATGAAGGAGAGGATCGCGTCCGCGTCGGCGCACCGCCGGCGCGTTTCGTCATAGGGCCACGGGCTGTCGGTGCCGTTGACCTCGAGCCGCCCATGCGGCGCGAGGAAGGCGCGCGTTTCGGGGAACACGCGGTTGGTGACGACGATCTTGCGATCGGACTGGGATGCGGACACAGGCGTACTCGATCATTCCTTGGGCGGGGACACTACTTCAACGATTTGCGCAATTGCGCGCCGATACCGTCCACGATCGTCACGCAGGCGAGAATACAGAGAAGAATGGCGGAGACCTGCGCGTATTCAAGAACACGCAGCGCGGCGATGAGTTCGAAACCGATCCCGCCCGCGCCGACGGCGCCGAGCACGGTCGAGGCGCGGAAATTGTATTCCCAGCGATAGATCGTGATATCGGCCAGCTGCGGCATGACCTGCGGCAGGACGGCATGCCAGATCACCTGGAACGGCGTCGCCCCGGCGGCACGCGCGGCCTCGATCGGCTTTTCGTCGACATGTTCGATGCTTTCGGCGAAGAACTTGCCGACCATGCCGATCGAATGCAGCCCCAGCGCCAGCACGCCGGGCAAGGCGCCGAAGCCGACCATGGCCACGAAGATGATGCCCATGATCAGTTCGGGGATCGACCGCAACAGGTTCAGGAGGAAGCGGGCGACCTGATAGACCACGAGATTGGGCGTCGTGTTGCGGGCCGACAAAAGCGCCAGCGGCAGCGAGAACAGAACCGCCAGCGCGGTGCCGGCGATCGACATCGCCACCGTGTCGACCAGCGGCTTGATCCAGGTCTGGAAGCGGCTGAAATCGGGCGGGAACATCTCGCTCGACAATTGCGTGATCGCCGGCCAGGCATCGGCGAAGCGCTGCGCGTCGAGCGTCCCCGTGACCCATAGGGCCACGAAGACGCCGAACAGAACCGCCGCCAGGACGGCGTTGCGCTTCAAGCGCGCCGCGCCGTCCTGGTCGAGGATGTCCTGATAAGACGTGTCGCTCATCAGTTCGTCTGCGTGAGGTCGAGATTGAGCACCTGGGCCGTCTCGCGCAGGATGTCATAGGCCGCATCGTCGGTCGCGACGAAGCCTTCGGCGCGGAAGGTCTTGAGGATTTCTTCGTCGTCGAGGTTGAGGAAGGCGTCCTGGATGGCCTGCTTCAGCTCATCCGACAGATCGCCCTGATAGACCATCGGATAGTTCGGGATCGGGCCGCTTTCGGCGATGACCTGGACCTGGTCGCCGTCGATGCTGCCGCGTTCGACGAGGCTCGCGAAGATCGGCTGGCTGAGCCCGCCGGCATCGACATTGCCCGCTTCGACCGCGCGCGCCACCGCGTCATGGGTGCCGAGATGGGCGAAGTCGTAGTCGGTCTCGGCGACGAGGCCGGCACCCGCCAGATAGGCGCGCGGGATCAGATGGCTCGACGTGGAGGCATTGTCGCCGAAGCCCATGGTCTTGCCGGCGATATCGTCGACGCTGTCCACCTCGCCGTCGGTGCGCGCGATGATGACGCTCGTATAGGTCGGCGAGCCGCGCGACACGCCGACGGCGAAGGCCTCGATTTCCGGCGCGCGCGACTTGGCGAGCACATAGGAGAGCGGGCCGAAATAGGCGACCTCGATACGGCCGAAGCGCATGGCTTCGATCATCGAGGAATAGTCCGTGGTGACGACCAGCTCGATCTCCTTGTCGAGCGCGCCTTCGAGATACTCCTTGAAGGGCTGGGCGTTCTGGATGATCGTCGAGGCGTTCTCATCCGGCAGAAGCGCGACGCGCAGCGTGTCCGGGTCGTTGCCTTCGGCCATGGCGAGGCCCGTGGAGAGCATGAGCGCCGCGCCGGCGACGGTGCTCATCAAGAAAGTCCGACGTTGCATGGTTTTGCATCCCTGATTTGCTGTGGGTTGGGGGGACGGGTGGCGCCTATTCCGCGGCTTCCGCCGCGACGGGCTTCGGGGTGTCGTAGATCTTGGAAATGATGCCGGGCGTCAGCGCGCCGGAGCCGCCGTCGAAGACGACATGACCCTGATGCAGGCCGATGATCCGATCGGCGAAGCGACGCGCGAAATCGACCTGGTGCAGGCTGACGATCGCCGTGATGCCGTCCTCGCGGCAGATGCGGTGCAGATCCGACAGGACGCGCTCGGCGGTCTTGGGATCGAGGCTGGCGACCGGTTCGTCGGCGAGGATGACACGCGGCTCCTGCGCCATGGCGCGGGCGATGCCGACGCGCTGCTGCTGTCCGCCCGACAGCATGTCGGCCCGGTCGAGCGCGCGCGGCAGCAGGCCGAGCCGTTCGAGCGCCTTGAGCGCGATCAGCTTTTCCTGTTTCGGCGCCGGCAGGAAGGAGCGGCGGGAGCCGCGAATGCCGATGCGCCCCATCAGCACATTGGCGAGCACCGTGAGGCGGCCGATCAGGTGATGCTGCTGGAAGATCATGCCGGTCGACAGGCGATGCCGCCGGATCGTGCGCGGCGAAGCCAGGATCGGACCGAGATCGGCGCTTTCGACTTGGCCCTCGGTCGGCCGCACAAGGCCGTTCAGTGTGCGCAGAAGGGTCGACTTACCGGCGCCCGACGGCCCCAGCAGCACGGTGAACCTGCCTTTCTCGAAGGCGAGGCTTGTCGGATGGAGGGCGGTGAGACCGGTCGGATAGGTCACCGACACATCGTTCAGGATCACCATGAAAGGAAGCCCCTTGCGTCGAAAGCGTGCAGCGATTTTGATCGATTAAAGCGAACGTAATTATTTTTTGTTCGATGAAGACGAACTAGCGAACTTCCATGTCATTTGAATGACGCAGCGCACAAAGAAGCGCCGGACGCCCGGGACCGCGGCCGCCGGCGGGGCGGGTTGTCGACATGCGGCATCAGCGTCGCGGGCCGCTCGGTGGGCCGACGGGATCGGGATCTCGCCCTGGGAATGCGAGACCGTGCGGGTTTCATCGGAGAACGGCCTCGGAGTCCTTCGGGAGCGTTGCCGCGAGGCGGGCTGCCGCCGCCGTGCTGGCTTGCTTGCCGCTGAAAGGAAGGGTCGTGGTGCCGGGATGCGGTGGCGCGTTGGCCAGCCGCACCGATCGCTCTGGACAGGCCGGCCGGCAAATCCTATAAACCGGCCTTCTCGTCACGCGCCCGGGGTTTGATCCACATTGCGCGACGGGCGCCCAGGTAGCTCAGTTGGTAGAGCAGCGGATTGAAAATCCGCGTGTCGGTGGTTCGATTCCGCCCCTGGGCACCATTTCTATGTTCCTATGTGCACATCACCACCGGCCAAGCAGATACGCGCCGCGCGCTTCGAGGCGCTGCTTTTTCGCGCACCGCATCTCCTGCACATCGCCTCCGAAGAATGACGGGTTGACGGTCGGGCCGGGCGCTCGCAGGACGCCCTGACACTGCTGCCAACTAGATCGCCGCCTCGCGGAAGGTGCGCTCGATCAACGCGCCGAGCCATCGATAGCCGGGGTCGGCCTGGATCCTGCGATGCATCGCCAGCGAGATCGTGAAGCGCGGGCTAGCGACCGGCAGCGGCGCGGTGTCGTAGCCGAAGCGCGATCTGAAGGGGGCGAGAATGCGTTCCGGCTCGGTCGCCACCAGCCCGGTTTCGGCGACGACCTGCGGCAGCGCGAGAAAGCTGTTGATCGTCAGTTTCACGGTCCGCGTCAGGCCGAGGCCGCGCAGCGCCTGCTCGGTGAAGCTCGCGCCGTCCCGGTCCCGCGCGACGTCGACATGGTCGGCCACGGCATAGCTGTCGCGCGACATCCCCTGCCGCCACAGCGGATGACCGTCACGGGCTGCCACGACGAGACGGTCGGCGAACAGCGCCTCGACATCGACATCGCGGACGGGCGTCGGCACATAGCCGATGACGATGCTGTAGCGGCCGCGGTCGAGATCCCGCGCGGCGTTCTGGCTGTCGGTCTGATGCACCGACAGCGCCAGGCCGTTGCCGGCGGCCGCTACCACCGATTGCAGCCGTGGCAGCACGGTGATCAGGCAATAGTCCGGCATGGCGATTTCGAATATCCGCCGCGCGGTTTCCGGGTCGAAGCCGCTGGTCGCCTGGACGATCTGCGTCGCCTCGATCAGCAGCGCGCGAACCCGTGGCGCGATCTCCCGCGCGAAAGCCGTCGGCGTCAGCCCGCCGCGCTCACGCACGAAGAGATGATCGCGGAACACATGCCGCAACCGGTTCAGGGCATGGCTGACCGCCGATTGGGTCAGGCCGAGCCTGTCGGCGGCACGCGACGCGCTGCCGGTTTCGGCCAGCGCATGGAAGACCTTCAGAAGGTTCAGGTCGACCGTCGCGAGATGAATCTCATTCATGACCCTTAGTCGAAACTTTCGTTTCCCGCCCGGCCCATCGTCTCCTAGTTTTGTCGGACATTTCAACAAGAATATCCAGGGAGGGCGAAATGTCCGATATGTCCAAGGCGGGGATCCGCCGCCGCGAGATGATGATGGCGTTGGGAGTGGGCGCCGCCGCTGTCGGCGTGGCGGGCACGGGCGGTGCGGGAGGCATGGCGCACGCAATGTCCGACAATACCGCGGAGAATGACCGATATCGGCTCGGCCTCGACTTCCTGCGCCAGATCGGCGGCGACAATTATGACGGCCCGGTCAATGCGATCGCGGAGACCTCGCCGGACTTCGCCCGTTTCGTGGTCGAATATCCCTATGGCGATGTGCTGAGCCGGCCGCAGCTCGATCTGGTGACGCGTGAAGCGCTGACCGTGGCGGCGCTGATGGTAAAGGGCAATTATCCGCTGCCGATCGACTATCACCTGAACGGTTTCCTGAATGTCGGCGGCACGCCGGAAGCCCTGGTCGAACTCTGCTTTCTGGCGATTCCGTTCATCGGCTTCCCCGCGGCGATCGATACGATCGCGCTCATTCGCGGGGTCTTCGCCGAACGCGACATCAGCTTCGACCCGATACCGGCCAGCGACGACGACGGCTCGGAAAGGCGGCTCCGGGGCCTGCGCAATCTCGCGCTGCATGGCGAACAGGGTATCGGCAAGGTCGAGGAGCTGGCGCGCACCTCGCCGGTCTTCGCCCAGCTCTTCGTCGAGTTCACCCATGGCGAGATCCTGACCCGCGACGGGCTCGACGCCCGGGTCAAGCATCTGTCCATCCTGTCGATGCTGGCGGCGATGGGCAATCAGGGGCCGGGGCTGCGCGACCAGGCGCTGACCGCCCTGCGCCAAGGCGTCACGCGCGACGAGATCATCGAGGCCATGATCCAGCTCTCGGCCTATTCTGGTTTTCCGGCCGCCATTGTCGGCTTCTTCGACGTGGTCGGCCTGTTCAACGATCTCGATACGGGCGGGGTGACGCTCGAAACGGTCGCCTTCGAGGGCACGGCCGATCCGTCGGAGACGCGCGCCGAGCGGTTCGCGCGCGGCGAGGCGACGCTTGCCGAGACGTCCGGCGGTGCCGGCACGGCGGTCGTCGAGAGCTTCCGGACGATCGCGCCGGAAATCGGGCGTATGATCCTCGAACATTCCTATGGCGACATCTTCCATCGGCCCGGGATCGACCTGAAGACGCGCGAACTAGCGGCGGTCTCGGCCATGGCGGCCGTCGGATCGAAGACGGCCCGGACGCCGATGCAGGTCCATGTCCGCGCCGCGATCAATGTCGGCGCGACGCGGGAAGAGATCATCGAGACCCTGCTGAACCTCGTGCCCTATGTCGGCTATCCGATCGTGGAGACCGCGCTGCGCGCCGCGAACGAGGTGTTCGAAAGCTAGGGCCGGTCCTGGCCGCCGGGAGCGCGCCGGGCGTTCTCCCGCGCGCCCTAGGTCCTGCCCGGCCGATGCGCCGGACAGCCTTGGGGCACGACGCTCCGGCGCGAACGGATCTTACGGCGATCCGGTGCGTCGGCGATGCACGTTATACACTATATGCTCATGTGAAATATATGTATAACTGTCAGCCGCATAGATCTATTGTTTAGAATTAAAATAATTTCAGACTATAAATCCATTCTATACGTTACTCCACAGATTTTCTTTGTCTCACGGCCATGCATAGCTTCCGCAAGTCATGCTGGACCGCCCGTTGCGGCGCGGCTCGGGCGATCCGGCGTCTGAATCCTTGCGCGGGATGGCCGGAACGTCGGTGACCACGGACCGGCGACCGCCGGATAGCCGCGCGGCCGCGCAAGCGGCCTGGGTGGCGGGCACGGAAGACAGGAAAGACAAGGCGCCAAGGCCTTGGGAATGCGGAACGGAGTGGCGATGGACGCGATGCAAGGAAACAGGCTCCAGCTGCGCGGGGTCGATGTCGCGGCCGGCGATGCCACGGTGGTCCGTGGCGTCGATCTCGATGTCGCGCCGGGCGAACTGCATGTCCTGCTTGGCCCGAACGGGTCGGGCAAGTCCTCGCTTCTATCCGCCATCATGGGCCTGCCGCCCTTCCGCGTCACGCAAGGGGCGATCAACTATCGGGGGCGCCGCATCGACCCGCTGGCCGTCGACGAGCGTGCCCGGATGGGCCTCGGCATGGCGTTCCAGCGTCCGCCGGGCCTCGACAATGTGACGGTGGATCATCTCGCGCGCGCGCTTGGCGCCGAAGCGGCCTACCGGGCGGAAGCGGCATCGCTCGATCTCGCCGATTTCGCCGCGCGCGAGGTCAATGTCGGTTTCTCCGGCGGCGAGATCAAACGCTGGGAGATCCTGAAGCTCGCCCTTCAGGCGCCGCAGTTCCTGCTGTTCGACGAGCCGGAAAGCGGTGTCGATCTCGAACATATCGCGGCCGTCGGCCGTGCCGTGAACCGGCTTCTGAAGACGCCCGGCGCCGATGGCGAGGCCCGTTCCGGGCTCATCATCACCCATACCGGCTATATCCTCGACTATGTCGAGGCCGATATCGGCCACATCATGGTCGGCGGCCGGATCATCCATTCCGGACCGGCCGAGGGCCTGTTCCGGCATGTCCGCGACAATGGCTATGTGGCGCCCGGCGCGCCGAGCCTCGCCGCCGCGCGCACCGCCTGAGGCATAGCCCGGCGACCCGTCGCCGAACCCATAACCGATCGAAACGGAGACGTCCCATGGAACCCATCGCCCTCGACAAGGATATCAGCGACGCCGAGAAGGAACTTCTGAGCCGCGTCGGCTACAAGCCCGACGCCGAGCGCGCCGGAACCTATGTCCTGGTCGACCACGACACGAAGCACACATCGGTGACCGATCCCAATGTCGAGGTCATGCCGATCAAGGAAGCCCTGCAGCTCTATCCGTGGGTGCAGGATCTCATGTTCGGCCTGATCGCGCCCGACGAGAACGCGCATGTCAAACAGGCTGCCGAACGGATGCATGATCCGATCGGCCATTTCATCCGGGTGCGCGAGGGCGCCAAGGTACGCCTGCCAGTGCAGTCCTTCTCGCTCCTCGAAATGCCGCAGGGCCGCCAGTTCACCCACAGCGTGACGGTCATCGAGGCCGGTGCCGAGGTCGAGATGATCAGTGGCAGCGCGGTGCCGCGAAACGTTCATGCCGGCCATCACATCTCGATCGACGAGACCTATGTGCGCCCAGGCGCCGTGTACCGGTCGCTGTCGATCGAGCAGTGGGGCCCGGACATGGAGATTCACAGCTACAGCCGCTGCCGTGTCGAGGAAGGCGCGCAGACCTCAGGCCGGCAGATCCAGATGACGCCGATCCGCCATCATGTCTGCGAATCCAAGACCTATCTCGGCAAGGATGCCCGGTCGAATGACGAGGACATCGTCTTCGCGCCGGACGGCACCACGCGCATCATCCATTCGGAGACCCATCTCGACGGTCCGGGCGCCAAGTCGGAAAGCCTCGCGCGCATGGTCACCGCCGGCGGGTCGATCACCAACAAGTCGACGCTGGTCGGCAATGCGCCCGATACCAAGGGCTTTCTGGGCTGCGACGGCCTCAAGCTGAGCGACGATGGGGAGATCCTGTCGATCCCGGGGCTTCTGGCCAGAAACGCCCAGTCGCAGCTCTCGCATGAAGCCTCCGTCGGCATGATCAGCGCCGAGAAGATGGCCTATCTGATGGCGTCGGGCCTGACCGAGGACGCCGCCCGCGACCTGATCATCCAGGGCTTCCTGCATCTCGGCGAACAAGATCTGCCCGAGGCCATCAAGGCGTCGGTTCAGGAGATGATCGCGGCGGCGAAATCCGGCGCCATGTAGTGCCCGGCACGATCTGATGCGATCGCGGTTGTCGGGCCGCGATCGCCTGATGGAAGGGGGCTCAGACGCGATGGCCGGTCTGATCGTCAAGTGCGGGCCGACAGAGTTCGATCACGTCGCGCTGGCCACCCGAGATACGGAGGAGGGCGTGGCGTGGCTCGCCGAGCGGACCGGCGCCAGCCCCTTCATCACCGAGCCCGAACCGGGCGAATGGTATTGGAGCGGCGCGCTGCCGCTGGCCAATGGCGCGTCGATCGAGATCATCGGCCCCAATCCGGCGTATCAGGGCTTTCATCCGTTCAAGGAACTCTTCAAGCGCTACAACACGCCGGCGGTGTTGTTCTGGCATCTCGGCACCAGCGACTTCGACCGGCTCGCCGTCATCGCCAAGGCCGCCGGCGCGCCGATGGAGCGCATCGAACATCTCGACAGCGACACCCCCTTCGGCCGCCGGCTCTATTCCCGCGCCATCCTCGGCCCCGGCTTCATGAGCGCGCGGCCCTGCGTCATCCAGTGGAAGGAGCGCCCGCAACGGCCCGGCATGGATGCCCCGGTCTGCGCGGCGACCCGGTTCGCGGTGCAATGCTCCGATCCCGAGCCGCTGAACCGGGTGTTCGACGCCCTCGGCCTCGATCTGCGGGTGACCAGGGGGCCGCACCGGGTCGAGGTCGATCTCGACACGCCGAACGGATTGGTCACGCTGTCTGGCGAAGGGCTGACATTCGCCGGGGCGGGCGGATTTCTGAAGCTGATCGGCCTGCGGCTGACATATCAATTTGGACTTTAGCGCCAGTCCCAGCAAAGATCGGGCCTGACCCGGAGCGGGGCGTCGTTCCGCCGCTCGCTTCCGGCCGATCCTTCCGTTACGGACCGACGCCATGTCCCGCGCATTGATGATCCAGGGCACCGGCTCGAATGTCGGCAAGTCACTCTTGGTCGCCGGCCTGTGCCGCGCGTTCCGCCGGCGCGGGCTCTCCGTCGCCCCGTTCAAGCCGCAGAACATGTCGAACAACGCCGCCGTCACCGAGGATGGCGGCGAGATCGGCCGCGCCCAGGCGCTTCAGGCGCTGGCTTCGGGTCGCGATCCGCATACCGACATGAACCCGGTCCTGCTCAAGCCCGAGACCGATATCGGCGCCCAGATCGTGGTGCAGGGCAAGAGGCTGACCGCGACGCGGGCCGCCGATTACGGCCGGCTCAAGCCGCGCCTCATGCCGGCGGTTCTGGAGAGCTTCAAGCGACTACGCGCGACGGCCGATCTCGTGCTCGTCGAAGGTGCCGGCAGCCCGGCGGAGGTCAATCTCAGGGCAAACGACATCGCCAATATGGGGTTCGCGCGCGCCGCCTCGGTGCCGGTCGTCCTGGCCGGCGACATCGACCGGGGCGGGGTCATCGCGCAGATCGTCGGCACCAAGGCGGTGATCGATCCGCGGGACGCGGCATGTATCGTGGGATTCCTGGTCAACAAGTTTCGCGGCGATCCGCGCCTGTTCGACGACGGCTACGCGATGATCGAAGAGATGGCCGGCTGGCGCGGCTTCGGCGTCGTGCCCTGGTTCGGCGATGCCTGGCGGCTGCCGGCCGAGGATGCGGTCGATCTCGACACGCCGCGCCGCGAGGAGGGGCTGCATATCGTCTGCTTGTGCCTGTCGCGCATCGCCAATTTCGACGACCTCGATCCCTTGGCCCAGGAACCGGGCGTCCGGCTGACCATGCTCGGGCCCGGCCGGCCCGTCCCCGGCGATGCCGATATCCTGGTCATTCCGGGCAGCAAGTCGACGCGCGGCGATCTTGCTTTCCTGCGCGCCCAGGGCTGGGACGTCGATCTGGCCGCGCATCGGCGGCGCGGCGGGCGCATTCTCGGTATTTGCGGCGGCTATCAGATGCTCGGCCACGGCGTGTCGGACCCCGACGGGATCGAGGGGCCGCCCGGCGACACGCCGGGTCTCGCGATGCTCGATATCTCAACCGTCATGACCGGCGACAAGAAGCTGACGGAGACGGCCGCCGTGCATGCGGCAAGCGGCCAGGCCTTCACCGGCTACGAGATCCATATCGGCCGCACCGAAGGCCCCGACCGGGCGCGGCCGTTCGCCCATGTCGATGGCCGGCCGGAAGGCGCTCTCAGCGCGGACGGGCGCGTGGCGGGCAGTTACCTGCATGGCATGTTCCGCGACGACGCCTTCCGCGCGGCCTGGCTCGGCGAGATGGGCGCGGCGTCCGATGGCCGGCACTACGCGGCGACCGTCGAGACCGCGCTCGACGCGCTGGCCGACCATCTCGAAACCCATCTCGACATCGACGGGCTCCTGTCGGCGGCCCGGTGAAACGCGCTCCGACCGTTTGGAACGCATGTTCATCAAACCGCCTTCATGACCCCCGATACCGTCCGGCGCTCATGCAGCCGACCGTTTTCCGCGCTGACGGGTCGGGACCTTAAGTGGATTCCCGCCGGGCTCGGGATGTTCTAACCTATCCATAGGCGTCGCCGGCGCGGCGTTGCGCCGAACGCGCCTTGACCGGAAACGCTGATGCCCGTTTTGCCCAGGACCGATCCAGCACCCTCCCGCAAGCCGTGGCCGGGCCGCGCCGTTGTTCTGAAGGCGGTGCTGGCGCGCGTCCTGGTCATGACGGTGGCGGCTCTTGGCCCGATGGTTTTGGGGCCAGCGGTCGCGCAGGCGCCGAGCCAGGACGCGCCGGCCGCCGCAACCGCCCCGCAGCAGGCAAGTCCCGCCCCGGCCCAGCCCGCCAATGGTGACGACACTGGCGATGACGGCGGCAATGGCAACCAGGCCCAGCCGCCCGCCGCGCAGAACGGCAACAGCGTCTCGGCCATCGCCATCGACCTGCCCGTGCCGGTTCAGGAGGTTCTGCGATCGGCCTCGCAGCGGCTTGATGGCGTGCGCGTCATCTTCGACCAGACCGAGGCGGGACTATTACGCGACGAACTCGATCAGGAAGACATCAATGAATTGCGCGAGCGGGTGGCGCCGCTCGTTGAGGAGGTGCGCGACCTGATCGCCGCCATCGAGCCGAGCCTCGACCTGTTGCGCGCCCGCCAGCGCGAGCTCGGGCCCGTTCCGGAGGAAGGCGCGACCCAGGAAGCCCAGTCGATCCGCGAAGCACGCGCCGCCCTGTCGGAGCTCGTCAACGAGATCGACGCGGTGGTGAAACGCGGGCAGTTGTTGATCACGCGCGGCGATCAGATCCTCCAAGCGTTGACGGAGCGACGGCGCCAGCTCTTCGCCAGAACCTTCACCACGCGCGGCCCATCCATCCTGTCGCCCGAACTGTGGCGCCAGGTCGTCGACGACGTGCCCGCGGCGGCCCATGCCCTGATGCTGCTGACGGTCGATTCGAGCCGCGTCTTCCTGTCGCGCATCACGCCGGTCAAGGGCGCGGTGCTGGCGCTGGCCGTCATCGCGTCGCTGGTGCTCATCACGCTGGTGCGCCGGCGGCTCCTGCGGGTGATCATCCGCGACTCGCAGATCGACGCACCGAGCGATTTCGCCAAGGCTCTGGGGGCGGCCTGGGTGGCGCTGCTCTATTTCCTGCTGCCCTTTTTGTCGATCGCGATTCTGCTCGCCAGTATCGAGCTTCTCGACCTCTTGCCCGATCGGGCATCGCAGCTGTTGCTCGGTATCGCGAGCGCGTTGTGGGTCTATTTCTTCCTGACGGCGCTGGCCCGCGCGCTGTTGGCGCCGGGAACGTCGGGATGGCGGCTCACACCCTATGACGACGCGACCGCCTTCAAGCTCTACGCCCTCTCGGTGACGATCGCCTGCGTCTTCGCCGTCGACCAGTTGCTCGACGTCGTCCTGAACGTCGTCGCCTCGCCGCTCGAAGTGGATGTCGCGGTGACAGCCGTGGCCGCGATGGTGATGGCGCTGCTCGCCATTTTGAGCCTCAGAACGGCGGCGCATTCGCGCGCCGAGGCCGTCGAGGCGACCGATGACGACGCGCCGCCGCCGCTATCCGCCTGGCGCGTCATCATGCGCATCATCCTGTGGGCGGTCTCGCTGACGATCATTGGCGCGGCGCTCGTCGGCTATGCCGCGCTCGCCAGCTTCATGGCGACCCAGGCCATATCGGCGCTCGCCGTTCTCGCCATTCTCGCCATCGTCCTGTTGATCGTCGATCAGGGCTTCGAGCGCCTCGGCGATCCGACGCGGCCGATGTCTCGCGCGCTGACCCGCAGCCTCGGCGTCGACGGCGCCGTCATCGGCCAGTCCTCGGCGCTCCTCAGCGGCATCGTCAAGCTGAGCCTCATCATCATCGCCGCCGTCACGCTGATGGCGCCCTGGGGCTTCGATCCGAGCGACTGGCTGAACTGGTTCCGCAGCGCCTTCTTCGGTTTCAGGGTCGGCGGCGTCACGATCTCGATCTCGACGATCCTGGCGGCCCTTGCCCTGTTCGCGCTCGGCATCATCATCACCCGCGCCTTCCAGCGCTGGCTCGAGACGAAATATCTGCCGCGCACGAAATTCGACAGCGGCATCCGCGCCTCGCTGAAGACGGCGGCCGGCTATCTCGGGATCGTCGCGGCAGCGGCCTTCGCCATCACCTTCGTCGGCATCGACCTCGCCAATATCGCGATCATCGCCGGCGCGCTGTCGGTCGGTGTCGGCTTCGGCCTGCAATCGATCGTCAACAATTTCGTCTCCGGCCTCATTCTTCTGGCCGAGCGGCCGATCAAGGTCGGTGATTGGATCTCGGTCAGCGGCGAGCAGGGCTATGTCCGCGACATCAGCGTGCGCGCCACCCAGATCGAGACCTTCGACCGGGCCACCGTCGTGGTGCCGAATTCCGATCTGATCTCCGGCGTCGTCAAGAATATGATGCTCAACAATATGATGGGCCGGGTCGTCATCCGGATCGGCGTCGCCTATGGCTCCGACGTCGACAAGGTACGCGATGTGCTGCTCGACTGCGCCAAGGCCCATGACCGGGTGTTGAGCTATCCGGCGCCGAATGTCTTTTTCATGGATTTCGGCGAGAGTTCGCTCGATTTCGCGCTCTATGCCTATATTCCCGACGTCGATTACGTGCTGACCGTGCATTCCGACCTGCGTTTCGCCATCCTGCGCGGGTTCCGCGAGGCAGGCATCGAAATCCCCTTCCCGCAGCGCGACCTGCATCTCCGGTCGACGGTCACGGGCCAGCCCGCCATCGACACGGAGCCGTCGACCCCCGAGCCGCCAGCCAGGCCAGCGATGGAAACGTGATCGAAAGGCTTTAGGCCGTATCGACAGCCGGCACCGACATGAAGGACCGCGACACCGCCATGACCGAGATCGACGCTCAGCATCAACCGCGCGAGGCATCATGCGCGACACCGTCCGGTGGGCCGGCATTTACCCGGCGGACCGTCGCGCTGGGCCTTGTTGGCACGACCGTGCTCGCCATCGCCGGCTGCGCCGCGCCGTCGGGCAATCCGCGGCCGGCCTTCTATCAGAACCTGGCCGAGCCGGGCGCCCGGTTCCAGCCCCAGGCGCTTCTGTCCATGGTCAATGGCTACCGGGCGAATAACGGCCTGCCGCCCGTCGCGCTCGATCCGCAGTTGATGTCGCTCGCCCAGGGCTATGCGCGCGAGATCGGCGACAGGGCGCGGCGGACGCCGACCGTGCGGCCCGACGGACGGCTCGAGGCCCGCCTCCTGCAGTCAGGCTACCGGGCCGCCGATGTCGAGGAGACCGTGACGGCGGGTTATTACACCATCGCCGAGGCCTTTTCCGGCTGGCGCGATTCGCCCGATCACAACGCCACCATGCTGATGCGCGACGCGCGCGACATGGGGGCCGCCGCCCAGTTCATGCCGAACACGAAATATAAGGTCTACTGGGTCCTCATCATGGCGCGACCGGACATGGCGGCCGCCTGAGACCGGCCGCCGGCGCCCAAGCCTGTCACATCTTCATAACCCGCCATGGTCCTTCTTCCCGACGCCAAAACCTATCCCGCGCTCGTCGAGCGCTTCGTCTGGCGCATACCCGAAAGCTTCAACATCGCGTCCGCCTGTTGCGACGGATGGGCGGCGCGGGACCCGGACCGCATCGCCATCCAGCATGTCGAGCCGGATGGGCATGTGCGCGAGGTTTCCTTCGGCCGTCTGCGCGCCGAGGCCGACCGGCTGGCCAATGCGATGTCGGCGCTGGGAATCGGGCCGGGCGACCGGGTGGCGCTGCTCCTGCCGCAGTGTCCGGAAACCGCGATCGCCCATATCGCGATCTACAAGCTCGGCGCGATCGCGGTGCCGATGGCGCTTCTGTTCGGGCCCGATGCGCTGGCCTATCGGCTCGGCGATTCGGGCGCCAAGGCCGTCATCGCCTGTCAGGCCGGCGTGGAGACGCTGGCGCGCATCGAGATATCGCCTGGCGGCCCGGACCTCGGCACGCTCGAAACCGTCATCTCGATCGACGGGGCGGCCAGCCTGTTCGGTAGGCCGGTGCATGATCTCGCGGCGCTGCTCGAGCGTGCCGCCGACCGGTTCGAGACGCGCGCCACGACGCCCGATACGCCGGCGCTGATGATCTATACCTCGGGCACGACGGGCCCGCCCAAGGGCGCGCTACACGGTCATCGGGTGGTGCCGGGCCATTTGCCCGGCGTGCAGATGCCGCACGATCTCTTCCCGCGACCCGGCGACAGGATGTGGACACCGGCCGACTGGGCCTGGGCCGGCGGGCTTCTCAACGTCCTGATGCCGTCGCTGTGGTTCGGCGTGCCGGTCGTGTCGCGGCGCTTCGACAAGTTCGACCCCGACCTCGCCTTCAGGCTGATGGCCGATCTCGGCGTGCGCAACACATTCGTACCGCCGACCGCGCTCCGGCTGATGCGCGCGGTCGAGCACCCGTCGCGCACATACGATCTCGCCTTGCGCAGCGTCGGGTCGGGCGGCGAGGCGCTCGGCCGCGAGACCTATGACTGGGGCCGGGACGAACTCGGCCTGACCATCAACGAGTTCTACGGCCAGACCGAATGCAATCTGGTGCTGTCGTCCTGCGCCGTTCTCGGCGTCAGCCGTGCCGGAGCCATCGGCAAGCCGGTGCCGGGGCACAGGGTCGCGGTGATCGATCAGGACGGCAACCCATTGCCGCCGGGCGCGCGCGGCCAGATCGCCGTGCGCCGACCCGATCCGGTGATGTTCCTCGAATATTGGAATCGGCCGGAGGCGACGGCGGCGAAATTCATCGGCGACTGGATGACGACCGGCGATGAAGGCATGACCGACGACGACGGCTATGTTTTCTTCGTCGGCCGCGACGACGATGTCATCACCTCGGCCGGCTACCGCATCGGGCCCGGCGAGATCGAGGATTGCCTGCTCGGCCACCCCGCCGTGCGGCTCGCCGCCGTCATCGGCAAGCCCGACCCGGTCCGCACGGAGATCGTCAAGGCCTTCATCGTGCCGAGGGACGGCCATGTCGGCGACGACGCCCTGGCGCGCAACATCCAGACCTTCGTGCGCACCCGGCTCGCCGCGCATGAGTATCCGCGCGAGATCGCCTTCGTCGACGACCTGCCGATGACCACGACTGGCAAGATCATCCGCCGGAAGCTGCGCGATCTCGCTTGACGATGTCGCGCAGGACCCTGGCGGGACCTTTCTTCCTGAGCTGGCGCAGCGGGGTCAGGAGCGCGACCGCATGGCGGTGCGCGGTGCGGCGGAAGGTTTCCAGCAGCACCGCCCAGGCGAAGGTCTTGCCGTCGCCGCCGGTCCTGACGTCGAGCAGGAGATCGGCGAAGGTCATGCGCTCGCGGAAAATGTGATTGATCATCGAATGACCGGGCACGGCGCAGGAATCGACGACCAGCCCCGGCACGCGGTCGAGCAGGGCGCGAGTCACGTCCAGCGCCAGGAGCTGACCCGGCGACCAGCGGGCATAAGCCTCGTCGAAGGCGCCCTTCCACAGCCAACCGCGCCGTCCGGCGCGCAACAGGACATAGGACGCGATCGTCTTGCCGTCGCAGGTCATTTCATAGATGTCGCATTGGCCACGCGCCCCGAGCCAGTCGGTCAGCTGGCGGAACATGGCCTCGGTCCCGCGCCGTGCCGCCATCGCAGTGCCACGCCGGCCCTTCCAGCCGGATGCTTCGAGCGCCAGGAAACGATCGGCGGCGGCGGACACGTCGGCGCCGGTCGCGATCCTCGTATCGATGCTGCCCTGCCGACTTAGCTGGCGACGCTGTTGCGCGCTGCGCTTGCGCTGCTTCGGCCGCTGGGCGGTGGCCAGATAGGCGTCGCCGCCGAGATCGCTGTCGAGGATCGCCCGGTCATAGGTGCCGAAATGGGCCTGCCGGTAGGATGATCGCCGCAGCGCGTCGGCCGCCGCCGAACCGAACCGCAGATAGGGGATCGAGACGAGGCTCGGCAGGCCGGGCGTCGCCGCGAAGGCGTCGATCATCGCCTGCATGACCTCGACGGCCGCGTCGCTGTCGATCGCTGGCGTGCCCGCTGGGCCATAGGCATGGCTGACCGCGCGGGCCACGGTCAGCGGAACGCCCCAGGGCCTGACGCGCAGGAAGGGGAAGATGCCGAGAAGCCGCGGCCGGTCGGCATCGGCGGGCCGGGCGTCCCAGGCGGCCACCGCTTCGAGCCTGTCGGCGAGGTCGAGCATCCGGGTCGCCGGCAGCAGGAAATCGGGATCCTGGAAGATGTTCGAATCGTCGCCGCGCGCGGCCAGACTGCGCCAGACCGGCGCCAGTGCCTCGACCGCCGCGCCCTTGCGCCATTCGACGCGGATCCGGTCGGTTTGATGGACCAGGCCCCCATCAAGCGGGTGGATGGGGGCCGCCTGCCGACGGTCGGCCTGCACGCTCGCCGGGAGGCCATCCGTGATCGTCACGTGTCGCCTCCCTCGCCCGATGCTGCTGGCCACCCTGGCCGCGCCACATGCCCGATGAAGACATTGATGCCGAGCCGCGATCTGGCGGTGACGAACAACAGCGTCGATTCTACGATCATCGCGGTCGATGTCGCGATGGCCGCGCCGGTCAGGCCGAAGAGCGGGATCAGCGCGAAGTTGAGCGCGATATTGACCGCGAAGGCGCCGGCATAGGCACGCGCGCAAGCATTCTGCTCGTCCAACATGTTCAGAAGCCGCTCGACGGGGCCAACCGCGGCGCGCGCCAGAAGCCCGACGGCAAGGATGAACATCAGCGGATAGCCGGCGACGAAGGCCTCGCCGAACAAGGCAAGCAGGAACGGCCCGGCGATCAGCAAGAGGATCGTGACCAGAAGCGACGGCCAGAAGGTCCAGGACACCGCGTCGCGCACGAAGGCATGCAGCTTTTCGTGATCGCCTGCGGCATGGTAACTGGCGAATTTGTGCGTGCAGGCCGCCACGACGGCGAAATAGACGAAGGCGACGATCGCCAGCGTCTTCACCGTGGCGTAGTAGACGCCGATCTCGTCCGGTGACTTGAACAGCGACAGGATGAGGACGTCGGCATTGACCAGCATCAGATAGAAGCCCTCGACCAGAAGGACCGGCAGCGAGGCGCGGAACCACAAGGGCCAGTCATAGGAGCGGGGGCCGGAGGCGATCCTGCGGCGCAGGCGGCGCTGGATGACCAGGAACTGGATCGCCGCGATCGACCAGACCGCGACGACGAGGGCCAGGACGGCGGTGACGGCATCCGGCTCGGCGCCGAGCCGGACCGCCAGCCACAACACACCGACGATCATCAGCGGGCGCACGATATAGGGCAGCGCCAAGCTGACGCCGATCCAGTTATAATTGCGGGCGATGCCGTCCTGCAGCTCGGTCAGCGCGAAGAGCGGCAGGGCGATCAGCCCGAGGCAGATCGGCAGAACATAGCTCGCCGACAGCGTGTCCTGGAACAGCCAGACGGCGGCAATGCCCGTGAGTGAGACGACCGCCGCGACGCCGAGGACGAGCCGGCGGGCGCCGTTCAAAAAGCCGCGCAGGAGATCGGCCTGGCCAGTTTCGGCATAGTGCGGGGCGAAACGCTGCACCGTCGTTGTGAAGCCGAGCGGCACCAGGCCGCCGACCATCAGCATCGCGACCCAGACGAAGACGAACACGCCATAGTTGTAGTCACCGACCCAGCGCGCCAGGATCACCTGACTGGCATAGGCGAGAACGGCGCTCGCCGCGCGGATCGCGAAGGCGGCGAGCGCGGTCCGCTGCGCCAGGCTGCGGTCGTCGTCGGCCGCCAGGACGGCACGCAGCCTGTCGACCGCGGCGCGCGGGCCGCCGCCCGTGCCGGACGGTGGCGCGGAAGGCGCGGAAGGCGCCGGCTCGGCGGGAATCGGCGGATTGGCCACGCGGGATCTCGTCACGTTCTCGATGATCGACGGTCGAACCTAGCCGGCCGACGCTTTCGGAAGTCTTGCGCGCATCGCCCGCATTGCGGCTTGGGTAAACGAAGCCTTGCCGCGCCGGGAGGCGACGGCGATCCGGTGCCGTGGCGGACAACACCGCCCATCGATCGAAATCACACCGCAATAACTGGGAATTAACATCTCGCGGGTCTAATGCACCAATTGGTTGTGCATGAGGAATAGCATGTTTCGCTCCATCGCCGGTCAGATCTCCTTGCTGGTCACGCTCCCCATCATCGGCATTCTGGTGCTTGGCGGGGTCATCATGTTCTTCGACTGGTCGGACATGCGCGAGTTTCAGCGCACCGAGCCCAAGATCGCCCTGGTCGAGGACACGGTCGCGCTGATCGCGGCCCTGCAGCGCGAGCGCGGGTTGACGGCGGGCCATCTGTCCAATGCTGATGATGCGGCGGCGCGGCAGCGGCTCGACGGCCAGCGGGTCGAGACCGACGCCCTGATCGGCACCTTCCTGGCCGACAGCACGATCGTGCTCGACCGGTTCCACGACAAGCCCTTCGTCGGCGTTCTGGAAATGGTGATCGGGGAAATGGACAAGATCACCGAGCACCGCTCCTTCGTCGACATGGGCGGCATCAATCTGGCGGGCAATCTCGCCTTCTACAGCGAGCTCGTGAAAGGCCAGATCCTGCTCGTCGCGCAGACGATCGAATCGATCGAAGCGGCCGCCGTCAGCGAACAGTTGCGACCATTCTTCGCGCTCACGGAATTCGTCGAGAATGCCGGGCTCGAACGCGCGCTCGGCGCCACCGTCCTGAACGAGGTCGCGACCGGTTCCGTCAACGAGGACCGGTTCCGCGCCTTCATCGTGCGCGGCGCGCGGGCCGCCGCCTATTTCGACGAGTTCTACGAACTCGCCTCGCCCGCGCAGGTCGCCCAGATGGATGCCGCGCTTGATCCGGCGATGGTGGGGAATTTCGAGGCGGCGCTCGAGACGATCAATGCGCTGCCGTCGACCCGCGATAGCGACGGGCTGACCGGCAGCGCCTTCTTCGCGCTGGCTACCGAGCGGATCGATGCCATCAACGGCGTCGGCGCCGACCTCCTCGCAACCGCGCATCAGGTCACCATCGACATGGCGGCGGAAAACCTGCGCGCGCTGCTCGGCCTCGGCGCGATCATTGGCGTCGCCACGCTGGCGCTGATCGGTTTCACCGCCTGGCGGGTCGGCAAGCTGACGCGTCGGCTGAACGGATCGGTGGCGGCCCTGTCGGCCATTGCAGACGGTGATCTCGACCATCCGATCGACGATACCGAGGCGCAGGACGAGATCGGCGCGGTCGGCCGAGCGCTTCTGGTGTTCCGCGACAATGCGGTGGAGCGGCGGCGCTTGCGCGACCAGTCCGAAGCCGAGCGCGAGGCCCGCGAGGAGCGCAATCGCCGCATCGAGACCCTGATCGCCACCTTCCGCGAGGACATGGCGTCGATGCTCCAGCAGGTCGCCGGCGCGACCCAGGAGATGGATGCCACGGCGCAGGCGCTGAACGGTATCGCCGACACCGCCAATCATCAGGCGGCCGCCGCCGCCGGCGCTTCCGAGGAAGCCTCGACCAATGTGCAGACCGTCGCCTCGGCGGCCGAGGAACTGGCCAGCTCCATCGAGGAGATTGGCCGGCAGGTGCGCCAGGCCGATGATGTATCGCAGCAGGCTTCGACGCGGGCCGAGGCGACCAACAGCCAGGTCGCGTCGCTGGCCGAAGCGGCGAAACGAATCGGCGACGTGGTCAGCCTGATCCAGGACATCGCCGAGCAGACCAATCTGCTCGCGCTGAACGCCACGATCGAGGCGGCGCGCGCCGGCGAGGCGGGGCGCGGCTTCGCCGTCGTCGCCTCCGAGGTCAAGACCCTGGCCAGCCAGACCGCCAAGGCCACCGAGGAGATCCGCGGCCAGATCGAGGGCATCCAGGCCTCGACCGAGGACGCCGTCGATGCAATCGGCGCCATCCGCGAGATCATGACCGAGGTCGGCACCTATACCGCGTCGATTGCCAGCGCCGTCGAGCAGCAGGCCTCGGCGACCAGCGAGATCAGCCGCAACGTTCAGGAAGCCGCCAGCGGCACGGAAGTGGTGTCGGAGAATATTTCCGGCGTCACCGGTGCCGTCGGCGAGACCAGCCAGTCCTCGGCCCAGGTGGCGAGCGCGACGGCCGAACTGGCGAACCAGGCCGAGAAGCTGCGCTCGACCGTCGACCGCTTCCTCGACGAGGTCGCGGCCGCCTGACGACGACGCGTTTGGCGTGGCTGGTCAGGCGCTGAAGCCGCCGCTGTCGAGATAGGCCTGCTCGGCCTCGGTCGTCGCCCGCCCGAGTACCGCATTGCGGTGCGGGAAGCGCCCGAAGCGGCGGATCACGTCGAGATGGATCAGGGCATAGAGATAGCCGTCCTGATCGCCCGTGGCGCGGAACAGATCGACCGAACGTTCCTGCATCTTCATGTCCTCGGCATGTTCGAGGGGCAGGTAGAAGAAATGTCTGGCGGGGCTCGGAAACGCCCGGTCGAACCCCTTGTCGAGCGCGGCTTCGGCGATCTCAAGGCTCTTGCCGTCGGTCGCGAAGGCGCGCGCCGTGCCGCGAAACAGGTTGCGCGGAAACTGGTCGAGCAGGATCACCAGCGCCAGCGCGCCATGCGGCGAGATGGCCCAGCCGTCGAGCGCGCCGGAGGCGGCCGCGTCATGAGCCGGGAGGAACCTGTCGCGAATCTCGGCGTCGAACGCATCGTCGCGCATGAACCATTTCGGCGGTCCCGCCGCCCACCAGAACGACAGGATGTCGAGCGGATCGTGTCCGTCTTCGGTCAAAACCGCATCTCCCCCTGAACCATCTTCTCGCGAATGGCCGGCGTCAGCGGGCGAAAACCGTTGTGCTCGGCGCTGTCGTAATAGAGCGCGTCCCCCGTCGCGGCCGGATCGCAGCCATCCGATCTCAGATCCACCTTGCGGATCTTGAACGTGCCGGTGGCGTCGAGATCCTCGCACATGCGCAGGAAAACCGGTCGCGCGAAGGCGGCGAGATGGGCATGGAGATGGGCTCTCAGCGCGTCGAGGTCGATCCCCTCGTCGCAGACCAGCGCCGCCATGCCGGCCCGGCCGTCATGGCCCGGCACCTCGACGCCATAGACATTGGCCGAACTGACGCCGGGAAAGGCGGTGAACACATGCTCGACCTCGGTGGTCGAGACGTTCTCGCCCTTCCAGCGGAACGTATCGCCGATCCGGTCGATGAAATAGTAATAGCCGTCCGCATCGCGCTTGAGGAGATCGCCGGTGCGGAACCAGCGATCGCCGTCCGTGAAGCCGTCGGCCAGGATCTTGCGCTCGGTTGCGGCCTTCTCGGCATAGCCGTCGAAGCGGCCTGCCGGGCGCTGGGGGTCGTTGGTGATCAGCCCGACCGCCTCGCCGACCTCGTCGGGGGCGCATTCGATGAGGCGGCCGTCGGCGCCGCGCGCCGGCTTGTCCGCGTCGTGATCGTAGCGGACGATCTTGACGGGGAACTTCGACCTGAACAGCGGCGGGATGCGCCCGACCGACCCGACCTTGCCGTCGAGATTGAACAGGGTGACATTGCCCTCGGTAGCCGCATACCATTCGAGGATCTTCGGAATGCGGAACCTGTGCTGGAACTCGGGCCAGATGTCGGGCCTCAGCCCGTTGCCGTTGCACAGCCGGATCTTGTGCCTGGTCTCGTTGTCCGAGGCCGGCGTGTTCAAGAGATAGCGGCACATCTCGCCGATATACTGGAACATGGTGCAGTCATGGCGCACGATGTCGTCCCAGAAGGCATGCGCCGAGAACCGGTCGCGCACCACGACCGACCCGCCCGCTTCGAGCGCGATGCCCGGCGCCAGGACGCCGCCGGTGGTGTGATACATCGGCTGGGCCACATAGATGCGGTCGTCGGGCGTGGCGCGGGCGAGGCCCGAAAAGGCGATCATCGCCGCCTGCACCCGATAATGGTTGATGATCGCGGCCTTGGGCATGCCGGTGGTGCCGCTCGTATAGATGTAGAGCGCCGGGTCCTCGATATGCAGCATCACCCGCTCGTCCTCGGCCAGCGGGGTGGCCGGCAGGTCGGCCAGCGTGGCGGCCAGGCTCTTGATCCCCTGGCGCCGGCCGTCATGCAGCCACAGCGTCGGCGCATTGGTCAGCTCGGTGGCGACCGCCTCGACATCGGGCAGATGGCGCTTGTCGATGACGACATGGCGGGCCGGGACGATGTTCAGCGCATGCGCCAGCGGGATGCCGGTGAGGTGGGTGTTGATCAGCGCCGCCGTGGCGCCCGTGCTGGCGATGCCAATCCAGGCGGCGAGATAGTCGGGGCTGTTCGGCATGATCAGCGCCACGACATCGCCCTTGCCGAGGCCGAGATCGCGCACCCAGCGGGCATATTGCGCGCTGCGGCCGGCCAGTTCGGCATAGCTCAGACGGCTCTCATGGTCGAGAATGGCCAGGCTGTCGCCGCGGCTTTCGCCCCAGTCGAGAACCCGATCGACGATGGTCCGGTTGGGCGTCTTGGCGAGGCCGGTGACCTTGGGCAAGGTGCCGATGAAGCTCCGCGCATAGATCAGATCAGACCGCAGACGGTCGAAAAGCCGCATTCTCCCGTTCTCCTCCCCAAGCGTTCCGGCGCTGATTGTTGTTGTGCGCCACCCGCATCCGCCGCGCCGACCGCGTCGGTGCCGGTATCGACATAGGGTAGAGATGTCGCCGCAACAATGGAACGACTTCCGAAACGCGCCGAGCTGTGGCACAGCACGCAAATGAGCAACGACACCCCGCCCCAGCGGGTCGATCTCGACGTCAAGGGCCTGTTGTGCCCGCTGCCGGTTCTCAAGGCCCGCAAGATGCTGAGCGGCCTTGCGCCCGGCACCGTTCTGGCGATCGAGGCGACCGATCCCGCCTCCGTCATCGACATCCCCCATTACTGCCAGGAGAGCGGCCACAAGCTCGTCGCCCAGTCGCGGGAGGGCGATGTCTACCGCTACGAGATCGAGCGCGTGTGAGCGCGTTTCGCGCTCGTCTAGGACACGGTCGTGACCGATAGGGTGGCTCGG
The DNA here is from genome assembly GCA_965250105.1 of Tepidamorphaceae bacterium. GTDB lineage: Bacteria > Pseudomonadota > Alphaproteobacteria > Rhizobiales > Tepidamorphaceae > JBCBSK01. The sequence continues at coordinate 1,822,642 of OZ252290.1, forward strand.
CGACCGGCGCGCCGCGCCACGCTGATCGGTTTCACCGCCGTTCTGATGTGGTCGTTTCTGGCGCTGTTCACCGCCGCCAGCGGCCATGTGCCGCCTTTGCAGCTGACGGCGATGACCTTCGCGGTCGGCGGCGGCATCGGTCTCGTCTCATGGCTCTGGCGACCGCGGGCGATCCGCCAGCTGGCCCAGCCGGCGACCGTCTGGCTGATCGGCGTCGGCGGATTGTTCGGCTATCACGCGGTCTATTTCCTCGCTTTGCGCAACGCGCCGGCGGTCGAGGCCGGGCTGATCGCCTATCTGTCACCGCTTCTGATCGTGGTCGGCTCGGCACTCCTGCCCGGCGAACGTTTCGGCTGGCACCATCTCGCCGGCGTGCTGCTCGGCCTCGCGGGCACCGTCCTGATCGTCACCGGCGGCCAGGGCCTGACGCTGAAGACCGAATACACGCTCGGCTATCTCGCCGCGCTCGCCTGCGCCGTCATCTGGGCAAGCTATTCCCTGTTGTCGCGCCGTCTCGCCACCGTGTCGACCGATGTCGTGACCGGGTTCTGCCTGGCCACCGCGCTTTTGAGCCTGATTGGCCATCTGATGATCGAACAGACCGTCTGGCCGGCGGGCTGGCTCGAATGGCTGGCGGTCCTGGGCCTCGGCCTGGGGCCGGTCGGGGCGGCGTTCTACACCTGGGACCACGGCGTCAAGCATGGCGATATCCAGGTGCTCGGCGCGTCCTTCTATGCCGCGCCGCTGATCTCGACGATCCTGCTCGTCCTGACCGGTTTCGCCGCGCCGAGCTGGATCATCGCCATCGCCTGCCTGGCCATTACCGGCGGCGCGGCGCTGGCCGCCAAGGACCTGCTGCTGCCGCGCCGGCCGGATGCGTGAGTGATCTAGCGCGGCGTCGGGCGCCAGTCGGGCGGGGCGAGGTCGAAGCCCGAAAACGTGAAGCCCGGCGCGACGACGCAGGAAACGAGCGTCCAGGCGCCCAGGCTTTCGGCCGTCTGCCAGGCATTGGCCGGCACCACCGCCTGCGGCCGTTGTCCCGCGCCGATCTCCGGACCGAGCCGCGCCGACCAGGCATCATGGCCGTTCTCGCTGACGGTCAGCGCGAGCGGCGCGCCGGCATGGAACAGCCAGACCTCGGACGCATCCACCCGATGCCAGTGCGACACCTCGCCGGCGGCGAGCAGGAAATAGATCGCCGTCGCCCGCGACCGTCCGTCCGGGCCGTCGCGATCGCGGAACGTCTCGCGATAGTGCCCGCCTTCGGGATGCGGGCTAAGCTCGAGCGCCCGGATGATCGCATCGGCCTTCATCGCCATGGGAAGGTCGGAGCCGATCAGAAATTGTCCTTGCGGCGGCGTATCTCGCCGAACACCTGAGCGTCCGACGCATCCGGCAGGCCGACGGCGAGCTTCACGCTCGGATCGCTCGCGCGCAAATAGGGATTGGTCGCCTTCTCGATCCCGACGGTGGTCGGCATCACGATCTCGCCGCGATCGCGCATGGTCTCGACCTCCTTCATGCGCTGGGCCAGTGCCTCGTTGTCGGGATCGACGGTGATCGCGAAGCGGGCATTGTCGACGGCATATTCGTGGCCGCAATAGAGCCGCGTCTCGTCGGGCAGCGCGGCGACCTTGCGCATCGAGGTCATCAGCTCTTCCGCCGTGCCCTCGAACAGCCGGCCGCAACCCATCACGAAATAGGTGTCGCCGACGAAGGCGACCTTGGCGTCGGGCTCGAACAAGGTGAGATGCTCGACCGTGTGGCCCGGCGTCGCGATGACCTGGAAGCGCGCCTCGCCGAGCGCGATCTCGTCGCCTTCCTTGACCGTCTCGTCGATGCCGGGGATCTGATCGGCATGCTTTTCCGGTCCGATGACCGTGCAGCCGGTCGCCGCCTTGACCGCCTCGATGCCCTGGACATGATCCGCATGGCGGTGGGTGACGAGAATATGGCTGACCTGCCAGCCGATCTCGCGGGCCGCGTCGAGAACGGCGTCGGCATCCGGCGCGTCGATCGAGGCGGTGACGCCGGTGGCCGCATCGCGCACCAGATAGCCGTAATTCGATTCGAGGCAGGGGAAGATGTGAACGTCGACATTGGCCATGGCGCATCTCCTGATGGGGGCCGCGGCGAGGCCCCGGATTTCCGTCGCCGCGTTCCTATCATCAGACGGGCCGACGGGAAATCGGAATCGCTTTGCCATCGAAAGACATCGCCCGACCATGATATAGGATTTCAGTCTGCTGGGCCGGCATCACGCGCGCCGGGAGGAGGTCCGCGATGCATATGGACGTGACCGATCTGCGGGACTTCTACACCCGGCCGATCGGAACCATGACGCGCAAGCTTCTGGAGCGGGCGGTGCGCCGCGTCTGGCCCGATGTCAGCGGGTCGACGCTGATGGGGCTTGGCTTCGCGACGCCCTATCTCGGCCTGTTCCGCGACGAGGCGCGCGCCGTCCTGGCGCCGATGCCGGCGCAGCAGGGCGTGATCAACTGGCCGACGCGCGGCCCTTTCGCCTCCGTACTGGTCGACGAGGCCGATCTGCCGCTCGGCGACGGGGTCGTCAATCACGCCATCTTGATCCATTCGCTGGAAATGACGCAACGGCCACATGAACTGCTCGAGGAACTGTGGCGCGTCTTGGCGCCGGGCGGCCGGCTGCTCGCGGTGGTGCCGAACCGGCGCGGTCTGTGGGCGCAGCGCGACACGACGCCCTTCGGCCATGGCCGCCCGTTCTCGCGCGGCCAACTCATGCGGCTTCTCAAGGACACCATGTTCAGCCCGCGTGATTGGCAGTCCGCGCTCTATGTCCCGCCATCGAGCCAGGCGGTGCTGCTGAAATCGTCGGCGGCCTGGGAGCGCGCCGGCCATTCGCTGCCCATCATGACGCCGGGCGTGCTGCTGGTCGAGGCAACCAAGCAGGTCTACGCGATGAAACCGACGGCGGCCGCGGCGCGGGTCGGCGCCCGCCTGCCGGTTCTGGTGCCGCAGGCCGTGCCGACGGGCCGGACGATCGCTTCGGATGTCTAAATCCGCGAGCGGCAAGGCATCGGATGTGTTCTAGCAGGGGCTCGGGACCCTTCGAGACGGCCCTTCGGACCTCCCCGAGGTGAGGACAAACTGTTTTGGTTGTCCTCATCCTGAAAGCGAGCGCGGCGAGCGTCTCGAAGGATTGGCGACGGCCGCCAGGCCTTTTCAACAACCGGCTAGGTCTTCCGGCGCAGCAGGAACACGGCCTGGGCGCCGAACAGGTTCCAGAACCAGCTCGGCAGGTTGAGCCCCATCCGCCCGCCCTGGGCGTTCAGGGCCACCGCTTCCTGGACCTCGACATCAAGCTCGCGGCACAGGTCGAGAAAGTCGAGCACGGTACAAAAATGGATATTCGGCGTGTCATACCAGGCATAAGGCAGGTTGCGCAGCACCGGCATGCGCCCGCCGAACAGGAGCTTCATGCGCACGCGCCAGAAGCCGAAATTCGGAAACGACACCACCGCGTGGCGGCCGATACGCAACAGTTCGACAAGCACCTGGCGCGGATTGCGCGTCGCCTGGATCGTCTGGCTCAGAACGACATAGTCGAAGGCCCGGTCGGGATAGTCGGCGAGGTCGCTGTCGGCATCACCCTGGATCACCGCCAGCCCCTTGCCGACGGCCGCGCTGACATTCTGGGTGGCGAGTTCGATGCCGCGCCCGTCGACATGCTTCTTCGCTTCCAGCAGAGCAAGAAGATCGCCGGTGCCGCAGCCGACATCGAGGACGCGCGAGCCATCGGCGACGAAGCTCGCGATGACGTCGAAATCGACGCGCGTATCGCCGGTCTCCACCGCCATCACGCGAGCCCCCGGGCGCGCGCGGCCGCCGCCAGGAAGGCCTCGACGGCCGCCCGCATCTCCGGCTCGTCGAGCAGGAAGGCATCGTGGCCGCGCGGGCTGTCGATCTCGGCGAAGCTGACCCTTTGGCCGGCCGCGTTCAGCGCATGCACGATCTGCCGGTTGCCGGCGGTCGGAAACAGCCAGTCCGAGGTGAACGACAGGATGCAGAACCGGGTTTCGCCGCCCTGGAACGCCTTGGCCAGCACGCCGCCATGGTCGGCGGCCAGGTCGAAATAGTCCATGGCGCGCGTCAGATAGAGATAGCTGTTGGCGTCGAAGCGCTCGACGAAGGTCATGCCCTGATAGCGCAGATAGCTCTCGACCTGGAAATCGGCGTCGAAGCCGAAGGTCAACGCGTCGCGGTCTTGCAGGTTGCGGCCGAATTTGGAATGCAGCGCATCGTCGGACAGATAGGTGATATGGGCGGCCATGCGCGCCACCGCGAGCCCCTTGGACGGGCGCTTGCCAGCCTCGGCATAGCGGCCGCCTGTCCAGTCGGGATCGGCCATGATGGCCTGCCGGCCGACCTCATGAAAGGCGATGTTCTGCGAACTGTGGCGGGCCGCCGTGGCGATCGGAATGGCGGTGAACACCCGGTCGGGATAGCGCGCCGCCCATTCGAGAACCTGCATGCCGCCCATCGACCCGCCGGCGACGGCGAACAGGGTGTCGATGCCGAGATGGTCGATCAGCATGGCCTGCGCCCGGACCATGTCGCCGATGGTGACGATCGGAAAGGTCAGGCCATAGGGCGCGCCCGTCGCCGGATCGGTCGAGGCCGGCCCGGTCGTGCCCATGCAGCCGCCGAGCACGTTCGAGCAGATGACGAAATAGCGCTCGGTGTCGAACACCTTGCCCGGCCCGACCATTTCTTCCCACCAGCCCGGCTTGCCGGTCACCGGATGGGTGTTGGCGACATGCTGGTCGCCGGTCAGCGCATGGCAGATCAGGATGGCGTTGGACCTATCGGCGTTCAACCTGCCATAGGTCTTGTAGGCGATCGTGATCGGGGCGAGGGACAGGCCGGAATCGAGCTTGAGCGGCCGGTCGTCGCCGAACCGGGCGAGGTCGCTGTCGGGCAGGGTCGACTGCCCCGGAACGGTGTCGGACGATACGGCCACGGCGGTCTTCGGATCTCCTGTCCCGGCGTTCCGCGCCATCGCGAGCCGAGGCCCGGAGAAGTGCGCTTCCCGACGGCGGTCGTCAAGCCGCGTCGGCCTGATTGGTTGACAGCTAAATGAAGTTGAGGCCTTGTCCGGTCCGCCGACCGGCTTGCCGTGCGGCTTTGCGGCCGACCTCCTTCCGGCGACACGAATGAGCACCATGGACCCCGACGCCCGGCTGGCCTCGCTGCGCCACAAGATCGACGCGCTCGACACCGAGATGCATCAGGCGCTGATGCGGCGCGGCACGCTGATCGCCGAACTGATCGCCGCCAAGGCCGCCAACGAGCCCGGCCGCGTCTTCAAGCCCGGTCGCGAGGCCGTCATGATGCGCGCCATCCAGGCCCGGCATGAAGGGGCCATCCCGCTCAGTTCGGTCGAACATATCTGGCGCGAGATCATCGCCACCTTCACCCAGCTTCAAGCGCCCTTCACCGTCATCGTTGCCCATGGCGACCGGCCGGAGGTGCGCGATGCCGCGCGCTTCGCCTTCGGCTTTTCGAGCCCGCTCGAAACGGCCGAGACCGCCGCGTCGGCCATCGCCCGGCTCGGCGACATGGCCAATGCGCTGGCCTATCTGCCGCTGAGCATCGATCCGGAGGCGGCCTGGTGGTCGGCGCTCGATGCGTCCGTGCCGACGGCGCCGCGCATCATCGCCCGCGTGCCCGCCTTCACGCCGCCCGATCACATGGCCGATGTAACGGGGCTGATCGTCGGCACGGGGCAGGCCGACGGCGACCAACTCAACCAGCGCGCCGTTGTTGTCGATGCCGATGGCGCTGCATCTGATGCCAGTGTCGAGGCGGCGATGGTCGAGGCCGGCGCGACGCTTCTGGCCCGGTCCGGCGCGTCATATCTGGCCGGTATCGCGTCGGATGCCTTGCCATCGCTCGAAGACGGGCTTAAGGCGACGGCTCCCAAAGTCCGCGTCCGGCTGGCGGGCCACTATGCGTCTCCGCTAGCCAACGCCTGACCCTGTCGCGAGTATTCGCTCATGTCCGCGCCCGAGCGGCCCCTGCCGCGCCCGACCATCTACGAGATCGCGCAATATGTTCCCGGCTCGTCCTCGGCGCCGGGCGTCGTGACGCGCCATAAGCTCGCCTCGAACGAAACGCCGCTCGGCCCGAGCCCGCGCGCCGTCGAGGCGTTCCGCGCCGAGGCCGACCGGCTGGCCGACTATCCGGACGGGGCGGCGACCGGGCTCCGCGAGGCGATCGCCACGCGTTTCGGGCTCAATCCCGATCATATCGTCTGCGGCGCGGGCTCCGACGAGCTTCTGTCGCTTCTCGCCGGCGCCTATCTCCAGCCGGGCGACGAGACGATCTTCACCGCGCACGGTTTTCTCGTCTACCGGATCGCCACGCTGGCGGCCGGTGGTGTGCCGGTGGTGGCGCCCGAGCGCGATCTGACGGCGGATGTCGATGCCATTCTCGACCGGGTGACGGACCGGACCCGCATCGTCTTCCTGGCCAATCCGAACAATCCGACCGGCACCTATCTGCCGTTTTCCGAGGTGCGCCGCCTGCATGCCGGCCTGCCGCCGACCGTGCTGCTCGTGCTCGATGCGGCCTATGCCGAATATGTCCGGCGCAACGATTACGAAAGCGGGCTGTCGCTTGTCGCCGAAAGCGACAATGTGGTGATGACGCGGACCTTCTCGAAGGTCTTCGGCCTGGCCCGGCTGCGGCTCGGCTGGGCCTATATGCCGGCCCATGTCGCCGATGTCCTGAACCGGACGCGCGGGCCCTTCAACGTCACCGGTCCGGCGCTCGCCGCCGGCATCGCCGCGATCTCGGACACCGCCTGGCTCGACCGCACGGTGGCCCACAATGACCGGGCGCTCGACCGTTTGCCGCCGGCACTCGAAGCGCTCGGCCTAAGCGTCACGCCGAGCGTCGCGAATTTCCTCCTGGTGCATTTTCCCGAAACCGGCCCGCATACGGCCGAGGCGGCCGACGCCCATCTCAAGGCGCAGGGGATCTTCCTGCGCCGCGTGATGGGCTACGGCCTGCCGCATGCGCTGCGCTTTTCGATCGGCACCGACGATGCCAATCGCGCCGTTCTGGCGGCGCTGGCCGATTTTCTCGGCAAACCCGTTCCGGATCTCGCGTGAGCACGCATGTAACGCCCAACCGCGCCGCGATCATCGGGCTCGGGCTGCAAGGCGGGTCGATCGCGCTCGCCGCGCGGCAGTTCGACGCCGTCGACGAGGTCATCGGCTATGATCTCGACCCGGACGTGCGGGCGCGCGTCGACACGCTCGGCCTGGTCGACAGGGTCGTCGACACCGCCGCCGAGGCGGTCGCCGGCGCCGATCTCGTCGTTCTCTGCGTGCCCGTCGGCGCCATGGCGGCGGTCGCCGACGAAATAAGGGACGCGCTCGACGATCGGGCGGTGGTCACCGATGTCGGCTCGGTCAAGGGCCAGATCGTTGGCGACATGGTCCGGCGTCTCAAGGCGCCCGAACGCTTCGTCGCCGGCCATCCGATCGCCGGCACCGAGCAGTCCGGCCCCGATGCGGCCTTCGCCCAGCTCTTCGTCGGCCGCTGGGTCATCCTGACGCCGACGCCCGAGACCGCTCCGGACGCGGTCGACATGGTCGCTCATTTCTGGCGCGGTCTCGGCGCGCGGCTCGAGTTCATGGACCCCGAGCACCACGATCTCGTCCTGGCGATCACCAGCCATATCCCGCATCTGATCGCCTACAACATCGTCGGCACGGCGGCCGATCTCGAAACCGTCACCCAGTCGGAAGTGATCAAGTTCTCGGCCGGCGGTTTCCGGGACTTCACCCGCATCGCCGCCTCGGACCCGACAATGTGGCGCGATGTGTTCCTGTCGAACCGCGAGGCGGTTCTGGAGATGCTGGCGCGGTTCAGCGAGGATCTGACGGCGCTGCAGCGGGCGATCCGCTGGGGCGACGGCGAGGCGCTGTTCGACCTGTTCTCGCGTACCCGACATATCCGTCGCGGCATCATCGAGGCGGGACAGGAAACCGACGAGCCGGATTTCGGCCGCCGCGGTCCCGGACCGCGCTAACGCCCCCGTTCGATGGCGGTGGACGGGGCGGACCAGAGCGCGGTCAGCCTCGGAGGGTCGCGCCCGTCGCCTTCTGAACCTGGGCGACGATCCGCGCGCTGACCGCCTCGATATCGTCCTCGGTCAGCGTGCGCTCGCGCGGCTGAAGCGTCACCTCGATGGCGATCGACTTCTGGCCCTCCGGTACGCCCTGGCCCTGATAGATATCGAACAGCGTCACCTCCTCGATCAGCCCCTTGTCGGCTCCGCGCGCGGCGCGCAGCAGCGCGTCCGCGTCGGTGTCGGCGGGAACCAGGAAGGCGAAATCGCGCGTCAGCGGCATGAGATCCGACAGCGTCAGCGCCGGCTTGGCCCGGGTCGCCTTGGCCTTGGGGTCTGGCAGGGCGTCGAGATAGAGTTCGAAGGCCGCGATCGGACCGGCCGCGTCCATCGCCTCGAGGACCGCCGGATGCAGTTCACCGAAATGGCCGAGAATGCGCTTCGGCCCGAGTTGCAGCGTGCCCGAACGGCCCGGATGGTACCAGTCCGGCGCGGTGCGCGCGATCTGCGCCTTGTCCACCGGGCCGCCGAGTTCGGCCAAGACGGCCAGCGCGTCCTGTTTCGCGTCGAACGCATCGACCGGCTCGCCGGCGCCGGACCAGTGACGGCCGGCACCCGACGGTTTGGCGCTGGCGCGCCTCAGGCCCGCCGTCATCTCGTGCTGATCCTCGGGCTTGTCGCCGCGATAGACCGCCCCGACCTCGAACAGCGCCACATCGGCGATGCCGCGATCCGCATTGGCCTGGGCCGTCGCGATCAGGCCCGGCAGCAGGCTCGGGCGCATGTCGCTCATCTCGGCGGAGATCGGATTGGACAGCGTGATCTCCGGCTGGCCGCCGCCGAAGCGCTCGGCCTGCGGCTTGGGGATGAACGACCAGGTCACCGCTTCCACCATGCCGCGCCCGGCCAGCGTGCGGCGGGCGAGCTGCGAGCGGATCTGGCGCCGCGTCAATACAGGCTTCGGCACCGCCGCCGCGTAGCGCGGCAGCGGCACGACCGGCACCCGGTCGACGCCGACGATGCGCGTGACCTCCTCGACGATGTCGGCGGCTTCATACACGTCCGGCCGGAAACTCGGCACGGCGATCCTGAGATCGTCGCCGGTGCCGGACATATGAAAGCCGAGCCGCAGCAGGATCGACCGGATCTCGGCGGGATGCAGGTCGAGCCCGGTCAGTCTCTTGACCTCGTTCGGATCGAAGGGAATGACCCGGTCGCCGTCGGGCACCTGGCCGGCGACGACCACCTCGCTCGGCGCGCCGCCGCACAGATCCATCACCATGCGCGTGGCGAGCTCGAGACCCGGCAGCATGAAGGCGGGGTCGACCTGACGCTCGAAGCGGTAGCGGGCATCTGAGAAGATGCCGAGCTTGCGGCCGGTCCGGGCGATAACGATCGGGTCCCAAAGGGCGGATTCGATCAGGACATCGGTCGTCGTTTCGTCGCAGCCCGTGGCGGCGCCACCCATGATGCCGGCGATCGATTCGACGCCAGCGTCATCGGCGATCACCGTCACCGACGGATCAAGCCGGTAGGTCTTGTCGTCGAGCGCGACGACCTCCTCGCCGTCGCGCGCCAGGCGCACGACGAGATCGCCCTTGACCTTGGCCGCGTCGAAGACATGCAGCGGGCGGCCGCGATCGAAGGTGATGTAATTGGTGATGTCGACCAGCGTGTTGATCGGCCTTAGCCCGATGGCGCGCAGCCGCCGCTGCAGCCAATCCGGCGACGGCCCGTTCCGCACCCCGCGCACGAGTCTCAGACCGAAGGCTGGGCAGTTCTTGCGAGCCTCGCCGTCGAGATCGAGCCGCACCGAGATCGGGCAGGGAAAGGCGCCGACCACCGGTTCAGGTCGGTCTTCCTTGAGTTTGCCGAGATCGGCGGCGGCAAGATCGCGGGCGACGCCATGCACGCCCAGCGCGTCGCCCCGGTTCGGCGTGATCGCGATATCGATCACCGGGTCGTCGAGCCCGAAGACCTGGGCCAGCGGCGTGCCGATCTCGGTGTCGGCCGGCACCTCGATGATGCCGTCATGCTCGTCCGACAGCCCCATCTCGCGTTCGGAGACCAGCATGCCATTGGACTCGACGCCACGGATGACGCCGGGCTTGAGATCGAGCGCCGTGCCGGGGATGTGTGTGCCCGGCGGGGCGAACACGCCCTTCATGCCGGTGCGCGCATTCGGCGCGCCGCAGACGACCTGGTGCACCGCGCCGTCATCGGTCTCGACCATGCAGACCCGCAGCCGGTCGGCATTCGGATGCTGTTCGGCGGAGCGCACATAGGCGACCTTGAACGCGGCCAGATCCTCGGCGGGGTTCTCAATGTCCTCGACCTCGAGCCCGCTCAGGCTCAGGCGGTCGGCGACCGTCACCAGCGTTTCCTCGGTGTCGAGATGGTCTTTCAGCCAGGACCAGGTGAATTTCATCGTTTTGAAACCGTGTCTAGAATGCCCGCTCGGATCGCGCGGGCGCAAAAAGTAAGGCGCGCGATCGGGCGCGCCCGCCTCGTTCGCGCGGGTCCTACCGGCTCAGACCGCCGGCCAGCGTCGGCAGGTCGAGGCACTGGAAGCCGTAATGGCGCAGCCAGCGCAGATCGCCCGAGAAGAAGGCGCGCAGGTCCGGCGCGCCATATTTCAGCATCGCGATGCGGTCGATGCCCATGCCCCAGGCGAAACCCTGATAGACCGCCGGGTCGAGATCGACATTGCGCAGGACATTCGGATGCACCACGCCGCAGCCGAGGATTTCGAGCCAGTCGTCGCCCTCGCCGATCCTCAGCTCGTTGCCGACCCGCTGGCAGCGGATATCGACCTCCATCGAGGGTTCGGTGAAGGGGAAGTGCGAGGCGCGGAAGCGCATCTTGACGTCGTCGACCTCGAAGAAAGCCTTGCAGAATTCCTCGAGCACCCATTTCAGATGGCCGAGATGGGCCTGCTTGTCGATCACCAGCCCCTCGACCTGATGGAACATCGGCGTGTGGGTCTGATCGTAGTCGCAGCGGAACACGCGGCCGGGCGCGATGACGCGGACCGGCGGCTCGCGTTCCAGCATGGCGCGGATCTGCACCGGCGAGGTATGCGTCCTGAGCAGGAGCCGCGACCCGTCGGGCTTTTCGGGGAAGAAGAAGGTGTCGTGCTCTTCGCGCGCCGGATGTTCCTCGGTGAAGTTCAGCCGGGTGAAGTTGAAATCATCGGTCTCGATATGCGGGCCCTCGGCGATGGCGAAGCCCATATCGGCGAAGATCGCGGTGAGTTCGTCCATCACCTGGCTGACCGGGTGGATACGGCCCTGCTGCAAGGCGGCGGGCCGGGTCGGCAGGGTCACGTCGACGGTCTCGCTGGCCAGCCGGGCTTCGAGGGCCGCGCTCTTCAGAACCTCCTTGCGGTCGGCGATCGCGGTCGCGATGCGGTCCTTCAGGCCGTTGATCGCCGGTCCCATGACCTGGCGTTCCTCGGGCGTCATGCGGCCGAGCGTCTTGAGCCGTTCGGAAACCGCGCCCTTCTTGCCGAGCGCCGCGACGCGCACCGCTTCGAGCGCCGCCTCGTCGCCGGCCGCGTCGACCTCCGCCGTCAGGCGCCGTTCCAGGGCGTCGAGAGCGTCGTCTCCGCCCGTCTCCACCGCCATATCGAGCACTGTATCCGCCATCATCGGCTCCCACATATCGCCGTCTGCCGTTCTTGCCGCCGGGCGGCCCATAAGGTCAAGGCCACAAAGCCTTTCCCGGCTTTTCCAGGCGGCCTCGACGGGATCAGGAGGCGCGGCCCGTCAGCTTGCCCAGCTGATAGCCAAGATAGGTTGTCACCGGCTCCCGGTCGACATAGCCGGTCCGCGCCTTTTCAAGCCCGCGCGCGGCCAATGCCGCGATATCGCCCGGCGTGCCGTGCCGCAGCACGAAACCGGTCGGTTCATAGGCCTGTTCAAGCACCAATCCGGCGCGGGCGGCCGCGAGTTCGAGATTGGCGCCGTTGAAGCCGACGACATGGGCCAGATGCAGCCCGCCAATGCCCTTGCGCGCGTCGCTCTCCATATCCGGCACTTCGATGACGAGCCGGCCGTCCGGCGCCAGCAGGCTCGCCATCTTGGCCAGTGCGCCGACCGGATCGCGCAAATGTTCCAGGACATGGAAACAGGTCACGAGATCAAACGGCGCGTCATAGGCCGCGTCCTGCCAGCGCCGCGCCTGAACCCGTTCGGCGAGCCGCGACCGGGCGGTGTCCGCATAGCTTTCGCCGGGGTCGAAGCCATGCGCGTCAAGACCGCGCTCAAGCAGGGTTTCAACGAGTTCGCCGGATCCGCAGCCGAAGTCGAGGCTGCGCCGGGCCGTGGCGTAGACATCCGGGACCTTGGCGATGCGCGCTTCGGCCTCGGCCAGCCTCTTGCGGCGATGGCGCGCGCTTGGTCCCGTCGCGGCACGCTGATAGTCGCGCCGGTAATGGCGGGCGTAATAGTCGGCGAGTTCGTCCTCGCGCGGCATCGGATTGGTGTAGAGCGTGCCGCAATGGCCGCAGAGCGCGGTCTTCAGCCGTTTCAGACGACGGTCGAGCCCGGCCACGGTACGATGGTCCGAGCCGCCGCAGACCGGGCAGGACACGGTCTCGCCCTCGAAGCCGTAGCCGGTGAAGGGTAGCGCCGCAAGCACGTCAACCTCGCGCGAGAGGCAGGCCGTCCCCAGGGGACGGCGCCTCGGGAACCCGGATCAGGCGAGGGCGGACTGCGCCTTATCGACAAGCGTCTTGAACGCGTCGGGCTCATGAACGGCGAGATCGGCGAGGACCTTGCGGTCGACGTCGATGCCGGCCTTGTCGAGGCCGTTGATGAAGCGCGAATAGGTCAGGCCATGCTGGCGCACGCCGGCATTGATGCGCTGGATCCACAAGGCGCGGAACGAGCGCTTGCGCCGCTTGCGGTCGCGATAGGCATATTGCTGCGCCTTCTCGACGGCCTGCTTGGCGGTGCGGATCGTGTTCTTGCGGCGGCCGTAATAGCCCTTGGCCTGCTTGAGAACTTTCTTGTGGCGGGCGTGGCTGGTGACGCCCCGTTTCACACGTGACATGGGATATGCTCCAAGATTTCGGCGAGATCGGTCGCTGGATCAGCGGTCGTAGGGCATGAAATTGCGCAGGACGATCTTGGCGTCCGGATCGCTCATCACCATGGTCCCGCGGGCCTGGCGAATGAACTTGTTGGTCCGCTTGATCATGCCGTGGCGCTTGCCGGCGGCGGCCGCCTTGACGCGGCCCTTGGCCGTTACCTTGAAGCGCTTCTTGGCGCTCGACTTGGTCTTCAGTTTGGGCATTTGGCTCTCCTGCACGGCTGATCGGCGCACCGTCCCCGGGACGGCCGGCCAACCCCCGATTGTTTCAATCAACGATTGTCTCTGAACGAGCAAAGCCCGCGAACGGGCTTCAGGTCCATCGCCACGGCATGCCCTGCCGGGCGAGGGAAGAGCGGCTTATACGTGGTCGGGCCGCGAACGGCAAGCCCCTGGGAGGGCGATCACCGCCCTCAGCGCGGCGCGAGGATCATGATCATCTGGCGGCCTTCGAGCCGGGGCTCATATTCCACCTTGGCGATCTCGTCGACATCCTCGCGCACCCGGTGCAAAAGGTCGAGGCCAAGCTCCTGATGCGCCATTTCGCGCCCCCGGAAACGCAGCGTCACCTTGACCTTGTCGCCATCGTCGAAGAAGCGCTTCATGTTCCGCATCTTCACGTCATAATCATGCGTGTCGATATTGGGGCGCATCTTGATTTCCTTGACCTCGACGGTCTTCTGCTTCTTGCGCGCTTCCGCGGCCTTCTTCTGGGCCAGGAACTTGTAGCGGCCGTAGTCGAGGATCTTGCAGACCGGCGGATCCGAATTGGGGGCGATCTCGACGAGGTCGAGATCGGCATCCGCCGCGCGGTCGAGCGCCTCGTCGATCGAGACGATACCGAGATTGTCGCCTTCCGCGTCGATCAGCTGGACGCGTGGAACGGCGATCTCGCCATTGGTGCGGGGGCCTTCCTTCTGGGTCGGCGGCGGTGCTCTGTGGGGGCGGCGTGGTATGGCTCAGTCTCCTGTGAACTGCGGTGCCATCCAGAGCCTTGGTCCGATCATGTCTTGGTCGGTCGTGGATCCGCCCTCCAAAGGAACAAGACGCCGGCCATGGAATGGCGACGCGAACTGCCTATAAGATCAGCACAGCCGCACGGGAAGTCAAGGATTTCGGCGGATTGATGCCGAAAAGGACGGTGACGGCGCGTCAACGACATGAAAGACCGAACGGAAAGACCGCCGATGACCTCTTCGCCCCCACCGCCAAAGCGCGACACGCTGACCCTGCCGCATGCGGCACGACCCCCCGGCACGGTCGACATCGCCGTCGAGCGGCGCGCGGGCTCCGGCACCGGTCTGTTCTGGATGTCGGGCTTCATGTCGGACATGGCCGGCGGCAAGGCGATGGCGCTCGACGGTTGGGCGGCCGATATGGGCCACCCTTGCACGCGCTTCGACTATTCAGGCCACGGCGTTTCGGGCGGCGACATACGCCAGGGGACGATCGGCCAGTGGCTGTCGGAAGCCCGCGCCGTCTTCGCCAGGACGACCGGCCCGCAGGTCGTGGTCGGCTCGTCGATGGGCGGCTATCTCGGGCTGCTCCTGGCGCTGGCCGAACGCGCGGACCACGGTGCCGGATCGCGCGTCGCGGGCCTTCTCCTGATCGCGCCGGCGCTCGACATGACCGAACGGCTGATGTGGGACGAGATGTCGGATGAGGACCGCGACACGCTCCACCGCGACGGCGTGCTGCTCAAGCCGTCCGACTATGGCGACACGCCCTATCCGCTGACCGCGAAGCTAATCGAGGAGGGGCGTGACCATCTTCTGACGCCCAGGGCGCCGCTCGATCTCGGCTGCCCGGTTCACATTCTGCAGGGCCGCCTTGATGTCGACGTGCCGTTGCGGGTCGTGCTCGATCTCGTCGATCTCATCGACGGCGATGTCGACCTGACGGTGATCAATAGCGGAGACCACCGTTTGAGCCGGCCCGAAGACCTTGATCGTCTCGTTGCGCGTGCCGCTTTCCTGACGGGCGCGGCTGCTTCTTGAGCGCCTTGGGGCGTGTGGTCCGGACATCGTCGATATTGCCGCTGTCGCCGTGATAGCGCCGTTCGAGGCGGTAGGTCTCGGCGCGGATGAATTCGGTCGCCTCCACCGATGTCGGGAAGGCCTGCATGACCTCCGGCGTGATCGGATCGCCGATGGCGATCTTCAGGACCCGGTTCCTGAGGCGCCAGTTCTGGAAATAGATCAGGCCCATGCGCAGCGACATCGACAGCTTCGAGGCAACGTGGAACAGCATCTCGTTTTCGGAATCGCAATAGATCGGCACCACGGTAGCGCCGGTCTGGCGCGCCCATTTCGCCGCCGTCGTGCGCCATTCCCAGTCGGTCGCGCGCTGCTTCAGCTTCTTGCGGTCGGCGATCGCGCCAGCCGGCGCGATGACGCCGACGCCGCCCTTCTTCATATGCGCGCGGAACTGGGCGGCGGCGCGCAGATTGGCGCGCTCGGCCTTGGGCGTGCCGCGCAGATCCATCGGAATGCAGAAATGGCCGAATAGCGGATTGTGCGCCACCGACAGATTGACCATCACCTTCACATCGTCGCGCACGCGCAAGACCTGGGTCGCGCCCGCCATGACTTCGAGAATGCCGTGCGGATGATTGCCGACGACCAGCACCGGGCCTTCCTTCGGGAAATTCTCGTGCGAACCCTCGACGATTTCGAGCTTGATGCCGAGCGCTTCCATGAACAGTTCCGCACCGGCCTGGGGGTCCGAGATGTGGATGTCGGGGCGGCCGATCCGCTTGAAATGACGCTGCACATGGCGCGTCATGCGGTCGCCGCCGAAGGCCATTTCGAGCGCATAGACCGCCGCCGGCCGTATCAGCCCCGGCACGGACAGCGACATGGAATCGGCGCGTTTGTTGACGACGTGGCGTTCGAAACGGTCTTCGAGACGTTCCACGACACGGCGTGCCCTGTTCGAGATATGCCGCTTCATGCCCTCTGCCTTTGCGGTCCCCCCGGATCATCTCCTGTCCGGCGCGCTGCCGTCCGGACATGAAAAGATGATCGATCTTAATATGTCGGCGCCATGTGCCCGGGCGGCTTCTGGAATGAACCGCCGCCGACCGTCGATGACACCAACATCCGGCCATCCGTCACGATACGTAGGTCCGGGTCAATCAACTTTTTCGTGCCGGGCAAAGCCAGGCCCCCCTTTTCGTCAATTCTCGCATCAGCCCTCGGCGTCCGGCGCGCCCTCGAGAATCGCGCGCAATCCGGCGCGATAGTCCGGAAAGGTAAGCGACACGCCGAAGTCCGCCTTCATACGATTGTTACATGTCCGTTTGATTTCACTGTAGAAACCGCGACCCATGGGCGACAGATCCGCCTCGTCGAAGGGGATTTCCGGCGGTGGCGCGACGCCGAGCAGATCGGCCGCATAGGTGACGACGTCCTGCGGCGGGCTCGGATGATCGTCGGACAGGTTATAGATGCCGCCCGGCGCCGGCTTCTCGATCGCGGCGGCGAGCACAGTAGCGATATCGTCGACATGGATGCGGTTGAACACCTGGCCCTCGCGGATGATCCGCCGTGCCGTGCCGCGTCGCAGCTGGTCGATCTGGCTGCGTCCCGGGCCGTAGATCCCGGCGAGCCGGAACACCATGGCCGTCCCGCCGGTGGCGGCCGCGAGATCGAGCCAGGCCCGTTCGGCGATCACCCGGCGCTTGGCGCGCGGCTGGGTCGGGCGCAATTCGGCGGTCTCGTCGATCCATGCCCCGCCGTGATCGCCATAGACGCCGATGGTCGACAGATAGGCCACCCAGCCGAGCGTCCCGCTGGCGCGGAGCGCGTCCCCATGATGGCGCAATACGGGATCGCCGCCCTCGCCCGGCGGGATCGACTGGATCGCATGGGTCGCCATGCCGATGGCGCCGGCGAGATCGGCCGAGGATGTCTGGCCGTCGAACAGGACCGGTTCGACGCCGAGCGCCGCGATGCGTTCGGCCTTGTCCGCGCCGCGCACGCTGCCGATGACCCGCCAGCCTTGGGCGAGGAGGCGTGGGCTGAGCCGTTCGGCGGTGTAGCCGAAACCGAGGAACAACATGACGGGCATCAGACGAACGCGCCTTCCATGGTATCTCGCGCAAGTTTTGCGCCCGACAGGGCCGCCTGCCATTCGCGGTCGACATCGGGGTCTGGATCGGGTCGGCACCGGTCGGCATGGCGGGCGAGGTCGCCGGCCGGCAAGAGACGCGACAGGGCCCATATGGCCATGGCGCGGACGAGTGGCGAGGCATCGTCGAGGCGGGCGATGGCCACCGGCGCGAGCGTCAAGTCCGCCGAATTGCCGATCGCGATCAGCACGTTGCGCACGAAACGGTCGCGCCCTGTGCGCTTGATCGGGCTCTTGCGGAACCGCTCGCGGAAGGCCGCGTCATCCAGCCCGGCGAGATCCGCCAGGGGCGTGAGATCGCGGCCCGGCCGCGCCCGGAACGCCTCCTGGTTCGCCGCGTGATGCGCCGTTCGGGCGAACTTGTTCCACGGGCAGACGGCGAGGCAGTCGTCGCAGCCATAGATCCGGTTGCCGATCGCGGGACGGAACTCGGCCGGAATGTGGCCCTTATGCTCAATCGTCAGATAGGAGATGCAGCGCCGCGCATCGAGTTGATAGGGCGCGGGGAAGGCGTTTGTCGGGCAGATATCGAGACAGGCGCGGCAGGAGCCGCAATGGTCGGTCTCCGGCGCGTCCGGGGCGAGATCAGCGGTGGTGAACAGCGCGCCGAGAAACAGCCAGGAGCCGAAATCGCGGCTGACGAGATTGGTGTGCTTGCCCTGCCAGCCGAGCCCGGCGGCCTCCGCGAGCGGTTTTTCCATCACCGGCGCGGTATCGACGAAGACCTTCACCTCGGCCGTCGTCGTCTCGGCGAGCCAGCGGCCGAGCCGCTTCAGCGCCTTCTTCAGGACGTCGTGATAGTCGTCGCCGCGCGCATAGGCCGAGATCAGGCCCCGGTCGCGGTGGTTTAGATCGTCGAGCGGATCGCGATCGGGCGCGTAATTGACGGCCACCATGACGACCGAACGCGCGGCGGGCCACAGGCCTGCGGGGTCGCCGCGCCGGTCGGCGGTATCCGCCATCCAGGCCATGCCGCCATGGCGGCCGAGCCGCAGAAACGCCCGCAAGCGGTCTGTGGCCTCGGGAATGGCGTCGGGCCGCGTCACCCGCGCGGCATCGAAGCCCTCGGCGCGGGCGCGCTCCATCACGGTTCGCTTGAGATCGGGCGCGCTCAGAAATCCAGATCCGCATAGCTCGGCGCCGGCTGCATGCCCGGCGCCCGGTCGGCCAGGAGCGGCCGGAAGGACGGCCGCGACTTGATGCGAGCATACCAGCTTTTCGCCGGCTCGAACGCCTCCCACGGCACATCGCCGAGATAGTCGGTCATCGAGACGTGGGCGGCGGCCACGAGATCGGCATGGGACAGCGTGTCGCCGCCGAGCCAGTTCCGGTGCACCGACAGGAAGGCGATGTATTTCAGATGCGTGCGGATGTTCTGCGCGCCCGCCTTGAGGCGCTGGGTGTCCGGCGGTCCGCCGCCGAAGGCCGTCGGGATGATCCGCTTGAGGAGCTTCTCGCCAACCAGATAATCGGTGACCTCCTGGCCGAAGCCGTCGGTGAACCAGTCGACGAGGCGGCGCACTTCGGCGCGCGCGACCGGGTCGGAGGGCATCAGCCGCTGCGCGCCCATGCCTTCGCCGCGGGTGTCGTCGAGATAGTCGAGCACCGCCCGCAGTCCGACCACCGGCGGCAGATCGTCCTCGACCAGCACCGGTGTCAGATTGGCCGGGTTGAGCGCGACGAAGGCCTCGCAGCGCTCCCATACCCGCTCCTCGACCAATTGCGCGACGAGGCCGTATTCGGCGAGCGCGACGCGCACCGCGCGCGAGCCGGCACAGAACGGATGATGATGGAGCGTCAGCATGGGATGGGACTGGCTTATCGGGCGGGATGGTAACCTTTTGACCGATCGCGATCGGGCCTTTCGAGGTTCGGCTTGGCGATCGGCTGGCGACCCGATATAGAGCCCGCCGGCGCGCGAGACAATCGATTCGACCTGGACGGCGCCGCGCCGGCGTCATCCGCCTTCTGCTTAAGGCCATCATGCCGGGCCAGGACGGGCGAGCCTATGACCATGCCGGGGATGCGAGTCCGGCACGGGCCGCGACGGAACGGCGAGCGGGAAAGTGACCGGCTATGGATGACAGGCTGCTCGTCGCCGCTTTTCTCGGAATCATCGAGGGGCTGACGGAGTTCATCCCCGTCTCGTCGACCGCCCATCTTCTGCTGGCGGGCCATTTCCTCGGTTTCGAAAATCCCGGCAACACATTCGAGGTCCTGATCCAGCTCGGCGCCGTCTTGGCGATCCTGTCGGTCTATTTCGTCCGGCTGTGGCGCATCGCCATGGCGATCCCGACCGATCCCTCCGCCCGCCGCTTCGTCATCGGCATCATCGTCGCCTTCCTGCCGGCGGCCTTCATCGGCGTTCTGGCGCATGGCTTCATCAAGGAAGTGCTGTTCGAAACGCCGATGCTGATCTGCATCACACTGATCATCGGCGGTTTCATCTTGCTGTGGATCGACCGGCTGCCGCTGACGCCGCGCCACAGCGATGCCACCGCCTACCCGATCTCGCTGTGCCTGAAGATCGGGCTGTGCCAGTGCCTGGCGATGATTCCCGGCGTGTCGCGTTCCGGCGCAACCATTGGCGGGGCGCTACTGCTCGGCTGCGACAAGCGTTCGGCGGCGGAGTTCTCGTTCTTCCTCGCCATGCCGACCATGGCCGGCGCCTTCGCCTATGATCTCTATCAGAATATCGACCGGCTCGACGCCAATGACGCGCTGGTCATCGCGATCGGCTTCGTCATGGCGTTCATCTCGGCGGTGATCGTGGTGCGGACGCTGCTCGACTTCGTCTCGCGGCACGGTTTCGCGCCCTTCGCCTATTGGCGGATCGTGGTGGGCAGTGTCGGCCTGGTTCTGCTGCTCGCCGGCATGTGAGACCCGGCAGGCGCAAGCTTCTGGCCGGATCTAACGCAATTCCAGCGACAGTGGGAACCGGTTTCGCGTCCGGAATTGCGATGAAGCAGTGACTTGGAACACGTCTGGGAACTGGCGATTCGCGGGACGTGCTCTAGGCGGCGTCGGCGCCGTCGCGCTGGAACTGGCCGCTCGGCCGGAAGCGCCACAGATAGCTCGGCAGCACGGTCGCCAATGCGCGCGCCTCGATGCCGAGCCCGTCCAGCGTGCGCCCGTCCTTGATCGCGGCCTCCGACACGATGTTGTCGCGTTCGAGCAGCTTGACCTGATCGACGGTCAGCGGCGGCTGCGGCAGGAGCTGGAAGACGCTGGCCTGCATCTTGGCGAACGCAACCGGCAGCGGCAGCAGAAGCCTCTTGCGATGGGTGATCTCGAACATCAGTTCGAGCAGCTCCTTGAAGCTCTTGATCTCCGGACCGCCGAGCTCATAGGTCGTGCCGCGCTCGATATCGCCATCGACCGCCCGCGCCACGGCTTCGGCCACATCGGCCACGAAGACGGGCTGGAACAGCGTGTGCCCGCCGCCGATCAGCGGCAGGGCCGGCAGGAAGCGGGCCATCTCGGCGAAGCGGTTGAAGAAGTCGTCCTCGGGCCCGAAGACGATCGACGGCCGGAACACGACCGTCTCTTCGAAGGCCTCGCGGGCACGCGCTTCGCCCCGCGCCTTGGTCCGGCCATAGGCGGCCGGGCTTTCCGGATCGGCGCCGATCGCCGACATCTGAACCATGCGCTGGGCGCCGGCTTCCTTGGCGGCCGCGGCGATCCAGCCCGGCGCCTCGCCCTGGACGACGTCGAACTTCTGCTTGCCGGATTGGAACAGGATGCCGACGAGGTTGATCACCGCATGGCTACCGGCGACGGCGCGCTCGATCGATTCCCGGTTGCGGACATTGGCCTGGACCGCATGGATCTGGCCGACCACGCCATGGGTCTGCAGATGGCCCGCGAGATCGGGTCGGCGGACGGCGGCCCTGACCCTGTAGCCGCGCCGCGCCAGCGCCTGGACCACATAGCGGCCGAGAAAGCCCGACCCGCCGAAGACGGTGACGATCTCCTGTCTCACGCGCGCATCCGACATGGCGCCCAAGCTCCCGTGACTGGTCTTGCCCTGATCGCGCACAGCAATAGTGAAGCGGACCTGCCGTGTATAGACCCATTCTAAGGGTTCTGCGGTGTGGGCGCGATGCGACCGATTGCCGACGGACCGCGAATGGTCGATTGACAATCGGGTGCGGGGCCAATACCTAGCTGGTCCCGCTCCGTGCCCAGGTGGCGGAATTGGTAGACGCGCAGGTTTCAGGTACCTGTGCCGCGAGGCGTGGAGGTTCGAGTCCTCTCCTGGGCACCATTCTCATGTGCGCATCGCCGCCAGCCAATCCGATGTGCGAGACCCGCGATAGCGCCTGCCAAGCCCCTCGCGCTGTTCGAGGCTCGGCCTCTCGCTTGCGGTTTGTTCTTTCATCGCGAATTCGCCGCGGTCACGACCTGCGCGGGCGACCGAATGCTAGCTCATCGCCGGGCCGGCCTCGGCATCGCAGACAACCGCGATCGGGAACCGTACGATATCGGTCACGACCTTGCGGTCGGCGATCAGTCCGTTGAGGCCGTCCGGCTCGATCGCGACCGCGATGCGGGCGCGGCCGAGAATGGTCGTCTCGACCCGTTCCGCCGTGGTCGCGCCATGGTCGAGCAGACGGTTGCAGGCCGCCGTCGCCTGACGCGACAGGGTGGGGATGGCATTGCCCGGCACGCCGCGGTCGATGCGCCGGTTCATGCGCTCGCCATCATCGACCGGAAGGTGCCACACGGCCTGGCCCTCGGCGGCGATGGCGCGGTCGGCGCCGACATAGACGCCCGGCACGCCGAGGGCGATCTCGGTCATCCGCCCGCGTGCCGCCGCGGCATCGATCACGAACGAGAAGCTGACCGTGTCCGCCGTTGCTTCGGCCCAGATCCCTTGTGCCGCCGACACATGCATGACCGGCGATACGCCCTCCGCGCCCGGCCGCACCGACACATCGAAGCGGGACAGGTCGGGGCCGGCCAGCGCCGGCAACATGGCCACTGCGAGGATCGCCCCGGCAGCCAGACCGAACAAGCTCATACGCGTCATGATTTCTGCCCCACACTCTTAGAAAACCGATCTCGGGGGCCGTCCCCGACCCTGCGACAGCGATCCTAGGTGATCAGCCCTGAGGCCATGCTGAATGATGCGTTCAGACAGGGTTCAGGAGGGTTAACGCGCCCAAAAGATGCGCGGAAAGCGAGGCGATCCTAAAGCCCGAGACAGGCGATCGACGCCCCGCCCTGCCGCGCGCGGGCCTCGACGATGCCCGCAACACGCGCCTGCGACCGGCTCGGGCGTGCCGGATTACGGGCCGCCGGGTTGGGCAAGGTTGTCGCCATCAGCGCCGCATTGCGCCAGGACAGCTGGTCGGGGCGGGCGTTGAAGTAATGCGCCGTGCCGGCGCCAGCGCCATAGATGCCGGGCGCCCATTCCGCGATATTGAGATAGATTTCCAGAAGGCGGCGCTTCGACAGAACCAGATCGAGCCACAGCGCGAGCGGCAGTTCGAGCGCCTTGCGGACCGCGCTGCGCTGCGGCCACAGGAACAGATTCTTGGCGAGTTGCATCGAGATCGTCGACGCGCCGCGCGGACTGCCGCCGTCGAGCCATTCCTCGACGCTGGCGCGCAATTCGCCACCATCGATCCCCCAATGACGGCAGAACTTGCCGTCTTCCGACGCGATCACCGACGCGATCAACGGCGTGCCCATCTCCTCGAGCGGCACCCATTGCCGTTCGACGCCGCGCCCGCGCGCCCAGTCCGCCAGCATCAGCGTCGAGACCGGCGGCAGCACGGCATAGATCGGCACCAGGAGGATGGGCAGCGCGACCAGCGCGGCGGCGGCGAGGACCAGGATCCGCACGACGCCGGCGCGACGCCCGCGCCGCGCCGGCTCGGAGAGGCCGCCATCGATGTTGCCCTCGGCAGGATCGATCATGCGTGATCTTTCGTCAGGATCCGGGAAAGGTCGATTGAACCTAGAGCAAAACGCGGCCGGGTTTAACCTGCCCGGTTCATTCCACCGGTGTTTTCGTCTAGGGTCCGTGGCCGTCGCGGCGACGGCGTTTTTCCGACGGAAGGCAGGCCCCCCATGCGCGAGACACGCCCGGGATACTGGACCAAGACGCGCCGGCTCGCGGCCAGCATTGCCGGCTGCGCCGTCGCGGCGATCGTCGCCGGTGCCGTTCTGTCCGTCCTCGACATGGCGGCCGTCACCAGTTCGCCGGCTATTTCCGGCGCCATCGTGACGCTCGTCCTGTGCCCGGTGCTCGTGGCGGTATTGGCCGGTGTCCAGGAATCCCTCGATCTCGGCCATGGCGTGGCCGAGGACCGGTGATCCGGCCATGGCGCGGGCTCTGACCGGGGGCGCGGCAACACGGCCGCCAATCGGTTTCGAAGGCCGATTCGCGCTGGCCATGGCGCTTGTCGCGGTCATTCTCCTGGTGCTCGACCGGGCCGGGGTTCCCGGCCTGCTGACGACCGATATCCTGGTCGTCGCGGCGATCGTGGGCCTCGCTCTGGCGGGCCTGCGCGACCGGACCATGCAATGGTCGAGCTTCCTGCTCGCCGACCGGGCCGTGATGCCGCAACGCGGCGCGCTGGCGCTGACTTCGGACATCGTCGCCGGGCCGCTGCTGATCATGGCGCTCGGTGCCGATATCGCGACGCTGGAAACCTATCTGCCCGGGCTGGCCGGCGGCCTGGTGCTGGCGGCGGCGCTGATCGTGGGGCCGTTCCGCACGGTCGGCGGGTCGACGATCGGCGATTTCCTGGCCTACCGGACCGGGAGCCCCCTTCTACGCCTTGCGGCCGCGATCGTCGTCATGATCGTGTGCCTGCCGATCCTGGTCGCTTTTCTATCCGCCGCCGGCCTGATCGGGATGCGCGGCTTCGGCTGGCCGTTCGAGGCCGTCGTCGTCGGATGCGTCTTGCTCGCCTGCGGCCTGTCGATCTTCGGCGGCATGCGTGGCGCCGGACGGGTGCAGATCGCCTGTCTGTGGCTCATCGCGGCCGCCATCCTGCTGCCATTTCTCGCCTTGTGGCCGCGCATGGCCACCGATGCCGTGCCGGTGGCCGGCGCGGCCGTCCCGGTGGAGCCGTCCCTACCGCCTTTGGCGCTCGGCGCTGTCAGCCTGAGCCTTGCCCTGGGTGTGGCCGCCTTCCCGACGATCCTGGCGCGCCAAGCCTGCGTGGCGAGCGTCGCCGGAACCCGCCGGACGCTGTTCTGGGCAAGCGCCCTATCGGGCCTGTTCCTGTTATTGCTCATCGCCATCGTCACCCTGCAACACATGGAAGCAACCGCCGCTTCGCAAGCCGTGACATCCGCCCTGGCGGGATGGGTCGTGGCGCCAGAACTTGCCGGCATGCCCGCCCCGCTGTCGACGTTGGTCGGTATCGGCCTGATGGCGGCAGCCCTATCTGCGACGGTCATCATCGCGCTCACCGCGAGCCTGGGCCTGTCGCATGATATCGTCGGTCGGCTGTTCCTGCCCGATCTCGGCGACCAGAGCCGGCTCGTTATCGCGCGCCTGTTCCTCGTCGTGGTCGCCGCCCTGGCTGGCTGGCTTGCTCTGGTGCAACCGGTCGATGTGGTGACGCTGCTGATGTGGGGTTTGACATTGTCGGCGGGCGCGCTGTTCCCCGCGCTCGTCTTCGCCGTCTGGTGGCGCCGGGCGACGGCGGTGGCCCTGCTGACCGGCATAATCTCAGGCCTGGCGGCGACGTTGGCGGCCATTCTGCTGACCGCCTTCGGCCCCGACCTCATCTATCTGTCGGGCGACGAACGGACGCTGTGGTTCGGCCTGCCGAACACGGCGGCGGGGCTTTTCGGCGTTTTTGCGGCCACGATCGCCATCGTGGCGATTGGCCTGTCGACCGACCCGCCGGACCGCCAGGCGCAGGACCGGATCACCGCGCTCAGGCTACCGCGTTCGGCACCGCTTCTCCGGTCCTGATATCCGCTCCGCGATCTGGCGGGCTGCTGAAAAGGCTCCGCGACTATCGCCTATCCTTCGAGACGCTCGCTTCGCTCGCCTCCGGTCCGAGCCCGGGGGTGACGGCGTACGAACACGCCCGGCCGCCAGACGCTTCCGCCGGAACGAGACTAGGGCAATTCCCACAAGAATGGGAACCGTTCCGGCAAGCCGAAGCGCGTGCGGAATTTCGTAAAATCAATAGGTTAGGCTGCGTCCAGTGAGCTGGCGTTCACCACGCCCTATGCGAAGTCCGAGGCCGGGAACACATAGGTCTTGTTGCAGAATTCGCAGGTCACCTCGATCCGGCCGTCACGCACCATCTCGGCGCGCTCGTCGGCGTCGAATTGGCCGATGATCCCGCGAACGCGGTCCTCCGAACAGCGGCATGTGTCACGCATCGGCTGGGGTTCGAAGACGCGGATGGCGTGCTCGTGATAGAGTCGGTAAAGCAGCCGGCCGGCGGAAATGTCGTGATCGAGCAGTTCGTGATCCTCGACGGTGTCGAGGATCAGCCGCGCCTCGGCCCAGTGATCGTCTTCGACCGGCTCGGCCAGCGTGATCCCTTCCGGCACGTTGCCGGGCGGCAGGTCGGGGGTCCGGGGAGCCTCGCGCGGCAGATGCTGGATGACGATGCCGCCCGACCGCCAGGCGGTGACGGCGGCATCCTCGCCGGTGCCCGCCCGATAGGCTTCGGCGACGGCGAGCCGGACATCGGTCGGGATCTGTTCGGACTGGCGGAAATAGAGCTGGGCCGCGTCTTCCAGTGAATTGCCTTCGAGCGGCACCACGCCCTGATAGCGTGACATATGTGGCCCCTGGTCGATGGTCATGGCGAGATGACCCTTGCCGAACAGGCGGGCGAGATTGCCGCCGCGATCGTCGCCGATCTCAGCCAGCCGCGCCTCGGCGAACCGGGCATAGGCGCGGATCTGGCCCGGCGTCTCGAAATCGACGATCATCATGCTGACCGGACCGTCGCTCTGGGTCTGCAGGAGAAAGCGGCCGTCGAATTTCAGCGACGAGCCGAGCAGGACCGTGAGCGTGACCGCTTCGGCCAGCAACGCCGCCACCGGTTCAGGATAGGCATGCCGCCTGAGGATCGTGTCGAGCGCCGGCCCGAGGCGCACGATGCGCCCGCGCACGTCAAGCGCCTCGATCGCGAAGGGAATGACGACATCGTCGGCGGCCCGGTCGAGCGCGACCTCGACGCCATGCTCGGTCATGCCGTTTCCACGCCGAGGCACCAGGCGAGGACGCCCTTTTGGGCGTGCAGGCGGTTTTCCGCCTCGTCGAAGACGACCGATTGCGGCCCGTCGATCACCTCGTCGGTCACTTCCTCGCCGCGATGCGCCGGCAGGCAATGCATGAACACGGCCTCAGGTGCTGCGGCGGCCATCAGGCTGGCATTGACCTGATAGCGCTGCAGGAGATTGTGCCGGCGCTGGCGTTCGCCATCGCCCATCGACACCCAGGTATCGGTGACCACGCAATCGGCGCCGTCGACCGCGTCATAAGGGTCGGTCATCACCTCGACCGAGCCGTTTCCGGCGCTGATGAGATCGGCCAGGCCGCCCGGCGGGATCAGTTCCGGCGGGGTC
Source organism: Tepidamorphaceae bacterium (assembly GCA_965250105.1). Taxonomy (GTDB): domain Bacteria; phylum Pseudomonadota; class Alphaproteobacteria; order Rhizobiales; family Tepidamorphaceae; genus JBCBSK01. Next base: position 1,849,547 of record OZ252290.1, read on the forward strand.
GCGATGCGCAGGTCGAACCCGAATTTCGGCGCCGCCTCGATCCAGGACTGGGTGACATTGTTGCAGTCGCCGGTCCACGCCACGCGGCGGCCCTGGATCGGCCCGCGATGTTCTTCGAAGGTCATCACATCGGCCATGATCTGGCAGGGATGCGACCGGCGCGTCAGCCCGTTGATGACCGGCACGGTGGCGTGCTGTGCCAGTTCGGCGAGCGCCTCGGGGTCGAGGATGCGGATCATGATCGCGTCGATATAGCGCGACAGCACGCGGGCGGTGTCGGAAATGGTCTCGCCGCGACCGAGCTGCATCTCCTTGCCGGTCAGCACCAGGGTCTCGCCGCCCAATTGCCGCATGGCGACGTCGAAGGAGACGCGGGTGCGCGTCGACGGCCGCTCGAAGATCATGGCCAGCGTCTTGCCGGCGAGCGGCGCCGAGGGATCCTTGCCGCCGCCGCGCTTCATCCGCGCGGCATCGTCAAGGATGGCCCGCAGGGTGCCAGGTTCGAAATCGGCGAGATCGAGAAAATGCCGCGGTGACATCTACGCCCCCGCGCTCGCCGCCTTGACGGGCGCGGCGGACAGTTCTTCGGCGGCCGCGTCGAGCCGGGCCAGCGCTTCGTCGATCTCGGCCTCGGTCACGGTCAGCGGCGGCAACAGCCGCAGCACGTTTTGCCCGGCGCCGACCGCGAGAAGTTCATGACGGCGCACCGCCGCCAGAACCTCGACATTGGGAATGACGCATTTCAAGCCAAGGATCAGGCCGGTGCCGCGCACCTCCTCGAAAAGCCGAGGATAGCGGCCCGTCAGCGACGACAGTCCCTGGACGAAACGGCCGCTGACCCGGCGCACATGGTCGAGGAAACCGTCCTCGAGCACGATGTCGAGAACCGCGTTCGACACGGCCATGGCCAGCGGATTACCGCCATAGGTCGACCCATGGGTGCCGAGCGTCATCGCTTCGGACGCGGATTCGGTAGCGAGACAGGCACCGACGGGAAAGCCGGCGCCGAGCGCCTTGGCGATGGCCATGATATCGGGCGTGATGCCGGCCGCCTCATGGGCGAAGAGATGGCCCGTGCGCCCGAAGCCGCACTGGATCTCGTCGAAGATCAGCAGGATGCCATGCTTGTCGCAGAGCGCCCGCAGCCAGGCAAGATCGTCGGCGGCAAAGGCGCGAATGCCGCCTTCGCCCTGGACCGGTTCGAGCATGACGGCCGCCGTTTCCGGTCCAATGGCCGCTTCCATCGCCGCCCGGTCGCCGAACGGCACCTGATCGAAGCCGTCGAGCCGCGGCCCGAAGCCCTCGAGATACTTCGCCTGGCCGCCGGCATTGACCGCGGCGATCGTCCGGCCGTGGAAGGCGCCCTCGACGGTGACGATGCGGAAGCGCTCCGGATTGCCGCGCGCCCAGTGATAACGCCGCGCCATCTTGATCGCGAGCTCGATCGCCTCGGCGCCGGAATTGCCGAAGAAGATGCGCTCGGCGAAGGTCGCTTCGGCGAGGCGCGCGCCGAGCCGCTCCTGTTCGGGAATGCGGTAGAGATTGGACACATGCCACAGCTTGTCGGCCTGCGCCTTGAGCGCCGCCACGACATGGGGGTGGGTATGCCCGACCACATTGACCGCGATGCCGGCGGCGAAATCGAGATAGCGTCGCCCATCCGTCGTTTCGAGCCACGCGCCGTGTCCGCGGTCGAAGGCGAGTTCGGAGCGGGCATAGGTGGGAAGAAGAACGGAAGATGAAGAAGTCATCGATGACCTCGGCAAAAGGCTGACGGATCCGCTGGGCGAGTGAACCGGAACGCCGTGGCGTTCATGCGATGCCCTGTTGCCGATCCGATCCGGCCCGGGCCCCAAAAAACGAAACACGCCGCCGGCGACCGGCAGCGCATCTCGTAGGAAGTATTCCGAACCGGCGCCGGTCTGTCAATCGCGTGCCGGCGACCGGCGGTTGCGGGCTGTCAAGCAGTGTCGCGGCATGGATAGCGAAAAAGAGCGCATAAGTGTGGGAAAAACCGGTGCAGGGAGTCCGCCGACTCTTGCCGGGGAGTCAGCGCATATTGTAGTCTCTGAAACAGGCACTACGAGATTTAGTGTAGTCAATTTCATGAGTCACGAGTGGTTGTGGCGATGCGCGGTGCGGCGGCCGCGCGCGGTCGGGTAGGGAGTCCCCCGGCCACCGGCGAGAGGAGACCGCTAATGAGCTGGACGGACGAACGGGTCGAACTACTCAAGAAGCTCTGGGCCGACGGGCTCAGCGCGAGCCAGATCGCCAATCAGCTCGGCGGCGTCACGCGCAATGCGGTGATCGGCAAGGTTCACCGTCTCGGACTGTCGGGCCGCGCCAAGTCGACCCGCCCGGCGGCGCCGCGTCCAAAGCGCACCCGCAGCGCGCCGCGCTCGGGCGCGAGCCGGCCACAGACGGTGGGCAGCGCGGCCCTCAAGATGCAGCCCGACGCGAGCCCCGCGCCCGATCCCGCGCCGTTGCCCGACGTGGTCGTGCCGATGTCGCGCCGCGCGTCGATCATGCAGCTCAACGACCGCACCTGCCGCTGGCCGATCGGCGATCCGAGCAGCGACGATTTCCATTTCTGCGGCTGCCCCAGCGATCCCGGCTCGCCCTATTGCGAATATCACGCCCGTATCGCCTATCAGCCGTCGACGGACCGCCGACGCGAGCGCCGCGCCGCCAACGGCTGAGCCCGCGTCCTGCTGGCGTGACGGCGCTCGCCGTCCGGACCCCGAGCGCGTTTCATCTAGGCGAGGATGGTGATGCCGGCCCGCAAGCTGATCCTCGTTCTGGTGGATGGCCTCAGCGCCGACTATCTGCGCGATCATGCCGACCGCCTGCCGGCCCTGTCGCGTCTGGCGCGGGAGGGCATGTTCCTGCCGCGCGTCGCCACCGCCTTTCCCGGTACCTCCATGCCCGGCCGCGCGTCGATCCTGACCGGGGTCGATGACGCGGAGCACGGGATTTACGGCAACCATCTCTGGAAGGACGGCGCGTTTCAGGCCGCCACCCATGTTGACATCCGCGTGCCGACCCTGACCAGCAGCGCGAGGGCTCGAGGCCTCGACATCGCATCGATCGGGTTCGGCCTGGTCGATCCCGCCGACGCCACCATCTATCGCGCGCCCTGGTGGATGCATGGCTTCGTCAACGCGAAACGCTATGCCAAGTCGCCGGTCGATCCGGGCGCCCTCGATCTGATCGATCACAAGGACCCAGAGGGCAGATTGCCGCGCACCATCGTCGATCACCTGCCGCGATTGGCCGATCCCGTGATCGCGCGCGGCCCCGACGACCCGCTGCGCCGCGTGCTGCAGGGGCTGGCCTGCGATGCCGCCATGGTCGATCTGTCGATCGCGCTCGCCTGTTCGGCGCAGCCGCCGGACCTGATCCTGACGGAGATCAACAGTACCGACGCCATCCAGCATGTCATGGGCTATGCCAGCGACGAGGCCCATTGGGTAATCGGCTATGCCGACATGCTGATCGGCGAGCTCGTCGAGCGGCTCGCCGCGGCCGGGCACGCGGGCGACTATGCGATCGCCGTAACATCCGATCACGGGCATACGAATATCGAGCGTGCGATCTATCCGCAGTCCTTCCTGAACGGCTGGATGTGGGAAGCCGAAGGCGCGACCTTGCATGTGCGTTGCGACGGTGCGGGCGACATCGCGATCGCGGCCATGACGGAAGATCTCGGCCGCGTCGGTGTCGCGGCGCGCCCAACCAATGGCGCATCGCCGGCCCGGGATGACGGGCTCCTGTCCTTCACCGCCCCGCCGGGCCATGCCTTCGAGTTCCGGCCGCCCGACGCCGATGACAGCGTCAAGACCGGCCCGCCGCGCATCACCTCGACCCACGGCCTGAGACCCGGCGACCCCGCCGACGACCGGTTCCTCATCCTGTGGAACGGGCTGGATATCGATAAGGCGGATGTCCCGGCGATCGATGGCGCCACCGCGTCCAACCTCGCGCGCCTGCCGGCCAGCACGATCGGCCGGTCGCTGCATCAAGCGCTTGGATTGTGAGATGCCCCGGACACGATCGCGCCTCTACAGGTCGTGAACGCAGCGCATTTGCGATGAAGAATTAAGTGGCCGAGCGCTTGAACAGCGCTATGGGCTGGCCGGCGGCGATGAGCCAAAAAGAATGGTGCTGCCGGAGAGATTTGAACTCTCGACCTCTCCCTTACCAAGGGAGTGCTCTACCCCTGAGCTACGGCAGCGAGCCGCACCAGCCGTTCGATCGGCGATCGCGCATGGTGACGAGACGCGCGGTGTGCCATAGCCCCGGCCATCGCGCAAGCATATCCATGACAACCTGGCCCGCCACCGGGCCGCCATGGCACAACTCTTTGCGTCGCCATCGCGGATCGGCTATCAAGCGGCGATGATCCGCGCTTCCGATGACGACAAACGCGACCGGCTAGCCGAAGCCCTACGCGCCAATCTGCGGCGCAGAAAGGATCAGGCCCGGCTGCGGCGCGCGTCTCCACCGTCCGCCCAAGCTTCTTCCGACGATCATCTGTCATATGATGGCGGCGCGCCGGACGACGAGACCGACAATCCCTTGCCCCTGGCATCGGACAGGAACAACCTCTAGATCCTTGCGCGATCGGCGCTGGCCGCACGAAACCAAAACACCCCGAAGCGCCGGCGCAACAAGACGGAACACAGGACCGAATGGACAAGATCAAAGTCACCGGCGGACACAAGCTCAACGGGACGATCCCGATATCGGGCGCCAAGAACGCGGCCCTGCCGCTGATGATCGCCGCGATCCTGACACCGGACAGGTTGACGCTCGATAACGTCCCGCGCTTGCGCGACGTCCGGCTGCTGGCCCAGATCCTCAACAACCATGGTGTCGACGTCACGGTCGCGGGCAAGCGTGCCGGCCAGAACGGCGATCATGGCCGAACCATGCATCTCCAAGCCGGCGAGATCGTCGACACCACGGCACCCTATGATCTGGTGTCCCAGATGCGGGCCAGTTTCTGGGTGCTCGGTCCGCTGCTTGCGCGCTGCGGTCGGGCCCGGGTCTCGCTACCCGGCGGCTGCGCCATTGGCACGCGGCCGGTCGATCTGCATCTGATGGGTCTCGAAAAGCTCGGCGTGGCCATCGATCTCGACGGCGGCTATGTCGTCGCCGATGCGGGCGACGGGATGACCGGCGCCGAGATCGTGTTTCCCAAGGTGTCGGTGGGCGCCACGCATCAGATCGTCCTGGCGGCCTCTATGGCGCAAGGGACGACGGTCATCCACAATGCCGCCCGCGAGCCGGAAGTCGCCGACGTCGCCGCCTGCCTCAACGCGATGGGCGCCAGGATCACCGGCGCCGGCACGGAAACCATCGAGATCGAAGGCGTATCCAGCCTGTCGGGCGCGCGGCACACGGTGCTGCCGGACCGCATCGAGACCGGCACCTATGCCATGGCGGCCGCGATGACCGGCGGCGATGTCCTTCTGGAAAACGCCCGGCCGGAGCTGCTGCAGGCCGCCCTCGACACGCTGGGTGCCGCGGGCGCCACCGTGACGGACGAGGCCAACGGTATCCGCGTCCGGCGCAATGGCAATGGCCTGCAGCCCGTCGATGTCGAAACGGCGCCGTTTCCCGGCTTTCCGACCGATCTCCAGGCCCAGCTGATGGCACTGATGACGCGTGCCGGCGGCACGTCGCATATCCGCGAGACGATTTTCGAGAACCGTTTCATGCATGTCCAGGAACTGGTCCGGCTCGGCGCCGAGATCGCCCTCGACGGCGATCTCGCCACGGTGAATGGCGTCGCGGCCCTGAAGGGCGCGCCGGTGATGGCGACGGATCTCAGGGCGTCGGTCTCGCTCGTCATCGCCGGCCTCGCGGGCGAGGGAACGACGACGATCAGTCGGGTCTATCATCTCGATCGCGGCTTCGAGCGCATCGAGGACAAGCTCGGGCGCTGCGGCGCCGAGATCGAGCGGGTCAGCGGATGACCGCGCCGCGCGCCGTCTCGCCCTGGCCGACGGGGCGCGTGACATGCAGCCGCTGAGGCTGTTCGCGCTCGACGCCGAGGACCTCGCCATCGTCTCGGCGCATGTGCAGGATGCCGTGGGCCGCGTCGGCGACATGGCCTTCCTGCCGGCCGAACGGCGCTTCGCGCTGATCGTGAACCGTTTCGACTGGCTCGACGCGCCGAATGACGAGCCCCCTGCCGCGCGCCGCGCCTATCGCCGTCGCCGGACGGCGCTGCATTTCGACCGCGTGCTCGGTGCGAGGACGCGCGGCCTGCCGCGGCACGACGGCGACCGCATCGTCAATTTGCTGGCCATCCGCTTCGAGGAGACCGACGCGCCGGCCGGCACGGTCGAACTGGTCTTTTCCGGCGATGCGACGATCCGGCTCGAGGTCGAATGCATTGAAGCGCGGCTGAGCGATCTTGGTGCCGCCTGGGCAACCGACAATCTCCCGCATCACGACGTGGCCGAGGGCAAAGCGGAAACCGCCGTCAAGGGTCTCGCGGAGACGACCTCGGGATAGGGGCTTGGGGCGAATTGCTCCCAGGCTGTCGGCCGTCACCGCCATGTGACCGTGCCGTCCCCTTGTCACGGGACGCGGGGCGGATCACCTTTCCGGGCTATGCTTGCTTATCAGGAGGGTCCGATGTCGGATGACGCGACCGCGCTACCGCCCAATCCGGTTTTCACCGAAGCGGTCAGGACGGCGCAGAGCCGGCTCGGCTCGCGCGGCATGTGGGCCGGTCGCGATTTCGGCTGGCGCAGCGAGATCGACGCCGACATGGCGGCCTGGCTGGCGGAGCGCGATTCCTTCTATTTCGCCACGGCGAGCGCCGACGGTCAGCCCTATATGCAGCATCGCGGCGGGCCGAAAGGATTGTTGAAGCCGATCGGCCAACGCCAGCTCGCTTTCGCTGACTTCACCGGCAACCGGCAATATCTGACCGTCGGCAATCTGTCGGAGAACGCCAAGGCGCATATCTTCGTCATGGACTACGCCAACCGCCAGCGGGTGAAGTTCTGGGGGCGCGCGCGGATCGAGGAAGACGACGCCGACCTTCTGGCGGGCCTCGTCACCGACGGCTATCGGGCGCGGGTGGAGCGGGCCATCCTATTCGAGGTCACGGCCCTCGATATCAACTGCCCGCAGCACATCATGCCGCGCTATGACGAGGAGACGGTGCGCCTGGCAACGACGGAACTCGGCCGGCGCATCGCCAAACTCGAAGCGGAGAACGCCGACCTGAAGGCCAGGCTGGCCGGCGCTTGAACGGTTGCGCGCCAACGGCGCGGCAAGATCGGGGCTTGCCGGGCCGGCGCCTGGTCGGCTATCCCGATCCTTCCGCCTTGAAAGGGTCCGTCTCGCATCCGCCGGAGCCATGCCGTCCCCCATCGCCGCCTATGACAAGCTGGTCGCTTCGGGCGATCTGGAAGACGATGCCGGCCAGCGCGCGATCGTGCGCGCGCTCGATGATCTTAATGTGCGCCTCAACGATCTGCCGCTGGCGCGCAAGGCGAGCGCGCTCGGCTGGCTATTTGCCCGCAAGCAGTCGGCGACACCGGTCAAGGGCCTCTACATCTGGGGCGATGTCGGACGCGGCAAGACCATGCTCATGGACCTGTTCTTCGAGCGGGTACAGCTCGACGCCAAAAGGCGCGCCCATTTCCACGAGTTCATGGCCGATGTGCATGACCGCATCCACGCCTATCGCAAGATGCTGAAGGGCGACGCCAGGCCCAAGGACGGCGATCCGATCCCGCCGGTGGCCAATGCGCTGGCCGACGAGGCGCGGCTTTTGTGCTTCGACGAGTTCTTCGTCACCGACATCGCCGATGCCATGATCCTGGGCCGGCTGTTCGAGGTCCTGTGGAAGCGCGGGGTCGTCGTCGTCGCCACCTCGAACACCGTGCCCGACGATCTCTATCGGGACGGGCTGAACCGGGCGCTGTTCCTGCCCTTCATCGACATGCTGACCGACAACATGCAGGTGATGCGCCTTGACGCGCGGATGGATTTCCGGCTCGAAAAGCTGCGCGGCGTGACAGTCTACCATACGCCGCCGAGCGATGCCGCGTCGAAGGCGCTCGACGACGCCTTCCTGACGCTGACCGGCGCACGCCACGGCCGGCCGCAGGAACTCATGCTCAAGGGCCGGACCGTGCATGTTCCCGAAGCCCGTCACGGCGTCGCCCGGTTCGGCTTCGCCGATCTCTGCGTCAAGCCGCTCGGCCCATCGGACTTTCTCAAGATCGCGCATCACTTCCATACGCTGATCGTGTCCGACATCCCGGTCATGGCGCCGCAGCAGCGCAACGAGGCCAAGCGCTTCACCACGCTGATCGACACGCTCTACGACAATCGGGTGAAGCTCATCTGTTCGGCCGCCGACGAGCCGGACAAGCTGCATCCGGAAGGCCCGTCCGCCGCGGCTTTCAGGCGCACCGCCTCGCGGCTGATCGAAATGCGCTCGGAAAGCTATCTCGCTTTGCCCTATGGTGGCGAGGCCGGTCGGTCGACCGCCGTGGCGGAGGAGACGAACTGATGCCGATTGCCTATTGGTGCGTCCTGTTGGCCGCCTTGTTGCCGATCCTGACGCTCTATCCGGCCAAGATCTCGCGCAGCTACGACAATGCCCGGCCGCGCGATCCGGACTATTGGAAGGACCCGTTCCGGGCGCGCGTCTGGGCCGCGTCGCAAAACGGGCTGGAGGCCTTTCCAGTCTTCGCCGCGGCCGTCATCATCGCGACAACGCAAGCCGCGCCACAGGCCTGGATCGACGGCCTGGCCATTGTCTTCATCGCCGCCCGGCTCGGCTATATCGCCTGCTATTACGCGGACAAGGCGACGCTGCGCTCGATCGTATGGAGTGTCGGCTTCTTCGCCGTGATCGGGATCTTCGTCCTGCCGGTCGTGTTCTAGGCTACCGGCGGCAGGCCGCGCGCCTCGCCCGCGCGGATCACCGCCGGATCGTTCGGCTCGCGCCGAAACACCGCCCGCACCATCGGCGCGAAGGTGTCGAGCGGTTCGGTCGGATAGTCGGGATCGAAGGAAGCCTGGTCCCAGCGCTCACAGAAATCGACGCAAGCCTGATAGTGCGGGCTGTCCTTGTACTGATCGCGCCGATTGCGGTTCCCGCCATGGTGATGGGCGTAGTAATAGGCTTGGAAGGCGGCGTGATGGGCGACGACCCAGGTGCATTCCTCGCGCACGAAGGGCCGCAGGATGGTGGCTGCATATTCGTCGTGATTATACGGCGCCAGCGCGTCGCCGATATCATGCAGAAGCGCCGAGACGACCCAGTCGGTATCGGCGCCGTCGTTCAGCGCGCGCGTCGCCGTTTGCAGGCCATGGGTCAGCCGGCTGATCTTGTAGCCGGCCATGGTCTCGTCTTCCTGCGCGGCCAGCGCGGCGAGGAGCCTATCGGCCGTGCCGTCGACGAAGGTCTGCTCGAACTCGGCGAGAAGCTCGTAGTCTTCCCTGGTGCCGTCCTTCATCTGGGTGAAGGATACGGTGCGGCTTTGATCCGTCATCGCGATCGTCGTCCCGTCAAATGCCTTGCCGAAAGCTGGACGTTCAGGCTGGCGCCGGCGACGCGGCCCGTCAATCCTTTTTGTCGAGCGCGATGCCCGGCACCCAGACATAGCCGTCGGGATCGATGAGGACGGCTTCGCGGAGCCCGTGCGGCTTGTCGATCGACCCCGCCAGCACGATGTCGCCGCGCCCGAGCGCCCGCCGTTCCGCGGCGTCCGGATCGCAGCCATAGAGCCTGAGTTCGATGCCGGCGCCCCGGCTCTCGGCGCCGGCGACGATGCCGGTCAGCGGATTGTCGCGATAGGCGTGGTCGGCATGGACCATCCATTCCGATCCCCGGTAGCGGACGACCGCGAAATCCGGGTCCTGATAGACGATGTCGCAGCCGAGCACCTCGGACTGGAAGGCGGTCGCGACCGCGACATCGCGCACCAGGAGGTTGATGCCGAGCGCCGGATGATCGGCCGCCGCGATCTCGCGGCCGTAATCATCGGCGGGCATGAAGGGATCGGAGGTGCGGAGCTTGACCATGGCGGGAGGCAATTGGAAGGCGATGACGGGACTATAACTCTGCGCCATCCGCCGGATGGCGTCCAGATACCGTCACCTGCCGTGCCGACACCCGCCGATAGGGCGCCGGCACGCGTGCCGGTCAGTCGCGATCGACGCCGAGATAGGCCTGGTCGCCCCACAGGGCTTCGACGGTGCGGTCGCGGCCGCAGGCGAAGCGGTAGTAATTGTAGCGCAGCGGCGCACGGCGATAATAGTTCTGGTGATAGTTCTCGGCGTCCCAGAAGGTCGCGGCGTCGAGGATCGGCGTGACGATCGGGCGCCCGAGCGCTTCCTCGGCGGCCTGTTTCGAGGCTTCGGCGATGGCGCGTTCCTCGTCGTTTGCCACGAAGACGGCGGTTGAATAGCCCCGGCCGCGATCGCAGAACTGGCCACCCGGATCGGTCACGTCGACCGTGCGCCAGAACGTGTCGAGCAGGTCGCGATAGCTGACCCGGTCGGCATCATAGGTGATCTGGACCGCCTCGAAATGCCCGCCCGCGCCATAGTTGTCATAGGTCGGGTTCTGGGTCGTGCCGCCGGTATAGCCCGACACGGTGTCTGTCACGCCGCGCACATTGTCGAAGTCTTTCTCGACGCACCAGAAACAGCCGCCGGCGACGATCGCCGTGCGGGTTTCGGCCAAGGCGGGCAGCGTGACGGCGGACAGCGCGGCGACCGCGCCGGCAAGAAGGAGAGAACGGATCATGACGCACCTATGAGCGGAACGAAAACCATAGCTGATCCACTATACGGGGCGCCGTTAAGGCGAGAGGGTAGCCGCCGGATCACATTCGCGTGGGGCAGGCGAGATCCGGCTGCGCTCATCCACGGAAGATCGAGATGCCACCATCGGCCAGAAGCGCGGTGCCGGTCGTGAAACTGGACAAGTCGCTGGCAAGGTAGAGCGCGCTTCGGGCGATCTCGTCGGGTCGCGCGATGCGCTTGAGAAGATGCAGTGACCGCACGGCATCCAGCGCTTCGGGCGTCGCGGCGAAGGCGTCGGCCATCGGCGTTTCGGTGCCGCCCGGCAGGAGCACATTGACCCGAATGCCGGCTTCGGCCGTCTCGACGGCCAGCGCTTTGGTCAGGCCGATCAAGCCGGTCTTCGCCGCGGCATAGGCCACGACGCCTGGAAAGCCGACGGTATGGCCGACGAAGCTGCCGGTGAAGACGAGCGCGCCGCCACCGCGACCGGCCATGGCCGGGATCTGATGCTTTGCCGCGAGAAAGGCGGCGGTGAGATTGGTGTCGAGCGTTTCCTGCCAGTCTTCGCGCGACAGATCTGGCACAGGCGCGGCCGCGCCCATCGTGCCGGCATTGTTGACGGCGATGTCGAGCCCGCCGAACCGGTCGATCGCGAGAGCGACGAGCGCTTTGTGATAGGCTTCGTCCACGACGGTGCCGGCCAGAAAGGTGGCCTTACCGCCATCCGCCGCGATCTCCGTCGCTATGGTTTGAAGTGCCGTGCCCCGGCGTGCGCCGAGAACCACGCGAGCGCCCTCGGCGGCGAACAATCGCGCGATAGCTTCGCCGATACCGCTGCTGGCGCCTGTTATGATGGCAACCTTGCCTGCCAGATACCCCATATCCTGTCTCCCGGGCCAATTGATGGTCCGGGACTATGGTTGGAGGAATGGCGGGCGACGACCCGTTTTCCGCGTCGCTTACGGGCCTGGCGGTCAGACCCGCCGCTCGACCATCATCTTCTTGATCTCGGCGATCGCCTTGGCCGGGTTCAGGCCCTTCGGGCAGGTCTGGGCGCAATTCATGATCGTGTGGCAGCGATAGAGCCGGAACGGATCTTCGAGATCGTCGAGCCGGTCGCCGGTCGCCTCGTCGCGGCTGTCGATCAGCCAGCGATAGGCCTGCAGCAGGACCGCAGGCCCAAGATAGCGGTCGCCGTTCCACCAATAGCTTGGGCAGGAGGTCGAACAGCAGGCGCAGAGGATGCACTCGTAAAGCCCGTCGAGCTTCTCGCGGTCCTCATGCGACTGGCGCCATTCCTTTTCAGGCGCCGGCGTGTCGGTCTTCAGCCAGGGTTCGATGGACTGGTGCTGGGCATAGAAATTGGTCATGTCCGGCACGAGATCCTTGATGACCTGCATGTGCGGCAGGGGATAGATCTTCACCTCGCCGTCGATCTCGTCCATGCCCTTGGTGCAGGCCAGCGTGTTGGTGCCGTCGATATTCATCGCGCAGGAGCCGCACACGCCCTCGCGGCAGGAACGCCGGAAGGTCAGCGTCGAATCGACCTTGTTCTTGATCCAGATGAGCGCGTCGAGCACCATCGGCCCGCAATCGTCGAGATCGATCGTATAGGTGTCCGTGCGCGGCGTTCCGCCGTCATCCGGGTTCCAGCGATAGACCTTGAAGGCCCGCGTATTCGTCGCCCCCTCGGGCGCGGGCCAGACCTTGCCTGTGCCGATCTCGGATCCTTTGGGAAGCGTCAGTTGCACCATCTTTCCGTTCCGTCCGTTCTGCCCGTCAACCGCCCATCATGCGGATGCCGGCAAGTCCGATCAGCACCACGCTGATCCCGACGATGGCCCAGGTCAGCGCGCCGACCGAGCTTGCATTGTTCTGCCGCCACATCGCCTTGATGGCGCCCGGCGTCGCGTCCACATTCTCCACCGCGCCGGTCACGAAGCCGCAGCGATCGCCCTTGGCCTTGCAGGCGGTGGGCGCGTCCGCGTCGCGCAGATGGCGGCACAGGGTGCAGCGATAGAGCTTTCCGAGATCGGCCATGTCCCACCCGGCAGCGCGGCCGCTGGCCTCAATAGACCCGCTCCTTGGGCGGGATATATTCGACCTCGTTCGACATCGTGTAGCTGTGCACCGGTCGGTAGTCGATCGTCACCGTATTGGCGTGCTCGTCGGCCCACATCAGGCTGTGCTTCATCCAGTTGTCGTCGTCGCGGTCGGGGAAATCCTCGCGGGCATGCGCGCCGCGACTTTCGGTGCGGTTGGCCGCGCCCTCGACCGTCACCACGGCCTGGCTGATCAGGTTGTCGTATTCGAGCGCTTCGATGAGATCGGTGTTCCACACCAGCGACCGGTCGTTGACCCGGATGTCGTCGGTGCTGCCCCAGACCTTGTGGATATGCTCCTTGCCTTCCTCGAGCACGTCGCCGGCGCGGAAGACCGCGCAGTTCGACTGCATGACCTTCTGCATGTTGAGCCGCAGTTCCGATGTCAGCGTGCCGCCGTCGGCATGGCGGAACCGGTCGAGGCGGGTCAACGAATTGTCGCCGGCGCCTGACGGCAGCTCCGGCTGCTTGTCGCCGGCGATCGTCGTCTCGGCGCATCTCAGGCCGGCGGCGCGGCCGAACACGACGAGATCGATCAGCGAGTTCGAACCGAGCCGGTTGGCGCCATGCACCGAGACGCAGGCCGCCTCGCCGATGGCATAGAGGCCGGGCACCACGGCATCGGGATCGCCGCCCTTCTTGGTCAGCACCTCGCCCCAGTAATTGGTCGGGATGCCGCCCATATTGTAATGGACCGTCGGCAGCACCGGGATCGGGTCCGAGCGGATGTCGACGCCGGCGAAGATGCGCGCCGTCTCGGTGATGCCCGGCAGGCGCTCGTGTAGAACATCCGGGTCGAGATGTTCGAGATGCAGGTGGATATGGTCGTTTTCCTTGCCGACTCCGCGCCCTTCGCGGATCTCCACCGTCATCGCCCGTGACACGACATCGCGCGAGGCTAGGTCCTTGGCGCTCGGCGCGTAGCGCTCCATGAAGCGCTCGCCTTCGGAATTGGTCAGATAGCCGCCCTCGCCGCGCGCGCCCTCGGTGATCAGGCAGCCGGCGCCGTAGATGCCGGTCGGGTGGAACTGGACGAACTCCATGTCCTGTAGCGGCAGCCCCGCGCGCAGCACCATGGCATTGCCGTCGCCGGTGCAGGTATGCGCCGAGGTGCAGGAGAAATAGGCCCGACCATAGCCGCCGGTGGCCAGGATCGTCTTCTGCGCCCGGAACCGGTGCAGCGTGCCGTCGTCGAGACATAGCGCCACCACGCCGCGACAGGCGCCTTCCTCGTCCATGATCAGGTCGATCGCGAAATATTCGATGAAGAATTCGCAGTCATGGCTCAGCGACTGGCCGTAGAGCGTGTGCAGGATGGCATGGCCCGTGCGGTCGGCGGCGGCGCAGGTGCGCTGCGCGATGCCCTCGCCGAAATTGGTCGTCATGCCGCCGAACGGGCGCTGATAGATCTTGCCTTCCTCGGTGCGCGAGAACGGCACGCCGAAATGTTCGAGTTCGTAGACGGCGGCCGGCGCATGCTTGCAAAGATATTCGATGGCATCCTGGTCGCCGAGCCAATCCGACCCCTTGACGGTGTCATACATGTGCCAGCGCCAATCGTCGGGGCCCATATTGCCGAGCGAGGCGGAAATCCCGCCCTGGGCGGCGACCGTATGGCTGCGGGTCGGGAACACCTTGGTGACGCAGGCCGTCTTCAGCCCCGCCTCGGCGCAGCCGAGTGCCGCGCGCAAGCCCGCGCCGCCGGCGCCGACGACGACGACGTCGAACGTGTGATCTGTGAAGCTGTAGGCCTTGCCGTTCTGCTTCGGGGCGGCGCCGTTGCGCGTGCCGTTCTGAGCCATGTCATCAGCCTCCGATGGCGAGTTTCAGGATCGCTACGGTCGAGGCGAGCCCGACGATCACCGAAAAGAAGATGTTGCCCATGACGAGCGCGAATTTCAGCCCCTCGCCGTGGATATAGTCCTCGATGATGACCTGCATGCCGAGCTTCATGTGATAGACGCCGGACAGGATGACGAGAAGCAGCAGGATGGCGACGATCGGATTGCCGACGGCCGCCACGACCTCGGCATGGTCCTTCCCCGCCTGGCTGATCACGAACACGACGAAGAAGACGATCAGCGGCACATTGGCGATGGCGGTCAGCCGCTGGCGCCAGAAATGCTCGGTGCCGTCCTTGGCCGATCCGAGGCCGCGAACCCGGCCGAGCGGGGTGCGCATGGATGAAGGCGTGCTCATGGGCGTGCTCCTCACATGACCAGATAGGCGATGATCCAGACGATCACCGTCAGGCTCAGCGAGCCGATCAGCGTCATCCATGCCATGCGGTTGGCGGTCGCGATCTCGAAGCCGTGCCCCGTATCCCAGACGAAATGGCGGAGGCCGCCGAACATGTGGTGCAAAAGCGCCCATGTATAGCCGAACAGGACGAGCTGGCCAAGGAACGAGCCATAGACCGCCTGCACGGTCGCGAAGGCGCCGGGGCCGGAAGCGGCGGCCACCAGCCACCAGACGACGAGCAGCGTGCCGACATAGAGCGCCGCGCCGGTGATGCGGTGCAGGATCGACATCACCATGGTGATGTAGGGCCTATAGACCTGGAGATGGGGAGAAAGCGGTCGCGCCGTCATGGATCCTGTTGCCTCGATCCTGTTGCCTGGCCGTTATGCCGAACCAGCCAGCTTTCGGCCAGCCGGTTCAGCGCATGCCAATCAGTTTAGAATGACTCTGCGTCCGTTGGACTTACCGCGTGACCGTTCATGACGCAATGCGACACGAGCGACAAACCCGGCCCGCCCGCCATCTCGGCACGCGGCCGAATAGGCGCCATGCGCCCGGTGCGCGGGTCTCGGCCGGCTAGATCCGATCAGGCGGTTCGCGCGACCCGGTCGAGAAAACCGTCGATCTCGGCCTTTAGCGTGTCCGCCGCCTGATCGACCTCGCTCGATGCCCTGGTGACGGCATCGGCCGCCTCGCCGGTCCGGTCGGCCGCCTCGCGCACCCGGTCGACCACAGAGGCGACGCCGGCGACGCCGGACTGGACGAGCGAGACGTTTCGGCTGATCTCGGACGTCGCCGCGCCCTGCTGTTCGACCGCGCCCGACGCGTTCGTCGTATAGGTCGTCACATCGTCCATGCGCGCCGTGATGTGGCGGATGGCCTCGACGGCGCCCGATGTCGAGGACTGGATGGCGACGATCTGGCCGGAAATCTCCTCCGTCGCCTTGGCGGTCTGGGTGGCCAGCGATTTCACCTCCGAGGCGACGACCGCGAAGCCGCGTCCGGCATCGCCGGCGCGCGCCGCCTCGATCGTGGCATTGAGCGCGAGCAGATTGGTCTGTTCGGCGATCGCCTGAATGAGCGAGACGACGCTACCGATCTGCTCGACGGCGGTCGCCAGGCTGCCGACGCGCTCATCCGCCTGCCGCGCCTCGGCCGCCAGCGTCTGGACGGTGTCGGCGGCACTGTTGAGCTGGCCGCCGATCTCGCGGATCGAGCTGTCGAGTTCCTCGGTGGCCGAACTCACCGTGCCGACCGATTCCTCCGACTGGGCGGCGGAGATCCGGGCCTGCTCGGCCTGGCCATTGGTGTCGGTTGAGGCCTCGACGAGCGTGTCATGGGCCGATCTGAGGGCGCCGATACTGCGCGCGACATTGTCGAGCAGCGTTTCGACATTGCCGCGGAAGGCGCCGACGGCCTCGTCCACCTGCTTGCGGCGGGTCTCCTGTTCGGCGGCCAGTGCCGCCACCTCGTCGGATGTCGCGCGGGCCTCGCGCTCGGCCGAGCGGGCGCGGTCGGCGGCGGCATCCGATGCCGCCAGCGCCTTGCCGAGAAACTGCGTCATCCAGACCAGCGCCACCGCCTGGGACACCAGAATGACGGCATGGATGACGACCCGGCCGAATTCCGACCCGTCCGGCCAGATGGCGAAGGGCATCAGCGCGTTGAGCAGGAGATGATGCACGGCGACGATACCCGTCGCCGCCAGGATGGCAACCGGACAGCACCAGGCCGCGACGATGGCGAGGGCCGCGAAGAACGCCATGTGCATGTCGATCTGAAGGTGCGAGCCGCCCATCGCATAGACCAGCAGCGCGACCAGCCCCATCAGCGATACCGAGGTCAGGACCCGCGTATTGAGGCCGATCGGCTCGGCGCGCCAGGACAGGGTCGACAGGCCGGCCAGGATCAGACCGATCACGAAGACAGCGATCGCAGGCTTCGACTGAACCGCCGCGACCCCCGTCACCAGCGCCAGCATGCCCCATAAAAGGACCAGCATGGCTTTCGCGAAAGTGCCGCGCAGCGCGTCGAGGCTACCGACCCCGCCCGTCACGTCCCGATCAGACATTTCGACCCCCATTCCCAACAGTTTCGTGCCAATCCCGCGCTCATCCCAGTCCCATGAAGGCGCGGCAGGCGGCGACACCGCGCGCGCTCAGGACCATCAGCGCGCCGCCCTTGAACAGGCGCGCGACGAAGGTGTCGTCGTTCGATATGGCGGTGGCCGACACCATGTCGTCCGCCGTCAGAAGACGGCCGTCGGCCCGCGCGACCACGCCGACCGCGCCGCCGGGACCGGACCAGGGCGCCGAGACGACGACGACAGGCTCACCGCGTTCGGGCCAGACCGTCATGGCGACCGGCGCGACGGCGGCCACGACGATGCCGATGAAAAGGAAAAGCTTGGTCACGGGGGGCGCTTCTTCGTCTATGCAACCGCCCTAAACTCTAGGTTGAAGGTCTTAATCGACGGTTAGCGGCATGGGCGCCGAAATCGGTTCGGCCGCTCAGACGGCGGGCTTCTTGGACCCGTCGATGGCATGTGCCTTGGTCAATGCGGGCTTGTCCGCGGTCGTCAGATCGCGGACCGGTCGGGTGCCGGTGACCATGGTGTAGAAGCGCGCTGTCTGCACCGCCGGCGAGACCAGGAAGCCCTGGCCCTCATTGACGCCCGAATACTGCAGGAACATCGCCTGTTCCTCGGTCTCGATGCCTTCCGCAACGGTCTTGGCGCCGATCTCCTTGGCAAGCTGGACGAGCAGTTCGACGATCAGCTGGCCGGTGCCTGTCTTGCCGATCTCGTCGACGAACATCTTGTCGATCTTCACGATGGCCGGGCTGAGCGCATGCAGATTAGCGAGGCCGTTATGGCCGGTGCCGGTATCGTCCAGCGCGATCGGAAAACCGAGCTTGCCGACCTTGTCGATGGCGAGTTTCAGCCGGTCGGACTGGGCGAAATCGCCGCGTTCGGTCAGTTCGAGCACCAGAACGCCCGGCGGCAGGGCATGTACCGCGGCGATGTTCTGGAGGTTTTCGGCGAACCGGTCGGCGAGCAGCAGATCGGCGGAGATATTGACCGTCAGCTTGAAGCCCGGCCGCGACCGGAGGATGTCGCCGACATCACGCAGCGCCTGGTTCAGGAGGTGCCAGGTCATGTCCGGGATCAGGCCCGATCGTTCGGCGAGCGGCACGAAGCTCGCCGGCGAGACCATCGTGCCGTCGGGCTTGATCCAGCGCGCGAGGATCTCGCCGCCGACGATCTCGCGCGTCGCCAGATCGAAGATCGGCTGGATGAAGGGGGCGATCTCGCCGCGCCGGATGGCCGAGCGCAGTTCGACGACCGGGTTGACCGGCATGGTGGCCAGGCGCGCGGCGAGGCCGCCGACAGCCGCCCCGAGCATTGCCGCCATGATCGCCGGCAACCAGTTGAACGGCGTGCGCGCCGGTTCGAGGAAGCTCGCCGGCAAAACGAGTTCGGCGGATAGGGGGTAGCGTTCGGAATCATATCGGAACGTGACCGCATCGGTCGGGCGGTTCGCCGGATCGACCCGCTCGATGCTTATCCCGTCCTTCTCGCAAACGATGGTCTCTTCCTCGAGCAGAAGCGCCACCGCGGCGACGTCGCGGATATGGGTCGGCACCAGTTCCGACAACAGGGTTTCGGCCGCGATGATCGCCGTCAGCCGGGTCGTCGAGATGAACCCCCAATTGACGCCCAGCGCATTGCCGATGCTGCGTTGATGGACAAACAATCCGATGTCCGGGTTCTGACCGAAGGCGAGATCCGGCTTGATGTCCGGCGCGACGTCGAAGGACCGGGTCTCGGCGAAGGCCGAGCAGGCCTGATAAGGTGCGGTCAGCCGTAGATCCTTGATCCGGCCGCTGCGATAGACCGTGCGCTGAAACTCCGCGATCGCATTGGGCGAACAGGTCGCATAGCCGTTGATCAGCAGATTGGTCATGTTGACCACCGCGTGATCGACGCTGAGCTCGGCCTTCGTGACCACCTCGCGGGCGATGAAGGCAATATCCTCGCTCTTGTTCTGAATGGTCGCGTAGCGATAGAAACGATCGGCCAGAACGCCGAGCGTAATCGCGCCAAGGGCAGCCGCAATGAGAATGATCGTGGCGTTGCGCAACGGTGCGGCCTCTGGAAAAACGACTAACTGTGAACGTTAGTTTACAGCTCTTGCGAATCTCCTAACAGCGATATGGAGTCCATCAGTCTCTCTACTTAAGTCCGCGCGATCAGCACCCAGTAGTCGATGTCCAGGACAACCTCGGGCAGATGCTTATGTTCTTCATCCGCGAGAGGAAAGTCTTCGCAGGGCCTATTCTTGGTTGCAATTGTTCTGAGACGTAACGCCCCGAGATCCTCGCGACCCGTCAGGCTCTGCCGGTCGACGACTTCCGACCAGGCATAGATCGTATCGCCGGCGAAGACCGGATTGACATGTCGCCCCGCATTGATCGCGGCAAGGTGGAACGCGTTTTCGAGCCCGTTGAACGACAGCGCCCGGGCGATCGAGATGACATGCCCGCCATAGACGAGCCGCCGTCCGATCTGGCTCGACGACTGGGCGTGACCGTCGAAATGCACCCTGGCCGTGTTCTGGTAGAGCCGGGTGGCGAGCTGGTGCTCGGCTTCCTCGACGGTCATGCCGTCGACATGGTCGATCCGCTCGCCGGGCGCGTAGTCGTCCCAGAGATGATCGCCGCCGGCCAGCACCCGGTCATATCCCTTGCCGTCGAGAAGCGGGGCCGCATCGCCGAGCTGGTCGGGCTCGAGATGGCTCGGCAGCGTCGGCACGACCGTGTCGGGCGCCGGCGCGCTCGCATCGCGTTTGCGCACCAGGACCCAGCGGACATAGGTCAGGACGGCGGTGCCGTGCTGGTTGAAGCCCGTCGAACGGACATAGACGACGCCCGTCGTGCCCGACGAGGTCTGCTTGAGGCCGATCACCTCGGAGACGGTATACAGCGTGTCGCCGGGATAGACCGCATGCAGGAAGCGGCAATCGGCATAGCCGAGATTGGCCACCGCGTTCAGCGAGATGTCGGGCACCGTCTTGCCGAAGACGATGTGGAAGACAAGGAGGTCGTCGACCGGCGCCTGGGGATAGCCGAGGCCATGGGCGAAGGCGTCCGACGACTGGACCGCGAAGCGTGGCCCGTAGAGCGCGGTATAGAGCGCGGCATCGCCTGTCGTCACCGTGCGCGGCGTCGCATGGCGCAGCTGCTGGCCAGTGACGAAATCCTCGAAGAAATTGCCCTGGCGCGTCTTGGTCGATGGGAAAGGGGTCATGGTCGCCTCCGCTGTGACATGGCCTTATCGCGGTCCAATCGGTCACAGGCAAGATCGGGGTGGCGCAGCGGGTCGGGGCACACGGGAGACCCGGCCCCTATTCGCTTTCATCCTCATAGCCGACGAGCGCCAGCGGGCGCGCGGTGAAGCCATTGAGTTCGGCCCAGCGGGCAAGGGCGTCGTCGCGGCCATGGGTTATCCACACTTCCCGCGGCGCGATCTCGCGGATGGTCTCGGTCAGCTCCGGCCAGTCTGCGTGGTCGGAAATGACCAGCGGCAGTTCGACACCGCGCTGCTTGGCGCGCTGGCGCACCCGCATCCAGCCCGAGGCGAAGCAGGCGATGGGATCGGGAAAGCGCCGTGCCCAGGCGTCGGCGAAGGCCGAAGGCGGCCCGACGACGATCCGGCCGGCGAAATCCTGCTTGCGCCCGCGTTGGCCCCTGACATCCACCGTCGCCGGCTCCAGCGCCCCGAGTTCGATACCGTGCCCGGCGTAGAGCGCGCAGAGCTTTTCGAGCGCGCCATGAATGAAGATCGGCGCGTCATAGCCGGCCGACCGGATCAGCGCGATGATGCGCTGTGCCTTGCCGAGCGCATAGGCGCCGACGAGATGGGTGCGTTCGGGAAAGCGGTCGACCGATTGCAAGAGTTTGGCGATTTCGCCGCGATCGTCCGGATGGACGAAAACCGGCAGGCCGAAGGTCGCTTCGGTGACGAAGACGTCGCAAGGCACGGGTTCGAAGCCCGCGCAGGTCGGATCGGCCCGGCGCTTGTAGTCGCCCGATACGACGATGCGTGTGCCCTGGTGCTCGACGATGGCTTGCGCCGAGCCAAGCACATGGCCGGCCGGCGCCAGCGCCACGTCGACGCCGTTGACCGACACCGTTTCGCCGAAGCCGAGCGCCTGCGTGGTCCCGGCGAAGCCGTCGCCATAGCGCACCGCCATGATATCCAGCGTCTCCTGGGTCGCTAGCACCTTGGCATGGCCCGACCGGGCGTGATCGGCATGGCCATGGGTGATCACCGCGCGCTCCACCGCGCGCACCGGATCGATGAAGAAATCGCCGGGCGGACAATAGAGCCCGTCGGGCGTCGGGTGGAGCAGGGCCTCGAAGCGCATGCGCTGTTTTAACGCGTTCCGCCACGGGCGCGAAAGCCGCCCGCGAGGCTGGCCAGCGCTCGGGCTCACGCCTTATGGTCGCGCCATGGACCTGCTCGACGCCGATACCGCGCTGCCGGACCCGTTCGCGTCCTGGTTCCGGTCGCGCGGCTGGCGGCCGAGGCCGCATCAGCTCGACCTGTTGCGGCGCGCGCGAGCCGGCCGGTCGGTGCTGCTGATCGCGCCGACGGGCGCGGGCAAGACGCTGGCCGGGTTCCTGCCGAGCCTCGTCGACCTGTCGGGCGAAACGCGCCCGGCATCCGATCCGGCGCCGGAGGCATCACCGGCGGTGCCCGCCTCGCTCGACGACCGGCTCGATCGGTGGGCCAAGATCCGCCGGCGCGGCATTCACACCCTCTATATCTCGCCGCTCAAGGCGCTCGCCGTGGATGTCGCCCGCAATGTCGACCAGCCGGTCGCCGATATGGGGCTCGATATCCGCGTCGAGACCCGCACCGGCGACACCCCGCCCGGCAAGCGCCAGCGCCAGAAGACCCATCCGCCGGACATCCTGATGACGACGCCGGAACAATTGGCGCTGCTGCTGGCCGCGCGCGAGGCCGAGGATCTGTTCTCCGGCCTGAAAACCGTGATCCTCGACGAACTGCATGCGCTGGTGACCTCGAAGCGCGGCGATCTCCTGGCGCTCGATCTGGCGCGCCTGCGCGACCATGCGCCCGGCTTCAACGCCATCGGCCTGTCGGCCACGGTGGCCGAGCCGGACCAGCTGCGCGCCTGGCTGATGCCCCAGGAACCGAACACCACACCGGTCCTGTCCGATATCCTGACGGTTTCGGGCGGCGCCACGCCGGAGATCTCGATCCTGACCTCCGACGAGCGGGTGCCGTGGTCGGGACATACCGCGCGCTATGCCTTTCCCGAGATCTACGACCTGATCAAGCGGCATGCGACGACGCTCGTCTTCGTCAATACGCGGGCGCAGTCCGAACTCGTCTTCCAGGAATTGTGGGCGATCAACGAGGACGCACTGCCGATCGCGCTGCATCACGGCTCGCTGTCCAAGGAGCAGCGCCGCAAGGTCGAGGCGGCGATGGCGCGCAACGCGCTGAAGGCCGTGGTCTGCACCTCGACGCTCGATCTCGGCATCGACTGGGGCGATGTCGATCTCGTCGTCCATGTCGGTGCGCCGAAGGGCGCGAGCCGGCTGGCCCAGCGCATCGGGCGCGCCAATCACCGGCTCGACGAGCCCTCGCGCGCGGTGCTGGTGCCGGCCAACCGGTTCGAGGTGATGGAATGCCGGGCGGCGCTCGACGCCAACTATCTCGGCGCCCAGGACACATCGCCGATCCGTCCCGGCGCGCTCGATGTCCTCGCCCAGCACGTGCTCGGCGTCGCCTGCGCCGGGGCCTTCGATCCGGACGCGCTTCATGCGGAAGTGATTTCGGCCTATCCCTATCGGGCGCTCGACCGGGAGACCTTCGACCGGGTGGTGGATTTCGTCGCCACCGGCGGCTATGCGCTGAGGACCTATGACCGCTTCGCGCGGCTGAAACGGACCGGCGACGGCCGCTTCCGGCTCGCCCATCCGTCGATCGCCCAGACCTATCGGCTGAATGTCGGCACCATCGTCGAGGCGCCGATGCTCAAGGTGCGGCTGTCGCGGCCCGGCAAGGGCCGGCCGCCGTCGCGCGGCGGGCGCATCCTCGGCCAGATCGAGGAATACTTCATCGAGACACTGGCGCCGGGCGACAGCTTTCTCTTCGCCGGCGAAATACTCAAGCTCGAAGCGATCCAGGACACCGAGGCGCTGGTCAGTCGGGCACGGTCGGATGCGCCGAAGATCCCGTCCTATGCCGGCGGTAAGTTCCCGCTGACCACCTATCTCGCCGATCAGGTGCGGGGCATGCTGGCCGAGCCCGACAGCTGGAGCCGGCTGCCCGGCCAGGTGCGCGACTGGCTCGACATGCAGCGGCGCAAGAGCGTTCTGCCTGGCCGCGAAGACCTTTTGATCGAGACCTTCGAGCGTGGCAGCCGGCATTATCTCGTCGCCTACCCTTTCGAAGGCCGGCTCGCGCATCAGTCGCTCGGCATGCTGCTGACCCGCCGGCTCGAACGCGCCCGCGCCCGGCCGCTCGGCTTCGTCGCCACCGATTACGCCATCGCGATCTGGGGGCTCGGCGACATGGGCGCGCGGCTCGGACGCGGCGATCCGGCGCCGTCGGATCTGTTCGACGCGGACATGCTCGGCGACGACCTCGAAGCCTGGCTGGCCGAAAGCTATCTCCTGAAGCGCACCTTCCGGCAATGCGCCGTCATCGCCGGGCTCATCGAGCGCAAGTTTCCCGGCAAGGAGAAGACCGGCAGGCAGGTGACGATTTCAAGCGATCTGATCTATGACGTCCTGCGCCAGCACGAACCTGATCACATCCTGCTACGCGCGACCTGGAACGATGCGGCGACCGGTCTTCTGGACATCGCGCGCCTGTCGGAACTCCTGTCGCGCATCAAGGGGCGAATCGTTCATAAACATCTCGATGCGATTTCACCGCTCGCGGTGCCCATCATGCTCGAAATCGGTCGCGAGCCGGTCTATGGCGAAGGCCATGAGAGCCTGATGGCCGATGCGGCGGACAGCCTGATCGAGGAGGCCATGGCCGGATGAGCGCCGTCGCCGACACCGTCGAGACCGCCACGCGCCCGCCCCGGGCGGGTCGGGAGATGATGCTTGCGGGCGAGCGCCTCGTCGCCTGCCGCGACGGCGCCTTGTGGTGGGCGGCGGCCGAAACGCTGATCATCGCCGACATGCATCTCGAAAAGGGCTCGTCCTATGCCGAGCGCGGCGTCTTCCTGCCGCCCTATGACACGGCCGCCACGCTCGACAGGCTGGCGGGCGTGATGGGCCGCTACCGGCCGCAACGCGTCATCGCGCTCGGCGACAGCTTCCACGACCAAGGCGCCGCCGAACGGCTCAACGACACCGATCGCGCGGCGCTGGCGCGGCTGACCGATGGCGTGGACTGGATCTGGATCGCCGGCAATCACGATCCGAGGCCGCCCAGGGGCATCGCCGGCGCCTTCGCGGACGAGGCCGTCATCGGCGCGCTGACCTTCCGCCACGAGCCGCGGCCGGACGCCGCCGAGGGCGAGATCTCCGGCCATCTCCACCCGGCGGCGCGGCTCAGGCGCAATGGGCGGTCGCTGCGCCGGCGCTGTTACGCGCTGGACGGACGGCGTCTCGTGCTGCCGGCCTTCGGCGCGTTGACCGGTGGGCTGAACGTGCTCGACGCGGCCTTCGCGCCGCTGTTCGACCGGCGCCGCTTCACCGCGCTGATGATCGGAGCCCAGGACGTCTATCCGGTATCGGGCCGCAAGCTCGTCGGCGACATGACGCCGGCGCCGGCCGCCTGGAGCGTGCGCGCCTGACCCTTCCCCTGTTGCGCGCTAGCTCACAGATCAGATGAATGTCGCCGTCATCGCGACGATCGACAGGATCGCGCCGATGCTGAGATAGATCCTGAGGGTCTCGAACCAGCGTGGCAGATGGCCGGCGCGCGCCAGGCTGACATCGCCGACCAGCATGGCGATGAAGCCGGCGGTCAGGAGCGTGCCGCCCGACAGGCCCGGCAGCAGGAGCGCGGTCCAGCCAACCAGGGACGGCACGACGCTCAGGACGAACTGCCAGTTGCGCCTGGGGCCCGTGTCGAGACCGAGCGCGAACCCCCAGCGGATACCGCCGAGAAAGGACAGGATGACCGCCGCATAATAGAAGCCGGCATCGACGGCGCGCAGTCTCTGCACGACCTCGGGCGCGAACCAGGCCGCCAGCGCGCAGCCGAAGAAGGGGATCAGCCCGGCTATTCCGAGCAGCCTCGCCGCTCCCGGCATCTGTTCGGCCCGGTCGGGCCGCTGGTCCACGGTCATTGCCTCTCCCCCGCCTACAGCCTAGAGCAAATTCCAGCGAAAGTGGAAACCCGTTTCGCGCCTGGAACTGCTTAAAATCAATGCGTTAGAGAACATCCCGTAAATCGGAACTCACGGGATGTGCTGTAGATATAGGTCGCAAGCTTGGCCCGACCGCATGCCCCCACGGCCAATCGGACCGAACGGTCAGTTCGACCGGAAGATCAGCCCGGCCGCCCAGCCGGCCAGGATGCCGATGAAGACCGCCAGAAGTCCGTAGAGCAGCGGCCGTTGATGGGCGAGGCTGGTGACGGCCGCCTCGATCCCCGACTTGCGCACTTCGAAGATAAGCTGTTCGCGCCCGACCAGCGCCCCGCCCGAGAAGACGAAGATGTTCGCGGTGTAGAGCCCGGTGACGATGTTCGACGGCAGCGCGATGCGGCTCATGAACAGGGTCGGCGACATCATCTCGACGCCGCGCGGCCATTCCTGATAGAGCCCTTCGTCGATCTTCAGCCGGATCATCGAACTCTGGAAGGCGACGCGGATCGCCTCGGGCACATTGGTGTCGATGGGCTGGAAGGTCAGGGCGGTGAGGCCGATGCCGAAACGCTCGAATACCGTCGGCTGCGAAATAAGCGACAGCGCCCGGTTCGACAGAACCGAATAATAGCCCGGCACGTTGCGGAAGGTCACCGAATCGCGGTTGAGCCAGACGCCGGCGGTGCGTGCCTTGCGCCGCGTGACGACCGTCTGCAGCGGCCCGCGCACCGCGATGACGACGTCATAGCCGCCCGGCCGTGCCACCGTGAAGGCGTCGCGCTCGATCGAGCCGAACACCGTTAGATCGGTGCCGACGAAGTTCGATTCGATGGCGACAAGCGTTTCCGACAGTCCGGCCTGCACCGTCTCGGCGCGCGCGGGAAGCGTCGCTGCGAGGAGCGCGAGGATGGCGGCGAGGCGGAACAGGGCGACCATCTTACGCCACCGTGATCGAGAACGCCTCTTCGGGCGTCATCACGAGGCCGGCGAACAGCCGGGCACAGACCAGAAGCACGAGCAGGGCGAGCAGGGCGCGCAGGGTGTCGGCCTTCAGCTTCTGGCCGGTGCGGGCGCCGATCTGCGCGCCGACCACGCCGCCGACCATCAACAGAAGCGCCAGCACGATATCGACGGTCTGGTTGGCCACCGCGTGCAGGAGCGTCGTGATGGCGGCGACGAAGACGATCTGGAACAGCGAGGTGCCGATCACCACCGATGTCGGCACGCGCAACAGATAGATCATCGCCGGCACCATGATGAAGCCGCCGCCGACCCCCATGACCGCCGCCAGAATGCCGACCAGCGCGCCGAGCAGGATGACGGGAATGACGCTGACGAAGAGCTTGGAGCGCTTGAACTTCATCTTCAGCGGCAGGCGCTGGACGAATTTCAGATTGCCCGGCCGCCGCGCCGGAACCTCATTGCCGCGCAGCCGGTTGTGCAGCGTCTTGAGGCTTTCGACCAGCATCAGCGCGCCGACGATGCCGAGGAAGAAGACATAGGAAATCGACACCGCCGTATCGACATAGCCGAGCTCCAGAAGGAGCCGGAAAAGGGCGACCCCGATGACCGAGCCGATCACCCCGCCGATCAAGAGCATCCCGCCGAGCGGCAGGTCCACGCTGCCGCGCCGTAGATGGGCGATGGCGCCGGACACCGAGGCGGCGATCACCTGATTGGCGCCGGTCGCCACCGCGACCGCCGGCGAAATGCCGAGGAAGATCAGCAAGGGCGTGATCAGAAAACCGCCGCCGACGCCGAACATGCCCGACAGAAAGCCCACGGCCGCGCCCATGCCCACCAGGGTGAACATGTTGATGGCGATCTCGGCGACCGGAAGATAGATCTGCATCTCAGATCCGTGGGGCGGGCAAGGCCGATAGCGCGTATCGGCGCGGTCGAATGGCGGGGCGGGACAGGCCGCGCCCGGCTTGCGTTACGTTAAACGCTTCGGGTGGCGATCCGGTGTCGCCCCGCCCGAAGCGGCATTCAGTGTCTTTCGCTGCGGATATCGGAGCCTAAAGGGCGCGCTTCGCAAGCCCTTGTCAACCATGGTAAATGCCGAAGGGCCGGTGGATGCTGCTAACCCGCCGCCTGCGACAGGCGCTGGATGAGATCTGGCGTTATCCGTCCGGTCTCCGGCAGCCCTTCGCGGCTTTCGAAGGCGCGCACGGCCTGACGCGTGCGCGGACCGACGATGCCGTCGGGCGGGCCGGGGTCGAAGCCGAGCTTCTGCAGCAGGAACTGGGCGGCCGCGATCATCTGCGGCCCGTCGATCCGGGGCGGCGCGGCCGGGGCGCCGTCGCCCCAGCCGTCGGGCGCGACGGTGACGACATTGGCGCTTTCGTCGAGCGGTTGCGGGCGCCACGAATCGACGCCGGCGCGGGCCGTGGCAAGGGTCGCCGAATCGAGCTGGGCCGCGATCTCGTCACGCTTCTTGGCCGCTTCGCCGTCGCCGGTGGCGGCCGCGATGGCGAGCCATTTATAGGCCTCGGCCAGATCGCGCTCGACGCCGAGCCCGCGCGCATAAAGGATCGCCATGTTGAACTGGCTGTCGCGCAGGCCCCGCTCGGCGGCCGCCAGGAACCAGCGCGACGCGGTGTCGTAATTCGGCTCGCCGAAGGCGCCCTGCGCGTTCATGACCGCCAGATTGTGCATGGCGTTGCGATTGCCACTTTCGGCGGCACGAGTATACCAGAGTTCCGCCATGCGCGGATCGCGATCGATGCCCCGGCCGCGCTCATACATGCTGGCGAGACGGTGCTGGGCCGGCGCGAAGCCCTGCGTGGCGGCGGCGCGATACCAGGCCATGGCGGCGGGGAGATCCTGCGCCACGCCACGCCCTTCCATATAGCGCGTCGCGACCTCGAACTGGGCCTCAGCATCGCCGGCCTCGGCGGCGTCGCGCAGGCCCTCGGGCCCGATCGCCTCCGGCAGCGTCGACAGATCGAGCGCCTGGCCGATGTCGAGCGGCGGCGTCACACGATCCGCCGATGGCGCGGCGCGATCGGGGATCGCATGGGTGATGAGGTCGTCCGCGTCCGTCGCGACCGGCGCTGCCTGGGCAGCGACCGGGGTGAGGGGCGGCGCGGCCCCCGATGCTGCGCCGGCGGCGCCATCCGTGGCCTGGTCCGCCGGCGCCGACGGAATGTCGATGGACCGGGGCGGATTGACGATCGGCGCGGCAATGGCATCGGCTGGCGCGGTGTCGTTTGCTACTGCGCCGGTGAGGGCGCCGGAGACGGATTGGCCTGAAACAGCGCTATCCGAGGTGGTTGTCCCGCCGCCCGGCACGGCGGCGTCGTCCGTGATCGGTATCGCCGGCGTTTCCGTCGCCTCATTCACTGCTGGCGCGGCCGGTTCGGCTGGCGCGCTCGGCGCCGCCCGCGCGGCCGGCTCGGTCTGTTCGGCGGCGGGTGGCGTGGCGGTCTCCGCCGGCGCCGTTCCGTCGAGCGCCATGCCCGCCAGCCGGATGCCGCCGATGATCAGCAGAACGACGGCGGTGCCGACGAGCAGCTTGCGGCGATGCTTGTCGATGGTCTGGAGCAGGCCGAGCCGGGGCGCGTCGTCATCCGTATCGCCACCCCATTTGCGGGTCTTTCCCTTGATCGCCGTCAGCGCGTCGGGATCGGCATCCTGCCGGGCGGCCTGGGCGGCGCGCCGCGCGGCGGTGAGGAAATCGGTCTTGGCGTCGGCCTCCGTGGCCGGCGCGTCGGCCGCCACGTCGCCGGTGCGGACCTGGCCTGTCGCCTTCGCCGACAGACGGCCGGTATAGGGTTCGCGCGACCCCGGCTTCAGCGGGGTGTCGTCATCGACACCCTCGACCGGTGGCGGAATGGTCGTATCGTCGTCGATGAAGACCGGGCCGTCGCGGTCGACCGCGTCGAGAAGCTCGATCGAGGACTTGAACTGGTCCATCGCCTCGGCGGCGGACTGCTCGACCGCCTCGGGCGGCGCGGCCGGCGGCGTTTCCGCTGCCTTGCGACCGAAGCCGAACAGTCCGCGCCCGGCCGGCTTCGCCGCCGCATCGTTCCCTATGTCATCGCGTGCGTCATCGGACACGTCTCCGGCATCCGTCCGGTCGACGACGAGATCGGCGCGCGTCCCCTCGGGCCTGTCGGACAGGGCGCCGTCGACCTCGTCTTCGAGATCGGCCAGCCGGTTAACGATCTTCGACAGCGTCAGGCTGACGGTGTCGAGCGCGGTTTCGGTGCGCTTGCTGGCGGCTTCGCCGGCCTCGCGCAGGGCGGCGATGTCGGCGGTCAGCGCGGCCGCCACCGTGCCGTCTAGGCCACCTCCCTCGCCGGTCGTCCGAAGCGCCTTGGCGACGGCCTGTTCGGCGGCCTTCGTCGCGGTGTCGACGATATCCTGGCGCATGGCGTCGAGCCGCTCGGTCAGCGCGCTCATGCCGCCCTCGAGCCCGCCGAGACGGTCGATCTGACCGCCGGCGGTGCCCAGCCGTTCGGCCAGGTCGGCGATGGTGCGTTCGAGCTGGCCGAGATCGTGGGCGCCGATGCCGCCGGTCTTGTCGAGGCTGTCGGCGAGTTTCTCGATCTGGCCTTCGAGGGCGCGGATGGCCGGCGCGTCGTCCGGCGCCGGCGTCGCCTGGGCGATATCCTCGAGCCGGGCGGTGATGGCGGCGAGCTGGCGATGCAGCGCGGTGATGGCGGCCGGGTCGCCGGGGCCCGACAGGGCGTCGAGCCGCGCGGTCAGGTCACCGAGCCTCGTTTCGATCGGCGACAGGTCGATCACGGCCGGCGTGCCATCGCCCTTGTCGAGGGTCTCGATCTGCCGGCCGAGATCGGCGATCTGCTCGGCCAGCGGCGACAAGGCGTCGGCGCCTAGGCCAGGGCCGCTCGCCTCCATCCGCGCCGCGATGCGGCCGAGCGTGTCGTCGATCGCGTTGAAGCGCGGCGCGTAGTCGATCGTCAGCGCTCGGTCGATGCGCTCCGACAGCGACAGAAGATCCTTGCGCAGCCCAGCGATGCCAGTGCCATGGGTTTCCTCGATGCGATCGAGCCGCGCGGCCAAGATGTCAAGATCGGCCTCGAAGCGGCTCGCCGCCGGATTGTCGGCGGCATCGAGCTTGCGGGTCAGGTCGAACACCGCCTCGCGCAGATGGGTGACCTCGGCCTTGAGCGTGCGTTCGACGGCCTCGCGGATTTCCTCGGCCATCGCCCGCGCCTCGTCGACATCGCGCACCTGACCGGTCGAGACCGCGTCACGCAGCGTGTCGAGCTGCGCCTTGAACTGGCTGGCGGTCTCGTAGGGCACGCCGTCGAGCCGTTTCTGGATCGTGGCGATATCGGCCTTGAGATCGCGGATCGCGCCGACGCCCGACCGCTTCAGCCCGCCGATGGCGCCGTCGAGGCGATCGGCGACGGCGCGCACATTGTCCGCCAGTGGCAGCATGGCGTCGTCGGCGGGTCCGCCCTGGGCGAAGCGGCGCTCGTCGATCTGGCTTTCGAGCCGTTCGGTGAACTGCCGGAACCGGCGGTCCATGTCGGCGGACTGCGCGGTCGACAGGTTTTCGAGATCGCTCGACAGGGCGTCCTGGCGCGTGACCTGGTCCTGCTGGGCGGCCGTCAGGCGGTCGACGACGCCGGCGAGGCGTTCCTCGAGCCGTTCGAAGCGCTGTTCGATCACCGCGCCGAGATCGCGGTCCTGTCCGGTGCCGGTCGTCGGCCGCGCGGACGGTGCCGGCTCGACCGCCCGGCCGGGCGCGCCATGGGTGGCGACCTGTTCGGCATTGCGCGAGATCCGTTCCAGCCGCTCGCCGATGGCGCGCAGCGCGCCCATGGTCGCATCGTTGTGGGGCACGATATCGCCATGGGGCGCGGCGTCATGCGCCGCGGCACCATTGGCCGCGTGCCGGTCCTGGGCGGCGACGAGGTCGGACAGATGGTCCTCGATCAGGTCGAGGCGCTGGGCGATATCGTCCTCGGCCGTCAGGCCGTGCTTGACGAGAAGCGACCGGTCATGGCTCGCCGCCAGCTTGTCGAGCGCTTCCGACAGGGTCAAATCGCCGATGCGCATCTGCGACGCATCGGCCGCGCGACCGGCGCCAGACGGTTGCCGGAGCGTTGCGGTGGCGAAGGAGCGTCGTGACATCTGGGACCCCGGCTGCGGGCGGTGACGGTTCTCGGGCGGCGACGGCCGGTGCCGAATGGTTAGGAGAAGGTTTCCCGCCGCATGGTAAATGTCAGGTTAAGGCGACGGCTCTTTTGTCTCGATCCGCGACAGAACGGCGCCATCCAGGCACCGTGACCGGAGCCGGGCGGTTTTGCTTGGCGAAGCATGCCGGGCTGCCCCATATTGAAGCCATCACCGCCCCGAGGGCCGGTGGTCCATCAGGCCGAACCCGTCGGGAGACCGCTCATGCCGACCTATCAAGCGCCGGTGCGCGATGCGCTGTTCCTGCTCGAAGACGTGTTCGACATGTCGCGCTACGGCAATGTGCCCTCCTTCGCGCTCGCCACGCCCGATGTGGTGCGGGCCGTGCTCGACGAGGCGGCGAAGCTCGCCGAGGACGTCATCCAGCCGACCAATGCGACCGGCGACCGCCAGGGCTGCGCCCGCCATGACGACGGCAGCGTCACGACGCCGGACGGGTTCAAGGCCGCCTATGACGCCTTCGCCGACGGCGGCTGGATCGGGCTCAGCGCCGATCCCGAACATGGCGGGCAGGGCCTGCCCTTCACGCTGAATGCGCTGATCACCGAATTCGCCACCTCGGCCAATATGGCGTTCGCCATGTATCCCGGCCTGTCGCAGGGCGCGATCTCGGCGCTAACGCTGCACGGGTCGGAGGACCAGAAGAAGACCTATCTGCCGCATCTGGTGTCCGGGCGCTGGTCGGGCACGATGAACCTGACCGAACCCCATTGCGGCACCGATCTCGGCCTGTTGAAGACCAAGGCCGTGCCGCAGCCCGATGGCAGCTACAAGCTGACCGGGCAGAAGATCTTCATCTCCTCCGGCGAGCACGATCTGACCGAGAACATCGTGCATCTCGTCCTTGCGCGTATCGAGGGCGCGCCGGAGGGCACCAAGGGAATCTCGCTTTTCGTGGTGCCGAAATTCCTGCCCGACGGCGCGAATGGCACTTCAGGGATCGGGGCGCGTAACGGGCTTGCCTGCGGCGCGCTCGAAGAGAAGATGGGCATCCACGGCAACGCCACCTGCGTGATGAATTATGACGACGCGACCGGCTGGCTCGTCGGCGAGGAGAACAAGGGCTTGAGAGCCATGTTCACCATGATGAACGAGGCGCGGCTGGCGGTCGGCATCCAGGGTCTGGCGCTGTCCGAGGTGGCCTATCAGAACGCCGTCGACTATGCCCGCGACAGGCGCCAGGGGCGCGCGCTGTCGGGCGTCAAGGATCCCGACGCGCCGGCCGATCCGATCATCGTCCATCCCGACATCCGCCGCGCGCTGA
The DNA here is from genome assembly GCA_965250105.1 of Tepidamorphaceae bacterium. Lineage (GTDB taxonomy): Bacteria > Pseudomonadota > Alphaproteobacteria > Rhizobiales > Tepidamorphaceae > JBCBSK01. The sequence goes on from OZ252290.1 coordinate 1,882,489, forward strand.
TGACGATTCGCGCGCTCAATGAAGGCGGCCGGGCGCTGGTCATCTGGTCGGCGCTCGCCGGCGACCGGGCGCGACATGCGCCCGAGGCCGACGAAAAGCGCAAGGCGGACGATCTTCTCGGGCTGCTGACGCCGGTGATCAAGGGCGTTCTGACCGATCGCGGCTTCGACAATACGGTGATGGCGCAGCAGGTTTTCGGCGGTCACGGCTATGTCGCCGAATGGGGCATGGAACAGTTCGTGCGCGATGCCCGCATCGCCATGATCTATGAAGGCGCCAATGGGATCCAGGCGCTCGACCTCGTTGGCCGCAAGCTGCCCAAGGACGGCGGCAGGGCGATGATGGCCTTCTTCGCCGAACTCACCGGCTTTCTCAAGGAGCGCGAGACCGACGCCGGCATGGCGCCCTTCGTCGGGCCCCTCTCGGCGGCCGCCGGCGACCTCGAAAAAGCGACCATGTGGTTCATGCAGAACGCGCTCGCCAAGCCCGACAATGCGGGCGCCGGCGCGACCGACTACATGCACCTCTTCGGCCTCGTCGCACTCGGCTATATGTGGGCCATGATGGCGGAGACGGCGCTGCGCAAACAGGCCGCACCGAACGGCGCCGATCCGGACTTCCTGACCCAGAAGCTGGTCGTGGCGCGGTTCTTCATGGAACGGCTTCTGCCCGAGACCCGGACCCGGCTGAAGCGCATCGAGGCCGGCGCGGACACGCTGATGGATCTCCCCGCCGAGGCCTTCTGAGCACATGCCCCCCCGATCGCCCACGGTATCCGGCCTGAAAGGACCGACCGAATGACCGACTGCTACATCTATGACGCGGTGCGCACGCCGCGCGGGCGCGGCAAGCCGGACGGGTCGTTGCATGAATGCACGGCACTCCATCTCGCCAGGACGGCGCTCGACGCCATCCGCGACCGCAACGATCTCGACACGGCCCAGGTCGACGATGTCGTGCTCGGCTGCGTCGACCCGATCGGCGAGCAGGGCGGCGACATCGCCCGCGCCGCGGTCTTCGCGTCGGGCTACGGCAATCACGTGCCGGGCATCCAGATCAACCGGTTCTGCGCCTCGGGCCTCGAAGCGGTGAACTTCGCCGCGTCCCGCGTCATGGCCGGGCAATATGACATGGCGGTCGCCGGCGGCGTCGAATCGATGAGCCGCATCCCGATGGGATCGTCGGGCGCGGCACTCGCCGCCGATCCGGTCGCCGCATTGCCCGGCTATTTCATCCCGCAGGGCATCGCCGCCGATCTGATCGCAACGAAATACGGTTTTTCGCGCGATGATGTCGACGCCTTCGCCGTCGACAGCCAGACGCGCGCCAAAACGGCCTGGGACGAGGGCCGGTTCGATGGCTCGGTGGTGCCCGTCCGCGACATCAACGGCATGACCATCGCCGATCGCGACGAGCATCTGCGCGAAACCAGCATGCAGTCGCTCGGCGGGCTCAACGCCTCCTTCGGACAATTGGGCAAGATGGCCGGTTTCGATGCCGTCGCCATCCAGGCGCATCCCGAGATCGAGGCGATCGATCATGTCCATCACGCGGGCAATTCGTCGGGCATCGTCGACGGTGCCGCGGCCGTGCTGCTGGGCTCCAAGGAAGCCGGCACGGCGGCCGGCGTCGCGCCGCGGGCGCGGATCCGCGCCTTCGCCACGATCGGTTCGGACCCCGCGCTGCAACTGACCGGGCCGGTCGACGTCACCGAAAAGCTCTTCGCGCGCACCGGCATGAGCTTCGACGATATCGATCTCGTCGAGATCAACGAGGCGTTCTCGTCGATCGTGCTGCGCTATCGGCAGGCCTTCGATCTCGATCCGGCGATCGTCAACGTCAATGGCGGCGCCATCGCCATGGGTCATCCGCTGGGCGCGACCGGCGCGATGATCCTCGGCACCGCGCTCGACGAACTCGAACGCCAGGACAAGGACACGGCGCTGGTCACGCTCTGCGTCGCCGCCGGCATGGGGGCAGTCACCGTCATCGAGCGGGTTTAGGACCCTGCCTCAGGCTCTGGCGGCTTTGGCCATGTCCTGAGCGGTGAGATCGGGATAGGTCACCTCGGGCAGCGCCTCGAAGGCCGGCCGGGCGAACAGATAGCCCTGGAACAGCGTGATGCCGAGGTCGCGCAGGGCGCGGTATTCCGACATGGTCTCGACGCCTTCGGCGATGACCTCGATGCCGAGCGCGTCGGCCGTTGTCACGATGCCCTTGACGATGGCGCGGCGCGCCAGATCGACGTCGAGATGGTGGACGAGCTTCATGTCGATCTTGATGATGTCCGGCTGGAAATCGGCCAGCAGGCCGAGGCCGGCATAGCCGTCGCCGAAATCGTCGATCGCCGTCTTCAGGCCGAAGGCGCGATAGGCGGCGATGATCTCCTTGATCTTGCCGGTATCGGCGACCTCTTCCTGTTCGGTGAGCTCGAAGATGATGCGGTTCACCGGGAAGCCGAAATCGGCGGCCGCCTTGAGCGAGGCGCGCAGGCAGGCCGCCGGCTGGTAGATCACATTGGGCAGGAAATTGATCGACAGCTTCTCGTCGCCGCCTTCGGGAAACAGCCGCGACGCGAGTTCGATCGCCGTCACCCGGCAGATCTGGTCGAACTGGTAGCGGTTGTCGTCGTTGACCCGGCTCAGAACGGTGTCCGCGCCCGACCCGTCGCAGTCGCGCACTAGCGCCTCATAGGCGAAGACCTTGCCGCGCGCGACATCGACGATCGGCTGGAAGGCCATGGTGAAGGTGAAGCCGAGCGGCGGACGATCCTGGCAGAACTTGCATTTCGGCAGCGACATTGGGGCCACCCTTTCGGGTCTCACATTAAGAAGAACATGAAAATTGACGTAAAATCATAACGAAGCGTTTCCTCTCCTTTTGCGTGTGCATGTGCACTTAATGGTTGCATCTTTTTGACCAACAAAGTCCTAACGCCCGATTCGGCCGTCCCGCGTCGCCACAGATGGCGGCCCTGAAACGCCGCCGCTGCGCGCCAGCCCGCTGGGGCGCTCCGCCCGTTCATGTTGTCGCGATGCGGGATGCGAAACCGGTTTCCACGCCCGCCGGAATTGCCTAGATTCCTCTCGCTGTCGGAAGCTGGAGCAGTATCGGACCATGGCTGACATCGCGTTTGCGGCTTTTTCCCTCGATATCGATGCGGACGGCATCGCCTGCCTCACCTGGGACATGGCGGACCGGTCGATGAATGTGATCGATCTCGATGTGATGGATGATCTCGACCGCTTCGTCACGCTGCTCGAGACCGACGCGGCGGTGACGGGCGCGGTCATCACCAGCGCCAAGAAGAGCTTTTCCGGCGGTGCTGATCTATCGATGCTGCAACGGGCTCTGTCCGCTTTTCACGCCGGAAGCGCGACCGATCGCGACGCGGCGATCGCGACGCTTCATGCCGAGACCCGCCGCCTGTCGCAGATCCTGCGCCGGCTCGAAACCTGCGGCAAGCCGGTCGCGGCCGCGCTGACCGGCACCGCGGTCGGCGGCGGATTCGAACTGGCGCTTGCCTGCCACCACCGTATCGCCGCCGATACCGACGGCGCGCGGTTCGGCCTGCCGGAAGTCAAGGTCGGGCTGCTGCCGGGCGGTGGCGGCACCCAACGGATCGGCCGCATGATGGCGCATCAGGACGCCTTGCAGCTTCTGCTGCAGGGCCGCGAACTGCGCGCCCGCCAGGCCAAGGGCATGAAGCTGATTGATGCCGTCGTCACCGCGTCCGAACTTCTCGACAGCGCCAAGGCCTGGGTGCGCGACTGCGCCGATCCGACCCAGCCCTGGGACCGCAAGGGCTTCAAGCTGCCCGGCGGCCGGGTGTGGAGCCCGCAGGGCGCCCAGACCTTCATCGCCGCGACGGCCTTGATGCGGCGGGAAACTGCCGACAACTATCCCGCCGCCCGGATGATCCTGTCCTGCGTCTATGAGGGCCTGCAGGTTCCGATGGATACCGGGCTTCAGATCGAATCGCGCTACTTCACCAAGGCCGTCGCCTCGCCCGAGGCGGCCGCCATGATCCGCACCCTGTTTCTGTCGATGCAGGATCTCAACAAGGGCGCCCGCCGGCCCGCCGGCATCGCTGACCGCACGCCGAAACGGGTCGGCATTCTCGGCGCTGGCTTCATGGGTTGCGGCGTCGCCTATGTCACCGCCGCCGCCGGCATGGACACAATCATCCTCGACACCGACCCGGAAGCGCTGGAACGCGCCCGCGCCCATGCCGAACGCCAGATCGCCGACCAGATCGGCAAGGGCCGGGCCCGGCCCGCCGACAAGGACGCGCTGCTCGCCCGCCTCGACACCACGACCGACCATGCCGATCTCGCCGGTTGCGACCTCGTCATCGAGGCGGTGTTCGAGGATACCGCCATCAAGGCCGACGTGACCCAGAAGACCGAATGCCATCTTGGCGCTGACGCCGTCTTCGCCTCGAATACCTCGACCCTGCCGATTTCCGCCCTGGCCAAGGCCAGCGCGCGGCCCGACCGGTTCATCGGGCTGCATTTCTTTTCGCCGGTCGAGAAGATGCGGCTCGTCGAGATCATCCTCGGAGATCAGACCGGGCCGGAGGCGCTGGCGACCGCGCTCGACTATGTTCGCGCCATCCGCAAGACCCCGATCGTGGTCAATGACGCCCGCGGCTTCTTCGCCTCGCGTGTCGTCGCCACCTATGTGCGCGAAGGCCATATCATGCTGGCCGAGGGCGTGCCGCCGGCGATGATCGAGAATGCCGGCCGCCTCGCCGGCATGCCGGTCGGCCCGCTGGCGCTCAATGACGAGGTCGCCGTCGATCTCGCCTGGAAGATCCTCGACGCGACGCGCAAGGAACTGGGCGAGGAGGCGATCGACCCCAGGCAAATGCATATCCTGGAAGAGATGGTCGTCAAGCGCGGGCGGCTCGGGCGCAAGAACCAGAAGGGCTTCTACGATTATCCCGACACCGGCGACAAGCGTCTCTGGCCGGGGCTCGCCGAGATCAGTGGCCCGGCGAAAGCCGCCGGGGACATCGATGTCGACGAGCTCAAGCAGCGTTTTCTCGTGGTGCAGGCGCTCGAATCCGCCCGCTGCGTCGCCGACAAGGTGATAACGGATGTGCGCGAGGCCGATGTCGGCGCCATCCTCGGCTTCGGCTATGCGCCCTATACCGGCGGGCCGCTCAGCTATATCGACCGCATGGGCACGCGCGCCTTCGTCGATCTGTGCCGCGCCTATGCCGACCGGTTCGGCCCGCGCTTTGATCCGGGCGCCCTGCTCGACGATCTGGCCGCTGGCGATGACACATTTTATGGCCGCTTCGCGCCACAGGACGGGATCGCCGCATGACCCGGCACATCGACTATTACTTCACGCTGCAATCGACTTGGGCCTTCATCGGCCACGAGGCATTCCACGCTCTCGTCGCGCGTCATGGCGTCACGGTGACCTACAAGCCGTGTCGCCTGCGGCTCGTCTTCGACAGTTCCGGCGGGCTCGCCTTCAAGGACCGCCATCCGGCGCGCCGCGCCTACCGGACGGTGGAAATGCAGCGCTGGCGCGACAAACGCGGGCTCGATTTCGATATCGATCCGCCCTTCTTTCCCTTCGATGTGTCGCTGGCCGACCGGATGTTGGTCGCCATCATTGCTTCGGGCGGCGATCCCAACCCGTTCAGCGCGGGCGTCTATGACGCGCTGTGGCGCAGGGGCCAGAACCCGGCCGATCGCGCGACGCTTGCCGCCATCGCCGATCGGGCCGGCCAGGACGGCGCGGCGCTCGCCGACACGGCCGAGACCGACGCCATCGCCGCGCTTTACCAGGCCAATACGGATGAAGCGATCGCCCGGCGGATCATCGGATCGCCGGCCTATGTGCTCGATGGCGAGGTGTTCTGGGGCCAGGACCGGCTTGATCTTCTGGACGATGCCCTGTCCACCGGCCGCCCCGCCTTTCTCATGCCGGACGATCCGGACTGACCGGAGCCCGAGCGATGCGCCATCCGGCGGAGATGCCGCGCGGCGAAGATATCCCGCAAGCGTCACAGCGACGCCATCTTGGCATGTTTGGCATGAGACAATTCTGGCGACCGAGAAACGGATACCGTGTCATGCTGCGCACCCTGCCCGCCCTCGTCGTTCTGGCGTCCGCCGCCATGACCATGGCCTGGCTGAACGCGGCGAACGCCCAGACAAGCCTCGATACGCCGCCCGACGAGGACGGCCGCTATCTCCTGCAGCGCACGGCGGACGGGTTCTTCCGTGTCGACCGGTTCACCGGAGCCGCGTCCGTCTGCCGCGAGCGGGCCGTCGGCTGGACCTGCCAGCTTGTCCCCGACGACCGCGATGCCTTCGAGGACGAGATCAGCCGCCTGGTCGACGAGAATGCGCGGCTGCGCGACCAGCTGGCGGCGCTTGATGCCGAGCCTGTCGTGCCTGTCCCGCTGCCGGATGCGAATGACGGCTCGGGCGAGGACGGCATTCCGACCGAGCAGGAGCTTGATCAGGTGATGGATACGTTCGAGCGGATGATGCGCCGTTTCTTCGACATGGCGCGGGAGTTGCAGAACGAGTTCGATCAGGCGCCGCCGCCTCAGCAGCAATAGGGATCGCCGTCCCCGGTGGTCAGATCGCTTTCGCCGCCCAGTCCTCGGCGCCGGTGCCGACCGCCTCGGCGATCGAGCCGAAACCCTCCCGGCGGAGCCGTTGCGACAGGCCCGACCGCAATGCCTCGACCAGGTCGACACCGCCATAGATCAGCCCGGTATAGAGTTCGACCAGGCTGGCGCCGGCGCGGATCTTCTCGAAGGCGGTGTCGGCGCTGTCGATGCCGCCGATCCCGATCATCGGCAGATCGGCGGGCAGCCGCAGCCGCAGTCGCGCCAACAGGACGGTCGAGCGGTGAAACAAGGGCCGGCCCGACAGGCCGCCGGCCTCGGCGGCGATCGCCGGATCGCTCAGCCCGTCGCGCGACAGCGTCGTATTCGACACGATGACCCCGTCGATGCCGTGACGGGTGACCGAGGCCGCGATGTCGTCGAGATCTTCGTCGCCGAGATCGGGCGCGATCTTGAGAAGGAGCGGCACGCGCCGGCCCGCCGCCGCGACCGCCGTGTCGCGGGCGTCGACGCAGCGGCTGAGCAAGTCGTCGAGCTGGTCCGAATGCTGCAGGTCGCGCAGGCCCGGCGTGTTCGGCGAGGAAATGTTGATGGTGAAGAAGCGCGCCAGATCGGCGAAGGTCTCGATGCCCGCCACATAGTCGGCGGCCTTGTCGGCGCTCGTCTTGTTGGCGCCGACATTGACCGCGACGATGCCGCCCTTGCCGCGCCGCCGGTCGAGGCGCGCGCGCGCCGCCGCATGACCGTCATTGTTGAAGCCGAGGCGGTTGATCACCGCATGGTCGCGCGGGGCGCGGAAGACGCGGGGACGCGGATTGCCGTCCTGCGGCTTCGGCGTCACCGTGCCGACCTCGACGAAGCCGAAACCGGTATCCAGCAGCGCGTCGGGCACTTCGGCGGATTTGTCGAAACCCGCCGCCATGCCGATCGGATTGGGAAAGTCGAGATCCCACAGCCGGACGGCGAGGGCGGGATCGTTGGCGGTCCGGCAGCGCGGATAAAGCCCGCTCTTCAGCGCCTCGATGGCGAGTTCATGGGCGCGTTCGGCATCGAGCGCGAGCAGGGCCGGCCGGGCCAGCGCGAACAGCGAGCGCAGCATGATCAGCGCTCCCCGTCCGTGGGCGCCCCATCATCGAGCGGCGGCAGATGGTTGCCGTCCGGCCCGAGCGGCAGCAACCGCGTCCAGGCGATGGCATCGAGCGAGAGATCGCCATAGAGATGGGGGAACAGCGCGCCGCCGCGCGAAGGTTCCCATTCAAGGGCCGCGCCGAGGGCCGCCACTGGAATAGCGACGAGATGGAGATCGTCGCGGCCGGCGAAATGCTTGGCGAGCGTGCCGGCGAGCTGATCGCGGGTCGAGAGATGGATGAAGCCGTCGCGCCGGTCGTCGGCCGATCCGCGATAGAGCCCATTTGCCTGGGCGCCTTGCCATTCGTCCGCGCCGACGACCTTGTAGACGATCGCGTGATCGGGAAGTGTCGTCATGGGTATGGCGCTCCGCCGCTGGCCTCGGTGTTGTCGGTCAGGAGCCATAATCGCCGGCCGGCCCTGCCGCAAGGCCGGGGTGGTGAGGCGTCGGTGGCGAGGCCGGGGCCGTGAAGACCGTACTGCATAGGCCAATCGGGCCGGCCGCGACCGCCGGCTTACTGGACAAGCGTTCCGGACAGGTGATAATTCCTATTCACGGCGGCGAAACGGACTTTAATCCGCATCCGGTCCGGGCACGGGGTGCAATATCGGGCGTGCGGGACAGGGCGGACGCGTTCAGCGGGCAGGATCAGCGACATGCTGTCACATCGTCAGGTTTGGGCCGCGATCGACGCGCTGGCCGCCCGCAACGGGCTGTCGCCCTCGGGCCTCGCCAAGCGGGCGGGCCTCGACCCCACGACGTTCAACAAGTCGAAGCGGGTCAGCGCCGACGGTCGTCTGCGCTGGCCGAACACCGAATCGATCGCCCGGCTGCTCGACGCCACCGGCGCGACGATCGAGGAGTTCATGGCGCTTATGGCCGAGGACCCGCTCCTGCGACCGGTGCCGCAGCAGCGCGGCATTCCGCTGATCGGTTTCGCCGAAGCCGGCGCCGGCGGCTATTTCGACGATGGCGGCTATCCGGTCGGCGGCGGCTGGGACGAGGTCGATTTCCCCGACGTGCCGGACCGGCACGCCTATGCGCTCGAAGTTTCCGGCGACAGCATGCTGCCGCTCTATCGCGACGGCGATGTCATCATCGTGTCGCCGGAATCGAGCATCCGCCGTGGCGACCGGGTGGTCGCGAAGACGCTCGACGGCGAGATCATGGCCAAGATCCTGGCGCGCAAGACGGCGAAGACGGTGGAACTCCATTCGCTCAATCCCGAGCACCGGCCGCGCCATCTGAACCTCGCCGAGATCGACTGGCTGGCACGGATCATCTGGGCCAGCCAGTAGGACAAGCGCGCGGCCCGTCATCTTTCCGGTGTCATCTCGGAGCCCTATAGTCCCGAACCATGTCGTCCATCGCCTGGATCGCACGCGGGATCGTCGTCGCGGGGCTGCTCGGGAGCGCCGCCCTGTTCTTCGCGTTCCAGCCGAGCCCGTCCGAGGATCCGATATCCGGCACCACATCGCCGCCGGACAGCGACGTGGCCGGAGCTTCCGTGACAGCCGGTGAAGACGGCGATCCGCCGACCGCCCGCGCGACGCCGCCCGAGCGCGACGTGACCTCGGGCGCGTTCCGCCCCGCTGAACGGCCGGCCTCACCCGACCAGCCCGCGGAACCGGATGTACGGATCGGTGCCCTGGAAACCAACCGCGCGCTGCGCGACGTGACGCCGAGCGGGGTCACGCCCGCGCCCGACATCGCCTGGCCGGTCGAACGCGCGCCTGGCGTCGCGCCGCCCGAAGCGCCGCAGCGGCCGCCGGAACCGGCACGGTTCTTCCGCGTCGGCGTCGTCGATGCCGGAACGATCGCGACCCAGCGTGGCTATACGGTGGACCTGTCCGGCATCACGGCGCTCGATGCGGACGCGACCTGCGCGGACGGTCGTGGCGCCGACTGGCCCTGCGGCAATGCCGCGCGGCATTCCTTGATGCGTCTGATCCGGGCGCGCGCGGTCGATTGCGACATCACGCCCGAAACCCTGGCCAGCCTGGTCGAGGCGGGGCTCCAGGTGCGGGCGGTCTGTTCGGTTAGCGGCTATGAGATCAATCACTGGCTGGTCGCGCGCGGCTGGGCCACCGCCAATGCCCAGGCCGAGGCGCGCTATCACGACGCCGAAGCCGAGGCCCGCGCCCAAGGCCTCGGCCAGTGGCGGCGGGACGGGCGCGAGCCCTGAACGTCGGGACGGGCCGCGACGCGCGAGGGCGCGGGCGGCGGTGCTATTCGGCGGCCGGCCGGCCGGCGGTCTCGGCGACAAGATCGCCGCCGAGCGCCCGGTCTATCAGTGCCCGCGTTTCGTCCATGCCGTAGAGCGCCACGAAGGAGCCGAAGCGCGGGCCCTGCGTCTGGCCCAGCAGTACTTCATAGATCGCGCCGAACCAGGCCCGCAGCGGCTCGAAGCCATGGTCCTTGCCCACCGCATAGACCTCGTTCTGGATCGTCTCGCCGTCGGCATCGGCCGGCAGCGCGGCGATCCGACCGGCGAGATCGGCCAGCGCGGCACGCTCCTGGTCGGTGGCCGGGCGGAACGATTTGGTGTCGCGCACGAAATCCTGGAAATAGCGCACCGCATAGCCAACCAGTTCGTCGAGCTTCGGATGGGTCTCGGGCGTGGCGCCTGGCGCATAGCGGCGGATGAAGCCCCACAGCACGTCCTTGTCCTCGGCGTTTGACGCGCTGACCAGGTTGAGCAGCATGGCGAAGGACACCGGCATGTCGGCATCGGGCGGGTGACCGGCATGGATGTGCCAGACCGGATTGTCGACGCGCTTGGCATCCTCGTCGCGCGCATAGGCCGACAGGAAGGCGAAATAGTCGTCGACCTGGCGCGGGATGACGTCGAAATAGAGCTTCTTGGCCGTGCGCGGCTTCTGGAACATGAACAGCGACAGGCTTTCCGGGCTGGCATAGGTCAGCCATTCGTCGATGGTCAGGCCGTTGCCCTTCGATTTGGAGATCTTCTCGCCGTTCTCGTCGAGGAATAGTTCGTAATTGAACCCTTCCGGCGGCCGGCCGCCGAGAATGGCGGCGATCCGGCTCGACAGCTTGACGGAATCGATGAGGTCCTTGCCGGCCATCTCGTAATCGACGCCGAGCGCCACCCAGCGCATCGCCCAGTCGGCCTTCCATTGCAGCTTGGCGTGGCCGCCGGTCACCGGCACCTCGACCAATGCGTCGGTCTCGGGATCGCGATAGACGACGGAGCCCGATCGCGGCCGCACCTCGGCCAGCGGCACTTCCAGCACGACACCGGTGCGCGGGCAGATCGGCAGGACGGGCGCATAGGTCGCCCGGCGGTCGGGGCCCAGCGTCGGCAGGATGACCTGCATGATGCGGTCATATTCCTCGAGAACCCGAACCAGCGTCTCGTCGAACAGGCCCGAACGGTAGCAGTCGGTGGCGCTGAGAAAGTCGTAGGCGAAGCCGAACCGGTCGAGGAAGGACCGCAGCATGGCATTGTTGTGATGACCGAAACTGTCGAACTTGCCGAACGGATCGGGCACCTGGGTCAGCGGCTTCTTGAGATAGCCCGCCAGCATGTCCTGATTGGGCACGTTGTCGGGCACCTTGCGCAGGCCGTCCAAATCGTCGGAAAAGCAGATCAGCCGCGTCGGCACGTCCGACAGGGTTTCGAAGGCATGGCGCACCATGCTGGTGCGGGCGACCTCGCCGAAGGTGCCGATATGCGGCAGGCCCGACGGCCCATAGCCGGTTTCGAAGGTGACGACATCCTTGGGCGCGGTGGCCAGGCGGTCGACGATCTTGCGCGCTTCCTCGAAGGGCCAGGCGCGCGCCTCGGCGGCGAACGGGCGAAAACGAGCGCTGTCGGGCGCGACCATGATCCGTCTCCACGGGCTTTTGTCGAGAATGCGGGCCGACCCTATGTCCGGCATGGTCGAGCGTCAATTGACACGCGGTGGCCTGGCGGACAGCGCATGTCCGTCGCGGACTTGCGAAGGGCGGAAATAGAACCTAGCTTCCGCGCGGCCCCCGGCCACGCGATCCGGATTCGTTACCGCGACGGTATCGTCGCGATGGCGGGTCCCAGCTGTTTCACCCGCGCTTTCGAACCGCGATCCGGTTCTGACACTCATGTCGAGAGCGCTTCCGCAGGAGCCGACCGATGCGCCAGACGCTGACCCCCCAAGCCGCGCTGATCTACACCATGGTGACGATGAGCGCCGCCGAGGGTGACATCACCGACCGGGAACTCGCGCGGATCGGTTCCCTGGTCGACCATCTGCCGATCTTCAGCGCGTTCGACCGCGACAATTTGGTGCGCATCGCCGAGGATTGCGGCGAATTGCTGTCGAGCGACGATCACGGGCTCGACCATGTGCTCGAACGGATCGCCGAGAGCCTGCCCGACAAGCTGCGCGACACCTGCTATGCGATCGCCGTCGACATCGCCGCGGTTGATCTCAAGGTGGCACAGGAGGAATTGCGCTTCCTCCAGCTTCTCGCCGACCGGCTCGATCTCGACAAATTGACCGTGGCGGCGATCGAACGCGCCGCGCGGGCGCGCTATCGTAAGCTGTAGTCAACGGCGCGGCAGCGACAAGAAGCGACTTTCCGCCGCGCGCAGCGAGGATCGTCATGACAGCGAAGAAAACTCTCATGGCCGCGACGGCGGCCGTGGCGTTCGCGTTCGGCGCGGGCCAGGCAGCGGCCGATTCCCTTCAACTGCGCGACGGCTGGCGCGTCATCGAGACCGATTACGCCTTCGACGACATAGTCGACCGGTTGTCCGAAGCGGTCGAGGCCGAGAACATGCTCAGGCTCTATGTCGCCAGCGCCTCGCGCGGGGCTGCCGGGCGCGGCATCGAGATCCCCGGCAATCTCGTCATGGGCGTCTACCGCAACGACTTCGCCGTCCGCATGCTGGACGCCAGCATCGCGGCGGGCATCGAAGCGCCGATCGAATTCTATGTCACCGAAGACAGCGACGGCGGCAGCACCTTGTCCTACAAGCTGCCGAGCTTCGTCTTCGCGCCCTATATGGAGGAAGGCGGGGCGGAACTCGGTGCCCTGTCCGCCGATCTCGACGGCGTCTTCGGCGCGATCGCCGACCGGGCGACGGCGCAATAAAAGGCGCGATGGACGACGACGCGGCGGCCTCGACTGTCCCGGGTGACATCATTTCGGTCTTGACCGTTCCGGCGCGGGGCCGGAGCAGCGGAGTGGCCCGATGGGTTTGATCGCGGAACTCGGCGAAACGACGCTCAGGCTGGCGGCCTTCGCCGGCATCTTCTCGATCATGGCGCTGATCGAGGCGCTGTTGCCACGCCGCGAGCGGCGCGTCGGCAGGGCGCGACGCTGGATCACCAACTTCGCGATCATCCTGATCGACAGCCTCGCGGTGCGGCTGATCTTTCCCGTCGCCGTGGTCGGCGCCGCGATCTGGGCGCAGGCTGCGGGCTTCGGCCTGTTGAACCAGATCGCCGTGCCGCCGCTCGCGGCCGGGCTGATCGCCATCCTGCTCCTGGATTTCGCCGTCTGGCTGCAGCATCTCGTATCGCATCAGGTGCCGATCCTGTGGCGCGTGCACCGCATGCACCACACCGACGTCGATTTCGACGTCACGACCGCCTTGCGGTTTCACCCGATCGAGATCGTGCTGAGCGTCGGCTTCAAGATGGCCGTCGTGGCGCTGCTCGGCGCGCCGCCGGTGGCGGTCTTCATCTTCGAGGTCATTTTGAACGGCATGGCGATCTTCAACCATGCCAATGCGAAACTGCCGCCATGGCTCGACCGCTGGTTGCGGCTCGTCGTGGTGACGCCCGACATGCATCGGGTGCACCACTCGATCCATATGCGGGAAACCAATTCCAATTACGGCTTCAACCTGTCGCTGTGGGACCGTCTGTTCGGCACCTATACGCCACAGCCGCGCGACGGCCATGACGGCATGGTCATCGGTCTCGCCGAAACCCAGCATGACGGGCCGACCCGGCTCGGCTGGACGCTCCTGGTGCCGTTCCGCGATCTGGCGAGACGGCGTTCAACCGATACCGATCGGGCCGAAGACGACACGTCCGGCCAGCGCGAGGCGGCTCAGTAAAAGCCCAAGGGAAACGAGCGCAGGAAGATCTCGAGATAGGTGCCGTCATACTGCACGTCCCACAGCGCGGCATCGAGCGCCTGGCGCAGGCGCGTATCGCTGCTGTCGACCGCGATCGCCATGCCCTCACCGAAATAGTGGCTTTCGAGAAATGGCCCGCCGCGAAAGGCGCAACACCCCTCCGACGCGAGCCCGTTCAGCCAGAAGCTCATGGTCAGCGCATCGGCGAACAGGAGATCGAACGCGCCCGATTTCAGCCCGTCGCGCGCTTCGGCAAGCGTCGAAAATCCGACCGTCTCGGCGTCGGGAAACTGATCGGCGAGGAAGGCTTCATGCGCCGTGCCGGTCACAACGGCGATCGTGTCGCCGGCCAGATCCGCCGGCGTGACCGGCTCGTCGGCATCCTCGGCGCGGGCCACGAAGCGGCCGGGAAATTCGAGGAACTGATTGGTGAACAGGAAGCGCCGCCGGGTCTCCTCGGTGATCGGCAGGGCGGCGATGATGGCATCCCCCCGTCCGTCGGCGATCCCGGTCTGCAGGAGATCCCAGCGTAACGCCTGGATGGTGCAGGCGACATCGAGGACCCGGCACACCGCGCGCGCGAGCTCGACATTGAAACCGGTGAGCCCGCCATCCGGCGCGCGATAGCTGAAGGGCGGCGCGTCGAGTTCGGTCAGGAAGCGGATGGTCCGGATGCCGGTCAGATCCGGCTGGGCGATGCGCCGATTGGGGTCCCAATAGTTCGGCACCGTGATGTCGCGCGCCGATGCGTAAGGCGCGGCGAGCAGCAGCGTCGGCACGACAAGCGCCAGCGCCATGGCGGCCAGGACAATGATCCTCGAGCTTTTCAGAAAAGCGCGCATGTCGGTCAGGAACTCACCTTTCCGCCGTCAGGGTTCGGCGATGCACCATCCTCGTCAACCCATGTCCCCGCGATCGCGCTGGGGTTGCCGGGATAGGTGATACTACCCGTAATCCGGGATTCTCATGATTTGACCGCTCGACAGCGCGGCTAGCCTCGTTTCCGGGAACCGTGTCTACGGGATGGCTGGGACTTTGTCGAACAGTGGGGGCATCGGAAAGCGGGTTGCCGCGCCGGCGCCGGGGAACGCCCCGCCGGCCGCGCCCGGCCTGCGCGATCCGCCGTGCAGAAATCCTCTCCTGCGCCAGCCGGACTTTCGCCACCGGATCGCGTCCCCTATCACGGGCCGGCCCGGACCGTCGTCGGAAGCGCGGCACTATCGCAGGATCGCCGAGGATCTGCGATTGCCCTTCTCGACCTTGGACGGCTGCCGCCTCGACCCGGCGATGCGGTCGCATCTCTATCGCGATATCGCGCCGCATGTCCGCGTCGCCCGTGTCATCACGCCGAACGGCGCGCGGCTCGTCATGGCGCCGGCACTGCATCAACTGGGACCGTTGAAGGCGCTGCTGGCCAAGCGCCGCGCCGTCGCGGACCGTCTTGTCATCGCACCGCCCTCGGCCATTCGGGCGCTTTTGCTGAACGATCCCCGATCGGGCCTGATGCGCGCGGCCCTCTTCGATCTGCGCGACAAGGTACCGCTGTTTTCCGCCCGCCGCATCGTCACGCCGCGTCAGGCCGTGGTGATGGTGGCCGTCATGGCAATCCTGGCCGCGCTCGCTTTGGTCCAGCCGTCCGCTTTCGCCGCGCTGGTCCTGGTGCTGCTCGGTCTCCTGTTCCTGGCAGGCACGCTGTTGCGCGTGGCCATTCTAGCGGCATGGCCGCTGACCCTGGAGGCCGCGTCCGGCGCCCGGACGCTCGATGATCCGGTCGAACCGACCACATCGGCCGATGAGTGGCCAGTCTATACCGTTCTCGTGCCGCTTTATCGAGAGGCGCGCGTCGTCGCACCTTTGGTCGCGGCGCTCGACCGGCTCGACTATCCGCGTGCCCGGCTCGACATCAAGCTTCTGCTCGAAGCCGATGACAGGACGACCCGCGCGGCGGTCGAGGCCCTGGATCTCGGCCACCCTTATGAAGTCGTGGTGTTGCCGCCGCATCTGCCGCGCACCAAGCCAAGCGCGCTCAATGTCGGCCTGCTTCTGGCGCGTGGCGCGCTCGTCACCGTCTATGATGCCGAGGACCGTCCCGATCCGGCCCAGCTGCGCCAGGCCGCCCGTATCCTGATGGCGGAGCCCGAAACCGGCGTGGTCCAGGCCCGGCTGGCCTATCGCAACTGGGACACGAACTGGCTGACCCGCCAGTTCGCGGTCGAATATACCGCCTTGTTCGATGTCATGCTGCCGGCGCTCGAACGGCTCGACCTGCCGATCCTGCTCGGCGGCACGTCGAACCATTTCCGCACCGAGACCTTGCGGCGGATCGGCGGCTGGGACCCGTTCAACGTGACCGAGGACGCCGATCTCGGCATCCGGCTGGCGCGCTGCGGCTTTCGCACCCGGATCCTGGCCTCGACGACGTTCGAGGAAGCCCCGGCGCGCCTCAAGCCTTGGGTGGTGCAGCGCAGCCGCTGGATCAAGGGCTGGCTGCAAACGCTCCTGGTGCATCTGCGCGCGCCCGTAGCCCTGTTCCGCGACCTCGGCTCGGCGCGCGCGCTCGGCCTTCTGACGCTGCTGATCGGCGGCGCGACATCCTCGCTCGCCATGCCCGTGACGGCGATGATCATGGCGGGCCAGATGCTGGGCGCGGCCCTGTTCGCGACCGACGGCAACGGGTTCCAGAACGCCCTGATGTTCATCTGCATGGTCAATCTTCTGGCCGGCTATGGCGTGGCGCTGACCATCGCGGCGCTTGGCTGCGGCGTACGCCGCATGCCGCGCCTCGCGCTGAGCCTGCCGACGACGATCGTCTACTGGGCGCTGATCGGGCTCGGCGCGGTGAAGGCGGGTATCGGCCTGGCGCGCGCGCCGTTCCACTGGGACAAGACCGAGCACGGCCTAGACACGGGCCGCGCGCGCGACCTGCCGCACCTCGTCGATCGCGCCCGGCCCGATCGCCGGGATGTGGTTAAAGGACCGCGCGCAGATCCCGGGCCGCTTCTTCCGGCGCGCGCTGGTGGTTGAAGGGCGAAACGAAACGGCCGTCCGCATCGAACAGATACACCACCGCCGAATGGTCCATCGTATAGTCGCCGCTGTCGAGCGGCACCTTGCGATAGAAGGCGCGATAGGCGCGCGCCACATCGGCGATCTGTTCCGGCGTGCCGGTCAGCCCGGTGATGACCGGATGAAAGCTCGTCAGATAGGTCGACAAGAATTCCGGCGTGTCCTTTTCCGGATCGACCGAGATGAACAGCACGTTGAGCTTCTCGGCATCATCGCCGAGTTCGCGAAGCGTGAGCGTGATGTCGTAGAGCGTGCTCGGGCAGATGTCGGGGCAATTGGTGAAGCCGAAAAAGACGAGCTTCGGCCGTCCGGCGAAATCCGCCTCGGTGACGGGATTGCCCTGATCGTCGATCAGCTCGAACGGCCCGCCGATCTCGAATTCGCTCGAAATGGTCCGCACGAGACCGCTCTCGCCCGGCCGCGCCACGGTCAGGTAATAGGTCACGCCGAAGGCGATCAACCCCAATGCGAGGGTCGAAAGAGCCGCGATCAGATGCAGTTGGCGCCGCCGCGTCATCTTGTGGTCCTGTCCGTCTGTCTTGGGTTTCTTAGGGGTCAACGCTTGGCGATCGGCCGGTCAGAAACACGACCAGATCGCGTTCATCATCATCTCGAAGGCCACGACAGGCCCAACCGTGGCCCAGCCGAGCAGGCCAGCGGCCGTGATCAGGACAACAGCCGCCGCGATCGCCAGCTTGACGATGGTATCGGCCAGCGCGGCCTGGCGTTTTTCACGACGCATCGCGGCCGTGTCCGCCGCTGCGATGTCCTCTGTCGCGATATGAGACGTCCCGGAGATCATGGCGTAAAAATCGCGCTTTCGCCGTCATCGTCAAGGTCGCAACATGCCGCACCGGCTCACGTCCGCGTCAGGGCCGGGTCGAGGGCAGATCAGGGTAGGGCGGCAGGGCCGCCGCATCGCGCCCGATCGATTGGGTCACCTTGCGCCGCTGGTCCGCCATTTTCCGCCTGTCGGCGATTGCCGTGCGGGCAAGACCAAGCTAAGCGCAGGCCGTGCCGCCGCCATGGTGGCGTCAATGTTCTTTGAACAACGGCCCCTTTCGACACGGATCCTCGATCATGACCCTGCGCCATGTCGCGCGTTTCGCGCTTTGGAGCATCCCCGTTCTCGCGGTCCTGCTCGCCGCCGGCTTCCTGTGGCTGCGCCAGACGCCCTATTGGACCGGCATCACGCTGTTCTGGGACGGCTATCGGGTCGAGAATTTCCGCAATATGGATCAGGTCTTCCCCTATCGCGAGGTCGCCCGGTCGGGCGATGTGTGGGCCTTCGGATCGGATCCCCGGCCCTTGCCGGAAACCTATCTCCATGACGGCGAAGAGCGGAACCTGGCGGCCTTTCTGGACCTGACGGAGACAACGGGCCTGCTCGTCGTCCACGACGGCGACATCACTTACGAGGATTATCGTCTCGGCGCGGACGCCGCATCGACCTTCACTTCCTGGTCGGTGGCGAAATCGGTGGTGTCGGCGCTTGTCGGCATCGCGGTGGCGGAAGGCCATATCGACAGCGTGCGCGATCCGGTCGCGCGCTACGTGCCGGCGCTCGCCGGCACGGCCTATGGCGCGGTGCCGATCGAGAATCTGCTCACCATGTCGTCGGGCATCGCTTTCGACGAGAATTACGACGACCCGACGTCCGACGTGAACATGATGTTCATCGATTTCGCGACCGGCGCCGAGATGACCGATCTGCTCGCCGACCTGCCGAGGCTGCGCGCGCCGGGCACCTATAACGACTACATCAGTTCCGACACCATCGCGCTCGGCCTGGTGCTCGAAGGCGCGACGGACATGCCGGTCGACGCCTATCTCGAAAGCCGGCTGTGGGGGCCGATGGGGGCCGAGGCCGATGCGTTCTGGAACATCAGCCGGGCGGGCAACACGATCGCCATGTGCTGTCTGAACGCCATCTTGCGCGACTATGCCCGCTTCGGCCGGCTCTATCTCGATCAGGGCGCCCGCGACGGCGTCGAGATCGTGCCGGTGGACTGGGTCGCCGCGTCGGTCAATCCGACGGCGGCGCATCTCCAGCCTGGCGACAATCCGGCATCGTTCTGGACATTTGGCTATGGCTATAAATGGTGGATCCCCGAGGACCCACAGGGCGATTTCCTCGCCATCGGCATCTGGGGTCAATACATCTATGTCGATCCCGAGCGCGATGTCGTCATCGTCAAGACCAGCGCCGATCCCCTGTTCGACGACCACGATGCCGAAACCGTCGCCGCCTTCCGCGCCATCGCCCGGTCGGCCGCCGCGCCATAGGGCGCATGGGCAAACGGGTCGATCGGCCTAATCCTGGGTCAGCCGCGAAATGGCGGCGACCGCCATCACGATGCAGAGGGCGCCGAGCCATTGAACGGGCGCCAGTCCCTCGCCGAGGAAGATGACGGCGGCCGCGATGCCGAAGACGGGAATGAGGGTGAGATAGAGCCCAGCGACATTGGCCGGCAGGCTTTGCAGGGCGAACAGATAGAGCCAGAAGGCGAGCGCATACTGGATGATGCCGGAGCCGGCGGCCATCAGAAGCGCCCAGGCCGGGACGCCGGCAAGCCCGACATGCGCGAGCCCGACCACGAGCGCGGTGAGCAGGACACCCAAGGTCCAGACCAGGCCGACGCTCTGCTGAAGCGCCGACAAAGGTAGCGGATCGAGCGTCAGCACCAGGCGCCTTGTGGCGATGACATAGAAGGCGGCGAAGAACGTGCCGGCCACGAGCAGGAGGTCGCCGGCCAGCGAGCCTCGGCGGGACAGGACGGTCATGTCGGGCGCGATGACGAGCACGATGCCGATCGTCGCCAGCAAGGCCAGGCCGAGCATTTGCGGGCCGATCCGCTCCTTGAGCAGGAGCCAGGCGAGGAACAGGATGAACAGCGGTTCCACCGCGCCGATCAGGGCGGCATTGCTGGCGGTTGTCAGGGCGAGGCCGACAATGCCGAACGTATAGGACAAGCCCGGCTCGAACAGGCCGCTGAGGCTGGCGCGGCGGGTCGGCCTGTCGAGCCGCACCCGGCGGCCGAGGACAAAGACCGCCAGCCACAGGACCGCGATCGAGGCCGTGAGCTGGATCGTGACGAGCGTCAGCGGCGGCATATGGGCGAGCACGCCCTTGCTCATCACCGTGGCCGAGCCCCAGCAGGCGGCGGACAGGATGGCCGCGACAATGGCCAGCCCGCGCCGCCGGGGATGCGCTACGGTGGCGCCGGTCGCCGCCGCATGCGGATCGGATATGCCCATCACGGCCGGGCTTCGGAGCGGATGGCCGCGTTCTCGACGGGGCAGCGTGTTTCGGGACAGACTTCCTCATGACACAGCCGGCAGGTCCGGTCGGCCTGCTTGCGATCTTCCGTAATCGTGCCGAGCAGGGTTTCGAGCAGCGCTGTCAGCTGCGCCCGCTGGCCTTCGGACAGGGCGGTCAGTGCCCGTGACAGCGTGGCGCCGCGCCCGTCGAGAATGGTCTGCCGCCGCGCCATGCCCCGACGCGTCAGATGAAGCCCGACCACGCGCCCGTCCGCCCCCTTCCGCCGCTCGACCAGACCATCCCCGGCCAGCCGGTCGGCGATCCGCACGGTGGCCGAATGGCTGAGGCCGATGGTTCGGGCCAGGGCGCCGACGGACAGGCCGGGATCGATGCCGATACTGACCAGCGCCGCCGGCGCCGCCGCGCCATATTCGGCGCAGGCCTCGATCCTGTCGGTCATGCGGTCGGTCAGCGCCAGAGCGAGCGCGCCGAGCAGATTGGCCGTTCTGTCATGGTCTTCTTCGATCATGCGTTATTTATATGTGTGTATCATGCATATATCAAGAGCGGAGGCATTGGCGGCAAGGGAGAAAGGCTTCGGATGCCGGATGCCGGGTGTTTTGGCCGTGGCCGTTGCCACGTGCTTTGGTCATTGCCGAGGGTTGAAGCGCGGCGGCACGGGCATGACGGTGCCTGTCCAGCGATGCCGGTTCGTCGGCGACGGATGCCATTTACAGGCCGTCATGGTCTTTGAACGGGGATGCGTTACACTCCTGCCATCGAATCCGGCGATGCTGCGGCCGCCAAAATCCCGCCTCTCGATCCAGGAGACCTCCATGCGCGCCTTGTCGATCCCCGCCGCCACTTTGCTGCCGGCTCTGGCCATCCTGATCGCCGCACCGCCGGCCAATGCCCAGAGCTTCGACTGCGCCAAGGCATCGACGGCGGTCGAGATGGAGATCTGCAACGACCCCGCCCTCGGCGCGCTCGACAGCGCCCTTGGCGATCTTTATGCGGCGCTTCTGCCGGCGCTCGGCGAAGAGTCCCAACCCAACTTGCGCCAGTCCCAGCGCGACTGGCTGGCCCAGCGCGACACCTGCCAGGACGCGCCGTGCCTGAGCGCGGCCTATGTCGAGCGCCTACAGGCGCTCGACCGCGAATATGATGCCTTTCCCGGCTGGGTGGCGGCCTATGACAGCTGGTCCGACCTAACGCTTCAGATCGAACCGGCCGGCACCGGCAAATATGCCGTCTCGCTCGACGGCGCCGGTGCCAACTGGACCTGTTCGGGCCGGTTCGAGGCCACCGAGGAAGGCAAGCAGCTCGCGGTGAGCGGCACGGGCGTGACGATCTACCTTCAGCAGGCGGGCACCGGCGTCTTCATCTCCGACGATGCCGAGATGACGCTGGACGAACTCGTCAGCTGCGGTGCGCAGGCGCCGCAACTGACCGGCTTCTACACCCGCAAGTGAGCGGCACGCCCGACGGCGGCACGGGACCGAGACACGGGCTCGGGCCTCAGAGGTCGAGGGCCGGCCCGTCGTTTGACAGGCCGCTGTCTGGACGGTTGCCGTCTGATCCGAGTTTTCCGGGAAAATCTGGAGCGGGCGATGAGATTCGAACTCACGACCCCAACCTTGGCAAGGTTGTGCTCTACCCCTGAGCTACGCCCGCTCTGATCGGCGCTTGTGTCGCGATCAAGGCCGCGTATATGGCGCAAGCCGGAGACGAATGCAAGCGGGCGATACCGCCCGCCCGCAGTTTCTTCGTCCGGTATCGGTGCGCCGCTATTTGCGCATGTTCATGACCGCGCCGGCGACCGCCGTCAGCACGCCGCCGCCCGCCGCGCCGCCGACCACGTCGCCGACGATGTTGGCGAGCGACATCGCGCCGCCGGCATCGCCGCCCATCAGGCCCGCGATGACTGGCCCGAGCGCCATGCCGCCGCCGACACCGCCGACGCCGCCGGCCAGAAGCTTGGGCAGCAATTCCATCGCCGCCTGCTTGACGAGCGTGCCCGCGACGCCGCCGCCGACCATGCCGGAAATGACCTGGATGATAATCGGAATGAGAGCTTCCATGACACGTCCCCCTGTATAGGCCCATCCTGGACCTAGAGAGCTCCAGTGACTGTCGGTTCACTGGATACGCTCTAACTCATTGATTTTACGAAATTCCTTACGCGAAACCGGTTCCCGTTTCCGCTGGAATTGCGCTAGTCTGGCCCGCGACGCCGTCGTCCTGGGCAGACACTTTATGACATGGCTTTATGACCGTCTGACAATGGACTAGGTATTCGGCACGGCATCCGCGCCCCGGCCCCGGATCGCCCCGACATCACCTGAATCCCGCCGAGACCCGATCATGCCTCTTGGACCAGACGATCTCTTCGCCCGCCTCGCGGCGCTCGACATTCCGATGCGGACCGTGTCGCACCCGCCGCTCTTCACCGTCGCGGAATCGCAAAACCTGCGCGGCGAACTGCCGGGCGGGCACACCAAGAACCTGTTCCTCAAGGACAAGAAGGGGACGATCTTCCTGGTCGTCGCCTGCGAGGACACGCCGATCGATCTCAAGAAGATCCATACCGCCATCGGCGCGCAGGGGCGGGTATCCTTCGGCAGGCCCGAGCTTCTGATGGCGGTGCTCGGGGTCATTCCCGGCGCGGTGACGCCTTTCGCGCTGATCAATGACGAGACCGACAAGCGTGTCACCCTGGTGCTCGATCGTCATCTCCTCGACCACGATCCGCTGAACTTCCACCCCCTCGACAATGCCCAGACCAGCGCCGTCGCGCGGGCCGACTTCCTGCGCTTCGTCGAGGCGCTCGGTTACAAGCCGGCGATCCTCGACCTGCCGGCGCCGGTGGAGCCCGAAACCGCCGCGACATGAGCAGGGGATCTGGCGGATTGGGCCTATCAAGGGTTCCGATCCGCGCCTATATTGAAGGCGGCGCGGCGCGCGGCCCTGAGGTCACGGTCCTGGGGGTGCGCGCTTCAGCCAGGCAAGGCGTATCCGGGTAGGATGCGTCGGGGCAAGACACAGCGGGATGAGTGTGACATGGCCGAACTCCTCTTTGGCGACGGCGCCGGGCAGGCGGGGCAGGCGCCATCCGGCGATCTGATCAAGGACACCACGACGCGCGACTTCGCCGCGGACGTCATCGATGCGTCGCAGGACGTGCCGGTGCTGGTCGATTTCTGGGCGCCCTGGTGCGGCCCTTGCCGGCAGTTGACGCCGCTTCTCGAAAAGGCGGTTCAGGCGGCCGCCGGCGCGGTCAGGCTCGTCAAGATGAATATCGACGAGCATCCGGAGATCCCCGGCCAGATGGGCGTTCAGTCGATCCCCGCCGTGATCGCCTTCGTCAATGGCCGCCCGGCCGACGGCTTCATGGGGGCATTGCCGGAAAGCCAGATCAAGGCGTTCATCGAACGCATCGCCGGCCCGGTCGGGCCCGATCCGATCGAGGAAGCGCTGGCCGCGGCCCATGAGGCGCTCGAAGCGGGCGATCTGTCGGCCGCCGCCAACACCTATGCGACGATCCTGCAGGAAGATCCCGAACATGCCACCGCGCTCGGCGGACTGGCGCGCTGTTTGATCAAGACCGGCGATCTCGACCGCGCCAAACAGACGCTCGCCATGGTGCCGGCGGCCAAGGCGACCGATCCGATGGTGGTCGCGGCCAAGGCGCAGCTCGATCTCGCCGAACAGGCCGGCGAGGTCGGTGAACTGAACGAGCTTCTCCTGGCCGTCGAACGCAATCCCGACGATTTCCAGGCCCAGTTCGACCTGGCCATGGCGCTCAACGCGCGCGGCGATCGCGCGCTGGCCGCCAAGCATCTGCTCGACATCGTCGCCCGCGACCGCGACTGGAACGAGGACGGGGCGCGCAAACAGCTCGTCACCTTCTTCGAAGCCTGGGGGCCGACCGATCCGATGACGGTCGAAACCCGCAAGAAGCTGTCGGCCGTCCTGTTCTCCTGACTTTCGCAAGGTCGTCCGTCCATGCCGCCGCGCCCCTATCACGTGCCCGAAGACCTGCCACAGACCGTTCCGGTCTTTCCGCTCGAAGGGGTTCTGCTGCTGCCGCGCGGCGATCTGCCGCTGAACATCTTCGAGCCGCGCTATCTCGACATGGTCGATGCGGCGCTCGCCGGACCGAGGCTGATCGGCATGGTGCAGCCGGAGATCGGCCGGTCCGTCGTCGATGACGACGACGATGACGCGGTGGACGAGGCGCCGCCCTTGTCGCGCATCGGCGGGCTCGGACGCATCTCGGCCTTTCAGGAAACCAATGACGGCCGCTACGTCATCACGCTGAGCGGGGTGTCCCGCTTCCGCGTTCTCGAAGAGCTCGATGTCTCGACCCTGTTCCGGCAGTGCCGCATCTCGGCCTCGGAATTCGGCACCGATTTCAAGGCCAATGCCGGGGAGGACGCGGTCGACCGGGACAAGCTCCTCGACACCTTCCGCGCCTATCTCAACGCCAATGACCTGAAGGCCGACTGGTCGAGCGTGCAGCGCGCGCCGACCGAAGCGCTGGTCAACGGGCTCGCCATGATGAGCCCGTTCGGTCCGCGTGAGAAGCAGGCGCTGCTCGAAGCGCGGGATCTCGGCGAGCGCGCCGACATCTTGGTCGCCATGACCGAGATGAGCCTGTTGCGCGCCGACGAGGATGATTCCTCCACCCTGCAATAGCCGTCGATCGGCGGACGCCCAGTAGAAGTGATGACGCGATGACCGAGCCCACCGATCCCGGCGAGACCCCGCCCACGGCAAGCCCGCCGCAGGTTGACCGCAAGCTTCTGGAAATCCTCGTCTGCCCGGTCACCAAGACCAATCTGATCTATGACGCCGACGCCCAGGAATTGATCTCGACGGTCGCCAGGCTGGCCTATCCGATCCGCGACGGCATTCCGATCATGCTGGCCGAGGAAGCGCGCCAGATCGAGGACGACTGACCGCGAGCCGGCAATCCAAGGCTTCGCGCTGGATGCCCCTGGCTTGGTTCCGGAACAGGCCGGGGGTGACAAGGTCACAACACAGCACCGGCCAGACGCTTTCGCCTCCACCCGGAAGATATCCGAAATGCGGTCCGAATGGAGATCGTGACAGCCGACCGCTTCAGTCGGTCGCCGAGGTTTGGCTGTCGTTCTCGGGGACGAGTTCGAGCGTTTCGGCCAGCGTGTCCTGCGCCGTTTCGCGATGACGGTCGGTGATATGGGCCGCGACCATCGATACCGCGGCGAGCAGCACCGTCGCATCGTCGGTATAGCCGAAGCCCATGAGGAAATCCGGCACCGAATCGAGCGGCAGCACGAAATAGCCCAGCGCGCCGAGAAGCGTGGCGCGCACCTTCAGCGGCGTTGTCGGATCCATGGCGCAGTAATAGGCCGCGACGAGATCGTGGGCGAAGGGGATCTTGCGGGCGACGCGCTTCAGCTTGGCCCAGAAGCCCTGCTGCACGCGGGCGATATTGCGCTCGACGGTTTCGGGGTCCTGCGCCGGTTCGCCGACCCAGTGTTCGGTACGGTCATCCATATCCGGCCGCTTGCCGGCCGGCTCCTCGGCATCGCTCATGCGCTCCCCGGTCGACGCGCCGAAGCCGCGCGGGAGACCGGCATCCGGTTGCATGGCTGTCATGGGTCGGGTGGTCCTGACGTCTTTGATCACTATCGATCTGACATGGGTCGCGACTGGGGCTCCGGCAAGTAACGCCTTGTTTAAGCGCTGACTTTTTTCGCTCGAAAGGCGCGATCGCGGCCTTTTCGTGCCCGGATCGTGGCGCAAGGCCCACCATCGGCTCGGAGCGCCGCGTCGAAAACGCTCCCTGCCCTCTTGCGGAACCGGCCGCGACGGGGGATCACAGGCGGATCTGTCCTAATCGCGGATCATTCGGGAGTAACGGTTCATGGAACTTGCGGCATCGACGGTCGCCGTCGTCACGGGCGGTGCGTCCGGTCTTGGGGAAGCTTCGGCGCGGGCGCTGGCCGCCAGCGGCGTCAAGGTCGGTCTGATCGACATGAACGCCGAGAGCGGCGCGCGTGTCGCCGAGGATATCGGCGGCGCCTTCGCCGAAGCCGATGTCACCGACCCCGCTTCGGTCGCCGCCGCGCTGGCGAGCCTGCGCGAGGCCCATGGCCAGGAGCGGATCTGCGTGAACTGCGCCGGCATCGTCGCGGGCCAGAAGACGGCGAGCCGCGATCGCGCCACCGGCGCGCCCAAGCCGCACGATCCGGCGCTTTTCTCCAAGGTCATCCACGTCAATCTGATCGGCTCGTTCAATGTCGCCTCGCAATCGGCCGCCGGCATGCTGTCGCTCGATCCGGTGACCGAGGATGGCGGCCGCGGCGTCATCGTCATGACGGCCTCGGTCGCGGCCGAGGACGGCCAGCTCGGCCAGGCGGCCTATGCGGCGTCGAAAGGCGGCATCAACAGCCTCGTCCTGCCGATGGCGCGCGATCTGGCGCGCGACGGCATCCGCGTCGCCGGCATCATGCCGGGCCTGTTCCACACGCCGATGTTCGACAGCCTGACTGATGAAATCCGCGCCTCGCTCGCGGCCAATGTGCCGTTCCCCCAGCGGCTCGGCCATGCCAGCGAATATGGCGATCTGGTCCGGCATATCTGCGAGAACGAGATGCTGAACGGCGTGTCGATCCGGCTCGACGGCGCGCTGCGCCTGCCGCCGCGCTGACGAGAGCATCCTGCGTTTAGATTGAAGCGCTTCACGCGAAGGTCTGAACGCATGAAGATGCTCTAACGCCTTAAGATATAGAGCAAATTAACGCGGTCTGATTCAATCAGATCGCATTTTGCGCTAGGCTCAACCCGGCGGCGCCATGCCGCCGGAAATGTCGGTGGCGGTCAGTGTGTCGATCGAGGCGCTGCCGATCGGCGGCGCATCGACGATATCCCGTTCAAGGGCGTCCAGGTGCCGCGCGGCGCGGCGCCTGAGGTCTTCGGCCTCGTCGCGGGACACGCGCTCGAAGCGCACCCTGTCGCCGATCCGTTTCGCCGCGATACGCGGCAGGTCGACGCTCGCCACCGTCGCGATCTTGGTATAGCCGCCGATGGTCTGGCGATCGTTGAGGAGGACGATCGGCTGGCGCGTGCCTGGCACCTGAATGGCGCCGGGCGCGATCCCCTCGGACAGGACCTCGAAGCCCGCCTTGTGATCGAGGTCCGGCCCGTCGAGCCGAAGCCCGACGCGGTCCGAGGCCGCCCCGATGGCGAAGGCCGCGCCATAAAACCGCGCGATCGCATGTTCGGTGAAGGCATCTTCCTGCGGCCCCGGCACGACGCGGATCGGCCGGTCGGGATGCAGGTCGGGTGGGACGGGCAGGACGCGCTCGGGTCCGTGCACCACGGCCCGGTTCAGCGGCAGCCGGGCGCCGGCGGTAAGCGGGCGCCCGTCCAGCCCGCCGAAGGCGCCGCGTCCATAGGTCGACAGTGAGGTCAGGACCGGCGGCAGCGCCAGCCCACCGGCAATGCCGAGATAGCCGCAGACGGTCTTCGCCGTTCGGCCGACAGCGATCCGGTCGCCGTGATGGAGCGTGACGGTCAGGAAGGGCCGCAAGGCGAACCGGCTCCCGTCGCGCCGCGTGACATGGGCATCGGCGCCGGCCAAGGCGAGGCGAACGCTATCGGCCGCGCATATGATCTCCGGCCCGCCGAGCAGGAATTCGACGACGGGCGCGCCCGCGTCATTGCCGAGCAGACGGTTCAGGAGGCGCACGCTCGGCGGGTCGAGCACGCCCGAGGCCGGCACGCCCTGGCGCAAGAAGCCCGGCCGGCCGAGATCCTGGAGCGTCGCATGCAGTCCCGGCGCGACGATATCGAGCGTCGGCAGCATCATGCGGCGGGCCTCAAGGACCAGCGGCCGGCCGCCGCGTCGGCGTCGAGCGTATCCAGTTCGGCGCGCGTGACCGCGACATAGCGGATCGTGTCGCCGACCGCGAACAACGCCGGCGGGTCGCGCTCGGGATCGAACAACCTGACCGGGCTCTGGCCGATCAGGTTCCAGCCGCCGGGCGAGGCGACGGGGTAGACGCAGGTGAATTCGTTGGCGATGGCCACCGCGCCGGCGGGGATCGTGGTGCGCGGCGTCGTGCGGCGGGGAAAGCGCAGGCCCTTATCCAAGGTGCCGCAATAGGCATAGCCCGGAAAGGAGCCGGTGACGAGCACGTCATAGCTTGTCGCCGCGTGACGCGCGGCGAACGCCTCCGGGCTCAGCCCGGCTTTGCAGGCTAGTTCGGCGAGGTCGGGCGCGAGGTCGGGATCGTAGCAGACCGGCACCTCCCAATGCCGCCCCGGCGCGGAAACGTCGTCATGCGGATGGGCCAGCAGATCGGCGATATGAGCTTCGATCTCGCCGCCGCGTCCGATCAGCGGATCGTAGCAGACCAGAAGCGTGCCGAACGACGGCACGGTCTCGACAAGACCGGCCGGCGGATGGGCCAAGAGCGCCCGGTCGAGCGCGGTCACGCGATCGAGAACCGCGCGCTCCAAGCTCTCGGCGAACACGACGAGAAGCGCCGTATCGCCGCAGGGCTTGATGATCGGATCGGCGCCCATGGTCATCGGGACAGCGCCATGAGCGGGGTCAGAGTGGCATCTCCGGCAGGGGCGTCAGGCGGAACCGGCCGGAGGCCTCGATCTCGCGGCGCACCGACTGGCCGACCGCCACCGCCGTCGGCTCGTCGCCATGGATGCAGACGGTGTGGATCGGCGAGGGGATCTTGCGGCCGCTGGTGGTGAAGATCGCCTGTTCCTCGACCATGCGGAAGACGTTCTCGGCGGCCTGTTTGCCGTCGCGGATCATGGCGTTCGGCTCGGTGCGCGGGGTCAGCATGCCGTCATCGCCATAGGTGCGGTCGGCGAAACCCTCGGCGGCGATGGTCAGGCCCTGTTTCTCGCCGGCCGGAATCAGTTCCGACAGCGCGATCGCCACGAAGATCAGCTTGGGGTTGTAGCTGTGGATCGCGCGCGCGATCGCCGTGGCATAGGCGGGATCCTCGGCCGCCATGTTGTTGAGCGCGCCATGCGGCTTGACATGGGTGACCTCGGCGCCGAGCGCGCGCGCCACCCCGTCGATGGCGGCGATCTGGTAGAGCACCAGGTTTTCCAGGTCCTTGACGTTCATCTTGATCTGGCGGCGGCCGAAGCCCCACAGGTCGTTGAAGCCGGGATGGGCGCCGATCGACACGCCCTTCGCCTTGGCGGCGGTCACCGTGTCGACTAGAACGGTCGGGTCACCGCCGTGAAAGCCGCAGGCGATATTGGCGCTTTGCACGACGTCGAGCAGGGTGTCGTCGTTGCCGATCGTGTAGCGGCCGAAGCTTTCGCCCATATCGGCATTGAGGTTTATCGGGGTCATCTGGCCAGGCTCCGTTTTCCGGAAGATATCTGAGTTGGGCGGGAAGCTCTAACGCTTCGGCGTCATTGCCGGACGGGTTCCGGCAATCCAGGGCAGCCCTTTCAGAGTGTGTCGCCCTGGACCCCCGGGACAAGACCGAGGGTGAGGCATGGAAAGGTCGCGTCGCTGAAGCATTTCATGCCGATCCGAAGACCTCCAGAGCCATTTTAGCGAAACCAGAGGCAGTAATGCGCCTCTAAGTTATTGTTATGGCGCGCTTTGGGGCCTGCCCCTCGGACACGTAAACTCGCCAAGGGCGGTCTAGCGGCTCGTCATCTGCTCGGGCAACCAGGTCGCGATGCCGGGAAAGGCGACGAGCAAGACGACGGCGAGCACCATCAGAAGGAAGAAGGGCAGCGCACACATCGCGATATGCAGGATGTTGCGGCCGGTCAGTCCCTGCAGCACGAACAGGTTGAAGCCGACCGGCGGGGTGATCTGGCTCATCTCGACGACGATGACGAGGAAGATGCCGAACCAGATCAGGTCGAGCCCCTGCGCCTCGACCGACGGCAGGACGACGGCGGCGGTGAGCACGACGACCGAGATTCCGTCTAGGAAACAGCCGAGCACGATGAAGAACACGGTCAGGATCGCGAGGAATGCCCAGACCGGCAGGTCCATGGCGGTAATCCATTCGGCGATCTGGCGCGGAATGCCGGTATAGCCCATGGCGACGGTGAGGAAGGCCGCGCCGATCAGGATGAAGGCGATCATGCAGGACGTGGCCGTGGCCGACAGGAGCCCGTCGCGGAACGAGGCCCAGGTCAGATCGCCCGACAGCCAGGTCAGGAGCAACGCCAGCAAGACGCCGAGCGCGGCCGCGTCGGTGGGGCTCGCGAAGCCGAGATAGATCGACCCCATGATGCCGGCGATCAGGAGAATGATCGGGCCGAGCCGGCGCAGCCCGAAGATGCGGTCGGCCCAGGAATAGGCTTCGCGTTGCGGCGGCACGCGCGACGGGTTGAGGAGCGACCACAGCATTACATAGCCAGCAAACAGGCCGACGAGCAGCAGGCCCGGCAGGATGCCGGCGATGAACAGCCGGCCGATCGAGACTTCGGCGGCCACGCCATAGACGATCAGGATGATCGAGGGCGGGATCAAAAGGCCGAGCGTCGCGGAGCCCGCCAGCGTGCCGATCGACAGGCGTTCGTCATAGCCGCGTTCGGCGAGCACGGGCAGGCTCATCTTGCCGACCGTGGCGCAGGTCGCCGCCGACGAGCCCGACACGGCGGCGAAGATGGCGCAGCCGAAGATGTTCACATGCGCGAGCCGCCCCGGAAGATTGCGGGTCCACGGAACGAGGCCGGAGAACAGATCCTCCGACAGCCGCGAGCGGAACAGGATCTCGCCCATCCAGATGAACATCGGGAGCGCGGCGAGCGACCATTTGTTGGAATGGCCCCACAGCGTCGAGGCGAGGATCGTGCCGACCGGCCGGTTGGTGAAGAATTCGATGCCGACGAAGCCGACCAGCAGCATGGCGATGGCCACCCAGATGCCGTTGGCCAGCAGGACCAGCAGGAAGACGAGCAGCAGAAGCGCGATCGTGATCTCGTCCATCAGCCGCGTTTCCCTTCGATGTCGCCGCTGGACATGTCGTTGCCGGACGCGGCGGTGAGCAGCCCTTCGGAGCGGTCGAAGCTCGGCTTTTTGCCGGACAGGATCGCGACGAGGTCATCGATCAGCGCGATCGCCAGGATGGCCAGGCCGATCGGGATCGGCAGCTGCGGGATCCACAGTGGCACCGGTACGAGGCCGAAAGCGACATCGTTGAAGCGCCAGCTCTCATGCACGAGGTTGGCCGCATACCACGCGGCATAGAGCGTGATGGCGATCGCGGCGACGAGCCCGGCCACCTCCATGATGCGCCGGGTCAGGCCGGCGGTGCGCTGGATCAGCAAGGTGACCCGGATATGGGCGCCCCGGCGCATGGCATAGGGCAGCGCCAGGAAGGTCGCGGCGACGAGGAGATAGCCCGAGAAATCGGCATAGGCCGGCAGCAGGAAGCCGGTCGGTCGGCCGGTCACGAGTTCGGCCGCGCCGGCGGTCAGGTTGAGCAGGACCTGGAGCCCGACAATAGCCAGAATGAGAAAGACACAGAGCGCGGCGAGCGCGCCGCTCAAGAGATAGAGGCCATCGAGAAATCGGCGCATGCGGAGTCTTGAGCGGGCGTGGGGTGTCCGGGAAGATAAGCGCCGCCCGGACAAGAGGGAACGACGGCGCGGCGAGGACGGCGTGATCGGATCTGGCCAATGGGGATGCGGGGCGCTTGGCCCGCATCCCCTGGCAAGGGCTCGGATCAGTTATTGACCGCGTCGGCGATCGCCTGGCCCTGGTCGCCGGTCTTTTCGATCCATTCGGTGACCATGGTCTGGCCGATGCCGGACAGGTCCTCGACGAGCGCGTCGGACGGGCCCGAGACGACGATGCCGTTATCGGCCAGCATCTGGGTTTTCTCGGCGGTCTCCTTCTTGGAGGCTTCCCAGCCGCGCGCCTCGGCATTGGCCGCGGCCGTCAGGACGGCGTCCTGCGCTTCCGGGCTCAGCGCCGCGAAGGCGTCCTTGTTCACGACGATGACGTTTTTCGGCATCCAGGACTGAATGTCGTAATAGTGGGTCAGATAGTCCCAGGCCGAGGTGTTGGCGCCGGTCGAGGGCGAGGTGATCATGGAATCGACGCGGCCGGTCGAGAAGGCCTGCGCCAGATCGGCGACCTCGACCTGGGTCGGCACCGCGTCGGCGAGCTGCGCGAAGCGCTCGGTGGCCGCGTTATAGGCGCGGAACTTGAGCCCCGCCATGTCGTCGATGTCGTTGACCTCGCGGTTGGCGTAAAGCCCCTGCGGCGGCCACGGCACGGCATAGAGAACCATCATGTTCTGGTTGCCGAGTAGCTCCTCGACGGCCGGCTTCTGGACCTCCCAAAGGGCGGCGGCCTTGTCGTAGGAATCGGCCAGGAACGGCACCGAATCCGCTTCATAGATCGGGTTCTCGTTCGACAGGCGCGACAGCAGGAATTCGCCGATCTGGGCCTGGCCCGACCGCACCGCGTTCTTGATCTCCGGATGGCCGATGAGCGAGCCCGCCGGATGCACGGTGATCATCAGTTCGCCATCCGTCGCCTCGGCGACCTCGTCGGCGAAGGCCTGGATGTTGACGGTATGGAAATTCGTCGCGCCATAGGGCGTCGGCATGTCCCAGGTCTCGGCGAGGGCCGGCGCGGCGAAGCCGAGCGCGCCGGCGAGGCCGGCCGCGATGGCGATCTTCGTGACTGTCATGATGATGACCTCCCAATACGCGCTCGCGGGATGCGGCGCGCCTGTCGCAGGACAAGCGCGCCGTGGCCGCGCGCTTTGTCATCGAATTGATGCACAGCCGACCGCGATGGGCAATGCTTGAGCGTGGCGAAAAACCGGTCAAACGGCCCGGATCGGCGATCAGGCCGAGCGCAGACGCCTGGTGGTTGCGGGGTCGAGCGCCCCGGTTGCAGGATCGACCGCGACGCCATAGGCGTCGCGCGCCTGATCGGCCGACACATAGCCGAGCCGGACGTCGCGGACGACGTCCTCGGCCGGCCGGTCATGCGGGTCGCCGAAGCCGCCGCCGCCCGGCAGGTCGAGGGTGACCGTTGTGCCAGCGGGCAGTTCCTGGCGTGTCTTGGCGATCAGCGTGACGTCGTCGCGGTCGGTCGACAGGGCGCCGGCCGCACCCGACAGCCCGCCCATCAGGCCGGGGGCCGGCTGGTCGATGCGATCGTAGAGGCCGGAGAACAGGTAGGGCTGGTCGCCGCGCACCGTCAGTTCCATGGTCTGGCCGAGCCCGCCGCGAAAGCGTCCCGGTCCGCCGCTGTCGGGCCGCAATTCGCGCCGCGTCATCAGGATCGGCGACAGCGTTTCGATCACCTCGATCGGCACGCCGGCGATGCCCGACGGATAGGCGGTGGCCGACAGGCCGTCCTTGGCGCCGAGCGCGCCGGTGCCGCCGGCGGAGAACCAGACATAGGTGAAGCGTTCGCCGGTATCGGGGTCGATGCCGAAGATCTGCGTGTCCCACAGGCCGTCGGCGCCCGGCGCCATGACCCGGTCGGGCAGGGTGTCGGCCATAGCCAGGAAGACGGCGGCCGGCAGGAAATGGCCGACGAGATGGCGCCCGGCGACGGCGGCGGGGAAGGACGCGTTGAGGATCGAGCCTTCCGGCGCGGTCACCACGACCGGGCGGAAGCTGCCGTCATTATTGGGCACATCGGGCGAGATCAGGCATTTGATGCCATAGGTGGCGTAGGCGCCGGTATAGTTGAGCGTCACATTGATGCCGCGCGTGATCTGCGCCGACGAGCCGGCGAAGTCGATTTCCAGCGTGTCGCCGGTGACATGAATCGCGCACTGGATGGTCACCGGCTCGTCGAAACCGTCGATCGTCAACCGCGAGCGGTAGACGCCGTCATCGAGGGCGGCGATGCGCTGACGCATGATGCGTTCCGAGCGCGCCACGATCCTGTCCGACACGTCCTCGATATCGTCGAGGCCGAATTCCTCGATGAAGGCGAGAAGCTGGCGGCCGCCGACTTCGTTGCCGACGGTCTGGCTGTGCAGATCGCCGAGCACTTCGCGCGGGCTGCGCACATTGGCGGTGATGAGATCGAACACCGCCTCGACCGGCGCGCCCTGATCATAGAGCTTCATGACCGGGATCTGCAGGCCTTCCTCGAAGACCTCGCGGGAATCGGCCGACAGGCCCCGCCCGCCGATGTCGAGCGCATGGCAGCAATTGCCGAAGAAGGCGACGCAGCGCTCGCCCTTGAAGATCGGCGTGACGACGGTGATGTCGTTCAGCTGCGAGGCGGTCATCCACGGGTCGTTGGTGATCAGCACATCGCCCGGCTTCAGGCTGTCGGTCGGGTAGCGGGCCAGGAAATGGCGCATGCAGGTGGCCATGGAATTGATATGGCCGGGCGTGCCGGTCACGGCCTGGGCGATCATCCGCCCGCGCCGGTCGAAGACACCCGCCGACAGATCGCCCGCCTCGCGCACGATCGAGGTGAACGAGGTGCGCATCAGGGCGGCCGCCTGTTCGTTGACCACGCTGATCAGCCGGTTCCACAGGACGTCTTCTTCGAGCTGGTCCATGTCACATATGCTCCGTTGCGAGGAGATCTCGCGGGGTCATCCTCACTCAACCCTCTCCCTCGAGCGAGAGGGCTTTTGCCACATGCCGTCCGCCTCGGGACATGCCGGTGCCGCCATGTCCGCTGTCCCCGACGGGGAGAGGGTGAGGAAGAGGGGCCATGACGGGCGCGCGAGCCATCAGGCCTTCCCTTGCAGCGTCACGATCAGGTTGAGCATGTCGTCCACCGCGATCCCGGCATCGGGGCCGACCACGACGGTCGATTCGCGTTCCTCGAAGATGCCGGGGCCGGTGAAGGCGTCGCCGGGCTTGAGCGCGTAGCGGTCATAGACCGGCACGTCGACGAAGCCCTGCGCCTCCGGCATATAGGCCTGCCGCGTGCCCTTCAGTGCCGCGCCCTGCGTCGCCTGCGGCTGCGGCAGGCCGAGCGCCGGCTTCGGCCCCGACACGGTGGCGCGCCAGCTCAGGACGTCGATCTCGACATCCGACAGCGTGTGGCCGTAGATCGCCCGATAGGCCTCCTCGAAGGCGGCACGGATCGCCGGCACGCTGGCATCCGACAGCAGGCCGTCAGGCACCGGAACGCGCAGTTCGTAGCCTTGCTTGCGATAGCAGACATCGGCCGAGCGCTGGGTCGTGATGTCGGCCGATTGCAGGCTGTCGCGGCCTTCCGCCTCCATCTCGGCATAGAGCGCGTTGACGGCCGACCAGTCGCAGCCTTCGAGCGGTCCGGGCAGGCTGCGGACATAGTCGAAGCCGAGCGGCGCCGACAGAAAGCCAACCGCGCTCATCACGCCCGCGCCGAGCGGGAACACGACCTTCGGCAGGCCGAGGATTTCCGCCACCCGATAGGCGTGAACAGGTCCCGCGCCGCCGAAGGCGAACATCGGAAAGCGCGAAATCGTCTGGCCGCGCTCGATGGCGTGGATGCGCGCGGCCGAGGCCATGGTCTCGTTGACCTGGCGGTGAATGCCCCAGGCCGCTTCGACCGTGTCGATGCCGCGCGGCGCGGCGATGACCCGGTCGATGGCCGCGCTGGACGCCGCGCGGTCGAGCGCCATCGACCCGCCCAGGAAGAATGCGGGGTCGAGATAGCCGAGCACGAGATCGGCATCGGTGACGGTGGGTTCGGTGCCGCCACGCCCATAGGCCACGGGGCCCGGGTCGGCACCGGCCGATTGCGGGCCGACGGCCAGCCGTTCCAAGCCGTCGATGCGGGCGATCGAGCCGCCGCCGGCGCCGATCTCGATCATCTCGATGACCGACACCTTGACCGGCAGGCCCGACCCCTTGGCGAAGCGGTATTGCCGGTCGACCTCGAAATCCGGCGCGATCAGCGGTTCGCCATCGACGATCAGGCAGGCCTTTGCAGTGGTGCCGCCCATGTCGAAGGACAGAACGTCCTTGAGGCCGGTCAGCGCGCCATAGCGGGCGGCGGCCAGCGCGCCCGCGGCGGGGCCGGATTCGACCAGCCGGATCGGGAACTTCTCCGCCGTCGCCACATCGCAGATGCCGCCATGCGACTGCATCACGTAAAGCCCGCCGGTCATGCCGAGACCGTCGAGGCGCGTGCGCAGCCGGCGCAGATAGGACTGCGCGATGCCCTGTACATAGACATTGCACAGCGTCGTCGAGGTGCGGTCGTACTCGCGGATTTCCGGCACGACGTCGCTCGACAACGCTACCGGAATGTCGGGCAGTTCCTCGGCGAGGATCGCGCCGATGCGCCGCTCGTGGGCGGCATTGCGGTAACTGTGCAGCAGGCAGACCGCGACCGCCTCGACGCCCTGGGCCGTCAGCGTCGCGCATAGCGCGCGTACCTCGTCCTCGTCGAGCGGGATATGCACCGACCCGTCGGCGATGACCCGTTCGGTGACCTCGAATCTGAGATCGCGCGGGGCGATCGGGTCGGGACGGCCGATCATCAGGTCATACATGTCGTAGCGATGCTCGCGGGCGATCTCGATCGCATCGCGAAAACCGCGCGTGGTGATCAGTGCGGTGCGGGCGCCCTTGCGCTCGATCAGCGCATTGGTGAACAGCGTCGTGCCGTGCACCATATGCCCGATGGCGTCCGGCGCGATGCCACCGGTATCCGCCGTCTGGATGACGCCGGTCACGACGCCCGCATCCGGCTCCGACGGCGTCGACAGAACCTTGCCGAGGGCGGTGACGTGGCCGTCGGCATCGACGAGAACGAGATCGGTGAAGGTGCCGCCGATATCGGCGCCGATGCGGTAGGTCATGCATGCTCCGGACGAAAGACGGCGGGGAAGGGATTGCCGTGACGATCGGACGCAGTGAGCATTGTCGCCTGCGTGGGGCAAGCGCCTATCACTCCGAAGTGATGGCTGTCCATGGCCGCGAGGCTGCGGTGAGCGCGTATCTGTTATTTGGACCCAATGAATCAGGCCAGGCACGACACGCGGCAGGCGCTCCAACCAGAAGACCGGCTTGACGTCGCCGCCGGCGCGGCCAAGCATCAGGGGCGACGGTCACCGACTGGGCCGTCACAGACGAGGATGACAGTGCGCGACCTTGCTTCGTTCTTGCGGTATTGCCTGATCGCCGGGCTGGCTCTCGTGCTGCCGGCCGGCGCCCTGGCGCAGGACCAGCGCCGCTTCGAGGTCGAAGGCTGGCTCGGCGTCGTCTATGGCGACACCTATAGCGGCGGGTTCTCGCACTGCTCGGTCTACGCGGACTATCAGAACGGCATCACGCTGATCTTCACCCGCTCGGCCGACCGGCGCTGGTCGATGACCGTGGTCAATCCCGACTGGGCGTTCGCCGGCGCGGGGCCACATCTCGTCGAATTGCGCGTCGACCGCCAGCCGCTCCGCAATGCCGAGGCGCTGGCCATTCAGCCGACCCATCTCGTCCTGCCGCTCGCCGATCGCGATCCGCTGATCGACGAGATCCGTCGCGGCCGCGCGCTGTCCTTCGCCGTTGGCGGAAACCGTTTCGGCTTCGATCTGAGCGGCACGCTGGCCGCGCTCGATGCGCTGCGCGATTGCGTCGATACGGAGATCGCGCGCGGCGAAACCCTGTCTCCGGGCCTTGGATCCGACGGCCCCCCCGGGACGCCGGCCGAAGCGCGCCGGCAGGAAGCGCGCGCCTTCGCCGCCCGCCTCATCACCCGGCTCGCCGATCCGCGCATCGCCTGGCTTTCGGGCGAGGCGATCCCGCGCCAGTTTTCCGGCCACGAAGCGGTGTTCCGCTCCGCCGCCAGCATCGTTTCGGTGCGCATCATCCAGGACGGGCGGGCCGCCTCGCCCGCGGCTGTCGCCGAGGCCCTGGCGCGGCACGACGCGGCACTCTGCGCCGAGGAAGCCGACATCGCCCGGCCGGTCGACTGGGCCGGCGCGGCGCGCCATCTCACCATCCGCTGCGCCGAGCCCCTGTGGACGACCTTCTATACGGTCGTGCCCCGGTCGGCGGGCGGGCACTATCTGACCTCGCTGCACGCGCTCGAGCCGCTTGGCAGCATGAGCCCGCGCACGGCGGCCATCGTGCGCGCCGAAGCCGCCGACATCGCCCGGGAGATCCGCGATCTCGGCGCGGATCAGGCGGACATGCCTGATTTGCGGAATTGAACCCGTGCGCTCGATCGGGCGCGGCACACCAACACCATCTCGTATTGTTGCGTGTCACACGCCGGGCCCGCCCCGGGAGGCCTGGCCATGAGCATCGAGTCCGTGGTTCTCGATTGCCGCAACATATCCGGCACCGACACCTTTAGCCGTCAACGCTTCGGCTCGAACAAAGCCCGGCCCGGCATTCTATTCCCGGTGATAGGGATGGCCCGACAGAATGGTGCTTGCGCGGTAGAGCTGCTCGGCGAGCAGGACCCGGACCAGCTTGTGCGGCAGGGTCTGGGCGCCGAAGGACAGCGTTTTCGCGGCGCTGTCCCGGAGCGCCTGCCCGTGCCCGTCCGGCCCGCCGATGGCAAACGCGAGGGCCGCGGTGCCGTCGTCGCGGGCGCGTGCGATCAAGGTCGCGAAGGCATCGGATGTCAGCGAGGATCCGGCCTCGTCGAGCAGGATGAGGCGCGGACGCTGGCCCGGCGCGCGGCCGTCGAGGCGCTTCGACAGGCGCTCGGCCTCATCGTCGCGCCGCGCCGTCGGGTTGCGCGCCTTCGCCTCGTCGATCTCGACCTCGTCGACGGGGCCGAGACCGATGCCGCGCCCGGTCGCCTGGAGCCGCTTCAGATAGAGATCGACCAGCTCGCGTTCGGGGCCCGAACGCATCCGGCCCACGGCGGCGACGACAAGGCGCATGGCGGCGACCAGATGGCCGGGTCAGGCGTTGGCGCGATCCGTAATGTGCTCGTCCGCGAGATCGGCCGACCACATCTTCTCGAGCCCGTAGAACTCGCGCACTTCCGGCCGGAAGATATGGACGACGGCATCGCCGGCGTCGATCAGAACCCAGTCGGCGGTTTCAAGGCCTTCGACCGAGGCACGACCGAAGCCATGATCCTTGAGCGCCTTCAGCACCTGGTCGGCGATCGCCTTGACATGCCGGTCGGACCGTCCCGACGCGATGATCATGTGATCGGCG
Organism: Tepidamorphaceae bacterium; assembly: GCA_965250105.1. Classification (GTDB taxonomy): domain Bacteria; phylum Pseudomonadota; class Alphaproteobacteria; order Rhizobiales; family Tepidamorphaceae; genus JBCBSK01. The sequence continues at coordinate 1,921,742 of OZ252290.1, forward strand.
AGCGAGGATTTGCCGATCAGATCGATGGTCACGAGATCTTCGGCCTTGGCGTCGTCCAGCGCATCGGTGACGACGGTTGAAACGGCGTCGGGGGCGCCAGCGCCCGCAACGGCGTCGAGATGAGGCGCGGCCGTGTCGGCCGCCTCGAAGGTCATACGTTGGGTCAGCGGGAGTCCTCATAGGCAGGGGACATGGATCGTCCGGGGAAGCGATGATCGCGCGAAGACGGATCGATTGGCGACGGACCGTTCAAGGGTGGCTCCGCTGGCGGCGGATCCCATGACCGGTCGGTGAGCGAGGGATGGTCCGGCAGGACGCGCCGGACACGCAAGAGACGACCAAAGGCTGCACGCGCAGTCTCGATCATGCCTCTCTCGTCATGCAGGCCTCGGCCGGTTCACCGCACCCGATCCACTCTGTCGCAACCCCTCCGTGCCTTGGTGTCGATCATCGAGATGCCATATCGATACATAGATCTGGCGATGATCCCTGTTCGGCACTTGTAGGCCGACCGCACGCGATGCACACAACAATCACGCATCGGTCGACAGCAATACTTTAATCACGCTTCATGACGATTTCAATAAGGCCGGATCGGGCGCCGCTGACGGCACGCGATCAATCGTCCCGCCGTGCCGGCGCTTCCTGGGCGCGCAACGCGGTGGAGGACAAAGGCGAGCGCGGTCCATGCAGGAAGACCCAGGCCGGCGCCGCGCTATCGGCGAGCAGCGCCGCATCGGTCTCGTCAAGCCGCGCATCGGCCAAGGCGCGGGCCGCCGGACTGGCGATGGCCGACAGCGTATGGCCCGGCCGGTCGATCACGCCGATGGGCAGCGTGGCGGCGATGCGCCGCCAGTGTCGCCAGCGGTGAAACCCTTCCAGGTTGTCCGCGCCCATCAGCCAGACGAGCTTGCGGCCCGGCAGCCGCATCCTCAGATAGGCCAGCGTCTCGGCGGTATAGTTCGTGCCGAGCGCCGCCTCGACGCCCGTCACGTCGATCGCGGGATGGGCGATGACCCGGCGCACGGCCGCGAGCCGGATATCGAGATCGGGCAGGCCGTCATGGGCCTTGAGGGGATTGCCGGGCGTGACCAAAAGCCAGATGCGGTCGAGGGCGAGCCGGGTCAGCGCCGTCATGGCGAGATGCCGGTGGCCGGCATGCGGCGGGTTGAACGAACCGCCGAACAGCCCGATGCGCTGGCCGGGCTCGGAATGGGGCAGGCGCGGCAACGGGTTCGGCCTCGGCGCTGCGGCATCGACGGAACGGATCATGTGTCGGGCTGTATCGGCGATCGGGATGGCGCTCGTGTCGCGGCGGCGGGGGCTCGCGGTCAGGGTCGGGTCTGGCCCGCGCCGCGCACGACATATTTGAAGCTCGTGAGCTGTTCGACGCCGACCGGCCCGCGGGCATGCATCCGACCGGTCGCGATGCCGATCTCCGCACCCATGCCGAATTCGCCGCCATCGGCGAATTGCGTCGAGGCATTGTGCAGGACGATCGCCGAATCAACCCTCGACAGGAAGGTGGAGACCGCATCCGGATCCTCGGCGACGATGGCGTCGGTATGATGCGAGCCATGGCGCGCGATATGGTCGATCGCCGCCATGACGTCCGGCACCGCGCGGATCGCCAGGATGGGTTCGAGATATTCGGTCGCCCAGTCGGCGTCGCCGGCCGGGTCGATGCCCGGGATCGCGGCGGTGACGGTGGCATCGCCGCGCAAGGCGCAACCGGCCTCGGCCAGGGCCGTCGCGATGGCCGGCAGATGGGTGGCGCAGGCCGCTTCGTCGATCACCAGCGTCTCGGCCGCGCCGCAGACGGAGGTGCGGCGCATCTTCGAGTTCACCACGATGTCGACGGCCATCGCCACACCGGCGCTTTGGTGCACATAGACATGGTTGTTGCCGTCGAGATGGGCGAAGACGGGCACGCGCGCCTCGGCCTCGACGCGCGCCACGAGGCTCTTGCCGCCGCGCGGCACGATGACATCGATCGCGCCATCCAGCCCGGCCAGCATGGCGCCCACCGCGGCCCGGTCCTGGGTCGGCACGAGCTGGATCGCCTCGGCCGGCAGGCCGGCCGACACAAGGCCCGCCACCATGATCCGATGCAGTGCCGCGGCGCTCTCGGCACTTTCCGATCCGCCGCGCAGGATCGCCGCATTGCCGGATTTCAGGCACAGAATGCCGGCATCGACCGTGACATTCGGCCGGCTCTCATAGATGACGCCGATAACGCCGAGCGGAGTTCGCACCCGCGCGATGTCGAGGCCGTTGGACCTTCGCCAGCGAGCGATCTCGTCGCCGACCGGATCGGCCAGCGCCGCCACATCGCGCACGCCCGCCGCGATGCCGGCGATCCGCTCTCCGGTCAGCGTCAGGCGATCCAGGAAGGAGGCGGTACGGCCGGCGTCGCGGGCGCGCGCGAGATCGCGCGCATTCGCCGCCAGGATCTCATTCGTGTTGGCCTCGAGGCCGTCGGCGATGGCCGCGAGCGCTTGCGACTTCGCTTCCGGCGGACAGGTGGCCAGGACGGTCGACGCGGCACGCGCCGCGCGCCCGATCTCCGCCATCAGGCCGTCTATGTCCCGCATATCGGCACTATCGTCCGACACGTCCTCGATGGCCGCGAAAGCCGTCATGCTTGCCGTCATCGTCCTTACCCAAGCCTGTTGCCGTCCGGTCCGCCGCCGCGGGCCTATGCCTTGCCGTCTCCGCCACCGGTTTCGATGGCGCGCTCGGACCCGTCATGCAGCGCCATATCGTCGCGATGGATCATGACGGAACGTCCTGCATAGCCCAAAAGGCCTTCGATGTCGCCACTCCTGGCGCCGGCGATCCGGCGCGCCTCATCCGCGTCATAGGCGATGAGGCCGCGTCCGAGGTCCTGTCCCTCGGTGGTCCGGATGACGACCGCATCGCCGCGTTCGAAGGTTCCGTCGACGGCCCGCACCCCGGCCGGCAGCAGGCTCTTGCCGGAAAACAGCGCCCGCGCCGCGCCGGGATCGATACTCAGCGTGCCGCGCGGTTCGAGGCTGCCGGCGATCCAGGTCTTGCGCGCGGTGGCGGGGTTGGCGCGGGCGGTGAAGCGGGTCGCGCGGGCGCCGGTGATGACCGCATGGATCGGCCTGTCGACATGGCCCGAGGCGATCCACAGATCGGCGCCACCGGCCGAGGCGATGCGGGCCGCCTCGACCTTGGTCTGCATGCCGCCGCGCGACAGGTCCGAGCCCGCCGCCCCCGCCATCGCGGCAATCTCGGGCGTGATCTCATCAACGCGCGCGATATGCCGCGCGCCCGTATCCTGGCCCGGCGGGGCGGTATAGAGCCCGTCGACATCGGACAGCAGAACCACGCCGTCGGCATCCGACATGGTGGCGACGCGGGCGGCGAGCCGGTCATTGTCGCCATAGCGGATCTCGCTCGTGGCGACGGTGTCGTTTTCATTGACGACCGGCACGGCATCCAGCCGGATCAGCTGGGCGATCGTTGCCCGCGCATTGAGATAGCGCCGGCGTTCCTCGGTATCGGCCAGCGTCAGCAGAACCTGGGCCGCCACGATATCCTGCCGGCCCAGGGCTTCCTGCCAGGCGCGAGCCAGAGCGATCTGGCCGACGCCGGCCGCCGCCTGGCTCTCCTCGAGCTTGAGGCCGCGCCGGGGCAGGCCGAGCACGGTGCGGCCGAGCGCGATGGCGCCCGACGATACCAGCAGGACCTCGGTACCGGCCGCGCGCAGCATGGCGATATCGTCGGCGAGGCCGTCGAGCCAGGCACGCCGCAGGCCCGTATCACGGTCGACCAGAAGCGCCGACCCGACCTTGACGACGAGCCGACGATAGGGGCCGAAGGCGCCGCTGCCCGCATCCTGCGTCGCGGTCTGCCCCGTCGCCAGCGTGACTGTCTCCGTCATCGTTCTATCCTTGGCCGAGCGGATGCCAGCCGGCATCCTGGCGCGCGGCCTCCGCCTCGCGCATTTCGGTCTCCCGGTCGTGGTCGATCGCACCGAGGACCGCGCGGACCACCGCGTCGACGCCCGTCGCGGTGGCGGCCGAGAGCGTGAAGACATCATCCGGGTCAAACCCCGCGGCTTCCGCTAGGGCGGCGCGGCGTTCGGCTTCGAGATCCGCGTCGATCGTGTCGCAGCGCGACAGCGCCAGGACCTCCGGCTTGTCCTCGAGGCCCGCGTCATAGGCGGTCAGTTCGGCGCGCACAGTCTCATAAGCCTCAACCACGTCGGGACTTTCCGCATCAACGAGATGCAGGAGCACGCGGCAGCGCTCGATATGGCCGAGAAAACGGTCCCCAAGACCTGCGCCTTCATGGGCACCGGCGATGAGGCCCGGAACATCGGCCAACACGAATTCGCGGTCGCCGGTACGCACCACGCCGAGATTGGGGTGGATGGTCGTGAACGGATAGTCGCCGATCTTGGGCCTGGCCCGGCTGACGACCGACAGGAACGTCGATTTCCCCGCATTGGGCAGGCCGACGAGCCCGGCATCGGCTATCAGCTTCAGCCTGAGCCAGATCGTCCGCTCCTCGCCGGGTTCGCCCGGATTGGCGCGGCGCGGCGCCTGATTGGTGGCCGATTTGAAGCGCAGATTGCCGAAGCCGCCATTGCCGCCCTTGGCCAGGAGAACGCGCTGGCCAACCTCGGTGAGATCGGCGAGTTCGGTCTCCCGGTCCTCGTCCAGCACCACCGTGCCGACCGGGACCTTGAGCACCGCATCGGCCCCGCCGGCGCCGGTGCGCTGCTTGCCCATGCCGGGGCGGCCGTTCTTGGCCTTGAAATGCTGCTGATAGCGGAAGTCGACCAGCGTGTTCAGCCCGTCGACGCATTCGGCCCAGACATCGCCGCCCTTGCCGCCGTCACCGCCGTCGGGCCCGCCGAACTCGACGAATTTCTCGCGCCGGAACGACAGGCAGCCATGGCCGCCATCGCCGGCCTTGATGTAGACACGGGCCTGATCGAGGAATTTCATGGCGGGTCGCGGCGGTCCTGTGGCGTCTGGCTCTGATCAGATAGCACGGATGAACAGCCGCGTGGACACGCTGTCGGTGTCGCGCGCCGGCGTCTGGCAGGTGGCGACGCCGATTTCGGCAAAACCGGCCTTGCCCAGGACCCGCGCCGAAGCCGGGTTCTCGAAGAAGACCGTGGCGGCCAGGGTGCGGCCCGTTCCCTCTGCGCGCAGCCGGTCGATCAGCGCCATGACGGCGCGGGTGGCGATGCCGCGCCCCCAGAACGGCTTGCCGAGCCAGTAGCCGACCTCGGTCGGGTTGGCGGCATCGGGCAGGTCGATGTCGAGCCTTAGCGGCTCATAGGCGATGATGCCCGAAAACGCGCCATCGGCGGTCACGGCGAAGGCCTCTTCCGTGCCCGGCTGGCTTGCCGCCCTGCTCTCGTCCAGGAAGCGCTGGGCATCGGCAAGCGCGTAAGGATGCGGCATGCGGGAGGTGTAGCGCGTCACGTCGCGGTCGGCGGCGAGCGTGGCGATAGTTTCCGCATCGTCGCGGCGCAGCGCGCGCAGCACCACGCGATCGATAGGTTCGTTTTCGTGGTTTTCCGAGGGGTGCATGGCGTTCCTGCGTCCGGTCATCGCGCCATCTTGGCTCAAACGAAAAGGGGAGGCGGTGTCCGCCTCCCCTGAACATCGTCTTTCGGGTGTTTCCGCCGAACCGCCGGCGGATGCGGTTTGGCCTATTCGGCGGCGTCCATCGGCGCGGGCAGCACCGAGACATAGCTGCGACCGCCCTTTTCGCGGAACGCCACCGTGCCTTCGGTCAGCGCGAAGATCGTGTGATCCTTGCCCATGCCGACATTGTCGCCGGGATGCCATTTCGTGCCGCGCTGGCGGATGATGATATTGCCGGCGATGACCGCTTCGCCGCCGAACTTCTTCACGCCGAGGCGGCGGCCCGCGGTATCGCGCCCGTTGCGCGAGGAGCCGCCTGCTTTCTTATGTGCCATCGATCTGTCTCCTTGCTATGCGGGGCGCCTTGCAATGGGCTTAGGCGCCTTCAAGCATATGTTCCGTCAAAACTTTCCGGGGCGGCGCCGGTCAGGCGTCCTCGCCCTTGGCGAAGGCGGCGGCCTGGTCGAGCCAGCCGTCGCGCTCGATCCTGCCCTTGAAGTTAAGCACTTCGTCGACACGCGCAATATCTTCCGGCGTGAAAGCCGCGATCTGCGCGAAGCTGGTGATGCCGAGCGCCTTGAGCTTCTTTTCGAGCACGGGGCCGACGCCGGAGATCTTCTTGAGATCGTCGGCGGCGCCTTCGGGAGCGGTGAAGAGCGGCGTCAGCGTGTCGTCAGACGCGGCCGGTGCCGCGGTTTCGGCCTCGACCTTGGGCGCGTCCGCTTGTTCGGCGTCGGCCTTCGGCGTCTCAGCGGCGTCGTCCTTGGTCGGCTTGGCCTTCTTGGCAACCTTCGGCTTGGCGCCGCCGGTCAGGATATCGGTGATCTTGACGACCGTCAGATCCTGCCGGTGGCCGGTCTTGCGCCGTGAATTCTTGCGCCGGCGCTTCTTGAAGATCACCAGCTTGGGCCCGCGCGTCTGTTCGACGATCTCGCCGGCGACGGTGGCACCATCGACGAGCGGCGCGCCGACGGTGACATCGGTGCCCGCGCCGACCATGAGGACGCTCTCGAAGGCGATCGTCTCGCCCGGCTCGCCGGGCAGTTTCTCGACGGAGATCACGTCTTCGGAAGCGACGCGATACTGTTTTCCGCCGGTCTTGATGACTGCGAACATGGTTTCGATCCTGCTTGTTCGGCGGATGCCAGCTTGGCTGGGCAACCGCGCTGTTTTCGCGCCCTTCGGTGGCGGTTTCCCGCACTTCGCGCCGGTCGCGCGCCTGACGACAATCGACGGGAAGGGTCGATATCGATCGGGCTGACGCGTCCCGGCACCTCGGGCAGCGCTTTCTGACGGCTTGAGCCGCAGATCACGGAAAGCGGGCTTTATAAGCGGATGCGGCCGAAAGTCAATGGATCCGGCGCGGTCCTGACCGCACGGCTTAGGGCAAAAGCCATTTGATTGGAAAAAGCTGCTTCAATCAGATCGAATTTGTTCTAGTGATCAGAGTTGGGAGGTCCTAAAGCCGCGCGCCGTCGATCAGCCGAGGCAGCCTGCCGAGATCGCCGGCGGCCTCGCGAACGAATAGACGCTTCAGCCCCTCCGCCCGGTCGACCAGCGACAGACCGAGATCGCGCATGCCGCGCAGAACCGGGTTATCGATGCGAAACAGCCGGTTGATCGCATCCGTCGCGATCGCCAGCTGAACGGTATCGGCGCGGCGCCAGCGTTCATATCCTGCGAGCGTCTCGATGGAGCCCGGATCGATGCCGAGACGGACCGCGTCGACGACCGTCTCGGCGAGCGCCGCGACATCCTTGAGGCCGAGATTGAGCCCCTGACCGGCGATCGGGTGCACGCGATGCGCCGCATCGCCAAGCAGCGCCAGTCGCGGCGCCACGAAGGCACGCGCCAGTTTGAGATCGAGCGCGAAACCGCCCGGGCCGGCCAGGACCTGCATCTCGCCGAGATCGGGGCCGGCATGGCGTTCGAGCTCGATGGCGAAATCGATCGAATCGAGCCGCAGCATGTCCTCGGCGCGCGCCGTCGGCAGCGTCCAGACGATCGATGAGCGGTGCCGGCCCTCGCCGTCATCGGGCAGCGGCAGGAAGGCGAGCGGACCACCGGGCAGGAAATGCTGAACGGCCGAGGCGCCGTGCAGCGTGTCATGGGCGATCGTCGCGGCGATCCCGGTCTGGCCATAGTCCCAACCAACGGTATGAATGCCGGCCAGGCCGCGCAGGCGCGAGCCCGCGCCATCGGCGGCGACGACCAGGCGGCCCGCGCGCGGCCCGGCATCTGTCCGCAGCACCGCCCGCGCGCCCTCGTCGGCAAAGCTCGTGACGCGGGCGTCGAGATGCCGGATACCCGTTTCGGCGACGGCCGAGGCGGCGGCTTCGTCAAGCGCGGCGGCCGGCACGATATGCGCGAAGGGCTCGCCCGGCCGCGCCTCGCCGGAAAAGCGCAACAGAACCGGCCGAAACACGTCCTCGAGCCGCGCATCGGTCAGCACCATGTCGGAAATGGCCTGCGCCTCGCCGCGCACCCGATCCCAAAGGCCGATTGTATCAAGGAGCCGCACCGAGCCCGCCGACAACGCATAGGCCCTCGGATCGCGCCGCCCATCGCCATACACCGTGCCAGGCACGCGGGCCGGTGCCACAACGACCGGATCAAGCCGCGCGCCATCAGCCTGGGCGAGCGCCAGCGCCAGGCAATGGCCGGCCAGTCCGCCGCCAACGATCAGGATGTCGGTCTCGCCGCTGGTCTCGCTGTCAGCCTTATCGTTCGTCATGACCGTCGCTTTCGCCGAGCCGTTCCAGGGGCCAAGACCCCTTATCTGTTCGTCATATCAAAAAGGGGGGGCGGCGAAAAAGGCGGATTTTGGTCGCGGCCCTGACGTCACGCCGCCGCCCGGCCCTGCGGTGACCGGATAGCGGGAATGAAAACGCCCGCCGCATGTTGACGGGGCGGGCGCCGCTTGATCTGAGAGCCCGGTGCCGGATCAGGACCTTCATCCCATGTCGACCACTGCCATCGCCCAGCTTCTCGAAACCCTCGACCTGAAACGCCTCGACGCCACCAGCTTCGAAGGCGACAGCCCGAAGGTCGGCTGGCAGCGCGTCTATGGTGGCCAGGTCGTGGCCCAGGCGCTGGTCGCCGCGATCCGCAGCGTGACGTCCGACGCGGACGAAGCGCGCCCGGTCCATTCGCTGCATGCCTATTTCATGCTGCCCGGCGATCCCGACATCCCGATCCGCTACGAGGTCGACCCAATTCGCGACGGACGGAGCTTCAGCACGCGGCGCGTGGTGGCGAAGCAGAACGGCGCGGCGATCTTCCTGCTCGCCGCCTCGTTCCATCGCCTCGAACCCGGCTACGACCACCAGATGGACGCACCACCTGCGGCCAATCCCGAAACGCTGCCCGGCGAAGCGGAGTTCAAGGCGCGCTTCATCGACCGGGTGCCGGAAAATGTCCGCCGTTATTTCCTGCGCGACCGGCCGATCGAACTCAGGCCCGCCGATATCGGGCGCTGGATCAGCCCCAAGGCCAAGGGCGAGAGGGGCCCGGAAACGCAGCAGATGTGGTTCCGCGCGACCGGGCAGCTACCCGACGATCCGGCGCTGCATCAGGCGGTCCTGGCCTATGCGTCCGACATGACGCTGATCGAGACGGCGCTTCTCGCCCACGGTCATTCGGTCTTCGATCCGGAAGTCCAGGTGGCGAGCCTCGATCACGCGGTCTGGTTCCACCGCCCGGCGCGCGCCGATGACTGGCTGCTTTACCAGCAGGATACGCCGAGCGCCTCGGGTGGGCGCGGGCTGGCGCGCGGCCTGGTCTATGACCTTCAGGGCCGGCTCGTGGCGTCGGTGATGCAGGAAGGACTGATGCGGATTAAAAAATAGGCAAATCCGCTAAAATCGCCTGCCTATTTTTCAGCCATCTTGCTGCGCTGCAACATGGCCGGACAATAGCCATTCAAGATTCTCGCATCTTAACAAGAGGTTAACCGGCATTTTGCCGGTTGGCACGCGGTTTGATTCCCTTTCCCGACCGACGTGGTCCGATTGCCGCCCATTCCAGGGCGATCAGGCGGGCCAGGGGCGTCAAGAGAAACCCGTTCGGTTTGTGCGGGTGCGTCGAGAAACGGGGGACCGTGCATGAAAATTGTGATGGCCATCATCAAGCCTTTCAAGCTCGATGAGGTGCGGGAAGCGCTGACCGGTATCGGGATCCAGGGCCTCACCGTGACCGAGGTGAAGGGCTATGGCCGCCAGAAAGGCCATACCGAAGTCTATCGCGGCACCGAATATGCCGTGAGCTTCCTTCCCAAGCTGAAAATCGAGGTCGCCGTCGCCGCCGATGCAGTCGACAAGACGGTCCAGACGATCGCCGAGGCAGCCCGCACCGGGCAGATCGGCGACGGCAAGATCTTCGTCTACGGCATCGACCAGGCGGTCCGCATCCGGACCGGCGAGGCCGATGCGGAAGCCCTCTGAAAAAGCCGCGATGATCGATCCCAATCCGAGTAAAGGGGAACCTTTTATGAAGAAACTCACCGTTTCGGCCCTGGCGCTGTCCGCCGGGCTCGCGGGCCTTCTTCTCGCCGACCCGGCGCTGGCCCAGGATACCGCCGAAGTCGTCGTCGAGGCCGCGCCCGCCGCCGATACCGCCTATATCTTCAACACGCTTCTGTTCCTGATGGGCGGCTTCCTGGTCATGTTCATGGCCGCGGGCTTCTGCATGCTGGAAGCGGGCATGGTGCGCTCGAAGAACGCCGCCATGCAGTGCCTGAAGAACATCTCGCTCTATTCGATCGCGGGCCTGATGTTCTGGTGGGTCGGCTATGCCTTCATGTATAATGACGTCGCCTCGACCGGCGGCTTCATGGGCATCCCGAACCCGTTCACCGGCTACGTCTTCGACCCGGTCGGGGGCGATGCGCTCGATGTCGGCTATTCGACCGCGTCCGACTGGTTCTTCCAGATGGTGTTCTGCGCGGCGACCGCCTCGATCGTCTCGGGCACGGTCGCCGAGCGCGTCAAGCTCTGGCCGTTCCTGATCTTCACCGCCATCCTGACCGGCGTGATCTACCCGATCGCCGGCTCCTGGCAGTGGGGCGGCGGCTGGCTCAGCGAAATGGGCTTCTCCGATTTCGCCGGTTCTACCATCGTTCACTCGGTCGGCGGCTGGGCGGCGTTGGCGGGTGCCATCGTGATCGGCGCGCGTGCCGGCAAATTCGCCGAAGACGGCTCGGTGCATCCGCTGCCGGCCTCGTCGATCCCGCTGGCGACGCTTGGCACGTTCATCCTGTGGCTCGGCTGGTTCGGCTTCAATGGCGGCTCACAGCTCGCCATGGGCACGATCGGCGATGTCTCGGATGTCTCGCGCATCTTCGCCAACACCAATCTCGCCGCCGCCGGCGGGGTGGTCACCGCGGTCATCCTGACCCAGCTGATCTACAAGAAGGTCGACGTCACCATGGCGCTCAACGGCGCGTTGGCCGGCCTCGTGTCGATCACCGCCGAACCGCTGGCGCCGAGCGCGCCGCTGGCCATCCTGATCGGCGCCGTCGGCGGGGCCATCGTGGTGTTCACGGTGCCGCTGCTCGACAAGCTGAAGATCGACGATGTGGTGGGCGCGATCCCCGTGCACCTGTGCGCCGGCATCTGGGGCACGCTGGCCGTGCCGCTGTCGAACGGGGATGCGAGCTTCATCACCCAGATCATCGGCATCGTCTCCTATGGCGTGTTCACCTTCGTCGTCTCCTTCGCCCTGTGGACCATTCTCAAGGTCACGATCGGCGTGCGGATTTCCGAGGAAGGCGAAGCGCTCGGGCTCGACAAAGCCGAGGTCGGCGTCGAGGCCTATCCGGAATTCGGTCAGGGCTCGGCACGCCTCTGATCCACGCGACCGGGCCGGGGCGACGAGAACAAGGCCCCCGGCCCCAAGATCTTCCCAGCCGGTCGCTTTCGGGCGGCCACTCTCCCTGGCCCGGGCTTCATGCCCGGGCCTTTTTTGTGTGATTCCGGGCCTTAGACCCAGGTTCTTTTCCGTGCCGCTCCACCGCCCGATCCGGCCCGTGGTTAATCGCGCCTTAACCCGGTCATTCGTAAGCTTCCGATCAGATCCGGCGCCGTCCGCCGCGCCGGAGCCTGTTGTCCTTTTGCGCGGCGCGGTCCGGCCGCAGGGAGGTGAGATGCGACTGGCGCGCCCGATCGACGACACGGCCTTTCTCGACGCCGAGGCCGGCGACAGCCTGCTCGACCGCTGGCGCGACCGTATCGTGGCCGCCGTCGTAGGACTTGTGGGGCTCGCCTATCTGGTCAGTCTCGCGACCTGGTCGGTCGCGGATCCGAGCCTGAGCCATGCGACCGACGCGCCGGTGCATAACTGGCTCGGCTATCCCGGCGCGGTCGTCGCCGATCTGGTGATGCAGCTCTTCGGCTTCGCGGGCCTTGTTCCCGCGGCCCTCCTGGCCGCCTTCGCCATAAGGCGCCTGCGCGGCGACGTGGCCGGACAAGCCCCGTGGCGCATCCTGGCCGGTGGCGCGGCGATGCTGTTGCTCGCCGGCGCGGTGGCGTCGCTGCCGGTCGTCGGCACCTGGCCGCTGCCGAGCGGGCTCGGCGGCGCGCTGGGCGATCTCATCCTGTCGCTGCCGCTCGCTTTGACCGGCGGCCGCGGCCTGCTGCCGCTGGTCGCGACGGCGAGCGGCCTCGCCCTTCTCGCCGTGGTCGCGCTGCTCTATGCCACCGCCCTGCCGCTCAAGGCGCTGGCGTTCCGCCGGGCCGATGCGGGCGCGAAGCGCAAGGCGGCGCCCGCGGCCGAATATGATCACGCGCACGCCGAAGAGCATGGCCTCGACGCCGATACGGCCTGGCCGGACGAAGCCGCCGGCGACCCGCCGGACCAGAATACGGCCGAGACGCCGGACGATGGCGACCGGCACAGCCTGACGCTCGGCTGGCTCTATCACTGGACCTACAGCATGGCGGCGCTGATCCGGCGCATCGTCACCTTCGGTCGCGTGCGACTGCCCGCGCGCCCGACCCATCTGAAGGCCTCGCTGCTCGACCGTCTCGACGCGGAGGAGCGGCTCGACCCGGCATCGCGCCAGGAACCGGTCTTGAGGCCCGGCGGCGACGATCCGGCAGGTGACGACATGACCGCCGGCGATGCCTGGCCGCCGATGGTCCCCATGACGCCGGGCCTTACCCCCGTCCCGGCCGCGGGCATGGACGACGAGCCGCCGGCGTCGCAGCCGCCCATGGTTCCGCAATCGCTGGCGCCGCAGCCGGCAACCGCCGCGCCGGTCGAAACGCCGGCCCCGCAAGAAGCCACCCAGGGCAATCGCGTGCATGGCATGCGCAACCGGCTCGAGGAAGGCAAGCGCGCCGCCCGCGAGCAGCAGATTTCGCTTCTGCCCGGCGATGGCTATGAAATGCCCCCGCTCACCCTGCTCGAAACGCCGCCGGCCAGCGGCGGCGCGGCCATCGACATGGACGCGCTCGAACAGAATGCGCGCATTCTCGAGAGCGTGCTCGACGATTTCGGCATCAAGGGTGACATCATCAATGTGCGCCCCGGACCGGTCGTCACGCTCTACGAGCTCGAACCGGCTCCAGGCACGAAATCAAGCAGGGTGATCAATCTCGCCGAGGACATCGCGCGCTCGATGAGCGCGATCTCGGCGCGCGTCGCGGTGGTGCCCGGACGCAACGTCATCGGCATCGAACTGCCCAATGCGCGCCGCGAAACCGTGTTCCTGCGCGAATTGCTGGCCTCGAAGGATTTCGAACAGTCCAAGACGCGGCTGCCGCTTTGCCTTGGCAAGACGATCGGCGGCGAACCGGTCATCGCCGATCTCGCCCGCATGCCGCATCTCCTGATCGCCGGCACCACCGGTTCGGGCAAGTCGGTGGCCATCAACACCATGATCCTGTCGCTGCTCTACCGGCTGCCGCCCGAGCGCTGCAAGCTGATCATGGTCGATCCGAAAATGCTCGAACTGTCGGTCTATGACGACATCCCCCATCTCCTGTCGCCGGTCGTGACCGATCCGAAGAAGGCCGTTGTCGCGCTGAAATGGACCGTGCGCGAGATGGAAGAGCGCTATCGCAAGATGTCCAAGCTCGGCGTGCGCAATATCGATGGCTACAACGCCCGCATCAAGGACGCGGCCGCCAAGGGCGAGACCCTGACCCGGCAGGTGCAGACCGGCTTCGATCCAGAAACCGGCGAACCGGTCCTCGAACAGGTCGACATGGACCAGACGCCCCTGCCCTATATCGTCGTCGTCATCGACGAAATGGCCGACCTGATGATGGTCGCCGGCAAGGACATCGAAGGCGCGGTGCAACGTCTCGCCCAGATGGCGCGCGCCGCCGGCATTCACGTGATCATGGCGACCCAGCGGCCCTCGGTCGACGTCATCACCGGCACGATCAAGGCGAACTTCCCGACCCGCATCTCGTTCCAGGTCACGTCCAAGATCGACAGCCGCACCATTCTCGGCGAACAGGGCGCCGAACACCTGCTCGGCCAGGGCGACATGCTCTATATGATGGGCGGCGGACGCATCCAGCGCGTTCACGGCCCCTTCGTGTCGGATGGCGAGGTCGAGGACATCGTCGCCCATCTCAAGGCCCAGGGCGCGCCGGACTATCGCGAGGAAATCACCGAGGAGGGCGACGATCCGGCGCTGGCACTCGGCGGCGACAGCGGATCGGGCGAGGGCGAAGGCGGCGATCTCTATGACCAGGCCGTCGCGATTGTCTTGCGCGACAAGAAGGCCTCGACGAGCTATGTGCAGCGGCGCCTGTCGATCGGCTACAACCGCGCCGCGCGCCTGATCGAACGCATGGAAGACGAGGGCGTGATCAGCCGGCCCAACAGCAAGGGGCAGCGCGAGGTTCTGGTCGGGTCGAACGAGGACGCCGCCTGACGGCGGGCGGCGAGGGACATCGCGCCGCGACCGGCATCGCCGCCACGAACCCGCCACGAAGCCATGGTGTTTCGGCGTCGAATGCTTATATCGCCATCCCAGCGAAAGGGAGACGAAACCGGATGATCCATCACTTGCTGCGTCGGGTCGCGCCCGCCTGTCTGATCGCGCTCGGTCTCGCCGCCGTGCCGCCGGTGCCGGGGCTGGTGCCCTTCGCCCAGGCCCAGTTCGAAACCTCGCCTTGGGTGCAGCAGGCCAATGCCACGCTCAACGGCATGCAGGCGGTGACCGGCGATTTCGTCCAGATCGGCCCGAACGGCGAGCGGTCGGAAGGCCGTTTCTATCTCGAACGCCCCGGCAAGCTGCGCTTCGAATATGCGCCGCCGGCCCAGATCGAGGTGATCTCCAACGGCCGCTGGGTCGCCATTCAGGACCACAATCTGCGCACCACGTCGCGCTATCCGCTGAGCACGACCCCGCTCAGCGTCATTCTCGCCGAACAGGTCGATCTCACGCGCGACGCGCGCATCGTCGATGTCTACGAGGCCGGCAGCTTCGTGACGATCACGCTCGAAGCGCGCGCCAACAACATGCCCGGCAGCATCGTCCTGATGTTCGACAGCCAGACCGGGCAGCTTCTGCAATGGACGATCACCGACGCCCAGGGCCTCGAAACCTCGGTCGCCATCAACAATGTGACCGTCGGCCTGCCCAGCGATCGCAGCCTGTTCCGTATCGTCGACTATGTCGAGGTGGACACCAATTCGCGCTGACCGTGCACGCCGTGCCGCTCACGCACGCGTTACGGCGATTTAACTTGAAAAGCGCCGCGAGGCATACGACGTAAGTCCCATAAGCAAGTGGTGCCAAGGGTCGGTGCCCCCGAAATGACCCCGCCACTTGCCGCCGCCGGTCTCCCCCGCCCGGTGGCCCGCGTCACGCGGATCGCCCGGTTCCGTCCCCCTCGGAACCGGGCGTTTTTCGTTCGTCCGCTCGCGGGCCGCATCGGACCGTTTCCCTCGACGGGAAAACCGGCCTATAGAGGGCCATGCCTTTGCGAATCGTCACCTGGAACATCAATTCGGTGCGCCTGCGCGCCCCGCTCCTCGCGCAGATCGTCGCCGAGCTTGATCCCGACGTCATCTGCCTTCAGGAGATCAAGTGCCGGCCCGAGCAGTTCCCGTCCAAGGCGGTGACGAAGCTCGGCTATGAACATGTCGAGATCAACGGCCAGAAGGGCTATCACGGCGTCGCGACGCTGTCGCGCCGGCCGATCCTGCGGCGCGCGGTGCGCGTCTTTTGCGGCATCGACGAGGCGCGCCATCTCGAAACCGATATCGAGACCGATGCCGGTCCCGTGCGCGTGCACAATTTCTACGTGCCCGCCGGCGGCGACGAGCCGGATGTGACGACCAATCCGAAATTCGCCCACAAGCTCGATTTCCTCGATGAGATGACGACGCTTGGAACCACCGACCGCGACGGCCTGCACGGGCCGAACGGCGCGGTGCTGGTCGGCGATCTCAACGTCGCGCCGGGCGAATTCGACGTCTGGTCGCACAAGCAGCTTCTCAAGATCGTCAGCCATACGCCGCAGGAAACGACGCGGCTCGACGCGGCGCGCGACACCGGCGGCTGGCACGACATCGTCCGCGCCCACCGGCCCGATCCGGAAAAGCTCTTCACCTGGTGGAGCTATCGGGCGCGCGACTGGCAGGCGAGCAATCGTGGCCGCCGGCTCGATCACATCTGGACGTCGGACGGGATCGCCGGCCGGGCACGGACGAGCGGCATCCTGACCGAGGCGCGCGGCTGGGAAAAGCCCTCCGACCATGTGCCGGTCTGGGCGGATTTCGATCTCTAGCTCGCTCTCCGCTCAAACGTGAACCAGACTAGCTGCGGAACACGAAATCATCGGCGTTCAGAAGCGCGCGCTCGGCGCCCTTGAGGTCGCGGCTCAGAAGATGCAGCCGGCCCGACAGGAACCGCCGGAGCTTGCCGGCCATGTCGGGATATTCCTCGAGCACCCGGCGGAACAGATCGCGCGAGATGTCGAGAAGACGGGTATCCTCGATGACGGTCGCCGTGGCCGGCCGCAAGGTCGGCGCCAGAAGCGCCAGCTCGCCGATCAGCGCGCCCGATCCGGCCACCACCTCGGCCTGATCGGGATCGCGCGGGTCGAGCCGCACCGTCCCTTCGGTCACCACATAGCCGCCGCGCGCCGGGCTGCCCTCGCGGAACAACGTCGTGCCGGCGAATACCTCGACGGATTCGGCGCTGAACGCGATCAGCCGCAGCTGGTCCTCGGAAAACTGCGAGAAGACCGGGATCTGGCTCAGAACGTCGACATCGCGCCGCAGCATAGGCGTTTCCGATCAGGGCACGAGCTTGTAGCCACCGCCCTCGGTGATCAGAAGCTCGGAATTGGACGGGTCGCGCTCGATCTTCTGGCGCAGCCGGTAGATATGGGTTTCCAGCGTATGCGTGGTCACGCCCGCATTATAGCCCCACACTTCATGCAGCAGCACGTCGCGGGTAATCGCCTTCTCACCGGCGCGATAGAGATATTTCAGGATCGAGGTTTCCTTCTCGGTCAGCCGGACCTTGCCGCCGTCTTCCTTGAGAAGAAGCTTCTGCGCCGGTTTGAACGAATAGGGACCGATGGCGAAGACGGCGTCCTCGCTCTGTTCGTGCTGGCGCAGTTGCGCGCGGATACGCGCCAGGAGGACGGCGAACCGCAGCGGCTTGGTGACATAGTCATTGGCGCCCGAATCGAGGCCGAGAATGACGTCGGAATCGGTGTCATGGCCGGTCAGCATGATGATCGGCGCCTTGAACCCGTTCTTGCGGATGACCTTGCAGGCCTCGCGGCCGTCGAGATCGGGCAGGCCGACATCGAGCAGGATCAGATCGCAGTGTTCACTCTTGGCGCGGTCAATGCCGCGCGCGGCGCTGTCGACGGTGGCGGCGCTGAACTCGTCGTTGAGGGTCAGCTGCTCGACGAGGCTTTCGGCGAAATGGGTATCGTCGTCGATGATCAGGATATGCCGCTCATTGGTCATGGCGAACACCGCTCCATTGCACAGCGCGGGGCGAACTGCCGCGCGCAAATCACTATAGCGTGCACTATCTAAGGAATGGTATTCGCACTCGCAAATCCGCATGCGGGACGATCCGTCATGAGATCCGACATCGTGGTGCACGCACTTCCCGGCGATCCGAGGCGCGGCATTCTGGAGATCGGCGGCTGGACCGTGCCATGCGCGCTCGGCCGTGGCGGCATTAGCGCCGTCAAGCGCGAAGGCGACGGACGGACACCGCGCGCGCCGCTGGCCTTGCGGGGGCTGCATTTCCGGGCCGACAGGCTGCCGCGTCCGACGACCGGCCTTCCAACCCGCGCCATCCGCGCCACCGACGGCTGGTGCGACGATCCGGGCCATCCGGCCTATAACCGGCTGGTCGACAAACCGTTCCCGGCGCGCCATGAAGACATGTGGCGGTCGGACGGACTTTACGATCTTGTGATCGAACTCGGCTGGAACGACGATCCGCCGCTTCCCGAATCCGGCAGCGCGATCTTCCTGCATGTCGCGCGCGATCACCTCCAGCCGACGGAAGGCTGTATCGCGCTTCGAAAGGCCGATCTGTGGCGCCTTGTCGGCCGGATCGGGCCCGACACCCGGCTTTTCGTTCGATAACCGATGGCGACCGGCACAGGCCTGCGGTCGCATGATGCTAAGGTCGGCCGGTCCGCGCGCCGAAGATGGCGCTACCGACCCGGACATGGCTCGCGCCCAGTTCTACCGCCTGTTCGAAATCGGCGCTCATCCCCATGCTGACCGTAGCGAGACCAAGCTCGTCGGCGAGCCGCTTGAGCAGCGCGAAATGCGGCGGAGCCTGATCGTCGATCGGCGGAATGCACATCAACCCGGCGATATCGAGCCCGTGGACCGTGCGACAGCGGGCGACGAAATCCGCTGTTTCGGACGGCGCGATACCCGCTTTTTGCGGCTCCTCGCCGGTATTGACCTGAACGAGAAGGGTCGGCCGGCGGTCCTGGCGCGCCATCTCGCCGGCGAGTGCTGTGGCGATCTTGTCGCGGTCGACGGTCTGGATGACGTCGAACAGGGCGACCGCCTCCTTCGCCTTGTTCGACTGCAGAGGCCCGATGAGATGCAGTTCGAGGTCGGGATAGCGCTCCCGGAGCGCCGGCCACTTGCCGGCCGCTTCCTGGACCCGGTTCTCGCCGAACACCCGATGGCCCGCCGCCAGCACCGGGTCGATGACGTCCGCGTCATAGGTCTTGGTCACCGCGACCAGTGTCGTGGCGCCGGCGTCGCGACCGGCATCGCGCTCGGCGCGGCGGATGCGGGTCGTGATCTCGGCGAGACGGTCGATAGCGGTTTCGGCGGGCATGGCGGTCCTCTCGAGCGGATCCCGACACGGCGCAAGGCTCAAGGCCCGCGCCAAGGAACGGGCGGCGGGCTTGGCGGGGCGCATCGGTTGGATTATGCATCGCACACAAAGCCCTGTCCGCGCATCCCCCAGATGGATATCGCGGATTTCGCCGCGACGGACGACCCGACCACCCCGGCACGCGGCGCATGACGCATGCGAAGGAGTTCCGGCCTGATGGCCATCGAACGATACAATGCCCGCGCCTCGGAGCCGAAATGGCAGGCGGTCTGGGACGACCAGAACGTCTTCAAGAGCACGACCGACCCGTCGCGGCCGAAATACTATGTCCTTGAGATGTTTCCCTATCCCTCGGGGAAGATCCATATCGGACATGGCCGCAACTATGTGATGGGCGATGTCGTGGCGCGCTTCCGCCGCGCCCAGGGCTTCAACGTCATGCACCCGATGGGCTGGGATGCGTTCGGCCTGCCGGCGGAGAACGCGGCGATCGAGCGTGGCGTCCATCCCGAAGCCTGGACGCGCGAGAACATCGCCACCATGAAGAGCCAGCTCAAGCTGCTCGGCCTCTCGCTCGACTGGGACCGTGAAGTGGCGACCTGCGATGCCGATTATTACAAGCATCAGCAGAAGATGTTCGTCGACTTCTTCAGGCTCGGCCTCGCCTATCGCAAGGAGAGCGAGGTCAACTGGGACCCGGTCGAGAACTGCGTTTTGGCCAATGAACAAGTCATCGACGGACGCGGCTGGCGGTCCGGCGCGCTGGTGGAAAAGCGGCGCCTGCCGCAATGGGCGTTCAAGATCACGGCCTATGCGGACGACCTTTTGGCCACGATCGCGGAGCTCGACCGCTGGCCCGAAAAGGTCCGGCTGATGCAGACCAACTGGATCGGCCGCTCGGAAGGGCTGACCTTTTCCTTCGCGCTCGAAACCGAGGACGGAACCCCCGTCGACGAGCGGCTGACGGTCTATACGACGCGGCACGACACGATCTTCGGCGCGAGCTTCTGCGCGGTCTCGCCGGATCATCCGCTGATCGAGCGGCTGGCGCGCGACAATGCCGATCTCGATGCGTTCCGGCGCGACTTCGACGCGCTCGGCACCAGCGAGGAAGTGATCGAACGCACCGAAAAGCGTGGCCTGACAACCGGCCTCTATGCGGTGCATCCCTTCCGCCCCGATGTGAGGCTGCCGGTCTATGCGGCGAATTTCGTGCTCATGGGCTATGGCGAAGGCGCCGTCTTCGGCTGCCCGGCGCATGACCAGCGCGACCTCGATTTCGCCCGCAAATACGACCTGCCAGTGATCCCGGTCGTCGCGCCGGAAGGGTCCGACGCGGCCGCCTTCGAGATCGGCGACGAAGCCTTTCTCGACAAGGATGCCGGCTCGGTGCGCCTGATCAATTCGGCCTTTCTCGACGGCATGACCGTGGCCGAGGCCAAGGAGGCGGTGGCACACCGCTTCGAGGATCTCGGCACCGGCGCGCGCACGGTGAATTTCCGGCTGCGCGATTGGGGCATTTCGCGGCAACGCTATTGGGGCTGTCCGATCCCGATGATCCATTGCCCCGAATGCGGGGTCGTGCCGGTGCCCGATGCCGACCTGCCGGTGCGGCTGCCCGAGGATGTCACCTTCGGCGAGGCGGGCAACCCGCTCGACCAGCATCCGACATGGAAACAGGTCACCTGTCCGAGCTGCGGCGGACCCGCCGAGCGCGAAACCGACACGATGGATACCTTCGTCGATTCGTCGTGGTATTTCGCCCGCTTCTGCTCGCCAACCGCCGAGGATCTGCCCGTCGAAAAGGCCGATGTCGATTACTGGCTCCCCGTCGACCAGTATATCGGTGGGGTCGAACACGCAATCCTGCACCTTCTCTATTCGCGCTTCTTCACCCGCGCCATGCGCGAGGCCGGCTATGTCGATCTCGCCGAACCCTTTGCCGGACTGTTCACGCAAGGGATGATCACCCACGAGACCTACCGGACCGAGGCGGGCTGGCAATTTCCCGAGGACATCGAGCGCCGTGACGACGGCACCGTCACAACCAGGGACGGAACGCCGGTCACCGTGGGCCCGGCGGAGAAGATGTCGAAGTCGAAGCGCAATGTGGTGTCGCCGGAGTCGCTGGTCGACACCTATGGCGTCGACGCGGCGCGCTGGTTCATGCTGTCCGACACCCCGCCCGAGCGCGACAGCGAATGGACCCAAGCCGGCATCGAAGGCGCCTGGCGGCTGGTTCAGCGCATCTGGCGCACCGTCAACGAGGCGATCGAGCGCGGCGCGCCGGCCGATGCCGCTGCGCCCTTAGCCGTGAGCGCCGATGCCGTCACCATGCGCCGGGCGACCCATCGCGCCATCGCCCAGATCACCGACGACATCGAGCGGCTGCGTTTCAATGTCGCGATCGCGCATCTCTATGAACTGGTGAACACGCTGGCCGGCAGCCTGTCGCAAACCAAGGCCAAAAGCGCGGACGCTTTGCCGGACGGGCTCGTCTGGGCCTGGCGCGAAGCCGCCGAGGCGCTTGTCCTATTGTCGGCGCCGATGGTGCCGCATCTCGCCGAAGAATGCTGGCAGGCGCTGGGCAAGGACGGGCTCGTCGTGTTGATGCCCTGGCCGAAGGCCGATCCGGCGCTTCTCGAAACCAACACCATCACCCTGCCCGTCCAGGTCAATGGCAAGAAGCGCGACGAGCTGACCATTGCCCGTGACGCCGATAGCGGTCAAATTGAAGCCGCCGTCCTGGAATTGGATGGCGTTCGGCGCGCGCTCGGCGAGAAGGCGCCGCGCAAGGTCATCGTGGTGCCCGAGAGGATCGTCAATGTCGTCGCGTAAACCGGTTCATATCTGGACACGGCGCCGGTTCGTCGCCGCCGCGACCACGTCGGTCGCCGCTGCCCTCGCCGGCTGCGGCTTCCAGCCGGTCTATGGCGATGGCGGCTTCGACAATCCGACGACCGTCGTCGATCAGCGCTTCGCCATGATCGACGTCGCACCGGCCGAAGGCCGTGTCGGGCAAAGACTGCGCAACGAACTCCTGTTCCGCATGGGCCGCGGCGGCAATCCGAGCAATGTCGTCGACGGCAGCCAGACGCTATTCCTGCGCGTCACCTCGCGCACCAATGACGTGTCGATCAGCAATGTCTCGGGCCGTCCGCGCGGCAGTATCGTGACCGTCACGGCGAGCTATCATCTCGTCGAGGACGGCAGCGGCGCGCCGCAGGCCGAGATCGTGCGCACCGAACCCCTGGCGAATGAGGAAGACGACGAACTGTTCGAGAATGTCGATGCCGCCGAACGCACCACGGAGCGCGTGACGCTGACGCGCGGCGAAGGCGTCCTCTATCAGGGCCGGCGCTTCCGCCAGGCATCCTTCGACTGGATCGACCAGCGCTTCGCCAATGACCGCGCCGAGATCGACGCGCAGAACCGCGCCGCGACCGAGCTGGCCCAGGACATCTATCTCGAACTCGCCGCCTTCCTGAAATCGCAGGGCTGATACAAGCTCTGGACCGACATAATCCTAGGTCCTAGTGAGGATAGGGGGCCGCGATCATGGTGGCCTTGAAAGGCGGGGAGATCGAGCGCTTCGTCCGCGCGCCCCGCAAGGATTGCCTTCTGATCCTCGTTTATGGCCCCGATGCGGGCCTGGTCGGCGAGCGCGCGCGCTTGATCGCGACGACCCTGCTCGACGGATCCGACGATCCCTTCGCCCGCGCCGATCTTGACCCGGCCGCCATCGCCGCCGATCCCGGCCGGCTGGTCGACGAAGCCGGCATGTTGCCACCCTTCGGCGGACGCCGGGTAGTTCATGTCCGGCGCGGCGACGGCGCCCTGGCGCCAGCGGCAACCGCGCTTCTCGACAGCGCCGTCGACGGCGCCAGCGTGGTCATCGAACAGGGGGATCTGCGCCGCGACGCGCCCTTGCGCAAGCTCGCCGAAAAGCACAAGAACGCCGTGGCACTACCCTGTTATGCGGATACCGACGCGAGTATCGGCACGCTGATCGATGATCAGCTCGCCGCGTTCGGCCTGTTGATCGACCGCGACGCGAAAAGCGCGCTGACCGATCTCCTCGGCGGCGACCGGCTGGCCTCGCGCAACGAACTCGAAAAGCTCTGTCTCTATGCCAGTGGCAAGGAACGCGTCGAGCTGTCGGATATCGAAGCGATCTGCGGCGATGCCGCGAGCCTCGAACTCGACGGCTTCATCGATGCGGTGGGTCTTGGCGACGTGGCCGAAGCCGACCGCCAGCTCGGCCGCCTTCTGCAAAGCGGACAGGCCCCACAGGCGCTGATCTCGGCGCTCAACCGTCACTTCGATCTGCTGCGCCTCTTGCGCCGCGCCATCGATCAGGGGCAAACGGCGGAAGCGGCGTTGAAATCGGTCCGCCCGCCGATCTTCTTCCGCCGGGAAAAAGCTGTCCGGCAGCAGGTTCTGCGCTGGCCGCTCGCGGCGTTGGAGCGCGCCCGCGACACGCTCGGCCGGACCGATCTCGACAGTCGCAGGCAGGGCGATCTCGGGGAGACCCTGCTGGCCCGCACCGTCTTAAGCCTTGCCGCAGAAGGCCGTCGGCTGGCACGCGGAAACGCCTAGCTTATTGAAAAATATGGTAAATTACATCACCTCGGGCAGTGATGCCAGGCGCCGGCAGATATCGTCGAGCTGTTCCAGGCTCTTATAGGTCAACGCGATCTGCCCGCCCTTGTCACCACGGTCGCGGATATCGACCGTCAGGCCCAGCGCGTCTTCGAGCCGTTTTTCGAGCGCGCGCGTATCGGCATCCTTCGCCTTGGCCTTGGGTCGCGCCGGCGCCGCGTCGCGCCTTTGCTGCAACAACTCGGCCTCGCGCACCGACAGACCCTTCTGAACGATCTCCATGGCGATCGCCTCGGCCGCCTCATGGCCGATCAGCGTGCGGGCATGACCGGCCGAGAGCGCGCCACCGCGCAACAGGTCGAGCACGCCTTGCGGCAGTTTCAGAAGCCGCAGCGTGTTGGCGACATGGCTGCGGCTCTTGCCGATCACATCGCCGAGTTCGCCCTGCGAATAGGTGAACTCGGTCATAAGCCGCTCATAGCCGAGCGCTTCCTCGACGGGATTGAGATCGGCGCGCTGCACGTTCTCGATGATGGCGAGTTCGAGCGCCTGCTTGTCGCTTGCCTCGACCACCATGATCGGCACGTCATGCAGGCCGGCGCGCTGCGCCGCCCGCCATCGCCGTTCGCCGGCGATGATCTCGAAACGGCTGCTATCACCGGGCTTGCGCCGCACCGCAATGGGCTGGACCAGGCCATGCGTCCTGATCGACGCGGCCAATTCCTCGAGGTCCTCGACGACGAAATCGCGTCGCGGATTGCGTGGATTGGGATCGAGATCGACGATCGCCGCTCGCTGGGTCGTCCCGGCCGTGCCCGACGGCCGCGCGGCATCACCCGACGCGCCGTCCCGGCCTGAGGCCGGCGTCGCATCACCGATCAGCGCCGCCAGGCCGCGGCCGAGCCGCTTGGTCGCTTCGCGTTCCGCCATGATGCGCCTCAGGCCGCCTGCAGCGCGCGCTCGCGGGCGATCACTTCCGATGCGAGCCGGATATAGGCCTGGCTGCCGGCGCAGCCGACATCGTAAAGCAATACCGGCTTGCCGAAGGAGGGCGCTTCCGACACCCGCACATTGCGCGGAATGACGGTCTCGTAGACACTCTGGCCCATGGTATCGCGGACATCAGCAACCACTTGATTCGCAAGGGAATTCCGCTTGTCAAACATGGTCATGACGATACCCTGGATCGTCAGCTTCGGATTAAGCGTCTGCTGCACATGTTCAACGGTCTTGAGGAGCTGGCTCAGGCCTTCGAGCGCGAAGAACTCGCATTGCAACGGCACGATGATGGCATCGGCTGCCGCCAAGGCGTTGATCGACAAAAGGTTGAGCGAGGGCGGACAGTCGATCAGGACATAGCTATAGGGCGCCGGACGCCCCGCCGCCGTCGTGCCGCCGCCAAGCGCCGCCAGCGGATCACGCAGCCGGAAGGCCCGGTCGGACATGGCCGCGATCTGCTGCTCGAAGCCCAAGAGATCGAGCGTCGAGGGCACGAGATCGAGATTGGGCACATTGGTTTTCACCACCGCGTCTGCGAGGCCGACATGGCCCATCAGGACGTCGAAGGACGAGGCCGACACCTCGTTGCGGTCGACCCCGAGGCCGGTGGACGCATTGCCCTGCGGATCGAGATCGGCGATCAGAACTTGCTCACCGATCGCCGCGAGCGCGGTTCCGAGATTGATCGCCGTGGTCGTCTTGCCGACACCACCCTTCTGGTTGGCGATGGCGAGAATGCGCGGTTGCGACACGGATCGTCTCTCCCAAGATTATCCCTGGCTTGGCTCGACTTGGCCCAACCAGAGCATTTGCGGTGAACTTCAGTTCCTCGCAAGTGCTCTAACGATTCATTTCCCGCAACTCCAGGCGCGAAAACGGTTCCCACTCCCGCTGGAATTGCTCCAGGCCCTTAGGCGACCGACAGACGCGCCGCATCCCGAACGACGACGATACGGGCATCGGGAGCGGTCATGCTGTCGTGAAGAACCGCGCTCATTGTCCAGGATTGACGGGCCAGGGTCAATTCCGCTGCAGCGTTTTTCCCCTTGTGAAAGAGCCCGACCGCCCCCGCCGACAGCGCAGGCGACGCGAGATCGAGAAGATCTGCGAGCGGCGCCAGCGCCCGGCTCGTGACGACGGACAGGCGCCCGGCGATCAGCGGCAGGGATGTTTCAATCGCGGCGTTTTCGACCGTGACATCGAGATCGAGATCGCGCGCGACCGTTCTTAGAAAAGCGCATTTCTTGGCGTTCTTCTCGATCAGAAAGACCTGGCGCGGAGCGGGATCGATGATAGCGAGGACCAGGCCGGGAAAGCCCGCGCCGGAGCCGAGATCGCAGAGATCCCCGACGTCCGGCAGAAAGGGCAGAAGCTGCGCGCTGTCCAGCACATGCCGGCGCCAAGCGACGGACAGCGTGTCGGCCGACACGAGATTGATCCGGCGCTGCCAGACGCCCAATAGGTCGACGCAATGATCGAGCCTGTCCAGCGTTTCACGTGAAACGCCGAAGCGCTGCCGCAAGAGATCCTGCGCTCGCCGGCGATCATCGGGATCGATGCGCATCCGTGATCAGGCCGCCGAACGGATCGTCCGGGCATGGGCGGCCAGAAGAAGCAAGGCAGCGGGCGTCATCCCGTCGATACGAGCCGCCTGGCCGAGCGTTTCCGGGGCCGCCGCCACAAGTTTTTCGGTCAGTTCATTCGACAGGCCGGAAATCGCGGTGACGTCGAGATCGACCGGCAATGGCACGTCCTCGTCGCGGCGGAATGCGGCGATATCGGCTTCCTGGCGCTTGAGATAGACCGCATAGCGCGCCTCGATCTCGACCACCTCGGACACGACCGGCGACGCCGCCCCGAGTTCCGGCCAGATCCTCGACAGTCGGGCCAGACCAACATCGGGCAGCGACAGAAGCTCATAGGCCGTGCGCCGCACGCCATCGGCATTCAGCGGGATACCCTGACGGCCGGCCTCTTGCGGGGTCAGCGACAGGGATTGCGCCAGCGCGCGTAGCCGTCCGATCGCCGCCTGTTTCACGTGAAACAGGTCAGCGCGATGACGACCAACAAGGCCGAGATCGATCCCCTTGGGCGTCAGGCGCTGATCGGCATTGTCGGCGCGCAAGAGGAGCCGATATTCGGCGCGCGAAGTGAACATTCGATAGGGTTCGGACACACCGCGCGTCGTGAGATCATCGACCAGAACCCCAAGATAACCATCGGCGCGGTCGAAGCGAATACCATCGAGGCCACCCGCACGGCGCGCCGCATTGAGCCCCGCGATCAGACCCTGGGCCGCCGCTTCTTCATAGCCGGTCGTGCCGTTGATCTGGCCAGCCAGAAACAGGCCAGGCATCCGGCGGGTTTCGAGCGTCGCCTGCAATTCGCGCGGATCGATATAGTCATATTCGATGGCATAGCCGGGTCGCAGGATCACCGCGCGTTCGAGACCGGGGATCGACGCCACCAAAGCGGCCTGCACATCCTCCGGCAGCGAGGTCGAAATCCCGTTCGGATAGACCGTGTCGTCGTCATAGCCTTCGGGCTCGAGGAAGATCTGATGGCTGTCGCGATCGGCGAAGCGAACCACCTTATCCTCGATCGACGGGCAATAGCGGGGGCCGGTGCCGGCGATCTGGCCCGAAAACAGCGGCGCCCGATCAAGGCTTCCCGAGATGATGCGATGGGTCTCGGCCGTCGTACGGGTGATGCCGCAGGGAAGCTGGGCGCGGTCGATGCGCTCGGTCAGGAAGGAAAACGGCGTCGGCGGCTCGTCGCCGGGCTGGCTGTCGAGCGCGGCCCAGTCGATAGTTTTGCCGTCGAGCCTCGGCGGCGTGCCGGTCTTGAGCCGCCCCATGCGGAAACCGGCTTGTTCGAGCCTCTCGCCGAGCGGCACGGTCGGCCGCTCGCCTATCCGGCCGGCGGGAACCGTCCGGTCGCCGATATGGATCACGCCCCGCAGAAAGGTGCCGGTTGTCAGCACCACCGCCGCGGCGGAACAGACCCGTCCATCGCCGAGACGAACACCGGTGACGATACCATCCCGGACGACGATATCGACGACCTCGCCAGCGACAACGGTCAGATTATCCTGAGCCGCGAGTTCGGCCTGCATGGCCTCGCGGTAGAGCTTGCGGTCGGACTGGGCCCGGGGGCCGCGCACGGCGGGACCCTTGCGGCGGTTCAGAACGCGGAACTGGAGGCCCGACGCATCGGCCACCCGGCCCATCACCCCATCGAGCGCGTCGATCTCGCGCACGAGATGGCCCTTGCCGAGCCCACCGATCGCCGGATTACAGGACATCACGCCGATGGCCGCCGGATCCAGCGTGATCAGAGCCGTGGCCGCGCCGTGATCTCTTGGAACGCCACGCCACCCGGGACGGGTGTTTCACGTGAAACAGGAGCGTGGAGGATCCTGTCCACCGGTCACCTCACTTACCGATGCAGAAATCGCGGAACACCACGTCGAGCAGATCTTCCACATCGACACGCCCCGTCAGCCGCGCCATGCAGTCGCCCGCTTCCCGCAAGGCCTCGGCAACCAGTTCCGGGTCCGCCGCGACGTCCATCCGTCGCGTGGCCATCAGACAATCGATGGCCCGGATCACGGCCGACCGATGCCGCGCCCGCGTCATCATGGCCGTGCCGCCGGATACCCGATCGCCGATCTCAAGACGTTCCTTGATCCGGGCCAACAGGCCATTCATGCCGGCGCCGGTAACGCTCGACAGAGCAAGCCAACCCTCGGGGATCGGTTGATCGGCAGCCAGGTCGGATTTGGATCGGACGAGAAGCGGCACGGCCTCGCTGTCGTCAAGCGCGTCGAGGCCGTCACTATCCGCATCGGGCGACAGCCACAAGACGAGATCGGCCGCTTCGGCGCGCGCCCGTGCCCGGTGGATACCCTCGCTTTCGATCGCATCACGAGCGGCGCGCAGGCCCGCCGTATCGACGAGCATGACCGGAAACCCGTCGAGATCAAGATGAACCTCGATTAGATCCCGCGTCGTGCCGGCGATCTCCGATACGATCGCCGCGTCGCGGCCGGCCAGCGCATTCAACAGGCTCGATTTGCCCGCATTGGGCGGGCCGGTAATCACCACCGTGAACCCGTCACGCACGCGCTCGCCGATCTCGGCCGTCTTCAGATGCGCGCCCATCTCCGCGATTAACCGGTCGAGACGCGGCGCAATACGCTCCCCGAGATCGTCCGGGATATCATCTTCATCGACGAAGTCGATTTCGGCCGTAACCAGGGCCGCGACCTCGATCAATTGCCGGCGCCAACCTTCATAAAGCGCGCGGAGACGGCCGCCAGCCTGATCGAGCGCCTGCCGGCGCTGGCGATCGGTCTCGGCGGCCAGAAGATCGGCCAGTCCCTCGACCTCGGTCAGGTCGAGCTTGCCGTTCAGGAAAGCGCGGCGAGTGAATTCGCCGGCGGCAGCGGCCCGCAGGCCCTGGCACAAGCTCAAGGCATCGAGCATAGCGGCCACGACCGCGCGTCCGCCGTGAAGATGAAATTCGACGCAATCCTCGCCAGTGAAGCTGTCTGGCGCCGGAAAGGTCAGGACGAGGCCGCGATCGATGAGATCTCCGCCAGGCGCGCGCAACGCGCGTAAAGTCGCTTGGCGCGGCGGCGGACAGTCACCGGCAAGGGACCGGCAGGCAGCGAAGGACATCGGGCCGGACAGGCGGATGACCGCGATCGCCGCAACACCATGGCCCGTCGAGAGGGCGTAGATCGTATCCCTGACCACCCTATCCAAACCGCGCTTACCGTTCCCGCTTCCAGGCGAAGCACGACGGACGCGCACCGCCCATGGATCCCGCTCAGGGCCGGATATCCGTCATCGAATATCGATGATCAGGTATTCATCGAATCAAAGAATTCCGAATTGGTCTTGGTCTGGCGCAGCTTGTCGAGCAGGAACTCGATGGCGTCGACCGTGCCCATCGGATTGAGAATCCGGCGCAGGACATACATCTTCTTGAGATCTTCCGGCGGCACCAGAAGCTCTTCCTTGCGCGTGCCCGACCGGGTGATGTCGATCGCCGGGAAGACGCGCTTGTCGGACACCTTGCGATCGAGAATGATCTCGGAATTGCCCGTGCCCTTGAACTCCTCGAAGATCACCTCGTCCATGCGGCTGCCGGTATCGATCAGCGCGGTCGCGATGATGGTCAACGAACCGCCTTCCTCGATGTTGCGGGCGGCACCGAAGAACCGCTTCGGCCGCTGCAGCGCATTGGCGTCGACGCCGCCGGTCAAAACCTTGCCCGAGGACGGCACGACCGTGTTGTAGGCCCGACCGAGGCGGGTGATCGAATCGAGCAGGATCACGACATCGCGGCCATGTTCGACCAGGCGCTTGGCCTTTTCGATGACCATCTCCGCGACCTGCACATGGCGCACCGCCGGCTCGTCGAAGGTCGAGGACACGACCTCGCCCTTCACCGAACGCTGCATGTCGGTCACTTCCTCCGGCCGCTCATCGATCAAGAGCACGATCAGATAGCTTTCGGGATGATTGGCGGTGATCGAATGGGCGATGTTCTGCAGAAGAACCGTCTTACCGGTGCGCGGCGGGGCGACGATCAGGCCGCGCTGACCCTTGCCGAGCGGCGAGACGAGATCGATGACACGGGCCGAGAAATCCTTGATCGTCGGATTCTCGATCTCCATCCGGATGCGCTCGGTCGGATAGAGCGGCGTCAGATTGTCGAAATGAACCTTGTGCTTCTGCGCTTCCGGTTCCTCGAAATTGATCTGGTTGACCTTGAGAAGGGCGAAATAGCGCTCGCCGTCCTTGGGGCTGCGGATGTCGCCTTCGACGGTATCGCCGGTGCGCAGGCTGAAGCGACGAATCTGGCTCGGGCTGACATAGATATCGTCCGGGCCCGGCAGATAGTTG
The DNA here is from genome assembly GCA_965250105.1 of Tepidamorphaceae bacterium. Taxonomy (GTDB): domain Bacteria; phylum Pseudomonadota; class Alphaproteobacteria; order Rhizobiales; family Tepidamorphaceae; genus JBCBSK01. The sequence continues at coordinate 1,952,194 of OZ252290.1, forward strand.
GCGTCCGGCGAGCGCAGGAAACCGAAGCCGTCATGCAGGACTTCGATCACGCCTTCGCCGATGATGTCGACATCATCGGCCGCCAGCTGTTTCAAGATCGCAAAAAGTAATTCCTGTTTGCGAAGTGCGCTTGCATTTTCGACTTCAAGTTCTTCCGCAAGAAGAAGAAGTTCCTGCGGCGTTTTCGACTTCAAGTCTTTGAGTTTCATTTCCCGCATTACGGGAGACTCCTGAAGGTAGGGGCTGTGCTTGCTTTTCCGGGTTCCATGCCCGCGGCGATTGGAAACGCTTCGGACAGGCGGCAGATCGACAGCGAATGCGTTGGATACGCGCTGCGCGCCCGGGTCTTGTCCAGGCGCCTACTCGGCAGCGGATTTGGAAAGTGCTTGCCATATAACGCCGCATCTCGGCGGCGACAAGATGGCAATGCGCGATTCTGCGTGCTGGCCGCCGCGCACCGCTTGTCAGAACGGCTTGACGATGACGAGGATGACGATGGCGATCATCAACACCGTCGGCACTTCGTTGACGATGCGCCAGTGCCGTTGCGGCCTGGTGTTGCGGTCGGCGGCGAAATCGCGCACCGCGCGCGCCAGATAACCATGCACGCCCGACAGAAGAACCACCAGCGCCAGCTTGGCATGCAGCCAGCCACCCTGGAAACCGAAGATCACCACCGCGATCCACAGCCCGAAGATCCAGGAGACGACCATGGCCGGGTTCATGATCGCCCGCAGAAGGCGGCGTTCCATGACCTTGAAGGTCTCGCTGGTCTCCGACCCGATCTCGACCGCGCAGTGATAGACGAAAAGCCTTGGCAGATAGAGCATCGCCGCCATCCAGGCGATGATGGCGATGACATGGACCGACTTGATCCATGGATAGGCGGCCGGCGGGATGAACAGGATCGCGCCGACCGTAACCAGTGCCGTGACAACGAGAAAGACGATGGCCCGGATCGTCGCGACGCGGTTTTCCGCCGCGCTCGGCTTGGATGACGGGTCCAGCAACGGCGATCCGGTATCCGGCGGCGTCATGTCAGGCGCGCTCCCCGCGCACCCGCGCAACCAGATGCTCGACATGGGGGATCGGCGTTTCCTTGTCGATACCATGGCCGAGATTGACGATCAGCGGGCCCTTGCCGAGGGTTTCGAGCAGCGCGTCGATGGCGGGATCCATCGCGGCCGGCCCCGCCTTCAGCGCCATCGGATCGATATTGCCCTGCACCGCGACATGCGGCTGCAGACTGTCGCGCGCCCAATCGAGGGGCAGATCCGGATCGATCGAGACCGCATCGATGTCGAGCGTCTCGGCGACCTTGCGATAGCCATCGCCGCCCTTGCGTGGAAAGACGATGATCGGGATCGCCGGATGGCGCGCCCGGACGCCGGTGACGATACGCCGCACCGGGTCGAGCGACCAGCGATCGAATGCCTCGCCCTCCAGGACCTGGGCCCAGCTTTCGAAGATCTGCAAGACCTCGGCGCCGGCCTCGACCTGAGCCGAGAGATAGTCGACCGACGCTTCGACGAGCCGGTCGATGACGCCGGCGAGCCTGTCGGGCGCTTCGGCGGCGAGCGTCCGGACCGGGGCCAGGTCGGGCGTGCCGCGCCCGGCGATCATATAGCTCGCCACGGTCCAGGGCGCGCCGCAGAAGCCGATTAGCGTGACATCGCGCGGCAGTTCGCTTCTCAGCCGCGACACGGTCTCGAAGACCGGTGCGAGATGATTGAGAAAGCCCATTCGATCATAGGGTCCGAGATCGTCGATCGCCGAGATCGGCTCGAGTCGCGGTCCCTCGCCTTCGACGAACCAGAGCTTCTGGCCAAGCGCATGAGGCACGACCAGGATATCCGAAAACAGGATCGAGGCATCGAAACCAAACCGCCGGATCGGCTGGAGCGTCACCTCGACCGCATAGTCCGGCGTGTAACAGAGGTCGAGAAAGGATCCCGCCTTGGCGCGCAGGGCGCGGTATTCCGGCAGATAGCGCCCAGCCTGGCGCATTAGCCAGATGGGGGGTGGGCTGAGGCTTTCTCCCGACAGGACCCTGAGTAGGGCCTTGGTCTGGGTCGCGGCGTCTCCTCGATCTCCCTTTTCATTCATAAAAGGACTCTTTCTCTGTTAACTTCTTATTAACCCTTGGCATTGAGGAAAACGCTTCTCCCCCTTCCCGGGTCTTTATCGCGGCGGATACGGATTTCGCTTGCCTTGCGCTCCGGCATATCGGACTTGACGATTCGCGTCAGCATAATCAGGGGCTTGCGCTGTCATGCCATGGCAGAACCGGACAGGGCGGGACATTCTGCTCCCGGTCCTTCAGGATCTATCCACACTTTCCTTCGACCTCGGCGCATGGAACCATTCGTTGAAGAGATTCCCAAGCTCGGGGAAACTCGCATCGGCTGTTTGTGCCGGCGCGGGATAACCTCACGCTTGTCCACAGCCATTCCCGTTTTGGCGACGGATGTGTGAATGACCGCTTCCTATGTCCATCTGCATCTGATCTCGGATGCCACCGGCGAGACGCTTATCGCGGTTGCGCGGGCGGCCACCGCGCAATATGCGGCGATGCGCTCGATCGACCATGTCTATCCGCTGGTCCGGTCGCGCAAGCAGCTCGAGCGCGTCCTGTCTGAGATCGAAGCCGCGCCCGGCCTCGTTCTCTACACGATGATCGATCAGGAACTGATCGACCGGCTGGAGACCCGCTGCCGCGACATGGGACTGCCCTGCGTGTCGGTGCTCGAACCCGTGCTGCGTGTCGTTCAGTCCTATCTCGGACTCGAAAAGACGCCACGCGTCGGTGGCCAGCACGCGCTGAACCAGGACTATTTCCGGCGGATCGACGCGCTAAACTTCGCGCTCGTTCATGATGACGGGCAATTGCCGGATGATGTGAATGAAGCCGATATCCTGCTGCTCGGCATCAGCCGCACCTCGAAGACGCCGACGAGCATCTATCTCGCCAATCGCGGCGTGCGGGTCGCCAATGTGCCGATCGTTCCGGACATTCCTTTGCCGCCTCAGCTCGACGACATCGATCCCGAAAACGGGCCGCTGATCGTCGGCTTGATCGCGAGCCCCGACCGCATCGTCCAGATCCGCCAGAATCGGCTTCTGAGCCTGAACGCCGCCGACAACACCGATTATGTCGACCGCGACGCGGTGGCGACCGAAGTCGCGCGCACGCGCAAGCTTTGCGGCCGGCGTGGCTGGCCGACCATTGACGTCACGAGGCGATCGATCGAAGAAACCGCGGCCGCCATCCTGGCACTGTTGAACGAACGCCGCTTCGACCAGCGCGCGGAGGGATCATGAGCCGCCTCATCCTGGCATCGGGCAGCACGGCGCGGGCGACCATCCTGCGCGATGCCGATGTCGCCGTCGAAACCGACCCGGCGGATCTCGACGAACAAGCGATGATCGCCGGCATGCAAGGCAGTGACGCCCCGCTCGGGGCGGACGATATCGCCGAAGTGCTGGCCGAGGCGAAGGCCGTCCATGTCAGCAATCGTCATCCGGGCGCGACCGTCATCGGTGCCGATCAGACCCTGGCGCTTGGAACCCGTGTCTTCCAGAAGCCGGCATCGATCGAGGAAGCGCGCCGTAACCTCCTCGATCTCGCCGGGAAGACCCATAGCCTGCATGCGAGCGTCGCGGTGGCGCGCGACGGGGCGCGTCTCTGGTCCTATACGGACACCGCGCAGATGACCATGCGAGCCTTCTCGCCGCAGGAACTCGGCCGCTATCTCGCCGCCGTCGGTGACGAGGTTCTCGGCAGCGTCGGCTGTTACCGGATCGAAGGACGCGGGATCCGGCTCTTCGAGAGCATCGATGGATCCTATTGGACGATCCTCGGCATGCCGCTGCTGCCGCTCCTCGATTTCCTGCGCAAGGACGGGGTGCTCGTCGAATGACGGCGCGTGCCTTCGTGATCGGCGATCCGATCGCCCATTCCCGCTCGCCGCTGATTCATCGCCATTGGCTCAGGCGCTATGGTCTTGCCGGCAGCTATGATCCGGTCCATGTTCGGCCCGACGCGCTGCCCGGCTTTGTCGCCGAGATACGCGGCGGCGCCTTTATCGGCGGCAATGTGACGATCCCCCACAAGGAGGCGATCGCGCGGCTCGTCGACGATCTCGATCCCGCGGCCCGCGCCATCGGCGCCGTCAACACCGTTTGGACAGATCGGGGTCGGCTGATCGGCGGCAATACCGATGCGCTTGGCTTTCTCGCCAATCTCGACGCCGCCCGGCCGGGCTGGGACGAGGATGTCGGCCGCGCCGTCATCCTCGGCGCCGGCGGCGCGGCGCGGGCGGTGCTGCACGGGCTCGTCGCGCGCCGGATCGGCGACATATGCATCGCCAACCGGACGCCAGCGCGTGCCGAAGCGCTCTGCGCCGACATGGCCACGGACGGCTTGCACTGTTCGGCCATCGCCATGGATGATCTGCCGGACGCGCTCGCCGGCACCGGTCTGGTGGTCAATGCCACCTCGCGCGGCATGACGGGGCATGACGGCCTGGATCTCGATCTCGATGCCTTGCCCGACGCGGCGATCGTCAACGATCTCGTCTATGTGCCGTTCGCGACAGATCTCTTGACGGCTGCCCGCGCGCGCGGTCTCGTCGCCGTCGATGGGCTTGGCATGCTCCTGCATCAGGCGGTGCCCGGTTTCGAGCGCTGGTTCGGTGTCCGGCCCGAGGTGACCGATGCGCTCAGATCCGACATCCTGCGCGATCTCGGAGAAGCCCGATGATGGTGATCGGCGTGACCGGCTCGATCGGCATGGGAAAATCGGCGACGGCGCGTCTATTCGCCGATCTCGGCTGTCCGACCTATGATGCCGATGCGGCGGTGCATCAACTCTATCGCGGTGCCGCGATCGCGCCGATCGAACAGGCCTTTCCCGGAACCACGACGCCCGATGGTGTCGACCGGGCGCGATTGAGTGCCGCCGTCCTCGGCGACCGCGACAAGATCGCCCGGCTCGAGGAAATCGTGCATCCACTCGTCCGCGTCGCCGAGAACCGGTTCCGCGAAGACGCGCATGCCGCAGCCGCCCGCTTCGCGGTGCTCGAAATCCCGCTCCTGTTCGAGACTGGCGCCGAAGCGCGCTGCGATGCGGTGGTGGTCTGTTCGGCGCCGGCCGATGTCCAGCGGGCGCGTGTCCTGGCGCGGCCCGAAATCACCGAGGAAAAGCTCGACGCGATCCTCGCGCGTCAGATGCCTGATGCCGAAAAGCGTCGGCGCGCCCACTTTGTTGTGGATACGAGCCTCGGCTTCGATTCCGCCCGGCGCCAGGTCGGCGCTATCGTTCGGGCGATGCAGTTCATGGCGTAGTTCCCGGGCGCGTTGGGCGCCATGATGTCGACATCGCCGATCCCATCCGGGATCGCCCGCGCCGAACCAGCGATCGGACCGTGATGCGCGAAATCGTTCTCGATACGGAAACGACCGGCCTGGAGGCGACCGGCGGCGACCGGATCATCGAGATCGGCTGTGTCGAGCTTCTGAACCGCATCCCGTCGGGCGCCGAATATCACGTCTACATCAATCCCGAGCGCGACGTGTCCGAAGGCGCGGTCGCCGTTCATGGGCTGACCACCAGTTTCCTCGCCGACAAGCCGCGCTTCACCGAGGTCGCCGGCGGCTTTCTCGATTTCATCGGCGAGGCGCGGCTGGTGATCCACAACGCGCCTTTCGATATCGGCTTCATCAACATGGAGTTCGAGCGGGTCGGCGCGGCACCCCTGCAGCAGGGCCGCGTGGTCGATACGCTGGTGCTGGCCCGGCGGCGCTTTCCCGGCGCCGGCAACCGGCTCGACGATCTTTGCCTGCGCTTCGGGATCGACAATTCGAACCGCGACAAGCACGGCGCGCTGCTCGATGCGCAATTGCTCGCCGAGGTCTATCTCGAACTGATGGGCGGGCGGCAGGCAGCCCTCGCGCTCGATGCGACGTCCGGCAGCTATGTGCCGCGCAAGACGGCCAAGACGCGCCCCGAGCCCTTGCCGTCACGGTTGAGCGCCGACACGATCGCGCGTCACGCTGCCTTCGTCAAAAGCATCGGCGCGGAGGGGCCGTGGCGCGACTATGTCGAGGATCGCGGCCCCTATGAAGCCGCGCCGGACAACGCCGACTGACGACGGCGCCGGCGCGGAACCGCCTTACGTGGTGGCGGTCGCCTGGGCCTGTTGCTGTTGGGCGGCCTGTTCGAGGCGCTTGCGATAAAGCCCCGCGAAATCGATCGGCTGTAGCATGATCGGCGGAAGCCCGGCGGCACCGACCGTTTCGGCGACGATCTGGCGTGCGAACGGGAACAGCATGCGCGGGCATTCGATATGCACGAAGGGGTGCAATTGCTGGGTCGGCACGTTCTCGATCTTGAACAGGCCGGCATAGACCAGTTCGAGATTGAAGACCGGCTTCTTGTCCTTGCCGCCGCGCGCTTCGATCTTCAGCTCGACGTCGTAATCGGTTTCGGAGACAGGCTTAACCTGAACCGCGATCTGAAGGCTCATCGGCGGCATCTGGCCCTTGAGGTCGAACAGCGATTGCGGCGCGCCGGGCAGTTCGAAGGAGAGATCCTTGATGTATTGGCCGGTCACCGACACCGCCGGCGGTTTCGCCGCTTCGCCCGCCGCTCCGGCGGCCCCCGCTGCGCCTCCCGCCGCGGCGCCGGCCGGTGCCGTGCCGCCGCCATTCTGCGCGGCCTGTTCGCCATCCTTGGTTTCGTCCGCCATGCGTTTTGCTCCTGTTGGGCGGTGTGTCCGATGACCGCCATGTTCGGGATCGGCCGACCTGTCCGCGAGCGGGTGCCACGGTTCGGCCGAATAGAAAAACAGGATCGTTTCCAAGAGCTTGACGGTCGACAGCGGATGATCCGCGCGCGCCGTGGCCACCAGGTCTCGATCGCGAGCGCTTGGCTAACACGTGACCTTGGAACCGGCAAGCTGGGACGCCGCGCCTGACTGTCCAGCAGGCCGGGCGTATCTAGTCGCCAAGATCTATCGCTCGTCCCGCCAGGGGCTGTCGTCGCGCGGTGGTCCCGCATCGGGGTCGACCTCGACGGCCTCGCCCTCGATGACCGGGCCCGTGCCGTGATATCCGCCGCCTGGCCGTGGGCCACCCGGTCCCGGTTGCTGGGGCGGCGGTCCGCCGCCGACACGCATATGATAGGAGCGCACCACGACGCGCTCGCGCATCGAGGCGATCACGCGGCGCGCGACCCACAGCCTGATCGGCGGGATGAACAGCAGAAAACCAATTGTGTCGGTGAAGAAGCCGGGCGTCAGCAGCATGACGCCGGCGATCGCGATGAACAGCGCCGACAGCACGCTGTCGGCGGGCATGTGTCCCGCCCTCAGCTCCCGGTCGATCTCCGCGGCGAGGCCGAGCCCCTGATGACGCAGAAGAACGGCGCCCGCGATGCCGGTCGCCAGCACGATCAGAAGCGTCGGCCACAGGCCGATCAGCCCGCCGACTTCGATGAAAAGCGCGATCTCGATCAGCGGAATGCCGATGAGCAGGATCGCCAGCACGAGAAGCGGCATGGCCTAGGAGGCTCCCTTGCGGCTGCCTGAGGGGGATGACGAGGCCTTGGGGCCTGGGAAAACCGGCATTAACGCCAACCTTCTCATACTGGCCCCTTGGATCGACACCGGCAACGGCTTAAGTATAGTGCGGCAGGCATGCAATCGGTCGGCGCGACCCACACCTTCTCCTGGCGAAAGCACATGAACCCCTTATTCGATCCGATAACGATCATCTTCCTCGTCGTCGCCATTGTCGTGTTTCTGCGGTTGCGCAGCGTGCTCGGCCGGCGGACCGGGAACGAGCCGCGCCCGGGCAGCGGATTTCCCTCGCCCGCCGAACGCAGCAGCGAAACCAATGATAACGTGGTGTCGCTGCCGCCCCGGAACAATGGGGCACATGATCTCGCCGGCGACGACATGATCGACCCCGCCTATGACGACGGCGCCCCGGAGCCGGCCTTTCCCGACGGGGCGGTCGGCGATTCGCTGCGCGATATCTACCGCGCCGATCGGTCGTTCGATCCGGACGGCTTCATCGACGGTGCCCAGATCGCCTATGAGATGATCGTGTCGGCTTTTGCCCACGGTGACCGGCGTACGCTGAAGCCGCTTCTCGCCCGCGACGTCTATGACGGGTTCATCGCGGCGATCGATGCGCGCGAAAGCGCCGACCAGACGATGATGTCCAATCTCGTCTCGATCGACGAAGCCGATATCGTCGAGGCCGAACTGCGCGCCAAGACCGCCTTCGTCACCGTCAGGTTCCAGTCGAAGATCGTCTCGGCGGTGCATGACGCCGAAGGCAATGTCGTGTCGGGCGATCCCAATAAGCTGTCCGATGTCACCGATGTCTGGACCTTCTCGCGCGACACGAGCTCGCGCGATCCGAACTGGAAGCTCGTCGCCACCGAGGACACCGAGTGATCGGTGGCGCGCTGCGGCCGGCCAACCCAGCATGACGCGGGACTCATTGGGCCGTTCGCCGCGCCTGTCCGGCCTGCGCTTGTCCGGCGTTTTGTCCCCGGTCTTTTCTGCCTCGCCATAGCTGTCGCGGTTACGGTCGACGCCATGGCGCATCACCAGGAGTGGCAACAGGCCCTGCGGGCCGCCAGCGCCGATGCCCAAGCGGTCGACTGGACGGCGCTGCCAGGCTGGCGCGACGCCGATCATGACACTGCTTTGGCGGCGTTTCGCCGCTCCTGCGACGGGCAGCGTCGGGCGGATATGGAGGGCATGGACGAGATCTGTGCTGTTGCATCGGAAACTGGCGATCCGGCCGATGCACGTGGCTTCTTTGAAACCCATTTCACGCCTTATGCCGTCGATCCCGGCACCGCCGGCAGCTTGCTGACCGGCTATTTCGAACCGGAACTGTCCGCGTCCCGTAACCGTTCCGGGGATTATCAGGTACCGCTCCATGCTGTGCCCGACGATCTCCTCGAGATCGGCCCGGAAGATCGGCTCGACGGGTTCCCGGAAGACGTGACGGGAGCGCGGCGCGGGCCGGACGGGCTGGTGCCCTATTGGACGCGCGGCGAGATCATGGATGGCGCGCTCGGCGGGGCTCGGCCGATCGCCTTCCTGGCCGATCCGGTCGACGCCTTCTTCGTGCATATCCAGGGCTCGACCCGGCTCGTTTTCGACGACGGCAATGGCAGCGCCCGCATCGGTTATGCCGGGCGCAACGGTCATCCCTATCGTTCGGTCGGCCGGCTGATGCGCGATCGTGGGCTCGGCCCCGATCCGCTGACCGCCGAAGCCATGAAGGACTGGCTGAAGCGTCATCCCGAAACCGCTGACGATCTCCTGCGGCATAATCCGTCCTACATCTTCTTTCGCGAGATCGCGGATCTCAACCCCGATCTCGGGCCGGTCGGCGCGGCGGGCGTGCAACTGACCGCTGGCGTCAGCCTGGCCGTCGATCCGCGCTTTCATGCCTATGGCCTGCCGGTCTTCGTCGACGCCGATCTGCCGAGCGGCCGGGCTGGTGACGATCTCGTGCCGTTCCGGCGCTTGATGGTAGCGCAGGATACCGGTTCGGCGATCCGGGGCCCGGTTCGCGGCGATATCTTCTGGGGCACCGGCGCCGAGGCAGGTGAAATCGCCGGCCGGTTCCAGCATCCCGGCCGGTTCTTCGTTCTCCTGCCCAAATCGCGATAGCCAGACCATGCGTCAGCGCCGGAAAAAGCTCCTGACCGACGATGATCTGGCGCTTTGGAAGGCGGTGACGGACAGCGTCACCCCGCTTGGTCCCGACAAGACGCCCACCGCCGATCCCGAGCCGCATCCGCCGCCCGCCGATGATACAAAATCGCCGCCACCGAAGCCTGACGCCAAGCCGAAGCGGCGCTCGGCGACAATGGCAAAGCCTGTTCCCCGCCCCAAACCCGCGCGCGCCCAGAACCAGTTCGACCCCGCGCTCAACCGCCGCCTGACGCGCGGATCCGGCAGCCCGGACGCGACGCTCGATCTACACGGCATGCGCCAGGCCGAGGCGCATCGGGCGTTGCTGCGCTTTCTCGCGGCTTCACAGGCGCAAGGCCATCGCCTGGTCGCAGTCATTACCGGCAAGGGGGACGCGGAGCTATCTGGCTCTTGGGACGAGCAGGGGCGCGGCGTCCTGCGGCGCGCGGTGCCGCGCTGGCTCGATCTGCCGGATTGTCGCGGCTTCGTCGTCGGCCATCGCGTGTCGCCGCGCATGCCCGGCGGCGAAGGCGTCATCTATGTCCAGATCCGCAGGCGGCGCTGACGGCCGTGGCTGATCGCGTCAGAGAATATACCGGCTCAGATCGGCATTTTGCGCGATGTCGCCGATATGCTCGCTGACGAAGGCCTTGTCGACGGTGACCGTCGTGTCCTCAAGGTCCGGCGCGTCGAAGCTGACATCTTCCAGAATGCGTTCCATGACCGTCTGCAACCGCCTCGCGCCGATATTCTCGACCGATGCATTGACCTCGACGGCGATGCGCGCGATCTCCGCGACCCCGTCATCGCTGAAGGTCAGCGTCACGCCCTCGGTTTCCATCAGCGCGGTATATTGCCGGATCAGGCTCGCCTCGGTCTCGGTCAGGATGCGGCGGAAGTCGGCTTCGGTGAGCGGCCGCAATTCGACGCGGATCGGCAGCCGGCCCTGGAGCTCGGGCAGGAGATCGGACGGCTTGGCGACGTGGAAGGCGCCCGATGCCACGAACAGGATGTGGTCCGTCTTGACCGGTCCGTGCTTGGTGGTCACCGTCGTGCCCTCGATCAGCGGCAGCAGGTCGCGCTGCACGCCCTCGCGGCTGACATCGGCGCCGCGCCGGTCCGATGCCGCGCAGATCTTGTCGACCTCGTCGAGAAAGACGATGCCGGAATTCTCCGTCACCGAGATCGCTTCCTGGGTAATCTGGTCGTCGTCGAGGAGATTATCCGATTCCTCGGCGATCAGCAGGTCATAGGATTCGGCGACCGAGACGCGCCGCGTCTTCTTCTGCCCGCCGAACGCCTTGCCCAGCATGTCGCCGAGATTGATGACGCCCATCTGCGCGCCAGGCATGCCGGGAATGTCGAGGCCCGGCATCTGAAGGCCCGTCTGGCGCAATTCGATCTCGATCTCCTTGTCGTCGAGCGTGCCTTCGCGCAGCTTCTTGCGGAACGCATCGCGCGTATTGGGCGAGGATCCGGAACCAACCAGCGCGTCGAGCACCCGTTCCTCGGCCGCGAGATGCGCCTTGGCCTCGACGCTCTTGCGCTTCTTGTCGCGCACCAGCCCGATGGCCACCTCGACGAGGTCGCGGACGATCTGTTCCACATCGCGTCCGACATAGCCGACCTCGGTGAACTTCGTCGCCTCGACCTTGAGGAAGGGCGCGCCGGCCAGCCTCGCCAGGCGGCGGGAAATCTCGGTCTTGCCGACACCGGTCGGGCCGATCATCAGAATGTTCTTCGGCATGACCTCCTCGCGCAGGCCCTCGTCGAGCTTCTGGCGGCGCCAGCGGTTTCGCAGCGCGATCGCCACCGCGCGCTTGGCATCGGCCTGGCCGACGATATGCCGGTCGAGTTCGGAAACGATCTCGCGGGGGGAAAAGTCGATGGTCATGCATTCTCCAGAACTGACAGGTCGAAGCGCATCAACAACGTGTCGCCGTCGCGGCCCGTGACGGTCTCGATCGCTCGGAAGCCGGCCTTCTCATAGGCCCGGACCGCGCGTCGATTGGCGGGGTCGGGATCGATGATGATCGCGCGATGGCCCTCGCGCACGCGGTCGGCGACGAAGGCCCGCAACACGGCCGATCCGATGCCGCGCGACAGGTTATCTTCCGACGCGATCGACAGATCGATGCCGATGGTCTCGGGCGGAAGCGTCGCCAGCCAGGGGTGATCGGCGACCCAGGCAGCGGTTTGATAATCGCCGATGGACCAATATTGGATATAGCCGGCCGGCATGCCCGCGACATGGAAAATGAACGGCCGGGTCGTGTCGCGGCCATCGATCATCTCGCGGATACGGGCCAGTTCGGTGGCCGGATCGCCCCACCACTCGCGCCAGTGCGGACGCGCCATCCACTCGGCCAGCATCGGGACATGCCTGTCTCCGGCCGGCTCGAAGCCGATGTGGCCGTCGACAATAGGATCGCTTGTCATATCGTCATCGGACGCGATCTGGGCTTCCGAATTCATGTCTTCGCCACCGGCGGCAGATGGGCGGCGAGGACGGGCGGCACGATCAGGGTCACGACGGCGCGGCGTGCCTGTTTCCAGCCGATTCCGAGCAGCAGGACGCCGATGCCGAGCAACAGCACCGTGAGCGACTGGACGATGCCGATATTGAGTTCCGTCGTCTCGATCAGCCGGGCGATCGCGAAACCGAGATATAGAAGGCCCGCCACCAGAAGCGCCCGGCGGTCGATGACGAGCGCGAGGAGAGCGAGGATCGCGATACTGCCGACGATGGCGAGCGCGTTCGCCAGACCGATGTCGAAAGGCGCGCCGCCCGAAACGATCTGGATCAGCGAATGGACGATCAGCGGCGCGGCCACCAGATGCAGCCAGAACGCATTGTCGGCCTTGAGCGTCTCGCGGTCGGGATCGGCGCCATCGAAGGCCATCGCGACCGACAGCGTCGCCAGGCCGGCGATGAAGACGCAAAGCGCCAGAAGGTTCTCCGCATGCGACGGGCCGATGAAGCCTTCCGCGACGATCACGGCGAGCGTCGTCGCGCTCACCGCGATCATGCCGGCGGCGAAGGGCAGGCGGAAGCGCAGATAGAACGCCAGGCTGGCCACGGTGGCCGCCGCGACGAAGCCGATCACCTCGAAGCCGATGTCGGCGAGGCCGCCGCGACCCGTTCCGATGATCGCCGGCAGGATCTGGCCGGCCGACAGGACGAAGCCGATCGCAAGCGCGATCGAGGGCAGAACCAGGCGCCGGCGCGCGGTGAAGGCCTCGGCGAGAAGCCAGGCCGTGACCGCCGCGATCGCCGGGGCGACCGGCCCGGGCAGCAGGACCTGTCCCGACATCACGATGCCGACGAGCAGTAGTAAGATGCCGATCGTCAGGAAGATGTCGTGGAAGCCTCGGGCGAAGCGCACCGCTTCCGCGTCCCGCTCATCGGCGGCACTGGATGCCGGCGCCATGTCGTCCGACCCGCGCCGCGCCGCCAGATAGGCTTTCAACCGCGCGGCCTGGTCGGCATCGAGGATGCCGTCCGCCACCGCGCCGTCGATATCGCCATCAGTCGGCATCGAGGCTTTCCACCGTCAGGTCCGAATTGGTGTAGACGCAGATGTCGGCGGCGATCCCCATGGCGCGCCGGGCGATGTCCTCGGCGCTCATCTCGGTGTCGTAAAGCGCGCGGGCCGCCGCCAGCGCGTAATTGCCGCCCGATCCGATCGCCATCACGCCGTCCTCGGGCTCCAGGACATCGCCATTGCCGGTCAGCGTCAGGGTCACGCCCTTGTCGGCGACGAGCATCATGGCCTGAAGGTTTCTCAGCGCCCGGTCGGTGCGCCATTCCTTGGCGAGTTCCACCGCCGCGCGGAGGAGTTGTTCGGGATATTGTTCGAGCTTCTTCTCCAGCCGGTCGAACAAGGCGAAGGCGTCGGCGGTGGCGCCGGCGAAGCCCGAAATGACCCGGCCGCCGGCCAGCGGACGCACCTTCCGCGCCTTGTGCTTGATCACCGTGTCGCCGAGGCTGACCTGACCGTCGCCGGCGATCACCACCTTGCCGCCCTTGCGGACGGTCAGGATCGTGGTGCCGTGCCAGAGCGGCATGGAGGATGTATCGGACATGAAACCCTCGATTTCGCGCGGTTCGCGTCGCCCTGATGTAAGCCGGCGAGCCCGGCTTGCAAAGCTTTCCCGAAACCAACACGACAAGATGCGGTTTCGCGCATGGCTTTGCACGAGCGACGACGCTTGGTAAGAGAGCCTCGGATGGGCAAGGCGATGACGATGACAGCGACACAGACCGGCCAGCCGGCGCGGCAGGCGCGCGTTCAGCGCACGACGCGGGAAACCGAGATTTCCGTGGCCGTCGATCTCGACGGCGGCGGGACCGCCGATGTCGAGACGGGGATCGGCTTCTTCGATCACATGCTCGACCAGATCGCCCGTCACGGCCTGATCGATCTCGAGATCCGCGCCAAGGGCGATCTTCATATCGACATGCATCACACGGTCGAGGACACTGGCATCGTACTCGGCCAGGCGCTCGGCCAGGCGCTCGGCGAGCGGCGCGGTATCACGCGCTATGCCTCGATCGAGCTGCCGATGGACGAAACCCTGACTCGCTGCGCGCTCGATCTATCCGGACGGCCCTTCCTGGTCTTCCGGGTTGACTTCGACCGCCCCAAGATCGGCGATTTCGATACCGAACTCGTGCGCGAATTCTTCCAGGCCGTATCGCAGCATGCCGGCGCGACGCTGCATCTCGAAACGCTCTATGGGGCGAACAACCACCATATCGCCGAATCCTGCTTCAAGGCGTTCGCGCGCGCCTTTAGCCAGGCGGTGGCGCTCGATCCGAGGGTCGCCGACCGGATTCCGTCGACCAAGGGCGTGATCGAGGTCTGAGGATGCGCGTCTTCACCGTCCATCTGCCGCCCGCCGACGGACGCGGCTCCCAGGCGAGCCGCGCGGTTTTCGTCCGCGACGGCTTTTCGTTCTGGGCGCTGCTGTTTCCCATGCTGTGGTTCCTGGTCAACCGCATGTGGCTCGTTCTGCTCGGCTATCTCGCGCTGACCGCCGCCATCGTCGCGGGCTCGACCTTTCTGCCCGGTATCGAGACACCGATCGGGGTCGCCTCGCTGATGGTCAATCTCCTGATCGGCTTCGAAGCCAACGGCTTGCGCCGCTGGAGCCTCGATCGCAAGCGCTGGAGCTTCGTCGCGGTGGTGACCGGCCGCGATCTGGCGGAAGCCGAGCAGCGCTATTTTTCGAGCCTCGCCGGCGACGATCTCGACCGGCTGACGGCATTCGTCGATCCGGATGCCTTGTTCCCGTCCGCGCCGCCGCGGCCGCCAGTTCAATCACCGCCGCCCGCCTGGGGTAGCGCGAAACCCGCGCCACCGGTCACGGGCCTGTTCCCCGAACCGGGCCGCTGATCCGCCTGACCATGATGGGGTATGCGTGAGCGAGACCGTCGCGATCATCGACTATGGGTCGGGCAATTTGCATTCCGCCCACAAGGCTTTCGTCCGCGCCGCCGACGAGGCGGCGCGCGCCTGCGACATCGTCGTGACCGCCGATCCCGACCGGGTGGCGGGCGCCGACCGTATCGTGCTGCCCGGCGTCGGCGCCTTCGCCGACTGCAAGACGGGCCTTGATGCCGTGTCCGGCATGCGCCAGGCGATCACGCGCGCCGTCATCGAGGGCGGCCGGCCGTTTTTCGGCATCTGCGTCGGCATGCAATTGATGGCGACGCGCGGGCTCGAACATGGCGTGCACGAGGGTTTCGACTGGATCGCGGGCGATGTCGATCGGATCAGCCCGTCCGATCCCACGCTCAAGGTGCCGCATATGGGCTGGAACACGCTCGATGTGGTCTCGGGCCATCCCGTGCTGGACGGCATCGCGACGGGACCGGACGGCCTGCACGCCTATTTCGTCCATTCCTATCACCTGCGCCCCGCCGACAGGGCCCATCTCGTCGCCGAGACCGATTATGGCGGGCCGGTCACGGCCATGGTCGCGCGCGACACCATGATCGGCACGCAGTTCCATCCTGAGAAGAGCCAGACGCTCGGCCTGGCCCTGATCGCGAATTTCCTAAAGTGGATGCCATGATCCTGTTTCCCGCCATCGATCTGAAGGACGGCCGGTGCGTGCGGCTCGTCAAGGGCGACATGGACCAGGCCACCGTCTATGCCGATGATCCGGCCGCCCAGGCGCGTGCCTTCGAGGATCTCGGCTTCCGCTATCTGCATGTGGTCGATCTGAATGGCGCCTTCGAAGGCCGCTCGGCCAACGCGCCGGCGGTCGAGGCCATCCTCGCCGCCGTCGCCCTGCCGGTGCAGCTCGGTGGCGGCCTGCGCGACGATGCCGGGATCGATGCCTGGCTAGACAAGGGGGTGCGGCGCGTCATCCTCGGCACGGCAGCTCTGCGTGATCCCGATCTCGTCCGGCGTTCGGCGCGCCGGCATCCGGGACGGATCGCGGTCGGGATCGACGCGCGCGACGGCCGGGTCGCGGTGGAAGGCTGGGCCGAGACCAGCGACATGACCGCGCTCGATCTCGCGCGCCGCTTCGAGGATGCCGGCGTCGCCGCGATCATCTATACCGATATCGATCGCGACGGGGTCCTGACCGGGCTGAACCTCGCCGCGACGCTGGCTCTCGCCAAGGCGGTGTCCATTCCGGTGATCGCCTCGGGGGGGCTCGCCTCCATGGCCGATATCGACGCCTTGTGCGCGCCCGAAGCCTCCGTCCTCGACGGCGCGATCACCGGCCGCGCGCTCTATGACGGGCGCATCGATCCCAAGGCCGCGCTCGCCCGCCTCGCGGCGACGGAGCCCGCCTGATGCTCAAGACCCGCATCATTCCCTGCCTCGACGTCAAGGACGGCCGCGTGGTCAAGGGCGTGCGTTTCGTCGATCTGGTCGATGCCGGCGATCCGGTCGAGGCGGCGATCGCTTATGACGCGGCGGGCGCCGACGAATTGTGTTTTCTCGACATCACCGCGAGTCATGAGGATCGCGGCATCCTGCTCGACGTGGTGACGCGGACGGCGGAAGCCTGCTTCATGCCGCTGACCGTCGGCGGCGGCGTGCGCCGGCTCGACGACATCCGCGATCTGTTGAATGCCGGCGCCGACAAGGTGTCGATCAACACGAGCGCCGTGACCCGGCCGGATTTCGTCGCCGAAGCGTCGGCGAAATTCGGCGCGCAATGCATCACCGTCGCCATCGACGCCAAGGCGGTGGGTGCCGGAGACTGGCGGATCTTCACCCATGGCGGTCGCCGCGAAACCGGCATCGACGCGATCGGCTTCGCCCGCCGGGTCGTCTCGCTCGGCGCCGGCGAAATCCTTCTGACGTCGATGGATCGCGACGGCACGGGAGACGGGTTCGATACCGCCTTGACACGGGCGGTCGCCGATGCGGTTCCGGTACCGGTCATCGCCTCGGGCGGGGTCGGCACGCTCGACCATCTCGTCGGCGGGGTGATCGACGGGGGCGCGAGCGCCGTGCTCGCCGCCTCGATCTTTCACTTCGGAACCTATACGATCGCCGAGGCCAAGCGGCATATGGCGACCCATGGCATTCCGGTCCGCCTCGATCGCCTGCCGGCATCATCGGGCCCCTGTCGCGCCTAACAGGTTGGGATCGATGATCTTTCCGCGTCGGCATCGATGCCCTCCGAGCGCGTAATGATCTATTGTGTCACACTGAGTTGATCGCGGCGGGTCCGGGCGGCTAGGTTCCGGCCGCCGCCCGGATCGCGGCCAAGACAATCGAGAACGAAGATGGCGAAGCGTAAGCGCGTTACCCTGGATGAGCTGGAAGAAATCGTGCGCGAGCGCGCGCTGGCCGAGAGTTCGGCGTCCTATACGGCCAAGCTGATGCATGCCGGCCTGCCGCGCGCCGCGCAGAAGCTCGGCGAGGAGGCGGTCGAGACGGTGCTCGCCGCGGTATCCGGCAATCGCAGCGCGCTGCGCTCGGAAGCCGCCGATCTGCTCTATCATCTCGCCGTAGTGCTGGCCGCCGCCAAGCTGCCGCTCGACGAGGTTTATGAGGAGCTCGGCCGGCGCACCGCCCAGTCGGGCCTCGAGGAAAAGGCCGGCCGCGCCAAGGCCGGCGACTGATCGGGCGGGGCGGATCTTGCCCGGTTCCGAGGGTTTCGCCCGGCGCCATATTGCTCTAGGGTCCGTTTCCGCTGCGGTGCAGCATCGCGAGCGACGGGCTTCATGGCACTTCTGACGGATCTTCGGGACGAGCCGATGGATCAGATGGTTCCAAACGCGCTGACCACCGGCGATTTGTCGCCATTCCGGTTTTTCGGCCGCGAGGAATGGGCGCACCTGCGCGCCGACACGCCGCTGACGCTGACCGAGGACGAGATCGTTCGCCTGCGCGGCATCAACGACCGGCTGTCGATCGACGAGATCGTGGCGATCTATCTACCCTTGTCGCGGCTTCTGGCCATGTATGTCCGCGCCGCCCAGGCGCTACATCACTCGACGCAGAACTTCCTCGGCAAGACCGACGGCAAGATGCCCTACATCATCGGGCTCGCCGGATCGGTCGCCGTCGGCAAGTCGACCTCGGCGCGCGCGCTCCAGGCGCTTCTGGCGCGTTGGCCGAAAACGCCGAAGGTATCGCTGATCACCACCGACGGCTTTCTCTACCCCAATGCCGTTCTCGAGGCCGAGGGCCTGATGGAGCGGAAGGGGTTTCCCGAAAGCTACGACCTGTCGGCGCTGTTGCGGTTTCTCTACCGGATCAAGGCGGGCGAGCGCGACGTCGAGGCGCCGGTCTATTCGCATATCGTCTACGACGTCACCGACGAGACGGTGGTCATCGACCGGCCCGATATCCTGATCGTCGAAGGGCTCAATGTGTTGCAGACCGGCCGGCCGCCGCGCGACGGCAAGGCCATCCCCTTCGTATCGGATTTCTTCGACTTCTCGATCTATCTCGACGCCGAAACCGACCATATCGAGCGCTGGTATGTGAACCGCTTTCTGAGCCTGCGTAAAACCGCCTTCGCCCGGCCGGAAGCCTATTTCCGCCGTTATGCGGATCTGTCCGACGACGACGCGCGCGAGACCGCGCTGTCGATCTGGACCCGGATCAACGCGCTCAATCTCGAGGAGAACATCCTCCCGACCCGACAGCGCGCCGATCTCATCCTGCACAAGGGCGCCAACCATCTCATCGACGGCGTCTGGCTGCGTAAGCTCTAGACTGGCGTGGACCTTCCCACGGCCGGCGCGGCGCTCAGATGTGGAACCCGTTCTGGCGCGCGAGGTCCTTCAGCGAGGTTTGCGGGCGCGGGCCGAAATGGCCGATGATGTTGGCCGCGCATAACGTGCCGAGCCGGGCCGAGGCATCGCGCGGCCAGCCGCGCGCATGGCCGAACAGGAAGCCCGCCGCGAACAGATCGCCGGACCCCGTCAGATCGACCACCTCGTCGACATGCCAGGCCGGCACATTGATCCGGCCGGCATGGTCGATCACCGTCGCGCCATCCTCGCCGCGCGTGACCACGGCGAGCGGCACGTCGGTGGCAAGGCAGTCGACGGCGGTCGCGATGTCGCCGGTCTGGTAGAGCGCGCGTGCCTCGTGCTCATTGGCGAAGATGATCGTCACCTGGCCCGAGCGCATCAGGTCGAGGAATTCGTCGCGGAACCGGTCGACGCAAAAGCTGTCAGACAGCGTCAGTGCCACTTCGCGCCCCGCCTGGCGGGCGATCTCGGAAGCGCGGATGAAGGCGCGCTTGGCGTTCTCCGGGTCCCACAGATAGCCTTCGAGATAGAGCACCCGGCCCGCGCCGATGACATCGGCGTCGATATCATCCGGGTCGAGGTCGCGCGAGGCGCCGAGAAAGGTGTTCATGGTGCGCTCGCCGTCCGGCGTGACGAGGATCATCGAGCGCGCGGTGGCGGCGCCGTCCCGGGCCTGAGGCGTGTCGAAATCGACGCCGATGGCGCGGATATCATGGGTGAAGACCGCGCCGAGCTGGTCATCGCGCACCTTGCCGACGAAGGCGCCGCGGCCGCCGAGCGAGGCGAGGCCCGCGATCGTGTTCGCGGCCGAGCCGCCCGACGCCTCGATGGCCGGGCCCATATGCTGATAGAGCCGCTCGGCCTCGGCCTCGTCGATCAGCCGCATCGACCCCTTGGCCAATCCTTCGGCGACGAGGAAATCGTCTTCGGTGCGTGACAAGACATCGACGATCGCATTGCCGATGCCGACGACGTCATAGCGCGGTGTGGTATCCGTCATTCCGTCCCCCTTTTGCGAGCCGTTTAGCGCTTTCGGTCCGATCGCGCCAGTCTGCCCGGGTCGAGCCGGGGCCGTCGATCTTGAGCCGGTCGGCGCGGCGGTCTATGCCCCGTTGTCATGCTGACAGATGCGCTCAAAGCCCTCGGCGAAATCGTGACACGCCCGTTCTGGCCGGTCCTGTTCAGATCGGTCGGCACCACCGCCTTGCTGTTCGTCATCGTGTTCCTGGCCCTGCAATGGGCGGTGACGGCGCTGGTGCCGTTCCTGTCTGGCTGGATCGAGGTTCTGGTTCAGGTCATCCTCGGCGGGCTTCTGGTGGTGGCATTCTGGTTCGTCGCCGCACCTGTCACCGCGCTGGTGGCGGGTCTCTTCGTCGACGACATCGCCGATGTGGTCGAGAAGGCCGACTATCCGGGCGAACCGGCGGGCCGGGCACCGACGATCATCGAAGGGCTGTCGCAGACCGCGCGGTTCACCGGCGTGGTGCTGGTCGCCAATATCATCGCGCTTTTCCTGCTGCTCGTGCCTGGCGTCAATCTCGTTGCCTTCCTGCTGGTCAACGCCTTCCTGCTCGGACGGGAATATTTCGAACTCTGCGCGCTGAGGCATCTCTCGCGCGAGGACATGCGGCTGTTGCGGTCCCGCAATACGGGCAAGCTCTTCTTGGCAGGCCTGATCATCGCGGGCTTCCTGGCGATCCCCATCGTCAATTTCCTGACCCCGGTCTTCGCCACCACCTTCATGATGCATGTCTATAAACGGCTAGCCGACGAAGAGGTCGCCGGTTAACCCGTCTTCTCGCCGAACCGGCACAGATCCTCGACCACGCAATCGGGGCATTTGGGCTTGCGCGCCACGCAGGTGTAGCGGCCGTGCAGGATCAGCCAATGATGGGCGTCGCGCTTGAATTGCGGCGGTACCACCTTTTCGAGCAGAAGCTCGACGGCCAGGGGGTCCTTGCCCGGCGCCAGCCCGGTCCGGTTCGACACGCGGAAGATATGCGTGTCGACCGCGATCGTCTCATGGCCGAAGGCCGTGTTCAGCACCACATTGGCGGTCTTGCGGCCGACGCCGGCCAGTGCTTCCAGCGCCGCGCGGTCCTCGGGCACCTGGCCGCCATGTTTATCGATCAGATCCCGGCACAGCAGGACGACGTTCTTGGCCTTGTTGCGATAGAGCCCGATGGTCTTGATGTGATCGCGGATCGTATCCTCTCCGAGCGCCAGCATCTTTTCCGGCGTATCGGCGATGCGAAACAGCTCGCGGGTCGCCTTGTTGACCCCGACATCGGTCGCCTGGGCGCTGAGCACGACGGCGACCAGGAGGGTGAACGGGTTGGAATAGTCGAGTTCGGTCGTCGGTGCGGGATTGGCGGCGGCGAGCCGGGCGAAGAAATCGTCGCGTTCGGCGGGCTTCAGCCTGGACCGTTGCGCCGGTCGGCGTTTCGCGGGCGACGTGGACGGGCGTTTCACGGATGTGGTCTTGGCGGGCATGGCGTGGGATGATGTGGAATGGACAGCGATAGGGATAGATCGGACGACACTGCCACGCCCGCGCCTGCGGCGACACCCGTATTCAGCGCCCGGATCACGCCGCACCGGTCGCTCGACCGCAACGGCTTCGTCGTCCTCATGCTCGTTCTCGGGGCCTGCATCCTGTCGACGGCGATCCTGTTCGCCGCCATCGGCGCCTGGCCGGTCCTGGCTTTCCTGGCCATCGACGCGCTGATCGTCTGGCTCGCCTTCCGCGCCAATTTCCGTGCCGCCCGTGCCGCGGAATTCGTCACCGTGACCGAGAACACGCTGAGCGTGCGTCGTGTCGCGGCCAATGGCCGGACCTCGGAATGGACCTTCAACCCCTATTGGGCGCGGCTGTCGGTCAAGCGCGACGAGGACGGGGTGACCGACATCGCCATCATCTCCCATGGCAAGGCCTTGTCGATCGCGCGCGATCTCGCCCCCTTCGAGAAGGAGGATTTCGCCCAGGCCCTGTCCGCCGCGCTGAACGGCGTCCGCGCGCATCCGGCCCCGGCCCCGCGCTAGGATCAGGACCTAGCGGGCTATTGAATAAAGCTCTTGAGATCGTCGCCCGTCCTTCGAGGCGCTCCCTTCGCTCGCCCTCAGGATGAGGACAATCAAGACGTTGGCCCTCGCCCCGAGGAGACCCGTAGGGCCGTCTCGAAGGGGCAGGCGCCTTTTGCGATAGCCTGCTAGACGTCAACACCATGCCTGGAAAAAATGGCGAGGACCGTCGCCGCCTCTTTGCGGAAAACGGGTCGCGGTCCCCTGCTTGTCGTCATAGCTTGCCTGCGACACCGCAAGCGCGGCACATTCAAGGGCGACTACCCATGTTCACGACCGATATCCTGGAACAAACCATGCCGACGGCCGAGTTGACGAGCGAACCGGGGCCCACGGGTCCGCAGGTCGCCGCGGCGGATTACCGGCTGATTCGCGCGGCGATCCGCTTTCTGACCGAGAACTGGCGCGACCAGCCGCCGGCCTCGGCGCTTGCCGGCCATCTCGGCCTGTCGGAGGACGATACCCAGCGCCTGTTCCGGCGATGGGCCGGCATTACGCCGAAGCAGTTTGTCCAGGCCATCACGCTCGATCATGCCCGTGCGCTACTGCGCGACGGCGAAACGGTGCTCGATACCGCCTATGATGTCGGCCTGTCGGGGCCGGCCCGGCTACACGACCTCTTCGTCACCCATGAGGCGATGACGCCGGGCGACTATCGCGCCAAGGGGGCCGGCCTGACGATCCGCTACGGCTTTCACGCCTCGCCCTTCGGCGAGGCCCTGGTTATGGTCACCGATCGCGGCCTGGCCGGGCTGGCCTTCTGCGATGGGGCTGACGGGCGCGCCGAAACGCTCGCCGACATGACCGGCCGCTGGCCGCGCGCCGACTATATCGAGGACGACGATACCACCGCGTCCTATGCGGTGCGTATCTTCTCGACCGGCGACTGGGACCCCGATCATCCCTTGCGGGTCATGCTCATCGGCACCGATTTCGAGGTCCGCGTCTGGGAAACCCTTCTCAGGATCCCGTTCGGCAAGGGCACGACCTATTCCGATATCGCCCGCCATATCGGCAAGCCCAAGGCGGCGCGCGCGGTCGGCGGGGCGGTGGGGCGCAACCCGATCTCCTTCGTCGTGCCCTGTCATCGGGTGATCGGACGGTCCGGCGCGCTGACCGGCTATCACTGGGGGCTGACGCGCAAGCGCGCCATTCTCGGCTGGGAGGCCGGCCAGGTCGGCATCGCCTGATGGCGTGACCGCGGGCTTGCGCGCGCCGATCGACGCACGGCGCTTGGAACGCCGCCGCCGATATGTCACCACTTGGCACCGCGCCGAGCCGTCCGGGGTCACCGCGATCCGCACGGCTCGCGCGGGTCTTGGTCGTCATGAGGGTGGGACGCATGGTGCGCGCGCGGCTCTTCTCCGTTCTGTTTTTCGGCGTCTGGCTGTTGATCTCCCTTGTCGGGCTTTTCCTGTTCGCCCTGCCGAGACCCTTTTCCATGCATTTCCTGAAATTCTGGGCGCGGATCGAGCTCTGGCTCTTGCGGGTAGTGTGCGGCACGCGGCTCGAAGTGCGCGGGATCGAACATCTCCCCGAAGGCGGCTTTGTCCTGGCGGCCAAGCATCAGTCGCCTTTCGAAACCTTCGCCCTGATGCCGTTGCTGCGCGATCCGGCCTTCGTGCTCAAGAAGGAATTGATGGACATTCCGCTGTTCGGCTGGTGGTGCCGCAAGTTCCGCATGATTCCGGTCGATCGCTCGGCCGGCACCAAGGGCATGAAGGACATGGCGGCGCTGGTGCAGGCCGAAGCCGATGCCGGCCGGCAGATCGTCATCTTCCCCGAAGGCACTCGCCGGCCGCCCGGCGCCGAACCCGACTACAAGCCCGGCGTCGCGTTCCTCTATGGCCAGCTCGATGTGGCCTGCGTGCCCATGGCGCTCAATTCCGGCCTGTTCTGGCCCGCCAAGGGCCCGGAGCGCTATCCCGGCACGATCGTCTTCGAATTCGGCCCGCCCATCCCGCCGGGGCTTGATCGCCGCGTCTTCATGACGAGGCTCGTCGATGCCATCGAGCCGGCCTCGACGCGGCTGATCGAGGAAGCGGCCAGCTCGGCCAACCCGCCGCCGACCATTCGCGCCGCCCTGGCGAGATCCGAAGGGGAAAGCGAAACGGCTTGACGAACAAGATAGGAACATTCTATCTTTGTTCCCATGATGACAGCCGTGGCCCGACCCGACCCCGCCGCTTCCGGCCCCGTCGATGTTCTGCTCGATGATGGGCCATCGCCCGCTCTGGCCGGGACGGAACTGGCCGATGCCTTCCGCTATTGGCGCGGCCGGTCGGCGCGACGCTATCTGCATCGCGTCCTGCCGTTCGGCGATCTCCCGGCTGTGCTGTGGGATCTGCGGGCGCTCGATGCCCATGTCATCGCGGTGCGGCGGACGGCCGGCCGATGCGCCGCCGTCTGGCAGGGCTTGAGCGACGATCCGCGGATCGACATGGCCCTGCGGGCCGCCGTTCTGGCCGGTGCCACCGAGCTTCATCTCCATGGTCTCGATGACAGGCGGCGCCTGACCGATTTGCTGCACGATCTTCAGCCCGCCGCATCGCGGCCCGGAGGAATATCCACCTTCGCTGGGAGGGTTCGGCCGGACAGGATTTCCGACGGGCCCGCTATCGATCCCCTGCACCTGTCGCCCGTTGCGGCGTGAGCGGAGCGGGCATCTCGGCGCGGTTGCGTCAGGGCAGCTTCGTCAGGGCGGCGGCGAGATCGGTGAGATGCGGGTCGTGGACGCCGGCCTCATGCAAATGGGCGACGGTGTTGACGACATAGTCGATGTTCGGGCCCGACTGGCCATGTCCCTGCCGCACCAGGCCGATCTGGTCCGACAAGCTGAGGCGGCCGGCATATTGCGGATGTCCGCGATCGACGACATAGGTCAGCGCCTGCACGGTCGTCGCGCCATCGGCCAGAATGACGGGCCGGACACGCTCGAGATAAACGGCCGTGGCCTGTTCGCGTTCGCGCAGATAAGCGATCGTATCTTCCCAGTCGCGCTTGTGGATCCGGAAGGCAAGGCCCCGGCAGGCACCGCCGCGATCGAGGCCGAGCACCAGTCCGGGACGGTCGGGCGTGCCGCGATGGACGTGGGAATAGATGCAGAGAGACCGATGCGCGCCGACAAGCCGCGCCGGAACGGCATCCTGATGGTCGAAGCCCGGCCGCCACATCAGCGAGCCATAGCCAAACACCCAGAAATCGCTCATCGTCTCCCGCCCGTCTGGTCCTCGTTCCGATTTCCCGCTAGATCGTCCTGCATCTGGACCAAGCCATTCCCAATGGAGAAAGATCGTCGTTCCGCCGCCAGGAACAAGTCGCCCGCCGCATGCCCGGCATGATTTGCGCGAAAAGGCCGACCTCCGGCCGCCCCCATCGACCTCCGGCCATGTAACATCTGTCGTGAAAGAGTGACCCGTGACCCCATCCTCCGAAACGCGCCGCCGGCGCTCGCCGCTCATCATGCTGTTGCCGGCCGCCGTCATAGGGCTCGTTTTCGCGGCCTGGTCCGCCTACTGGTTCATCGCGATTTCCATCGTCGAGCGGGAATTCGAACAGGCGCTCGCCGATGCGCGCGACGGCGGTCGTCATATCGTCTGCACCGACAGCCGTTTCCGTGGCTATCCGTTCCGCTTCGAATGGTATTGCACGGAACCGGTGATCTCGCTGGTGCCCTCATCGGCGCCTGAGAACACGCCCGACCATGCCGTTCTGACGATGACGGCCGCCGATCTCGTCGCGCTGGCCCTCGCCTATAATCCCCGTCATGTCATCATCCAGATGACGGGTCCGGCCCGCATCGATGGCACGGCCCCGGTTCCTTTCGCGCTCGATCTCGAATGGACGCGCGCCTCGACATCCATCCGGATCCGAGACGGCGGCCTGCACCAGCTCGATACCAGGGTGGCCGATGCCGCCGCCTGGCTAACCCCAAGCGGCGGCACGACGCGCGCGATGACGACCGCCGACAGCGTGGAACTGCATCTCAGACGCGGCGGCGATGTCCCGGCGCGGGCGGCCGATGTGGCCGTGCGGGTCCTGGGCGGCAGCGTCCTTCAGCAGGGCAGCGCCGAAACGCCGCCGGTCGATGCGGCCCTTCTCGGCCGGTTGACGGAGGTCGACGGGCTGGCCTTCACCGATACGGGCACCGCCCTTCGGCAATGGCGCGACACCGGCGGCGAGATGACGGTCGACCAACTCACCTTCCGCCAGAACGAGATGCTGATCGACGCGACCGGCGATCTCGTGCTCGACGCGCTCGGCCGGCCCGATGGAGCCTTCGTCATCAAGCTCGCCGGCATCGATCCCTCCGCCCCGCTGGGCGAGGGCGTGACGGCGCTCGCCGCCGCCGGGATCGGCGCGCTCGGAACCCCCTCGGAGATCGACGGCCGGCCGGCCATCGAGGTCGATATCGTGCTCACCGACGGCGTCGCGCGGATCGGCCTTCTGCCCGTCACCGGCCTGCCGTCGCTGACCGACTGAGCCGCTTGCCCTCGTCGTCCGGGCGCGTCATCTTGTCGGGGCGGCGGGCTTTGCCATCGGTTGTCGAGACACTGTCGTACGCGCCATACTGAGCCCTGGCCGTCAGCGGCGCGCCGCATCAGCGGGCCGTCGCGGCGGCCTGCCACGTCAAGATCGATCGTCCTAAGATCGACCGTCTTTCTGCGCCTGGCGGGATGGCCTGCGCAGAATGATCCAAGGGGAGGAAGTTCATGTCCAAAGACGTCTATCCGGTGTCCGCCAATTGGGCGAAACGCGCCTATGTCGACAATGAAGCCTATCTCGACATGTATCGGCGCTCGGTCGACGATCCGGAGGCGTTCTGGCGCGAACACGGTCGGCGGATCGACTGGATCAAGCCCTTCTCCAAGGTCAAGAACACGTCCTACGACCCGCATAACGTGTCGATCAAATGGTTCGAGGACGGCACGCTGAATGTCAGCGCCAATTGCGTCGACCGCCATCTCGACACCCGCGGCGACCAGACCGCGATCATCTGGGAGGGCGACGACCCCGCCGAGCACCAGCACATCACCTATCGGGAACTCCACCATCACGTGAACAAGATGGCGAATGTGTTCCACGCGATGGGGGTGCGGAAGGGCGACCGGGTGACGATCTATCTGCCGATGATCCCCGAGGCGGCCTATGCGATGCTCGCCTGCGCGCGGATCGGCGCCGTCCATTCGATCGTGTTTGGTGGGTTTTCGCCCGATAGCCTGGCGCAGCGCATTTCCGACTGCGACTCGAAGATCGTCATCACCGCCGATGAGGGCCTGCGCGGCGGCCGCAAGGTGCCGCTGAAGGCCAATGTCGACAAGGCGGCGGAAACCGCGCCGGTCGACCGTGTCATCGTCGTCCGGCGCACCGGCGGCGACGTTGCCATGACCGGTGGCCGCGACGTCTGGTATCACGAGGAGGCCGCGCGCGTTTCCGACCATTGCGAGCCGGTCGAGATGCGTGCCGAGGATCCGCTCTTCATCCTCTACACGTCGGGCTCGACCGGCCAGCCGAAAGGTGTCCTGCACACCTCGGGCGGCTATCTCGTCTACGCCTCGATGACCCACCAATATGTCTTCGACTATCAGGACGGAGACGTCTATTGGTGCACCGCCGATGTCGGCTGGGTGACCGGCCACTCCTACATCGTCTACGGCCCGCTGGCCAATGGCGCGACCACGCTGATGTTCGAGGGCGTGCCGACCTATCCGACGCCGGCCCGCTTCTGGGACGTGGTCGACAAGCACAAGGTCAACATCTTCTATACCGCGCCGACCGCGATCCGCGCGCTGATGGGCGCCGGCGAGGATCTCGTCAGGAACACATCGCGCGCTTCCCTCAGGCTGCTCGGCTCGGTGGGCGAGCCGATCAATCCGGAAGCCTGGCTGTGGTATCACCGGGTGGTCGGCGACGAACGCTGCCCGATCGTCGATACCTGGTGGCAGACCGAGACCGGTGGCATCCTGATCACGCCGCTGCCCGGCGCGACCCCGCTCAAGCCCGGTTCGGCGACGCGGCCCTTCTTCGGCGTGCAACCGGCGATCGTCGATGCCGAGGGGAACATCCTCGACGGCGCCACGGAAGGCAATCTGGTGCTGCTCGACAGTTGGCCCGGCCAGATGCGCACGGTCTATGGCGATCACGAGCGCTTCGTTCAGACCTATTTCTCGACCTATAAGGGCATGTATTTCACCGGCGACGGCTGCCGCCGCGACGCCGATGGCTATTACTGGATCACTGGCCGCGTCGACGACGTGATCAATGTATCGGGCCACCGTATGGGCACCGCCGAGGTGGAAAGCGCGCTGGTCGCCCATCCGAAGGTGTCGGAAGCGGCGGTCGTCGGCTATCCGCACGACCTGAAGGGCCAGGGCATCTATGTCTATGTCACGCTGATGGACGGCGAGACACCGTCGGACGACCTCAAGAAGGAACTCGTCCAATGGGTCAGGAAGGAGATCGGCCCGATCGCCTCGCCCGACCTGATCCAGTGGGCGCCGGGCCTGCCAAAAACCCGGTCGGGTAAGATCATGCGGCGAATCCTGCGCAAGATCGCCGAGGATTCCTTCGACAATCTCGGCGACACCTCGACGCTGGCCGATCCCGGCGTGGTGCAGGACCTGATCGACAACCGGCAGAACCGCGCCGCGGGCTGACGCCGTTGGCGGTTCGGCCTCAATCGACCCCGACGGCCGCCGCTCCGGGCCGGCGCGGATCGGACGCGCCGGCCAGCCAGCCGTCCTCGGTGACCATGATCGATTGCGTCGATCCCGTTGTGCGGCGCTCCTCGATCCGGTGGCCGCGATGGCCGAGAAGTCTCAGCGTGTCCGGTGAAAAGCCCGGCTCGACGAAGAGCGTGTCCGGCAGCCATTGGTGATGCATGCGCGGCGCGGCGCCCGCTTCCGCGATGTTCATGCCGTGATCGATGACGTTGGACACCACCTGAAGCACGGTGGTGATGATCCGGCTGCCGCCGGGCGAGCCCGTCACGAGAAAAAGATCGCCGTTTTCGTCCAAGACGATCGTCGGCGACATGGAGCTCAGCGGGCGTTTATTGGCCTCCGGCGCATTGGCGTCGCCACCGACCAGGCCATAGGCATTGGGTACGCCGGGCTTGGCGGCGAAATCGTCGAGCTCGTTGTTCAGGAGAACGCCGGTGCCGGCGGCCACGATCCCCACGCCATAGGAGAAGTTCAGCGTATAGGTGTTCGAGACCGCATTGCCCGCGGCGTCGATGACGGAGAAATGCGTCGTTTCCTCGGGCTCATAGGGGCCTAGATCGCCCGGCGCGATGTCGGCGGAGGCGCGCGCCTGATAGAGTGGGATATCGGTGGCAATCGCATCGGCATAGGCCTTGCTGGTCAAGGCCGCCACCGGCACGTCGACGAAATCCGGATCGCCGAGATATTGGCTGCGATCGGCATAGGCCTGCTTCATGGCCTCGGCCATCAGATGCATGGTGCTGGCCGAACCGAAGCCAGACGCGGCGAGGTCGAAATTCTCCAGCGTGTTGAGGATCTGGATCAGATGGGTGCCGCCCGAGGACGGTGGCGGCATCGAGACGATCTCATGGCCGCGATAGGTACCGGTGACGGGATCGCGCTCCTTGACCTGATAGGCGGCGAGATCCTCGACCGTCATCAGGCCGCCGGCGGTCTGGACGGCGGCCGCGATCTGCTCGGCGATCTTGCCGTGATAGAACGCATCCGGCCCGTGTTCGCCGATGGCGAGCAGGGTGAAGGCGAGATCGGTCTGGACGAGCGTGTCGCCCGGCGCCGGCGTCTCGCCGCCGGGATAGAAGATCTCGGCGGTCGCGGGGTGTTCGATCAGGCGCAGGCGCGCGCTTTCCAGCGAGCGTGACAGGTCCTGGGTCACCGTGATCCCGTCGAGCGCGAGGCGAAACGCCGGCTCGACCAGCTGCAGCAGGGTGAACTGGCCAGAGCCATGGTCGGCATGGGCCTGTGCCAGGCCGGCCACCGTGCCCGGCACGCCGATGCCAAGGCCGGTGAAGCGCGACAGATTGGGATCCGCCTCGCCGTCGTCGTTGAGGAAGACCTCGCGGGTCGTCGCGGCGGGCGCGGTCTCGCGATAGTCGATGGCGATCGTCTCGCCGGTTTCGGCGAGATGGACGAGCATGAACCCGCCGCCGCCGAGATTGCCGGCGCGTGGCAGCGTCACGGCGAGCGCGAAGCCGGTTGCCACCGCCGCATCGACGGCATTGCCGCCGTGGCGCAGGATCTCGGCGCCGATCTCGCTGGCCAGCCGTTCCTGGCTGACCACCATGCCGGACCGGGCATGGACCGGATGCGAGCGATTCGTGTCGGAAATGATCGGCGCCGTCTCGGCGCTGGCCGGCCCGGCCGCCATCAGCGCCGACAGCACGACGGCCGCGGCGGTCAACATCCATTTTCGCATCACGATCTCCCGCTCAATCGCCAGAATGCTATCGCCGAAGCGCGCGCCCGGCAAAGCCTTCGGGGTCTGGCCAGGATACGGGCCAGGCAGAAAAAAGGGGCGCCGAAGCGCCCCTTTGCAAAATCATCGCCTGTCGGCGGGATCAGAAGCGGTAAACGAGACCGCCGCCGACGATCCAGGGGTCGATATCGACATCGGCCTGGATGTTGACGCCCGGACCGGTGATGGTCACGTCGGTGTTCAGGAACAGCTTCTTGACGTCGAAATTGATGCCCCAATGCTCGTCGATCATCACGTCGACGCCGGCCTGCAACGCGAAGCCGAAGCTGTCCTCGAAGTCGACATTCAGGCCCGGCGCCTCGTCGACGCCATAGAAGATCGTATAGTTCACGCCGGCGCCGACATAGGGCTTGATGTGATCGGTCAGCGGCAGGTGGAACTGCGCCAGAAGCGTCGGCGGCAGCAGCCAGACATCGGTGATTTCGCCGAAGCCCGCGGCGGCGCCCACCCCCGACACGGTATGCGGCGCGGTGGCGAGGATCAGTTCGGCAGCGAAATAGTCGTTGAAGAAATAGGTGATGTCGAACTCCGGGACGAAGGCGTCGTCAATCGACACATCGCCGCCCGGAAGGGCCGCACCGTTGAGCGTCAGGCTGGCGCTTTCATCGGGGATGACGCCGATGCCACGCAGACGGAACATCCACGGGCTCTTGCTCTCTTCATAGACCGGCTCGAAGGGCGCGGCGGGGGCCGGCATGTCGGCGGCCTGCGCCGCACTGGTGACCATCGCCAGCGCGATCGCGCCGCCAGCAACAAATTGCAGTGTCTTGACCATGTTTGCCCCCAGGTTTCGGTCGTTCAGGCGATGCGGCCCGGAGATGCTCCGGCCGTCACGCCACTATTCGTATCGCCCTTCCGTCATACAATTGACATTCCGCAAACACAGCAGGAACCGGCGCCCGGGCGATACGAACTTGCCCATATGTTGCGCGGCTGCAACAGCGACCACGTTGTCTCCCGTACGGTCGCATATCAGGTCGATCACCGGTCCGGTTCAGCACCAGGATTTTGGGGCCTTCGATAAGGCACGGCCAGCCCGGCTTGGAGCAGGCCGTCCGACAGGTTCCGCCCGTCCAGCGTGGCCACATCGGCCAGCACGCGGCCGTGATAGACGCCGCTTTCGATGTCCCGAAGAATGACCCTGTCATCCCGGATGGCGGCCGTCAGATACAGCTTCGCGCGCCGTGCGGCGCCTCTTTCGGCCGGACAGTCGGCGCGCAGTTCCGGCGCGTCGACACCCCGCAGACGGACAGAGACCGTTACGATCTGGTCAATCCAGATGCCGACCCGCACCAGAAGGCTGTCGCCGTCGATCACGCGGATGACCTCGGCGTGTATCGGGCCGGGTAGCCGATCGTCGGTCCGCGCCACCGTCGGGCTCGGCGGCAGGGCAACCAGGGCGATGAGGATCGCGGCGACAGCGCGGCGCTGGCGCGGGCGTCGACATGGATCGATCCGGGGCGGCCTCATCGGAGTCATGCGGGACACGTAATCATAGGACTTAAAGCCTGTAAACGGTTTTATTTCCTATTCTCCGTCATGGCCGGCTCGTCGCCTTTCTCTCGCGCGCTTTTCCGCCCGCCGCACCCTAGCCAAGGACCCTGAAGCGCTGTATATGCACGCAACTTTCAGTCAGGGCGATAGGCTTGCGCGCGGTCAGCGCCGGCATGTCTATTGCCGTCAGGACCCTGGAGACGATCATGGCAGTACCCAAGCGCAAGGTGACGCCGTCGCGCCGCGGCATGCGCCGCTCGGCCGATGCGCTGAAGCAGCCGACCTATGTCGAAGACAAGGAATCGGGCGAACTGCGTCGGCCGCATCATATTGATCTGAAGACCGGCATGTATCGCGGCAAGCAGATCCTCGACGTCAAGGACGACGCCTGAGCCCCCGCGCCGCAACGCGCCATCCGGCCTATTGGGCCGTCGCCATAATGTCAGCCTCGGCCTTGGGGCGCCTGTTCGATCGTCGGTCGCCGTCATGACGGCCGGCGACGAGAGCATGCGTCCGTTAGGGAGATAAGCCATGCGCATCGATGCGGTTCCCGCCGGCAACAATCCGCCCGACGACATCAATGTCATCATCGAGGTGCCGGTCGGCGGCGAGCCGATCAAATATGAGATGGATAAGGCGGCCGGGGCGATGTATGTCGACCGCTTTCTCTATACGCCGATGCGCTATCCCGGCAATTACGGCTTCGTGCCGCATACCCTGGCGGCCGACGGTGATCCGCTCGACATTCTGGTTCCCAATCAGCGTCCGATCGTGCCCGGCGCCATCATGAATTGCCGGCCGATCGGTATTCTGCTGATGGAGGATGAAGGCGGTGACGATCAGAAGGTCATCGCCGTGCCGAGCCACAAGCTCACCAAGCGCTATGACAAGGTGCATTCCCACGAGGACCTGCCGCAGATCACGCGCGATCAGATCGAGCATTTCTTCGCCCGCTACAAGGATCTCGAACCCGACAAATGGGTCAAGATCCGCGGCTGGGCCGGCAAGGACGAGGCGGAAAAACTGGTGATGGAATCGATCGCCGCCGCCCACGCCGCCTGACGAGACGACTCTAGGCCTAGAACAATGTCGGGGCGTTCAGGCCGCGCCGCAGCATGGCCGCCCGTACCGTATTGGCGAGAAGGCAGGCGATCGTCATCGGGCCGACGCCGCCGGGAACGGGCGTGATGGCACCCGCGACCGCCGCCGCCTCGTCATAGGCGACATCGCCCACGAGCTTGGTCTTGCCATCGCCCTTTTCCGGCGCCGCAACGCGGTTGATGCCGACATCGATGACCGTCGCGCCCGGCTTGATCCAGTCGCCCCTGACCATTTCGGGCCGGCCCACGGCGGCGACCAGGAGATCGGCGCGGCGGCAATGGTCTTCGAGATCGCGCGTCCGCGAATGCGCCATGGTGACCGTCGCATTGGCATTCTGCAGCAAGAGCGCCACCGGCTTGCCGACCAGGATCGACCGGCCCAGCACCAGCGCCTCGACACCCGACAGATCGCCGAGAACGTCACGCGCCAGAATGACGCAGCCCTGTGGCGTGCATGGCACGAGACCGGTCTTGCCGAGCACGATCAGGCCGGCATTTTCCGGATGCAGGCCGTCGACATCCTTGGCCGGATCGATCGCCTTGACCACCTTGTCGGTATCGATGTGTTTCGGCAGCGGCATCTGAACCAGAATGCCATCGACCGCTTTATCCGCGTTCAGCCGGGCGACGAGGTCGAGCAGGTCGGCCTCGGGCGTGTCCTCGGGCAGCCGGTGCTCGATCGAGCGCATGCCGCATTCCTCGGTCTGGCGCGCCTTGTTGGCGACATAGACCTTGCTGGCCGGATCCTCGCCGACGAGCACGACGGCGAGGCCCGGGACGAAGCCGTGATCGCCGGATATCGTCGACACCGCGCCTGTCACTTCTTCGCCCAGCCTGGCCGCGCGCGCCTTGCCGTCGATCACCGATGCGGTCATGCCGTCTCTCCCTGGATGATGCGATGATGAGATGGCGGGCGGCCGGGTCGTGCCGCGCGCCTGGCCGGCGCCGCTGTCGCGGCGCCGGTCGTCCTATGCCTGTTATTGCGGCGCGGCGGTGCTTCCGGCGCGACATCGAAGGCCGGGCGCGCGACATCGTGATGGCCGCCGCTCCGACGGGCGTCCTCGTGGGACGCGGACGGTCAGATCACGACGGGATAGATGTAGAGGATGATGATCCGCTGGATCAGGATGATCAGCAGGATAACGACGATCGGCGAGATGTCGATGCCGCCGAGATTGGGCAGGATGCGCCGGATGGGGCGCAAGGCGGGCTCGGTGATCTGATAGAGCGCATTGCCGATCGTCGCGACGAACTGGTTGCGCGTATTGATGATGTTGAAGGCGATGAGCCAGCTGATGATCGCCGAGGCGATCAGAAGCCAGATATAGATGTCCAGCGCGATCAGGATGACGTCGAGAACAGCCCGCATGGTGACCCTTCCGAATAGCGATTTCGCTCGGGTCTAAACGGGATCATCGGTCTCCGCAAGCGGCCGGGCCATGGGGCGGCGTCGCGGCCGGTCAGCTTGCTTGACAGGAGCTTGCGGCGAACCCTAAATGCGCGCCTGCCCGAAAAGGCGATATGGGGCCGTAGCTCAGTTGGGAGAGCGCGTCGTTCGCAATGACGAGGTCAGGGGTTCGACTCCCCTCGGCTCCACCATTTCGGTTTTGCGCGTTGCCGCCCACCAACCCAACGCGCGGGTTCTGGTTCGAGGATACTCCTCTCACCTCCCCCATTTTCTGCCTCGCGACCAATTCGCTTCGCTCATGATCTCCGGCGGGGCGGGCCAAAGCCCGGACCGCGGTCGCGGTCTTTCTTCGGTTCGAACTTACAGTTCCGATCTCCACTATTTTCGGTTGCCTGTCGCCTCTGACGAATCGCGCGCAATGCATCGCCCAAGCGCAACCTGCTTGCGCGGGCACGGTCGCCGCGCTATCCCTTCTCCATGATCTCGCGCGCGACATCTTTCGCCCTTCTCGTCGCCGGGCTAAGCCTCGGCTTGGCCGCCTGTCAGACCACGGCGGGCGGACCGGCGACGTCCGCATCGGCACCGGCAACCACCCCGGCCGCGACGTCGGTGCGCGTGGCCCAAGTCACGTCAGGGATGTCCTGCGGCGAGTTGCGCACCGCCTATCGCCAGAATCTCTCGGCCATGGGCCAGCTCGAGGATCAGGTGAAGGCCCGCATGGGCATCCCGCAAGGCCAGGCGACGCAGGGCCTCGTCGCGCAGAACGGCACGCCCGAAGAGCGCGCGGCGTCCGAAGCGGCCACCGCCGCGGCCAGCCAGGCCATCATCCGCGCCAACGCCATCAACTGCACGCTCTGACGGGCGCTTTCCGACAAAGCCGTCCGGCGAAATCCGCCTCGGTGACGGGGTGCCGCTCATGCGGCCCACGTTGTCGCGGATCGGCATGGCGGCGCGCTATCTGTTGAGGCTGAAGCATCTGATCTTTGGCGTGTCATCGCCGGCGTGTTCTGGCGATTGGGCACGGCAGGCTGGGTGCCCATAGCTCTGCCTCCCACGGGACAAGCCCGGGGGTGAACCACGCGCGAACGCGAACGCCCCTAACGCTTCCGCTTGAACCTGAGCGGGTCTAGAGCGTATCCAGTGCTCGTTGGTTCACTGGACACGCTCTAACTCATTGATTTTACGCAATTCCGGACGCGAAACCGGTTCCCGCTGTCGCTGGAATTGCTCTAGTTGCCGGGCAGCAGACGTTCGAGATAGTCCAGTTCGAGCTGCGGCCGGGTCGGCTCCGACAGCCTGCGGCGCAACTCTTCGAGGATCTCGCGGGCGCGTCGGGCGTCGATCTCGTCGGGCACGTCGACCGAATCGCCGAAATCGGGACCCTCCGTCCGCATCGGCCGACCCAGCGGATCGAGCTGGGTCTGCGCCTGGCCGGGCACGCCATTGCCGAATTGCTGGGCGAACTGTTCGGCCATTGATTGCGCGCCCTGGCGCAGCTGATCGAGCGCCCGGCCCTGATCGGACAGCGCCTGGCCGGTCTCGCCCTGGCCGAGCTCGCCCTCCGCGTCGCCCATCGCCTCGCCGGCCTCGCCGAAGGCCTCGCTTTCGCCGGCGCCCATTTCACCAAGCTGGTCGAGCAGGGCTTCGAGCTCCTCGCGCAGCATGGCCTGGCCTTGCTGAAGCTGCTGGAGCGCCTCGGCCATCTGTTCGGGCGTCATGCCCTGGCCGTTCTGGCCGGGCTGGCCATTCTGACCCTGCTGCTGTTGGCCCTGTTGGCCGCGTTGTCCCTGCTGCTGCTGTCCGCGCTGGCCTTGTTGCCCTTGCTGGCCCTGCTGGTCGAGCTGGAAGGTCTCGTCCATCAGTTCCTGCTGGCGGCGGATCATCTCGCCGAGCTCGTTCATCGCCTGGCCCATTTCGCCGGCGCCGTCCATCTGCTGGGCGGTTTCGGCGTTGCGCAGCTGTTCGAGCATGTTCTGAAGCTGGCTCAGCATCTGTTCCGCCGCCTCGGTGGCGCCCGAGCGCAGCAGGTTCTCGATCGTGTCGAGCATGTCGTTGAGATCCTGATCGGTCACCATCTGCTGGTTCGGTCCGATCTCGGCCATCTCGTTCGGATCGCTCTGCTGCGCGCGTTGCGCCAGTTCCGACATGAACTCGTTGAGCGCCTGTCGCAGTTCGGCCATCAGCCGGTCGATCTCGTCCTGCGGCGCGCCATCGTCGATCGCCTCGCGCAGGTTTTGCTGCGCCTGGCGCAGATTGCGCATGATGTCCGACAGATCGCCGTCCTCGATGGCCAGCGCGATGGTCCAGAGCTGGTCGAGCACGCTGAGCCGGTCCGGGTCGCCGGCGCTGCCATGCGGCGCCTGCGTCAGTCGGTGATAGCTCGACCGGATGCCGAGATAGATGTCCATCTCGTCTTCGTCGAAATAGCGGTCCGGCGCCAGGGTCAGCGTATCGAGCGCGCGCTCGACGCCTTCCTCGGCGCCGCGATCCATGGCCAGCATGCGGCGCTGTTCGATCAGCGCGCGCGCCAGCGGGTCGCGGAAAATGCGCTGTGGCAGGGTCGTCTTGACCGGGTCGGACAGGCCGGTCTGGCCGAGATCGTCGCGCGCGGCCAGCGTCACCCAGACATCGGCGCCGGCCCAGGCGTGCTGTGACAGGTCGCGGGTGGTCTGCGCCGCGCCGTCGCGGGCGCGCAGTTCGGGCA
The DNA here is from genome assembly GCA_965250105.1 of Tepidamorphaceae bacterium. GTDB lineage: Bacteria > Pseudomonadota > Alphaproteobacteria > Rhizobiales > Tepidamorphaceae > JBCBSK01. The sequence goes on from OZ252290.1 coordinate 1,989,422, forward strand.
GGACCAGCGGCAGGGTCGGCGCCTCGACCAGCGGATCGGCCGTATCGCCGGAGGTGATCGTCGGCGCGAAGCGCGCTTCCGCGCTGACCACGCCATAATCGTCGGCAAGGGAATAGGCGACCCGGAACTGGCCGGTTTCGGTGGTTTCCGGATCACGCTCGAACGCGATCGTCGGCGCGGTATCGGGCGACACGGTGAACGCCCAGGCCAGAACCCCGTCATCGCGGGTCAGCGTCGCCGTGGCGTCTTCCTCCAGCGTGACGTTGAAGGTGGTCAGATCGCCCTGGGTTTCCTGCGCGGTGACGGCGGTTTCGAGGCCGGCCGCGTCGGTCATGGTCAGCACGAGCCCGCTCGCACTATCGCCGCGGGCAATGAACACGCTGCCGGCCGGCACCGCGATCATCGTGTCGGCGGCGGCGTCCGCTTCGGTGAGGAGCTGTGGCGCGCGGCCGGTATAGGCCGGCGGTGACACCCAGGCATCGAGCCGGGCGTCGAGTGGGAGGGCCTTGGCCGGCGGGGTGAAGGCATCGCCGAGCCGCGCCCAGCGGTCCGGGCCAGCATAGAAGAAGCTGACGACGAGCGCCAGGACCACGACGGCGCGCAGCGCGTAAGGGTCGCGGGCGGCGACCTTCGGCGACGGCCACACGCCGGCGAGCCGCGAAAGGCCCGACGACACCCGGTTCTGATGCGCCCGCCACAGCGCCGACGCGACCGCGCCGCCATCGACCGGCGTTTCGCCGAGCGTGGTCAGCGGGCGGTGGGCGATGGCCGATTCCCGTTCGACGCGGCGCACGGCCTCGCGGCGGGCGGGAAATCGCGTGCGGGCCAGGAGAAACAGGCCGCAAATGGCCATTGCCGCCAGCACGGCGACGATGATGAAGCGCAACACAGCCGGCAAGACGGCGAACAGCCCCGACCAGGCGAAGATGAGATAGAGGCTCACGGCGAGAAGCGAGAGCAGGAGCGACGGCCAGGCGCGCTCCCACAAGATGGCCAGGCCGGCGCGGCGCACCGCGCCCCCCACGCCCGGCCGCCCGGCTGCATCGGATGGGGTTTTCAGGTCGGAGACATCGGGTTTCTGCGCCAAACACCACTCCCGTCCGGCGAGGTCGCCGCGGCCGATAAAGCCGCGCGACGCAGCGCACCTATCGATATGCTAGCGGCTCGCCGGCCAGCATGCATCCCTTGATAGGCTACGAATTTGGCCGAAACGCGGTTTTTCACGGTGAGTTGAGCCAAGGTGCGCGGTGTGCCGGCCCGGCGGCATCACAGCCAGTCGGGCACGCTGTCGAGGCCGATCAGCTCGTCATAGCTCGGCCGCCGGCGGGCGACATGATAGCGCGCACCCGAAACGATCACTTCCGGCACTAGCGGGCGGGTATTGTAGGTGCCGGCCTGCACCGCGCCATAGGCGCCGGCCGTCATCACCGCCAGAAGATCCCCGTCCGACACCATGGGCAGGGTCCGGTCCTGGGCCAGATAGTCGCCCGATTCGCAGACCGGTCCGACGATGTCGACCGGCGCCAGCACGGCGTCGTCGGTCGGTCGCGCGACCGGCAGGACCTCGTGATAGGCGTCATAGAGCGTCGGGCGGATGAGATCGTTCATCGCCGCGTCGACGATGACGAAATGCTTGGTGCCGTCATGCTTGCGGCGGATCACGCGCGTGACCAGAATGCCCGCATTGCCGGCGATCATGCGGCCCGGCTCGAAGATCAGCCGGCAACCGAGCCGGTTGGCCCATTTCTTGATGACATCGGCATAGTCGAGCGGCAAGGGCGGCACCGGCTCGGCCGGATCGTAGGGAATGCCCAGCCCGCCGCCGAAATCGACATGTCGGATGTCGTGGCCGTCGGCGCGCAGCGTCTCGACGAGATCGACCATCAGCGCATAGGCGTTGTCATAGGGCGCGAGATCGGTGATCTGGCTGCCGATATGCATGTCGACGCCGGCGATATCGATGCCCGGCAGCGTCGCCGCCTCGGCATAGAGCGCGCGCGCCGCCTCGAAGGGAATGCCGAACTTGTCGCCCTTGCGGCCGGTCGAGATCTTGGCATGGGTCTTGGCGTCGACATCCGGGTTGACGCGCAGGGAAACCGGCGCGGTCTTGTTCATGCCCGACGCGACGGCGCTTAGAAGATGGAGTTCCGAGGCGCTTTCGACATTGAGGCAGTAGATCCCGGCCTCGAGGGCCGCGGCCAGTTCGCGTTCGGTCTTGCCGACACCGGAGAAAACGATCTTGTCCGGACTGACGCCGGCGGCCAGGGCGCGGCGCAGTTCGCCCTCGCTGACCACGTCCATGCCGGCGCCGAGCCGGGCCAGCGTCGCGATCACCGCTTGGTTGGAATTGGCCTTCATGGCATAGCAGACGAGGCTGTCGAAGCCATCGAAGGCGCCGGCGAAAACCTTGTAATGGCGTTCCAGCGTCGCCGTCGAATAGCAGTAGAACGGCGTGCCGACCGCCTCGGCGATGGCCGGAACGGACACGTCCTCGGCATGAAGCACGCCGTCTGCATAGTCGAAATGGCGCATGCCGGGATCCAGCCGTCGGGGTCGGGCCTTGGGAGGCGGGCTTGAAGAGCGACTTAGCCTAAAGCAGCGCGTCCAGGATGAAGGGATCGGAGGGGCGCTCGCCTTCCGCCGGCACCTGCTGCGAACTCGGCGGCGGGCTGATCTCGGTCCGGCCCTCGGGCAGGTCGAGCGGGCCCTTGCGGCCGCAGGCCGCGACCATCAGCATCAGGGCGAGCACGCAAGCGAGCCGTCCGTAAGATCTGCCGTGTCGAGATGTCACCGGTTACTCCGTTATCGAGGCGCCTCATGGGAAGCGCGCTTTATGTAAAGAGAAATCGTGGCGCCGGAAAGGGGGCAACCCCCGCGCCACGATACCGGAGCGCTCGGGCCGGCGTCATACCGGCTCCAGCGGCTCATGCGGTTCGGGCGGCAGATCGATCGCGATCGGATCCGCCGGCGCGATCCGTCCGCCGGCGATCACCACGCCCATGATGCCGGCCTTGCGGATCAGATTGCCGTCATCGTCGCGATCGAGTGTCGCCGCCATCAGCCCGTCCTGGAAATCGTCGAGCTGCTTGCAGGGATTGCGCAGGCCCGTGATTTCGACGATGGCCGTCCGACCGAGCCGCAGCCGCGTCCCGCGCGGCAGGCCGAGAAGATCCAGGCCGCGCGTCGTGACGTTCTCGCCGATATCGCCGGGCCCGACGTCGAACCCCTTGTCGCGCAAGTCGTCGAACAGGGCTTCATGGACGAGATGAACCTGGCGCAGATTGGGTTTGGTCGGGTCGCGACGGACGCGCGAGCGGTGCTTGACCTTTTCCCCGCAATGGGCGTCGCCGGTGACACCGAGGCCGGCGACGAGATCGATGTGATCGCAGAGCTGTTTCGAAAAACGGTGCTGGCCATCGCGCGCGACGGCGACGATCGCGCCGCCCGCGCGGTTGCTCTTTGGGGAATCCTGGGTCATCCAAGGCGCTCCAGCCAGGTTTCGGCCATGCGTTTGACATTGTCCGGCGCGGTGCCGCCGAAGCTTGTCCGGCTGGCCACCGAATTCTCCACCGTCAGGACCGAGAACACGTCCTGGGTGATGCGGTCGTCGACGTCGCGCATGTCGGCGAGCGGCAGATCGGCGAGGTCGATGCCGCGTTCGGCGGCCAGCGCGACCAGCCGGCCGGTCACGTGATGGGCGTCACGGAACGGCATGCCGAGGACCCGCACCAGCCAGTCGGCGAGATCGGTCGCGGTCGAAAAGCCGGTGCCGGCGGCCCGGCGCATCGCGTCGCGGTCGGGCGTCAGATCCGCGACCATGCCGGTCATCGCGGCGAGCGCCAGTTCCAGCGCGTCGAGCGCCATGAAGGTTGGCTCCTTGTCCTCCTGCATGTCCTTGGAATAGGCCAGCGGCAGACCCTTCATCACCAGGAGAAGACCGGAAAAGGCGCCCAGGATACGGCCCGCCTTGGCGCGGACCAGCTCGGCGGCATCCGGGTTTTTCTTCTGCGGCATGATCGACGAGCCTGTCGAGAACGCGTCCGACAGCGTCGCGAAGCCGAATTGTGGCGTCGACCAGAGGACGATCTCATCGGCGAGCCGCGACAGATGCATGGCCAGGATCGCACTGGCCGACAGGACTTCCAGCGCGAAATCGCGCGCCGACACCGCATCGAGCGAATTCGCCATCGGCCGGTCGAAGCCGAGGGCCTCCGCCGTCATCTCCCGGTCGACCGGAAAGGACGTGCCGGCGAGCGCCGCCGCGCCGAGCGGGCTTTCATTGAGCCGCTTGCGCGCGTCGCGCATCCGTCCGCGATCGCGCTCGGCCATCTCGACATAGGCCAAGAGATGGTGGCCGAAGGTCACCGGCTGGGCGGTCTGAAGATGGGTGAAGCCCGGCATGATCCAGTCGTGATGGTCCAGGGCGCGGCGCGCCAGGGCGCGCTGATAGTCGGCGAGCGCGCCGTCGATGCCGTCGAGGCAGTCGCGCAGATAGAGCCGGAAATCGGTCGCCACCTGGTCGTTGCGCGAGCGCGCGGTATGCAGCCGCCCGGCCGCATCGCCGATCAGCGCGCGCAAGCGCGCCTCGACATTCATGTGAATGTCCTCAAGACTTCGCGAGAAGGTGAACGTGCCGCTCTCGATTTCGCCCCGAATGCGCCCTAAACCCTCGATAATCGCTTGGGCATCGGCGTCGGCGATAATCCCCTGCCGCGCCAGCATGCGGGCATGGGCGATCGAGCCGTCGATGTCCTGGGCGAACATCCGTTTGTCGATATCGATGGAGACATTGATCGCCTCCATGACCTGGTCCGGGCCGGCGCTGAACCGGCCGCCCCACATGGAATTGCTCATGAAATCCGTAACCGTCCGTTTCGCCCGTTCCGTTCTGACCCGTTAGAAGCGATCACGGCCGCGCGGTCCAGTCCACACCGACCCCGCCCGCACCGTGATCCCTGGAGATCCGATCCTGAAGGCTCAGTGATCGCGACCCGATGATGGAGACCCGATGACGACCCCGCCCGACGAGCCGCGCCGTGACGATCTCGACCGCGTGCGCAAGGTGCAGGAAGAGATCGACCGCAACACCGTTCTGTTGCGCATCGACCGCCGGCGGATCGGTGGTGCCGTTATCGGGGTTCTGGCCCTGATCGGCCTTGCTTACGCGATCCTGGCCGGCCCTGGCAATGAGACGCGGACCGCCGAGGGCGGCGCGGCGTTCCATTGCAGCGGCACCCATGACCGGCTCGCCGCCGCCCGGCCCCTGGCCACCGGCGCGGTGGCCGCCGTTCTGGTGCCCGACGGCGCGCGGCGCATGCCCGATCTCGCCTTCAACACGCCTGACGGCGCCCCGACGACGCTGTCGGATTGGCGCGGCAAGGTGATCCTGGTCAATTTCTGGGCGACGTGGTGCGCCCCCTGCCGCCATGAAATGCCGATGCTGGACACGCTCCAGGCCGAATTCGGCGGCGATGATTTCGAGGTCGTCGCCATCAATCTCGACACCCAGGATCCCGAGCGCGCGCCTTATTTCCTCGATGAGATCGGGGTTACGAACCTGCCCAATTACAACGATCCGGAAAACGCGGTGGTGCGCATGATGCGGGCCGACAATCGCCGCTTCGGCTTTCCGACCTCGGTGCTGATCGACGATCAGGGCTGCGAGATCGGCACGCTGCTCGGTCCCGCCGACTGGGCGTCCGACGATGCCAAGGCACTGATCGCCGGGGTTCTGGCCGCCGGGCCGCAAGGCGGTTGACCGGGCAGGCGACGTCGGCGGCTCACACTTCCGCCCTGGCGGCGCGCATCATGGTGGCGAAGCCGACGACCTGATCGGCGACGAGATCGAGCGCGTCGGCGACGGCGGGGTCGGCGATCGCGCCGGCCGGGTCGAAGGGCGTGTCCGAGGCATTGATCAGCGCGGCATAGGGCGTCGGCCAGCCGCGCAGCGCATGCACCACCGATCTGAGCGAGATCATCGTGCTGCCGAGTGCCTGGGGACCGGCGGCGGAAATGATGATGCCGACGGCGCGGTGGTCGAAATAGGGCCGCACGTCATCGCGCAAGTCCTCGACATAATCGATCGCGTTCTTGATCAGTCCCGAAATGCCACCGTGATAGGATGGCGAGGATAGAATGAGACCGTCCGCCCGGCGGCAGGCCTCGACGAGCGCGCGTGCCTTGTCGCCGCGTTCCGGTCGTGCCGGATCATAGGGCTCCGTGGGCAGGTCGGGACCACCGATCTTCAGCGTTTCGACGCCGCGCCGCGCGCAGGCTTCGAGCGCATGGCCGAGGGCGGTTTCCGACATCGAGCCGTGGCGGGTCGTACCGCCTATTCCGACAATCAGGGGAGGATGCGTCATTTCGGGTCCGGTCGCCGCCCGTCATTGGCGGTGAATGGGCGGTGGATGGCATCGGCCGGCGCGCCGGCCGGTCGCGCCGGACCCTTACGCGCCCATGGCGCGCGGTCAAGAGGTCAGGCGTCGCTGACGCCCGCGTCCCAGACGCTCGCGCAGGAATTGCCACGGCCTGCCGTCGATCGCCGCCAGCCCGAGCCCGATCAGCGCCATGCCAAGGATATCCGTGAGTGCCAGTCGCTCGCCGAGCAGGGTCGCGCCGAGCAGGATCGCGCTGACCGGCACCAAAAGCGTGACCAGCGCGCCATTCGTCGCGCCGGCCGTCCTGATGATGCGGAAATAGAGGATGTAGGCGAGCGCGGTCGACGCGGTGCCGAGCGCCAGGACCGACCAGATCGTCGCGGCCCCCGGCATGGGCAGGGCCCAGGGCGCATCGATGAGGAGGATCGCCGGCAGGAGAATGAGGCTCGACGCGGTCAGTTGCCCGGTGGCGACGGCGAGCGGCGGGGTGCCGCGAAACCGCCGCGCATAGGTCGCGGCGAGCCCGTAGCTCAGCGCCGCGCCGAGACAGGCGAGCTGGGCGAAGACGTTCTGCCCGAGGCCCGACAGCGCGTCGAGCCCGACCAGGACCGCCACCCCGAGAAGGCCGAGCAGCACGCCGACGCCCTTGCCAGGGGTCAGCCTTTCGTCGGCCAGCGCGACATGGGCGACGAGAACGGTGAAGACCGGCGTCGTCGCGTTCAGGATCGAGGCGAGGCCCGCGCCGATTTCCTGCTGTCCCCACAGGATGAGGCTGAACGGCACTACATTGTTGAGAAAGCCGAGCAGCAGGAAGGGCGTCCAGGCCAACAGCGTCGCCGGCATGGCGGTGCGCAACACGGCCACCACGACCCACAATACGAGACAGGCGGTGACGACGCGCAGGAAGGCCAGCGTCAGCGGCGGGATCTCGGCGACCGCGACCTTGCCGAACAGGAAGCTGCCGCCCCACAGGACGGACAGGGTGATCAGGAGGAGCCATTCCAGGGGCCCCATGCGCAAGGGTGCTGTCATTGGGTGAGCCGCGTTGAGGTGATCCGCGTCGAGACGATCAGCATGACAATGGGCCGTGCGTTCGGGCCACCCGAATTCCGCGAGACGAGACCCCGACCTGGCACATGGCGCCGAAAAACGACTCGTTCGGCTTTATCCACAGGCCTGGTGGAACAGGCTTGGGCGCTTGTGGATGAGGGTCGAAAGCTCTTGGGAAAACGTGGAAAACCCGGTCAGGCGCTGCGGTCGAGCGCGATGCCGGTGCCGGGCGCCGGTGCCGCGGCGGCTTCCTTCAGGAGTTCCGCATTCTGTTCGAGCAAGGCGGCGAGCCCCTGAGCGGCCTGCAGGTTCATCTTCACCATTTCGGCGCTCAGCGCGGCCTGGGTCTGGGCGGCGCTTGTCAGGGCGAAGGCTCCGGGAACACTCGACATGGTGCCGAGACTAGCGTGGTCGATTTAACGAGAGCTTTATCCGATATCGCCGATCGTCCCGACCGGCTCGCGGCGAAGGATCGCGTCAGCGCGTCGGCACGGGGACTTCGCCGCGATAGTCGTAGAAGCCGCGCTGCGCCTTGCGGCCGAGCCAGCCGGCTTCGACATATTTCACCAGGAGCGGACAGGGCCGGTATTTGGTGTCGGCGAGGCCTTCATAAAGCACCTGCATGATGGCGAGACAGGTGTCGAGGCCGATGAAGTCGGCCAATTGCAGCGGCCCCATCGGGTGGTTGGCGCCAAGCTTCATGGCGGTGTCGATGGATTCGACCGTCCCGACCCCTTCGTAGAGCGTGTAGATCGCCTCGTTGATCATCGGCAAGAGAATGCGGTTGACGATGAAGGCGGGGAAATCTTCCGCCATCGTCGAGGTCTTGCCGATCTTGGCGACGAAGCCCTTGGCGGTTTCGAAGGTGTCGTCCTCGGTGGCGATGCCGCGGATCAACTCGACGAGCTGCATCACCGGCACCGGGTTCATGAAATGGATGCCGACGAAGCGTTCCGGCCTGTCGGTGATGGCGGCGAGCCGGGTGATCGAGATCGACGACGTGTTCGAGGCGAGGATCGCCTCGGGTTTCAGGACCGGGCAGATCGCCTTGAAGATCTCGCGCTTGATGTCCTCGCGCTCGACGGCGGATTCGATGACGAGGTCGCAGTCGCCAAGCGCCTCCATCGTGCCGGCGGCCGAGATCCGCGACAGCGCGGCGTCGCGCTCGGCGTCGCTGATCTGGTTCTTCGAGACCTGGCGCGACAGATTGCCGTTGATCGTGGCGAGGCCCGCCTCGATCCGTTCCATGCTGATGTCGTTGAGCGCGACGTCGAAGCCGGATAGGGCGCAGACATGGGCAATCCCGTTGCCCATCTGGCCGGCGCCGATAACGCCGACCTTCTTGATATCGGTGGAGGTCATGGGTCCGTTCCCGCTGTCGTTCCAGCCATTTCGCAACTGCAAAATCGGCTAGCACGAACGCCGAGCCAGGTGAAGACGCTCCGGGGGTGATAATCCCCGGAGCCGGGGCCTGATACCATAAGGCAACGGATGGGGTTACGCCTTTTCGAGCTCGGCCTTGAGTTCCGGCAGGGCCTGGAACAGATCCGCGACGAGGCCGTAATCGGCGACCTGGAAGATCGGTGCTTCCTCGTCCTTGTTGATGGCCACGATGATCTTCGAATCCTTCATGCCGGCGAGATGCTGGATCGCGCCGGAAATACCGATGGCTATGTAGAGATCCGGCGCGACAACCTTGCCGGTCTGGCCGACCTGATGGTCGTTGGACATATAGCCGGCATCGACCGCGGCCCGCGAGGCGCCCACCGCCGCGCCCAGCTTGTCGGCGATCGGCTCGATATAGTCGACGAAGTTCTCGTGGCTGCCGAGCGCCCGGCCGCCCGAGACGACGATCTTGGCGGAGGCCAGTTCCGGCCGGTCCGACTGGGTGAGATCCTCGCCGACGAAGCTCGACAGGCCTGGATCGGCGTCGAAGGACACCGCCTCGACGGATGCCGAGCCGGTCATCTCGACCGACGGGAAGGCGGTCGCGCGCACGGTCACGATCTTCTTGCCGTCGGTCGTCTTGACCGTCTGGATCGCGTTGCCGGCATAGATCGGCCGCTCGAAGGTGTCGGGCGCGACGACGGCGGTGATGTCGGAGACCTGCATCACGTCGAGAAGGGCCGCGACGCGCGGCAGGACGTTCTTGCCCGTCGTGGTGGCGGCCGCGACGATCGCGTCGTAACCATCGGCCAGCGAGACGATCAGCGCCGTCATCGGTTCGGCCAGCCGGTTGGCGAGGCTCGCATGTTCGGCCAGCAGGACCTTGTCCGCGCCGGCGATCTTGGACGCTTCGTCGGCCACCGCCGCGCAACCCTCGCCGGCGACGAGGACGTGGATCGGCCCGCCGATCGCGGCCGCCGCCGAGGCCGCCTTGGCGGTCAGTTCGTTGAGGGCTGCATTGTCGTGTTCGGCAATCAGGAGAACGGCCATCAGATCACTCCCGCTTCATTCTTCAGCTTGGTGACGAGTTCGGCGACCGAGCCGACCTTCTCGCCGGCCTTGCGGGCGGGCGGTTCCTCGGTCTTGACGACGGTCAGCCGGGGCGCGGTGTCGACGCCGTAATCGGCCGGCGTCTTCTCGTCGAGTGGCTTCTTCTTGGCCTTCATGATGTTGGGCAGCGAGGCGTAGCGCGGCTCGTTCAGCCGGAGATCGGTGGTCACGATCGCCGGCATCTTGAGCTTGACGGTCTGCAGCCCGCCATCGACCTCGCGGGTGACGTCGATATGCTCACCGTCGATGGCGATCTTCGAGGCAAACGTGCCTTGCGACCAGCCAAGCAGCGCGGCCAGCATCTGACCGGTCTGGTTGCAGTCGTCGTCGATCGCCTGCTTGCCGAGAATGACGAGGCCTGGCTCTTCCTCGGCGATGACGCCCTTGAGGATCTTGGCGACGGCGAGCGGCTCGACCAGATCGTCGGTCTTGACCAGGATGCCGCGATCGGCGCCCATGGCGAGCGCGGTGCGGATGGTCTGCTGGGAATCGGCCGGGCCGATCGACACGGCGACGATCTCGCTCGCCACCCCTTGCTCCTTCAGCCGGATCGCCTCTTCGGTGGCGATCTCGTCGAAGGGGTTCATGCTCATCTTGACATTCGCCAGATCGACGCCGGAACCATCCGGCTTGACGCGGATTTTGACGTTGTAATCCACGACCCGCTTGACCGGGACCAGGACCTTCATCCCAGAAACCTCCTCTGCCCCGACCCAGCGGGGATAGCCGTTGCCATGCTTGTGCCGGACGGGCGCCGCACGCCGCTTGAAGCGGCGATCGTCGCGCGCCGGCTCGGGAAACACTGTCTCATGCGCGCCGAAAAGGCCGCCCGCTAGGCGAAACCCGACCTGAATCCGGCGAAAGCCGACCGTAGGGGCGAGGCTTGGCCGATGTCAATCGAGGCCGGCCCGCCGCGCGACGATTTGCGCTCCGGCAACGCCTTCCTCAGGCGCGCAGGCCCCGGTCGAACAGCGGCACGCCGCGCCGGCGGAACGGCACGACCAGGATCGCCCCGGCGATGAAGCCGCCGATATGCGCCCACCACGCCACCCCGGCCTCGCCGCTGGTCAGGGCCATGAAGATCTGGAACGCGATCCAGAAGCCGAGCACCCAGAGCGCGCTCAGCCTGAGCGGGATGCGAAACATCACCAGGACCCAGACCTTCACCTTCGGATGCAGCACGAGATACGCGCCGATGATGCCGGCGACCGCGCCCGAGGCGCCAATCACCGGCGCCTCGGCGCCGGGCATGATGGCGATCTGGCAGAGCCCCGCCGCGACGCCGCACAGAAGATAGAAGACGAGGAATTTGAAGTGGCCGAGCGCGTCCTCGACATTGTCGCCAAACACCCAGAGGAACAGCATGTTGCCGAGGAGATGCATCCAGTCGCCATGCAGGAACTGGTAGGTCAGGAGCGTGATCGGCTCCCAATTGTCGCTCCACAGCGCGAGTTCGGGCGGCATGTTGCGGATATCGGTGACGACCGCCGGGATCATGCCGAAGGTGAAGGCGACGAGATCGGCATTGATGCCGAAGAAGCCGGACTGAAACACCGTGAACACCAGCACATTGGCGACGATCAGGCCGATCGTCACATAGTGCAGCGGCACATGCTTGAGCCGGTTGTGGTCGTAGATCGGGATGAACATGCGACCCTTTCTGGCGCTCTACCTGTTCTGGCCCGGCACCCACAAGACGTCGTCGGCACCCTTGTCGTTGACCCAGCGGCCGGCGACGAAGAGATAGTCCGACAGCCGGTTGACATACTGGATCGCCGGCGCGCCGACTTTTTCGTAAGGCGTTTTCGAGAGTTCCACCATCATGCGCTCGGCCCTGCGGCAGACGCAGCGCGCCAGGTGAAGGGCCGCCGCCGCCGGCGTGCCGCCCGGCAGGATGAAGGATTTCAGCGGCTCGAGATCGGCGTTCAGGACGTCGATCGCTTCTTCCAGCGCCGTCACCTGGGCGTCGGTGATGCGCAGCGGTTCATAGTCCAGCGGTTCGCCGGTGTCGGGCGTGCAGAGATCGGCGCCGAGATCGAACAGGTCGTTCTGGATGTGCGACAGCATGTCGTCGACGACCTTCAGCCCTGCGTCGGCGCCGGTATGCTGGCGCACCAGGCCGATACAGGCATTGGTCTCGTCGACGGTGCCATAGGCCGCGACGCGGAGGTCGTATTTCGGCCGCCGCTCGCCGGTGCCGAGGCCGGTCGTGCCGTCGTCGCCGGTGCGGGTATAGATCTTGTTCAGGCGCACCATGGCGACACTCTCCGATTCTGGCGCTGGCCCCGGACCGGGCTCAGCCGCGCTGCTTGAAATAGATCGCCACCATGATCACGGCGATGGCGAGGAGTTGTAGGCCGATCCGCCAGCGCATCAAGGTCTGCGAGCGGTTGGCCGATCCGCCGCGCACCAGATTCCACAGGCCGAGCAACAGGACCACGGCGACGGCGCCGATGGCGATCGGCACGGCCTTCTGCGACAGCGTTGCGAGCATGACATGTCCTCTCAGGTGTTGCGCCGTCCCGCGCGACCAGGATGGCTCGGCGCTGGTGTCAGCGCCCGTTCTCCTTGTCCGAGATCATACGCATGCTGGCGCTCATCAGTCTTGGCGGCAAGGTCCGGCGCATGACATCGAGCAGATAAGCCGGCCGGGTGACGAAATAATGCGGCTTCGGGCGCCAGCTTTCGCAGGCATGGATCAGCTTGTCGACCACGGCCTCGGGTTCGAGCCGGAAGGCGCTCGCCGCCTGGCTGGCGCCGCGCCCGGTATCGAGGCTGGCCATGCGGCGGCGATAGAGCGCTTCATGTGGCGAGCCGGTCGGGTCGATCCATTCCTTGAAGGCTTTGACCGCGTTCTGATCGAAGCGGGTACGGATCGGTCCCGGCTCGATGATCGAGACATGGATGCCGGTGCCGTCGAGCTCGATCCTGAGGGTTTCCGAATAGCCGTTGAGCGCGTGTTTGGATGCCGTATAGGCGCCGCGATATTTGAGATACATATAGCCGAGCACCGACGAGCACTGGACGATGCGGCCATGGCCCTGGCGCCGCATCGCCGGCAGGAGCCGCCGGGTCAGCTCGTGCCAGCCGAAGAAATTCGCCTCGAACATGTCGCGCATGCCGTCGGTCGGCAGGTCCTCGACGGCGCCGGGCAGGGCATAGGCCCCATTGTTGAACAGCGCGTCGAGCCGGCCGCCGGTGGCGGCCAGGACCGTGTCCGCCGTATCGACGATCGAAGCGGTGTCGCGATAGTCGAGATGGACCGGTTCGACGCCCTGCTTCGCGAGGGCCGCGAGATCGTCCTCGGTGCGGGCCGTCGCGAAGACACGCCAGCCGCGCGCCGCCATCGCGCGCGCCGAAGCCCAGCCGATGCCGGAGGAACAGCCGGTGATGAGAATGCTGCGGTCGGTCATGCGGCGCATCGCCTCGCTCGGATCGTCGGTGCGCCCTGCATAGCCGCTTGGCGCGACCCGGCAAAGCGGGGCGCAACGTCACAGCCTCACCGGCCGTCAACCATGGCGGCGACGGCATTGTTCCGAAGCGCGGTCCGGCATGATACAGAGCCGGACGGCCAGACGGGACAAGACCGGGGCAGGGCCGGAACGGGATCTGAATGTCGGACAGGGACGCATCGCCGAAGCAGAACGAACCGGAGACAGGCTGGGCCGTCGACACGCGGGCGGCGCAGGCGCTCGGCCGGCTCGATCCGGTAAATGGCGGCATCATCCCGGCGACCGATATCGCGACCACCTATGTGGTGACGCCGGAGGCGGAACCGGGCGCGCGACCCTATGCGCGGCCCGATAATGCGACCGCGCGCCATGTCGAACAGGTCCTGGCCGATCTCGACGGTGGCGCCGATGCGCTCGTCTTCGGTTCGGGCATGGCGGCGGCGGTCGGCGTGTTCCTGTCGCTCGACCGGCCCGCCCATGTCATCGCGCCGACAATTCTCTACTGGGCGCTGCGCGCCTGGCTCGATCGGGACGCAGCGTCGCACGGCCTCGATGTCAGCTTCGTCGATCAGACCGACCCGGAGGCGGTGGCGGCCGCTGTCCGTCCCGGCGAGACCCGGCTGGTCTGGCTTGAAACCCCGGCCAATCCGACCTGGGACGTGGCCGATGTCGCGCGCATCGCCGAGATCGCGCGGACCGCGGGCGCGCTTCTCTGTGTCGATTCCACCTGCGCGACGCCGATCCTGAGCCGGCCGCTCGCGCTGGGCGCCGATATCGTGATGCATTCGGCGACGAAATACCTGAATGGCCATTCCGACGTTCTCGCCGGCGCGCTGATCTTCGTGGAGCCTGGCGAAGCGTTTCGGCGGACCGCCCATATCCGCAAGACCCATGGTGCGATCCTCGGCGGGCGCGATGCGGCCGAACTCTTGCGGGGCTTGCGCACGCTGCCCTTGCGGGTCCGGCGCCAGGCGGACAGTGCGCTGACCATCGCGCTGCATTTCGCCGGCCACCCAGCCGTCCGCGACGTGCTCTATCCCGGCCTGCCCTGGCATGAGGGTCATGCGCTGGCGCGCCGGCAGATGCCGGGCGGGTTCGGCGGCATGCTGTCGCTCAGGCTCGCGGGCGGCGCCGATGCGGCCGCTCGGCTCGTCTTCGAGACGCGGCTCTGGAAGAACGCTACCTCGCTCGGCGGGATCGAAAGCCTGATCGAGCACCGCGCGCCGGTTGAAGGGCCCGACACGCCCTGCCCCGACGACCTTTTGCGTCTGTCGGTCGGCATCGAGGATCCGGGCGATCTCATCGCCGACCTGGAACAGGCGCTGGATCGGACAAATCCGCTGTAGCAGGTTGTTCAAAAAGGCGCCTTACCCTTCGAGACGGCCCTAGCGGGCCTCCTCAGGACGAGGGCAGACCGTTTGATGTCCCACGTTTACGGGCGAGTGCAGCGAGCGTCTCGAAGGATGGGCGACGGTCGCAGTGCCTTTTCACCGCCAGCCTGCCGGATGTCATCCGCGTCCGGATGGCGGCGCAATAGTCTCATTCAGCCGGTTTCGAGCAGCCGCCGGGCGATGACCTGCGCCTGGATCTCGCCGGCGCCTTCGAAAATGTTGAGAATGCGCGCGTCGCACAACACCCGGCTGATCGGATATTCGAGCGCGAAACCGTTGCCGCCATGGATCTGCAGCGCGTTGTCGGCGGCCGCCCAGGCGACGCGTGCCGCCAGGAGCTTGGCCATGCCGGCTTCGAGATCGCAGCGCCGGTCCTGATCCTTTTCGCGCGCCGAGAAATAGGTCAGCTGGCGGGCGATCATGATCTCGGCCGCCATCATCGCCAGCTTGTCGGCGACGCGGGGGAAATCGACGATGGCGCGGCCGAACTGCACCCGCTCCATGGCGTAGCGCAGGCCGAGATCGAGCGCGGCCTGGGCCACGCCGACGGCGCGCGCCGCGGTCTGGATGCGCGCCGATTCGAAGGTCTGCATGAGCTGTTTGAAGCCCTGGCCCTCGACGCCGCCGAGCAGATTTGCCGCCGGTACCTCGAAGCCGTCGAAGGAAATGTCGTATTCCTTCATCCCGCGATAGCCGAGCACCTCGATCTCGCCGCCGGTCATGCCCTCGGCCGGGAACGGCGTCTCGTCGCTGCCGCGCGGCTTTTCGGCCAGGAACATGGACAGGCCGCGATAGCCCTTCTCGTCCGGGTTGGTGCGCGCGAGCAGCGTCATGACGTCGGCGCGCACGGGATGGGTGATCCAGGTCTTCTGACCGGTGATGCGATAGGTATCGCCGTCGCGATCGGCGCGCGTCTTCAGGCTGCCGAGATCGGAGCCGGTATTGGGTTCGGTGAAGACGGCGGTCGGCAGGACCTCGCCCGAGGCGATGCGCGGCAGCCAATGGGCCTTCTGCGCGTCGGTGCCGCCGCACAGGATCAATTCGGCGGCGATCTCGGATCGGGTGCCGAGCGAGCCGACGCCGATATAGGCGCGGCTCAGTTCCTCCGAGACGACGCACATGGATTCCTTGCCGAGACCCATGCCGCCGAACGCTTCCGGGATCGTCAGGCCGAACACGCCGAGTTCGGCCATCTGATCGATGACGGACATCGGGATATAGGCATTGTCGAGATGCCAGCCATGGGCGTGCGGCACCACCTCGGCCTCGGCGAAGCGGCGCATCTCGGCGCGGATCTGCTCATAGGTCTCGTCGAGACCGGGATCGCCGACCTCTACATGGCCGGAATCGGCCTGCATCAGCGCGACGAGACGAGCGCGGTTGTCGGCGGTGTTGCCGGCGGCGATGAGATCCTCGACCGCGTCGCGGAACGCCGTCATGTCGGCATCCGTCAGGCCGAGATCGGCCGGGCGCAGGATCTCGTTCTGCGTCATCGGAATGCCGCCCAGCATCTGGGCGGCATATTCGCCCGCCCCGACGCGCACCACCAGATCCTCGACCGCGCCGAACCGACCCTCGGCCTTGAGGCGCGTCGTATAATGGCCGAGTTCGCGCAGGCTCATGCGATAGGTGGCGAGCCAGGCGAGGCCATGGGCCGCCCTTTGATGCCGGTCGATGAGCCCGCCGGACAGCCTGCCATTCTCGGTGACCAGGGATGCGACGCGCGCTCGCGCGGTCTCGTACAGCCGGTCGGCCGCGATAACGGCCTGGTCGAGAAGGTCGGTCAGCGGCAGGTCGTCGCTGTCGGGCAGGGTTTCGGCCAGGCTCATCGCGCGGCTCCCATTCAGGTCTTGGTCACGAGGGATCGCCAGACTATCGCGGTTATGCCGCGCTGCAATAGGGCAGATCGTCCAACCCCCTCGGCGACGGGGCGCGGTCGGTTACTTGCGGGTCGCCAGCGCGACGCCGATGACGGTGACGGTCATGCCGAGGATCTGGATCAGCGTCAGCGTCTCGCCGAAGAATAGCCAGGCCTGCAGCGCGGTGGTTGGCGGCACGAGATAGACCAGGGCCGCCGCCCGCGACACCGCGCCGCGCCGGATCAGCAGCAGAAGCAGCGCGATCGCGCCGATCGACAGCGCCACCACCGACCACAGCATGACGAGCGCCATGGTCAGATTGACGGTGATGTGCAGGTCCTCGATCAAAAAGGCGACTGGCAGCGTGACGAGCGCGGCGCTGACATATTGAATGCACGTCACCGTCCTGAGATCGCCGGTCGGAATGAACTTCTTCTGGTAGAACCAGCCGAAGGTGACCGCGACCATGGCCAGCATGTTCACGACAAGCGGCACGACGAGGCCGGCGAAGGTGCCGGTCGCGCCGAAACCCGGCGCTAGCACCGCGACGAGGCCTGTAAAGCCCAGCATGACGCCGAGCCAGCGCATCAGGCTGACCCGTTCGCCGATCAGGAGCGGCGCCAGCATGGCGGTGAGGATCGGCTGCAGCGCCGCGATGATGCCCGACACGCCGGTCGGCACGCCATGGCGGATCGCCCACCAGACGCCGCCGAGATAGATCGCGTGCAACAACACGCCGGATACCAGGGCATGCATCCAGTCCATGCCGGTCGCCGGCCAGGCAGCGCGCGCGAACCAGGCGAAAGCGGCGAGGCAGAGGGCGGCCAGCGCGTAGCGCGCGGTCAGGAAGGTCAGCGGGTCGGCATAGTCGGCGGAGAACCCGGCCACGACCCAGCCGGTCGACCACAACAGGACGAACAGGATGGGGGCCGCGACATTGGTGAAGACGTCGCGGTCCTGGCCCTGGGACTGGGGAACGGCGCGGGGGTCAGACATGGCGCGAGCCTAGTGGCGCGTCACGGTCCGTGCGAGCGCTCGTGGGAATATGTGCCATGCGCGGGCGCGCCGGCACCGGTGCGCTGTCTGGCGCGGCCGCTATTCCGAGCCGGTGCTGCGCAACTGCTTGGAGGCGCGGTCGATCAGTCCGTTCAGCCGGTTCAGCGCGGCCTCATAGGCATCGCTGCGCGGCTCGACGCGTTCGATCGGCGCGGCCCCGGCCGTCGCGGGGGCATTGGCGTCGGCGGCCTTGAAGACGTCGATCACCGTATCGGCATCGTCCCGGAAGACGTCGCCCGCGGGCTCTTGCCCGGCCATGGGCTCGGTGGCATCGAGCCGGTCGGCCACCGCGGTCAGCACGCGGCCATCGGCCATCGCCGCGCTGATCGCCTGTTGCGCGACGGCTTCCATGGCGGTCGCCGGCGCGGCCTCCTCGTCAGGCGCGACGGGTGCCGGCGGGGCAATCGCGACGCCGGTTTCCTCGAGCCCGCCTTCGTCTTCCTCGCTCGTGGCGATGCCGTCCTCGATCGCCGCCCCGATGGCCGACAGGCCGGCGGCCAGTTCGGCGAGCCGGTGATTGGTGCCGGGATTGTCGGCATCGCCCGGTCCGGCATCATCGGCCGTCGCACCGGGCGCAGGCGCGACCGGTTCGAGCGGCGGAGGCTCCGCCGGCGCGGCCGCCTCCATCTCCGTTTCGATTTCCGGCATGAATTCGGCCATGGCGACATCGGCTGTATCGCCGCCATGCGACGGCGCGGCGATCCCGCCCGCGACGCCAGGATGCGCCGGCCCCTGGCCGGGTATGGCGCTGTGCATCGGCACGTCGGAGGCGATCTCGGCGAGCGCCTTGTCGAGCGCCAGCACGATGCGAAAATCCTGATTGTCGAGAAGCCGTTCATAGGCGCGGTCGCGCAGCGCCCGCAATTCCGCGACCAGATCCGTCATCGCTTCATTTCCCCCCAGCCGGGCGATACGCGATACCGCGAATCGCCCGCAACAGTCTGGCCGTTTCGCCGGTCGCCGTCGAGGCCGGAGACCGGCCGGGCCGTCAGGAGGCGGCTTCCACGGCGTCGTCGAGCGTCTTCAGCCCGGTGGTCGGCGCGCCGACCAGAACCGCCATATTGCCCGGGGCATGCTCGTTTTTCCACATTTTCATATGTGCTTTGGGAATTTGTGCCCAGGGAAAGACTTCGCTCATGCAGGGATCGACGCGGCGCTCGATGACGAAGCCATTGGCCTCGGAGGCCTGTTTCAGATGGGCGAAATGCGAGCCCTGGATGCGTTTCTGCCGCTGCCAGACATAGCGCGCGTCGAAGGTCAGGTTGAAACCCGTGGTGCCGGCGCAGAACACGACCATGCCGCCGCGCTTGCAGACCAGGCAGGACACCGGGAAGGTGGCTTCGCCGGGATGCTCGAAGACGATGTCGACATCGACCCCCTTGCCGGTGATGTCCCAGATCGCCTTGCCGAAGCGACGGGCCTCCTTGGTCCAGGCGGCATATTCGGGCGAGTTGACCTTGGGCATCTGGCCCCAGCAATCGAACTCCTTGCGGTTGATCACCCCCCGCGCGCCGAGGCTCATGACATAGTCGCGCTTGTCCTCGTCCGAAATGATGCCGATCGCATTGGCGCCGGCGGCCGCGCAGAGCTGGATGCCAAACACGCCGAGGCCGCCCGAGGCGCCCCAGACCAGCACATTGTCGCCGGGCTTCAGCGTATGCGGCGCATGGCCGAACAGCATGCGATAGGCGGTCGCGAGCGTCAGCGTGTAGCAGGCGGCTTCCTCCCAGGGCAGATGCTTCGGCTTGGGCATGACCTGCTGCGACTGGACGCGGCAGAACTGGGCGAAGCCGCCATCCGGCGTCTCGAAGCCCCAGATGCGCTGCGACGGCGAGAACATCGGATCGCCGCCATTGCATTCCTCGTCGTCGCCATTGTCCTGATTGCAATGGACCACGACCTCGTCGCCGACCTTCCAGCGCGTCACCTTCGAGCCGACCGCCCAGACGACGCCCGCCGCGTCGGAACCGGCGACATGATAGGGCAGGTCGTGATGGCGCAAAACGGAGATGGGTTCGCCGAGCGCCGCCCAGACGCCGTTATAGTTGACGCCCGACGCCATCACGAAGATCAGCACCTCGTTGGAATCGAGCTCCCAGGTCGGGATGACTTCCACCTGCATGGCGTCCTCGGGCGGCCCGTGCCGGTCCTGGCGGATTGTCCAGGCATGCATCCGCGATGGCACATGGCCGAGCGGCGGGATCTCGCCGATCTCGTAGAGATCCTTGGTCTCGCCCTCGGCGGTCCGCGCGACGGCGGTCTGTTCGGCGCTCGCTGACATTCCCATCCCCGTTATTCCTTTTCCGGCCGGACCCGTTCGGCACGGATGATGCGCCAGCGATTGCTGCGGTGCAATAGCGGGAAAGACCTGTGGTTGCCGTCGATCGGGCGACATGGCGTACTGAATGTGTCGCATAAACGGGCTATAAGGTCCGGGCGGGGAGAGACGCGGTCCGGCATCCCGCCGGTCGCCGGCACAGCGAGGGGACAGCCATGCCGACCGACATCGTTTCCATCCTTATCTTTCTGGCGATCGGCCTCGTCGCCGGCTGGCTCGCCGGCCTCATCGTCAAGGGGCACGGCTTCGGCCTGTTCGGCAATATGATCGTCGGCGTCATCGGCGCCTTCGTCGGTGCCTATGTGCTCGGCTTTTTCGGCATCGCGCTCGGCGGCATCATCGGCAGTATCATCGGGGCGACGGTCGGCGCGGCGCTGCTGCTCTTCGTCATCGGCCTGATCAAGCGGGTCTGAGCGCCCGAAGCTCGGTCGCCGAAGTCAAGCAGGCCGATTGACGCACGTCTTGGCCTGGCCGATGCTTCGCCGATGGACGGATCGGCGTCACAGGTCTTCGAGGCCAACAGCAAGCGCGACCAGCTGTGGACCGCGCTCGCCATCGGTATCGTCTGCGTTCTGATCGGGCTGATCACCGCTCGCGTTGGGCTCGATCATGTCGAGGAACCGGGCCTCCTCATGTCGGTCGCGCTGTGGGGCGCGCTGGTCTTCCTCATGATCGGCATTTCGGTGGCTGCCGCCGCCCTGCGCAGGCTGATGGCGCCGAAGCCGCTATTGCGGATTTCGCGCGACGGCATTCTCGACCGCAATATCGCGCCCGAGACCATTCCCTGGCACGCCATCGAGGAAATCTACCGGTCGGACAGTTTCGGCCAGCACCTGATGCTGCGGCTCGACGCCGAGCGGGCGCGGCGTCTCGCCATTCATCGCGGTCAGGCCTCGCTCGCCGGCCCGGACGGCGCTGCCGTGGCGCCCGGCCACGCGCTCAGCGTCAAGGGGATCGATCAGCCCTTCGACGCCATCGTCGCCGCGATCGAACGCTACAGGACCGTCACCGTGGCCGCGCCGGCGGACGACGCGGCCGATACGGACCCGTAACCCGGACGCATCACGCCGCGCGCACCTTGTCGATGAAGGCGCCGAACCGGCCGCGCAGATCCTCGGCCTGGGCGCCGAGCGTCTCGGCGGTGGTTTCGAGGTCGCGGCGCACCGTCTCGGTTTCCTCGGCCACGGCGCGGATATCGGCCACCGCGTCGCTGGCCGCGGCCGATGCCGTGGCGGCTTCCGAGGCGCTGCGCGCGATATCGGCCGTCGCCGCGCCCTGCTGTTCGGCCGAACTGGCGACCGAGGACGTCCTCTCGTTCAGCTCTTCGAGGCGGGCGCTGATCTTCGCGACACCGTCCAGCGACACGCCGGCGGTGCGTTGCAACTCGCCGATCTGCGAGCTGATCTGCTCGGTCGCCTTGCCGGTCTGTTCGGCGAGCGACTTCACCTCCGAGGCGACGACCGCGAAGCCGCGCCCGGCCTCGCCGGCGCGCGCCGCCTCGATCGTGGCGTTGAGCGCCAGCAGATTGGTCTGTTCGGCGATGTCGCTGATCAGCGTCGTCACCGCGCTGATCTCGCCCAGCGCGCTGCCGAGCGCGTCCATCGCCTCATTGGTCGCGTTGGCCTCGCCCGCGGCCGAGCCGAGCAGCGACGCCGCCTGGGTGATCTGGGTCGCCACGTCGCGCACCGTCACTTCCAGTTCCTCCGCCGCGCCGGCGACCGTGCTGACGCTGCCGGACGCCTGGCTGGACGTGTCGGTCACGGTCTGCACCACGGCGCCGGACCGGTCGGACACGGTCGACAGGGTGCGGATATGGCTGGTGAGGCTGTTCGACACATTGGCGATATCGTCGATCATGGCGAGGAAATTGGCTTCGAACTCGCCGGCCAGATTGGCCATCTCCTCGCGCCGCGCGGCCTGGCGGGCGGCGTCGGCATCGCGGTTTTGCGCTTCGAGGCGGCGGGTTTCGGCGAGGCTGGCGCGGAACACGTCGAGTGCCTTGGCCACCGAACCGACCTCGTCGCCGCGCTCGCGGAACGGAATGTCGATGTCGAGATCGCCATCGGCCAGCGTCCGGGTGGCCTCGGCGATGCGGCCGACCGGCCGTGCCAGCGTCTGGATCAGGAGAACCAACGCGCCGAAGGTCAGGACAATCACGACCGCCGCGCCGACGATCAGCGAGGTCTGCATGATGTCGATGCTGCGCGCGCTTTCCGTCGCGGCCGCGTTGAGGCGCGCTTCGACCAGGCGGCGCAGTTCGAACAGGGCGGCGAGAACCGGCTGCTGCGCCGCCGTGGCGGCTCCGGTCACTTCCAGCGCGCGGGCGATGTCGACCGTGTCCGGCCGCTGCATCAGCGCGACCTGACGCATGGTCATGTCGGCGTGCCACGTCTGATAGGCCGTTTCGATATCGGCCGCCTTGGCGGCGATGTTTTCCTCCGGCCGGTCGCGAAGCTGGGAAATCGCGCCCCGCACGACGGTGCTGGCATTTTCGATTTCCGATAGATAGCGAACATCGCCGGTCAGCATCAGAAGCGCCACCGCGCTGCGCTCGGCCTGAACGGAACTGTCGAGAAGCCTGAGGGTCTGGTCGATCTGGCGGACGGACTTGTCGCTGGCGATCGCGCTGTCGACGGTGCTCGACTGCTGCCAGATGATGAAATAGCTCGCCGACACGGCGATGAGGATGAGCAGGAAGCTCAGGCTCAGCTTCGCGACGCCGCTGAGATGGGTCAGAACGCGCATGGCGGTCTCCGAGGTCTGGGGACGGATCTGGGTCGGGGCCTGTGGGGGGATCATTCGGCGGGCGCGCGCGCGATCACGCGATTGTTCCGGCGCGCCAGTTCGGTGAGGTTGATCTCGAAGGTCGCCGCGCCGATCGCGGCACCGCTGTCGGGATCCTTGACCGTCAGATTGACCTGGGCGCGCCAGGTCGACGACCCGTCATGCCATTCGGCCGCGTCGATGAAGACCGCGTCGGGACCTTTCGGATAGGTCTCCTGGAACTTCGCCTCGTCGCCCTGCCAGTAGTCCGAGGTAATCGCGCTCTGGCCGACATTCAGCCCGTGGCGGTCGGTGATGAAGATCTCCCCGTAAAGCCCGAGCGCATCGGCCTGGACACGCAACAGATAGGTCGACAGGGGATTGGTCAGCGTCGCCGTGATCAGCGGCTTGACCGCGGCTTCCCGTTCGGCGCGCCAGGTCTGGTCGATGGCGTCGATATCGGCCTGCGACATCTCGGCATGGCGCTCGTTCTGCGCATTGACGAGCAGCGCCACGATCTCGTTGTCGAGGACGTCGCGGATCTCCGCGACCATGTCCGGCGTGATATAGGCCGTCGCGGCCGGAACCGGTTCGGCGACCGCCGCTTGCGGCAGTAGCGCCGTCTGCGACAGTAAAATGGTGCAAGACATGCCGAGACCGGCGAGTAGCTGACGCATCGCTCCCTCCAAGGCTGGCCCGGCGTGCTTCGTCTCGCACCCATCGGCCGTCAGTGACGCATGGCGGGTAGGATTGGTGCCGTATGCTGATAACTCGTTAAAATACCGATGTTTTGCCCGATCAGGCCTAAAAATACATCCATCAGGTGTGTGAATTTTGATTTCTCTATCAGAAAGCGTGAATATCCGCCATGAACCCCGCCGGACCATGGCCGGAAAAGGCCACTTCCGTTTCGTCCGCCGACGAGGCATGATTTCGCATTTGCGAAATGGATAATCGATCCAGAGGCTCTGCTACGCCATGACCCAACATTCCGACCGCGACCGGCCATGGATCTTCCGCACCTATGCCGGCCATTCGACGGCCGCTGAATCGAACAAGCTCTACCGCACCAATCTCGCCAAGGGGCAGACCGGCCTGTCGGTGGCCTTCGACCTGCCGACGCAGACCGGCTATGACGCCGACCATCCGCTGGCCAAGGGCGAGGTCGGCAAGGTCGGCGTGCCGATCAGCCATATCGGCGACATGCGGACGCTGTTCGACGGCATCCCGCTCGACCGCATGAACACGTCCATGACGATCAATGCGACGGCGGCCTGGCTCTTGGCGCTCTATGTCGCCAATGCCGAGGACCAGGGCGTCGACCGGGCGCGGCTTCAGGGCACGACGCAGAACGACATCATCAAGGAATATCTGTCGCGCGGCACCTATGTCTTCCCGCCCGCGCCGTCCTTGAAGCTGATCACCGACACCATCGCCTGGACCTATGGCGAGGTGCCGAAATGGAACCCGATGAATGTCTGCTCCTATCACCTCCAGGAAGCCGGCGCGACGCCGGTCCAGGAGCTTGCCTTCGCGCTGGCGACCGCGATCGCCGTCCTCGACACCCTGAAGGCGTCGGGCCAGGTGCCGGACGAGGATTTTCCGGTCTGCGTCGGGCGGATCTCGTTCTTCGTCAATGCCGGCATCCGTTTCGTCACCGAAATGTGCAAGATGCGCGCCTTCGTCGATCTGTGGGACGAGATCACCGCCGAGCGCTACGGCATCGAGGACGAGAAACTGCGCCGCTTCCGCTACGGCGTTCAGGTCAACTCGCTCGGCCTGACCGAGCAGCAGCCTGAAAACAACGTCTTCCGCATCCTTCTCGAAATGCTCGCGGTGACCTTGTCGAAGAAGGCGCGGGCGCGGGCGGTGCAATTGCCGGCCTGGAACGAGGCGCTCGGCCTGCCGCGCCCCTGGGATCAGCAATGGTCGCTCAGGATGCAGCAGATCCTGGCGCTCGAAACCGATCTTCTGGAATATGGCGATCTGTTCGACGGCTCGCCCGTCGTCGAGGCCAAGGTCGCGGCGCTGAAGGAGGAAGCGCGCGCCGAACTGGCCAGGATCGATGCCATGGGGGGTGCCGTGGCGGCGATCGAGCAGAGTTATATGAAGCGCGCGCTGGTCGAGGCCAATACCGAGCGGCTCGAAGCCATCGAGGCGGGCGAGATCACCGTCGTCGGCGTCAACGGTTTCACCGAGACCGAGCCCTCGCCGCTATCGACCGGCGACGGCGCCATCCTGACGGTGCCGGAATGGGTCGAGCGCGACCAGGTGGAACGGCTCAAGGCCTGGCGCGAGAGTCGCGACATGGCACCGGTCACCGCCGCGCTGGCGGCCCTGGGGGACGCCGCCCGGGAAGACCGCAATATCATGGAGGCCTCGGTGGCCTGCGCCAAGGCCGGCGTCACCACAGGCGAATGGGGCGGTGTGTTGCGCGAGGTCTATGGCGAATACCGCGCGCCGACCGGTGTCGGCAAATCGGCCCGTACCGAGACCGACGGGCTCGATGCGGTGCGCGCTCGCGTCGACAATGTCTCGGCCCGGCTCGGCCGGCGCGTCAAGTTCCTGGTCGGCAAGCCCGGCCTCGACGGCCATTCCAACGGCGCCGAGCAGATCGCCGTGCGGGCCCGGGATTGCGGCATGGAAGTGGTTTATGAGGGTATCCGGCTGACGCCGGCCGAGATCGTCAATGCCGCGCTCGAGGAAAGCGTGCATGTCGTCGGCCTGTCGATCCTGTCGGGCAGCCATGTGCCGCTCGTCCGCGAGGTCATGGAGCGCATGCGCGCGTCGGGCCTAGAGGACGTGCCCGTCGTGGTCGGCGGCATCATCCCGCCCGAGGACGAGACGGCGCTGAAGGCGATGGGCGTCGCGGCGGTCTATACGCCGAAGGACTTCCAGCTCACCGACATCATGGCCGATGTGGTGGCGATCGTCGAGGCGCGCGCCGAGAAGGCGGCCTGATCCGCCAACGATCTGAGAGCAAGAGAGCTTCGAATCCGGTCGGAAGCCCTCGGCGGCGGACGTTCTCGCGCCGTCACCCCCGGGCTTGTCGGGGGGCAGGGTCAAGGGCAAGGGCCTTTGGCGCTCGACGGTTGGATTGCCGGTTCAGCGCTGGCCGAACAGAAGCTTCAGTCCGCCGGCACAGAAGACGAGCGCCGCCGCACTATCGATCCAGCGCCGCAGGCCGGCATAGATGCCGATCATCCGCCGTGTCGAAAAGGCCAGCGCGTAGCCGCCGAAGATGCAGATGCCCATCAGCCAGCAGCCGAGCACGACGAGAAACGGCGCGGCCGGCGGCGATTGCGCCGTCACCCCGATCGAGATGATCGCGAGCCACACGAAGATCGCCTTCGGATTGGTCAGATGGATCGCCAGGCCGAGCGCGAAATAGCCAAGCCCCCGCCGGCTCCCGGCATCGGTCATCGGCAGCGTCGTGGGCGGCCGCAGGGCCGATCTGAGCGACCGCAGCGCGAGCCACAGAAGATAGAGACCGCCAAGGATCCGCACGATCTCCATGAGCCCGCCATAGCGCGCCAGGAAGGCCGACAGGCCAAGCGCCGCCAACACGCCCCAGGTCAGCGAGCCGAGCACCACGCCCGCGGCGAGCTGCACGCCGGCGCGGCGGCCATGGCGCATCGAGGTGGCCATGATCATCACATTCGCCGGCCCCGGGCTGATCGTGCCGATCACATAGGCGGCATAGGCCGCCAGAAGCTGCGGCAGATAGTCGGCGACATCCGGCATCATGGGGCGCTCCTGGGCTCGTTCACGTTTGGGCGTCGGCGTTTGGCGGGCGTTCTTGTTGGCGTGTCGTCGCCCACGAGGCTTGTCCCGGAGGGCAGGGCTACGGCGCGCCCCGCCCGATGGCCGGGACACGTCCGGGCAATGACACGCCAAGGATCGGATGCTTCAGCCTAGAATGAAAGACGTCCAAAAACAGCTTCCCGGCGGTGGCGATAGAGCTCGACGGTGACCGCCGCCGAAACCCGTCATTTGCCACGATCGCCACCGCATGTCATGCACGGGCGTCGTGCCATGCCCGGGACTGTTGGAGCCGACCGCTGGCCAAGATCCTCATCCTGACATTCGGTTCGCGCGGCGACGTGCAGCCCTATGTGGCGCTCGGCGCGGCCCTCAAGGCGCGGGGTCACGCGGTTACGTTGTCGACCAGCCCGACCTTCGATGATCTGATCGGCCGATTCGGACTCGCGCCCGCGCCGCTTTCCGTCGATGTCCAGGACATGATGCGGATGCCGGAGGTCAAGGCGGCCATGGCGTCGGTGCGCGGCTGGCTCAAGGCGTTCCGCGTGACGCAGGACCTCATGCGGCGCCAGCTCGACGACATGTGGACGGTGGCGCGGGACGTCGCGCCCGACATCATCGTCTACCATCCCAAGGCCTTCGTCGCGCCCTATCTGGCGCGCGCGCTCGGTGCCGTGGCGATCCCGAGCTTCCTGCAGCCGGCCTATGTGCCGACCGGTGCGTTTCCGTTCCCGCTGCTGAGCCTGCCGACCCTCGGCGCCATCGGCAACCGGCTGAGCGGACAGGTCATGACCGCCCTGATGCGGTTCGGCTATGATCGGCTGTTGCGCCAATGGCTGCCGCGGCATGGCGAGATCGCGGCCCGGCCGTGGCTTGACGCTTTGTCCGGCTATCATCCGGCCGGCGCCGTCGTGCCGCGCCTCCATGCCCATAGCGCCCATCTGGTGCCCAAGCCCGGCGACTGGACGGCGCGGGATCATATCACGGGTTACTGGTTCCTGCCGCGCGACGATGCCTGGCAACCGCCGGCCGATCTGGCGGCGTTCCTCTCCGCAGGTCCTCCGCCGGTCTATGTCGGTTTCGGCAGCATGCCCGATGTCGACGACGGGCGAGCGGCCGCCACCGTGATCGCCGCGCTCGGATGCTTGAAGAGACGCGCGGTGATGGCGCGCGGCTGGGGCGCGCTGGCCGATGCGGCGGCGTCGGATCATATCCACATCATCGACCAGGCCCCGCATGATGGCCTTTTTCCGCGCTGCGCGGGCGTCATGCACCATGGCGGCGCCGGCACCACCCATGAGGGGCTGCGTTGGGGCCGGCCGAGCCTGATCTGCCCGGTCTTCGGCGATCAGCCCTTCTGGGGTCGTGTCGTCGCCGGCACGGGCGCTGGCCCCGCGCCCCTGCCATTGAGACGTCTGACCGAAGATGGCGTTGCCGCCGCGCTGGCCGCCCTGGCATCCGATGCCGTGCGCGCGGCGGCCGAACGGGTCGGAGCGGGGATACGGGCCGAGCGCGGGGCGGATCTTGCCGCGGAGATCGTCGAAGCCGAGATCGTCGAGCGGCGTGTCGTCGACTAGGTTCTGTCGACAGTCGGGTCCCGGTCGCCTTTATCGGGCTATCCGGCGAGGCGGCCGTCCTTGTCGGCGAGGGCGCGACCGAGGGCCATATGCAGCGCCGCGACCGAAACCGGCTTTTCCAGGAAGCCGTCGAACACGGCCATGTCCGTTTCCGGCCGCCGGCCGCCGCGATGGGCGCTGACCGACAGGATGGTCAGGCCCGCGCCATGCGCATCGCGCAGATGCCGCGCCGCATCGACGCCGTCGAGGCCGGGCATTTCGAGATCCATCAGCACCGCGTCGATCGTTTCGCCGGCGGCGATCGTCAGCGCGGCGTGGCCGCTCTCGGCTTCGAGAACCCGATAGCCGAGCTTGTCGAGAATGGCGTTGAGGAGATAGCGGTTGGTCTTGTTGTCGTCGACGACCAGCACCGTATGGCGCCCGCCAGACGGCGCCGGCATTGGCGTCGCGGCCGCTTCCGCCTGCGGTGTTGTCGCGCCAGCCTCCGCCGCGTCGCTGTCCCGCCAGAGCGGGCAGACCAGGCCGACGACGAAGCGGGCGCCGCCGCCCGGCGCGTCCTCGACCCGGATCGTGCCGCCGAGTGCCGCGACCTTTCGCTTGACGATCCTGAGGCCGATCCCCGCGCCATGCACCGACGCATCGTGTACCGGACGTTCGGACAGCTGAAACAGGAACGGCCGCACCGCTTCCGGAATGCCCGGGCCGGTATCCTCGACGGCGATGCGAATGACCATATCGTGCCCGCCGGCGGCCGGTTCGGCATCGATCAGCAGGCGGACCTCGCCCTCGGCGGTGTATTTCAGCGCATTGTCCATCAGATTGCCGATGGTCTGGCCGAGCGCCACGCTGTCGATCCGGATCGGCAGGTCGTCGGGGATGTTGAAGCGGGTGACATAGCCGAGCCCGGCCTGTTTGGCGCGGGCGCGCTGCACCCGGCTGATGCGGCCGGCGAGCCGGGTCAGGTCGACCTGGTCGAGGAGTTTGGGATCGCGGCAGCTGGCTGGCACGCCGGCGGCGGCGTCGAGCAGCCGGTCGGTCAGCCTGACCAGCTGTTTCGCGGTGGTTGCGAGGGCCGCGATGTCCTTGCGCTGTTCGTCGGAGAGGTCGCCGTCCAGGACGTGATCGGCAAGCGCCGCGATCGCGGCGATCGGTCCGCGCAATTCATGGCCCGCGACCGCCCAGGGCGAGGGATAGGCGGACGGCGTGGCGTCTCGGTCGTCGGCGTCGGCATTCTTGCCCCATCCGCCGTCGCTCATCGGTCACGCTCCCATATGGCTAACGGCTTCCGCCGCCGGATCGGCCGGGCGGCGGAAGCCGTTGCCTCCCTGTTCGTTGACAAAGACGATAGCGGGGCGCGTCCTAACAGGTCGTCAACCGGCATGCTTGACGGCGCTTAACCTGAAGGAAGTCTTTAGGCCGCCGCGACCTCAAATCCCGCATATCGGCTGTTCGGCCCGGCCCCTTGTTCGCGCCGCGCAAAGGCTCTACCCCGGATGGCATGGGGTTGGTCGCCGGCATCATCGTCCCCGTCTTCGGGCTCATCGCGATCGGGTTTCTCGCCGTGCGCGTCCGGCTTCTGCCGCACAGCGCCGCCGACGGCATGAGCGCGTTCATGTACAAGATCGCCGTGCCGGTGCTGGTGTTTCGCGCCATGGCCGAGGCCGATTTCCCCGCCCGGCCCGATTTCGGCTTCTGGGCGGCCTATTTCATCGGCGTCGCCGCCGCCTGGAGCGTCGCCGAGATCTATGCCCGGCATCGCGGGCTGGCCGGTCCCGAGGCGATTCTGACAGGGGTTTCGGCGAGCTTCTCCAATACCGCCCTCGTCGGCATCGGGCTCGTGGCGCAGGCCTTCGGCGATGCCGGCCTGGTGCCGCTCTTCCTGCTCATCGCGATCCATCTGCCGCTCCTTGCCTTCGTCATCACGCTGCGGCTCGAAGGCCGGCAGGGCAATGTCGGTCAGGTCCTGCTGAAGACCGGCTACGGGCTCGTCACCAATCCGATCATCATCGGCATCGCGGCCGGCACCGCCGCCAATCTGGCCGGTATCGGCGTGCCGGACCTGGCGCGCCCGCTGGTCGATCCGATCGCGGCCTCGGCCGTGCCGGTCGCCCTGATCACCGCCGGCGCCAGCCTCTCGGCCTATCTGTCGGAAGGCGTCAGCCGTCCAGTCCTGGTGGCCATCGCCGCCAAGCTCCTGGTGCTGCCGGCTGTCGTCTGGGTCATGGCGTTCCATGTCTTCGCCTTGCCGCCGCTCTGGGCCCAGGTCGCGGTCCTGGCGGCGGCCGCCCCGACCGGCATCAACGCCTATCTCTTCGCGCTGCCCTATCCCAGGGCCGTGCCGCTGGCCTCGGGGGCGGTGGCCTTTTCGGCCTTGGCGTCGGTGGTGACGATCAGCCTGTGGATCGCGCTTTTGGCGTCACAGGGGGCGGTGTTCCGGGTCGGCCCGTAGCGCCATGCCGGTGCGGTCACAACCCGATCCGCCGGCGCACATCCCCAGGCCCCCAACCAGTCTCGCGCAGCGCGCGCAGCGATGTGTCGCGGTCCGATTTCGACAGCTTGCGCCCGGCCGCATCGAGAATGAGCGCATGATGCCAGTAGCGCGGCGCGGCAAAGCCGAACAATTCCTGCAGCAGCCGATGCAGCGCGGTGGCCGGATAGAGGTCATGTCCGCGCACCACATGCGTGACGCCCTGGAGCGCGTCGTCGACGACCGCGGCGAGATGATAGCTCGCCGGCGTCTCCTTGCGGACCAGGACGGTATCGCCCCAGACGGCGGCATCGGCGGTGACCGTGCGGCCGCCCTCGTCCCAGCTCAGCGGCTTCCGTCCGCCAACCACAGCCAGGGCGCGCGCCATGTGAAGCCTAAGCGCGGTCGGGCTGCCGTCGGTCCAGCTAGATGTTGGCAGGTTTCCGTGCGGGCGGTGCGTGCCGGGATAGAGGATCGCCCCATCGGGATCGCGCGGCCAGTCCGCGCGCCCTGAAACGGCGCGGGCGATATCGCCACGCGAACAGGGGCAGGGATAGACCAGCCCGCGCGCGGACAATTTGTCGGCATGCGCCTTGTACAGCGCGAAGCGGTCGGATTGAAACAGCGGCGCCTCGTCCCAGCTCAGCCCGAGCCAGGCGAGATCCTCGAGGATCGCCTCGGCGTGCTGGTAGGTGCAGCGCGCGGTGTCGATATCCTCGAAGCGGATGAGGAAGCGGCCGCCAAGCGCCCGCGCCCGGTCGTGGCACAGAATGGCCGAATAGGCATGGCCAAGATGCAGCGCGCCATTCGGGCTCGGCGCGAAGCGGAAGACGGGCTGTCCGGTGTCGCGATCCGTCATTCGATCCGGCTCATCTTGCGGGCCTGTCTTGCGGCCCGCGCCGTTCCGCGCAAGGCTCGCCGCCCAACAGCACTCAACCTTTGCATGGAGCCAGGCCCGCCATGGCCCGCCTCGACACCAATCGCGACATTGGCCGCTCGCTCGACGCCCTGGCCGCGACGGAGCCGCGCTTCATCGCCATCCGCGAACGCGCCGGCACGCCGCTCTTGCGACAGGGGCGGCCGGGTTTTGCCGGCATCGCCGAGATCATCGTGTCGCAGCAGGTGTCGTCGCGCGCCGCCGATGCGATCTGGGCCAAGGTGACGCGTGGCCTGCCCGCCGTCACCGCCGAGGCGGTGGCCGGGACCGCGTTCGAGGAGCTCCAGGCGCTCGGCCTGTCGCGGCCCAAGGTGCGCGCGCTGAAGGCTCTGTCCGAGGCGGTGCTGGCCGGCGATGTTGGTATCGAGGCACTGGCCGACATGCCCGCCGACGCCGCCCATGACAGTCTCGTCGCGGTCAAGGGCATCGGTCCATGGACGGCGAACATCTATCTTCTGTTCTGCCTCGGCCATCGTGATGCCTGGCCGGCCGGCGATCTCGCCATCCAGGAAGCAATTCGCGTCGGCTTCGACCTCGCCGACCGTCCCGACCAGAAGGGCGCGGTGGCGATCGCCGAGGACTGGCGGCCGCATCGCGGGGCCGCGGCGCATCTTCTGTGGGCCTATTATCATCGGCTGAAGGACCGCGAGGCGATGGCGATTCGCAGCGAGATCTGAGGGTTTGGCGCAACAGGTGCGCAAGGCTGACGAGAACCGGAACGCCGATGCCGCGGTGCGGCGAATAATGCCCGTCATCGGGCCCGCTCTTCACAAAGCTGACATATAGTGGATACTATATATCGCGGCGAGTGAGGACGCAGCACACTATGTATCCTGACACCGACCACAGTACTGATCAGCTCAGTACCGGTCCAGAGATGACCGGGCGGCCGTCGTGACGGTACACGTCTCGCCAGACGGTTGCCCCGCGCTCATCCTCAACGCCGACTATCGGCCTCTCAGCTATTTCCCCCTCTCGCTCTGGTCCTGGCAGGACGCGGTCAAGGCCGTCTTCCTGGATCGGGTGGACATCATCGCCGAATATGACCGCTATGTGCGCAGCCCCTCCTTCGAGATGCGGCTGCCGAGCGTCGTCGCCCTGCGCTCCTATATCCGGCCGTCGCGCAACCCGGCCTTCACCCGCTTCAACGTGTTCCTGCGCGATGGCTTCAGCTGCCAATATTGCGGCGCGCGCGAGGATCTGACCTTCGATCACGTGACGCCGCGTTCGCGCGGCGGCCAGACGACCTGGGAAAATGTCGTCGCCGCCTGTTCGCCGTGCAATCTGCGCAAGGCCAACCGGATGCCGGACGATGCCGAGATGTGGCCGGCGCAGACCCCGCATCAGCCGACGGTGGCCGATCTGCACAATATCGGCCGCCGGTTCCCGCCCAACTATCTGCATGATAGCTGGATGGACTTTCTCTATTGGGATACCGAGCTTGAGCCGTAGGGCCTCTTCCCGAAAAAGCGTATGCGGTTTTCGGATAAGAGCATGCTCGAGACCAAAAGACATGCAACACATTCAGTGACCGAATTGACACCGGGTGTGTTCTAGGTCCGGGTGCTCAGCGACGCTTTGATCGCCGCCAGCGAGAGGACCGCGACGCCGAGCGAGATCACCACATTCCACCCCGCCAGCGACAGGCCGAGAAAACGCCAGGCCGCCTCGTCGCAGGGCACCAGACGCGGCGCGTTGGCGAGTTGCTGCTGAAGCGCGGTGATCGAGGTCGCCGCCGCATCGGCGGCGACCGCGCAATCGGCCGGTCCCGGCCACCAGTGCCATTCGACGCCGGCGTGATAGGCGCCGAGACCGGCGCTCGCCAGCATGATGGCGGCGAAGACCAGCAATGTGAGACGTCCCAATGCCAGCCCGCCGGGCCGCAGGGCGAAGAAAGCGGCGAGGCCCGCCACCGGCAGGCCGGCATAATAGGGGATGCGCTGGGTCAGGCAGAGCGGACAGGGCGCCAGCCCGCCGATCAGTTCGAAGGCCCAAGCCGCGGCGATCGTGCCGCCGGCGATCGCGATGCCGAGAAGTGCTGCGCGCAGGATCGGGTCGCGGGGGGTGCCGGAAGCGGTCAGGGCCGGCGCGGACATCACCATGGTCGAGCCTCGCGAGTGGGTTGCGGCGCCGGCCTATCCCCCCATGAGGCCGCGCACGATCTCGATCATGTAGCCGACGGCGGCCTGTCCGCCAAGCACCAGAAGCCCGACCCAGAGAAGGCCGATGGCCAGTCCGAGCAGGAGCAGCAGCCCGTCGCGCTCGATGATGGCGAAGGAGGCCACCGCCACGCCGACGCCCGGCGCGGTATTGGTCAGGGGCAGCGGCACCAGGATCGACAGGCAGGGAATGGCGAGCAACGCGCCAGTGACGCGCGATCCCAGATGGCCGGTCAGGAAGGCCAGGCGCGGATGGGCGATGGCCTCGAACATGCCGAGAAAGCGCCGGCTGCGATCGACGACCGTTTGCAGCGACGCGACCGAGAAGCGGCGCGCGCGCACGCTGTCGGGCAGCCAGGGCGTCGGCCGGCCCATCGCCATCTGAAGCGCCAGCAGCATCATCGGCAGGGCGACGATCTGCGGCAGGACATAGACGAAGGGCAGGCAGCACGGCAGGGCCAGCAACAGAAGCAGAACGCCATAGGAGCGTTCTTCCATGCGGTCGAACAGGTCGCCGAGGCTGATCGTCGGCGCGCCGCCGCCCTGGCCGACTTCTTGCGCGGCCTGGCTCAGAATATGGTCGAGAAGGGCGGTGGCCCGCCGGGGTGTCGCGCCGTCGGGCCCATGGCCTTCCGGCGCCTGGCCGGCGGGGTCGGGGCCCGTCCGCGACAGGCTAGGCATGTCCGCCTCCGTCATGTCGATCCTCGCATCCGTCGACCCTTCGGTCCGGGCGGGGAGATCCCCGCGCCGATGGCAGCCGCGCTTCTACAGTGATTTGCCGGGTATTTGAAGATGCTCCGCCGGCCGGCCCGGAACGCGGCCGGGCGTGTCGTCGACCGGCTTCGGCGCGGGGGCGGATTGACGCGCGGTGTGGCCTCTCTATGATCCGCCGCGTTGCCCCTGTGGCGGAATTGGTAGACGCGGCAGACTCAAAATCTGTTGCCTTTACGGGCGTGCTGGTTCGAGTCCGGCCAGGGGCACCATTCTCGTTCGCACATCACCGCCGGCCAAGCCGATGTGCGGGACCTGCGATAGCGCCCCCCAAACCCGTCGCACGATTCCCCGCTTGAGATCTCGCCGCCGTCGTGGCACCTGCTGGCCTCGTCGCAACCAGTCTCATGAAAGCGTCCGTCGATGAGCGTATCGATCGCCGATGTCGTGAAGACGTTCGGGACGTATCGCGCCATCGATGGCATCAGCGTCGAGATCCCGGAAGGCGCGTTCTTCGTCGTTCTCGGGCCGTCGGGCTGCGGGAAATCGACGCTTCTGAGGCTCATCGCCGGGCTCGAACAGCTCGATGGCGGCACCATCCATCTCGGCGGCGATCTCGTGTCGGGGCCGGACCGCCATGTGCCGCCCGAAGCCCGGCGCACCGGCGTCGTCTTCCAGTCCTATGCGCTGTGGCCGCATATGTCGGTGCGCGACAATGTGGCCTTTCCCGCCGAGGCGCAGGGCGAGACACGAGCCCGCGCCCGGGTCCATGCCGATCGGCATCTGGCCACCGTCGAACTGACCGAATACGGCGCCCGCAAGCCGGCCGACCTGTCCGGCGGCCAGCGCCAGCGCGTCGCGCTGGCCCGCTGCCTCGCCGGCGGGGCGCGATGGATCCTGATGGACGAGCCGCTGGCCAATCTCGACCCGCATCTGCGCGGCACGATGGAGCACGAGATCGCCGCCTTCCACCGCGCCTCCGGCGCCACCACCATCTACATCACCCATGACCAGCGCGAGGCGATGGCGCTGGCCAGCCAGATCGCGGTGATGTGGGAAGGGCGCCTGCTGCAGATCGCCGACCCTGTGACGCTGCATGACCGGCCCGCCTCGGCCGAGGTCGCCCGGTTCATCGGCCGCGCCGCCGTGCTGCCGGCCATGCTGGATGCCCATGACGGGGGGCTCATAGCGCGTTTCGGACCGGTTTCGGCGCGCGCCAGACGCGACGGACCGCAAAGTGACGGACCCGCCGAG
Source organism: Tepidamorphaceae bacterium (assembly GCA_965250105.1). Lineage (GTDB taxonomy): Bacteria > Pseudomonadota > Alphaproteobacteria > Rhizobiales > Tepidamorphaceae > JBCBSK01. The sequence continues at coordinate 2,025,071 of OZ252290.1, forward strand.
ATCGTTATCCGGCCCAAGGACGTGACCATCGGCACCGGCCTCGATGCGTGCGTCACGCGCTCGTCCTACCGTGGTGGGATCTGGGAGGCCGATGTCGCCGTCGAGGGCCTGGACGCGCCGCTGCCGGTGGCGTCCGATCTGCCGTTGCGCTCAGGCGATCATGTGCGCGTCGATGTCGGCCAGGTCTGGGCGCTGCCGCCCAAGTGATGGCCACCTTGGGGCCATCTCACAGCCGCCAGGGCACGACGCCGGGCGGCAGCCGGCGACCGATCGCGTCGAGCCCGGCCATCAGGCCGATGGTCGCGACCACCGTCACCGCCGACATCGCGGCGGCAAGGGTCGTGTAGCCGCCATCCTCATAGTTGAAGATCGTCGTGCCGATCGTTTCATTGCCGGTCGACCACAGAAGCGCCGACACGGTGACCTCGTTATAGGCGGTCAGGAAGACCAGGATCGCGCCCGAGGCGGCGGCTGGCGCGATCAGCGGCAGGAAGATCCGGCGAAGGCGCTTGAGATAGCCGGCGCCCGACACCCGCGCCGCATCGTCGAGGCTTGGATCGATCTGTCCGGTCGCCGCCGCCACGGGCTTCAGCGCGATCGAGAAGAAGGCCGTGAGATAGGCCAGGAAGATGATGCCGAGCGTGTTGTAGAGCGACAGACCCACGAGCGGGATCGGTCGGATGAAGGCCAGGATGAAGGCGACCGAGATCACCAGGCCCGGAATGGCATAGCTGACCTCGCCGAGCGTGGCGAAACCGGTGCCGACATGGCGCCGGCCATCCCGACCGACGAGACAATGCGCGACGAGTGCCGCCACTATCGCCAGCATGATCGCCGCCGAGCCGGCCACCAGCGTCGAATTCAGGAAAGCGCGCAGGGTGACGGACTGGTCGAGGAGGATTTCGCGGAAATTCGCGAGCGTCAGCGTGTCGAGCGTTAGCGGCACGCCATAGGTCGGCACCAGCGCGGTGGCCGTCAGAGACAGCATCGGCAGGACGAGCGTCGCGGCGACGAAGAGTGCCAAAGAGGCTTCGACGGCGCCGCGGCGCGAGCCCAGCGCGATGCGCAGCGCCGGCTGCGGCGGGCCGATGAGGCCCGCACGCATTCTCGCTTGCAGCGTCATCTGAATGGCGATGGCCAGGACCGCGACAAGGGCGAGAATGACCGCCAGCGCCGCCATATCGGTCAGAACGGAGGGGCCGAAGCTCGCCAGGCGCTGCCAGATGAGCACCGGCAGCGTGGTGTAGCGCCCCGGAATGCCGAGCAGCGCGGGAATGCCGAAATTGCCGAGTGCCGAGACAAAGGCCAGCATGAAGGCGGCGACCAGGCTCGGCGCCAGAAGCGGCAGCAGAACCTTGAGGAGCAGCCTCAGCGGGCCGGCGCCGGCGATCCGCGCTGCTTCGCTCATCTCGCGCGGCAGGGTGCGCAAGGCCGCCAGCACGACCAGGAAGACCAGCGGCGCGTGCTGCAGCGTCAACAGCAGCACCACGCCTTCCCGCGAATAAAGCGGGTTGCGGCTGCCCGGCGGCGGGGCCAGCCCGACAAGGCCGAGCAACGGGCTCTGCGGCCCGATGGCCTGGATCCACGCGATCGCCGTGACATGCGGCGGGATCATCATCGGCAGGAGCAGCAGGAAGACGAAGACGCCCTTGGCGCGGAGATCGGTCAGCCCGATCAGGAGTGCCAGAACCGTGCCGAGAACGAGCGCGAAGCCGGCCGACAGGGCCGCCGATTCGAGACTGCGCCACAGCGCGCGCTGGACGGAGCCGCTGTTCAGCGCCTCCGCGACGGGCGCCAGCGACAGACCGCTGTCATCGCTCAGGCCGACCTGAAACAACAGGCCAAGCGGCAGCAGGAACAGAACGATGGCAATAGCAATAAGCGCGGCGAGGATCAGCCCCTCGCCGCGCCCGGAAAAGACTTGGATCAAGATATTTGTTCTTCGAGCGGGATGGGACGGAAAACCGGTGTCCACTTTCGCTGGAATTGCTCTACCCGCCGAAGATCTCGACGAAGCGTTCCTTGTTGGCCTGATCGTTGTCGAGGGCTGTCGCCGGATCGAACTCGATCAGCTTGATCTCCTCGCGCGGCGGGAAGCCGGCCGGCGGGGCGATATCGGGATGCGCCGGGAGATAGCCCATATCGGCGGCGAGCTGCTGGCCTTCCGGCGACAGCAGGAAGTCGATGAAGGCTTTCGCGGCGGCCGGGTTCTGCGCGGTCGACAGGATGGCGGCCGGTTCGGTCACCGCCGAAACGCCCTCTTCGGGGAAGACGAAGGCGACGGGGGCGCCATTGGCCTGTTCGCGGATCGGCAGGAAGTCGACGACGAAGCCGTAGAGCTTCTCGCCGCCGGCGACGGCGCGATAGGTGCCGCCATTGCCGCCCTGCGGGTTGGCGCCTTGGTCGGCGAGCCCTTCATAGAAGGCCCAGCCGAGATCGGGATGGGCCGTCAGCGCGGCCATGTGGATGGTCGCCGCGCCCGAGGTCAGCGGCGAGGGCATGGCGATATTGTCCTTCGCCTCGGGCTTGAGCAGGTCAGCATAGGAGGTCGGCACCATCTCGGCGGCGGTGTTGTAGACGATGCCGGTGGTGATCAGCTTGGTCGAGAAATAATGGCCTTCATCGTCCATGATGGCCGGGTCGTAGGCGCTGACATCGGCTTCGGGATAGGCCATCAGCCGGCCTTCGCCTTCGAGGCCTTCCATCGTCACCATGTCCGCGATCAGGAGAACGTCGGGCTGTGGCGCGCCGGCCTCGAACTCGGCCCTCAGCTTGGCCATGATCTTGGTGGTGCCGTCGCGCACCCATTCGACGTCGACATCGGGATGGGCCGCCATGAAGGCGTCGACGGTCTTCTGGGCGTCTTCATTGGGCTGCGAGGTGTAGAGGACGAGCTTGCCGGAGACGTCCTCGGCATAGGCCGCCGACGACATCAGGGCGACAGCGGCGAGGGCTGCGATCGAGCGCGTGATCATGACGGATCTCCTTGGGGGATTGAAACGCCGGACCGATTAGCAGCGCTCTGTGACACCCCAGTTACAATACGTATAGAACTGTTCCAGGCCTCGCACCGAGATCCGGCAGCGTGCACGGTTGTCGCCCCGCGGAGCATTCTCCTTCGTTTGAAGCGTACGGTGCATTACGACAGCGTCAGCCCGCCGCACGGGCACATATCCCGTTTCGTGCCATAGCTCCCGACCATGGCCCGAGGCCGTGCCCGGCCGGCCGGGTCGGTCACGCGATAGAGGACGCTCTAGGAAACAGGAGGCGACAGATGAGAAAAGCCCTGATCACAGCCATGGTTCTCGCCGGTGCTGGCCTGGCGGCCGCGACGGCCCAGGCCGACGACAATGACAAGCTGGTCACGATCCTGACCGCGCCCGAACCGCAGACCCAACTCATGGCCATGGTCCTGACCATGAACGCGGTGCAGCAGGGCGCCGAGGCGCGCATCCTGCTGTGCGGGCCGGCCGGCGATCTGGCGCTGAAGGACGCGCCGGCATCCGCCACCGCGCCACAGCCGCCGCGCGACATGAGCCCGCAAGGCCTCATGCAGGCGATCATGCAGGAGCCCGGCACCACGGTCGAGGTCTGCGCGATCTACCTGCCCGGCAAGGGCGCCGACGCCTCCATCCTGATCGACGGCGTCACCGCCGCCAAGCCCGGCGACATGGCCGGCGCGATCATGGACGACGACACAACCATCATGAGCTTCTGATCTCATGAGCCCGGAGGTGGCCCCGTCGCGCGACAGCGCGCGGCGGGATCGCGCGATCGGCCTCACAAAGGTGAATCGTCCCCCCTACATCTCCACGAAAGCTGGCCGGAACGCGTCGACGTCCCAGCCGGCCAGCGCCGCGCCGGCGTCATAGGCCGCGTCGAGGAAGGTCAGGAGCGCGGTTTCGGGATCGGCCGTCGCGCGCCAGTCGGCATAGCGGTAGACCGCGAGCGCCGAGCCGTTCTTGTCGGCCCATTGCGCGCCCGCCGTGCCGAGCGGCCTGTCGCTGATGCCTACTGGTTCGGGATAGGTGTAGGAATAGAAGGCGGCTTCGGGAAAGCTCGGGTCGCCCGGCCAGAACCCGATCGAGATCACCTCGTGGCTGTAGGCTTCCCGGTCGGCCCGGGTGCCGCCTTCCATCTGCGCCGCGCGGCCGGAAAACCGCGTCACCGCGAGATCGAAGGAATGCCAGTAGAAATGGACCGGCGTCTGCTTGCCGACGAAGCCGCCGCGATAGGTCTCGAAGACCTGCGCCACCTGGGCCAGCGCGCGCCAGAAGTCATGGATCGCCGCCCGGTCGTAGGCGCGCGGACGGGTATCCTCGGGAAACGGCGTTTTGTCCGGCAGATCATAGGGCACCGGCCGGATCGCGATGTCATAGCCGAAATCGGCCAGGAGCCCGAACACCGCATCATAAAAGGCCGCCACCGAGAGCCCGGCGATCTCGACCGCCTTCGTCCGGCCCGACGAGCAGATCAGCGCGATGGTGTGGTCGTGAAAGTCGAAGGCGAGTTCGAAGGACCGCCCGCCATAGGGGATCATCCGCGTCGTCAGGCCGCGCGGACCGGGATAGAGCGTGACATGCCACCAATGGTTCAGCTTGGGATGCGCCGCCATGCGGATCTTGCCGACGATCTGACAGAAGCGATGCAGCGTGTCCTTGCTGTCGGCCCAGTCGGCGAAGGGCAGGGGCGGCAGGTCGAACGGCAAGGCCATGACGATACTCCTGGGGGCTTGAATTGGCCCGCGCTCGGCCGGGGCCGGACACGGTTATCGGGCAGGTGGCGCCTGACGGCCTAACGGGCGATCATGCTAGTCGCGGGCAATGAGACGAGGATGACAGCCGTTGGGGGCGGCCGTCAAAGGGCCCGCGCCGCATCGCATGCACGACACCCCTTCCAACCGGCCGCCGGGAGAGGCATAAAGCGGTCATGTCGCCCGCGCCCACCCTGTCCCTGACATCCGACGACCATCTCTTCCTGGTCGACGGGTCGTCCTACATCTTTCGCGCCTATCATGCCCTGCCGCCCTTGACGCGGAAGTCGGACGGCCTGCCGGTCGGCGCCGTGTCGGGCTTCTGCAACATGTTGTGGAAACTGATGCGCGACTCGCTCGACGGCACCAGGGCGACTCATCTCGCGGTCATCTTCGATCATTCCGGCCACAGTTTCCGCAATGAGATCTATGACGCCTACAAGGCCAATCGCGAGGCGCCGCCGGAAGATCTCAGGCCGCAATTCGGCCTGATCCGGGAGGCCACCCGTGCTTTCGGTCTGCCCTGCATCGAGCAGGAGGGCTTCGAGGCCGACGACATCATCGCGACCTATGCGCGGCTTGCCGAGGAAGCCGGCGCGGCGGTGACGATCGTCGCGTCCGACAAGGATCTGATGCAACTCGTCGGCCCGCGCGTCACCATGTATGACACGATGAAGGACCGGCGGATCGGCGATGCCGAGGTCAGGGAGAAGTTCGGCGTCGCGCCCGACAAGGTCGTCGAGGTGCAGGCGCTGGCCGGCGATTCGGTCGACAACATTCCCGGCGCGCCGGGGATCGGCGTGAAGACGGCGGCCCAGCTGATCGACACCTATGGCGACATCGAGACGCTGCTGGTGCGGGCCGAGGAGGTCAAGCAGCCGAAACGGCGGCAGACCCTGATCGACCATGCGGATGCGATCCGCCTGTCGCGTCGGCTCGTCGAACTCGACCGGCATGTGCCGCTCGATGGCGGCCATGACGGCTTCGACGTGCACGATCCGGACCCGAAACAGGCGATCGGCTTTCTGAAATTCCTCGAATTCACCTCCGTCACCCGGCGCGTGGCCGAGGCGCTCGACGTCGATGCCGGGCAGATCGAGCCCATGCCGGTGCCGATCGCCTTCTGGGAAACGGCGGAAGATCGCGGGACATCGCCTAACGATGGCGACGGCGGTTCCGCGCCCGCGCCGGTCACGGCCGATGGCGTCGTTGTTCAGGGCGAAGGTGCCGCCACGCCGGCGCAGGCGACGGCCCTGCGCGCCGCCGAGGCGACGGGCGTCACGGTCGACCGGTCGGCCTATGAGACGGTGACGACGCTTGGTGCGCTCGACCGCTGGATCGCCGAGGCGCGTGCCGCCTATCAGCTTGTTTTCGACGTCGAGACGACGAGCCTCGATGCCATGCAGGCTGATCTCGTCGGTATCGCGCTCGCGACCGCGCCCGGCCGCGCCTGCTACGTGCCGCTGGCCCATGGCGCGGGCGACGGGCTCGATTTCGACGCGGCCCCGGTTCAGATCCCGCGCGAGGCGGTTCTCGAACGCCTGAAGCCTCTTTTCGAGGACGCGTCCGTCCTGAAGATCGCGCATAACGCGAAATACGATCTTCTCGTGCTGAAGCGCTACGGCATCGCGGTGGCGCCGATCGACGACACCATGCTGATCTCCTATGTGCTCGATGCCGGCAAGGGCGGGCATGGCATGGACGAGTTGTCGAAGCGGCATTTCGACCATGCGCCGATCCCCTTCAAGGAGGTCGCCGGTTCCGGCAAGAGCCAGATCACCTTCGACCGGGTGCCGGTCGATCAGGCGACCGCCTATGCGGCGGAAGACGGCGACATCACCTACCGGTTGTGGCGCCTGTCGAAGCCGCGTCTTGTATCCGAGCGCATGACGACGGTCTATGAGACGCTGGAACGGCCGCTCGTCCCGGTGCTGACCGAGATGGAGCATAACGGCATCAAGGTCGACCGGCAGATGCTGGCGCGGCTGTCCGGCGAATTCGCCCAGAAGATGGGCGCGATCGAGGAAGACATCTACACGCTGGCCGGCGAGCGTTTCACCATCGGGTCACCGAAACAGCTCGGCGACATTCTCTTCGGCAAGCTCGGCCTGCCCGGCGCCAAGAAGACCAAAACCGGCGCCTGGACCACCGGCGCCAGCGTGCTCGAGGACCTCGCCGTCGAAGGCCACGACCTGCCGCGCCGCGTGCTCGACTGGCGGGCGCTCCAGAAGCTGAAATCGACCTATACGGACGCGCTGCCCGACTACATCAATCCCGAGACCGGGCGGGTGCACACCTCCTTTTCGCTGGCCGCGACGACGACCGGCCGGCTGTCTTCGTCGGATCCGAACATCCAGAACATCCCGGTGCGTACCGAGGAAGGCCGCCGCATCCGCAAGGCCTTCATCGCCGAGGAGGGCATGAAGCTCGTCTCGGCCGACTACAGCCAGATCGAGTTGCGGGTTCTGGCGCATATCGCCGATATCGGACAGTTGAAGCAGGCCTTCGCCGACGGGCTCGACATTCACGCCATGACCGCCTCGGAAATGTTCGGCGTGCCGATCGACGGCATGGACCCGATGATCCGCCGCCAGGCCAAGGCGATCAATTTCGGCATCATCTACGGCATTTCGGCCTTCGGCCTGGCCAATCAGCTGTCGATCCCGCGCTCCGATGCGAGCGACTATATCAAGCGTTATTTCGAGCGCTTCCCCGGCATCAAGGACTATATGGACCGGACGAAGAGCTTCGCCCGGGAACATGGCTTCGTCGAAACCCTGTTCGGCCGCAAATGCCACTATCCGTCGATCACCAAGGGCAGCCCGTCTGAACGCGCCTTTTTCGAGCGCGCGGCGATCAATGCGCCGATCCAGGGCTCGGCGGCCGACATCATCCGCCGCGCCATGATCCGCATGCTGCCGGCGCTCGACGCGGCGGGCCTCGGCGCCCGCATGCTGCTCCAGGTGCATGACGAACTGATCTTCGAGGTGCCGGAGGGCGAGATCGACGCAACGTTGCCGGTGATCGTCTCGGTGATGGAACAGGCGGCCTTGCCGGCGCGCGACCTGTCGGTGCCGCTCAAGGTCGACGCCCGCGCCGCCGATAACTGGGACGAGGCGCATTAGGGTGAGGTCCCGCCGACAGGTTCGGCGTCATCGCCGGCGCGTCGCGCGCTGACTTGCCGGGCTGTTGAGTAGAGCCCCGCGCTCTTCGCCGATCCTTCGAGACGGTCGCCTCGGGATGAGGAACGTTAAGGGTTGACCCTCACCCCGAGGAGGCCCGTAAGGCCGTCCCGACGGGTCGGGCGTCTTTTCCGACAGCCTATTAGAGCAATTCCAGCGGAAACAGTTTCCGTTCGGGCAAACGCGAACCGTGCCCGGAGTTCCGTGGAAGCAATGGGCTCTAGTTCGCGATCAGCTTGACCTGCATGCCCGGCGAGATGGTACTGCCGGCGCCGAGCCCGTTCAGCGTCAGGAACCTTTCCAGAGCCCGGTCGTCGAGCGCCATGCGGCCGGCCAGCGAGCCTTCGGTGTCGCCGGGCTGCACCGTGGCCACCGCGATCCGCAGGGGCTGGACGGCGCGGCTTTCCTGCGGCGTCAGGAGCCGGAAGCTGCGCACGGTTTGCAGGAAGGCGGCTTCCGTCGACGAGGACAGCGAGCGGCTGGCGAGAATGAACCGGTAGGCGGCGTTTGGCGCGGTACGGATCAGCGCGATGCGGAAGTTCCAGCCCGGCGCCTCGGCGTCGGCGATCGCTGTTTCGAGCCCGTTCACCCGCTCCTGGCGCACATCGGTGATGCGTCCGCCCTGCAGCCCTTCGGTCGCGAGATATTCGGCCAGCGGCGCGCCACGCGGCAGCGAAATGCCGTCGAAACGGATCAGGTCGCCGCGCTCGGAAAAGCCGATCACGGCCTGGGCGGTGTTTTCGAGGCCATAGCCGCGCGGCATGGTGAACGTCAGGCCGAGGCCGGGATGCACGAAGGTCTCGCCGCGCACGAAGCCTTCTTCCGGATCGTCGCCATAGAGAATGCCGTTGATCGCCGTCATGTGGCTGCCGCGATCGCGTTCCCGATCACCGCTTTCGGGCAGCACGTCCTGAACGTCCTGGCGGGCCGCGGCGATCCGCTCGGGTGTCGAGGGATGGGTGGCGAACAGGTCGACGCGGCCCGAATCATAGGCCCGGTTGAGAAGCCGCGCATGCAGCGCCGTCTGGCGTTCGAGCGAGGTCAGGAAGGAGACGGCGGCCTGCGGGTCGTAGCCGGCGCGCCCCAGCGTGCGGATGCCGATGCGGTCGGCTTCGAGTTCCTGGCGCCGCGAGAACTGCGCCAGCTGCCCCTGGGACAGCACGAAGGCGGCCTCGCTGGCGCGCGGATCGTCGACCACGTCGGAAATCACCTGGGTGGCGATGGCCGCCGAAACGGCCTCTTCCTCGCGCGCGATGGCGTGGCGCTGGGTGATATGCGCCATTTCATGGGCGATGACGGCGGCCACCTCCGCCTCGTCATTGGCCAGCGCCAGAAGCCCTCTCGTGACATAGACATAGCCGCCCGGCAGGGAGAAGGCGTTGATCGACGGCGAATTCAGGATGGTGACGCGGAACGGCAGGTCCGGGCGGTCCGACACGCGGCGCAGGCGGTCGGTGACGCTGGCGACGTAGCGTTCCAGCCGGTTGTTGCGGTAGACCCCGCCATAGCTCGCCAGGACCTTGGGATGCTCACGCGCGCCGAGCGCCCGGTCGCGGGCGTCCTCGCGGCCCGAAACGATCGGCGCGGCCGTGTCCGGCGTAACCTCGGCATCGGCGATCTCGCTGTCGATGCCTTGCAGCGTCGCGCAGCCCGACAGCGCGAATGCCAGAACGGCGACCAGCGGCATCAGTCCGATGCGCTTGCCCGCGCGTCCGCGCGCTCCCGCCATGACCGGACGCCACCGATTTACCCACTCAAACAGCGCCATCGGTGGTCGCCATCCTCTCCGTCAAATCCTGTCCAGGGGGCAGGGCGCGGCCCGCTGCGTTCTTCTGTCTGGGCTTCTCTATCGCTAAGGCCGGACGCTCGCGCAAGGCAGGACTTCTTCCCGATGCGCGCTAGGCCGCCACCTTGCCGGACGCGCGGCAAAATAATGGTAAACGTCGCGCCCGATCGCGGCACGTTTCGGGCTCCACCTTGCGGGCGAAGATGGCGATATGGAGGCGCAAACGCTTCGGCGGCGTAAATCGCCCCGGATCACCGGTGAGACGGCTCGATGGCAAGGGATGACTTCCGGGCCGGGGCACCCTAAAACGGATGGTGACGGCCCCGTAGCTCAGCAGGATAGAGCATCAGATTCCTAATCTGAGGGTCACAGGTTCGAATCCTGTCGGGGTCGCCATCTGCCCGCCCGCCCCCGGGCCGGCGATTCTCGCGGGCGCGCGATGCTCAGTCGGCGACCTTGTCCAAGGCGTTGTCCGGGAACATCCGCAGGCATCCGGGATCGACTTCGGACGCGACGGTCACCCCTGGCTCGGCCGTCATCGGGTTTCGATACGACCCGCACACCACGCCTTTGAACCGATCCGGTGGCGGTACGCCGTCCGCGTCGTCGCGCTGGCGCACGATATCGCCCGGCGCGAATGCCGACGGCCAGCGGCAATCCGGCGTCTCGTCCTTCTCGTCGACCCTGTCTCCGCGTGCTTGCTTGAGCCGGTCGACGAAGCGTTCCAATTCGTCGATCGTGTCGGCCAGGTCGAGGCCGTCGACGACCTCGGCGATGAAGGCGTCGTCGACGAGGCCCTCGCCGCCGACGGCGCTTGCGAGGGCATCGAGCAGGTCGGCCGTATCCGCCACATTGCTGACTGCCTCGAAGACGATCTCTTCAATGGCCATTTATGCGCTCTCCTTCGGCTTCAGCGGGAACAGTCGGTCCGGCTCGAAACGGATGATCTCGCCAATCCCGGCAAATTGGTAGCCTTCATCATCGATTGCCTCGCTCGTGTCGGCTTGGTCGCTTTCAAGGTCTGACGACGCCGCAGCATTGAACAAATCGGGACTAAAGCGAGGTCTTTGAGCACGATCGAAGAGGCTCAACTGGGCGCGACGCGGGGCGACGGAAGTGTGTTCAGCGTCGTCAGCCGGGCACCCTCTCCGCTAGGATGGCGTCCAGGGCGGTCATGAGCGCGGCCGACCGCTGCGGGTCGAGCGCTGCCTGGTGCGGTGTGGCGAACTGGCCGGCATCATTGTCGAAATAGGCGCCAGATCGGTCGGCGAAATCGTCCGACAGCGCGGCCCGGCAGACGATGTCGGCGCCGATCCCGAGGTCGCTGCCGGCAACGCCGAAGCCTTCCTTGACCATCTTGCTGGCCAGAAGCGAGCCGGGATTGACGGCGATCACGGTGGGACCGTCCTTGAGTTCGGCGGCCAGTTCGCGCGTCCAGATCGTGATGGCCAGCTTGCTCTGGGCATAGGCCGCCATGTCGTCGAGACGCTTTGTGCCGGTCAGCGCATCGAGATCGACCGGGGCCTGGGCGGCCGAGGACAGATTGATGATCCGGCCCGAAGGATCCAGGGCCGACAAAAGCCGGCGTGTCAGCAGATAGGGCGCGATCGTATTGACCATGAAACGCGTGTCGAAGCCGTCGCGCGTCATCGGATCGGGCGTCTTGAAGACACCGGCATTATTGATCAGTACATCTATCCGGGCGTGGTCCGCGGTAACGGCTTCGGCCAGCGCCGTGACAGCGTCGAAGTTCGACAGATCGGCGACATAGCCACCAGCGGCGGCTGGCAGTGCAGCCTTCGCCGTATCGATCCTGGCCGGACCGCGACCATGCAGCAGGACCTCATGCCCGTCGGACAGAAGCCGCTTCGCCGTCTCGAAACCGATGCTGTCGGTGGAACCGGTGATCAGAATGGTCTTGCGCATCTTGGAGTCCCTACTGATGAAAGTTCGGGAGGATCTCGTCCGCCAGCTTCCGCATCGTCGTTTCTGTGTCCGCCCTGTTCAATCTGAGATTGAGCGCCACATGGTTGACGCCGATGTCGCGCAGGGCCGTGAGGTAATGCCGCACATAGGTCGCCCCAGCGCGAAACCCGAGGTGGATCGGTTGCGGCGGAGTCTCGGGATCGTCTGCGAGATCGACATAGAGCGACTGGATGACCGGCTTGTCGGCTTGCCCGAATGCCGCGACGCGCCGTCGGTAGTCGCGGATCACGCGGGCTTGCGCGGCGGCATTGCGCGGATAGGTGATCCATCCGTCGCCGTGTTCAGCGACCCAGTCGGGGTGTTGCTGGCTGCCGCCGGTGATCAGCAAGGGTAGCTTGCCGGCGGTGGGCTTGGGCAGCATGTCCATGCCCATGGGACGGCCATAGCCTGTCTCGAAGGTCGGATAGTCCTCGGCAACCTTGCGGATATAGATTAAACTCTCGCGGAACCGCGCGCCACGGTCGTCGAAGCTCATATTCATCGCCGGATATTCCTCCGGCCTGTCGCCCGATGCCACGCCGACCAGCAGTCTTCCGTCCGATAAAACGTCGGCGCTTGCGGCCGCCTTGGCGACATGGGCGGGATGGCGCAACGGCAGGATGATGCTGGCCGTGCCGAGCGCGATCCGTCGGGTCGCGCCCGCCAGAAGCCCGAGATAGACGAAGGGATCGTAGGTCTGTCCGGCATCGCCGAAGGTCGGTACGTTGAATGGCACGTCGCGCAGCCACAGCGCGGCGAAGCCCAGCTCTTCGGCCAGTCGCGCCCGTTCCAGATGGCGGGTCATCGTTGGCACCGGGCCTTGCATGTAGGCCTCGAGCGGCACGACCAGGCCGATGCTCAACCGGCCCGGCCGCAAGACCGTATCGAAGGCGCGGTTGATCGGCTGAAACGCCGACGCGTTGGTGTGTTCGAGCCTATCGGTGTCAGGCATGTCTGCCTCGGGCGGTTTCGTGTTGCGTCGCGTGAAGCTGGTATGGAGACGGCGTCCCGCTAACGGACGGGACGCCCCATGCTCGCGGTCGGGCCGCGGAGGGTCCGACCCTGGCGCGGTCAGGCGAGGTCGTCCTTGCCCTCGATCACGAAGTGATAGCTCGTCGACCCCGCCGTGCGGGCGTCAAGATGCGGCCGGTAGTCCGGATCGTTCATGAAGTTCATCGCGGCTTCCTTCGACGGCCATTCCAGAATGATGCGCAGGGCTGCCGGCTGCGCGTCGCCCTCGACCTGTTCATGGGTCGCGGTGCGGGCGAGATATCTGCCGCCACGTTTCTCGACCAGCCTGTTGGCGGTCGGCAGATAGTCGGGAATCCAGTCTTCGGCGTGACGGCGAGAACGGAATAATAGGCCATGTCGATCTCCTGACGGTTGCAAGTGATGGCGGCGAAATCGGCCGCGATGCCGACATGATGTATTCCTTCTCAAAGTCATATAAAGTAGCTGAAAAGGGCTTCAGAATTCGGAAACTGGATATAATAGATTGGATACGGACAGCATCCGTCTCTTCGTGCGCGCGGCGGAGATATTGAACATCAGCGCTGCCGGGCGTGATCTCGGCTTGGCGCCGGCGGTGGCCAGCGCCCGGCTGGCCAAGCTCGAAAGGTCGCTCGGCGCCGATCTCCTGCACCGGTCGACGCGCAAGGTGTCGCTGTCGCTGGAGGGCGCCGAATTCCTGCCTTTCGCCAAGGAGATCCTGGCGCAGGAAGCCGCGGCCCGGGCGGCATTTGGACAACAGGGCGCCGAGGTAACCGGGACGCTACGCTTCGCCGCGCCGAGCACTTTCGCGCAACTCTATATTGCTCCCTTGCTGCCGGACTTTCTGGCCCGATATCCTGGCCTTGGCCTCGATCTAAGGCTGTCGGACGCGCGCGTCGATTTGATCGAGGGGAGTTTCGATCTCGCTTTGCGCAATGCCGCGCTCGAGGACACAAGCCTCAAGGGTCGGAAGCTGGCCGACGATACCCGCATCCTCTGCGCATCGCCCGGTTATCTGGACGCGCATGGCACGCCGCAAACGCCCGAGGAGCTGACACGGCACGCGCTGATCGCTTTCAGGGACCGATCGCCGAGATCGCTGCGTCGGTCGGATGGCCATATGGCCGTGTTCGACCCAAGGCAGGCCGGATCCAGGCTCACCCTCGATGATGGCCTCAGTCAGAAGCTTGCCACGCTCGCCGGAGCCGGCATCTCCATGAACTCGCTGTGGAGCGTCCATCGTGACCTGGCCGACGGCACGTTGCGGCGGGTCCTGCCGGACTACGAAATCGATGACCGGTCGATTCTGTGGCTGGTCTATCCGAAGGCCAATGTGCTGTCGCCCAAGGTGCGCGCCTTCATCGATTTCCTGATCGACCGGATCGGCCGGGCGCCGCCTTGGCTCGCAATGTGATGCCCGATCTGTGTGCTGGGGGCGGCGTGGCGTGAGCCAATCTAGTCAAGCTCGGCATCGAAGGACGATATCCCGCTCTGGACCGGTCGTTCGAGATAGGTCGACAAGACGACATAGCTCTTGGTCGAGGTGACGTTGGGCAGCGCGTAGAGCCGCGCCAGAAGCGCCTCCATGGCGCCGGCGCTCTCCATCCGCGCCTTGACGAGCACGCATGTGTCGCCGGTGACGGCATGGATCTCCTCGACCTCGGGCAAGTCGCCGATCCGCATCAAGGCATCGGACTTGCCCCATCCGGCGGTGTTCACATGGATGAAGGCGAGGAAGCCCTTGCCGGTCTGGGCCGGATCGAGCGCCGCGGTGATCTTCTTGATGCGTCCGCTCGACTTGTAACGCTTGACCCGTTCATGCACCGCGGGCGCGGACAGCCCGACCTTGTCGCCCAAGGCGGCATAGCTCTGCTCGGCATTGTCCGTCAGCAGGCCTAACAATTTTCGGTCGATTGCATCGAGGCCGTGCCGGTCTCGTGTCATTTGCCGAACCTCATTCGTTTTTTCTCTGCCAAAACAGTATCTGGTTTCTCCAGGGGTCTCGCAAGCTATCATTCGTTAGAAAGGATGATGGCGATGGCCGCGATCTGGACCCTGGCATCGGCGATCGGCGTGATCGGGGCGAACTCCCTTGTTCTCGGCCCAATCGCGACCGATGTGGCTCGGTCCTTCGCCGACAGCTCGGCCGGCGATGTCTTGCGGGCATCGGCGAGCTATGGGCTCGGCACGGCGGTCGGCGCGCTGTTTCTCGCCCCCCATGCCGATAGGATCGGCCTGCGCCGCGCGCTTTTCCGGGCATTCGCGGCTTTGACCCTGGCCCTGGCCGCGAGCATGGTCGCCGCGAACGCCACGATGCTGGTCCTGGCGCAGGCCGTCGCCGGGCTCGCGGCCGGTGTCGCGCTGCCCTGCATCTATGGGCTGGCCGGCGAACTGGCGCCCGCGCGGCGCGAAAGCGAAACCCTTGGCCGGATCCTCACCGGTTGGATGCTCAGCCTGGTCGTCGGCGTCGCCGGCGCGGCCCTGTTGTCGGACTGGATCGGCTGGCGCGCGGTCTACGGGCTGTTGGCCGGTTGTGCCGCCTTGCTGGTCTGGCGGCTTGGGTTGGCCGCCTGGCACCAGCCGGACCGCCGGTCGCGCGCCGTCCGATCGCCCTTGCGCGCGCTCGCTCTTCCAGGCCTCGTGCCTGTCCTGTTGTCGGTCGGCGCCTATATGATCGCCTTTTACGGGCTCTACGCCTATCTCGGCACCCACCTGACCGCCGTTCTCGGCGTGTCGACGGCTGGGGCCGGGCTGACGGCATTGTTCTACGGCATCGGCTTCGGCGCCATCGCCCCGCTCGACCGCCTGATCGATCGCTTCGGCGCGGCGCGTGCCGGCCCCATCGCCTTCGCCGCCCTGGTCGCGGCCTATCTCTTCCTCGCGCTCGTGGCGGGGTCGCCGGCGCTGATCCTCGCCGGCTGCCTGTTCTGGGGCGCGGCGAACCATCTCGGCCTGAACATCCTCGTCGGCCGCCTGATCCGTATCGACCCATCGGCGCGGGGCGCGATCTTGGGCCTTTACGGCGCGGTGACCTATGCGGCGATGTTCGTCGGCACCATGGCCTTCCTGCCGGCATTCGAAACGCATGGATTTGCCTTCCTCGCCTGCCTGTCCGCGGGCTGCATCGTGCCGGCCCTGCTGCATGCCGTCATGTTCCGGCTGAGACAGGTCGACGAACAGGCGCGGCGCTAAGGCGTGGTCACCGGTTGACGTTTCCGGCGATGCTCCGCCGGCCTTGGCATGAATTCCGCGCATCTTGGCGACGGGGGCTGCAAACAGGGCTTGCGACCGCCATCAAAGGGTGCTTCCAATTCGGGAGGTCGTCATCGCGTTCGCCGGGTGACGGCCAGGCCCGCTCGTTTCGAAGCCCGTTCATGCGCGACTATTCCGCTTTCTCCCTGCTGCGTCAGGCCTTCAAGGGCAATACCGGTTGGAAGCCGGCCTGGCGCAAGCCGGCCCCGAAGCCCGCTTACGATGTCGTCATCGTCGGCGGCGGCGGGCATGGCCTGGCGACCGCCTACTATCTCGCCAAGGAACACGGCATCACGAACGTGGCCGTCGTCGAGAAGGGCTGGATCGGCGGCGGCAATGTCGGCCGCAACACCACGATCGTCCGCTCGAACTATCTGTTGCCGAAGAACAGCCGGTTCTACGAGCATTCGCTGAAGCTCTGGGAAGGCCTGTCGCAGGACATCAACTACAATGTGATGTTTTCCTCGCGCGGGGTTCTGAACCTCGCGCACACGCCATCCGAACTGGATGCTTTCGCCCGGCGCGGCAATGCGATGCGGCTCGAGGGCATCGATGCGGAACTTCTGTCGCGCGACGAGATCATCGACATGGTGCCCGGCATCAATACCGATCCCGAGGCGCGCTTTCCGATCACCGGGGGCCTGTTGCAGCCGCGCGGCGGCACCGCCCGTCACGACGCCATCGCCTGGGGCTATGCCCATGCCGCCGACCGGCGCGGCGTCGACATCATCGAGGATTGCGAGGTCTTGGGCTTTCTCACCGAGGGTGACCGCATTTCGGGCGTCGAGACGACGCGCGGCCAGATCCGCGCCGGCAAGGTCGGCGTCGCGGTGGCCGGTTCGACGAGCCACGTCCTCGCAAAGGCCGGCATCGCGCGCCTGCCGATCGAAAGCCATGTGCTGCAGGCCTTCGTGACCGAACCCTACAAGCCGCTGATCCACACGGTCATCACCGGCGGCGGCGGTCATTTCTATATTTCCCAGTCCGACAAGGGCGGGCTCGTCTTCGGCGGCGATCTCGACATGTATAATTCCTACGCCCAGCGCGGCAATCTGCCGGTGGTCGAGGATGTCTGCTCGATCGCGGTCAACGTGTTTCCGTCGATCTCGCGCGCCCGGCTGGTGCGCCATTGGGGCGGCATCATGGACATGTCGATGGACGGCAGCCCGATCATCTGCACCGGGCCCAAGCCGGGCCTCTATCTTAATGCCGGCTGGTGCTATGGCGGCTTCAAGGCGACGCCGGGATCGGGCTGGTGCTTTGCCTGGACGATCGCCAAGGACGCGCCGCACGATCTCAACGCCGCCTTCACGCTCGACCGGTTCCGCGACGGGGCGGTGATCGATGAGCGTGGCGCCGGCCCCTGGCCACGGCTGCATTAGGAGAGGCTCGTGCGCATCACCTGTCCGATCTGCGGCGAACGGCACCTGTCGGAATTCACCTATGAGGGGGATGCGACGGTCGTGCGCCCGGCCCCCGACGACCTGACGCCGGAGGCCTGGCTCGACGCCGTCTATGAGCGCGACAATCCGCGTGGCCGGCACAGTGAATACTGGCAGCACACTGGCGGCTGTCGCGCCTGGCTCAAGGTCGAGCGCGACACGCTGACCCACGAGGTGCATCGGGTCGAACTTGTCGGGCCCTGGGCCGGGCAGGCCGAGCCCTGGACGGCGCCGGCGAAAGGCCGTTCAGCGGCCAAGGCGGGGCGCTGAGCCATGGCGGGTTACCGGCTCGATACGGGCGGCAACGCCGTCAACCGCAAGATCGAGGTCGCCTTCACCTTCGATGGCCGGCCGATGACCGGTTTCGAAGGCGACACATTGGCGTCGGCGCTCCTGGCCGCGGGCCGCACGACCATTGCCCGCAGCTTCAAATATCACCGCCCGCGCGGCATCTCGTCGGCGGGCTCGGAAGAAGCCACCGGCCTCGTCACCACCGGCGGCGCGGGGCGCGTCACCGCGAACATGCCGGCGACCATGGTCGAGATCCATGACGGGCTGAAGGCCAAAAGCCAGAACCGCTGGCCCTCGGTCGATCTCGACCTCATGGCGGTCAACCAGCTGGCCGGGCCGCTGCTTGCCGCGGGCTTTTACTACAAGACCTTCATCGGCCCGACCAAGCGGTCCTGGATGGCCTATGAGCCGTTCATCCGGCGGGCCGCCGGCATGGGCGCCCTGACCCATGAGCCCGATGCCGACCGCTATGAAAAGCTCAACGCCTTCTGCGACGTGCTGGTGGTCGGCGGCGGGCCGGCCGGGCTCATCGCCGCGCTGATCGCGGCGCGGGCCGGCGCCCGCGTCATCCTGGCCGACGAAACGCCCCATCTCGGCGGGGCGCTGATGTCGGAGGACCGCGAGATCGATGGTATGCCGGCCCAGGACTGGATCGCCCGGACCGACGCATTGCTGCGCCATAACGGCGTGCGCGTCCTGACCCGCACAAATGTCTATGGCTATTACGATGACAACGTTCTGGGCGCGGTCGAGCGCGTCACCGACCACGTGGCGGCACCCGATCCGGTCCTGCCGCGCGAGCGCCATCACACGATCCGCGCCCGCGCCGTCATCCTGGCGACGGGTGCCATCGAACGGCCCTTCGTCTTCGAGGGGAATGACAGGCCCGGCATCCTCCTGGCGGGCGCGGCGCGCGATTATGCCGCCCGCTTTGGCGTGGCGGCGGGTCGGCGGCTCGCGGTCTTCACCAATAACGACGCCGGATGGCAGGCCGCCGCCGATCTCGTGCGGCTCGGCGTGACCGTCGAGGCGGTGATCGATCCGCGTGATGCGCCGCCGCCGCAGGCCAAGGCGCTGAAGGCCGCCGGCGCCGAACTCCTGACCAGCCATGTCGTGGCCAAGGCGACGGGCGGTCGGGCGCTCGACCATGTCGAGGCGGTCCCCTTCGCCTCGCTGTCAGGCCGGCTGTCGGGCGCGCCCCGCAAGCTGGCCTGTGACGCGCTCGCCGTTTCGGCGGGCTTTCAGCCGCGCGTCCATCTAGCGAGCCAGGCCGGGACGAAGCCCGTCTTCGACGACGCCATCCAGGCTTTCGTGCCGGGCGCGCGAGCCCGCGCCTATTGGACGGCGGGTGCGGTAAACGGCGCCTTCGGGCTCGATGTCTGCCTCAAACAGGGCGTCGAGGCCGCCAAGGCCGCGCTCAAATCGCTCGGCTTGTCGGCCGGCCGCGTCACGGCGCCGAAGGCTGCGCCCGTTGATCAGGCGCCGGTCTATCCCTTGTGGGAAGTGCCGGCGATCGTCGAGCCGGCGAAGAAATTCGTCGACCTGCAGCATGACGTGACCGCCGAGGATGTCCGTCTCGCCGAGCGCGAGGGTTTCCGTTCGGTAGAGCATCTGAAGCGCTACACCACGCTCGGCATGGCCGGCGACCAGGGCAAGACGTCGAATGTCAACGGGCTGACCATTATGGCGGCGGCGCGTGGCAGTGCCGTGTCCGAGGTCGGCACGACCCGCTTCCGCCCGCCCTATACGCCGGTCTCGCTCGGTGCCCTGGCGGGCCGCGAAACGGGCGCGCATTTCCGCCCGCTGCGGCGCACCGCGATGCATGACTGGCATGTCGCCAATGGCGCGGAGATGGTCAATGTCGGTGCCTGGCAGCGGCCGCGCGTCTATTATGGCGCGCCAGGCGAAACGCTGACCCAGGCTTATATCCGCGAGGCGGGCGACGTGCGCGCCGGTGTCGGCATCGCCGATGTGTCGACGCTTGGCAAGATCATGGTGCAGGGGCCGGACGCGGCCGAGCTTCTCAACCGCGTCTATGTCAACGGCTTCGCCAAGCTGCCGGTCGGCAAGGCGCGCTATGGCGTGATGTTGCGCGATGACGGCTTCGTCTTCGACGACGGCACGACCTGGCGGCTGTCGGACACCGATTTCCTGATGACGACCACCACCGCCGAGGCGGGCCCGGTCATGAGCCGGCTCGAATTCCTGCTGGCGACCGCCTGGACCGATCTGAAGGTCGCCGTGACATCGGTCACCGAGCAATGGGCCGGCATGGCGGTATCGGGGCCGAATGCCCGTGACGCCTTGGCCAAGGCGCTCGACGATGTCGACCTGTCGAACGACGCCTTTCCCTTCATGGGCGTGCGGCGGGCGACCTGTCGCGGCGTTCCGGTCCTTGTCGCGCGGCTCTCCTTTTCCGGTGAACTCGCCTATGAGGTCTATGCCGGGGCGCATCACGGGCTCTTCGTCTGGCTGGCGCTGCTCGAGGCGGGCAAGCCCTGGGGCATGTTCCCCTATGGCCTCGAGGCGCTCGGCGCGCTACGGATCGAGAAAGGCCATGTGGCGGGATCGGAGATCGACGGGCGCACCTCGATCGACGATCTCGGCCTGCGCGGCATGGTGTCGACGAAGAAGAATTTCGTCGGCAAACCGCTGATGGATCGGGCGGCTCTCACCGATCCGGGCCGGCTTAGGCTGGTCGGGCTCGAAACCGACGAGGACATGCCGATCCGCATCGGCTCGCATGTCGTCGCGGGCGAGCGCGTCTTCGATCCCGGCCCGAGCCAGGGCCATGTCACGGCCTATACCTACAGCCCCGCGCTGAAGAAGCATATCGCGCTGGCGCTGGTCGAGCGCGGGCCGGATCGTCTCGGCGAAACCCTGTTCGCGACATTCCCGATGAAGGGTCATCACGTGCCGGTCAGGCTCGTGTCGCATCATTTCTACGATCCGGAAGGAACGCGGCTCCATGTCTGATCCGGATGGCGCGATCACCTCGCCGCTCGAGGGCCATGTGACGGCGGCGACGCCGCCCGAGGCCGGCGTGACCCTGTCGAACCACCTGCCGGCTTGTGCCCTGCAGGTCCAGGCCTGGCCGGATCGGCTGGCCGATACCCTTGCCGCCCTGGCGCGCGGGGTCGGCATCGATCCGCCGACGACACCGAACGCCGTCGCGACGACGGCATCGTCCGCCGGGGCTCTGACGGTCATCATGACCGGGCCCGGCCGCTGGCTGGTCATCGCCGGGGACGACCTGTCGCGGAAACTGGCGGATGCGGTGACGGCCGATATGGGCGCGGTCACCGATCTCGGCCATGCGCGGGCGGGCTTTCGCCTCGACGGCGCGCGAGCCGTCGACGTTCTGGCCAAGGGGCTGCCCGTCGATACGCATATCGCGCAGTTTCCACCCGGCATCGCCGTCCAGTCGACGATCCACCACATCAATGTCCTGGTCCACCGTGTCTCGGAAGACCGTTTCGACATCTATGTGTTTCGCGGTTTCGCGTTGTCGTTCTGGGATTGGCTGACCGATGCGGCGCTCGAATTCGGCGCCGTCGTCATCTCGAACGACGAATCTTAAGGCGGTGTAACCGCGAGCTGTCGCGGATTGCCATGGACGCGGCGAGGCGCGAGAAAATGGTGCCGCACGCCGGACTCGAACCAGCGACCCCATCATTACGAATTGTATTTCGTAATGATTTCAGAGGCTTAGATGTCCTACTACCGCGTTGGACCCTACTAGACAAGCCATTGAGCCGACTCGCGAAATTCGAGATGTAGAGTCTGACGGTGTTGCACTCCACCTGATTGGCCCTTCTCCCTCTGCCCTACTAGAACCCTACTAATCCCGATCTGCCCTACTAATCGGGCGTTTTCCGCTGTGCACTGGACCCCACCCCATCGACGGGTTTCACAGGTTAGGGCGGGAGCGGAGGCTCGGGGATGGACGTCTCTGGCAGGAATGCGATCCATTGCGATCAAGCGGGTCGTAATGAACGAAAGTCTCGCCTATCTTGGCGCGCGCGTGCGAAGGAGTGTTGAACATGTTGCGCGAAACTAGAAAGGAGCAGGTGATTCAGGTCTTAGGTAGGCGTTCTAAGCCAATCTGCGATGCTTGCGTGGAGGCAATGTTGGAACTTGATCCGGACAAGGTCAACCACATCACAAGACCGCTGCATCGAGCAGGTTCCATCGAACGCTACAAAGATCGCTGCCCAGAATGCAAGGAAAGACGTCTAGTCAATTTCATGCCATCAGAAAAAGTACGATCGGCAACTACTCGATGATCACTTGCGGTCAGAGCACCCAGCACAAAACCTAGCTTAGATCAAACCCCGCTCTAGGAACTTCTTCCGCTCTCTCCAGTCCGGCATGATATGGTCCATGAGGCTTTGCCATCGGTGGCCATGATCTGGCTCGATCGCATGAGCGGTTACTTCGTCATGGAGGGGCGCTTAGGGGATTCCGCATTCGCATTCGACGAGTTAAGATTGTTTCAAAAGCGTGGGCGGTGGGAGTGCTGTCTTTGGAGAAGTTTTCAGCATGACGCCGTTTCAAGCCAATCCGATACTTAACACTCCTTATGCCGAACCTACGCAACACTGGATTCTTGACTCAAAAGGACAACCGACCGGTGAAGTGAGGCAGGGTCGGCGCGATCCGGGGTACGTCGTTCCTGTTGCCGCGCCTCGTCGAACGAACAACCAGTCCGAGCTTGACCTTGGCGCTGATCAGGTAGCCACGCAGAACACGCTAGTTAAGTTGGTTCGGCCGGAAGTCGACCGCTGGCGCAACTTGCCCCCTTCGAAATGGAGCGTGACACCCGAGACCGAGCGTCTCTTGCGATGGTGGCGGGACGCTTCGGTCCGCGAGTTTCCCTTCTTCTTCTGCCAACTTGAAGCCGTGGAAACGATCATCTGGCTAACCGAGGTCGCTCCAAAGTCTTATCGCGACGAGTTGGTCACAGCGAACGACGCGGCCAATCCGGGGCTGTTCCGCATCGCAGCCAAGATGGCCACTGGGTCGGGCAAGACGACGGTCATGGCCTTGCTGATCGCATGGCAGGCGATCAATGCAGCCCGCCGTCCCACGAGTAGCCGCTTCACAAACGGATTCTTGATTATTGCACCCGGCATTACCATCCGGGATCGCCTTCGCGTTCTCCAGCCCGAGGAGAATGGGAACTATTTCGAAGATCCGAAGCGGCGCATCGTTCCGCCGGAGATGCTTGGTGATCTACGCAAAGCGCGCGTGGTCGTGACTAACTACCACGCCTTCCAGCTTCGCGAGACGATGGCCGTGAAGCCCGAGGCGCGGAAGATCTTAGCCGACCGTGGGGAGGAACCGAAAAAGTTCCTCGAAACCGAAGGTCAGATGATCCAGCGCGTCGCCTCGAAGCTCATGGGATTGAAGCGCATCATCGTTGTGAATGACGAGGCGCATCATTGCTACCGCGAGAAGCCGGGTGACAGCGAAGAGAGTAAGCTCGCCAGCGACGAGAAGGATGAAGCGAAGAAGAACAATGAGGCGGCTCGCGTCTGGATTTCCGGCGTCGAAGCCATTTCGCGCAAGCTCGGGATAAAAGCGGTCTATGACCTATCGGCGACCCCCTTCTTCCTGCGCGGATCGGGTTATCCGGAAGGTACGCTGTTTCCGTGGGTCGTGTCCGACTTCACGCTGATGGACGCCATTGAATCCGGAATCGTGAAGACTCCACGCCTACCTGTATTGGATGATGCGGTCTCGGGCGACATGCCGAAATATCGCGCGCTCTACGCGAACCTGCCGAAGAACGCCCTGCCAAAAAAGGGCCGGCGCAAGGGCGGTAGCGACCTAGACCCTGAAGAACTGCCGGAGCTTCTACGCGGCGCGCTCGAAGCGCTCTACCGGCACTACGAGAGCACCTTCGCAGAATGGGAGGCAGCCAATATCGGGCGCCCACCTGTCTTCATAGTCGTCGCCAACAACACGGCGACCTCCAAACTGATCTACGACTTCATCTCTGGCTATGAGCGGAACGAAACCGTTGGCGAGGAGACGCGTACCCGATTGATCGAGGGCAAGCTGAAGCGGTTCTCCAACGTTACCGAAAATAACCGCTGGCTGGACCGGCCCCGTACGGTCCTTGTCGACAGCGAAGCGCTGGAGTCAGGCGATTCCCTACCAAACGATTTTCGTAAGGCGGCGGCCAAGGAGATCGAGGAATTCCGCGCCGAGGTCGCGCGGCGCGATGGCGCTGCGGCGGCCGAGAAGCTGACCGATGCGCAAATCCTACGCGAGGTGATGAACACGGTCGGCCAGCCGGGCAAACTTGGCGAGGACATCCGTTGCGTCGTTTCGGTGTCGATGCTGACAGAGGGCTGGGACGCCAACACGGTGAGCCACATTCTCGGGGTGCGCGCCTTCGGCACACAGCTGCTCTGCGAGCAAGTTGTCGGGCGCGGCCTTCGTCGGGTCAGCTACACGCCGGGCGCGGACGGCAAGCTCCTTCCCGAGTACGCCGATGTTCTTGGCGTGCCGTTCGACTTCACCCAAAGCCCATCGCCAGCCAAGATCACGCCACCGCCGCGAATGACGCGTGTCCGCGCCTTGCCAGAGCGGGCGGCTTGCGAAATCCGTTTCCCCAACATCTCGGGCTACCGCGTTGCGTACCCGCCCGGCCCGCTGGTCGCGAACTTCACCGACGACTCCAAGCTCACTGTCACGCCGGACGACATTCCAACGACAACCGATGTCGAACCCATTGTCGGCGAGGGCATCGAACTCACGCTCGAAAACTATGAAACGCAGCGGATGAAGTCCGTCTACTTTGCGGTCGCGGGCTATACGCTGCGGCGATACATCCGCGAAGATTCCAAGCCCAAGGTCTTCACGCCCGGCGATGAACTGCCACAGTCGCCGGTGCCGGAAATCCCGCTCCATCGCTTCGGCGAACTGCTGAAGATCACCGAGCGTTGGTTCGAGGAATGTCTGACTTGCTATGGCCAGAATCGCGAGGCGATGAAGCGGCTGTTCCTCTGGCGACCTCTGGCACAGAAGGCAGCCGAGCGGATCGCGCGGGCGTGTGCACCCTCTTCGGCGCAGCAATTCGTACGTGCCATCCCAAACCCTTACAACGAGGAAAGCTCGACGCGCTTCGTCGATTTCGCAACCTCCAAGGCTGACCTGTTCAAAACCGATCCGAACCTCTGCCACGTCGAATATGTTGTTGCCGATCAGGATTGGGAGAAAGCCTTCGCGGTCGCCATCGAGCGGGAACTGGCGGATGTCTGCCGGGCCTATGTGAAGAACCACAATCTTGGCTTCGAAGTGCCCTACGAGCATCGCGGCGAAACCCATCGCTACCGACCCGACTACATCTTGAGGCTCGACGACGGCCACGGACAGGACGACCCGCTGAACCTCGTTGTGGAGGTCAAAGGGCGGCGCAGCGAGCAGGACGCGGCCAAGGCGGACACGATGCAAACCCGCTGGGTGCCAGGCGTGAACGCCCTCGGCCGCTTCGGGCGTTGGGCCTTCCTTGAGCTCGACAATCCATACACCTTCGCGGGCGGTGTTCGCGGTCTTCTCACAGCTGGCCAAAGCAAGGCGGCCGCCTGATGGAGACGACGGAGAAGATCGTCGAAGCATATGTGCGCTACGTGAAGGGTTGGGCGACCATTCCCAACCTACGTTGTGACGGACAGTTCGAGATCGACCTGATCGCCATCGACCCGGTCAACCTCGAGCGCTACCACATCGAGACAACCGTCTCTGGTTCGCAAAGCTATTCGAAGCTGACGGCCAATGAGTTCTCTCCCGAGAAGCACAAACAGCACGTCCAGAAGGCTGGCCAGCGTCGTACAGTGGGCTTTTTCGCCGAACGCAAGTTCGGGCAGCCACAAGTTGCCGCGAAGCTGAGTGAGTACGGCTTCACCGACAATAATTCGCACAAGGTCGTCGTCACGTGGGATTGGACTCCCGAAGCAGAGGTAGCGGCCACGGAAGCAGGCATCGAGCTTTGGAGCTTCCAGTCCATCATGGCCGAGATCGCCAACAGCATTCGCCACCAGCGTGCCTATTTCACCGACGACACGTTGCGCACGATCAACCTGTTCGTACGCGCAATGAAGGGACTGCAGCGGGACGACGCCAAACCACAGCCCGCGTCCGCAAACAAAGAGAGCGGCCAGTTCTGGGTCTACCGAAACTGGGTCCACAAACGCGCACGGCTGCATCGCCCGGCGTGCAGTTATTGCAACTTTGGCAAGGGCACGCAGGGCGTGGAGCAGCGCACGACCGGCGAGTGGCGTCCCTTTCCTGACATTGAAGCGGCCAAAGACTACCTAAACGGGCTTGGCTATGACGACGCGGCCGTGTGCGGCGTGTGTATGTGATTGGGGTAAGAAGTCATGGCCAAGAAACCAACTAAGCCCCAGGACGTCGAAAGCTACAAGCACGATTCTGCCAAGCGGACGATGATCCCCACCGCTGAGCAGCAGGGCTTCGTGGAGGAAGAGGAAGCCCGGCCGATCACGCTGCGTTGGCCGCGCAACCCGGACCTCGATCCACAGCTTGTCTGGCGCGGTAAAGACAAGGAAGACGAGAGCGATCTCTACGTCGATGCCCCGCCGGTCTACATCCAGGAGAAGATTCAGCCACGGGCCATTATCGAACGGCTGAAGCGCGAGACGGCCACTCGGCGCGAAGCTTCCGCCGACTTGCCGGACCTCTTTGCCGATTTCAACGGCAGACCGGAAGACCTTGAAGCCCGGACCGAGTTCTACGCCCACGAGCAGAACTGGCAGAACCGCATGATCCTCGGCGATGCGCTGATGGTCATGGCCAATCTCGCCGAGCGCGAGAACCTGCGCGGCAAGGTGCAGTGCATCTACATGGACCCGCCCTATGGCATCAAATTCAACTCCAACTGGCAGGCGACCACCGGATCGCGGGACGTTAAGGACGGCTCGGCCGACCATATCAGTCGCGAGCCAGAGGTGATCCGCGCTTTCCGCGACACCTGGAAGGACGGCATCCACTCCTATCTCAGCTATCTGCGCGATCGGCTCACCGTGGCGCGTGATCTGCTAACCGACAGTGGCTCGATCTTCGTGCAGATCGGCGACGAGAATGTTCACCGCGTCCGAGCGCTGATGGACGAAATATTTGGGGATGAAAATTTCGTTGAACATATCTGTTTCAGAACCAAGAACATGACCTTGGGTGGTAGGTATCTAGAGGGAATTTTTGATAATCTAATATGGTATGGAAAAAACAAAGAAATACTAAAATACAATCGCCTTTTTAGAAAAACTGATACAGCAGGCGACAGCCATTGGAACAAGATGATATTCGAAGATGGTGTTACGAGGACCGCAACGAGGGAAGAAGTTGACAACCCGTCTCTACAGCCAACGGGAGCTCGGCTTTATCAATTAAGTGCACTATATCCCGCAGGGGCTTTTGCAACTGGGATCTATCCGTATCAATTCTGTGGAAAGAAATACGACCCGCCGACCACAAGATCTTGGAAATCGCCAATTGAAGGTATGCGTCGCCTGCATCAAGCTGATCGTATCGAGCCCTACCCATCTGGCGACACAATTCGCTACCGACTCTTTTTCGATGACTATCCGGTTTCACCGCATCACAACGTTTGGTTGGATACTGCACCTGCGGCAAACAAGTCTTACGTAGTACAAACCTCTGAGCGCGTAATTCAGCGCTGCATACTTATGGCCACAGATCCGGGTGATCTTGTGCTGGATCCGACCTGCGGTTCCGGCACCACGGCTCACGTTGCAGAGCAGTGGGGCCGTCGCTGGATTACTATGGACACATCCCGCGTTGCGCTGGCGCTCGCCCGCGCCCGCATCATGGGTGCCCGCTACCCTTTCTATCTTCTCAAGGATTCCGAAGCGGGGCTGGGCAAGGAAGCCGAGATCACCGGCCTTGCCGCTCATGCAGACCGGTTGGCCGAGGTACGCCGGGCGGTGCACCAGCCCGACCTTTCGCTTGGCTTTGTCTATAAGCGCGTGCCGCACATCACGCTCAAATCCATCGCCAACAATGCCGAGATCGACGATCTGTGGGACGAATACCACCCGGCCGTCGAGGCGGCGCTCGAATCCCTCAATAGCGCTCTGAATGGCCAGGGCGAGCCCTTTCCCGTCACCAGCGGCGGACGAGCTGGCAAGGCGATCAATTTCACCGCGACAGGCGACGTCGAGATGCCATCCGGCGAGATAGCACCCGCAAACGGCTTCATGGAATGGGAAGTGCCGCGCGATGCACCGGGAAGCTGGCCCAATGCAGCGAAGACCGCAGTCGAAGTCTTCTGGAACGCGCGGATCACCCGGCAGCAAGCGATCGACGCCTCCATCGAGCGCGAGGGCAACCGGAACGCCGAATTTCTCTACGACCAGCCCTATGAAGACAGGAAGATTGTCCGTGTCGCCGGGCCCTTCACAGTGGAAAGTCTGTCGCCCTATCGGGTCATCCCGTCAGAGGATGACCCCGGCATTCTCGACATGCTGCGCGACGAGGAGGGTGACCTGCCACCGCGCATGTTGCCCAAGGAGCAGACAGACTTTGCCGAAGTCGTCATGGAGCACTTGAAGACGGCGGGTGTACAGAACACCAAGAAGGGCGAGCGGCTAGAATTCGATAGCATCGAGCCATGGCCCGGCAAGGGCTACGTCGCCTTCGAGGGACGCTACGAGGAACGTGGCGCGACCCGCCGCGCGGCCATTGCCATCGGCCCGGAATATGACGCTGTCGGCTATGAATTCGTTCGCAATGCGGCTCGCGAGGCGCGCGACGCCTTCGATATCCTGATCGTCTGCGGCTTCCAGTTCGCCCCCGAGGTGGATGATTCCATGCTCAATTTCGGGCGACTGAAGGTGCTAAAGGCGCGGATGAACCAGGACATCCGCATGGGCGACAAGCTGAAGAACACTGGCGCGGGCAACCTCTTCGTCGTCTTCGGCGAGCCGGACATCGATGTGCGCGAGGCGGGCGACGGCCAGATCAAGGTCGAGATCAAGGGTGTCGACATTTTCGATCCGACCACTGGCGAAGTGAAGTCCTCCAACGATCCAGCCGAGGACATCGCCTGTTGGTTCATCGACGATGACTATGACGAGGAGAGCTTCTTCGTGCGCCACGCCTATTTCCTAGGCGGAGCCTCGGGCGATCCTTACAAGGCGCTGAAACGCGCCCTGAAGGCCGAGATCGATGAGGACTCTTGGGCGACTCTGCACACCACGGTCTCCCAGCCCTTTGCACGCCCCGACAATGGCTTGATCTGTGTGAAGGTGATCAACCACTTCGGCGACGAGGTGCAAAAGGTGTTTAGGGTGTAAGGGCGTGCCGCGACGCAGCATCACCGACGAGGAAATCGGCCTGATCAAGGCGATGCTCGGGCGCCGGATGCGCAATCGCGACATCCAGTTCTATTTCAACCGGCAGGATCGTCCGGTGAATTCCGGGCGGATCACTGACATTCGCGATGGAAGCTATGGCCCGGAAGTCGATCAGGCATCGGAAGATGCCCTCGATGCGTTCTTGACAACGTTTCAACCCGCCGAAATCGGTGTGGTGATCGAGGGTACGCCTGCTGGCCCGCGCTCCATTGCCGAACGAGCGCGCGCCCGGTTCGCTCAGCGCGACGATGGGCACTGGTATCTCACCGACGGGGAGACATCGGAGCAGGAGTGCAAGGCTGGCTTTGATCCGGCGCGGCTTACCCCAATCATTAAGGCGGTGGCCGCGCTCGCCAACAATCGCGGCGGATTTATCTTTATCGGCGTGACAAATGACGGTTGTCGGGTGACCGGGTTACCGGATGACAGTTTCGCCAACTTGGACATCGCCGCGCTGTCGGATGTTGTGAAGACCTATCTCATGCCGACACCGGACTTCTCCAAGCATGAGCTTGACATCGCAGGGCATCGTGTTGGCGTCGTCCATGTGGAGAAGCAAACGCTCCCACCTGTAATCGTGAAGCGGGACGGTGATGGCCTTCAGGAAAGCGCGATCCTGTTCCGCTACCCCGGCCAATCCGGGCGGATCAAGCCCGATGACCTACTTGGCTTACTTCAAGAACGCGATCGGGCAGCGGAAGAACGGCTGCTCGCTGTTGCCGGCCGGGTGTCGAACATTGGGACTGACAAGGCGCTCATCGTCGACACGAAGGAAAGCACAATGGACGCTGGTAAGACCCAGATCACGATTGATCGCGCGTTGGCGGACCAGCTTGAGTTCATCCGCGAAGGCGAGTTCGAGGAGCGCGAGGGTGCGCCAACTCTGAGGTTGATTGGCGACGTTCAAGCCGTCGACGCAACAGGGCAGGTCAGAGAACGCATTGCAGACCGCGCGCTAACGCCCGATCTTGTGCTGAGAGCCTTCTTGAATCGCGAAGAAGTGGGATCGCCCGTCGAATATGCGCTTTATTCAGCGCATTCGCAGCGTCAGTGGCTGCCCATCTTCTATTTCGTGTCAGAGAGCGGCAAGTCGGCTGGCGAGGTCGCTACTGAACTCGGCAACACCCACGCATCATATCCGGCAAGCCGCAATGTAGCGGTCGAGCGCTTAACCGGTCGAAAGACCGCCTATCGCATTAATCCCGGGCGACCAACCGCCCTCGTTGAGAACTTCCTGAACGGTGAGGTACCCGCTTTGGGAATTGAGCGGGAGGACGGGCCAATCGCGCTCGCAGTTCAGGGGCTTCCAGACGGATTTGCCGAGACCGAGCCACTCTTTGGTCTCTTGCTGGCCATCTATGAGAGGGCGCAGGGTGACGACCAAAGATCAAGAAACCGTCGAAGCGCGATCTACCGGGCAGCTTGTCGCCTCGACGAGTTGACCTTCAGAACGGCGGACCAGTTTGCGGAAACGCTAACCTGACACTGGTGATCCCCTCTTTCACCCCTACGCGCGCGGGCGCCCAAGGCCCGTCGCGTTTCAGCAGGTTTCCTACAGCTTCTTCGTCTTGGATGCCGATCGACATTCCTAGATAACTCGATGATTTTTCGAGTCTTTTCCAGCTTTCATACCTATGTTGGTTCGAGGCCTGAAAGGAGGTCTCGCATGCCCAATCTACGTCTGACGCGTCAGTCCGTTGACGCGCTTCCCTTCACCGAGAACGGACAAGTCCTCTATCGCGACACGCTTTTGCCAGGCTTCGGCCTGAGGGTCGGGCGGCAGTCCAAGGTTTACTTCGCCGAGGGGCAAGTCGGCCGTCGGACACGCCGAGTCACCATCGGCCGCGCCGATCTGTTCGCTGCCGACATCGCCCGCAAAAAGGCGCTCACGCTGTTGGGCGAGATGGCCGAAGGACGCGACCCCCACGCCGACAAGAAGCAGGGCGCCGAAGCCACAGTGACGCTGGCCAAAGCATTCGACGCGTTCTTTGCGGCGCGCCCGCACCTGTCGCCACACACTGTACTGAACTATTCGCGTACCGCTGAGACTTATCTGAAGGGTTGGCGCAGGAAGCCGATGGACGCGATCACGCGGCAGATGGTGCTCAAGCGCCATCAGGAGCTTTCGACACAGATCGGCAATACCACGGCCAACAACGTCATGCGGCACCTGCGGTCGGTCTACAATTTCACGGCTGCGACCCACGATGAGTTTCCGCCCAACCCCGTGACGATCCTGACGCAGGCGCGTGCGTGGCACCGCGAGAAGCGACGGCAGACGGTAGTGACCGCGCAGGAGCTTCCCCTGTGGTGGAAGGCAGTCATGGCCGAGCCGGAGTATTCCCGCGATTTCCTTTTGATGGCGCTCTTCACCGGCATGCGCCGAGGGGAACTGATGGCGCTGCGCTGGGACAATGTCGATCTAGCCGCTCGGACGCTTCACCTGCCCAAGACCAAGAACGGCGATCCATTGAACCTGCCGCTCTCGACCTACCTTGAGGACCTGCTGACCGAGCGCAAGAGGGGCGCGAACAGCTCGCCCTACGTGTTCCCCGGACCGGGCAAGGATGGACACCTGATCGAGACCAAGAAGTTCCTTAAGCGCGTTGAGGCCGGCTCCGGGGTCAAGTTCACGCTGCACGATCTCCGGCGCACTTTTATCACCATCGCCGAGAGTCTCGACGTTCCGTACTATGCCCTGAAGCGCTTGCTGAACCATCGCGCCAGTGGCGACGTGACGGGCGGTTACATCGTGGTGAACGCCGAAAGACTGCGGGGGCCGGTGGAGCAGGTGGCGCAGAAGATATTGGAACTCGCCAACATCGCTGACTGAAAGCGTACGCACGCACGCACATCCTTGGAGAGTTTTGGACGCGCTTGGACGAACCGAACAACAGGCAACGTTAGCCTTGAAGCCCACGCCAATGAGCCATAGCATAGTCAATGCTTGGAACAGCATTCCGCCGAAGAGTAATCGGCTCTGACGAGTGACAGACCTTAAATCAGAGATTGGCTCTCTGAGAGGCCGGTAGCAGTCCGGGTCCAGGCCGGCGGGATCGGAAGCGTGGTGATCCCTTAAAGAAACGTCAGGTGTCCGCCATAGTGCGGATCAGCCCAACGCCGCAGCCATTCATCCAGAACTTGCACAGCGTGCGCGCGCCTATGCTCGCGCAACGCTCCATTATGGAGATGGCCCGATGGCGATCATCAAGAAAAAGAAGGCTGCGCCCGTTGGTGCGGCGTCACCCAAGACGATCATAAAACTTCTCTGCACAAAGGAAGTCGCGCGAATAGCGAATCTAAGCACTTCGTTTTTCGAAAAGGCCAGGTGTCGAGGCGAGGGCCCGCCCTGGATCAAGATCGGCGGCAGTGTCCGATACCGAGAGGACGAATTTTTCAGCTGGCTTGAAACCGGCCGCGTGACCGGAGGGGCGCGCCATGACTAGGCAAAGCGATACCGACAATCTGGTCGCAGACATCGCCGGAGCGGTCAAGTTTCTTCAGTGGATTTCGCCCGAAGGCCCCCACCGTATCGAGACCATCGCCAGCGAAGGAAAGGCCGCTCTAAAGTCGGCGACTTTCCGCAGCGGCCAGGAACCCGCGTTGGAGGAGTTCATCTCCGCGCGAAACGCGATGCAGAAAAGGGAGAATGTTTACTTCCTTTCCTGCGCGCCGTTCTTGGACGGTGACAGCCGGACCAAGGCCAACATCCGCGCTACCGACGTGTTGCAGACGGATATCGATGTGAAGGTAGACGACGGCGATGAAGCCGAGCAGCTAGACCGTATGGTCGGTGCGCTGCTCGACGAGAAGCTGAGGCCCAAGGGCATACCAGTGCCAACGGCTGTGTGCTTCACCAGTGGCGGATACCAAGCCTTCTGGAAACTGGCGGAGCCCATCGATCCGGCACTTGCCGAGGAACTGAACTATAGTCTGTTGTTCGCTTTGGATGGCGATCTTGGGACCTATGACGTTGGTCATCTGATGCGGCTGCCGTTCACGGTGAACTGGCTCAATGAAAAGAAGCGACAGCGCGGTCGGAAGCCGGCACTGGCGTGGCTCTTCGAGCCCGCGAACTTCGATAAGCCGCCCGTCCTTTACCGGGTAGACGACTTCAAGATGCGTCGCCGGAAACCCGGTTCGGAGTCTGCCAACATTACAAGCGCGCTGGACGTCACCACCGTGGGCGAGCCGGAGCCGCTTCCGGACGACCTGACCGACATTTTTCCCGGCGACCCCAAATGGGCGCAGGTGCTCATGACAGGCGAGAACCCTCCGGATCAGTCGTACCCCAGCCGCTCGGAACTGGTGCACGCGTTCAATATCCGCATGCTCTCGCACGGCATGAAGCCGGGGCACCTGCTATCGATCCTCACAACTAAGGACTACGGCATAAGTGCCCATGTGTTGGACCAGCCCAAGCCGATGGACTACGCCAAGCGGCAGGTGGCTCGGGCACAAGCCTATCTCGGCCAAGGTGGCAGCGAGGCGGATGCGGACGGAAAACCAGAAATTTTTGTCTTGCCCGGTCGGCTACCCTTCGCGGTAAGCAGTGCGGAGCAGGCACTGATAGGGGCGGACGTGCCTGTCTACCAGCGGTACGATTCGGTCGTGCGGGTTCTGCGATTGCCGGATGGCAACGCCGAGGACGGCATTCGCCGGGCGAACGGCGCGCTGATCATGAAGCCGGTTGAGGCGGCATGGCTGCGCGAACAGTTCGCCATCACCGCCCGCTGGGTGAAGCTCAATGTCAAAGGCAAAAAGGTTGCCTGCGACCCGCCGCCGGAAGCAGCGAATTTCTACCTCGCGCGCGCGGGCGAGTGGAACGTGCCGTTTCTGCAGGCCATAACCCAGATCCCGACCCTGCGGGTCGACGGCACTATTCTGCAACAGCCAGGTTATGATCCAAGCTCGGCGATCTTGTATGACCCTGGACCGGTGGAGTTCCCGCTTGTGCCGGAGCATCCGAACCGAGAACAGGCGGCGGAAGCCCTCGAAATACTGGAGCGCCCATTCCGGGAGTTCTGCTTCGCAGCGCCTGTAGACAAAAGCGTCGCGCTAGCAGCGGTGCTCACCGCGCTGGTGCGGCGCATGTTTCCGTCGGCACCGTTGTTCGTGATCGAGGCGCCGGTGGCCGGTACTGGCAAGTCGCTATTCTGCGAGGCGCTCGGCATTATCGCCATGGGTCACAAGCCGGCGATGATGTCTCAGGGCAAGACGGCCGAGGAACAGGAAAAACGTCTGTCCGCTGTTCTGTTGGCCGGCGATCCGGTCGTCGTCTTGGACAATTGCGACCGGCCCATCGAGGGCGACTTTCTTTGCTCTATGCTAACTCAGGAGTGGGTCCGACCTCGCTTGCTGGGCAAGACCAAGGTGCTCCGCTTGCCCACGCGCAACCTTGTTCTAGCCACCGGCAACAATCCGGAGGTCGCAGGCGACGTCACGCGGCGTACGCTCAAATGCCGCCTGGATGCGAAGGTCGAACGGCCGGATCAGGTCCAGTTCGATTTCGACCCACGGGACGAGGCCTACGCTGATCGGGCCAAGCTCGTCGTCGCCGGGCTAACGGTCATGCGAGCCTATATCGCTGCTGGACAACCCCAGCCGCTCGATAAGATCGGTTCGTTCGAGCAGTGGAACATCGTGCGCGAGGCGCTGGTGTGGCTTGGGCGACCCGATCCGGCCGAAGCCCGCGAACAGATCTTCGACGACGATCCCCGAAAGGGCGAACTGATCGACCTTTTACGCTTATGGTGGAAGGCTTTCGAAGATCGGCCGCTGACCCTCTCCGAACTTGCGGCGATGCACGAGAACGGCGGCCGCACCGGTGCCGCAGAGGTCGTGACCGAACTCATGGCGAAGACGCGATACAATGTGTTCAACACCAGGAGCATCGGCAAGTATCTCTCCACGCAAATAGATCGTATCGCCGGCGGGTTGGTGCTGAAGTCAGAAAAGGACCCATCCGGCGTGAAACGCTATCGGGTGCTGGAGGTTGCTCGGCTAGGAGACGTGGAACCGTCGGACAGCAGACTACCGTTCTGACCCACGAGGCCGACAGGGCAAATTGGCAGAGTGAAGTTCTGACTATCTCCGTGTGCCGGGTTTGGCAGGGTTTAACGGGTTTGTGGGGGCTGTTGCCGCTGGAATTATGGTAACAGCCCATTTTGCCGGTGCCGGACGCCGGCAAACCCTACAAACCCGTCAAAACCAGGCAGGCGGAAACTTGCCTGCGCAAGCGCCATAGCCGTCCGAGGTGCCTTGCAGGTGGTGCGTGGATGGGTTGCCGTGGGTTTACCCCAAACCGGACCCCAGAGGAGGCGTGAGCCTGCCTATATCCGGCCATTTTGGCCTTGCTGCTCTGAAGCGTCGCTACCTGGGCTTTCGAGCAACAGTAACGTGGGCTGCTGCTCTAGCTCCGGGCCGTACCGGCGAACATGGAGGTGGCCGAAGTCGTCGCGGTGGATCGTGTAGGCGAGATCGCCGGAGATGAGTTTTTCCGCTTGTTTGGCGGCGAGGCGGTAGCGCAGGAAAACGGCGGACAGACCGAGACCGGAAGCGAGCGGCACGACGAGCCATGCGAACTTCATCCAGTCGGACAGCGACTGGTACGTGTCGAAGAAATCCTGCCAGAAATTGTAATCGTCCAAGGTCGTTCCACTCCACGCCAATGGAACACTAATAACCTAAAATGGGATAATCCGAAACTGGGATTACAGGTCGAGCTTCTTGAAGTGGAAGCTATGACCAAGAGCCTACACACCGCTCAATATGCTGCACTGATCCGTGTCTTGGTTGATGCGCGGAAAGAGAGCGGGCTTACGCAGCAGGAAGTTGCCGATCGGCTGGGAAAACCGCAGTCTTACATCGCCAAGCTTGAAGGCGGCGAACGGCGTCTAGACGTTGTGGAGTTTGTCGCGCTCGTGAACGCGATGAATTCGGAACCCGCAGCACTCTTTGCTCACCTTCTCGGCGCGCTCGAAACCGCTGGGGATTAATAGTGCAAAAAATCAGCCCGCTGAACCAGGCTTGTTATCTCGATTATGATTGAAGTATCAGACGGTTGGGTGGTGCCGCTTGTCAGACTTGAACTGACGACCCCGTCATTACGAATGACGTGCTCTACCAACTGAGCTAAAGCGGCTCACCAGACGCAGGGCTGCACTACTATAGCCCTACTATTTCAAACTCGTTTCTGCCAACTCGTTGGCTTCACACCACATTTGCGAGCGGACCCGCACATTACGAATGACGTGCTCTACCAACTGAGCTAGTGCGGCAAGCCATGAGCCCATGTCATCACGGCAGGCGCCCGACATAGCGGTTGCCCGGCGCTTTGACAAGCGGCGCGTCGTGCTAACAGCTCTCTCACAAGACGCCGCGCCCGGCACCGGGCGATCAGAACGGGCCGAAGCGGCGCTTGTCGTCGTCTTCGGTCAGGGCGCCGTCCGGGCCCGGATCGTCGGGCGGCGGCGGAAAGACCACGACGTCGTCATCTTCCGCCGATCGCGTCGACGCCGGCCCGGCTTCCTTCTGTCCCGACTGTGCCGCCATTGGCGCGACGCGCGGCGCGGCTGCCGTGGCGGGCGCTGCGGCTGATGGGGTGTCGGCCGGTTTCGTATCCGATGTTTTTGTCGCGGCGGCGGTCTGCTTTTCACCCGGCACCGGCGCGGCGTCGCCCTGCTTGGCCGTCTCCGCCGCGTCCACGGTTGCCGAGGCCGTGGCGTCCTGGGACGTGGCGCTTGTCGTTCCGACATCTTTCGCCGCGAGGTCTTCCGGGCCACCGCCCGCGGTGGTCTGTGTTTCGGCTGGCGGTGCATCGACGGGACGCGTTTCGGCCGCGCCCGCCGTGTTGTTGTCCTGGGCAGCACCGTCAACCGCCTTATCCGGGGCGGGTGCTGGCGCGTTGTCGGCCGGTATGGAAACCGGCCGCGTTTCGACGGTCGTGTCCGATGGCGTCTCGGACGGGGCGCCGGTCTTGGCCGCTGTCGTCACTGTCGCCGCCGTTGCCGTTGCCGCTGCGTCGGCCGGCGGCTCGGTCGCCGGCTGCATGGCGCGCGGCGAGACGTCGATCATCGGTGCCGGCGGGGCCAGCGGCGCGGCATCGGGCTCGACGGCGGCATCGAGGATCGTCGCCTGTTCGGCCTTGTCGTCCGGCGGCACGGTCCAGACATAGGCATCCGGCCGCCCGGTCACCGGCGATGTCGGCGCCCAGACATCGGTGACATGGCCGTCGGCGACCCAGGCCGGATCGCGCGGCGCGCGCAGGGCCCGCGCCAGCCATTGCCGCACCCGGCCGGTATCGCCGGTCTCCTCGTTCTCGATCTCGGCCATCATCAGACAGACGGAACGCTGCGGGCTGTCGCGCGTGTCGAGCGCCAACGCCTCGCGGGCCAGCGCGAAATCGCGCGCGTCGATCGCGGCCCGCGCCAGGGCGCGGCGGCCCTCGGCATTGCCAGGCAGCTTCTTCGACAGCGCCCGGGCGCGTTCGAGCCGGTCCTGGGTCGAATCGCCGGCGCGCATATGGGTATAGACGGCGGCGATGTCGGGATGCGGGCTGAGCTTCCAGCTGCGTTCCAGGATCTGGGTCGCCTTGGAGAACTTGCCGAGCTGGGCCGCGACGCGGCCCGCCACGACCGCCGCCGGCACCAGGTCGGGGGCGAGCTTATGCGCTTCAAGTGCCGCATTGAGGGCCGCTTCGGGCGCGGTATCCTCGTCGCGCAGCGCCGTCGCGGTCAGCAGCACCGCGCGCAGCCGCTGGCCGGTCTTCTTGTCGACGACCTTATAGCGGCGATTGCGGTCGAGACAGTCGAGCGCGCCGGTCCAATCGCCGGTGCGGGTGCGGGTCAGGAACACCGCATTGGCGGCCCAGGCCAGGCCCGGCGACCGTTTCACCGCTTCCTCGGCATAGAGGTCGGCGGCCTCCTGGTCGCCGACGCGGTCGGCCTGGACGAACAGGCCGTGCAGGCCGAGGAGAACGGTCTGTTCCTCGCCGAGCATGTCGGCGAAGGCTTGGCTCGCCTGGTCGTCGCGGCCAGCGAGCTGGGCGGCCTGCGCGCCGAGCAGGCCGGTCAGCGGTTCGTTGCGCAGGAGCTTCTGCGCCTCGCCGGCATGGTGTTCGGCGAGCCGCACATCGCCGGCGCCGATCGCGATCATGCCCTGCGACAACGCGCGATAGCCGCGCATCTGCCGGCGGTGGCGGAAGAAATCGCCAACCGCGCGCGGCCCCCCGACGATCAGCCGATAGACCTGCCACAGGATAACGGCGACGACGCAGAGCGCCAGGGCGGCGATGGCGAGCGCGACGAGATTGGTCTGGACCCGATAGTCCTGCCAGACCAGCACGACCTCGCCCGGCCGGTCGGCCAGCCAGGCGAAGCCGGCGCCGATCGCGGCGGTGAGGATCAGAAAAGCGATGATGCGGATCATGCGCCGTCTCCTCAGCCGGAACCGGATCCGGACGGGCCGGAAATCGATTTCAGCATGTCGTCGAGCATGCCGTCCACCGCCTGTTCGGCGCCGACCCGTTCGGTCAGCGCCGCGCCCCAACTGGCGCTCGCCGTGCGTTCAGCCTCGCCCAGGCTTTGCCATTCGGTCAGCGCGGCGGCCATGTTGCCATCGGCCAGATCGGCCTCGATGCGCGAGACGATCGCATCGGGCGTGGTGCCTTCGGTCGCGCCGATGCGCCGGATCTGCACCACCGAGCGGGCATTGTCGAGAAGCCGCGCGGTGAAGGTTCCCGTCGTGTCGTCGCGTCCGGCGCCGAGGATGGCATCCGCTGCCGACGGGAAGTCGGCGATGATCTTGGCCGGGCTGGCGACGCCTTGCGTGCGGGCGGTGTCGAGCGCCTGCGGCAGCGTGGTGCCGTCGGGCAGGACGGCGGCGAGCGCGTCGATGGCCGGGCCCATGGCGCCGCCGCCGGCGAGCGCGTCGCGCACATTGGCGAGCGCCAGAGCGCGCGCCGCCCGGTTCGGATCGTCGACGCCGGCCGATTGTTCGAGCCGGCCGAGCCGCGTGTCGAGGCCGTCGACGGTGTTCGACAGCGTCGTCAGCGTGTCGCCGAGCCCCTGCACCGTGGTCTGAAGGCTGGTCAGGGTTTGGGTCAGCGTCGTCACGTCGTCCGACACCGTCTTCACCGTTGCATCTGAGGCCGAGGCCTGCGCGGTCACCGTGGCGAGGTTGCCGGTCAGATTGGAGATGTCCGACTGGACGGTCGCGAGCGTGTCCGGCACGCCGGCAAGGGCGGTGACCTGCGATTGCAGCGTGGCCAGCGCGTCCGCATCGCCGGCGTCCGGCTGCGGCAGGGCGGCGATCCGCGTATCGAGGTCGCTGACGGCGCTTTGCACGCTCGACAGGTTGCCTGACAGGGTGTCGACCTTGGTTTCGAGATCGGTCAGGGCGTCGGCCGAGGCGGCGGTCGTGCCGTCCGCGGTCGCGGCCGCCGCGCCATTGCCGCTCGTCAAGGACGATACGCTGTCTTCGACCCGCTGTTCCAGCCGGGTGACCGTGTCGGTCAGCGCCGACAGAGCGGCATCGCGGCTCGCCAGCGCGCTATCGAGATCGGCGCCGCTGACGCCGCCGCCCGCGCCATTTTCCGTATCGCCCGTGGCGGGCTGGGCAGGTGCGGCTTCGAGATCGCTGATCCGGCCTTCGAGGGCGGTGAGGGCTGTCTGGGCATCGCCGGGCAATGCGTCGAGGCGCTGTTCGAGATTGGCCAGCCGGCCCTGAAGCGCCGTCGCATCGTCCGTCACCGATTGCGGCAGATAGCCGAGCCAGGCGGCGGCGAGCGCGACGCCCATGGCGCCCACGGCCCCCAGCCCGCCGGCAATGGCGAAGGGTGCGTAGCCGATCCGTCGTCGTGATGGCGCGGAGCCGGCTTCGGCCGGTGCGCCGCGTGCCGAGGACGCGGTTGCCGTCGCCGACTTCGCCGACGCCGTCGCGGCGGATGCGGCCTTGGCCGTGTCGGCCTTGTCCTTGTCTGTCTTGCCTTTGTCGGGCGCGCTCCTGTCGGATGCGGCGGGCGTCTTGGACGGGCTAGCTGTCGATGCGGCCGGCTTCGCCGTGTCGGCCTTCGCAACATCCGGTTTCGAGGCATCGGGTTTCGGCGTCGTGGATGTCGATGTCGTGGGCGTCTCGGCTTTCGCGGCGCTGGCCTTGACGGTGTCCGCCGTCGTCTTGGCGGCAGAGGCGGTCGTGCCAGATTTGCCCCCCGTCCGGGCGGTCGAGCCCTTGCCTTGCGGAGATGTTTCTCGCGGAGAGGTCGCGCTCGTTTTGCCGGCCTTGTCCGCCGGCGTCACGTCCTTGGCCGCGAGGTCGATCGTCGGCGGTTTCACCGCCTTGCTCGCGGGCCGTTTCGGGGTCTTCTTGTCGTCGGCCATGTGGCTCTCCGCCCTATGCTCCGCCACCGCCCGGAGATGCCGGACGGATCCGTCGAACCGTTATAAACAGGTTCATCCCTGTCTGTCGCCACAGTATGCGGCCAAAGCGTCCAGAAGTCCCGCCTCGTCGGGATGGGCGGCGATCGACAGGTCCGGTTTTTCTGTCGCGCCCGCCCGATCGCCCCCGTCATTGGCGAAGCCGGCGCGAACAGCGTCGGCCACCGCCTGTGACAAGCAGACATGGTGGCAGGCCGCGAGATCGACGAGAACGCCGTCGCGTCGCGCCGCATCACAGACGGCGCGCGCGCTGCGCGGCGAAAAATGCAGGGCCGCGTCGATCCGCCCCCGTCGCAGATCCGCGCGGGCAATGTCATTGAGATGATCGCGCGCGATCGCTTCATAGACGATGCGGTCGATCACGCCGGGGCCGTCGGGCAAGAGTGTTTCGAGCGGGCGGGCGACATCGCGGCCGCGCAAGAAGAGGAGCGGCGGCCCGTCGCGGGCCAGCGCGCGGTCGAGGTTCTGGGCAAGGCTTCTGACATCCTTGCCGCCCGACCTGATGTCGAGTGCCGGGCCGAAAGGCGCATTGCGCAACAGATCGGCCGCCTTATCGCCGACGCAGAAGACCGGCTGCGCCGTCAACTGGTTGGCCTCTGAATGGGCCAGCGCCGCGCTGGCCGCATTGGCGCTCGTCATGACGACCGCCGAGAATGGTCCGGTCGGCCAGTCGAAATCGCATGTCCTGATGTCGAGCACCGGCGACAGCACCGCTTCATGGCCGAGATCGGCGAGGCGCGCCGCGAGCCGCCGGCCCTCGGCCTCGGGCCGCGTGATCAGGACACGCAGACCCGTCGCGCCGTCAGCCATCGCCGGTATTGGCGCCGGCGCTGGCCAGGATGCGCGCCATCGTGTCGGCGCCGGCCGACGCGCGCACCTCGCGCCCCGCATCGGCGCCGATGCGGGCGGCATCGGCCGCGCTGGATGCCGCGTCCCGCCGGCGGGCTTCGAAACTCTCGCTGCCGTCCGGCATCAGGATCATGCCGCGAAAGCCGAGATCACCGTTTTCGGCGACCGCATGTCCCGCGATCGGCGTGCGGCAGGAGCCGTCGAGTTCGCGCAGGAAGGCGCGTTCGGTGGCGAGCGCCAAGGCCGTCGGCATATGGTTCAGCCGGTCGACCAGCGGGCCGATCTCGGCATCGTCGCTCCGCGTCTCGACACAGATCGCGCCCTGGCCGATGGCCGGCGGGAACATGTCGGGATTGAGTTGTTCGGTGATCTCGTGGGCCATGTCGAGCCGCTTCAGCCCCGCCGTGGCGAGCAGCGTGGCATCGACCACCCCGTTGCGCAGCTTCTTCAGCCGCGTCTGGACATTGCCGCGAAAGGTCACGACGGTGACGTCGGGCCGCATGCGCCGCACCAAAGCCTGACGGCGCAGCGAGGCGGTGCCGACGACCGCCCCCTGGCGCAGCTCAGACAGGGTCGGCGCGGTGCCGCCGATGACCGCGTCCGATACGTCCTCGCGTTCGAGAAAGGCCGCCAGCACGAGCCCGTCCGGCAACACCGTCGGCATGTCCTTCGACGAATGCACCGCGAGATCGAGCGAGCCGTCGGTCAGCCCGTCCTCGATCTCCTTGGTGAACAGGCCCTTGCCGCCGATCTCCGACAAGGGCCGGTCGAGCACCTTGTCGCCGGTCGTCGTGATGACAACGATCTCCACGCTATCGGGGTCGAGACCGTTCTCGACGATCAGCCGGTCGCGCACGTGATGGGCCTGGTAGAGCGCCAGCGGGCTGCCGCGGGTTCCGATGCGGATGGGCCTGGACGGTTTGGCGGACGAAGCGGTGGACATGGTGGAAAAGCTGACGGAAGGAGCAGAGGGCGGCGGCCGCGATGGATCGGCCGCGCGCGGGCGCATGGGATGACAAGTCGGTTGCGGGAAGACTATAGAGATCGCGCGACTGCCCGCAATGCGGCTTCCCCCGGACATCGCCCCCAAGACGTCGTTGCTGGACGGGCCTTCCGGACAGAGCCCTAGGATGGCGGCGCGGAACAGGTGCGAGAGCCGCTGAATGATCGTTCTGGGTATCGAGACGAGTTGCGACGAGACCGCTGCCGCGGTGGTGCGTCATCTGTCGGACGATGACGGCGCCATCCTGTCGAGCATCGTCCTGAGCCAGCTCGACGATCACCGGGCCTTTGGCGGAGTGGTGCCGGAAATCGCCGCCCGCGCTCATGTTTCCGCGCTCGACGGCGTCATCGCCACGGCGCTCGAGACGGCCGGCGTGACGCTCGATGAGGTCGACGCCATCGCCGCCACCGCCGGACCGGGCCTGATCGGCGGGCTCCTCGTCGGCACGGTGACGGCGAAGGCGATGGCGCTTGCCACGGCCAAGCCCTATGTTGCGATCAACCATCTCGAAGCCCATGCGCTGACCGCCCTTCTGACCGATCGCGTCGTGCCGCCCTTCCTCGTCCTTTTGGTCTCGGGCGGACACAGCGAATTGGTGCTGGTCGATGACATCGGCCGTTACAACCGGCTCGGCGGCACGATCGACGATGCCGCCGGCGAGGCCTTCGACAAGACCGCCAAGCTGCTGGGGCTTGGCTATCCGGGTGGTCCGGCGGTGGAACGCCGGGCACGCGCCGGCGATCCGACGCGCTTCGACCTGCCGAGGCCGCTTATCGGGCGGCCTGGCTGCGATTTCTCCTTCGCCGGACTGAAGACGGCGCTGCGGACCGAGGCCGAGCGGCTGGTCCCCTTGCGGGATCGCGATATCGACGATCTCTGCGCCGGGTTCCAGGCGGCGATCGCTGACTGCCTCGCGGTGCAGACCGGCAAGGCCATGCGGATGGCCGAGGAACACGGCATGTCGCGGCCCGATACGCTGGTGGTGTCCGGTGGCGTCGCGGCGAATGGCGCGCTACGCCTCAGGCTCGCCGAGACGGCGGAATCGCATGATTGGCGCTTTGTCGCGCCGCCGCTCGATCTGTGCGGTGACAATGCGGCGATGATCGCCTGGGCCGGGGCGTTGCGGGCTGCGCGAGGCCAGTCCGACCTTCTGGATGGGCCGAGCTTGCCGCGCTGGCCGCTCGATGCTTTGGCACCACCATCCGATGGAACGGCGGCTTCCGACAGCCGGCCATCGACCGCATGACCGGGGCAGCTTCCGAAATGCATATCGATCATATCGGGGTAGTCGGCGCCGGCGCCTGGGGCACCGCCTTGGCGCAGGCCTGCGCGCGCGCCGGGCGCCGGGTCACGCTGTGGGCGCGCGATGCCGATCATGTCGCGGCGCTGGCCCGCGCTCGCGAGAACGCCGCCTACCTGCCCGGCATCGGGCTCGATGACGCGATCGTCTCGACGGCCGACATGCAACGGCTTGCCGCCGCCGATGCCCTGTTGCTGGTCGTGCCGGCGCAGGCCCTGCGCGGCGTCGCGTCATCGCTGTCGGCCGTCATCGGCGACGACCGTCCGGTCGTGATCTGCGCCAAGGGGATCGAACGGGGCAGCGGCGCGCTGATGTGCGACGTGCTCGCCGAGGCGCTGCCGGCCGCGACGCCGGCCATCCTGTCAGGCCCGAGCTTCGCCGCCGATGTCGCGCGCGGCCTGCCGACCGCCGTCACCCTGGCGGCCCGCGACGCAGACCTTGGCGAGGCGCTCGTCCGTGCCATCGGGCATACCGCGTTCCGACCCTATCTCACCGACGATATTGTCGGGGTCGAGATCGGCGGGGCGATGAAGAACGTGCTGGCGATCGCCTGCGGCATCGTCGCGGGCAAGAAGCTCGGCGCCAGCGCCGGCGCGGCGCTGACGGCGCGCGGTTTCGCCGAACTCGTCCGCTTCGGCACCGCGCTCGGCGCCCGGCCCGAAACCCTGTCGGGTCTGTCTGGGCTCGGCGATCTCATCCTGACCGCGACCAGCCCGCAGTCGCGCAATTTCGCTCTCGGCACGGCGCTCGGTGCCGGCGGAACGATCGAGGACGCGGCACGGGACACGCCGGCGCTCGCCGAAGGCATGTGGACGGCCGGCGCGTTGATGGCGCGCGCCGACGATCTCGGCGTCGATCTGCCGATCTCGTCGGCGGTCAGCGAGATCGTCGCCGGCCGGCTGACGGTCGATGCCGCGATCGAGACCCTGCTGGCGCGGCCGTTTCGCCGCGA
Source organism: Tepidamorphaceae bacterium (assembly GCA_965250105.1). GTDB lineage: Bacteria > Pseudomonadota > Alphaproteobacteria > Rhizobiales > Tepidamorphaceae > JBCBSK01. The sequence continues at coordinate 2,069,676 of OZ252290.1, forward strand.
AGGTTGACAACCGCGTTTATCCCATGACCCGGCACCCCAAGAACCCGTCCCCTATGGACCGCGCGCCGCGCGCGGCCTAAACACGTCGCCGAACCGAAGGAGACCCCGTATGCTCTATGCCGTGTCCGCGCTCGACAAGGCGGATCATCTCGCCGTTCGGATGGAGAACCGGCCGGCTCATCTGGACTTCCTTAACGCCAATACCGATCGCATCCGGATCGCCGGCCCCTATCTGTCCGGCGACGATGGCGATCCGATCGGCAGTTTCCTGATCGTCGAGGCGGATAGCGAACCGGCCGTCGAGGCGCTCCTGGCGCAAGACCCCTATGCCAAGGCCGGCCTGTTCGACACGGTCGAGATCCGGCCGTGGAAATGGGTCGTCGGCGCGCCGCAATAGGGGGAGCCGCGGCATGAACTACTGGCTGTTCAAATCGGAACCCTTCAAATGGTCCTGGGACCAGCAGAAGGCCAAGGGTGACACCGGTGAGGAATGGGACGGCGTGCGCAACTATCAGGCACGCAACTTCATGCGGGCGATGGCGGTCGGCGATCGCGGCTTCTTCTACCATTCCAATGAAGGCAAGGAGATCGTCGGTATCGTCGAGGTCTCGGCCGAGGCGCATCCGGATTCGACGACCGATGACGCGCGCTGGGAATGCGTCGACATCCGCGCCTTGGCCGATGTGCCGCGCCCGGTCACGCTGGCCGAGATCAAGGAGACGCCGGAACTCGCCGAGATGGCGCTCGTCAAGTCGATGCGGCTCTCGGTGCAGCCGGTGACAGAGGCCGAATGGCGCTTCGTCTGCCGCATGGGCGGCATCGATGCCGACACGCTCAAGCCGTTGCCCGCCTTGGGCTAAGTCTTGGCGTTATCAGGGTCGCCTTGCCGCCTGCGTAAAAACGGGCGGCTTTCCTTTCCAGACCGTTGTCTCGATTGATCTCTATCCGTGTGATAATATTATCCGGTCCTAATATCCTTATGGATAGTTTGGGGATGACATGAGACCGCGTAGGGTCGCCGGCGCTCGTCTTGGTGGTCTTCCGTCGCCGGGCTTGCCTCTTGTTCGGACACTGATCTGACCGCGGATCTCTTCTAGAAGGACTTCAGCCGTGGCGCCACGCCCGGAACGCATCGTCATCGCCGACGATCACCCGCTTTTCCGCGACGCGTTGCGTGCCGCGCTCATCGCTCATTACCCCGACGCGCAACTGGTCGAGGCCGGCGATATCGACGCCGTCCAGGACCTGCTCGGTCGGAAACCGCCCGCCGATCTCCTGCTGCTCGACCTCGCCATGCCGGGCGTCAAGGGGTTTTCCGGCCTTCTGTCGATCCGCGCGCAATATCCCGATGTACCGGTCGTCGTGGTGTCGGCGAGCGAGGAGCCGGCGATCATCCGGCGCTGCGTCGAATTCGGCGCCACCGGTTTCCTGCCGAAATCCCTCGGCGTCGCCGATATGCGCCGGGCGATCGACCAGGTGCTGGAAGGCGAGATCTGGGTGCCCGAGGATGTCGATCTCCTGGTCGACGGCGAGGACGAGCAGGTGGCGCTGGCCGCGCGGCTCGCGACGCTGACCCCGCAGCAATTGCGCGTCCTGATGATGCTGTCGGCGGGGCTGCTCAACAAGCAGATCGCCTATGAACTCAGTGTCTCCGAAGCCACCGTCAAGGCGCATGTCTCGGCGATCCTGCAGAAGCTCGACGTCGATTCGCGGCTGCAGGCGGTCATCCTCGCCAACAAGATCGACCAGTCGCATATCGCGTCGCAGACGGTCTGAAACACGCCGCGCTGGGCTGGACGCGTTTGCCAGGCGTTCCTTCCCCTGTCGCTACCTCCCGGACTTGTTCCGGGGACACGGGGCTGAGCAAGGCTGGTCCGAAGCCGTGGCTTGCCGGAACCAGTCCGGCAACAACGCCTCGATATCGGGCTTGGCTCAAATCCCTGACGCATGATCGCGCCCGTCGCGGACGGCGCGCCCTATTCGGCGGCCTCGCGCCGCACGGCCGGCGTCACAGGCGCCGATGACGGCCGACGGCGCCGGGCGAGCAGCGCGCGCAAGCTCGCGGGCTTCACGGGCTTGTGCAGAACGTCGACCCCGCAGGCCTCGGCCAGGTCGCGCAGGCGCTGCGCGCGGTCCGCGGTGATCAGGATCGCGGGCAGGTCGCCGAGTTTCGATCTCAGCTGGCGCAGGGTATCGAGCCCGTCGCCGCGGTCGAGATGGAAGTCGGCGATCAATACATCGGGCGAGTGTCCCGAGGACCGGATCGCCTTCAAGGCCGTTTTCCCGTCCGGCGCTGTGATGACATGCGCGCCCCAGCCGCCGATCAGGGTCGCCATGGCATCGCGGATCGGTGCTTCGTTGTCGATACAGACGATGACGAGATCCTCGAGCATCACGCCCGGTCGGGACAGCGGTATAACATTGTTGGCCTGCATGGCCCGCGCCGACCCGGTTGCCTGCGTGTCGGCGCGCGGCACCAGGACGCTGAACCGCGTGCCGCTGTCGAGCCGGCTGTCGAGGTCGACCGGAACGTCGAGCATGCGCGCGATGCGGTCGACGATAGACAGGCCGAGCCCGAGCCCGCTCTGGCTGTCGCGGTCGCGTTCGAGGCGATGGAACTCGCGGAAGATCAGCGTCTGCATATGCGCCGCGATACCGGGGCCGGTGTCGAGCACCTCGATCGACAGATGCGCGCCGCGACGCCGGCAGCCGACCAGCACCCGGCCATGCTTGGTGTATTTCACCGCATTGCCGACCAGGTTCTGCAACAGCCGGCGCAACAGCCTGCGGTCGCTATGGACGGTCAGCCCACAGGGCAAGACGGTCAAGTCGATGCCGCGTGCTTCGGCGAGCGGTCGGAACTCCACGTCGAGATGGCGCAGTTCGGCGTCGATCTCGAACCGGCTATAGGCGGGCTGCATGGCGCCGGCATCGAGCCGCGAGATGTCGAGGATCGCGCCGAGCAGGTCCTCGACCGCTTCCAGCGAGGTGTCGATATGGCCGGCGAGGCGGCGCCCCTCGGTTGGCAATTCCTGTGTCGCCAGGCTCGAGACATAGAGCCTGGCGGCGTTGAGCGGCTGCAGGATGTCGTGGCTGGCGGCCGCCAGGAAACGGGTCTTGTCGCGATTGGCCGCCTCGGCATGGGCGCGCGCCCGTTCCAGTTCCCGGTTCAACCGCGTCAGTTCCTCGGTACGCTCGCGTACCCGGTTTTCGAGCGTCTCGTTGGCGCGCGCCAGCGCGTCTGCGGCGCGCACCGCATCGGTCACGTCGGTGAAGGTCACCACGGCGCCGCCATCCGGCATGCGGTTCGAGCGCATGTCGATATGGCGCCCGGTGGCCGCCAGTTCGACCTGTATCGGCTGGCCCTCCCCGATCGCCCGCTGCATCGCCGCGTCGAGCGGCGCTTCCGGGTTGCCCAGGCCGACATCGCCCCTGCGTGCCAGATAGTCGAGAACGGCGCCGAACGGCGCGCCGAATTCGACCAGGTCGGGCGGCAGATCGAGCAGGCCGCGGAACCGGTCATTGGCGCCGACCAGGCGGAGATCGCCATCGAGCATGCAGACCCCTTGCTGGATATGGTCCAGCGTCGATTGCAGCATGTCGTGGTTGAACTGGATCGCCGCCGAGGCATCGTCGAGCAAACGGGCGGCGGATGTCGACGGCGCGTCGCGGCGCTCGAGCAGGAGCGACAGGACAAGCCGCGAGGACGCTGTTCCGATGGCCCGCGCCAGGAGGTGTTCGGCGAAGCGCAGGGTCGATCCGTCCGCCGGGGCGCGCCGGTCGAGCGGGGCGCCCTGGTCCTCGGCGAAACGTTCGAAGGCCATGCGCGTGCGCGCGCTGCCGAGATAGCGCGACACCGTGGCTTCGAGCGCGCCGACCCGCACCTCGGACCGCCCGAAGCGCAGGGCCTGCGGGATCGGCAGCGGCATGAAGCGGCTCGGCGCGAAGCCGGTCGACGCCGATGCATGCGGCACGAAGCTCTGCGCCTGGAGCTGCTCGATGGCGTTCGGCTTGCGGGCCAGCGAGACGAGACAATACACCGCGATATTGACCACGAGGCTCCACAACACGCTGTGCGCCAGGGGATCGAAAACAAGACCGAAGAGGGCTTCCGGCTTGAGAAGGGCGATGCCGAAGGGCCCCGCCGTGACCACCGATGCGGGGATCAGCCCAGCATCCGCGAAGGTTGGCACGAGCATCGTATAGGCCCACATGGCGAGGCCGGCCGTCATGCCGGCGATCGCGCCGTTCGCGGTGCCGCGCCGCCAGACCAGCCCGATGAAGAAGGCCGGCGCCAGCTGGGCCATGGCCGCGAACGACAACAGCCCGATCTCGGCCAGCGCCGTGGTCTCGGCGGTCAGCCGGTAATAGGCATAGGCGAGTGCCAGGACGACGAAGATCGACAGCCGCCTGATCAGCAGCACGCGCCGGCCCATCGCCGCCGGACCCGCGTCGCGCCGGCGCAGGACGGCCGGCAGGACGAGATCGTTGCACGTCATGATGCCAAGCGCGACGCAGGAGACGATCACCATCGCGGTCGCCGCCGACAGGCCGCCGAGAAAGGCGATGATCATGATCGCCCCATTATCGGCCGCCATCGGCAGGAGCAGCATGAACATGTCGGGATCGGCGTCCGCGTCGAGGATCAGCAGGCCGGCCATGGCGATTGGCACGACGAAGAGATTGATCGCGACGAGATAGAGCGGGAACAGCCAGGCCGCGTGCCGTATTTCGGCTTCGGATGTGTTCTCGACGACGCCGACATGGAACTGGCGCGGCAGCAGGAGAATGCAGACCACGCTCAGCCCCATCATGGTCAGCCAGCGGCCGCCGTCGAACTCGAACGCGAACAGCGGTGGGATGGCCGGATCGGCGCGCGCCGCGTCGTAGAGCGCACTTGGGCCGTCGAACAGGAAGAAGGTGACGAACAGCCCGACGGCGAGGAAGGCGGCGAGCTTGACCACCGCTTCGGTCGCGATCGCCAGCATCAGCCCTTCCTGATGCTCGGTGGCGTCGGCATGGCGGGTGCCGAACAGGACCGCGAACAGCGCCAGTGTTAGCGTGACCAGAAGCGTGACGTCCGGCGCGCCGGGTGCGGTGTCCGCCCCGTCGAGATAGCCGGCCAGCGTCGTGACCGACACCGAGACCGCCTTGAGCTGAAGCGCGATATAGGGCGTGATGCCGATGACGCAGATCAGCGCGACGGCGGCGGCGACGCGTGGGTTCTTGCCATAGCGGGCGGCCAGGAAATCGCCGATCGAGGTGGAATTCTGCGCCTTCGCCAACCGCACGATCCGCAGCAGGATCGGATAGCCGAGCCCGATCATGAGGCCCGCGCCGATATAGATCGTGAGAAAGTCGAGGCCGCTCGATGCCGCCAGCCCGACACTGCCGAAGAACGTCCAGGACGTGCAGTAGACGCTGAGCGTCAGCGCATAGATCAGCGGACGCCCGTCGCGCCACACCCCGCGCCGGGCCAGCCGGTCGCCATGGCTCGCGACCGCGAAGAGGCCGGCGAGATAGCCGATGCCGATCAATGTGATGAGCCAGGCCTGCATCTGGTCCTTCGCTGTATCCCCGGCCGCGCATGGCAGCATTGCACGAACCGCGACAATAAGACCGGCCGGCAATTTCACAAAACCGCGTTGTGATCAAGTCGGTTGTGCGCGGCTAATCGGTCCATTCGGATAGGGGCCCTGATGCAAAAGCATAGGCCCGCCTCGCGGCCGAAGGCTTGACCGCCCGGCCATGCCGCCCGAAACAAGAGGGCCGGTCGATTTGGCCGTCCCGATGCCGATCCTACCCGCCGAGGTCCCCATGACCGCCGACCCGCTCCTCGACCGCCTCAATCCGAATGCCAGCGCCGCGCCCGAGAGCGGCATCGTCGAGGTGATGAATCACGGTCGTCTGAAGGAGGGACTGATCCCGCTCTGGGCCGGCGAGGGCGATACGCCGACGCCGTCCTTCATCTGGGAAGCGGCGACGCGGGCGCTGGCCGCCGGCGAGACCTTCTACACCTGGCAGCGCGGCCTGCCCGAATTGCGCCAGGCCATCGCCGACTATCACGGCCGGGTCTATGGCGGCACGCATGACGCGGAGCGCTTCTTCGTGACCGGATCGGGCATGCAGTCGATCCGGATCGCCATCGAGCTCGCCGCGGCGCCCGGCGACGACATGGTCCTTCTGGCGCCGGTCTGGCCCAACTTCGCCGCCGGCGCCGGCATCGCCGGGGTGCGGCCGGTCGAGGTGCCGCTGACCTTCGGCGCCGAGGGCTGGGCGCTTGATATCGACCGCTTGCGTGCCGCGGTGACCGACCGCACCCGCGCCATCTTCGTCAACACGCCGAACAACCCGACCGGCTGGACCGCGACGCCGGATGAATTGCGGGCGGTGCTCGATCTGGCGCGCGAGCGCGGCATCTGGATCATCGCCGACGAGATCTATGGCCGGTTTCACTATGACGGCGGGCGGGCGCCGTCCTTCCGCGATCTGGCCGATCCCGACGAAGCGGTGCTTTACGTCAACACCTTTTCCAAGAACTGGGCCATGACCGGCTGGCGGATCGGCTGGATCGAGGCGCCCGCCGCGCTTGGCCAGGTGGTCGAGAACCTCATCCAGTATTCGACGTCGGGCGTCGCCGCCTTCATGCAGCGCGGCGCGATCGCGGCGCTGGAGCGCGGTGACGGGTTCACCGACCATCTGATTCGCCAGGCGCGCGTCGGCCGCGACATCGTCAGCGAGGCGCTTGTGGCCTCGGGCCGCGCCCGCTATGCGCCGCCCAAGGGCGCGTTCTATGCGTTCTTCGGCATCGACGGCGCGCCGGATACCGATCAGCTCGGCCTGACGCTCGTCGACGAGGCGAATATCGGCCTGGCCCCGGGCCGCGCCTTCGGGGCGGCCGGCAAGGGGTTCATGCGCCTGTGTTTCCTGCGCTCGGAAGCGACCTTGCGCGACGCGGCGTCGCGGCTGTCGGACTGGCTTGCCCGAACCCGCGTTCCCGGCTAACTGACGGGCTGGCCGAGCGCGCCGGCCCTCCGAATCGGTTAACCCGGCTGGTCCGTCTGGGAGTGAGCCGCAGGCCATTATTGCCACGATCTCGCATGAAACTACGCAGAAAGACGTGTAAGGTCATTTCATGGACAGCCAAGCCACAGCAACGTTGACCGTATCCGAGTCACGCCTGCTGAGCGTGCTCGATACCGCTGTCAACGGTATCATGGTCATCGACGACCATGGCCGCATCCTTGTGTTCAACAAGGCGTGCGAGGCGCTGTTCGGCTATCGCGCGGCGGAGATGATCGGCAAGAACGTCTCGACGCTGATGCCGTCCAAATATGCCGACCATCACGACGGCTATCTGACCAATTACCTGACCACCGGCGAGCGCAAGATCATCGGCATCGGGCGCTGCGTCGAAGGCCAGCATCGCGACGGCAGCGTGTTCCCGCTCGAACTGTCGGTTGGCGAGGCGGCGACGCCGGTCGGGCGCCAGTTCATCGGCATCCTGCGCGATCTGCGCCCGCAGCTCGATTCGGAAGAACGGCTCAACCAGCTTCAGGCGCAGCTCGTCCACATGGCCCGCGTCAACGCCATGGACGAGATGGGCGCCGCCCTGGCCCATGAACTGAACCAGCCGCTGACCGCCGTTATGCTCTATCTCCAGGCGGTGACGCGGGCGGTCCGCAAGCAGCCTGAAGGCCAGGGCCTGTCGGACGAATTGATGAGCGTTCTCGAACGGGCGCTGGCCGAGGCCGACCGGGCCGGCAAGATCATCCAGCGCATGCGCCAGTTCGTCGAGAAGCGCGAGCCCGAGCGCCAGAAGGTCGACATCGCCAAGCTGGTCGACGAGGCGATCGACTTCACCATGGTGGGCCTGCGGGTGCGCGACGTCGTGATCCAGCGCCGTCACGATCCGGATCTGCCGGATGTCTCCGTCGATCCGGTGCAGATTCAGCAAATCATCGTCAATCTCGTGCGCAACGCGCTACAGGCGGTCAGCGGGGCGGCGCGGCGCGAGGTCATCTTCGAAACCGCCCAGGCCGATGGCCGCGTCATGGTCTGCGTCGAGGATTCCGGACCAGGCATCAAGGAAGAGGCGCTCGAAACGCTGTTCAAGGCGTTCGCGTCGAGCAAGAAGGGCGGGATGGGCCTCGGCCTCGCGATCTCCAAATCGATCGCCCAGAGCCATGGCGGCGATCTCGTCGTCGATCCCGGCGGCCATGGCCGCGGCGCCCGCTTCTGCCTCTATCTGCCGATCTGGGTGCCGGGCGCGCATGACTGACGCGCCGCGGCGACGGCGGTGCTGCTTTCTCGGGGGATGATGAGCATGACCAATCTGAACGACCACGGCGACCACAGGGCGCGGCCGAAGACGGTCTATATCGTCGACGACGATCCGGCCGTGCGCGACGCGCTCGGCGTGGTGTTCTCGCTCGAAGGGTTCTCGGTGCGCGGCTTCGAGAATGGCGCGGACTTCCTGTCGGCGGCGAGGCGCGAGGCGCCCGATTGCGTTCTGCTCGACGTCCACATGCCCGGCAAGTCGGGCATGGACATTCTCAACGAGATCGACGCCCCGAGCTATGCGGCGCCGATCTTCATCATCAGCGGCCAGGGCGACATCCCGATGGCGGTGACCGCCATCAAGGCCGGCGCGCTCGACTTCATCGAAAAGCCGTTCGATGCCGAAACCGTCGTGCAGCATGTCCAGGAAGCGCTCGACGCGCGCGACAAGGCGGCCGAGCGCGACGACGACGTCACCCTCGATTTCCCCGGCCTGAACACGCTGACCCCGCGCGAAAAGGATGTCCTGGTGCAGATCACCGCCGGCGCGTCCAACAAGGAAGCCGGCCGCACGCTCGGCATTAGCCCGCGCACCATCGAGGTGCACCGCGCCCGGATCATGGAGAAGCTCGGCGCCAAGAACGCGGCCGACCTGGTGCGCATCGTCCTGTCCGGACGCTGATCGCCGGCGGATGACGCCGTTCCGGGGCGCCGCCCATCGCGCGCGGCTCTGAAACGCGCGGCGATCGACCCCGTATACAGCTCACCTCCGATATCTTGTCAGAGTGGCACGACGCGTCCCGCCCCGCCACGCGGGCGGATCTACGGCCGTTTGCGGTTCGGGAGACTTGGGATGGCGCGGCGCGCTACGCTGCGGTCCCATTGGCATGAATGCTTAGGCCGGTCTCTTTTGCCCGTTGAATTGACGACAATCAAAGTTCCTCTTTGCCGGAGGGCAATAAATGGTCGCCGTTCATAGTTTCCTTTTAGGAAATAGTTTTGGCGATTTATATCGTAGAAGACGACATTGCCGTTCGCGATTCCCTGGTCCTGCTGCTGCGCCAGCTCGGTTATGACCCGGTTGCCTTCGCTGATGCGGAGAGCTTCGTGTCGAGCGTCGTGCCCGGCGGCGCGGACACGGTCATCGTCGACCTGGTTTTGCCGGGAATGCATGGTTCGCAACTGCTGCGCTGGCTTCGCGGGCTGGCGGATCCGCCGCGCGCCATCGTGATTTCCGGCCAGAGCCAGGCCAATCTCGACCGGTCGCTCGGCGGCATCGCGGTCGACCACCTGGTGCGCAAACCGCTGACGGCCGACGCCATCGCGCCGCTTCTCTAGGCGCGTTTCGGGGCCTGGGCCGGCGGCCTAGGTCTTGCGCGTAAGTACGGGTCCGAATTTTGCGGTCGGGCCCGGCTTCGTAGCCTTTCCCCACAACAAGGCCGAGGCAGGCCAGCCGTATGGCCATTTCCGGGGCACGGTCGACACGCGATCGCTTCCGGAAATGCGGCGCCGACAGCCGGCGCGTGCGGGAACTGGCATGTGCCGGCGCGGGAAGGAACATCATCATGGACGCTCAGGTCGCCGAAACCGTTATACGCGAAGATATCGAGATCGATTTGACGACGATCAAGCTGGCGGAAGACGGCATGCGCGCCCCGCAGCTGACCCGGCTGGCACCCCATACGATCGTCTTCTTCGAGGGCGACGACGCCAATCAGATCTATCAGATCGTCGAAGGCGCGGTGATGCTCTACAAGCTGTTGCCCGACGGGCGGCGCCAGGTCGTCGAACTCCTGTCGGCCGGTGATCTGTTCGGCCTGACGACGGCCGACCTGCATGACTGCTCGGCGGAGACGCTGACCAATTCGCGGCTCAGATCCTTCGACCGCCGGCTGTGCGATCGCTCCAGCGATCTGACCATGCTGGTCTGCCGGCATCTTCAGGAACAGCTCGGCGCGATGCGCGAGCATGCCGTTCTGCTCGGCCGCAAATCGGCCATGGAGCGGTTGGCGAGCTTCCTGATGCGGCTCGCCGTCGGCAAGGTATCGGGCGATCCCGACGAGATCCGCCTGCCGGACACCGAGCATGTCGTGCAATTGTCGATGACGCGCCAGGAGATCGCCGACTATCTCGGACTGACCATCGAGACGGTGAGCCGGTCGTTCTCCGAACTGCGCCGGCGTGGCGTGTTGAGCTTCGACCGTCAGGACAAGGTGCGCATCAAGGATCTCACGGCGATGCACGAACTGACCGGCGCGCTGTAGGCGCGGCCGCCGGGACGTTCGCATGGAGCCTGCTGGCTCGGGCCCGGATTGCCGATAAGCCTTGCGATACCTCCTCTAGCCACTCGGCGCCGTGTCCACTGAGGCGGCGCTTTTTCTTGGCCCGAGAGCGCGGCGCGTCCGCAGGGGCCGTTCCCTTTTCCTTGCTCGATTGCTTTTTTGGGGGGGCGGTGCGCGCGGACCGTGCCCGTTCGATCAGACGGCGGCTGAATGCCGTGCTTCGCTGGCCGCGAAATAGGTGTCGAAACAGGCGGCCACGATGCGGACGAGCGGCTTGGCCGGCTCGGTGACGCGGATCTCGGTGCCGTGTCGCTCGGCCAGGCCGTCGTCGATCAGCGGGGACAGCCGGTCGATATCCGCGCCGAAGGTCGCGTCCAGCGTTTCGTCCTCGGCCATGAACGCGGCGAGATCGACGGCGAAGTCGCACATCAGCCTTTCGATGATGGCGCGGCGACGGATGTCTTCGGCGCTGACGGCCGCGCCGCGCACGACCGGCAGCGTGCCGGCCTCGACGAGCCGGCACCAGCCGCCGACATCGGGCGCGTTCTGCACATAGCCCTGTGGCAGGCTGCCGATGGAGGAGGCGCCGAAGCCGATCAGCGCTTCGGCGGTATCGGTCGTGTAGCCCTGGAAGTTGCGCTTGAGGTTACCGTCGGCCTGGGCGACCGCCATGGCGTCGTCGGGCAGCGCGAAATGGTCGAAGCCGATCGCCACATAGCCCTTGGCTTCGAGCGCGGCCTGAGCCGCGTCGGCCTGGTCGATGCGCTCGACGGCGCCTGGCAGCGCGGCCGCGTCGATCAACCGCTGATGGGTCTTGAACCAGGGCACATGGGCATAGCCGAACAGAGCCAGCCGCGTCGCGCCCATATCCGCGGCGATTTCGGCGGTGCGCACCACATCCGCCGTCGACTGATGCGGCAGGCCATACATCAGGTCGAGATTGATCGCGGTGATCCCAGCATCGCGCAACAGATCGACGACGCGTCGCACGAGCTCGACGGGCTGGATGCGGCCGATCGCTTCCTGGACATGGAGGTTGAAATCCTGAACGCCGAGGCTCGCCCGCGTCACGCCGGCCCGCGCCAGCATCGCCACCATGTCTGGCGTTACGGTGCGTGGATCGAGTTCGATCGCGTGATCGATGCCGTCCGAGAAGGCGAAGCGCTCGGCCATCAGTCCGACCAGATCGGCGAATTGCTCGGGCTTCAGGATGCTCGGCGTGCCGCCGCCCCAATGGATATGGTCGACCATGCGGCCGCCGACATGGTCGGCGACGAGCGCGATCTCGCGGTGCAGCGTCGCCACGTAATCGGCGATCGGCGCGTCCTTGCGGGTGATCTTGGTGTGGCAGCCGCAATAGCGGCACATCTCCCGGCAGAACGGGACATGCAGGTAAAGCGACAGCCGGGCGTCTTCCCCGAGCGCGTCGAGCCAGCCCCGATAGACGTCGCCGTCCACATCCTCGGCGAAATGCGGGGCCGTCGGATAGGATGTATAGCGCGGCACGGCGCGGGTGGCATAGGCGCGGAGACGGTCTTGCATGATGCCCGATTGTCGACGCCAGCCCACGGCCCCGCCTTGATCGCGATCAACGCGCGCCGGCCCTGATCGGAGCGCCGTCGGGCGGGCCGATCGGGCCGTTGCGGCGCGTTGCCGCAGACGGATGCCGAAAGCCGCGAATTTACAATCGATCTAAGCATTTCCACGTCCGCAAGACCCCGCGAGCGGTCGTTTCCTTGAGGCATGTCAAAGAACCGGATCGGATTCGGCCCCTTTTCGTAAGGGTGCACAGGTCCGTGCACTCGAATTGGCACAGAAACGGGAACGAACCACATGGCGCGCACGCTCGCGGCCAAGCGGATGACGATCGAAGAGGGCGGCTATACGCTGTTTCTGATCGTGGTCTGCCTGGCCTGCCTGACCGTCGCGGCGAAAGCCCTCGACACAGGCATCATGATCCACGCCTGGATCGGCGTCCTCCTGTCGGGGGCCGCCGCCTTCATGATCCTCAAGAACTACTTCCAGCGCGACGCCGCGCCGATCCCCGAAGAGATCGACGGGCTGCCGAACTATCAATACGGCCCGATTAAGCTGGCCGTATTCTTCTCGGTGTTCTGGGGGCTGGCCGGTTTCATCGTCGGTCTCGTTATCGCCTTGCAGCTCGCCTATCCGGCGCTGAACTTCGACCTGCCCTGGACGACATTCGGCCGCCTGCGCCCGCTGCACACCTCCGCCGTCATCTTCGCCTTCGGCGGCAATGCCCTGCTCGCGACCTCCTTCTATGTCGTGCAGCGCACCTGCCGGGCGCGGATCGCGGGGTCGATGTCGGCCTGGTTCGTGATCTGGGGCTACAACGCCTTCATCCTGATCGCCGGCACCGGCTATCTCCTGGGCATCACCCAGAGCAAGGAATATGCCGAGCCGGAATGGTATGCCGATCTGTGGCTGACCATCGTCTGGGTCGTCTATCTCCTGGTCTTCCTCGGCACGCTGTGGAAGCGCAAGGAGCCGCACATCTATGTGGCGAACTGGTTCTATCTCGCCTTCATCGTCACCGTAGCGATGCTGCATGTCGTCAACAATCTGACGCTGCCGGTCTCGGTCTTCGGGTCGAAGTCCTACATCGTCTGGGCCGGCATGCAGGATGCGATGACCCAGTGGTGGTATGGCCACAACGCGGTCGGCTTCTTCCTGACGGCGGGCTTTCTCGGGATCATGTATTACTTCGTCCCGAAACGCGCCGAACGGCCGGTCTATTCCTACCGGCTGTCGATCATCCACTTCTGGGCCCTGATCTTCATCTATATCTGGGCCGGGCCGCACCACCTGCACTACACGGCGATACCGCAATGGGCGCAGACGCTCGGGATGACCTTCTCGATCATCCTGTGGATGCCGTCCTGGGGCGGCATGATCAACGGCCTGATGACGCTGTCGGGCGCCTGGGACAAGCTCAGGACGGACCCGGTCCTGCGCATGCTGGTGGTCTCGGTGGCGTTCTACGGCATGTCCACCTTCGAAGGCCCGATGATGTCGATCCGCGCGGTCAACTCGCTGAGTCACTACACCGACTGGACCATCGGTCACGTCCATTCCGGCGCGCTCGGCTGGGTCGGCTTCATCTCCTTCGGCGCGCTCTACTGCCTCGTGCCGTGGCTGTGGAACCGCAAAGGGCTGTATTCGCTGAAGCTGGTGAACTGGCACTTCTGGACGGCCACGATCGGCATCGTCCTCTACATCTCCGCGATGTGGGTGTCGGGCATCATGCAGGGGCTGATGTGGCGTGCCTATAACAGCCTCGGCTTCCTCGAATTCTCGTTCATCGAGACCGTCGAGGCGATGCATCCCTTCTATGTGATCCGGGCCATCGGCGGGGCGCTGTTCGTCCTCGGCGCGGTGATCATGGCCTACAACCTCTACATGACCGCGCGCTACGGCGAGCCGGTGGAAGCCGAAACGGCACCCGCCCGGCCCGCTCTGCAGCCGGCCGAATAAGGAGGACGCGACCCATGATGGACAAACACGGAATCCTGGAGCGCAACTCGCTGCTCCTGGTGTTCTTCATCCTGATCGCCGTCTCGATCGGCGGTCTGGTGGAGCTGGTCCCGAACTTCTATCTCAGAAGCTCGATCGAGAAGGTGGAGGGCATGCGGCCCTACACCCCGCTCGAACTGGCCGGCCGCAACATCTATGTGCGGGAGGGCTGCTACACCTGTCACAGCCAGATGATCCGCACCCTGCGCGACGAGGTGGAGCGCTACGGCCATTACTCGCTGGCGGCCGAATCCATGTATGATCGGCCGTTCCAATGGGGGTCGAAACGCACGGGTCCGGATCTGGCACGCGTCGGAGGGAAATACTCCGACGAATGGCAGGTCCAGCACCTGATCGATCCGCGCTCGGTGTCGCCGACCTCGATCATGCCGGGCTATCCCTTCCTGGCGACGACCGATCTCGACTATGACGGCATCGCCGGCGATCTGAGGATCAACCAGATCTACGGCGTGCCCTATAGCGATGAGATGATCGAGCTGGCGATCCAGGATCTCCGGACCCAGGCCAATCCGCTGGCCGAGGGCGCCGATCCCGACGGCCTCGCGGCGCGCTATCCCAAGACCGTGATGCGCGATTTCGACGGCGATCCCAGCCGGGTCACCGAAATGGACGCCATGGTCGCCTATCTGCAAATGCTCGGCACGCTGGTCGACTTCTCGACCTTCGACAACCAGGCCGAGATCAATCTCAGGTGAGGCAGGACAATGGATATCTATGAGCGTCTGGCTTCCTTCGCGCAGACCTGGGGCCTTCTCTACTTCATTTTGCTGTTCGCGATCGTTCTGGTCTACGCGCTGTGGCCGTCCAACCAGAAACGCTTCGACGACGCCGCCAATATCCCGTTCCGGGAGGATGACTGACCATGGCCGACAAGAAACATGTTGACGAAATCTCGGGGATCGAGACGACCGGTCATGAATGGGACGGATTGCGCGAACTCAACAATCCGTTGCCGCGCTGGTGGGTGTGGACCTTCTACGCCACCATCGTCTGGGCGGTGATCTACTGGATCCTGATGCCGTCCTGGCCACTGATCTCCGACTATACCAAGGGCATTCGCGGCCACAGCCAGCGCGCGCTGGTGACCGAACAGGTCGACGCGATGCGCGCCGAGCGCAACGTGCTCGGGCAAGGCTTGATCGGCGCCCCGCTCGCCGACATCCAGGCCGATCCGGACCTTCTCCAGTTCGCCATGGCCAATGGCCGGGCGGCGTTCGGCGACAACTGCTCGGCCTGTCACGGCACGGGCGCGGCCGGTGCTGTCGGCTATCCCAACCTCAACGACGACGACTGGCTATGGGGCGGCACGCTGGACGACATCCAGTATTCGATCGCTCATGGCATCCGCAACGAGCAGGACCCGCTGGCGCGGATCGGCAACATGCCGCCCTTCGACTATCTGCCGCGCCCCGAGGTGACGGCGGTGGCCAACTATGTCCGCTCGCTGTCGGGGCTCGAAACCGATGAAGGCGCCGATCTCGACCTCGGAAGCCAGGTCTTCGCGACCAATTGCGCCGCCTGCCACATGCCGGACGGCACCGGGTTCCAGGCGCTCGGCGCGCCCAATCTGACCGACAATATCTGGCTCTATGGCTCTGATGTCGCGACAATTGAGAACGGCGTGTTGAACGGTCTCGGCGGTGTCATGCCGGCTTTTGCCGGACGTCTCGACGAGGCGACGGTCAAGTCGCTGGCGGTCTATATCCACTCGCTGGGTGGCGGCCAGTAAGGTCCCGGCGCGGGGGCAAGATTCCCCCGCGTAAGGCGAAACCCGGAGCGGCAATCCGCGCATTGCCGCTCCGTTTGCCATCAAATACATTAGTTATGTCTAATACGATAAATCCCGTACTCGACCGGGGCGGGGATGGAGAAACGACATGACAACGGCGGATGCGGGCAGCCAGGACGAGAAGATCCAGCTCTATGCCGCGCGTAAGAAAGTCTATCCGCAAGCCATTTCCGGCACGTTCCGCAACGTCAAATGGGCCATCATGGCCTTCGCGCTGGGGGTCTATTACCTGCTCCCCTTCGTGCGCTGGGATCGCGGTCCGAACGCGCCGGACCAGGCCGTCCTGATCGATTTTCCCGCCCGCCGCGCCTATTTCTTCTTCATCGAGATCTGGCCGCAGGAAGTCTATTATCTGACCGGGCTCCTGGTCATCGCGGCCATGGCGCTGTTCCTGATGAACGCCGTCGCGGGCCGGCTATGGTGCGGCTATCTCTGCCCGCAGACCGTGTGGACCGACCTGTTCTACGCCGTCGAGCGCCTATTCGAGGGCGATCGGCGCGACCGGATCAAGCTCGACAAGGAAAAATGGACCCTCAAGAAGGTCGGCGAGAAGATCGGCAAGCATTCGGTCTGGCTACTCATCGCCTGGTGGACCGGCGGGGCGTGGGTGCTCTACTTCCACGATGCGCCGACGCTGGTCTACGAGCTCGCCACCTTCCAGGCCGGCATGGGTTGGTACATCGCGATCGGCATCCTGACCGCGACGACCTATGTCTTCGCCGGCCATATGCGCGAGCAGATCTGCGTCTATGCCTGTCCCTGGCCGCGCATCCAGGCCGCCCTGACCGACGAATGGGCGCTCAACGTCACCTATCGCTACGATCGCGGCGAGCCGCGCATGTCGGTCAAGCAGGCCGAGCGCGCCGAGAAGGCCGGCAATCCGGCCGGCGACTGCATCGACTGCTATCAATGCGTCGCGGTCTGCCCGACGGGCATCGACATCCGCGACGGCATCCAGCTCGAATGCATCCAATGCGGGTTGTGCATCGATGCCTGCGATACGGTGATGAAGAAGGTCGGTCGTCCGACCGGCCTCATCGCCTATGATACCGACATGAATATCGAGCGCCGCCAGCAGGGGCTCGCGCCCGTCTACAAGCTGATCCGCGCCCGGACGCTGATCTATCCCGCGATCATCGCGCTCGTCGCCGGCATCATGCTGTTCGCGCTGGCCACGCGGCAGACCGAGGTGATCAACGTCATCCACGACCGCAACCCGCTCTATGTCGAACTGTCTGACGGCTCGATCCGCAACGGCTACACCGCGCGGCTGTTGAACAAGCAGCTCGAGGAACGCCGCTTCGCCATCACCGTGAGCGGCATCGAGGGCTTGCGCCTCGAGGCGGTCGGCGTGTCGAGCTACGCGTCCGGCGGGCCGCTGGTCGAGGTCGGCCCGGATACGACCCGCGAGGTGCGGCTGCTCGTCTTCGCGCCCGAGGACGCCGTGCTCGCCGAAACCATACCGCTCACCTTCACCATCACCGACCAGGCCACCGGTGCGAGCGACACCGTGTCCGACAACTTCAAGGCCCCACCACGATGAGCGATATCGCAACTTCTCCCGATGGCGGCTGGCGCATCACCGGCCGCATGGTCCTGATGGCCCTGTGCGCCTTCTTCGGCGTCATCTTCATCGTCAACGGCTTCCTGCTCTATTTCGCCTTCTCGACCTTCTCCGGCCTCGAAGGAAAGAGCGCCTACGAGGCCGGCCTGCGCTTCGAGGAACAGGCGATCCGTGCCGAGGCCCAGGCCGCGCTCGGCTGGACCGTCGGCGCCGATGTGGCCCGCGACGCGGATGGCCGGGTCGCCATCGATGTCACCGCGCGCGACCGGCATGACACGCCGATCCACGGGGTCGGTTTCACCGCCACGCTGGAACGGCTCACCCAGGACGATTTCGACACCGTCATTCCGCTTCAGGAAGTCGAGCCGGGCCTTTATCGCGGCGCGGTCGACGGCATCGACCCCGGCCAGTGGCGGCTGGTGCTCGAAGCGGTCAATGCCGACGGGCCGGTCTACAGCTCGCAGAATCGTATCCTGCTGCTCGACGGCTCGTAGGGCGGGCAGGTTCCGGCATGGCACTGGCGAGCGACAGCGCGGCGATCCCCCGTCTCGATGGTTTCGTCGCGCGCGGCGATGGCGATGCGTCGCGGCTCGAACTGGCCGTCGACGGCATTCGCTGCGCCGGCTGCATGGTCAAGATCGAGAACACCGTCACGGCGCTTCCCGGCGTCACCAAGGCGCGGCTGAACTTCTCCACCAAGCGGCTGGTCGTCGAATGGACGGGCACGGACCTGTCGGCCGGCGATATCCTGCGCGCGGTCGAGAATGCCGGCTTCCGCGCCTACCCCTTCGATCCCGGCCGGCTCGCCGCCGACGAGGACCGGGAATCGCGCCAGCTTCTGCGCTGTCTCGCGGTCGCCGCGTTCGCGTCGATGAACATCATGCTGTTGTCGGTCTCGGTGTGGTCCGGCAATGCGTCGGACATCACCTCCGAGACGCGCGACCTGTTTCACTGGGTCTCGGCGCTGATCGCGCTGCCGACGGCGGCCTATGCGGGCCAGCCCTTCTTCCGCTCGGCGATCCGCGCGCTCAAGGCCGGTCAGCTCAACATGGACGTGCCGATCTCGCTCGGCGTCCTGCTGGCGCTCGGCATGAGCGTGGCGCAGACGTTGCTGAGCCGCCATCACGCCTATTTCGATTCCGCCGTGATGCTCTTGTTCTTCCTGTTGATCGGCCGCTATCTCGACCAGTCGATGCGTCGGCGCACGCGCGCCATGGCGCAGAACCTCGCCGCGTTGAAGGCCGATGTCGCGTTGCGGCTCGCCGACGACGGTTCGGTCAGCGAAGTGCCGGTCTCGGCGGTATCGCCGGGCGATCTGGTGCTCGTGCCGGCCGGCGAGCGGCTGGCCGTCGATGGTGTCGTGACGGCCGGCGACAGTCAGCTCGACCAGAGCTTCGTCACCGGCGAGACCGCGCCGCATGACGTGACGCCGGGATCGGATGTCTATGCCGGCTCGCTTAATCTCGGTGCGCCGCTGACCGTGCGCGTCACCGCCGCCTCGGCCGGCACGCTGATCGATGAGGTGCAGGGCCTGCTCGACACCGCGCTCGAAGCACGCCACCGCTATGTCGACCTCGCCGACCGGGCGGCCAAGCTCTATGCGCCCGTGGTCCATACGCTCGCCGCGCTGACCGTCGTCGGCTGGCTGCTGCTCGGCGCGGGCTGGGAATTCTCCATCGTCACCGCCATCGCGGTGCTGATCATCACCTGTCCCTGCGCGCTCGGCCTGGCCGTGCCGGCGGTGCAGGTCGTCGCCTCCGGCGCGCTGTTCAAGTCGGGCGTGCTGCTCAATGCCGGCAATGCGCTCGAACGCTTCGCCGAGGTCGATACGGTCGTCTTCGACAAGACCGGCACGCTGACGCTCCCCGATCCCGAACTCGTCAACCGGACGACGCTCGATCCGGCGACCCTGTCGCTCGCCGGTCGGCTCGCTCTGTCGAGCCGGCATCCTTTGGCCGCCGCGATCCAGCCTTTCGCCGAACCCGAAAAGCCGCTCGACGGGGCCGTCGAAACCGCCGGCCAGGGCATCGCCGCGACGCTCGACGGGGTCGAGGTTCGGCTCGGCAGCGCCGTCTTCTGCGACGTCGATGCCGACAGGGTCGCGACCGCGCGTCCGGATGCCTCCATCATGTGGTTGCGCCGGGGGGCGGAACCGCCGGTGGCGATCGAGATCGCGCAAGGCCTGCGCGCCGATGCCGCCGACGTGGTCGCCGATCTCAAGGCGCGCGGGCTCCGTGTCGAGATCCTGTCCGGCGACCGGCCCGATCCCGTGGCGGCCGCCGCCTCGGCGCTCGGCGTGACCGAGTGGCAGGCGGGCCTGTCGCCCAAGGACAAGATCGCCTATGTCGAGCGTCTCGCCCGGGACGGCCGCAAGGTGATGATGGTCGGCGACGGGCTGAACGACGCGCCCGCGCTGGCCGCCGCCCATGTCTCGCTGTCGCCGGTCACGGCGGTGCATCTCAGCCAGGCCGCGTCGGACGCGGTGTTCCTCGGCACCTCGTTGAGGCCGGTGACGACGGTGTTGCGGATCTCCGCCCGCGCCCGCGCCATCATGGGGCAGAATCTCGGCCTCGCCGTGATCTACAACATGATCGCCGTGCCGATCGCGGTGCTCGGCTTCGTCACGCCGTTGATCGCCGCGCTCGCCATGTCCGGCTCGTCGATCATCGTCACGCTGAACGCCCTCCGGGCACGCGGCGGCGCCAGCCCGACCCGATCCGACGCGCCCCGCCCGGCGCCGCTCGTGGCGCGGGAGCGGCCAGCTTGAACGTTCTCCTGGTGCTCATCCCGGTGGCGCTGGTGCTCGGCGGGCTCGGCCTGGTGGCGTTTCTGTGGTCGCTGAAACGCGGCCAGTATGACGATCTCGAAGGTGCCGCCCATCGCGTCCTGCTCGACGACGACCTGCCGCCCGACCCGCCTCGGGACGAGCGCGCGGACCCCGAGAACCGGTCCTAACGGGGGTCCCCGTCGGACGCGTCCGTTTGGGCGTGCCCCACCCTTCCAAAAAGAGATGATCTGGCGGGCTGTCGAGGAAGGTCCTGCGACCGTTGCCCATCCTTCGAGACGCTTGCTGCGCGCGCCCTCAGGATGAGGAACATCAAACTCTTGGCCCTCAACCCTGAGGGGCCCGTAGGGCCGTCTCGCAGGGGCAGGCGCTTTTTCGACGGCCTGCTCGGCACCTTTCTGTTTGGGCTGAAGCGTCTGGTCCTTGGCGTGTCATTGCCAGATTTGTTCCGGCAATGGGGCACGGCATCCCGCATCCCTGGCCGCCGGGACAAGCCCGGAGGGGACGACGTGCGACCGCGAGCGCCCGTCAATCGCTTCCGCTTGAACGTGAACGAGTCTCGGCGGGACGAACGGGCCGGGCCTCAATTCGGCGACGGTGCCGGCGTCGCGTCCGGAGCGGCGGGGCCGGTATCGTCTTCCGAGACGCCTTCCGCCAGATCCGGTGTGCCGCCGAGGCGGTCGCCGATCCACTGGAACATGACGTAAAGGCCAGGGATCAGCAGGATGCCGATCACCGTGGCGGCCAGCATGCCGCCGAGCACGGTGATGCCGATCGACACGCGACTGGCCGCGCCGGCGCCGGTCGCAAGCACTAGCGGGATCAGCCCGAAGATGAAGGCGAAGGCGGTCATCAGCACGGCGCGGAAGCGCATATGCGCGCCTTCCAGCGCCGCCTTGAAGCGCGACAAGCCAGCTTCGCGCTGTTCACGGGCGAATTCGACGATGAGGATCGCGTTCTTCGCGGCGAGCCCGATGAGCAGCACGAGGCCGATCTGCACATAGACGTTCAGCGCCACGCCGAATAACGTCACCGCCAGGGCGGCGCCGAGGACCGCGACCGCGACCGAGGTCAGGACCGCGAAGGGAATGGCCCAGCTTTCATACTGGGCGACCAGGAACAGATAGCCGAACAACAGCGCGAGGCCGAACAGGGCTCCGATCGCGCCGCCCTCATTGGTCTGCTGATAGGTCAGCCCCGACCATTCGAAGGTGTAACCGTCGGGCAGCGTGTTCGCCGAGATCTCGGCCATCGCGGCGACGGCCTCGCCGGAGGTGAAGCCCGGCGCCGGCTGGCCGTTGATGGTCGCCGAGTTGAACTGGTTGTAGCGGTAGAACAGTTCCGGTCCGAAATCGAAGCGCGTCGTCGAGAGTGTTGCTACCGGCACCATATTGCCGTCGGTCGAGCGGATATAGATCCGGTTGATGTCGTCGATCCGGCTGCGGAATTCGGCATCCGCCTGGATGTTCACCTGGAAGATGCGGCCGAGATAGGTGAAATTGTTGACGAATAGCGAGCCAAGCTGCGCCTGAAGCGTCTGATAGAGGCTCGAAATCGGCACGTTCAGGCTTTCAGCCTTGGTGCGATCGACGTCGAGGTAGAGCCGCGGCACGTCCGCCGAATAGTTGGAATAGACCCGCTCAATGCGCGGATCGGCATTGGCCGCGATGAGAAGCGCGCGCAAGGTGGCGGCGAGATCGGCGGGCGGTTGGCCGCCGAGCGCTTCGAGCCGATAGTCGAAGCCTGCCGCATTGCCGACGCCGGGGATCGGCGGCGGCGGGAAGGCGAACACATTGGCCGCCGGGATCTGGGCATAAGCCGCCGACAAGCTCCGATAGATCGCCCTGAGGCCGGTTTCCGGCGTCCGTCGCTCGTCCCATGGGTCGAGCACGACGATCGCCAACCCTGTATTGGCCCCCGGCGCGCCGCTCAGCAGGCTGAAACCCGTGACGCTGACGACATCCGAGACGCCGGGCGCGGCCTTGGCGATCTCCTCGATCTGCGCCATGACTTCCTGGGTGCGCGGCAGGGCGGCGCCGGATGGCAGGCTGACATCGACGAACAATACGCCCTGGTCCTCTTCCGGCAGGAAGGCGCCGGGCAGCCGGTCGATCAGCAGGGCGCCGCCACCGCCGATCGCGGCGATCAGCACGCCGGCGATCAACGAGCGCCGGGCGATCATGCCCGACAGGGTGACATAGCCGCTGCGCGTCCGGTCGAGGACGGCGTTGAAGGCGTGAAAGACGCCGCGCTGGGTCTTCTTCGGCTTGGTCAGGATCAGCGAGCAAAGCGCCGGCGACAGCGTCAGCGCGTTGACCGACGAGATCAGCACGGCCAGCGAGATCGTGACGGCGAACTGCCGGAACAGTTCGCCGACGATGCCAGGGAAGAACGCCACTGGCGCGAACACGGCGAACAGGACGAGCGTCGTCGAGACGATCGGCCCGGTCACCTGGCGCATGGCCTTGATGGTGGCTTCCTTGCGGTCGAGGCCCTCCTCCTCCATGACGCGCGTGACGTTCTCCACCACCACGATGGCATCGTCGACCACGATGCCGATCGCCAATACGAGCGCGAACATGGAAATGGTGTTGAGCGAAAAGCCGAAGGCGAGCAGGAAGATGAACACCCCGATCAGCGAGACCGGGATGGCGACCGCCGGAATGATGGTGGCGCGCAGATTGCCGAGGAAGACGAAGACGACGATCAGCACGATGACACCGGTGATCGCCAGCGTCGTGGTGATCTCCTCGATCGACGCCGTCACGAACAGGGTCGAATCGTAGATCGTCTGCGCCTCGATCCCCGCGGGAAAGCGCGCCTGAAGCCGGGCCAGTTCGGCATTGACGCCTTCGGCGACCGACAGGGCATTGGCGCCTGGCGCCTGGTAGATCGCCACCGTGGCGGCCGGCGCGCCATTGAGCCGCGACACGGCGGCATAGGTCTGGGCACCCAGTTCGACGCGGGCGATATCCCGGATCCGCACCACCGCGCCGCTGTCGCCGGTGCGCACCACGATCTCCTCGAATTCCTCGGGCGACTGAAGCTGGCCGACGGCGGTGATCGTGTATTGCGTGACCTGGCTGTCGAGGCTCGGCGGGCCGCCGATGGTGCCGAGCGAGGCCTGCACGTTCTGGCTCTCGATTGCCGCCTGGACGTCCTGCGGCGTCAGCGACAGCGCGGCCATGCGGTCGGGATCGAGCCAGATCCGCATCGAATAGTCGAGTTCGCCGAGGATCGTCGCCGCGCCGACACCGGGAACGCGCGACAGCGCGTCGCGGATGTTGATCGACGCATAGTTCGACAGGAAGACCGCGTCATACTCGCTGTTCGGCGAGAACACGTTGACGACCATCAGGATGTTGGTCGACTGGGCCTGCACGGTGACGCCGAGATTGTTGACGATGGTCGGCAGCGTTGGCAGCGCCTGGGAGACGCGGTTTTGCGTGTTGACCTGGGCGATGTCCGGGTCGGTGCCGATCTCGAAGGTGACCGACAGGGTGTAGACGCCCGACGACGAGGCCACCGACGACATGTAGATCATGTCGTCGACGCCGTTGACCTGCTCCTCGATCGGCCCGCCGACGGTTTCGGCGATGGTCTGCGCGTCAGCGCCGGGATAGGTCGCGGTGACCTGGACGACCGGCGGGGTGATGTTGGGATATTGCGTGATGGGGATCGCCATCAGCGCCAGAAGGCCGGCCACCGACAGTACCATCGAGATGACTGCGGCGAGACGCGGCCGGCGGACGCAGAGTTCGGAGATCACCGCTTAGTTCCCCGAGGCCGGCGCGGCGGCGTCAGCCGATCCGGCCGAGCCGGACCCGGCGGAGCCCGTTGTCGACGTGCCTGTTGTCGTGCCGGTGCTCGTATCGCCCCCCGTGGCACCGCTCGCCGTGCTGCTCGCCGCTTCCGGCGTCGGGCTGACCGTCATCCCGGACTGTACGCGCTGGGCGCCCTGGACGATGACCGTTTCGCCGGCCTGAAGCCCGCTGGTCACGGCCCAGCCGTCCGGCGTCTGGATCGAGGTTTCGATGCGTCGTTCCTGGGCCCGGTCATCGGTGTCGACGACGAAGACATAGCGTCCCTGGCGATCCTGCTGGATGGCCGAGGCGGGCACGATCGGCAGCATCTGTTGGGTCGCCGCCTGGACGATCGCGGTGACGAAGGTGCCGGGCAAAAGCGCGCCATCCGGATTGGGGAAATCGGCATAGATGGCGATCGTCGCGGTCGCCGGGTCGACCTGATTGTCGACGAAGGAGATCGTGCCGGCGGCCTCGTAGTCGTCGCCGGTCGGTAGCCTTAGCCGCGGCACGAAGGCTGTGCCTTCCGCGTCCGTCGCGTTGATGCCGTGCTGTTGGGCGAACTGGATCCAGTTGGCCTCGGGAACCGAGAACACCATCCGGATCGGGTCGAGCTGAACCACGGTGGCCAGCGTCCCGCTCTGCGGCGAGACCAGATTGCCGGCGGTTACGTTGGTCGCGCCGATGCGTCCGTCGATAGGGGCGGTTATCCTGGTATAGGACAGGTTCAGATCGGCCTGCTGGATCTGCGCCTCGGCCTGCGCGATCGCCGCCTGGGCCTGCTGCACGCCGGCGGCCGCCTCGTCGCGCGCTGCCTGCGACTGGTCGACGACTGATTGCGCGACCGTCTGGCGGGCGAGCAGTTCCTGCTGGCGCGCCAGGTCCAGATCGGCGTTCTTGAGCTGCGCCTGGGCGGCGGCGAGCTGCGCCTCGGCTTGCGCCTTCTGGGCGTTGGCGGCGGCGAGATCGGCCTGATACTGGCTCTGCTGGATCTCGTAGAGCACGTCGCCCTGCTTGACGAAACTGCCCTCGGTGAAACTGACCGCATCGAGAAAGCCCTCGACGCGGGCGGTCAGGTCGACCGACTGGATCGCCTGGATGCGGCCGATGAACTGGGCGCTCGGGGCAACGTTCTCGCTGCGGATCGCGGCGACCGCTACCGCCGGCGCCGCGCCCTGGCCGCCCGGCGCCTGGGCGGCGACCGGAACCGGGATCGCGGCGGCGCTCAAGATGGTCAAGGCGCCCGTGGCCGCCAGGGCCGTCCTGCGGAGCGTCGTGAACATGCTCGCGTCGTCAATCGGCGTCATGCGCATTATCGGGCACTCCGGCAGCCGGCGTTATCGCGTTTCGTAGCATCTCTTCGCGGTTTGATGAAGCCGGCAATAATCGGCGGTCCCTTAGCCAATGGAATGACGGGGCGATGCGCTTTTGTCATGGCTGTGGCGGTCGGGCGCATTCGAGCTCGATCTGTGCCTTGATCAGTTGCCGCGCCCTGTCCTGCGTGACGGCCGATCCCGACACCAGCATCGCGCCCGCGAGACCGTCCATCAGGGCCGTGAGGCGCCAGGCGGCGGCGTCCGGATCGGCGAGCGCCGCGCCGTCCCGATCAGCCGCCGACAGCAGCCTGGCGATCAGTCCATGCCAGTCCCGCAAGGCGGCGTTCATGACGGCCGCGAGGCGCGCGTCGCGATGCGCCTCGTCCTGGGCGTTCAGCCACAGCCGCCAATGCCGCATGTCACCATCCGCGACCATCCAGTCGGCGAGGCGGTCGAGAGCCCGCCGCGCCGGCAGATCGGCGACAAGCGCGGTCACCTCGTCGATCTCGCGCGCCGCCGCCACGCGCACGGCCTCGGCGCGCAAGTCCAGCCAGGACGGGAAATAGTGGTGCAATAACCCCGATCCGGCCCCGATCGCCCGGGTGACGTCGCGCGTGGCGGCTCGCGCCAGACCCTTTTCGATGACGATCTCGATGGCCGCATCGACGATCTGCCGTCGGCGGTCCGTCGCGGACAGGCGCGCCATGATGTCCAGCCCTCCCTTTCGGTCCCCTTGCATGCCGCGTCAAAGTTGAGCATATGCTCAATTGAGCGAGCGCTCAGCTTGATGAAGGGAAGAGGGATATGACAATCGACGGGCATGTCAATCTGATCGTGGTGGGTGGCGGTGCTGCGGGCCTGTCGGCGGCGGTGGCGGCCGAAGACGCGGGGCTGACCTGCCGGCTCCTGGAGGCGCAGGACCGGCTGGGTGGACGCGTCAGGGCCAGGCCGCTTGAAACCGGCGGCGTGTTCGATGAGGGCGCGCAGATGGTCAATGGCGATATGTCTTGCGTTCTCGACCTGGCCGAACGGGCGGGCCTCGTTCCATCGCCCGTGCCGCAGACCGGCATCGGCCTTTGCGTGACGGGCGACGAGATCCTGCGTCATGAGGAACTGATCTCGCTCGACGAGGTCCAGGAGCTTCTCGACGACCAGATCGTCCGCTGGGACAGCCCAGGCGCCATAGCGCGGGCGCTGTGGCTCAAATGGCAATGGTGGACGACGCCTTGGGAGAGTGTCGGCGAGGCGGCGCGCGGCGCGCGGCATCTTGTCGAGCGGCCGGCCGCGCCGCCCGACAGCCTGGCCGCCGCCTTGCGCGCGCTGCTTCTGGACGACGCGGAGGAAGCCATGGCGGCGTCGCTTTTCACCGAGAGTTTCGGCGCCGCGCCCGACCGGATCGATGCCCGCGCGGCACGCGACAAGTTCAGCCGCTACGGTTCGGCGCGCGAGGATCTGGAGTTTCACTTCGCCGGCGGCATGACGGGCATCATCGATCGGCTCGCGGCGGATCTCGGGCACGAACCCTGTCTCGAGACGCCCGTGCACCATATCCGTGGCCTGCCGGACCGCGTCGAGGTGACGACCGATCGCGGCGTCTGGACCGCCGATCATGTCATCGTCGCGGTGCCGCCGCCGGCGGCGCGGCGCATCCGCTTCGACATCGACCAGCATGACGTGCTCTATCCATTGCTGGCGTCCTTCGCGGCCGGCGACATGATCAAGACCGTTCTCGTCTTCGAGACGCCCTTCTGGCGGTTGGACGGGCTTAGCGGCTGGGCCACCTTCACCGATCCCGCCGGTCTCGTCGTGGTCGATACGGGCTTCGATACCGGGCTGCCGCCGCGCCTGACCGCGTTTCAGGGCGGGCCGCTGGCGCGTGATCTTGCCGGTCTGTCGCCGGATGACCGGCGGGCGCGCCTGCTCGCCCATCTGAGTCGGGCCTTCGGCGACAAGGTTAACGCCCCGCGCGAGATCGCCGAAGCCGTCTGGGTCGACCATCTCTGGTCGGGCGGCGGCTACAACGCGGCGGTGCGCGTCGGCGGCGATCCGGATGCGGTGGCGCGGCTGTCGGCCTGGGACGGCCGCGTGCGCTTCGCCGGCTCAGAACTCGCCGGCCGGTTTTGGGGCTATGTCGAGGGCGCGATCCTCAGCGGCCGTCATGCGGTGGCGGGAATCCTAGGGCAAGATGCGATCTGATTGGAGCGGATCCGGTCAATCAGATTGCGTGATGCTCTGGCCGACCGCATGCCCCCGCTTCCGCGCCAAGGCGGTCATGCCGCCTGCCGCCCCGCCTTGCGCAGGCCCGCGATGAGCAGGCCGTAGATGCTGGCGCAGACGATGACGAAGGCGATGATCTGATAGGTCTCGATCCGGTCGCCGAGGAACAGGACGGCCAGCGCCATGGTCACCACGGGCCAGGGGGTGGTGATCGAACTGGCGAGCGAGACGTCGATATGGCGCACCGCGTGAAACCAGACGATCAGTTCGAGATAATAGACAAGGCCCATGACGGCGGCGAAGAGCTGGAAGTCGGGCCGCGCCAGTGCTTCTGCGAAGGCGCCCGGCTCGACGACAACCACGACGAGGCCGAGGAACAGGGTCGAGACGAGCACCCGGAAGAAGGTCACCTGGGCTGGGGTGACCGGCGTGCGGCCGAGCTCTTCCTTGATGATCACATGGGCGATGCTCCACAGGAACGGCACGCCGAGCGCTACCAGGAACCAGGGCGACAGCCCGTCGATGCGCCCGGTGCCGCCGGTGCCGAGAAAATAGAGCGCGCCGATCAGCGTGGCCGTGAACATCAGCTCGACGGCGGTCTTGCGGCGCTTGAGAAACAGCGTTTCCCACAGGATGGCGAACAGCGGATAGGCCTGGATCGCGATCGCCGCGCTGACCGCGCCGGCCTTCTCCACCCCTAGAACGTAGAGATAGGTGGACAGGCCGAACATCGCCCCGGTCATGAGGACGACGGCCAGCGTGCGCCGTCTTTCGCCGTGGTCGAGCCGCGCGCCGAAAATGCCCCTGTCGCGCCCGCGCAGGCCCGCCGCGAACAGCGGTACCGCGAAGACGAGCTGCCAGATCGACAATAACAGCGCGAAGGCCAGCGCGCCGAAATCCCCGGGCCGGCTGTTGGCGATGATCGGCATCACGCCGAGAATGCACAGACAGACAAAGGCCAGCGCGATGCCGGTGGTCATGCGGGGAGGCGTCATGGCGATATCCGGGGTCAATGATGCTTATTACATCTTTATTGCATTGACAATTGCGCCTCCTCAATGAAATTATTGCACTGATGGCAATCTGGCGCCCCACCCTCGACGGCCGACACGGCCCGAAATATCTCCAGATCGTCGAGGCGCTGGCCGACGATATCGCCATGGGTCGGTTGGCGCCGGGCACGCGTCTGCCACCGCATCGCGACCTCGCTTTCGCGCTTGAGGTCTCGCCGAACACGACGAGCCGCGCCTATGCCGAAGCGGTCGCCCGTGCGCTGGTTCAGGGCGAGGTGGGGCGTGGCACCTTCGTGCGCGGCGCGCACAGGGCGGATCTGGAACCGGCGTCCGCCGACATGCGCCGGCCGGCCTCCGGCCCCATCGACCTGTCGCGCAATCTGCCTTGCCCCGGCCTGGCGGCCCCCTTCCTCGCCGAAGCGCTTGCCGCGCTTGGTCGGGACGGACCGCTCGACGCGCTCACGGACTATCAGGCCGAGGCCGATCTCGTCCGTCATGCCACGGCGGCGTGCGTCTGGCTGGAGCGCTGCGGCGTGCCGGCGGGGTCTGACGAGATCGTCGTCACCAATGGCGCGCAGCACGGCATTCTATGCGCGCTGATGGCGTTGACCCGGCCCGGCGATCTCTTGCTCACCGAGGCGCTGACCTATCAGCCGGTCAAGGCGATGGCCGACCGGCTCGGATTGAAGCTCCGGCCGGTGCCGCTCGACGATGGCGGGATCTGCCCCGACGCGTTCGAGGAGATCTGCCTTGGCCATCGGGTGGCCGCCCTCTATCTCGGCCCCACCTTGCAGACGCCGACGACGGTCACCCTGTCTCGGGATAGGCGCGCAACGATTGCCGACATCGCCGGCCGCCATGGCGTGCATCTGATCGAGGACGATGTCTTCGGCCCCCTGAAGGCCGATCGCCCGGAGCCGATCGTGCGCCATCTTCCGGACAAAACGGTCTATGTGACCAGTGTCTCGAAATGCCTGGCGCCCGGGCTGCGGGTCGGTTTCGTGCGGGCGCCGGCGGAGCGGGCGGTGGCGATCCGCAACGCGGTCAACCTCACCTGCTGGATGACACCGCCGCTGATGGCCGAGATCGCCGCCCGCTGGATCCTGGACGGCACGGCGGACCGGTTGACCGAAGCCCAGCGCGCCCGCGCCGCCCGCCGCCAGTCACTGGCGCGAACCGTCTTCGCCGGCCATGGCCTACATGCCGATCCGCATGGGTTGCATGCCTGGCTCGACCTGCCGCCAGGGCGGTCGGCCGACGCGGTGGTGTCGGACGCCGCCGCGCGCGGCCTGCGCATTGTCGGGGGCGGGGCCTTCTCGGTCGATCCGAAGCTGAGGCCCGATGCGGTGCGGTTGTGCTTGAGCCATGAAGCCGACGAGGCCCGGCTGCGCCACGGCCTCGAAACCTTGCGCGCGGTCCTCAGCGAACCGGCTGCGGCGCCGGCGCTCGTGCTTTGAACCGCGACAGCCATTCCAGGAGGACAGGGACGTGAAATATGCCCGCACCGGGATCATCCTCAATACGCGGCACTATTCGGAATGTGTTGCTTTCTACAAAGACATCATGGGTCTGCCCGTTCTCTACGCGATCGACCGGGAGGATGAACAGCTGACCTGCTTCGACTTTGGCGGTGCCTATCTGATGGTCGAAACGGGCGGCGTGTCCCATGACGGACCCAAGCCGATGAAGTATTCGCCGGTGAAGCTGCGGTTCAACGTGGCGGATATCGAGGCGGCTTGTCGGGTGCTTCGCGAGCGGGGGCTGACGGTCGACATAAGCCGGCATGACTGGGGCATGACGGCCGAATTCATCGATCCCGACGGCAATCGGTGCGCGTTGCGATCAGATACAGACTTCGACCCTCGCGCATCGTCGGATCACGGCGATGGCTAAGGCGTTTGATCCGATTTCGCGCGGTTTTCGCTTTCGGCGAGAAAGGTCGTCACGAGCCTGTTGAACGCATCTGGCTGCTCGCGCATCGGCCAGTGGCCCGCGTCGAGGACCGCCAGATCTGCCGACGGCATCAGCGCCACGGCGCGGCGGACGGCATCAAGCGGCACCAGGCTGTCGGCCTTGCCATGAATGAACAGCGCCGGCTTGGAGACGGTCGACAATTCCGGGGTCAGCACCGTCCGCAGGCGTCGCGGTCCGATCTCGCCGCGCTGGAACCCCGAAAACACCTTGCCCAAGGCACCGTCGCGCAGAACGGCATGGACCTCGTCGACGATAGCCTCCGTTATCCTGTCCGGATCGGCGAAGATGGCGTCGAGTGCGCGTCGGACCGCCCATCTGCTGTGGCGAAGAATGGCATAGCTGGCCGTATTCACCGGCAATTGGGCGAGACAATAGGACAGGAAATGCATCGGCGCGGTGTCCTGCACGCCATAGGTGGCCACGGGAACGAGCCGGCGCACGCGGTCGGGATGATGGCAGGTGATCCAGAGGGCAGCACCCCCACCCATGGAAATGCCCACCAGATCCGCCCGGTCGATATCCAGCGAATCCATCAGTGTGATCAGCCAGCGGCCGAGATCGGCGATCGTGTATGAGCGGTCGAAGGGCGTGCTGTCGCCATAGCCGGGCCAGTCGGGCGCGACGACCCGGTAATGCTCGGCGAGGACGGGAAAGAGGTGGCGCCAGGACAAGGATGCTCGATCCAGGCCGCCGCCATGCAGAAGGAGCGTTGTTCCACCGCGATGCGCGCCACGGGCGGGAGGGTCATTGGTGAGATAGCTTGCCCGTCCGTTCGGCAGATCGCGCCATTGCGGTTCTGGCAGGGTCACTAAGCATGTTCCCGGTCGGCGCGATGCAGGTCGCCCTGGCAGGCGGTGAAGATCGCGTCCCATTTGTCGATGCAGAAATGGCCCGCGCCCTCGACCCAGTTGAAATCGACACCGGGAATACGGCGCGCCATGTAGTCGCCCATGGTGCGCGGCACGAAGATGTCCTCGGTGCCGAGCCAGATATGCGTCGGCACCTTGATGTCGGCGATGTCGAAGCCCCAGTCGCGATAGGCGATGAAGGCCTCGTGGGCGCCGCCGCGACTGCCCTGTCGGAACGCTTCCCGTTCCATGACGCGGAAGATGTCGAGCAATCGGTCGTCGTCCAGCATTTGCCGGTCGGCGGGTCCGACCGACCCCTTCATGATCCGGAAGAACAGGGATGGCCAGTGCTTCGCCGACCAGCCGAGCGGGGCGAAGGCCAGATGCATGATCCAGGGCAGTTTGCGGGCGATGGCCGCGAAGAAGCGGTCGAGCGGGCTCAGGCTGGCGATGATGTCGGGCGTCGCGACCGGCGCCCAGGGGCCGAGCGCGCCGATGAAGGCGAGCCGTTCGGGCGGCAACGCCACGCCGCAGGCGAAGAGATGCGGGCCCGCGCCCGAATGGCCGGCCATGCCGAAACGCGTGATATCGAGAGCGTTGGCCAAGGCAGCGATATCGCCTGGCCAGTCCATGAAGCGGCGACCGGGTTGGAAATCCGACAGGCCGAAGCCCGGCCGGTCGATCGCGATCAGGCGGAAGCCCGCGCGCTTGGCCGCCTGATCGGCGAAGGCGCCTTCGAGCCGGCTGCTCGGCGTGCCGTGACAATAGAAGACCGGAAACCCTTGCGCGTCGCCCCATTCGGTGATGGCTAGGCGGCGCCCGTTGGCGAGCGCGATCGTGTGAGCCGGTTTGTCGTCGACCATGTCGGGAAGGAGCGGCATGTCGGGCGTCCGAGGCAAAGGGAGGAGAGGCCGGCCGGGATGGCGCCTGTTCGGCTTTGGTCAGAGTGATGTCGATTCAAGGCAATTCCAAGCCCATGGCTTGCGTCAATGCTGTCGCCGGGCCATCACGGACCGTCACCGCCGCGATCTGTCATTCATCATCGCACGGGTCGGCAAATCCTTTCCGACCGCCGAAACTCGAAACCAGGAGCGCGATGTGCGCCGTATCATCATCGTCGGAGCCGGCCATGCCGGAGCGCAGGCCGCCGCCGAACTGCGCGATCGCGGTTTCGACGGGACCGTCATTCTGGCCGGCGCGGAGGCCCATGCGCCCTATCACCGGCCGCCTCTGTCGAAGGCCTTTCTGAAGGCCGGCGGGCCGCCCCCCTTCATCAAGGCGGAAGCCTTCTATGCCGACAACGCCATAGATCTCAGGGTGAACGCGTCCGTCGTCTCGATCGACCGGCCGGACGGCGTGGTCCGCTTCGCCGACGGCACGGCGGAGGCATTCGACGGGCTGGTGCTGGCCACCGGCGCCAGGCTGCGGCATGCGCCCGTCGAGGGTGCCGATCTCGATGGCGTGCATTATCTGCGCGGCCTCGACGATGCCGGCTGGCTGCGCGAGCGGCTGATCGATACCGGCCGGGCGGTCATCGTCGGCGGCGGGTTCATCGGCCTCGAAGTGGCCGCCACCGCACGCGCGCTCGGCGCCGAGGTGACGGTCATCGAACTGGCCGACCGGCTGATGGCGCGCGCCGTCGCGCCCGAGATCAGCCGGCACATGCTCGACCTGCATCGCGGGCTCGGCAGCGATGTGCGTCTCGGAACCGGGCTCGAACGCTTCATCGGCGACCATGGCGTCTTGTCGGCGGTCGAGACCACCGATGGCGATGTGCTCGAAACCGGCCTGGCCGTCGTCGGCATCGGCGTGGTGCCGAATGTCGAACTGGCGGTCGCCGCCGACCTCGCCGTCGACAATGGCGTTCTGGTCGATGCGACGCTGAGAACGGAAGACCCGCGTATCGCCGCCGCCGGCGACTGCGCGGTCTTTCCGATCGCCGCGGGCGGGCATTTGCGGCTTGAATCGGTGCAGAACGCCCATGACCAGGCGCGGTTCGCGGTGGCGGGGCTGCTCGGCGCGCCCGCGCCCTATGCCGAAACCCCGTGGTTCTGGTCCGACCAGGCGGATGCGAAGCTGCAGATGGTCGGCCTCGCCGACGGCGCGGACCGGCGCGTCCTGCGCGGTGCGCCGGCGGACGGGCGTTTTTCGATATTCCACTATGCCGGCGACAGGCTGCAAGCGATCCATTCGGTCAACCGGCCGGCCGACCATATGCTCGGCCGGCGCATGCTGTCGGCGGGTTTTTCGCCCGATCCGGCGCATGCCGGCGATGCCGACGCCGATCTCAAGGCGGCGTTTCAGGCCTGGCAGCGTGACCGGCCGGCGCCGTGACGACGCGGCCGATCTCGTTCGTACCTATTCTTCGCCGCGTGTTCAGCGCTGATAGGCGGGGATATCGGTCATGAAGTCGGCGGCCTTCGGGTTCACCTTGAAGTCGACCATGCGCTTGAACTGGTGGGCCTTTTGCAGGCCGCCATATTTCCACGCCCCGGCCAGCGCCAGCTTGGCATAGTAGCCGATCCCCGTCGTCGCGGTCGATGCCGGCGTTATGCCGAAGCGGTGGCGCAAGACGCCATTGGCATAGTTGACCGCATAGTTCCGCTTCACGGCTTCGGTCCAGTGCTCGGTCGTCACCGAGATATTGACGACGTCGTGGTTCTCCACCTTGTGCGGGCAGTTCAGCGGCCAGTTGAGCATCTCGCCCGGCTGAAGGTCGTAGACCTGGGCGTAATCGTCGAACCAGCTTTCGTAGCGGATCTCTTCTTCGGTCGTGCCGAGAACGATCTCCTCGAAATCGGCGCGCGACAGAAGCGCTTCGATATTGGGATAGACCGTCACCTTCTTGACGCCGCGGATCTGCCACAGCGACTGGCCCGGCACGTCGGCATGAT
Source organism: Tepidamorphaceae bacterium (assembly GCA_965250105.1). Lineage (GTDB taxonomy): Bacteria > Pseudomonadota > Alphaproteobacteria > Rhizobiales > Tepidamorphaceae > JBCBSK01. The sequence continues at coordinate 2,103,996 of OZ252290.1, forward strand.
AGTAGACTTGGGCCTTCGGCGAGGAGATCAGGATGCCGAAATTATGCTTGAAGGTGTCGAAGCCCGGCACCCGGCCGGCCAGCTCGGCGAAGATCTCGTCGAGCAGGCGGCGATAACGGGCATCGACATCCATGGTGCGGCGCAGATTGATCCACATGCGCCCGTCGCGGACGGCGGCCATGACATCGGCGCCGGAGGCGTCGCCGATCTCGCCCTCGCGCCAGTAGCGCCGGTTCGAGCCGACCTCGCCCATCCGGCAGAGATCGTAGTGTTCGCGCGGATAGGCTTCGATCAGTTCGGCCAGCGCCGCGTCGCTGAACAGCGGATTGTCCGCCAGGCTGTGTTTCAGGAGAAGCGGCACTTGCCCCCAAAGCTGGCCGTGCTCGGGCTTCCAGTCGGTGAAAATCTGTTGCGTCATCGCTCAACCCCGTCCTGTCGTCATCGGAAGCGGAAGCCTGGCAGGAACAAATGAAAATCACGCTAGACCATTCCCCGAAAAACGCGCCAATTCCGGCAGGCTTCGCTTAACCATGACGGCGCCGGTCGCGCGGTTGGGCGGGCCCGCGACCCTTGCGGGTCACGATCGCGTGGGCGGTGTCGATGCCGTCTGGCGCGGCGACGTAATTGCCGTATTGTGACTGTAATTTTGCTGGCCGCTCCCAACCATAGGTGTCGCTCATGCTCGCGTCCGGTCCGCGCCGGCCTATCGCCATGGCCACTCTGACAGCCGCGCTGTCTGTCATGGCCGTCCTGGCGTCACCGTCCGGCGCGGCGGCCTCTCCCGATACATGTGGCGGCGCGGACGCGCCCTGCGAGATCGCGACGGGCAGCTATCACGTCGTGCTGCCCGAGGAGGCGGTGCCGGGCGATCCGCTGCCGGCCCTGATCTTCTTTCACGGCTGGCGCCAGAGCGGGCGGCTCGTCATCGGCAATGACGCCCTGGTCGAGGCGGTCACCGGCCGTGGCGTCGCGCTCATCGCGCCGAACGGCGCCGACCGGACCTGGGCCCATGTCGGCTCGCCCTCGACGGCGCGCGACGATCTCGCTTTCGTCGATGCACTCAAGGCCGATATCGTCGAGCGCTTCGACGTCGATCCCGACCGGATCTATGTATCGGGCTTCTCTCAGGGCGGGTCGATGGCCTGGGACGTCGCCTGCTATCGCGGCACTGACTATGCCGCCTTCCTGCCGGTCGCCGGCGCCTTCTGGCGGCCGCTGCCCGAAATCTGCCCGACGCCGGCCACCTTGCGCCATATCCACGGCACGAGCGATGCCGTCGTGCCCATGCAGGGCCGGCCGATCGGCGATGGCCAGTGGCATCAGGGCGATGTGCTGGCTGGAATCGACCGGCTGCTCGCGGCGAATGCGTGCGATCCGGCCGCGACATCGGCGCGCGCCGACGATGATCTCGCTTGCGAAAGCTGGACCGCCTGCGGCGCCGGCACCGAGATCGAACTCTGCCTGCATGAGGGCGGGCACGATTTCCGCGCCGACTGGGTTGGCGACGGTCTCGACTGGGCGTTCGATCTCGAAGACGGCCCGGCCCGCTAGATCGGACCAACATCCCGTGTCCGTATCGCCTCGCGCTTCCGACACGGGACGGACCGATCTAGCCGTCCGATGCCCGGCCACGCCTGGTTTCTACCCAGCGGTGCTGGAAAAGGCGCCGCCGCTACCACATAGTTTCCGTAAACGGTCTCGGCGCGGCGGCGGATCGACCGCGCCCGGGCAGTAGCGCGTCCTGATGACGGGAGGGAAGGGTGATGCGGAAGACAATCGATCGCCGGCAGTTCAACAAGGGTCTCGTCGCGGCGGGCGGTTTCGCCGCGGGCCTCGGGTCCTTCACCGGCACGCGGGCCCTGGCTCAGGCCCCGCAGCGGGGCGGCGTCTACACGCTTGCCGTGCGCGGCGGCAATACCGCGGAATCGCTTGATCCCGCGACCTATGGCACCGGCATCATCAACCATTTCATGACCGGCGCGGTCGGCAACTGCCTGGCCGAGATCGATGTCGAGGGCGTCGCGGTGCCGGAACTCGCCGAGTTCTGGGAGCCGAGCCCGGATGCGCGCGTCTGGACCTTCCGCTTGCGCCCGGACGTCACCTTCCACAACGGCAAGTCGCTGACCGCCGACGATGTCATCGCGAGCTTCAATCACCATCGCGGCGACGACACCAATTCCGGCGGCAAGTCGCTTCTCGCCGGGGTCGCCGACATCCGGAAGGACGACGACCGGACCGTCGTCTTCGAACTCGACAGCGGCAATGCCGACTTTCCCTATGTGACGGCGGAATACTTCTTCATCATCTTTCCCGCTGTCGACGGCAAGCCGGACTGGCAGGACGGTGTGTCGACCGGGGGCTACCGGCTCGTCGAGTTCGATCCGGGCGTGCGCTATATCGGCGAGCGCAATCCCGACTATTGGAAACAAGATCGGGCCTATTTCGACCGGGTCGAGGTGTTGTCGATCAACGACCAGACGGCGCGGACCAACGCGCTCGTCACCGGCGCGGTCGACGCGATCGGCGGCGTCGACCTGTCGACGGCGGCCCTCATGCAGCGCAATCCGGACATCAACATCCATGCGGTGACCGGCACGCAGCATTACACCATGCCGATGTTCACCGATACCGCGCCCTTCGACGATCCCAATGTGCGGCTGGCGCTGAAATATGCGATCGACCGCAAGCAACTCGTCCAGACGCTTCTGTCGGGCTATGGCCAGGTCGGCAATGACAGCCCGATCACACCGGCCAACCGGTTCTTCAACAGCGAAATGGAGCAGCGCGTCTACGATCCGGAGCGGGCCAAGTTCCATCTCGCCGAAGCGGGCCTCGACAGCCTCGCGGTGCAGCTTCACTGCGCCGACGCGGCGTTCCCCGGTGCGGTCGACGCGGCCGTTCTGTTCGCCGAATCGGCCGCGCCGGCCGGCATCGAGATCGAGGTCGTGCGCGAGCCCGACGACGGCTACTGGTCCAATGTCTGGCTCAAGAAGCCGTTCTGCACCGCCTTCTGGAGCGGCCGGCCGACCGAGGATCTGATGTTCACCACCGGCTATGCGGCGGATGCGCCCTGGAACGACGCGCATTGGAAGAACGAGCGCTTCAACGAGCTTCTCGTCGCGGCCCGCACCGAACTCGATACCGACACCCGCCGCGATATGTATTGGGAGATGCAGGAGATCGTGAAGGACGACGGCGGCACGATCATCCCGGTCTATGCGCAATATGTCTTCGCGACCCGCGACGGTATCGGCCATGGCGCCTTCGGCGCCAATCGCGATGTCGACGGCTGGAAGTCGATGGAACGCTGGTGGAAGACCGGTTGAACCGGAACCGGTTGACCCGGGCGCGGCTGAGCGGAAGACAAGCCCGGTAGCCGGGTCGATCGCGTTATCGCGTCGCCCGCCCGACCCATCCGACCGCGCGGTCGAAGGCCGCGCGCACCGCCGGAACCCGCGCGACATAGTGCAGATGGCCGTGCGGCAGGCCGGGCGCGATGTCGAGGGTAACGTCGCGCCCCGAGGCCTTGAGATGGGCATACAACGCTTCGCTGTCACCGAGCAGCGGATCGCAATCGGCGGCTGACAGATAGCAGGGCGGCCCGTCTGTCCGGACCGAGGACAGGATGTGGAAGACCGGATCCGCCGCGAGGGTGTCGGGCGGGCCGAGCCGGGCACGCGCCGCGTCGAGTTCGGCCGATGACAGTCCGGATCCCGGCTCGCCGGCCGCGTCGCGCGGCGCGCCATAGGCGCCATAGATCGCCAAAATGCCGTCGATCCGGGCCCTGTCGGCGGCATCGAGCACCGCATCGACCCAGAAACAGAGCGCGGCGCCGGCGGAATCGCCGGCCAGGAGAAGACGCCGTGGTGCCGTGGCGCCAGCCTCGCCGAACGCCCCTTCGAACGCGGCCCCGACGGCGCGCACGCCATCCTCGCGCTGGCTCGGATAGGGGTGTTCCGGTGCGAGCCCGTAATCGACGGAACGAACCGTCAGGCCGGTTTCCGCCGCGAGATGGGAACAGATCACCTGATGCGTTTCCGGTGAGCCGACCACCCAGCTGCCGCCATGGAAGAACACGATCTCGGTCTCGCCGTGGGCCGCCATGCCGCGTGGGCGAAAGCTCAGCCCGTTGAGCGGCGCTGTCGCGGGGAACGGCGTGATGGTGCAATCGGGGTGCACGTCGCCGTCAAGCGCCGCGCGGGCCGTCGCATAGGCCCCGCGCAGGACGTCGGGGGAACCGTTCACCCAGTCGGCGTCATAGGCCTCGAACGGGGCGGCGAGACGGGCATAGTCCGGGTCGAGCGGCATGGAACTCTTCGGGTTGGGTCGGCCGTCGCGACCTGACACCCGTTCGCGTCCGCGCGCAAGGGGTGCCGTCCGGTCAGCGGCACAGGCGATAGCCGCCCCGGCGCGGGGCGACGTCGAGATGGATATGGTCGGCATGGAAGCCATCCGACCCGGGCCCGAGCACGGTCGTCGCGTGATGGCAGGCGCCGCTGCGCACCCGGTCGAGGAACAGCGTTTCCGGCCGGTCGAGCCGCTCATAGGGCATGACGTCGATGCTGTCGCGCGCGGCGAAGACGAAGCGCGAAATGTCGAGCGCATTGGCATGGCCATGCTCGGACAGCATCGCGCCGGGCTGATTATTGCGCGTGCGGCAGATATAGGACGCGGCGACCGTTAGCCCTGTCAGGTCGGCGCCGAGCCGACGTGCTTCCGGATGTACGATATCATCAAGCCAGGTTGCGGCGGCGCGGGCCATGTCGCAGGTCAGGACGGCGGGTGCCGACAGATCGACACCGCGAAAGGCGGTTACCCGGAGCGGCGCCACGACCTTGCAGGGCGGCTCGTCGATCTCGGGTATCCGCTGATGGGCCACGCCAAGCCGGTCGAGATCGGCGAGGCAGCGCGCCAGGGTTTTGGAGTCGACCGGGCGGCCGACAACGGCGGGGGGATCCGGTTCGGCATCTGGTTCTGGTTGCGCCGGCTCGGTCTGGGAGGTCGTGCGGTCAGGCTTGGCGCGCGGCAGCGGTACCTCGGCTTGATCGATCGCCTCGACAGGTCCGACGGCGAGCAGTGGCGCGCTGATCAGGATGGTTGCCAGCAGCCTTACGGTAATCCACCGCCACTTGATCGGGAGCATCGGCCGGCAGCGATCGGGCGAGGGGTGGCCGGCTATTCGAACATCTCCCTGAGATCGAGCGTGCCGCGCTTGCCAATGGCGTCGAAGTGCACGTCCAGCCAGTCCGATGCCCGGCTGCGGCCGACATCGCGCAGATGTTTCAGAAAGCCCCATTCGGTGTTCATCTTCGATGAGGCCGACAGGTCGACCAGGTCCTGGCCGCCATCGATGCGGTGGATCTTGATCTGGCGATAGCGCTCCCGGTCGAGCCTTTCCTCGTCATGCATGCGGATGACGAATTCGACGGCGCGCAATTCGCGCAGCAGCGTTGAATTGAAGGTGATCTCGTTGACCCGGTTGAGGATGTCGCGGGCGCTGCGCGGGATCTCGCGGCGCTCGACCGGGTTGATCTGAACCAAAAGGACATCCTCGCTGGCGCTTTCATAGAAAAGCGGAAACAGCGGCGGATTGCCCATGAAGCCGCCGTCCCAATAGGGCACGCCGTCGATCTCGACGGCCTGGAACACCTGCGGCAGGCAGGCCGACGCCATCACCGCGTCGGCGGTGATCTCGTCGCCGCTGAACACCTTCACCTTGCCCTGGAAGACATCGGTCGCCGACACGAACAGCTTGATCGCGCCGTTGTGGCGGATCTTGTCAAAATCGATCGTGCTCTCGACGAGGTCGCGCAACGGATTGAGGTTCATCGGGTTGATGTCGTAGGGCGAGGCGAAGCGGGTCATCACGTCGAAGAACAGATAGCCCGGCGAATGGTCGAGGCTGTAATTGTTGAACAGCACGTCGACGATGGTGCGCTGCACCGGGCTCGCCGCGCCGAAACGGGCCACCGCGCGCCAGAAATCCTTAAGCGCGGCGCGCGCGCCCTCGCGCCCGCCCTCGACGAAGCCATGCACCAGGACCGCGCCGTTCATGGCGCCGGCACTGGTGCCGCTGATGCCGTCGACCGCGATGCGGGTGTCGGCAAGGAGCCGGTCGAGCACGCCCCAGGTGAAGGCGCCATGCGCGCCGCCGCCCTGCAAGGCGAGATTGACCGATTTTGTCCGGGAACGGGGTTTTTGTGCCATGGCCCTGATCTATCGCGGCAGAGTGCGAAGGAAGTGTAACAATCAGCGGAAATTTCCGACACAAGCGCTTTCTGACGGCCGCCTTCGACACCTGCCCACTTCCGTTATCGCCGCTTTGCCGCGATAGTGGCGCCACGCCTAATGGAGAGACCGTGCCCCGTGTCCTTTCTCGATCGCTTCAAGAGCTTCCTGACGGATCTATCCGGCCACGACCCGGAGACCGAAACCAAAACCTTCGCCGACGACGACCATCGGCTGGCGGCGGCCGCGCTCGCCTTCAACCTGATCGCCATCGACGGGGTGGTCGAGGATATCGAGCGCCAGCGGCTGCGCGAGATCCTTCAGGAACGCTACGCGCTGGATGACGCGCAGACCGCCGAGCTCATGGAAGCGGCCCGGCTGAAGGATCTCGAAGCCGTCGATCTCTATCATTTCACCTCCGTCCTGAAGCGGGCCCTCGACGAAGAAGGCCGCGAACGGGTCATCGAGATGCTCTGGGAGCTCGTCTATGCCGATGGCGAGGTCAACGAATTCGAGGACAATGTGGTGTGGCGGGTGTCGGAACTGCTCGGCGTGTCGCCGCGCGACCGTATCCGGATGCGCCAGGAGGTCGAGGCGCGCGAGGAGGAATAGTCCGTCCCGCATGATCGGGCCTCGTGGTTCTCACGCCCGGTCCGGTCTGCCTTGTCCCCGCCCGTCTTGCTCGCCGGGCGCCGGATTGCCATGATCGCGCCGATCCCGCCCCCTGTCGCCATCGGGCATGCCCCACCAACCCCCGCCGGCGACACGCGCGACACCAACACGCTCGATACGAATACAGACCACACACAACAGACCATATAGACAAGGGTTGAACATCATGGCTGGACGGATGGCGGGCAAGCTCGCTCTGATCACGGGTGCCGCCGGCGGCATCGGCAGCACCATCGCACGGGCCTTCGCGCGAGAAGGCGCTCATGTCATGGTGACCGATCTCGATGGCGCGGCGGCCGAGGCGCTCGCGGAAGCGGTCAATCGCGACCATCCCGGCGCGCTCTGCGCCGCCCAGCAGGACGTCACCGATCCCAAGCGCTGGGACCAGATCATCGACGAGGTCGATGCCCGTCTCGGCGGCCTCAGCGTCCTGGTCAACAATGCCGGCGTTTGGACCGTCGGCTCGATCGAGGACACCGAGGACGAGGCCTGGCAGCGCGGCCTCAACATCAATCTCGATTCCGTCTTCTACGGCACCAAGCGGGCGATGCGTCTCCTGAAGGACAATCAGCCCGCCTCGATCGTCAATCTGTCGTCGATCGCCGGCCTGATCGCCGGCCACAACATCGCGGCCTACAATGTCGCCAAGGCCGGCGTCTGGATGCTGACCAAGTCGACCGCGCTCTACGCCGCGCGCAAGGGCTGGGACATCAGGTGCAATTCGATCCACCCCTTCTTCATCGATACGGGCTTTCTCGAGGACGTGTTCTCGCGCGACGGCAGCCGCCAGTCGGTCGATGACGAACAGCGCGCCAAGCTCGCCAAGCAGACCCCGCTCGGTCGGCTGGGCACGCCCGATGACGTCGCCTATGCGGCGCTCTATCTCGCGAGCGACGAATCCCGTTTCATGACCGGGGCCGAGCTGAAGATCGACGGCGGCATCTCGGCGATGTAGGCTTGGCGCGTCGCCACCCCGGGCGGCCGCGAAACGGGAGCGATGGACCATGGAAGGCGACGGGCGAAAGATCCTGATCGTCCTGCATCAGGAAGCCTCGACGCCCGGCCGGGTCGGCCATGCGCTCGAGGCGCGCGGCTTCACCCTCGACACAAGGCGCCCGCGCTTCGGCGATCCGCTGCCCGAGACCATGGACGACCATGCCGGCGCGGTGATCTTCGGCGGCCCGATGAGCGCCAACGACGCGGACGATTTCGTCAAGACCGAGATCGACTGGACCGCGCTGCCGCTGAAAGAGGGCGCGCCCTTTCTCGGCATCTGCCTCGGCGCGCAGATGTTGACCAAGCAACTTGGCGGAACCGTCACGCCATGTGATCGTGGCCATGCGGAGATCGGCTATTATCCGGTCTATCCGACCGAAATTGGCCGGACCATGCTGGACTGGCCCGAACGGGTCTATCAGTGGCACCGGGAATGGTTCTCCCTGCCCGACGGCGCGACGCTTCTGGCGCGCGGGCCGGAACAGTCTGTGCAGGCGTTCCGCGCCGCCGATACCGGTTTCGCGATCCAGTTCCACCCCGAAGTGACGACCTGGATGATGAACCGCTGGACGGTTCTCGCCGCCCACCGGCTCGATCTGCCGGGCGCCCAGGCGCGCAAGGCCCATTTCGAGGGCCGCCGCATGTGGGATGCCGCCATCAGGCGCTGGCTCGACGACTTCCTCGATCTCTGGCTCGCCAGCGACCGGCGCGGCAGCGGGATGACGCGCGCCGCAGAATAAGTCCGCACGCGCGACCCGGAACGGGCAGTCTGCCACGATCCGGGTCGTGAAATGCGAGTGCTCGCGCGGCGCGTCGCAATTTGCGAAACCGGCTTCAAGAGACGCGCGCTGGGATTCGATATCGGGTAGCGCCTTTTCAGGAAGCTACAACATCTTGTGGTTAATCCGGCTTAACCGCGTTGGCCCCCCGCTTGCTCTCCCTCATGCCGAGCCGGCATCTGGTTGTGCGTAGCCGGCGGACCTTCAGTGCATGCCCGGCGGCGGTCGCGTCGCCGGGCATGTTCTATTTGACGGCATTGGCGCGGCTTGTCCGCGCCGGCCCGAGGCACTCGATCCGGGTTTCGGTCGCATTCTGCCAGGGAGTTGAGGGAAGCGGTCGCCCCGCGTCAGGCGGCGAGCGCCTGGTTCACCCTTTCGCGGATCTCGGCCAGGGTGAACGGCTTCTGCACCACGTCGCGGACGATCTGGTCGAGGCCATGCGCGCGTTCGCGCTGATGCGCGAAGCCCGTCATCAGCAGAATGGTCACGTCTGGCCGCTCGCGGGCGATGTTGAGCGCCAGAGCGATGCCGTCCATCACCGGCATCTGGATGTCGCTGAGAACGAGCTCGATCTCGGCCGCCTCGCCGCGCATCAGGTCGAGCGCCTCGGCGCCGTCTTCGGCGACATGGACCCTATGGCCGTCGGCGAGAAGGACCGCGCGAACGAAGGCCCGGACCGATTCATCGTCCTCGACGAGAAGGATTTCCGCCATGGTCGCACCCGCTGAAAGGCCCTGATTCGCTCGTCCGAAGTCTACGCCAACAAGGCCCGTTCCGGAAAACCGCCGAGCCGGGACACGCGGCTAGCGCAGGCCGGCCATCAGGTCGTCGGTGTCGGAAAACGTGACTTCGAGATTGCGGGCACCGTTCGGCGGCGCCGCCAGCCGGGTCGAAAAGCCGATCTCCGCGCCCGGTTCGAGCATGTCGTGTTCGGTCGACACGGTCCAGAAATAGAGTTCTTCCGCGCTCGGTCCCGTCAAAGCGAGCCGGATCGGCGGCACCGGCACCGCCTCATCGGCGACATTGCGCACGAGCCCGTCGATCCGCAGCACCGGCACGCCGTTTTCGATATTCTGCCGCGTCACGATGTCGTCGAAGGCGAGCCCGAAGAGGTTGACGTCGAGCCCGACCATGGCGAACAGCCCCGCGCTCGACGGCACCGCGCGGACGACATCCTCGCGATAGGCGACCATCGCCACGAGCATGGCGGCGAGGCCGCCGATCATCACCGGTTTCAAACGGTCGAAAACCGGCCCGGCGCCGCCTGCCCGTTTCGGCCCGTTGCGGCCGAAGGCGCGCCAGGCGCGGCGCTGCGCCGCTTGTTCGATACTGTCGCCGGCTGCCGCGTCGTTGTCGCCGCCATCGTCGAAGGCCGACTGGTCCCAGCCGGCATCCTCGACCATGCGTGCGCCGCTTTCCGGCGCCCCGTCGCTGAAGGCGGCATCGGGCAGGTCCGCGTCGGCGGCCCGTGTCCCCGCCGGGCCGCCTGGGTCGCCGTCCGTTGAACCCTTGGCCGCCGCGAAGTCGGGGACGGCGTCATCGTCGTTCCAGTCGATATCCGGCGCCCGCGCGGCCGGCTCGAAGGCCGCCGCGATATCGCCGGTCGGTGTCGTCTCGGTCACGTCGACGGCGTTCGGCAGCGGGTCGACCGGCGGCGGGGGGTCGAAGCTCGCGATATGGTTCTTGTCGTCGTCCGGTCGCGCGATCCAGTTATGGCCGCAGGCCGAGCATTTGACCGGCCGGCCTTCGGGCGCAAGCGCGCGTTTGAGCTGATAGCGCGTGTCGCAGGACGGACAGGTGAGTATCATGGCGAATCAGACCGGCCGGACATGATGACGACGCTATCGGCAGGTTTGTTAACGTTTGGCTAATGCGGTGCCTTTCGGGGGGCTTGAAGATCCTGCCGCCGGCACGCACGGGACATGTGGGGAAGCTGTCACGGTGATCCGCTTCGAGAATGTCGGCCTGCGATACGGCATGGGGCCGGAAGTGCTGCGCGATCTCACCTTCGAGATTCCGAGCGGCAGCTTCCAGTTCCTGACCGGACCTTCGGGGGCGGGCAAGACGTCGCTGATGCGGCTTCTGTTCTTGTCGCGCAAGCCGACGCGCGGGCTGATCCATCTGTTCGACGAGGACACGACCGGCCTGCCGCGCTCCGAAATGGTCTCCTTCCGGCGGCGCATCGGCGTCGTCTATCAGGATTTCCGGCTGCTCGATCACCTGACCACGTTCGAAAATGTCGCGCTGCCGTTGCGGGTCGCGGGCCGTGACGCGGCCAATTATCAAAGCGATGTGGTCGAACTGTTGCGCTGGGTCGGCCTCGGCGACCGGCTGAACGCCTTTCCGCCCGTCCTGTCCGGCGGCGAGAAGCAGCGCGTCGCCATCGCGCGCGCGGTGATCACCCATCCCGAACTGCTGCTCGCCGACGAACCGACCGGCAATGTCGACCCGCCAATGGCGCGGCGGCTTTTGAAGCTCTTCACCGAACTTCACCGGCTCGGCACCACGGTATTGATCGCGACGCATGATATCGGCCTGATGGACCAGTATGACGCCCGGCGCATGGTGCTCAATAACGGACATGTCCACATCTATGACTGATCCGCGCCCTCCCTCGCCCCGCATCGGCATCGCGCAGGCCTCCGCCGCCGACATCGATGCGCCGGCCGCGACCGGTTCCGGCGCCGGCGAGGACGAGACCGAACGCTCGGCCGGGGAAATGCGGCCGGCCGGGCCGATCGTGCCGCGCTCTGGCATCGAGAGCCGGGCGCTTTTGGCCGTGGTCGCGATCATGTCCTTCCTGGCCTCGATCACGGTCGGCCTGGTGATCGCGGTCTGGGAAGCCTCGTCGACCTGGGAAGCGGATATCGGCCGCGAGATCACCGTGCAGATCCGGCCCGTCGACGGGGTCGATCTCGCCGCCGAGACCAATCGCGTGATCGATATCGCCGGCGCGGTCGATGGGGTCACCAGCGTTCGCGCGCTCGACGATGGTGAGATCGCCGCCCTGCTCGAACCCTGGATCGGCGACACGAGCGGGTTCTCGACCCTGCCGGTGCCGCGTCTCGTGGTCGTCGAGATCGATCCCGAGGCACCACCGGACATCGCCGCGCTGACCCAGCGCATCACGTCGGAAACCGCCGGCGCGACGGTCGACGATCACGCCTTGTGGCAGGAACGTCTCAAGGTCATGGCGCGCACGTTGATTGCCGCCGGCATCGGCATCCTCGTCCTGGTCCTGGCCGCCACCACCCTGTCGATCCTGTTCGCCACGCGCGGTGCCATGGCGGCCAATCACGACATCGTCGAGGTCCTGCATTTCGTCGGCGCGACGCGCGGCTTCGTGGCGCGCGAATTCGGCGGCCGTTTCGTCGGCCTCGGCCTGAAGGCGGCGGTGATCGGCGTTGCCGGGGCGATCGTCGTCTTCGTCGGCATCACCATCGGCGCCCGGCAATTCGTGGCGACGCCGGCGGGTGTCCAGATCGAGGCGCTTTTCGGCAATTTCTCCATCGGCCCCTTGGGCTATGGCCTGATCCTCGTCCTGATCCCCGTCATCGCCCTGTTGACCGGGTTCACCTCGCGCCGCGAGGTGATCGCCGTCCTGAAACGGCTGGACCGCGACGCGGCATGACAGTTGAATGACCATCACATCTTGGCCTAACTTGTTGTCTAGATCACTTGGAATGAGACTTGCGAGGCGCGGCAGGGCCATGACACGTCCGGCGGCGGCGGGCGATCGGGCAAGCCAGACACGGTTCGGGCGACGCTGTGTCGGGACGGTCGTGCTCGTCTCGATCATGGCACTGGTCGTTGCGGCCGTGTCGCTTGGCATTTTCGCCGACAAGGTGGCGCGGCAGGCATCGCCTATGGCGGGCGTGGCGGCCGACGGGATCGTGGTTCTGACCGGCGGGCCATCGCGCGTGGCCGATGCGGTGCGGCTGCTCGAACGCGGCAGCGCCGAGCGGCTTCTGATCAGCGGCGTCTATCCGGCGACCACGTCGGGCAGCATCGCCGCGACGATCCGCGCCAATCAGGCGCTGTTCGATTGCTGCATCGATCTCGACTATCGCGCCCAGAACACCTTCGGCAATGCGTCGGAAGCCCGCGACTGGGCCGCGCGCAACGCCTATCGCTCATTGATCGTGGTGACGAACGACTATCACATGCCGCGCAGCCTTGTTGAACTCGGCCGCGCCTTGCCGCCATCGGTCAGGCTCGTGCCCTATCCGGTTCCGAGCGAGCGGGTGCGCCCGGATCAGTGGTGGCGCGATCCGTTCACCGCCCGCGTATTGAGCGGCGAAATGGTTAAATACGGGCTCGCGCTGGTCGATATCCGCTTCGGCATCGCGGTGGATGAGCGCTACCAGGCCGCGGCCGCCCAGCCATGAAGCCCCGGGTGCCCGTTGATGTCGCTGGCGCCAGATCACCCTGCTGGATACCTATTGCGGTTGGGAGGATGTGTTCGGCCGCCGCCGCCGGGTGTGCCAAAAAACCGCCGACAGCGGAATTGCTTGATATCGGCGGATCAACTAGGGTCCGCCTATCGGCTCGGCGCGAGCCGATCGATCGCGTCCTGATGCACCCGTAGCTCAGCTGGATAGAGCGCTGCCCTCCGAAGGCAGAGGTCAGAGGTTCGAATCCTCTCGGGTGCGCCATCATCTCACTCATGATCCAGCGCGCGACGCTTATGACCTCCGCGAGGGTGGGCGGACTTTGGGAGGGGCGCGCAGTCGTGCCCTGTAGCGTGACACGACGGTTTCCCTGTCCGTCAGCCGCTTACCCCGGAAAACCGCGCCATCCCACTCAAGCGTGGTCTTTCTCATCCCCCGTCAATCAGGCTGTTTCCGCCCGAAGCATTCGCAATGCAGCCGAAGGCGTCTTGCGCTGATATCTCATTATATGACATTAATGTTAGATATGGGGCATCGCGAAGATGCACCGGATCGGGAGGAACAAATGGCAAAACGCAGGAAGACAAGGCTGAAGCATCTCGCGGAAAAGGTTCAGAAGGGCGAGCGCATCGTCGGGATGGAGTGCCACGACACGCCGAGCGCGATCATGGCCGAGGAGCTCGGCCTGGATCTGCTCTGCTGCGGGAGCCCGGGGCCGATGGGGCTGATGGGGCACCCGTCCATGGCGACAGTGGATTTCGAGGAACAGCTCTACATGCTGGAAGGGGTGCTGCGCGGTGCCTCGTCGCCCTTCATCGTCTGCAACATGCCCAATACGACGGCCTGTATTTCAATCGAGCAATCGGTGCGCAACGCGGCCGAGGTGGTGAAGCGCGGCGCCGATGGGGTGCATATCGAACCCTCGCTCGGCACCGTGCCGCACATCAAGGCGATCGTCGATGCGGGCATTCCCGTTGTCGGCCATTTCGGCGTGCAGGGTGAACGCGCCGTGATGAATTCGGGCCACGCGCCGGCCGGCCGAACCGCCGAGGAAGCCGCGCGGATTGTTGAGTTGGTGAAGGCCTCGATCGATGCGGGCATATTCGCAGCGCTCTTCGAACATACCTCGGTCGAGCTGACGAAATGGTGTTACGAGAACCTGCCCGTGGCCGTGGCGAGCCTTGGCTCTGGCCCCCACGCCCATGCCGTCTTTCACGTCTCGAGTGACATCATCGGCTGCTCCGTTTTCCCGATCCCGCCAAAGCGTGAAGTGTTCGGCGACGTCTGGGGCGAGATGGAGAAGGCCTATTCGGCCTATTTCGCCGCAGCCACCAATGGGCAATTCCCAAGGCCTGAACTGAGCCATGAAATGCACGCCGGCGAATACGACAAGTTCCTGTCGGCGGTCGGCTAGGCGACATGCGGCGCGGCGGGCCGCTCGACCCCCAGGGCTTCATGCGCTGGCTGGCGGCCTGCCCCCACCGCCGGGATCTGTGCGTTGAGTGCGGCGCCGGCACCGGAGAGCTGTCGGCTTTCCTAACGCGTTGTTTCAAAAAGGTGATCGCGATAGACAAGGCGCCACCTGCAGCATCCCTGACCAAGACCACAGTCTTGTGCGCCACGGCCGAAGAAGTGCCCGCGGAAGACGGGAGCGTCGATCTTCTCCTGTCGATGCAGGCGCTGCATCACTTCGACATCGACCGGCATCTAAGAGAGGCGGAAAGGGTGCTCAGGCGCGGCGGCGTCTTCGCCGCGCTGTCCTGGGGGGAGATCGTCTTGCCCGAGGCTGTCGCAGAGGCCTATCGACCGGTGATCACGTCCGTCGCGCCCTATTGGGAGCCTTGTCGCGACTGGGTCGTCTCCGGATATCCAGGACTGCCGATGCCGGGTCGCGCGGTCACCATCCCCAAGGCGCGGCTCAGCAAAAACATGACCCTTCCGGCCCTCGATGCGGAAGTGGCCAGATGGACTGCCGTGCAAAGGGCGTTGACGGCTGGCGCGGATATCGCCGAACCGGCGCTGGATGGCCTTGGCCTCTCCGACGACGCCGTTTTCGAGGTGCACTGGCCGCTGGTCGGGCAGGTGCGCGTGCTCTAGATCGGTTCATCCTTTGTCGGAATGGCGGGGCGGAACCGACAAGGGATGTAAAGCTGATCTATCTCTTCAAATCCGATCTAGGTCTCCGCGGCCTAGCGCCAGATCATCGCGGCGACCGCGTTCTCGGTGGCCTTTTCATTCATCGGGCAGTCCGGGCAGGTCTCGGGTCCGGGCCTGTTCTCGCAGCCCTTGCATTGCGCCACGGTCGCCTGGGCATCGGCCACGATGCGGCGCGCCATCAGGGCCCGTTCCGCCAGGTCGGCGAGGTTTTCGGACAACCCATCCAACAACTGGCCGACCGACTGGCCCGAGGCATCGCCGGTGTCGTGTAAAGGACGTTCCAGCGCAATCTCCGCGATGGTGGCGAGCGGTATGTCCAGGACGCGCAATTGTTGGATGAGGCGGGCAACGGCGACATCCTGCGTGTCATATTGACGGGTCCCGCCCTCGGATCGCGCCGGCTTGATGATGCCCAGCTCTTCATAGTGGCGGAGCATGCGTTCGGTCAGACCGGACGCGCGGGCAAGGTCGCCGATTTTCACTTTTGAACCATCGCTATGCTGTCTCTTTTCTGACCTGGCGTCAGATTTCTGCGCGGTATCATATTGGCGGTATGCGGTCAATTTGCGGCGAAGCAGGCCATGACATGCTCCAAGCAACGCGGCTCGGGATCGATTGCCTGTCGCGGTGGTTTTCTTGCGCCCGACGTCCGCTCAGGTTTCGACCACCGAAACCACCCATGAGCTGACGATGTCGAGCGCGACGGTGGGGTGTTTTCCATGCCGCGCAGGGTGATTGAGCATTCCAGACCGGCGGCACTGTCGCCGATGGCCGGCCGCGATAGCGTCGCCCCTCCTGACGCCGCCACTATACTTCTGAGACACCGGCTATACGGTTCCGACAACGAAACCGGGCTCCTCGTGCGGTAATGATCCGGCGCGCCGAAAGGAGTGAGGCCGGTGAAAATCCGTCATGAACGCCCGATGTCCGACCTGTCGTTTCAGGTGCGGGCGCCGCTCGGCCTGACATTGGCCACGGGCGAAACGGTGACGGTCGAGAAATGGTCCCTGCAAGGCCTCGAATTTCCCGGCACCAGCGACATCCTGCCGAAGGAAGCGGTTCTGTCCATCCCGTTCCAGGGCTTCGACATCCGGTTCCCCGTGACGCTTGCCGCCGAACCGGGCAGCCGGTTCTTGACGTTTGACGGGCTATCGGGCCGTCAGCGGGAGACGCTCGCCGTGTTCTACCGGTCGATCCTGTCGGGGCGGATGGCCTCGACTGACGATGTCATCACCAGCCTCGACACGCCGGTCGATCTCGTGCCGATGGAGGAAACCACGGAAGAGAAGACGGTCGCGGTCGCCAAGACCTTACCGCGCACCTTGCGCATTGTCTGGAACCTTTGCGTCTACACCGTGCTCGCCACCCTGGTGTTCGGGCTGATGGGCGGTCAGGTCGCATCCCTTCTCGACAAGATCGACGTCGACCGGGGACGCGTGGTGGCGCCGCTATTGCCGCATGTGGCGCCGACCGACGCTTTCGTGCGCGAGATCCGCGTGTCGCCCGGCGACCATGTGCGCGCCGGCGATGTGCTGATGGTCTTGGGCGACGCCAATCTCGACGATGCCATCGCGAATGCCCGCCAGCGCGCCGACACGATCGCGAGACGGTTAGAGAACGCCAGGGCCGCCCTGGCGACCTTGCATGTGGCCATGGGGAGCGACGGTCAGCCGGCCTTGCTGATCACCGCCCGCCATGCGCTCGCCGCCCGGTTCCAGGCCGAATTCTTCGCCGACGGCGATACCGAGAACATGCACAAGCTCTGGCTGTCGCTGCGCGATATCGACGGCGCGCTCGCGCCGGCCTTCGCGCCCGATACGGTGATCGCCGAACGTCTCGATGCCTTGATCGGGGAGTTGGAAACGGAACTCGCCGATCTGCGCGAGATCGAGGCCTTGCGCGAAAAGCGTCAGGACGAAGCGCGGATTGTCGCGCTGTTCGACGGCACCGTTCTGGACATCACGGCGCATCAAGACCAGTTCGTCACCGAAAACGCGGCGGTATTGCAGCTCGAACATGACGCGCCGCGCACGATGCTGGGCTGGGTCAGCTCGGAGGTCGCCGACCGGGTGCATCTTGGCCAGCGCGTCGGGATCTCGTTTGCGAATGGCGATGACGTGCTCGGCGCCGAAGGACGTGTCACCAATGTGGTGGCGGGTCCCGATCCGGGGCAGCCCAATGCCTTCGGCATGCTGGTGACCGTCGCGCCGACGGGCATGGACATCGAGATGCTCCGGCAGACCTTCCCCGCCGACGCGCCGGTCAATTTGACCATCCATCGCGACCGTCTCACCCGCGTCCATGAATGGGTGATGGACCAGGTCGCGGCGGCTCTGGACATGGTCCGATGAGCGCGCCCGACAGCGACTATGCGTTCGACAAGGACCTCACCGCCCGCTTGCGCGACCTGAGCGGGCCGCCGCCGCGCGGCCTCAGGCGCTGGTCCGCGGGCAAGGTCTTCTTCCTGCTCATCTTCGCCCAGGTCATCTTCTTCCTGCTGTTCGCCGTGCCGAACAGGTTCTTCGAGCCGGGTGTCATGCACATCACGGTCATTCTCGGCATTCTGGGCCTGTGGCGGTTCGGCTGGTGGTTCACCCATGCGGTCCGGGCCGAGATCTATCGGCGCCTGCGCTGGCCGGACAAGCGGGCCGAGGCGGACGCGGTATGGAACAGCGGCTGGCGCCCGCGCCGGCTGCATATCCAGATGACCACCTATTATGAGGAGCCCGCCATCACCAAGCGCGTGATCGGGTCGATCCTCGGCCAGATCCGCCGCGAGCGCATCCCGACGACGCTCTATGTCGGCACCGGCTCGGCCTATGACGAACTGATCATCCGGTCCTTCGTCGAAACCCATGCCCAGGACATTCCGGACGATCTGGCCGAACTCGTCTTCCTCCGGCAGAACCAGGCAGGCAAGCGCATGGCGATCGGCATGATCCTGCGCTCGATCAACCGCAACGGCGTCGACCCGGATGATCTGGTGATCTTCATGGATGGGGACGCCCTGTTCGGCAACGACGTCCTGGAAAAGACCCTATCCATGTTCGGCGCCGATCCCGGCCTCCAGGCGCTGACCACCGATGAGGAAGTCATCTGCTACGGGCCCAGATGGATCGCGGCCTGGCTCAACATGCGCTTCGCCCAGCGGCGGCTTGCCATGCAAAGCCATGCCCTGTCCGACAAGGTGCTGACATTGACGGGCCGCATGTCGGTCTTTCGCGCCCAGCACATGCGCTCCGAACGCTTCATCAGGACAATCGAGGCGGACCATCTCGACCACTGGCTGTGGGGGCGCTTCCGCTTCCTGTCGGGCGACGACAAGTCCACCTGGTACCACATGCTCACCTGTGGCGCGAAGATGACCTATGTGCCCGATGCGACCGTCTACACGATCGAGGTGATCAAGGAGAACGGCCTCGAGCGCATGGTTCAGAATTTCCGGCGCTGGTCCGGCAACATGCTGCGCAACGGCAGCCGCGCCATCGCGCTCGGCCCCCGCAAGGTGACGCCTTTCATCTGGTGGTGCGTCGTCGATCAGCGGATCGCCATGTGGACAATGATGGTCTCGCCGACGCTGGCGCTGCTCGCCACGCTGCAGGACCCGTTCTATCTCTGGTCATGCCTGATCTGGGTCGCGTTCAGCCGTCTGGTCCTGTGTCTCTTTCTGTTCCGTTACAGCCGCGAGGTGGACCTCAGCTGGCCGTTCATTCTCTATCTCAACCAGGTCATCAATGCCTCGGTGAAGATCTTCATGATCTTCCATCTGTCGAAGCAGAAATGGTCCAACCGGGGCAATCAGAGCGCCGGTGGCCGAAAGGGCTGGGCGG
The DNA here is from genome assembly GCA_965250105.1 of Tepidamorphaceae bacterium. Taxonomy (GTDB): domain Bacteria; phylum Pseudomonadota; class Alphaproteobacteria; order Rhizobiales; family Tepidamorphaceae; genus JBCBSK01. Next base: position 2,123,049 of record OZ252290.1, read on the forward strand.
CGGCGCTGCAGAACGGCATCGCCAAGGCCCAGCTCCTTGTATCGGTGTCGACGTTCATCGCCGTTCTGGCCATGTATGTCGGCCTGCTCCCGACGCCGGTCTGACGACGTTGATCCAACCTGGTCGCGGGCGCCTATCCCTTCGGATAGCCGCCCACCCCGATGAGGCAACGACCTGTCCTCACGAGCGGAAGATCGCGCAATTCTAGGTGATTAGAAAAGTCTTCGTTCACTATCGACTGGAGGCTGACAGATGATCATTCCCGTTATCCTGGCTGGTGGTTCCGGCACGCGCCTGTGGCCCGCCTCGCGCCAGAGCTACCCCAAGCAATTCACCGATCTCGCCGGCGACCGGAGCCTGTTCCAGGACAGCGCCATGCGTCTCGCCGGGCTGGACTTCGCGCCGCCCATGGTCGTGACGGTCAACGATTTCCGCTTCATCACCGCCGAACAGCTCGACCAGATCGGCATGGACGGCGCCGACATCCTGCTGGAGCCGTGCGCGCGCAACACGGCGCCTGCCATTCTGACCGCCGCGCTGCGCCATGAGGGGACGCCGGACGCCATCCTGCTGATCGCGCCGTCCGACCATCAGATCCTCGACGATGCCGCATTCGCCAAGGCGGTCGCCGCCGGAACCCGGCTGGCCGACATGGGCAAGATCGTCACCTTCGGCATCACCCCGTCCGGCCCCGAAACGGGTTATGGCTATCTCGAACTCAGCGCGGTGCCGCGCGCCGGCGAAAGCCAGCCGCTCAAATCCTTTGTCGAAAAGCCCCGGCGTGATGTGGCCGAGGCGCTCGTCGAGGGCGGGCGTCACCTCTGGAACGCGGGCATCTTCATGTTCCGCGTCGATACGATCATCGCGGCGTTCGACGCGCACGCGCCGCATCTCGTCATGCCCTGCCGGGCAGCGCTCGCGACGGGCGTGACGGATCTTTGCTTCTTCCGGCTCGGTGCCGACGCCTATGGCCGCTGCGAGAACATCTCGGTCGACTATGCCGTCATGGAATCGGCGGACGCGCTGCATGTGGTGCCGGTCGATTGCGGCTGGTCGGATCTCGGCTCGTGGCGTGCGGTGCATGCCACCTCGGATCGCGACGATGACGGCAATGCCTTGTCGGGCGCCGCCACGCAGATCGGCTGCGCCAATTCCCTGCTGCGGTCCGATCGCGCCGACATGCGGATCGTCGGCCTCGGCCTCGACAACATCGCCGCCATCGCGACCGACGACGCGGTCCTGGTCGCCAATATGGATGACAGCGAACAGGTCAAGCATGTCGTCGCCGAGCTGAAGCGGATCGAAGCCCCGCAAGCCGACGGGTTCCGCCGCTGCCAGCGGCCCTGGGGACACTATGAGACGCTGTCGCTCGGCGCCCGCTTCCAGGTCAAGCGCATCATGGTCAAGCCGGGTGGCCAGCTCAGCCTGCAGAGCCACCATCATCGTGCCGAGCACTGGGTCGTCGTCGAGGGCACGGCGACGGTGACCGTCGGTGACACGGTTTCGATGCTGTCAGAGAACCAGTCCACCTACATTCCTCTGGGCGCCATCCACCGGCTCGAGAACCGGGGCAAGGTGCCGCTGACGTTGATCGAGGTTCAGTCCGGCGTCTATCTCGGTGAAGATGACATCACCCGATACGAGGACATCTATGCGCGCGTGCCGGAGGCTGCCGCCTGACGGCGATGCCAGGCGAAACGGTCCCGATCGTCAGCCCCCCACATCGATGGCTCCGCTTCGCCCTTGAGGCACCCGCGCGGCCCGCGTGAAGGCATAGCCTTCCGCGGGCCTTTTTCTTTGGCGGCGACACGGCCGCGCCACACCCGAAACTCGAACGTCGATTGACCCTAACCTTTCGGACATGACCGCGAGGCTTTTGCGCCGCTATCTAACCTTTCTACAAATTTAGCAATGAAATTAACAGTTTAGAAACGTCGTCACACCGCTGCGAACGCGCTTGTGAAAGGACGTTACCATGACCATTCTCGCTCCCTTCTCGACGGCCGATGCCCGGCCTGTTCCCCTTCGTGCCATTGTTTCCAAACCCGCCATCTCCGTTGTCGGCCTGGGCTATGTGGGCGCGGTGTCGACCGCGTGCCTGTCGAGCCTCGGCCACCGCGTGGTCGGCGTCGACATCGACCCGGCCAAGGTCGCCGATATCGCGGCCGGCCGGTCGCCGATCCATGAAAAAGGTCTCGAAGAGCTTCTGACCGAAGGCGTGGAAGACGGCCTGATCTCGGCGACCGACGATCTCGTCGTCGCCGTCGAAGACACGGATGTGACCTTCGTGTCGGTCGGCACGCCGACGGCGCCGGACGGTGGCTGCGACCATCGCTTCATCGAAGCGGCGGCCCGCTCGATGGCCGCCGGCCTGGCGCGCAAATCCGGGTTCCATGTCTTCGTGATGCGGTGTTCGATCCCCCCCGGCACCACGATGAGCGTGATGACGCCGATCCTCGAAACGGTCTCCGGCAAAACGCTCGGCGCCGATTTCGGTGTCGCCTTCAATCCCGAGTTTCTGCGCGAGGGCGTCGCCGTCGAAGACTTCTACATCCCGCCCAAGACCGTCATAGGCGCGACCTGCGACCGCACGGCCAATATCCTGCGCCAGATCTATGCGCCGGTCGACGACGCCCCCATCATCACGTCGATCGAGACCGCCGAAATGGTCAAATATGTCGACAATGTCTGGCATGCGGCCAAGGTCTGCTTCGCCAACGAGGTTGGCCGCCTGGCCAAGTCGCAGGGCGTCGACAGCCATGAGGTCATGGATGTCTTCTGTCAGGACCACAAGCTCAACCTCTCCCCCTATTACCTGAAGCCCGGCTTCGCCTATGGCGGCTCCTGCCTGCCGAAGGAGGTGCGCGCCGTCGCCCATATCGCTAAATCGGCGGGCGTCTCGGTTCCGATGATCGAAAATCTCGGCACCTCCAACCAGGCCCAGATCGACGAGGCGATCCGCATGGTGCGCGCCACCGGCGCCCGGCGCGTCGGGGTTCTCGGCATCGCGTTCAAGCCCGGCACGGACGATCTGCGCGAAAGCCCGATCCTCGAAGTCATCGCGGCCCTGCGCGCGGAAGGGGTCGAAATCAGCGCCCATGACCCGGCCATCACCGCCGATACCAATATCGAGGGCCAGCTTGGTTATGTGAAGCATGGCAGCCCTGGACTGGCGGCGCTCGCCGAAGACCTGCGCGGCTTCCTCGTCGAAGACGCCGCCGACATCGCCGAACGATCGGACGCGATCATCGTGACCCAGCGTGACCCGTTCTACGCGACGCTGACGCGTCAGGCGATGGAGCAGTCCAGGACACCCGTCATCGACGTGGTCCGTGCCTTCGAGGAACTGCCGACCTCCGCGGCCTATCGCGGCATCGGATGGTGATCTCGGCAGATCCTCATAACCAATTGAAAGACATGGAGTATTGATATGCTGGACTCAGGGGCGAAAACGCCTTTGCTGGGCACGGCCCAGCATGACGACATCCTCGGAACCACGGCCGCCGATCTGATCATCGGCCTCGCCGGCGATGACGCGATCAACGGTAAGGCCAATGATGACACCATCTATGGTGACTTCGTCGCCGAGAACCTGCTCGAGGACACCGACGGCGCGACCAGCTTCGATCAGTATGGCTCGAGCGGCAACTGGGTCGTCGGCGAGGACGCGTCCGGCAACCGCCAGATGACCCAGACGGTCACGACCTTGAAGGGCGCGCACTATGAAGTGTCGTTCGAGGTCGCCGCGAACTACGCGTCCGGCAGTGTGTCGGGCATGGTCGAGGTTCTGTGGAACGATGCTGTCATTGGCACCGTCAATACCGACAGCGCGGTGTTCTCGGACGTCGTGCTCGGCTTTCAGGGCACTGGTGAACCGGGCGAACTGACCTTCCGCGCGCTGCCCGGCGGTGGCGGGACCGGCCCGGCGATCAACACGGACGGCCCGGTCTTCTGGTATGAAAAAGAGGTGGATCTCGGCGGCGAGCCAGTGACGGTGAAGGCCTTCGCCGAAGGTCAGGCCAATATCTACCAGGTGATGGACGGTCGGCTGAACGTCTTCGATCCTGAGACGGCGACCTATACGCCTGCCGGCGCCGAGGCGACCGTCGTCGTCAATGCGATCGGCTTCAACCAGCACGACGATCTCATCTATGGTATTGCCGTCAGGAACGGCGTCGATGCGCTCGGCAACGCGGTCGCCATGACGGATCTCGTCATGTATGACGCCGAGGGCCATGCCTATCGCGTCGGCGAGACGCCCTATCGGTCGTGGACCGGCGATTTCGACGACAACGGCAATCTCTGGGTCTTCGAGGCCGATATCGACCGCGTGACCATGATCGATGTCGATCAACGCGATGCCGACGGCAATCCGCTCGCGACGACCTTCAAGTTCCCCACGAACATGATTGGCGACAAGGTCTGGGACGTGGCGTTCGATGCCGCCAGCCAGAGCTTCTATGGCTTGGTCAAGCCCAGGACCGAGGGCGACGACGCCAAACTGCTCCAGATCGATGTTTCCGACGTCGCCGATGGCGGCGAGCCCAAATTCTCGACCCGGGCGGTAACCGGAACCGAGATCGACGGCGTCATGGTCGACGGGGTCCCGGCGATCACCTTCGGCGCGTTCGTCATCGATGGCGACGGCAATTTCTATGCCGGGGGCAATGGCGGTGATCACGACATGAATGATGCCACCCGCACCTCCGGCGGCATCTACCGGGTCGAGCTCAAGGATGACGGCACCGCGGAACTGGTGCTCGTGTCCGACGCGCCCAAGGCCTACAGCAATGACGGTGCCGTCGACCCGCGCGCCATGGACCCGTTCACCGAGTTCGATCCGTCCGCCATGGTGCTCATTCGCGGGCCGGAACTCCATGAGGTGGAGGACGCCGCGCAAAGCTATGACGATGTCGTCGATGCCGGCGCCGGCGCCGACGAGATCCACGGCGGCTACGGGACCGACCTCCTGGTCGGCGCGTCGCGTGGCGACACGATCAATGGCGACGACGGTGCCGATGCCCTCTATGGAGGGGCCGGTCCCGAGAAGACATCGTCGATCCAGTCATTCTATGACGATGACGGCCTGCGCTTCGACCAGTTCGGCAATCTGTTGCCGGAAGACGATGACGCGCTGTTCGGCGGCGATGGCGACGATCTGCTGGACGGTTCGGCCGGACATGACGCGCTGTTCGGCGGGGCTGGAGACGACACGCTGTTCGGCGGTTCCGGTCTGGACACCCTGCTCGGCGGCGATGGCGACGACCTCCTGTCCGGCGGCCGCGAGGACGACATCCTCCACGGTGACGCGGGCGATGACAGCCTCGACGGCGGTTCGGGAAATGACACGCTCAATGGCGGCTCGGGGAGCGATCGGCTTTCGGGCAGCGCCGGCGATGATCTGCTGCGCGGTGGCGCCGACGACGATGAGCTCGACGGCGGCTCGGGATCGGACACGCTTCAGGGTGATGCCGGCAGCGACCGGCTGAAGGGCGGCTCCGGCGACGACACGCTCGATGGCGGCGCCGGCAATGACCGGCTCGTCGGCGACAAAGGCAGTGACCGGCTGACCGGCGGCGACGGGGCCGATTACCTGAATGGCGGGTCGGGCGCCGACATGCTCAGCGGCGGTGACGGCCGGGACTATCTGAACGGCGGCGCCGGTGACGACGTGCTCGATGGCGGCGCGGGGTCGGATCGCATCTATCTCGGCGCCGGCGAGGATGTCGCCTCGGGCGGCGCGGGATCCGACCGCTTCATCTTCCGCGCCGAGGATCTCGACGGGTCGGTCGACACCATCCTGGACTTCGTCTGCACGGGACCGGAAGCGGATCTGCTCGACCTGTGCGGGCTCGATCTTCTGAACGGCGGAACCGAGGACGGCGACGACTGGATCGCCAGCAATGTCCGGCACGGCGTTGACGGCGGCCTGCTCGTCGATCTGGGCGGCGGGTCGCTCTATCTCCAGGCGCAGTACGGCGTCGACCTGTTCGACGACTTCGCCGACAGCCTGATGCTCTGAGATCGCCCCGCTTGAGCTCCGTGTCGGATCGCGCCGAGGGGCCGGGATCAGATGATCCCGGCCTCTTTCGCGATCATGGCCGCGTGCGTGCGGTTCTTGGCGTCCAGCTTGCGGCTCAGCGTTTTGACATGCAGCTTGATGGTCACTTCCTGCAGGTTGAGTTCGCGGGCGATCTCCTTGTTCGACAGCCCCCGGCAGAGCCCGCCCAGGACCTGCAATTCCCGTTCGGACAGGAGTTTCGCCAGCGGCGCGGTCGACGTCTGGTCTTCGGCATTGATGAAATCGAGCGGAATATAGGTTTCACCCATCGCCATGAAGCGGACGGCGTTCACGAGCGACTTGGCCGCCATGGTCTTCGGCAGGAAGCCGATGGCGCCGGCATCGATCGCTTGCTGGGCGACGGCCTTCGTCGCGGTGCCGGACATGATCGCGACCGGCCGTCCATAGGAGGTCTCGAGGGCGCGCGCCAGGCCGTCGAGGCCGTTCATGCCGGGCATCGAATAGTCCAGCAGCACGAGATCGTAGACGATGTCATTGGCCATCTTCTCGCAGGCCGCGTCGAGCGACCCGCAGGTTTCCACCTCGAACTCGCCCTGAGCGGTCAGGAAGGCACTGAGCGTCTCAAGCACCAGATCGTGATCATCGGCCAGCAGCAGTCGCATCATCTGCTTCCTTCTTCGCGAGGGCATGGGTCTTCGCCAACGTTCCGCACAGCTGATCCAGGTCGACCGGCTTGGACAGGATGCCGGTCACCTGGCCGTTCACCAGGCGCGGATCGGTCAGCCGACGGGCCAGCGCCGTGACGACGATGGTCGGCAGGCCCGGCGCCGCATCGCGCACGAGCGCCGCCAGTTCCCCGCCATTCATGGCCGGCATGTCGTAATCGGTGACGAGCGCCGACCAGCTCTCCGGGTCCTCGCGGATCGCCGTCAGGGCATCGCGCGGGTCCTCGCATGTCGCCACTTCGGCGCCGTTGGCTTCGAGATATCTGGAGATGACATGGGCGACGTCGGGATCGTCGTCGACAACGATGACGGTCATGTCGGACAGGTCGAACAGTTCGGGATGCGCCATGTCCGCCGTGTCGCGGCGCAGCGAGGCGAGCGGCCAGTAGACCGAGACCGTGGTGCCGAGGCCGGGCGTCGAGGCGACATCGATCGCGCCGCCGACCGATTGCACCTGCATGGCAACGATGGCGAGGCCGAGACCGGTGCCGAGGCGGCCCTTGGTGGTGAAATAGGGCTGGAAGATGCTGGCGGCCGTTTCGGCATCCATGCCGGCGCCGGTGTCACGCACCGCGAGACAGGCATAGCGGCCGTTCCCGTCGATCCGCCCGACCGTCACGGGCGGCACATCGGCGCCTTTGACATGCGATGCGCGCAATTCGATCCGGCCCGGTTCGGCGCCGATCGCATCGCGCCCGTTCATGCACAGATTGATGAGAACCTGGCTCAGCGCGGCGGGCGTGCCGCGCAGCGCCACGCCCGACCGGTTCGCGAAGACGTCGAAGCTGATCCCGTCGGGCAGGCTCGGCCGAACCAGTTCGGTCAGGTCGGCCAGAACCGACGATAGGTCGAACACGCTTCCCGCTTCTGACCCGGCGCCGATGTCCAGGAGCCGGTTGACGAGCTTGGCCGATTGCGCGCCGGCCGCGATGATCCGGTCCAGATGCGGACGGACGGCGTCGGGCAGGTCGTCCGACATGCCGATCAGCGTGGCGGAACCGTTGATCGCCGACAGAAGATTGTTGAAGTCATGCGCGACGCCCGCTGTCAGCTGGGCGATCGCCTCCTGCCGTTGCAGCCGGATGAGATCGCGCATCAGTTCTTCCTCGCGCGCCTCGGTTTCCAGGCTGTCGGTGATGTCGCGCACGACGATGACGGATCCGCCATTGTCGAGCGGCGAGCCGGTGATTTCGTGGGTTAGTGCTTGCGCGCCATCCTCGCGCGTCAGGGTCGTTTCGAAGGGCTGGCCGGCGGCCGCCGAAACGGCCTCGCTATAGTGGCGGTGCCATGGGGCGCCCAGACCGTCCGTGCCGGAAGCGAAACCCAACAGCGCCGCCGCCGCCGAATTGAGATAGGTCAGGCGTCCGGCATTGTCGGTGACGGCGATGCCGTCGGTGGCCGCTTCGATCGCCGCGAGGCGCTGCGCCAGTAGTTGCTGGGCCGATTTCAGCGCCGTCACATCGGTTGCGGAAACCACGAGGCCGCCATCGTCGAGCCGTGCCGCCCGCAACAGGACGTTGCGGCCGCCCGGCAGGTCGACTTCCTGCGGCCCCTGAAGGGCGACCAAGCCGTGAAGGTCGGCCTCCTTCAAGCGCCGGGTGATCCGGCCCGGCAGATCCTTCGCGCCGTCGAGATAGCCGGCCCAGTTGTCGGCGAAGTCCGACCCGATCGCCCAGCGGTGCGTCGGCGAGGGGAAGAGATCGTTGACGGCGCCATTGGTGAACAGCACCCGGCCGTCGGCTTCCAGCACCAGGAAGGCATCTTCGGTGGCGGCCAGCGCGCCCTCCATCCTGGCCCGCGCCCGGTCGCGCTCCCGGGCCGCTTCGACGCGCTCGGTGACATCTGACTGGGTGGCGACGAGGTTGCTGATCCTGCCGGCGCCGTCGCGCACGGGAAACAGCGTCAGCTCATTCCAGAACAGCTCGCCCGATTTGCGCCGGTTGCGCAGCAGGAACTTGCCGCCGGTCCGCCGCTTGACCGCGTCGCGCAGCTTCTGGCGCTCGGGCGATCCTTCGGGCTCGGCGGTCAGGAACCGGCAGTTCTGGCCGAGGACTTCCGATGCCGCGTAGCCCGATAGTTCCTCGAAGGCCGTGTTCACATAGATGAGCGGGCGGTCGTCGGCGGTGGCGTCTGAAATGGCGAAGCCCGACGACGAGCCGGCAATGGTCGCGGCAAGTAGATTGTTCTCCACCGCGATCTTGCTGTTCTGGACCGCCTGCGCGGCGAGCCCGGCCAGCCGCGTCACAAGGTTGAGGCTGTCCTTGCCGAAGGCCGCGGGCTTGTCGCGCAGACACAGAAGGGCCGTATCGTCCCGGGCCGGCGCGACCAGAAGGCCCGCATAGTCGGCGAAGTCGAGCGCGCCCTCCCAGGCGCCGACGACGCTGAGATCCGTGACGTTGCGCGGCCGGGCGAAAAGATTGATCGGCGCGAAGAGTTCGCTGTCGACCAGGTCCGACAGGTTGCTCGCCAGGACGGAGATCCGTCCATCGGCCCTGGCCTGCACGACCATGGATATCGCGGCACCGATCTTCTGGCGCAGAGAGACGAATATCGACGCCAGTGCCGCGCCGGGATTCGGCGCTGTCGAATAGGCTTCCAGACATTCGAGGAGTGTCCGGGTTTCCTCCAGTGTCCGGGCTTCCTTGTCGCGGAGCAGCTGCAGTTCGAGCAGCGCCTCGCGCAACCGCTCGTCTTGTTTCATACGTCGGCCCTGCTTGCTCTACCCGAAGACTATGCAGGAAATCATCAGATTACCATGACGGTTTCCGGCGCGCAGAAGGCTGCCCTGCTCGCCGAAGGTGAAGGCGCCGAGGAACGGCGCGTCGCCGAGTGCGGCGTTCACGCCGGCGACCACCTGCGGCATCCGATCGCGCACGGTCAGCATGCAGCCGCCGCAATAGATCATCAACGCGCCATGGATCGGCTGGTCCGGCGCCCGACCGCTCGCCCGGGCAAGACCGGCGACGCGGCCGGCCCGTTCGACGAGCCCTTCGACGGTGCCGTTCATCAGCGTCAGTTCCTCGCCCTCCGCCACCGTCGCGAAGAGTTGCAGATCGCCGGCCTGATCCGCATAGGCCGGATGCGCCAAAAGGTAGAATGGCACCTGGCCCACCTGACTGATCTCACGTCCCAAGGGCCACAGCGTGCTGGCCGACAGGATGGTCTGCGCCCCATCCATGGTGGGATCGACCGAGACCGCGCCACCCGTCCATTCGCCATAGACGGCAAGAGCGGGCCGGCCGTCGATCTCATGCACGGTCCGGCCCGTGGCGCGCGTGACGACACCGGAATGCCGGGATGGCGAATAACCGTTCTGATAGGCGAAGGAGACCGGCTCGGAGGGGAACAGCACGGACACCACGATGCCGGCGGCGCGTCTCTCTGTCCGATCGAAGACGAACCAGTCGCCGGCGACGCTGTTGTCGGCCGCGCTGCCGCCGATGATCGGAACCTCCGGGCCGGTAACGTCCTCGATGCCGGCAAGCACCTCCTCTTCGCTGCCCGGCGTCGCCGACACCCAGATGATCTCGGGCCGCTCGCCGATCCGGTCGGCAGTCATCAGCGCCTTGGTGGTCGCGTCGCGGGCGGCCGCGCGCGGATCGTCGCCGAACGACATGAGGGCCGTGCCATAGGCGCCGTCGGGATCCTCGATGGCGAAGGCGGCCAGCCCCGGCGCCAGGCCCTCCTGTGTCATGGCGCCCAGGCATGATGTCGCGCCATGCACGAGCGGCAGATTGGCCACGCCCTGCAACGCCGCCGGGTCGGCGTCCGGATTGTTGTGAACCGAGACGAAGTCATAGCGTCCGGCATCGAGCTGCCGGGCCAGGTCTTCCGCCGTTGCCGCGCGCTTTACGGTGATCTTCACGTCAGTCCCCATGAATGCTGTCCCACGCAGATAACGCCTCCCGGTCTGCCTGCGCGGGCGCATCGGAATAGGGACCTATCCGAAAGGATAGAAGGGGCCGTTTCCGCCCCTTTTTCGGGCTTCGGGGCGTGCATCGGCTCGGTTTGATGGCCGGTCGTTCCGGTCCCGGCCCGATTGGCGACGGCACGGGGCGGGCCGTACGCCGCATCCGATATTCTTCGGCATATCGCGCCATGCCGATGCCCCCGTGCATCCCGAGCCCCGATCGGTATCAAAGGGCCAACCGCGTTTTGGAGGCGCTTGCGATGACCAACACGACTGGCGTGGCGACCGATCCGGGGACGGCTGACGCGACCGAGACCGCCGAGGGCGCTTCGGTCGCGATCCGCGACCCCTTGCCGAACCGGTTACGGCGGCCGTTCCTCGAGATAGGCATTTTCTCGTTCGCGATCAATCTGCTGATGTTGGTCGTGCCGATCTACATGCTGCAGATCTATGACCGGGTGCTGCCATCGGCGAGCGTGGAGACGCTGACCTATCTGTCCATCATGGCGGTGGTCGCGCTCGGCCTGATGGCCAGCCTCGACGTGGTGCGTGGGCTCTATGCCGCCCGCCTCGCGGTCGGGGTGGATATCGCCCATACACGCCAGGCGATGCTGGCGGCGATGCATTCGGATCGCGCATCGCTGGGGGATATCCAGCCCGTGCGCGATCTTGCGGCAATTCGCGGCTTTCTGGGATCGCGCATGGTGTTCGCGTTGTTCGATCTGCCGTTCGCGCCGCTGTTCATCCTGCTGCTCTGGTTCGTCCATCCGGCGCTGTTCGCGCTGACGGCGATCGGCGCGGTGTTGCTGGCGGGCCTGGCCGTGGCCAACCAGATCGCCACCGCGCGATGGGCCAGGCGCGGCGCCGAGAGCGATCTCGCCGCCCTCTCCACCGCCCAGTCCTTCACGCGCCATGCCGACACCTTGCGGGCCATGGGCATGGCGGCCAATGCGGTCGAGGCCTTCGGCGCCGATCACGCGCGATCGCTCGATGCGTCCGATCGCATCTCCGGAACCAATGCGCTGTTCGCGGGGCTGTCGCGCTTCGTGCGCCTGTCGCTCCAGATCGCGGTATTGGGCGTTGGCGCCCTTCTGGTGCTGCGCTCGGACATGACGGCCGGCATGATCTTCGCCGCGTCGATCATCTCGGGACGCGGCCTGCAGCCGATCGATCAGCTGATCGGCGGCTGGCGTCACTATGTCGACGTTCATGCGGCATGGCGCCGCTTCGGCAAGGCCATCGCGACCCAAGACATGTCGCGGCAGCCGATCGATTTGCCCGCGCCCGAGGGGATGCTGCGGTTCGAGGGCGTCCACTATGCGGCGGCGGGTTCCGATGCCGCGCCGCGCCCGCTGCTCAAGCGGATCGGCGTCGATGTGCCGGCGGGCGCCGTCGTCGGCATCGTCGGGCCAAGCGGGGCAGGTAAGTCGACGCTCGCGCGGATGGCCGTGGGCGCCATCGCGCCCACCTCGGGCTGCGTGCGGATCGATGGCGCGGATATCGCCCATTGGGCGCCCGAGAACCTCGGACGGCATATCGGCTATCTGCCGCAGGACCTCGACCTGTTGCCCGGAACGATCGCCCAGAACATCGCCCGGTTCGATCCCGATGCCCGCGACGCGGCGGTCATCGATGCTGCGAAACGCGCTGAGGTCCATGACGTGATCCAGGCCATGCCGGATGGCTATGCCACGCGGATCGGACCGCGAGGGATGACCTTGTCCGGCGGCCAGCGCCAGCGGATCGGTCTGGCGCGCGCGCTCTTCGGCCGGCCCCGCCTGCTCGTCTTGGACGAGCCCAACGCGCATCTCGACGATGCCGGGGAACAGGCCCTCGAACGTGCCATCGACCTGGCGCGCGATGCCGGCGCGACCGTCCTGATCGTCACGCAGCGCAAGTCGATCCTGCGCAAGGTCGATCGGCTTTTAATCCTCAATGCCGGAGTCGTGGAAGACTATGGCCCGCGCGCGGATGTTCTCGGGCGGCTCGGTGCGCCATCCCGAAATCTGCCGGTGACGTCGCCTGACCGGGCCCGTCACCCATCACGGGAAACCGATGCGGACATCGCATCGATGGAACCGGCCGTTCTGGCCAACAAGGGGGCGGCGGCGACGCCGGTTGAGATCCGATGATGACCGACAAATCGATACGGGCCGAACGCTGGAGCGCCGGTCTACGCACCGGTGCGGGCGCGGTGGCCGTGATGGGCTATGCCCTGATCGCGCTGTTCTTCGGCGGCTTCGGAGCCTTGGCCGCCGGGGTGCCGCTGGCCGGCGCGGTTATCGTGCCCGGCGTCGTTCAGGCCGCCGGCAAGAACAACGAGGTCCAGCATCTCGAAGGCGGCATCATCAGCGCGGTGCACGTGACCGAAGGCGAGCGCGTGATGGCCGGCGCCCCGCTCGTCACCATGGACGGCACCGCCGTTCGGGCCGAGATGAACACCCATATCAAGCAATGGGTCGGCCTTCTCGCGCGCCGGACGCGCCTGGTCGCCCAGCGCGACAAGGTGTCGGAACTCGCCTTCGATGACCACCTGCTGGCGCTAGCCGAGCGCCATGGGTTGCAACACCTTCTGGACGAGCAGCATGACGCGTTCCTGGCCCGGCTGTCGCGCTATCGATCGGAAGAAGTCATCCTCCACCAGCGCGTCGCGGCGGCCAAGCAGAGCATTGCCGGCTACAAGAGCCAGCGCGACGCGCTTGAAAAGCAGAAGGCCCTGATCCTCGAGGAGGCCGAACGCAAGCGCATCCTTCTCGACAAGGGGCTGACCAGCCGAAGCGAATATTCCGCCTTGCTCCGCGCCCAGGCAAGCCTCGTCGGGCAGATCGGATCGCTGGTCTCGGACATCGAACGGGCGCGGTCGCGCATTGTCGAGGCCGAGGAACAGCTGGTGCGTGCCGATATCGAGCGGGTGGAACAGGCGCTTTCGGAGCTGGGTGATCTGAGCGCCGAGATCGGCCGCCTGGAAGAGCGGATCGCGGCGGCGCGTCATGTGCTCGATCGGCTGATCGTCGTCGCGCCCGCCGATGGCCTGATCGTCCACCTACCGCATACGCTGCCCGGCAGTGTCGTCGGCGCGGGCGCGCTGCTGGCCGAACTGTTGCCCACGGGCTCGGCGCTGATCGTCGAAGCCCGTCTCGATCCGGCCGACATCGACGTCGTCCGTCCCGGACAGGACGCGCGATTGCGGCTTGTGGCGCTTGACGCGCGCCTGACGCCGCAGGTCGCGGCGACGGTGGCGTATGTCTCGCCCGACCGGCTGCGCGATGAGGCGACGGGCGCGGCGTATTTCGCCGCCCGCCTGGCCATCACGGACGATCTGCCGGCCGACATCGACCCCGGCCAGATCTATCCGGGCATGCCGGCCGAAGTGCTCATCGCCACCGAGGAACGCACATTCCTCGACTATCTGGCGCGGCCCATCACCGATTCGTTCCACCGCGCCTTTCGCGAGAAATGATCGACGGGGCGCCGGGAAGGCCGACCCCGCTTCCGATTTCCTGATGTCGCGATGCCTGTTCTTCCACCGGCATTGGTGTTCAGCCGAGCAGGTCGGGCAGCCAGGTGGCGATCGACGGAAAGGCGATGATCAGGCCGAGCGTCACGAGATCGGCCAGGATGAACCAGAAGACGATCTTGGAGATCCGTTCGATCGAGGCCTTGCGCCCGACGATCGCCTGCATGACGAACAGGTTGAGCCCGACCGGCGGGGTGATCAGCCCGATTTCGAGATATTTGACGATCAGGATGCCCATCCAGATCAGATCGATGTCCAGCGCGATGAAGGCGGGCAGCAGGAGCGGCAGGGTCAGGAGCATGATCCCCAGCGGGTCGAGGAACATGCCGAGCACCAGGAAGATCAGCGACACGCCGAGAACCAGATAGAGCGGGTCGGCGGCCATCATGACAACCAGTTCGGAGAAATGGGCCGCGACGCCCGAGAGCGCCAGGAAGCGGGTGAAGAATGCCGCGCCGATGGCGATGATCAGGATCGCCGCCGTCGTCTTGGCGGTTTCCATGACCGCGAGCGTGAAGGTCCGGCGGGTCAAGGCGCGCTTGGCCAATGCGATCAGGATCGCCATCAGCGCGCCGGCCGCGCCCGCTTCGGTCGCGCTGAACAGGCCGGTGAAGATGCCACCCAATACGCCGGCGACCAGAAGGATGACCGGCCAGGTATCGGCCACCGACCGCCACTTCTCGGCCGCGCTGACATCGACCCGCTCCTCGGGGCAGAGGCTCGGGCGGATCTTGACGATCAGGATGATCACCAGCGCGAACATCGCCGCCGACAGGATGCCTGGCACGATGCCGGCGATGAACAATTCGCCGATCGGCACCTGCGCGAAGGTGCCGTAGATGATCATCACGATGCTCGGCGGGATCATCGAGCCGAGCGTGCCGCCGACCGCGCAGATCGATGCCGCGAAGCCTGGATCGTAGCGCCGCGCGATCATCTCCGGCACGGCAATGCGGCCCATCGCGGCGGCACAGGCCACGCTCGATCCGGAGACGGCGGAAAACACGCTGGCGCCGCCGATGGTCGCGATGCCGAGCCCGCCGGGCAGTCCGCCGAGCCAGTTGCGGGCGGCGCGGAACAGCCCGTCTGTGAGCCTGCTATGATAGCAGATATAGCCCATCAGCAGGAACATCGGGATCGAGCTCAGCGACCAGCTGGCCCCGATCTCGTAAGGCGTGCTGCGCAGGATGCCCCAGGCCGCGCGCGGCCCGACAATGGCCCAGATGCCGACAAAGGACACCGTGATCAGCGCCACGGCCAGCGGCACCCGAAGCGCGATCAGGATCAACAGGCCCGCGACGCCCAGATAGCCGATGTCGAGCGCCGCCACCTAGGCCGCCTCGTCGAGCGGGTCGGGATCCGGCGGCAGCCGGCCGGCCAGGGCGAGGCCGCATTTGACGGCGGTCAGGCCGGCCATGGCGAAGAAGCCAACGGGTGCCAGGAAACGCCCCGGCCACAGCGGCACCGGCACTTCGCCCATTAGAAACTCGCCGATGCGGTATTTCGCGATCGCCTCTTCGAGCGCGACCCAGCCCATGGCGGCGAACACCACCGCGACCAGCGCCAGGATGACCGGGGTCAGCACGCGCCGGACGACGGCCGGCAGGGCATTGAAGACGAAGGTGACCTGGATATGTCCGTTGGTCCGTTCGACGAAGGCCAGCGGCAGGAAGATCAGGGCGGGCATGTAATAGCGCGACACCAGTTCGAGGGTCGCCGGGATCGTCGCCGCCAGAAGGTTACGGGCGACGATGTCGGCGACCACATGGACCATCATGAGGACGGCGAAGCCGGCGGCGATCCGCAGAAGCCAGATGTCGATGTCGCGGACGATCCGCACGAATCTCGCCTCCTTTCCTGACGCCGAACAAGGTGACGGGGCACGGTCTGGCGCGCCCCGTCACGCCGGTTCATGCCGGTCTTCAGCGACCGTAGGTCTCGGTATCGATCTTGTCGAAGATCTCGGCTTTGACGATCGCCGCCATCGCGTCCATGTCGTCGCGCTTGCCCTCGAACAGCGCGTCATATTTGTCCAGGAGTTCGTTGTATTTATCGATGATCGCCTGCGGGTTGTCGATGTTGTAGCGCTCCTCGGCCAGCGTCAGGATGGTGTCGAGGTCGCTTTCGCGGAATGCCGCCATCTGATCGGTCAGCGCCGCCGATGGTTCGACGAATTCGATGCCGGCTTCTTCCGCCAGATCGAGCGATTCCGCGTCGTTGTCGACATAGGCCTGGGAAACGCCGATCACGCCGAGGGCCGCATGGTCGAGGATCAGCCGGCGCCTTTCGGGCGTGAGGCCCGCCCAGAAATCGGTGTTCAGGGCGAAGGTGGCGTTCGAATAGAAGGTGCCAACGCTCAGCATCGTGGTGTGGGTGGCGACGTCGAACAGGTTGAACGACTTGAAGTCGCCGAGTGGCAGAAGCCCGATATCGATCGTGTTGCGCGACAGCGCCTCATAGACGTCGCTGGCCGGCACGTTCACCGGCACGCCGCCGACATGGTTCGCCCAGCGGTCCCAGGCCCCGCCCGGCGTGCGCATGCGCATGCCTTCGAGATCGCCCGGTTCAAGAAACGCTTCCTTGCCGATCAGGTAATAGGGCGTGGTGCTGTAGCTGCCGAGATAGACCATGCCGTTGCGCGTGAACTCCTGCTGACAGGCCGGGCAGTGCAGCATGGTCAGCTCGGTGATGGCGGCGGCCGTGGTGAAGGGGCCGCGCGCGGTCATCGCCATGTCGCCGAACAGGGCGCCATGCGGGAATTCCGCCGGATGGTAGACCAGCACGACGAAGCCGATATCGGCGACGCCGTCGCGCACCCCGCCGAGCGTCTCGCGCGCGCCCAGCAGAGAGCCGCCGAGCAGGAGATTGAAGTCGAGCGCGCCGCCGCTCGCTTCCTCGACCGTCTCGACGAAAGGCTCGTAGCCACCGGAGACGACCGGATGCTGCGGGCCGAGCCAGACGCTGGTCGTGACCGTCTGCTCCGCGTGAGCGGTGGCGCCGAGGGCGAGCAACGCACCCGCTGCGGCAAGCGACAAAAGCGATCTGTTCTGCATCATGACCTGTCCTCCCAAGGCAGCATGGCTGCTGCTCATTGACATGCGCGCCGCGATCCGGCGGCGCCGCTCCGCCGCATCATTTGTCGGAACTGACGCGAGAGGCAGCGGTTAGATTGCGTGCAATAAGACCAAATTGCATGCAAGTCAATTCAATGATGCGCTTGAACGGCTGGAAAATCGGGAAATATGGCGACGGATAGCTTGACTTAATCGGTCATTACGAAAATATTGCATGCAATCAAGGAGCGATCGCATGTTGCAGCCCGACGCCGATGCCCCGACGCTGGCCGATGCCGTCACGGCCAAGCTGCGCCAGGCGATCCTGGACGGCACCCGTCGGCCCGGACACCGGCTGACCGAAACGGCGCTGGCGCGTGAAATGCAGACCTCGCGCACGCCGGTGGTCACCGCGCTCAAGACGCTGAAGGAACAGGGCTTGGTCGAATATGCCCAGAACCGCGGCTACTGGGTGCGCCGGCTCGAGGTCCAGGACGTCATCGCGGCGTACGAGATCCGCGCCACGCTGGAAGGCCTCGCCTGCCGCCGCGCCGCCGAGCGGGGCGTCGATCGCGACGCCATGGCGGAACTGCGTGCCTGCCTCGAGACCGGCGCGTCGTTGACGGCCGGGGCGGAACTCGATGAGCGCGGCCATCGCCCCTATCAGGAAATGAACGCCCGGTTCCACAACGCCATTCTGTCGGCCAGCGGCAATCCCCGCCTCGGCGACTTCGTCCGCAAATGCCATGAATTGCCGCTCGCCTCGGACCGCATCGTGTTCTGGCGCTCGCTCGATATCGTGCGGCGCTCGCAGGCTGATCACGAGCGCATCGTCGATGCCATCGACCAGCGCCAGGGCACGCGGGCGGAAATGTTGATGCGCGAGCATGTCTACGAGGCCGGCGAAGTGCTCAGGCGTCATTGGGACGAGGTCTATCCGCGCAGCGACGAGGCGGGCAAGGAACTGCGCCCGTGATCCTCGAAGAGCGCAACTACACGCTGGCCGCCGCGCATCTCAGGACCTTCCTATCGGTCTACGAGGCCGAGGGCCTGGCCCTTCAGACCCGGCACCTGGGCCGTCTGATCGGCTATTTCACCACCGAGACCGGCGTCCTGAACCAGGTCGTCCATCTCTGGGCCTATGATGACTACGAGGACCGCCACGCGCGGCGCGCGGCATTGTGGGCCGATCCCGACTGGACCACCTATGCCGATCGCGTCCTGCCGTGGATCGAGCGCATGGAAACGCGCCTCCTGGTGCCCACCGCCTTCTCCCCAATGAGGTAATCGATGACGGAGCAATCCCTGTCCCTCGACGTGCGCGATCGCGTCGCCCATGTCACCTTGAACCGCCCGGCGGCGAAGAATGCCGTGGACGGCGCGCTGCACACCGCGCTGTCGCGCATCTTCATCGATCTCGGCGCGCGGCGCGATCTCGGCGCCATCGTCCTGACCGGCGCGGGGGATGCGTTCTGCGCTGGTGGCGATATCGGCTGGATGGAGGAGGCGGTGCGCGATCCCGAACAGTTCGAGGTCGTCACCTGGGAAGCCAAGCGCATCGTCTATGCGATGCTCGATTGCGAGATCCCCATTGTCGGGCGGCTGAACGGCGACGCCGTCGGTCTCGGCGCGACGCTGGCGCTTCTGTGCGACATCACCGTGGCGGTGGACAGCGCCCGCATCGGCGATCCGCATGTCCGCGTCGGCCTCAACGCGGCCGATGGCGGCGGTTTTCTGTGGCCGCAAATGGTCGGCTTCGCGAAGGCGCGGGAACTTCTTCTGACCGGCGATCTCCTCGGTGCCGCCGAGGCGCATCGCCTGGGGGCGATCAATCATGTGGTCGGGGCGGACGCGCTCGACGCCAAGGTCGCCGAGATCGTGGGCAAGCTGGCGGCCGGGCCGTCCAAGGCGCTGCGCTGGACGAAGGCCGGCTATACCATACCCCTGCGCCAGCTTGCCCACGGCCATATGGATGCGGGCACCGCCTATGAGTGCCTGACCAATCTGACCGACGATCACCGCGAGGCCATCAAGGCCTTTCAGGAAAAGCGCAAACCGGTCTTCACGGGGCGCTGAACATGGCGGAATTCTCGGGAAGGACGATCCTTGTCACCGGCGGGGCGAGCGGCATCGGGCTGGCCTCGGCGCATCTCCTGCGCGACCGAGGCGCCGATGTGGCGATCGTCGACGCCAATGCCGAGGCCTGCGCCACGATGGCCAAGGACGATGGGTGGCTGTCGGTCACCGCGCTCGACGTCCGTGACCGCACCGGCGTCGCCGATCTGCACCGGTGTCTGAAAGAAGATGGCCATACCGTCTCAGGCCTGGTCAACTGCGCCGGGATCGTCCAGCCGCCGGACCGGCCGGAAGATTTCACCCGCGACGCCTTCGACGAGGTGCTGACCGTCAATCTGACGGGCACCTATACGATGTGCCGGGAATTCGGCATGGCCATGGCCGCGCGCGGAGACGGCGTTATCGTGAACATCGCCTCGGTGGCCGGCATGCGGTCGATGCCGCTGCATGCCTATACGCCGGCCAAGGCGGGCGTCATCAGCCTGACCGAATGTCTGGCCGCCGAATGGGGGCGGGCCGGCGTGCGCGTCAACACGATCTCGCCGGGCTACACGTTGACCGCCGCCCTGCGCGGACAGATCGATGCCGGCTTGCGCGACAGCGCCAAGCTGGCGAGCAACAGCGCGCTCGGCCGCCTGATCGAACCGGAGGCCATCGCCGAAGGCGTTGCCTTCCTTCTGTCCGAGCGCGCGGGCATGATCACCGGCATCAACCTGCCGATCGATGCCGGTTGGCTGGTCGCCGGCTCCTGGTCGACCTTTGGCGGGGTGCGGCAGCCGGCAAGCGCGGCGTCCAAGGCATGACGCAAACCTTCCGGCCGTGCCAGTTCGCCGGACAGGGCGTCATGGTCACCGGCGGGGCCAGCGGCCTCGGCCAGGCCGGGGCGCGCGCCTTCGCGGATCTCGGTGCCCGCGTCGTCATCGTCGATCAGGATGCCGATGCCGGTAACGCGGCGGCCCGCGATCTCGGAGACGGCCATTTCTTCCTGCCATGCGATGTCACCGATGCCGAGGCGGTCGCCGCGACGGTCGATCGGGTGCTCGAGACAATCGGCCGTATCGACGTCCTGATCAATTGCGCCGGCATTCCCGATGCCTTCGTGGCCACGCTGGAGCAGGATGTCGACGCCTTCCGACATGTTGTCGACGTTAACCTGACCGGCAGCTATCTAGCCTGCAAGGCGGTGGCGCCCGACATGCTGGCGCGCGGTTCGGGCGCCATCGTCAATATGAGCTCGATGGCTGGCGTCCTGGGGCTTGCGCCGCGCAACGCCTATAGCGCGGCCAAGGCGGGCATTCAGACCATGACCCGCACGCTGGCCTGCGAATGGGCGGCTGGCGGTGTCCGGGTCAACGCGCTAGCGCCGGGATATCTTCTGACGCCGTTCTTCGAGAAGCTGATGGCGGAGGGCAAGCTCGACGGCGCGGCGGTGCGCCGGCGCACGCCGGCGGGCCGGTTCGGCGCCGCCGAAGACGCTGCCAATGCCATGGTCTTCCTGGCCTCGCCGGCCGCCCGCTTCATTACCGGCGTCACGCTGCCGATCGACGGCGGCTACAGCGCATTCGGCGGCACCGGACACGCTTATGACGGCCCGCTGGACTGATCCGATGCGTGGCGCTCTCGAACCGGCAACCACCGTTCCGGACCTGCTGCGTCGGCGCGCCGAGATCGCACCGACCACGCTGGCCTTTTCGGCGCAGTCCTGGCGCGGCGGGCGCGACCGGCTGACCTATCGGCAACTGGCCTTGCGCATGGACATCGTCGCGGCCGGCCTGAAGGCGCGCGGCGTTCGCCGTGGCGACCGGATCGCGGTGTTTCTCGACAATGACGCGGGCCGCGAAGCGGTGCTCACCGCCCTGGGCGCGCTGGCCCTGGGCGCGGCCGTGGCGCCGCTCAACACGCGCGCCTCCGACCGGGAACTGACCCACGCGCTGGGGCTGGTGGCGCCGGCCCTGATCGTGACGCGCGCCGATCACCGAGGGCGTCTGGCCGGGCTCGCTCCGTCCGGCCATCTCATCGTGCTGGATGCCGAGCCCGGTTCCGCCGAGGCATGGCCCGAGCCCGACCTGCGGCCGCCGCCAGCCGGCGGGGTGGATCCGCCGGATCCCGACGATCTCGCTTGTCTCCTGTTCACCTCGGGCACCACCGGGGCGTCCAAGGCCGTCATGCACAGCCATCGCACGATGCTGGCGGCGGGCCGTGCGGTGGGTACATCGGTCGGCCTCGAAGCGGGCGATCTCTATCAGGGCGCCTTTCCGTTCTTCACCAGTTCCTGCCTCAATATCGGCTGCATGTCGGCCTGGGTCGCGGGTGGCGGGTTCGTGATGGAGGGGCCGATCACCAACGCCGAGCGGTTGCGCCTGATCGCTACCGAGGGCACGACGGTCTATCATGGCGTGCCGTCTGTCCTGCGGTTCCTGGCCGATCAGGCGGCCGGCGATCCCTCCCGTCCGGCGGCGCTGCGCCGGTTTGGCTATGGCGGGGCGGCGATGCCGGTGACCCTGATCGAACAGCTCGCCGAACGCTTTCCGCATACCGATCAGGTCCATATCTGGGGCATGACCGAAACCGGTCCGGCGGGGACCATCCTGACGCCCGACCATCTGCCCGGCAAGGCCGGCGCGATCGGCGTGGCGATGCAGGACTGCCGGATTCGCCTCGTCGACGAGGCCGGTCAGGACGTGCCCGACGGCATGCCTGGCGAAATGCTGTTCGCCGGACCGTCCATGGCGCTCGGCTATTTCCGCGATCCGGCGGAAACCGACCGGACTTTTGTCGACGGCTGGGTGCGGAGCGGCGATATCGCGGTCCGGGATGCTGATGGCATCCTGCATTTCCACGACCGCAAGAAGGATGTGATCAATCGCGGCGGGCTGAAGATCTCTTCGGTCGCGGTCGAACAGGTCATCATGCGGTTCGACGGCATCGGCGACGTTGCCGTCGCGCCGGTGCCGCATGCCAAGCTCGGCGAGGATGTCGCCGCCTTCATTGTCGAAAAAGCCGGTGTTTCGGTCGATCCCGACGCCCTGACGGCCTTCTGCGTGGCGCGTCTCGCCGATTACGAAGTCCCGCGCCGGATCGTCAAGCTGGATGCCTTGCCGCGCAATCCGATGGGCAAGGTGCAGAAACACCTGTTGTCTGCCGTATCCGACTAGGCGTCGGGGCGGGCAAGCGCGATCGGACGTCCAGCCGTCAGGCGCGGGGATGGGCGCTGCGATAGGTGGCCAGCAGTTCCGTCTCGTCGACGTTGGTGTAGATCTGCGTCGTCGACAGGCTGGCATGGCCGAGAAGATCCTGGATCGCGCGCAAGTCCCCGCCATTCGACAGGAGATGGGTCGCGAAGGCATGGCGCAAGGCGTGCGGCGTGGCCGAATTCGGCAGGCCGAGCGCCCCGCGCAGAAGCGCCATCCGCTTCTGGACCAGGCGCGGATTGAGCGGGCCGCCGCGCGCGCCGACGAAGAGCGGCCCATCGGCCGGAAGGGGATGCGGGCACAGCGCCAGATAGTCGGCGATACGCCGGCGCACCACGTCGAGCACCGGCACGATACGGGTCTTGCCGCCCTTGCCGGCGATCCGGAGGCTGTCGGTCGCGCCGGGCGGCGGTGCCTCGCCACGGGTCAATCCAAGTGCTTCCGAAATGCGCAGGCCGCAGCCATAGAGCAAGGCCAGGACGGCGGCGTCGCGCGCCGCGATCCACGGCTCGTCCGTATCGGGCAGGATGGCATCGGCTTGGGTGACCGCCCGCGCCGACGGCCGGTCGAGCGGTTTCGGCAGGGCGCGCGGTTTCTTCGGCCCGCGTATGCCGGCGAGCGCCCGCGTTTCGATGTCGTGCACCTTGTCGAGATGGCGGAAGAAGGAGCGCAGCCCCGCGATCTGGCGCGAAATGGTGCGCGGCCCGGCGTCTTCGGCGCGGCGCGCGGCGAGAAAGGCGCGCGTATCGGTGGCCGTCAGCCGCGCGAGATCGCCGACGGCCGGGATCGCGCCGAGATGGTCGCGCAGGAAGACGAGATATTGCCGGAGATCGCGCTCATAGGCGTCGATCGTCTTGGGCGACAGGCGCTTTTCGCTGGTAAGTGTCGTCAGCCAGCCATCGACCAGCGCCATGACATCCGGCCCGGCCAGCGTCAGGCCGGTATCGGCATGCCGGGCGTCATAGCCTGCTCGATGCGCTGTTGTAGCGGTCATGCGCGATCCTCCCATCCATCGGGACGAGCATGCCGTGTCCGCCTTGTCGGCCGGTTAACCGCCCCGGCCTGTTCCAGCGGGGCGGCGGGGCATTGCGCTTTACAGGATCGACTGGCCTGTCTTGCCCCAGTCGGCGAGAAAGGCGGCGAGGCCCTTGTCGGTCAGCGGATGGGCGGCGAGCCCGCGCAGGACCGCTGGCGGCACGGTGGCGACATCGGCGCCGGCCAGCGCCGATTCCTTGACATGGTTGGGCGTGCGGATCGACGCCGCCAGGATCTCGGTCGAGAAGTCGTAATTGTCGTAGATGACGCGGATCTCTTGGATCAGTTCCATGCCGTCGAGGCCGATATCGTCGAGCCGGCCGATGAAGGGCGAGATGAAGGTGGCGCCGGCCTTGGCCGCGAGAAGCGCCTGATTGGCGTTGAAGCAGAGCGTCACATTGACCATGGTGCCGCCCTGGCTGAGCGCCCGGCAGGCCTTCAGCCCGTCCCAGGTCAGCGGCACCTTGACCGCGATATTGTCGGCGATCGCGGCCAGCTTGCGGCCCTCGTCGAGCATGGCGTCGGCCTCGGTCGCGGTCACCTCGGCGCTGACCGGCCCGTCGACGATTTCACAGATCTCGGTGACGACGTCGATGAAGTCGCGGCCGGACTTGGCGATCAGCGAGGGATTGGTCGTCACCCCGTCCAGAAGGCCCGTGGCGGCGAGGTCGGCGATCTCGCTCGTATCGGCGGTGTCGACGAAGAACTTCATGGCAGGGCCTTTCGCGGAGCGGTCATTGGACGTTGACGGGCGTTATTCCCCAAGCCCGCGCGCGAGGGAAGCGGAAACTTGCGATGGATCCGGCGGTCTGCCGTCGGGCCGGGTTCACCCGTCCGACCCGGTCAGTTCCGGCGGTCGCGGATGAAGCGGGCAAGGGCGGTGAGCGGCGCGGCGCGGTCGGCGAAGACCGATACCGCCTCCTCGGCGTCCCGCACGCAAGCATCGAGCCTGTCGCGGGCCTTATCGGCGCCGAGAAGATCGACCAGCGTCGCCTTGCCCTTGCCGGCATCCTTGCCGGCGGCCTTGCCGAGACTTTCGGCATCGCCCGAGCGGTCGAGCAAATCGTCGGCGATCTGGAAGGCGGTGCCGACGGCGCGCGCATAGGCCTGAAGCGCCGCGCGCTCACTGGCCGCCGCCCCGCCGATCAGCGCGCCCGCCTCGCAGGCGAAGGCGAACAGGGCGCCGGTCTTCATCGCCTGCATGGCGAGCGTTGCCTCGAGGTCGAGCGCATCGGTCTCGGCCAGAAGATCGCGCATCTGGCCGCCGACCATGCCGTCGACGCCGGCGGCGCGCGCCAGACCCAGGACGAGATCGGCGCGCACGGCGGGCTCCGGATGGGTCGCGGGATCGGCCAGGGTCTCGAACGATAGAGCTTGCAGCGCGTCGCCGACGAGGATCGCGGTGGCCTCGTCGAAGGCGACATGGACCGTCGGCTTGCCGCGGCGCAGCGCGTCGTCATCCATCGCCGGCAGGTCGTCATGCACCAGGCTGTAGGCATGCAGCAGTTCGAGCGCCGCCCCGGCGCGCAGCGCATCCTCTTCCGCGACGCCGAACAGCGCGGCGCCGCGCGCCACGAGATAGGGCCGCACCCTTTTTCCCCCGCCAAGAACCGCATGGGCCATGCCGGCGCGCACGCGATCCTCCCCGGTATCGCCGACAAGGCCGGCGAGAACCGGCTCCAGCCGGGCCGCGAAGCCGCGCAACTCGTCGAGCGTATCTGTTGCCTCTATCATGGTCGCTGCATGGCCGAACCGCGCCGCCGGCGCAAGCCCGCGCGGAACGGGCACGGCTCGACAAGCGTCGCCGCGCCGCCATCGCCATGCATCTGGCGCATGACGCGGCCGATGGCGACGGCTAGGAAGGTCAGTCTAGCTGACCTAATATGCGGCGATGATCGATACCAACACGCTCGTCGCCTTGATCGCGCTCGCTTTCGCCGCGACCTGGACGCCGGGTCCCAACAACATCATGCTGGCCAATTCGGGCGCGACCTTCGGCTTCGCGCGCACCCTGCCGCATGCGCTCGGCGTGGCGCTCGGTTTCCCGGTGATGATGTTCGCCATCGCGCTCGGGCTCGGCGAAGTGTTCCAGACCCATGCGGCGTTCCGAGAGGCGCTGAAATGGCTCGGCGCGGCGCTTCTGCTCTATCTCGCCTACCGCATCGCGACGGCTGGCCGGACCGCCGACGGCCTTGGGCGCGGGCGGCCCTTCACCTTCGTCGAGGCGGCGGGCTTTCAGTGGATCAATCCCAAGGCCTGGGCGATGTCGGTGTCGACGGCGGCCACCTTCGTCACCGGCGCGGCGCCGGTGCGCGAGGCCTTGATCTGTGCCGCGGTCTTCGTCGCGTCCGGGCTCGGCTCGGCGCATTCCTGGGCCCTGTTCGGCGCCGCCATCCGCCGTTTCCTGTCGACCGATCTGCGGCTCAGGCTGTTCAATCTCGTGATGGGACTGCTGGTCGCGTCCTATGTCATCCTGCTTCTCGCCGACTGAGGGGCGAAACGGGAGGCCCGCATGATCGGAGATCCGGGCGCCTTCGTGCGCGCCAATACGCGGCCGCGCCCGGTGCCGTTGGCGCCCGATATCACGCTGGCCGTCGCTGACGAGGCGGTGGCGCTGTGGCACAAGACCGAGGAGGAGATGACGGCGCAGGGCCTGCCGCCGCCTTTCTGGGCCTTCGCCTGGGCCGGCGGGCAGGCGCTGGCGCGCTATGTGCTCGACAATCCCGCCCTCGTTGCCGGCCGGACCGTGCTCGATCTCGGCGCGGGCTCGGGGCTTGTCGCCATCGCGGCGGCGCGTGCCGGCGCGGCGCGCGTCATCGCCAATGATGTCGACCCGATGGCGGAAGCCGCCATCGGGGTCAATGTCGCGCTCAACGATCTGACACCCGGCTCCGTCGCGATCGAGACCCGCGACCGCCTCGACGATCCCGGACCGGGCGCGGATGTGGTGCTCGTCGGCGATGTGTTCTACGAGCGCGAAACGGCCGACCGGCTCTACCGTTTCCTCGACCGGGCGCTCGACACGGGCGCCGACGTCCTGATCGGCGATCCGGGCCGCAGCTACCTGCCCAAGGACCGGCTGGCGGCGCTGGCGCTTTACGGCGTGCCCGATATCGGGGCGCTGGAGGATCACGACATCAAGGATACGCGGGTCTGGCGCTGGCGGCCGGCGGATCACGAACCCGAGCGCAAACCCAATGACGCGACGCCGGAATGACCCTAGTATCGCGGCCGAGCGCATCCAGAGGATAGGACGGGGCATGTTCTTTACAGGCATCAACATGATCGCGGTCGTGGTGGCGACCATTGTCGGTTTCGCCGCCGGGTCGGTCTGGTACACCGTGTTCGGCAAGTCCTGGGCCATCGCCCAGGGCAAGGAACCTGGCAGCTTCCGGCCGAGCCCGGGCCCGTTCGTCCTGGCGCTGGTCGCCCAGTTCATCATGGCGCTGATGCTGGCCGGCGTGATTGGCCATCTCGGGCCGGTCACCTTTCACGGCTCGATCATCTCGGCCATCATGATCTGGGCCGGCTTCATCGCCACGACCATCGTCGTCAATGACAGTTTCCAGGGCGCCAATGTGATGCTCAGCGTCATCGATGCCGGCCACTGGCTCGTCGTCTTGATGTTGATGGGAGCTGTCATCGGCATGTTCGGCGTTTAGTGACACGCGGCGACTGGCCGGGCGGCCGGTGCCGCGATATATGGCCGGATATGGCTTGGGCAGAGTGGCGAGCGAACGGCGGCAGGCGATGACGGGTCCGGCGGGAATGCAGTTTTCGGGACAGGCCGCGGCACGACGCGAATCCATTCCCGTGAAGGTGGGCGACGTCACGGTCGGCGGCGGCGCGCCCGTCGTCGTCCAGTCGATGACCAATACCGACACCGCCGATATCGAGGGAACGGCGCGTCAGGTCGCCGCGCTGGCGCGCGCCGGTTCGGAAGTGGTGCGCATCACCGTCGACCGCGACGAGGCGGCCGCCGCCGTGCCGCATATCCGCGACCGGCTGATGCTGATGGGCGTCGACGTGCCGCTCGTTGGCGATTTCCACTATATCGGCCACAAGCTGTTGCGCGACCATCCGGCCTGCGCCGAGGCGCTGGCGAAATACCGCATCAATCCCGGCAATGTCGGCTTCCGGGAAAAGCGCGACCTGCAATTCGGCCAGATGATCGAGATGGCGCTCCACTACGACAAGCCGGTGCGGATCGGCGTCAATTGGGGCAGCCTCGACCAGGAATTGCTGACCCGGCTGATGGACGAGAACGCGGCCAGCGCGGCCCCCGAGGACGCCCGCGCGGTGACCCGCGAGGCCATCGTTCAGTCGGCGCTGTTGTCGGCGGCGCGCGCCGAGGAGATTGGTCTGCCGTCTAACAAGATCCTGCTATCGGCCAAGGCCAGCCAGGTGCAGGATCTCGTCGCGGTCTACCAGTCGCTGGCCGCGCGCTGCGCCTATGGGCTGCATCTCGGCCTGACCGAGGCCGGCATGGGCTCGAAGGGCATCGTCGCGTCGACGGCGGGGCTGGCGATCCTCCTTCAGATGGGGATCGGCGACACGATCCGCGTCTCCTTGACGCCGGAACCCGGCGGCGACCGCACCCTCGAAGTCAAGGTCTGCCAGGAAATCCTGCAATCTCTCGGCTTGCGGTCCTTCGTGCCCGTCGTCACCGCCTGTCCCGGCTGCGGGCGCACTACCTCGACGGTGTTCCAGGAACTCGCCAAGGACATCGAGACCTTCCTGTCCTCGGAAATGCCGGTCTGGCGCGAGAAGTATCCCGGCGTCGAAACGCTCAATGTCGCGGTGATGGGCTGTATCGTGAACGGTCCCGGCGAGAGCAAGCACGCCGATATCGGCATTTCGCTACCCGGCACCGGCGAACAGCCGGCGGCGCCCGTCTTCGTCGACGGCAAGAAATCCGTCACCCTGCGCGGCCCGACCATCGCCGACGATTTCAAGGTGATGGTGATCGACTATATCGACCGGCGCTTCGGTGCGGCGGCGACCGACGACACCGTGGATGCGGCCGAATGACCGAACTCCGCATCGTCCGGCGGCTCCTGCCGAAATGGGGCACGACCTATGGGCCGCCCGGCGACGGTCCATTCCCGGCCGTCCTCATCCTGCACGGGTCGGAAGGCGGCTGGTCGGGCTGGAGCCACCGCAACGCGGTGCTTCTCGCCGCGCATGGCTTTCTCGCCTTTCCTTTCGCCTATTCCCATGACGGCAATGTCTGGAATGCTGGCCGGATACAGGATGTGCCACTCGACCGCACCGCCGAGGCGATGGCCGATCTGCGCGATTTCGCCTTTTCCGGGGAGCGGCTCGGCCTGTTCGGCATATCGCGCGGCGGCGAGCATGCGCTGCTCCTGACCGCATTGATGGCGCGCGACGGGGTCACGCCGCTGCCCGATGCCGTGGTCGTGCACAGCCCGGCCGATGTCGTCTGCGGCGCCTTCAATGGCAAGAGCTGGCGCGATGCGGGCGATCCGGGCTGGCAGCCCTGGGACCCGGCGCAGCGCGCCTGGACCTGGCGTGGCGAGTCCGACGACATCCCGCCGACGACCCCGATCGAGATCGAGCGCTATGACGGCCCGCTCTTCATCAGCCACGGCACGGCCGACCGGACCTGGAGCGTCGAGATGAGCCGGAGGCTCGAAGCCCGTCTCAAGGCTGCCGCGCGGACGCCGGAGATGCACTATATCGACGGTCAGGGCCACCTCGCCGACAGCGCCGCGGAAAACGAGAACATGACCCGGATCGTCGGTTTCCTCGACCGGCATCTGCGCGACGCGGAGCCGCCGCGCGCCTGAACCCTCTTTCATTCGCGTCGCGGAAGGCCCATCTTCCGGGCGTGACGCGGCGCGCGAGGTCACCGCGCTTCCCCTCGCGGGTCGGTTTCGCGCGGAGCGCGATGCGCAAAGCAGGGCGTCACGTAGAAGGTGGTGCATCCGTCATGTCATGGTCCATTCCGATCGTGCGGGTTTTCGGTTCCGAAATCCGCATTCATCTGACCTTCCTGATCCTGCTCGCCTGGATCGGCATCGCCTTCTATCAGATGGGCGGCATGACGGCCGCGCTCGACGGCGTTCTGTTCGTGTCGGCGGTCTTCGCCTGCGTGGTGCTGCACGAACTCGGCCACGCGATCGCCGCGCGGCGCTATGGCATCAAGACGCCCGACATCACGCTGTTGCCGATCGGCGGGCTGGCGCGGCTCGAACGGATTCCCGAAAATCCGCGCCAGGAAATCGTCATCGCGCTCGCCGGACCTTTGGTGAACGTCGTCATCGCCGCCGTCCTGCTGGTTTTTCTCGGCGGCCAGCTCGATCCGGAAGCCCTGAGCCGGAACGATCTGTCGCTGAACGGCTTCCTGCAGCGGCTCGCCGCGGTCAACATCATCCTGGTCCTGTTCAACATGATCCCGGCCTTCCCGATGGATGGCGGCCGGGTCCTGCGCGCGCTTCTGGCGCTGTCGATGCCGCGCGCCAAGGCGACCCGCATCGCCGCCAGCATCGGCCAGGGGTTGGCCTTTCTGTTCGGCTTTCTCGGGCTTATCTGGGCCAATCCGATCCTCGTCTTCGTGGCGATCTTCGTCTATCTCGCGGCGTCCGCCGAAGCCGGCGCGACCGATCTGATGGACGCGGCCAAGCGCATCATTGTGGACCGCGCCATGGTGTCGCAGTTCGAGGCGCTCGGGCCAACCGCCACCGTCGACGAGGCGGCGGATGCGCTGTTGCGCACCACCCAGCGCGAGTTTCCGATCATCGACGGCGGCGACAAGCTGCGCGGCATGCTGACCCGCGAGCGCATGATCGCGGCGCTGCGCGACAGCGGACCCAAGACGCCGGTCCTGGAGGCCATGGAAGGCGACATCCCCGCCGTGCGCTCCGGCACTAGGCTCGACCGCGCGCTGCGCGACATGCAGACCCGGAAGACCGGTTTCGTGGCGATCGTCGATACAGAAGGCCGGTTCAAGGGCTATATCAGCCAGGAGAATCTCTCCGAGCTGATGATGCTGGAAGCCGCCGACTGGCATGGCTGGCCGGTGGAGCCGGCGCGCCGGCAGGCTTAGAACGATTTGAACAGGAAACGCGTCTGACCGCTGCCGCCCGTTGCCGCGAGCGCCGGTCGGGGCTATATCGCAGTGCAGCATGTCGGCGCGGCCAGGGTGATCCGCGCCGCCCGTTCCGAATTTCAGGACAGATCATGACGCTTCGCAACATCGCGATCATCGCGCATGTCGACCATGGCAAGACCACGCTCGTCGACCGGCTTCTGCAGCAGTCCGGCACCTTCCGCGACAATCAGAAGCTGACCGAGCGGGCGATGGATTCGAACGATCTCGAACGCGAGCGCGGGATCACCATCCTCGCCAAGGTGACGTCGGTCCTGTGGAAGGACGCGCGTATCAACATCGTCGATACACCCGGCCATGCCGATTTCGGCGGCGAGGTGGAGCGCATCCTCAACATGGTCGATGGGGCGATCGTGCTGGTCGACGCCGCCGAAGGCCCGATGCCGCAGACCAAGTTCGTCGTCGGCAAGGCCCTCAAGGTTGGCCTGCGGCCGATCGTGGCGGTCAACAAGATCGACAAGCCGGAAGAGCGCCATTCGGAAGTGATCAACGAGGTCTTCGACCTGTTCGCCGCGCTCGATGCCGATGACGAGCAGCTCGATTTCCCGATCCTCTACGGCTCGGCCAAGGAAGGCTGGATGGCGGCCGATCCGTCCGGCCCCAAGGACGACATGGCGGCCCTGTTCGATCTCGTCCTAGACCATGTGCCCGAGCCGGCCACCGAGGAGGGTGGCTTTCGCATGCTGGCCACCACGATCGAGGCCAATCCGTTCCTCGGCCGCATCCTGACCGGCCGCATCACGTCTGGCGGCATCAAGCCGAACCAGACCGTCAAGGCGCTGTCGCGCGACGGCACGGTGATCGAGAACGCCCGCGCCTCCAAGGTCCTGGCCTTTCGCGGGCTCGACCGGGTGCCCGTCGACGAAGCGCATGCGGGCGACATCGTCGCGCTCGCCGGCCTGACCAAGGCGACCGTCGCCGACACGCTGCTCGATCCGCAGCGCGATGACGCGCTCGAGGCCCAGCCGATCGATCCGCCGACCCTGTCGATGACCTTCCGGGTCAACGATTCCCCGCTCGCCGGCACCGAGGGCTCGAAGGTGCAGAGCCGGGTGATCCGCGAAAGGCTGATGCGCGAGGCCGAGGGCAATGTGGCGCTCAACGTGACCGACACGCCGGATTCGGATGCCTTCGAGGTCTCGGGCCGGGGCGAATTGCAGCTCGCCATCCTGATCGAGACCATGCGCCGCGAGGGCTTCGAGCTTGGCGTCAGCCGGCCGCGCGTGCTGCTGCGCCGCGACGATCTCGGCCAGCTTCTCGAGCCGATCGAGGAGGTCATCGTCGATCTCGACGAGGAGTATGCCGGCGCGGTGGTGCAGAAATTGTCCGAGCGCAAGGCCGACATGGTCGAGATGAAGCCGTCGGGCGGCGGCCGCCAGCGCCTCGTCTTCCACGCGCCGACGCGCGGGCTGATCGGCTATCATTCGGAACTGATGACCGATACACGCGGCACCGCCGTGATGAACCGATTGTTCCACGGCTATGCCCCGCACAAGGGCGCCATTCAGGGTCGCCGCAACGGCGTCTTGATGGCCAACGAGACCGGTGACGCGGTGGCCTACGCGTTGTGGAACCTGGAAGACCGCGGCCCGATGATGATCGACCCCGGCACCAAGGTCTACCCCGGCATGATCGTTGGTCAGCACAATCGCGAGAACGATCTCGAAGTGAACGTGCTGAAGGGCAAGAAGCTGACCAATATCCGCACGACGTCCAAGGACGAGGCGGTGCGGCTGACCCCGCCGATCCGCATGACGCTGGAAAAGGCGCTGGCCTGGATCGCCGACGACGAGCTGGTCGAGGTAACGCCGGGCTCGATCCGGCTCAGAAAGGCCATTCTCGACCCGCATGAGCGCAAGAAGGCCGAGCGCAAGCGCGACGCCGAAGCGGCGGCCTGACCGGGCCGTGTCCACCGCGCCCATGGCGCGGAGAAGCTGCGGCGGGGAAAGTCAAGCTGGGGCGAAATCTATCCTTTGCCTGACCGCCGGGCTGGGCTAGCCTTTCGGTCATGACGCTTGAGATCGTGGACATCCGAAATGCCCGGGCGGGCGACGCGCATGGACTGACCCAGGTTCATGACGAGGCATGGCTCACGGCCTATAGCGGTCTCATTCCCGGCGTCGAACTGACCCGCATGGTGCAGCGGCGCGGACCCGTCTACTGGAAGAAGCTCGCCGAGCGCAGCCGCAGCGGCCTTCTGGTGCTGGCCTTCGACGGCGCGGTCGCCGGCTATGCCAGTTTCGGACCGAACCGGTCGCGGCGCGTGCCGGTGGCGGGCGAGCTCTACGAACTCTATCTCAAGCCCGACTATCAGGGCATCGGGCTCGGCTCCAAGCTGTTCCGCGCCGCGCGTCAGGCACTCACCGGTGCGGGCCTGCGCGGCATTTGCGCCTGGGCGCTCGACGGCAACGACATCGCCACCGATTTCTACAAGGCCAAGGGCGGGACGGCGCATGCCCATGGCTTCGAGCGTTTCGGCACGACCCGCCTCGCCAAGACGGCCTGGGTCTGGCCGGTGCGGAAGGGCTGAGGCCGACGCGCCGCGCGGCGAACTACTGCCCCCTTTTTGGACCTAGAGTCCCTTGAACAGCGTGCCGGCGAACAGCAGGACATAGGCCGCCAGCGCGAACCAGACCGCATTGCCGGCGACGACGGGCAGGCTCGCCACGCCGAGCACCTGGACCAGCGCCAGGGCAGCGAGGATGAGGGAGATCAGAAAGACCGGAAAAGTCGGGGCGGACAGGCGCATCGGAAGCCTCGTTTCAATGGTTGGTGATGATGGGGTGCGGGTGGCATTCAAATGGGATTGAAGGGTGCCGCGATAGCGGCGCCGGATCGGACCACACGCATGCGACAGGGGCGTTACGGTGGCGTGATTCAGCCTAAGGCGTCAGCAGCACCTTGCCGCGTGCTTCGCGCCGCGCCAGGATGCCGAGCGCCTCGGCCGTCCGGTCGAGCGGGAAGCGCGCATGGATCTTCGGTTCAAGCTTGCCCGAGGCCACCCAGTCGAGCAGTTGCCGCGTGTTCGCGACATGGGCGTCGGGCTCTTCCTCGATGAAGCGGCCCCAGAACACGCCGAGAATGTCGCAGCCCTTCAGAAGCGTCAGATTGAGCGGCAGTTTGGGAATGTCGCCGGCGGCGAAGCCGATGACGAGGAGCCGGCCTTTCCAGGCCAGCGCCCGAACGGCCGCCTCGGTGAACGCATCGCCGACCGGATCATAGACGACATCGACGCCGGCCCCGCCGCTACGCGCTTTCAGCGCGTCCTTCAGATCCTCCTCGGCATAGTTGATCGTCTCGTCGGCGCCCTTGGCGCGGGCCAGAGCGAGCTTTTCCTCCGACGACGCGCAGGCGATGACGCGCGCGCCCATCAGCTTGCCAAGTTCGACGGCGGCGAGCCCCACCCCGCCCGACGCGCCGAGGACCGCGAGCGTTTCCCCCGGCTTGAGCCGTGCCCGGTCCTTGAGCGCGTGATAGGTCGTGCCATAGGCGACGAGAAGCCCGGCGGCGGCCTCCGCCGCGACACCGTCGGGCACCTTGACGAGATGCCGGGCGTCGACGGCGACCTTTTCGCGCGCCGCGCCATAGCCCGGAAAGGCGATCACCCGGTCGCCAGGCGCGACGGATGTGACGTCGGCCGAGACGCTTTCCACCGTGCCGGCGAACTCAGCCGCCGGAGAGAAGGGAAAGGCGGGCCGGACCTGGTATCTGCCTTGGATGATCAGCGTGTCGAGGAAGTTTAGCGCCGCCGCCTCGACCCGCACCACCGCCTGGCCGGGGCCGGCCACGGGATCATCGATCTCGACCACGGACAGGGTTTCGGGCGGGCCATAGGCCTCGCAGAGAACGGCTTTCATGCCTTGTGCTTCCTCGTCTTTATTGGGGGGGTGTTTGGGGGCTAGTCGGCGAGCCCGGCGATCGCGCGGGCGAAGGCCTCGGCCTCGAAGGGTTGCAGATCGTCGATTCCCTCGCCAACGCCGATGGCGTGAACGGGCAATTGATGCTTGGCGGCGATGGCCACCAGAATGCCGCCGCGCGCGGTGCCGTCGAGCTTGGTCATCACGAGGCCGGTCACCCCGGCGATCTGGCGGAACACCTCGACCTGGTTGAGCGCGTTCTGCCCCACCGTGGCATCGAGCACGAGCACGACGTCATGCGGCGCATCGGGCAGCTTCTTCTGGATGACGCGAACGACCTTTTCCAGTTCGGCCATCAGATCCGCCTTGTTCTGGAGCCGGCCGGCGGTGTCGATCATCAGAACATCGGTGCCCTCGGCCAGCGCGCGATCGATGGCCTCGAAGGCGAGGCTCGCGGCATCCGCGCCCTGCTCGCGGGCGATGACCGGCGCGTCGATCCGGCCGCCCCAGATCTTGAGCTGCTCGATGGCGGCGGCGCGGAAGGTATCGCCGGCGGCCAGCATGACGGACTTGCCGCCTGCCTTGAAACGGGCGGCGAGCTTGCCGATCGTCGTCGTCTTGCCCGACCCGTTGACACCGACGACGAGCACCACATGGGGCTTGTGGCCGCGATCGACATCGAGCGCCACCGCGACCGGCGCCAGGACGCGGGCGACCTCTTCCGCCATCACCGCGCGGATCTCGTCGGGCGCGATCTCCTTGTCGTAGCGGTCTTTTGCCAGGCTCTCGGTGATCGCCATCGCGGTGTCGACGCCGAGATCGGCCTGGATCAGGATATCCTCGAGATCCTCCAGCGCCTCGGCATCGAGCTTGCGCTTGGTGAACAGGCCGGTGATCGAACCGGTCAGCTGCGAGGTGGTGCGCGACAACCCGCCGGTCAGCCGACCGAACCAGCCGGTCTTCCTGATCGTCTCGCCGGGATCCTCGGATGCGGGAGAAGGTGTGTCGTCCGGCATGTTGTCCGGGACCGGCGTGGCAATCGTCGTGTCGACGGCTATTTCAACGACTGCTTCGACGGTCGTGTCATCGGCTGTTTCCGTCGCCGCGTCCATGGTCGCGTCTTCGGCGTCCGGCCGGTCGTCCGTCGGAGGCGGGTCCGCGACGTCCTCGAGGGTAAGCGGCATATCGGTCAGGGCCTCGCCTGAAGGGTCGGCGGGGGCGTCGGCCTCCGGCCGGGCGTCGCCGCCGAACAGGCGGCCGAAGAACCCGCGCTTTTTGGGGGGCTCCGCGCTCACGCCGCCACCGCGTCGAGCCGCGTGCCGTCATGGCCGGTAATGCGCGCGCGGACGATCCCCTCGGCGGGCATGCCGTCGCGCGCCGCCTCGTGCAGGACGACCGGGGTGAACCCTTCGCTGCGGCCGAGGCCGGGCTTTTCGAGCAGCACGCTGCGGAGATGGCCGGTCTCCGCGTCGAGATGGCGGGTCAACGCCGCGCGGCCCGTGGCGCGCAGGCGTTCGGCGCGCGCCTTGATCGTCGGCCGGTCGAGCTGTGGCATGCGGGCCGCCGGCGTGCCCGGTCGCGGCGAGAACGGGAACACATGCAGATGGGTCAGGCCGCAGGCCTCGACGATATCGAGCGAATTGGCGAACATCTCCTCGGTTTCGGTCGGGAAGCCCGCGATGATGTCGGCGCCGAACACCATGTCCGGCCGCAGGTCGCGCGCTTCGGCGCAGAAGCGGATAGCGTCGTCGCGCAGATGGCGCCGCTTCATGCGCTTCAGGATCATGTCGTCGCCGGCCTGCAAGGACAGATGCAGATGCGGCATCAACCGGTCTTCCTCGGCGATCGCCCGCATCAGATCCGGATCCGCCTCGATGGAATCGATCGAGGACAGCCTGAGCCGTGGCAGGTCCGGCACGTCCTTCAGGATCCGCCGGACCAGCGTGCCGAGCCGGGGATGGCCGGGAAGGTCCGCGCCATAGCTCGTGATGTCGACGCCGGTCAGCACGACTTCGAGATAGCCGTTCTCGACGAGCCGGCGGACCTGGGCGATGACCTCGCCCATGCCGACCGAGCGCGAATTGCCGCGCCCATAGGGAATGATGCAGAAGGTGCAGCGGTGATCGCAGCCGGTCTGTACCTGGACGAAGGCGCGCGCGCGGCCTTCGAGCCCCTCGACCATGTGGAGCGCTGTTTCACGCACGCTCATGATGTCGTTGACGCGGACCTTTTCGAGGCCTGCCAGGCCGAGCCCGCCGGGCGCCCTATCCGGCTGCCGGTAGCTGTCGGCCGCGAGCTTTTCCTCATTGCCGAGCACCAGATCGACCTCGTCCATGCGGGCGAAGGTGTCCGGCTCGATCTGCGCGGCGCAGCCGGTCACGACGAGGCGTGCTGCGGGGTTGTCGCGGCGCAGCCGGCGGATCGTCTGGCGCGCCTGGCGCACCGCTTCGCCGGTCACCGCGCAGGTGTTGACCACGACCATGTCGTCCGCGCCGGCGGCCGCCTGGCGGATCACCTCTGACTCATACGCGTTCAGCCGGCAGCCGAAGGTCACCACCTTCGGGCCGGCCGTTTCCGCCTGCTTGTTGTCGGCGCGTTGGCTCATGATCGTCTGTCTACACCATCTCGGGCGAATTTCGAGCTATGATCGTCGCATGCCAGCGTCCGGTCGCCTCAGCCCCGTTGCCCTCGCCGTCGCCTGTCTCGCGCTGGCGGGCGCCCCGCTCGCCGCGCAGGAGCACACGCAGGCGGTTTTCCCGGCCGGCGTCTACCGTGTTTCGAGCCCGCCGGGCACGGCGATCATCCATTCGGTCAGCGGGCTCGGCACCGCAGAGGCGCCGCTCGTCGTCACCCAGCATCTCACGGGCATCGCGCCGACGACCCTGATCGTCCGCTTCGACGATCCGCGCTTCGCGCGCCCGGCGACCGCCTATGAGGGCAATTTCCTCAACATCGCCATGACGCTCGTCACCGTCAACCGCTCCGGCCGCGCCTGGGTCGGCTTCGATTTCGAGTTGCAGCAACTGCCCGCCGTGCCGAGCGTCTACGAGGACGGGCTATCCTTCGATCAGATGCGCGTCATGCGAAGCCGACCGATCGGCTCGGACCGGTTCGCCGAGGCGGTGCGCGATCTCGAACCCTATGACCAGGTGCGGTTTCTCGATGGCGGCGTCGATCCGGGCGGGTCGGTGCGCTTCGATCTCAACATCATCGACGTCACGCCGAACGGCGTCTTCTACCTCAAGCAGAGCCCGCGCCTGCCGGCCTCGTGAAACCATCGGGGTGTCGGACCCGCGCGGAACCGTTCAGGCGAAGAAGCCCGGATCGAGCAGGCCCGGCCCGTCATCGGACCAGGGGCCGGTCATCAGGATGTGATCGTCGTCGCGCCACAGGAGGTCGAGCGGGCCGCCGGGCAGGGTGATGGTCACCGCGCGGCCGGTGCGCCGGGTGCGCGCCGCCGAGACCGCCGCCGCGCAGGCCGCCGTGCCGCAGGCCCGGGTCAGCCCGACGCCGCGCTCCCAGACCTTGAGCGTCAGGGCGTTGTCGCCGTCGATCCTGGCGAGCGAGATATTGGCGCGCTCGGGAAAGATCGGATGGTGCTCCAGGAGCGGGCCCGCCTTGGCGAGATCGACCACGTCGAGATCGTCGACCCAGAAGATCGCATGCGGATTGCCGACATTGACGACCGACGGCGAATGGATGAGTGGCGCGCCGGGCGGGCCCATTTCGAGTTCGATGGCGCGCGTGTCGCGGAATTCCTCGGCGAGTGGAATGTCGCGCCAGTTGAAGCGCGGCACGCCCATGTCGACGGTGACCGTGCCGTCGCCATTGACATGCGATGGCAGCAGGCCGGCATTGGTCTCGACCGTGACATCGGCGCGGCCGGTCTCGCCGGCGACGATGGCCGCCACGCAGCGGGTGGCATTGCCGCAGGCCGCCACCTCCGCCCCGTCCCAGTTGCGGATGCGCATGAAGACGTCGGCGCCTCCGGGCGATCGTTCCATCACGATCAGTTGGTCGCAGCCGATGCCCGCGTCCCGGTCGGCGATGCGCCGGGCGATCCGATCGTTCATCGGAACGGCCGCGGCCCGCGCATCGAGCACGACGAAGTCGTTGCCGAGGCCGTTCATCTTGCGAAATGGGGTTGGCGGTGGGGTCATGGGCCTTGGATCGACTGTTGGAAGCATCGCAAGCGAGATGATGGCTCGTGCGGATCGTCCGCTACATACTAGGAATTGCATTTGCAGAGAAACAGAGCACGGAAAAATGTTTGGGATCGCGCGTGCCGGCGGTTTGGTCGCGACATCTCTCGTCGTGGCGGCGGTGTTTCTGAAGCTGACATTGCCGTCTCTCGGCGAAGGGTTCGAAGAAGACGTCTGGGAAAAGTCGCGAGATCTCCGACAGACAGTCCGGAGGTCGGGCGATGACGTTCTCAAGCGCCACGATCTTTACAAGCGGCGCCTGGAGGCGCATCCGCCGCGGTCGGCCGAGATGATGTTGGATGATGGGCGGTTCAAGCTCTATCGCGCGGCCATCCAGACCGGGAATTGCGCTGCCGCGGAACGCGTCTATGTCGATGCCTAAATTCTATCGACACCTGAGGTTCATGGGATACGCGATCATGAGGATGTGCTGCGGCATTTTCGACGCTTGACGCTATCAGAACACGCGCCGGAACTCCATGCGTGTTGGGCGTTCGCAAATGCCCTTCTCGCCCAAAAGCTCATCGAGAACGACGGCCTGCCGGCGCGTCCCTATATCTCCCAAGCGGTGTTCGGCGACGATTTCGGCGGCGGCATCTACAGTTATCGGAACAACCACCTGTCGGATCTCCTGACGGCAACCTCGCTCGGGCAATATGCGCCTGGATTTGCGCTGTTCGTGAAGCTCGACATGGAAGGCAGGCTTGTCGACATCGCCGACGATATCGCTCTCATGCTGCTGCGGCAGGCCGCTTCCGCGTGGACCGAGCGGGATGACCGTATGTCGCCCATCGCGCGCTCGGATCTCGACCAACTCATCGTCGACTACGAAGCGCGCTTGGACGAGGATCAGTTGGGGCGTGTTGAGGAATTTTGGGAGACGCGTGAGCCATTGCAACGTCTCTATTTGGGCGACGAGCAATATTTCATTTGGCTGGAAGAAGAAGCGGAAAGAGAACGTGAGGGTGATGAATAGCCGTTGACGAGGTGATTTTCAGCTCATTGCGCAGATCGCGGCTCGCCGGAACGAAGCATTATTCACCATGGTGTGCAGTTATTTTCCCGCATGTTTCTTTCTCGTCGCACGCATCTTTCCAAAAGCTCATAATGCTTTGTTTCTAGCCTAACCAGAAGCGACAGTGTCGCGCGCAACCGGTCTTGGGCGGTCGCAAGCCGCCGCTCTTGATTGGAAATGAGCATCGAAAAACTAGGCGCTCTCCGCCGCGCTGTGACCGTGGCGGCTGGCTCGGCGCTGCGGAGTTGCACCAATCTGTTCCTGGCTCTGTCGACCGCGTCTTCCAAATCAGGCTTCACTCGGTTGCGCAGCTCGTGAATGTCGTCCCTGACTCGAGTGAGCTGATCATTGGCACGAGTCAGGTTGCCTCGGATAGCACTGCACAAGGTCCCGTAATCTCTGCTTGCCATCTCGATCTCTTGCGATCATAGGAATATTTTCCTAGATTCACATGGATTCCGACGGTGGGGATAGATCACGACACCGCGCTCGCGACAGAGCATCGGCCTGCGTTCTTGACGGTTTACGCCCCGGGCTCTATAGCCTCGCGACTTAAGTCACGATCGCGCAGCCGATCCGGCCGACCGGGACATGAGCCCGCGAGGTCACCACCCGCCAGCGAAGGTTCGCCCGCGGGTGTTTTTCGCGTTGTGCGGTCGTCAAGCGATCGCAGGAGAAGTGGTTTCCGGTTCTCCGTTCGTGATCGCGCAACTGGTGAAGACCCCGGCTTGAGGTCGGAGACGCTGGACACAATCTCCAGTCAACCCGCTTTCAAGCTCTAGGAAGACCGCATGTTCGACACGCTGTCCGACCGCCTGTCCTCGATCTTCGACGGCCTGACCCGCAAGGGCGCGCTGTCGGAAAAGGACGTGTCCGAGGCGCTGCGCGAGGTGCGCCGGGCGCTGATCGAGGCCGATGTCGCGCTCGAGGTCGTCAGGTCCTTCACCGACAGCGTGCGCGAGCGCGCCGTCGGCGCCGAGGTCGTCAAGTCGGTGACGCCCGGCCAGATGGTCGTCAAGATCGTCCATGACGCGCTGATCGACATGCTCGGCAGTGAGGCCGAGCCGGTTAGCCTGGCTGCCGCGCCGCCGGTCGCCATCATGATGGTCGGCCTGCAGGGCTCGGGCAAGACGACGACCACCGCCAAGCTCGCCAAGCGGCTGACCGAAAAGCAGAAGAAAAAAGTCCTGATGGCCTCGCTCGACACGCGCCGGCCGGCCGCCCAGGAACAGTTGCGCGTGCTCGGCGAGCAGACCGGCGTCGCCACCCTGCCGATCGTCGAGGGCCAGACGCCGGTGCAGATCGCGCGCCGCGCCATGGAAGCCGGCCGGCTCGGTGGCCATGACGTGGTGCTGCTCGACACCGCCGGCCGGATCCATATCGACGAAGCCCTGATGGCGGAGATGGCGGAGATCAAGAAGACCGCCAGCCCGCATGAGACGCTTCTGGTCGCCGACAGCCTGACCGGTCAGGACGCGGTTAATCTGGCGCGCTCCTTCGACGAGCGCGTCGGGCTGACCGGTATCGTGCTGACGCGGCTTGATGGCGACGGTCGCGGCGGCGCGGCCTTGTCGATGCGCGCCGTCACGGGCAAGCCGATCAAGCTTGCCGGCACCGGCGAGAAGATGGACGCGCTCGAGGATTTCAATCCCGAACGCGTCGCCGGCCGCATCCTCGGCAAGGGCGATATCGTCTCGCTCGTCGAAAAGGCCGCTGAGACCATCGAGGCCGAAAAGGCCGAAGCGATCGCGCGCAAGATGCGCAAGGGGCAGTTCGACCTCGACGATCTCTCCGAACAATTGTCGCAGATGCAGAAGATCGGCGGCATGTCCGGCGTTCTCGGCATGATGCCCGGCATCGGCAAGATGAAGAAACAGATCGAAGCTTCGGGCATGGATGACGGCGTGTTCCGGCGCCAGTCGGCGATCATCTCCTCAATGACACGCCAGGAGCGCAAGAACCCGAAGCTTCTCAATGCCAGCCGCAAGAAGCGGGTGGCGCGCGGCTCGGGCACCGAAGTGTCGGAAATCAACAAGCTGTTGAAGATGCACCGCCAGATGGCCGACATGATGAAGGCGATGGGCGGCAAGGGAAAGCGCGGGGGTCTAGGCGCGCTGTTCGGCATGGGCGGTGGCATGCCTGGCGGCGGGATGCCGCCGGGGGGCATGCCCGATCCGGCGAGCCTCAATCCGAAACAGCTCAAGGAACTCGAGAAGCTCGCCAAGTCCGGCGGCTTGCCGGGGGCGCCGGGCGGCCTGCCGCCGAGCGCGCTGCCGCCCGGCCTCGGTGGACCGGGTGGCCTGGGCGGCGGGCTGCCCGGCCTCGGCGGGCCGAAGCTTCCGGGCTTGCCCGGCGGAGGCAAGAAGAAATGACCGCCCTGCCGACCGTCCCGACGCTCGAAACCGAGCGGCTGATCCTGCGCGGCGTCGTCGAAGCGGATTTTCCGGCCTATGCCGACTTCTTCGCCGACGAGCACTCGACCTTCTATGGCGGGCCGGTGGAACGCTGGGAAGCCTGGCGCAAATTCGCGACCTTTTCCGGTCACTGGGTCTTGCGCGGCTATGGCCCGTTCGCGCTCGAGGACAAGGCGACGGGTGCCTTCATCGGCGTCGCCGGCCCGTGGTTCCCCGAGGGCTGGCCGGAGCCCGAGATCACCTGGGCGCTGATGCTCGGCCAGACCGGC
Organism: Tepidamorphaceae bacterium; assembly: GCA_965250105.1. Classification (GTDB taxonomy): domain Bacteria; phylum Pseudomonadota; class Alphaproteobacteria; order Rhizobiales; family Tepidamorphaceae; genus JBCBSK01. The sequence continues at coordinate 2,165,467 of OZ252290.1, forward strand.
AAGGGCTATGCGACCGAAGCGGCCCGCCGGGCGCTCGCCTTCGCCCGCGACACGCTTGGCTGGACGACGGCCATCAGCCTGATCGATGCCCAGAACGGCCCCTCGATCGCCTTGGCCAAGCGGCTCGGCGCGGCTTATGAGCGCGACGTCGTGTTCTCCTTCGCCACGCTCGGCGTCTATCGCCACCAGCCACTGGCCTGACATCTACCCCGAAACATTCCGATCAACAGAAACCGAAGGATCTCGTTCAATGGCTTTGAAAATGCGTCTCGCGCGCGGCGGCTCGAAGAAGCGGCCGTTCTATTCCATCGTGGTCGCCGATTCCCGCAGCCCGCGCGACGGCCGCTTCATCGAGAAGATCGGCACCTATAATCCGCTCCTGCCCAAGGATCACGAGCAGCGCGTGGTGCTGAACACCGAAAAGGCCGCCGAATGGCTTGGCAAGGGCGTGCAGCCGACCGACCGCGTGCTGCGTTTCCTCGATGCCGCGGGCCTGGCCAAGCGCCCTGAGCGCAACAATCCGCAAAAGGCCGAGCCGGGCAAGAAGGCCCAGGAACGCGCCGCCGAGAAGGCGCAGGCCGAGGCGGATGCCGCTGAAGCCGCCGCTGCCGAAGCGGAAGCCGCCGAGGCGAGCGTAGAAGAGACCCCGGCCGAGGAAGCCCCCGCCGAGGACGCGGCGGCCGAGGCCACCGAAGACGCCGCGACCGACGAGAACAAGGACGGCTGATCTTGCCGACGCGTTCCGATCGGCCGGCCTAGCGGCGGGCGCGAGATGGCGGCGGACCGGCATATCGTGCTCGGCCGCATCGGCGCGCCGCATGGCGTGCGCGGCGAAGTGCGCGTCAAGAGCTTCACCGCCGATCCGATGGATCTCGGCGCCTATGGCCCGCTGACCACCGATGGCGGGCGCGTTCTGACGATCGCCACCATCCGCCCGGCCAAGTCGATGATGATCGTGCGGTTCAAGGAAGTCGCCGACCGGACCGATGCCGAGACACTGACCAATCAGCGTCTCGCGATCGCCCGCGACCGGCTGCCGCCGCCCGAGGACGATGCCTTCTATGTCGAGGATTTGATCGGCCTGAAGGCCGAGCTTCCTTCGGGCGATCCAGCCGGCGAGGTGATCGCGGTGCATGATTTCGGCGCCGGCGACATCCTGGAACTGCGCCGCCCCGAAGGCGACACGGTGTTTCTGCCCTTCACCCATGACGTGGTGCCGACCGTCGACATCGACGGCGGGCGCGTCGTGGTCGTGCCGCCCGCCGAGGTGACGGCGGACGGGGGCGACGACGCCGATGATGAGGCCGCCGACCCGCGGGACAGCCAAACGGAGGGCCGGTCGTGACCTTCCGCGCCTCCGTCCTGACGCTCTATCCGGACATGCTTCCCGGCCCGCTGGGCCAGGCGCTGGCCGGCCGGGCGCTGACCGAGGGCCTGTGGACGCTCGATGCGGTGCAGATCCGCGATTTCGCGACCGACAAGCACCGGTCGGTCGACGACACGCCGGCCGGCGGCGGGCCGGGCATGGTGATGCGGGCCGATAGTCTGGCGCGCGCGCTCGACCATGCGGCGGCGCCAGGAGACGATCGGCCGCGCATCATCCTGACCCCGCGCGGCAGGCCATTGACTCAAATGCAGGTGCGCGACCTCGCGGCGGGCGCCGGGGTGGTTCTCGTCTGCGGCCGGTTCGAGGGCGTCGACCAGCGCATCGTGGCGGCGCGCGCGCTCGACGAAGTATCGGTCGGCGATATCGTCTATTCGGGCGGCGAGATCGCGGCGATCGCGCTGCTCGATGCCTGTATCCGGCTTCTGCCGGGCGTCATGGGCTCGGGTCAATCGGGGGCCGAGGAAAGCTTCGAGCGCCCGCTTCTGGAATATCCGCACTACACTCGGCCGGCATCTTTCGAGGGACACGACATTCCCGAGGTGCTGCGCTCGGGCGACCATGCCCGCATCGCCGCCTGGCGCCAGGCGGAGGCCGAGAAGGTGACGCGGGCGCGGCGCCCCGATCTCTGGGCGAAATTCCGCGCCGAACGCCTGTCGGGTCTCGACAAACGGGGCAAAGTATCGTAACGGACCGCTTCTTCCGTCAGGATACGGTTTTTCGACCCGCGGGCGCCTTGCCGCGCCGAGCGGATGAAAGGTAAGTGCCATGAACATCGTGCAACAGATCGAGGCCGAGCACGCGGCCGAACTCGCCGAAAAGCGCGACATTCCCGATTTCCGTGCCGGCGATACGCTGCGCATCGGCGTGCGCGTCACCGAAGGCAGCCGCACCCGCGTACAGAATTTCGAGGGCGTCTGCATCGCGCGCTCGGGCGGCGGCATCAATGAGAGCTTCACCGTGCGCAAGATCTCCTATGGCGAGGGCGTGGAGCGCGTCTTCCCGGTCTATTCGCCACTCGTCGAGACGATCGACGTCGTCCGCCGCGGCAAGGTGCGCCGGGCCAAGCTCTATTATCTGCGCAATCTGCGCGGCAAGGCGGCGCGCATCAAGGAGCGCGTCGACCACACGCGCGGCAAGAAGGGCGATGCCAAGGCCGCCGCCGCGCCGGCCGGACCGCTGTTCACCAAGCCGAAGGGCGAGCCCGACGATCTGACCCGCATCAGCGGCGTCGGCGAGACCATCGTCGCCAAGCTCCATGATCTCGGCATCACCCAGTTCGAGCAGGTCGCGAATTTCTCCGACGACGACATCGCCAAGGTCGACGAGCGGCTGAACTTCAAGGGCCGTATCGAGCGCGAGGACTGGATTGGCCAGGCGCGCGCGCTGATCGCCGAAGCGACCCAGGACGAGATCCCCACCGAGGACGACGCCGCTCCGGAAGCCGGCGATGCGGCGGCCGAGGAAACCAAGTCGAACTGAGCCTTTGATCGGCCTCGCCGGGCCGTTCGCGGCGCGGCAAGGCCGTCAACTCATCACCACGACCCAAGGCGGCGATCCCTCGCCGCCTTTTTCTTGCGCGGTCTTTCAAGCGCGGTTTTCAAGGACAACACGGTCACGTCAGACAGGCCCAGATAGGCCCTGCGCGCCATGGCCTGTCTGGCGTGACCGCCCTCATACCGTCGCATCAATGCGGATATGCAACTCTAGATTTATTATTTCGATCCAAATACTACTTTTAGTTATGCGTTAATACGTAAGCCCCATGATCGTCATCTCATGAAACCGATCGCTGGGAAGGCAGACATGCCGCTTTACCGCATAAGCTATATCAGCCGGGCGCCGGAAAGCCGCGGCGTGATGCGCGACAAGTTCGTCGCCTCGATCCTGACGCAGGCCCGTGAGAACAATACCCGGCTCGGCATCACCGGCATGCTGGTTTATGTCGACGACTATTTCCTGCAGACCTTCGAGGGCAGCCGCGGCATGGTGTCGGGCCTGTTGAGCCGGATCATGAATGACGATCGCCATCGGGATGTGCATGTGACCGAGGCCAAGCACATTCCGAGCCGGCTGTTCGGCCAGAAGATGACCTGTTTCAACATTCTGAGCGACGATATTCCGATGCTACTGCGCTACGCGGTGTCGACCGGCTTCTGCCCCTATGAACTGTCGCCGCAGAGCCTCGAGGAACTGTTCACCGATCTGGCGTTGATCTCGAAGCGCGACGCGACCATCCAGGCGGCGAAGAAAAAGAAGCAAGCGGCCTGATCATCGCCGGTGCGCGAACTTGACCTGAGGCGCCCTCGCGCTCCATATCCTCCCGACGACACTTTCGTGACGGCGAAAAAGCTTGGGAGAGACGCATGGGCGCGCCGCGCACGCTCTACGACAAGATCTGGGACGACCATCTGGTGCACGAGCAGCCGGACGGCACCTGCCTTCTCTATATCGACCGCCATCTCGTCCATGAGGTGACGAGCCCACAGGCCTTCGAAGGGCTGCGCATGGCCGGGCGCGAGGTGCGCGCGCCGGAGAAGACGCTCGCCGTCGTGGACCACAACGTGCCGACCTCCGACCGCAGCCAGGGCATCGACGACCCGGAATCGAAGCTCCAGGTCGATACGCTCGCCGCCAATGCCGCCGAATTCGGCATCGACTATTTCAACGAGGTCGATATCCGCCAGGGCATCGTCCATGTCATCGGGCCGGAACAGGGCTTCACCCTGCCGGGCACGACGATCGTCTGCGGTGACAGCCATACCTCGACCCATGGCGCGTTCGGCGCGCTGGCGCACGGCATCGGCACCAGCGAGGTCGAGCATGTGCTGGCCACCCAGACGCTGATCCAGAAAAAGGCGAGGAACATGCGCGTCACCGTCGACGGCGCGTTGCCCGACGGCGTGACGGCGAAGGACATCGTCCTGGCCATCATCGGCGAGATCGGCACCGCGGGCGGCACCGGCCATGTCATCGAATATGCCGGCCAGGCGATCCGCGACCTGTCGATGGAAGGCCGCATGACGGTCTGCAACATGTCGATCGAGGGCGGCGCTCGCGCCGGCATGATCGCGCCCGACGAAAAGACCTATGACTACCTCATGGGCCGGCCGCGCAGCCCGAAGGGAGCGGCCTGGGAGATGGCCAAGAGCCATTGGCAGACGCTGCGGACGGACGACGGGGCTGAGTTCGATGTCGATCTCACGCTCGATGCATCGAACCTGCCGCCGATCGTCTCCTGGGGCACGAGCCCGGAGGATGTCGTGTCCGTCGGTGGCGTGGTACCCGATCCCGACGCGATCGAGGACGAAACCCGGCGGGCCGCGAAACGGCGCGCGCTCGACTATATGGGCCTGACGCCGGGCACGCCGATGACCGACATCACGCTCGACAAGATCTTCATCGGCTCCTGCACCAATGGCCGCATCGAGGATCTGCGCGAGGTCGCCCGCATCGTCGGCGACAACCGGGTCAAGGATGGGATCTACGCCATGATCGTGCCGGGCTCCGGCCTGGTGAAGGCGCAGGCCGAGGCCGAAGGGCTCGACCGCAAGCTGATCGCCGCCGGCTTCGACTGGCGCGAGCCGGGCTGCTCGATGTGCCTTGGCATGAACCCGGACAAGCTGAAGCCGGAAGAGCGTTGCGCTTCGACATCGAACCGCAATTTCGAGGGCCGCCAGGGCTATCGCGGGCGGACCCATCTCGTCAGCCCGGCCATGGCGGCGGCCGCCGCCGTCACCGGCCGCTTCGTCGACGTCCGGACCTGGCCGCGAGCCGGCTGAACCGTCGGCGCGCGGCATATGCCGCGTTGTCATTCAAGCGACGGCCGCCCGATCGGGCGGCCGTTGTCTTGTCGGGGGCTTCCGGCTCAGTAATAGCCGAAATTGAACTGGATGCCGCGATTGCCGTGACGGTGGACGTCGCGATGGCCATGCCGGCGGACGAAATGGCAGTCGCGGTCGAGCACGCGCCGTTCGACGATCCGCTGGCCGTGGCGCCAATAGCGGACATTCTGGAACGTCACCTTGCAGACGCGCACCACCCGCACCCCGCCGTGGCGGCGGACGACCCGGCGGCGGATCTCGGTGCGCACCGGGCCGACGACGACATCGGCGCGCTGGCGGTAGCGGCCGGCACGGCGATGATCGCGGTGATGCACGTCGATGGCGTTGGTCTGGGCCGTCGCCGTCACCGGACGATCGAGCGGCGTCGTGGCGGCCTGGGCCGGTGTGATCAGGAACGCGGCCGACAGGGCGGCGGCGCCGAGAAGAAGGGGCTTGACTACTCTCATATCGTCTCTCCGTGTCGGCCGATCGTTCGGCATGTGGAGAGACGATGGCCCGGCGCGACTGAACCGGGTCTGAGGCGGTCGTTCAGCAGAGGTTAAGGAAGATGAACGGCCGGGGGGGGGGACGGGTCCTGAAACGGAAACCGCCGCCGCGAGAGGGGCGCGGCGGCGGTCGTCAAGGCGATGCGATCAACTAGAGGGGGGCGCGACCGCACCGCTGATCAACCCCGTGAAGGCAGCATTGTCGCGGGGTCGAAACGCGGGAAATCCGTCGTGCGGTAGCGTCAGCCCGCCAGGACCTGGCTAACGCTGACCAGAACGATCAGGGCCGGCACGGCGAACAGTCTGAGAGCGATGCCGGCCGGGCCGGGTCGGGCGATGGCGCGATAGCGGCTGCGGGCCACATAGGCGGGACCCTGAAAGACACCGTTGAAAACACCGTTTTCCATCTTCGACATCGTCTTGTCCTCCATCGGACTGTTGCCGGCGCATCGGCCGTTCCGTCATGCTGCAAGGATTAACGCCGTCCGTCCCTGCCAGATGTGCGATTCCGCACATGGCCGAAAGCCGTTCCGGTCGCGCGGATTATCCCTGTTACGGCGGCGCGTCGGATCTCCTACGTCCGGCGCGGCAGCGGATATCTGGATGGCGGGCTGGGTGCCGTGCCACAATGCGGCAAGGGGTTTCGAGGGATGCGGACCATGATGCGATCTTGCGCGGCCAGGCTGTCGACGATCTTCGGCGCGCTGGCACTTGTCGGTGCCATGACGGCGGCGCAGGCCGCCCCGCTCGATCCCTATCACTGGGAGAAACGGGTTCTGATCCTGTTCACGCCGAGCGACACGGACAATCGGCTGATCGCCCAGCGGGCGATGAATGTCGCGAGCGTCGCCGGGCTTCGCGAGCGCGACATGGCGATCTTTTCGGTTCTGCCCGGCCGGCTGATCGCCGAACTGGGCGCCAAGCCCGCTGGCGACGAGGCCGAGATCGCCGCCGCGCTGCGCGACCGGTTCGGCATTCCGGAAACCGGATTCTTCGCCATTCTGGTCGGCAAGGACGGTGCCGAGAAGGCCCGCATCGAGGCGACATTGCCGCCGGCGGTTCTGTTCGAGCTGATCGATGCCATGCCCATGCGCCAACGAGAGATGCGCCAGAACGAGACGCCCGCGCCGGGCGCGGGCGCTGAATGAACCGCCATCCCCGGTCGCCCCTCTCCCGGACGTCCGTCGCTTCGGGGCATCGTGCTGCCTTGATTTGACCGTGGAGTTCCGATTACGTGGCAGTCCGCGCCATGGTCCGGGCCCGGATCGCGGGAGGGGTGCGGTATCCGACGAAGACGGGCTGTTCGACGAGGAGCCAGATCAATGAGCTATCGGGTCGCCATCATTGGCGCCACCGGCAATGTGGGCCGGGAAATGCTGAACATTCTCGCCGAACGGGAATTTCCCATCGGCGATGTCGTCCCCCTTGCCTCGCGCCGGTCGGTCGGCGTCGAGGTGTCGTTCGGCGACACGACGCTCAAATGCCAGGATCTCGAACAGTTCGACTTCACCGGCGTCGATTTCGCGCTGATGAGCGCCGGGTCGGCGGTGTCGCGCGAATGGGGGCCGAAGATCGGGGCGCAGGGCGCCATCGTGATCGATAACTCGTCCTGCTTCCGCTACGATTCGGACGTGCCGCTCGTCGTGCCGGAAGTGAACGCCCATGTGCTCGAAGGCTACATGGCGCAGAACAACCGGCGCAACATCATCGCCAATCCGAACTGCTCGACGGCCCAACTCGTCGTGGCGCTGAAGCCGCTGCACGATCACATGCCGATCAGGCGGGTCGTCTGCGCGACCTATCAGTCGGTTTCCGGTGCCGGCAAGGACGGCGTCGACGAGTTGTGGAACCAGACGCGCGGCATCTTCGTCACCGATCAGCCCGAACCGAAGGCGTTCACCCGGCAGATCGCCTTCAACGTCATTCCGCATATCGACGTCTTCATGGAAGACGGGTCGACCAAGGAAGAATGGAAGATGACGGTCGAGACCAAGAAGATCCTCGACCCCAAGATCAAGCTCACCGCGACCTGCGTTCGCGTGCCGGTCTTCGTCGGCCATTCCGAAGCGGTCAATATCGAGTTTGACGGTGAGGTGACCGCCGAGGAAGCGCGCAACATCCTGCGCCAGGCGCCGGGTGTCATGGTCGTCGACGATCCCGGCGAGACGCAATATGTCACGCCGGTCGAATGCGTCGGCGACTTCGCCACCTTCGTGTCGCGCATCCGCGAGGACCAGACCGCCGACAATGCGCTCAATATGTGGATCGTGTCCGACAATCTGCGCAAAGGGGCCGCGCTCAACACCGTCCAGATCGCCGAGACGATCGTCAATCGGGGCTTGATGCGCAAGGCCGCGTGACCGGTCCGGGGGCAGCAAGACCGAACCTAGCCGATGCCATGCCGATAGCCGGACTGAAACTCGCCGAGGGGGGTGCCGCGTCGCGGCGGCCGCGCACGATGATCGTCACCGGCGTCGTGGTCGCCGCCATCGTGGTGGTGGCGCTCGCCGGCCTGGTCGTCTCCGGGTCGCCGATGGGGCTGCTGGCGCCGGTCCTGTGGCCGCTGCAGGCGCTGGCCTGGCTCTACCAGGCCATGCCGGTCCTGTTGTTCCTGTTGCTTTTCGCGCTCGCCTTCCTGGCCTTCTTCTTCTGGTTCGGACGGCTGTCGCAGGCCCTGCCGCCGGAGCGCCAGTTCGAGATCCTGCACGAACACTGGCTGTTCGAGGACGGCGACCCCGAACGTCCGTTCAAGATGATCGGCAGCCTGTGGTGGCGGCCGTTCATCCGGTTCTTCGTCGAGACCGCGCCCGAGGACGGGGCGGCGCTCGACCGGACCGGCGCCGGCGGCGGTGCCGTCATCGTGCCGTCGATCGCGCAATGGAACCCCGCGCGCGAGGTCTTCGAGGAGTTGCTGCTCGACCGCCATTGGGAGCGGCTGTCGGTCGTACCGGTCGAACTGCGCGGCGCCTGGACGCCGCAGGACTTCAAGCGCGGCGCGCTGGAAGGCATATTCGAGCCGTTCCGCGCGGTGTCCGAGACCGACGGGCCCGACTTCGATCGCCGCCTGTCCGATACCTGGGCGACGATCGCCGCCGACCAGGCGGCCATCGGGCCCGACGAGATCCGCGATCTCTATGTCGCGATCGTCTTCGACCGGACTTGGCATATCAGGGTGCATGCCCATGTCGCGCTCAATCCGACGCTGGATGCCGGCAGCGAGGGCCATGCCGCTCTTCTGAAGGACACCGTCGATTTCGCGAACGGGTTCTATTTCGGCAGCATCCTGACCTATCCCGACGGCGCGCCGGACAACGCGCCCGACTGGCCGACCTATATCGCCGGCACTCGGCCCTTGCGCTTCGACCAGTTGCATGCGCTGGAGTTTCCGACCCGCACCTTCCGCGCGGCCGCCGACGGCACCGTGCGCTACGACAAGACCAAGGCGCAAACGCTTCTTCCCGAAAACCGCAAGCGGCTCATGGTGGCGGGCGCCGCGGCGGCCGTCTTCGCCGTCGTCACCCTGGGCTCGGCAGGGCTCGCCGGATCGCTGATGGGGGGTGGCGAACGCCCCGCCGTCGCGGCCGGCGGCACCACAGGAGAGCGCGCACGCCCCGAGGTGGACGGCACGGACACGGGCGACGGCGCGCGCAGCATCGACGATCTGCAGGACGACCGCGCGCCGCGCGTGCGCGTCGTCGAGATCACGCCGGAAGCGCCGCCGGTCGAGGATGTCGCCCCGGCCGCCCCCGTGGCACCCGCCGCTCCGGCGGCGACGCTCGATCTCGCATCGGACGCCCGCTGGGCCTATGGGCCGCATCCGGTGCTCGGTGTCGCGGCCCATGTCGATCTTGGCGGCGGCCAGGCCTTTGGGCTCGCCTGCGGCGATCCGGCGGCGGCCATTGGCGGCGAAACCACCCGTATCGTGTTGTCGCCGGGATTGGCGCAGCCGATCGCCGATGGCGGCGGCGTCATCCGCTATGTGTTCGACGGCCTCGACCAGGTCGGCGGCGGGGTGACCGGCCCGCTCGACGGCCCCTTCGCCCAGCTGTCCGGCGATGCCTGCGCGCTCAATGTCGATGCTTTCATGCGCGGCCGCGCGCTGATCCTGGTCGACAACAATGCCGATCCGGACGGCGATCCCTTGCGCATGCCGGCGCGCGGCACGGTGCCGCTCGGCGGCTCGTCGGCGGCGATCCGGTCGCTGATCGCCAATTGCCCCGTCATGGCGGCGGATATCGAGGCCGCTTGCGGCCGCTGACGGAGGATGTGCGGCGTCACGGTCCTGGTGCCCCGGAGCCGCCGAGATCGCGCCATAATGGGCTGATCCAATCGTGATCGGCTGCGGCATCGCGTCGACCGGCGATCTATTCCTGCCGGCGCGGGTTTGCCCTATGTCATAGCCAAGAGCCTGGGATCCGACCTGACTAACGCCATGTATCGTCTCGCCAATCCAACCCATTTCATGGCGCTGTCCGGCGCGCTGCTGCCCTGGTTCGTGGCGGCCACCGTCGTGACCTTCGTCATCGGCCTCTACATGGCCTGGTTCGTGGCGCCGGCCGACTATCAGCAGGGCGAAACCATCCGCATCATGTATCTGCATGTGCCGGCCGCCTGGTTAGCCATGTTCTGCTACAGCGTGATCGCCGTTTCGGCGCTCGGAACGCTGGTCTGGCGCCATCCCCTGGCCGATGTGTCCGCACGGGCTGCGGCCCCGATCGGCGCGGTGATGACCTTCATCGCGCTGGTGACCGGCTCCTTGTGGGGCAAGCCGATGTGGGGCACCTGGTGGGTGTGGGACGCGCGGCTGACCTCGGTCCTCATCCTGTTCCTGATGTATCTCGGCCTGATCGCCCTGTGGCGCGCCTTCGACGATCCGGCGCGCGCCGCCAAGCCGACCGCGATCCTGGCGCTGGTCGGCTTCATTAACATCCCGATCATCAAATTCTCGGTCGACTGGTGGAACACGCTGCATCAGCCAGCCAGCGTGTTCCGCTTCGATGGGCCGACCATCCACCCGTCCATGCTGTGGCCGCTTCTGGTGATGGCGCTCGCCTTCAGCCTGTTGTTCCTCACGCTGCATCTCATCGCCATGCGCACCGAGATCACCCGGCGCCGCGTACGGTCGCTGCAATTGCGCACGGCCCAGATGATCCCGCAGCCGGCGGAATAGGGAGCGGCCCATGCAACCTTTCTTCGAGCCGCTGATGGGGCCGCACTGGGAGTTCATCCTGGCTTCCTATGTCATCACGACCGCCGTGCTCGGCGGCCTGATCGCCTGGCTCGTGATCGATGCCCGCGAGCAGAACCGCCTGCTCGAGATCCTCGATCCCGATGGCCGGCGCAGCGGCGTCGACCGGTCGGGCAAGACGGAACGCGACGTCACATGACCATGGAAGAGACCGAGGCCGGGCCGTCGCCCTCAGCCGATGCCCGCCCGCGCCGCTCACTTGTCGGCAAGCTTCTGCTGCTCGCGCCGGTGGCGGTGTTCAGCGCGCTCGCCGTTCTGCTGCTGGTCAGGCTGTTTTCCGGCGATCCGTCGCAGGTGCCCTCGGCGCTGATCGGCCAGCAGGTACCGGCCTTCGCCGCGCCGGCGCTGCCGGAATTGACCGAGAACGGCGTGCCGGTGGCCGGCTTCGACCAGGCCGATCTGACCGATGGCGATGTGACGCTCGTGAATTTCTGGGCATCCTGGTGTGGGCCGTGCCGCGACGAGCATCCCTATCTCGTCGCGCTCGCGGAGGACGGTCGCTTCGACGTTCTCGGCATCAATTACAAGGACGCGCCCGACAATGCCCGCCGGTTCCTCGGCCGCTATGGCAATCCCTTCGATGCGGTGGGTACCGACCGCTCGGGCCGCACCGCCATCGACTGGGGTGTCTATGGCATGCCGGAAACCTTCGTTGTCTCGGGCGAGGGGACGATCCTGTTCAAGCATATCGGCCCGATCACGGCGGAAAGCCTGGACCAGCTCCTGATGCCGCAGATCGAAGCAGCCCTGGCCGGCGATAGCGCCGACCCGGTGGTCGGGTCGGGCGGGTGATCCGAAACGCCACGTGCCGCGCGACCGCTTTCCCGACATCATGACGGACGGCGTTGTCCGCGCTCATTTCCGCGATCAGGCGGCCGCCTGCCGGCGGCTCGGATCGCCGTTCACCGCGGATCTGCTCACGGTCGCGGCCGACAGGTTGACGGAAACGGATCCGGTCGCCGCGCATGTTCTCGGCTGGCCGGGCGATCCGGCGGACGATGCGCTGGCGCTGCGTTTTGCCGCGGCCCTGCATGCGCTCGTCCTGACGCAGCGGGACGCGGGGCTCGTCGCGGTCTATCCGCCGGCGGGCGCGGGCGGCACGGACCATGTCTGGGCGGCGGTCGAGGCCGCCCTCGACACGCATGCCGACCATGTGCGCGACTGGCTGACCCAGCCGCCGCAGACCAATGAGGTCGGTCGGGCCGGCATGCTGCTGCCGGGGCTGTTGGCGGCGGCGCGGCGCGCCCGCTGCCCGGTCGAGATCCTGGAAGTAGGCTCAAGCGCTGGCCTCAACCTGCGGCTCGACCGCTTCGCCTATCGTTACGGCACGGCGCGCTGGGGTCCCGAAAACGCCCCGGTCGTGCTCGCGCCGGATCTCGGGGGCGCGGTGCCGGATCTGTCGGGCGCGCTCGAGATCATCGCGCGGCGCGGGGTCGATATCGCCCCGGTAGACCCGGCGGATCCCGCCGACCGGCTGCGCCTGATGGCCTATGTCTGGGCGGATCAGACGGCCCGCCTCGAGCGCCTCGAGGCCGCGCTCGGTATCGCGGCCGCCGCGCCCGAGCGGGTCGAACGACAGGACGCGGCCGAGGCCGTCGCCGGTTTCGCCAAGCCCGTCGTCGGCCGGCTGAAGCTCGTGGTCCATACCATCATGTGGCAATATCTGCCCGCCGAGACGCGGGACAGGATCGACCGGGCGATCGCGGCGGCGGGTGAGACCGCGCGGCATGACGCGCCCTTCGGACGGCTGTCGATGGAACCGGGCGGCCCCGGCCGGGCGGATCTCAGGCTGCGCCTGTGGCCGGACGGGTTCGATATAGTTTTGGCCCACTGCGATTTTCACGGCCGCTGGATCGACTGGCTTTCGGACTGAGCCCGCCGCCGTGTCGCATTTGGGCCGCCAGGCCCGACAGGGGAGGTGTCATTGCCGGACATCCCGACCCGCCGGTTCAGCGCTTTTGCCCCCCCCGACAGGGGTGACTACGGAAGGGAATGCGCCGTCGACGCCTTTCTGCGCCGATGCGGAGCGCGCCGGCCATATCGGCTGGCCTACTCCGCCGGGGCCTGGTCGTTCTTGACGGCGTATTTCTGCAGGAGCGGCAATTGCGCGATCGAGAACGCGATCGTGATCGGCATCACGCCGAACACCTTGAAGGCGACCCAGAAATCGGTCGAGAACAGCCGCCAGATCGCCTCGTTGAGCAGCGCGAGGAAGATGAAGAAGCCGATCCAGCGCAAGGTCAGCAGCCGCCAGCCGTCATCGGTCAGGTGAAAGACCTCGCCGAGCACCAGCTTGAGCAGCGGCCGCTTGAAGACGAGGCCGGCCGTCAGCAGGCCGGCGAACATCAGATTGACGATGGTCGGCTTGAGCTTGATGAACAATTCGTCCTGCAGCCACAGCGTCAGCGCGCCGAAGGCGATGACGAAGACCGCCGACACCATGGGCATGACCGGCAGCTTGCGGAACTTCAGATAGGACAGGCCGAGCGCCACGACGGTGGCCACCATGAAGGCGGCGGTGGCAGCGAAGATGTCCGCCCGCCAGTTGACCAGGAAAAACACCAGAAGCGGCCCGAGCTCGAGTGCGAGCTTGAGGAGCGAGGGCTCTTCCGGCCCGTCCGTCGGGACGGCTTCCGCTGACCCAGGTGTCATGGACGCGGGCGTCGCGGACGCTGTCGTCGGAGAGGTCAGCTTGGGGTCGGGATCTGTGTCGGGTAGGCTCATCGCCCTTTTATGGGGAGCGGTCGGCGCGCGTGCAATGGGCTGTCGCCGAATCAGTCGACTTCGGTGATGCCGTCGCCTTCGAGCGCCTTTCGGAGCCGCGAGAAGGCCAGCCGGATGCGCGATTTCACCGTGCCGAGCGGCAGGTCCGTGACTTCCGAGATCTGGCTGTGCGACAGACCCTCGAAGAATGCCATGCGCACCAGCGTCAATTGTTCCTCGGGCAGGACCGTGATCGCCTTGCGCACGCGCCCATCGCGCTCCTCGGCGTCGTAGACGATGTCGGCGCGCGGCGTTTCCGACGGCAGCAGCATCGGGTCCGACGCATCGAGGCTGTCGGACTTGTCGCGGCGCAGAAGATCGATGCGCCGGTTGCGCGCCACCCGGAACAGCCAGGTGCCGACCGAGGATTTCGACGCATCGAACAGCGCCGCCTTGCGCCACAGCGTGACCATGACGTCCTGGGTCAGTTCCTCGGCCTGGGCCGCGTCGGCGCCGAGCCGCATGAGATAGGCTTTGATTCGCGGCGCGAAATGATCGAACACTTCGGTGAACGCGGCGCGATCGCGATCGGTCGCGATGCGGGCCACGAGGCTTGCGAAATACGCTTTATCCGACATGAAGTCCCGACAGGTCCGGCGGTTCGGCCACGGAGGGCGACGAGGCTCTTTTCAAGCCGCGGGTAAACAAGGTCTGCGCGCGCATCGTCACAATGCGTTACAAATTGTCAAATTCCTGCCTGCATTCTTGGCACAGTTCCGCTAGCTACGGCATCACGCCCGACCGGTCCGAGATGTCCCGACCGCTTGCCTTCGTCATCCGACCGCGCTAGCTGCGCGGCCAACCTAGATGGAATCGAGACATGACGCGACCGCGTATTCTCTCCGCCCTTGCCGGCCTTCTCGGCCTGGCGCTGCTCCTGTCACCGCCGCCGCTGGCGGCCCAGACCGCCCAGGCGCTCGGACAGTTCCGCGACTGGGGCGCTTATGTATCGGGCAGCGGCAGCGACAGAACCTGCTTCATTCTGACGCAGCCCAAGGACATGGAGCCGAAGAACGTCAATCGCGGCGACGTCTTCTTCTATGTCACGATCCGCCCGTCCCAGGGCGTGCGCAACGAGGTGTCGGTCATCACCGGCTACACCTATCAGGCCAATTCGACGGTGACCGCCGAGATCGGCAGCGACCGCTTCACCCTGTTCACCAATCAGGATGCCGCCTGGCTCGACAATGCCGCCGAGGAAGCGCGCCTGATCGCCGCCATGCGGGCGGGACAGACCATGGTGGTGCGCGGCACGTCGAGCCGGGGCACCAACACGGTCGATCAGTATTCGCTGTTCGGCGTGTCGGCCGCCCTCGACCGCGCCGCGCAGGAATGCCAGTAAGCCGGCCAGATCGCCTGGTCCGGCCATCTTCCAAGCCCTCTCCCGCGATCGGCGATACCGTGCTACATCGGAGCCCATGGCAACGCTTCTAGATGTTTCACGCGCCGGCGCCGAGCCCGCGCCGCAGCGGTCGTCGTCCCGGCCGGGCCTGGTCGGTCTCGACCGGGCCGGGCTGATGGCCGCCCTAGGCACCGTCGGCGTGCCGGAGCGCCAGCAGCGCATGCGCGCGGGCCAGCTCTGGAAATGGCTCTACGGGCGCGGCGCCAGCGATTTCGCCGCGATGACGGATATCTCCAAGGATCTCCGGGCAACGCTCGACGATGCCTTCGATATCGCCCGGCCGAGTATCATCACCGAACAGGTGTCGGTCGACGGCACCCGCAAATGGCTGATCCGCCTGCCCGCCCTCGAACCGGGGCAGCGCCCCGCCGATGTCGAGACGGTCTATATCCCCGAACATGACCGGGGGACGCTCTGCGTCTCCTCCCAGGTCGGCTGCACGCTGACCTGCACCTTCTGCCATACCGGCACGCAGAAATGGGTGCGCAACCTAACCGCCGGCGAGATCCTGGCGCAGATTATGATCGCCCGCGACCGGCTCGGCGACTGGCCGGGTGCCGCGCGGCCCGACGATGGCGGCCTGATACCCGACGGCGACCGGGCGGTGTCGAACATCGTCATGATGGGCATGGGCGAGCCGCTCTACAATTTCGACAATGTGCGCGACGCGCTGCTGATCGCCTCCGACGGCGAGGGGCTGTCGCTGTCCAAGCGCCGGATCACGCTGTCGACATCGGGCGTGGTGCCGATGATTCCGCCGACCGGCGCCGAGATCGGCTGCATGCTGGCGATCTCGCTGCATGCGACGCGCGACGATCTGCGCGACGAACTGGTGCCGCTGAACAAGAAGTATCCGATCGCCGACCTGCTCGACGCCTGCCGCGCCTATCCGGGCCTGTCGAATGCGCGCCGCATCACCTTCGAATATGTCATGCTGCGCGGGGTCAACGATTCCGATGCCGAGGCGCGCGACCTCGTCCGCCTGCTCAAGGGCATCCCGGCCAAGATCAACCTCATTCCGTTCAATCCGTGGCCGGGCACGGCTTATGAGTGCTCCGACTGGGAGCGCATCGAGGCCTTCGCCGACATCGTCAACCGGGCCGGCTATGCGAGCCCGGTACGCACGCCGCGCGGCCGCGACATCATGGCCGCCTGCGGCCAGCTCAAGAGCGCGTCGGAACGGGTGCCCGCCTGGAAGCTGCGCGCGGGGGCCACGGCCGACCCCGCCGCCAGCGCGGCCGGGGCATGATCCTGACGATCCTCTGGCGCGGCCTCGTCCTGTTGGCGGGGTTGTTGCTGGCCGGCGTCGTCGTCGGCGTCTTCGTCTTCGCCGCGACGACCGTCGGTCTCGGCCTGCCGCGCCCCGATGCGCCGCCCGAGGCGGTGTGGGATTTCGGCACGGCGGTCGGCTTCGGCGTCTTCATGGCGCTCGCCGTGCTCGGCTATGCGGCGGGGCCGGCGCTGTTGTCCGCGATCATCACCGAAGGGTTCCAGATCCGCGCCCCGGTCGCCCATCTCCTGATCGGCGGCGGCGTTGGCGTCACCACCTATCTGATCCTGCATATGCGCTTTTTCGGCGCGATCTCCTTCTCCGCCGCCGATCTGGATGGGCTGCTGATCCTGGTCGCGGCCGGTTTCGTTGGTGGCTTCGTCTATTGGCTGGTCGCCGGCCGCAGCGCCGGCCGGACCGCATATCGGGCGGCAGACGACCCCGGCATCCGCCGTGCCGTCGACCGGTCGATCGCCCGCTCGCGCGGCGAGGAGTGAGGCGGGAACCCGTTCCCCTACCGTCGGCGCGGCGAGCGCCGTCCATAGATCAATTCCAGCGAAAATGGGGACCGGTTTCGCGTCCGGAATGGCGCAAAATCAATAGGCTAGGGCCTATCCTGTGCGCTAGGGGGCAATGGATATGTTCTAGCGCCGGTCGAGCAGCAGTTTCAGCGCGAAGCCGCCCATGATCGAGGCGAACAGCCAGTCGATCCCCCGCATCACCCATCTGGACCGACGCGCCAGGGCGGAGACCCAGTCGGCGAACAGGATCAGCGGGATGCAGGACAATACCGCCAGGACAACCAGCGTGACGCCGAGAAAGACGAGTTTCTGCATTGCCGCCGGATCGCCGGGGGCAACGAATTGCGGCAGGAAGGTGAGAAAGAAGATCACCACCTTCGGGTTGAGCAGGTTGATCCCGATACCCTGCAGATAGGCGCTGGCCACCGGTTCGCGCGGCTTGACGGCATGATCAAGCGTCAGCGCCGAGCCGTGGCGGACCGACTGAATGGCGAGCCACAGGAGATAGACCGCGCCGGCGAGCTGGATCGCCCGATAGGCGGTATCGTTGGCGGCCAGCAGGGCCGACAGCCCGATCGCCGCGAGAAGCGTATGCACGAGATTGCCCGTCGCGGCGCCCAGCATGGCGGCCATGCCCCGCGCGCGGCCCTGCGACAGGGTCTTGCCGAGGAACAGGGCCATGTCGGGCCCCGGCGTGAAGATGATCACGAAGACGGCTGCGAGATAGGCGAGAAAGAGCGGGGTTTCGGGAACGATGTCGAACATGGCATGGGTCCGCTTCTTGACCGTCTCGACAATGTCGGATCGGCCGGCCCCGGGCCACCCGATTTCCGCGCGCGCGGCGCATCGCGGTCATGCCGCGCGTCTCGGGCCGCCGGCCTGTTATCCGGTCGTGGTGTCGAAATAGCCCTTCAGCGAGCCGTTCAGCGCCCAGTGCAGCGCTTCCGGTATCCGGTCATGGCCCCAGAACAGTTCGCCATCGGCGGTCACGATGGTTGGCGCGCCGAACAGGCCGAGGCTCATCGCCTCTTCGGTGAGGGCTTTCAGCCGGCCCTTGTTTTCCGGCGTCGTGGCGCCGGCCAGCACGTCCTCGGCGGGCAGGCCGAGATCGGACAGGATCGCGGCCACCGTCTCGCGATCGTTGATCTGGCGGCCGTCGGCGAATTCGGCCGTGTAGACGTGCCGGGCGAAATCCGGCAGCCAGTCGCTGTCGAGCCCGAAGGCCGCGACGCGCGCCGGCAGCAGGCTCGGCTGGGGGAACGGGTCGGGCATTTTGAAGGCGAGTCCGACACCGTCGCAGAGGCGTTCGAGATCGCGCGCCATCAGCCGCCCCTTGGCCTCCTGCCAGTTGAACGGGGAATCGGTGGGCAGGCCGCGATCGCGAAACACCGCGCCGAGCAGGAACGGCCGCCAGCGCACCTCGATGCCCGATTTCGCGGCCAGGGCTTCGATCCGCATGGCGGCGGGATAGGAATAGGTCGACGCGAATTCGAACCAGAAGTCGATGCGGGCCATCGCCATGTCATCCCCTCGCGATCCCGAAGCCTGATCAGCATAGGGGTCTTGGTCGGCCGCGCAAGGCGGCGGTCACGCTTTCGCATGACCCGGCTTCGCCGCCGCTCTTGCCGCGCGCGCGCCGACGGGATAGGTCACGCCGCACCCCGAAACGCGCCGGAATAGGCGGCCTTCATGTCCGAGTTTCGCTTCCTGCCCGGCCGCAACGGCCGCTCCGCGCTCCGCTTCTGGATCGTGGCGGCGTGTTTTGCGCTGTTCATCCTGACGATCCGGGCCTTTCCCGAGATCGACTGGACGCTGGCGGGTCTGTTCTTCGATACCGCGCGCGGGGTGTTTCCGGCCATCGACAGCGGCTTTCTCGAAGGCCTGCGCGATGTCAACGAGATCATCATCTATGTCTGCGCGCTCGGCCTGCTCGGTCGCCTTGTCCTGCCCCGGCAATACAAGGTCGGCGATGCCAAGGCCTTCGTCTTCCTGCTTCTGGTCCTGATCCTCGGCACCGGCTTCACGATCAACCAGATCTTCAAGGAGAATATCGGCCGACCGCGGCCCTATCAGGTCGAGATGTTTGGCGGGCCGCATCCTTACGTGCCGCCGGCGCAGGATGCCGCCTATTGCCGCTCGAACTGTTCGTTCCCGTCGGGCGAGGCGGGGCTGGCGTTTACCTATGCGGCGATCGCGGTGACGCTGACGGGCAAGCGCGCGCTGATCGTGCTCGGGCTCGGCATCGGCTGGGGGCTGGCGATGAGCGGCATGCGCATGTCGTTCGGCGCGCACTGGTTCTCCGACGTCATCACCTCGGGCTTCGTGGTTTTCGTCTGGACCTGGCTGCTCGGCTGGCTGTTCTACACCAGAAGCCCGCCCTGGACGTCGTCGGAAGCGATCGACACGGCCTTGTTTCGCACCCGCGCCGCCCTTGGCCGCGAACTCGGCTATGCCTGGGACGTCCATGTCGACGCGTTCCGCCACGCCTGGCGGTTCATCGACCGGCGGCTGATCGACCGTCTCCGACGACGATCCTAGATCCGTTCATCCCGTGTCGGGATCGCGGGCGTCGATGCCGATGAGGGATGTAAACCCGATCGGGCGTCGACGCCCGAGAGACCGCCTGACAACCGAAACGCCGCGCTTGCCGTGCGCATCGCGGTATCTATAGTGCCGGCCGCGCCATTGTCCGCGATGGCGGCCCCGTTCCCTGAAAGATCGTTCAACCCATGTCCCATCACATCAAGAAGGTCGTGCTTGCCTATTCCGGCGGCCTCGACACATCGGTCATCCTGAAATGGCTGCAGACGACCTATGGCTGCGAGGTCGTCACCTTCACCGCCGATCTCGGCCAGGGCGAGGAGCTTGAGCCGGCGCGGCATCGCGCCGAACTGCTCGGCATCCCCGACGAGAACATCTTCGTCGACGATCTGCGCGAGGAATTCGTCCGCGATTTCGTCTTCCCGATGTTTCGCGCCAACACGGTCTATGAGGGGCAGTATCTGCTCGGCACCTCGATCGCGCGGCCGCTGATCGCCAAGCGGCAGATCGAGATCGCCAGGATGACCGGCGCCGACGCGGTCGCCCATGGCTCGACCGGCAAGGGCAATGACCAGGTCCGGTTCGAACTGAGCTATTACGCGCTCAAGCCCGACATTCACGTCATCGCGCCATGGCGCGACTGGGAATTCAAATCGCGGACCGACCTGGTCGACTTCGCCGAAAAGCACCAGATCTCGGTGCCCAAGGACAAGCGCGGCGAGGCGCCGTTCTCCGTCGACGCCAACCTCCTGCACTCCTCCTCGGAGGGCAAGGTCCTGGAAGATCCCAATATCGGCCCGCCGGAATATGTCTTCCAGCGCACGGTCTCGCCGATGGAAGCGCCCGACGAGCCGGCCGAGATCACGATCGGCTTCGACAAGGGCGACGCCGTCTCGCTGAACGGCGAGGCGCTGTCGCCGGCGACGCTTCTGACGCGGCTCAACGATCTCGGCCGCCATCACGGCATTGGCCGCATCGACCTCGTCGAGAATCGCTTCGTCGGCATGAAGTCGCGCGGCATCTACGAGACGCCCGGCGGCACCATCCTCCTGCAGGCCCATCGCGCGGTCGAATCCCTGACGCTCGATCGCGGCGCGGCGCATCTCAAGGACGAACTGATGCCGCGCTATGCCGAGCTGATCTATAACGGTTTCTGGTTCTCCCCCGAACGCGAGATGCTTCAGGCGGCGATCGACAAGAGCCAGGAATTCGTCGAGGGCGAGGTGACGCTGACGCTCTACAAGGGCAATGTCATCGTCACCGGCCGGGCGAGCGGCCAGTCGCTCTATCAGGAAGACCTCGTCACCTTCGAGGACGACGAAGGGGCCTATGACCAGACCGATGCCGGCGGCTTCATCAAGCTGAACGCGCTCAGGCTGCGCACGTTGACCGCACGCCACCAGCGCTGACGCGCTTTGCGTCGGGCGGACCGTCCCGCTACGGTTCGTCCGCGCGGAGGCGGGATGACGGAGCCGACCCAACTTGTTTCGGTGCAGTGCGCGGTCGCCGTGCCGGGCGCCTATTCCTATCGCGCGCCGGCGGGGCAGGCCCTGCCGCCGGGCACGCTGGTCACGGTGCCGCTCGGCGGCCGCAGCGTGCTTGGCGCTGTGTGGGACGGCGCGCCGGACGGCGTCGATCCGGCGCGGCTCAAGGATATCGACGAGATCCATGACTGCCCGCCGCTGGCCGACAGCCTGCGCCGTTTCGTCGACTGGATCGCGGACTATTATGTGAGCCCGCGCGGGCTCGTCCTGCGCATGGTGCTGCGGTCGGACGAGGGCTTGCGCCCGCGCGAGCCGATCCAGGCCCTGCGCGCGACCGGTGTCGAGCCTCAACGCATGACGCCGGCGCGCCGCCGCGTGCTCGACGTCACCGCCGACGGGTTCGCCCGCGCCCGGCCGGTCCTCGCCGACGAGGCCGGCGTGACCACCGCCGTTATCAACGGCCTCGTCGATCAGGGCGCGCTGACCTATCTGCCGATCCCGCCGCCGCCCATCGTCCGCGATCCCGATCCCGATCATGCGACGCCGATCCTGAGCGTGGCGCAAGCCGAGGCGGTCGCCGGCCTGCCCGACACGACTGGGGGGCACGCGGTGGCGCTGCTCGACGGGGTGACGGGGTCGGGCAAGACGGAGGTCTATTTCGAGGCATTGGCCGATGCCGTCCGCTCGGGCCGCCAGGCGCTCGTCCTGTTGCCGGAAATCGCCCTCACCGAGGCCTTCCTGGCGCGCTTCGAGCGCCGTTTCGGCGCGCGCCCGGCGGAATGGCATTCCGACATCGGCGCGAAACGCCGGGCCGCCATCTGGCGTGGCGTCGCGACCGGCGAGGTGCGGGTCGTGGCTGGCGCGCGCTCGGCGCTGTTCCTGCCATTCCGCGAGCTTGGCCTGATTGTCGTCGACGAAGAACACGACCAGGCCTACAAGCAGGAAGACCGGGTGCCCTATCAGGCGCGCGACATGGCGGTCCTGCGCGGACATATCGAACGGTTTCCCGTGGTCCTGGCCTCGGCGACGCCGTCGGTCGAAAGCTGGTCGAACGCCCGGAACGGCCGCTATCGACATCTAGAGCTACCCGACCGGCATGGCGGCATGGACCTGCCCGGGATCGGCGTCATCGATCTGACGCGCCAGGCGCCCGAGCCGCAACGCTTTCTGTCGCCGCCCCTGGTCGAGGCGGTGGCCGAAACGCTGGCCGCCGGTGAGCAGAGCCTGTTGTTCCTCAATCGTCGCGGCTATGCGCCGCTCACCTTGTGCAAGGCCTGCGGCTTTCGCTTCGACTGTCCGAACTGTTCGGCCTGGCTGGTCGAGCACCGGTTCCGCCGCCAGCTCATGTGCCATCATTGCGGCCTCACCCGGCCGGTCCCGCCGCGCTGCCCCAATTGCGATGCCGAGGACAGCCTGGTTGCCTGCGGGCCCGGCGTCGAGCGTGTCGCCGAAGAGGCCGCCGAACGGTTCCCCGACGCGCGCATCGCGCTGTTGTCGAGCGATCTCATTCCGGGCATGCAGGTGATGCGCGACCGGCTCGCCATGATCGCGCGCGGCGAGGCCGATATCGTCATCGGCACCCAGCTCGCCGCCAAGGGTCATCATTTCCCGCTGATGACGCTGGTCGGCATCGTCGATGCCGATGCCGGGCTCGCCTCGGTCGATCCGCGCTCGGGTGAACGCGCCTTCCAGATCCTCGAACAGGTGATCGGGCGCGCCGGCCGCGCGCGCGCCGGGGCGCGGGCGCTGCTCCAGACCTACCAGCCCGACCATCCGGTGCTCCAGGCATTGGTGGCGCGCGATCGCGACGCTTTCTATGCCCGCGAAATGGCGGCGCGGGAGGGTGCCGGCATGCCGCCCTTCGCCCGGCTCGCCGGAGTCATCGTGTCGGCCCGCGACAGGACGCTGGCCGACGCCCATGCCCGCGCCTTGCTGCGCGCGGCGCCGGCGACCGACCGGGCGCGCATTCTCGGTCCCGTCGAGGCGCCGATCGCGCTGATCCGCGGCCGCTACCGGATGCGGCTTCTCGTCAAGTCGGACCGGGCCTTCGACCTGCCGGCCTACATGGCGCGATGGACGGCGGACGCGCCGAAGGAACGTGGCGGGATGCGCGTTCACATCGATATGGACCCGCAGAGCTTCCTATAATTCTTCGTTCCAGCTTGTCACCGGGTTCCGGGCTGGGAACTGTTGCCAAAAGCGGAACGACCCTTTCTTGATTGTCCCGGTAGCGCGTCGTCGCCGTCTGTCTCATCTGGCGGTCATCGCAAACGCCAAACAGGGAGACCCGACATGGCGCGCTTTCAAGACAAGGCACTCCTGGTGACCGGCGGCACGAGCGGCATCGGCCGCGAGACGGTCCGCATGCTGGCCGAGGACGGGGCGCGCCTCGTCGTGACCGGCACCAATCCCGACCGCCTCGCCGAGCTTCGGTCGGCCTTTCCCGCCGCCAAAGTCATCGCCAATGATGCCGGCGACCCGGCGGCGGCCGAGGCGCTGCATGACGCGGTGGCCGAACATGTCGGCACGCTCGACGGCGCTTTTCTCAATGCCGGCTTCGGCCGTTTCCAGCCGCTCGATCAGGTGACGGCCGATGAGTTCGACGCCCAGTTCTCGGTCAATGTGCGCGGCCCGCTCCTGCATGTCAGCGCGCTCGAGCCGCTGTTCTCGGAGGGCGCGTCCATCGTTCTCAACACCTCGGTCGCCCGCGACATGGGGATGAACAATGCGGCGATCTATTCCGCCAGCAAGGGCGCGGTGCGCTCGCTGGTCAGGGCGCTGGCGCGCGATCTGTCGCCGCGCGGCATCCGCGTCAACGCCGTCAGCCCGGGGCCCATCGCCACCGACTTCTTCGCCCGCACCGGCCTGCCCGGCGAGGCGATCGAGGGCTTCGCCAGCCAGATCCTGGCGGCGGTGCCGCTCGGCCGGTTCGGCGAGCCGCGCGAAGTGGCCGCCGTGGTCGCCTTCCTGCTGTCGGCTGATGCCTCCTTCGTCACCGGCTCCGAATATGTCGTCGACGGCGGCATGTCGGAGCTCTGACCGGCCCGGCACGCCCGCCTTCCCGGGGGCTTTTTCGAGGCCCCGGCAGGGGGCGCGGGCCGCGCCGCGCCCCCTGCGCCCGGCCCGCATCGAGCGGTGGCCGGACGTGGGCCGGGCGATCGCAGCCGGCTCATATTGCACCGCCCGAATGAGTGTGCTAGCGAACCGGCCAACCTAGAGAGCCGGGGGTCTCCGCGCTTTCTCTCGCGTGACGATTTCCACGTGATCACGATCATGAAGATGGGGCATGGCGCGGCCGGAAACGGCCGGCGATCGTGCGAACCGAGAACAAGAGGGTGGGCGTGAGCGGCGAACCGACGATCGTTTCAGATATATCTGTTTCGGGTGTGTCCGGCCGCTATGCGACGGCGCTTTTCGAGCTTGCCCGGGAGACCGGCACGATCGATCAGGTCGGCGGCCATCTCGACGATTTCGCCGAGGCCCTGGCCGACAGCGACGATTTGAAGCGCCTCGTCACCAGCCCGGTCTTCGGCGCCGACCAGCAGATCGCCGCGCTCGACGCGCTGCTGCCCAAGATGGGCATCGACGGTCTCGCCGCCAATGTCTTCAAGCTGATGGCCCGTAACCGGCGGCTCTTCGCCGTGCCCGGCCTGATCGCCGCCTTCAAGGCGCTGGTCGCCGCCGATCGCGGAGAGGCCACCGCCGAAGTGACCAGCGCGGTCGCGCTCAACGACGCCCAGGTCGCCGACCTGAAGACCGCGCTCAAGACATCCGTCGGCAAGGATGTCGATCTGGTCCAGCATGTCGATCCGTCGATCCTCGGCGGTCTCGTCGTCAAGCTGGGCAGCCGCATGATCGACACCTCGCTGAAAACGAAACTCAACAGTCTCAAATTGCGCATGAAAGAGGTCGGGTGATGGATATCCGCGCCGCCGAAATCTCGGCGATCCTGAAGGACCAGATCAAGAATTTCGGCCAGGAAGCCGAAGTCTCCGAAGTCGGTCAGGTGTTGTCCGTCGGTGACGGCATCGCCCGTGTCTATGGTCTCGACAATGTCCAGGCCGGCGAGATGGTCGAATTCCCCGGCGGCATTCGCGGCATGGCGCTGAACCTCGAAGTCGACAATGTCGGCGTCGTCATCTTCGGGTCCGACCGCGACATCAAGGAAGGCGACACGGTCAAGCGGACCGGCGCCATCGTCGATGCGCCCGTCGGTCGCGGCCTTCTCGGCCGTGTCGTCGACGCGCTCGGCAATCCGATCGACGGCAAGGGGCCGATCGAGGCGGACGAGCGCAAGCGGGTCGACGTCAAGGCGCCCGGCATCATCCCGCGCAAATCGGTGCACGAGCCGATGCAGACCGGCCTCAAGGCGATCGACGCCATGATCCCGATCGGTCGCGGCCAGCGCGAACTGATCATCGGCGACCGCCAGACCGGCAAGACCGCGATCGCGCTCGACACGATCCTCAACCAGAAGCCGATCAATGACGGCGACGACGAGAGTGCCAAGCTCTATTGCGTCTATGTCGCCATCGGCCAGAAGCGCTCGACGGTGGCGCAGTTCGTGAAGACGCTCGAAGAGCGCGGCGCGATGGAATATTCGATCGTCGTCGCCGCCACGGCCTCCGATCCGGCGCCGATGCAGTTCCTGGCGCCGTTCACCGGCTGCACCATGGGCGAATATTTCCGCGACAACGGCATGCACGCGCTGATCATCTATGATGATCTGTCCAAGCAGGCGGTGGCCTATCGCCAGATGTCGCTCCTGCTGCGCCGCCCGCCGGGCCGCGAAGCCTATCCGGGCGACGTCTTCTTCCTGCATTCGCGGCTTCTCGAACGCGCCGCCAAGCTCAATGACGACCACAAGAACGGCTCGCTGACGGCGCTGCCGGTCATCGAGACCCAGGCCAATGACGTGTCGGCCTATATTCCGACCAATGTGATCTCGATCACCGACGGCCAGATCTTCCTCGAGACCGACCTGTTCTATCAGGGCATCCGGCCGGCGGTGAATGTCGGCCTGTCGGTGTCGCGCGTCGGCTCGTCGGCCCAGGTCAAGGCGATGAAACAGGTCGCCGGCCCGATCAAGGGCGAACTCGCGCAGTATCGCGAAATGGCGGCCTTCGCGCAGTTCGGCTCCGATCTCGACGCCACCACCCAGCGGCTGCTCGCCCGTGGCGCGCGGCTGACGGAACTTCTCAAGCAGCCGCAATTCTCGCCGCTCAAGGTCGAGGAGCAGGTCGCGGTCATCTTCGCTGGCGTGAACGGCTTCCTCGATCCGCTGCCCGTCGACCGGGTCGGCGCCTTCGAGGAGAGCCTGCTCGACTTCCTGCGCGACAAGCATGCCGACCTTCTCGACAAGATCCGCGCCGAAAAGGCGCTGTCGGACGACATCTCCGACAAGCTCAAGGCCGCCATCGAGGCGTTTTCCAAGAACTTCGCCTGACGGGCGGTGAGCCCGATCCGGGCGCGATGAGGAGTTCCGAGCCGGCATGCCGAGCTTAAAGGATTTGCGAAACCGGATCGCCTCGGTGAAGGCGACCCGGAAGATCACCAAGGCGATGCAGATGGTCGCCGCCGCCAAGCTGCGCCGCGCCCAGGCCGCGGCCGAGGCGGCGCGGCCCTATGCCGAGCGCATGGAAGGCGTGCTGGCCAATCTCGCCGCCGGCGTGACGAGCCCGGAAATCGCGCCGAAACTGTTCGCCGGCACGGGATCGGATCAGCGCCATCTCCTGCTGGTCTGCACCGCCGAACGCGGCCTGTGCGGCGCCTTCAACGCCTCGATCGCCAAGCTCGCCCGCGACAAGGCGATCGAACTGAAGAACCAGGGCAAGGACGTCACCTTCTTCTGCGTCGGCAAGAAAGGCTACGACATCCTCAAGCGGCAGTTCGCCTCCGACATCGTCGAGACGATGGAATTCCGCAACGTCAAGCAGATCGGCTTCGCCCAGGCTAACGAGGTTGGCCGCAAGCTGTTGCAGATGTTCGAGGATGACGCCTTCGATGTCTGCACCCTGTTCTTCTCCGAATTCCGCTCGGTGATCAGCCAGATCCCGCAGGCCAATCAGATCATCCCCGCGACCTTCCCCGACAAGGGCGACGATCCGGGCGCCGCCGCGGTCTATGAATACGAGCCCGAGGAAGACGCCATCCTCGCCGATCTTCTGCCGCGCAATGTCAGCGTGCAGATCTTCCGCGCGCTGCTCGAAAACGCCGCCTCCGAACAGGGCGCGCGGATGAGCGCGATGGACAATGCGACGCGCAATGCGGGCGACATGATCAACGGGCTGACGCTGAGCTACAACCGCCAGCGCCAGGCGCAGATCACCAAGGAACTTATCGAGATCATCTCGGGCGCCGAGGCGCTCTGAAGTCGACGTTAGAGGAAGACGACCATGGCCACGAAACAACCCGTCGGACGTATTCAGCAGGTGATGGGCGCCGTCGTCGACGTGCAGTTCGACGACCATCTGCCGGCGATCCTGAACGCGCTCGGTACCGACAATCAGGGCAACCGCCTTATTCTCGAAGTGGCCCAGCATCTCGGCGAGAACACGGTGCGCACCATCGCCATGGACTCGACCGAAGGCCTGGTCCGCGGCCAGGAAGTCAGCGACACCGGCGAGCCGATCTCGGTGCCGGTCGGCGAAGCCACCCTCGGCCGCATCATGAATGTCGTCGGCGAGCCGGTCGATGAAGCCGGCCCCGTCAAGGGCGAGGGCGTGCGCGCCATTCACCAGCCGGCGCCTGACTATGTCGACCAGTCGACGGAATCCGAAATCCTGGTCACCGGCATCAAGGTCGTCGACCTTCTCGCGCCCTATGCCAAGGGCGGCAAGATCGGCCTGTTCGGCGGCGCGGGCGTCGGCAAGACCGTGCTCATCCAGGAACTGATCAACAACATTGCCAAGGCCCATGGCGGCTATTCGGTGTTCGCCGGCGTCGGCGAGCGCACGCGCGAGGGCAACGACCTCTATCACGAATTCATCGAATCCGGCGTCAACAAGGAAGGCGGCGGCGAGGGCTCGAAATGCGCGCTCGTCTACGGCCAGATGAACGAACCTCCGGGCGCCCGCGCGCGCGTCGGCCTGACCGGGCTGACGATCGCGGAGTATTTCCGCGACCAGGGCCAGGACGTTCTGTTTTTCGTCGACAATATCTTCCGCTTCACCCAGGCCGGCTCGGAAGTGTCGGCGCTGCTGGGCCGCATCCCCTCGGCGGTGGGCTATCAGCCGACGCTGGCCACCGACATGGGCGCGCTGCAGGAGCGCATCACCACCACGACCAAGGGCTCGATCACCTCGGTGCAGGCCATCTACGTCCCGGCCGACGACCTGACCGACCCGGCGCCGGCGACCTCCTTCGCCCACCTCGACGCGACGACGGTGTTGAACCGCGCGATCTCGGAGAAGGGCATCTACCCGGCCGTCGATCCGCTCGATTCGACCTCGCGCATGCTCGATCCGCGCATCATCGGCGAAGAGCACTACACGGTGGCGCGTGACGTTCAGGCGACGCTGCAGCGCTACAAGGCGCTGCAGGACATCATCGCCATTCTCGGCATGGATGAACTGTCGGAAGAGGACAAGCTGGCCGTGGCGCGCGCCCGCAAGATCGAGCGCTTCTTGTCGCAGCCCTTCTTCGTCGCCGAAGTGTTCACCGGCGCGCCGGGCAAGTTCGTCGATCTCGCCGACTCCGTGAAGGGCTTCAAGGGCCTGGTCAATGGCGACTACGACCATCTGCCGGAAGCCGCCTTCTACATGGTCGGCACGATCGAGGAAGCCGTCGAGAAGGGCAAGCGCCTGGCCGCCGAAGCCGCCTGACGTTTCAATAGCCCGCCCTTTGGCCTGTCGACACGCGTCGGCGGGCCGCGTGACAGCCGGAGTATCGCCCGATGGCGACATTGCATTTCGAACTGGTCAGCCCGGAGCGCCTGGTGTCGTCGGGCGATGTCGAGCGGGTGACGGTGCCCGGCGCCGATGGCGATTTCGGCGTCATGGCGCATCACGCCGCCTTCGTGTCGACCTTGCGCCCTGGCGTTCTGGTCATCGAGGAGAAGATCGGCTCGGAACGCAAGGTCTTCGTGCGCGGTGGCTTCGCCGAAGCCGGCGAACAGGGCCTGACGGTCCTGGCCGAACAGGCCGTGCCGGTGGAAGATCTCGACGCCGATATCCTGGCGCGGGAGATCCAGAACGCCGAGGATGACGTTGCCGACGCGCAGGATCCCGAGACCAAGCGCCGCGCCGAGGAACATCTCGCGCAATTGCAGGATGTCGTCGGTGTTCTGAAGACCGCCGGCCACGCCTGACACGGCTTCCCCGCGCGGGACCCTGCCATTCACCCCCTACCGTCCGTCCCGGGCCGCGCTAAGTCTCCATGAGGCGTGCGCGCGGGCCTGACATCCGTGCGCGCCCGTCGATATGCAATCCAGGGGCACATCCGGTGAGCTCCTGTTCAAGGGATGTGCCCTAACCTGTTGATTTTATGCAATTCCGGACGCGAACCTGGTTTCCACCTTCGCTGGAATTGCTCTGGTGACATCGAGAGATCCCGCATGACGTTCAGCGCCGATGCCTGGCAGCGCAATCTCGCGCTTTATGACAAGACCCTGACCATGCCGTTCAACGCGGAACTGGCCGCCGGCACGCTGACGGCCGATCGGTTCCGGCACTACATGATCCAGGACGCCCATTATCTCACCGCATTCGGCCGCGCGCTCGCCGTCGCAGCGGCGAAGGCCGAGCATGCCGACGAGATCGTCCAGTTCGCCGAGGCCGCGAAAGTCGCGATCATCGTCGAGCGCTCGCTGCATGCCGACTATTTCGAGACCTTCGGAGTGAGCCAGGCCGATTTCGAGGCCGCGCCGCTGTCGCCGGCCTGCCACCACTATACGTCCTATCTGATCGCCACCGCCTGGGCTGAGCCCTATCCGGTGGTGCTGGCGGCCGTGCTGCCCTGTTTCTGGATCTATGCCGAGGTCGGGCGCAGCATCCATGCGCGCGCCGCCGATGACGGCGGCAAGGCCAACCCCTATCAGGCCTGGATCGACACCTATGCCGGCGAGGACTTCCACGAGGCGGTTCGGGCTGTGATCGCGACCACCGATGCGGTCGCGGCCAAGTCGTCGCCTGACATCGTCGCGCGCATGCATGACGCCTATCGCTATGCCGCCGAACTCGAATGGATGTTCTGGGAGTCCGCCTATCGGCTGGAGAGCTGGCCGACACGGTAGGGCGCTAAATCAACGGCAGCGGAGTGGGGGGCGGTCGGCCGTCTCTCAGCCTGGCCGGGCGAGATGGCCGAACTCGGTGACCAGCGCTTCATAGACCTTGCGCTTGAAGGGCACGATGAGCTCCGGCAGGTCGGCCATGGCGACCCATTTCCAGGCGTCGAACTCGGCCTTATGGGTCCCGCCGCCGGGTGCCAGCACGTCGATTTCGGCGTCGCTGCCCTCAAATCTGAGCGCGAACCATTTCTGCTTCTGGCCGCGATAGCGCCCTTTCCAGGCGACGCCAACGAGCTCGTCGGGCAGGTCATAGGTCAGCCAGTCCTGGGTCTCGGCGATCACCTCGACGCTCTTGATCGAGGTTTCCTCATAGAGTTCCCGCAAGGCGGCATCGCGCGGGGCCTCGCCGGCATCGATGCCGCCCTGCGGCATCTGCCACCAATGCCCGCGCCCTTCCGCATCACCCGGCGTGTCGAAGCGGTGGCCGACCCAGACATCGTGGCGGGCATTCAGTACCATCAGGCCGACGCAGGACCTGTAGGGCAGCGCATCCTTGTCGACCGGCTTCTTGTGTTTCTTCGACATCCTCGCCCCCTCAGCTCGATCCGCGAAACACGATCGAGGTCAATGGCACCAGCGCGATGCCGCGTTCGTCCAGCCGGTCGGTCCAGGCCTCGAGCGCCTGGACACTGACCGGCAGCGCGCTGAGACTGCCCACGGCATAGCCCCGGTTCAGCGCGATCTCCTCCAGTTCCCGCAAGGCCCGGTCGATGTCGTCGCGGCGCGGCACGGCGTCGAGCACGACATCGGCGCGCGTCGCCGGCAGGCCGAGCCGATCGGAGATCGATTCGATCCGGCTCTGCGGCGCGGTGCCGTCGTCGAACATCAAGAGCCCGCGATCGCGGACCTCCTTCAGGACCGGCTCCAGCGCCCGCTCGGACGCGGAAAACCGCGCGCCCATATAGCTCGCGAGCCCGGTATAGCCCATGAACCGGCTCATTACCCAATGCAGCCGGTCGAGGTTCTGCCGCTCGGGCAGGTTGGACAGAAGCGTATGTGGCCCCGGATCATTGTCGGGATAGTCGAACGGCTCAAGCGGAACCTGCAGCATGATCTCATGGCCGTCCTGGGCTGCATTGGCGGCGATGCGCGGCAGGTCGCGGCCATAGGGCGCGAAGGCCATGGTCACCCCGCCGGGCAGGCGGCGGATGGCGTCCTCGCTGGCCGAGACCGACAGCCCCATGCCGCCGAGCACGACGGCGATCTTCGGCTGGTCGGCGGCAAGGCCCGGCGCGCTGCGGGCATAATGACGGGCCGGGCTGCGGCCGTCGTCGGAAATGCGTGGCAGGGCGCCATGGGGGCCGCGTTCGGCGAGGCTCGGATCGGCGCTGGCGACCACGACCGGCTGGCCGGCGCGGCTGGCATCAATGATCAGCACGCTTCCGGGCGCGCGGGTATCGAGGGGCGCGCCCGCTTCGGGCACCTGGCGGATCCGCGCGCTGTCGCCATCGGCCGCTTGCGGATCGGTTCCATCGGCGGTGCCCTCGGATGTGGGATCGGTCGGATCGGGCGGTGCGGTCAATTCGTCGAGCGAGACGACCGCCACGGGCTTGCCACCGAGCGGGTCGTCGACGAACAGGACCCAGCCCAGGACGACGGCGGCCAGAACGGCCAGGCCGCCGAGAATGACGTCCTTGACCGCGACCTTGGGCAGGGAAAGACCGAAGCCGCCGCGTTTCAGGCGCTTGCCCCCGCTGTCAGCCATGCCGCATCTTTTCGAACCGCCCCGTTTCCCAAGCAAACACGCCCCGCGCCTGGCGTCCGCGACGCCCGACACGGGACGGTCATGTCACCAGAGGGGAAGCGACCCGGATTTGCCGTTTCTCGCCGGGCCCGCTCCGTCCGGTCCCCGGCGGCCGTGCCTCATGGCCGCGACGGGACCGCTACGCTCTCAACCGTCAGTTCGCGACCGCCGCGTTTTCCGGATCGGGCGGGAACATTTCGTGGGTCTCGGTGCCGCGCAACAACCCGATCGCGAATTGCAACTGATCGTCCTCGGTCTTTTCGCGCGGCACATAGGTCGACGAGCCCGAGTTTTCCTCCTCGCCGTCCTCGGCGTTCAGATGGCCGGGCAGGCCGGCTTCGCCATTATTGACATCGGCGCCCTGCAGTTCCTCGGGAACGGTCTGCTGGATGATGATGTCGGGCGTGATGCCCTGTGCCTGGATCGAATTGCCCGACGGCGTGTAGTAGCGCGCCGTGGTCAGCTTGAGCGCGCCATTGGAGCCGCCGAGCGGGATCATGGTCTGCACCGAGGCCTTGCCGAAGGACTGCGAGCCGACCACGGTCGCGCGCCGATGATCCTGCAGCGCGCCGGCGACGATCTCGGATGCCGAGGCCGACCCGCCATTGATCAGGATGACCAGATCATCGCCGCGCAACAGATCGCCGGGCCGTGCATTGCGGCGCTCGATCTGTTCGGGCTCGCGGCCGCGGGTCGAGACGATCTCGCCGCGGTCGAGGAAGGCGTCGGACACCGCCACCGCCTGGTCGAGCAGGCCGCCGGGATTGTTGCGCAGGTCGATGACGAAACCTTCGAGATCGCCGCCGGCATCGTCGCGCAACGTGTCGAGCGCGCGGCGCAGATCGTTCTCGGTCTGCGACGAGAAGCTGGTGATGCGGACATAGCCGATATCGTCGTCAAGGAGTTCTGAGCGCACCGAGCGGATGCGGATCGTGTCGCGGGTCACCGCAATGGTCAGCGGGTCGAGATCGCCGCGCTGGACGCGCAGTTCGATGTCGGAACCGACCTCGCCGCGCATCAGATTGACCGCCTCGGTCAGGGTCTTGCCCTGCACGCTCTCGCCGTCGAGATGGGTGATGACGTCGCCGGCCATGATGCCGGCGCGCGAGGCCGGCGTGTCGTCGATCGGGGCGATCACCTTGACGAAGCCGTCTTCCATGGTGACCTCGATGCCGAGCCCGCCGAACTCGCCGCTCGTCTGTTCCAGCATCTCGCGATATTCGGTTTCGCTGAGATAGCTCGAATGCGGATCGAGCGTCGACAGCATGCCGGTGATCGCGCCTTCGATCAGCTCGTTGTCGAGCGGTGCCTCGACATAGGATGACCGGACGCGCTCGAACACGCTGCCGAACAGGTCGAGCTGTTCATAGGCGTCGCGGTTCGACGCATTGGCCAGAGAGCCGCTGAACACGCCCGGCATGCCGGTGATCATGGTCACGGCGGCGCCCATCGCGGCACCCATCAGAAGCATCGACGCTTTGCGCATTCCTAATCCCTTCCCTGATCGTCCGCCCACCACGGGGCGGGATCTATCGGCTGGCCGTCGTCACGGAATTCCACATAAAGCACGGGCTGCGCCTGGCCGATCGCCGTCACGCTGGCGCTGGCGATCGCCGGTTGACCCATCTGTCCAACAGGTTCGCCGGCCAGAACGAACTGACCCAGTGACACCGATATGGTGTCCATGCCGGCAAGCACCAAATGATATCCATCGCCGGCGTCCATGATCAAGAGTTGACCATAGGAGCGGAACGGCCCGGAATACACAACCCATCCGTCGGCCGGAGCGATGACCTGGGCGCCGGACCGGGCGCCGATCGACAGGCCGCTGGCCGTGCCGCCGATGCCGTCATCGCCGCCGAAGGACGTCAGCAGGACGCCCGAAACCGGCAGCGGCAGCCGCCCCCGGGCATCGTCGAAGGCGACCGCGGGGCGGATGCGCGACGGATCGTTGAGCGCTTCGGCGATTTCGCGTTCGCTGAGCCCGCGCGGACCCGACAAGCGCTCGGTTTCGGCATCGAGTTCGGCGATGAGATCGCGCAAGGAGGCGGCGCGGGCGGCGAGCAGTTCGGCATTGCGCCGCGCGGTGTCGAGATCGCTGCGCGCGGTCGCCTCGGCGCGCTGTTTCGCCGCGATCAGCGTGTCGAGCTGAGTGCGCTCGCTGGCGAGGCCCTCGGCCTGTAGGGCGAGCCGTTCACGTTCGGTCAAAATCTCGCGACGCAGCGCGATCAGTTCCGACAGGTCGCGCGACAGGGTGTCGGCCTCGTGGCGGACGCCGGGAAACACCGCGCCGACCAGCATGGCGCTGCGCACCGCCGACAGCGCGTCATCGGGGCGCACCAGGACGGCGGGCGGCGGATTGCGTCCGAGCCGCTGCAGCGCGGCCAGGAGATCGGTCAGGACGACGCGCCGATCGGCCAGGCGCTCGGTCAGTTCGGTCTGGCGCAGGCCCAGCGTATCGAGCCGCGCTTCGGCGCGAACGATGCCGTCCTCATAGGCCCGGATCGCGGCCGCTGTGTCGATCAGCCGCGCATTGAGCTCGGCCCGGTCCTCGGCCAGGCTGGCGATCTCGCGTTCGAGTTCGAGCGCGCGCGCTTCCGTCTCGCGCAGCCCCTCATTGATCTCCATGAGTTCGAGATCGCGGCGTTCGCGCTCGCCAACGGCACCCGACGCGTCCGCCTCGCCCGACGCGGATTGCGCGACGGCCGATACCGGCGACAGGACGGGCTGCGCCAGCACGACGGCCAGCACCAGCGCCGCCACGCAGCCGGGCGGGCCGAAAAAAGATCGCAGCTTATATGTGTGTCGCGTCATGCGCGCCGATCTTACGGCTCCGTCCGTTAACGGTTCATCAACCATGAAACAGCCGCCGATCATGGCGGGTTTCGACGGATCGATGCCTTGGAAATGCGGCGTCAGCATGGAGCAAGCGGTGACAGCGCGCGCGAGACCAGGCGGCGACCGGTCGCATTCCTGTCATCCGGCCGTTCCTATTGTCTTCCGCGCGCGCATATAGTTGAACGGTTCTAGGTCATCGCGACCTCGGTGACATGACCCGAGCCCGCGTCATGGCCCATGTTCTGGTCGGGTGGCGGTGATTTTGCCGCGTTCGGGCCTCGGCGGAGCCGTTCCCGGCCATCTCGCCCGGGTCGTGTCCAATCTGGGCCGTTTCCAAGGAGAGCGATCATGAAGTTTGGCGTCGGAGCCTCCATCACGCGCGTCGAGGATCCCGCTCTGCTGCGCGGCGAAGGGCAATACACCAACGACCTGGCGCCGCCGGACGCGGCCCGCATGGTCATGCTGCGCGCGCCCTTCGCCCATGGCCGCTTCTCGCTGTCGGGCCTTGATGAAGCGCGCGCCATGCCGGGCGTGCTGGCCGTCCTGACCGCCGAGGATGTCGCCGATCTCGGCGCGCTGCCTTGTCTCGTGCCGGTCAAGGAACGGTCCGGCGACCAGATGACCGTCTATCCGAACCCGGTCCTGCCGACCGACCGGGTGCGCCATGTCGGCGAGGCGGTCGCCGCGGTCGTCGCCGAGACCGAGGCCGAGGCACGCGATGCGGCCGAGGCGATCGGCATCGATTTCGAGGAAGCCGGTGTCGCCGTCGATCTCGAACAGGCGCTGTCGGACGATGCGCCGCTGCTCTATCCCGAACATGGCTCGAACATGGCCTTCGACTGGGAACTCGGCGACCGGGCGGCGCTGGAGGCCGCCTTCGCCGATGCCGCGCGCGTGGTCGAGTTGAAGCTCGTCAACAACCGGGTGGTGACCAATTACCTCGAACCGCGTGGCGCGGTGGCGCGCTATGATGCCGATCAGGATCGCTACACGCTGATCGCCGGCTCGCAAGGCGCGCATCTGTTGCGCAACCTCCTCGCCGACCGGATCCTCGACATAGCGCGCGACCAGATCCATGTCCGGACGCCCGATACTGGCGGCGGTTTCGGCACCAAGTTCTTCATGTATCGGGAATATCCGCTGGCGCTGGTGGCGGCACGGCTGACCGGGCGCGCGGTGTCCTGGTGCGGCGACCGCAGCGAGCATTTCCTCGGCGATTATCAGGGCCGCGACCATGTCTCGACCGTTCGTCTGGCGCTCGACGCGAAAGGCCGCTTCCTGGCGCTCGATGTCGACACGCTGGCCAATCTCGGCGCCTATGCCTCGCAGCTCGGCCCATTCATTCCCACCAATGGCTCCTTCATGCTGCCCGGCGTCTACGATATCCCCGTCGTCTATGGCCGGGTGCGCGGCGTCTACACCAATACCGTGCCGCTCGACGCCTATCGCGGCGCCGGCCGGCCGGAAGCCGCCTATCTGATCGAGCGGCTGGTCGACAAGGCGGCCCGCGAGATCGGCGTCAAGCCGGAGCAATTGCGCAAGCGCAACTTCATCAAGCCGCGCGCCATGCCCTATGAGACCGGCACGGGCCGGGTCTACGACACCGGCGATTTCGCCGGCCACATGGCGCGCGCCATGGAACTGGCCGACTGGTCGGGCTTCCGCCGCCGCATGACCGCCAGCAGGAAGGCGGGCAAGCTGCGCGGCATCGGCATGGCGACCTATATCGAAGCCTGTTCCGGCGGCGGGGCGGAACGCGCCGTGGTGACGCTCGACGGCGATGGCGGCGTCACGGTGCTGATCGGCTCGCAGTCGACCGGCCAGGGCCATGCCACGGCCTATGCCCAGCTCGTCTCGGAACATCTCAGCCTGCCGCTCGACAAGGTTTCCGTGGTCCAGGGCGATACCGACCGGATCGCCACGGGCTCCGGCACCGGCGGATCGCGCTCGATTCCAGTCGGTGGCGCGTCGGTCGCCGGCGCCAGCCGTAGCCTGGCCGAGCGCATCCGCGAGCTGGCCGCCGACCGTCTCGAAGCGGCCGCCCAGGATCTCGAACTGATCGATGGCGTGGTGCGCATCGCCGGCACCGACCGGCAGGTGACGCTCGGCGAGATCGCCGCCGCCGAACCTGGCGCCAGCCTGTCGGCGGAAGATGCCTGGACGCCGCCGGCGGCGACCTATCCCAACGGCACCCATATCGCCGAGGTCGAGATCGACCGTGATACCGGCGCCGTCGCGACGGTCGGCTATTGGGTGGTCGACGATTTCGGCGTCACGCTCAATCCGATCCTGCTGCTCGGCCAGATCCATGGCGGCATCGCGCAGGGCCTCGGCCAGGCGCTGCTCGAACGCACGGTGCATGATCCCGCGACCGGCCAGCTTCTCACCGCGAGCTTCCAGGACTACTGCATGCCGCGCGCCGACGACATGCCGCCCGACATCGTCTTCGAGACCCGCAACATTCCCTGCGCCACCAATGTGCTCGGCATGAAGGGGGCGGGCGAGGCCGGCGCGATCGGCGCGTCGCCGGCCGCGATTAATGCCGTGGTCGACGCGCTGCACCGCGCCTATGGGGTGACCCATATCGACATGCCGGCGACCCAGGAATCCGTCTGGCGGGCGATCCGCGACGCCGAAGCGGCCGCCTGACATCCGACCTCCCGACGAAGCGTCACGCCGCCGTTATCGAACCTGGCCACCTTGCGGCTCGACAGGCTTGGTGTTTTCACCGAGACTGCAACCAAAACAGACGTTTCGGCGCGTGGCGATCGCGTGAAAATCGCTTCCGACGCGGCACGAGAGACGGGCCGGGATCGGGGCAGGACACGTCGGGATCGATCATTCGGCCGCGTTCGAGGCAGATATCATCGAACGCGGAAGGCCGGGTGATTAAGGGGAGGATCGGATGCTGCAATTGGACGAGGACCGCCGCAAGCGGCTGATCGAACAGGCCGTGGCCGCGCTGCCGTCGGACAATGAAGCCGATCTTCTGGCCGATTACACCCGCATCCTGTTCGCCTATGGCGCGCAGGAGGACCTCGAAGCCTACAGCCCCGCCGATCTCGCGGCCATCGCCGCCGACAGCTTCGCCTTTTCGCGCGAACGTCTCGCCGGCGTGCACAAGCTGCGCGTCGTCAATCCCGATCCGGAGATGAGTGGGTCGGCGCGCGCCGATGTCACCGTCATCGAATGCGTCAACGACAATATGCCGTTCCTGCTCGATTCGGTTCTCGCCGAACTGGCCGAGATCGGCGTCGACATCAAGCTCGTCCTGCATCCGATCGAGGCCGTCGCGCGCGATGCCGCCGGCATGCGCATCGCGCTGTTCGAGGAGGCCGACGAGGCCGGCAAGGGCGCGCTCGAGGAAAGCGTCATTCACATCCACATCGCGCGGATCGATTCCGATCTCAGGCGCAAGGAACTGCACGGCGCGCTCGACCGGGTGTTCCTCGACGTGCGTCGCTGCGTCGACGACTGGACGGCGATGCGCGACCGGTTGAACGCCGCGATCGACGACTACCGCACCACCCCGCCGCCGATCGCCGAGGAGGAAATCTCCGAAGCGATCGCCTTCCTGGAATGGATCGCCGACGACAATTTCATCCTGCTCGGCATGCGCAATTACGCCTTTGTCGGTACGGATGCCGACGGCCGGCTCGAACGGGTCGAGGACAGCAATGGCGCGGGTCTCGGCCTGCTGCGCGATCCGGAAGTGAAGGTCCTGCGGCGCGGCCGCGAATTCGTCACCTATACGCCGGAACTGCGCGAATTCCTGATGCTGCCGGTGCCGTTGATCGTCACCAAGGCGAACGTCAAGTCGACGGTGCATCGCCGCGCCCATCTGGACTATATTGGCGCCAAGACCTTCGACACGACCGGCAAGCTGGTCGGCGAGTTGCGCATCGTCGGCCTGTTCACCGCCGGCGCCTATAACCGCTCCGTCAAGTCGATCCCGCTCCTGCGGCGCAAGGCCGCGCTGACCATGGAGCAGTCAGGCTACGACCATGACAGCCATTCCGGCCGGCTGCTGCTCAACGTCTTGGAGCAGTTCCCGCGCGACGAACTGATCCAGATCGACCAGGACACGCTGACCGACTGGGCACAGGAGATCATGCTCCTGAGCGAGCGGCCGCGCATCCGGGTGCTGGCCCGCGCCGACCGGTTCGATCGCTTCGTCTCCGTCCTCGTCTTCGTGCCGCGCGACCGCTACAACACCGCGAGCCGCATCGCTATCGGCGACTATCTCGCCAAGGAGTTCCACGGCCGGGTCTCGGCCTTCTACCCGTCCTATCCGGAAGGCTCGCTGGCGCGCGTTCATTTCATCATCGGCCGCTATGAGGGCGAGACGCCGGAACCGAGCCGGGCGGTGCTCGAAGCCCGGGTCGGCGATCTGGTGCGCACCTGGGACGACGGTCTCGAGGATGCGCTGTCGGCCGAATTCGGCCCGCTCAAGGGCGGCGAGATCTTCGCCCGCTACCACCATGCCTTTCCGCCGGCCTATCAGGACACCTATTCCGGCGCCGAGACCCTGTCGGACATTCGCCGCATCGAAATGCTCGACGAGTTCCGACGCATCGCGATCGAGGTCTACCGGCCGAAATGGGATATGGGGCGCGATACGCGGTTCGCCCTGAAAGTGTTTCATCTCGGCCACTCGATCCCGCTGTCCGAGCGCGTGCCGATCCTGGAAAACATGGGTCTCCGGGTGATCAATGAGCGGTCGCACCGGCTCGATCGCAGGCTGGCCGACGGCAATAGCGAGCGCATCTCGATCCATGACATGACGCTCGAACGCGCCGACGGCCAATCGGTCGATCTCGACGAGATCGGCCAGCGGCTCGAAGCGGGCTTCATGGCGGTGATCCTCGGCAATGCCGAAAATGACGGCTTCAACGCCCTGCTCGTGCATGGCGGGCTCGGCTGGCGCGACATCGCCGTGCTCCGGACCTACGCCCGCTATCTGCGCCAGGCGCGGATCCCCTATTCGCAGGACTATCTCTGGGAAGCGCTCAACCGCAACGGCGCCATCGCCGCCCTGATGGTCGATCTGTTCCATACCCGGTTCACGCCGGCGACCCAGGAGGCGGATGCCCGCCAGACGGCCGAAGAAGACGTCGCGGGCAAGGTTCTGGCCGCGCTCGCCGATGTGCCGAGCCTCGACGATGACCGCATCATCCGGCGGTTTCTCAACGCGATCCGCGCGACGCTGCGCACCAACTATTTCCAGCTCGATAGTCATGGCCAGCCGCGCGGCGCGATCGCGGTGAAGATCCATTCCGCCGATATCGACGAATTGCCGTTGCCCCGGCCCTATGCCGAGATCTTCGTCTACAGCCCGCGCGTCGAGGGCGTGCATTTGAGATTTGGCCATATCGCGCGCGGCGGCTTGCGCTGGTCCGACCGGCCGCAGGACTTCCGCACCGAAGTGCTCGGTCTGGTCAAGGCGCAGCAGGTCAAGAACGCGGTCATCGTGCCGGTCGGGGCCAAGGGCGGCTTCGTGCCCAAGAGGCTGAAGCCGGGCTGGACCCGCGACGAGGTGCAGGAAGAGGGCATCGCCTCCTACAAGCTGTTCGTGTCGAGCCTTCTCGATCTGACCGACAATCTCGACGGCGACGCGGTGATCCTGCCGTCGAACGTCGTGCGCCATGACGGTGACGACCCCTATCTCGTGGTCGCCGCCGACAAGGGCACGGCCACCTTCTCCGACATCGCCAATGCGATCTCGGACGCGCGCGGGTTCTGGCTCAGCGACGCCTTTGCGTCGGGCGGATCGGCCGGCTACGACCACAAGAAGATGGGCATCACCGCGCGTGGCGCCTGGGAGGCGGTCAAGCGCCATTTCCGCGAAATGGACACCGACATCCAGACGGCGCCCTTCACCGTCGCCGGCTGCGGCGACATGTCGGGCGATGTCTTCGGCAATGGCATGCTGCTGTCCAAGACGATCCGTCTAATCGCCGCCTTCGACCATCGCGACATCTTCATAGATCCCAATCCGGATCCGGCCGACAGCGCCGCCCAATGGGCCGAGCGCAAGCGGCTCTCCGATATGGGCCGGTCGAGCTGGCAGGATTACGACCGGTCGCTGATCTCGCCCGGCGGCGGAGTGTTCTCGCGGCGCGACAAGCGCATCAGCCTGACGCCGGAGATCAAGGCGGCGCTCGACATTACCGAGGACGCGCTGACCCCGAGCGCGCTGATCCAGGCCATCCTCAAGGCGCGTGTCGACCTGATGTGGTTCGGCGGCATCGGCACCTATATCCGGGCGACCGGCGAAACCGACGACGATGTCGGCGACCGCGCCAATGACGTGTTGCGCATCACCGCCTCCGAGGTGCGCGCCAAGGTCATCGGCGAAGGCGCCAATCTCGGCCTGACCCAGCTCGCGCGCATCGAGTTCTCGCGCCATGGCGGACGGGTCAATTCCGACGCCATCGACAATTCGGCCGGCGTCAACACCTCCGACGTGGAGGTCAACATCAAGATCGCGCTCGGCAGCGTGGTGCGCGGCGGCGATCTGGCGCTGCCCGAGCGCAATGATCTCCTCGCCGAGATGACCGACAATGTCGCCGATCTCGTCCTGCGCAACAACTATCTGCAGACCCTGTCGCTGTCGCTGTCGGAGCGGCGCGGAGCGGACGATTCGGGCTTCGCCATTCGCCTGATGCAGGATCTCGAACAGATCGGCGCGCTCGACCGCGATGTCGAGGATCTACCGCCCGATGCCGACATCCTCGAACGCCAGGCGCATCAGACCGGCCTGACCCGACCGGAACTGGCCGTCTTGCTCGCCTACGCCAAGATCGACCTCTATCACGGCCTCCTCGCCAGCGACATTCCCGACGACGCCTATTTCGGGCGCGAGGTCATGCGCTATTTCCCCGAACATCTGAAGGAGCGCTATTCCGA
Organism: Tepidamorphaceae bacterium; assembly: GCA_965250105.1. Lineage (GTDB taxonomy): Bacteria > Pseudomonadota > Alphaproteobacteria > Rhizobiales > Tepidamorphaceae > JBCBSK01. The sequence continues at coordinate 2,207,187 of OZ252290.1, forward strand.
CGCGATCCACGGTCATCGGCTGCGGCGCGAGATCATCTCGACGATGTTGTCGAATTCGATGATCAATCGCGGCGGGCCGACCTTCATGACGCGCATCAGCGAGGAAACCGGCGCCGCCGTGCCGGAGATCGCCACGGCCTTCGCGTTGGCTCGCGACACCTTCCGGATGACCGAACTCAACGGCGCCATCGACGCGCTCGACAACAAGATCTCCGGCACCCTGCATCTCCAGCTCTATGCCGAAGTGCAGGATCTCCTGGTACACTCGGTCGCCTGGTATTTGTCGAACCGCAAGACCGGCCTCGAACTCACCGACGAGATCGGCCATTACCGCCACGCCTTCCACGAATTGGGACCCGCCTTCCACGAGATGATGTCCGAGGAGGCGCAGGCCGAAATGGCGACCCGCAAGGCGAGCCTGATCGATCAGGGCGTGCCTGACAGCCTGTCCGGTGTCATCGCCGGCCTGCCGTCGGCATCGCATTTTCCCGACATCGTCAAGGTGTCGGACCAGACCGGCGCGGCGCTCCTCGATGTCGCCGACAGCTTCTTCACCGTTCAGGCGCGTTTCGAGCTCGACGCCTTCCGCAAGGCGGCCAAGACGATCGACGTCGTCGACACCTATGACCGGATCGCGCTCAACCGGACGCTCGGCAATCTGGCGATGGCCGAGCGCGGCATCACGACCGATCTGCTGGCCACCGGCAAGACCGGGGATGCGGCGATGGCCGATTGGGAGGCGGGTCTCGGGGGTGCCGCCGAGCGCACGCGGGAAACGCTGGCCGAGATGGTCGATTCCGGTCTCAGCCTTGCCAAGCTGACGGTCGGTGCCGCCATGCTGCACGATCTGGTGCGATCATAGGTTCTGACCGGGTGACGGCCGAATCGGGGGCGCCGCGCGCGCGGCGCGCCTGGGTTTTCTTCGATTTCGCCCAGCAGCCCTTCCATACGCTGGTCACCACCTTCGTCTTCGGCCCCTATTTCGCCGCCCATGTCGCGGCCACGCCGGCCGAGGGTCAGGCGATGTGGGGCTATGCGGTCGCGGCGGCCGGCGCGGTGGTGGCCCTCGGCGCGCCCGTCCTCGGCGCCGTCGCCGATGCCGGGGGGCGCTTCAAGCTGTGGATCGCGGCGCTCTCAGTCGTCTTCGTGCTCGGCTGCTGCGCGCTCTGGCTGGCCGTGCCTGGCCCCGCCGCGCCGATCCTTCTGGTGCTCGTCGCCTATGCCGCGGCCTCGGCGGCGGCCGAACTCAAGATCGCGCTGACCAACGCCATGATGCCGGGCCTCGCCGCGCCCGGCGCCATCGGTCGGTTGTCGGGCACCGGATGGGGTTTCGGCTATACCGGTGGGTTGATCAGCCTCGCCATCATGCTGGTCTTCTTCGTCGCCGATCCGGTGACGGGCCGGACGCTGGCCGGGTTCGCGCCGGTCTTCGGCCTCGATGCCCAGAGCCACGAGGGCGACCGGCTGGCCGGGCCCTATACCGCGCTATGGTATCTCGTCTTCGTGCTGCCGCTGTTTCTCTTCGTGCCGGATGCGCCAGGGCGCGGCTCGCTCCGTGGTGCCGTAACGGCCGGGTTCGGGCGGCTGTGGCAAAGCCTGAAGCGCTTGCCCGGGCGTGGCGTGGTGTTCCGCTTCCTCATCGCCCGCATGCTCTATCAGGACGGGCTGAACGCGCTGTTCGCCTTTGGTGGCATCTATGCGGCGGGCACGTTCGGCTGGTCGACGGTCGAACTCGGTATCTTCGGCATCGCGATCACGCTGACCGCGACGCTCGGCGCCTTTGCCGGCGGGCCCGCCGATGACCGGTTCGGTCCGCGCGCCGTCCTGCTTACCGCCCTGACGCTGCTGCTGGTCGCTGGCGCGCTCATCCTGTCGATCGACCGGACGCATGTCTTCTGGTTCCTGCCGGCGGCATCCGGCGGCGAGGGCCTGTTCGCCGGCACTGGCGAAAAGCTCTATCTCGGCCTTGCCCTGGTGCTCGGCGCGTTGCTCGGGCCGATCCAGGCGGCGAGCCGCAGCTATCTGGCGCGCATGGCCGGGCCCGAGGAGCGCGGCGAATTGTTCGGCCTCTACGCCTTCACCGGCAAGGCGACGGCTTTCGCCGCCCCGCTCGCCGTCGGTATCGCCACGGCGGTTACCGACAGCCAGCGCATCGGCATCGCCATGGTGCTGGTTTTCATCCTCGCCGGCCTGGCGCTTCTGACGACGGTGCGCGCGGCGGAGCGCTGACCTCTTGGGCCCTATTCCACCGTGACCGAGGTGCCCGATGCCGAGACCATGAGCATGGATCCGTCGCCCACGGTCTCATAGTCGAGATCGACGCCGATAACCGCATTGCCGCCACGGGCCGCCGCTTCGGTGGCCATTTCCTGGACCGCCGTGTCGCGGGCTTCCTTGAGCACTTTTTCATAGGCGCCGGCACGGCCGCCGACGATGTCGCGGATCGACGCGAAGAGATCGCGGAACACATTGGCGCCGAGAATGGCCTCGCCGGTGACGAGGCCATGATAGGCGGTGATCTTGCGGCCTTCGACCGCCGGTGTCGTCGTGATGATCATCTGTCCCGCTCCAAATCCTGATGTCGAAAGCTAACCCGCGTCCCGCAGCCGGGACAGGAAATCCTCGAAATGCGCATGCGCCTCGGCGGCCCTGTCGGGATCGTAGCGGAACACCGGATGATCGTCCGGCGTGTCGGCCTCGTCGAAGGCGTGGGTCGCGCCGTCGAAGACGATCACCTCGGTGGCGACGCCGTCTTGTGACAGCCGCTCGAAGGCGGCCAGACAGTCTTCCTCGGGCGCCAGCGCGTCGTCGGTGACCAGAAGCGCCGTCGCGGGAACCGCGCGCAGCCAGCCCTGCGCGGCCGTGCGGGCCGGAAAGCTGCAATAGGGATAGACCAGAAACGCCTCGCGCACGCCGTCCCACAACGCCGCCGAGCCGTCGCGAAGCGTGAACGGGCGGTTCGACACCATGTCGAAGCTGAGCGCGTCCATGATGGTCCAGCCGCCATGGCTCCAGCCGGTCAACCCGATCCGGTCCGCATCGAGCCGCGGGTCCTGGCCGATCATATCGAGCGCGGCAATGACATCGCCGGCGCGTTCGGCGCCGCGCAGCGCCCGGCCGCTACAGATCGCGGCCACCGCCGCGTCATAATCGAAGCCGCGCGGGGTGAAGCTGTCGACGATCATGACCGCGACGCCGTTATCGAGCGCCAGATCGCGATAGGTCTCGGTAACGGGCTTCGGCGCGCCGTTCGCCTGGTAGAGGCCGGCGCAGCCGGGAAACAAGACGACCACCGGAACCGGGGTCGTGACGCCCGGCGGCACATGAACCTCGACCGTCGGCGCGAGAAAGGCGGACAGGTCGGCGACCGAGCGTTTCGGCACGAACCAGCCGTTCAAGAGCCCGTGCAGCCCGATGGCCACCACCGCGCCGAGCGCGAACAGGACGATGACCGCGATCTTCAAGACGTTGCGCATGGCGCGATCCTGTCGGGAGGTGCTTTCGTGGCCTAATGCCGGAAATGACGCATGCCGGTGACCACCATGGCAAGCCCGCGCGCGTCGGCCGCCGCGATGACCTCGTCGTCGCGTAGCGCGCCGCCGGGCTGGATGATCGCGGTGGCGCCGGCGTCGGCGGCCGCGATCAGCCCGTCGGCGAAGGGGAAGAAGGCATCCGACGCGACGACGGAGCCGCGCGTCCTCGGTTCGGTCCAGCCGGCGGCCTCGGCCGCGTCCCGCGCCTTGCGCGCGGCGATCCGGGTCGAATCGATGCGGCTCATCTGGCCGGCGCCGATGCCGGCCGTGACGCCGTCCCGGGCATAGACGATGGCGTTCGATTTCACATGTTTGGCGACCCGCCAGGCGAACAGGAGATCGGCCAGTTCGTCCTCGCTGGGCGCGCGCTTGGTCACGACACGGAGATCGTCGGCCGATACCGTTCCGCCGTCATGGGTCTGGACCAGGAGACCGCCCGCGACGCTGCGAATGTCGTGCCGGGTGCCGTCGGGCGCGGGCAACTCGCCGACCAGCAGGAGCCGCAAATTCTTCTTCTCGGCGAAGACCGCGCGCGCCGCGTCGTCGGCGCCGGGCGCGACCACGACCTCGGTGAAGATCTCGGTGATCCTGCGCGCCGCCGCGCCGTCGAGTGGCCGGTTCGATGCGACGATGCCGCCGAAGGCCGAGACGGGATCGCAGGCGAGCGCCTTGTCATACGCGTCGGCGACCGTCGCGCCGAGCGCGACGCCGCAGGGATTGGCGTGTTTGACGATGACGACGGCCGCGTGATCCCGGGTGTCGAATTCCGCCACCGCGGCGAGGGCTGCATCCGTATCGTTGATGTTGTTGAAGCTGAGTTCCTTGCCCTGGAGCTGGTCGGCGCCGGCGAGGCCAGCCGCCATGGCCGCGTGATCGGCCGTGCCGAGGCGGTAGAAGGCGGCCGACTGATGCGGGTTTTCGCCATAGCGGAGATCGGCGGACTTGCGCGCCGACAGGACGAGCGTCTCGGGTAGAAGCGCCGTGTTCCGGCCTGCGAACCAGGCCGCGATGGCGGCGTCATAGGCCGCCGTCTGGGCGAAGGCCTTGCCGGCGAGCTCGCGGCGCAGGGAGAGCGGCACGCCGCCCGAGGTCATCGCCTCGAGAACGCGCGGATAGTCGGCGGGATCGACCAGCACCGTGACATGGTCGTGGTTCTTGGCCGCCGCGCGGATCATGGCGGGGCCGCCGATATCGATCATCTCGACGATCTCGGCGTCGTCGTCGCTGCGCGCCACGGTGGCCTCGAACGGGTAGAGATTGACCGCCAGAAGGTCGATGCCGGCGATATCGTGGGCGCGCATCGCCTCGGCATGGTCGGCCATATCGCGACGCGCCAGAAGGCCGCCATGGATCTTCGGATGCAGGGTCTTGACCCGGCCGTCCATGATCTCGGGAAAGCCGGTGATGTCGGACACTTCCGCGACCTGGAGGCCCGCGTCCCTGAACACCCTGGCCGTGCCGCCGGTCGAGATCAGGTCGCAGCCCTGGCCCGTGAGCGCGCCGGCGAAATCGACGATGCCGGTCTTGTCCCAGACGGAGATCAGGGCACGGCGGATCGGTCGGTCGGTCATGAGGCACTCCGGTCGGCACAGCGGGCAGGATCGCCGTCAGCAATAAAGCGGGATGGGGGGAAGGGGAAACCGGTTTTCCACCTTAGCGCGGCCTAAGCTGTCAGAATCGGCGATCAAGCGCTGCTGCGTCGCGTCGCGCGTCCGGCCTGTCGTGCCGGCTTGGCCTCAGAACGGCAGCAGGAAGCTCTCGCCGTCGCTGTCGAGCGGCGGATCCTCGCCCGGTCCGGCGGCCGCGAGCGTCAGCCGCCAGGTGATCGGCGCGTCCATCACGCAGGTGCCGTAGAGGACGATCTGCTCGGTCTGGCGGGGCCCGTTCAGGGCCGACAGGTAGACGCTTTCCTCGATCGCGATGGCAGCGCCGGCGGCGTCGAAGATCCAGCTTTCGCCGCTTCTGGCCAGGACGACGCGGCCAGGATTGCGGCTCTCGCTCAGGCTGACGCCGGGGGCGAGATGGAAGCGGATCGCGAAGGCAGTGTCCTGCGGCCGGCTGGCGGTCCTGGCGGCCTGGAACACGTCCTCGCCGTCGAGCCGCGTGCCGTCCGGGCTGAGCCGCAGCCGGCGCCGATGGACGATGTTGAAGGTTTCGGCATAGCCGTCATGGCTGGCATCGAAGCCGGCCCCGTTCGGCGTGTCCTCGCGGGTCACGTCGACCGTCCTCGGTCCGGCGACGATGACGCGGCCGAGTTTCGCGCTCGCCCAGCCGGGCCCGGCGAAGCGCGCCGAGGACGTGTCGTTCAGCACCGCGGTCGAATGGGCCGCCGTCGAGCGGGCGGCGCGCTCCCAGGTCGCCGCACCGCGCACCGGCGTGCCGCAATTGGTGATCAGGCGCCCGGTCGCCGTGGACAGCTCGAAGGACAGCGTGCCGGCATGGGCGTGGGCGCTGGCCGGCAGCGGCGGCGGCTTGCCGGTATCGGCGACGACGACCGTCTGCCCCGAGGCGAGGCGCTGAAAGCCCGATGGCACCGCATTGCCGATCGGTTCGCCCCGGGTCTCGTCATAGGCCAGCAGGGCGGCGAGGACATCCGGCCGCGTCACGCCCATGCCATTGAAATGAGCCAGCGTGCCGTCGGTATGGCGGAAGAAGCGCAGCATCGGCAGCATGCGGTCGATGGCCTTGGAGAGTTCGGCCGGCACCGTCATGTCGCGGGCGATATAGCATTGCCGGAGCGGCAGAAGATCGAGCAATAGCTCGACGATCGTGCCCGGATTGCGCCCGACATGTCCGCCGTCGAGCAGGATCTGTTTCGACAGTTCCTCTTCGAGCCAGCGCGAGGCGCGCCGGAGTTGCAGGCCCCAGCCCTGGAAGGTCAGCCCGGCATAGGCCAGCGCGATGGTGCAGGTCAGCCTGACGGCCGGGTCGGACACATTGTGCGACATCGCCTGCAGATAGCGTGTCTGCTGGGTCAGCGAGCGCAGGACCCGGCGGAAGAATGTGCGGTCGGCGCCGGTCAGGATCAGCGGCGAATGGCTCAGCCAGGAGATGATGCGTCGCGCGGTGATCCGAGCCTGCCAGGCGTCGCGCCGGTAATTGCCATAGGTGGCCAGCCAGTCGGCGACGAGCGTGCGGGCCAGGGCGCGGGCGGTTTCGTTGTCGCTGGCGCGCAGATGGCGCAGCCAGGTGAAGCCGTGCAGCGCTTCGAAGAAGGCGTTCGACGGCGCCGGCGCCTCGAAGGGCGAGCGACCCGCCGTTTCGAGCAATTGTCCGGCGAGCAGGAAGCGGCCGGCATAGATGTCGGGCGTCAGGGCCGGGTCGGGTGTTCTGAGGTCGGGTGGCGCCAGCAGAAGCCGCTGGGTGCCCTTCAGCCCCCAGCGCCAGCGCGTGGCATGGCTCGCCTGCAGTCGGGCCGCGAGGTCGCGGAACACCGAAGCCGTGAGCGCCGTGCTCAGCCGCAGCCTGTCGAGTGTCGATGCGCTGGCCATGGGGTGCCGCTGTGTTTGCCGGGCGCAGCATGGGGCGTTTCGCCCGGACGCGCCAGTGAGCGTTAATTTTTGGTTGCGCCGGTTGATAAAAGCTTAATGGTCGCTCGGATCGAGCCGCAACCGGGCGGCGAAGAAGCCGTCCATCCCCGCCCCGGGCGCGGTGGCCGCTGCTATCTGTCCACCTGTCTCCGGCGTTCCGGCCGGTCGCGGCGGGGCCGTTCCCCGGATGTCGGCCGGCGTCAGATGGCAAGGCAGCGTGCGCAGGAAACCGTCGGGCGTCACGCAGGCCGAGAGGCCGCCGATCTCGGCGGCGGTGACCGGTTCCACCGTGACATCCGGCCGGCGCTCCAGAAGATCCGCAATGCGGCGGTCGCCCTCTTCGGGTTCGAGCGAACAGGTCGCATAGACGAGCACGCCGCCGGGCGTGACGAGATCGAGCGCGCGGTCGAGCAGCTCGGTCTGGAGCGCGGCGAGGCGGGCGATGTCGTCGGGTCGGCGCAACCAGGCGACCTCGGGATGGCGGCGGATGGTTCCGGTCGCCGAACAGGGCGCATCGAGCAGGACCGCCTCGAACCGGCGGCCGGGGCGCCAGTCGCGCAGGTCGGCTTCGACCAGCGTCGCGGTCAGGCGGAGGCGTGCCAGATTGTCGGCGAGGCGGGTGAGCCGCTGCGGCGCGATATCGACCGCGGTGACGGCGGCGCCGGCCGCGGCCAGCTGCGCGGTCTTGCCGCCGGGCGCGGCGCAGAGATCGGCGACAGCGCGCCCCGAGACGTCGCCGAGAAGGCGCGCCGGCAGGCTGGCGGCCGCGTCCTGAACCCACCAGGCGCCCTCGGCATAGCCCTGAAGATCGGCGATCCGCCCGCCGGCCGGCAGGCGGATACCGCCGGTCGGCAGCGATACGCCGCCGAGCCGGTCGGCCCAGCCGGCCGCATCGTCCTTGCAAGTGATGTCGAGGGCCGGCTCCTCGGCATGGCGCGCCAGGATCTCCTGGGTCCGGTCCGGGCCATAACCGGCGGTCCATCTGTCGCGTAGCCAGTCGGGCGTATCGGCCGGAGACATCGGGCCCGGCGCCAGGTCGTCGCGCCGGCGGGCCAGCGCGCGCAAGACCGCGTTGACGAGGCCGCGATAGCGCTGCGTCGCCGCCTGGCGGCCGGTCAGGCGCACCGCGAGATCGACCGCGCTGTGGGTCGGTGTGTTCAACAGCAGGATCTGGCAGGCCGCCGTCAGCAGAATGGCCTCGAGCGCGCCCTTGTCCGGCAGGCCCGGACCGTCGAGACAGGCCGCCAAGGCCGTCCGCAGGCTGCCGAGACGGCGCAGCGTCGTGCCGGCGATCTTGCGGGCGAGCGCGAGATCGCGCGGATCGAGGCCGTCATCGTCGATCTCGAGCGGCCGGCCGTCGCGCAGGACGGCGAACAGCGCGCGCACCGCCCGGTCGCGCGCCAGAAGGCCCGGCACTGGCTTGCCGCTCTCGGGCTTGCGGTTCTTGTGTTTGCCGTTCTTGCGCTTGTCGCTTCCGCCCTTGCCGGATGCGGTCCTGGCACGCGGCGTGTCGGATCGTTTCGACGGCTTGGCCGGCCCTTTGTTCAAGGCTTAGCCCCAGGGACCGGAGGCCTGCCGCGCGCCGCCGCCCCAGGGGCCGGCTGCCGCCGGCTGCGCGGAGCCCGGGCCCGGCCCGCCGATCCCCATCTCGCGCGCCAGGGCGTGCAGTGCCTTCAGCCGGTTGGTCGCATTTGGATGGGTCGAGAACAGATTGTCCATCCGCTCGCCCGACAGCGGGTTGACGATGAACATATGCGCGGTCGCCGGGTTGCGTTCGGCCGCCATGTTCGGCACGCGATGGACGGCGCCCGAGATCTTCTCCAGCGCCGAGGCCAGCCACAGCGGATTGCCGCAGATCTGGCCGCCGAGCCGGTCGGCGGAGTATTCCCGCGTCCGGCTGATCGCCATCTGCACCAGCATGGCCGCCATCGGCGCCAGGATCATGATCGCGATGGTGCCGATCAGGCCGATGCCGGAATTGCGGTTGCCGCCGAAGAACAGCGCGAAATTCGCCAGCATCGAGATCGCGCCGGCGATCGTCGCGGTGACGGTCATGGTCAGCGTGTCGCGATGCTTGATATGCGCCAGTTCATGCGCCATGACGCCGGCGAGTTCCTCGCGGGTCAGAAGCTGGAGGATGCCGGTGCTGGCGGCGACGGCGGCGTTTTCCGGGTTGCGGCCGGTGGCGAAGGCGTTGGGCTGTGGATTGTCGAGGATATAGACCTTCGGCATCGGCAGGTCGGCGCGCCGGGCCAGGCCCTCGACGAGATGATAGAGATCGGGCGCCGTGCGCGCATCGACTTCGCGCGCGCCATACATCTTCAGCACCATCTTGTCGGAATTCCAGTAGCTGAACGCGTTCATGGCGATCGCCACGGCGAGCGCGATCAGCATGCCCGTCGTGCCGCCGATGGCGAAGCCGACGGCCATGAACAGCGCCGTCAGGCCCGCGAGCAGAATTCCGGTCTTTACGACATTCATGGCGTCAGAACCTCTCGAACCCGCCCGACGGGACCCGTGCCGTGGCTTGCGGCGGACATGTCTGGCGGGGTGGAAACGACCCGTGATATAGGTGCTGACAGCCGAAGCGCAATTGACGGGGCCGATCCATGACCGACGAGAATGCCGCGCGCCAGGCCCGCATTCACGCCGCCGCCGAGCGCGCCAAGGCGGAAGCGGAAGCCCGCCGCGCCGAGATCGACGCGCGCAGCGCCGGTCGCCCCAAGGAGATTAGGGGACGGCGCGGGCCCGAGCCGGTGCGCTATGGCGACTGGGAGGTCAAGGGCTCGGCCAGCGACTTCTGAGGCCGGCGTTCAGGCTGGCGTTTCCGGAAGCTGATTGTCGATGACGCCCAGGTCGTGGCGACCCGCTAACGCTCGACGCTCAGCCCATGCGTGTCCAGGCCACCATTGCGTGGCAGGCCGGTGTGCGGATTGCGGACGTGGTCGAAGGCGGTGTCGATGAAGCGGGTGATGGTCTCGGCGCTCATCACATAGGGATCGAAGTGATGGTCGGGCAGGAAGGCCTTGAACATCGCGCTTTCGGTGCGCCGCACATTGATCAGCGACATCGACCAGTCGGGGAATTTCCGCTCCGCGATCTGGCCGCAAGCCACCAGCGTGACGCGCCGGTGCCGGTCGTCGCGCGAGATCCGGTTGTAGGCGTCGTTGACATGGGAGCGCGAACCTTCGAGCCATTGCAGGAAATACTCCTCCGCCGAAAACAGCATGCCGGTGATCGCCGCGCGCACATTGTTGCGCCGCGACACCGCCACCATCTGCTTCATGTTGGCGGTGTAGCCATCCATGACCTCAGGCGATTTCTCGCTAATATAGACGAGATGGAAGAGAAACATCCCGGCTCCCGAATCAATAGGCGTTTTGCTACTTATACGTTATTTATTCCGAAATTGTTATCGTAATAATTGCAAAGTCGCCTTATGATAAATGCATGCCGGCGATGCCTCCGTCGGCGGATCGACGGAGCCCGCGGGCATGTCGGGGGATGTCCGGGATGCTCGATCCCGGGACGTTCGAGCAACTTGACTGCGCCGTCCCCGGCGCGGATTGCTCCAGACGGGCCGGCGCGGGACAGGCTCACATGTCGGTGCTGAAATAGGCTTCCGGCGTCAAGACGATGTCCGGATCCGTCTGGGTGACGGCGTCGCGGCGCTTGTCGGCATAGTCGAGCCGGTCGAGCACATGGCGGATGACATTGAGCCGCAGGCGGCGCTTGTCATTGGCGCGGACGATGGTCCAGGGCGTCAGCGCGCGGTCGCTGGCCTGGAACATGCGGTCGCGCATCGCCGTGTAGTCGTGCCAGCGGGCGACGCCTTCGAGGTCCATCTCGGACAGCTTCCACTGCTTCAGCGGGTCGGCGTGGCGGTCGTGCAGCCGGGTCAGCTGCATTTCGCGGCCGACCTCGAGCCAGAACTTGACCAGCCTTGTGCCGTCGCGCACCAGCATTTCCTCGAAGCGCGGTACCTCTTCGAGGAATTGCGCGCTTTCCTGCGGCGTGCAGAATCCCATGACCGGTTCGACGCCGGCGCGGTTGTACCAGGACCGATCCAGCAGCACGATCTCGCCACCGGTCGGCAGGTGGTCGACATAGCGCTGGAAATACCATTGGCCGCGTTCGCGGTCGTTCGGCTTGGTCAGCGCGACGACGCGCGCCTGACGCGGATTGAGGTGCTGGGTGACGCGCTTGATGGTGCCGCCCTTGCCGGCGGCGTCGCGGCCTTCAAACACGATGACCAGCTTGATCTTTTCGCGCGCCACATGGCGCTGCAGCTTGAGAAGCTCGATCTGCAGCGCTTCGAGGGTGCGCATATAGGGCTTGCGCGGCATGCGCGCGGGATAGGGATAGCCACCCGATTGCAGGGCGCGCCGGCTGACGCTGTCCGGCACGACGCCCGCTTCGATCGCTGCCCGGGTGAACAGGGTTTCCGGCAAGGTTTCGGCATCGTTCATGGCCCATCTCCCGTCATCCGCTGCGTTGTCCTGCTATCGGTCCGGCATGCGGTCGCGTCCTCCATGCGACAGGCTAGCGCCACCGGCGATGAAGCGCAAAAGCCCGCTGGCATTGCGCGCAGCCGCCGGTTACAAGGGATCGTGATCGCAAGCGGAGCCGGATGGCGCGGACCGCGGGAGATGGCGGATGTCCGACGACAGCCAGACCGAACCGCATGTGCCCCGTATCGGCGCGGGGGGATCCGGCTTTTTCGCCCATCTGAAGGTCGGCCGCCAGGCCCGCGCGGTCCTGGTGGTCACGGCCCTGTTTCTCGCCATCGCGGTCGCGGTCGGCGGCCTGTCCTGGTATCTCGCGCTGGTCGGCGGGCTCGCGGCGGTCGCGGTCGCGGTGGCGACGCAGGCCGGCGAGGAGGTCGAACAGAAACGCCCGCCGGCGGTCGCGCGCAACGGTGTCGCGGCGCCGGCGCCCGATCTCTCGATCGAGGTGTGCCGGCATATGCCGGACCCTTGCATCATCCTCGATGCCGAGGCGCGTGTGATCTTCGCCAATGACATCGCCTCGGAGACCCTGGGCGAGATAGCCGCCGGCCAGCCGGTGAGCTTTTTCCTGCGCGCCCCGCAGGTGACCGAGGCGGTCGCCTCGGTGGCCGCCGGCGGCAACCCGGTCGTCGTCACCTATCTCGAACGGGTGCCGCTCGACCGTTGGTTCGAGGCGCATGTCGCGCCGCTTCCGGCCGAACCCGTGCCGCCGGGCGGCGCCGGGGAACCGCGTGTTCTGATCATCCTGCGCGATCTCACCGAAGCGCAGCGCATCGAGCGCATGCGCGCCGATTTCGTCGCCAATGCCAGCCATGAACTGCGCACCCCGCTGGCCTCGCTGGTCGGCTTCATCGAGACGCTGCAGGGCTCGGCCAAGGAGGATCCGTCGGCGCGCGAGCGGTTCCTGACGATCATGTCGCAGCAATGCCAGCGCATGTCGCGGCTCATCAACGATCTGATGTCGCTGAGCCGCATCGAACTCAAGGCGCATGTCCAGCCCGACACGCTGATCGATCTGTCCGGCGTCGTCCGCCAGGTGACCGACGCGCTCGGACCGATCGCCGACGAGGCCGGTGTGACGCTGAACGTGTCGATGCCGGAAACGCCGCTTCTGGTGCGCGGTGACCATGACGAGATGACCCAGGTGGTGCAGAACCTGGTCGAGAACGCCATCAAATACGGCCATAGCGGTGGCCATATCGATATCACGGGAGATGCGCGCGAGGCGGACGAGGCCGATGGCCGGTCGCGGATCGCGCTGGCGGTGCGCGACCATGGGCCTGGCATCGCGCCGGAGCATCTGCCGCGGCTGACCGAGCGCTTTTACCGGGTCGATGTCGCGGAAAGCCGCGAAAAGGGCGGCACGGGCCTTGGCCTTGCCATCGCCAAGCACATTCTGAACCGCCACCGCGGCCGCCTCGATATCGTCTCCGAGCCTGGCGCGGGCGCCACGTTTACCGTGGTGATGAACGGGCCACCGGAGACGCCGCCCTTTTCTCGCTCCTGATCCTGTCTATCCGTAAAAAGACATAATCTTCAACGTATTAGCGCGTCATTTATTTGTAATATTGATGTCATAGAAGCATCGCGCGGGATGCTTATGGTCGGCCTCGATCGCGGCCTCCTGTCCAAGGGTGTCGGACGGGTGCCCCGCTCCGGGCGCCAGTCTCGCCTAGCCCTGGTCGTGACAAGACCCCATAGCGGGCTGTTGTTCCGGCCGGGACTGCGATCCGAAACCAAAGTCTCCGAGAGAGAGGGAGAGTCATCGTGAAATTCACTTCTGTAGCCAGCATTGCCGCGCTGGCCGTTGCCGGTGCGCTCGCCGCCTCGCCGGCGTCCGCGCGCGACACGATCCAGATCGTTGGATCGTCGACGGTGTTCCCGTTTGCCACCGCCGTTGCCGAGCGTTTCGGCCAGACGACGGATTTCGGCGCCCCGGTCGTTGAATCCACCGGTTCGGGCGGCGGCCTGAAGCTGTTCTGCGCCGGCGCCGGTGCGGACACCCCGGACATCACCAATGCCTCGCGTCGCATCAAGGCCGGTGAGTTCGAGGATTGCACCGAAAACGGTGTGACGATCACCGAGATCAAGGTCGGCTTCGACGGCATCGTCATGGCCAACTCCAAGGAAGGCCCCAAGCTCGACCTGACGCTTGAGCAGATCTTCCGCGCGCTGGCCGCCCAGCTGCCGGTCGACGGCCAGCTTGTCGACAACCCGAACGAGACCTGGGCCGATGTCGACCCGTCGCTCCCGGCCGAGCGGATCGAAGTCCTCGGCCCGCCGCCGACCTCCGGCACGCGCGACGCCTTCGTCGAGCTCGTCATGGAAGAAGCTTGCGAGCAGATCCCGGGCGCGGAAGAAGCCGGCCTCGTTGACGATGCCTGCGCCTCGATCCGCGAAGACGGCGCCTTCGTCGAAGCCGGCGAAAACGACAACCTGATCGTCGCCAAGCTCGAAGCCAACCCGGCCGCCGTCGGCATCTTCGGCTACTCGTTCCTGGAAGAGAACCTCGACAAGGTTCAGGGTGCTTCGATCGACGGTGTCGAGCCGGAATTCGATGCCATCTCCAGCGGCGAATATCCGGTGTCGCGCTCGCTCTACTTCTACGTGAAGCGTGAGCATGTCGGCGTCATCCCGGGCCTGCAGGAATATGTGCTTGAGTTCGTTTCCGACGGTGCCACCGGCGAAGACGGCTACCTGGTCGAAAAGGGTCTCATCCCGCTGCCGACCGACGAGCACAACGCGATGAAGAAGGCCGCGGAAGACCTCGAGCAGCTCTCGGGCGTCTGATCCACCCAAGCCTTGTGATCCACGGCCGCTCGTCCGGCCGTGGATCCGTTCCTTTTTTCCGCGGGGTCGGTGAGCGGCTCCGGCTGAGGCCGGGTTGGGGCACATGTTACTGTTCGTATTTCTCGCGTTGATCGCCGTGGCGGTCGTAGCCTATGTCGCAGGCTCCCGTCGCGCGGTTCAGGTCGCCTCCGGTGATCTCCGGGCCATGCATTCCCTGCCATCCTATCACGGCTGGCATCTCGCCATTCTCGCATCGATCCCCGCTTTTCTGTTCGCGGTCGTCTGGGCCATCGCGGCGCCCGGCGTGATCGACAACATGACCATCGCGCGCGCCGGCGACTATCTGTCCGGCGCGTCCGATCTCGAAATCGGTGCCTTCCTGCGGGATGTGCGCGCCATCGCGTTCGGCGGCATCGCCGCCCAGCAGACGCCGCAGCGCATCGACGCCGCCGAGTATATGGCCGGCATCCGCGGCATCAGCGGCATGCTGATGGTCGCCGGCGCCGCTGTCCTGGTCTTCATTGGCCTGTTCTTCGGCTGGCAGCGCATCCAGCTCCGCTTCAAGGCGCGCCACAAGGTCGAAACCTTCGTCAAGGTTCTGCTCATCCTGTCGTCGGTCATCGCCATCGTCACGACCTTCGGCATCGTCATCTCGCTGATCTTCGAATCGCTGCGCTTCTTCGCCCAGGTGCCGATCTGGGAGTTCCTGTTCGGCCTGCAATGGAGCCCGCAGCTGGCGCTGCGCGCCGATCAGGTCGGCAGTTCCGGCGCCTTCGGCGCGATCCCGCTCTTCGCCGGCTCGCTGCTGATCACCGCGATCGCGCTGTCGGTCGCCGTGCCGGTCGGCCTGTTCGCCGCGATCTATCTCTCCGACTATGCCTCCAACGCCGTGCGCGGCATCGCCAAGCCGGTGCTCGAAATCCTCGCCGGCGTGCCGACGGTCGTCTATGGCTTCTTCGCCGCCCTGACGGTCGCGCCCTTCGTGCGCGACACGGCGAACGGCATCGGTCTCGACGTGTCGTCGGAAAGCGCGCTCGCCGCCGGCGTGGTCATGGGCATCATGATCATCCCCTTCGTCTCGTCCCTGTCGGACGACGTCATCAACGCGGTGCCGCAATCGCTGCGCGACGGGTCAATGGCGCTCGGCGCGACGAAGTCGGAGACGATCCGCAAAGTGGTGCTGCCGGCCGCGCTGCCCGGCATCGTCAGCGCCGTCATCCTGGCCTTCAGCAAGGCCATCGGCGAAACCATGATCGTGGTCATGGCGGCCGGTCTCGCCGCCAATCTGACGATCAATCCGCTCGAGGCGGTGACCACCGTCACGGTTCAGATCGCGACGCTGCTCGTCGGCGACCAGGAATTCGACAGTCCGAAGACGCTGGCGGCCTTCGCGCTCGGCCTGTTGCTCTTCATCGTCACCCTCACCCTCAACATGATCGCGCTCCGCATCGTGCAGAAGTATCGGGAACAGTATGACTGACCTGGCCCAGCCCGCCGCGCCCGCGAGCGGCATTCATACGACCAGCGAAGCGCGGCGCCGCCTGGCGCGCCGCTACGGTGCCGAACGCCGCTTCAAGGCCTATGGCATCATCGCGGTGCTGATCGCGACCGGCTTTCTGGTCCTGATGCTGTCGACCATCCTGCGCACCGGCCTGCCGGCCTTCACCGCGCACTATGTCAGCCTGCCGGTGACGCTCGACGCCGCCGAGATCGACCCCGACAATTCGCGCGATCCGGCCGTCATCGGGCGGGCCAATTATGACGCGGTGATCCGCGACTCCTTGCGTGCGATGTTCCCCGGCGCCGATACCCGCGCCGAACGCCGCGAGTTGAACGGGCTCGTCACCGGTGCCGCCGGCATCCATCTGCGCAACCAGGTGATGGACGATCCGAACCTGATCGGTCAGAGCTTCAACGACTCCGTGCTGATGTCGGATACCTCCGACAACTACCTCAAGGGCATGGTGACGCGCGAGCGGACGATCGAGACCGTCGGCCAGGCGACGCCGACCGGCACCGACGGCGACATCCAGATCTTCGCGGACTCGAACGCCTTCGACGAGGTCCTCGTGATCATCAAGGACGCCCTGCGCGCCCAGGCGCAGCAGCGCCGGAACGAGGCCGAAGGTCGCCAGCGCAGCCTCGACCGCCTCGGCGCCGATCTGCAGGTCGCCCGCGACCGCCTCGCCGAGGCGACGTCGGAAAACCGCGAACTGATCGAGGAGCAGATCGTCGATCTCGAGGAGGATGTCGAGGTCGTCACCTCGCAATATGATTCCTTCATCCGCAATGCGGAGTTGCTCGAGCAGCGGGCCGCGGCCCTCAACGAGCGCGAGACGGCCGACACCAATGTCCCGTCCTTCCTCGTGCGCATCAATGGCGGCATCGTGCGCATCACGGCCGCCGACAACACGACCGTCGAGGGCACCGTCCTTTTGCCGCTTGAAAGCGATGCCGCGGCGCCCGCCGGAAGCTGGGACATTCTGGTGCTCGAACGGCCGGAATCGAACCGCCAGATCACCGATCAGGAGATCGCCTGGCTGAAGGCGCTCGAAGCCGACGGCCTCGTCTCGCTGCAGATCTCGCGGCCCTTCTTTACCGCCGGCGCCAGCCGCGAGGCCGAACTGGCCGGTGTCTGGGGCGCCGTCGTCGGGTCGTTCTGGACCATGCTGGTGACGCTCATCCTGTCCTTCCCGATCGGCGTCGCGGCGGCGATCTATCTCGAGGAATTCGCGCCGAAGAACCGGCTGACCGACCTGATCGAGGTCAATATCAACAATCTGGCGGCGGTGCCGTCGATCGTCTACGGCCTGCTCGGCCTGTCGGTGTTCCTGAACATGTTCGGCCTGCCGCGTTCGGCGCCTGTGGTCGGCGGCATGGTGATCGCGCTGATGACGCTGCCGACGATCATTATCGCCGCGCGTGCCGCCATTCGCGCCGTGCCCCCGTCGATCCGCGAGGCGGCGCTCGGCATGGGTGCCTCGCGCATGCAGTCGACCTTCCATCACGTCCTGCCGCTGGCCATGCCGGGTATCCTGACCGGCACCATCATCGGCATGGCGCAGGCGCTCGGCGAGACAGCGCCGCTCCTGATGATCGGCATGGTCGCCTTCATCGTCGACATTCCCGACGGGCCGTTCTCGGCGGCCACGGTCCTGCCGGTGCAGATCTATATGTGGGCCGACTTCCCCGAACAGGCCTTCACGGCCAAGACCTCGGCTGCCATCATCATCCTGCTCGGCTTTCTCATTACCATGAACGCGCTGGCGATCATCCTGCGCAAGCGGTTCGAGCGCCGCTGGTAAGCCAACAGACTGGAGTATCGATCATGAGCGACACCGCAACGGCGACCCCGCAGCAGATCGTCCATCCCGGTGGCTCGCCCGCCGGCGTGAAGATGACGGCGCGCAATGTGGACGTCTTCTACGGCTCGAAACAGGCGCTGTTCGGCGTCGATCTCGACATCGGCGACCGCGAGGTCACCGCGCTGATCGGCCCGTCCGGCTGCGGCAAGTCGACCTTTCTGCGCTGCCTGAACCGGATGAACGACACGATCGACGTCTGCCGCGTCGACGGGCTGATCAAGCTCGACGAGACCGATATCTACGATCCCGATATCGATGTCGTCGAACTGCGCGCCCGCGTCGGCATGGTGTTCCAGAAGCCCAATCCGTTCCCCAAGTCGATCTACGAGAACATCGCCTATGGCCCGCGCATTCACGGCATGGCGCGCACCAAGCAGGAGCTCGACGAGATCGTCGAGAAGAGCCTGAAGCGGGCCGGCCTGTGGGACGAGGTCAGCGACCGGCTGTCCGAGCCGGGAACCGGCCTGTCCGGCGGCCAGCAGCAGCGTCTGTGCATCGCTCGCGCCATCGCGGTTAGTCCCGAAGTCATCCTCATGGACGAGCCCTGCTCGGCGCTCGACCCGATCGCCACCGCGATCGTCGAGGAACTGATCGACGAATTGCGCCAGAACTATTCGATCGTGATCGTCACCCACTCGATGCAGCAGGCGGCGCGCGTCTCGCAGCGCACCGCGTTCTTCCATCTCGGCATTCTGGTTGAAGTCGGCCCGACGTCCGATATCTTCAACAATCCGAAGGACGAACGCACGCAGGATTACATCACCGGCCGCTTCGGCTGAGTGTCCTCGAGGTTTCATGGGCGGCACTGATCATACCGTCACGGCATTCGACACCGAATTGCGCGAACTCGCCGTTCGGGTCCTCCAGATGGGTGGGCTCGCCGAACAATTCCTGTCGGAAGCCATGCTGGCGCTGCGCCGGTCGGACCCCGCGGCCGCCGCGCTCGTCATAGAGCGTGACGAACGGCTCGACGATCTCGAGGCCGAAACCAGCAATATGGCGGTGACGATGATCGCCCGGCGCCAGCCGGTGGCGCGGGACCTGCGCGAGATCGTCGGCGCGCTGAAGATTTCCGGCGATCTCGAACGCATCGGCGATCTCGCCAAGAACATCGCCAAGCGCGTGCTCGTCATCCATGGCGAGGCGACGCCGCCCCGGCTGATGGGCGGGCTCGAGCATTTGAGCGAGATCGCGCTCGTTCAGCTCAAGAACGTCATCGATGCCTATGCCCGGCGCGACATCGACAGCGCCAAGGCCGTCTGGGCCGCCGACCAGTCGCTGGACGCGACCTATACCTCGATCTTCCGCGAACTGCTGACCTACATGATGGAAGATCCGCGCAACATCACGGCCTGCACGCATCTTCTGTTCGCCGCCAAGAACATCGAGCGGATCGGCGATCACACGACCAATATCGCCGAGACCATCCACTACATGGTCGTCGGCGAGACGCTGGACGATCCCCGGCCGAAGCAGGACGGGTCGACCAGCCAGGCGATGTCGGTATCGCCGCGCATCGTTCATGACCGGGATCAGGACGGGTTTGCGCCATGACCGCTACGGTAATGATCGTCGAAGACGAAGAACCGCTGACGCTGCTTCTGCGTTACAATCTCGAAGCCGAAGGCTTTCATGTCGAGGCTGTGGCGCGCGGCGACGAGGCTGAGACCCGCCTGCGCGAGACGGTCCCCGACCTATTGCTGCTCGACTGGATGCTGCCCGGCATTAGCGGCATCGAACTGTGCCGCCGCCTGCGCAGCCGGCCCGAGACCGAGCGCCTGCCGGTCATCATGCTGACCGCGCGCGGTGAGGAGAACGAGCGCATTCGCGGCCTGTCGACGGGTGCCGACGACTATGTCGTCAAGCCGTTCTCCGTTCCCGAACTGATGGCCAGGATCAAGGCCATCCTGCGCCGCGCCAAGCCCGAACTGATCTCGGTGATCCTGCGCGCCGGTGATATCGAGCTGAACCGCGAGACCCATCGCGTCCGGCGCAACGGCCGCGAGATCCATCTCGGCCCGACCGAGTTCCGCCTGCTGGAATTTCTCATGCAGAGTCCCGGCCGGGTATTCAGCCGCGAGCAATTGCTCGACGGTGTCTGGGGCCATGACGTCTATGTCGACGAGCGCACCGTCGACGTCCATGTCGGCCGGTTGCGCAAGGCGATCAATCGCGGCCGGGCGCGCGATCCGATCCGCACCGTGCGCGGCGCGGGCTATGCCTTCGACGATCAGTTCATGGCCGGCGCGGTGCGCCAGCACGCCATGGGCTGACGGGACGCGTCGAGCCGGCCGCGCCGCGCCCCTGGCGCCTCACCCCGTTTCCGCGACGAGCCCGGCCGCCTCGATGCCGGCCACCGCGCAGATCTCGTCATTGTCGGACGTGTCGCCGGAAATGCCGACCGCGCCGACGAGCCCGCCATCCGCATCGCGGATCAGTACCCCGCCCGGCACCGGCACCAGCTGGCCGTCGCACAGCGCGTTCGCGGCCTGGATGAAATAGGCCTGCTGTTCGGCGCGGGCCATCAGCGCGCGCGAGCCCATGCCGATCGCCAGCGCGCCATAGGCCTTGCCATGCGCCACCTTGGGACGCAGGAAGGATGTGCCGTCCTCGGCATCGAACGTCTTGAGATGGCCGCCGGCATCGAGCACCGCCACCGCGAGTGGCTTGAACCCGTTCTCGCGGCCGGCCGCGAGCGCCGCCTCGACGATTGTCCTGGCGATTTTCAGCGTCAGAGCAGACATGTTTATCCCCCAATGCCTTTGCGTTCCATGTCGGCTATCGATTAACACCCTCCTTGAACGCGGACCATCATGACCGGCGCACAGATGATGTGCCGCCGGTGATACAATCCACCGTGCCATGGTCCAAGTGCCGCGTTCCCGCCGCGACCTGTGAGGAGTTCCGATGCGCGATTTCCAGCTTCCCCGCCGTTCCGCCGTGTTCGCGACCAATGGCATGGCGGCGACGTCGCATCCGCGCGCCACGCTCGCCGCGATCGATATCCTGCGCTCGGGCGGCAATGCGGTCGATGGCGCGGTGGCGGCCGCCGCCAGCCTGTCGGCGGTCGAACCGCATATGACATCCGCCGGCGGCGATCTGTTCGCGCTTGTCTCCGAACCGGACGGCACGATCCACGGCCTGAACGCCTCGGGCGTGGCGCCCGCCGGCCTCGATGCCGAAGCCTTGCGGGCACGGGGCCTGACGGAGATTCATGGCGATTCCGGCCTCGGCGTGAGCGTGCCCGGCGCGGTCGCCGGCTGGGCCTGGCTGGTCGGGAAACATGGCCGGCTCGGCCTCGACCGCGTCCTGGCGCCGGCCATCGGGCTCGCCCGCGACGGCTTTCCCGTGGCGCCGCGGGTAGCGCATGACTGGGCGTTGCAGGCCGGCCGGCTCGCGGCCGATCCCGGTGCCCGGCGCCATCTCCTAACGCCGGACGGTCACGCGCCGAAGGCCGGCGATGTCTGGCGCTTGCCGGCGCTCGCCGACACCTTGTCGCGGATCGCGGCCGAAGGGCCGGACGGGTTCTATCGCGGGACGGTGGCCGGCGATCTCGCGGCCGCCATTCGCGCCAAGGGCGGGGTGATGACCGAGGACGATCTGGCGGCCGTCCGCGTCGATGCGGTCACGCCCGTCTCCCGCGCCTATCGCGGCATCGATGTCGTCGAACTGCCGCCCAACACCCAAGGGGTCGTGGCGCTGATGATGCTCGGCCTGCTCGAAGGCTTCGACCTGTCGCGGCTTGATCCCGATGGCGCGGAGCGGATTCATCTCGAAATGGAGGCGGCGCGGCTCGCTTATGCGGCGCGTGACGCATTCCTCGGCGATCCCGCAACGACGACCAGCCCGGAAGACCTGCTGGCGCCGGTCTATCTCGATCATCTGCGGGCGCGGATCGATCCCGCCCGACGCGGACCGGACCTGCCGCTGCCCGACCCGAAACAGGCCACGGACACGGTGCTTCTGACGGTGGTCGACGGCGAGGGCCGCGCGGTCAGCCTGATCAATTCGCTGTTCGACAGTTTCGGCGCGGCGATCGTCGGGCGCGAGTCCGGCGTCGTGCTGCAAAACCGCGCCACCGCTTTCTCCCTCGATGCCGGCCATCCCAACGAGGCCAGGCCGGGCAAGCGGCCGCTCCATACCCTGATCCCCGGCCTGGCGCGGCAGGACGGGCGCACCGTGATGGCCTTCGGCGTGATGGGCGGGCATTACCAGGCCTGCGGCCATGCCCATTTCATCACCAATATGATCGATTTCGGCATGGACGTGCAGAGCGCGCTCGATGCGCCGCGCGCCTTCATCGAGCATGGCCCGGTCGGCGTGGAACACACGATTTCGGAACCCGTGCGCGCCGCGCTGAGCGCCATGGGCCATGATGTCGAGGTGGTCGACAAGCCCTGGGGCGGCGGTCAGGCGATCTGGATCGATCACGCGCGCGGCGTGCTGGTCGGCGGTTCCGATCCGCGCAAGGATGGCTGCGCCATCGGCTTCTGAGCGATCATCGCAAGCCAGGTCGGGCTGCAGGTTGGCCGGCGTGCCGGATCAGGCGATGTCGCTGGCCGCGGCGGGCGGCAGGCGGACGGGGCCCGCGCCATAGGCGGCGATCGCGTCGGGCAGCGGCGCGCGGCGCCGGTCGCGGGTCTGTGGCGTGTCGAGATGGGTCGCGATCAGATGGGCGATAAAACCCGCATCGGGGCGTATTGTGGCCAGCCGCGCCCGATCGGCGCGCCGATCGTGTCGGGTGGTCGCAACGACGGCCTGCGCCGCGCCGACCGCCTCGTCGGACTGGCGGCCATTGTCGGTCGCGCCGGCCCGCTCATGAGGCCGGCTGCGGTGCTGCCCCTGCGGCGTCAAGCCCAAACTGACCCGGTCTATTCGCAACCCCGGCGCTCCCTGCTCCAGTCTGTGACTGTCCGGTCCGAGACTGTCCCGGTCCGTGACCGTGCCAGCCGATGGCTGTCCCAGTCCGAGACGTTAACAAGACCTTAACATAGACCGAGCAAATTGAATGCCAAGCGCGACCGCTCTTCAAACGGCAGGTCTTGGGGGCATATCTCGGGGATGTCTGCCTGAACCGGCGCACGCCAGGCCAGCACATGCGCCGGCCGGTATCGGGTGGCGTCGCGATCCGGGCGTGTCCGGAAACAGGGGCTGACGCGGATTGTGCCATTCGGGCACAGCCACCAGGGGCGGCGCGCCGGGGGCGGACACCGCCCTAGGCGTCTTTCTGTTTAGGTTGAAGCGTCCGATCCCTGGAGCGTCATTGCCGGGCCTGTTCCGGCAATCGGGCACGGCGGGCCGGGTGCCACGCGGCCCTGGACCCCCGGGACAAGCCCGGGGGTGATGACGCAATAACGCCCGCCAAACGCTTCGGCTTGAACGTAAAGCGGGCTAAACGGTCAGCAGAATTGGCGTTGAAGGTTAGCCCTTCTTGGGCGCGCTCTTGGTCGAGAGATCGTCGAGCCGCGCCTGCAGATCGGCCATCTGGCGTTTCAGCGCGTCGATATCGCCGGTCGAGCCGGCTTCCTTCGCGCCATCGGCGGGGCGGGGTGGCTGATGGGCGGCGCCGACTTCTTCGGCATGGGCCTCGTCGACGGGGAAGGGCGAGAACATGCGCGCCGCCTTCTGCCACATCTCCATATTGCGGCGCACCTGCTCGTTAAGCGCGTCGATCGCCGTCGACGACATGGTCTTGGTCCATTCCTCGCGCAGCTTTTCCTGCTCGCGGGCGAACTGGTCCATCGACACTTCGAGATAGCTCGGCACCAGCCCCTGCATCTTGTCGCCGTAAAACCCGATCAGGCTGCGCAGGAAATTCACCGGCAACAGGTTCTGGCCGCGGCTTTCCTGCTCGAAGATGATCTGGGTCAGGACGGACCGGGTCAGTTCCTCGCCCGACTTGGCGTCGACGACCTCGAACTCCTCGCCAGCTTTGACCATCTCGCCGAGATCGTCCAGCGTGACATAGGTCGAGGTGCCGGTATTGTAGAGCCGGCGATTGGCGTATTTCTTGATGATGGTCGCCTTGCGTTCGGTCATCATGCGCTCCGTCGCCTGCCCGGCGGGAAAGATCTGGTTCTCGTCGGCCGCAGCTTAGGCGGTTTCGTCAAAGCCGCAAATCATTTCGGCCATTCCACCCCATGGCGGGGGCGCCTTGCGTGTGATTTGACTCAATGCCGGTGGCGCCCGATACGCGCTAGATCAGTTCATCCTTCGTCGGAATCGCCCGCGATGTCGACAAAGGATGTAAAACTGATCTATCTCATTGGAATAGATCGGATTCACAGGTTTCCGTGGACGCATGGACGGCGTCCACGAAAACCTGACCCGATCTTGCACGGCTGAAACGGCGCGACGCGTTCCGGGCGCCAGGATCCGATGTCCTGTCGCGCGGCGTGCGTTGTGCCGAACGCCGGACGATCCAGGGAGTGGGCCCGCGACCGCAACGCTAACGACATGTTGTTGGGCCATTGTGGTGCGGACGATGCGGTTATCATCCGCCTTCGGCCCGGAAGCCAGACATGCCGGATGGACCGGCGCAACACGGAGACTTCATCATGGCAGATAATGGCGTGGTCATCGCCGGCGCGGCGCGGACGCCCGTTGGTTCGTTTCTCGGTTCCTTCGCGAACATGCCGGCGCATGAGCTCGGCGCGGCAGCGATCGGCGCGGCGCTCGAGCGCGCCAAGGTCGAGCCGGGCGAGGTGTCCGAAACGATCCTCGGCCAGGTGCTGACCGCCGCCCAGGGCCAGAACCCGGCCCGCCAGGCGCATATCGCCGCCGGCCTGCCGGTCGAATCGGCGGCCTGGGGCATCAATCAGGTCTGCGGCTCCGGGCTCCGGACCGTGGCGATCGGCACCCAGCACGTGACGCTCGGAGACGCCGACATCGTCGTCGCCGGAGGCCAGGAATCCATGTCCGTCTCGACCCATGCCGCGGCCATGCGCCAGGGCCACAAGATGGGCGATGTCCAGTTCATCGACACCATGATCAAGGACGGCCTGTGGGACGCCTTCAATGGCTATCACATGGGCACCACCGCCGAGAATGTCGCGACCCAGTGGCAGATCAGCCGCGACCAGCAGGACGCCTTCGCGCTCGCCTCGCAGAACAAGGCCGAGGCCGCGCAGAAGGCCGGCCGCTTCGTCGACGAGATCACGCCCGTGACGGTCAAGTCGCGCAAGAGCGAGACCATCGTCGACAGCGATGAGTATATCCGCCACGGCGCGACGCTCGAAGGCATGCAGAAGCTGCGCCCCGCCTTCGCCAAGGACGGCACGGTGACCGCCGGCAATGCGTCGGGCATCAATGACGGCGCCGCCGTGGTCGTCCTGATGCGCGGCCAGGAAGCCGAGAAGCGTGGCGTGACGCCGCTCGCTCGCATCGTCTCCTATGCGACCGCCGGCGTCGACCCCTCGATCATGGGCACCGGCCCAATCCCCGCCTCGCGCAAGGCGCTCGAACGCGCCGGCTGGAAGGTCGACGATCTCGACCTCGTCGAAGCCAACGAGGCCTTCGCCGCCCAGGCCTGCGCGGTCAACAAGGACATGGGCTGGGATCCGGACATCGTGAACGTCAATGGCGGTGCCATCGCCATCGGCCATCCGATCGGCGCCTCGGGCTGCCGCGTTCTGACCACGCTGTTGTTCGAGATGCAGCGACGCGACGCCAAGAAGGGCCTCGCCACCCTGTGCATCGGCGGCGGCATGGGTGTCGCCATGTGCGTCGAACGCGACTGAGCCGGCTCGATTTCACTTCATTGGTGCGAGGGGCGGACATTTGTCCGCCCCTTTTTCTTGCGCCGGACCCGTGCGCCGGCGCGCGATCAGCGCCGCCCGTTCCGGTGATTGCGCCGGATCAAGGCCGGTCGCGGCAAGCGCGTTATGACAGGCGATGTCGGTGACATGGCCTGTCGGAGGCATCGCCTGTCGGCGACGGCCACAGAACCCTTCCAGGCAGATCGGCGCCCGTTCGCCACCTGTCCGAACCATAACCAAGATCGACCTATCCGGGGGACCACATGACCAAGACGGCACTCGTTACCGGCGGCACGCGCGGCATCGGCGCGGCGATCGCCCGCCGGCTGAAGGAGGACGGCTTCAATGTCGCCTCGACCTATGCCGGCAATGACGAAAAGGCCAATGCGTTCAAGGCGGAGACAGGCATCCACGTCTTCAAGTGGGATGTCGCCGATCCGGCGGCCTGCGCCGACGGCATCGCCAAGGTCGAGGCGGATGTCGGGCCGGTGGACGTTCTGGTCAACAATGCCGGCATCACCCGCGACGGCATGTTCCACAAGATGGACTACGACCACTGGTCGGCGGTCATCCGCACCAATCTCGATTCCATGTTCACCATGACCCGACCGGTGATCGAGGGCATGCGCGCGCGCGGCTGGGGCCGCATCGTCAACATCTCGTCGATCAACGGCCAGAAGGGGCAGATGGGCCAGGCGAACTATTCCGCCGCCAAGGCCGGCGTCATCGGCTTCAGCAAGGCGTTGGCCCAGGAGAACGCCTTCAAGGGCATCACGGTGAACTGCGTCTGCCCGGGCTATATCGATACCGACATGGTCGCCGCCGTGCCGGAAGAGGCGCTGAAGAAGATCATCGGCGGCATTCCCGTCGGCCGGCTCGGCAAGGCCGAGGAAATCGCCGCCACGGTGGCCTTCCTGGCATCCGACGACGCGGCCTTCTTCACCGGCTCGGTGCTGACCGTCAATGGCGGGCAATACATCGCCAATGGCTGATGCGTGATGGCCGAGGGGCGATGGCGCGGCGGGATCGGCTCGCCGCGCCGGCCCAGGCATCAATCGAATAACATGTATTTCTTGTTGTTTTAATCAACGCGCCGCCCCGGCGTGTAATATTATCATTTTCTAATTTACGGCTTCACAGCGCCGGGATCCCGGCCTACCATCCGGTCAGGCGAGGCGATCACAACGCGGCGTCCATGACCGCGGCCGCCTCGTCCAACGAGACTGGAGGACGCCATGGCAGACACGCCCAATTCGGGCAAGCGCACGCTTGCCGAACGTTACGCAGACAATCCCGAGCGCGCCGATTACGAGATCTTCGGCCGCGTCGCCCATTCCGACAGGCGCGGCTTTCTGAAAGGGGCCGGGCTCGCGGCGATGGGGGCGGCGATCGGCGCCGCGATCCCGTTCCACCGCAACATGCCCTCGGGCCTCATCCCCCAGGCCCTGGCCGCGGTCGAAGGCTTCGAGATCGAGGGCAAGGACGGCCTCACCGTGCTCGGTGACCGGCCGGTCAATGCCGAAACCCCCGCCCATCTCCTGGACGACGACATCACGCCGACCGGCCGGCATTTCATCCGCAATAACGGCATGGTGCCGTTCGACGTCGACCCGGCGACCTGGACGCTGAAGATCGATGGTGAGGTCGATCAGGAACTCGACCTGTCGATCGATGATCTGCGCAACAATTTCGAAGTCGTCACTCACGCTTTGCAGATCGAGTGCGGCGGCAATGGCCGTTCGGCCTTCAATCCGCCAGCGCGCGGCAATCAGTGGACCGTCGGCGCCATCGGCAATTCGGAATGGACCGGCGTGCGCTTGCGCGACGTGCTCAACGCCGCCGGCGTCAAGGACAGCTTCGTCTATACCGGCCATTACGGCGCCGATCCGCATCTGTCGGGCGATCCCGAAAAGATCGCCATTTCGCGCGGCCTGCCCGCCTACAAGGCGATGGATCCCTATACGCTGATCGCGTTCGAACAGAATGGCGGGCCGATCCATGTCATGAACGGCGCGCCGCTGCGCATCGTCGCGCCCGGCTATCCGGGATCGGCGTCGCAGAAATGGCTGACCCGCGTCTGGGTGCGCGATCAGGTCCATGATGGCGCCAAGATGGGCGGGATGAGCTATCGCGTGCCGGCCTATCCGGTGGCGCCGGGGACGGAAGTGCCCGACGAGGACATGGTGATCATGGGGCCGATGCCGGTGAAGTCGCTGATCACCAGCCCCGAGGATGGCATCGCCTTGCCGGCGGGCACCTCATCGGTCGATGTGCGTGGCCATGCCTGGGTCGGCGACGGCTTCATCAGTCGGGTCGACGCCTCGGTGGATTTCGGCAAGACCTGGCATCAGGCCGAGCTGCACGCGCCGCCGAACCCCTATTCCTGGCAACGCTGGGAGGCGACCCTGCCGCTGCCGAGCCACGGCTATTACGAGGTCTGGTCGCGGGCGACGGATTCCAACGGCAATCAGCAGCCTTTCGCGGTGTCGTGGAATCCGCGCGGCTACAATAACAACACCATGCACCGCATCGGGCTGACGGTCGCCGCCTGATGCTGCAAGCGTGGTACAAAACCGCGGCGGTCGGGGCGCTTGTCGTCCCGGTCGTCGCGCTCGGCATGGCACTGGGAACTGGTGTCGGCGGCGAGCGGAGCGCGGCCCAGGCCTCGACGGTCGAGATCTTCGGCGCCAACTGGCCCGAAGGCGCGGTCGGCGAGGAGGTCGGCTACTACTGCATCGCCTGCCATTCGCTCGAAATCGTCAAGCAGCAGGGGCTCGACAAGGAGACCTGGGACGACGTCATCGTGTGGATGGAAGAGGACATGGGGATGAACCCGCTGGACGATGAAACCCAGGACCGGTTCACCTCTTTCCTCGCCGAATATTTCGGCCCCGACCGCAAGGCGATGTCGGGCGGCTGACGAAAAGCCGATCGAAACCTGGGCCCGGGCGCGGCGATCGTCCCGGGCCTCTTGCCGAAATGCCGGTCAGCGCCCCTTCCAGACCGGATCGCGCTTTTCCGCGAAGGCACGGAATCCTTCCATATTGTCTTCCGAATCGTAGAGCCGGTCGACGGTCTCGAACTGGCGCTTGGTGATCCGGTTCATCGCGTCCTGGAAGGTCAGGGCCTCCGCTTCCCGGGCGACTTCCTTGATGGCGGCGAAGACGAGCGGCGGACCTGCGGCCAGCAATTCGGCGATCTCCCAGGCGCGCGCATGGAGCGCCGCGCCATCGGGCAGGCATTCATTGACGAGGCCCCAGCGAAGCGCCTCCCGCGCGTCCATCCAACGCCCGGTCAGGAGAAGATCCATGGCGACGTGATAGGGCATGCGCTTGGGTAGCTTGACGGTCGCCGCGTCCGCCAGCGTGCCGGCCTTGATCTCGGGCAGCGCGAAGGAGGACGCCTCCGTCGCATAGATCAGGTCGGCCGACAGCGCGAGTTCGAACCCGCCGCCCACCGCCATGCCCTCGACGGCGGCGATGACCGGCTTGTTCAGTCCACGCAGTTCCTGGAGCCCGGCGAAGCCGCCGACGCCGTAATCGCCGTCGACCGCATCGCCGCCGGCGGCCGCCTTGAGGTCCCAGCCGGCGCAGAAGAACTTCTCGCCGGCGGTGCGCACGATCGCCACCCGCAGGTCGGGATCGTCGCGAAAGCCCTTGAAGGTCTCGCCCATCAGCCGGCTGGTGGCGAGATCGATGGCGTTTGCCTTGGGCCGATCCAGCGTGACCTCGAGCACCGCGCCCTTGCGCGTCGTCCGCACCACCTGTTCCGCGTCGCTCATTCCTCTTCTCCCATCATTCTGATCAATGCGTCCACGGCGATGGCGCCCGGTCCGCCATCGCGCTCGGCCGGGCGCACCATCAGCGGGTTGACGTCGAGTTCGATCAGCCGGTCCGCCTGTTCCTCGGCGAAATGGGCGATCGCGTTGATCGCCGCGACCGCGGCATCGACATCGCCCGCCGGCCTGCCGCGATAGCCGGTCAGGACCGGCGCCGTCCTGAGCGACATCAAGGCCGCGCGGATCTCGTCCTGCCGCGCCGGCAGGAGAAGCGTCGCCGTGTCCTTCAGGAGTTCGACCAAGACGCCGCCGGCGCCGACCGTCAGCAAGAGGCCGTATTGCGGGTCGTGGATCACGCCGACGATCAGTTCAGCCACCGCATCCGTCACCATTTCCTCGACGAGGAGCCGGTCGCCCAGGGCCAGAAGGTCCGTCGCGGCGGCCGCGATCGCCGCCTCCGACGTCAGGCCGAGGCGCACCGCGCCATGTTCGGACTTGTGCGCGAGGCCCAGCGCCTTGACGACCACCGGATGGCCGATCTCGGCGCCGGCCTGCACCGCCGCATCGGCATCGCTCACCACGCGGCGGGCCGGCAAGGGCACGTCGAAATCCGACAGAAATGCCTTGGCCCCGGCCTCGTCGAGCGTCGTCGCGGGGCCGTCCGGGCGCGGCCAGATCAGGAGCCGGCCGGCCGGCTCCGCCTGCCAGCGGGCGCCGATATGGGCGGCATGGTCGACGGCCATTAGCGCTTCGTCGAAACCGTGCAGCGGCACGAGCCCTGCGTCCTGGATCCCGCGCGACCAGCCTTCGGGCAGGTTTTCCGGCAGCGACGCGACGATGGCGCCTCGACTGTCGGTCTGGCGCGCGGCATCCGCATAGGCATCGACGGTGACGCGCCAGTCGGTCGCGTCGCAGCGGTCGGCGCGCGGGATGTCGAGCACCAGGAGGTTGAGGTCGAAGCGCGCGGCCATCATCGCCGAGAAGGTCGCGGTCATGCGTGCCTGATCGGCCCAGATGAAGGTGTGGTAATCGAGCGGATTGGCGACCGTCACGAGCGGCCCGAGCGTTTCCTTGATCCTTGCGCGCTGATCGTTCGTCAGGGCCGGGAAGACGATGTTCCTGCCGACCGCGCTATCGGCCATGATCGAGGCTTCGCCGCCCGAACAGCTCATCGAGGAGATGCGGTTGCCGGGCAGCGGCCCGGTCGCGTGCAGGAGTTTCAGCGTTTCGAGGAAACTCGGCAGGGACGCGGCGCGGGCGATGCCGAGCCGATGGAAGAAGGCTTCCGCCGCCGCATCGGAACCGGCCAGCGAGGCGGTATGGCTCAGCGTCGCGGCCTGCGCCTGTTCCGAACGGCCGGCCTTCAGGACGACGATCGGAACCCGTTTGTCGCGCGCCTTGAAGGCCGCCGCCTCGAAGGCACGGGCATCGTCCAGGCCTTCGAGATAGAGTCCGATGGCCGTCACCCGATCATCGTCCAAGAGCCCGTCGATCAGATGCGACATGCCGGTCTGCGCCTGATTGCCGACGGTCATCAGATAGGCGATGGGCAGCCCGCGCTGCTGCATCGAAAGATTGATCGCGACATTGGACGATTGCGAGAGGATCGCGACGCCGCCCGTCGCGCGGTCCAGGCCATGCTGGTCGGGCCACAATAACGCGCCGTCGATGGCGTTGACGAAGCCGTAGCAGTTCGGCCCGACAACCGGCATGGCGCCAGCGGCCGCGACGAGATCGGCTTCGAGCGCGTCGCCGCCCTTGATCTCATGCATGCTCTCGCGGAAGCCCGAGGCATAGCACACGGCACCGCCGGCGCCGCGCGCCGACAGCCGGCGCACGATGTCGATCGTCAGGTCCCGATTGACCCCGATGAAGGCCGCGTCCGGCGCGTCCGGCAGGTCCTCGACATGGCGATAGACCGGGCGGCCATGCACGATATCGCGCTTCGGGTGGACCGGCCAGATCGCGCCGTCGAAGCCGAACTTGTCGCATTGCGCGACGACTTCGGCGGCTTCCCTTCCGCCGAACACGGCGATCGATCTCGGCCGGAACAGCCGGTCGAGCGAGGCAATGGGGGCGGGTGTCAGCATCGTCCTGCCGATCGCTCAGGCGCCAAGCTGCCGAAGCAGCGCGCGCGAGATGATATGGCGCTGGATCTCGCTGGTGCCTTCCCAGATGCGCTCGATGCGCGCGTCGCGCCAGATCCGTTCGAGCGGCAATTCCTCCATCAGTCCCATGCCGCCATGGATCTGGATCGCCTCGTCGGCGACGAAGGCGAGCATCTCCGATGCCTTGAGTTTCGCCATCGCCATGTCCGAGTCGGTCACCGTGCCCTGGTCATATTTCCAGGCCGCTTCCAGCGTCATCAGGCTGGCCGCCTTCAATTCGGTCGCCATGTCGGCGAGCTTGAAGGAGACCCCTTGGAACTTGCCGATCTGCTGGCCGAACTGCTTGCGCTCGGCCGCCCACTCGACCGAGAGATCGAAGGCGCGCTCGGCGCGGCCGAGGCAGGTGGCGGCGACCTGAAGCCTGGTCGCGCCGAGCCAGTCATTGGCCACCTCGAAGCCCCTGTGCACCTCGCCGAGAACCTGGGCGTCGGGCACCCGGCAGTCGTCGAATTCAAGGATCGCATTGGTGTAGCCGCGATGGGAGACATTGCGATAGCCGTCTCGGACGGTGAAGCCCGGCGTGCCCTTGTCGACGAAGAAGGCGGTGATCAGCTTCTTCGGCCCGCGCGGGGTATCCTCTTCGCCGGTGGCCGCGAACAGGATCGTGAAATCGGCGATGTCGGCATGGCTGATGAAATGCTTGGTGCCGTTGATGACCCAGTCGCCGCCATCGCGCACCGCCGACGCCTTCATGCCCCGAAGGTCCGATCCCGCGCCGGGCTCGGTCATGGCGAGGCAGTCGGATTTCTCGCCGCGCACGCAAGGATAGAGATATTTCTCGCGCTGCTCTCCCTCCGCCGCGCAGAGGATGTTCGACGGCCGGGCGACGCAGGTCCAGTGCAGCGCGTAATTGGCACGGCCGAGCTCGCGCTCATAGAGGATCCAGGTCAGGGTATCGAGGCCGGCGCCGCCGACATCCTCCGGCATGTTCGCCGCGTAAAGACCGGCATCCATCGCGCGCTTTTTCAGGTCCTGCATCAGATCGGGCCGCAGCACGCCGGTGCGCTCGATCTCTTCCTCATGCGGATAGAGCTCCGCCTCGACGAAGGCGTGGGTGGTATCGACGATGAGTTGCTGTTCCTCGGTCAGCGCGAAATGCATGGCGTTCCCCTCAGGAGATCTGCGGCCCGACCTTCGGGTCGGGGTTTTCGGTATGGCCATCGACGGCGATGATCTGGCCCGACACGCGGGCGGAAGCCGGCGAACAGAGATAGAGCGCGGTCGCGGCGACATCTTCCGCGCGGACCCAGGTCCGCATCGACGTGCCGATTTCATAGCCGGCGCGGATCGCCTCCGGCGTCATGCCTTTCGCCTCGGCCTCGCGGGCGAGGACGCCGTCCATGCGCGGCCCTTCGACCGCGCCGGGGCAGATCGCGTTCGCCCGCACGCCGAACGGGCCAAGCTCCATGGCGGCGGTTTTCATGAGGCCGAGCACCGCCCATTTCGCCGCGCAATAGGGCGCCCGGTTGGGATAGCCGTAAAGCCCCGCCGTCGAGGACGTCACGACGATGGCGCCCGATCCTTGTCGCTTGAGGATCGGAGCGGCGTGTTTCAGGGTCAGGAAACAGCCGTCCAGCGTGACGGCGGTGCAGGCGCGGAAGGCGCCCAGATCGACGTCTTCAAGCGCTGCCGTCGGACCTGCCGTGCCGGCATTGGCGCAGACGGCATCGACGCCGCCCCAGGCGCCATCGATCTCGGCGAAGAGACGTGCCACCGCCGCCTCGTCGCCGACATCCGTGACAGTGGCGCGCCAGTCCTTTGGAATATCCGCGAGGCTGTCTTCGGAGACATCCGATATCCAGACCTGCCAGCCGGCCTCCGCGAAGGCCTCGCCGATGGCCCGTCCGATGCCGGACCCCGCACCCGTTATGACGACGCGGCCGGTCATGAGCGGGGCGCTCCGATATGCCGGCCGGCCTGGTCGGGCCTCGGCAGGGCGGCATGCGCGTCGGCGACCTCCTTGAGCCGGCCATAGACCACGTCGGCCGCCGGGGCGACGCAGCGTTCGTTCAGGTCGACATGCAGGAGCATGTGTTCGCCGGTGGCCAACAGCCTGTCGTCGCGGGCATGGAACAGCCGGTGGAACAGATGCATGCGCTTCGGATCGGCCGACAACACTTGCGTCGTCGCGTAGAAGGGGTCCAGCCCGGCGATCTCGGCGGTGTGGACGATATGCGTTTCGGCGGTGAAATAGCTGCCGCCCGAAGCGATATAGTCGGCATCCGCGCCGATGAAGCGCATCATCGCATCCGTCGCATTGGCGAAGCATTCGAGATAGCGGCTTTCGCTCATGTGATTGTTGTAGTCGGTCCAGTCGGGCCGGACCGACCCGTCATAGAGCTTGAGCGGTTGCGACAGGTCGGGCTCGGCTGTCTCGCCGCCATGGCCTGCGTCGAACAGCGCGCGTTCGTAATCGGCGAGCGTTTCCCCCGCCCCCCAGCGGTTCTGGCGCAGCGCCTGCATGATCGCGACGAGATTGTCGTCGCGGATGCGCTCAAGCTCGCGGATCGACAGGCCGTCGGACTGCTCCTCGCACTGGGCGGCGATCTTCTCGATCAGCGCGTCGTCCATCTCCGGCGTGTCCATCAGCTTGGTCCACGGCCATTTCAGCGCCGGGCCGAACTGCGCCATGAAGTGGCGCATGCCGGCCTCGCCGCCGGCGATGTTGAACACCTGGAACGTGCCCATCTGCGCCCAGCGCAAGCCGCAGCCATAGCGGATCGCATCGTCGATCTCGCCCGCGGTGGCGATGTCGTCATGGACGAGCCACAGCGCTTCGCGCCACAGCGCCTCCATCAGCCGGTCGGCGACGAAGGCCTCGATCTCCTTGCGGATGACGAGCGGCTTCATGCCGATCACGGTGTAGAAGGCGCGGGCGGTATCGATCGCCGCCTGGCCTGTCCTGTCGCCGCCGACGATCTCGACCAGCGGCAGGAGATAGACCGGGTTGAACGGATGGCCGACCACGAGCCGTTCGGGATGGGCCATCCTGGCCTGCATGTCGGTCGGCTTGAGGCCCGAGGTCGACGAGGCGATCACCACGTCGGGCGGCAGCAGCGCATCGATCTCGGCGAAGAGATCCTGCTTGAGGTCGAGCCGTTCGGGCGCGGCTTCCTGAACGAAATCCGCGCCGTCGACCGCGTCGGCCGCCGAACGGACGAGGCGGAACGCGCCGCGCCTCGGCGGCGGCGCCAGCGTCAGCTTGGCGAAGGCCCGGTCGGCATTGTCGAACACCGCCTGGATCCTGGCCTCGGCGTCGGGTGCCGGGTCGTAGAGCACGGTATCGATGCCGTTCTGGATGAACCGCGCCGCCCAGGCCGCGCCGATCACCCCGCCGCCCAGGACGGCCGCCTTCGAGATATGCGTCATGTTTCCGTCAACCTCTTTCGGGCCTCGCCCGGCGCTGTCTCCAGTCTCGCCGTTTCTTCCGCGTCATCCCGAGGCGGCGGCGCCGTCGCCGTCTCGAAGGATGGACCAAGCCGTTCCGATCGTTGTACCCCCACCCCTGCCCTCTCCCTCGAGGGAGGATTGGGCGAGGGGGAAATCCTCAATGCTTGGTCAGCTTCAGTTTCGCCCGCACGTCTTCGGGCCCCATGACCCGGCAGCCCATGCCTTCGAGCACCGTCACGGCGCGCTCGACCAGTTGCGCGTTCGTCGCGAGCTGGCCCTTGGACAGGTAGAGATTGTCCTCGAGCCCGACGCGGACATTGCCGCCGGCCAGCGCCATGGCCGCCACATAGGGCAGTTCCATGCGCCCGATGGAGAAGCCGGAATAGGTCCAGTCGCCCGGCATGTTGTTGACCATCGCCATCAGCGTGTTGAGATCGTCCGGCGCGCCCCAGGGAATGCCCATGCAGAGCTGGACGAGGACCGGATCGTCGATCAGCCCTTCCTTGACGAGCTGCTTGGCGAAGGCGAGATGGCCGGTATCGAACACTTCGATCTCCGGCTTGACGCCGAGCGCCTGCATCTGCCGCGCCATTTCGCGCAGCATGGCCGGTGTGTTGGTCATGACGTAATCGCCTTCGCCGAAATTCATCGTGCCGCAGTCGAGCGTGCAGATCTCCGGCAGAAGCTCGCGCACATGGGCCAGCCGCTCGGTGGCCCCGGCCATGTCGGTGCCGGCCTGGTTCGGCGGCAGGGGCTGTTCGACCGAGCCGAGCGTCAGATCGCCGCCCATGCCGGCGGTCAAATTGATGACGACATCGGTATCGGCCGCGCGGATCCGGTCGACGACTTCCTTGAACAGGCCGGGATCGCGGCTCGGCGCGCCGGTCTCGGGATCGCGCACATGGCAATGGGCGATCGCCGCGCCCGCCTTGGCGGCCTCGATCGCGTCATGGGCGATCTGTTCCGGCGTGGTCGGGACAAGGTTCGACTTTCCCGCCGTGTCGCCGGATCCGGTCACCGCGCAGGTGATGAAGACGTCCCAATTCATGCAATTCCTCCCAAAAAGTCGTAGCGCGCAGCCCATGCCGACGCCTTGTGGGCGTTCCATCGCGCCTACATTGGCCGATCGCGTTGCCGACGGCCGATCCTGCCGGCCGCCCGCGACATCGCTGACGATAGGATAGGCGGGTCGCGTCAAATCAGCGTCGCTTTTTCGACGCTGATCGCATGCTTTTCGACCAAAATGACTTCATGCATGTCGCCTTCCTGCTGCTGCCGCAATTCTCGACCCTCTGCCTAGCCAATGCGCTGGAGCCCTTGCGGGCGGCCAACCAGATCGCCCAGAAGCCGCTGTTCCGCTGGACGCTGGCCAGCCTCGACGGCGCGCCGGTCGCGAGTTCGAGCGCCATCGCGCTGCAGCCCGACGCCGGTCTCGCCGATCTGACCGGTGGCGCGGTCGCGGCCGATTTCCTGTTCGTCCTGTCGAGTTTCGACTTTCAGCGCCATGCCGGCCGCGATCTGGCGCGGGGCCTGCGCGCCTGGGCCAAGACCGGCCGGCCGCTCGGCGGGCTCGACACGGGCGCCTGGAGCCTGGCCCGCGCCGGCCTGCTCGACGGCCATCGGGCCACGATCCACATCGATAATTTCGAAACTTTCGTTGAATCTTTTCCCCGTGTCGTGGCGGTCGAGGAACGTTTCGTCATCGATCGCGGGCGCGTCACCGCCGGCGGCGCGACGATCACGCTCGACCTGATGCTGCATCTCATCCGCGAACAGGCGGGCCAGCGCGTGCGCGACGGCGTCGCCGATATGCTGCTCTATGACCGCGACCGGTCGGGCGCCGGCCCGCAGCGGCCGCAGGCCGACCAGGGCGCGGCGCGCTACTCCTCGGCGCTGTCGCGGGCGCTCGCGATCATGCGCGCGACGCTCGACGATCCGCTGCCCATCGAACGCCTCGCGCGGCGCGCCGGCCTGTCGCAGCGCCAACTTGAAAGGTTGTGTCGCCGCGAGCTCGGAACGACCGCTATCGGTCATTATCTGGCGCTCCGCGTCGATGCCGCGCAGCTTCTGATCCGCGATACCGACATGCCGCTCGCCGACATCGCCGCCCGCAGCGGTTTCGCTTCCGTCGCGTCCCTCAGGCGCGCCTATGTAGCGCGTTACGGGATGAGCCCGCAGACCGCCCGGCGCCAGCGCGCCTGGATGGCGAGGCCCCAGGCTCCGCGTGCTGAGGGGCGGCCCTGATACGTGTTTCCGTGCGTTTGGGGCTTGCCGACGATCAGCTGTCTGGCGGGGTGGGAATGACCCAGTCGCGGCCACGTGTTGTGTCGACATATTCCGGCCAGCGGAAATGGATCGGAGGGTCGTAATCGGCGAGTGGCGGGAGCCAGGACTGACCACCAACGCCGCCGCCGGTGCGCGCGCGAAACTCGTCCTGCGCCGCCTTGAGCGTGTCCGCATCGGTCAGAAGATCCAGCATCGCACCGGCGATCGTCTTGGCGGCCACCGACGTCATCGGATCGATGCAGGGCGCAAGCCCGCCAAGCGCGTTCATCGCCCAGGCCGGATAGGCGAAGCCAGGTGCGGGTGGGCGCAAGCTCGGCCGGCCGACATAGAACCGGGCGGTGGGCGCGTGCCAGCAATACTCGGTGTAATCATCCGAGGTGAAATGGGTCTGGGACGGCGGTAGCATGTGGCGCAAGGTGGCTTCAGCCGTTTCGGGTTCGATCAGTTCGGAGGTTTCCGGCAGGAACGGATCGTCCATCGGCTCGAGGCCGAGCGAAGACTGAATCTCGCGCCCGAGCCGCATTGCGTCAGCGTCAAAACGCGGAGGACCGATCTCAGCCAGATTGCGGTAGACGGTGCGCGCCATGACGTGATTGGCGAGGCCGGGCCGTGACTTCGACACCCAATCACGCCGCCAGCTACAATGGGTCATGCGCGCGGCGCTGTCGGCGTAATGGTCCAGCCCGGCCGTCAGATGCTCGGCCATGTCGAGGGTCGGCACGCGCATGATGTATTGGATTTGCGCCGTCTGACCGGGAATGTTGTCGGCCGTCGCTTGGCCGGCGGTGAGGATGGCCTCGTTCATCGACCAGGACAGGCCGCTACCGGCCAGATGTTCCTTGAGCGCCTTGCCGGCGAGATACATCTGAACGACGCCATCCGTCGCGCCCGGTGCGCGGGCGGCCGCATGGGCCTGCGGGATCGGCGCGTCGCCGCCGCCGGCCAGCCAGGTCTCGGGCTGGTCGCATATGAAGCTGTAGATAAGGGCATAAGCCGCGCCGCAATGGGTGTCCCAACGCACCGTGTTGCACAGTGGCAGCATGTAGAAAGGATGGAAGCTAATCGCGGCATCGAGATCATCGTAGTAGCCGCGCGCGGCATGCAGTGGCTTGGAGCCGCGCAATTTCTCCGCTGGCTCGCCGAAGAATTTGAGACGGCCCGGAATACCGTAGGTCTTCATGGCGTGTTGGGTTGCAAACAGGCCGGCGAGCGATGCGATGCCGAGCGCTGAATGCGGATCGGTATGGCCGCCGGCCTGCGCGCTCAGGCCATCCCGTGGACGGCGCATCGTATCGGCCGCCTGACAGTTGCCGGGGATGCCGTCATATTCGGCATAGCCTGCAAGCGTCGGCCCCGGACCGTTCTCCCACACGGCGCAAAACGCTGTCGGCATGCCCGCCGAGCCCGTCTCCACCTCGAAGCCCCGGTCTCGCAAAAGATCGACGTAGAAGGCCGCGGAGCGATATTCGCGCCAGGCTGTCTCGCCATAGTCCCAGATCGTGGCGCACCAGTCCGACCAGGTCGGTTGGTAATGGTCGATCCAACGCTGTGCATCATGCTTGGCATTGTTCATCAATGGACATTTTCCTGTTGCATTCGGAGGTGCCTAGATTTTTCGCCTAGACAGCACTGTCCGTCATTGCTCTATTGAAAAGAAAAACGCGAGGGGATACCGGCCGATGGGGCCAATTCTGCGCATGATCCTGCAGCGTCTCGGGCTCGGCCTCTTGACGCTGTGGGTGGTGTCCATCCTGATCTTCATCTCCGTCGAGCTCCTGCCGGGAGATCTGGCGCAGGAGATTCTCGGCCAGGCGGCGACGCCTGAAACCGTCGCCGCGTTCCGCCGCGAACTCGGCCTCGACCAGCCGCCACTGACCCGCTATCTGAGCTGGCTCGGCGGCATCCTCCAGGGCGATTTCGGGGTCTCGCTGGCCAATCAGCGCGAGATCTCCGAACTCATCGGCACGCGGCTGTGGAACACGCTGTTCCTGGCCGGCTTCGCCGCCCTGATGGCGGTGCCGCTGGCGCTGACGCTGGGCATCCTGGCCGCGCTCTATCGCAACTCGCTGTTCGATCGCACGATCAACGTGGTCACGCTGACCTCGATCTCGTTTCCGGAGTTCTTCGTCGCCTATATCCTGATCCTGTTCCTGGCTGTCCAGGCGGGCGTGTTCCCGTCGCTGTCGAACATCAGTCCGGATGCCGATCTCGGCGAACGCCTCTACCGCACCTTCCTGCCGGCGTTGACGCTGATGCTGGTCGTGGTCGCCCATATGATGCGGATGACAAGGGCGGCGATCATCAACCTTCTGGCGCTACCCTATATCGAGATGGCCCGGCTCAAGGGCTCGTCGCAGGCGCGCGTCATCGTCAAGCATGCGCTGCCCAATGCTGTGGCGCCGATCGTCAACGTGATCGCGCTGAACCTCGCCTATCTGATCACCGGCGTCGTCGTCGTCGAGGTCGTGTTCGTCTATCCGGGGCTCGGACAGCTCCTTGTGGATTCGGTCTCGAAACGCGACATCACCGTGGTCCAGGCGGCCTGTCTGATCTTCGCGGCCACCTACATCATGCTCAATCTCATCGCGGATATCCTGTCCATCGTGACCAATCCGCGCCTTCTGCATCCCAAGTGAGGCGGCAATGGCATCTCTCGACATGTCGTTGAAGACCGTCCGCAAGATCCCGCCCACGGCGTTGTTCGGGCTCGTGGTCATCGCGATCTATGTCTTCGTCGCGGTCTTCGCGCCCTTCCTCGCACCCTATCCCGAGCGCGAGGTGGTCGGCAGCCAATACATGGCCTGGTCGGCGGCGCATCCGCTCGGCACCGACAATCTCGGCCGGGACATGCTGTCGCGCCTCATCTATGCGGCGCGCAACACGCTCGGCATCGCCTTCGCGACCACGGTGATCGCCTTTCTGCTCGGCACGATCGCCGGCCTTCTGGCGGCTACCCTGCAGGGCTGGGTGGACCAGATCCTGTCGCGCATCGTCGATGTCATGATGGCAATCCCGTCGCTGATCTTCGCGCTGCTTCTGCTGACGATCTTCGGCACCAACGTGATCAGCCTGATCCTGGTCATCGCGGTGCTCGATTCGACCCGCGTGTTCCGGCTCGCCCGCGCCGTCGCCTTCGGCATCGTGGTGATGGACTATGTCGAGGCGGCCCGCATTCGCGGCGAGGGGCTGTGGTGGATCATGACGCGCGAGATCCTGCCCAATGCGGCGCCGCCGCTGGTGGCAGAGTTCGGCCTGCGCTTTTGTTTCGTGTTCCTGACCATCGCGGCCCTGTCCTTCCTCGGTCTCGGCATCCAGCCGCCGCTCGCCGACTGGGGCTCGATGGTGCGCGAGAACGCGACCCTGATCACGTTTGGCGACGTCACCCCGCTTCTCCCGGCCGCGGCGATCGCGCTTCTGACGGTCGCGGTCAACTTTGTCGTCGACTGGATGCTGCACAAGGCGAGCGGATTGAAGGAGTAAGGCGTGGACGCAGTTGCCGAGCCGGAAAACCCGCGATCGAACGGATCGCAAGCGCCAGAGAAAGACACGCTCGTCCGCATTCGTGGGCTCAAGATCGAAGGCCTGTCCGGCGATGCGTGGAAGCCGATCATCAATGGCATCGATCTCGACCTGAAGCGCGGCGAGGTGCTCGGCCTGATCGGTGAATCGGGCGCCGGCAAGTCGACGCTCGGCCTCGCCGCGATGGGTTTCGTGCGCGACGGCTGCCGCTTCGGTGGCGGCACGGTCGAATTCGACGGCATGGAGCTGATCACCGCCCAGCGCGAGAAGCGTCGCGCGCTCAGGTCGTCGCGCATCGCCTATGTGGCGCAGTCGGCGGCGGCGAGCTTCAACCCGGCCTACCGCCTGATCGACCAATATACCGAATTCCCCATCCTGCGCGGCATCATGTCGAAGAAGGAGGCGGAGGAAGACGCGGTCACGCTCTACCGCAAGCTGCAATTGCCCAATCCCGACGAGATCGGCTTCCGCTATCCGCACCAGGTGTCCGGCGGTCAGCTGCAGCGCGCCATGACGGCGATGGCCATGTCGTGCCGGCCGGACCTGATCATCTTCGACGAGCCGACGACGGCGCTCGACGTGACCACCCAGATCGAGGTCCTGGCGGCGATCCGGCATGCCGTCGAGGAGTTCGGCACCGCGGCGATCTACATCACCCACGACCTCGCGGTCGTCGCCCAGATGGCCGATCGCATCATGGTCCTGCGCTATGGCGATCTCGTCGAGGAAGCCGATACGCGCAAGATGCTGGAACATCCCGAACAGGACTACACCAAGTCGCTGTGGGCCGTGCGCAGCTTCCGCAGCGATCCCAAGCCGCAGGCCGAGGGCGCCGACGTGCCGATGGTGACGATCGACCGGGTGACCGCGGCCTATGGCTCCGGCCCGCCGGTCCTGACCAATGTCTCCTTCGACATCCACAAGGGCCGCACGGTGGCGGTCGTCGGCGAATCCGGTTCCGGCAAGTCGACCACGGCCCGCGTCATCACCGGTCTTCTGCCGCCCAAGGAAGGCCGCATCCTGATCAATGGCGAGGAGATGCCGGCGGACTACCGCAAGCGCTCGAAGGATCAGCTGCGCCAGGCGCAGATGATCTATCAGATGGCCGATACCGCGCTCAATCCGAAGCAGAAGATCCGCGAGATCATCGGCCGGCCGGTCGAGTTCTATCTCGGCTTGCGCGGGCGCAAGCGCGACGAGCGGGTGCGCGAATTGCTGTCGCAGATCGAGCTCGAACCGGACGTCTATATCGACCGCTATCCGAGCGAGTTGTCGGGCGGGCAGAAGCAGCGCATCGGCATTGCCCGCGCGCTCGCCGCGGCACCCAATTTCATCATCTGCGACGAGGTGACGAGCGCGCTCGACCAGATCGTCGCCGAGGGCATCCTGCGACTGCTCGTCCGGCTGCAGAAGGATCTCGGCCTGACCTACATGTTCATCACCCACGATCTCGCGACGGTGCGCGCCATCGCCGACGAGATCGTGGTGATGCAGTATGGCCGGGTGGTCGAGGCCGGCCCGAAGGACGACATCTTCTCGCCGCCGCACGCGGACTATACCGAGCTTCTCCTGTCCTCGGTGCCGGAAATGGACCCGGACTGGCTCGACCGGGTGTTGGAAGAGCGCAAGCTGGACGCCTCCGCCGCCACGCCGGCCTGAGGCGCGGCAGGTTGATACCGGCCCGCAAGTGTGAAAAACTTTTAATGTTTTTCACGGCGGGGGCGCCGACAACGCCCTCGTTCACGCCGACGGGTTGGTCTATAAATCGAAAGCGCGATATCAAAATATCGATGATCGCGGCGGATCGCCGTCGCGCCCGCGCCGAGCCGATACGTGCATGGACGGATGACGCCATGCGGGACGGCCCGGCACCGACACCGACCGAGCCGGCTCGCCCCCCGAGCCGGCGACACCAGACGCATCAATACAGAAATAAACCAATGGAGGTGAACAGATGTCCTTGAAGATCGATCGCAGGCAGGTCCTGCAAGCGGGCGGCGCCAGCGCGCTCGCCCTTGGCATGGGTCTCGCGCCGATGCCGGCACGCGCCGAGCCGAAACAGGGCGGCGATTTGAAGGTCGCCATCGGCCATGGCTCGACGTCGGACAGCCTCGATCCGGCGACCTATGAAAACGACTCGACGATCTCGATGAGCCATCAGCTCTTCAACTTCCTGACCGAGATCGCGCCCGACAACAGCCTGGCCGGCGAACTCGCCGAAAGCTGGGAAGCCACGCCCGACGCCAAGACCTGGACCTTCCAGCTGCGTCCCGACGTGACCTTCCACAACGGCAAGACGATGACCGCCGACGATGTCATCGCCTCGATCAACCACCATCGCGGCGAGGATTCGACGTCGGCCGCCAAGGTCCTAGTCGATCCGATCACCGACATCCGCAAGGACGGCGACAATGTCGTCATCTTCGAACTGTCGGGTGGCAATGCCGACTTCCCCTATCTGATGAGCGACTACCATCTCGCCGTCATGCCATCGGAAGACGGCGCGATCGACCCGACCAGCGGCATCGGCACCGGCCCGCTGTCGCTCGAGACCTTCGATCCGGGCGTCCGCTACGCCACAAAGCGCAATCCGAACTACTGGAAGGAGGGCCGCGGCCACTTCGATTCGATCGAGGTCCTAACGGTCAACGATCCGGCGGCGCGGATGAACGCCATCGTCACGGGTGAAGTCCATCTGATCGGCGACCCCGATCTCAAGACGATCAACCTGCTGCAGCGTGGCGGCAACATCACGGTCGAGACCACGACCGGCAACCAGCATTACACGATGCCGATGATGGTGACCCAGGCGCCGTTCGACAACGCCGATGTGCGCAACGCGCTGAAATGGGCGATCAACCGCCAGCAGATCGTCGACACCATCCTGCAGGGCTACGGCAAGGTCGGCAACGACACGCCGATCGGCTTCGCCAACCGCTATCAGGCGACGACCGAAGAGCTGCCGCAGCGTGAATTCGATCCCGATCGCGCCAAGTCCTATCTCCAGAAGGCGGGTCTCGATTCGCTCCAGGTGACGATCCATCCCTCGGACGCGGCCTTCGCGGGCGCGGTCGACGCGGCGGTGCTGTTCTCCGAGAGCGCGCGTCAGGCCGGCATCCAGCTCGACGTAGTGCGCGAGCCGGAGGATGGTTACTGGTCGAATGTGTGGATGGTGAAGCCGTGGAGCACGAGCTATTACGGCGGCCGTCCCACCGAGGACTGGATGTTCTCGGTGGCCTATGAGTCCACGGCGGCCTGGAACGAGACGTTCTGGGACAATGAGCGTTTCGACACGCTTCTCCGGCAAGCCCGCGCCGAACTCGACGAGAACCTGCGCCGTCAGATGTATGTCGAGATGCAGCAGATCCTGCACAATGAGGGCGGCCAGATCGTGCCGATGTTCGCCGACTTCGTTTTCGCCCGGACCAACGACCTGGCGCATGAAGACCCGATGGCGGCCAACTGGAACATGGACGGCCATCGCTATTGCGAGCGCTGGTGGTTCAATAGCTGATCCGGCTTGCGCCGGCGCCTCGGCGCCGATTAAGACGGGCGGCGGTCCCCGGGACATCTCGGGGGCCGCCGTCGCCTTTTCGGGCTTCCGGCCTTCCGTTCGCCGCCCGGAGAGCGCGACGAGGAGGAGCGCTTTCAGGCGAAGTGGTTTCCGGTTCGCCGCCCGGAAAGCGCGAGAAGGAATGGCGTCGT
This sequence comes from Tepidamorphaceae bacterium, assembly GCA_965250105.1. GTDB lineage: Bacteria > Pseudomonadota > Alphaproteobacteria > Rhizobiales > Tepidamorphaceae > JBCBSK01. The sequence continues at coordinate 2,251,516 of OZ252290.1, forward strand.
GTGTGGTCCGCCAAACGACCGCCGGGGACTGGTTCCGTCACGGACGAAGGTCGACGGGCCGGGATTTGGAGGATTTTATGCACATCGCGAGCTGGACGCAGGATTTGCGCAAGGGCGGCAAGACGGGCTGGGAAGTTCACTACGCCGCCGACGAACGCGCCCGCAACGACAGCGACATCATCATGCTGTCGATCGGCGAGCATGATTTCGATACGCCGGGTCCGATCGTCGAGGCCTGTGTCGGCGCGCTGAACGCCGGCGATCATCATTATACGTCCGTTGCCGGCGAACCGCCCTTGCGGGCGGCCATCGCGGCGCGGGAAGAGCGCATCACCGGCATTCCCACACGGCCTGAAAACGTCATCGTGCAGGCCGGCGCGCAAGGGGCGCTGTTCACCGCCGCCTTGTCGGTGGCCGATCCCGATGACGAGATCATCGTCGTCGAGCCGCATTACGTGACCTATCCGCCGACCATGCGGGCGACGGGCGCGACGGTGGTGACCGTCGGCTGCGATGCCGAGCGCGATTTCGCGATTTCGCCCGATGCCATCGCCGAGGCCGTCACCGACCGGACCAGCCTGATCCTGATCAACACGCCCAACAATCCCACCGGCGCGGTCTATCCGCGCGACACGCTGGAAGCGATCGCCGAGATCTGCCGCAAGCGCGACATCTGGCTGATGTCGGACGAGGTCTATTCCGCCTTCTGCTACGACGCCGATTTCGTGGCGCCCCGCACGCTGCCCGGCATGCAGGATCGCACCATCGTGGTGTCCAGCCTGTCGAAATCCCATGCCATGACCGGCTGGCGCATGGGCTGGGCCATCGCGCCCGAACCGCTGGTCAAGGCGATGGAGGACATCTCGCTCGTCATGCTCTACGGCCAGCCGGGCTTCATCCAGCAGGCGGCGTTGCGGGCGGTCGAGGACGATACGATCGCCGCCGGAATCGTCGCGCGCTATCGCGCCCGCCGCGATCTCTTCATCGCGGCGCTGGCCGAGGAAGGCTTCCAGGCCCACACGCCGGCCGGCGGCATGAATGTGATGCTCGATCTTCGCGCGTTGAACCGGTCGTCGGAAGAGATCTGCTGGCAATTGCTCGACGAGGAAAAGGTCAGCGTCCTGCCCGGCGACGGCTTTGGCCCGTCGGCGCGCGGCTTCATCCGCATCAGTTTCTGCAATCACGAGGACAAGCTGGCCGAGGCCGCCCACCGCATCGGGCGCTTCCTGCGCCGCCAGGGCCTCAACGGCTGATCCGATGGCATTCCGGGAGACGACACGATGACAACGCTCGGCATCTATCTCACCGACTGGCTGGCGGCGAACGGGGTCGACACCGTGTTCGGCATTCCCGGCGTTCACACGGTCGAACTCTATCGCGGCCTCGACAAGGCGGGCCTGACCCACATCACCCCGCGCCACGAACAGGGCGCGGGCTTCATGGCCGACGGTTATGCCCGGGTCACCGGCAGGCCGGGCGTGTGCTTCATCATCACCGGCCCCGGCATGACCAACATCGCCACCGCGATGGGGCAGGCGCTGGCCGATTCGATCCCGATGCTCGTCATTTCCACGGTGAACCCGACGGCGACCCTGGCGCGGGGGCTCGGCGAGCTGCACGAACTGCCCGACCAGCGGGCGCTGGTCGCCGGCGTCGCGCGGTTTTCCGAAACCATTCTGACGCCCGAGGCCCTGCCCGAGGCGTTGGCGCGCGCCTTCGCGCTGTTCGCCGGCGCCCGGCCCGGCCCGGTTCATCTCGAATTGCCGCTCGATCTGATCTCGGCCGATGCCAGCGGCCTGCCCGCGCCGCGCGCCGTCGAGATGCCGCATGCGGGGCCGGGCGATCTGGACCCGGTTCACGCGGCGGTGCGCGCGGCCGAAGCCGCGGCCCGTCCGGTCATTCTCGCCGGTGGCGGCGCGCGCCATGCCGCGGCGGAAGTGCGCCGGCTCGCCGAACGGCTCGACGCGCCCGTCATCATGACGGTGAATGCGCGCGGCGTCCTGCCGCCCGATCACCCGCTGGCGGTTCCCGCGAGCCCGAGCCTCGACGCGGTTCGGGCGCTGTTCGACGATGCCGATCTCGTCATCGCGGCGGGCACCGAATTCGGCTGGACCGACTACGATCTCTTCGATCGCGGCGCGCCGAATTTCACGTCACCGCTCGTCCGGATCGATATCGACGCCCAGCAACTGCACCGTTCTGTCGTGCCCGACATCGCCATCTGCGGCGACGCCAGGGCCGTATTGGCGGCGATCTTCTCCGGCCTCGGCATCGATGCCGGTGGCACCGACGGCGCCCATCGTGCCGAAACGGCGCGGGTCGGCGGTCGTGATGAAATCGGCCCGACCTATCGGCGCTATGTGGAGACCGTGGAAGCGATCCGCGATGCCGTGCCGGACGCGCCGATCGTCGGCGACTCCACCCAGTTCGTCTATGCCGGCAATTGCGACTATGGCGCGCCGGAACCAAATCGCTGGTTCAATTCGTCGACCGGCTACGGCACGCTCGGTTATGGCCTGCCGGCGGCGATCGGCGCCTCGCTGGGCCTCGACCGGGCGCCGGCCGTCTGTCTCGCCGGCGATGGCGGGCTGCAATTCACGCTCGCCGAACTCGGTTCGGCGGTCGAAGCCGGCGCGCCGGTCATTCTCGTGGTCCTGAACAATCGCGGCTATGGCGAGATCAAGTCCTATATGGCCGAGCGCCAGATCCCGACCATCGGCGTCGATCTCCACACGCCCGATTTCCAGGCCGTCGCGCATGCCTATGGCTGGCAGGCGGAACGGCTGGCCGGCCTCGATCAGATCGGCGCCCGCGTCTCGGCCGCCGCGGTCTCCGGGCGGCCGACCCTGATCGAGATCGACGCCAACCTGTTCGAGGCATAGGGAACGCGCTGCTCAGATGCAGCGGCCGCCATCGACTTCGAGCACGACGCCGGTGAGGAAGGCGGCGTCGTCGGAGGCGAGGAAGACGGTGGACTGGGCGATGTCGGCGGGCCGGCTCATGCGGCCGAGCGGAATGCCGGCGATGAAGGCGGCGCGGTTTTCCGGCGTGTCGGGCAGGCCCATGAAGGTTTCGAGCAGCGCCGTTTCGCCGATCACCGGCGCGATGGCGTTGACGCGGATATTGTGCGGAGCGAGTTCGACCGCGAGCGATTTCGACACCAGATTGGCCGCCCCCTTCGATGCGTTATACCAGCTCAGGCCCGGACGCGGCCGGATGCCGGCGGTCGAACCGATGTTGATCACCGTGCCGCCGCCGCGCTCGGTCAGGACCGGAACGCAGGCGCGCATCATGTGAAAGATCGACTTCACATTGACCGCGAACACCCGGTCGAATTCGTCTTCGTCGACCTCCAGAAGCGGCTTGTTGCGGTGGCTCCAGCCGGCATTGTTGACGACGCAGTCGAGACCGCCGAACGCAGTCAACGCCGTGTCGACCGAGCGTGCCACGTCGTCGGCCCGGGTGACGTCGCCGGCCAGCGCCACGGCGTGCTCGCCGAGCCTTGCCGCCGTCTTTTGCGCGCCCGCCGCATCGATATCGACCAGCACGACCCGCGCGCCTTCGGCGATGAAGGCTTCGGCGATGCCGAGGCCGAAGCCCGACGCCGCGCCGGTCACGATCGCCACCTTGTTGTCCAGCCGCATGATTGTCCTCCCTTGCGATGGTTCTTGTGTCGCGCAGGAGTTTAGTGAGCCGGAAAACCTTGGTCGAGGCCGATAAGGCCGTGACGGCCGGAAGACGAGGTCGCCCCTTGATATCCGTGTCCGGCGGGGGCACGTCAGGACGGGAGGCGCGCCATGGGATTTTCCGTTCTGCCCGATCTGCCCGACCGGTTCCGCCGCGAGGCGACAGCGATCTATCTCGACGCCTTCTGGGCGAAATTCGCGCCGATCCTTCGCCACGACAAGGCGGTAGCGGTCGAGAATTTCGCGCCGACGCTGCGGCTCGATCGGGCCATCGCGGCGGTCGATGGCGACCGGCTCCTCGGCATGGCCGGCTTCAAGGATGCCGAGGGCGGTTTTCTCGATATCTCGGCGGCCGATCTCGATCGTCTCTATGGCCGGTTCGGCGGGCTGTGGCGGGGACTGGCGTTCAGCCTCTTGGAACGCAAGCCGAAGCCGGGCGAACTGCTGATGGACGGAATCGCGGTCGATGCCGCGGCGCGCGGTCGCGGCGTCGGCCGCGCCCTGCTCGCGGCGATCGAGGACAAGGCGCGAACGCTCGGCGCGGGCTCGGTCCGGCTCGACGTGGTCGACACCAATCCAGACGCCCGCAGGCTCTATGAGCGGGTCGGCTTCGTGCCCGTGCGCACCGAGCGGGTCCGCCTGCTCAAGCCGGTCTTCGGCTTCGCCGCCAGCACGGAAATGCGCAAATCCCTCGAAAGCTGAGACGGCACTACGCCGCGTCCGGCGTCTCGGGTGCTGCCTCGCCCATGCCGCGCGCCAACACGGAGGCCAGGCCGATCAGCACGATCAGCGTGACGATGGTCGCGGTCCAGCCGAACAGCGTGAAGACCTGTCCGAGCGCCATCGCGCCGGCCAGCCCGCCGATGTAATAGCTCGACAGATAGATGCCGTTGGCGGCGGCGTGGTCGCGTTCCGCGGTGCGCCCGACATAGCCGGTGGCGGCGGCCTGGGCGAAGAACAGGCCCGCGCCGATCAACCCGAGGCCGATGAGGATGAGGATGAGGTTCGGCGCGAGCAGAAGCGCGAGGCCCGTGACGGTAACGCCCATCGACGCCCAGAAGGTCGCGCGGCTGCCATAGCGCTTCACCGCGCCGCCGGCGATCGGCGTCGTCAGGATGGCCGGCAGGAAGACGAAATAGACGAGGCCGATCGAGGCCTGCGGCAGGCTGAAAGGTGGTTCGGCGAGCACGAAATTGACATAGGTGAAGGTGCCGATGAAGGCGAACAGGATGATGAAGCCGATGGCGAAGGCCGAACGCAGCCGGGCATTGGTGAAATGCGCCTTCCAGGCATCGAGGACCGAGCCGTTGGCATCCTCGACCGCGCGCGGGCCCGATGTCCGGCCGATGTAGAAGAAGGCGATGACGGCGCCGGTCAGGTTGAGGAGCGCGAAGGCGTAAAAGCTTTCCGCCAGGCCGACATCCTGGGCGATCTCCGAGGCGAGCAGCCGGCCGAACAGGTTTGACGCCACATTGCCGGTGATATAGGCGGCCATGGCGCCGCCGGCGGCGGTGATCGAGCATTCTTCCGACAGATAGGTCAGCGTCAGCGTGAAGGCGGTCGACATGAAGACGCCCTGCGCGATCCGCAGCAGGGTGAAGGTGGTCAGGTCCTCGGTGACGCCAAGCAGGAAGGTCGGCACCGACAGAAGCGCCAGGCTGAGCCAGATGCCGAGCTTGCGGTCGATGCGCCGCGCGAACAGCGCCACCACGATGCCAGCCGCCGCCATGCCAATGGTCGAGGCGTTGACCGCCACCCCCATGGCCGCCGGCGACACGCCATAGGTCTCCACCAGCGTCGGCAGCAGGGCCTGGCTGCCGAACAGGTCGATCAGGGTGAGAAAGGAGATCAGCGCGATGACCAGGCTGCGCTTGAAGATCTCCGACCGCTTTTCGGCCGGCAGGCCCTCCATCGCCACGCTGTCGGTGATCATGGCCGACATGGGATTGGGCTCGGCGGTCCGGTCGCTGGCTGCCATGGGTCGTGACCTGTCGCTGTCGGGGCCGGATGACGGACCCGATGGTGTGGGGCTTGGGGTTGGGGAAGCCTTGCTAGGCGCCGTTAGTCATGGCTGCCATGGGCGAGCGGCCCGACGCGGGGGATGCCGTCGGTCTCGCTGGCCGGTTCGACGACGCCGAAATAAAGTATCGCTGGCTCGTCGCCGGTGTTCTCCCAGAAGGCCTGCGCGCCGCCCGACAGCGACGAGCCGGTCTCGGCGGCCAGGACGGTGGGGCTGTCATTGTCCGACCGATGCTCGGTCACCGTGCCCTGCCAGACGAAGATCTGCGCCGGTTCGCCGGCAGCGGTGAAGCTTGGAAAGACGCCGCCCGGTGCGAGCGTCGTGCGATAGGTGGTCAGCGTCATGCCGTCGCCGAAGGCGCCGTCGAAATGCGCGCCGATATCCACCACGCCCAGAAGGTCGTGCTGAACGTTCATCGCGTCGGGCAGGTCGAAGTCCTGCATCGCCGGCCGGTCGGCGGTCTCGGCGGTGGCCGGGTCCTCGCTCTGGAACACGTCGAAGGCGATGAGGTGGACGGTCTCGTCGCCCTCGTTCAGCCACCAGTGCGATATCTCGCCTTCCTCGAGCGCCAGCCCGCCGGCCTTGTGCAGGATCCGCTCATTGGCGGTGTTGACATATTCATAGATCTCGCCGGTCAGGATGGTGAACACGGCCGGGCGGTTGGCATGGTTGTGGATCGGCACGATCCCGCCATTGCCGTTGATGGTCCAGAAGCGGGTGCGCAGGCTGCGCCCGGCGAGCGAGGCGATGCCCTCTTCCGCCAGGGGCGTCGTCGCGGTGACCGTGTTCGAGATGTCCTTGGCGCCCGACGGTCCGCGCAGGCCGAGAATGGTCCGTGTTTCGAGCGTGTCGAGATCGAGCGCGGGCGCCGGGCCGGCGAGGAGCGCGCCGCCGGCCATGGCGGCGAGCCCGAGGGTTGCGACGGTCGAGAGGCCGCTGCGGCGGTGTCGGGATGCGGTCATCGGGCGATCTCCTCTATCTCGGCGGCGGCCGGCCAAGGGGGATACCCTCAACCGTGATGGCCGGCGCCGGTGCCGGAAAACATCTCGCGCAGATCGACGGTCGAGCGCACTTCGAGATCGTCGAAATGCTTGTCGAGCCAGGCCGCGGCGGCCTTGCGGCCGATCTCGTGCAGATGCAGCAGAAAATCCCATTCGGCGTTCATCTTCGACGAAGCGCCGAGCGGGCGCATCTCCTTGCGCGCCTCGATCATGTGGATCTTCATCGAGCGGTAGTCGCCTTCCTTGAGCTTGTTCTCCTGGATCAGGCGGCAGACGAAGTCGATCGCCCTGAGATCGCGCAGGAGAGAGGCGTTGAAGGTGATCTCGTTGACCCGGTTATGGATGTCGCGCGCCGTCGTCGGCGTGCCCTCGCGGACGATCGGATTGATCTGCACGATGATGATGTCGTCGGACGGGCTGTCGTCGATGAAGGGGAACAGCACCGGATTGCCCATATAGCCGCCGTCCCAATAGGGCACGCCGTCGATCTCGACCGCCTTGAATAGAAAGGGCAGGCAGGCCGAGGCCATGACCACGTCGAGCGTCACCTCGTCGCGCTTGAAGACGCGCACCCGGCCGGTCTCGACATTGGTCGCCGACAGGTAGATGTGCAGATCGTTGCAGTCGCGCACCTTCTCGAAATCGATGAAATCGTCGACCAGCTCGCGCAGCGGATTGATGTCGAACGGATTGGTGTCGTAGGGCGACGCCAGCCGGCTCATCAGATCCATCATGAGATAGCCCGGCGACATGTCGAGCGACCAGTTGCCGAGCACCATGTCGATCGGGCTGCGCTTGACGGGGCTTGCCTGCCCCGCCTTCGACACTTCCCACCAGAAGCGTTCGAGCGCTTCGCGGGCGCCTTCCGCGCCGCCGTCATACATGCCCTGGGCGGCGACGACCGCGTTCATGGCGCCGGCGCTGGTGCCGGAGATGGCCTCGATCCAGAGCTGGTCTTCCTCGAACAACCGGTCGAGCACGCCCCAGGTGAAGGCGCCATGGGCGCCGCCACCCTGCAGGGCCAGGTTGACGGATTTCTTGTGCCGGGCCGACCGGCCCTGGTTCTTGGCCATTGTCTTGTGTCCGATCCGGCGCGCGCTATTCGGCCGTCCAGCCGCCGTCGATCGAGAGCGGCACGCCGGTGATGGAGGCGGCGTGATCGGTGGTCAGGAACCGGCACAGCCCGGCGATCTCCTCGACGGTGACGAATTTCTTCGTCGGCTGATGGCCGAGCATGACGTCGCGGATGACTTCTTCTTCGGAGATGCCGCGCGCCTTCGCGGTATCGGGGATCTGCGCCTGGACCAGCGGGGTCAGCACATAGCCCGGGCAGACCGCGTTGACGGTGATGCCGTGTTCGGCGGTTTCCAGCGCCACCGTCTTGGTCAGGCCGAGAATGCCGTGCTTGGCCGCCACATAGGCCGATTTGAACGGCGAGGCGACGAGGCCATGGGCCGAGGCGATGTTGATGATCCGGCCCCAGCCGCGCTTCTTCATGCCGGGCACGGCGGCGCGGATGGTATGGAACGAGCTCGACAGGTTGATCGCGATGATCGCGTTCCAGGTATCGACGGGGAAGTCCTCGACCGGCTCGACATGCTGGATGCCGGCATTGTTGACCAGCACGTCGACCGAGCCGAAGGTCTTCTCGGTATCGGCGACGAGCGCCGCGATCTCGTCGGGCTTGGTCATGTCGGCGCCGTTATAGTGCACCGAACCGGCCGCCGCCGCGTCGAGGCGGGCGCGTTCGGCCTCGATGTCCTCGGCCTTGCCGAATCCGTTGATCATGACGTTCATGCCGTCGGCCGCGAAGGCCTCGGCGATGGCAAGTCCGATACCGCTGGTCGACCCGGTGATGATGGCCGTCTTGGTCATGAGTGTTCCCCGCTTGTTTCGATGACAGGAGTGGCATGCGCGCTCGCGGCGGGCATGTGAGCCCCCACCTCCGTCAGCCGCACTTAACAAGGGGTTGACGGGCAGGGTCTGTGCCATACCGCATAGTTGCACGCATGAAGCGTGCGATACTTGCACGGCCCGTGTCACGTCTGGATGACGGCGTTTTTCGGCGCGGCCGGCGCCGGGCCGGACCGCGACAAGGCAGGGGCGCGCCCGCCGGCTTGGTTCGGCGTTTTCCGCAAGCCCGCCGCTCATATGGTATCGCCCGGCCCATTTGCCTCATCCCCCGACGACGCGTTACATGGGGTGGCCATGTCGCTCGCCGAGAAAACCGATGACAGACGCGCCGCCGTGACCTCCGGCCTCGGCGCCGATCTGCGCGCCTTGCGCAAGTCGCGGCACATGACGCTGCAGCAGGTCGCGCTCGCCGTCGGGCGCTCGGTCGGCTGGCTCAGCCAGATCGAGCGCGGGCTGACCGAACCGTCGCTCACCGACCTCCGCAAGCTCGGCAAGCTCTACGAGGTGCCGCTGTCGCTTCTGTTCCGCAACGAGCCGGGTCCCGACGCCGAGCGCGCCCATATCGTGCGCGCGGCCGGCCGCCGCCGCCTTGGCTCGATCGACGACGGTTTCGTCGAGGAATTGCTGTCACCCGATCTCGGCGGTGCCTTCGAGATCTTCCGCTCCGAATTCGCGCCCGGCTCGGCGCTGCCCGAACCACTCTATCGGGAGACCGAGGAGGCGGGCTATCTGTTGTCGGGCACGCTCGACATGATGATCGGCGAGCGCTGGCACACGCTGCAGGCCGGCGACAGTTTCCGCTTCCGCCACGAGGCCTATCAGTGGCGCAATCGGGGCAGCGAGCCCGCCGTCGTGATCTGGGTCGTCGCGCCGCCGATCTACTGAACGCCGTGGCCGCCGGACCAGCCCGATCCGGCATGTCCTGGCCTGAATGAAATTTTTCCGGTCTTTTTCATTTTTGCTCTTCCCGGCGGCGGTAAATCGTGGTCCGATCGCGGATCGGACAGGATCGCGATGTCGGGGAGGACAGCATGGCCGATTTGCCGGCGACGGCGCGGGTCGTCATCATTGGCGGCGGCGCGGTCGGGTGCTCCGTGCTCTATCATCTGGCCAAGGCCGGCTGGACCGACTGTCTGCTTCTCGAAAAGAACGAGCTGACCTCGGGCTCGACCTGGCATGCGGCGGGCAATTGCCCGAACTTCGTCGGCTCCTGGACGATGATGTCGCTGCAGAACTATTCGACGCGGCTCTACGCGACGCTCGGCGACGATGTCGGCTATCCGATGAACTACCATGTGACCGGGTCGATCCGGCTGGCCCATTCGCGCGAGCGGATGGAGGAGTTCGCCCATGTCGCCGCCATGTCGCGCCATATGGGCATTGGTCTCGAAATGATGACCAATGAGGAGATGCGCGACGTCTATCCCTTCCTCGAAACGCATGACCTCGAAGGCGGGCTGTGGGACCCGACCGATGGCGACATCGATCCCGCCCAGCTGACCCAGGCTTTGGCGCATGGCGCGCGCGGGCTCGGCGCCAAGATCGTGCGCTTCTGCCCGGTCACGGGCGTGCATCGCAAGGGCGGCGAATGGGTCGTCGAGACCGAGAAGGGCCAGGTGCGCTGCGACTATGTGGTCAATGCGGCGGGCTACCGGGCGCATGAGGTCGGCGCCATGTTCGGCCGCCACGTGCCCTGCGTCAGCCTGGCGCATCAATATCTGATAACCGAGGAGATCGCCGAGCTCGAAGCGCGTGACAGGAAGCTGCCGCTGCTGCGCGATCCCGATTCCTCCTACTATCTGCGCCAGGAGAAGAATGGACTGCTGCTCGGCCCCTATGAGACCGGCTGCAAGGCGCATTGGGTGTCGGATGACGATCCGATGCCGGAGGATTTCTCCTTCCAGCTCTATCCCGACGATCTCGACCGGCTCGAATGGTATATCGCCGATGCCTGCGCGCGGGTGCCGATCCTCGGCTCGGTCGGCATCACGCGGGTGGTCAACGGTCCGATCCCCTATGCGCCCGACGGCAATCCGCTGATCGGCCCGATGCCCGGCGTGCCGAACGCCTTCGAGGCCTGCGTCTTCACCTTCGGCATCGTGCAGGCCGGCGGGGCCGGCAAGATCCTGTCGGAATGGATCGTCGAGGGCGAGACCGAAACCGAATCCTGGGCCGTCGATCCGCGCCGCTTCACCGACTACGTCACCCAGGAATATACCCGCCAGACCGCGATCCAGGTCTATTCGCACGAATATGCGACGCATTTCCCGAAGATCCAATGGCCGGCGGGCCGGCCGGCCAAGACCTCACCGGTCTATGAGGTCCTGCGCGACAAGGGCGCCGAATTCGGCGCCTATGGTGGCTGGGAGCGGGCCGACTGGTTCCCCGCGCCGGACGACATGCGCGGGCCGGCGCATTCCTACGACCACCAGCACTGGTTCAAGCGCGTCGGCGCCGAATGCCGCCATGTCGCCGAACATGTCGGCGTGCTCGACCTGACCGGCTTCTCCCGTTTCGAGCTGTCGGGCGAGGGCGCCGCCGACTGGCTGTCCGGTCTCGTCACCGGCAAGTTGCCGCGACCGGGCCGCATCGGGCTCGTTTATTTCGCGACGCCCAAGGGCAAGGTCCTGACCGAGATGACGCTGACGCGGTTCTCCGAGGACCGCTTCTGGCTGTTGACCGGCGCCGGCGCCTATTGGCACGACCGCGACTGGCTCGCCGATCATCTGCCGGCGGACGGCTCGATCCGGCTCGACGACGTGACGAGCCGCTGGGCGACGTTCCTCGTCACCGGGCCGAAGTCGCGCGATGTGATGGCGGCCTTGGCATCGGGCGATTTCGGCGGCAATGCCTTTCCCTGGCTGACGCATCGCCCGGCCGAGATCGGCATGGCGCGTGGCCATCTGATCCGCGTCTCCTATGCCGGCGAACTCGGCTGGGAGATCCATGTGCCGCTCGAATACGGCCTGCAGACCTACCGCGCCATCGAGGCCGCCGGCCAGGCGCATGGCTTGCGCGATTTCGGCATGCTGGCGCTCGAGTCCATGCGGCTCGAAAAGGGCTATCGCGCCTGGAAGGCGGATCTGTCGACCGATTTCACCATGCTGCAATCGGGCCTCGACCGCTGGGTAGACTGGTCTAAAGCCGACTTCATCGGCAAGGCGGCGCTGGAGGCGGAACGCGCGGCTGGCGGCGACAAGGCCTTCGTGACCATGACGGTCGCGGACGGGGCGGGCGATCCCGTCGGCCTGTCGACGGTGTTCAATGGCGACGGTTCGGCCTGCGGCCTCGTCCTGTCGGCGGGCTACGGCCACCGCACGGAGACCACCGTCGCGCTGTCGATCATCGATGCCGACAAGGCCGATCCGAACGGCGATTTCGAGATCGAGGTCGTCGGCACGCGGCGCAAGGCGCGCATCCATCCCGATGCCGCGGTCTACGACCCGGCCAATGACAGGCTGCGCGGATGAGCGAGATCGTGCTCCTCGACGGCGGCATGGGGCAGGAATTGCTGCGCCGGTCGGGGGCGGAGCCGACGCCGCTGTGGTCGGCCCAGGTGATGATGGAACGGCCGGATCTCGTGCGCGACCTGCATGCCGATTTCATCCGCGCCGGTGCGCGGGTCATCATCGTCAACGCCTATTCCGCGACCCAGAACAAGCTCGCCCGTTTCGGCGCGCCCGACCAGTTCCAGGCCTTGCAGGATCAGGCCTGCCGGCTCGCCGTCGAAGCCCGCGACAGCGCCGCCGAGGATGTCGCGATCGCCGGCTGCCTGCCGCCGCTCGAATGGTCCTACAGGCCCGAACTCGTCGGCCCCGATGACGCGATCGCCGCGCACTATCGCGAGATCGCCGAGGCGCAGGCCGACACGGTCGATTTCTTCATCTGCGAGACCATGAGCACCGCGCGCGAAGGCCGCGCGGCGGCGATGGCCGCCATGGCGGTCGACAAGCCGGTCTGGGTCGCCTGGACGCTGAAGGAAGGCAGTGGCGGGCGGCTGCGGTCGGGCGAAACCCTCACCGAAGCGGGTGCCGCCGTGGCCGACCTGCCGATCGCGGCACGTTTGATCAATTGCTGCCCGCCGGAAGATGTCGATGCCGGGCTCGCCGATCTCGTCGCCCTCGGCGGTCCGGTCGGCGCCTATGCCAATGGTTTCCGGCCGATCGCCGAGGCCTATACGGTGGGATCGACGGTCGCCGTGCTCGAAGGCGAGCGCCCCGATCTCGGACCCGAGGCCTATGCCGGTTTCGCGCTCGGCTGGGTGGCGGGCGGCGCGTCGATCGTCGGCGGCTGCTGCGAGATCGGGCCGGACCATATCCGCCATCTCGCCGGCGCGCTGACAGCGGCCGGCCATGACGTCGTGAGGCCCGCATGACGCTCGAAACCTATCTTCTCTATCTCGCGGCGCTGGCGGTTTTCTTCGCGACGCCGCCGGATACGAGCCAGTTCCTGATCATGTCGAACAGCCTGCGCCACGGGCTGAAGCGCTCGATGAACACCATCGCCGGCGATCTGTCGGCGAACCTATTGCAGATGACGGCGGCGGCGTTCGGCCTCACCGCGATCATCGCCGCATCCGCCGATGCGATCACAGTCATCAAATGGCTCGGCGTCGCCTATCTCGCCTGGCTCGGGCTGAAGCTCTTCCGGGCGCCGCCGGTCTCGCTGTCGGGCGCCGCTGCGCCGGCACCCGCGGGCCGCCTGTTCCGCCAGGGCTTCCTGACCTCTCTGGCCAACCCCTATGCGGTCGTCTTCTTCGCCGCCCTGTTCCCGCAATTCATCGATGTCGGCCAGCCCGTCGCGCCGCAGCTTCTCGTTCTCGGCGTGACCTATCTCGTCGTCGACGGGGTGCTGCTCGTCGCTTGGGGTTTCACCGCGACGCGCGCGCTGGCTCGCGTCAAAGCGTTTGGCGGGGCGTGGCTTAACCGGCTGTGCGGCGGATTGATGATGTGCGCGGCGCTGTTGCTGGCGTCGAAGGATATGGCGGTGGAGAAGAGATGACGACCCTGCCCACCCAGGCGCGCGCGGTGATCATTGGCGGCGGTGTCGTCGGCTGCTCCGTCGCCTATCACCTGACCAAGCTCGGCTGGACCGATGTCGTCCTGCTCGAACGCAAGCAACTGACCTCGGGCACGACCTGGCACGCGGCGGGGCTGGTCGGCCAGCTGCGCGCCACCCAGAACATGACCCGGCTCGCCCGCTATTCCGCCGAACTCTTCCGCAACCTCGAAGACGAGACCGGCATCGCCACCGGCTACAAGCAGAATGGGTCGATCCTCGTCTGCCTGTCCGAACACCGGCTCGAGGAGGCGCGGCGCGGCGCGTCCATGGCCAAGGTGTTCGGCGTCGAGATCGAGGAGATGTCGGCCGCGGATATCGCCGCCCGCTATCCCGGCATCAACACCGACGGCGTGCTCGGCGGTCTGTGGACGCCGTCGGACGGGCAGGCCGATCCCGCTAATATCGCCCATGCGCTGGCCAAGGGCGCGCGCAATCGCGGCGCCCGCATCTTCGAGAACGTCAAGGTCACCGCGATCCATGCCGAAAACGGCCAGGTCACCGGCGTGACGGCCGCGCGGAACGGCGAGGAAACCGTCATCCGCGCCGACTATGTGGTCAATTGCGGCGGCATGTGGGGGCGCGAGATCGGCCGCATGGCCGGTGTCGGCGTGCCGCTTCAGGCCTGCGAGCATTTCTACATCGTCACCGAGCCGATCGCCGAACTGTCCGCCGACCTGCCGGTGCTGCGCGTGCCCGACGAATGCGCCTACTACAAGGAAGACGCCGGCAAGATCCTGCTCGGCGCCTTCGAGCCCGATGCCAAGCCCTGGGCCGTCGACGGCATTCCCGAGGATTTCTGCTTCGATCAATTGCCCGAGGACTTCGAGCATTTCGAGCCGATCCTCGAACAGGCGGTCAACCGGTTCCCGATGCTGGAAACCGCCGGCATCCATACCTTCTTCAACGGTCCGGAAAGCTTCACCCCCGACGACCGCTATCTTCTCGGCGAGGCGCCGGAGCTCAGGCATTTCTTCGTCGCGGCGGGCTTCAACTCGATTGGCATCCAGTCGTCCGGCGGCGCCGGCATGGCGCTCGCGGAATGGATGGACCGGGGGCATCCGCCCTTCGACCTGTGGGACGTCGACATCCGCCGCATGATGCCGTTCCAGTCGACCAAGACCTATCTCTATGAACGCTCCAAGGAGACGCTGGGGCTTCTATACGCCGATCACTTCCCCTATCGGCAGATGGCCACCGCGCGCGGGCTGCGCCGCTCGCCTTTGCATGAGCATCTCAAGGCGCGCGGGGCGTGTTTCGGCGAGGTCGCCGGCAATGAACGCGCCAACTGGTTCGCCCGTGCCGGCCAGACGCCGGAATACCGCTATGCCTGGGGTCGGCAGAACTGGTTCGACAATCACCGCGACGAACATATGGCGGTGCGTGAACGGGTCGGCCTGTTCGACATGTCGTCCTTCGGCAAGATCCGCATCGACGGCCCCGACGCGGCCGATGTCCTGCAGCGCATCGCGGCCAATGACGTGATGGTCGAGCCTGGCCGCCTCGTCTACACCCAGTTCCTCAACGAACGCGGCGGCATCGAGGCCGATGTCACAGTCACCAGGCTGTCGGAAACCTCGTTCCTCGTCGTCACGCCGGGCGCCACCATCGTGCGCGACATGGCGTGGATCCGCCGCCATTGGCCGGACGATGCCCGCGCCGCGGCGATCGACGTGTCGCCGATGGAAGCCGTCATCGTCGTCATGGGGCCCGAGGCGCGCGATCTTCTGCAGCCATTGACCACCGTGGATCTGTCGAACGATGCCTTCCCCTTCGGCACGATGCGCATGATCGATCTCGGCATGGCCGAGATCCGTGCCCACCGCATCACCTATGTCGGCGAACTCGGCTGGGAGCTTTATGTGCCCGCCGACATGGCGGCCTATGTGTTCGAGACCATCGAGGCGGCCGGGCGCGATCGCGGGCTTGCCCTGTGCGGGCTGCATGCCCTCGATTCCTGCCGCATCGAAAAGGGCTTCCGCCATTTCGGCCACGACATCACCGACGAGGACCATGTGCTGGAAGCCGGTCTCGGTTTTGCCGTCAAGCTGCAGAAGCCGGCGTCCCGCTTCGGCGGCTTTCTCGGCCGGGACGCCGTGCTGCGCAAGAAGGAAGCCGGCCTGGCGCGGCGGCTCGTCCAGTTCCGCCTGACTGATCCCGGACCGCTCGTCTACCACACCGAGCCGATCGTCCGGGACGGGGAGATCGTCTCCTATGTCACGAGCGGCAATTACGGCCATGCGCTCGGCGGCGCGATCGGGCTCGGCTATGTGCCGGTGCGCGACGGCGAAAGCGCCGCCGACATGCTGTCGAGCCGCTACGAGATCGAGGTCGCCGGCGTGCGGGTCGCCGCGGAAGCCAGCCTCAAGCCGATGTATGATCCATCGGCCTCCCGTATTCGTTCCTGACCCAACCGGAGGCGCGCGACGATGACCGAGTCCGCGATCGAAGTGCCCGCCCGCGGCCGACGGGCCGGCGGACGCAATGCGCGCGTGGCGATGCGGGCGGCCCCGCTCGCCGAGGACGTCAAGCCGGTGCGGCCGGGCATGGAGAGCGGCCGCTACAAGCCGCTGTCCGATGCCGATATCGCCGCGATCCACGAAACGGCGCTCAGGCTTCTCGAAGAGGTCGGCCTGGCCGACGCGCCCGATAGCGGTGTCGCGCATATGACCCGCATCGGCGTCGACTATGGTGAGGACAAGCGGCTGCGTTTCCCGCGCGCCCTCGTCATGGACATGGTCGCCAAGGCGGCGCGCAATTTCCCGCTGCCGGCGCGCGACCCGGCGCTCGATCTTTGGCCGCAGGGCGCGCGCGTCTACTACGGCACCGCCGGTGCCGCGGTGCATGCGGTCGATCCGATCGCGCGGGAATACCGCGAATCGACCCTGCTCGACCTCTATCAGGCGGCCCGCCTCGTCGACCAGCTCGACAATATCCACTATTTCCAGCGGATCTGCGTGACCCGCGACATGGAGAACGCGACCGAGCTCGACGTGAACACGCTCTATGCCTGTCTCGCGGGCACGCGCAAACATGTCGGCGTCAGCTTCACCTCGCCCGAACGCGCCCGCATGGGGCTCGAAATGTGCCATCTCCTGGCCGGCGGCGAAGAGGCCTGGCGGGCGCGGCCCTTCGTGTCGAATTCCAACACCTTCGTCGTACCGCCGATGAAGTTCGCCACCGAATCCTGCGAGGTGATGGAGGTTCTGATCGAGGGCGGCATGCCGATCCTGCTTCTGTCGGCAGGCCAGGCAGGCGCCACGGCGCCGGCGGCGCTGCCGGGGGCCGTGGCCCAGGCGGTGGCGGAATGCCTCGCCGGTGTCGTCTATGTGAACGCGGTCCGGCCCGGCCATCCGGCGATTTTCGGCACCTGGCCCTTCGTGTCGGATCTGCGCTCGGGCGCCATGACGGGCGGGTCGGGCGAACAGTCGCTCTTGACCGCTGCTTGCGCCCAGATGGGCCGCTTCTATGATCTGCCGACCGGTTCGGCCGCCGGCATGACGGATGCCAAGCTGCCGGACATGCAGGCCGGCTACGAGCGCGGCATCACCGATGTGATGGCGGGGCTGGCGGGCCTCAACCTGGTCTATGAAAGCGTCGGAATGCATGCCTCGCTGCTCGGCTACTGTCCGGAAAGCCTGATCATCGACAACGATCTGATCGGTCAGTGCCTGCGCTGCGTGCGCGGCATCGAGGTCAATGACGAGACGCTGTCCTTCGACGCCATCCGCAATGTCTGTCTCGACGGGCCGGGCCATTATCTCGGCCATGCGCAAACGCTGTCGCTGATGCAGCGCGACTATCTCTATCCCGATGTCGCCGACCGTACCTCGCCCAAGGAGTGGCTCGAGATCGACCGGCCCGACCTCGTCCTGGAGGCGCGCAAGCGCAAGGACGCGATGCTGGCTGGTCCGCTGTCCTCCCATATTCCCGATGCGGTGGATGCCGAACTTCGCGCCCGCTTCCCGATCCGGCTCGAGCGGGTGGACATGGCCGTCGCCTGAAGGTCGGTCAGGCGACGCGGCGTCCCTCGGCATCGACGATCGGCGTGCCGTCCTCGGTCTCGAACGGCCCCGGCGGCAGGCGGTCGAGCAGGTCGAGCACGGTCGGGCTCGGCCGGCACAGCCGCACCCCCTTCGGGGTGCAGACGATCGGCCGGTTGACCAGGATGGGGTGTTCCAACATCGCGGCGAGAAGCGTCGCGTCACTCACGTCGGGATTGAGCAGGCCGAGTTCCTCGGCCGGCGATTTCGTCGTCCGCAAGGCGGTGCGCGGCGTCAGACCGGCGGCGGCGAACAGGCCGAGAAGCTGGGGCCGCGTCCAGCCGGTCGCGAGGTAGTCGATCACGACCGGTGTCTCGCCGCTCGCCTCGATGATGGCGAGCACGTTGCGCGAGGTGCCGCAGGCCGGATTGTGATGGATGACGGTGGTCATGCGTCCTTTTCCAGGGCGGGTTTCTTGATGGCGGGCGCGCCGTCGCTCAGAAGCCAACCCATCACCGCGACGGCGATGACGGCGCCGAGCGCCTCCGACGCGACGAAGCCGGGCACGTCGATGGGGCGGATGCCGGAAAATGTATCGGTCAGCCCGCGCGCGATGGCGACGGCGGGGTTGGCGAACGAGGTCGAGGCGGTGAACCAGCAGGCCGCCGTGATATAGAGGCCGACCAGCCAGGCAACGGCCTCGGGACGGTAGCGCAGGCCCGCCAGGATCGTCGCGACGAGGCCGAAGCTCGCCACGAGTTCGGACAGCCATTGCGCCGGCCCGGTTCTCAGCGTGTCGGAAACCTGCAGGATCGGCAGGTCGAACATGGCATGGGCGACAAGCGCGCCGGCGATGCCGCCCGCGATCTGGACAGCCGCATAAGCCAAGGCGTCGGCTGGCGGCAATGCGCGGCGCAGGGCGAAGGCGAGCGTCACGGCGGGGTTGAAATGGGCGCCAGAAATGGGCCCCAGCGTGGTGATCAGGACGACCAGAATGGCGCCCGTCGGCAGGGTATTGCCGAGAAGGGTCAGCGCGACATCGTCGGTCAGCCGGCTCGCCATGATGCCCGAGCCGACGATGGTCGCGACGAGCAGGCCCGTGCCGAGCGCTTCGGCCGCAAGCCGTCGCGACAGACTGGTCGGCGCCACTATATGCCTCCGCCCGATGTGTTGGCGCCCGACATGTCACCATTAGGCGGACCGGACGCGACGGTCGCGGTGACATCGGCGAACGGGGCGCAGATTTCCGGCCGGCCGTCGCAGCAATCGTGCATCAGGAAGGCCATCAGCGCGCGCATGCCGTCATGGTCGGCCGCGTAGCGGACCATCCGCCCGTCGCGCTCGGAACGCACGAGCCCGGCGCGCGTCAGAATGCCGAGATGCGTCGACAACGTGTTGGGCAGCACGTCGAGCCGGGCGGCGATGTCGCCGGCGGGCAGCGGATCCGGGCCCTGGGTCACCAGCAGGCGGAACACGTCGAGGCGCGTTTCCTGCGACAGGGCGGCGAGAGCGGTGAGAGCGTTTTGTTTTTCCATATTTCGAGAAATATCGAAATATTGTGACCCTCGCAAGGGGTTTTCGACGCGACGGTCTCTTGTCTCTTGCCCGTCGACTGGTCGGCTAGCCTCGTGGCCGTGCGGCTGGTCGGGGCGAAGGGATCGCAACCGTCATCGGGGTCCTGCATCGCGCCTTTGCCAGGCGTCGCGCAATCGGGCGCCGTCGCCCGCCGCCATCGCGCCCGCATCGACGCAGTCCGTGATGCGGTCGAGGCGGAAATGGCGGAAATCGTCGCGCAGCTCGCACCAGGCGGCGAGCACGGCCGCTTCCACATAATAGACCATGGCGAGCGGGCGGATCCGGCGGTCGGTTTTCGTGCCGTCCATCGTCAGATAGCCGATCCGGAGTTTGCGCTCGTCGCGAATGGCGGCGCGTATCATGGCCGGGTCGGCGCGTTCCGGCACCGGCGCGCCATGGCGCGACACATGCAGGCCAACGGGCTGTTCGCGTAAGGCGTCTATCTTGCGCGCGACCCGGGCGGCCGCCTGCTGCAACGTCGGATCCCCGGTGCGCCCCAGAAGCCCGAAGCCGACGAGAATGGCCTCGACCTCCTCCTGATCAAGATTGATCGGCGGCAGGTCATAGCCCGCGCGCAGTACATAGCCGACGCCTGCCGCGCCATCGATCGGCGTCCGCATGCCTTGAAGGGCGGCGATGTCGCGGTAGATCGTTCGCGGAGAGACTTCGAGGAGCGTGGCCAGCCGGTCGGCGGTCTCGGCCTGCCTGCTGGCGCGCAGGATCTGGATGATTTCGAACAGGCGGTCGGCGCGGCGCATGACGGTCACCGGAGAAGCGGACATTCGATCGGCGACGTCTGTTTTATCATGTCTCCTGACAGAATGATGTCAGGAGGCCGTCGATAGGCTGCATCGCATCCGCGGATGGCGCGGCGGTGACGGAGAGACGGCCATGGCGATTGCGACGGACAGGTCGGCATTGCGCGATCGCCGGGGCGGCATCACCTGGATCGTCCTGTCGGCGATCGCGTTCAGCAGCGCCGGGCTGTTCACCAAGGGCGTCAGCGCCGATGGTTGGGCGGTGGTGTTCTGGCGCGGCGCGTTCGCCGCCCTGGTGATCGTGCTCGTCATGATGTGGCGCGGCGGGTTGTGGCGCGAGCTACGCCATCTCGGCGTGCCGGGATGGAGCGCGGCGATCATCGGCGCCAGCGGCATGGCCGCCTTCCTGCATGCCTTCAAACTGACGACGATCGCCAATGTCGCCCTGATCTATGCGGCCGCGCCCTTCCTCGCCGCCGCCATCGCCTGGCTCTGGTTCGCCGAGCGCCCGAGCCGGCCGACACTGGTGGCGAGCTGTGTCGGCTTCTGCGGCGTCGCGATCATCGTCGGCGGGTCGATCGGCGGGCTGTCGCTGTCGGGCGACCTGCTCGCGCTCTGGATGGCCTTTGTCATGGCATTGCTGATCGTGATCTTTCGGCGCTATCCGACAACCTCGCCGGGCGCCGTCACGGCGGTATCCTCGATCCTGTTGCTGCCGGTGGCGCTGATCGCCGGCGATCCCTTGGCCGCGCCGGTCGCCGAAATCCCGATCATGGCCGCTTTCGGCTTCGTCTTCGCCTTCGCCGCTGTCGCCCTGGTCGAGGGTGCCCGCCGCCTGCCGGCATCCGAAGCCTCGCTGCTGAGCACGCTGGAGATTCCTTTGGCGCCGATCTGGGCGCTGATGCTGTTCGGCGAGGTGCCCGCGCCGGCGACGCTCATCGGCGGCCTTGTGATCTTCCTCGCCGTTCTCGGCTCGCAGATCGCGCTCAGCCGGCGGTCCGGCAAACCCATCTGAGCGGGGCGCAAATGCGCCAGATTCTGACGCGAACGAAGGATAAGGCCTCCCGCGAGCTTCTATTCTCCTTCTGAATGGCGCGGGCGGACTAGGCCGTTCCGCCGGGTGTCGGAGATCGACCATGCTCGATGAAGCGGTGTTGAAGGGGCAGTTGCAATCGGTCACCCGGCCGGTATCCGAAGCCAGCGGCCTGCCCAACGTGCTCTATGCCGACCCGGCCGCCTTCGCGCTCGAAACCCGCGGTATCTTCCATGGCGGCTGGGCCTGTGTCGGCGTCGGCGCCGACGTGCCCGAGCCGGGCGATGCCCAGCCGATCGACTTTCTCGGCGTGCCGCTTCTGTTGCTGCGCGACCGGTCGGGTGCGTTGAAGCTCTATCAGAATGTCTGTCGGCATCGCGGCATGATCCTGGTCGAGGAGAAGCGCAATTTCTCCGGCGTCATCCGCTGCCCCTATCATTCCTGGTGCTACAGCCTCGACGGCAAGCTGCGCGCGACGCCGCATGTCGGCGGGCCGGGGCTGAACAGCCATGATGCCATCGACCGCGACGCGACGGGGCTGATCGAGGTGCGCATGGGCATCTTCCTCGACTGCGTCTTCGCCGATCTGTCGGGCCAGGCCGTCCCCTTCGAAACCTTCGTCGCGCCGCTGGCCGAGCGCTGGTCGGACTTCGCCGACCGTCCGATCCATCATGGCGGGCCAAGTTCGCGGTTCACCCTTGATATCGCCTGCAACTGGAAGCTCGCCGTCGAGAACTATTGCGAGAGCTACCATCTGCCCTGGGTGCATCCGGGACTGAATTCCTATTCCCGGCTCGAGGATCATTACAATATCGAGGCGCCGCGCGCCTATTCGGGCCAGGGCACGATGGTCTATGCGCCGAACCTCGACGAGAACCGCGCCTTCCCGGACTTTCCCGGCCTGCCGGCGAGATGGGACCGGGCGGCCGAATACATCGCGCTCTACCCCAATGTGCTGTTCGGTGTGCATCGCGATCATGTCTTTTCGATCCGCATCGAGCCGATCGCCAATGATCGGATTCGCGAGCATATCGAGATCTACTATACCGATGCCGAGGTCGCCGCCGGCGCCGATTGGGAGGCGCTGCGCGCCAAGAACGCCAAGCTGTGGAAGGATGTCTTCATCGAGGACATCTTCGTGGTCGAGGGCATGCAGCGCGGCCGCGGCGCGCCGGGCTTCGATGGCGGGGTGTTCTCGCCGGTGATGGATGCCCCTACTCATTGCTTCCACGATTGGGTCGCGAGCCGGCTCGCCTGAGCCGCGCGGTGTGTGAAGCCATGGCCGTATCGGGTGTCGACCATATTCGGGCCGCCGATCTCGAGGCGCTGGATGCCGATCTGATCCGTCTGCATGGCTCGGGCGATGCCGGCGCGCTGTCACAGCTTCACGAACACGCCGCCGTGACGATGGACGAGCCCGGCGCGCGGCGCTTCCATCTCACCCATGCCTGGGTCTTCGCGCTGGAAAGTGGCGATCCGGCGCGCTCGGCGCTGCTCGAAGCCCGCCTGCGCGCCAGCGGCGGGCTCTAGGCGGGCGGTTCCAAAACCGGACAAACCGGCGCCGGCGCGCTGTCGCCGGAAGGCCGCTACGAGCCGGCCGCGCCCGCCGGCGTCGGCAGCGGGCTCATCGCGCCAGCCGGGCTGTCGGTCTCGGCGATGTCGGCATCCTTGCGGGCCGCGTCGCCGTCGGCCAGCGGGAGCGCGACGCGGAACACCGATCCATCATCCGACGTCGAGACGAGGGTCACGTCGCCGCCGAGCCGTTCCATGATCTGCTTGCAGATGGCGAGCCCGAGGCCGCTGCCGCCCCGATCGCCGTCGTCGCTACGCCAGCTGCGGCCGAACTTGGAGAACAGCCCTGCGCGCGCTTCCGGCGACACGCCCGGCCCGCTGTCCTCGACGGTGACCGACACCACACCGTCGGCCATGTCGACGCGGGCATGGACCGAGGACCGTGGTGGGTCCGCGAACTTGATCGCGTTCGACAGGAGATTGAGGAACACCTGTTTCAGCCGGTCCGGATCGGCCATGACGTGAGCGGGCCTCGTGCCCGCCGACAGCGTCAGCCGCACCCCGCGACGTTCCGCCAGACCCGCCATGGCGTCGATCGCCTCGCGCATCAGCGCGCCGATATCGGTGCGCGCCAGGTGCCATTCGACCCGGCCGCTTTCCATGGCGCTCAGATCGAGGATCTCGTCGAGCAGCCGGGTCAGCCGCTGGCTCTCGGCTTCGATGATGGCGATGAAGCGCCGGGCGCGGGTCGTGTCCAGCGTCTCGGCCTCGGACAGGAGTTCGGCGAACGACCGGATCGACGTCATCGGCGTGCGCAGTTCATGGCTGACCCGGCTGAGGAAATCGTCCTTCATCTGGTCGAGCCGCGTCAGGGTTTCATTGGCCTCCTGCAATTGCCGGGCGGCATGTTCGAGTTCGGCCGACTTCCTTTCGAGTTCCTGGCTGTGGCGGATCGCGGCGCGGGTTTCGTCGAGCAGCGCCATCACGGTATCGACGCTCAGCGGCTCGCCCTTGGCGATGCGCGAGACCATCAGCCGGGCCGAGGCGGCACCGATGCCGGACGCGAGCTGGCGTTCGACGCGGGTGATGAAATGGGCATCGGGCAGGGGGTCGCGGCCCGGCCGCCCCTGGTCGCTGGCCTGGCTCGCGAACAGAGCGCGGGTGCGCGCCCGGCCGAGCACGCGCTCGGCGACATAGGACAGATCCTCGATCCTGGCCGAGCGCGGCAGGACCGGCTCGCCGGTCGTCGCCGGGCGCCGGAACATGTCGACGAAGATCGCGCTCTGCAACTGGCCGATCGGCGTGACCCGGGTCGCGATGGAGACCAGGACATAGGCCAGCGTATTGGCCAGAAGGCTCCAGAACACGGCATGGACCAGCGGGTCCCAGCCCGTGGCGCCAAGAAGGGCGGTCGGCTTGAGGGCCGCGATGCCGAACAGGCCCTCGTCGACCAGACGGCCGAAGCCGAGCCCGCTCGCCTCGAAGCTCGGCAGCAGCAGCGTATAGACCCAGACCGCGAAGCCGACCGAGAGGCCGGCCAGCGCTCCCTGGCGGTTGCCCGGCCGCCAGAACACCGCACCGATCAAGGCGGGCAGGAACTGGGCCACGCCGACGAAAGAGATCAGGCCGATGGAGGCCAGCGTGTCGGAGCCCGCGGCGGTGCGATAGTAGACATAGCCGAGCGCCAGAATGGCGACGATGCTGATGCGGCGCACGAGCAGGATGCCGCGCGACAGATCGCCCGGCATGAAGCGCGCGAGCCGCGTATTGAGGAGAAGCGGCACCGCGAGATGGTTAGAGATCATCGTCGACAGCGCGATCGACGAGACGATGACCATCGATGTCCCCGCCGACAGTCCGCCGATGAAGGCGAGCACCGCCAGTTCCTCATGGCCCAGAACGATCGGCACCCAGAGGACATAGAGGTCGGGATTGGCGGTCGCAGGTAGAAGCGCCAGGCCGGCGAGCGCGATCGGCACGACGAACAGGCTGATCAGGAGAAGATAGAGCGGGAACAGCCAGGCCGCCGTGAACAGATGCCCTTCGTCGCGGTTTTCCACCGCCGCGACCTGGAACTGGCGCGGCAGGCAGATGATCGCCGCGCCAGCGATGAAGGTGATGGTGATCCAGCGCGCGGTGCCGCCTTCCGGGAAGGCGGTCACCTGGTTGAGGGCGCTCTGCAGCGCGCCATGGTCGAAGTCGAGATCGCTGGTCGCCAGATAGAAGACGACGACCAGGCCGATGGTCATCAGCGCGAACAGCTTGACGATGGATTCGAACGCGATCGCCGCGACGACGCCGGGATGGCTTTCGTCCGAGGTCAGCCGGCGGGTGCCGAACAGGATGACGAAGACGGCCATGATGGCCGCGACCCAGAAGCCGGTATCCGACAACAGGCCATAGCCCTGCCGGTCGATGACGAAGTCGCTGTCGGCATAGGCCAGCGCGTCGAAGCTCGTCGCGACGGCCTTCATCTGCAGCGCGATATACGGCGTGATCGCGGTGATCGCCATCACGGTCACGATGGCCGAGACGGCGCCGCTCTTGCCGTAGCGCGCCGACAGGAAGTCGGCGATCGAGGTGATCTGCTGGTCGCGGCAGATGCGCACGATCTTGCGCAGGAACAGCCACCAGCCGAGGAAGATGATGGTGGGGCCGAGATAGATCGTGAGGAATTCGAGCCCGTTGCGCACCGCCGAGCCGACCGCGCCATAGAAGGTCCAGGCGGTGCAGTAGACGGCCAGCGACAGGGTGTAGACGATCGGCGAGGAGATGAAGCCGTCACGGCCGCGCTGGGCGGCCCGGTCGCTGACATAGGCGATGACGAACAGCCCGGCCAGATAGGCGGCCCCGATCGGCAACGCGATCGCGGGCGTCAGCACCGTGTCACTCCGGGCCGCCGCCCGGACCGATGCCGCGTCCGAGACGGCGGGCCAGAACGGCGGTGATGACAATGGCGCAGGCCCAGACCGCGAAGATGTAGAGCGGCAGGATAGGGATGCCGAAGACCGTCGCCGCGCCGTCGAGATTGGTCACCAGCGGCGGCAGGAACATGACGCCCGTGGCGACCGGCACGATCCACAGAAGCTCGCGCCAGGCCGGCGCGTCGGCCGGTTCATGCATGGCGCGCGGCCGCCGGGGCGGGCGGCGTCATCAGGCCGGCGATGCGCCCGAGCAGATCCTTGTTCGAGAACGGCTTGGTGACGAATTCATTGGCCCCCAGCGACAGCATGCGCTTGCGGTCGGCGTCCTGCCCCTTCGCGGTCAGCACCAGGACCGGCAGCTTCTCGCTCGACGGCGCTGCGCGCAGCCGGCTCAGCACCTCGAACCCGTCCTTGCCGGGGATCATGGTGTCGAGGATCAGCAGATCCGGCGGCGCCGTGGTGACATCGCGCAGGGCGGTGTCCCCGTCGATCGCCGAGCGCACGCCATAGCCTTCGCGCTCGAGCAGGAATGTCAGTGATTCGAGGATGAATGGTTCATCCTCGGCGATGAGGATCGTGCCGCGCATGATCCTTCTCCTCGGTTGTCCCTCGTTTGTTTGCATCCCGGTGGTTGCCGGGTCGGGTCTCTGCCCGTTACTTGAAGTGTCTCACAGAGCCGTCGTCGTTCAAAGCCTCTTCCTGCGCCGGCGGCAGAATGGGCGGAAAGGCGCGCTGCGCGCAGCCCATGCGCCGGCATGAGCGGCATTCCCAGCCGACCGCCGAGACCAGGCTGTCCTGGCCGGGCAGGAATGGGTCGGCATGGACGATGCGGGGCGCGAAATGGGCCTCGCAGGCGATCATGACGGCGAAGCGCGTGCGCTGGTCGCGGCTCGACGCGCGCCCCTTCTCGACCTGGCGGGCGAGAAACATATAACGGCTGCCATCGGGCATCTCGGCGAGCTGGGTCAGCAACTGGCCGGGCTGGGCGAGCGCGCCATAGATCGCCCAGAGCGGGCAGGCGCCGCCATATTGCGGCATCGGAATGCCTGGCAGGCTGAAGCGCTTGGAACTGTTGCCGGCGGGATCGGATCTGAGAAAGGCGAAGGGAATGCCTTCCGCGCCCGGACGCCGCAAGGTCACCAGCCGATGCGCGACCTGCTCGAAACTCGCGCCGAAGCGCGCCTGGAGATGGTCGAGATCGTAGCGGCTGTCCTCGGCCGCGCCATGGAACCGGCCATAAGGGAACAGGATTGCGCCGGCGCCATAGCGCGCCAGCGCCGTGCGGGCGCGGGCGCCGGCCGCTTCGGTCGAGAAATCCGTCCCCCGCAGGACCGCCTCGATCGGCTCGGCGAGATCGCGCAGCGCGAGTTCGCGCGCCAGCAGAAAGCGGATCGTCTCTTCCGGCGCGCCGGCGGGCAGCTCGATCCGGTCCTGCCTGTCGCCCGGCAGGTCGGCCGATGCGCCAGCACCGTTGGCGCGCGTGATCGTGATCTGGTGGCGGCTGTCGAGCCGTGCCGCCAGCGCGGCGTTCAGCCCGAGACCGTGTTCGGGCATGTCGCGCGTCAGCGCCTCCGCCTCGTCCTCGATGCCGGCGAAGAAATTGCCGTGATCGATGATGAAATCCTCGACCTCGCGGATTGGCGAGGCGGAGGTGAGGGTATCGTCGGAGCGGGCCAGCATGTCGATCATGGCGCGCGCGCTGGCGCTCAGCCCGTCGCTGGCCGCGACGATGATGTCGACGAAGCGCTTCTGATCGTCGGGATCGAGGGTGGGATATTGCGCCAGGATCTCGGCCGAGGAGCGGATCGAGGTAATGTCGGTCAGTGTCTGGTGGCTGATCGACATGAGCGCCGGGTCGCGGTTCATCCGGTCGGCCAGCGTCATCGCGGTGTCGGTGGCTTCCTGCAAGGCCCGGTGCAGGTCGATGAAGGCGCGCGCCCAGTCCGGTCGGCGGCTGGCGAGATCGACCGCCGGCGTGCCGATCAGCTTTTCGAGGCCGAGATCGCGGGTCACCTCGCCGAGCTGGTCGGCGAGGCGGGCGTCGCGCGTGCCGCTCAGATGGTCGAGATCGAGATCGAGCGCCTCGGCGGCGCGCTTCAGCAGCGCGCCGGCGATCATCCGCCGATTGTTCTCGATCAGGCTGAGATAGGCCGTCGAGATCGACAGCGACCGGGCGAGCGTCTTCTGCGACAGGCCGAGGCGCTGGCGCTGCTCGCGAATTCTGTGGCCGACGGGGATGCGCTGCACGGCGGGTGGCGCTCCTTGTAAATTCTTTACAGGCGAACTGTAACGCTGCGCCGATCTTTACACAATCGTGATCCCGGCGAGCGGATCGCTTGCTTGCCGTGGAAACCTGTCTAGTTTGGCTCGCCAAAAAGAAGAACAGTCAGGAACGGCTCCCGCTTACCGGTCAAGGAGGAACCCCATGAAGTTTACACGTAAGAGCCCCTCGCGCCGCACGCTCCTCAAGGGTGGTGCTGCCTTTGCGGGGGCCGCGCTCGCGGCGCCGCATTTCTATGTCAAGAATGCCTGGGCCGAAGAATGCGGCGCGCTGCCGAACTATCCGGTCGAGGGTCCCGAGGTCGTGTTCGGCTTCAACGTGCCCAAGACCGGTGCCTATGCCGACGAAGGCGCCGACGAGTTGCGCGCCCAGGAACTCGCCGTCGAGCACATCAACAATGGCGGCGGCATCCTGAACACGCTGCAGCCGTTGAGCCTGACCGGCCAGGGCATTCTCGGCAAGAAGGTCACCTATGTGTCGGGCGACGACCAGACCAATCCGGACGCCACCCGCCAGTCGGCGCGCCGCATGATCGAGCGCGACGGCGTCATCATGTTCAATGGCGGTTCGTCCTCGGCCACCGCGGTCGCCTCGCAATATCTCGCCCAGGAACTCGGCGTCGTGTTCATGAACGGGCTGACGCATGCCAATGAGACGACCGGCAAGGACCGGCGTCGCTATGGCTTCCGCCAGTTCTTCAACAGCTACATGACCGGCCTCGCGCTCGGTCCCGTGCTGGCCGAGAACTACGGCACCGACCGCGCCGCCTTCCATCTCATCGCCGACTACAACTGGGGCCATTCGACCTCGGGCGCGATGAAGGATGCCACCGAACAGCAGGGCTGGAGCACGATCAACCGGATCTCGACGCCGCTCGGCGCGACCGATTATTCGCAGTTCCTCACCGCCTTCCTGAATTCCGATGCCGACGTCCTGGTGCTCAACCACTACGGCAACGACATGGTCAATTCGGTGACCCAGGCGGTGCAGTTCGGCGTGCGCGACATGCAGAAGAACGGCCGCAATGTCGAACTCGTCGTGCCGCTCTATTCGCGCCTGATGGCGCAGGGCGCGGGCGACAATATCGAGGGCGTGTTCGGCACCACGAACTGGAACTGGTCGCTTGACAATCCGGGCGCCAAGGCCTTCGTCGACAGCTTCACCGAGAAATACGGCTTCCCGCCGAGCCAGGCCGCGCACACCTGCTACGTCCAGGTCATCCTCTATGCGGATGCCTGCGAGCGGGCCGGCACCTTCTACGCGCCGGAAGTCATCCGCGCGCTCGAAGACCATGAATATGAAGGTGATGGCTACAACTCGCCGAGCCTCTATCGCGGCGGTGACCACCAGTCCTTCCATGACGTGTTCCTGGTGCGCGGCAAGGCGGCGTCCGAGCGGACCTCCGAATTCGACCTTCTGGAGATCGTCTCCGAAGTGCCGCGGGCCACGGTCGAATATCCGCTCGACACGTTCGAAGGTGAGCTCGGCCCGTACTGCCCGGTGGCTTGACCGGACGGGCCGGGACGGACCGGGGGCTGTCTCCCGGTCCGGCTCGACAGGGCCCGGGGGGCGTGACCAGGGAGGCCTGATCCGCCCCCGCGGGCCGTGCCGGCGCCGACAGCGCCGGCACATGACGGGTCCAGGACGTTCGGAACGGGGCGACCTGATCCGCACAACGGGCATTCGGCGCCGGACCGGGCCGACGCCGATGCCAGGCGCCCGATCTCGGGCGCTCTCTCGGGCGTCAGCGCCCAATCGCCGGCGGAGCGACGTATGGATATCAATGCGATCTTTCTTCAGCTGATCACCGGGTTGCAGCTCGGCGCGATCTACGCGCTCATCGCCCTCGGTCTGACGCTGATCTTCGGCACGCTCGGCGTGGTCAACTTCGCCCATGGCGCGCTCTATGTGATCGCCATTTATGCCGCGGTGACGATCGCCGCCAATGCCGGCTTCGCCGTCGCCATCATCGCGGTTCCGCTCATTCTGTTCATCGTCGGCGTCATCTTCGAACGCGGCCTGATACGCCATTTCTACGACCGGCCGCATACCGACCAGATCCTCGTCACCTTCGGCCTCGCCATCGTGGTCGAGGAGCTCATGAAATGGATCTTCGGCGCCAACAACATCCCCTTCGTATTGCCGTCCTGGGGTGATGGGCTGTTCGTCTTCTATTCGGCGCTCGACGCCATCCCGCCGGTGCCGGTCTTCCAGGATGCGCCGAAGCTCTGGGTGCCGTTCATCGACGGCTTCGTCACCTATCAATATTGGCGCATCATCCTGATCGTCGTGGCGCTGGTCACCGTCGGTGCGCTGTTCGCGCTGCTGCAGTTCACCCGCTTCGGCCTCGTCGTCCGCGCCGGCATGCGCGATCCCGAGATGCTGCGTTTTCTCGGCATCAACATTACCCAGAAGTTCGCCATCGTGGTTGGCCTTGGGGCCGCCATCGCCGGGATCGCCGGGGTGTTCGGCGGCCCGATCACCCAGGTCACGCCGGGCGTCGGCATGGCGCTTCTGGTGCCGTCCTTTCTCGTCGTCGTCATCGGCGGCATGGGGTCTCTGACCGGGGCGCTGGTCGCCGCGCTGATCATCGGCATGGCGCTCAGCTTCTCCGCCGAGACGGCCAGCCTGCAGCAGATCGTCGTCTATCTGATCGCGGTGGTCGTCCTCCTTGTCCGTCCGCGCGGGCTGTTCGGGAAGAAGGGAGTGTTTGAATGAGCACCAGCACCGCGACAGCGCCGGTCCGGGCCGGCGCTTCCGGCATGATGGGCCGGGAAGTCACGATCGTTCTCATCTTCTCGGCCGTGGTCCTGTCCATGCCGTTCTGGCTGCCATTGCTCGGCGGCTATGAGGGGCTGGCGACCAAGATCATGGTCTGGGCCATCTTCGCCGTCGGCTTCGACATCCTGCTCGGCTTCACCGGCCTTCTGTCCTTCGGCCATGCCGCCTTTTTCGGCGGCGCCGCCTATCTCACCGGCTACATGCTGCGCGACGTGACGTCGGAGATCCTGCCGGCCTTCCTCGTCGCCCAGGTCGGCGTGTTCATTCTCGCGGTCACCATCGGCTTTCTGTCGCTGCGCCGGACAGGGATCTATTTCTCGATCCTGACGCTCGCCTTCGCCGAGATGCTGTTCGCCGCGGCGCTGGCGATCTTCGCGCCCTGGACCGGCGGCTATGACGGGCTGACCATGAGCACCACGCCGACGCTGTTCGGCATGCCGATGCAGGGGCTCTACGTCTTCTATCTCGGCGCCTTCATGCTGATCATCGCCTTCGTCGTGGCGCGCATGATCAAGAATTCGACCTTCGGGCTCATTCTCCGGTCGATCAAGGAGAACCCGATGCGGCTCGAATATACCGGCATCAATGTCTGGGCCTACAAGATGGCGGCCTTCATCATCTCGGCCCAGTTCGCGGCCATGGCCGGCTTCCTGATGGTGGTCTACGAGCCCTATGTGGCGACCAAGTTCCTGCACTGGTCGACCTCGGGAGAAGTCGTCATCATGTCGGTCATCGGCGGGGTTGGCACGCTGTTCGGACCGATCATCGGCGCGGCCTTCCTGATGTATTTCGAGAATGTCGTGCAGGCCGCGATCGGCGATCAGTGGAAGCTCGTCCTTGGCGTCGTCTTCGTTCTGGTCGTCATCTTCCTGCCCGGTGGCTTCGTCCAGCTCGGCCGCATCTTCTGGCGTGCCACCGGCCACAAGGTGGCCGAACGGCGCCATAACGTGCCCGACATGGAACCCGACACCATGCGTGAAATGCGCAATACCGACTGACCGCGTGACGGCATCGGCCCGTCACCGCGCTTGGCGCCGGATCGCCGCATCCGGCCACAGGGAGGAGTGAGACCTTGAGCACCGCAGCCGAGGCCGCCAGCGCGGCCGCGCCGAACCGCGTCCCGGCACCCGCCGCCGACGCGCCCGCGATCCTCGAAGTCAAGGGCCTGAGCAAGAATTTCGGCGGGCTGAAGGCGCTGAGCGACATCGATCTCAGCGTGCCGAAGGGCTCGATCCACGCGATCATCGGGCCGAACGGCGCCGGCAAGTCGACCTTCCTCAACTGCCTCATCGGGCTTCTCGAGCCGGACGAGGGCGAGGTCCTGTTCGAGGGCAAGTCGCTGACCGGGCTGACGCCGCACACCATCATCCAGCGCGGTATCGCGCGCGTCTTCCAGACGCCGCAGATCTTTCCCGGCATGAGCCTGCGCGACAACGTCTCCATCGCCGCGCTGGCCAAGCGCGACGGCGAGTTCAAGTTCAGCCCCTTCACCGCGCTGACGCCGAGCCATCCGGCGGCCGCCGAGGCCGACAGCATTCTCGAACGCGTCGGGCTGGCCGATATGCGCGAGGTCGAGGCGCAGCATCTGTCGCGCGGCGACAAGAGGCGGCTCGAACTCGGCATCTGCATCGCGGCTCATGCCAAGCTCCTGCTGCTCGATGAGCCGACCGCCGGCATGTCGCGCCACGACACCAACCGGACGATCGATCTTCTGCGCACGATTTCCGAAACCGGCATGACCAAGATCGTCATCGAGCACGACATGCATGTCGTGTTCTCGCTGGCCCAGCGCATCACCGTCCTGGCCCAGGGCACGGTCATCGCCGATGGCGCGCCGGAAGACGTGCGCGGCAATCCGAAGGTCAAGGAAGCCTATCTCGGAGGAGCGCATTGATGGCGATGGCACAGACGGCCGACGCGGCCCCGCAAGCGACGGGCGACGCCTTTTTTTCCTGCCGGAACATCAACGCCTATTACGGCGAAAGCTATATCGTGCAGGGCGTCTCCTTCGAGATCGCCGAAAACGAGGTCGTGGCGCTGCTCGGCCGCAATGGCGCCGGCAAGACATCGACGCTGAGAACGCTGGCGCGCGCCCATGAGCCGCACCTGACCGAGGGCGAGATCTGGCTGGCGGGCCAGGCGCTGCACAAGATGTCGGCCTACAAGGCTGCTCGCGCCGGCGTCCAGCTCGTGCCCGAGGACCGGCGCATCATTCCCGGCATCACGGTCGAGGAGAACCTGATCCTGGCGCGCACGGTCGAGCCGCGCGGCTGGGAGATCGACCGGCTCTATGATCTGTTTCCGCGTCTCGGCGAACGGCGCACCCAGGAAGCCAATACGCTGTCGGGCGGCGAACAGCAGATGCTGGCGATCGCCCGGGCGCTCGGCCGCGATCTCAAGCTGTTGCTGCTCGACGAGCCCTATGAGGGGCTGGCGCCGACCATCGTCGAGGAGATCGAGAAGACGATGGAGGAGATCCGCCGCTCGGGCATCACGACGATCATTGTCGAGCAGAACGCCCTGGCCGCGCTCAGGATCGCCGACAGCGCCGTCATCCTCGACATGGGCGAGGTCGTGTTCCGCGGATCGGCGCAGGAAGTTCTGGATAACGCCGAATTGCGCGAGCAGTATTTGGCCGTCTAAGTTTTTTGGTCGTCCGCGACCATACGCCGGATAAACTTCCGCATGATCCTTTAATATCAAAGGCTTATGCCGGATGTGACGGTGCCGGCGGGCCGGGGCGGATGAATAGACGATCCCGCCTGCCGGTCGTGATGACGGTGCCGTAGCGCCTGTCACAAATATGTCGTCTAGACGTCATCAAACCATTAGGGAGTTCCCGTAGCTCCACGAGGTCCGGTGGGCTTGCCGTCCGCCGCAACCCCTATTGGAGGCCCTGATGATCCTGTCCAAGACAACAACCGCGCTGCTCGCGCTGACGGCTCTTGTCCCGCTGACTGCTGTCGCCGAAGCGCGCACCGAAGTAATCTGGTGGCACGCCATGGGCGGCGCGCTCGGCGAGAAGACCGAGGCGATCGCCGAAGGCTTCAATGCCAGCCAGGACGCGTTCACCGTCACGCCGGTCTACAAGGGCAACTATACCGAGACCATGACGGCCGCCATCGCCGGTTTCCGCGCCGGCGAAGCGCCGCACATCGTGCAGGTCTTCGAGGTCGGCACCGCGACCATGATGGGCGCGCAGGGCGCCATCTATCCGGTCTACGAACTGATGACCGACGCCGGCCAGGACTTCGATCCCGACGCCTTCCTGCCCTCCGTCGTCGGCTATTACACGGACACCAACGGCAACATGCTGTCGATGCCGTTCAACTCGTCGACGCCGATCCTCTACTACAATCGCGAGATCTTCGAGGAAGCCGGCCTCGATCCGGACAGCCCGCCGACCACCTGGGCCGAACTCGAAGCCGCCGCGCGCCAGATCCTCGATGCCGGCGCCGCCGAATGCGGCTTCACCACCGGCTGGCAGTCCTGGGTTCAGCTCGAGAACTTCTCGGCGCTGCACAACGTGCCCTTCGCCACCCAGGCCAACGGCTTCGGCGGCCTCGACACCGAGCTCGCCTTCAACAGCGATCTCCATGTCCGCCACATCGACAACATGAAGAACTGGGCCGATGACGGCGTGTTCCAGTATGGCGGCCGCCGTTCCGACTCGGCCCCGCTGTTCTATGCCGGCGATTGCGCCATGTACATGAATTCCTCGGCGGCGCGTGCCGGCGTGATGGCCAACACCACCTTCGATGTCGGCATGACCATGCTGCCGGTCTATGACGATGTCGACGGCGCGCCGCAGAACTCGATCATCGGCGGTGCCACCTTGTGGGTGCTACGCGGTGGCGAGCCGGAAGAATATGAAGGCGTGGCCGAGTTCTTCTCCTATCTGTCGCAGCCCGACGTCCAGGCCCAGTGGCATCAGGAAACCGGCTATCTGCCGATCACCCAGGCGGCCTATGACCTCGGCATCGAGCAGGGCTATTACGAAGCTAATCCGGGCGCCGACGTGTCGATCAAGCAGATGACGCTGAACCCGCCGACGGACAATTCGAAGGGCCTGCGCCTCGGCGGCTTCGTCCAGATCCGCGACGTCATCAATGAAGAGCTGGAATCGGTCTGGTCGGGCGTCAAGGATGCCGAGACCGCGCTTAACGACGCGGTGGCGCGCGGCAACGAGATCCTGCGCGATTTCGAAGCCCAGAACTGATCAGCCGACTGTCCTGTCTCCGGCCGGGCGCCCGCTTGCCCGGCCGGAGATAATGTCGCGCGCGAGACCAAGCGGATCGCCCCAGGATCGCGATCCGGATATGATGGCCCGCTGGCGCGCCCGTTCCCTCCGATAGCTCGTGTGACATGGCCGAAAAACGCGCGGTCTTCCGCCATAGATGGCTGCCTTATGCGTTGCTGGCCCCGCAGCTCGCCATCACGGCGGTTTTCTTCCTGTGGCCCGCCTCCCAGGCGCTCTATCAGTCGCTGCTGCAGCAGGATCCGTTCGGCCTGTCGGTGCGCTATGTCGGTCTCGACAATTTCGCCGATCTGATCGACGACCCGATCTATCTCGCCTCGTTCCAGACGACGATTGTCTTCTCGGTCTCGACGGCGGTGTTGTCGCTCGGTCTGTCGCTCCTGCTCGCGGTGATGGCCGACCGGGTCATCCGCGGCGCGCTCGCCTATCGCACGGTCCTGATCTGGCCCTACGCGGTGGCGCCCGCCGTCGCGGGGCTACTGTGGTGGTTCCTGTTCAACCCGTCGATCGGCATACTCGCCTATGTCTTGCAGGCGGTCGGCTATGACTGGAACTATTTCACCAATGGCACGGATGCGATGATCCTCGTTGTCATCGCGGCGGCCTGGAAGCAGATCAGCTACAATTTCCTGTTCTTCCTGGCCGGGCTCCAGGCGATCCCGAAAAGCGTCATCGAGGCAGCGGCCATCGACGGCGCCGGCCCCTGGCGGCGCTTCTGGACC
Organism: Tepidamorphaceae bacterium; assembly: GCA_965250105.1. Classification (GTDB taxonomy): domain Bacteria; phylum Pseudomonadota; class Alphaproteobacteria; order Rhizobiales; family Tepidamorphaceae; genus JBCBSK01. The sequence continues at coordinate 2,287,022 of OZ252290.1, forward strand.
ATCGTCTTCCCGCTCCTGTCGCCGACGACCTTCTTTTTGCTCGTCGTCAACATCGTCTACGCCTTCTTCGACACCTTCGGCATCATCCACGCGACCACCTCCGGCGGGCCCGGCCAGGCGACGCAGATCCTGGTCTACAAGGTGTGGCGCGACGCTTTCGAAGGGCTCGATCTCGGTGGTTCGGCCGCGCAGTCGGTCATCCTGATGGCCATCGTCATCGTGCTCACCGTCATCCAGTTCCGCTATATCGAGCGGCGCGTGTCCTACTGAGCCCCGCAATGGTCGAAAACCGCCCCTTCCTGACGATCACGGCGCATGCGACGCTGATCCTCGGCGCGGCCCTGGTCGTCTTTCCGATCTATGTCGCCTTCGTCGCCTCGACCCATCCGGTCGAGACCTTCATGGCCGGCCTCACCCCGCTAGTGCCAGGGGACGATTTCGTGGCGACCTATCGCCAGGTCCTGGTCGACGGCATGTCGACCGCCGGGGCGCCCCCCATCGGACTGATGCTGGTCAACAGCACGATCATGGCGGTGGGTATCGCGGTCGGCAAGATCGCGATCTCGCTTCTGTCGGCCTTCGCCATCGTCTATTTCCGCTTTCCTTTCCGAATGCTGGCCTTCTGGACGATCTTCATCACGCTGATGCTGCCGGTCGAGGTGCGCATCCTGCCGACCTTCGAAGTCGTCGCCGGGCTCAACCTGCTGAACTCCTATTCCGGCCTCATCCTGCCGTTGATCGCCAGCGCCACCGCGACCTTCCTGTTCCGCCAGTTCTTCCTCACCGTGCCGGATGAACTGATGGAAGCCGCCCGCGTCGACGGCGCCGGGCCGATGCGCTTTTTCCGCGACATCCTCGTGCCACTGAGCCGCACCAATATCGCCGCGCTCTTCGTCATCCTCTTCATCTATGGCTGGAACCAGTATCTCTGGCCGCTCCTGGTGACCTCGGACGAGGCCTACTACACCGTCGTCATGGGCATTCAACGTCTCGCCCAGGTGGCCGACGCCCAGCCGCAATGGAACCTTGTCATGGCGACCGCGGTGATGGCGCTCCTGCCGCCGGTCGTCGTCATCGTCGCCATGCAGCGCATCTTCGTGCGCGGCCTGGTCGAAACCGAGAAATGAGCCGGTCGAGGACCTGATATGGCACCCATCTCCCTGTCCGCCGTGCGCAAGATCTACGGCAACAGCGTCGAAGCGGTGAAGGGCGTCTCGCTCGACATCGCCGATGGCGAACTCATCGTCCTGGTCGGCCCTTCCGGCTGCGGCAAGTCGACGTTGTTACGCATGGTCGCCGGCCTCGAAACCGTCACCGAAGGCGACATCGCGATCGATGGCGACCGGGTCAATGACCGCGAACCGGCCGAACGCGACATCGCCATGGTGTTCCAGAACTACGCGCTCTATCCGCATATGAGCGTGTTCGACAATCTGGCCTATGGGCTCAAGAACCGGAAGGTCGCCAAGACGGAGATCGCCGAGCGCGTCGCCGAAACAGCCCGCATCCTCGAAATCGACCATTTGCTCGACCGGAAGCCGCGGCAATTGTCCGGCGGCCAGCGCCAGCGCGTCGCCATGGGCCGGGCCATCGCCCGCAAGCCCAAGGCGTTCCTGTTCGACGAGCCGCTGTCCAATCTCGACGCCAAGCTCAGGGTTCAGATGCGGGTCGAGATCCGCAAGCTGCAGCGCGCCCTGAAGACGACCAGCATCTACGTCACCCACGACCAGCTCGAAGCGATGACGCTGGCCGATCGTCTCGTCGTCATGAACCAGGGGCGGATCGAGCAGGTCGGCGCGCCGCTCGATGTCTATGCCCGGCCTGAAACCGTGTTCGTGGCCGGTTTCATCGGCTCGCCGGGAATGAATCTGGTGCCCGCCAGCGCGCTGCCGGACATCCCGTCGGACGGCGCGCAGGCCGACGGCACGATCGGCTTTCGGCCGGAGGATGTCTGCCTGCCCGAGCCGGGCCATCAGAAGAGCAATGGCGGGGGTGTCGATCAGAGTGGCCGTCAGGGCGCCGATCGGGGGGCGGCGCTGGTCTGCCAGGTCTCGGCCGTCGAACGGGTTGGCGCGGAGGCCTTCGTCCATGCCCGGATCGATGGGGCCGACACGCTTCTCACCGCCCGCCTGCCCGGCGACATCGCGATCGATTTCGACGACCGGCTGGATCTCTGGTTGCCGCTGACCGCGATACACCGTTTCGACGGCGAGACCGGCCGCAGGCTGTCGTAACCGTTTTCGGGGTGCCGCCCCGCCCGCAGCGCGGGCGGGGCAAGCTGCTTCACTGTCTTACGACGTCAGGCCTTTGGCGAAGGGCAGTTGCCGAACGCGCCGGCCCGTCGCCGCATAGACCGCATTGGCCACGGCGGGGCCGATCGGCGGCACGCCGGGCTCGCCGACGCCGGTCGGCGCATTGGTCGACGGAACGATGACCACATCGACCTCGGGCATCTCGGTCAGACGCAGGATCTGATAGCTGTCGTAATTGCCCTGGTCGACCCGACCGTCGGTCAGCGTCACCTCCTCGGTGAGGATCGAGCCGAGACCGAAGCCGACGCTGCCTTCCATCTGCGCCTTGACGGTGTCGGGGTTGATCGCGGTGCCGCAATCGACCGCGCACCACACCTTGTGCACCGTGACATTGGCCCCGTCGACGGAGACCTCGGCGATCTGGGCGACGACCGAGTTGAAGCTCTCATGCAGCGCGATGCCGCGCGCCCGGCCTTCCGGCACCGGCCCGCCCCAGCCGGCCTGGTCGGCGACCAGACGCAGGGTTTCGCTGTGGCGTGGATGGTCGGCCGACAGAAGATCGAGGCGCAACTGCACCGGATCCTTGCCGGTCGCCTCGGCGACCTCGTCGAAGAAGGCCTCGGTGGCGAAGGCGGTATGCGTCGAGCCGACCGCGCGCCACCACAGGACCGGCACCTGGACGTCGGTCGTCGTCAGGCCGACCGACAGGTTCGGGATCCGGTAGGGCAGGTTGTTCGACCCCTCGACCGAGCTCAGATCGATGCCGTTCTGGACGAAGCCGTCAAACGGCGTTCCGGCGAGGATCGACTGGCCGACGATATGGTTGTCCCAGCCCGTGATGTTGCCATCGGCGTCGAGGGCGGCCCGCAGCTTATGGACATAGGCCGGCCGGTAGCGACCGGCGCGCATGTCGTCCTCGCGGGTCCATTGCATCTTGACCGGCGCCCGCCAGCCGAGCGCCTTGGCGGCGGCCACCGCCTCGACGATGACATCGGCATCGCCGACGGCCCGTCGGCCAAAGCTGCCACCGGTCTTCATCACATGCATCCGCACCTGCTCGATCGGCATTTCGGCGATCTGGGCGGCCATCATCTGATAGAAGTCGGGGATCTGGTGTCCGCCCCAGACCTCGAGACTGCCGTCGTCATTGCGCCGGGCGACGGCGTTCATCGGCTCGAGCGCCGCATGGGCGAGGAACGGGAACTCATAGGTCGCCTCGATCACCCGGTCGGCCTCGGCGAAGGCCGTGGCCACATCGCCGTCATCGCGCGCCATGGCCATGGGGTCTTCGTCGGCGCGCTGGCGATAGGCGTCCAGGATGTCCGCCGATCCACGCTGTTCGGCCGTGCTTTCGTCCCACTCGACGGTGAGCGCGTTGCGGCCCTGCAGCGCGGCCCAGAAGTGATCGCCGACGACCGCGAGCCCCATCGGCGTTTCGACCACGTCGACCACGCCGGGTATCGCGCGGGCGGCCTCGGCGTCGAAGGACACCAGCGTCGCGCCGAATTTCGGCGGATGCACCGGCACCGCCGTGAGCATGTCCGGCAGCTGGATGTCGATGGTGAAGGTCTGCGTGCCGTCGATCCGCCCGGCCCGGTCGTGACGCAGGGTCTCGGGCTTGCCGATCTCGGTCCAGGCGCTCGCGTCCTTGAGCGGCGGGTCGGCCGGCACCGGCATGGTCGCGGCCTTCTGCGCCATCTCGCCAAAGCTGGCGCTGCGCCCGTCCGTGTGCTGGAGGCGGCCGGCATCGACGGTGATGTCGGCTGGGTCCGCGCCCCACTCGTCGGCGGCCGCCGCGATCAGCATCTCGCGGGCCGCGGCGCCGGCCTTGCGGTAGCGATCCCAGGAGGACGCCATGGCGGTCGACCCGCCGGTGCCCTGGACGGCGCCACCCCACATCAGGTTGCCGTAAAGCGCCGGATTGCCGGACGCGCCAACGGTGCGGACATCGGCCCAGTCACAGCCGAGTTCCTCGACGACCAGGGTGGCGATGCCGTGATAGGACCCTTGTCCCATCTCGAAATGCGCGGACAGGACCGTCACCGTGTTGTCGGCGTCGATCTCGACATAGGCGGCGAAGGGATCGGGCGTCGCGCCGGTATCGGTATTGGCCAGGGCGGCGCCGACCGGGCGGAAGCCGATCGCCATGCCGGTTCCGGTGGCGAGCGCGCCGATCAGGAAGGCGCGGCGGCTGGTCGGCCGATTGGCGAGGCCGGCGGCTGAGGTCATGAGTTTTGCCAGCATGGATCAGGCCTCCAGTCGGTCGGCGGCGTCGTGAACGGCGGCGCGGATGCGGTGATAGGTGGCGCAGCGGCACAGATTGCCCATCATGGCCGCGTCGATGTCGGCATCGGTCGGGGCGCGGTTCTGTTCCAGAAGCGCGGTGGCGGCCATGATCTGGCCGGACTGGCAATAGCCGCATTGCGGCACGTCGAGATCGGTCCAGGCGGCCTGGACGGCATCCGCCACCGGGCCGTTGACGCCTTCGATCGTGGTGATCTCGGCATCGCCGACGACGCTGACCGGCGTCAGGCAGGAGCGGATCGGCATGCCATTCATCTGCACGGTGCAGGCGCCGCACTGGGCCAGCCCGCAGCCGAACTTGGTACCGGTCATGCCCATCAGATCGCGGATCACCCACAATAGCGGCATGTCGGGCTGGGCATCGACCTCGTGATCGACGCCATTCACGGTCACGGTAATCATCGCACGCTCCCTCTTCGGGTTTGACGGAATTTCGCTGAATCTCGCGGGGCCATGTTCGGCCTTCTTCACGCGGCAGGGCGCGCGCCGGACCGGCCCGCGCATCACGCTTTCTTTTGATTATATCAAATCTACGTAATTTTCCGATGTGCGGTTTCGCACATAACCGTGATTGACACGTGAGAGCGCGCCCGAGACGGGACGGCTGAACCTAGCCGCGCGCACCCGGTATCCAGCGGTTGAAACGAGGGGGGGCGCCGATGCGGACGCTCAGGCCTCGACGATCACCTCGAAGCCGCCATAGATCAGCCTTTGGCCGTCCAACGGCATGGGATTTTCGTCCGGCGACATGTCGGGGTCCTCGAACACCTTCCTGAGGCCTTCATCGCGGGTCGCCTTGTCCGGCCAGACGACCCAGGAAAAGACCACGGTTTCGTCGTCCTGTTTCTTCACCGCCATGGGGAAGGACGTGACCTCGCCGTCGGGCACGTCGTCGCCCCAACATTCGACGCTGGACAGCGCGCCATGGCGCTTGAAGACCTCGATGGCCCGGCGCGCATGGCTGCGATAGGCTTCCTTGTTGGCGGTCGGAACGGCCAGCACAAATCCATCCACATAAGTCATCCTGCTCTCCTGTTTGCACGCCCCGATGCCCGGCCCCGGATTGCGCGTTCCGATGTCCAACGCTGATCTCCGGCGGCGGCCAGTCTAACCGCGCGGACATGGCGGTTTCGTCTCGCTCCGCCGGGTCGCGCGGGGAGCCGTCCGGCACCGGCCAGGATGCCGGCCGGACGATGCGCGGCGAGATGAATTGAAGCTGAACTCCGGGTTCAGCACAGGTTCCGGGCAGGCCTCCTAGAAAGCAAGCGCACGCCGAGACCGGGGTGTGACCGAGCCCAACAGGAGACCAGACATGACCCGCAAGTTTCTCTTCGCCGCAACGATCGCCATCGCCTCCGCCGTTTCGGCGCCGGCCATGGCCAATGACGTCAACATCCAGCAGTTCGGCTTCGGCAACAATGCCGGTGGCGGCCAGACCGGTGTCGCCAACATCATCGGCGTGTTCCAGGACGGCGTCTTCAACGATGTCATCGTGCAGCAGTTCGGCACCGGCAACACCGCGGCGACCGGCCAGACCGGCGTCGGCCATGCCGCCGACACCCAGCAGACCGGCAACTGGAATTCCGCCGGCGTCGGCCAGTTCGGCGCGAACCACAATGCGATCATGACCCAGGACGGCAATGGCAACATCGCCGCCGGTGTCCAGGTCGGCAATAATTGCGACGCCAATGTCGCCCAGACCGGCGGCGGCAATGTCGCGGCCTTCGTCCAGACCTGCCCGTGAGGCCTCGGCCCGGCGGATAGGGCGGACCCCAAGGCTGCGTTCGGCCCGGGTCCGCCACGCCGGCCAGTGCCCTGGCATGACACAATCGAGGAGATCAGCCATGAGCCCGACCCCCATGACCGTCGGCGCCGGCCTTCTGGCGCTCATCATCGCCGGAACAGGCCTGTTGTCGACGCCGTCCGATGCGGCATCCGACAAGGCGTCCGACGCACCCGTCCGATGCGAGATCGTGACCGAGGCCGCTGGCAGCATGCTGCGTTTGACCGGTGTCCTGCACAGCGACCGCGATCTCGCCGGCGACTACCGTTTCGCGGTCAAGAGCGCCGGCCGCGCCGGCGGCACCGACATCTCCCAGGGCGGCCGCTTCACCGCCTCGGCCTTCGGGACGACCGCGCTCGGCATGGTGATGCTGTCGGCGGATGCGATCTACGACGCCGATCTCGAAATCCGTGCCGGTGGCGCGCCGATTGTCTGCGCCGAGCGCGTCGGCGGCGTGTTGTAACGTCGCTTTCCCCAACCCCTCCCGAAGCCCGCCCCCAAGGGCCTCGCCAGCATCGGCGGGGCCCTTTTTACGTGACGCCGCCGGTTTGGTTAACGCGTCATGAACGGCCCGTTCCCGCGCGGTTCAAGCCGGTCGTGCGAGGCTTCTCACCGGCGGTTCGGAGGAACCGCGACAAGCCTCAAGGAGACCCGACATGACCCGTTTCGCAGCCCTTGCCGCCGCCGCTTTCATGGCCACCACGGCGACGCTGACGCTTCCCGCGACCCCGGCCCAGGCCGACGGCTCGCTGTCGATTTCGATCGCGCCGAATTCACCCGATGCCGCCAATGCCATGCGCCTCGGCCTCGGCTTCTTCGCCCTGGCGCATGGCGCGAAGAGCGGCCATATCGGCCAGAACGGCTTTGGCAATTCGGCCGGCCTCGCCCAGTCGGGCAGCGGCAATCTCGGCATCGTCCATCAGGAAGGCAACGGCCATAACGGCACGCTGACCCAGACTGGCGACAACAATGCCCATGGCCTGTTTCAGTTCGGCGAGGGCGCCGACGGCCATGTCACCCAATCGGGCAATGGCCAGACCGGCATCACCTTCCAGTTCGGCTGGTGACGTCGTTGTCGGCGGCAATCGCGGCCTTGCGCGCGACGAGCCAGCGCCGCAGATGCGGTTCCGGCGTCAGCGAGATGGCGCGGTCATAGGCGTCCGCCGCCGCGTCGTGGCGCCCGGCGCGCGCCAGGAGATGCGCGCGGGTCGCCTCATAGGGCTGAAACGCGCCGCGGGCCGTCGGATCGATTCGGTCGAGCGCTGCGAGGCCCGCTTCGGGGCCGATCGCCTCGCCGATCGCCGCCGCCCGGCTGGTGGCGGCGCCGATGGTCGGCCACAGCCGGCATAGCCCTTCGGCAAGATGCAGGATGGCCGGCCAGTCGGTGCGCCCGGTCGTGGCGCGCCGCGCATGCACCGACTGGATGGCCGCTTCGAGCTGGAACCGTCCGAGCGACCGGGACGTCGCGGCCCGGTCGAGACGCTGCCGGGCGCGGGCGGTCAGATCATGGTCCCAGAGCGCGGTTTCCTGGGCGTCGAGCGGCACGAAGACGCCGTCGACCCGGCGCGCGGCACGGCGCGCATGGATGAAGCCGATCAGGGCGGCGAGGCCGAGCGCTTCGGGTTCGTCCGGCATGAGATCGGCCATCAGCTCGGCGAGATAGAGCGCTTCGCCGGTCATGTCGCGCGCATCGGGATCGTTCATCCAGTCGAGCGCATAGGCGCCATAGACCGCTTCGAGCACCGCCGTCAGCCGCGCCGGCATGTCGGTGCGGTCGGGGATCTGGAACGGGATCTGCGCGTCGCGGATCTTGCGCTTGGCGCGCACCAGCCGCTGGGCGATGGCCGATGGCGAGACCAGGAAGCTGCGCCCGATATCGGCCGCCTCGAAGCCCAGCACCGTCTGCAGCATCAGCGGGGTGTGAATGCCTGTATCGATCGCCGGATGGGCGCAGACGAACATCAGCGCCAGGCGGCGATCGGGAATGGCGTCCGGGTCGGGGAAGCTGTCGGCGATGTCCGGCAGGTCCCCGGTCGCCGAGACGGGCGCGCGGGCCCGGCGCCGGAGCGTATCCACCGCCCGGTTGCGCGCGGTGGTGATCAGCCAGCCTTCCGGATTGTCGGGCAGGCCGTCTTCCGGCCAGCGCTCGAGCGCCAGCCGGAAGGCGTCGGACAGGGCGTCCTCGGCGGTCAGGATATCGCCGCTGCGGGCCGCCAGGACCGCAAGAAGCCGTCCATAGGAGGCCCGCGCGACATCCGCCGCGCGATCGGTCGCCGCGCGGCCAGGCGCCTGCGTCCGCAATCCGGTCACGCGGCGGATGTCGCCAAGAGGCGGCCGGGCGCTCAGCCCTCGCCCATGGCGGAAGCGCGCACCTCGACCTTGCCGTAATGGGCGGCCGGACATTTCGCGGCCCAGGCAAGGGCCGCGTCGAGATCCGGCACGTCGATGACGAAATAGCCGCCGAGCGTTTCCCGGGTCTCGGCGAAGGGGCCGTCCTGGACCCGTTTCTCGCCATCGGCCATGCTGACCGTGGTCGCCGTCTCGACCGGTTGCAGCCAGTCGGTATCGACGAAGATGCCGGCCTCGTGCAGCGCCTTGATATAGGCGCCATAGACTTCCTTTTCGCGCGCCCAGTCCTCGGGCGTCATGTCGGCCATGCCTGAAGGATCGGAATAGAGCAGCAGGGTGTAGCGCATGATGGTCTCCTTGTGGTTTCCGGGGATTAGGCCTTGGCGACGGCCGAGGCAAGATTGGACAGGCCGAGATCGAGCGTCTTGCCGATCATCCGGTCCATGAACAGTCCGAAGACGCGCGCGACCGGGTTCATCCCGAGATCGGCCGTCAGGGTCCAGACGACGAGGCTGCCGCCGTTCTGCGCGGTCGCGCGCAGGCTCTGCCGGGGCTGGCCCATCGCGCCGAGGTCGATGTCGTAGTCGACCCGGTCGGGTGCCGTCGCGGCGACCGTCTGGCTGCCCTTGCCTTCCTTGCCGTCGAAGTGGAAGCCCGAACCTTTGCCCGAGGCGGGGCCGAACAGGTCGATCTTCAGATCGGGATCGGTCGTGCGATAGGGGTTGAAGCGCTGATAGCCTTCATTGGAGGCGGCGAGCGCGATGATGTCCTCGGGGCTTGCGTGAATGGTCGCGTGGCGCTCGATCGCGACCCGGCGCGGCAACAGGAAGGTGCCGGCGACGAGCAGGGCCAGGAGGCCCGCGATCCCGGCGGCGATCTCGATGATTGGCATGGTTGTCTTATCCTCTTTGGTGGCAGTGTCATCCATCGGTTCCGATGGACGAAGGCGCGCGGCCTTCACCGTCATGACGATCGGCGCCGGCGCCGATCGACACCGGCCCGAACTTTTTTCGATGATCGCTTTTTCGATGACCGTTCCCTGGTCGCTTGCTCGAGGGCCCTGCCAGCGCGCATGAAGCGGGGTTGCGTCCCGGTCTCGATCGGATAACAGGGACGCCCCGCCCTCAGCTCGAACCGGATAGCCTCGTGACCCTCAGATCCGTCGCCCTGACAGCCTTCGCGATCCTATGCTTCGCCGTGCCGCCCGCCAGCGCCGAAATGCTGCCGCGCGGCGCCCTCGCCGAAAGGATCGGCGATGGACCGATCAGCTTCCGCGCCCTCGATCTCGCGACCGGCGACAGGTGCGATCTCGAGGGCAGCGACGTCGACAGCCGCCATGCGCCCTGGTCGACCTTCAAGATCCCCAACCTGTTGATCGCGCTCGAGACCGGTGTCGCCGGTGATCTCACGGCGGCGCGCAGATGGGATCCGGAGCGTCGCCCGGCCGCCTCCTTCTGGCCGGAGGCCTGGCGCCGGGACCACACGCTCGACAGCGCGTTTCGCGCCTCGGCGGTCTGGTATTTCCGGGACCTCGCCCTCGATGTCGGCGCGCCGGCCTATCGCGACAGCCTGACCGGTTGGGGATATGGCAATGCCGCCGTGCCGGACGGCGCCGACGATTTCTGGCTCGGCGGTCCGTTGCGGATTTCCGTGTCCGAACAGGTGGAGTTTCTGGCGGCGCTTCTCGGCGGCCGGCTCGACGTTTCCGATGAGGCGCTGTCAGGTCTGTCGGCGACGAGCGCCGAATGGCGTCATCGCGACCTGTCGCTGCACGGCAAGACGGGCGCGGGCACGCTGGTGCCGGGCGACTTTTCCGCCGGCTTCGAGGGCTGGTATGTCGGCTGGATCGCCCGCCAGGCGGACGCGCCGGCGGTCTTCGCGCTCTACCTCCAGACGCCGGATTTCGACACGCTGCGGACCGCCCGCAAGGCGACAGCGATCGATCTGCTCAAGGCCTGCGGCATATTGCCGGAAGACGCGCCGGACTAGGCGAGGGGGCGGCGCCCGTCTAGCCGGCCGGCGGCATGGCGAGACGCCGTTCCGCCCGTTATCGCCTCTGCGATGCTTCGAGCGGCATGGAGCCGTGGCTCAGCGGCGTCTTCTCCGACCGCATGGCGATCACGCGGTAATAGATCAGCTTCACCACATCGGTGATGACCGTCCAGAAGATCACGTAAAGCCAGACGGCGCCGATCAGCGCCCAGGAGATCGGCGTCACCAGAAGGCCGAAGGCGCACATCAAGACGGCCACGATCTGGGTCGCGACGATCGCCAGGAACAGGATCGGCGAGGGCAGCGGCGGCGCCAGGATCGAGCCGCGCGAGCGCACCACGAAGAGCAGCATATGCCCGCCCGCGGCGAGCTGTAGAAACAGCATGGTCTGGATATGCGCTTCCGTGATGACGAGTTCGGGCAGGAGCGAGGGATGGTTCATCAGCATCAGGCCGATCAGCACCATGCCGAAGCTCTGCATGGTCGCCAACAGCCCCATCAGGCCGGAGAATACGAGAATCCGGTGCATGTCCCATCGCACCGGCACGGGCATGGTGCGGACATTGTCATAGGCGATCGTCATGATCGGGATGTCGTCGAGCAGCGCCAGGACGACGATCATGATCGGCGTCAGCGGCTTCAGCCCCAACAAGACGCTCGACAGCACGACGACCAGCATGATGGCGATCGTCATCATGACCCGGTAATAGACATAGTTGGTGATGCGCTCGAAGATCTTGCGCGCCTCGATGATCGCATTGACGATCGTGGTCAGGCCGGGCTGGGTCAAAACAAGCGCGGCGGCGCTGCGGGCGGCATCGGTGGCGCCGCTGACGGCGATGCCGCAATCGGCCTGTTTCAGGGCCGGCGCGTCGTTCACGCCATCGCCCGTCATCGCCACGACGTGCCCCTTTTCCTGCAGGCTCTTGACGATCTCATATTTGTGCTGCGGGAAAACGCGGCCGAAACCGTCGGCGTTCTCGACCGCGCCGGCCACGTCGATCGGGATGTGATCGGGGTCGAGCGAGGGCGGGAAGACGTCGCTCGCCAGGATGAGATGCTTGCCGAGGCCGAGTTGTTCGGAGATCTCTCGGCCGATGGCGATGTCGTCGCCGGTCACCATCTTGACGTCGAGGCCGAGACCCTTGGTGCGCGCGATCGTCTCGATCGCATCCGGACGCGGCGGGTCGAGAAGCGTCAGAAGGCCGAGCAGGGTCCAGGACGCGCCGTTGTCGGTCGATCTGGCGACGCCGAGGGCGCGGAAGCCCCGTTTCGCCATCTCGTCGACCTGGGTCGCATAAGCATCGGCCGTCGCGTCGTCGAGCGCGCACATATCGGCGATCACCGCCGGCGCGCCCTTGGCATATTGCACGACCGCGCCCGATCCGTCCGTCAGCGTCGCCACGGTGCGCTTGTTGACCGGGTCGAAGGGCACGAAATCGCTCAGCGTGTAGCCTGAGATCGCATCCGGATCCGGCACCCCCTTGAGGACCGCGTCGTCGATGGCGTCCTTGCTGTCGGGCTTGGTCGCCAGCGCCGCGCCGGCGATGACGTCGTCTTGTGAGGCTCCGCCAAAGGCGATCGGTGTCGACAGGGTCAGCTTGTTCTGGGTCAGCGTGCCGGTCTTGTCGCTGCACAGGATGTCGACGCCGGCGAGTTCCTCGATCGACGACAGCCGCGACACGATCGCCTTCTGGCGCGACAGCGCCAGCGCGCCGAGCGCCAGGGTCACCGACATGACCGCCGGCAGCGCGACGGGGATCGAGGCGACCAGCAGGACGAGCACATATTGCACGATCTCGCCGGCGGCTTCGAGGGTGACGGTGTCGGCCGCGACGATCTCGCGATAGACGTCGACGCCGACCAGGATCATGGCCAGGAAGGCGGCCAGGAGAATGAGAAAATCGCCGATCTGGATCACCGCGCGCTGCGAATGCGACAGGGCGCCGGCGGACGCCACCAGCTTGGCCGTTCGGCCAAGAAAGGTGTGGTTGCCGGTCGCGGTGACCACGCCCTGCATCTGGCCCTGCTTGGCGATGCTGCCAGAATAGGCCGGGCTGCCGACGGATTTGTTGACGGGCAGCGATTCACCGGTCAGCGCCGACTGGTCGACGGAGAGATAGGCGCCCGACAACAGCAGCAGATCCGCCGGAATGATCTCGCCGGCCGACACGGTGATGACGTCGCCCGTGACGAGATCGGCGGCGTCGACGGCCTCGACCTTGCCGTCGCGCAGGGCCCAGGCCTTCAAGGCCAGGCTGTCGCGGAGCGCCCGCAGGGCACCGGCGGCCTTGGCGTCCTGCCAGAAGCCGACGAGCGCGTTGTAGACGAGAAGGCCCGTCACGACGAAGAAATCGGCCCAGTCCTGGCGCAACAGCGAGATGATCGCGGCCGCCTCGATCATCCACGGAATCGGCCCCCAGAAATAGCCGACGAGCTTGTGCCAGAGCGGCTCTTCGCGGGCGGTGATCGAATTGGGCCCGTCGGTCTCAAGCCTTTTCCTGGCTTCCTCGGTGCTGAGGCCTGTTTCGCTTGAGCCGAGTTTGGAAAGTTCCGCCGCGATCTCTTCCGGACCGAGCGGTTTGGTGGCCGGCGCGCCGTCGCCCGTAGTGTCGGCGCCGGAAGGCCGGGACGTCGCGCTGCCGTCCTCAGGGCGGTCCGAGACATCAGCCGTCTTGGCGGTCTCGGCGGCACCGGCCGGCTGGGTTCTCGTCATCATGCTGGCCCCCGTTTTCCATCGGCGTCGTCACATGGCCGCCGGACAGGATTTGCATTTGGCCGGAAGAAACGGGCCGGCGCAATCCGACAGGCGCCGCGACGATAGAGCGGCGATGTGACATCCAGTGTAGTGAAAGACCGACGCGGGGGGCTTTGATGTCGCGAGCATGAGCTGTTTCGGTACCGTTGGGCCATGTTCGTTGGCGGTTTTTAATATTGACACATAGCTTTATATCGATATATGGTCGAGCCATGATCGATCGGCTCGAACAGTCAAAGGCGCTGGCGAATGAGCATCGGCTCGCCGTGCTGGCATGGCTGGCGGATCCGTGGGCGCATTTTTCGCAACAGGTTACCGGCGATCCCCGTGAGACCGGCGTTTGCGTGACGTTGTTGACGGAGAAGCTCGGCATGGCCCAACCGACCGTCAGCCGGCATCTCGACATTCTGCGACGCGCCGGTTTTCTCAAGGTCGAGCGCATCGGACGCTGGGCATTCTTCAAACGAAACGAGCCGGCCATTGCGGCCTATAAGGAATGGCTGAATGAGCAGCTTTGAAGCGGCGGATGCCAAGCTTCTGCCGGGGTTTGAACGCCGCTTCGTCGAGGTCGATGGCGGCGTGATACTGGCTCTTGTCGGCGGCTCGGGCCCGGGTCTTCTCATGCTGCATGGCGATCCGCAGACGCATCTGTGCTGGCATGAGATCGCGCCCCGTTTCACGGACCGGTTCACGGTCGTCTTGACCGATCTCCGGGGGCGTGGGGAGAGCCATAAGCCTCGACCGGGTCAGACGGCCAATCCCTATGCCAAACGGGCCATGGCAAACGAACAGCTTGCCGTGATGCAGGAACTCGGTTTCGATCGCTTCATGCTTGTCGGGCACGACCGGGGCGCGCGGGTCGCGCGTCGCATGGCCCTCGACCATCCCCATGCGATCGAGCGCTTGTGCGTCATGGACATCGTGCCGGCGCTCGACTTCTATGAAAACACGACGGCGGACATCGCGCAGGACTACTTCTATTTCTTCTTTCTCACGCAACCCTACCCGCAGCCTGAAAAGCTGATTGCAGGCGACCCGACGGCTTTCCAGCGTCAGATTCTCTTCGGGCTGGGGGACAAGCCCGTGTCCTATGACGCGGACGCGCTGGCGATCTATCTGAGATCTTCGACCGACACGGCCTCGATCTCCGCGATATGCGCGTGTTTCCGCGCCGGTTACACGATCGATCGGGAACACGATATGGCCGACCGTGCGTCCGGTCGCGCGATACATTGTCCGACGCTCGTGATGTGGGGCGAGGCGGGCGTCATCGCGCGTCACTTTGACCTCCGCGCGATCTGGAACGGATGGTGCGACGACGCTCACTTTGCGCCTGTGCCAAGCGGCCATTTCATCCCTGAGGAAGCCTCTGAAGACGCGTATTCCGCCCTGGACGCGTTTTTGCGGGAAGACAGTTCCAGTGCATCGTCGAGCAGACGCACTTAACGCCGCCTAACGGGAGCACGGTCCGCAAAGCGGCCGTCAAGCCGGCTTGGCAGGGCATCACGCAGACGGCGGCGAATGGCGGAGAGGCTCGGATAGAGCCCGAGCTGAACGCCGAGCGCCCGAGCGGGCACCCGGCCGGTCAGGCCGCCCCCGCGGAGCCAGCGAACGCAGCGAGCTTGACGCGAGCGACATGATGGCGGGCCATGCGTGATGAGAATGCGAACTATTCCTTCGCTATTGCGCTACGATAGCGTGACTGCCCGATGCGCTGTAGTGATCAGTTCTGCTAAGCAGCACGCCAGAAACGTGTGCTTTCGCTGAGAGCCTTTCTCGCACGTACCGTCTGGTCGCGCATGGCACCCTCTCCAAAGAGATGGAGAAAAAGATGATCGAGCGCCTCGACTACGTATCAATTAATGGCCCAGCCATCGTCAGCATGGCGAAAGCCAAGGACGACATACGATCCATAAACGACAGCCTCAGGGCTCTGATCGAACTGCGGGTGTCCCAGATCAACGGCTGCGCGTACTGCGTCGATCTCCACACGATTGAAGCCAGGAAAGCAGGCGAAACAACACAGCGGCTTGATTGTCTCACTGTTTGGCGTGAGGTGCCTTTCTTTGACAAAGCGGAAAAAGGCCGCCCTTGAATGGGCAGAAGCGATCACCGGAATCGCAACCAACGGGGCTCCCGAGCATCTATACGCAGCGCTGTTCGAGCATTTTTCGGAAATCGAGATTGTCGATCTGACACTTATCATCGCACAGATGAACGCGTGGAACCGGTTGGCAATCAGCTTTGCTCATCTTCCGGATGTCAGATCCGAATAGCATCGGTTTTCTCAGGAGCTGACCTTCATTCGCCTTAGAGAATGCCGGCTTCGTCCGCAGAGCAGCTAGCGAACTTCCGTAGTAGAATGCCGCACAATCGGCGGCGAATGGCGGAGAGAGAGGGATTCGAACCCTCGAGACGGTTTCCCGCCTACACGCGTTCCAGGCGTGCGCCTTCGACCACTCGGCCACCTCTCCTTTGGGGGCGATCGGATAGCATCTCGCGTGGTCGAAGGAAAGCGCACGCCTTTCGATTGAGAGACCAGGCGCGCGGAGCGCGCCTGGGTGCGCCTTCGACCACTCGGCCACCTCTCCTTTGGGGGCGATCGGATAGCATCTCGCGTGGTCGAAGGAAAGCGCGCGCCTTTCGATTAGGAGACCAGGCGCGCGGAGCGCGCCTGGGTGCGCCTTCGACCACTCGGCCACCTCTCCTTTGGGGGCGATCGGGTAGCATGTCGCGTGGTCGACGGAAAGCGCTTCGTGGCCGCCGATCATATCGCCGGCATCCGACATCTGGCCACTTGCGCCCCGGCTGAAATCCGGCCACATCGACTGGCGGAGCGAACGGGATCTGGGGACGATGCGTTTCTTGTTGAGAATGATCGGCTTCTGGCTGATCGCCGGCGCCGTCGTGGCGGCCGTCCATGACGGGGCGCGCTCGATCGGCGCCAATACGCTCGAGATGACCTCGCTCGGCGCGTTCTGGTTCGCCGTCGATCCCGAAAGCCTGAACCTGACCCAGGCCGTGATCCAGCGCTATGTGCTGCCTTTCCTGTGGGATCCGGTTCTGGTCAACCTCCTGACGGTCCCGCTCTGGCTGGCGCTTGTCGTGCTCGGCATCGGCTTCGCGGTCGCCGGCCGGCGCAAACCCCGGCCGATCATCGAACAGCTCGATCCGCGCTAGCTGGCCGCGCCTTTGTTTCGCGCGCCTAAGCGCCTATCTTTCCGGGCAGACGGGCCGGTTCGCGCCGGCCATCAGATGATGACAGCCGGAGAGGGACAGCCATGTTCTTTATGCGCAAATCCGCCGAGATGCCGACCGCCGACACGGCCTTGCCCGGCCGGTCCGAGCCGATCCCGACCGCGACGCATCATTTCGTCAACGGCAATCCGCTGGCGGGACCCCATCCGGAAGGCCTCGAGACGGTGCTGTTCGGGCTCGGTTGCTTCTGGGGCGCCGAGCGCGCCTTCTGGACGATCCCCGGCGTTTGGGTGACGGCGGTCGGCTATGCCGCCGGGCTGACGCCGAATCCGACCTATCAGGAAGTGTGCAGCGGGAAGACCGGCCACAACGAAGTGGTTCTCGTCGTCCACGATCCCCGGATCGTTTCCTTCGACGCGCTCCTGAAAGTCTTCTGGGAGACGCATGACCCGACCCAAGGCATGCGCCAGGGCAATGATGTCGGCACGCAATACCGCTCCGGCATCTATGTCGGCGATGCCGGACGGCGGGCCGTGGCGGAAGCCTCGCGCGACCGCTACCAGACCGCGCTGTCGGCGCGCGGCCTCGGCCGCATCACGACCGAGATCCTCGATGCGCCGGCATTCTATTTCGCCGAGGACTATCACCAGCAATATCTGGCCAAGAATCCGAACGGCTATTGCGGGCTCGGCGGCACCGGCGTGGCCTGTCCGGTCGGCAGCGGGGTGGCCGCGGCGGAGTAGGTCGCTCAGCCGCCATCCTGCCGGTCGTAGAGCGCGTAGAGACCGCGTAGATAAAGCGGCCTGAGGGCTGGAAAAAGAAATTTCGGCGGCGTGTCGCGCATCACGGCGGGCAGGTGGTCGACCGTTTTGTTGCCGGTCACGAGATCGGCCAGCATCTTGCCGGTCCAGCTTCCCATCGCGACGCCCGAGCCGTGAAAGGCGAGCCCGGCCCAGGCGCTGGCATGGCCGTCGATGCGTCCGACAAACGGCGCGCGTTTGCGGTTCAGGCAGACATGCCCGGACCATTCATGCGTGGTCTCGGCCTCGGCCCAGGCCGGGAACATGGCCTCGAACTGATGCCTCAGCCGGCGTAGGAATGTCGCGCGCGGCCCCGGCTTGCCGCTGACCCCGCCGCGGCCGCCGAACAGGAACCGCCCATCGGGCAGCTTGCGGAAATAATGCAGCAATCGGCGGGTGTCATAGGCCATCAGATCGGCCGTCCAGCCCTGCGCGGCCTGTTCCGCGTCGCTGAGCGGCCGGGTCACCAGGACCGACGACATCGCTGGCAGGAAACGCCCCGCCGACCAGGCCGGAACGGTCTCCGCCGTATAGCCATTGGTGGCGACGATCACCGTCTTGGCGCGCACATCGCCCCGGCCCGTCCTCAATACGTGCCGGCCATCGGCGAGGTCGAGCTCCGTCACCTCGCTGAAGGGGTGAATACACGCGCCGGCCTCGGCGGCGGCATCAGCCAGCCCGCGCAGATATTTCATCGGATGCAGCGCGAAGCCCCAGGGGAGCAGCATGCCGCCGTGAAAATCCGGGCCGTCGGCGCCAAGCTGGCGCAGTTCTTCCTTGCGGTAGAGGATCGGCTTGTGGCCGAGCAGGGTCTCGATCTCGGCGGCCTCGCCGGGCAGGGCGGCGGCTTCCGCCGGCGTGTGTGCCAGGCAGAGTTCGCCGCGATCGGAATGGGTATCGGCGTCGATCGCATGGGTGTCGAGCAGGTCGCGGACATGGCCGATGGCGGCTTCCTGCGCGGCGTTCAGCTTGCGGGCTTCGGCGATGCCGTGGCGCTTGGCGATCTGGCCCCAGGATAGCTTGGTGCCGGGATTGGCGCAGAAGCCGCCGTTGCGGCCTGACGCGCCCCAGCCGATATGGCCGGCTTCCAGCACGCGCACGTCGAGACCGTGATCGCGCGCCAGCGCCAGCGCGGCGTTCAGGCCGGTGAAGCCGGCGCCGATGATCGCGACATCGCATGCCGCACCGCCCGATAACGGGGCGAATCGGGTCCGGAAAGGCGGCGCGGAGGCTTCCCACCAGCTATCGACGGGGCGTGACGTGTCGAAAATGGAGGCATCGTAAAGGCGCGGCAAGCCCATCGATCATTCCTGTTTGTGTTGTGATCACAAGCCATTCTGGTTGAAGCATGATGGCGCGTAAAGCGGGGCCGGCCTGTGTGATCACATCGGCTGCGTCGAGATCCATGCTGACACGAATGATGGCCATGCGAAGGCCGTGATCAAAGACATCCGAAGGACGAAAATCGACAAGAGCGGTTGACAGGGTCCGGTAAAACACGTCTTAATTCGATGCCGGTCGAAAAGGGCGGCATAAAAACTAAAAAAATGCGATCGCGCCAAATAATGCGATCGTTAATCGGGATTCGTTTGGAGGACGTCCAAGGCAAAAGGGCCGGCGCGGTCAATCGCAGCCGGCCCTTTTTCGTTGACGTTCCTCTCCATCCCCTCTGCCGTTTCTTGCGCCCCGCCTCTTTCCTTGACCCCTACCACATTGCCGCGACTTGATTCGCGCGATGGTGGTATCAATGCGATTGATGCAACCATAAAATTACATCAGAACGTAGAATAATAAAATTATACCATTTTTTCTTCATGTAATTCCCTGATCAGGGCGTGAAAAATAACGTATTTCGCGCCGCCTTTCAGTTTATCTATTTTTAATCCATGAAATTCACAACTGTCGTCAAAGGCGTCGTCTCCTATCGGCGTTTTCCGGTAAGTATTGTTTCGAATTAATCGAAAGTGCCATCTCGGTTCGGAGGTTGTCGAGCGCGATACGACGTCGAGATGCAACGATCAGGGGTCAACTCATGGCATGGATGAACATCAAAACGACCAGTATCGCCTTAGTCGCGATCATCCTGGCTGTCAGCATCGGCGTCTTGTTCAGCCTCAACCTGATTTCCCGCAATGCATCGGTCATCGACTATGACTGGACCGAATATGAGACGATGAGCTCGCCGAAGGTTGTCGGGCTCGACATGCTGGTCTCCGAACTCGGTTTCGGCGGCATGATCCACCAGTTCAAGAATTACGTCCTGCGCCAGGACGAACCGCGGCTTGCCCGCATACGCGGTCAGATCGGCAGCGCGCGCAGCGCCTTGCGCGTCTATGAATCGGGTGGGGTGACCGCGGCGGAAGCGGCCGCGATCGCCGATATCCGCGACACGATCGATCTCTACGAAGACGCGCTGCGCATGGCGCATGAGATGACGCTGGCCCAGGCGACGCCGGAAGAGGTCGACGCCACGGTCAAGATCGACGACGGGCCGGCCATCGACGCGATCAACACCCTGTTCGCCGCGATCGACGCCGAAAGCCGGCGCGCGCCCGGCGACTACACCAAGGGCCAGACCCTGGTGCAGCTGAGACGTTATCTCGGCTTTGGCGGCATGATCCACCACTTCAAGAACTACGTCCTGCGGCAGGACGCGCCGCGCGTCGAACGCATCAATGCCACGCTGGCGCGCGCCAAACAGGTGGTGGACGCCTATGCGAGCTTCCCGCTCACCCCCGAGGAGCGGCGCGCGCTCGACGACATCGTCGGCGTCATCACCGCCTATGCCGACAACACGGTCGTGGTGACGGATCTCATCGCCGGCAATCCGACAGCCGCCGAGATCGATGCTGTCGTGAAAATCGACGACGGACCGGCGCTCGCTGGCTTCGACACGCTGGTCGCCCAGCTGACGGCGGAAACCAAGGCGATGCAGGCCGAACTGACCCGCAGCATCGACACGGTCATGGCGACCGCCTCGACGATGTTCCTGATCGTCCTCGTCATTCTGCCCGTCGCGGCCGGCCTGCTCGCCTGGCTTCTGCTCTATCGGATCGTCCGGCCCATCAATACCTTGTCCGGCGCCATGCAGGTGTTGGCCGGCGGCGAGACCGAGGTCGAGGTGCCGTCGACGGGCCGCAAGGACGAGATCGGCATGATGGCGCGGACCGTCCAGGTGTTTCGCGAGAACATGATCCGCAATGCGGCCATGGAGCGCGAAGCCCGCGACAAGGACGTCAAGATGGTCGAACGCCGTCGCGCCGAGATGGCCGAACTGGCCGAGAGCTTCGAGACCGGCGTCGGCGCGATCGTCAGCGAGGTGCTCGACGCCGCCGAGCGGCTGAACGAGAGTTCCGCCAATATGTCGTCGACGGCGGTCAGCGCGGCGGGCGAGGTCGAACAGGTCACGGCGGCCGCCGATCAGGCGTCGAACAGCGTCCACATGGTGGCGGCGGCGGCCGAGGAACTGTCGACCACCATCGCCGAAGTGTCGCAGAAGACCGCGACCACCTCGACATTGTCTGTGTCGGCGGCCGAGGACGCGGCCGAAACGAGCAATGCGGTGCGCCGGCTCAACGAGGTCGTGTCCAAGGTGGCGGCCGTCACCTCGCTCATTCAGGACATCGCCGAACAGACCAATCTCCTGGCGCTCAACGCGACCATCGAATCGGCGCGCGCCGGCGAGGCGGGCCGCGGCTTCGCGGTCGTCGCCTCCGAGGTCAAGCAATTGGCGCAGCAGACCTCGAAGGCCACCGACGAGATCCGCGCCCAGATCGAGGAAATCCAGACCGCGTCGGATACCTCGGTCGCCGCGGTCGACAAGATCGCCGCCATGGTCCGCGAGATCAGCGCCAATGCCCAGTTGATCACCGAGGCGTCCGAGCAGCAGGAAACCGCGACCCGCGAGATCGCGCAGAGCGCGACCACGGCATCGGGCGGCACGACCCAGGTCAGCCAGGGGCTGGGGCGTGTCGGCGACGCGGCCAAGGTGACGGGCGAGGCCAGCGGCACCGTCAAATCGGCAGCCGAATCCCTGTCCGTCCTGGCGCATGATCTGCGCGACCGGATCGCGGCCTTTGTCACCGAGATCCGCGCGGCGTGACGATCGCTCGGCGGGTCTCTGGTCAGGTGCCGCAGAAGGTCGCGCGCACCACTTCGTCGGGGCTCGGCGGCAGGGTGTAGCGCGCCCGATCCGCTGATGGGTCCTCGAAGGGGGTGGCGAGCACGTCAAGCAAGGTGTTGAAGGGCGTCAGATCGTCGTCATAAGCCGCCGCCAGCGCTTCTTCGACCAAATGGTTGCGCGGGATCACGGCCGGATTGACCGAACGCATCGCGCTCTGGCGGTCCTCGACGGTTTGCGAGTCCTGGGCAAGTCGTGCCCGCCAGGCTGCGGCCCAGCCGTCGAAGGCCGCACCGTCCTGAAAGAGATCACGGATGGGGGCGTCGGCCTCGGCCGTCAGGTCCGGATCGGCGACAGCGGCGAGGCGGCGGAAGGTCAGCGTGAAATCGGCGCGCTCCTCGGCCATGCGGACCAGGAGATCCTGCACCAGGTCGAGATCGCCGTCCTGCTGGTCGACGAGGCCGATCTTGCTCAGAAGACCCGTCGAGAAGGCCGCGTTGAAACGGCCCGAGAAACCGTCGAGCGAGTCCTTCGCCTGTTCGACGGCGGCTTCTTCATTCGGATCGATCAGCGGCAGGATCGCCTGGGCCAGGCAAGCGAGGTTCCAATGGGCGATGCGCGGCTGATTGCCGAAGGCATAGCGGCCCGTCTGGTCGATCGAACTGAACACCGTTTCCGGATCATAGCTGTCCATGAAGGCGCAGGGACCATAATCGATGGTCTCGCCGGCCACCGACATATTGTCGGTGTTCATCACGCCGTGGATGAAGCCGATATGCATCCAGCACGCCACGAGGTCGGCCTGTCGGGCGATGATGGCGTCGAACATCGCGCGATAGGGCGCCGTATTGTCGCGCGCCTCGGGATCATGGCGCGCGATGACGTGATCGGCGAGCGCGCGCAAGCCCTCGACATCGTTGCGGGCGGCGAGAAACTGGAACGTGCCGACCCGGATATGGCTTGATGCGACGCGTGTCAGGATGGCGCCGGGCAGGAGCCGTTCGCGCAGGATCTGCTGGCCGGTGGCGATGGCGGCCAGCGCGCGCGTGGTCGGGACGCCGAGCGCGGCCATCGCTTCGCCGATGATGTATTCGCGCAGGACCGGGCCGAGCACCGCGCGCCCGTCGCCCATGCGCGAATAGGGCGTGCGGCCGGAACCTTTCAGCTGGATGTCGCGGCGGTGGCCGGCGGCATCGACCACCTCGCCGAGCAGGATCGCGCGACCATCGCCGAGTTGCGGCACCCAGCCGCCGAACTGATGGCCGGCATAAGCCATGGCCAGCGGCTCGGCGCCGTCCGGCACCCGGTTGCCGGCCAGCATGGCGACGCCGTCATCGGTCGACAGCCAGGCCGGGTCGAGCCCCAGCTCCACGGCGAGCGCGTGATTGAGTTTCAGGAGGCGCGGTTCGGGCACCGGTGACGGATCGAGGCGGGTATAGAACCGTTCGGGCAGCCGGGCATAGCTGTTGTCGAAGGGCAGGGCAGATGTCCGGGGGTCGGCAAGGGGCATGGCGGATCCAAGGGGCTCGGCGCATCGGGAACGTCTGGTCCGTTGCCGGCTGCCGGCTGCGCGGCGGGCCCGGCCAAAGGACGTCGCTTCATCGGCCCATATGTTGCCGCAGGCCGTCAAGGCAAGAGGACAGGATTGGATTGGGTGGTCGCGTAACGGATCGGACACGGACGACAGCCACGCCGGACACCGACCCTTCGGGCACCAGACGAGGCTTCAGATAATCGATTCTGAAGAGATGGATCAGTTTGACATCCCTTGCCGGTATCGCTCCCGCGATTCCGACAAGGGATAACCCGATTTAACGCGCCTGGGAGGTGCTGCCCTGCGTGCGGCGGGACGATGCGGTCGACCGCCGCCGTTTCGGAGCGGCCGGCTCCGGCTTCGGCTCGGGTGTTGGTTCGGCGATCTCGTCGGCCACCGACGAATTGCGCATCTCGGCGCTGAAATCGGTCTTCTGACGCTCGATCTTGATGCGCCGCTTGAGCAGCATGGTTTCGCGGCGCGAGCGTTCGAGATCGGCCAGCAATTCGCTGAACCGGTCGTTGACGTCGGCGATCTCGGCATTGGCCTCGATGAGCTTCTGCCGGTCGCCTTCGCGCTGGGCGGTTTCGGCGGCGAGCTGCTGGCTCAGATCCTCGACCTGTTCCTTGGCGACCTTGGCTTCCGACCGCGCGGCGCGCAGTTCCTCGCCGGTGCGCGTCGCCGTCTCCGTCTTGACCCGGAGTTCCGAGCGCAGGGCGTCGATACGGGACTTCAGCGAGAACAGTTCGTCCTCGCGGATGCGGACCTTGTCGTCCGAGGCGCGTTCGAGCTCCGCCATTTCGGCTTCGGCGCTTTCGAGCCGCGAGGTCAGGCTGGCATTGTCGGTCTGCGCCTGGTCGAGCTTGTCGGACACCGCGCGCAGCTCCGTCGTGGCGCGGTCGGCCTCGCGCTTCCAATGGCTGACGCTGCCATTGGTTTCCTGAAGCCGCTTTTCGAGCTCGGTATTGGTCTTGATCGCGGCGCTCAGATCGTTGGCGAGGCGCTCATTGTTTTCCTTCAGCGTGCGGCTGTCGGCGAGCAGCTTGTCGGCCAGCCGGTTCGCTTCGAGCACTTCCGCCTCGCGCTGTTCGGCATGGGCGTGAAGGTCGTCGATCTCCTCGCGCTGCTCGCGGTCGGCCTCCATCAGCGACAGGATGTCGGTGCGGGCCTTTTCCAGCGCCTTGCGGAATTCGGTGTTGCGCGACTGGCTGGCGACCAGAGCCGCCTTGGTCTGTTCGAGTTCGCGGCGGGTGCGTTCGGAACTCTGCGCGGCGTGGTCGCGGGCGACCGTCAGCTTGCTCACGGAATCGCGCAGGCGATGCACTTCCTCGAATTCGACATCGGCCTGCTTCACGAAGGCCCGCAGCGTGCGCAACTGCTCGCGCGAATGGTTCAGATGGAACGCATTCTGCGTCATGTTGTCGTCGAGGGAATCGATGTCGCGCGCCGTCTGTTCGACGAGCTTGCGTTGCCGGGCGCGTTCGAGATCGGCCGGGCTGGGGCGCGGCCGCGCCATGTCTCCGGTCAGATCGTCCTCGGTGTCGTCCGCCCGCGCCGCCGTCGCGTCCGTATTGCCGTGGCCCGTGGCGATCGGCGTGACGGTCGCGCCCTGCGCGGGCGTTTCGGCGAGGTCGAGATCACTGTCGTCGATGGCCTCGAGAAGCGAGGCGTCGTCCTCGTCGTCGAGATCCTCGCTGTCGAGATCGAGCAGGTCGTCATCGTCCAGTTCGGCATCGAACCGGTCGCGCGAGGCGGCGACGCTGAGATGCGAGGGGGCGTCGCGCCGGTCGCTGGCGCCGTTCGCGGAAGCCGCGCTCAGCGTGCCGTTGCCGAGCGCGCCATGGCCGCTCGCCACGCTGCTCGTGCCGGCGCCCGCCGGCGTATCGCTGGCGCTGTCGGCAACACGATCGGTGTCTTCGTAAAAGCCCTCGTCGCCCTCGGCGAGGGCTCCGTTCTGCCGGAACATCCGGCGCAAAAGCCCGTCATTGCTCATCCTAGTACGCTCCCGAACTAGTAGGCTCCCGAACGCATGCGCTCCCGAAGGGTATCGCCACCCCACAGCATGTGAGCTGCGCGTGTAATCCGAAGATGACGCTGGCCCGTTAACTGAATACTAACTTAATCTGAACTGTGCAACGCATTTCAGTGTAAATGATTCGCGCGATTTCGTCGTGTCGCCCCTCGGCCGCCGCGGAAAAACCACTTTCGCCGCGCCGCCGTCTGGCCGCTCCCGAGGCCAGTGCGCCGCGCGGCGATTAGCGTCCCGGCCGATCTCGACGCGCCGTATCACACGGAAAAACGGCGCCGAAACCGTCGGGTTCCGGCGCCGCGCGGCCCTGTCGGGTGATCAGCTCTTGTCGCGATGCTAAGTCATTCGCTCTTGGCGCCGTGATCCATTGAACCATGGTCCATCGAACCATGATCCATGGATCCGTGGTCGGCGCTGCGCGCGCCCATGCCTTCGATCGCGAATTCGACCTCGACCGGTCCGGCTGTTTCGAAGACCAGCGTGGCGTCGAACGCCTCGCCCTCGACGAAGCCCTGTTCGAGGCCCATGAACATCATGTGATAGCCGCCAGGTTCGAGCACGACCTCGCCGCCGGCCGGGATTTCGAGGCCGCCGGCGATCTCGCGCATGGTCATGACACCGTCATTCATCGCCATTTCATGGATCTCGATCCGGCCGGCGACATCGGTTTCGCCGGAAACCAGCCGGTCGGCCGTGTCGCCGGTATTGCGGATCACCATATAGCCCGCGCCGACGCGGGCGCCGGCGGGTGTCGCGCGCGACCAGGGATGGTCGATGACGAGATCGCCGACCTCGTAGTCATGCGCCTCGGCCGGGGTGTGGAACGGGGCGCCGGCGATCATGGCGGTCGCGAGAACGGCGATGGCGGTGGTCTTGGTCAGATCAAACATGGAAGATGTCCTGAGGATCGGGGCGGCGCAGGCCGGCATCCATGCCGCGCTGCGCCGGAAAAGGGATAGGGGTGGTGCGATGGGGCGGCCGGCGAGCGGGCCGCCAAGATCACACAAGCGGCGGGGCGCGCGGAACGGTCTGGGAGGTGCCCGGCCGTTTGGCCGCCAGGACCGGGGCCGGCTTCGCGACGCGGGGTGTCGCGGCCGGTGCCGCCACGCCTTGGGCAAGCGATGGCGGGACGGCCGACAGCGCGGCGAGCGCCAGAAGGCATGCATCGCAGTGGATCGACGCCGCGCTTCCCCCGTCGCTGTTAGACGGCGATGTCAGGCAGATCTCGGGCAGCGTCCCGTCTGGCAGCACATAGGCCGCGAGGATGTCGGGATCGATGCCGTTCTGCGATGCCCAGCTAGCTGATGCCAGGCCGCCCGGCGCGCCATGGGTGACGGCCAGCATCAGCGCGCCCAGCGCATAGGCAAGCGCCAGGAGGCGGGTCGCGGCGGTTCTGAAACGGGCGCGGGGCATCGTGGAAAGGGTATAGCGCGCCTTGCGCTGATGTCGAAAGACGTTCCGTCGCAGGCCATGCTTGATCGCGATCAAATGGTGCCCCGCCGGTCCGGCTATGGTCGCGCCATGACATCCGATCTCACCCTGTTCGGCGGCCTGCTGCTCGGCCTTGCCGCCAGCCTTCACTGCGCGGCGATGTGCGGCGGGATCGCTTCCGGGATCACCTTCCTGTTCGATCCGAAGAACACGCGCCAGCGCGCCGCGGTCCTATTGTCGGCGCAGGCCGGCCGCATCGTCGCCTATATGATCGGCGGCGCCCTGGTCGGCCTGGCGGGCACCGCGATCTATGGCGTGATCCAGCAGGATGTCGCCTTCAGGATCCTGCAATGGGCGGCCGCGGTCACGCTGTTGTGGATCGGCTTGTCGATCGCGGGCTTCCTGCCGCCCTTGTCGGCGCTCGACGGTCTGGTGCGCGGTATCGTGCCGCGCCTGTCCGGCGTGTCGGCGGGCCTGCGCCGGCTTGGCCCCGGGGCGCCCTTCGCGCTCGGCCTGACCTGGGGCCTGTTGCCCTGCGCCATGGTCTATGCGGCGCTGTTCACCGCCATGCTGACTGGATCGCCCTGGGGCGGAGCGCAGTTGATGCTCGGCTTCGGGCTCGGCACGCTGCCGGCGGTCACGCTGACCGCCTTCGGGGTCACCGGCCTCGCCCGCATCGAGACCAAAGCGCTGGCGCGCACGGCGATCGGGCTTGGCATTGCCGGTGTCGGTGTCGCCGGCGTCTATACCGACGCCTATTCGACGATCTTCTGCCTGCCGGTGTGACGCTTCGGGTGTAGCGCTTCGACTCCCCCGACGTTCAGCCCGAACCGTTCGTCGGTGAGGTCGTCATTGCCGGACGTGTTCCGGCAATCCAGGGCTCCAGCGGAATGCCAGTAGTGGACCTCCGGGACGGGCCCGGAGGCGACACCGCGCGAGCACACGCTTTCCAAATGCCGTCATCTCAAGACGAAAGGCCCTGGCCGCCAACCCAGAGGGCCGCGCCTCAGCCCCCCTCGAAGCCGACCAGCGTGTTGACCGCGTTGACGCCGATCTCGTCGACGGCATAGCCGCCTTCCATGACGAACAGCGTCGGCTTGCCCATCGCGGCGATGCGCGCGCCCATCTTCAGGAAATCGTCGCTCGTCAGCTTGAAGAACGAGATCGGGTCCTTCTCGAAGGTGTCGACGCCGAGCGAGATGACGACGATTTCCGAGCCATGCGCCAGGATCCGTTCGCAGGCCTGGTCGAGGGCCGCCGACCATTCGGCATAGGGCGTGTTCGGCGTCAGTGGATAGTTCGCCGTATGGCCGTCGCCGGCCGCCGCGCCGGTCTCGTCGGCATAGCCGAGGAAATAGGGGAAGGCGTCTTCGGGCCGGCCGTGGATCGAGGCGAAGAACACATCGTCGCGGGCGTAGAAGATGTCCTGCGTGCCGTTGCCGTGGTGGAAGTCGACATCGAGCACGGCGACGCGATCTGCGCCCCGGTCGCGGAAGGCCTGGGCGGCGATCGCCGCATTGTTCAGGAAGCAGTAGCCGCCATACATGTCGGCCGTCGCGTGATGGCCCGGCGGGCGGCATAGCGCGAAGGCGGCGGAAGCGCCATCGGAGATCAGGTCGACGCCGGTCATGGCGACGTCGCAGGAAGCTTGCGCGGCTTCCCAGGTGCCGGCGCAGATCGCCGTTTCGGAGGCGAGGCAATGATAGCCGGCCTTGCCGTCGATGTTCTCTGGCCGGCGGATCTGCATCCGCCTCGCGGGGTAGCTCGCGGCGATGACCTCGCCCTCGAAGCCGGCCACCCGCCAGTCCTCATAGGCCGTCGACAGGAAGTCGAGATAATCAGCGTCGTGAATGCGCCGCGCCGGGTCGAGGCCGTGCTCGGTCGGCGCGACGATCTCGCCGAGGCCCACCGTCTCGACACGGGTTCGGATGATCTCGGCGCGGGCGGGCTTTTCGAAGGGCGGCACGAAGATGCCGCCATAGAGTTCGGTCTTTGAATCGCGCAGCTTGTGCTTTTCGCTGTAGATCGTTTTCACGTCGGATCCTGTTACGGGGCTTCGGCTCGGGGGTGTTCGGTTTCGGTATGGACGCGGACATGGTCGCCCGACCAGGCGCCCGGCCAGACCTCGGCGGCGCCGGCCCGCAGGCGGCGGATCGCGCCGACGGGGATATCGCGGGCGATCAGGAACGGGCCGTCGCCGTCATCGGTGCCGACGGGCGGCAGTTCGGCGTGAACGCCGGTGAAGCCGAGTTCCTGTTCGCAGGGCGTATAGACCGCGCAGCCCGAGACGTTGGTTGGGTTCTGCGTCGTGCCGGGCGCCGCGCCGACCACGCCACAGGCCGCGACGGTGGTCATCAGTTCGACGGCGCGCGCCTTGGCGCAGCCGAAGACGCGCTGATAGCCCGATAGCATCGCCGTCATCGATGGCACTAGGAGAAGATCGATCTCGTGCGGCGCCAGCTTGACCGCGAGCGTGGGCATCTCGACATCGAGGCAGATGAGCGGGGCGATCCTGAGCCCCTGCCAGTCGACGATCCGGATGTCGTCGCCGGGAACGAGATCCCACGTGTCGGGATCCTTCTCGAATGGCGTGAGCGCCAGCTTGTCCTGATGCACGACGCGACCGTCGGGCAGGAACAGGAAGGCGCGGTTGCGATAGGGATTGCCGGCGGTGACGGTCGCGTCCTTCCAGGCGACGGTACCCGCGAGCAGCGCGATACCGTGCCGCTTTGCCAGCGGTTCGAGCCGGGTCACGGCATCGACGGCCTGCTCGGCCATCCAGGCGATTTCCTCGGTCTCCTTCAGCCCGTCCGGCTTGAAGGACAGCCATTGCTCGCAGGCATATTCCGGCATGACCAGCATCATGGCGCCGGCCGCCTTGGCTTCCGCCATCTTGGCATCGACGCGCGCGATCCAGCCATCGATCCCGTTCAGGGGCTTGGCGAGATTGGTCGCCCAAAGGGCGAGCGTGACGGTGTCGGGAGCGGTCATCGACAGGACCCTATCGGTGCTCAGAGCAAGAGGCATACCGGCGCGCGATGCAAGGTTCGGCGCCTCGTGTAAAGCAATCGGCGCTCCCCCCGGTCGGGGGGAGCGCCAGCAGTGCGATGTCGAGAGAGTGACGCCGGGCTTACTTCGTCACTTCCGTCCAGATGGCGGTGTAGAGTTCCATCGCTTCCGGCGAGCAGCGCTGCGACACTTCGCCGAACTCGATGAACTCCTCCGGCACGTTGACTTCCGGCGCCGTCTTCATCTCTTCGGACATGAACTCTTCCGAGCCCTGGATCGCATTGGCATAACGCGCGAATTCCGACAGCATCGCGGCGTTTTCCGGGTCCATGATGAAGTTCATGAACTTCTTGGCGTTCTCGACATTCTGGGCATCCGACAGAAGCGCCACATTGTCCATCCAGATGAAGTAGCCTTCGGTCGGATAGCCATAGACGAGGTCGTCATTCTGCAACCGCGCGCGCATGGCCGCGCCGTTCCAGTAGACGCCGGCCGAGATGTCGCCCTTGGCGTATTTCTCGATCGTGCCGTAATCGAGTGCCAGCCACTTGTCCGACGCGGCGACCAGGCCGTCGCGCACCTGGCGCAGGATGTCGAGATCGGTGGTGCACTGTTCGCCGCCATAATAGGCGATGGCGCCGGGAATGACGTCCATCATTTCCGGGATGACGTTGATCTTGCCGACGAGTTCCTCGGGCGGATTAAGCACGATGCCCCAGGTGTTCGGGTCGCCGTCATAGACCGACGTGTTCATGATGATGCCGGCGGTGCCCCACTGCCAGGGCACGGTGTATTCGCGGCCCGGATCGAACTCGACATCGACCCAGCGCGGATCGACATTCTTGAAGTTCTCCATCTCGCTGGCATTGATCGGCTGGATCAGGCCATCCTCGATATAGGTCTGGATATAGGTCGCGGACGGCACGACGAGGTCGAAGCCATGGCCGCCGGCCTTGATCTTGGCGAGCGCGGTGTCGTTGGAATCGTAGTCGGTGATGGTGACGTCGATGCCGTATTCCTGCTCGAACTTCTCGATCATTTCGGGGCTCGTATAGTTGCCCCAATTGTAGAGGTTGAGTTCGCCTTCCGCGGCGGCGGTGCCGGCGGTGGCCATCAGCGCGATCGTGGCGATCGCGGTCGTCGTCTTCCAAGTCATGGCTTACTCCCTGTCTTCCTGACTCTATCGTCCTGACTTTGGTTAAAATCAGCTGCCCGCTGACAGCGCTGCAGATCTAGCGTTCCCGTCATGCCCGTTTGCGGGTGAGCAGGAACACGATGGTCACCGCGACCACCGAAATGACCAGGAACACCGTCGAGATGGCGTTGATCTCGGGCGTGATGACGCGCCGCAACTGGCCCAGCATATAGGTCGGCAGCGTATCCTGGCCGGCGGATTTGACAAGTTCCGTGATCACGACCGTGTCGAGCGAAATCACGAAGCCGAGCATGAAGCCGGCGATGATGCCGGGCCACAGAAGCGGCAGGGTGATGCGCTTGAAGGCCTGCCAGGGCGTCGCGTAGAGATCGGCGGCGGCGAGTTCGAGCGAGCGGTCCATCGATTCAAGCCGCGCCCGGATCGGCAGATAGGCGAACGGGATGCAGAACGCGGTATGCGCCGCGATCAGATAGGCGAGCCCGGTATAGCCGGTATAGATCTTGATCCAGGCGAAGAAGATCAGCAGCGCGATGCCGGTGACGATTTCCGGCACCATCAGCGGCGCGTTGATCATGGCGAACACCGCCGTCTGGCCCTTGAGCGCCTTGCGCCTTGTGGTCGCCAGCGCCGCCATGGTGGCGACGATGGTCGCCACGGTGGCCGCGACGGACGCGATCTGCAGGGAGCGGATCGAGGCGTCGATCACCGCTTCATTGTTGAAGGCCGCGATGTACCAGCGCAGCGAAAAGCCTTCCCAGATGGCGATCGAAGTGCCGGAATTGAACGAATAGAGGACAAGCGTCCCGATCGGCACGTAAAGCAGGATGAAGCACAGGATCGCGACCGTGGTGAAGCCCGGCATCTTCTTGATGAGGAAGGGCTTCTTGCGGCCGCCGGACGGTTCGGCGGCGATGCTTGCGGGGGCTTGCGAGACGGCGTCAGTCACGGGCCTTCTCCTTGCCCGTCACGGCGCGGACATAGATCATCAGCGCGACCATCACCATCGCCATGAGCACCATCGACAGCGCCGCGCCCAAAGGCCAGTTGCGGCCCTGGCCGAACTGGAACTCGATGAAATTGCCGATCATCATGTTCTTGCCGCCGCCGAGCACGCGCGGCGTCACATAGGACCCGATCGAGGGAATGAAGACGAGGATCGAGCCGGCGATGATGCCGGGCTTCGCCAGTGGCAGCACGACGCGCCACAACACCTGCAACCGGTTGGCGTAGAGGTCGTAGCCGGCCTCGACGAGGCGGAAGTCGAGCTTTTCGAGGCTGGCATAGACCGGCAGCACCATCAGCGGCAAGAAGACATAGAGCATGCCGAGGCTGATGGCGAAGTCGGTATAGAGCATCTGGATCGGCTCGGAGATGAGCCCGATCTTCAGGAGCACGACATTCACCACGCCTTCATTGCGGATCATCTCCATGATCGCAAAGGTGCGAATCAGGAGGTTGGTCCAGAACGGAATGGTGATCAGGAAGAGCCAGAGCTGGCGGGTGTTTTCGGGCCGTGTCGCGATGAAATAGGCGGTCGGCACGCCGAAGGCGAGCGCCAGGATCGTCGTGATGAAGGCGAGGCTGAGCGAGCGCGACAGGATCGAGATATGCGCGTCCGCGAAGGACAGCGTGCCGTCGAAGATGTCGCGCTGGAAGACGACGCGGAACCAGGCCTCCGGGCTGAACTGCCAGACGACGCCGCCATAGTCGCCTTTTTCCAGGAAGGAATAGACCAGCACGATCAGCAGCGGGCCGACGGCGGCCAGCGTCAGAATGATCAGTGCCGGCGCCAGGAGCAGCCAGCGGTTGCGCGTGTCGCGCGTGCGCGCTTCCGCCTCGCCGGTATCGGCGGGCGTGGCGGTTCGTGGTGTCTCGGTATCGGTCGCGGCAACCACGGGTCAGTCCCTCAGAACCTGCGCCGCGTCGGGCGGAATGGCGATCGCGATGGCATCACCGATGGCGAAGGGCTGGGTGGCGCCGAGCTTGTTCTGGACGCGCACGGTGAACGGCGTGCCGCCGTCGAGCACGATGTGATAGGTCGTGTCGGTGCCGAAATAGACCACGTTCTCGACCTTGCCCGGCAGCCCGCCATTGCCGCCCGGCGACAGCGCCGCCCGTTCGGGGCGCACCGCGATCGTGGTGTGGCCGGACGCCCCCGAGGCGCCGTCTTCGAGCTGGATCAAACCGCCGCTCGGCAGTTCGAGGGCCGCGTCGTCGCCCTGTTTTGTGATCACACCTTCGAGGAAATTCGTCTCGCCGATGAAGTCGGCGACGAAGCGCCTCGTGGGGTGTTCGTAGATCTCCGTCGGGGTGCCGATCTGCAGGATCTTGCCGGCGCTCATCACGGCGATCCGGTCCGACATGGTGAGCGCTTCTTCCTGGTCGTGGGTGACGAAGATGAAGGTGATGCCGGTTTCGGTCTGAAGCCGCTTGAGCTCGATCTGCATTTCCTTCCGGAGCTTCAGATCGAGCGCCGACAGCGGCTCGTCGAGCAAAAGGACATGCGGCTTGGAGGCCAGCGCGCGGGCCAGCGCGACGCGTTGCTGCTGGCCGCCCGACAGCTGCGACGGCCGGCGTCCGCCATAGTCGCCGAGCTGCACCAACGCCAGCATTTCCTCGACGCGGTCCTTGCGCTGTTTCGCCGGCACGCCGGTCATTTCGAGGCCGAAGCCGATATTCTCGGCGACCGTCATATGTGGAAACAGCGCATAGGACTGGAACACGGTGTTGATCGGCCGCTTATAGGGCGGCAGGTCGGTCAACGGTTCGCCTTCGAGATAGAGCGCGCCTTCGGTGGGAAATTCGAAGCCCGCGACCAGCCGCAACAGGGTGGTCTTGCCGCAGCCCGACGGGCCGAGAAGCGTGAAGAACTCATTCATGGCGATCGAAACATCGACGCCGTCGAGCGCGCGGACCGCGTCCGGCCCTTGGCCGAACTGTTTGACCAGGCCGCGCCCTTCGATTGCTGATACTGCCAAAACCGATCTCCAGCCTGCGGAACGGGCGAAACGCTATCACGCTTTTTGTGCCGTGCAACAGGGTATTGCGTCGCCCATGCACAAAAACTGGCCGCGGCGCTTTAAAGTGCATTGATGGCGGGGCCGGTGCCGGCCGCGTTGCCCGAGGGACCCGTGCCGGGAACGGCGCGGGTCGGTTGCTCGATTTATTCGGGCGATCTAATCCCGCGTCGGCTTGAGCCGGCCGAGGCGCGGCAGCTTAAAGCCGCGCCTCGAATGCTGGCCGAGATGGGCCTTGCCGAGCGTCAGGGCGGCGGTGTCGAACAGGGCGTCGGGAATGGCCATGCCTTCATAGGAGGCAAGCGAGCGCGGCTCCCAGCGCGTCGCCAGGCCGGCGACCAGCGCGCGGGTTTCCGGAAAGTTGTCGGCATGGGTGCCGAGCGGGAAGAGTTTCGACCCGATCTGCTCCCAGAGCGGCCACAGCGCGTTCTTGTCGAGCGCGTCGAGCGGGGTCAGGCCGAGATCGAGGGTCTTGCAGCCGGCGCGTCCGGCTTCGGCGATCGCCTTCGACAGGAGCGCGCTGACGATGGCCGTGTCGGCTTCGGGCGCGCGGAACACGCCGGCCAGGAAGGCGTCGTCGGATCTCAGCCCCGACAGGGCGGCGAAGCCGATCAGCCGGTCGCCGATATGCGCCACAACATGGTCGAGGGCCGCCGCGTAGTCTTCCGAAAAGCGCGCCACCGCGAAGCCGCGCGGGGCGCCATGGGCGGCCTGGTCGGCGATCAGGCGCATGTCCGGCATGAGCCGGTGGATCTGCGGGGCGGGCACGAAACCGGTCTTGACGCCGAAGCGTTCGGCACGGCGCAGACTGCGCTTATGCGCCAGCCGTTCGGGCGTCTCGGCCGTGTCGTCCGGATCGCCGATCTCGACGATCGCGGCCTCGCCGATCTCGGCCAGCACCATGCCGGCATCGCGACAGGTCTGGGCCATGTCGGGGCCGATGTCGAACACCGCCGCGCGGGCGCCATGCGCCTCGGCCCGGTCGCGCAGCGCCCATAGAAGGTCGAGCCTCTCGGCCGTGTCGCCGATCGGCCCGCCGGCGGCGACATAGGTGCGTCGCGAGACGTCATAGGCGATGGCCCCATTGCCGGTCTTGCTGGTCAGAAACATCTTGTCGCCGGTGATCGCGAGATGGCTGGTCTCGGTTGGCTGGGTTTCCAGCATGCGCCAGACGACGGGCGGCGTGCCCGTCTTGTAGTTGCGGAGCGGCGTACGGCGGGCCAAGAGGAAAAGCTGAAAGCCGGCGCCGACGACGACCAGGATCAGCCCGAGCCTCAGGAAGCGCTCGTAGTGGCCGAAGATGTCGAAGGTGAACCAGGAGCCGAGGCCCGCCTCGACCGACTGGTAGACGAACAGGCCGACCAGCACGAACAGGCCGATGCCGCCACTGATCAGCGCGATCCACGGCGCGGTGAACGGCACGCCGAGCGCTGGGCCCGGGCGGTAGAAGGCGCGCCGGCTCGATTGCAGGACGAGCAGCGTGAACAAGACGATGCCGGCCTCCTCGATGTCGAGCCCGCGCATCAGCGCGACCGGCAGCGCGATGAACAGGAGCACGCGGGCGAGCCGGAAGGATTGCGCCTGGCGCCGGAACACGCCGCGCGCAAGGATGATCAGCGTCAGCCCGATCAGGCCGGTCGCGACATGGGCGATCTCGATCAGCGCCAGCGGCACCACCGAACTGAGCGCCGTCATGCGCGAGGCGATGGCCGGCGCTGCACCGCTCAATACCAGGATCATGCCGACGGTCACGATCATGACGCCGATGATCTGCGGGGCGAGATCGCTGCCCGACCGGGTCGCCTCGTCGCCGAGCCGGCGGCCGATCCCGAGCGGATGCGACGCCTCGTGATAGGCCAGCAGCAGGGCCGCCAGCGACAGCGGCACCAGATAGTAGACGCAGCGGAACATCAGAAGCGAGGCGAGCAGCTTGTCGGGCGGGATCTGCGGCAGCGCCACCAGCATGACCGCCTCGAAGACGCCGATGCCGCCCGGCGCATGGCTCAGAACGCCGAGCCCGATGGCCGCGATGAAGGCAACCGCGACGGTCGAGAAGGGCAGGTCGACATCGGCCGGCAGCAGCACATAGAGCGCGGCGGCGGCGAGGATCAGTTCGCTCACCGAGATGGCGATCTGCGCCAGCGTCAGGCGCGGACCCGGCAGGCGGATGCGGAAGCCCTTGTAGGAGATGCGTCGTCGTCGCCGCGACACCCAGATCACATAGCTCGCGATGCCGGCCAGGAGCGCGATGCCGAGCGCCACGTTGAAAGCGGGCGGCAGCCGGTCGATCGCGGCCGCCGTCGTCGGCGAGATGATCAGCGTGGCGCCGAGGGCGGTGAAGATCCCGAGCGTATAGGTCAGCGTGATGATCGCGGTCAGGACGGCGATGTCGATCGCGCTCAGCCCTTCCAGTGAATAAAGGCGGTAGCGCACCGATCCGCCGGTCAGGATCGGGAAGCCGAGATTGTTGGCGACCGCATAGCTCGTGAACGAGGCCAGCGAGGTGCGGCGATAGGGAATGCGCTTCTTCAGATGCGCGATGGCGATGGCGTCATAGCCGGTCATCGCGAGATAGCTCAGCGCGACGAAGCCGAGGCCGCCGAGGATCGCCGTCTTCGGCGTCGCGCGGAATGCCTGGATGACGTCTTGCGGGCTGACCTCGGCGAGAATGTCGCGCAAGGTGACGAGGGCGATGACGAAGATCGTCAGCGACAACAACACGCCGGCGATCTGCGCCAGGCGGCGGGTCAGGAGATGCCTCATCCGGCAGGCTCCCCGGCGCGTGTCATCGCATCATTCGCCGCCGCCGCCATCACCGCCATCGCGCAGCGGCGACACCGCATTGGCATGCGCGTCGAAGCCTTCATAACGGGCGAAGCGTTCGGCGTGTCCGGCCAGGCTGTCGAACCCCTCGCGCGACAGATGCGCGATGGTCTGGCGCTTGAGGAAGTCGAACACGCTCAGCGGCGATCCGGTGCGCGCCGCGCCGCCGGTCGGCAGGACATGGTTGGGGCCGGCGACGAAATTGGCGATGGCGATGGCGCTGTGCTCGCCGAGCAGGATCTCGCCGGCATGTTTCAGCCGGTCGAGATAGCGGAACGGCTCGGTCGAATGCACCATAAGATGTTCCGGCGCGAAATCGTTGATGAAGCCGCAGGCCGCGTCGCTGTCGGCGGCAAGCACAATGCCGCCCCGGGGGCCGCCCAGAACCGTCATGGCATAGGAGGCGCGGGTCTCCGACATATGGTCGAGCAGGACATGGATCTCGGCGGCGACGGCCTCGGC
Organism: Tepidamorphaceae bacterium; assembly: GCA_965250105.1. Taxonomy (GTDB): domain Bacteria; phylum Pseudomonadota; class Alphaproteobacteria; order Rhizobiales; family Tepidamorphaceae; genus JBCBSK01. Next base: position 2,324,039 of record OZ252290.1, read on the forward strand.
ATGGGCCGGGTCGGTGGTCACCAGATAGGCGGCTGAATCGGGGCCGTGCTCGGCCTCGTTGAGAAGATCGAGGGCGACCTTGCGGGCGGGCGTCGAGCCATCGGCCAGAACGATCGATTCGCTCGGCCCGGCATTCATCCCCGGATCGATGCGGTCGGCCAGGAGCCGCTTGGCGCCGGTCATCCACGGGCTGCCCGGGCCGACCAGCTTGGCGACGCGGGGGATCGTCGCGGTGCCATGGGCGCAGGCCGCGACGGCTTGCGCGCCGCCGGCCTTGAACACCCGGTCGATGCCCGACAGCCGGCAGGCGAACAGTGTCGCGTCATCGGCCGCGCCGTCCGGCGTCGGCGGCGTCAGCACGATGATGTCCTCGACGCCAGCGACGGTGGCGGGGATCGTCGTCATCAAGGCGGCCGAGGGAAACGCGCCCTTGCCGCGCGGCACATAGCAGGCGACCGACGGGATCGCCGTCCAGCGGTCGCCGGCGAGAACGCCGCGGCCCATCTCCTTGAGCCACATATCCTCGGGCATCTGTGCCTCGTGGAACCGGCGGATCCGGTCGGCGGCGAAGCGCATGCTGTCCTTGAGATCGGCATCGAGCCGGGCCTCGGCGGCATCGAACTCGGCCGGCCGGGCGGCCAGGGACTCGGGCGTGATGTTGGCCTCATCGAACTCGCGGCCGAAGCGCGCTACCGCCGCGTCCCCCCCCTCGCGCACCGCCGCGACGATGGCGGCGATCCGGGCTTCATAGGCCGACAGATCCGTTTCGGTGCGCGCCAGGAGGCTGGCATAGGCATCGTCGGACAGGTCGGACAGGGCAAGCCGCCGGATGGCGGCCGGCGGTGGTGGGGAAGCGGGCATGTCCAAGGCGTGCGGACTCCGATCTGGGATCCCTGGCTCTGCGCCGGTCGCGCGACGGCGTCCCTTGCGCCATGGCGGCGATCGGGCGCCATCGACCGCTCGCCGGTCGCGGGACGGTTTCATCTATTCTTTTTGAGGTCTTGGGCCGTTCCTGTCCAGCGCCGCTTGCGGGACCCGGGCGGGGCTCGGCGGGCTGCCGGAGCGGCGCGCCGTCAGGTCATGGCTTGAACGAGCGCCTCGGGGGCCGCATCGCCGTCGATGTCGCGCTTGCTCAGAATGACGATGCCGTTGAGATCGCCGATCGCCGGAGCGATCGCCTCGGCCGGCAGCGTGGTCAACAGCACGATACCCTTGTCGCAGGCGCCGTGAATGTCGTCGACGATGGCCGCGGTTGTCTTCTGCCCGACCCAGATGTCGACGATGGCGAGGTCGAAGCGGCGCTCGCGGCACAGCGACAGCGCGTTGTCGGTATCGTCGGTATGGGTGATCTGGACGCCGCGTGCCGCGATCGATCGGACGTGATCGCCGATCCGGCGCGCGCCATCGTCGAAGTCGTCGATCAGGAGGACGCTGAGGCCGGTCCGGCTGTCGCCCGCATCGCGTGCGGCATGTGCCGCTTCCCCGACGACCGCCCTGTCGGCCGCCATCGAAGCTTCTGAACCGAGCGCCACGCTTCCCCCCTTTCCGTCCTGCCGACGCCATCTCGCGGCTCCGGCAGGCACGATCCCCGAATCAGTTCCAGATTAGGAAGTCGCGGCCCGGTTGTCAGCCTCGTCTATGTCCGGATCGGATGTTTCCCACCCTTGGCGCGGCAACCTGGGCGCGTGGCCGGCGATGGATGCGCCGGCCCGTGCCGCATGTCAGGCCGACAGCATGTCGAAGATCTCGTCCTTGAGCTGGAGGCGCTGTTTCTTGAGGTCTTCGAGGTGGAAATCGTCGGTCGGCTCGATATCTGTTTCCATGCGATGGATGTCGCGGTTCAGCTTGTGGTAGTCCGTGGCGAGCCTGGCGAAATGGGCGTTCTCGACCTTCAGCTGATGGATTCGGTCGGAATGCTCGGGGAATTCCTCGTGTAACTCATGGGGCGTATGCGACATGCGGATGTCACCTTTCTCGACGTCGATTCTTGTGACAGTCTGCAAAGCGTCGGATCGGCGGGGGAAACGGACGATCCGACGTGTTATGAAACTGTCATGGTTTGCGGGCGATGAGATGACCCCCATCGTGTCCGTGCGGCATTGCGCCGCCATGAGCTAGGTCAACGACGAGAAACGATCAAGGGACGAAGGCGCCGAACGGTCGCAGCGCGACACGGAGCTGAGCGCGGCGCGAGATCAAGGTAGATTAGGATGCGAATTATCGTTCTGGGCGGCGACGGTTTCTGCGGCTGGCCGACCGTGCTTCATTTGTCGCAACTCGGCCATGACATCACCATCGTCGACAATCTGTCGCGGCGGAAGATCGACGTGGAGCTCGAAGTCGATTCCCTGACGCCCATTCGCCCCTTGCGCGAGCGCGTGGCCGCCTGGGAAGAGGTGTCGGGCCGCAAGATCGACGTGCACACCTTCACCGTCGGCGAGAACTATTACCGCATGCTCAGCCTGATCCGCGAGCAGAAGCCGGGCGCGATCGTCCATTTCGCCGAGCAGCGCGCCGCGCCCTATTCGATGAAGTCGTCCTGGCACAAGCGCTACACTGTCTCGAACAATCTCAATGCCACGAATGATATCTGCGCCGCGATCGTGGAATCGGGCGTCGACGTGCACCTGATCCATCTCGGCACCATGGGGGTCTATGGCTACGGCTCGGCCGGCATGGCCATTCCCGAGGGCTATCTGCCGATCAAGATCGAGACCGACGAAGGCCAACTGATCGACCAGGAAATCCTGTATCCCGCCAATCCGGGGTCGATCTACCATATGACCAAGACGCAGGATCAGCTGTTCTTCGCCTTCTACAACAAGAATGACGGCCTAAAGGTCACCGATCTGCATCAGGGCATTGTCTGGGGCACGCAGACCGCCGAGACGCGGCGCGACGACCGGCTGATCAACCGCTTCGACTATGACGGCGATTACGGCACGGTGCTGAACCGCTTTCTCATGCAGGCGGCGGTCGGCTATCCGCTGACCGTGCACGGCACCGGCGGTCAGACCCGCGCCTTCATCCATATCCAGGACACGGTCCGCTGCATCCAGCTCGCGGTCGAGAACCCGCCACAGACCGGCGAACGCGTCAACATCCTGAACCAGATGACGGAAACCCACAGGGTGCGCGATCTGGCCGAGATGATCGCCAAGATCACCGATGCGGAGATCGGCTATGTCTCCAATCCGCGCAACGAGGCGCCCGAGAACGATCTTCACGTGAAGAACGACCGCTTCCTCAATCTCGGCCTCGACCCGATCACGCTGGAAGCGGGCCTGATGCGGGAAGTGACCGAGATCGCCCGCCGCTTCGCCGATCGCTGCGACCGCAGCAAGATCCCCTGCGTGTCGGCCTGGAACAGGCAGCGCGCGGCGGAGATCTGATCCCGGCGTTCGGGCGAGGGGATTCTGGGACGGTTCCTCACCCGTCGAGGATGTCGAGGCCGATGAACCGGATGTCGACGGCGCCGCCGTCGGGCGTCGTCCACAACAGAAGCGCATCGCCCATGTCGCCCCCCGCCCGGCTCGGCACGTCGAAGACAAAGTCGTAGGCGCGGTAGCTGTCGTCGAGCCGGAAGGCATGCGGGTCGCTGGCGCCCTGCTCGATCGTCGCATAGCGCGCCGACAGCGTCGCGGCCGGGCCATCCGGTGCCTGGCGGGCGACGACCCAGACGCGCACCACCCTCCCCGAGGCGCGCTGTTCGGTCTCGCCGTCGATCGGCACGGAAATGCCGTCGAAGGGCGGCTCGGCCGATGGCGGCGATACCAGCCGATCGGTGATCCGCGCCGCCCCGTCGACCGTGATGCGCGATGCCTGGGATCCGGCGGCGAGGCCGTCAGGCAGGGTATCCGAGAATAGCGGCACCACCGTGTCGGGCACCGCATCGGCCGGCGCGCCTTCCGGGCCCGACAGAGCGACAAGCCAGATGCCGGCCAGCAGGATCACGGCGGCGGCCGGTCCGGCGACGCCCAGGGCGAGGCGGCGCACGCGCTTGCTGGCGGCGTGATCGCCCGGGCTGAGCCTGCGCCGGGGCGGCAAGGCGGTGCGGAAATAGCCGTCCGGGATCTCGCCGACAGGCGTCATGGTAAGGTCGGTGTTCGCCACCGCCGGCCTCGACAAGCTTGTCTCAGGCGCGGGATCGGGTAGCGGGTCCGTTTTCTCGGCCGCTGCCCGTGCAGCCTGTTCGCGCGCCTGGGCATCGTGCTCGAAGCGGGCGATGGCGTGCTCCAGCCCGTCGCTCTCTTCCGCCAGGCGCGCCGGCGCGAGGCTGCCGGCCTGGCGCGCAAGAATGGCGTCGAGCTGACGGCGCACGCGGGCATAGACGGCCTGGCGTGCCGCGGCATCGCCGCGGCCGAGCCGGTCCATGGTCTGGGTCAGGATCTCGTAATAGCGGTCCATCGCAGCCGCTTGTGTCAGCCCGGCCGCTCTCCCGCAAGCGGTCAGCAGGTATTGCTGGGCGGCGGGTCGCGCTCGACCTGGGCCGACAGGCGCGGGCGCAGATAGAAGACGTCCTCGAACTCGATCTCTTCGTCGACGATATAGCCGATCAGTGGCGTGTAGCTGTATTTGCCTTCGACGACCACGAGATAGGTGCCCGAAACCTGGAAGGCGGCCGGCAGCGTCATGTCGCTGCAGGTTCCCCGGGGCGTAGCGTTCTCGGAAGCATCGCTCCACTGCACAACGCCGTTGCCGTCATCATCGATGAGAACCGAACTGACGACGAGTTGGATCGGTGTGGAATCATACGGCGCCATCATGGTGTTCGCAGCGGCAAAGATGGCGGTGATCTCTTGATCCGAAATCACCGAACTTTGCGCCACGAGATCGCCGACCGCGCTCGTCATGCTTGTCGCCTTGCGGTCGGCGATGATGCCATCCGAGATCTCGATACTGCCGAAATAGAGCGTGACCATGAGCGGCAGGACCAGCGCGAACTCGACCGCCGATGCGCCTCCGCCGTCGCGCCCGAGACGGCGCAGCAGCGCCCCCCGTTTGGACGCGGGCATCGACGCGCGGCGGTGCACCGGCTCAGTCATCGTCGTCTTCGTCGTCATCATCATCGTCGTCGGCAGCGTCATCATCGAGGGCGAAGGGTTCGTTGCGGAACAGAACGCTTGAGGTGATCTGGCGGTCGCCCATGCTGGCGCCGCCGCCGGGGCTCAGGCGCGGGACAATGGTCGGCCAGTCATAGAAGACGCGCACGAACACGATGTCGCCGCCATCGCTAGCCTGATAGCCGAACTCGTCGGTGTCATCCGGCGGATCATCGCGGAAGTCATCCAAGACACGGACGTCGAAAGTCAGGCGTGTGCCATCGCAGCGAAACAGGCTGGTGATATTGGCGCAAAGCGCGCGGCGAAACCCCTGCTCGTCGAAGCCCTGTTCCTGGGCCTGGCCGGTCTGGACCAGGCGCACGGTGCGGTCGACGCCATGGCTCAGAATCTGATTGGCGAAAAAGACGAGCGCCACTTCCATGATCGCGAACAGGAAGGCGAAGAAAGGAAGCGCTACAAGGGCGAACTCGACGGCCGTCGCCCCGTCGCGGCGGCGCCAGAACAGCCGCCACGGGCTGATGCGGCCCGGCATCGCCGAGGGACGTCTTCCTACCTTGTCGGCCGTTGACATTGGCATGCCGTCATCCGTCATTCACCGCACCGATCGCGCCTGTGACCTGGCGCTCCACCGTTTCAGATGACGGATGTTATCGGCCAAGCGTTGCCGAAGCGTTGCGCGGATCGAATGACCTCGGTGAACAACACCGTTTAATCCTCAAGGCTCTGGCCGAGCGACATGTCGATGCGCTGCTGGGTCTGGGCAAAGAGATTCTGATAGGATTCGAGATTGTCGCCTGGCACGAGGCTCGGTTCGCAATCGGGCGCGCAGGACAAAGAATAGCGCTGATTGCCCCGATGCATGACGACCCGGCCGGCCGAGGCCGAGGAAACGACGAGTTCATATTCGGCGGCGATGGTACCTGTCTCGTCCATGACGAGAAGATTGGTCGCGCCGAAGCTCTTGCCGGTCACGATCAGGGTATTGATGTCGAAGACGGCGGCGTCCGCTACCGCCGGATTGCCGACGATGATCGTGGTCGCCGGCACCGGCAGCCGGAGGATCAGCGCCTGATCGGCCTCGACCGAGACCATCTCCCGCGCTGCGGCCGGCAGGGCCTGGATCGACAGGCCGAGGGCGAGAGCCACCAAAGCGATAAGGCGTCGTGACATGTCGGATCTCCCCTGGCGCGGAACGATGGTGCCGTTCCGCCACTTGTTCCGAGAGTGCCGTTCGCGTGGTTAAAAAAGGGCAAAACCCGGAACGCATAAGCTGGGAAGCGATTATCCGGTCAGGGAAAGTAAGACGGCTGAAAATTCCACAATCCCATTTTGGGTTTGTTTACCACGGCAACGATCTTGGGCGTGACATTGTCTGGACGTCGGCGGAATTAAACCGACCGTAACCTGTCGGCGTCTAGGGTCGCCGTCAGTTCCGGCGAGCTTGATGTGGGGTCGCGCCGGAGCCTGAGCTTTGTGAGTTAGGAGAGTATCATGCGCAATCTGATCAAGCGCTTTGCAAAGAATGAAGACGGCGCGACGGCCATCGAATATGCCCTGATCGCCGGCGGCATTTCAATCGCGATCATCGCGGCTGTGACCACGCTCGGCGGAACACTGGACGGGGTCTTTACTGCAATCGATGGCGCCTTGAGCGGCTTTGGAGATACCATCGGCGGCGGTGGCGGCGGCGAAGGCGGCGGCGAATAACGGTCCGCCCAACCCTACCTGATAGGGTATGATCGACTAGAAAGGCCGCCGCCCGGCATCGGGCGGCGGTTTTTCGTTGGGGCTCCAAAGCACGGCATCCCCGGCTCTGTTCAGCGCCCGTTTACGGCCATGCGATAGGTTGTCCGGATCAATCCTAGGACAGGTGCCATGCTCGATCCGGTCTTTCTCTTCGTGTTCCCCGCGGCCATGGCGCTGGCCGCGGCCTGCGACATGTTCACGATGACGATCCCCAACCGTCTCAACATCGTCTTCGCCGCCCTGTTCTTTCCGGCAGCACTTTATCTCGGCATGGACTGGGCCGATATGGGCCTGCATGTCGCTGCTGGTCTGGCGATGTTGATGATCGGCTTTTCCTTCTTCGCCTTCGGCTGGATCGGCGGCGGTGACGCCAAGTTCTTCGCCGCCACGGCACTTTGGCTCGGCTGGACGCCGCTTCTGGCCTATGGGATTTTGGTCGCGCTGTTCGGCGCCGTGCTGACGCTTGGCATCTTGTTCTATCGCTCCAGGCCGCTGCCCTTCATGCTCGGGCGCCAGGACTGGGCGGTGCGCCTGCATCATTCCGAGAGCGGCGTGCCCTATGGCATCGCGCTCGCGGCGGCGGGCTTCGTCATCTATGCCGAGACGTTCTGGTACAAGGCCTTTCTCGGCCTGTCATGACCAAGCCTGCTCGAATTGAGTGGCCGGGCGCGAAACGGCAAGAGCGATACGTCTTATTAACCATACTTTGACCTTTGCCGACCCATGATCCCGTCCGATGGCCCAACGGCCGTCGTCTATCGCGGGAGACGTTTCGGGTATGAACAGGGCGCGTGTCATTGTCCTCGGGGTTGCGGTCGTCGCCGGCCTCGGCGCGGCGCTGATGGCGCGTAATCTCGGCGGCGAGACCGAAATCATCGTCGAGAAGGCCGAGGAGATCCCGGTCGCCGAAGTGCTCGTGGCGTCGGGCGACATCGAGGCCGGCCATATCGTCACGCCGTCCCAGCTCAAATGGCAGGCCTGGCCTGAAGACAATATCGCCGAGCAGTTCATCCGCCGCGACATGGATCCCGACGCGGTCGAGGAACTCGACGGCGCGGTGGCCAGAACCATGATCTTCGCCGGCGAGCCGGTGCGTAACAGCAAGCTCGCCATCGCCGGGCCGGGCGGCTTTCTCGCCGCCACGCTGCCGACCGGCATGCGCGCGGTCTCCGCGCCGATCTCCGAACGCAACAGCGCGGGCGGCTTCATCCTGCCGAACGACCGGGTCGACGTGCTGTTGACCCAGAACGTGCCCGACCCGGCCAATCCCGACAACGAGATCCTGACCACCGAGACCGTGCTCGAAAACATCCGCGTCCTGGCGATCGACCAGGTGCTCGAGGAAGAGGACGGCGCCAAGGTCGTGGTCGGCGACGTGGCGACGCTGGAACTGACGCCGCGCCAGGCCGAGGTCCTGGCGCTGGTGCAGCAGCTCGGCGACATCTCGCTGATCCTGCGCAGCATTCTCGACGGTGATCCCGACGTCCATACGCCGAACGCGGCCGAACATCTCCTGACCGGCGGGCGGCGCGGCGAGGGCGTCACGGTGATCCGTTTCGGCGTCGCCAATCAGGAACCGAGCTTTCGCTGAACGGACCGGTGCCGGGGCAGGCATCGCCCGATCGAAGGGGTAACGAAGTTGAACAAGACGCAGGCGTCCTATCGTTCCATCGCCCGCCGCGCTGTGTTGGCCGTCGCGGTGGTATTGGGCGTCGCGGCCGGGGCGGCACAGCAGGCCGTGGCGGCTGATCAGCACGTCAGCGCCGCGCCGCATTCGGGTCAGCACGTCACGCTCGGCCTTAACAAGTCGCTTATCATCGATCTGCCGCAGGACGCGCGCGACGTCCTGGTGTCCAATCCGGCCATCGCGGATGCGGTGATGCGCACCTCCCGGCGCGCCTATCTGATCGGCATGGAGATTGGCCAGACCAATGTCTTCTTCTTCGACGCGGCCGGCACCCAGATCGCCGGGCTCGAAGTGCGCGTCGAGCGCGATCTGACCGATCTGTCGCGCATGCTCCAGGAGCACATCCCCGGCTCCGCCATCACGCTGAACGCGGTCAATGATAACATCATTCTGAGCGGCCGGGCGCGGTCGCCGGCCGATGCACAGAAGGCGACCGATTTCGCCGCCCGCTTCATCGGCGATCCCGACAAGGTCCTGAACACGATCAGCGTCGAGGCTGGCGAACAGGTGCATTTGCGCGTCGCCGTCGCCGAGGTGCAGCGCACGGTGCTCAAGCAGCTCGGCGTCGATATCTCGGCCAGCTTCTCGACAGGATTGTTCAATATCGACGCGCTGAGCGACCAGCCCTTTTCCGCGAGCGGCGCGCCGCTCGCCGCCTCCGGCCTCCTGGGGCGCTGGGCCCAGGGGCAGAACACGGTGAACGTGTTCCTGGATGCGGCCGAGCGTAGCGGCGTGGTGAAGATCCTCGCCGAACCGACATTGTCGGCAATCTCTGGCGAAAGCGCCAGCTTCCTCGCCGGCGGCGAGTTCCCGGTGCCGGTCGGGCGCGACGACGACGGCAATATCCTGCTCGACTTCAAGCCCTTCGGCGTTGCGCTGTCCTTCACCCCGGTCGTGTTGGCCGCCGAGCGGATCAGCCTCAGGGTGTCGACCGAGGTATCGGAACTGTCCGAAGAAAACAGCATCGTGCTCGGCTCGACCAATAATGGCACCGACATCACCATTCCCGGCATCCAGACGCGCAAGGCCGACACCACGATGGAACTGCCGTCGGGCGGCTCGATGATCATGGCCGGCCTGATCCAGCAGAACCAGCGCCAGGTGATCAACGGCGTGCCGGGCCTGCGCGACATTCCGGTGCTCGGCACCCTGTTCCGCAGCCGCGACTACATCAACGAGGACACCGAACTCGTCGTCATCGTGACGCCCTATCTGGTGCATCCGGTGGCGCGCGAGCAACTGGTCAAGCCGACCGACAATCTCGACATGGCATCCGATCCGTCGACGATCCTTCTCGGCCGGCTGAACAGGATCTACGGCGTGGCGGGGTCCGAGCCGCGCGGCCGCTACACCGGCCAGTTCGGCTTCATCATCGATTGAGCGGGCAGGGTTTGGGAAAGGTCTGACATATGCTGATGCGTCCCGGACATGCCTTGTCGGCGCCCGGCCACCGTCGCGGGCTCGCGGTGGCCGTCGCGCTCGCCGCCGCGCTCGCGCTGGGGGCTTGCGCGAAGAACGACCGTCCCATCGGTGCCTTGCCGATGTCCTACGAGGACCGCCACCCGATCGAGGTTGGCTATTATCCGGTCGTGCTCGATGTCGGGGGCGCCGATCACAGCGCCAGCCTGACGCCCGGCGACCGCACCGCCGTCTACGGCTTCGTGCGCCGCTATCGCAATGAGGGCGAATCGGCGCTCCATATCCACACCCCGACCGGCTCCGGCAACGAACATGGCGCCCAAGTCACCGTCGGCGAGATTCGCCATATCGCCAACCAGGCCGGCATTCCCGCAAATCTCGTCATCGTTCAGCCCTATCACGCCGCGGGCCGTGGTCATGCGCCGGTCCGGCTGTCGTTCTCGCGTCTCCAGGCGCTGCCATCGCAATGCGGTTTCTTCCCGCGCGATCTCTCCGGCGACGGACAGAACCGGGACTACGAGAACTTCGGCTGTTCGCAGCAGAACAATCTCGCGGTGATGCTCGACGATCCGCGCGATCTCCTCGGGCCGCGCGGCACCGCGCCGCGCGACGGCGAGCGCCGCCGCGACATGTTCGACAAATGGCGCCAGGCGGAAGTGCCGTCGACCAATTACGAAGATGCTGGCGAGGTCCAGTCCAGCGAGGTCGGCCAGTGATGTCCAATGCAGCCCACGACATGCGCATCGAACCGGCGATGGGCAATGACCGGCAGGACGCGCCCGCCGGCGGCAACGCCTTCATCCCGCCGCTGCCGCGTATTTCCATTCAGGCCTTCTGCGAGACGCCCGATACCCAGATGACGCTGGCCGAGGCGAGCGCCGACCGGCGTGCCCAGAGGGCCCAGATGAGCGTTCAGATGGGCGGCATCGGCGCGGCGATCGATTCCTATGAAGACGCTCCGACACCGAATGTCATCGTCATTGAAAGCCTCGACGGCGGCGAGAGCCTGTTGCGGGCGCTCGACACGCTGGCCGGCTGCTGCGATCCGGGAACGCGGGTCATCGTGATCGGCCATGCCAATGACGTGCTGCTCTATCGCAAGCTGATCGCGCGCGGTGTCAGCGACTATCTGATCGCGCCGATCGACGCGCGCCAGGCACTGGGCGCCCTGTCGGCGCTCTATTCGGCGGAAGATGCGGCACCGCTTGGGCGCACCATCGCCTTCGTCGGCGCCAAGGGCGGCGTCGGCGCCTCGACCATCGCCCATAACGTGGCCTGGTCGATCAGCCAGGACCTGCGCAAGAATGTCTGCATCTGCGATCTCGACCTGCCTTTCGGCACGGCCGGGCTCGACTTCAACCAGGACCCGGCGCAGGGCCTCGCCGAGGCCGTCTTCGCGCCCGACCGGCTCGACGAGAACTTCATCGACAAGCTGCATGCCAAGCTGTGCGACGGGCTCAGCCTGATGGCGGCGCCCGCGACGCTCGAACGCGACTACGATCTCGACGGCATGGCCTTCGATCCGGCGATAACGCTGATCCGTCGCCAGGTGCCCTGCGTCATCCTCGACGTTCCGCATGTCTGGACGCGCTGGGCGCGGCAGACGCTGGTCGCCGCCGACGACGTGGTCGTCGTCGCCTGTCCCGACCTCGCCAATCTGCGCAACGCCAAGAACCTGGTCGATCTTCTGACGGCGGCGCGGCCGAACGACCGGCCGCCCTTCGTCGTGCTCAACCAGACCGGCATTGCCAAGCGGCCGGAGATCCCGTCGCGCGATTTCGCCACCGCCCTCGGCCTCGATCCCGTCGCCGAGATCGGCTTCGACGCGCAATTGTTCGGCGCGGCGTCGAACAACGGCCAGATGATCGCCGAGGCGCAGCCCCGGTCGCGGCCGGCCGAGATCTTCGCCGATCTCGCCGAAACCCTGATGGGTCGGTCCGAAACCCGGCGTCACAAGAAGTCGCCGCTGCAGCCGGTCCTCGATCTCCTGAAGGGCAAGAAGAGCTAGGGTCTATCGTCGGTCATGTTCGGAAAACGCGGCACGTCGCAGGACGGATCAGAACCGGCGGGTTTCGGCCATCGCGGGCCCGACCCCGTCATGCCGCCGCCGGCGCCCGCAGCGCCGCAGCCTAGCGACCCGCGACCCGCGACGCCCGGCCCCGGCCCCGGCGCCGACCGGGCCGTCGCCGACATGCCGCCGGCGCCGCATCCAAGCGGATCTCTGCCGCATGGCCTGCCGCCGGTGGCGCCGCCGCAGACGGCGCCCGCGCCGACCCGTCGCTCGGAAAGCTACTACGATACCAAGACGTCGATCTTCTCGGCGCTGATCGATGCGATCGACCTGTCGCAGCTGGCGCGCATGGACGCCGATTCCGCGCGCGACGAGATCCGCGACATCGTCAACGAGATCATCGCGCTGAAGAGCGTCGCCATGTCGATCGCCGAGCAGGAGGAACTGCTCGACGACATTTGCAACGACGTGCTCGGCTACGGCCCGCTGGAGCCGCTCCTGGCGCGCGACGAGATCGCCGACGTCATGGTGAACGGCGCCGAGACGATCTATATCGAAGTCGCCGGCAAGATCGAACAGACCCCGGTGCGGTTCCGCGACAACGGCCAGCTTCTCAACATCTGCCAGCGCATCGTCAGCCAGGTCGGCCGGCGCGTCGACGAGGCGAGCCCGATCTGCGACGCCCGCCTGCCCGACGGTAGCCGCGTCAACGTGATCGTGCCGCCGCTCGCCATCGACGGGCCGTCGCTGACCATCCGCAAATTCAAGAAGGACAAGCTGACGCTCGACCAGCTGGTCAAGTTCGGCACGATTTCGCCGGAAGGCGCCACCATTCTCGAGATCATCGGCCGCAGCCGCTGCAATGTCATCATCTCGGGTGGCACTGGTTCGGGCAAGACGACGCTGCTCAACTGCCTGACCCGCTATATCGAGGAAGACGAGCGCATCATCACCTGCGAAGACGCGGCCGAACTGCAATTGCAGCAGCCGCATGTGGTCAGGCTCGAAACCCGCCCGCCCAATCTCGAAGGCAAGGGCGAGATCACCATGCGCGATCTGGTCAAGAACTGCCTGCGCATGCGGCCCGAACGCATCATCGTCGGCGAGGTGCGCGGGCCCGAGGCCTTCGACCTGTTGCAGGCGATGAACACCGGTCACGACGGGTCGATGGGCACGCTGCACGCCAACAGCCCGCGCGAGGCGCTGTCGCGCGTCGAAAGCATGATCACCATGGGCGGCTACACCCTGCCGAGCCGCACCATCCGTGAGATGATCGCGACCTCGGTCGACATCATCGTCCAGGCATCGCGCATGCGCGACGGCAGCCGCCGCATCACCCATATCACCGAAGTGACCGGCACCGAGAGCGACGTGATCGTCACCCAGGACCTGTTCGTCTACAACATCCTCGGCGAGGACGTGAACGGCAAGATCCTCGGCCGCCACGAATCGACCGGCATCGGCCGTCCGGCCTTCTGGGATCGCGCGCGCTACTACAACGAGGAAGCGCGCCTGGCGGCCGCGCTCGACGCGGCGGAAGTCCGCGACGACGATCCCGACATGATGCGGCGCTGACCGATGGACCCGGACGTCCTGACACTGATCGCGCTGGTGGGCATGGCGGCGATCTCGGCGGCCGGCATCGTCTGGGTCTTCGTGGTGCCGTCTCTGACCGGCGAGCGGCGCGCCGAAAAGCGCATCAGGACCGTGCGCGACACCGGTCCGCGCAAGGTCGGCGGCGTCGAGGTCGCGGCCGAGCGCGACGGCGGCGCCAAACGCAAGCAGCTCGAGGAAACGCTCAAGAACATCGACGAGAAGCAGAAGCGGGCCAACCGGCCGTCGCTGTCCAAGCGGATCGAACGCGCCGGCCTGAGCTGGAGCGTGCGCAGCTTCGTCATCTTCTCGGCGGCGTCGGCCTGCGTCTTCGCGCTGTTCGGCGTGATCATGTTCGCGCCGCTGATGGCCCTGCCGGTCCTGTTGTTCATCGGCGGTTTCGGCTTTCCGCGCTGGGTTCTCGGCTTTCTCGCCAAGCGCCGGCAGAACAAGTTCCTCAACGAGTTTCCCAATGCGGTCGACATCATCGTGCGCGGCATCAAGGCCGGCCTGCCTCTGAACGATTGCCTCAGGATGATCGCCAGCGAGGCGGAAGAACCGGTGCGCTCGGAGTTCAAGATCATCGTCGAGGCCCAGACCATGGGCCTGTCGATCGCCGATGCGGTCGAGCGGATCTATGAGCGGATGCCGCTGCCCGAGGTGAACTTCTTCGTCATCGTGATCGGCATCCAGCAGCGCTCGGGCGGCAATCTGGCGGAAGCGCTGTCCAACCTGTCCAAGGTCCTGCGCGATCGCAAGAAGCTCAAGGCCAAGATCGTGGCGCTCAGCCAGGAGGCCAAGGCCTCGGCCGTGATCATTGGCTCGCTGCCTGTCGTCGTCGCGCTGGTCGTGTTCATCACCACGCCCGATTACATCTCGCTTCTTTGGACCGAGCCGCTCGGCCAGATCATGATCGGCGGCTGCGCGGTTTGGATGCTGATGGGCATTCTGATCATGCGCACGATGATCAATTTCAAGATCTGAGGGAGCGCGCCGATGTTCGACATGATCATGTCCCTGCGCGATCCGACGACGCTGGTCAGCGTCTTCGCCGCGATCGCCGTCGGCGCCACGATCCTGACGCTCGCCATGCCGCTTCTGTCGGGCGACCGCATGAGCCAGCGCATGCGCTATGTGGCGCGCGAACGCGACAAGCTGCGCAGCCGCGAGCGGGCGCGCCTCAATCAGAATGGCGGCAATGTCAGCCTGCGCCAGTCGCCCAGGCAATACGTCCTGAAAACGGTCGAGCGATTCAACCTGCGCAAGATGTTCGAAAGCCAGGACACCCGCGACCGGCTGCGCATGGCCGGTTATCGCAGCGAAGCGCAGCTGATGACCTTTCTGTTCCTGCGCCTTGCTCTGCCGATCGCGTTCTTTCTGGCGGCGGTGTTCTATCTTTTCATCACGGGCATCTATGCCGACCAGCCGGCCGGCATCAGATTGCTCATCGCGATGGGGGCCGCCTATGCCGGTTTCTTCGCGCCCAATATCTATATCGCCAACAAGATCCAGAAGCGGCAGCAGGACATCCGGCTCGCCTTTCCCGACGCGCTCGACCTGCTGCTGATCTGCGTCGAATCGGGCATGAGCATCGAAGCCGCCTTCCGCAAGGTGTCGGAGGAAGTCGGCGCGCAGTCGGTGCCGCTGGCCGAGGAACTGACGCTGACCACGGCCGAACTGTCCTATCTCCAGGACCGGCGCCAGGCCTATGAGAATCTCGGCAAGCGCACCGGCCTGCCCGGCGTCAAGGCGGTGGTGACCGCCCTGGTCCAGGCCGAACGCTACGGGACGCCGCTCGGCACCGCGCTGCGCGTGATGGCGCAGGAAAACCGCGACATGCGCATGAACGAGGCCGAGAAGAAGGCCGCCGCCCTGCCGCCCAAGCTGACGGTGCCGATGATCGTGTTCTTCCTGCCGGTCCTGTTCGTCATCATTCTGGGCCCCGCCGGCCTCCGACTGATGGATTTGTGAGCCGGGACACCGAAAACCGGCCGGTTTCGGGACGTATCGTCGCCTGTTGCGGCCAAGACTTGTAACGGATTGCCACAAATCGTGAAGGCCGATGCGGTGGCGCCCGCTTGCGCGGGCGGGCCTGTCGGTTTCTTGTCGGCGTAATGCTCGGTCTCAGCCGGGCCCATGGCGGCAATGAGGAGCGGCGCGCCGCGCGATCCGGCACGGACGACATCCGGAACGGATCGGCGACTGGCCGTGGCAGGGATGCTCGACCGGACGACGGGTTCAGACAGATCGACTTCGGACACCGGCGCGTCCGACGACGCGCCGCGCGGCGCCCGGCCGCAGCGCACCGCCGCCATCGTCGGCACGGGCGTGTTCATCCCCGAAGCCGAGATCACCAATGCGGAGATCGTCGCGAGCTACAACGCCTATGTGGCTGAGGAGAACGCGCGCCGCGCCAAGACCGGCGAAACGCCGCTCGAACCCTCCGATGCCGGCTTCATCGAGCAGGCCTCGGGCATCAAGGCGCGCCATGTCCTCGAAAAGGACGGTGTGCTCGATCCCAAACGCATGGTGCCCGACATTCCCGACCGGCCGGATGACGCGCTGTCCGTTCAGGCTGAATTCGCCGTGCGCTCGGCCGAGCGCGCACTGGATGCGGCGGGCGTCGACGCGGCGTCCATCGATCTCGTGATCTGTTCGGCGGCGCATCACCAGCGCCCCTATCCCGCGATCGCCATCGAGGTGCAGAAGCATCTCGGCTGCGGCGGCGGGGCCTTCGACATGAATGTCGCCTGTTCGGCGACGACCTTCGCCCTGCACCTGGCGGCGAACATGATCGTCAGCGGCGGCGCGCGGCGGGTTCTTGTGACCTGCCCCGAAATCATGTCGGGCCATCTCAACTATCGCGACCGGTCGACCCATTTCATCTTCGGCGACGCCTCGGCCTCGATCGTGCTCGAAGCGACCGATGCCGCGACCGCGTCGGGCAGAGATGGCGGCACTGGCGAGGGCCAGGGCCGCTGGGAGATCCTGCATTCGGACATCTGGACCGAGTTCTCGTCCAACATCCGGTCGAATTTCGGCTTTCTCAACCGCGCCGACCCGTCGACCCAGTTCGATGCCGACAAGCTCGTGACCCAATCGGGCCACAAGGTCTTCAAGGAAGTGACGCTGGCGACCGAGAAATTCGTCAACGGCTTTCTCGCCGATGCCGGCATCACCGCCGATGACCTCGCCCGGCTCTGGCTGCATCAGGCCAATCTGAAGATGGACGATCTCGTCGCGCACCGGATCCTCGGTCGCGCCTTCGAGCGCGGCGAGGTGCCGATCGTGCTCGACAAATACGGCAATACGGCCGCGCCGGGCTCGCTCATCGCGTTCCACGAAACCAATGACGACCTGCCGTCCGGCACGCTCGGGCTGATCTGTTCGTTCGGGGCGGGCTATTCGATCGGCGCGCTTCTGGTGCGCAAGGTCTGACCGCGCGGCCCGCGACGATCTCCTGTCGAGGATCGGTGTGCCGTGAATGGCGCGAGATACTCCAAGCCACTGATTTTATGTGCTTCCGGGCGCTGGGCCGGTTCCCACGCTCGCTGGAACTGCTGTTTTAGGCTGTTGAAAAACGGCGTCTGACCCTTCGAGACGGCCCTACGGGCCTCCTCGGGGCGAGGGCAAGAGTTTGATGTCCTCGTCCTGAGGGCGAGCGCAGCGAGCGTCTCGAAGGATGGGTGACGGTGGCAAGGCCTTTTTCAGCAATCGCCTAGCCGCTCTGTCGGATCTGGCTCCAGCGGTCGTCCTGGCTCAGCATGTCGCGCAGATAGGCCATGTTGCGGCGCGCTTCGTCCGCGCCCATGTCCTCACGCGCCAGTTTTTCGGCGGCGTTGAACTTGCCCTGCAAGCCGAGCACCAGAACGAGGTTCTGCCGCACGCGGACATCGGCGCCGGGCTTTTCGCTGGCCCGGCGCAGGGTTGTCTCGGCCGCCGCGATGTCGCCCGACAGGGCCTGGCTGAGGCCGTAATTCGACAAGATCGCCGGGCTGTCGGGCCGCTGGCGCAAGGCGCGCTGATAGAGCGCCTGGGCATCGGCGTGCCGGCCGATCTGGTCGAGGGCCGCGCCATGGGCCGACAGCGTGCGCCAGTCGGCGGTGCCGCGTTCGCCGGCTTTTTCGAACATGCCGATGGCGCGCTGCGCGTCGCCATTGCGCACCATCAGGCGGCCGAAGGCGGCCATCAGCGGGCCCGAATCGGGCTTGCGCGCGACCGTCGCCGTCAGGATCTCGGTCGCCAGTTCGGTGCGCCCGATGGCATCGAGGCTTTCGGCATAGGCGATCGCGATCTCGGGGTCGTCGGGATCGTTCTCATAGGCCCGGCCCCAGCGCTGCGCCTGCCGCGTCAACTGATCCTGCGAGGCTCCCGTGTTGGCGAAGGCGCTGGCCGCTTCGGGAACCGAACCTGTGACCAGCGGATCGCCACCCATCCTGGCGCAGCCGGCCAGCAGCAGGCCCGCCGCGACGGCGACACAAAGCGTGCTGCGAAGACGGAAAGCATGCATGACCGGCCCTGCCCCTGATCGCCCCTCGTGACGGATATCCGTTTCTCAATAGACCGTTAACCCTAATGACTGGTTAAGCGCGGGGAGGCCCGGCCGGGGGGCGCGATTTCCGACATGGACCATGCCCCTCTCTTGGCGTAAGTCTGGCGGCGGCGCGTTTTGCGATGCAGCAATGGGGCGCCCCGTTTGGGAGACCGGGCCATGGCCGACACCATTCTCGCCGCCGAGGCGATCGCCGACGATACCGAGATCACCCGGATCGCCTGTGTCCGCTCCGACGGGCTGGACATGGCGATTGACGGCCTGCCGGCGCCGGCCGCGCGCTTTGTCCGGGCCGCCGGTTTCGAGGCGAAGGCCGGCGACATCGTCGCCGTGCCGGATCCGGACGGGGCGGTTGCCGCCTATCTGTTCGGCCTCGGCGACGAGCCCGAACCGCTGCTGGCCGGCAAGCTGCCGGGCCTGTTGCCCGCCGGCGCCTACCGCTTCGACCCGCCGCCGCCCGATGCCCATCTCGCCGCGCTCGCCTTCGCGCTCGGCACCTATCGTTTCGACCGCTATCTCAAGCCCCGCGACAAGACCCATGCGCTGGTCTGTCCCGATGCCGTCGCGCGGGACGATGTCGTCCGCGCCGTCGAGGCGGTGTTCCTGGCGCGCGATCTGATCAATACGCCGGCCAATGACATGGGGCCGGACGAGCTGGAACAGGCCGCGCGCACGCTTGCCGCCGTGCATAACGCCGTCATCGACGTGACCACCGGCGACTGGCTTCTCGACAAGAACCTGCCGCTGATCCATGCCGTCGGCCGCGCCAGCAGCCGGGCGCCCCGGCTGATCGACATGGTCTGGGGCGCCGACGACGCGCCCAGGCTGACGCTTGTCGGCAAGGGCGTGGTGTTCGACACCGGCGGGCTCGATCTAAAGCCGTCGTCGAACATGCGGCTGATGAAGAAGGATATGGGCGGGGCGGCCAACACGCTGGCGCTCGCGGCCATGGTGATGGGGGCAGGCCTGAACGTGCGGCTGCGCGTCCTGATCCCGGTCGCCGAGAACGCCGTTTCGGGGTCGAGCTTCCGGCCGGGTGATGTACTGACGAGTCGCAAGGGGCTGACCGTCGAGATCGGCAATACCGATGCGGAAGGCCGGCTCATCCTGGCCGATGCGCTGGCGCTGGCCGATGACGACGAGCCCGATCTGATGATCGACATGGCGACGCTGACGGGCGCCGCCCGCGTTGCGCTGGGGCTCGATATCGTGCCGTTCTTCACCGATGACGACGCCCTGGCGGCGGACTTCCAGGCGGCCGGCGCGGCGGTCGCCGACCCGGTCTGGCGCCTGCCCCTGTGGCGACCCTACAAGGACCTCATCGCCTCCAAGATCGCCGATATCGACAATGCCGGAAAGGGCGGCCATGGCGGCGCCATCACCGCCGCCCTGTTCCTGTCGCGCTTCGTCGAGAAGGCCGGCGCCTGGGCGCATTTCGATATGATGGCCTATAACACCCCGGCCAGGCCGGGCCGTCCGGAAGGCGGCGAGGCGCAGGCCATCCGCGCCGTGTTCCAGGTACTGTCGGACCGCTATGGCCGAGGATAGCGCGACCGACCGGCGGCTTGCCACACCGGCCGGCCGGCCGCGCGCGGTGAAAATGGTGCGCGCGCCCGCTACCGCGTTGCGCGCCATGCCACGGCCCGACTGTTCGCTCGACACCGAACTCCTGCATGGCGAACGGGTCGATGTGTTCGAGGAAGATGCCGAAGGTTGGGCGCTGGTCCGCGCGCGGACCGACGGCTATGTCGGCTGGTGTTCGGCCGAAGCGCTTGCCGCCGATGACGTGCCCGCGACCCATGTCGTCGCGGCCCTCAGGACCCATGTCTATCCCGCGCCCGACATCAAGACGCCGCCGCTGGACTGCCTGTCGATCGGCGCGCGGCTGACGATCGTGGGGGAAGACGGGGCGTTCGGCGTGCTGGCGGCTGGCGGTTTCGTCTTCTTGAAGCATTTGCGGCCCGTCGACCGGCCGGCTCTGGACTGGATCGCGCTGGCCGAGAGCTTCGTCGGCACGCCCTATCTGTGGGGCGGGCGCACCAGTATCGGCCTCGATTGTTCGGCGCTCGTGCAATTGTCGCTGACAGGCGGTGGCGTCGCATGTCCGCGCGACAGCGACATGCAGGAAGGCCGCGTTGTGGGCGCCGCGCCGGTCGGGGATGCGCGCGACCCGCCGTCCGACCTCGCCGATCTGCCGCGCGGCGCGCTTCTGTTCTGGCCGGGCCATGTCGCCATCGCGCTCGGTGACGGCCGACTTCTCCATGCCAATGCCTTCCACATGGCGACCGTGATCGAGCCGCTTGTCCCCGCCGTCGAGCGCATCGCCGAACAGGGGTTGGCGTTGAGAACGCTGCGCCATCTGGTCGCCCGTGATCATGCCGAATAGGTGCTTTCCCGATTGAGCGGAACCGGGTTCGGACCGACCATTCCGCGCATGAATGCCGAAGATCCCGCCGTTGCCGCCCTTTGGGCGCCCGAGATCGGCGCGGCCGCGCCGCGCGATCTGTGCACCGATTGCGGGATTTCGCGGTCTTCCGATCCCAAGGCCTGCGGGCGCGCCTGCCAGTTCATCAGCCCGGACTATCCGGCGCTCGAAACGGCAGTGCATGGCCGGCAGCGCGATCCCGGGCGGCCCGACGAGGTGCATTTCGGCCCCTTCCGGCGCATGGTGCGGGCTAGCCTCGACCGGCCGAAACCCGGCGCGCAATGGACCGGCATCGCGACACGCATCGGCGAAAGGCTGCTCGAAACCTGCGCCGTCGACGCCGTCCTGACCGTGGCGCCGGACCCGCAAGACCGCTGGAAACCGGTTCCGGTGCTCGTCACGAAGCCCGAGGGCATGGCCCGCTGCCGCGGCATGCGCATGGGCTATGCGCCGCTTCTGGCGCTTCTCGAACCGGCGCGGGCGCGTGGCTATGAACGGCTCGCGGTGATCGGCATCCCGTGCCAGGTCTACGCCTTGCGCGCGCTCGAAAAGGAACTCGGTTTCGACCGGCTCTATGTCGTCGGCACACCCTGTTCGGACAATACGACGACGGAGAATTTCCATCGGTTCCTGGCACTGCTGTCGGATCGGTCAGATAGCATCAGCTATCTGGAATTCCGCGCCGACTACAAGGTCGAGTTGCGCTTTGACGATGGCGCGCGGCGCGAGATCCCGTTCCTCAAACTGCCGATCTCGCAATTGCCGGGCGATTTCTTCCCGCTGACCTGCCGGACCTGTGTCGACTACACCAATGTTCTGGCCGACATCACGGTCGGCTATATGGGCGGCGAAGGCGCGCAATGGCTTCTGGTGCGCAATGCGCGCGGCGAGGAACTGCTCGACCTTCTGGGCGACGAGGTGCGGTTGACGGGGCCCGGCAGCCGGGGCAAGCGGGCCGGATCGGTCAAGGGCTTCATCGCCAATACCGAACGCGCCGCCGGCGGGCTTCCTCTCCGCGCCATGCCGGACTGGGTGCGCCCGATCGTGTCCTGGCTGATGCCGCGCATCGGCCCGCGCGGCCTTGAATTCGCGCGCGCCCGCGTCGAGATGAAGGCGGCCGAGACGGTTCTGCATCTGAGGCGCCAGCACCCAAGGCGCATGAAGCACATGGTGCCCGATCATGTCTGGACCTTGCTGAAGCCTTATGGCCTTCTGCCAGAGGACGGCGACCGGAAAGACTGACGCCAAGACCCAAGGATCCCGCGCATGACGATCGAGACCTATCTCGCCTATCTCGCCGTGGTTGGCGTGTTCTTCGCGACGCCGCCGGGACCGAGCCAGATCCTCATCATCTCGACGGGCATGCGCCACGGTCTGAAGCCGAGTTTCGCCACCATGGCCGGCGATCTCACCGCCAATGCCTTGCAGATGACGGCGGCGGCTTTTGGGCTCGCGGCCCTGATCGCCACCTCGGCGGGACTTCTCGACGTGATCAAATGGGCCGGCGTCGCCTATCTCGTCTATGTCGGCGTCAGAACCCTCAGGGCGCCGCCGCCGAACCTGTCCGGTGCGGAAAGCGCGCCGCGCGGCACGCTGTTCCAGCGCGGCTTCATCACCTCGGCCTCGAACCCCAAGGCGGTGTTCTTCTTCGCCGCCCTGTTCCCGCAATTCATCGATCCGGGCGTCGCGATCTGGCCGCAGCTCCTCCTGCTCGGTATCACCTATCTCGTGATCGACGGCGCCATTCTGACGCTCTATTCGGCCTCCGCCGACAGGATCGGCCGCAAGCTGTCGGGCGGGATGTCGCGCTGGATCAACCGGCTGTCGGGCACGATGATGATCGCGGCCGCCGGCCTGCTGGCGCTCAAGGACGTCGACACCCGGAACTAGGGCTATTCCAGCGAAAGTGCGAGCCGGCTTCGCGCCTGGGATTTCGCAAGATCAATGGGTTAGAGAACATCCCGTGAGCCGGAATTCACCGGATGTGCTTGAACCGCGCCGGCTCAATAGCCCTTCGACCGGTCAACGACATTGCGCAGGGGCTGGCCCGCCTCGACCGCTGCGATCTGTCCGGCGACGTAGCGGGCGTAGGCCTCGGGCTCGGAATCGGCCGCCACATGCGGCGTGACCGTCACCTTGGGATGGCGCCAGAGCGGGCTGTCGGCGGGCAGCGGCTCGGTCTCGAAGACGTCGAGCGTGGCGGCCGCCAGTTCGCCCGCATCGAGGCTTGCCACGATATCGGCCTCGACCTGCAGCGCCCCGCGCCCGGCATTGATCAGGACCGGAAATCGGTCGGGCAGCGCGCCGTCCCGCGCCAGGCGGCGGAACAGGTCGCGGTTCAGGATGCCGCGCGTCGCGGGCGTATCCGGCAGCAGGCTGACCAGAATGTCGGTGCGGTCGAGAAAGGGCGTCAGGCCGTCGGCGCCGGAAAAGCTCTTGACGCCCGGAACCTCCTTGGGCGACCGGCTCCAGCCGGCGACGTCGAAGCCGAGCAGGCTAAGTTTTTCGGCCGCGTCGCCGCCGAGAACGCCGAGCCCCATGACGCCGACCCGGACATCGGCCGCCGCCGGCTGCGGCAGGCCGCCATCCCAGCGCCGCTCGCGCTGCAGGGCGTCATAGATGTGCTGCTGGCGGTGATGCATCAGGACCTGTAGCACGATCCATTCGGTCATCCGCATCGTCATGTTTGACGACACGCCACGCACGATCGGCACGTCGGGCACTCCGGGATCGGACAGGATGTGGTCGACACCGGCGCCGAGCGAGAAGATCACCTCCAGATTGGGCAGGCCGGCGAGCGTGCCATGCGGCGCCTTCCAGACGCAGGCATAGCGCACGGCCTCCCGGTCGAACGCTTCGTCGGCGGTGACGATATCGAGGTCGGGCAGGGCCTTGCGGAACATGGCCTGCCATTCGGCATGATCCCAGCCGGTCAGGGCGATCAGAAGTGACATTGGGGGTCTCGGAAGGTCTGGAAACGGATAGTCCGCGCCTCATGGCACGGAATGTCCGGCCGGTCGAGCCATCATGATGGCCTTGGCGCGACCGGCATCGGCATCAGTCGGCGACGACACCCTCGCCGGTCGCTTCGATCTCGAAGGCGGCCGCCATCAGCGCCTTGGTGTAGTCGGTTTCGGGATGGTCGAAGATGCGCACCGCCGGGCCTTGTTCGACGACCCGTCCCTGGCGCATGACGATGACGTCATGGGCCAGCGCGCGGACGACCTTGAGGTCGTGGCTGATGAACAGGAAAGCCAGGTCGTGGCGGGTCTGGATGTCGCGCAACAGATCGACGATCTGCGCCTGGACGCTCATGTCGAGCGCGCTCGTCGGCTCGTCGAGCATGACGAATTTCGGCTCCAGCACCATGGCGCGGGCAATCGCGATGCGCTGGCGCTGGCCGCCGGAAAATTCGTGCGGATAGCGGTCCATCGTCTTGGGGTCGAGGCCGGTCTCGGCCAGCGCCTGGGCCACCGTCTCGCGGCGGTCGTCATGGGACAGGTCGGGCGCATGCACCTTCAGCCCCTCGCCAACGATGTCGAAGACCGACATGCGCGGGCTGAGCGAGCCGTAGGGGTCCTGGAAGACGATCTGGAGCTGGTCGCGCAGGCCGCGCATCTTGCGGAAGGAATAGCCCGACAGGTCCTGGCCGAGATAGACGATGCGGCCCTCCGACGAGATCATGCGCAACAGCGCCAGCCCGAGTGTCGTCTTGCCGGAACCGGATTCACCGACGATGCCGAGCGTCTGGCCGGCGCGCACGGCGATGTCGATGCCGTCGACGGCCTTGATATGGCCGACGGTCTTGCGGAAGAAGCCGCGCTTGATCGGAAACCACACCTTCACGTCGTCGGCCTGCATGACGATCGGCGCGGTCGGGTCGGGTTCGGGCGGTAGGCCCTTGGGCTCGGCGCTCAGAAGATGGCGGGTATAGGGGTGTTGGGGGTCGGTGAAAATCCGTTCGGTCGGCCCCTGTTCGACGATTTCGCCCTGGGTCATCACCGAGACCGTGTCGGCGACCTTGCGGACGATGCCGAGATCGTGGGTGATCAGCAGGATGCCCATGCCGAGCTCGTTCTGAAGTTCCTTGAGAAGCTTCAGGATCTGGGCCTGGACCGTGACGTCGAGGGCAGTCGTCGGCTCGTCGGCGATCAGGAGTTCGGGCGCGTTGGCGAGCGCCATGGCGATCATGACGCGCTGGCGCTGGCCGCCCGACATCTGATGCGGATAGCTCTTGAGCCGGGTCTCGGGCTCGCGGATGCCGACCTGGGTGAGGAGGTCGATGGTGCGCTCGCAGATCGCTTCGCCGCGCAGGCCCGTATGCAGTTCGATGATCTCGCCGATCTGCTTTTCCACGGTGTGCAGCGGGTTCAGCGAGGTCATCGGCTCCTGGAACACCATGGTGATGTCGTTGCCGCGCACATGGCGCATGGCCAGTTCGTCCTTCGGTAGAAGGTCCTCGCCCTTGAAGAAGATCTCGCCCTTGGGATGGCTGGCCGTGGGATAGGGCAGGAGCTTGACCACAGACAGCGCCGACACCGACTTGCCGGAGCCGGATTCGCCGACCAGCGCATGGGTCTCGCCCTTGGCGATGTCGAAGGAGACACCGGTCACCGCATGCGTGACCTTGCCGGCCTGGCGGAAGTCGATCGCCAGATCGCGGACCGACAGAAGGGGGGGCTCGGTCATGATTGAAACAGGCCGGTCAGTTGGTCGCTGGATCGCCGTTCCATGCCCGTTGGCAGCTTCACCTTGCGATCATCCGATACGAAAGCCGTGCATCCGTGGAGCGACGCCGTCGCGACATGGATGGCATCGGGAAGTTTGTTGCCGAGGCTCGCGCGAAGCCTCGCCGCCTCGGCGAGAACATCCTGCCCGATCGGTGCGACGGTCAGCACATCGCCGCTCGTGAGGAATGCCTTATAGACATCGATCATCAGGTCGAGGCCCTCCTTCATCGGTTTGACCAGCACCTCGGCGAGCGTGAGGTCGCTCGTGACGAGTCTGGACTGATGCGCCGCGGCCATGTCGAACACGTCAAGAAGATCCCAGCGATCCGTTTCCACAAAGGCGATCACGATATTCGTGTCGAGATAGGCCGTCGCGCCATCGGGCAAGGTTAGCGACCCCATTCGTCACGCAAGGCGCGAACGCGTCCGACCGCTTCGTCCGTCGTGACGTTCGGAATGCCGTGCTCCTTGCGATAGGCGTCAAGACGCTGCTTCAAATCATGCCATGTCGGGCGTTCGGATGATCCACCGCTTTCCGGTTCCAGGGTGACGGTCACCATCGCGTCGGGCGGCAGGTCGGCCGTCAGCTCTCTTGGCAGCCGTCCCGCCGGGATGTGCTTGTGAACGATCTTGTTCATCGGCTCGCTCCTCACGCGGACCCCCATCTTATCACGTCCGTCATTGGAACGTCTTGCGGGGGTCGAGCGCATCGCGCACCGCCTCGCCGACGAAGATCAGCAGGCTCAGCATGATGGCGATGACGAAAAAGCCCGACAGGCCGAGCCACGGCGCCTGGAGGTTGGACTTGCCCTGCGCCAGGAGTTCGCCGAGCGACGGCGAGCCGGGCGGCAGGCCGAAGCCGAGGAAGTCGAGCGAGGTCAGTGTCGTGATCGAGCCGTTCAGGATGAACGGCATGAAGGTGAGCGTTGCGACCATCGCATTGGGCAGCATGTGCCGCCACATCATGGTCAGATTGCCGACGCCGAGCGCGCGGGCGGCCTGGACATATTCGAAATTGCGCACGCGCAGGAATTCCGCCCGCACCACGCCGACCAGCGACACCCAGGAAAACGCCAGGAGAATGCCGAGCAGGATCCAGAAGGTCGGCTCGATGACCGCCGCGATGATGATCAGCAGATAGAGCGTCGGGATGGAGGTCCAGATTTCCAGGAAACGCTGGAAGATCAGATCCGTCCAGCCTCCGAAATAGCCCTGAACCGCGCCCGCCGCGATGCCGATCACCGAGGAGAACAGGGTCAGCGTTAGGCCGAACAGGACCGAGATGCGGAAGCCGTAGATCAGCCGCGCCATCACGTCGCGCGCCTGGTCGTCGGTGCCGAGCAGGTGGAAATTGCCGAAGGTGCAGTTGGGATCCTCGACGCCGAAATCGTAGCGCTGGCAGCGCTCCTCGCGGGTCTGCATCCAGAAAGGTGGTGCCGGCGCCGGGGTCGAGATCTCGCGGTTGACGGTGTCGTAGGAATAGCGGATCGGCGGCCAGAGGATCCAGCCGTTCTCCTCGATCAGTTCCTGGACGAAGGGGTCGCGATATTCGGCTTCGGTCTCGAAATCGCCGCCGAAGGCGGTTTCGGGATAGAAGTTGAAGATCGGCGTGTAATAGGCACCGTCGTAATGGACCAGGATCGGCTTGTCGTTGGCGATGAACTCGGCGAACAGGCTGAGCACGAACAGCACCATGAAGATCCATAAGGACCAGTAGCCGCGCTTGTTGGCCTTGAAGTTCTGCCAGCGCCGCCGGTTGAGCGGCGAGGGGTTGAACAGCGAGCGGCGCGGCGGCGGCTCGATCTCACCCGGCGTCGGCTCGACGGTGGAATAGCCCGACTTTTCGAGATAGGCGTCCATCTAGGCCACCTTTCGCTCGAGTAGACGGATCCGTGCCCGCTTAGCCGATGGTGGCCTCGCGGTGCCTGCGTTCCTGGACCCCCGGGACAAGCCCGGGGGTGACGACCTTTGGACGCTCTTGATCAAACAATGTCGTCCCAAAGATCGCGCCACGTTGGATTCATGACTTCGATGATGTTGAGCTTCCAACGTCGTGGCCATTTCTTCATGGCCCTTTCGCGGCGAACGGCCATGTCGATCGTGTCGTATTGTTCGAACCAGACCAACCTTGTCAGGCCATAACGTTTGGTGAAGCCCGGTAGCGCGCCCGTCCGATGCTGCCAGACTCGTTGGACAAGCTTGCTCGTCGAGCCGATGTAGATCGTTCCGTTGGGCCGGTTCGTCACGATGTAGACGGCATATTGATACACGACCCAGCCTCTCGACTGCTGCGGGTGCGTTCATCCCAGGACGGCCATGTTGCTCGGCCTCATGGCCGGACTTGTTCCGGCCATCCAGGGCGACAAGTCCGAGCTTTGGCGGTTTCTGGTCGACATCCATCCTCACAGCTCCCGACGTTCGAAGTCGATGCGCGGGTCGACCCACGTATAGGTCAGGTCGGAGATCAGATTCACGATCAGGCCGAGCAGCGAGAAGATGTAGAGCGTGGCGAAGACGACCGCATAGTCGCGGTTGATGACCGATTCGAAGCCCAGCAGGCCGAGGCCGTCGAGCGAGAAGATGGTCTCGATGAGCAGCGAGCCGGCGAAGAAGGCCGAGATGAAGGCGCCGGGAAAGCCCGCGATGATGATCAGCATCGCATTGCGGAAGACATGGCCATAGAGCACCTGGCGCTCGGTCAGCCCCTTCATGCGCGCCGTCATGACATATTGCTTGCGGATCTCGTCGAGGAACGAGTTCTTGGTCAGGAGCGTCGTGGTGGCGAAAGCGCCGAGCGCCATCGCCGTCAGCGGCAGCGCCAGATGCCAGAAGTAGTCGAGGATGCGTTCCGGCCAACTGAGGCTTTCCCAATTGTCGGAGACGAGCCCGCGCAAGGGGAAGAGATCGAAGAAGGATCCGCCGGCGAACAAGACGATCAGCAGGATGGCGAACAGAAAGCCCGGAATCGCATAGCCGACGATGACGATGGCGCTGGTCCAGATGTCGAAGCGGGTGCCGTCGCGCACCGCCTTGGCGATGCCGAGCGGGATCGAGATGCCGTAGCTGATCAGCGTCATCCACAGCCCGAGCGAGATCGATACCGGCAGCTTCTCGATGATCAGGTCGATGACGGAGATGTCGCGGAAATAGCTGTCGCCGAAATCGAAGCGCAGATAGTTCCACATCATCATGAGGAAGCGCTCATGCGGCGGCCGGTCGAAGCCGAACTGTTCCTCGAGTTCGCGGATGAATTCCGGATCCAGCCCCTGGGCGCCGCGATAGCGCGAGGTGACGTCGCCGCCCGAGGTGTCGGCGGGCGCCTGGGCGCCGCCGTCGCCGCCGGCCGATCCGCCGATCCGCGCGGTCGCCGACACGTCGAGTCCCTGAGTTTGGGCGATGATGCGCTCGATCGGCCCGCCCGGCGCGAACTGGATGATGACGAAGGAGATCAGCATGATCCCGATGAGCGTCGGGATCATCAGCAATAGTCGTCTGAGGATATAGGCGCCCATGCCGTCTCGGTTCTATCGTTTCATGAAGCCGTCGCGGGTCGCGTGCGGCGATCAGGATTTGCCTATCCGCGCGGCCTTGTCCGCGTCGAACCACCAGGTGTCGACGATGCCGCGATTATAGGTCGGCTTGATCTCGGGCCGGTCATAGATGTCCCAGAAGGCCAGGTTATGGGCCGGATTATACCATTGCGGCACCCAGTAGCGGCCCGAGCGCAGGACCCGATCGAGCGCGCGGGCGGCAGCGATCTGATCGTCGCGCGTCGGGGCGGCGATCACGTTGTCGGTCAGGGCGTCGATGACCGGATCGGCGATGCCGGCGAGATTGCGCGAGCCTTCGACATCGGCATCGGCGCTGGTCCAGTAGCGCTTGATCGCATCACCCGGCGTCGGCGGCATGGCGTAGCGCTGCGGGATCAGATCGAAGTCGAAGCCGTTGGCCCGGTTCTGGAATTGGGCGGCGTCGACGGTGCGGAAGCTCGCCGTGATGCCGAGCCGTTCGAGATTGCGGATATAGGGCAGGGTGATGCGCTCGAAGCCGCTGCCGCGATCGATGAATTCGATCTCGAAGGGGACGCCGGACGCCGTCAGGCGCCGGCCGTCGACGATGAGGAAGCCGGCCTCTTCGAGCAATCGGTTGGCGGTGCGCAGCATGCGCCGGTCGCGGCCCGAGCCGTCCGATACCGGTGGCACCCAGGGCTCGCCGAAACACTCGTCGGGGATCTGGCCGCGATAGGGATCGAGCAGCGCGACTTCCTCGGGCGAGGGCAGGCCGACCGCCTTCATCGGCGAATTCTCGAAATAGCTGTGGGTGCGCCGGTAGAGATCGAAGAAGAGCTGCGCATTGGTCCATTCGAAGTCGAAGGCGTAGCTCAGCGCCTCGCGGACGCGCGGATCGGCGAATTTCTCGCGCCTCGTATTGATGAACCAGCCCTGCGCGCCCGACGGCAGCCCGTCGGGCAGTTCGGTGCGCACGACGCGGCCGTCCTGGGCGGCCGGGAAAGTGTAGCCCGTCGCCCAGATGCGCGCGGTGAACTCCTCGCGCAGATTGTATTCGCCGGCCTTGAAGGCCTCGAAGGCGACGTCGCGGTCGCGGTAGAACTCGTAGCGCAGCGTGTCGAAATTGTAGCGCCCGACATTGACGTTCAGATCGCGCGCCCAGTAGTCGTCGACCCGGTCATATTCGATGAAGGTGCCCTGTTGCAGCCGGCCGACGCGATAGGGGCCGGAGGCGAGCGGTGGCGTCATCGTCGTCGCGTCGAACGGCACTTCTTCGTAATAGGCCCGGGAGATGATCGGCAGATTGGCGACGATCTGCGGCAGGTCGCGCGAGTGGTTGCCCGAAAAGGTCACCAGCAATTCGTGATCGCCGACCGCTTCGGCGGAGACCATCTCGATCAGCGACTGGCGCACGATCGGCAGGGCTTCGCTCTTGAAGGTCTCGAAGGTGAAGGCGGTGTCATGGGCGGTCAGCGGGGTGCCGTCATGCCAGCGCGCCTCGGGCCGGAGAAAGAAGCGTGCCGTATCGCCGCCTTCGGCGATCTCGACGGCTTCGGCGACGAGGCCGTAGACCGCGTCCGGCTCGTCGGTCGCCCGCACCATCAGGCTGTCATAGACGATGTCGATCCCGACCGGCCCGTTGCCGCGCAGGATGAAGGTGTTCAGCGTGTCGAAGGTGATCGGGTTCTGATTGAACCCCCAGGTCGAGGGCACCAGCGACAGCGTGCCCTGTTTCGGCGCGTCGGGCCGGACATAGTCGAAATGGTCGAAGCCTTCGGGATACTTCAGGTCGCCGAAGATCGACAGGCCGTGCCAGCGGCCCGGCGGCATGGCCCTTGATGGCCGGGTGCCGAGCGTCGCGAAGGGGGCCGTCAGCGCCAGGGCCGTGGCGCCCTTGAGCAGCGCGCGGCGTGTCGCTGCGGCCATCAGGAGGCGTCCCGGATGGTGGCGGCCTTAGCCTGGTCGAACCACCAGGCATCGAGGCTGAACACATATTCCGGCCGCGTCTCGGGGAAGGAATAGCGGTTCCAGCGCGCCATGCGGATGTCGGCGGTGAAGAATTGCGGAATGATGTAGTGGTTCCATAACAGGACGCGGTCAAGCGCGCGGCTCGCGGCGACGAGATCCTCGCGGTTGTCGGCGAAGATGATCTTGTCGATCAGCCGGTCGACCGCCTCGTCCTGGATGCCGATCGTGTTGCGGCTGCCCGACCGCCCGGCGGCCTCCGAGCCCCAGAAATCGCGCTGCTCGTTGCCCGGCGACAGCGATTGCGGGAACCTGCTGGTGGTGATGTCGAAGTCGAACTCGTCCATCCGGTTGACATATTGCGACACGTCGACGGTGCGGATCGTGCCCTGCACGCCGAGCCGTTCGAGGCTGCGCAGATAGGGCGCGATGACGCGCTCGGAATCGGGCGAGGCGGTGAGGAATTCGACCGTCATCGGCTCGCCCGTCTCGACATTGGTCAGGACGCCGTCCTGGATCTCCCAGCCGGCCTCGGCGAGCAATTGCCGCGCGGTGCGCAGGTTTTCGCGCATCGCCCGCTGCCCGCCGCCGACCGGGTTCCGGAACTCCTCGGTGAAGACCTCCACCGGCACGAGATCGCGCAGCGGTTCGAGAACCTCCAGTTCGCGGCCTTCCGGCAGTCCGGTCGCGGCCAGTTCGGAATTCTGGAAATAGCTGTCGATGCGCTCGTATTGATCGAAGAAGATGTTCTCGTTCAGCCATTCGAAATCGAAGGCGTAGTTGAAGGCCAGCCGGACGCGCGGGTCCTGGAATCTGGCGCGCCGGAGATTGAGCACATAGCCCTGCATCGGCTCGGGGCTCTTGGTGCGGAAGGTTTCGAGGATGACCTCGCCGCGCGCGCGGGCCGGGAAGTCGTAGCCGGTGGCCCAGCGCTTGGCGCTGTTTTCGAGCCGGATGTCGAAGGCATCCGACTTGAAGGCCTCGAACAGCACCGTCACGTCGCGATAATATTCGAAGGCCTGTTCGTCGAAATTCGACTTGCCGACATTGACGTTGAGATCGGCGCCCCAATAGTCGGCGACACGCTCATAAGAGATGCGGCGCCCGGCATCGATGGTCTTGATACGATAGGGGCCCGAGCCGAGCGGCGGGTCGAGCGTCGTCTCGTCGAAGGCCCGGTCCTGCCAGTAATGCTTGGGCAGAACGAAGAGTTGGCCGGTGATATGCGGCAATTCGCGATTGCCGGCCTGGTCGAAGGTGAAGGTGACCTCGCCGGGGGCGGTTTCCTCCGCCGCGACGATATTGGCGTAATAGGCGTTGAAGAAGGGCGATGTCTCGCGCAGCTGGTTGAGCGACCAGATGACGTCGTCGGCGGTGACCGGCTGGCCGTCGTGAAAGCGCGCGGTATCGCGCAGTCTGTAGGTCACCGAGGAATAGTCGGCCGGATGACGCACCGCCTCGGCCAGGAGCCCGTACATCGTCGACGGTTCGTCATGGGCGCTCGTCATCAGCGTGTCGTAGATCAGCGCCGCTCCCGCCGCCGGCGTGCCCTTGATGTTGAACGGATTGAGCGTGTCGAAGGTGCCCATCGTCGCGCGGCGCATATAGCCGCCCTTGGGCGCCGACGGATTGACATAGTCGAAATGGGCGAAGCCCGCGGGATATTTCAGCGATCCGAACAGGCTGATGCCGTGCCGCCAGCCGGTCTCGTCCGCCATGGCCGGCAGGCTCGCGAGGAGAGAGGGTCCGGCCGCCAGCCCGGCCAGTCCCGCCGAGCCGAGAAAGAGCTTTCCGGCTTGCCGCCGCGTCAGGTTCGCCATGCTGTCCCCATTGTCGACTTTGGTTCGGATTTTGGATCGTCGCGTAGCCTTTACGCAACAGCCATGATCCGAATGTAGCGACGCAGGTCTGCCATGACCACGCCGCATGGGGTGAAATGACGAAGATTTAATCGCCGCGGCATGATCTCAAAACATAGAACAAGCTCATTCGATCCCGTTGAATCGGCCCGATTCCATGAGATTGAATGAGCGTGCTCTAGCGCCTCGTGCCCGCGCCATTAGGACGCATGGCGCGGTACGGCGTGGCGAGGAGCCGGTATCGCCCGATCAGTTGTCGACGAGCGGCAGCGGATCGGCGGCGAGCGAGTTGAGATAGACGATCAGCGCCGCACGGTTGGTCTCGTCGGGCACGCCCTGGAACACCATCTTGGTGCCCGGCGCATATTCCATCGGAGCCGCCAGATAGGCGTTCAGCTTCTCGACCGTCCAGGTTTCGCCGGCATCGCGGAACTCTTCGAAGATCGGCGAATAGGCATAGCCTTCCTTGGAGCCGGCGACCGCGCCGAAGACGCCGTAGAGATTGGGCCCGACGCCATTGGCGCCACCTTCGTTGACCGTGTGGCAGGCCACGCAGACCCGCATCTGGGCTTCGCCATCGGCCACGGTCACGGTGCCGAGCAGCTGCTGGAACGGATCGGACGACGCGGCGTCCGCGGCGCGGACATCCTCGTCGATCGTCGTCATGTCGCCGGGCGTTTCGTCCGACGCCGCGGTATCGGCGGCCGCCGTCTCCGTGGTGGCGGTATCGGCAGTCGCCGTGTCGGTTGTCGCCGTGTCGGCGGCGGCGGTGGCGCTGTCCGTGGTCGCCGCCGTGTCTGCTGCGCCAGTGTCCGTCGCGGCGGTGTCGGTGGTGTCCGCGTTCGGATCGAGCTGTTCTTCGACCTCGGCATTGTCCTGTTCGGTCACCGCCGGCAGGGGCAGCGGGGAGTCGGACAGCGAATTGAGATAGACGATGACGGCGGCGCGGTCTTCGGCGTCGCGCAGGCCGGCATAGGACATCGTCGTGCCCGGGATGTAGCTCGCCGGCGCTTCGAGGAAGGCGTTGAGCGATTCGAAGGTCCAGACGTCGCCGGCCGCGCCGCGCGATGCCAGCGTTTCGGAATAGTTGAAGTCGGCGAGATGCGCCATCGGACCGCCGACGATGTCCCACAGATTGGGGCCGACGCCGTTGGCGCCGCCCTGGTCGAAGGTGTGGCAGGCGGCGCAGGCGCGCACCTGGCCCGCCCCGTCGTCGGGCGTCACGCTGGCGAGCAGGACCGGCAGCGGCACATCATCTACGGTGCCTTCCTCGGTGATCACCTCCGCGCCGTCCTCGTCGACGGCGATCAGGACGCCGGGCGTGTCCGGGGGCGGTTGGTAGAAGAGCGCGTCCGCAAAGAACATCGTGGCCATGACGAACAGCAGGACGCCAAGCACGGCGCCTGCAATCTTGTTGAGTTCAAAACCGCTCATTCCGGTGAACACTCCGCGCTGCGACGAAAGGCTAGGGGGCTGAAACCGCCTTGCCGAGACGACGCGATTCCAATGCTCTGATAAAGCGCGGCGACGTTATAATCATTGTAGGGTGCGGCGCAACTCGTATATGGCCACCGGGTTAGGTCAAACCGACGCAATCAAAGGCGGCTTCGCCGTGGATTCGGGATCATCGCCATGGCCGACCAGACCGGCACGCTGATCGTCATTCCGGCACGCCTTCAGTCGACGCGCCTGCCGCGCAAGCCCCTGGCCGATATCGCCGGCCGGCCGATGGTCGCGCGCGTTCTGGACCTGTGCCGGGGCGCGGATCTCGGCCCGGTCGCGGTGGCGACCGACAGCGAGGAGATCGCGTCCGCCGTCGCGGCGGCGGGCGGCAACGTCACCATGACCCGCGACGACCACGCCTCCGGCACCGACCGTGTCGCCGAGGCCGTCCGGACGCTCGACCCGGACGCGCGCCATCCGATCGTCCTGAACATGCAAGGCGACTATCCGACCCTCGATCCGGACGTTTTGCGTCGGACGGTCGCGGTGCTGCGCGACGGTGCGGCCGATATCGCCACCGCCTGCAATGTCATCACCGACGACGCCGAGACCACCGACCCCAACGCCCCGCGCCTGATCGGCACGCCGGTTGGCGAAGACCGGCTGCGGGCGCTCTATTTCACCCGTGGTGCCGCGCCCTGGGGCGAGGGGCCGCATTACCATCATATCGGGCTCTATGCCTTCCGCCGCCGGGCCCTCGACCGGTTCGTCGCGCTGCCGCCATCGCCGCTCGAACGCCGGGAAAGGCTCGAACAGCTGCGCGCGCTCGAAGCCGGCATGCGGATCGACGCGGCCGTGGTCGAGGCGGCGCCCATCGGCGTCGACACCGAGGACGATCTCGCCGCCGCGCGGCGGCATTTCGGCGCCTGACGGGGCAATCCGCGGCCCGCGCGCGGCGCCCGCCTTTGACAAATGCCTGTCATTGACGGCAAACACGGCGGTCCGCCGCCGCCCCGACCGGGCGAGGGCGAGTTCCTTGTCGACAACGGCCCTTTGATCATGAACAGACCGCGCAAAATCGTCTTCCAGGGTGAACCGGGAGCCAACTCCCATATCGCCTGCCAGAGCGTCTATCCCGACCACGAAGCCACGCCCTGCGCGACCTTCGAGGACGCCTTCCAGGCCGTCGCCGAGGAACAGGCCGGCTTCGGCATGATCCCAATCGAGAACTCCGTCGCCGGCCGTGTCGCCGACATCCACCATCTGCTGCCGGGCTCCGGCCTGCATATCGTCGGGGAGTATTTCCAGCCGATCCATCATGCGCTCGTCGCGCCGGCCGGCGCGACGCTCGCCGATCTGGCCTCGGTGCAGAGCCACCCCCAGGCGCTCGGCCAGTGTCGCCGGTTCCTGCACAAGCATGGCCTGTTGCCGGTGGTTGGCGCCGACACGGCGGGATCGGCGCGCCAGATCGCCGAGGAGAACGATCCGCGCAAGGGCGCGATTTCCTCGGAACTCGCCGCCGGGATCTACGGGCTCGACGTGCTCGAACGCAATATCGAGGACGAGCACCACAACACGACCCGCTTCATCGTGCTCGCCAAGGATCGCGCCTGGGCGGCGCGCGGCCTCGGGCCGGTGATCACGAGCTTCATCTTCCGGGTCCGCAATGTGCCGGCCGCGCTCTACAAGGCGATGGGCGGGTTCGCGACCAATAGCGTCAACATGACCAAGCTCGAGAGCTATCAGATGGACGGCGAATTCTTCGCCACCCAGTTCTACGCCGATATCGAGGGCCATCCGGACGACCCCAACGTCAAGCTGGCGCTCGAGGAACTCGACTTCTTCTCGCGCGAATTCCGTGTGGTCGGCGTCTATCGCGCCGATCCGTTCCGCGCCGAAGTGGCCGGCCGTCGCGGCGGGTTCTGAGACATGTCGCGGGCGGTGAATAGCGTCTTGGCCGTGTTACACGTTTCGCCCACAGATCGAGCATGACCGAGGCCGATGTGAGCTTGCCCCCTCCTCCGATCGCCGTCGCGGCACCGCCCGAAGGGGCGGGCATCGACGATGCCAGCCTGAGGACGGGGTTCTCCGGCAATCGCATCGACCGCCAGAGCGAAGCGCGCAGCCCCGCGTCGCTGCCCGACGCGCTGGCCCATGCCGAGGCGCGGTTCTATCTGTTCCGCGATGACCGGGCCTTGGTGACGGTGCGCGGCGACGATCTCGATCCGCACTTCAGGCCGGACCATGATCTCGTGGCGGCCGCGATCGGCGAGACGGTCGTGCTGCTCGGCGAGGAGGACGGCCTGCCGCGACTGGCCGGCACGCTGCCGGCGGATCTCGACCTGCCCGATCACGTCAAGGCCATCGATCTGCGCTCGCTCGCCTATCAGGGGCTGTTGACCGACAGCGATCTCGGCGCCATCGCGCAGGCCCGCTCGATGACCGGCTGGCATTTGCGGCATCGCTTCTGCGCCAATTGCGGCGCGCCGACGGCCATGTCGCAGGGCGGCTACCGGCGCGATTGCGCGGCTTGCGGCGCGCAGCATTTCCCGCGCGTCGATCCGGTGGTCATCATGCTGATCCAGGACGGCGACAAGGTGCTGCTCGGGCGCTCGCGGCGTTTCAATCCGGGCATGTATTCCTGCCTCGCCGGCTTTCTGGAACCTGGCGAGACGATCGAGGCGGCGGTGCGGCGGGAAACCTTCGAGGAAGCCGGCATCCGGATCGGCCAGGTGCGCTATCATGCGAGCCAGCCCTGGCCTTTTCCCTCGACGCTGATGATCGGCTGCGTCGGCCGCGCGCTGTCGCGCGAGATCGTGCTCGACGATGTCGAACTCGAGGATGCGCGCTGGTTCGACAGACCGGAACTGCGCGACATGCTGGCCGAGCGCCATGCTGACGGCCTGACCTGTCCGCCGCGTCTCGCCATCGCCCATGAGCTGATCCGGTCCTTCGTCGACGGCTGACGGTCAGCGCCCATGCCGCACGCCACCCAGCCCACCGAGAGAGGCCACGCGGCCCTCATACGCCTAGTGCAATGGGCCGCCGTCATGGCGCTCCTGATCGCCGCCGACAGCCTGGCCGTCGCGACTTTGGGCATCGGTTTCGGCCTGGCCTCGGATCGCGGCGAGGGGCGCATCGTGCTGATGTTCCTGGCCGCCGGCGTCGCCATGCAATTCATGACGCGGAGCCTGACCCCGCTGGCCGCCTATGGCATGTCGACCGCCGCCGGCTGGCGCCCGACCTTCCTGGTCCTGGCGCTCGCCTCGGCCGGCTGTGCGAGCCTCGTCGTCATGGCGGGCATCGCCACGGGCCGGCTGGCGCTCAGGCCCGGCTTCGGCTTTCTCGACGCCTGGGACCCGGCGCTGACCGCGCTGATCGCGGGCGCGCTGCTGGCCTATGTGCAGGAGATCGTCTATCGCGGCTTCGTCCTCACCGAGCTGCGCCGCGCCACGGGCTGGGCGGCGCTGCCGCTCGCCGCGCTGTTCTTTGGCGTGACGCTGTATTTCGTGCCGCATCTATGGGCCGATCCGGCGACGCTTCTGCCGGCCATCGTCGGCCTGACCCTGGCCGGCTTGGTGCTTGGCCTGGCGCGCGACGCCTTCGGATCGCTGACGGCCCCCATGGCCATGGTGACGGGCTGGGTCGCGGTCGGCATCTTCGTCAAGCGGGCGGGTTTCGTCGACGGCGCGGGTGAAGCACCCTGGCTGTGGATCGCGGCGCCCGACGGCGCGCCGGTCCTGCGGCTCACGGTCTGGGCGGGCCTAATCGGCCTCGCCGTGCTGTTCGCCCTGATGGCGCGCCGCCGCCGGATGGTCGACGCGCCGCGACCGGCCGCGCCGGCGCCCCAGGCCGACGGCCTGTGGACGCGGATCGCGCGCTACAATCCGTTCTCCAGCGTCATGGCCTTCGCCCAGCTCGATGTCTTCCTCAAGGCGCTCGTCACCGCCCGTGGCAAGATCGGCCTTGCCTATCTGCCGCGCTTTCTGGTCATGCTGATCCTGTCGGCGATCACCACCCTGGCCGATCTGCCGGAACGGCTGGTGACGCCGCTGATCCGCCGCGTCGCGCGGCCCAAGGACCCGGTCGTCATTCTCGGCGTGCACCGGTCGGGCACGACCCATCTGCACACGCTTCTGGCGCTCGATCCGCGCTTCGTCGCGCCGACGACGGGCGAGGTGTTCAATCCGATGGGCGTGCTCCTCGTCGGCCGGGTGGTCAATCTCCTGGTCGCGCCCTTCCTGCCCTGGAAGCGGCCCTTCGACGATGTCGAACTGACCTTCGCGACGCCGAACGAGGACGAGTTCGCGCTGTCCGCCATGACCACCGCCTCGCCCTATTGGAGCAGCGTCTTTCCCAACGCCCGCGACCATTTCGACCGCTACATCTTCGGCGCCCGCTACCGGCCGGCGGAAAAGCGTGCCTGGCAGGCGGCCCTGCGCGGCTTCCTCGCCAAGATCACGCTGTTCAACGGCAAGAGACCGGTGCTCAAGAGCCCCTATCACACCGGCAAGGTCGGGCTGTTCCACGAGACCTTCCCTGATGTGCGCTTCGTCCATATCCGACGCGACCCGCGCCATGTCTACCGCTCCAACGTCAAGCTCGAACGGGACGGGCTGTCGATGTTCGGGCTGCAGACGCCGGAACCGGACAAATCCCATGCGGTGCGGTTCCTGAACGGGGCGTATCTCGCGATCGAAGAGGCCTGCGCGCGTGAGATCGCCGATCTGCCCAACGGCCGCATCGCCTATATCCGCTACGAGGATCTCGTCGCTGATCCGATCCGCGAGATCGAACGGCTCTACCAGACCCTCGGCCTCAACATGACGGAGGCGTTCCGGGCCCGCCTCGCGGCCTATCTCTCGGGGCGCGGCGATTACCGCCTGAACGTCTACAGGAAGCCGTCGGACACCCAGAATGCCGAGGTCGAGGCGCGGCTCGGCCCGCTGCTCGATCGCTGGGGCTATCGCTGAGATCGATCCTTTTCAGTGAAGTCTTGCGGGGCGAGACTTGCCATCCCCGTGGGCTTGTCTGATATAACTTGGTCGGGAGGTTGGCGACGGACGTGTCCCTCGCCAACCGGGTCAGGTCCGGAAGGAAGCAGCCCTAACGAGTCCGACTCGGGTTGTCGTTCAGCCTCCCACCCGATTGCGACGCGCTTTCCACCGCGATTTTTTTCACCGGCCGAAGGATGCCGAGGGATGGACGACCGGACGGACGACAGCCTGTTCGGACCGGACGACATGGCAGGCGCTTCCGGCGCCTATCGCGTTCTCGCCCGCAAATACCGCCCGATCCGTTTCGAGGACCTGATCGGCCAGGAGCCGATGGTCCAGACCCTGCGCAATGCGTTCGCCAAGGGGCGCATCGCGCAGGCCTATATGCTGACCGGCGTGCGCGGGGTGGGCAAGACGACGACGGCGCGGATCATCGCCCGCGCGCTAAACTATCAGACCGAGGACGGCGCGGTGCCGGGCCCGACGCTCGACATGCCCGATTTCGGCATCCACTGCCGGGAGATCCTCGAATCGCGCCATGTCGACGTCCTCGAAATGGACGCCGCCTCCAACACCGGCATCGACAATATCCGCGAAATCATCGAGGCGGTGCGCTACAAGCCGTCCTCGGCGCGCTACAAGGTCTATATCGTCGACGAAGTGCACATGCTGTCCAAGGCGGCCTTCAACGGTCTTCTGAAGACGCTCGAGGAACCGCCCGAACATGTGAAGTTCATCTTCGCGACGACCGAGATCCGAAAGGTGCCGATCACGGTGCTGTCGCGCTGCCAGCGCTTCGATCTGCGGCGCGTCGAGGCCGAACGCCTGGTCGCCCATCTCGCCGGCATCGCCGAGCGCGAGAGCGTCGAGGCGGACACCGAGGCGCTGGCGATGATCGCGCGGGCCGGCGAAGGATCGGTGCGCGACGCGCTGTCGCTGCTCGATCAGGCCATGGCCCATGGCGACGGCACGGTGACGGCGGCGGCGACCCGCGACATGCTGGGGGTGGCCGATCGCGGCCGCGTCATCGATCTCTTCGAGGCGCTGATGCGCGGCGATGTCGCCACGGCCCTCGCCGAGTTCCAGGCGCAGTATGACGAGGGCGCCGAGCCGGCCGCCGTCCTGACCGATCTCGCCCGTTTCGTGCATCTCGCGACCCGCCTCAAGATCGTACCCGGCGCGGGCGACGACCGGGCACTCAGCGAGGTCGAGCGCGATCGCGGCGGCGTCATCGCCGAACGCCTTGGCATGGCCGATCTCACGCGCTGCTGGCAGATCCTGCTGAAGGCCATTCCCGAGGTGTCGGCATCGCTGTTGCAGAAGCAGGCCGCCGACATGGTTCTCGTGCGGCTCGCCTACGCGTCGACCCTGCCGAGCCCGGAAGAGGCCCTGAAGGCGCTCGACACGGGCGCCGATGCGGCGCTCGGGGGCGGGTCGGGACAGGCAACACCCGCGTCACCGGCCGCCGGTGGCGTCGGCCGTGGCGGCACCGCCCTTGCCGCCGCCCCGCGCACCGCCGTCATGGCGGCGCCACGGCCCGATGCCGTGTCGTCGCCCGATGCGGCGCCCAGAATGACGCTGGTTGCCGACAGCGCCACCGATCCCGGCCTGTCGCCGCCCGTTCGGCAGGCCGCCGCGACCCAGGCGCCCGTTCCGGATGGCCCGGCCATCGATCGCCTCGAGGACATCGTCGCGCTCGCCGAGGAGCGGCGCGACCGGTTGATGGCGACCCAGATCGAGCGCTATGTCCGGCTGGTCACCTTGCAGCCCGGGCGGCTCGAACTCAATCTCGATGCCGGCGCGCCCGCCGATTTCCTGCAGACGCTCAGCCGAAGGCTGCAGGACTGGACCGGCGCGCGCTGGATGGTCACCCTGTCGCATGAGCCGGGCGCCGAACCCTTGCGGGTGCAGGCCGAACTGGCGCGCCAGGCGATGGTCGACGACATCCGCGATCATCCCGGCGTCGCCGCCATCCTGGCGCGGTTTCCCGGCGCGCAGATCGTCGATGTGCGCTTTCCCAAAGCCGAAGACGACACCCCGCCCGATCTCCTGGAAGACCCCGACATCGAGCCAGACGACGAGGACGACGCATTATGAAAGACTTCATGGGCATGATGCAGAAGGCCCAGGAACTGCAGAAGAAGATGGCCGACATGCAGGCCGAGCTCGAAAGTCTCGAAGTCGAAGGCTTCGCCGGCGGCGGGCTGGTCAGCGTGCGGCTGACCGGCAAGGGGCAGATGGTCGGGCTGCAGCTCGATCCGTCTATCGTCAATGCCGACGAGCGCGACATTCTCGAAGACCTGATCGTCGCGGCCCATAACGACGCCAAGGCCAAGGCCGAGCAGCAGATGGCCGAGAAGATGAAGGAAGTCTCCGCCGGCCTGCCGCTGCCGCCGGGCATGAACCCGTTCGGCTGAGCTGCACGCCTGGATATCGCCTGAATGAGCCAGTCGACCTCAGGTCCCGAGATCGAGCGTTTGATCCAACTTCTCGCGCGCCTGCCGGGCCTCGGCCCGCGCTCGGCGCGCCGCGCCGCGCTGCATCTCGTGCAGAAGAAGGAACAGGCGCTGACGCCCCTGGCCGACGCCATGCGGGTCGTTAACGAACGCGTCCGGCTGTGTTCGGTCTGCGGCAATGTCGACACCTCCGATCCATGCATGATCTGCCGCGACGAACGCCGTGATCCGTCGACCATCGTGGTGGTCGAAACCGTGGCCGATCTGTGGGCGCTCGAACGCGCCAACGCGGTGCGGTCGCGCTATCACGTCCTCGGCGGGGTGCTATCGCCGCTCGATGGCGTCGGCCCCGACGATCTCGCGATCGAGGGGCTCGTCGCGCGCTGCCGCGAGGCGGCGGTGTCGGAAGTGATCGTCGCGCTGAACGCGACGGTCGAGGGCCAGACCACCGCCCACTACATCACCGATCTGTTGCAGGAGGCGGATGTGCGCGTCTCGCGCCTGGCCCATGGCGTGCCGGTTGGCGGCGAACTCGACTATCTCGACGACGGTACGCTGGCCCAGGCGATCAAGGCGCGGACGCCCTTCGGTTAGACCATCTCTCTTATGGGACGATCTCGGCGACCTATTCCGCCGCGCTTTGCGAGCGGAAGGGCAGAAGCGGCGTCTTGTCGTCCGGCTCGCCGACATCGAGCGCCTCGATCCGGGCGCCGCGATTGGTCACCTTGTCGGCCGAGGTGACGATCTGGGTAATGTCGGTCTGGGCCTGCGAGAAATGCTTCTGCAGGTTTTCGACCCGGTCCTTGAGCCGGTGCACGTCGGCCATCAGCCGGCCGACCTCGGCCTGGATGACATGGGCCTGTTCGCGCATGCGCTGGTCGCGCAGGATCGACTGGCAGACCTGGATCGCCAGCATCAACAGGCTCGGCCCGACCACGATCACCCGCTTGCGATAGGCGAGCTGCATCAGATCGTCGAAATGTTCGTAGAGATCGGCATAGATCGATTCCGACGGCACGAACATCAGCGCCACGTCCTGGGTCTCGCCAGGCACGAGATAGCGCTCGTGGATGTCGGTGACATGTTTCTGGACATCGGTGCGCAACTGCTTGGCGGCCGAGGCACGCGCCGCATCGTCCTCGGCGTCACGGAAGCGGGTAAAGCTTTCGAGCGGGAATTTCGCGTCGATGGCGAGTCCGGTCTCGGCGCCCGGCAACTGGATCAGGCAGTCGGGGCGGCGACCGGTCGACAGCGTCGCCTGGAAGGAATAGGCGTCGACCGGCAGGCTGTCGGTGATGATGGCTTCCATCCGCCCCTGGCCGAAGGCGCCGCGCTGCTGCTTGTTGGCGAGGATGTCCTGGAGCCCGACGACATTGCGGCTGAGATCGGTGATGTTGCGCTGGGCGCTGTCGATCACCGCCAGCCGCTCATGCAGTTTCGACAGGCTGTCATGGGTGGCGCGCGACTGGGTCTGGACGTTCTCGCCAAGACGTTGGCCGAACCCGTCGAGCCGGTCGGTGAGCGCGCGCGCCAGTTCGCCCTGCCGCGTGCCGAAGACCTCGGCGATCGTCTGCATGCGCCCGTTCATCTCATCGAGCGCCCGCCGCGTCTCGGCGCCGCGCTGGTCGAGATCCCGCCGAAGCTGGGCGGCATCGGCTTCGGCGCGCGCACGGCCAGTTGCCGCCCGGCGCCACAGCCAGACCGCAACGCACAGCACCACCAGGCCGGCGCCCGCGACAAGGGCGAGACCAAGCGAAATCGGCGTCGCGCCGATGATCAGAACCGGATCGTCCAAGGACATGGCGGCGAGCTTACGCGATTCGAGATCAAAGACGGAACGCCCGTCTTGCCGGCCGATCCGGGGGCTGGCGTCCGCGCGCCGCCGATTGACCGCGCCGCCGTGCTCGACTATCTGCGGACCATGGCCATTCGCGAGATCATAAAGCTTCCAGACCCGCGCCTGCGCGATGTCAGCGACCCCGTCGCATCGGTCGACGACACGGTGCGCGCGCTGATGGATGACATGCTGGAGACGATGTATGACGCGCCGGGCATCGGGCTCGCCGCGATCCAGATCGCGGTGCCGCGGCGCGTCGTCGTCTGCGATGTCTCCAAGGACGAAGACGCCAAGCACCCGATCTGCCTGGCCAATCCCGAACTTCTTTGGGTGTCCGACGAAACCTCGGTCTATGAGGAAGGTTGCCTGTCGATTCCAGAGCACTATGCCGAGGTCGACCGGCCGGTCGCTTGCCGCGTGCGCTATCTCGACCGCGATGGAGCCGAGCAGGAGATCGAGGCCGACGGCATCCTGGCGACCTGTCTGCAGCACGAGATCGACCATCTCAACGGCGTGTTGTTCATCGACCATCTGTCGCGGCTGAAGCGCGAGCTCGTCATGCGCAAGGTCAACAAGGCCTTCAAGCGCAAGGCCGTCGTGTAACAGTTGGCGACGCCGTAGCGACCGTCAGGAGAGTGTGACCGTTTTCC
Organism: Tepidamorphaceae bacterium; assembly: GCA_965250105.1. Classification (GTDB taxonomy): domain Bacteria; phylum Pseudomonadota; class Alphaproteobacteria; order Rhizobiales; family Tepidamorphaceae; genus JBCBSK01. The sequence continues at coordinate 2,367,981 of OZ252290.1, forward strand.
GATGAGCCTGCGTGTCGTCTTCATGGGAACGCCTGATTTCGCGGTCCCGACCCTTCTCGAAATCGTCGGCCAGGGCCATCTGGTCGTCGGCTGCTATACCCAGCCGCCGCGTTCGGCGGGTCGCGGCATGGCCGAGCGGAAATCGCCGGTCCACCTCAAGGCCGAGGAATTCGGCATGCCGGTTCTGACGCCGACCTCGCTGAAGGATGCCGACGTCCAGGCCGCCTTCGCCGACCTTCGGCCCGATGTCGCCGTCGTCGTCGCCTATGGCCTTCTTCTGCCGCGTCCGGTTCTCGAAGCGCCCGGCCATGGTTGCCTCAACCTGCATGCCTCGCTATTGCCGCGCTGGCGCGGGGCGGCGCCGATCCAGCGCGCCGTGATGGCCGGCGACGGCGAAACCGGCGTCATGGTGATGCGCATGGCGGAAGGTCTCGACACCGGTCCCGTCTGCATGGCCGAGCGCACGCCGATCGGCCCCAACGAGACCGCGCAGGACCTGCATGACCGGCTGGCCCGGCTCGGCGCCGATCTCATGGCGCGCGCGCTCGCGGCGCTGTCGCGCGATACGCTGACCTGCGCGCCGCAGGCCGAGGACGGTGTCACCTATGCGGCCAAGATCGACAAGGCGGAAGCGCGCATCGACTGGGCGCGCCCGGCACGGAGCGTGCACGATCACATTCGCGGCCTGTCGCCGTTTCCCGGTGCCTGGACAATGCTCGACGGCGGGTCGGGCGACCGGCTCAAGGTCCTGCGCTCCGAACTGGCCGGTGACGTGGCCATGTCCGGCGACCTGATGCCCGGCACGGTTTTGGACGACGGCTTGACGATCGCCTGCGGAGACGGCGCAATACGGCTCGTGGAGGTTCAGCGCGCGGGCAAGGCCGCGATGTCGGCCGAGGCCTTTCTGCGTGGCCAGGCAATCGTCGAGGGGGATCGGTTTGGCTGATCGGCCGGCCTTTGAACAGCAGGAGATCCGGCCGAGTCTGTCGCTGAGGGACGCGGTGCCGGAGGATTACGCGGAAATCCGCGCGGTCGAGACGGCGGCCTTCCGGCGCCCCGACGAAGCGGATCTGGTCGAGGATCTGCGCCGGCTCGGCGCGGTGGTCCTCGAGCTCGTGGCCGAGGAAGGCGGCGAGATCGCCGGCCATATCCTGTTCAGCCGCGTCGATGCCGCGCCGAGCTCGTTTTCCATCACTCTCCTCGCGCCCGTGGCCGTGAGGCCCGAACTTCAGGGGCACGGCATTGGCGGCCATCTCATCCGCCGGGGCCTGCGGCTGTTGCAGGCGGCCGGCGAGGATCTCGTCGTGGTGCTGGGCGAGCCCGAATTCTATCCCCAGTTCGGCTTCGATGCCGACATGGCGCAGCGCATTTCGGGACCATGGTCGCGCCTCGGCGCGCCCTGGATGGCGGCGCCCTTGTCAGCAACCGGCCGGCGCTGCGGGCTGATCGGCATCACGGTGCCGTCGCCCTTCGCCGACATCGACTGAAACAGGCCACGTCGGGGCCGAACGATCACACCGCCATGCCGCGCTATCGCTTGACCATCGAATATGACGGCGGCGCCTTTGTCGGCTGGCAGGCGCAGACCAATGGGCGCGGCGTGCAGGACGCGCTGTCGGAAGCGCTCGGCCGGTTCTCGGGCGAGGCGCAGTTTCCGCGCGGCGCTGGCCGCACCGATGCCGGCGTGCACGCCACCGGCCAGGTCGCCCATGTCGATCTCGCCCGCGATTGGCCGGCCGAAACGGTTCAGGACGCGCTCAACGCGCTTTTGAAGGACGAACCGGTGGCGGTCCGCGCGGTGGCGCGGGCCGCCGACGGTTTCGATGCCCGCTTTTCGGCCACCGCGCGGCATTACCGCTACGACATCCTGAATCGGCGGCCGCCGGCGGCCATCGACCGCGACCGGGCCTGGTGGGTGAAGACGCCGCTCGATACCGACGCGATGAACGCGGCCGCCCGCGATGTCCTTCTCGGCCATCACGACTTCACGACCTTCCGCGCCAGCCAGTGCCAGTCGAAGAGCCCGATGAAGACGCTCGATCGGCTGGAGGTCGTCCGGCACGGCGACCGGGTCGCGGTCCATGCCGGGGCGCGCTCCTTCCTGCACAGCCAGGTCCGGTCCATGGTCGGCTCGTTGAAGCTCGTCGGTGAGGGCCGCTGGACGACCGATGATCTGAGAGCCGCGCGCGACGCCCGCGACCGCAAGAGATGCGGCCCCGTGGCGCCGGCCTGGGGCCTCTATCTAACCCGCGTCGATTACGGGTCCTAAACCCCGATCAGGCGGGTCAACAGCTCGGCGATGACGAGGCTCAGCATGACATCGGTGGCGACCAGCGCGACCGCGATGCCGATCGTCGTCTGCAGGGCGGTGCGGGCGGCGATATAGAGATAGCGCAGCAGGCAGCCGAAGGCGATCAGCGTCAGGATGATGGCGACATCGTCGGAGATCAGGCCGTAGCCGAACAGGATGGCCGGCAACGCCAGCGGCACGCTGAACAGAAGCTCTCCCCAGTTATGCGCCACCACGTAGGGCACATAGCCGCGCGCGATGCCGAGCGGGCCGGCGATCGCGGCGAGCAGCAGGGGAAAGGCGATCCAGTCGACCAGGAGCGCCAACGCGCGCGCCAGGAAGAAGAGCTGGACCGGCATCAGGGCATCATCCAGCCCGCTCTGGTTCAGCATCATCTGCCGTTCGGAAATGATGTAGGGAATGTAGATCGGCAGGACGTAGATGATGGCGAGGAACGAGCGCCAGAAGCCGCCGAACGTCGTGTCGAACAGGTTCATCGCCTCGCGCCGGCCGAGGAACAGGCGCCAGGAGGCGATGAAGCTTCTGAGGGCCTCGTTAAGACCGGGCATGGCCATCCCGGAAGAAGCGGTCGAGGAAGACCGAGAAGATGTCCGTCAGGGTCGCGAGATCGGCGAGCGGCGTGTTCTCGTCGACCTGGTGCATGGTCTGGCCGAGAAGCCCGATCTCCAGGACGGGGCAGTGATCCTTGATGAACCGCGCGTCCGACGTGCCGCCGCCGGTCGTGCGGTCCGGCGTCAGCCCGGTGATCTCGGTCACCGCGCGCGCCATCACCTCGACCAGCGGGCCCGGCTCGGTCAGAAAGGCCGGCGACGGATTGGGCAGGAAGATAACGCGCACCATGTCGTGGTCGCCGCCGGCGGCCTCGGCCACGGTGGCCTCGACCAGCGCGCGCAGGCTGTCGGCGGTGTGTTCGGTCGAATGACGGATGTTGAAACGCGCCTCGACGCGCGCCGGAATGACGTTATAGGCCGGATTGCCGGTGTCGACCGAGGTCAGTTGCAGGCTCGACGGCTCGAAATGCGCGTTGCCGGCGTCGAGTTTCAGACGGCACAGCGCATCGAGGAGCCGCGCCAGGATCGGCATCGGCGAGCGCGCCAGATGCGGATAGGCGACATGGCCCTGCGTGCCGGTGACGACGATCTGGCCCGACAGCGACCCGCGCCGGCCGATCTTGATCGTGTCGCCGATCGCCTGGCGCGAGGTCGGTTCGGCGAGGACGGCGGCGTCGAAACGGATATCGCGTGCCTTGGCCCAGTCGAGCAGCTTGCGCGTGCCGTTGATCGCCGGGCCTTCCTCGTCGCCGGTGACGAGGAAGGAGATCGTGCCGGTCTCGGGCATGCCCGCCGCGACGAAATGCGTCGCCGCCGCGACGAGGCAGGCGAGCCCGCCCTTCATGTCGACCGCGCCGCGACCATAGAGCCTGTCGCCGTCGAGCCGGGCGGCGAAGGGGTCGAAGCGCCAGCCGGCGCTGTCGCCGGGCGGCACTACATCGGTATGGCCGGTCAGCATCAGATGCGGCGCGCCGGAGCCGATGGTGGCGTAGAGATTGTCGATCGCGGGCGTGTCGGTGTCTTCGAAGCGCAGCCGTTCCGTCGCGAAGCCGGCCGCCGCGAGACGCGCCGACAAGACGTCGAGCGCGCCGGCATCGGCCGGCGTGACCGACGGGCAACGGATCAGGGACCGGGCGAGATCGACGGCGTCGGCCGTTGGAGACGACATAGGCGATCATGTAGCCGGGTGCCCCAGTCGCGGCAAGTCATGCCGCGCGCTTTCGGCCATGCTGCGACAGCATCGCGCGGCCGGCGGGGGGCTCGCGGCAAGAGGGCCGGGGGTCAGCGCGGCAGGGATGCGCCGACCGGCACCGCAGATCCGTCGAGCCGGCGCACCGAGCGGATCGGATGCAGCCAGAGAAGCCGGCCCTCGGACGGTGGGCCGTAGCGGTTCGGGCCGGCCGTGCCGGGCCGCAGCGTCAGTTCGATCGCTCCCCAAAGGGCGACGCCGAGCGCCAGCACCAGCCCGGCGAGCAGGCCGAAGGAGACCGTCAGCGCCAGCGCGAGCGATGGATCGGGCGGCAACAGGGCGGTGGTCAGCACCATCAGTCCCAGAATGGACCAGGGCACGCCGCTGAAGACCAGAAGCCACCAGCCCGATTTGCCGCGGTCATGCAGTCGCCGGACATTCGGCACGATGCTGAGAACGACCATGAACTTGGCCGCGTCGATGGCCGTACCGTGGCCCGGCACCATGCCGCCAAGCATCTGGCCTGACAGGAAAAACAGGCCGAAGACGAGCGCGCCCGCGCCATAGATCCCGAGCTTGAACGCATTCGCCTCATGGCGGCTGAGCCGGCCGTCGAGCGTGCAGAAAGGCTGCAAAGCGGGCGGAATGGTTTGCATTCCGTTAACCTAGCGGGCAACGGACTCCCGCGACAGGGTGAAACGCCGGCATCCCCGAAAAAATCAATGATTGGTTAATCGGAACGATCGGTTTGCGACGATTCCGGTGGGGCCTGGACCTGTGCCTGCAGCGGGTCGGGACCGTAGTCGTTATAGCCGTGCATGCCCGGCCGGAAGCCGAGCCGGGCGAGGCACCAGAGCCCGGTGATGAGCGTGACGACGGCCCAGTAGAGCGTCACGGCATTGACATTCTCGTTCGGGAACAGGCCGGAGAAATGCGACACCCAGGTGAAGCCGAGCGGCAGGCCGAACAGTAGGTTCCACCACCAGGAATAATCGATGTCGTGAAAGCGCTTGGTGGTGACGGCGAAGAGCGACGGCGCGACCAGGACCGGCGCCAGCGCCATCGTCAGGCGCGGCCCGACGAGAAGCGGCAGGATGACGGTGGCCAGCAGGATCCCGGCCGCCACGACGATCGCCAGGCCGACCCAGAAGGCGCGCTGCGAGATGCGCCCCTCGAAGCGGAACAGAAGCGTGATCCAGGGCCGCGCGGCGCTCATTCCTCGCCGAGGCGATAGGCGAGATAAGAATTGTAGGCGTTGATCCAGCCCGGGATCAGGAAGGCGTCGACGATCACCCAGATGACGAGTGGCAGCAGGATGAGAAAGCCGACCAGCACCACCGACAGGATCATGCCGACGAGGAACATGATGAGCTGCACCGCGCCGGAGCCGGTCTTCTGCATGTAGAAGCGGTGGCCGCCGAGAAAGCCGAGGAAGAACCACAGGAGATAGGCGATCAGCGTCGACTTCTTGTTCGCCTCATACATCATCATCGCGCGGGTATCCGCGCTGACCCCGCGCTCCCAAGCGCGGGGGCCGGGTCCGGCATCCTGGCGGTCACTCATGCGAACGGGTCCTCAATCGCGCAGAAGGTCGTTGATCGAGGTCTTGGCACGGGTCTGCGCATCGACCCGCTTGACGATCACGGCGCAATACAAGCTGGGGCCTGGGCTTCCGTCCGGCAAGGGCTTGCCGGGCAGGCTGCCGGGCACGACGACGGAAAAGGCCGGCACCTCGCCGCGGAACACCTCGCCGGTGCCCCGGTCGACGATCTTGGTCGAGGCGCCGAGATAGACGCCCATGGACAGGACCGCGCCCTCGCGCACGATGACCCCTTCCGCGACCTCGGCGCGGGCGCCGATGAAGCAGTCGTCCTCGATGATGACCGGATTGGCCTGTAGTGGTTCGAGCACGCCGCCGATCCCGGCCCCGCCGGAGATATGCACATTGCGGCCGATCTGGGCGCAGGAGCCGACCGTGGCCCAGGTATCGACCATGGTGCCCTCGCCGACATAGGCGCCGAGATTGACGAAGGACGGCATCAGCACGACGCCCTTGGCGATGAAGGCGGAATGGCGCACGATGCAGTTCGGCACGGCGCGGAAGCCTGAATTGGCGAAATCGTTCTTCGACCAGCCGGCGAATTTCGACGGTACCTTGTCCCACCAGTCGGCGCCGCCGGGTCCGCCCGGGATCGGCGTCATCTCATTGAGCCGGAAGGACAGCAGAACCGCCTTCTTGGCCCATTGATTGACCACCCAGTCGCCGTCCCGCCGCTCGGCGACGCGGATCTGGCCGGCATCGAGGGCCGCCAGCGTGGCGGCGACGGCGTCGCGCACCGCGCCATGGGTTCCCGGGCCGATATGCTCTCGGTCGTTCCAGGCGGTTTCGATCGTCTCGATCAGGGTGGCGTCCATCGATATCCTCTTTCGTGAGCTGGGCGCGGCATGCGTCGTCACGGCCGTCACGCCCGCGCGCGGCGGACCTTGGCGAAGCGCTCTGAGGGTGTCAATCGCGATCGGGCGTCCGCCGGCCATCGGTCATCGGTTCGGGCGGCCGGATCAGCGTGACGAGGACGAAGCTGATGATCATCAGCAGGAACCAGGCGCCGAGCTTTGACAGCGACACCATGGACCAGCCGTCGAGCTGGTCGGGATAGAGCCAGGCGCGCGACACGGTGCCGATATTCTCCGCGACCCAGATGAACAGCGCGACGAGCAGGAAGCCGAGGACGAGCGGCATCCACAATCGGTAACGGAAGACGCGGTAGTGCACCGTGGTCGGGCCGAACAGGATCAGCACGGCGGCGAACAGGCCGAGCCGGATGTCGGGCAGATAGTGGTGGGAGAAGAAGTTCACATAGATCGCGACGGCGAGGACGACCGTCGCCCAGACCGGCGGATAGCGCTTGAAGCGGAAATCGAAGATCCGCGAGATGCGCGCGAGATAGCTGCCGACGGCGGCATACATGAAGCCCGAAAACAGTGGCACGCCGCCGATGCGGAAGAACGCCTCTTCCGGATAGATCCAGGAGCCGACGGCGGTCTTGAAGATCTCCATCGCCGTGCCGACGACATGGAAGATCAGGATGACCTTGACCTCGTCGAGGGTTTCGAGCCGGAACGCGATCATGCCGATCTGGATCGCGAGCGCGCCGAGAAACAGCGCGTCATAGCGGTTCAAAGCGGCATCGGCGGGGTAGAACAGCGCTGACGCGACGATCATCGCCAGCATCAGCCCGCCGAACAGGCAAGCCCAGGCCTGTTTGAGGCCGAAGACGATGAATTCGATCAGGACCGCCGGAACCGGGCCGCGCTCCAGCCGGTCGAGGACATGGTGGGCGAGGCGGTCGATATGCCGCTCCACCGAGGTGAAGCGGCGGTCGTCTCCGCCGGTCACCGGTTCCGAGGCGCCGTCATGCTGACCGCGTCGACCAGGAAGCCCGCCAGATCGTCGGTGACGAACTGCACATGCGGACGGTCCGAGCCCTCGCCCTCCCAGGCGGCGCGGGCGGTGCCTGTCGGGTCGCCGTCGCGCGGCACGACGAGCACGGTCGCCATGCCGAGCGTGTGCGGCACTTCGAGATTGCGCGGCAGGTCCTCGAACATCACCGCGCCCGCCGGATCAACATCGTGCTCGGCCAGAAAGGCGTCATAGGTGGCGCGTTCGGGCTTGGGCACGAAATCGGCGGCGACGATGTCGAACAGGGCCTCGAAATGACGCTCGATGCCGAGCTTGCCGATCACCGCCTCGGCATGGGCGACCGACCCGTTGGTGAAGACGAACTTGCGGCCCGGCAGCTCGGCCAGGACCGCGCCGAGCGCCGGATCGGGCTCGATCGGCGAATGGTCGATGTCGTGCACATAGTCGAGAAAGGCGTGCGGGTCGACGCCGTGCTCGGTCATCAGCCCGCGCAGCGTGGTGCCATAGGTGCGGTAATAGTGTTTCTGGATCATCCGCGCCCGGTCGCGGTCGAGGCCGAGCAGGTCGGAGATGAACGCGCCCATGCGCTGGTCGACCTGGGCGAACAGATTGGCGTGCGGCGGGTAGAGCGTGTTGTCGAGATCGAAGATCCAGGTCTCGATATCGGCGAAACGGGCATCGGGCATGCTACGGGCGCTCCATCGGGCCGGGCCGGTCGACCGCTGTCCTGCGACCCTTACCATGACTGCGCAACCATGGCCGGTGTTGCTGTCGCTCAGCCATGGCTGTCATGGGTGATCAGCGTGCCGGCGCCATGGGCGGTGAACAGCTCCAGCAGGACCGAATGCGGCGTCTTGCCGTTCAGGATGACGACGCCCTCGACGCCGCGCATCAAGGCGGAGATGCAGGTCTCGACCTTGGGGATCATGCCGCCCGAGATCGTGCCGTCATCGATCAGTTCGCGGGCCTGCGAGATCGTCAGTTCCTCGATCAGCCTGCCGGACGTGTCGAGCACGCCGGGCACGTCGGTCAGGAACAGGCAGCGCTTGGCGCGCACCGCGCCGGCGACGGCGCCGGCGAAGGTGTCGGCATTGACATTATAGGTTTCGCCATCACGGCAGGGCGCGACGGGCGCGATCACGGGGATCATCTCCGAGGTCGCCAGGAGATCGAGCAGGGTGCGGTCGACCTCGACCGGCTCGCCGACGAAGCCGAGATCGACGATGCGCTCGATGTTGGAATCGGGATCGCGCAGCGTCTTCTTGGCCTTCTCGACGAAGACCATGTTGCCGTCCTTGCCGCACAATCCGATGGCCCAGGCACCCTCGGCATTGATCAGCGCGACGATCTCCTTGTTGATCGACCCGGCCAGGACCATTTCGACGATCTCGACGGTGGCCTTGTCGGTGACCCGCAGCCCGCCGCGGAATTCGCTCTCGATGCCGAGCCGGTCGAGCATGGTGCCGATCTGCGGTCCGCCGCCATGCACCACGATCGGATTGACGCGCGACTGCTTCAACAGCGCGATGTCACGGGCGAAGGCCTGGCCGAGCGCCGGATCGCCCATGGCATGGCCGCCATATTTCACGACGATGGTCTTGTCCTGATAGCGCTGCATATAGGGCAGTGCCTCGGCCAGAAGGCCGGCCTGGACATGGGGAAAGTCTTCGGTCTCTGGCATGCGGGAAGCGGCAGTCGGAACGCGGTGGATCGGTTTCGGGGAATGAAGCCCCGATGACCGCGCGTCTTAGCCGCTTTTTCGGATGAGCGAAACCGGCCCGGTCAGTAGTTCTGCCAGCGCTTGACGAAGGTCTTGCCCTGCCAGGTCCAGACTTCCTCGCAACCGTCGACGCCGGGCCGGCCGCAATAGGAGCCGTGATAGAAGACCCGCACGGAAGGCTCGCCGCGCCATTCAATGGCATGGACCTGCGGCGGGAAATGGGTCCTTTTGAAGCGGCCGTCGCCGAGCGCGATATACACGCTGCCCGAACAGCCGCCCGAGCCGCAGAAATAGCTCACGCTGCCCATGCAGGCCGCTCCGCCATGGTCGAAGATGACATCCTGATTGCCGTCGCCGGTCAGGTCCACCCAGCGCTGGAAGCTCGGCTCGTAATCGGGGTCGCCGCCACAGGCCTGACGGGTCAGCGCGCGCTCGACCGCTTCGGGATCCTCGACGATCTTGCCGGATTTGTGATCATGAGCCAGGGCGGGCGCCGACGTGGCGAGGCCGAAGCCGGTAATGAGAAGCGCCAGGAAGGTGAACAGGGTAAGAGCGCGCATGACGGTAGCGTGTTTCCGTGACAAGCAATTCTGAGTGGCGGGCTTATGCCGCATACCAGCCATTACTGCAACGGGATTCTGCTACTTTTCGTCAGTTGAAATAAGGCAAGCAGGATCCCCCGTTGCAAAGTGTCGATCCCCTCGCCGCTGACGCTCGATGTCGCCAGCACCTCAGGATAGGCGGCCGGGCGCTTCGAGACGCTTAATCGGATGGCGTCGATTTGAGCGGATCGGTCGCCCGGCTTCAGCTTGTCGAGTTTTGTGATCACAACCTGATAGGACACCGCGGCCGCATCCAGCGTGTCGAGAATCGGCAGGTCGGTCGATTTCAGGCCATGCCGGCCATCGATCAGCAGGAAGACGCGTCGCAGATTTGAGCGGCCGCGCAGATAGGCCAGGATCAGCCCGGTCCAGGCATCGACCTTATGTTTCGGCGCCTGGGCATAGCCATAACCGGGCATGTCGCACAGGCGGAACAGGGGCTCGGTCTCCGGGCCGATGGCGAAGAAGTTCAATTCCTGCGTCCGCCCCGGCGTGTTCGAGGTGCGCGCCAGCGTCTTGCGCCCGAAGACGGCGTTGATGAGGCTCGACTTGCCGACATTCGACCGCCCGGCGAAGGCGATCTCGGGCAAATCGTCGGGCGGCAGGCCGTCGATCGCCACCACGCCCTTGAGAAAGGTGACGGGCCCCGAGAACAGCGCCAGGCTCGGCTCGGTCATGCGGCGGTCTCCAGGGCATCGATGTCGAGGGCTCGGATCAAACCGAGATGGCGTGTGATTCGCGCGGCATCCCAGTGCCACCAGGCGATCGCGAGAAGCCGGGCGATGTCGCGCTCGGAAAACCGCTTGCGGATCACGCGCGCCGGGTTGCCGACCGCGATGGCATAGTCGGGAACATCGCTGCCGACCACCGCATGGACGCCGATGATCGCGCCCGATCCGATGGTGACGCCGGGCAGGATGGTAGCCTTGCTGCCGATCCAGACGTCGTGTCCGACCACCGTGTCGCCGCGCGGGTTCTGCTTCCAGGCGTCCGACAGGTCGGCATCCGTCTGCCAGCCCTGCTCGAAGATTTCGAACGGATAGGTGCTGATCCGGTCCATCGCATGGTTGGCGCCGTTCATGATGAACTGAACGCCGGTGGCGAGCGCGCAGAAACGGCCGATGATCAGCCGGTCGCCGACGAAGTCATAGTGATAGCGCACGCAAGCCTCGACGAAATGCTCGGGGCCATCGGGATCGTCGTAATAGGTGTAGTCGCCGATCTCGATCCGGGGATGGTCGACGATCGCCTTCAGGAAGCCGACGCTGGGCGCCCAGTGGATCGGTTTCGAGGCCTTGGGGGAAGGGCCATCAGAGGCAGGGCCATGAGGGGACGAGGCGCGCATGGGACAATCGATCCAGGGTCAAGATCCAGGCAGCGGGCAGGTCAGTCCCCCGGTCGGGGCCCGGACGTCACGTGACGGATGGCAGCGTGCCGGTCGCTTCCGGACAATTGTCACACTACCGGATCACCGGCCCGCCGCCCCTTGATATGCGGCAATGACGGATCCCGCCGGGCGTCACTCGCCCGGCTGGCTGGCCGGCTTGGTCGGGCGCGAGCGCCGGCTGCGCGGCGCCTTCTGGGTCTTGCGCGCCGAGCGCGGCTTGGTGGCCGGTTTCTTCGCCGTTGCGGCGTCATCGGCGGCCGCTGCCGGTTCGGCGTCGCCGGCCGTCACGTCCTCGGCACCGTCGGTCGCGTCGTCGGCTTTGTCGTCGCTCGCCTTGGCGTCATCGGTGTCGCCGTCGGTGGCGTCCGCCGTCTTGTCCTTGGCGCTGTCGTCCTTGCCGGTCTTGTCGTCGGCCGGTTTCGGCGTGCCCTTGCCGAAGCTCAGCTTGATATTGTCCCAGATGTCGATCGGAACGCCCTGGCTACGCATGATGTAGCCCTGCTGAAGGATCGACAGGAAGTTGTTCCAGGTCCAGTAGATCACCAGGCCGGCCGGGAAGGTGGCCAACAGGAAGACGAACAGGACCGGCATCCAGTTGAAGATCATCGCTTGCGTCGGATCGGGCGGCGGCGGGTTGAGCTTCATCTGGACCCACATCGTGGCACCCATCAGGAGCGGCCAGATGCCGATCATCAGGAAGGATGGCGGGTCCCAGGGGATGAGGCCGAACAGATTGAACATCGAGGTCGGGTCGGGCGCCGACAGGTCCTTGATCCACCCGAAGAACGGGGCATGGCGCATTTCGATGGTGACGAAGAGCACCTTGTAGAGCGCGAAGAAGACCGGGATCTGGATGAGGATCGGCAGACAGCCGGCGAGCGGATTGATCTTCTCCTTCTTGTAGATCTCCATCATCGCCTGCTGCTGCTTCATCTTGTCGTCTTTGAAGCGTTCGCGCAGCTCCATCATCTCGGGCTGGACCTTCTTCATCTTGCTCATCGACTTGTAGGCCGTGTTGGCGAGCGGGAAGAAGACGAGCTTGATGAGGACGGTGACGATGAGGATCGACACGCCGAAATTGCCGACGAGCCGGAAGAAGAAATCGAGCGCGTAGAACAGCGGCTTGGTCAGGAAGTAGAACCAGCCCCAGTCGATCAGCAGTTCGAACCGCTCGATGCCGAGCGATTTCTCGTAGCCGTCGACGATGGCGACTTCCTTGGCGCCGGCGAAGAGATGACTTTCGACGCTGGCGCTGCCGCCGGCGGGCACGGTGACGGCGGTGAGCAGGTAATCGGCCTGATAGGTCGGTGTGTCGCCGGCGAGACCCTGCCGGAAACGTCCCTCGAAGGTCGCGTCCTGCGGCGGGATCAGCGCCGTCGCCCAGTATTTGTCGGTGATGCCGACCCAGCCGCCGGTCGACGTGTAGCGCTGCTGGCCTTCCGCCAGATCGCCGTAGTCGATCTCGACCAGGCCTTCCTCGCCGAGAAAGCCGATCAGGCCCTCATGCAGGATGAAGAAATTGGTCAGCGGCGGAATGCCGTGCCGCGACACAAGGCCATAGGGAAACAGCACCCGGTCGCCGGTGCCGGTGTTCTCCACCGTGTCGGCGATCGTGAACATATAGTCCTCGTCGACCGAGATCGTCCGGGTGAAGACCAGCCCGCTGTCGGTGGCATAGCTCATGACCAGCGGGTTGTCGGCGGTCAGCGCGCCCGACGAGACCTGGGTCCACAGCGTGTCGCGGGTCGGCAGGTCGGTCTGGTTGTCGGCGCCGACCCAGCCGAACTCGGCATAATAGGGATTGGCGCTGCCGACCGGCGACAGAAGCTCGATGATCGGGCTCGTGGGGTCGACCGTCTCGTGATATTCGGTCAGCGACAGATCGTCGATGCGCGCGCCCCGCAGCGCGATGGAGCCGATGAGATGCGACGTCGTCAGGTCGACGCGCGGGCTCGACTGAAGCGCGTTGGCGCGGCCTGAAAACGTGTCGCCCGCATCGGGTGCCGACGGCACGTTCGCCCCGCTGGGACGCGGCGTGGCGGCACCGTCCGCCGATGGCGTCGGCACCAGGCTGCCGTCATCGCCGAGGGTCTGTTCGGCGGCGAGCTCGGCCTGCTGGGCGGCGATCTGCTGCTGCCGTTCGAGCTGGGGGATGTTGTAGAAGAAATGCCAGCCGATCAGCACGGCGACCGACAGCCCAATCGCCAGGAGATAGTTGAAGCTGTTGCTGTCGTTGTTCATGCCCGCTTTCCGTCACGCTGGCTCGTCGCTTGATTGGCCTGACGCTTGCCGGCGGGGGCGCGCCGAGGCCGATGCACCTTGATGAACGCGGATCGCAGATCTGTCAAAAGGTCCGCGTAGGACAAGGTAAGTGCCGCGCGCCGTCCGACAAGAACATAGTCGAAGCCACGGCGCGCGCCGTCCGGTCCCACCGCCCGCATGGCTTCCTTCAGACGCCGTCTCACGCGGTTGCGCGCGACCGCGTCGCCGACCTTTCGCGACACGGTGAAGCCGGTGCGCGGCGGCGCCTCGGCATCGGCCTGACGGCCGGCCTGCAGGATGAAGCCGCGCATCACCGCCTTTTGGGCGCGCGCGAGATCGAGAAAGTCCTGCCGCCGGGTCAGCCGTGCCGCCGGATCGAAGGCGGGACCGGCTGGGACGGGTGGTGTGCCGGTGTCGGTTGCGCGCGCCATCGCCGCCATCCGGCCGTGCCGGCGGTCGTGCCGGTCAGGCGCTCAGACGTTTGCGGCCCTTGGCCCGGCGGCGCCGCAGCACCGCGCGGCCGGCCTTCGTCGCCATGCGGGAGCGGAAGCCATGCCGCCGCTTGCGCACCAGCCGGCTCGGCTGAAAAGTCCGTTTCATCCTACTTCTCCATGGCCGGCGTGTCGCGGGCCGTTGTTGCGTCGGCGCTGCCAACGGCTCGCTGTCCGGCGCGACGGAAAACGGTTCCGCGCTCTCGGTTTCGAGCGTTGCTGCAACGCGTTTCCGACGGATGGAATCCTTATGCGCGAAGCTTATCGCGCACGGGTCGCAAGCTTATAGGGGAGGGGTGCGCGTGCGTCAATTCTCGCCCATGGCCGTCACGATGTGCGGTCATGTGCGGTCTGGCACGGTCTTCGGACGTCGCGCGCTCTACATCACGATCACGACAGACATATGATCGACCGCGCCATTTGTCGCCGGTCGCGATCACAAGCCGGTGAGACGGCGATTTGGAAGGGTGTCGTTCACCGCTCCGTTGATAGGGTTCTCCGGGGCGGCATGTTGAAACCACTGACAGTCTCCGGAAACGGAGGCCGGCGGCAGCACGCTGGGGCAGATATCGCATCCATGGCAACCGAACACCGACACGGCAATCTGGCCCGCTTCGTGCCGATCGTCATCCTCGTGGCGGCGATGATCGGGTTCTTCACGCTCGGCTGGCACAAATTCCTGACGCTCGACCATCTCATCGATCACCGCACCAAGCTGATGGGCTTTGTCGACAAGAACTATCCGCTGGCGCTTCTGTCCTTCGCGCTCATCTATATCGTCGCGGTGGCGACCTCGCTGCCCGGCGGGCTCGTGCTGACGCTTCTCGGCGGGCTTCTGTTCGGCTGGCTCGTCGGCGGCACGGTCGTGGTGGTCGCGGCGACCATCGGCGCGACGCTTCTGTTCGTCGCGGCCCGCACCGCCTTCGGCGAGACGCTGAGGCGCAAGGTCGGCCCGCGTCTGGCCAAGGTGGCCGAAGGCTTCGAGCAGGATGCCTTCCATTATCTCCTGTTTCTGCGGCTCGTGCCGGCCTTCCCGTTCTGGTTCGTCAATCTGGCGCCCGCCTTCACCGGTATCGGGCTCGGCACCTATGTGCTCGCCACCTTCCTGGGCATCATTCCGGGCACGTTCGCCTTCGCCGTCATCGGTTCCGGGCTCGACGGACTGATCGTGGCCCAGGAAAAGGCCTACAAGGCCTGCATGGCGGCCACCCCGGTATCCGACGCCTGCGGCTACACGCTGACGGTCAAGTCCCTGGTCACGCCGGGTCTTCTGGCCGCGCTCGGCGCGCTCGGCGCGCTGGCGCTCGTCCCGGTGGTCGCCAAGCGGTGGTTGCGCAAGGCAGCACCCGGAGCGTAAACCCGCGCCGGGAAGCAGTTTCGGATCGTCCGCAATTATCTCAAGATCGGCCCAGCATGACCGGCACAGCAGACCTGAAACCCGATCTCTGCGTCATCGGCGCGGGCTCCGCCGGCCTGTCGGCGGCGGCCGGCGCGGCGGCCCTCGGCGTGCCCGTCGTACTGATCGAGAAGGGCCTGATGGGCGGCGATTGCCTGAACCATGGCTGCGTGCCCTCGAAGGCGCTGATCGCGGCCGCGAAACACGCCCATACAATGCGTTCTGGCGCCCCGTTCGGCATCAAGCCCGCCGAACCCGAAATCGATTTCAAGGCGGTGATGGCGCATGTCGGCGGCACCATCGCCCATATCGCCCCGCTCGATTCCGTCGAGCGCTTTCGCGGCCTCGGCGTCACCGTGATCGAGGCCGAAGCGCGCTTCGTCGATCCGCGCACGGTGGTGGCCGGCGGCAAGCGCATCACGGCGCGGCGCTTCATTCTCGCCACCGGCTCGACGCCCTTCGTGCCGCCGGTGCCGGGTCTCGACAAGGTGCCGTGTCTGACCAATGAGAGCGTGTTCGATCTCTCCCGCCTGCCGCGCCATCTTCTGGTGCTCGGCGGCGGGCCGATCGGGATCGAATTGGCGCAGGCCTTCCGCCGCCTCGGCAGCGAGGTCACCATTCTGGAAGCCGGCCGTGTCCTGCAGCGCGAGGATCCCGAACTCGCCGGTTTCGCCATCCGCCGGCTTCTCGCCGAGGGCGTCACCTTGCGCGAGGGCGTGACCGTCGACCGCTTCGAACGCGCCCGCAACGGCGTGCGCGCGATCATCAGGACCGGCGATGCCGGTGACGGCACGACTGGCGAGGAGGCGCTGACGGGCAGCCATCTCCTGGTCGCCGCCGGCCGTCGGCCGACCGTCGACGGGCTTGGACTGGACGCGGCCGGCATTCGCCATTCGGAGCGCGGCATCAGCGTGGACCGCAAGCTGAAAACGTCGAACAAGCGGGTCTTCGCCATCGGCGACTGCGTCGGCGGGCTGCAATTCACCCATCTGGCCAATTATCATGCCGGTCTCGTCCTGCGGGCCGCGCTGTTCCGCATGAGCGCCGTGCCGAATGACGCGCTGGTGCCGCGCGCCACCTATTGCGACCCCGAGATCGCCGCCGTCGGGCTGAGCGAAGCGCAGGCGCGGACCGCGCATCGCGATATCCGGGTCATGCGCTGGCCGCTGGCCGAGAACGATCGCGCCCAGACCGAACGCGACGCCGACGGGCTGATCAAGGTGATCGCGACGAAGAAGGGCAAGGTGCTCGGCGCCGGCATCGCCGCGCCCCATGCCGGCGAACTGATTCAGCCCTGGACGCTCGCCGTGACGCGCGGTCTGAAGCTCAACGCCTTCACCGGGCTCGTCTATCCCTATCCCACGCTCGGCGAGATCGGCAAACGCGCCGCGGTGAACTACTATCTTCCGAGCCTCGCCAGTCCGTGGATCGCGCGCGTCTTGCGCTGGCTCCGGGCGTTCGGATAGGCCCGGTGGCGGATAGCGGCGAGGGCGGCGAGGGTCCGCGGCGGGCCGGCGGGGCCCGGAACGGCCGGCATTTCGGCCTGTCCGGCAAGCTTCTGTTCCTGACGCTGGCCTTCGTCATGCTGGCCGAGGTGCTGATCTACGTGCCGTCGGTAGCCAATTTCCGCAAGACCTGGCTCGAGGAGCGGCTGACGGCGGCGCGCACCGCGGTGTCGCTGCTCGACGTGTTGCCGCAAGGCGCCGGCGACCGTGACCTGTCGATCCAGCTGCTCGACCAGGTTGGCGCCATGGTGGTCGCGGTGCGCGACGAGGAAGGCCGCCGGCTGGTGGCAGCCGAGGACACGACGATGGCCGTCGAGGACAGTGTCGATCTGCGTCGCATGGCGCCGAAGGAGCTGATCGTCGATGCCTTCGAGACGCTGATCTTCGGCGGCGACCGCTATATCCGCGTCGTCGGCGTGCCGCCGGGGCGCGGCGAGTTCATCGAGATCGTCATCGACGATACCGAGCTGCGCCAGGCCATGCTGACCTATTCGGTCAATATCCTGTTCCTGTCGCTGGCGATCTCGGCCATCACGGCGGCCCTTGTCTATATTTCGCTGCGCGCGCTCATCGTTCGTCCCGTGCAGCGGCTGACCGAGAACATGTCGCATTTCGCCGAAGACCCCGAGGACCGTGCCCGGATCATCGCGCCCGGCACGCGGACCGACGAGATCGGCGACGCCGAACGCCGGCTGGCGGCCATGCAGGCCGATCTGTCCTCGCTGATCGCGCAGAAGAACCGGCTGGCCTCGCTCGGCCTCGCGGTGTCGAAGATCAATCACGATCTGCGCAACCTCCTCGCCGCCGCGCAGCTGACCGTCGACCGGGTCGGCGAGATCGACGACCCCAAGGTTAAGCAGTTCGCCCCCCGGCTCATCGCGACGCTCGATCGGGCCATCGATTTCTGCGAGAACACGCTGAAATATGGCAGCGCGGCCGAGCCGCCGCCGCGCCCGTCGCTGTTCTGCCTGCGCGATCTCGTCGGCGAGATCGGCGAGATCCTGCATCTCGATGCCGATACCCCGATCGCCTTCGTGAACCAGGTGCCGGACGCGCTGGCGCTTCATGCGGATCGCGACCAGCTGCACCGGATCATCCTCAATCTCGCCCGCAACGCGGTCCAGGCGCTGGAAGCGGCCAAGGCGGCTGCGGAATGTCGCGTCTGTTCGGTCACGGTGACCGCCGAAAGGCACGGCGACGAAATTGTCATCGAGGTCGCCGACACCGGCCCCGGCGTGCCGCCCCGCGCCCGCGCGCGCCTGTTCGAAGCGTTTCACGGATCGGTGCGGCCGGGCGGCACCGGGCTCGGCCTGGCGATCAGCGCGGAACTGGTGCGCGCCCATGGCGGCACGATCCGGCTGGTCGACGACGGGGCCGCGACCGGCGCTCGCTTCCGGATCGTTCTGCCGCAAGGATCCGAAGCACCGCGCGGCGGCTGAGTGGTATCCGCTTGTCCCGCGTCATTCTGGCGTCGATCGGGCCCGGAGCCCGGTCTGCGTCACGACCTAAATTCATGTCCGGATCGCGATCCGGATCGTCACGAGACCACTTGCATTCGGCCGTGCGACCGGGTAGCACTCGCGTCTTCCAAGGGCGCGGCGCGATTGTCTTATGACCGCAAGGCCGCGTCCCGCGGCGCCAACGCCGCCCATGGAGCACCGGTAGCTCAGCTGGATAGAGCACCAGACTACGAATCTGGGGGTCGGGAGTTCGAATCTTCCCCGGTGCGCCATTTCGGTTCAAAAGTGGGCACGCCGCCCGCCGCCGTTTGCGCGTCGGCGGCTGTGAGCGTTTTGAGCAGCGCTGTGCGCGAGCCCATGATGCGGGCCTGGGTCTTGTTGATCACCTCGATGCGCTGGGCGACGGCGCGGAGATGGTCGCGGCGGTAGGTGCCGTCGCTCATTCGTCATCTCATATCTTAGGGAAGCGGCCCGAACAACTCGTCGAACACGTCGCCGAAATAGGCTTCGACGATCCGGACTTCGGCTTCTGTGATGGGAACCACCTCTGGCCAATCGTCAGTAACGGTGATGGGCGTTTGCGCGCGCCGCCGCTTCCCTGATGGCGCGACAGGCTTGAGATAGTCGTAGAGATCGGGCGGCTTGGTCCCCATAGCCTGGGGCCGGCCGATCGTTTTGCGAAGATAGCGCCGGGAACGATCCATCCGCTCACGATGGACCACAACCGCCGGGCGCGGAATCGCCCATCCGAACGCCGGAGCGCGATGCGTAGCGCGGCACGCAAAGAGAAGTGCCGGGAGGCGGAAGGCAAGTCAGGCGCATAAAGGGCAGTCGTCATGCAGCCGTCGACAGCGGCTTGGCCCGCTCGATCCGTGCCTGTTCCTTGGGATCGTGCATCGCCTCCCAGAGTTCGGTGCGGCGCTGGACATTGAGCCAGAAGTCGGGGCTGGTGCCGAACACCCGCGCCAGGATCAGTGCGGTGGCCACCGTCACATTGCGCCGGTTGTTGCAGAGTTCGTTGACGTGCTTCCTTTGGACGCCCATCGCTTCGGCGAGCGCGCCTTGTGTCAGACCCATGGGCTTCATGAACTCCTCGACGAGGATCTCCGACACCGGGGCCGGCTTGCGCTTGGTCGTCAACATCGGTCTCTCCTCATCGGTAGCTATGGTCGTCGAGATAGACGCCGCTGGCCTCGCCCTTGCCGCCATCCCAGGCGAAGATCAGCCGCCACTGCTTATTCACGCGGATCGAATGCAGGCCGGCGAGATTACCGCGCAGCTTCTCGAAATGGTTGCTCGGCGGCACGCGCAAATCCTGATCGGTCATCGCGTCGTCGATCATCTGAAGCTTGCGGAACAACCGACTTTCGAGATCGGCGGGGATATTCCGCGAGCGCACGTCATCGACAAAGAAGGCGCGCAGCCATTCGTCCCGAAAGCTCACGATCATCGCCATACTCCATGAGACTATGTACCACCCCAACGGACACAAAACAAGGTGACGCCGTTGAGTAACGCGGTCTGTGAAGGTCCCTCCGATCGGCAGTGCCGTGCTCATCCCCATGGAATCAAACCCTTAGACGCTGTCGCGGCACTACGGCGTTCTCCACGGCTCCCAAAAACATCAACAACAACAATGTGATAGAGCCACCTAGCTCGCACCCTTTTATCTTGCGCTCCAAACGTTGTCCGGTCGCATCCGACGCACAACCAGTCCAAACGCACGCCGCAATTCGATGGCGCATGCCGAGCCGCGACAGCGTGTTGGACGGCATTTGTGCAGCTTGAGCGTCCGCGATTTGATCATCGTTGTGCCCGATGGGTGTCATTGGTGCTGCTCGACGGCTGCATAAGCCGCGCGCAGAAACTGGGCGACAGTGCCAGCGAGATCGCCCTCGGGGTAGGCGGCCGCGACGCACATCCGGTGCTCTCCGGCCGACAATGGCCGCGTCACGATGCCGTCCATTTTGGTATTCGCAAACGCGCCCGGAACAAGCGTCACGCCAGCGCCAGCTCGCACCAAAATGGCCATCGTTAGTCGGCGGAATGCGCGAGCGACAATGCGCGGCTTGATACCTTCCGCACAGAAAAGGGCTTCACTTTGGGCATGACAGCCGGGACCGAACTCAGAATGTGCCGTGATGAAATCTTCGCCCGCCAAAGCGCAGAGCGGGACGGTCTCAAGGTCCGCCAATCGATGATTCGACCGCATGGCGACCAACCAATCGTCGCGCCAGAGTTCGTCCAACTGAAGCGCCTGATCCTGCACCGGCGGCAGAAGCAAGCCGACATCGACCTCGCCACGCCGGAGGGCAGCCGGCTGCATCGCGCTCGGCAGTTCGAACAGGTCTAGGTCAGTCGTGGGACAGTGCTTCCGGAACGCTGCCAGGATCGACGCGAGTGTCGGTGTCGTGGCGTCTTCGCAGATGGCCAGACGCAACCGTCCAGCTGTTCCTAGCGCCACGGATGTGACGACTTCCCGTGCCCGATCCACATCGGCGACGATCCTGCGCGCGTCCGCCAAGAACACCCGCCCCGCTTCGGTCAGACACGCGCCGGTGCTCCTGCGTTCGAACAATGCGACGCACAGGTTCTCTTCAAATGCCGCAATCTGGCGGGAAACGGCCGGCTGACCGACACCGATCAGCAAAGCGGCACGTCTGAAGCTCATTTCATCGGCGGCGGCAACAAAGATGCGAAGACGGTGCAGGTCCATTCAATCAGCGTTGTTGGAACCCCCCGAAGATCGCGGTTTCGGCGGGCTGCTTCTGTCGATCTGCAACCAGCATGTCGCCGGTCGAGCAATCGATGAGATAGCGCCAGCTTCCGTCGGGTTGGCGGCGGAGCACGTCGAGACTCCGGCCTTCCAGAGGTTCGCCGCCGCCGCGTGGTTCAAGCCGCCAATCGGCGCCGGACAAGGCGATGTCGCCCACGATGACCGCAAGGCGTGGCGTGGAGGTCATGACGCCGCCCGCCTCCAGCATGTCCTTGAGTGCAGCCTTGATCGCCTCGACGCCCCGATGTTGCGCGCCAGTCTCGTCGATCAGAACGGCGTCCTCACTGTAAAGCGCAGCCATGGCGTCGAGGTCTTGGGCATTGAAGATGGCCGCGAGCGTCGGGCTCATGTCCTCCGGTGCCTGCACGGGTGTCATGCTTTATCCTCGTCGGTTGGGGCGAGAATGTCGCCCTGGCGGATCAGCAGCGCGGCGAGCACGGCGCAGAGGATCGCCACTGCGCCGAGACCCGTGAGCACTATGCGCAAAGCTTCCGCCGAGGTTTCGGTCGCCAGCGAGGTGAAGGCTTGGGCATCTGTATCCGGCACGAGCGCGCCGGCGCCGGCGATGTCGGCGCGCGCCACCAGTCGGGCGGCGTCCTCGCCGATGTCGGGCAGCGCCGCCTGCAACTGGCCGAGCGTAAGTGTCACCATGATCGCGCCGACGGCGATGATGGCGACGGTCTCGGTCGACAGGCGCATGGTATGCAGCATGCCGGCGGCCACCCCGCTCTTTCCGGGCGGGGCGGTGCTGACGGCGAGATTGTCGTTGACCGCATGGACGATCCCGACGCCGGAACCGGCTAGCGCCATGCCGATGAAGACGGTGAGATCGGGCGCGCCGGGCGTCAGCGTGGATTGTAGGAGCGTGCCGACGCCGAGCATGGCGAGCCCCGCCGTCGCGATGAGCCGGAAGGAGAGGAACCCGGCCAACCAGCCGGTGAGGAACGGGACGAAAAAGGATGGCAGCGTCAGTGGGAGCAGCGCGAGGCCCGATTGCATCGGGCCCATGCCGCCAAGGCCCTGAAGGTAGAAGGGCAGATAGAACAAGAGCGTGATGAAGGCGAAGGACACGCCGATCGGCAGCACCACCTGCGCGGCGGTGAAGGTCGGCGTCTTGAACAGCGCTAGATCGAAGGACGGGACGGCCTTGCGTGCTTCCACCGCCAGAAAGCCGGCGATCAAGAGGAGCGAGACGGCCATCAGGCCAAGCGTTGCCGGTGCGACCCAGCCCCAGTCGGGCGCCAGGATCAGCGCGCAGATGAAGCCGAACAGTCCAAGCGAGAAGAAACCGAGACCGAGCCAGTCAACGGGTGGCGCATCCGCATCACGGGATTCCTCCGCACCGATGGTCGCCAGCAGGATCGCGGCGGCGATCGGCACATTGATGAAGAACACCCAGCGCCAGTCGAGCCATTCGATCAGCATGCCGCCGATCAGCGGGCCGATGGCGGTGCCGAGGCCAAAGGACGCCCCGAAGGCGCCGAACGCGACAGCACGGGCGCGGCCCTGGAAGCCATGGGCGATCAGCGCCGAACAGGCCGGCATGATCATCGCCGCGCCGAGCCCCTGCAGGGCGCGCCAGGTGTTGAGCGTTTCCATGCTCGCGGAAAAACCGGCAAAGAGAGCAAAGAGCGCGAATAGGACGTTGCCGGCGATGAAGAGCTTGAGCCGGCCATAGCGGTCGGCTAACACGCCGGAAATCAGCAGCAACGCCGCGAAGGGGACGTTGTACGCGCCGATCAGGAATTGAAGCTCGGCGAAGCTGGCATCGAGCGACCGGCCGATGGGATCAAGCGCAACGCCGATGATGGTGAGGTCGATGGTCAGCGACACTGCTGCAACACAAACGCTGAATAGGATCAGCCCGCGGCGCCCTGTGACCATGCGTTGCTCCGCCTCGTCGACTGCCATCTGCCTCATCCTTGCTTTCTGCCTTGAGATGCAGATAGTTCATTGAAGGCGTGCTTTGTGCTGAAATCGCTGACAGTGAGATGAGGTTGGTTCATGTCAGACGCGAATGATCGCCTCCCCTCGATCAACGGCTTGCAGGCGTTCGAGGCGGCGGCGCGGCACCTCAGCTTCGCGCGTGCGGCGGATGAGCTCGGCCTGACGCCAACGGCGATCAGCCATCGCATCCGCAATCTGGAGGCGGAGCTGGGTGTTGTGCTGTTCCGGCGCGGCCACCGCGCGGTGACACTGACCGAGGAAGGCGCGCGCATCGCGCGCGATCTGTCGGAGAGCTTCGATTGCCTGAAGATGTCGGTCGCAAAGCTGCGCCAGTGCGGTGCCGCGCATCTCACACTGCTGATGCCGCCATCCTTTGCGAGCCTTTGGCTGCTGCAGCGCCTGCCGGCGTTCCGGGGGCGCTTCCCGGACATTAAGCTGACGATCAACCCTACCGACGTGCCCGACTTGGAGCGGAACGATGCCGACGCAGCCATCACATTTGGCTGCGCCTCCGATCGGACCCTCAAGACCGACTGCCTGTTCGAAAACCGGCTTGTGCCCGTATGCAGTCCAGCTTTCCTTGAACAACACGGCGCGATGGACGACCCCAAGGCCATCGCCAGCGCACCGCTCCTCCATGTCACAGATGGTTCGGTGCAGCCGCCGTTGCCCGGTTGGCAGGAGTGGTTGCGCGCCGCCGGCGTTAGTCAGCTCGGCGCGCTCGACGGCGTGCGCTTCGGCGCCTGCCATCTGGCCATCGAGGCCGCACGACAGGGCCACGGATTGGCACTAGCCGTCAGCACACTTATCGCCGACGACATTCAATCCAGCGCACTCGTCGCACCCTTTGAACGCTCCCTGCCAATCCCTCAGACCTATGCACTCACTTACCCGCCCGAACACGCGACGAGGCCAGCCCTACGCAGCTTCCGCTCATGGCTTCTTGGCTATGCGCAAAGGCAAGTCTCCGAAGTGAATGCCAACGATCAGGCATTGGCGCGTTCAACCACTTAACCGCTTGCTCTGGAGATCGGAGCGCGGTGGCCTTTTGCAGGCGTGTCCACTCGAGTCCGGAGTGTTCTCAAAGTGGACGTCGCCGGCAGCCTCTCGGACAGAAAACTCACACGTCGGCAAATTGACTCTCCTTCCTGGATATAGATAATTAGAACAAATAATGAACATTGATCTGCTATGGCTGAATGCATCACCACCTTGCGCCGCCGCGTGGCGGCTCTGGAACAGAGCTTTTCGGGGCATCGTGATGGCGCGGCGGAGGGTCCTGTTCCTCTTGGCGTTCAGGCGATCGATGATGCGTTGTGCGGTGGCCTGAAACGCGGCGTGCTGCACGAGGCCGTTTCAGAAAGAGCGGCCGACGCGCCGGCCCTGGCGGGGGTCGCGCTTGGCGTTCTGCAACGGCTCATCGCGCGGCAAACCCAGTCGGCGGTCTGGATCCGGCAGCTGGCGATCGAAACCGGCGCGCTTTATCCGCACGGCCTCGTTCTGTTGGGTTTTGATCCGGGCCGCCTGATCGTAGTCCGCGCGCGCACCGTGATAGACGCGCTGTCGGCGGGCCTAGATGCCGTTCGCTGCGCTTCCCTCGGCGTGGTCGTTCTCGAAACCTGGGGCAATCCGAAACCGCTCGATCTGACAGCCACGCGGCGTCTCGCGCTGGCCGCCGAGCGGTCGGGCGTGACGCCGATCCTGTTGCGGGCCGGTGCCGAGTCAGAGCCAAGCGCCGCGTACACCCGCTGGCAGGTAGCCTCAGCCCCGTCGCGGCCCTTGCCAGCCAATGCGCCAGGCCAGCCCACTTTCGATCTGACCTTGTTGCGTAACCGTGCCGGCGCTTTCGGGCAGCGCTGGCGCGTGGAGTGGAATCATGAAGCACGCCAGTTCCAATCCGTCCCGCCGCTATCTCGCGGTGTGGTTTCCATTCCTGTCCGCCGACCGGCTCAGACGCCAACACAGCCGGTCGCCCGGGCAGGATGAGTCGCCACTGTGCTTTATCGAGAAACACAACAACGCCCTCAGGCTCTCCGCCATCAACCAGGCCGCAGTTGTGCACGGCCTGATGCCCGATCTGACGCTTTCCGATGCCCGCGCCCGCGTGCCGCATCTCAAAGCGGTGGAGATGGACCGGGGGGCGGATGCGGACTGGCTCGGCTGGATCGCTGATTATTGCGACCGCTACACGCCCATGGTCGCGACCATGGAGCCGGATATGATCTGGCTCGACATCACGGGGTGCACGCACCTGTTCGGCGGTGAAGTAGCGCTCCGGGACGATCTTGTAGGACGCCTGTCGCGCGTCGCATCGGCGCTCCGGTCCTGCATTGCGGGCACACCGCAAGCAGCACGGGCACTGGCCCGTTTCGGTTCAGGTCACATCATCGTGCCGCCTGGGGCGGAGGCCAGCACCGTGGCACCGCTCAGGATCGCTGCACTGGAAATGGGCCGGGAAACATCACAAGCGCTCATCCGTGCTGGCCTGAAAACTATCGGCGATCTCGCGGTCCGCCCGCGTACGCCGTTGACGGCGCGTTTCGGGAGCAGGCTGACCACCCACCTTGCGCGGGTTCTCGGGGAAGAAAATTTCGGCATCACGCCGCGCCGTTCCGTGCCCTTATGCACGGCGGAACGGCGCTTTGCCGAACCCATTGCAAATGTTGAGAATGCCCTCGCAACCCTTGGCGGGTTGGCGGGCCGGATCGCCGAAAGCCTCGAACGGCGCGGAGAAGGCGGTCGCGCATTTGAAGCCAGTTTCTTCCGCACCGATGGTGCGGTGGCACGGTTATCGGTGGAGACCGCCAGACCCGTCCGTGATCCCAACACCCTTCTTTTGCTGTTCCGGGAACGCATCGACACGCTCAAAGACCCGCTCGATCCTGGTTTCGGGTATGACCTGATCCGGCTGGCCGTGCTTGTGTCCGGGCCATATGACACGACGCAGCACAGTCTCGACAGCCACGCGGTTGCCGATGACGATGTGGCCGCTCTCATTGATCGCCTGACCACGCGGCTTGGACGCGATGCGGTGATCCGGTTCGCACCTGTCGCCAGCCATATTCCCGAGCGGTCGGTGCGCACCGTTCCTGCCGGACAGGTCATGCAAGAGGCAAGCGCCTGGAACACCGGCACGTCAGATGAAACGGTGTCACGCCCGCTTTTGATGTTCGACCGTCCGCAGCCGATCGAGGCTGTAGCCGAAATCCCGGACGGCCCGCCGCTCCGGTTCCGCTGGCGGCGTGTGCTGCATGATGTGGTGTGCGCCGAGGGACCGGAGCGGATTGCGCCCGAATGGTGGCGCGCGGACAAACCGTGCCCGACACGGGATTACTTCCGGGTCGAGGACGCGCAGGGACGGCGCTTCTGGGTGTTCCGTGACGGGCTCTATCATGAGGAGGACCGCGCGCCGCGCTGGTTCCTGCATGGGCTGTTCGCATGATGGGTTCGATTGACGCTGCCTATGCCGAGCTTGCCGTCACGACCAACTTCTCCTTCCTGCGCGGGGCATCGCATCCGAGCGACCTGGTGGCCCGTGCACTGGAGCTTGGTCATGCCGGAATCGGCATTGCCGACCGGAACTCGGTGGCCGGGGTGGTCCGGGCCTATAGCGCGTTGAACATGTTGCGCGAGGCTGAGGATGAGGCCACCGCCGCAGCGGCGCGGGCGTTCAAGCTCGTCGTCGGGACCCGTCTGGTGTTTGCCGATGGCACGCCAGACATCTTGGCTTACCCGGAAAACCGGGACGGCTGGGGGCGGCTCTGCCGTCTTTTAACCGATGGCAAGCGCCGCGCCGAGAAGGGCGCTTGTCTGCTCTATCTCGACGACCTCTTGTTGCGTGGCCGCGATCTCTTGCTGATTGTCATGCCTGACCAGAACCGTGGCCAGCTAAGCCAACTTCTCACGCGATTGTCGGCCCGTTTCCCAGGCGCGGTCTGGCTCGGCGCGCAGATGGGCTTCAAGGGCCATGACCGGCGCAGGTTGGCAGGCCTCAAGGCGATCTCCAATAACACCGGCATACCACTGATCGCCACCAATGACGTGCTTTACCATCATCCCGACCAGCGCCCATTGCAGGATGTGGTGACCTGCATTCGTGAGGGCGTGACGTTGAATGCGGCCGGGTTCAGGCTCGAAGCGCATGCCGAACGCCATCTCAAGACACCCGAAGAGATGGCGCGGCTGTTCCGCAACTGTCCCGAAGCCATTTCCGAGACGGCGGCCTTTTTAGCACGCACCGACTTCTCGCTGGATGCATTGCGTTACATCTATCCCAACGAACCGGTGCCACCGGGCAAGACCGCGCAAGGCTGGCTTGAAGAACTGGTTTGGCGGCATGCGCCCTACCGTTATGACGACGGTGTGCCCGACAAGGTGGTGAAGCTGCTTGAGGATGAACTCAAGCTGATCGCCGATCTCAATTACGCGCCGTATTTTCTGACGATCCACGACATTGTCCGCGTGGCCAATGACAAGGGCATTCTCTGTCAGGGGCGTGGGTCCGCTGCCAATTCCGCTGTCTGCTATGTGCTGGGCATCACAGCGGTCGATCCGGCTGTGCATGATCTGCTGTTTGCACGGTTTATTTCATCGGAGCGTAAGGAACCGCCCGACATCGATGTCGATTTCGAGCACGAGCGGCGTGAAGAAATCATCCAGCACATCTATGAGCGTTATGGCCGTGAGCGGGCCGGGATTGCCGCCACCGTGATCCGTTACCGGCCGCGCAGCGCCATCCGCGAAGTGGGCAAGGTGTTCGGCCTGAGCGAGGATATCACTGCGCGCATGGCCGGCACCATCTGGGGGAGTTGGGGCACCGAGATCGCCAAGAAGCATATCCGGGAAGCCGGGATTGATCCTGAGAATCCGGTGATCCGCCGGGCCGTGGACCTGGCGACCCAATTGCTCGGCTTTCCGCGCCATCTGTCACAACATGTGGGGGGCTTTGTGCTGACGCGGGACCGGTTGGATGAACTGGTGCCGATCGGCAATGCGGCGATGGACGGCCGAACCTTCATCGAATGGGACAAGGACGATATCGACGCGCTCGGCCTGATGAAGGTCGATGTGCTGGGCCTTGGCATGCTGACCTGCATCCGCAAGTGCCTTGATCTTCTGCGTGCCCATGGCGGTCCTGATTACGCGCTGGCCGATGTCCCGCAGGAGGAGCCTGTGGTCTATGACATGCTGTGCGAAGGCGACTCGATTGGCGTATTTCAAGTGGAAAGCCGGGCGCAGATCAACATGTTGCCGCGCCTGAAACCACGCGAATTCTACGATCTCGTCATTCAGGTGGCGATCGTGCGCCCCGGGCCGATCCAGGGCGACATGGTGCATCCCTATCTCAGGCGGCGGAACGGCGAGGAAGAGGTCGACTATCCCGAGCCAAAGCCGCCGCATGATCCTGATGAATTGCGCGGCGTGCTCGCACGCACCAAGGGTGTGCCGCTGTTTCAGGAACAGGCGATGAAGATTGCCATGGTCGCGGCCGAATTCACCGACCAGGAAGCAAACGGTCTCAGGCGTGCCATGGCGACTTTCCGCAATGTGGGCACCATCCACACGTTTGAGCGGAAGATGGTCGAGCGCATGGTCGCGCGCGGCTATGATCGCGCTTTCGCCGAGCGCTGCTTCAACCAGATCAAGGGATTCGGCGAATACGGATTTCCCGAAAGCCATGCCGCCTCGTTCGCCAAGCTGGTTTACATTTCATCCTGGATCAAATGCCGCCATCCGGCGGTGTTCGCCTGTGGTCTGTTGAACGCCCAGCCCATGGGGTTTTACGCGCCCGCGCAAATCGTTCGGGATGCCCATGAGCATGGTGTCGACGTGCGTCCCGTCGATATCAATCACAGCCATTGGGACAACACGCTGGAACGCGCCGCTGATGGTGCGCTGGCCTTGCGGCTCGGCTTCCGTCAGGTCGACGGATTTCAGGAAACCTGGGCGGAGCAAATCCTGGCGGGCCGGGATGCCGGCTATGACAGTCCTGAAACCCTGTGGCGGCGGGCACGCTTGCCCCATCGCGGATTGAAACTGCTTGCTGACGCGGATGCGTTTCGCTCGATCAGCCTGGATCGGCGTGCCGCGCTCTGGGCTGTGCGGCGCTTGCCGGATGATATTCCATTACCCTTGTTCGAGGCCGCAGATCGTCAGGAATTGGGCAATGAGACAGAGGTGATCTTACCCGATATGACGCTCGCCGAGCATGTGGTCGCCGACTATCAGACCATCCGGTTGTCGCTGAAGAGCCATCCCATGGCACTGCTGCGGCCGATCTTCGACCGGCAAAACATTGCCACCAGTGCAGGCATCGCAAACCTGCCCGACGGTGCTTTCGCCAAGATGGCAGGCGTCGTTCTGATCCGCCAGCGGCCGGGCAAGGGCAACGCCATCTTCATGACGCTCGAAGACGAGACCGGCATCGTCAATGTGGTGATCTGGGCGCGGCTGTTCGAGCGCTTCCGCCGCGCGATCATGGGGGCGAAACTTGCCCTCGTCCATGGCCGTGTCCAGAAGAGCGTCGAAGGCGTGATCCATCTGATGGCCAGTTCCATCCATGACCACAGCCATGAACTTGATCGTCTGTCCGATAGCCATCAGGCGTCGCTGACACCGTCACGCGCCGACGAGGTGATCCGCCCGCAGATCGCCAGAGGCGACAGCGCCAAGGGCAGCCTGACCCCAAGCCGCGCGCGTCACCCGCGCGATGTCCGCATCATCCCGAGATCGCGGGATTTTCACTAGAGCTTGTCCATTTTATGTTGGGTCATATCCAGCAGCGATGAAGTAGTTTGCGTATTCGTCTGTTTTGAACATGTCGATGAGGTCGCCGATGGCATCCCAGAGGGTTGGTATGGTTTGCTCTGCCTTCGCCTTGAGCTTGGCGAAGGCGTTTTCGATGGGATTGAAGTCCAGCGAGTATGGTGGCAGGTACCGAAGCTCCGCCCCCACACCTTCTATCGCGTCGCGCACGCCGGATGCCTCGTGGGCTTGCAGGTTATCCATGATGACGATGCCGCCGGGCGAGAGCGTCGGTATCAGGATCTGTTCGACATAGGCAAGGAACGCCGCGCCGTTCATGGTGCTATCATAGACGAAGGGGGCTGCCATCCCGGTCAGACGCAGCACGCCGGTGAAGGTCGTGGTCTTCCAGTGTCCATGAGGGAAGCTGGCTCGGCAGCGCTCGCCACGCAGGGCACGGCCCCGCAGGCGCGCCATCTTCGTGGACAGCCCGGTCTCGTCGATGAAGACCAACTTCGCCGGGTCGAGGGCCAGTTGGTCGTCGAACCAGTCCTGCCGCTGCTTCAGGACGTCGGGGCGGTTTTGCTCCAGTGCATGGGCGGACCATGGCTCAACGCTTCTGGTTGGCGAAGGCAATTTGAGTTTCGCTCTGTCGCTGGCGCGTCGCACGAAAAGGCCGCGTCGGACACTGATCGCGACCACGTTTGAACCTGAGCGAACGCTGTCTGGAGCCGCCGCGCTAAACGCCGCCCGGCTTCGCGACATGGGGGCTTCGGTTCTGCACGGCATCGATGCGACCAAGCTCTCCGATCACCTTGGACGTAAGCGTTTTAGCTTGATCTCCTTCCAGTTTCCGAATGTCGCAAGCCGAAGACCCCTGCATGGGCGAAATCCCAACTATGTTCTTGTGAGGCGTTTTCTGCGCAGTGCGGCCGTGCTGCTGTCTAAGAATGGGTGCATTGCGACCACTGTCTTGGACAGCCCTCACAATGATGGCGCTTTTGCCATGAGAGACGCAGTCAGATGGGCGGGCGTTTCCGAGCCTCGCGTTCATCCCTTTCACGTCGACGATCATCCAGGCTATCGTCATGGCAACACCGAAGATGACAGCGAAAGCGCTATCTCAGCCAAGGACGAGTGCCAGACATATGCCTTTTCGAAGCGGGCATGACGGCAAGTGATCGCGTTGGAACGCAGCAACTGCGGATGGACCCGAACGCACTCCCGCCGGGCGCGACTTATATCCCGAGTTTCGTGACGCCGGGCGCGGAAGCTTTGCTCGCCGCCGAGATCGACGCCGCACCCTGGATCACAGACCTCAAACGGCGGGTGCAGCACTATGGCTACCGTTACGACTATCGCGCTCGCATTGTGACCGAGGACGCCTATCTCGGCCCGCTTCCGGACTGGCTGATGGGCCCGGCGCACAGTTGAAGGACGCAGGATGGTTCGAGAGGATGCCAGATCAGGTCATCGTCAACGAATACGAACCGGGGCAAGGCATTGCGGCGCATGTCGATTGCGTTCCGTGCTTCTCCGGGACCATCGCCTCGCTGAGTCTGCTCTCTTCGTGCGCGATGCGCTTTCAGGCTCGGTCGAGCGGTGAGCAATTGACCAATGTCCTGGAGCCCCGGTCACTGCTGGTTCTTCAAGGACCGGCGCGCTTTGACTGGACCCATGCCATTCCGGCGCGCAAATCGGATGACGTCCATGGCCAGCGCGTGCCACGCGGACGCCGCCTGTCGCTGACCTTCAGAAATGTCGTCGTCGCCTAGCCGGCATGCCGATCACCTCGGCCGATGCTAGGTCTCTCCGATCGATCAGCGATTGGAGGTCAATTCGTCTCTCCATGTGGTCCCGGCCATCATAGCGCAATAGCGAAGACGTAACTGTCGTCATTGTCCAAAGCTGCGCGCCACCATTTCGCTTACGACCTTGTAAGCAGTGCTCATACCCTCCGCCCAGGCAGGTGGCGACGCGTGCCGTTGTATGGTCCGGCGCGCGCGTGACGCATTCCGCGTGTTGGGTGGCCCAATCAAGACACGGAAAGACGCCAGGTTCCAAGACATTGGAACACCCTGCGCCCGCTTCTGGCGCAGGTTGGTTCGGGTGTTGAAAGGCGCCCTCAACGCCCGAGGGCGGTCGACATTTCCGCGATCAGGGTCGCGCAGAACTTTTCGAACCGCGGCCCGGGCTGCTGGCTCGCCAGGCGCTCGGCGAACGGATCGGGGGCGTCGATCGCGCTGCGGGCCAAGGTCGCGATGGCGGCATGGCCGCAAAACGGCACATGGACTTCCGAATAGCCGCCCTCGTGCACCAGGACCAGCCGGCCTTGGCACATCTCGTCGGCGACCTGCATCATCAGCCGGGTCATCTCGGCGAAGGTGTTGCTACCGGCCAACATCCGGCCGAGCGGATCGGTCCCGGCCGCATCGAAGCCGCAGGCCACGACGATCGCATCCGGCCGGAAGGCCGCCAGTTCCGGCATGATCAATTGCTCGACCGCCGCGATATAGGTGGCGTGGCCGGCGCCGGGTGGCAGCGGGATGTTCAGATTATAGCCTTCGCCCGCGCCCGATCCGCGCGCCTCGAAATCGCCGGTGTCGCTGGGATAGTTGCGCTCCTGATGGATCGAGATCGTCAACACATCGGCCCGCTCATAATAGATCGCCTCGGTGCCGTTGCCGTGATGGACATCCCAGTCGAGCACCGCGACCCGGTCGGCCAGGCCGGCCGCCTTGGCGGCTTCGACGGCGATGGCGATATTGTTCAGGAGACAGAACCCGTTGGGGAAATCCGGCAGGGCGTGATGGCCGGGCGGGCGCGACAGGGCATAGGCATTGTCGATCTCGCCTTTCAGCGTGGCGAAGAGCGCGGCCTTGGCGAGGCCCGCCGAGAGGCAGGCGATCTCATAGCCGCCGGGGCCGAACGGCGTGCGCAGGCCGAGCTCACCGCCGCCGGCGTCCGAGGCCTCGCGGAACGTGGTCAGATAGCTCCGTGGATGCACCCTGAGCAGGTCGGCCTCGTCGACCAGCGGGGCAGAACTCACCTTGAGTTCGGCCATCAGGCCGGTCACGTCCATCAGGTTCTTAAGTCGCCTTTTGGTCTCCGGCTTCTCCGGCAGGCCGGAGCCGGTCGGCGGCTGGATCAGGCCGCCCACGGGCACGAGATCGGCGTAGTTGCCGCCTGAATGCCAAAAACACCGCTCATCCCAGAAAAAGCCGGTCGCCATGATCGTTCAGCCCCCTTGCTTGCCCGTCTCCGCGACGGGCCGTGACGATGCAGCCTATACGCCGGCGGCCGAATACGGCGCTTCGGTAAAGCCACGCAGGATCGCCGAAGAGAGGGTGAGTCACCGTGCCCGGCCGGTTCGCGGAGATGGCGATGCGTGCATGGCGTGGGGTCGGGGCCGGTTCTTGCCCGGTTCGTTCACGAGCGTTGGTCGGCATGTCCCAGCGCTCCGATGTGCCGCAGGGCAAACGCCGCGAGAATGGCGAGCACCATCATGCCGATCGCGCTGGCGAGACCGGCGGCGTTGAAGCCCGATGTAAAGGCGTTTCGTGCGACATCGATCAGCCCCGGCGGCAGGTCGGGCGCGATGGCCGATGCCGCCCAAAGGCTGTCGCCGACACTGTCGCGCATGTCGTCGGAAAGCCTGTCTTGGACGCTTGCCTCTCCGGCGCGCGTGTCGCCGGCCTGTGGGCCTTCGGCCAAGGGACCGGGCATATGGTCGAGCATGATGCGCCGATAGACGGCGGTGGCGAGGCTGCCGAGAAGGGCGATGCCGATTGAGACGCCGAGATCCTGAACGGTCTCGGACATGGCCGAGGCCGATCCCGCCTTTTCGGGTGGCGCGGCGCCGATCACGAGATCGGTCCCGAGGGCTGCGATGACGCCATTGCCGAGATAGGCGAGGCTCAGGCCGGCGACGACCAGCGCGACGCCGGGGGCGCCCGGGCCGACCCAGGCGAGCATCAGATAGCCGGCGGCGGACAGGACGAGCGATCCGGCGACGACGAAGCCGGGCCGGATGAAGCGGGCAACGAGCGGCGCGCCAACGCCGCCGGTGATCATGCCGAGCGCCGCCAAGCCCATCCAAAGGCCCGCGGCGAAAGGGGCATAGCCGGCCACGAGCTGGAGATATTGCGCGGTGAGCAGCATCGTCCCGCCGACCGCGACCAGCCCGACGAGCAGCACGATGAGCGCGGCGGAAAACGCCCTGTTGCCGAACAGGCTCATATCGATGAGCGGGTCGGACAGCCTGTTCTGCCAATGCACGAAGACGACGGCGAAGAAAAGGCCCGCCGCGATCGCCGCAATGGCGCCGGGCGCGACGCCATATTTGGCGATCTGCTTTATGCCATAGATCACCGGCAGCATGGCGGCGAGCGAGATCGCCACGCTGAGAAGATCGATCCGTCCGGCATTCGGCGCGCGATAGTCGGGCAGCAGAAAGGGCGCGAGCGGGAGCAATACGGCGACGGCGGGCACCGCGAGCAGGAAGGCGGCGCCCCACCACAAATGTTCCAGGAGATAGCCGCCGAGGACGGGGCCGAGCGCGTAGCCGACCCCGAAGATCGTCGCCCATATGCCGAAGGCCAAGGCGCGCTCGCGCGGATCGGCGAAGAGATTGCTGATCAGCGCCAGCGTCGAGGGCATCAGCGTCGCCGCCGCCACGCCGAGGACCAAGCGCGCCGCGATCAGCATTTCGGCGGTGGTCGAAAAAGCGGCCAACGCCGAGGCGGCGGCGAATGACGCCGCCCCGATCATCAACAGCTTGCGCCGTCCGATCCGGTCGCCCAGCGTGCCCATGGTGATGAGGAAGCCGCCGAGCATGAAGCCGGAGGCATCCATGATCCAGAGCGCTTGGGTGCTGGTTGGCTTGAGGTCGGCCGCCAGCGCCGGCAGGGTCATGGGCAGGAAGGTCAGGTCGAGGCCGAGAAGCATGGTCGGCAGGGCCAGAAGCGCCAGGCCGAGCCAGGCGCGCATATCCGCCCTGGCGGGCTTGGCGGGCTTGGCGGGCAGCGGTGCCGCGTTCTCGGCCGCCGCTCCGGAAACGGGAGCCTGTGTCTCGCATCGAACCGTCATGTCGCCTCCTTGTCGGAAGCGCACAGTCCGGTCAGAATATTGCTGTTACAATATAGGAAATTATCCTGTTACAAATGGCGATGGTCTCAGTGCATCGCGACCTGGAGCACGAGATCGTCTGGAAGGAGCGACAGTCTTGTCCGGCCGCACCCTGGCGCGTACGCGAAGCGATCTGTCGGACTTCGTGACGCGCCACCGAAAAAGGCTCAGCCCCGCCGATGTCGGCCTGCCGACCACGGGTGGCCGGCGCACGCCGGGCCTGCGGCGCGAGGAAGTGGCCGCCCTCGCCGGTGTCGGGCTCACCTGGTATACGTGGTTCGAGCAGGGCCGCGACATCCAGGTCTCGGAGAGTTTTCTCCTGAAGGTCGCGAAGGCTCTGAAACTCGACGATGCCGCCTGCGGCCATCTCTTCCTGCTGGCCCATCGTCGCCCGCCGCCGCCGGAAGCGCGCCCGTGGCCGAAGGTCGATCCGCTGATCCAGCAATTGCTGGACGATCTCGGCGCGCGGCCGGCCTATGTGTCCAATCTGCGCTGGGACGTGGTCGCCTGGAACGCGGCGGCCGACCGCCTGTTCGGCTTTTCGGGCCAAGCGCCGGAAGACCGCAACATTCTCCGCCTGGTCTTCGCCGATCCGGCGTGGCGGCCAAGGCTGCCGGCATGGCGGCAGGATGCGTCGCGGCTGCTCGCGCAGTTCCGCTACGATCTCGCCGCGGCGCCGGACGATCCCGCCATGCGCGCGCTGATCGACGAACTCAAGAAGCTGTCGCCCGATTTTCGGCGCTGGATGGCCCGGCCCGAGATGGAAAGCTATGGCTGGGGCGTCGGCGTCCTATGCGATACCGATGGCGCGCGCCGCGGCTTCGCCCACCGTATGCTGACGGTGGACGAGCACCGCCATCTCCGGATGATCGTCTATTTCGAGCGGTGAGAAATTGCTTCTTTACAAATTACTCGTATACAAGTAATAGGCATTCATGGACACCATCCGGACATGTATCAGCTTTCTGGCGGGCGGGGCGGCCAAGTCCGTCGCCCGGCTCACGCGCGAGCGCCTGTCGCGCTTCGGCGTCACTCCGATCCAGTTCGCCGTCCTGCAGACGGTCTTCGAGACCGAAGATGCCACCGCCAGCGAGGTCGGCGCGACGCTGTCGATCGACAGCGCCACCATCGTCGGCGTGATCGACCGTCTCGAAGCCATGGATCTGTTGCGGCGGGTGCGGGCGCCCGAGGACCGGCGCATTCACCGCCTCGTTCTCACCGGGACGGGCCGAGAGCGCCTGCCCGACATGCAGGCGGCGATGGACGCGCTCAACGCCGAGGTCGATGCCCGCCTCGGCGCGGCCGCCGGCGAGGTGCGCGAGAGCCTGTCGCGCCTCTCCGCGCTGACCGTCGAGACGCGGCAGTCATGATGTTCGACACCAAGATCGCGATCGTCGTGCGCGACGATCTGGAAGTCTGGCAGAAGCTCAACGTCACCGCCTTCCTGATGAGCGGCATCGCCGCGACCCATCCGGAGATCATCGGCGACCCCTATCGCGACAAAGACGGGTGGTCCCATTGCGCGCTGTCGATCCAGCCGGTCATCGTCTTGTCCGGCGCGGCCAATGTGCTGAAGAACGTCCGCAACCGGGCGCATGACCGCGGCGTCGAGACGGCGGTTTATATCGAGGAAATGTTCGCGACCGGGCATGACGCGGCCAATCGCGCGGTCTTCGCCGAACACGGGGCCGACGCGGAAAACACCGTCGGCATCGCGCTGAGAGCCGACAGGAAGACCGTCGACAAGATCACCAAGGGCGCGAGGATGCATGGCTAGCGTGACGCCCGGCGCTGGCGGCCTTGCCGTCGGCGAGACCCTGACGACCCGATCGCTGCGGCTGACGGCGGACGACATCGTTGCCTTCGCGACGGACTATGATCCGCAGCCGATGCATCTCGAAGTGGCGGCGGCGAAGGCGTCGTTCTTCGGCGATCTCGTCGCCAGCGGCTGGCATGTCCTGTCGCTGACCATGCGGCTCGCGGTCGAGGCCCGACCGTTCGGCGACGGCCCGCTGATCGGGATGGGCGTGAACGAGATCCGTTTCCTGCGCCCGGCCCCGCCCGGCATCGAGATCGCGGTGCGCCTGACGCTCGACGAGACCCGCGCGCGGAAGGCGGGCGGCCATTACGGCTTCGTCTCGGTCGAGACGATCGAGGTGGGCTCGGGCGAAACCCTGATACGCCAGAAATGGCGGATGCTCCTGATCTGACGAGCGCTTGCCGCATGTCGGGACGGCCAGCTTAGCCAGCCCCGCGCGCCCATCCCGGTTTAGGCCGCCTTGAGCCGGCAGGGCAGGCCCTTGAGATGAGGGATGCCCTGTTCGCGGTCGAGATTGTCGTCGTCATCGGGGCAGATCTGGGCGTCGGCATGGGCCCAGGCGCCGCACAGATCGTCCGATGCGGGCTTCTCCGGTAGCCACCAGCCATGCGGCACGCGGACAAGCCCCGCCGGCAGGTCGTCGCGGATCTTAACGCGCAGGCGCACGGAGCCTTGCGGCGTCTCGACCCGTGCCCAGTCGCCGGCCTGAAGGCCCGCCGCCTCGGCATCTGCCGCCGTCACGAAGGCCTCGGGCTCGGGGGCCTTTTCGCGCAAGGCCGTGATATGCCGGTGCCCCGTCTGGAAGAAAGGATCGTCCCTGAGGCCGAAAAACAGAGTCAGCGGATAGTCGGCCGGCGGGGGCGGCGCGTCGCGCCAATAAGGCAGGGGATCGAAGCCGAGCCCGTCGAGCACGCTCGAGGCGAGTTCCACCTTGCCGGATGGCGTGGCGAAGCCGGTCTCTTCATATTTGCGGAAGCGCGGTGGTGCCATGTGATAGGGGTGCCGTTCGGCGAATTCCTCGAAGGACAGCCCGAGCGCGGCGACGCGGAAATCGAGCACGTCTTCGTTCGTGCGCCATGGGAAATGGTCTTCGAACCCCATGCGCCGCGCCAGTTCGCGCCAGAAATCGTAGACCGGGCGGCATTCGCCGGGCGGCTCGACCGCCTTCTGGCTGGGCCTTTGGATCGCCGTCCAGCCGAACCCGTCGGACAGGCAGTTCCGTTCGGTCCAGGCATCGCCCGGCAGGACATAGTCGCCAAGCTGCGCCGTCGGCGTTTTCATATGGTCCATCGCCACGACCAGGTCCTGGTTGAGGATCGCGCGATGGATCAGCCGCATATTGGCGAAGCTCATCAGCGTGTTGTTGCCGAGATTGAAGAAGGCCTTGACGGGATAGGGCACGCCGTCGGCCATCGCCCGGAAGGTGGCGGACGGGTTGGCCATGTAGCTGCCGGAAATGAGGTTCGCGTGGTCGCGGCCCCAGACCCGCCTTGTCGGTTCGCGCAGCGCTGCCGTACCGCGATAGGTGAAGGCCGGGTGAGTATCGCTTCCGAGCTGCTTGGCGCGTTGCGCTTCCGGCAGCGCCTCATGCAGTTCGAGCTCCGTTTCCGACACGATCTCCGGATGGAAGCCGTGCAGGACCTCCCCGCCGGGCACGTCGAGCGCGCCGGTCAGGGCGCGCAAGGCGCAGTGCAGGCGGATCGCCGAAGTCGAATTGCGCTGCTGGTCGGTGATCGGCGTCCAGGGGATGACGCCCGGCGTGTTCGTCGCATAGATCCGCGCCGCCGCGGCGATCAGGTCTGGGTCGACGCCGGTTATCGCGCTGACGCGGTCGAGCGGAAACTCATCGACCCGCGCGCGGAACGCGTCGAAGCCGACCGTCCAGCGCGCGACGAACGCCTTGTCGTAGAGCCCCTCGTCGAGGATCACCTTGAGCCAGCCGAAACACATCGCCGCATCCGTCCCCGGCTTGAGCGGCAGCCAGATGTCGGCGAGCTCGGCATTCTCGGACCGGCGCGGATCGAGCACGATCAGCTTGGCGCCCTTCTGCTGCGCCCGGCGGATCGCGTTATAGACCGGTGTCCAGGAATGCTTGCGCGGATTGTGCCCGAACAGCGCGATACAGCGGGTATTGGGATAGTCGGGATAGGGGAACCAGCCATAGACCATGCGGTTGATCGCGGCGGTGTTGCCCGCGCACAGCGCCACGCCCGATATCCAGTTGGGCGATCCGAGCAGGTTCATGAAGCGCCGGCCGGCGCCGTTCTCGGTCTGGGTGTTCCACTGGCTCGTGGCCACGGCCAGGGCTTCCGGCCCATGGCGGTCGACGACCTTCTGTAGCCGCTCGGCGATCTCGTCGAGGGCCGTGTCCCAGGACACTCGCTGCCACGCGCCCGACCCGCGCGCGCCCTTGCGGCGCAAGGGGTGGATGACCCGGTCGGGATGGCTGAAGCCCGCCGGCGCATGGACCCCCTTCATGCAGATGTTGGCCCGGAGCGGGCGCGTATCGGTGGCGCGCACGCGCCGCACCGCGCCGTCTTCGACATCGACCAGAACCTGGCAATAGATGTCGCAGGATGAGCACAGGGCACGTCTCGTGGTCATGTCGCAGGCTCCGGAGAAGACTGGGATGTCGGTTGTGGTCTTGATACTGGCACACAAATCGCTGGTATACAAGGTAATTGCGATGCCTATGCGATTGCTGAGTGGGGGGCAGGGCGCCGCGCGGCCGGCCAGGGGCAATAGCTGTTTGTTTCCGTGAAATGTGCTATTCCCCTGCCTCTTGGGGGCAATCCTGTCGGGGATGTCATGGAACAGCCGGGACTGGTCGATAAGCTGCGCACGCCGTGGCTCATGTCGCGGCCGCAGAAGAATGCGGCATTCTTCGCGCTCGACCTGCTGCTCGTGCCGGTATCGCTATGGCTCGGCTATATCTACCGGCTCGGTTTCGAGCGGTCCCTGGGCTGGGCGGGCTGGGATATGCCGTTTCCGCGCGTCGACTGGTTCGACGCGACCGCCATCGTCCTGATCTCGGCGGCGATCATCGCCACCGCCCAGCTCTACCGCATCCGGCTGCGTTCCTTCGATCTGTCTGCCGCGATGCGAATTGCCGCCACCGGCGCCGTTCTCATGGTGGTGGTGCCGGCCTGGGCGTTTTTCAGCGATGTCGCCATCCCCCGATCGGTCGCCATCTATTACGGGCTCAACTTTATCGGCCTGGCCATCCTGGCGCGGCTGTCGATCCTGCAGGTCCTGAACCGCATCCAGACGCAGACGGCCAGGCGGACGCCGGTCGCGATCTATGGCGCGGGCCTCGCCGGCATCCAGCTCGCCGCCTCCTTGACGCGCTCGCCCGAGGTGACGCCGGTGATGTTCGTCGACGACAATCCCGCGCTACATGGGGTCATCGTGTCGGGCTTGACGGTCCGTCCGGTCGAAACGCTGGAAAAGTCCGGGCGCAACGGACGCATCAAGCAGGTGCTGATCGCGACCGCGTCGCTACCGCGGCAAAAGCGCGAGGCGCTGGTCGCGCGCATGGCGCCGCTTGGCGTCGACGTCAAGATCATGCCGTCCTATATCGACCTGATCTCCGGGCGCAGCAAGGTGACGGAGTTCCGCTCCGTCAACACCGACGATCTTCTAGGCCGCGATTCGGTCGATCTCAACGTGCCCGAGATCGCCAAGGCCTATGCCGGGCGCACGATCCTGGTCACCGGCGCGGGCGGTTCCATCGGTTCGGAACTGTGCCGGCAGCTTGTCGATTGCGCCCCCCGGCACCTGATCCTGTTCGAGCGCAGCGAGTTCAACCTCTACGAGGTCGAACGCAATCTCGGGCCGCTCTGCGAGGCGGCCGGCATCGCGCTGACGATCAAGCTCGCATCCGTGACCGACCGGCCGGCGGTCGAGGCGGTATTGAACCAGGACAAGGTCGATGTCGTCCTGCACGCGGCCGCCTACAAGCATGTGCCGATCGTCGAGTGCAACGAGGTGGAAGGCGTCCGCAACAACGTGCTTGGCACCCATGTCGTCGCCGAGGCCGCCGCGCGGGCCGGTGTTGAGCGCTTCATCCTGGTGTCGACGGACAAGGCGGTGCGGCCGACCAATATCATGGGCGTCACCAAGCGTCTGGCGGAACTCGTGGTCGGCGATCTCCAGGCCCGCTATCCGAACACCAAATACGCCATGGTGCGGTTCGGCAATGTGCTGGGATCGTCAGGCTCGGTCGTGCCGCTGTTCCGCGCCCAGATCGAGACCGGCGGCCCCCTGACGGTCACCGACACGCGCGTGACCCGCTACTTCATGACCATTTCCGAAGCGTCGAGGTTGGTGCTGCTGGCGGGCGCCTTCTCGACCGGCAACGATCTGTTCGTGCTCAATATGGGCGAACCCATCAGGATCATCGATCTCGCGCGCCGCATGATCGAATTGTCGGGCAAGACCGTGCTCGACGACGACAATCCGGATGGCGACATCGCGATCGAGATCATCGGCCTGCGGCCGGGCGAGAAGCTTTTCGAGGAGCTCTTGATCGACGACGAAGCCCTGTCGGACACGCCGCATGCCAAGATCATGCGCGCGACATTCGCCGGCCTGTCGCAGATCGAGGTCGCGCGGATGATCAAGCAGGCGCAGGACGCCGTCGACAAGCGTGACGCGGGCATCGTGCGCGACACGGTGGCGCGCTATGTCAACGGCTATCAGGAAAAGGGCCTGTCAAACGTCTGAAACGATCCTGGTCGAGACTTGTGTCCGGCGTGACGGGGATATCCTGGGTTGCAACGGCCTGCGGCCCCGCGTCGCGCGATGCAAGAGGAGGTCTCCCATGATCGATCCCGTCCAGATCCTGTGGTCGCCCGCGGGCGTCAATCTGTCCGGCCTCGGCGCCCGGGCGCTTGTCGACATTACCGACGGCGATACACCGAACGTTCGCCTGCCCATCCGCATGCTGTCCATCGATACGCCTGAAGTCACGGCCAAGACGCCCGAGGGCGCGGCGCGGCGCGACCGGGCCCTTCTCGATGTCGCCGAGTGGATCGCCAGCGGCGCGGCGCCGGTCAGCGACGGTTTCGCGGCCTATATCCTGCCGCGATTGACGACCGGGCGCGCCGCGACGCTGCAATTCGAACAGGGCGAGAAAGCCAGCGCCTGGTTCAAGGCGCGCGCCGAGGCCCGCCTGTCGCGGGAGGGCGATCCCGACCGCAATCTCTTCCTGCGCGCGCCCGAACAGCCCTTCGACAATTACAACCGCCTTCTCGCCTATGTCGCGCCATCATACAGCGCGGCGGAACGGGCGCGGATGACGCGGCGCGAGCGGTCGACCTTCAATCTCGATCTGGTCGACAGCGGCTGGGCGATGCCGTTCATCCTGTTTCCCAACATTCCCGGCGAACGGGACCTGCCGATCTTTCTGCGCGCGGCCGTCGAGGCCGCCGAGGAGGGACGCGGCCAATATGCCGACCCGCTGTTCCTGCCGGCCTGGGAATACCGCATGTGCGAGGATCTCGTGGCGATCAAGGCGAAGGTCGACCGGGGCGAGGATTTGTCCTTCCCGCAGAAGCTCGGCTGGCGCGAGCGCTACGCGGCGGACATGCGCGACCGGGTTCTGCGCGGGCCGGAGAGCTATATGGAGATCCCCATCCCCTATCGGATCTGGATCTGGCCGAAGGACGTGCAGGCCGCGATCGGCGCGCTGAACCTGGTCCCGGCGCCCGATCTGACGGCCTGACAGGTCAGGCCGCCGCGCCGAGCCGGTCCAATTCGGCGATGATCGCCGCGCCCATCTCGCCGGTCGAGACCTTGCGGCAGCCGTCCGACCAGATGTCGCCGGTGCGGATGCCGGCATCGAGCACATGGGCGATCGCGCTGTCTAGCCTGTCGGCGAGGTCGGCCCGGTCGAAGGAATAGCGGAGCGCCATGGCGAAGGACGCGATCATGGCGATCGGATTGGCGATGCCCTGACCGGCGATGTCGGGAGCGGAACCGTGCACCGGCTCGTAGAGCGCCTTGCGCTGGCCGGTCACCGCGTCGACCGCGCCCAGCGACGCCGAGGGCAGCATGCCGAGCGAGCCGGTCAGTTCGGCGGCGACGTCCGACAGCATGTCGCCGAACAGATTGTCGGTGACGATGACGTCGAAGCTCTTCGGCGCGCGCACGAG
This sequence comes from Tepidamorphaceae bacterium, assembly GCA_965250105.1. GTDB lineage: Bacteria > Pseudomonadota > Alphaproteobacteria > Rhizobiales > Tepidamorphaceae > JBCBSK01. The sequence goes on from OZ252290.1 coordinate 2,410,844, forward strand.
CCGCATGCCGCCGGCATCGGCCAGGACATGTTCGAGCTCGATATCGGCATAGTCGGCCGCGTGCACCGCGCTCACGACTTCGTTCCAGAGGACGCCGGACTTCATCACATTGCGTTTTTCCATCGAGGCCACGCGCTTGGATCGCGTGCGCGCCAGGTCGAAGGCGGCGCGCGCGATGCGCTCGATCTCGAAGGTATCGTAGACCTGGGTGTCGACGGCGCGCTTCTGGCCGTTGCCGAGATCGGTGATTTCCTTGGGTTCGCCGAAATAGACCCCGCCGGTCAGTTCGCGGACGATCAGGATGTCGAGGCCCTCGACCACGTCGCGCTTCAGCGAAGAGGCGTCGGCGAGCGCGGGATAGCAGATCGCCGGGCGCAGATTGGCGAAAAGCTGCATGTCCTTTCTGAGCCGCAGCAGGCCGGCCTCGGGCCGGACGTCATAGCCGACGCCGTCCCATTTCGGCCCGCCCACGGCCCCGAGCAGAACCGCATCGGCGTCCTGGGCGCGCTGCATGGTCTCGTCCGTCAGGGCCACGCCGTGGGCATCGTAGGAACAGCCGCCGACGAGCCCGGTCTCGGTTTCGAACCGCGCGAGGCCGGCCTTGTCGAGCCAGGCGATGACGTTTTCGACCTCGGCCATGACCTCGGGTCCGATGCCGTCGCCGGGCAGCAGCAGGATCTTGTGGCTGGTCTTGGCTCCTGTCGCGGCGGTCGTCATGGGCGTGTCCTCGCTGGCGGTGATGATTGTCGATGGTGGTTTTCGGAGGCAGTGCTAGCCGGGCCGGCGCCTGGCCGCAAGTCGCTCAGAACCGGCCGGCCGCGCCGTGATAGAAGAAGATGCCGAGGCCGCTGGTGAACAGGATCTGTCCGCCGACACTGTGCAGGAGGGCCGCGAACAGGAAGGAGCCGCGCAGGCTATAGGCGAGGGCGAAGACGATGCCGGCCAGGAAGGTCAGGCAAACGGCCAGCCAGTTGCCGAAGAACAGATGCGCCAGGCTGAAGGCCGCCGCATTGGCGACGACCGCGACCGGCAGCGGGCCGAAGAGCCTGCCATAGCGCTCGAAGAACAGGACGCGATAGACGATTTCCTGCGGGATCGCCGACAGGAACGGATAGAACAGCAGGATCGTCAGCCACAAGTCGGTGGCATGGCGCGGCAGCGCGAAAAGCCGCCACGGCACGAACCAGAAGACAAGCGCCAGACACAGCGCGGCGGTGGCGATGACGAAGCCGATGGCGAGCCGCCAGTCACCAACGATCGGGCGGCGCAGCAGGCTGCGCCAGCGAAAGCCCGGCGTCAGTGCCAGAAGGACGAGACCGACAACCGTGATCGCGGCCAGCGCCGTCCACATCGCGCCCGCTGGCAGCGCGAAGGCCATGACCAGCGGCGCGGCGGCGAACAATAAGGCGCATTCCGTGGCGAGACGGAGCGTGCGGGCCGGGCTCGCGGCCGGTTGTCGGTTAGGATCTGTGCTGGCGTGATCGGTTGGCATGGGTGGCATCCGAGGGGGATGGCGGCGGCTTGCGCGCGCAGAGATAGGCCAAGCGCGCCGTGGCGTCAGGTCACGATATCGCGTCCGGGCGATGTCGATTGCCGGCAAGCCCGGGGAACGATAGTCTCGCGGGATGACCGAGGAACCGTCGCCATCGCCGAAATCCGCTTCGCGGGAACCCGTTCCGCCGCAAGGCAGCGCGCCGCCGCAGAGCGTGGCTCAGGCCGCCTTGCCCGAGGCGCCGGCCGATGTGGCGCGGCGCGAACAGGCCGAGCGTGACATCCAGCGCGCGACCGATCAGTCGGGCCTTCTGAGCACCGGCTTCCTCAACCGCGCCTCGGACCATTTCGCGGCCCGCGATGTCGATCAGAACGATCCGGTCGAACTGCTCGGCCGGCGCATCGGGCGGTGGCTCGGGCTGATCCTGTTCGTCGGCCTCGCCATCTATCTGTGGCGCGCCTATCTCGCCTGACCCTGGATCACTTATGACCGGACCCGTCATGGGACGCCTTTTCGCCGAAAGTTCCTGGAAACTGCGCCGCGCGCCCTCGCTCGACGAATTCGAGCAACTGGCGGAAACCGCCTATGCCGAGCTGCCATCGGCGTTCCGGGCGCTGTGCGGCGAGATCGTGATCCGTATCGCCGATTTTCCGGACGCTGAAGCGCTGAAAGACCTCGGCATCGACAACCCATACGATCTGCTCGGCCTGTTCCAGGGCACCGGTCTCGCCCATGCGGGCACGGTCCATACCGGCGAGATGCCGAATATGATCTGGCTCTACCGCCGGCCCCTGATCGACTACTGGGCCGAGAGCGAGGAAACCCTCGGCGACCTCGTCACCCATGTCCTGGTGCATGAGATCGGGCATCATTTCGGCCTGTCGGACGACGACATGGAAGCGATCGAACAGGCCGCCGACTGACGGCACGGCTTCACGCGGGCGACCGAAACGCGTAAACAGATCCCGTGAGGAGATATCCATGGACAAGTTCACCGTTCTGACCGGGGTCGCCGCGCCGCTGCCCCTGATCAATGTCGACACCGACATGATCATTCCCAAGCAATATCTGAAGACGATCAAGCGCACCGGATTGGGCAGCGCGCTGTTTTCGGAAATGCGCTATGACGAGGCCGGCGCGGAAAACCCCGATTTCGTGCTCAACCAGCCGGCCTATCGCCAGGCGTCGATCCTGGTCGCCGGCGACAATTTCGGCTGTGGTTCGAGCCGCGAGCACGCGCCCTGGGCGTTGCTTGACTTCGGCATCAGATGCGTCATCGCCACCTCGTTCGCCGACATCTTCTACAATAACTGCTTCAAGAACGGCATTCTGCCGATCGTCCTGCCGCAGGAGGATGTCGACAAGCTGATGGAGGATGCCGAGCGCGGCGCCAACGCCACCGTCACCGTCGATCTCGAAAGCCAGGAGATCCGTGGCCCGGACGGCGGCGTCATCGGTTTCGACCTCGACCCGTTCCGGCGTCATTGCCTGTTGAACGGGCTCGACGATATCGGCCTGACCATGGAAAAGGCCGACCATATCGACACCTTCGAAACGCGCGTCGGGGCGGAACGCCCTTGGCTTTAGGCGCCGGACCGGTCATCTTCGAGCGGCGTGGGTTTCGAGCGCGGGGCGTGGGGGCGTTCCATCGCGTTGTGAGAGTTCCATGAAACTGCAGACTGGCATCAAGCTGATCGTCTATCTGTTCGGGGGGATCGCGCTCGTCATCACCGGCGCGACCGTCGTGCTGGACCTGATCGCGGCCGCCGCGACCGGCAATCCGGCCGCCATGATCGCGGCCGCGCTGACCGCCGGATCCTTCGTGTCGATCTTGTTCGGCTGTCTTCTGCTTCTGACATTCGCCAAGATCGCCGATCTGCTGGAAGAGATCGCCGCCACGGGTCGCCTGTCGCTCGACGCCGCGCGGGCGTCTCCGGAACCCAAGGGGGCGGGCCAGGCCCGGGCGGAGGACGCGGTTCCGATGCCGGAGTTGGCCGCGCCCGCTCTCGTGACACCGGACCCTGTCACGCCGCCGCCCGCCGCGCCGCGTACGACCGAGCCGTCGATCGGCGCGCGGCCGGCGCCGCGACGTCCCATTGCGCCGGTCGACACTGCTTCTTCTGGGGCGCCCACGGTCGGGACGGCTCAAGCCGAGACTGGCTCAGTCGAGGCTGCTTCGGCCGACACGGCCGTCGAGACGGTTCGGACCCAGCGTGGATCGATAGAGCCGACGCTGCGTCCGCCGGAACGCAGCGCGCCGGTATCGGCGGACCCGTTCGCGCGCCGGCCGTCGCTCGCCACGGCGCCGCGTCTGGACATGCCGCGCGCGGAGGCGCCGCGCCAGGACGCGATCCGCCCGTCATCGCCGTCCTTGTCCTCCTTGTCCCCATCGCCGCTGTCCCCATCACCCGCCGCGCCGCGCATCGATCCGCCGGATATCGGCCTGGCGACGACCGGCGCGGCGACGCGGGCTCCTGCGGAGGCCGGACGCGGCGAGCCGGCGCTCACCCTGTCGCCGACCGCGCGCTCGGCCCTGGAAAAGGACACCGCCGCGCCCGATGTCGCGACACCGCCGCCAGGGTTCTCGGTGGAGGATCTCGGCAATGCGCTGGAACAATCGCTCAAGGATGTGGTCGATGGCGGCCCGGCCCCGGAAAGGCGCGATGAAAAGCCTGATGAAAAGCTCGACCAGAGCCTCGACGAGCAACCGGCCCTGAAACCGGCCGCCCCGCTGTCCGAACGCCGGTCGCCGGTCCTGCCCGCGCCGGACATGCCGGCCGAGCCTCAATCCGAGCCCCGGATGCCCGAGCTCAGGCCATCCGTTGATCACCCGCCCGCCGACCAGCCGTCGGCCGATAAGCCGACGGCTGAGCCCGTCGTCAGGACCCCGGTCGCCGCGACGCCCGATTGGGCACCATCGAAAGCCGCGCCGAACTGGGATACCGCGCCAGCACTCGACACGGCGCGCCCGGATCGCGCCGAGCCGAGCCCGCAGAACCCGTTCGCGCGCCCCGCCGAGGCGGCGCCCGCCGCAACAGCGCCGTCTGCCGAACCGATCGCCGAAACGGCGCCCGAGCCAACCTTGGCATCCGCCAAGACCGTCGACCGGGAAGGCGCCTTCGCCGGCCGACCCTACCGCACCTTCACCGACGGCACCGCCGAGATCGAGGTCGATGGACAGACCGAGACGTTTTCGTCCATCGAAGCGTTCCGGCAGCGCATTCGCGAATTGTCGCGCCGTCCGTGACGCACGACCATTCCTGACGCATAGTCGATCAAGCTCGGCCGCACAGGTGGCCGGTCCAGGGAGAGCAGCATGTGGACGTCGGTTTGGGATGTGGTTCTCGTCGGTAAGACGCCGCTCGGCTCGGCCCTGCGCGGGGCCGTCATCGGCGCCTTCCTGGTCTTCATCTCGGAGATCTTCACCAACGGGTTCACCGCGCTGATCATCGGCGTGGTGATGTCGGCCATTCTGGTGCCGCTCGTCTATCTGGTGTCGCACCGCGATGACGGCCGCGCCGTCTGGCACGACCCGACCGCCAAGGACGACTGGACATCGGACGACCGGCGCATCCACTAGACGCGCCGCGCCGGCCCTGTTGGTCCGGACGCGCTTACCCGTCCTGTTTCGTCTTCTTCAAAGAGATGATCTAGTCCAGCGTGTGGTCCCAGCGGCTCGGCACGAAGGCGTAGCCATCGCCGGCCGTCTCGATGAAGCCGAAACTCGGGAAATCGATATGCGAGCCGCCGACTTCGAGCCGGTCGGCCGCTACCATGTCGAGCACGCGGGCGCGCTGTTCGGCCGCCGCCGGCTGGTCGACATCGAAGGGAATGGTCAGTTCGGGCCGGGCGAACTGCACCGGGCCGACATGGACGATATCGCCCCAGAGCAGCATCGTGTCGTCGCCCGACGACAGCATCAGGCCTGAATGACCCGGCGTATGGCCGGGCAGATGCATCAGCGTCACGCCGGGGGCGATATCGGCCCCGTCCTCGAGCAACATCAGCCGTGGGCCATAGGCCGTGACGGTGCTCTGGGCGATCGCCGCGAAATTCTGCGCCTGCTCGCCGGCAGCGGCGAAGTTCGTATCGTCCGTCCAGAAAACATGTTCCGCGCCATGCATCGACAGATCGGCATTGGGAAAGGCCGTCTGTCCGCCGGCGGTCAGCGAGCCGATGTGATCGGGGTGCAGATGGGTGCAGAAGACGGTGTCGACGGCCGCCGGATCGATCCCGGCGGCGGCGAGGGCGTCCGGCAGCTTGCCTGCCGACGGGCCCAGGGCGGCCGGCGCGCCGCCATCGACTAGAAGTGTCCGTTCGCCGGTTTCGATGACATAGGCATTGATCGAGGTCTTGACCGGGCCGCTCGCCATGAAGGCCTGCTCGAGGAGGGCGGCATTGCTCTCGGGATCGGAGCCGGTCAGCATGTTCGGATCGAGTTCGAGATAGCCGTCGAGCAAGGCGGTGACGACGATGTCGCCGACCCCGCGCCGATACATGCCGACGATCTGTGTCGCCGCGACGGCCTGGCCCAGCGGCATCAGGGATGCGGCGGCGGAAAGAGCGAGAAAGCTGCGACGTGTCTGCATGATCGGCTCCCAATCTGGCATTCGGACGTCGGTTAGGCCGAATGCCCGGAAGCGTCAAATCACGATCTCTGGATAATGGCCGGTCCGGTGCCCGCGCTTGCATCGGTGGGCGCGGACGGGCCACAAGTGCGCGCGCGTGACAGGCGCGGGACGGACGAGATCAATGACAGGACCAAGGAACGGGGCGCGCCGATGACGATGATCGCGGGGGCAAAGGACCGGCTGCGCTTTCGCGCGACCGACCGGGCGCGGCGGGCGATCGACCGGGTTCAGGACCTCGCGCCAGACCGTGCCGGGCGCATCTTCACCCGTTTCGATGCCGGCGGGATCGCCCGGGCCGCCGAGGCCGCCGACACCCTGGCCGAACGCGGGGCGCCCCTGCCGCTCCATGGCCTGACCATATCGATCAAGGATCTCTTCGACGAGGCAGGCGCGGTGAACAGCGCCGGCTCGGCCTATTTTCAGACCCGGGCGCCGGCCACCGCCGACGCGCCCGCCGTGGCGCGATTGGTCGCGGCCGGCGCGGTGCCGTTCGGCCGCACCAATATGAGCGAGTTCGCCTATTCAGGCGTCGGCCTGAACCCGCATTTCGGTACGCCGGGCAATGCGGCGGATGCGACGCGCATACCGGGCGGGTCGAGTTCGGGCGCCGGCGTCGCGGCCGGCCTCGGCCTGTGCGCGGCCTCGCTCGGCTCGGATACCGGCGGGTCGATCCGCATCCCGGCGGCGCTCAATGGGATCGCCGGCTTCAAGCCGAGCCAGCAGGCTGTGCCGACCGCCGGCGCCTTCCCGCTGGCCGAGAGCCTCGACGGCGTCGGCCCGCTGGCGCCCGACATCGCGACCTGCGCGGCGCTGCATGCGGTCCTGTCCGAAACGACGGGCGCCCTGCGCCCCGAGGACGGCGTGTCCGGCCTGCGTATCGGCATCGTGACGACGATCATGACGGACGATCTCGATACCGGGGTCGCGGCCGATTTCGATCGCGCGCGGGCCGCGCTCGACGCGGCCGGCGCGCGCTTCGTCGCGGTCGACATGGCGTTCCTCGACCGCGTGCCGGCGCTGAACCGGCTGTTCGTCTGGGCCGAGGCGCATGCGGTGCACGAGACCTATCTCGACCGGTTGGACGGGGTGTCCGACCCGCATGTGTTGCGCCGGCTGCGTTTCGGTCGCGACAAGCCGGCGGCAGAGGTCGCGGCCGCGATCAGCGGGCGCCGGGAGATGATGGCCGCCTGGGCCGCGAGCTTTGCCGACGTCGATGTCCTGATCGCGCCGACGGTCGCCAGCGTGGCGCCGACGATCGCCGACGCCGAAGCCGATTTCGACCGGATCAACGCGCTGATGCTGCGCAACACATCGCTCGGCAATTACTGCGATTGCTGTGCCGCGACGCTGCCGATGCAGAGCTCCGGCGCGTTGCCGACCGGGCTCATGGTCATGGGCGCGAACGGGGCCGATTGGGCGGTGCTCGACGCGGCGTCGCGGATCGAAGCCGTGCTCGATCGCGCGCGCTGAACGAATGACCTGATTGACGACGGACCCCGGCGTTGACCCTCGCCCGCGTCGGGGCAGCCATCGCCGATTCCCGTTGTTTCATCCGCTCGGCCTCGGTTAAGGTCGCGCCCGAAACGCCCGTCCATGTTGGAGACAAAGATGATCCGCAAGACTGATTTCTATATCGACGGCCAGTGGGTGGCGCCCGAAACGGCCAATGATTTCGAGGTGATCAACCCGGCGGACGAGACGCCGTTCGCGGTGATCTCGCTCGGCGCCCCGGCCGATGTCGACAAGGCGGTGACGGCGGCGCGCCGTGCCTTCCTGCCCTGGAGCCAGACGACGAAGGCGGAGCGGGTCGCGCTGCTCGAAAAGCTCGCCGACGTCTATGACCGGCGGGCCGGCGAGATGGCCGAGGCGATCTCGTCCGAAATGGGCGCGCCGATCAAGCTCGCCACCCGCGCGCAGGCCGCAGCGGGCTCCGGACACATCCGCCAGACCATCGAGACGCTGAAGAATTTCGAATTCGAGCACCCGCTCGCCGATGGCGGCGCCGGCGATCACATCATCCATGAGCCGATCGGCGTTTGCGGTCTCATCACGCCGTGGAACTGGCCGATGAACCAGGTCACGCTGAAGGTGGTGCCGGCGCTGGCGGCCGGCTGCACCGTCATTCTCAAGCCGAGCGAGATCGCGCCGATGTCGTCGATCCTGTTCGCCGATATGGTTCATGAGGCGGGCTTCCCGCCGGGCGTGTTCAACATGGTCAATGGCGACGGGCCGACGGTCGGCGAGGCGATGAGCCGGCATCCGGATATCGACATGATGAGCTTCACCGGCTCGACGCGTGCCGGCACGGCGGTCACGAAGGCCTCCGCCGACACGGTCAAGCGGGTAACGCTCGAACTGGGCGGCAAGTCGCCGAACCTCGTTTTCGCCGATGCCGACCTGCAAAAGGCGGTCAAGCGCGGCGTGCTGCATTGCTTCAACAATACCGGCCAGTCCTGCAACGCGCCGACGCGCATGCTTGTCGAGCGCTCGGTCTATGACCAGGCCGTCGACATCGCCCGCGAGGTCGCCGAGAACACCAAGGTCGGCGACCCGACCGAGGACGGCAACCATATCGGGCCGCTGGTGTCCGAGACCCAGTTCGACAAGGTGCAGGCGCTGATCGAGACGGGCATCAAGGAAGGCGCGCGACTGGTTTCGGGCGGGCTCGGCCGGCCGGAAGGTTTCAATCGCGGCTATTATGTGCGTCCGACCGTCTTCGCCGATGTCACCAACGACATGACGATCGCGCGCGAGGAGATCTTCGGGCCGGTGCTCGCGATGATCGCCTTCGAGGACGAGGACGAGGCGGTGGCCATCGCCAATGATACGCCCTACGGCCTGTCGTCCTATGTCCAGACCGGCTCGCCGGACCGGCTGCGCCGGGTCAGCCGGCAATTGCGGTCGGGCATGGTCCAGGCCAATGGCGCCGGCCATGGCGCGGCGGCGCCGTTCGGCGGCTATAAGCAGTCGGGCAATGGCCGCGAGGGCGGCATTTACGGCCTCGAGGAATTCCTCGAAGTGAAGTCGGTCTCGGGCTGGACCGACGCCGCCTGACCGGCACGCCGGGATCAGCATTGGCCGATTGAGGGGGCGTTCCGATGGACGCCCCCTTTTCGCATCGTCAGACGCTGATCATTCGGCTGGCTGCGGCGCGGCGTCGCCGGCGCGTGGGGTCGCGCCGCCCGCCGGTCGCGACTTGCCGCGCTCGATCAGCGCCATGAACACCGACAGGAGCGAGGGGATCAGCGCCAGCGAGATGAAGGTCGCGAGCGACAGCCCACCGATCACCACCGCCCCGAGGCCGCGATAGAGTTCGGAGCCGGCGCCGGGGAACAGCACCAGCGGCAGCATGCCGCACACGCTCGTCATCGTCGACATGAAGATCGGCCGGATGCGGTTGCGGGTCGCTTCCTGGATCGCGTCGGGCACGGTCATGCCGTCGCGCCGGACATGGTTCAGGCTCTGGTCGACGAGCAGGATGGCATTGTTGACCACGATCCCGATCAGGATGACGAAGCCCAGCATCGTCAGCATGTCGAGCGGCTGCGGGATATAGGTGTTGAGCACCGCCAGCCCCGCGACCCCGCCGGCGGCCGCCACCGGCACCGCGACCAGGATGATCAGCGGATACCAGAAACTCTCGAACAGGACCGCCATCACCAGATAGACGATGACGATGGCGAGCAGCAGATCGAGCACCAATGCATCCCAGGTCTGGGTCAGCTTGTCGGCGGTGCCCGACAGGTTGAGCGAGACGTTCTGCGGCAGCCCCTCGGCCTGCAGCGCGTCGATCACCTCGGTCTGGAGGATTTCGAGCGCGCTTTCGAGCGGCACGTCATTGGAGGGCCTGACGTCGAGGGTCACGGTGCGCTCGCGCTCGCGGTGGCGGATCTCGGTCGGCCCGGCGACGACGGCGACGTCGGACAGCGCGCGCACCGGCAGAATGGTGCCCTCGCGCGTCACCACCGGCAGTTCGGCGATGCCCTGCGTCGCGCTGACATCGTCTTCCGGACCTTTCAGGATCAAATCGATCCGGTCGCCGTCGACGGTGATCTCGGCGACCCGCAGCCCGTCATTGAAGGCATCGACCGCGTCGCCCAGATCGCGCGCGGTTAGCCCGACATCGGCGAGACGCACGGGATCGGGGAAGACGCGGATTTCCGGCGCGCCCAGTTCGAGGCCCGGCCGGGGACGCACCTGATTGCCCTCGGCGCGCGGCAGGACCTCGTTGACCTTGATGAAGGCGCGCAAGGCGACGTCGAGGATGACTTCGAGGTCGGGCCCCGAAATGTCCAGCTCGACCGAGCGCCCCCCGCCGATGCCGCGGCCGAAGATCGACGGCTGGGTCATGAAGCCGAGCGTGCCCGGTTCCTGGAAGATCGGCCCGCTGAGGACGGGGATCAGCTCGCCGGCGCGCTGATCGTCGACGGATGATGCGCCGACGAAGGTGGTCGACGGCGTCGTGACATAGAAGAAGTTCTCGATCTTGGGCGGTTCGTCGGGGCCTGACTCCGGTCCCGTCTCGCTGGCCCAGAACGGCCGCACCGCGCCTTCCACCGCGCCGGCGATCTCGGAATTGGTGTCGAGATTGTAGCCCGGCGGCGGCAGGATGACGCCGAAGACGAAATTGCGGTTGCCTTCCGGCAGATATTCGAGCTTCGGCAGCGCGGTATAGGCGCCATACATCGCCCCGCCCACAACCGTCGAGGCGACGATGAGACCGACCAGCGGCGCGCGCACGACAAGCCGCGTGAAGCCCATGATCAGGCCAACGAAGGCTTCGGCGAAATGATCGATGACGGGAATGCGGATCCGGGTGATCTTGCTCTCGCCGCCGAGAAGCCTGGAGGCGAGCGCCGGGATGACGGTGACCGCGACCAGGAGCGACAGCATGACCGAGACCGAGATCGCCACCGCGATGTCGCGGAACAGCTGCCCCACTTCCAGCTGCATGACGAGGATCGGGATGAAGGCCATGACGGTGGTGAGCGCCGAGACGAGCACCGCGCCCCAGACCCGGCTCGCGCCCTCATAGGCCGCCTGTCGGGCCGGCAATCCCTTCTGGCGCAATCGGAAGATGTTTTCGAGCACCACGATCGCCGCGTCGACCACCATGCCGACGGCGAAGGCCATGCCGGCGAGCGAGATGACATTGATCGAGCGGCCGAGCGCGGCCATGGCGACGAAGGAGCCGATCACCGATACCGGGATGGCGATCGAGACGACGAGCGTCGCGCGCAACGAACGCAGGAAGACCAGCAGGACGATGGCCGCCAGCGAGCCGCCGAGCATGATATTGGTCTGGACGAGATCGATCGCGGAATTGATGTAGACCGTCTCGTCATAGACCTGGCGGAATTCGAGGCCGGCCGCCGGCATGACGGTGCGGTTGAGTTCGTCGACCACCTCGCGGATGCCGCCCATGGTCTCGATGACATTGGCGCCGGTTTCGCGGATGACGTTCATCGCCAGGGCCGGCTGGCCGAGGAACCGGATACGCGCCGACGGCTCCTTATAGGCCATCCGGACCTCGGCGATGTCGGCCACGGTGAGCCGGCCGAGTCGCCCGCTGTCGCCCGGTTCGGCGCTGCGGATCACGGTGGCACGCACCTGATCGACATCGGTGAACTCGCCCTCGGTGCGCACGACATAGCGGCGCTTGCCTTCCTCGACATCGCCCGCCGACAGCGAGATATTGGCGCCGCGCAGCGCATCGCGCACCTCGCCGACGGTCAGGCCGTATTCCGCCATCCGCTGGGGATCGACGATGACCTGCATTTCCGCTTCCGAGCCGCCGAACGCATTGGTGCGGGCGACGCCGGGGACGCGTTCGACCGCTTCCTGGACGACGTCCTCGATGAAATCGCCATAGGTGTGGATCTCGCGATCGTTGCCCTCGGCGCGCACGATCGAGAACCAGGCGATGGCGCTGTCGTCGGCGCCGGCCGTCGACAGGACAGGCTGATCGGCCTCGTCTGGATAGCCCTGCACGCGGTCGAGCCGGTTGGCGACGAGCAGAAGCGCCCGGTCCATATTGGTGGCGATGTCGAATTCGAGCTCGATCGAGCCGGAATTGGGTTCCGACGTCGAGGTCATGTTGACCAGGCCGTCGAGCCCCTTGAGCTGTTCTTCCTGGCGGTTGATGATCTCGCGCTCGATCTCGGCGGGCGCCGCGCCGGGCCAGTCCGTCTCGATCTCGATGATCGGCCGGTTGACGTCCGGCGCGAGCTGGATCGGGATCGACAACAGGCCGATCCAGCCGAACATGATGATCATCAGAACGCCGGCGATCACCGCGATCGGGCGTTCGATGGCGAGCCGTATCGGGTTCATGTCGGCTGTTCTCCATTGGCGTCGACGACCTGGACGGGCTGTCCGGGCCTGAGGCGCTCATTGCCGCGGGTTACGGCGACATCGCCGTCCTGAAGACCACCGACGACCTCGAACCGATCGCCGATGGCGGTCCCGAGCTGGACCGGCCGCATCTCGGCGGCGCCTTCGGTCGCGACATAGACGATCGGCCCCTGCGGGCTCTGGATCACCGCGTCCTTGTGCACGCTCAGCGTCTCGCGCTGGGCGCCGAGAGGCACGTCGATGGTGATCGACTGGTTCTGCGCCAGATCCTCGAGGCGCGCGTCGTCGGGCTTGCTGAGCCTGACCGCGCGCGTTCGGGTCAGGGGGTTCTCGTTCGGGATGATGGCGCGCACCGCGACCGGGAAGGCCTGCCCATTGGCCAGGCGGGCGGTGATCTCGCGCCCCGGCACCAGGCCCGCGATCCTGTCGACGGGCACGTCCGCCTCGATTTCGAGGCTGTCGACATCGAGAAGCGTCACCACCGCGCCCCCGACCGTCAGGAAGGCGCCGGGCTGGGCCTGGCGTTCCACCACGACGCCTTCGAAGGGCGCGCGTACCACCGCGTCTTCGAGATCGACGCGGGCCAGTTCGAGATCGGCCTCGGCCCGGATCAGCCGGGCGCGCGCTTCCGTGATGGCATGTTCGGAGCGTGCCAGTTCGAGTTCTGCATCCTCGAAGCGGGCGGCCGAGAAGGCGGCCGACTGCGACAGCGAGCGCAGACGCTCCAGCGCCTGGGCGGCGAGCCGGCGGTTGGCGTCCTGGATGTCGAGATTGGCGCGCACCTGTTCGAGATCGGCTTCGCGCAGCTGAACGGTCAGGGCGAGCCGCGTCGCGTCGAGTTCGGCGAGCGCGTCGCCGGGCGCGACCCGGTCGCCGACGCTGACCAGAACCCGGTCGACCGGTCCGGCGATGCGCGCCGTAATGGTCGAGGACTGGCGGGTGACCAGGCGGCCGAGGATCGGCGTCGTCTCGTCGACATCGATCGCCCGCACCGTATCGACCCGGACGACGGCGGGCCGCTCGCCCTGGGCCGTGGCCGGGCTCGAAGCGAGAAGCGCGAATGCCGCGAGGGCGTAAAGGGTCGTTGAAACCGGATGCATGGCTGACCGTCTATTTATGAATGGCGTCTGGCATTTGCCACAGGCGCTTGGGCGGAAACGTGCATGAGACCGGCGCGTCACGACACGCATCCGGCGCGATCCGATGCCGGGGCGCCGGCAGGTCGGAGCCCGTGTTCTCGCACAGCCTGTGATACGGCGAGACGGTTAGCATGGTTCTTGTCGGATGGCACGGCCGGCGTGATCACATTACGGCATGCCCGTGCGACATGCACCGGCGGCGCCGAAAGAATCCATATCGACCGCGACAAGGCCGGGTTTTAAACGGGCGTCACATCGCGGAACGTAGGATCGGCCGACGGCAGCTTGCGTGCAATGCGTCGCTTCACATCCCGGCGACGTGATCTATGATTATGATACCCTATGCGCGACGCTGCGTGGTGAAAGGCCGATGATCGCCATCAGGATCCTGAAATGGCTGTCTTTTCTGGTTCTCGGCCTCGTCGTGCTGGTGGCCGCGGCCTTTGCCGCGTTGCAAACGCCGCCGGGCCGCGACATGGCGCTCGGCCTGATCGAGAATGCCGCTTCAGGCAATGGCCGCGCGCTGCGGATCGAAGGGGCGAGTGGCGCCTTTCCGCTCAATCTCAGTCTCGACCGGGTGACCCTGTCGGACCCGGACGGCTTCTGGCTGACGCTTGAGGATGTGTCGCTCAGCGGCCGGTCGCTGGCGCTGTTTCTGCTCAGGGTCGATCTCGACGCGCTGACGGTCGGCCGCGTCCACATGAAGCGCCGGCCCGTGCCGGCTTCCGGTGGCGCGGGCGGCGGCGGTCCCGCGATCGCGCTTCCCATCGAGGTGCGCCGTTTCCAGATCGGGGAGATCGTGCTCGACGCGCCCGTCGCCGGTCAGTCCGCCACCTTGTCGGCTGATGGCGATCTCGATGCCTGGGTCGCCGCGCCCGGCCTGCGCCTCAGGCTCGATGCCGCGCGCACCGACGGCCAAGCCGGGCAGGCCGCGCTCAATCTCGCCATCCTGCCCGATCCCTGGCGCATCGATGCCTGGGCCGAGATCGCCGAGGACGCCGACGGGCTGATCCAGACCGCCTTCGACCTGCCGCGCCGCGATGCCTATGCCTTGCGGCTGTCGGCGGCCGGTGCGCTCGACGATCTCGCGGCCGACCTCGCCCTGACCTTCGGCGGCGCCCAGGTGCTGACCGGCACCGCGACCTTGTCGGGACATGGCGCGGTGCGCCAGGCGAGCGCCGATCTGACCGGCAATCTCGCCGGCACCGTGCCGGGATGGCTCGATCCCTATCTTGGCGGCGATCTGATCTTTCAGGGGCAGGCCACGATCCTCGAAGACGACATGATGGTGATCGATCTGGCGCGTCTAAGCGGCCCCGGCATCGATGCCGACATGCAGGGGCAATTATCGCTCGGCGCCGGCGCCGACGCGCTGTCGGTCGCCGCCACGCTCGGCCGGGCGGCCGGGACGGAAGCCGCGACAGCGGCGGATGCCGGGTCGCCCGCTGCCATGCCGGTCCGGCGCGCCGATCTGTTCGCCACCGCCGAGACGCGTGACGGGCGGTCGGAAATCACCCTGCGTGGCGGCCTGGCTGGACTGGCCCTGGCGAACATGTCTGCCGCGCGCGGCTCCGTGACCCTGCAAGCCCATGGCGACGGGCGCACGCTGCGCGACAGCGACCGTTTCGACGCGACGCTCCAGGGCGAGCTGGCGGGCGCGGTCTCGACCGCGCTCGATCTCGTCCATTGGTTCGGCGACCGGGTGCGGTTCGCCGTGATCGGCGGCTATGATCGCGCCTCGGGCGTCACGGTGCGTGACGCGAGCGCCGTCAGCCGGGCGCTTCAGGTGGCGTTTTCCGGACAGGCCTCGGCGGCCCGCGCGACGGGCGATGTGACGGTCGCGGTCGACAGCGCCAACGGACCGGTCGGGCCCGTCGAGGCCGGCGCCGGCACGCTGACCGCCGCGATCGACTATGACGCGGCCAGGGGACGCATCGCCGCCGATCTCGACGGCCGGTTTGCGGCGCTCGACGTCAACGGCCCGCCCGGCGCCGATCTGTTCGATGGCGATGTCACGGTCGCCGGTGCTGTCCGCCGCGAGGGCGACGACGATCTGCGGCTCGACGGCATCGCGGTGACCGGTGGCGGCATCACCCTGTCCGCCGATGGCCGGCTGTCGCCGACCCGCCTGTCGCTAGCGCTTGACGGCGCGGTCAGCCGGCTGGCGGCGCTCGATGCCGATCTCGACGGCGCGGTGCGCTTCGAGGGCGATGTGTCCGGCACGCCCGCCGCGCCGCGACTGGTTCTGAACGCGCGTGGCGAGGATGTGACGCTTGCGGGCCGTCCGCTGCTCGAACCGGTGCTCGATATTGATGGCGGCCTCGTCGACAACGCGCCGACGGGCACGGCGGTCTTCACCGCTTTGCTGCAGGACCAGCCCGTGGAAGTATCCGTCGAGGCGTCGTCGGATGCCGACACGCTGCGTATCGATCGGCTGTTCGCCCGCATCGCCGATGCATCGGCATCGGGTGACGTGACCTGGCCGCGCGGCGGCGCGCCGGCCGGCGGGCTCGACATCGACGTGCCGGACCTGTCGGTGGTCGGGCCCTTCGTTCTGGCCGACATGGCGGGCCGGTTGTCGGGCCGGCTCAACTTCGTCGATAGCGACGGGCTGCCGGGGGCGACCTTCGACGGGGCCGCCGACAATCTGCGCTGGGAGACGGTCGAGATCGCCCGCGCCGAACTCGACGGTCAGCTGCGCGATCTGCTCGGTGCCCGGCTCGCCGACGGTCAGGGCCGGCTGAGCGGCGTGCGGCTCGGCGACCAGACGATCGAGACGGCGACGGTGACGGCACGTTCGGAAGGCGAGGGCACCGATGTCGCGGTCTCGGCGGTTCTGAGCGATGCCGAGATCTCCGGCGACGGCCTGGTGACCGCCGGCGCGGCGGGCGTTCGCGTCGATCTCAGAAGCGCCCTGGTCGCGACGCGCGGCATCGAGGCGCGGCTGACCGAACCCGCCCGGCTGACGATCGCCGATGGCAGCACCCGGATCGACGGCGCCCGCTTCGATATCGGCGGCGGCAGTCTCGACCTCGACGGCAGCATCGGCGCCACGCTGGCGCTGCATGCCGAGGCGCGCCAGGTGCCGCTGGCGGTCGCCGCCCCCTTCCTGCCCGGCGTCGAGCCGCGCGGTGTTCTGGTCGCCAGCGTCGATGTCAGCGGCAGCGCCGACGCGCCGCAGACCGACTGGTCGCTGTCGCTGTCCGATACCAGCACCGCCGACACCCGCGCGCTCGACCTGCCCGGTTTTGCCGTCACCGGGCAAGGCCGGCTGCGCGGCGAGACGTTGACGCTCGATCTGCGCACCACGTCGGGCGATCAGATGGACCTGACCACGCGCGGCACGGTGACGCTCGCTGACCGGACCGCGCTAGCGCTCCAGGTGAACGGCGATGCGGCGCTCGCTTTGACGCGGCCAATGCTGCGTGACGATGGCATCCTGCTCGGCGGGCGCGCCGGTGTCGACCTCGCCATCGGTGGCACCGCCGACAGGCCGCGCGTCACCGGCGTCGTCACGCCGCGCAATGTCTCGGCGACGCTCGATCAGGCGGGAATCCGCCTCCGGCAGATCAATGGCACGGTCCGGCTCGACGGGCAGACCGCGCGCCTCGACAACGTGACCGGGGTGATCGAGCCGGAAGGCCAGGTCGCGGTCGCCGGCACGGTTGGTTATGGCGGCCGGACGGGGCCGGATCTCGATCTCGACGTCGATCTGCGTCAGGCGCAGTTTCAATATGAGGATCTGGTGACGGCGCGGCTGAATGCCGACCTGACCGCGCGCGGCGTGCCCAATCAGACCCTTTTGGTCGCCGGGACCGTCGATGTGGCGCGCGCCGATATCCGCGTGCCGGAAGGCCGCCTTCTGGGTGGTGGCCAGCAGGCCGCGGCACAGCCCCCGGCGAGCGGGCAGCCCACTGGCGGCGCGTCCGGCGCGGCGGCTGGCGGCAGTCCCTCGGGGCAGGGCACCGCAGCCCGGCTCGACGTGGCGGTCAACGCGCCGCAGCAGGTCTTCATTCGCGGTCGCGGGCTCGATGTCGAGATGGGTGGATCGCTGCAGCTCACCGGCCCGGTCGAGCGCCCTTCCCCGAACGGCGCTTTCGCCATGCGCCAGGGCCATCTCGACTTTCTCGGCCAGCGGCTCGTTTTTAGTCGCGGCAATGTCGGTTTCGACGGCAGCTACGATCCGACGCTCGATCTCCTGGCGGAGCGGCAAACCGACCGGGCGCTCGTCGCGGTGCTGGTCGGCGGGCGCGCCTCGCGGCCGTCCTTCGATCTTCAGTCCAATCCGCCGCTGCCGCTCGACGAGACGCTGGCGCTGCTCCTGTTCGGCCGCCCGGTCAACGAGTTGTCGACAGCCCAGATCGCCCAGCTCGCCGACGGCGTGGCCCAACTCGGCGGCGCGCCGAGCATTCTGTCGCGGCTGAACGGGCTGGCGCGCCAGCTCGGCTTTGGCCAGCAGCCTGGCCAGCCTCAGGATGGTCAGCAGGAAGGGGCCCAGCCCGACCAGCCGATCAACCAACTGCTCGATCTCGGCACCCAACTCTTCCGCAATCTGCAATAGGCGCTGGCGACGTTTCGGGGCGGACGCGGCATACGGCCCGGCAGAGGCCCGGCAATGACGCCGCATGATCGGATGCTTACGGCCAGAGGGGAGCGAGCGCTGTTTTGGGAAGCGGGCGCGATTCGCCCCGTCAACCCATCCGGATGACGCGCGCCGACACCGCATCGCGCAAGGCGGTGGGCGACACGGAAAATACCGTGCTCGGCGCCCCCGCCGCGGCCCAGACCTTGTCGTAGGCCAGAAGGTCGGCGTCGAGATAGGTGGTGATCGGGGTCAGATGGCCGAACGGGGCGACGCCGCCGATGGCGAAACCGGTGACCGCGCGCACCCGCGCCGCATCGGGGCGGGTGACCGCTTCGCCGATCCGGTCGGCGATGCCGGTCTGGTCGACCCGGTTGGTGCCCGAGACGAGGAACAGCAGGGGCGTCCGGCTGTCGGCGCCCTCGAAGACCAGCGATTTGACGATCTCGCCGACGCCGCAGCCGCAGGCGTCCGCCGCCTCCTTGGCGGTGCGCGTGGTCGCCGGCATCTCGACGATCTCGATGTCGAGGCCGAGGGCGTCCGCCGCGGCGCGCACCCGCGCGACGCTGCCGGCCGGTCGGGCTGCGCTTTCCTGTGCGTTCATGGCTTGATCGCCCCGTGCGAGAGTTGGCGTCTTCGCGAAAAAGCCATATGACATGAAGGCTGTGGGGCAGCAATGACGGAAGGGACAGCGATGTCCGATGCGCCGAAACGCGATGTCGAGACCGCCGCCCGCGATCTGCCGGACCAGACGGGCGCGCCGCCGCACCTGCACAAATTGCGGACGGCCATCCGCGAGGCGCGGCTGGCCGAGGCCGACCGGTCCGACGTGATCGTCGCGCTGCGCGATGGCGAGATCGCCCGGCTCGACCTGTTGCGCGAGGAACTGGAAGAGGTCTTTGCCGAGATCCCCGAGGATGTCGACCTGATCGCTTGCGAGATCCTGCCCGGCAATCCGCCGCGCATGTGGGTGGATGTGCTGGCCTATGTGGTGATGGGGCCGGACAAGCGGACCTACCGCTTCCTCAAATCGGTGCGCCATGGCCGCCAGGTTCTGCATGAGACGACGAGCGTTCAGGACATGGCCGGGCGCATCACCGCCTATGTGGCGCACCGGCTGATCGAGCGCGAGCGCGCGCTGGCCTCCGATGAACTCCATGCCGGACCGGCCGCCACCGGGCCGGACCAGCCGGCATCCGGCGTGGTGGCCGCTACCGAACCGGGGCGGAATCGGCGGGCGGCACCGGCGCGGCCACAATCGCCCGTTCCCGCGCCGCCGCCCTCGGGCAGTGGACGCATCTGGTTCTCGCTGATCGGCTTCGTTCTCGGCATTCTGGCCGGCGTCGTCGGCCTGCTCGTTATCGGTTACATCCTGTTGAACAGCTGAGATGTTCTAGCCCGTCGCCGGCAGGAGCGGCCGTGTCTCCAGCGTGACGACGTCGTCGCCGACGAGACCGCGCCGCGTCAGCGCGATGTGCCAGCCGCCCTGCTGGCCCGTGATGTCGAGAAGGGCGTATTGCGCCGCCGGCGCGGCGCCATGGGCGGTGGCCGAGGCGGACGCGGTGCCGACGATCGCCATATGGCCGGTTTCGTGGGCGCGCATATCGAGCGTCGACACATGATTATGGCCGAACAGCACCAGTTCTGCGCCATGGGTCACGAGGATCTGTGTCAGTGCCGCGGCATCGTCGAGCCCGCGTCGCGGCCGGCCGAGCGATAGAAGCGGCGGATGGTGGATCAGCACCACCCGGCACAGGCCGCGCCGGCCCGTATCGTCGAGCAGGGCCGCGAGCCGCGTCAGCTGGCCGGCGCCGAGCCGGCCGGTGGCCAGGAAGGCACGCGTCGCCACCGCCGATGAACAGCCGATCAGCGCCGCCTTGCCGCGCAGTCTGAGCCATGGAAAGCCGTGATGAGGGTCGCCCGCGATCAGTCCGCCGGGATCGAGCCCGTCATCAGGCGGCGCGTCGCCCGTCAGATAGGCGCCCCAGAAGGCTCGCACCGCGTCGATCGCCGCGCTGACATAGACGTCGTGATTGCCCGGCACCAGCGAGACCCTGTCGGGCGGTCCGAGCTGTTCGAGGAAGTGGCGCGCGGCCTGCCATTCTGTCGATGCGGCGATGTTCACCAGATCGCCGGTCACCGCGATATGGTCGGGCGCATGCGCCCGCATATCGGCGATGATCCGATCGAGGATCGCGCGGCGATGGATCCTGCGCCGCTTGCGGTGCCAGTTGGCGTAGCCGAGCACCCGTTTCGACGCGAGTTCCCGAAACGGCGGATGGTCGAACGGGCCGAGATGGACGTCGGTCAGATGGGCCAGGCGCATGGCCGTTGATTACAGCCTTTGCGCCGGCCGCGAAACAGCCCCGCCGGTCAGTTGCCGGCGAAGGTCATCAGGTCGGCGGCCATGCGACCGTCGCGGATGGTGATGTCGGGCTGCCAGACGAAATGCGCCTTGCCGAAACCCAGGAGACGAAGGAAAGACATGGTTCAACCCCGGTCGGGTAATGTTGCACTGCAGCACGATATCGGGACCGATCACGGCCTTTTCGGGGCTGTGTGGCCGGGATTATCGAGAATGAGCCTTGCGTCTGGCGCATGGCTTGCGCCATTACCAACTTCTCACCGGGGATCGCGCGCGATCCGGAACGGTGCCGAGGAGCGCGTCGACAGGTGGCTGGCTTCGATCTTCTGCGAATGCTCGTGCTGCGTCGCTACTGGTCTTTGACGCGCGGCATGCTGCTTGGCGCGCGCGGCGCGGTGATCGACGGCGGGGGCCGCGTCCTGCTGATCCGCCACAGCTATACGCCCGGCTGGTATCTCCCGGGCGGCGGCGTCGAGCGCGGCGAAACGCTGCGCGACGCGCTCGACCGCGAGCTTGCCGAGGAAGGCCGCGTCGAAGCTACCTCGGAGCCCGACCTCTTCGGCATCTATTCCAACGAAGCGTCGCTCAAGGGCGACCATGTCGCCCTGTTCGTGTTGCGCGACTGGCGGAGCCTCGGCCCGTTCACGCCCAATCGCGAGATCGTCGATCACGGCTTCTTCCCGCCCGATGCGCTGCCCGACGGCACGACGCCGGGAACGCGGCGGCGGATCGGCGAGATCTTCTTCGCCGCCGCCCGCTCCCGCACCTGGTGAGAGATTTCGCGTTCAGGCCGCCGCCTTGAACCGGTCGCGGTCATGGGCCGCCGTGAAGTCGAGATCGGGACCCAGCGGCACGACGCCAGTCGGGTTGATGGTCTCGTGGCTCGCATAATAGTGCCGCTTGATATGGTCCATATCCACCGTCTCGGCGATGCCGGGCATCTGATAGAGCGCGCGCAGATAGTTCGACAGGTTGGGATAGTCGTCGATGCGCCGGATATTGCACTTGAAATGTCCGACATAGACCGCGTCGAAGCGGATCAGCGTGGTGAACAGCCGCCAATCCGCCTCGGTCAGCCGGTCGCCGGCGAGATAGGGCTGGGCCGCCAGCCGCTCTTCCAGATCATCCAGGGCGTCGAACAGCGCGGTCACCGCCTCCTCATAGGCTGGTTGGGTCGTGGCGAAGCCGGCCTTGTAGACGCCATTGTTGACCCGGTCGTAGACGGTTGCGTTGACCGCGTCGATCTCGGCCCGGAGCGGCTCGGGATAATAGTCGGCCGCCGGGTCGGCGATGTCGGCGAAGGCCGAATTGAACATGCGGATGATCTCCGAGGATTCATTCGAGACGATGGTTTCCGTCCGCTTGTCCCACAGGACCGGCACCGTCACCCGGCCGGAATAGGACGGATCGGCCAGGGCATAGATCTCGTGCATCCGCGCCTTGCCGTTGACCCGGTCGCGGGTCGCGCCGGGGGCATCGGAGAACACCCAGCCCTGTTCGCGCATCAGGGGATCGACGACATCCACCGTGATCGCCGCCTCGAGCCCCTTCAGCTTGCGGAAGATGAGCGTGCGATGGGCCCAGGGGCAGGCGAGCGAGACGTAGAGATGGTAGCGGCCGGCCTCGGCCTTGAAGCCGCCGCGCCCGCTCGGTCCCGGACCGCCGTCGCGCGTGATCCAGTTGCGGAAGGCCGCGTCCTTGCGGACGAACTTGCCGCCCGTCGACTTGGTGTCGTACCAGCGGTCGTGCCAGACGCCGTCGATCATCAGGCCCATGGCCCTGTTCCTTTCCTGTTGTCCCAATCGGGCTGTTCCGGGCCACCGGGCAGGCGACAGCCTCCGCGCGGCCCGGATGGTTCCGCCGATGTGCGCCTACCCGGCGAGCTTGCCGGCGATCGTGGCGACATGCGCGCCCTGTGCCTTGGCGAGCCCGAGCTCCAGCGGGCTCGGCTGGCGGCTGCCGTCGGCGCCGGCGATGGTCGACGCGCCATAGGGCGAGCCGCCGCGCACTTCCGTCACATTGGTCAGATCGGCATTGGAATAGGGCAGGCCGACCAGCACCATGCCGTGATGGATCAGCGTGTTGAAGAACGATGTGACGGTGGTTTCGTTGCCGCCGCCGGTGCCGGTCGAGGTGAACACGCTGCCGACCTTGCCGATCAGCGCGCCCTTGGCCCAAAGGCCGCCGGTCTGGTCGAGGAAGGTCCGCATCTGCCCGCTCATATTGCCGAAGCGGGTCGGGGTGCCGAAGATGACGGCGTCGTAATCGGCGAGTTCGCCGGGCTCGGCGACGGGCGCCGACTGATCGGCCTTCATGCCGAACTGTGCCAGCTGTTCGGCCGTCATGGTTTCCGGAACGCGCTTGACCGCGACCTCCGTGCCGGCGACCGACCGTGCGCCATCGGCGACCGCGCCCGCCAGCGTTTCGATATGCCCGTAGCTCGAATGATACAGAACCAGAACCTTCGTCATCTCGATATCCTTCCTGCTGTGTGCCCGGCGGCGCGGGATCTTGAACGCGAGGCTGACATAACCGTTGCACTTTAGCGGCGCAGGATGGCAGTTATGCAAAAGATTGTTCTGGGAGGCTGAACGATGGACCGTCTGGCGGAAATCGATGCGTTCGTCGCCATCGTCGAGGCCGGCGGCATCGGCGCCGCCGCCCGGCGCAAGGATGTCGCCAAATCGGCGATCAGCCGCCGGCTCAAGGATCTCGAGGAACGTCTCGGCGTCCGGCTGATCAACCGCACGACGCGCCGCTTCAGCCTGACCGAGACGGGCCAGGCCTATTACGAGCGCGCTTCCCGCATCATCGCCGATCTCGACGAGGCCGATCTCGCCGCCGCCCATGTGCACGGCACCCTGCAGGGCCGGCTCAAGCTCGGCGCGCCGATGTCCTTCGGCATCCTGCATCTCGCGCCGGCGCTGTCGTCCTTCATGGCGCAGCATCCGCGGCTGACCGTCGATCTCGATCTCAACGACCGGCAGGTCAATCTGATCGACGAAGGGTTCGACGTGACGATCCGCATCGGCAAGCTGGCCGATTCGAGCCTCATCGCCCGCAAGCTCGCGCCGGTGCGCTCGATCTGCGTCGCGAGCCCGGCCTATCTCGCGGCCAATGGCACGCCGAGCCATCCGCGCGAGCTCGAAGCCCATCAGGGCCTGCGCTATGCCAATGTGCCCGAACGCCAGGCCTGGTCGTGCCGCGACGCCGACGGCCAGGACGTGACCCCCAGTGTTCCGACACGGCTTCTGGCGAACAATGGCGAGATGCTGACGCGCGGCTGCGTCGACGGGCTCGGCGTTCTTGTCAATCCCGTCTTCATCCTGGCCGATGCGATCTCGACCGGCCGGCTGGTGCCGATCCTGACCGATTTCACCTGGTCGGAAGCGGCCGCCTATGCGGTCTATCCGCCGGGACGGCATCTGTCGGCCAAGGTGCGGGCGCTGGTCGATCATCTCGTCGACAGCTTCGGCGATACGCCCTATTGGGAAGACTGCCTCAAATGCTGATGCCGCCGCCGCATATCTGGGTCGCGGCGGCGACTTTCATAAGCGTTCTTTAATTCTTCTAACTCAAGGTCCCCGAAATCAAACGATTGCTTGGGCTGGGGGACGACCATGGGCAACATCTTCTCGAAACTGTCGATCACATCGGCGATGGCGCTGGCCAGCGCCGCGTTTCTGACGCTCGCCATGCTGATCATCGGCGGCATCGTCTATGTCGTGTCCAATGGTCAGGCGACCAATTCGGCGGTCTACAAGCAGGATGCCAGCCTGCGCACCGCCGCGACGATCTTCCAGGAGCGGGTGCCGGGCGCGCGCATCACCTGGAACAGCGACGGATCGGTCGGCCGGATCGAGCTCGAGAGCCTGCCCGAATTCGCCGATCACGAGATGATCGACACGATCACCCGCATGACCGGCGAGACGGCGACGGTGTTCGCTTGGGACCCGGAGACCGAGGATTTCTGGCGCGCCACCACCAATATCATCAAGCCCGACGGCAACCGCGCGGTCGGCACGCCGCTCGGCACCGGCGGCGCGGTCTATCCGGTGATGCTGGACGGCGAGACCTTCGCCGGCCAGGCGACGATCCTCGGCAAGGAATATTACACGATCTACGAGCCGATCTTCGCGCCGAACGGCGATGTCATCGGCATCCTCTATGCCGGCGTCGAACAGGCCGCCGTTCTGGCCAATGTGCGCGAGATCATGACGAGCTTCGTCCTTCTGGCCGCGCCGGTCATTCTCGTCTTTCTCGGCCTGATGTGGTTCATGGTGCGCCGCCTGATGCGGCCCGTCACCCATCTCGCCGAGGTGACCGCGCATATCGCCGAGGACGATCTGACCGTCGAGGTGCCCTATACCGAGCGCACGGACCAGATCGGCAGCATGGCCCAGGCCGTCGAGACGCTGAAGGAACGCTCGGCCGAACGCCGCCAGCTTGCCGCGGTTCAGGAAACCAGCAAGGAAGAGGCCGAGATCCGGCAGCACCGGGTCAGCGAACTGATCGCCGGCTTCCGCTCCAGCACGACGGAACTCCTGGCTTCGGTCGAGGAAACCGCGTCAGGCCTCGACAAGACCGCCGAAGCGCTGTCCGGCATCGCGCGCGAAAGCTCGAGCCGCTCGTCGGAAACCTCGACCCTGGCCGAGGACGCGACCCAGAACGTGCAGGCCGTCGCCGGCGCGGCGGAAGAACTGGCGGCGTCCATCTCGGAAATCTCGAGCCAGGTGGCGCGCACCACCGAGATCGTCGATCGGGCGACGGTCGGCACCCGCACCACGAATGAAAAGGTCGCGGGCCTCGCCGCCTCGGCCGCCAAGATCGGTGAGGTCGTCACGCTGATCCAGGCGATCGCCGAACAGACCAACCTTCTGGCGCTCAACGCCACGATCGAGGCGGCGCGCGCCGGCGAGGCCGGCAAGGGCTTCGCCGTCGTGGCCTCGGAAGTGAAGGGGCTCGCCACCCAGACCTCCAAGGCGACCGAGGAGATCGGCGCCCAGATCGCCGCCATCCAGGGCTCGACCGAGGATGCCGTCCAGGCGATCGGCGACATCGCGGAAATCATGGAAGAGGTGAACAGCTACACCTCGACCATCGCCGCCGCCGTCGAGCAGCAGGGTGCGGCGACGTCGGAGATCTCGGCCAATGTGCAGCGCGCCTCCGAAGGCACGACGGCGGTGTCCGAGAACATGACGAAGCTCGCCGAAACCGTCGACGAGACCTCGTCCTCGGCCGAGCGCGTGCTGTCGGCCTATGACGAACTGGCCGCCAAGAACACCAAGCTGAAGAGCGAGATCGGCCAGTTCCTCGACGAGGTGACGGCTGCCTGATCATCGGTGCCGTCTTCCGGCCGGAATAGACGCCCGTCGAGACAGTGACGAGAAGCGCCGTAGGGCGCGTCTCGACGGAAGAATCGATATCGCGCGTCGCCACCGCGCCGGCGGGGCTCGACAGCCTGATCGGGCCGTGATAGGCAGCGCGCCGTTCCCGTCCGGGAACCATCCAATCGAGACCCTGCCGTGACCCCTTTCCGCGACATTCTGCGACGACGCCGTTCCGCCGCCGACATTTTCGGCGTCCGGCACGGCATGGCTTTCGCGCGTCGCTGAGCGGGAAGCCTGAGGCGGCCGGACGCAAAGCGTCCACTTGCCGCGATCAGAGTTTCCCCATGTCCCTGCCGATCACGATTACCGCTGAAATCCCGCAACATGCCGCCGAGATCGACGCGCTGAACGCGTTGACCTTCGGGCCCGGCCGTTTCGCGCGCACCGCCTACCGCCTGCGCGAAGGCAGCGCGCCCGTCGACGGGCTCGGCCATGTCGCGCTCTGCGGCGACCGGGTCATGGGCTCGGTCCAGTTCACCGCCGTGACGATTGGTGCCGTGACGCCGGCGCTCTTGCTTGGGCCCCTCTGCGTCCATCCCGACATCGCCAATCGCGGCCATGGCCTGGCCTTGATGCGGACCGGGCTCGACGCGGCGCGCGCCGCCGGCCACGGCCTCGTCATCCTGGTCGGGGATCTGCCCTATTATGCGCGCGCCGGCTTCGTTCAGGTGCCGGCCGGGCAAATCACCCTGCCGGGCCCGGTCGATCCGGCCCGTCTTCTGGCACTCGACCTGGTGCCCGGCGCGCTCGACGGCGCGCGGGGACCGGTCGTGGCGATGCGAACGCTCTGACCGGCGTTACCGCCCCTCGCGCCACCAGGTCGCGCCGAGGATCCCCAAAAGCAGCAACAGGCCGGCCAGGCCCGCCAGGATCGGCGTCGCCGACACCCCGACAAGGGCTGATGCCGTGCTGCGCCGGAACCCCATCCAGTCGGAGCCGGCGAGGGCCGTCGTCGCGCGCATCGGCAGAACGCGCGGCACCACGACATCCGCGCCGTCGGCGTCGACCAGCCGGAACACGCCGCCGCGTGTCTCGTCGGCGATCGGCGCCACAACGATATCAGTGCTGGTGACCTCGGCGAATTCGCGCGGATTGAGCGGTCCGACGCTGGCCAGCGCGGTCAGATCGCTGTCCTGGACCGTATAGAGCCCGAAACCGTCGGTCGGCACCGTGCCGCGAAACACGCCGGGGCGTACTTCCTCGAGCGCGGTTTCCTGGATCTCGCCGTCGGGTCCGATGATGGTCACCGGTTCGACGGTCTCGCCAAGCGTGCGCCGCTCGATCGTCAGTCCGTCGCCCTGGCTGACCGCCTCGAGCGCTTCCTCCTCGAGGTCGGTTTCCTGCATCAGCCAGTGGCCGAGCCGGCGCAGCATCTGGACATAGGGCCCACCGCCCTCATAGCCGCGCGCCCACAGCCAGGCATGATCCGACAACAGCACGGCGACCCGGCCCTCGCCCTCGCGATTGACCATCAGGAGCGGCCGTTCGCCGGGGCCGGTCATCAAGACGTCGCCGCGCTCGACATGGGCGTCGACCAGCCGGAACCAGCGGCTCCAGTCGGGCGGTGTCTGCTCGCTTCCGTCGAGCCCTTCGGTGATCGGATGGCGGAAGCCGGTATCCGACAGGATCGGATAATAGGGCTGTTCGATCATCTCGCCGGTCGGCACCACCGGCAGCACGCTGGCCAGCGGAGTGCGGGCGAGGCTGCCCTGCAAGGCGAGATCGGGTCCGGCGGCGACCAGCAGCGCGCCGCCATTTTCGACATAGCGCGCGATATTGTCGAAATAGGAAATCGGCAGCACGCCGCGGCGCTGATAGCGGTCGAAGATGATCAAGTCGAACTCGTCGATCTTTTCCTGAAACAGTTCCCGGGTCGGGAAGGCGATCAGCGACAATTGCGAGATCGGCGTGCCGTCCTGCTTTTCCGGCGGCCGCAGAATGGTGAAATGCACGAGATCGACGGCGGCATCGGATTTCAGGATGTTGCGCCAGGTCCGCTCGCCGGCATGCGGTTCGCCGGATACCAGGAGGACGCGGAGATTTTCACGGATGCCCTCGACCGATAGCACCGCGCGATTGTTGACCGCCGTCAACTCGTTGGGCGCGGCCTCCGCCTCGATCTCGATCAGATTGCGCCCGCCGCGCGCGATCTCGACCGGCACGCTGACGAGGTCCTCTGGCAGGACGCGGCGCGTGGTGATCAGGTCGCCGTCGCGGCGGATGCGGATCTCGACCCGGCCGTCAGGGGCGGGATTGGCGACGGGACCGGTCTCGGTGACGCGGAAGGTGACGTCCTTGGCCTCGCCAACGATGCCGAAGCGCGGCGACGCCTCGAGCACGACCCGGCGGTCGGCCTCGTCGTCATGGCCGGTCAGAAGCGTGTGGATCGGCGCATCGATGCCGAGCGCCGCGGCGCGTTCGGGCGCGTCATGGATGCGCCCGTCGGTGACCAGCACCACGCCGGCCACCTGTTCGGGCGGCACATCGGCGAGCGCGTCGCCGAGCGCGCCGAACAGTTCGGTGCCATCGGCCTGATTGCGGCCGGCGATCGTCCAGCGGATCTCGAAATCCGACAGGCCCGACAGCCGCTCTTCGAGCAGGCGACGCGCCTCGGCGGTGATCGCGCGACGGTCGGCGATCGTCTGGCTGTCGCTCTGGTCGACGACGACCGCGACGACCCCGGGCAGCGGATCGCGCTCCTCGCGGCGGAACTCGGGTGCCAGAAGCGCCAGCCAGATCAGCGCGAAGGCGGTCAGCCGCAGCCAGGCGCCGGGCATGCGCACGATGAAGCTCGGCAGGGAGGCGGCAAACGCCACGATGCCGAGCCCGATCAGCACGGGCCAGGAGAACAGCGGATCGATGGTCAGCGTCCAGGTCATCGCGCTCTCTTCCGCTCCCTATTGTCCGAGCCGTTCGAGCAGCGCCGGGATATGAACCTGGTCGGCCTTGTAGTTCCCGGTCAGCGTATACATGACGATGTTGATGCCGACCCGGCGCGCCATTTCGCGCTGGTTCTCGCCGCCCGGCACGACCGGGTAAAGCGGCACGCCGGTCGCGTCCTCGGCCCAGGCGCCGGCCAGATCATTGGCGGTGATCATGATCGAGGAGACGCCGTCGGCGTTATAGGCCGGGCGCGGCGGGGCGTTCGGATCGCGCTCCAGCGCCTCGACCCAGAGCGGGCCGCCATCGAAGCGGCCGGGGAAATCCTGCAACAGATAGAAGGTCTTGGTCAGCACATGGTCGACCGGCACGGGTTCCAGCGCCGGCAGGTCGAGGCCGGCGAGCAGCGCGCGTAAGCGCTGCATGCCGGGACCGACGCTGCCCGACCAGGCCGCGCCGCCGGTGACCTGGTCGCGGGTATCGAACAGGATCGTGCCGCCGCTCTTCATGTAGCGATCGATGCGAGCGAGCGTCTCGGCGTCGGGCACGACGAGATTGTCGTCGATCGGCCAGTAGAGCAGCGGGAAGAACGCCAGTTCGTCGCTCGAGATATCGATGCCGATCGGCAGGCCCGGTTCGAGCGAGGTGCGCGCGGCCAGCGCCCGGCTCAGCCCTGTGAGGCCGAGCCGGCTCGTCTCGTCGATCTCGGCATTGCCGGTCACCACATAAGCAAGCCGTGTGTCGAGCGTCGCGTCGAGGGCGAAAAGGTCTTCCGCCTCCGTCGTTTGGGCCGTGGCGTCGGTTTCGGACTGCGCCAAAGCGGGTGTCGTCGCGACCGAGGAAAGCGCCGCGACGAGGCCGATGGCCAGCAGCAGCGCCATGGCCTGTTCGGCGGGCTTGGCGAAACGCGGCCTGAGGCCGGACAGGAAGAGAATGGCCAGCGAATCGAGCGCCAGCAGGATGAGTGCCGCCGCGAACAGCCAGGGCGCCAGCGGCGCCGGCTCCTCGCTCGGATAGTCGAGTGCCGCGACATCCGGGCCCGACAGCGTCAACGGGTCGAGATCGGCGTTCTCGCCGAACAGGTTCAGCGCGCGGAAGGCGGTTTCGCTGCCGTAAAGGCCCGGCGGATGGTCGGGACCCGGCGTGACGGTGTCGATATCGGCGGCCAGGATCGGCTGCGCAGTGACCGGCGGCGGCACGCTGGCGCCGCGCCCGTCGAGCACCCGGATCGGCCGCAGCATCGCGGTTGCCTCGCCGCCGCGGGCCACCGGCCGGTCAGCCGTTTCCGCTTCGCCGGCCGATCGCGTGGTCGGCGCCGGCGCCAGGCCGAGCAGGCGTTGCATCATGTCGACGAAGACGCCCGACAGCGGCAGGGTCGACCAGGCCGTATCGGCGGTGACGTGAAACAGGACGAGCCAGCCATTGCCGCGCCGTTCGGCGGTTACCAGCGGCGTGCCGTCGGCGAGCGTGGCCCAGGTCTTGTTCTGAAGGTCGATATCGGGTTCGGCGAGCACTTGGCGCTCGACGACGATGTCGTCTGGCACGTCAAGGCCGGCGAAGGCACCGGTCTCGGGAAAGTCCGCCAGCGACTGCGGTTCCGACCAGGACAGCGCGCCGCCGAGCGTGCGTTCGCCCTGGCGCAGCCGCACCGGCGCCAGCGGGTCCTCGGCCGCCGCGAGCCGGGGACCGGCGAAGCGCAAGACCACGCCGCCATCGTCGATCCAGTCCGACAGCAGTGCCTCGTCGGCCTCGCTCAGCGTGCCGATATCGGCCATCACGATGAGCGAGGCGCCGTTGTCGATGAGATCGGACAGGACGGCGCCGGTGCTCGCGCCGCGCGGCTCCTCGATATCGGCGAACGGCGCCAGTGCCTGGGTTATGTAATGCAGCGGGGCGAGCAGCGGCTGGGCGTCGTCGACCACCGTCGCCGACAACAGGCCCACCGTCTTGCGCTGGAAACGGTCGTCGAGCAGCTGCACGGCGGCGGCGCTCTGCTCGCCGGCGATCTCGATGCGCGCGATCTCGTTGCGGATCTCGATCGGCAGGTCGAAGCGGGCGGCTGGCCCGATGTCGGTCTGGGCCGCCGCGTCCTGTCCGGCCGCTGCCGGATCCGTCGCGCCGCCGTTGTCGGTGACCGGCGCCTCGGCGACGACGCGTCCGCGCTGGTCGAGCGCGCGCAATTGCAGTGCGCCGGCCTGGGCGCCGTCGGGCAGCGCGACGCGCGCCACGAGATCGCCCGCGCTCTGCTCCGGGCGCAGGAGAACCGGTGGCGTCTCGCCTGGTCGGGGCGTGAAGCCGTGCACGGCCGTGCCGGCGAAACTGGTCGCCAGAAGATCGTTCAGCGCGCCGTCGGGCGCGCCATGATCGAGGCCGTCGGTCAGCCAGACGATATCGCCGGGCGGTGACGTCCCGCTTGCCGCCGCAAGTGCCGCGACCGCCGCCGGCCGGTCGGGCGCATAGGGCACCGGTTCGATGGCGCCGACGAGATCGCGCGCCTCGCGGGCGGCCAGCGGCACGACGATGTCGCGGGTCGCGGGCGCCGCCGTGGTCTGGACGGTGATCGCGCGGCCTGCGCGGTCGGCCTCGGCGATGACCTGTTCGGCCATGGCGACGATGCGGTCCCAGTCGGTGGCGGAGGCCCAGCCATCGTCGATCAGAAGCGCCACGGGGCCTGTGCCGGACAGGGTGACCGTGGTCGGATTGAGCGTCGGGCGCGCCAGCGCCAGGATGATCAGCGTGGCGATCAGGATACGCAGAAGCGTCAGCCACCAGGGGCTGCGGGCACGGGTTTCCTCGCGCTTTTCGAGCCCCAGCAGGATGCGGGTCGCGGGAAAGGTCACGCGTTGCGGGCGCGGCGGGGTGAAGCGCAGCAACAGCCAGATCGCCGGCAGCGCGATCAAGCCCAGGAGCGCCAGCGGTTCGAGGAACAGGACGGGGAAACCGGTCATGCGGCCGCGTCTCCCGGCGTTTCCATGGCAAGCGATGCCATCGGGCGCTCGCGCGTGACGGCCGGCGCGCCGTGACCGCCGAGCTGTCCGTGCAGCGCCATCAGCGCCAGCCCCGCCGGGCGATCGGTATGGTGAATCATATGCGCCCAGTTAAGACCGCGAAACATGGCGACAAGACGGTCGTGGCGCTCGTGCATGCGTTGCAGGAAGGCGGTGCGCACGCCGTCCGCCTTGCCCATCACGATGTCCATGCCGGTTTCCGGATCGGTGAACTCGATGCGCCCGGTATACGGGAACACCTGTTCGACCGGATCGATGATCTGCATGGCATGGCCCGACACGCCGCCGCTGGCGATGGCGCGGAATTCGGGGTCGAGCTCGACCAGCGGATCGAGCAGGTCGGAGATGATGACGAGTTCGGAAAAGCGCGGCAGCGCGCCGCCCGACGGCACCACGAGCGGGGCGGGATGCTCGACATGGGCGAGTTCGCCGGCGGCGCGTTCGGCGGCGTTCCGGGTCGCGGTCGGGCGCATCACCCCGACGATGCCGACCCGCTCGCCGCCGCGCACCAGGAGGTCGACCAGCGCCAGCGTCAGCACCACCGCGCGGTCGATCTTGGCCTGTGTCGCGAGATCGGAGCGGAAGAACATCGACGGCGACCGGTCGAGCGCGATCCACACCGTGTGCGCCGCTTCCCATTCGCGTTCGCGGACATAGAGATTGTCGTCGCGCGCCGAGCGTCGCCAGTCGATGCGGCGGGCGGGCTCACCGCTCTGGAAGCGGCGGAACTGCCAGAAGGTTTCCCCCGGGCCGGCGCGCCGGCGGCCATGCAGGCCATGGCTGACCGTGGTGGCGATGCGCTTGGCCTGCATGAGGAGATCCGGCAGGCGCGCGGCCAGTTCCTCCGCGCGCCGCGCGGCATCGCCATAGTCGGGCGTGTCGGGATGAAATCCGACGCGATCGGCCAAGACGGCTATCCGATCCGCTCGACGAGCCGGGAGATCACCTCCGGCACGGTGAGCCCGTCGGCGCGCGCCGAGAAGCTGAGCGCCATGCGGTGCTGCAGGACCGGCACGGCCAGCGCCGCGACGTCGTCGACAGACGGCGCGAGCCGCCCGTCAAGCAGCGCGCGGGCGCGCACGGTCAGCATCAGCGCCTGGCTGGCGCGCGGACCCGGACCCCAGGCGATCTGTTCGTCGACCGTCGTGTCGCCCGATCCGGGGCGCGCGGCGCGCACCAGGGTGAGGATCGCTTCGGCGACCGATTCGCCGACCGGAATGCGACGCACCAGCCGCTGCGCCGTTTCGAGATCGTCGCCGATCATGATCTGGCTGGCCTTGGCCTCGGCCTCGCCGGTGGTTTCGATCAGCATGCGCCGTTCGGCGTCGAGATCGGGGTAGTGGACGTCGATCTGCATCAGGAAGCGGTCGAGCTGGGCTTCCGGCAGCGGATAGGTGCCTTCCTGTTCGAGCGGGTTCTGGGTCGCGAGCACGTGGAACGGGGCGGGCAGGTCGTGGCGGTGGCCGGCGACGGTGACATGCTGTTCCTGCATCGCCTGCAACAGCGCCGACTGGGTGCGCGGGCTGGCGCGGTTGATCTCGTCGGCCATCAGGAGCTGACAGAACACCGGCCCCTTCAGGAAGCGGAAGCTGCGGCTGCCATCGGCCGCCTCCTCCAGCACTTCCGAGCCGAGAATGTCGGACGGCATCAGGTCGGGCGTGAACTGCACGCGCCGCGCCTCGAGGCCGAGCACCGTTCCCATGGTCTCGACGAGCTTGGTTTTCGCGAGGCCCGGAACGCCGACCAGAAGCGCGTGCCCGCCCGACAGAACGGTGATCAGCGCATCCTCGATGACGTCTTCCTGGCCGAAGATGACGGTGCCGATCGCGGCTTTCGCGTTCTTCACCTTGGCCGCGACCGCATCCGCGAGGCGGACGATGTCGTCGGTGCTCTGTTCGGTAATGGTCATGACCCTTACTATAGGTATGCGGATTTGACGGTGAAATGGCAGGGGCGCTCAAATTGGCGCGACCTTTTTGCTTTTCCACACGCATGCCGTCCTGGCCGGGGCGTCGGCTGGCCTTGTGCGCCGGTCTCTGGCATGGCAACGGGGCGTGACGGGCGACGGACGGACCGGGGGTGGACAACCGGTGATGGAGGACCGATGAGCGAGGCGGCGGACCGGAAGATGGAACAGGCCGCGCGGGCGGCACCAGGGCTTGCCGGTCAGGGCCTGGCGGGGCTCGAAAAGCTCGCCCGCGAGGCCGGCGGGCGCGGCACGCCGCCGGTCGATAAGTGGAATCCGGCCTTTTGCGGCGATCTCGATATCCGCATCGCCCAGGACGGCACCTGGTCCTATCTCGGCTCGCCGATCGGTCGGAAGCCGCTGGTCAAGCTGTTCGCCTCGGTCCTGCGCAAGGACGAGGACGGCAAGACCTATCTCGTCACCCCGGTCGAGAAGATCGGCATCACCGTCGACGACGCGCCCTTCCTGGCCGTCGAAATGGCGGTCGACGGCACGGGTCACGATCAGGTGATCAGCTTCCGGACCAATGTCGACGACGTCGTCACCGTCGATGCCGACCATCCCTTCCGCTTCGAGGAGGAGGCGGGCACCGAAGGCCTGAAACCCTATGTCCGGGTGCGCGGCCGGCTCGACGCGTTGGTCGTGCGCGCGGTGTTCCACGATCTCGTGGCGCTCGGCGTCGACGAGGCGCGCGCCGAGGGGCGCCAGTTCGGCGTCTGGAGTTCGGGCCTGTTCTTTCCGATGGCGCTGTCGACCGAGATCGGGCGCTGACCGTGACGGATCCCGTTGCCGCCGCGCGCGCCGGCGATGGTGCCGGCGCGGCGGATTTCGCGGCCCGCGCCCGCGCCCGGCTTCTCGCCGAACCGCCGATCGGCGATACCGATCCCGCCCGGCCGGCCGATCGCGGCGACCATGATCTGAACCCGGATCTCGCGCCCGGCTTCCTCGCCGACACCCGCCGCCGGGCGGCGGTATTGGTGCCGATCGTCACGCGCGACGCGCCGAGCGTCTTGCTGACCCGCCGGGCCGACCACCTGCCGTCGCATCCCGGTCAGATCGCCTTTCCCGGCGGCAAGGTCGAAAAGGGTGACCACGGCCCGCGCGACACGGCCTTGCGGGAAGCGCGCGAGGAGATCGGCCTCGATCGCCATGAAGTGACCCCGCTCGGCTATCTCGATCTCTACGAGACCTCGACGGGCTTTCGCATCGTTCCGGTGGTCGCGCTGGTGCGGCCCGGTTTCGACCTCAGGATCGACCGGGCCGAGGTGGCGACGGTGTTCGAAGTGCCGCTGGCTTTTCTCATGACGGAGACAAACCACCAGCGTCATAGCCGGGAATGGCAGGGAAAACGCCGCCACTTCTATGCAATGCCCTATGGCGAACACTATATCTGGGGCGCGACAGCGGGAATCCTCCGCAATCTCTTCGACCGTCTCTACCGTTGAGCCACACCAGATCCGGGCAGGACGCATGCTTCGTATCATCGCCATCCAGCTTCTCCTGTTTCTCACCCCCTTCATCGTCGCGGGCATCGTGATGTATTTCACCCGACCCGGCTTCGCGCTCGGCCATCTCGTCGAACGCGACCGGCTGTTCTGGCTGAGCGTCGCGGGCCTCGGGCTGACCATCGCCGGTTTCCTGATCCTCGGCACGTTCTCGGGCGCCGAGCCGGGTCTCGAATACCGGCCGGCGCGCGAACAGGACGGCATCTTCTATCCGGGCGGCTTCGAGTAGGCGCCATGCCGGCCGCGCCGGACAGGATCGCCGAGCCGGACCGGCTTCTGACGCCGCCGATCTCGGCGGTTCTC
Organism: Tepidamorphaceae bacterium; assembly: GCA_965250105.1. Taxonomy (GTDB): domain Bacteria; phylum Pseudomonadota; class Alphaproteobacteria; order Rhizobiales; family Tepidamorphaceae; genus JBCBSK01. The sequence continues at coordinate 2,446,459 of OZ252290.1, forward strand.
GCGGCCCTGAACGATGGCGAGGTCGAGACCCGCCTCGTCGGTGGCGCGGTGCGCAACCATCTTCTAGGCTTGTCGCCCGGCGATATCGACCTCGCCACGACCGCCATGCCCGATGATGTCATGCGGCACGGCGCTGCGGCCGGCTTCAAGGCCGTGCCGACCGGGATCGACCACGGCACGGTGACGCTCATCGCCGAGGGCCTGCCGGTCGAGGTGACGACACTCAGGGCTGACATCGAGACCGACGGCCGGCGCGCGGTGGTCACCTTCGGCACCGATTGGGCCGGTGACGCGCTGAGACGCGATTTCACGATGAATGCGCTCTATGTCGACGCCGACGGGCGGCTTTATGACCCGGTCGGCGGCTATGACGATGTGATCTCGGGACGGGTGCGCTTCATCGGCGACGCCGAAACGCGCATCCGCGAGGATTATCTGCGCATCCTGCGCTTCTTCCGCTTCCATGCCCGGTTCGGGCGCGGCATGCCGGACACTGACGGTTTGCGCGCCGCGATCCGGCTGCGCGCCGGGCTCGACGGGCTGTCGGCGGAACGGGTGCAGCAGGAACTGCTCAAGCTCGTGACGGCGCCCGGCGCGGTGGCCGCGCTCGACGTCATGGCCAATGCCGGGCTTCTGACGCGGGTTCTCGGCGGGGTGGGCCATGTGCCGTCCGTCGCCGCGCTGGCCGCCATCGAGACGGCGCAGGGTGTCGCCGCCGACCCGGTCCCGCGGCTCGCGGCGCTCGCGGTGCGTGTCGAGGAGGATGCCAGGCGGCTGACGGCCCGGCTGCGGCTGTCGAATGCCATGCGCGACCGCCTCGTCGCCATGGCCCGGTTCTGGCCCAGCCTCCTGGGCAAGACACGCCCGGCGGCCGATCCCAGGCTGCTGCTCTACCGGCTCGACGCCACGGCCTATCGCGATGTCGTCCTGTTGGCCTGGGCGCTGGCGGGCGCGACCCCCGACGAGGCCGGCTGGTGGGCGCGTTTTCGGTTGCCGGAGACCTGGCCGGTGCCGGTCTTTCCGCTCAAGGGGCGCGACGTGATCGCCGCCGGCGTCGCGCCGGGGCCGCAGGTGGCGGCCGCGCTGACGCGGCTCGAAGCGGATTGGATCGCGTCGGATTTCGCGCTGTCGGCCGAAGATCTGCTGAGCCGGCTGTGAGTGGCGGCGGGCGGTCGGGCGCTTCAGGTCACGGCCATTTCACGACCGGCGGCATGGAGGACAGGATCGAATTCACGTTGCCGCCGGTCTTCAGCCCGAAGATCGTGCCCCGGTCATAGAGCAGATTGTATTCGACATAGCGGCCGCGGCGGACGAGCTGTTCCTCGCGGTCATCCGCGGTCCAGGGGGTTTCCCAATTGCGCCGGACAAGCTCGGGATAGATGTCGCGGAAGGCGCGGCCGACATCCTGGGTGAAGGCGAAATCCGCGTCCCAGTCGCCGGTATCGCGCCAGTCATAGAAGATCCCGCCGATGCCGCGCGGCTCGTCGCGGTGCTTGAGATGGAAATAGCGGTCGCACCAATCCTTGTATTCCTGATAGTCGGCGCCATGCGCGTCGCACGGGGCTTGCATGGCCGCGTGAAAGGCGATCGTGTCGGGATCTTTCTGTGTCCTGCGGCGGTCGAGCACCGGCGTCAGGTCGGCGCCGCCGCCGAACCACGCCTTGGTGGTGACGACGAAGCGGGTGTTCATATGCACCGCCGGCACGTTCGGATTGTGCATATGGGCGATCAGCGAGATGCCCGATGCCCAGAAGCGCGGATCTTCCGAGGCACCGGGGATCTGATCGCGGAATTCGGGCGCGAATTCGCCGTGGACGGTCGAGCAATGCACGCCGACCTTTTCGAAAACCCGGCCATGCATCATGCTCATCACGCCGCCGCCGCCCTTGGCGCCGGAATGGTCGGTGCGCTCCCAAGGGGTGCGGACGAAGCGGCCGGGCGTGTCGTCGCGGGCATCGTCGCCGCGCTGGGCGCTGTCCGGCAGATCGGCTTCCAGGCTCTCGAACGCTATGCAGATCTCGTCGCGCAGCGCCTCGAACCAGGTGCGCGCGGTCTGTTTCCGGCGGTCGAGCGAATCGGTCATCACATCTCTCCTTGAGGCAGGCGGGTCGACGCCGGCGGGGCGGGGGCGCGGACAAGCCGGCCGGATCGTCGCCGGTGTCGCCGATCACCATCATGTTAACCAAATGACAAGCATAATGACTTGAATACTACACCCGATGGGTGGAGGTGAGAGGCGTATCCTCGATCCGAAACCGGCGCATTGGGTTGGCGGTCGGCAACCTGCGGCCAGGCGCGATTGGGAATGGCGCCGCCGTTCCCGCGATTTGGCCATCACGCGCTGGTCCGGCGGCGCGGCGACGCCGTAACCGTCGTGGGCATCGGGATAGCGCGCGACAGGGCCGGGCACCGTTCGGGGGCGGATCTTTTTTGGGAGAGCGACGGCGATGAAGCGACTGCTCGGAATTGCGGTATTCGCCCTCGGCATGATGGTCGCTCAAAGCGCGCCCAACGCGTCGGATCGGACCAGTATCCGCTACGCGATCTCGCTCGGCAATCTGTCCGTCGGTACCGCCGGCCTCGATCTCACGACCAATGCGTCGAGCTATACCGCGACCTTCGCCGGGCGCGTGTCGGGCATCGCCAATCTGTTTTCCAATGCCCGTGCCGAGGCATCGTCCAACGGCGTCATCGGCGACAGGCGGCTGATCCCAACAGCTTTCAACGCCAATGTGAATGCCGGCCGCGAGCGCCGCACGGTGGGCATGCGCTTCGGCGGCGGCTCGATCCGCTCGATCGATATCAGCCCGCCCTTCCCGCCCGAGGAAGACCGCATCCCGATCACCGCCAGCCACCAGCGCAATGTCAGCGACCCGGTCAGCGGCCTGGTCCTGCCGGCGCCGAGCCGGTTCTCGGCCTCGTCGGTCTGCAACGGGCGGCTGCCGATCTTCGACGGCCGATCGCGCTACGATATCCTCCTCGACCCGGTGCGCATGGAAGTGCTCGTCATTGATGGCGTCCAGATCCAGGCCGCGGTCTGCTCGGTCCGCGTGCGCCCGATCGCCGGCGTGCGCGAAGCCGTGCGCAACGGCCAGTCGCGCCCGGCCCAGGTCTGGCTCGCCAAGATCCATGGCGGCCCGCTCCTGGCGCCGGCCCAGTTCGTCGGCGAAAGCCGCATCGGCACCTTCCGCGTCGTCGCCCAGTCGGGCGACGCCTTCCTTCCCGTCCAGTAACGACGCCGTTCGATCCGCCGTCACCGCGCCGGAAAGCTCGCGATCTGCCGCAAGGCTTCGCCGGTGACCATGGCGGCGGCGAGCGCGACATTCAGCGACCGCGTGTCGGCGGCCTGCGGGATCGTCACCCGGAGATCGGCGCTGTCATGCACATGATCGGGCACGCCGGCGCTTTCCTGGCCGACCAACAGGCTATCACCGGGCGCGTAGCGGATGCTCGTATAAGGCTCGGCGGCATGCCGCGTCAGCAGGACGAGCCGCCGGCCCGCCGACCGGCGCCAGGTGTCGAAGGAGTTGAAGTCGACATGATGCCGGCGCTCGGCGAGGTCGAGATAGTCCATCCCGGCGCGCCTGAGCTTTTTGTCGTCGAACACGAAGCCGGCCGGCTCGATGATGTCGACCGCGATGTCGAGGCAGGCGCCGAGACGCAGCAGCGTACCGGCATTTTGCGGGATGTCGGGCTGGTAGAGCGCCAGTCTGATCATGGCCGGATATCCTTTTCGACGGGTTTCGCGGGGGTGCGACGCTAAGGAAGCTGGACAGATTCCAAAAGTCGCGCCTATAGATGGGCTTTCGGTGCGCGCGTCAGCGCGCCGCGCCTTTTTGTGTGAGCGAAACCATCATTCTGCGCGAGGCTGAACGTGTCGACTGCTGAGCAACCCGAACCGACCCGGCGGGACTTCCTTTATGTTGCAACCGGCGCCATGGGCGCCGTTGGCGTCGCCTTCGCGGCCTGGCCGCTCATCGACCAGATGAACCCGGATGCCAGCGTCCAGGCGCTCGCGACCATCGAGGTCGATGTCAGCCCGATCGTCGAGGGTCAGAGCATCACGGTGATGTGGCGCGGCAAGCCGGTCTTCGTGCGCCACCGCACCGGCGCCGAGATCCAGGAGGCCGAGGCCGTCGAGGTCGCGGACCTGCCCGATCCTGTCGCGCGCAACGAAAATCTCGGCGATGTGCCGGCGACCGACGCCAATCGCGTCATCCGTCCCGAATTCCTGGTTCAGGTCGGCATCTGCACCCATCTCGGCTGCGTGCCGCTGGGCGAGGCCGGCGATTACGGCGGCTGGTTCTGCCCCTGCCACGGCTCGCACTACGACACGTCGGGGCGTATCCGCCGCGGGCCGGCGCCCGAAAACCTGCTCGTCCCGACTTATGATTTCGTGGACGAGACGACCATTCAGATCGGCTGATCGCCGGCGACGGAGTTACACATGGCTGGACATTCCACGGTACACTTCAAGAACCCGGCGATGCGCTGGCTGGAAAGCCGCCTGCCGATCTTCGGTGTCATCCAGAAAGAGTTCATCGTCTTTCCGACGCCGAAGAATCTGAACTATTTCTGGACCTTCGGCGCGATCCTGACCTTCTGTCTGGTTGTCCAGATGGCCACCGGCATCGTGCTGGCGATGCACTACACCGCCCATGTCGACCATGCCTTCGATTCGGTCGAGCACATCATGCGCGACGTGAACTATGGCTGGCTGATTCGCTACATCCATATGAACGGCGCCTCGATGTTCTTCGTCGCCGTCTATATCCACATGTTCCGCGGCCTCTATTACGGCTCCTACAAGGCACCGCGCGAGGTGTTGTGGATGCTCGGCGTCATCATCCTGCTTCTGATGATGGCGACGGCCTTCATGGGCTATGTCCTGCCCTGGGGTCAGATGAGCTTCTGGGGCGCGACCGTTATCACCAATCTGTTCTCGGCCTTGCCCTTCGTCGGACCGACGATCGTGGAATGGCTGTGGGGCGGATTCTCGGTCGACAATCCCACGCTGAACCGCTTCTTCAGCCTGCACTATCTGTTGCCCTTCGCCATTCTCGGCGTCGTCGTGCTGCATGTCATCGCGCTGCATGCCTCGGGCAACAACAATCCGACCGGGCTCGACGTGAAGAGCGACAAGGACACGGTGCCGTTCCACCCCTATGCGACGGTCAAGGACCTGTTCGCGCTGGTGGTCTTCCTGATCGTGTTCATGGGCTTCGTCTTCTACGCGCCGCTCTTCAAGTTCCACGCCGACAACTTCATCCCGGCGAACCCGCTGGTGACGCCGCCGCATATCGTGCCGGAATGGTATTTCCTGCCCTTCTACGCGATCCTGCGCGCGGTGCCCGACAAGCTCGGCGGCGTGCTCTTGATGTTCGGCGCCATCGCGGTCCTGTTCGTGTTGCCCTGGCTCGACACGTCCAAGATCCGCTCGGCGAACTACCGGCCGCTCTACCGGCAGTTCTTCTGGATCTTCGTTGTGGCCTGCCTGGGTCTTGGCTATCTCGGCGCGATGCCGGCGGAAGGCATCTATGTCACGCTGACCCGGATCCTGACGATCTACTACTTCGCCTTCTTCCTGATCATCATGCCGCTGCTCGGGATCTTCGAGAAACCGAAACCCTTGCCGAAATCGATCTCCGAATCGGTGCTCAAGAAAGCGCCCGACGCCGGTGGCGGCGGGGCGCAGCCCGCCGGCGCGACGGCGGCACCGGAAAACCGCGGCTGACCTGTTGGAAACGGAACGGACATCCATGTTGAACGCGACACGCAAGCTTTTCGTTTCCGCCATTCTGGCCGGCGCCATGGCGCTGACGGGCACCGGGCTGGCCCAGGCCGCCGGCGAGGCGCCGTCGCCGCCGCGCCTGAGCTGGTCCTTCGACGGCCCGTTCGGCACCTTCGACCGGGCGCAGCTGCAGCGCGGCTTCCAGGTCTACAAGCAGTCCTGCGCGTCCTGCCACGGCATGCGGCTGATGCATTACCGCAATCTGTCGCAGCCGGGCGGTCCGGAATTCTCCGAGGAAGAGGTCAAGGCCATCGCGGCGAGCTACAACATCGTCGACGGCCCCGACGACACCGGCGAAATGTTCCAGCGCGCCGGCATTCCGTCGGACAATTTCTTCCGGCCCTACGAGAACGAACAGCAGGCGCGCGCCATTTTCGGCGGTGCCTATCCGGTCGATCTCTCGGTGATCACCCGGGCGCGGAAATATGGCCCGGACTATCTCGCCGCGCTGCTGCTCGGCTATCACGAGGCGCCGGCCGGCTACGACCTGCAGCCGGGTCAGTATTACAACGAGTATTTCCCCGGCCATCTGATCTCGATGCCGCCGCCGCTCGTCGTCGATGGCCAGATCGACTACAATGACGACACGCCGGAGACGATCGAGAACTACGCCATCGACGTGTCGGCCTTCCTGTTCTGGGCGGGCGAGCCGAAGATGGAGGAGCGCAAGAAGCTCGGCCTTCAGGTCATGCTGTTCTTGATCGTCTTCGCCGCGCTGCTCTACTTCTCCAAAATGAAGCTCTGGAGCAAGATCGACCACTGACCGGTGTCTGGCCCGGCGACCTGAGACGGTTGCGGGATCGGCCCGGCCGACGGATAAAGGCCCCTTCGCGGGGGCCTTTTTCTTTGCTCGGTCCGCAGCCCGCACGATACAGAAGTGAAATGGAGGCAAGGGGCGCATGCCAGATACCGTTCTCGGCGTGATCGGCGGATCGGGGCTCTACGAACTGCCCGGTCTCGTCGTCGCGCGCACTGATATGGTCGAGACGCCCTGGGGCACGCCGTCGGCGCCGTTGACCTTCGGCGAGATCGCCGGCCTGCCGGTCGTGTTCCTGCCGCGCCACGATACCGGCCACAGGCTGCCACCGTCGGACATCAACTACCGCGCCAATATCGACGCGCTGAAGCGGTCGGGCGTCACCGATCTCGTCTCGCTTTCGGCCTGTGGCTCGTTCAAGGAGGAGCTGGCGCCTGGCACCTTCGTCATCGTCGACCAGTTCATCGACCGCACCAGGGGACGGGCATCGAGCTTTTTCGGCCCCGGCTGCGTCGCCCATGTCGCCTTCGCCAATCCGGTCAGCCCGGTCCTGGCCGACGCCATCGAACAGGCCGCTCGCGACGAGGACATCGCGCATGCGCGCGGCGGCACCTATCTCGCGATGGAGGGGCCGCAGTTTTCGACCTATGCCGAATCCATGCTCTACAAGTCCTGGGGTTGTGACGTCATCGGCATGACCAACATGCCCGAGGCCAAGCTCGCCCGCGAGGCGGAACTCTGCTACGCGACGATCGCCATGGTCACCGATTACGACTGCTGGCATCCCCATCATGGCGATGTCGACATTCCGGAGATCCTGCGCGTCGTGCGTCAGAACGCCGACAATGCGAGCCGGCTGGTCGCCCGGCTCGCGCGCGATTTCCCCCGTAGCCATCCACCCTGTCCGATCGGCGCCGACCGGGCGCTCGATACCGCCATCGTCACCCCGCCCGACGCGCGCGACCCGGCCCTTCTCGCAAAGCTCGACGCGGTCGCCGGCCGGGTCATTCACGGTTAGGGCATGTCCAGTGAACCAAGGTTCACTGGACATGCCCTAACCCATTGATTTTCCGCAGTTCCGGAAGCGAAGCCGGTTCCCACTTTCGCTGGAATTGCTCTAGAACGATGCCGGACCGACGAGATCTGACATGAGCAATGGAAATGGCAGCCTGCCGATCGCCGACGAGCTTGCCCGCGCGATCCGCACCATCCCCGACTATCCCAAGCCGGGCATCCAGTTCCGCGACATCACCACGATGCTGGGCGATGCCAAGGCGTTCCGCCGCGCGGTCGACGAACTAGTCCAGCCCTGGGCCGGCGCCAAGATCGACAAGGTCGCCGGCATCGAGGCGCGCGGCTTCATTCTCGGCGGCGCGGTGGCGCATCAATTGTCGGCGGGCTTCGTGCCGATCCGCAAGAAGGGCAAGCTGCCGCATGAAACGGTGCGCGTCGCCTATTCGCTGGAATACGGGCTCGACGAGATGGAGATGCACACCGACGCCATACAGGAAGGCGAGAAGGTCGTGCTGGTCGATGATCTGATCGCGACCGGGGGCACGGCCGAGGGCGCGGTGAAGCTGTTGCGCCAGATCGGCGCCGATGTCGTCGCCGCCGTCTTCGTCATCGACCTGCCCGAACTCGGCGGCGCCGACAAGATCCGCGCGCTCGACGTGCCGGTCCGCACGCTCATCGCCTTTGACGGGCACTAGAGCCGTTCCAGCGAAAGTGGGGACCGGTTTCGCGTCCGGAATTGCGAGACATCAAGAGGTTAGAGCATTCTTCGTCGGACTCGCCGTGCGATCCCGACAAAGAATGTCAATCCGATCCGAGGCGGCGGGAGCCCTACAAGCCGCGTTCGGCGAAGACCTTCTTGGCGGCGCGGAAGCATTCGAGCGCCTGCGGCACGCCGCAATAGATGCCGATGACGTGGATGATGGCGCGGATCTCGTCCTTGCTGACGCCATTGTTCAGCGCCCCACGGCAATGGGTCTCCCATTCCTGCATCTTGCCCAGCGCGCCGAGCATGGAAAGGTTCATCATCGAGCGTGTCTTGGCGTCGATCGTCTCGTCGCCCCAGCCAAAGCCCCAGCACCAGGCGGTCATCGCTTCCTGGAACGGGCGGGTGAAATCGTCGGCAGCGGCGAGGTTCTTCTCGACATAGTCGGTGCCGAGCGTCGCCTTGCGCTGGGCGAGGCCGGTCTCGAAAAGATCGTCATTCATGTCTCGATGTCCTTTTGAACCTTGAGAGCTTGTTCCACCAAAGGCGCTATCTCGATACCGTTGATCGTCAGCCCGTCGATGCGCGCCTCGGTGATCTCTGCGCCAGCGAGATCGACCTTCGACAGGCTGAGGCCCGACAGATTGACGTCTTGGAAGGTCGCGCCGGCCATGTTGGCGTCCGTCACGCTAAGGCCCGCCATGGTGGCTTTTTCCACCGCGCAGCCGCCGAGATTGACGTTATGCAGCCGCGAGCCCGACAGGTTGACGTCGTCGAAGCGGGAGCCGGACAGATTGGCGTGCTGGGCGTCGATCCGGTGGGTGGTGTCCTTGAGCTTCATCGCATGACCTCCTTGCAGGGCCTCGTCGAGGACCCATCAGCCGAGCCTTATCGCGACATTCTTCGTCTGGACATAGTTCCACAGCGCCTCGCGCCCCTTTTCCCGGCCATAGCCCGATTTGCCATAGCCGCCGAACGGGGTTTCGACACCGCCGGCGAACCATTCATTGACGAAGACCTGGCCGGCCTTCAGGTCGCGGGCAGCGCGCGTCGCCCGGTCGAGATCGCGGGTGAAGACACCACCGACGAGGCCGTAATCGGTACCGTTGGCGATGGCGATCGCCGTGTCGTCGTCGCGGAACCTGAGGACCGACAGGACGGGGCCGAACACTTCCTCATTGGCGATACGGTGGTCCGGCGTCACATCGGTGAAGATGGTGGGTTCGAGAAAGAAGCCCGGCCGGTTCAGCCTGCGCCCGCCGGTCGCGGCGGTGGCGCCCTCGCGCTGGGCGTCGGCGCACATGTCGGCGGCGCGGTCGCGCTGTTTCTCGGAGATCATCGCGCCCATATTGGCGCCGAAATCGGGCCGCTCCAGACCGGGGCCGACCGACAGGCCGCGCGCCATGTCGACCACCGCCTCGACCACCTCGTCATGGATGTCGTCATGCACGACAAGCCGTGACATGGCCGAACAGACCTGGCCGGCGCCGAAATAGATGCCCCAGCGCACGCTGTCGACGAGACCGTCGACATCGGCGTCGGGATAGACGATGGCCGCCGACTTGCCGCCGAGTTCCAGGATGCAGGGCACGACATTGCCGGCCGCCGCCCGGGCCACCGAAATGCCCGTCGGAACCGAGCCCGTGAAGACCAGCTGGTCGATGTCGGGATGCGCCGCCAGCGCCGCGCCCGCCTCATGACCGAGGCCGCACAGGAGATTGACCGCGCCCGGCGGAAAGCCCGCCGCCTCGGCGGCTTCGGCGATGAAGGCATTGGTCAGGGGATCGAGTTCCGGCGTCTTGACCACCGAGGCATTGCCGGTGGCGAGCGCCGCCGAGAGCGAGCGCGCCGTCATTTCGAGCGGATAGTTCCACGGCACGATCTGCGCCGATACGCCATAGGGCTCGTAGGTCGTATAGTCGATATAGCCCGCGCCGAGCGGGATCGAGCGGCCTTCGAGCGTCTCCGCCTGATTGCCGTAATATTCGAAATAGCGCGCCGCGCCCTCGATCTCGAGCCGCGATTCCCACAAGGGCTTGCCCGCCTCGCGGGTCAGCAGCGGGGCGATCTCGTCGATCCGCTCGAGAAGATGGCTGCCCATCTTTTGAACCATGCGGCCGCGTTCGACCGGTCGCATGGCCGTCAGAACCCCGCTCTCATGGCAGCGTCGGCCGGCCTGGACCGCGCGGTCGATATCGGCGCCATCGGCCAGCGCCTGTTCGCCCATCGGTTCGCCCGTCGCCGGATCGTCGATCGAGATCCGGCCGGCGCCGCCGTCGATCCAGGCGCCGCCGACATAGTTCCGGTGATAGAGCTCAGCCATGGTCGACGCCCTCGCGCATCCATTGCTGAAGCACGCGGACGGAGTGTTCCGAACTGACGCCGCATTTCGGGTCGATGACGAGAGGCCCGGGGCGATAGCCACGGCTCGACAGGCCGCGCTGCACCGATTCGACGAGATGGATGTCCTCTTCCACCGTCGTCGCGCGGTCCTGCACGGCGAGCCGCCGGATGACCTCGGAATCGACCCCGTCGATGGTATACCAGCCGCGCCACACCACGACATTGGCCGTATCCACCGCGCGCCAATGGTAGGTGTTCAAGACATTGCCCGGATAGACCTGGAACGAGAACATCGGCCACAGGAACCAGGACGAATACTCCCCGGCATGGGGATTGGCGTCGAGATCGATCGGATAGGTCATCCGGTCGAGGTTCTGGCATTCGGTGGTGTGGCGCAGGCAATGGCCCTGCGGCTGGATGTCATAGGTCTCGGGCTTGACCACGCCGGTCGCGAAGGTCGGGTGGTTGAGCTGGCAGTGATAGCATTCCGAATAGTTCTCGATGGAGACCTTCCAGTTGCACTTTTCCGGGATCTCGACCCATTCGAGCGGCTGCAGCCGGTCGATATGCGGCACGAAGGCGCGTAACTCCGCGCGTGCATTGGGAAACCAGTCGTCCATCGGGGCGGCATCGGGATCGAGATTGACGAACAGGAAGCCGAGGAAATCCTCGATCCGCACCTCGGTGAGGCAGACCTTGCTGCGGTCGAAGCCGTCGACGGCGCGCACATTGGGGCCGGAACGCAATTCGCCGGACAGTTCATAGGTCCAGGCGTGATAGGGGCAGACCAGAAGCTTGGTATTGCCTTCGCCCTCGACCAGCCGATGCGCCCGGTGCTGGCAGACATTGTAGAAGGCGCGCAAATTGCCGTCCTTGCCGCGCAGGCAGATCAGGCTTTCGCCGGCGATCTCGACGGTGAAGTAATCGCCCGGCTTGGTCAGAAGCGACGCATGGCCGGCGAACTGCCAGGTCCGCGCCAGGACACCCTGGCGCTCGGCGGCGAAGATCTCGGGATCGGTATAGTAGCGCGCATCCAGCGTGCGGATCAGATCGGCATGGGCGGTCATTCGGTCCATTCCTCCCGGTAGAGGCCGAGCGCATGGCGCCTTTCATGGAAGGCGCGCACGCGGTCGACGATGTCTGGGCTCGCCGTGGCGATGACGAAAGACAGGAGCGTTTCCAGAAGCGCGATGGTCGATACCGACGACGGGAAGAATTGCGGCGTCTCGGCGGCGACGACGAAACCGTGCTCCGAGCCGATGATGAGCGGCGAGGCTGGGCTGTCGGAAATCCCGACGATCTTGACGCCCTGGCTGCGCGCGAGCTCGACCGCCTCGACCACTTCGGTGCGATAGGGGCGGCAGGTGATGGCGATCAACACGTCGCGACGGTCGGCGCGGGCGAGATCGTCGGTGGCGGTCGAGCCGGCGCGCGGAATGGCATGGAATTGCTCCATGCCGGTGCCGGCGAGATAGGCGAAATTGCGCGCATTGGCATTGTTGACGCCGACGCCAAGCACGAAGGTCTGGCGCGACGCCCAGATGGTCTTGGCGGCCGCCGTCAGGTCGGCGCCGTCGATCCCGGCGAAGGTATCTTCGATATTGCCGATCGCCGAGGCGACCATGTCGGCATAGAGCCCGCCGAGCCGGCCGCTCCTGCTGAGCGATTGCAGCCAGCGTGCCCGGTCGGGAAAGCTCGGCCCGCCGCGCCGGATCTCCTCGCGGAACGGGGCGCGGAAATCGTCATAGCCCTCGAAGCCGACGGTGCGCGCCATGCGCACGAAGGAGTTCGGCTTGACGCCCGCCGCATCGGCGATCTCGCGGATCGACGACACGCCGACGTCATTGGGATTTTCCAGCACATAGGCCGCCGCCTTGCGCAGCTCCGGCGTCAGCGTGTCGAGCTCTGCCGAGAGCGCCGACAACACGTCCTGCGGCGCGGCGTCGGGCGCCGCATCGGACGAGGATGGAACGATCGTTTCATTCATGATTGACGATGGTATAAACGTGCGATTACGCTGTCCATCGGAAAGTGACGCCGTCGGCAGCGATTGATCGAGATCGCGCGGCGGCGTCGCGCGGACAGGTCGTGAGACCCGCCTCCATCGGTCGATCCGAGCCGAGGCACATCAGGGGAAGATGCGGTGGACCAGGTGGAACAAGAGACGGACTCGCGGCTGCCGACGACGGCGCGGGTGGTGATCGTCGGCGGCGGCGTCATGGGCTGCGGGCTCGCCTATCACCTCGCCCATGAGGGCTGGTCCGATGTCGTCCTGCTCGAAAAGGCCGAACTGACCTCGGGCTCGACCTGGCATGCGGCCGGGCAGATCACCCATTCGACGTCGAGCTTCGGGCTCGGCAAATGCGTCGGCTACAATATCGACCTCTATGCCGGCGCGCTCGAAGCCGAGACCGGCCAGTCGGTCACCTGGCATGGCTGCGGCTCGTTCCGGCTCGCCTATACCGAGGACGAGATGGACTGGCTGCGCCAGACGCTGAGCGTTGGCGCGGCACTCGGTTTCCCGATGGAACTCGTCGGGCCCGACCGGATCGCCGAACTGCATCCCTTCTACAATCTCGACGGCGTGCTCGGCGGGTTGCACACGCCCGAGGACGGCCATGTCGACCCCTCCGGCGTGACCCAGGCCCTGGCCATCGGGGCGCGCCAGAAGGGCGCGCGCATCATCCGCCATTGCCGGGCGACCGACATCAAGCGCCAGCCGACCGGTGAATGGAAGGTTTCCACCGAACGGGGCGACATATTGTGCGAGCATGTCGTCAATGCCGGCGGCACCTATGCCCGCCAGATGGGCGAATGGTCGGGGCTTCTGCTGCCGATGACCTCGATGACGCACCATTATTTCGTCACCGATCCGGTGCCCGAGTTCCAGGACCTCGATCGCGAACTGCCGGTGATCCGCGACGACCGTCTGGTGTCCGGCTATATCCGCTTGGAGCAGAAGGCCGGGCTGATCGGGATCTATGAGAAGGAAAATCCGAACGCGGTCTGGATCGATCATTGCCCGTGGGAAGCGGAGAACGAACTCTTCGATCCCGACTATGACCGCATCATGCCCTGGCTCGAAAACGCCATGGAGCGCATGCCGGTGCTCGCCGAGCGCGGGCTGAAGCGGGCGGTGCATGGCGCGATCTCGCATCCGCCCGACGGCAATCCGATGATCGGGCCGGCGCCGGGCGCGCCGAATTACTGGTGCTGCTGCGGCACCCAGATCGGCATCGGCTGGGGGCCGGGACTGACCCGCGAGCTGGCGCGCTGGATGGTGCATGGCGCGGCCGATATCTCGATGCGCGAATTCGATCCGCGCCGCTTCGGCGGCTACGCCACCAAGGAATGGCAGGTCGAAAAAGCCAAGGAAGACTATTGCCTGCGCCACGAAGTGCCGTTCCCGCATTTCAACCGGCTGGCCGGGCGGCCGATCAAGCCGAGCCCGCTCCATGACCGGCTGAAGGCGAAGGGCGCGGTCTTCGAAGAGGTCTACGGCCACGAACGGCCGCGCTGGTTCGCGCGCGATGGTGTCGCCCAGCACGACCATTACGGCTTCGGCCGCACGCCCGTGCATGATGTCGTGGCGGCCGAAGTCGCGGCGGTGCGCCAGCGCGTCGGCATCATGGACGTGACCGCCTTCACCAAGATCGCCGTGTCGGGGCCCGATGCGGAAAAGCTGCTCGACCGGCTGGTGGCCAACCGCCTGCCGCGCAAAACAGGCGGCATCGCGCTCACCCATATGCTCAACCGGCGCGGCCGGATCGAGCTCGAAACCACCGTGGTGCGGCTGGCCGAGGACCGGTTCTATCTCGTCTGCGCCGCCTTCTTCGAACAACGCCTGCTCGACCACCTTGCCCGGAACGCCGATGGCGTGGCGGTCAAAATCGACAATCTGTCGACCGACTGGTCGGCGCTCGCGCTGCAAGGCCCCGCGGCGCGCGATGTGTTGCGGGTCAATACGCCGGCCGCCCTCGACAATGGCCGTTTCCGTTGGCTGACGGCGCAGGAGATCGAGATCGCCGGCCACATGATGTGGGCCTTGCGGCTGTCCTATGCCGGCGAACTCGGCTGGGAGATCCATGGCCCGGCCGAACACATGCCGGCCGTCTATGACGCGCTATGGGCGACCGGCACCGCGCATGGTATCGCCGATTACGGCTCCTTCGCGATGAACGCCATGCGCATGGAAAAAGCGTTCCCGGGTGCCGGTGAACTGACCAATGAGGTGACCCTGCCGGAAGCCGATGTGATGCGCTTCGTCAAAACCGACAAGGGCGATTTCCTCGGCCGCGACGCGACGCTTCGGGCCATGGAACGGGCCTTGCCCTGGCGCTGTGTCTATCTCGCCATCGAGCCCGACGGCGTCGCCGACGGCCATGGTGGCGAAGCGGTCCTGAAGGACGGCGTCAGGGTCGGCGCGACCAGTTCGGTCGCCTATGGCCACACGGTTGGCAAGATCCTGGCCTTCGCCTATGTCGCGCCTGACGCGGGCGTGCCGGGAACCGCGCTCGACGTCGTCGTCATGGGCGAGCCGCGCAAGGCCGTGGTGCTCGACCGCGCGGCCTATGATCCCGACAGCCTGTTGCCGCGCACGGATGCGGACGACGACGCGGCGACGGGCCTAGGCAGGGTTGCGGCGCGGACGGACGCGGCATGACCCGACCACCCGAGACCATGCGCGCCATGGTGCTGACCGGCCATGGCGGGCTCGACAAGCTTGTCTACCACATCGACTGGCTGAAGCCGGTGCCCGGCCCCGGCGAGGTCTTGGTCAAGGTCTCTGCTTGCGGGCTCAACAACACGGATGTGAACACCCGCACCGCCTGGTATTCCAAGGGCGTGCGCGACGCCACGACCGGCGGCGCGTTTGCCGACGCGGAGAAGCAGGACGCGACCTGGGGCGGCGCGGCCGTGATCTTTCCGCGCATCCAGGGCGCCGATGTCGCGGGCACCGTCGAGGCGGTCGGACCGGGCGCTGATCCCGGCCTCGTCGGGCGGCGAGTCCTCATCGATACCTGGCTTCGGGATTGGGACGATCCGCTGAACCAGGACAAAGCGGGCTATTTCGGCAGCGAATGCGATGGCGGCTTCGCCGACTATACCAAGATCGACCAGCGCCATGTGCATCCGATCGATTGTCCGCTGAGCGATGCCGAACTGGCCACCTTCGCGACCTCCTATATCACGGCCGAGAACATGCTGAACCGCGCCGAGGTCGGGCGCGCGGACACGGTGCTGATCCCCGGGGCGTCGGGCGGCGTCGGCTCGGCGCTGGTGCAACTGGCGCGCCGCCGGGGCGCCCGCCCGATCGCGCTGTCGACGCCCGACAAGGCCGAGCGGCTGCAGGCCATCGGCGCCGAGGCCGTACTGCCGCGCGCGCCCGATGATCTCAAGGTCGCGCTGCGAGACGCCATCGGCACCGACAGCGTCACCGTCGTCGCCGATGTCGTCGGCGGTCCCTTGTGGCCGGCCCTGATCGACAGCCTGGCCCGTGGCGGGCGCTACACCTGCGCCGGCGCCATCGCCGGGCCGGTCGTCGATTTCGATCTCAGGACCTTCTATCTGCGCGATCTGACCTTCACGGGGGCGACCGTCGTGCCGCCGGGCGTCTTCGCCCATCTCGTCTCCTATATCGAGCGCGGCGAGATCCGCCCGCTCCTGGCCGCGACTTACCCGTTGCGCGATCTGCACACCGCCCAGGAGGCCTTCCTGGCCAAGAAGCATGTCGGCAATATCGTAGTCGTGCCGGAGGCGGCCGCGTGAAGATCACGCGCATCGCGGTCCACCGGACCGATCTGCCCTATGTCGGGGGAACCTATGCTTGGGGCCGCGGGCACGCGATCACGGTGGCGCGCACGACGGTCGTCGTCATCGACACGGATACAGGCCTTTCCGGCTGCGGCGAGTTCTGCCCCTGTGGTGACGCCTATATGGAGGCCCATTCGGAAGGCACCGAAGCCGCGGCGCGGCTGATCGCGCCGGCGCTTGTCGGCGAGGACCCGCGCCAGGTCGCGCGGATCGGCGAGATCATGGACCATATGCTGCGCGGCCACGGCTATGCCAAGGCGCCGTTCGATGCCGCCTGCTGGGACCTTCTCGGCCAGGCGACCGGGCAGCCCGTTTGGATGCTGCTCGGCGGCAAGCTGACCGACGGCGCGCCGATGTATCGCGTCGCGCCGCAGAAGCCGCCGGCCGAGATGGCGGCCGAAATGGACCGCCATCGCGCTGCCGGCTACCGCCAGTTCCAGATCAAGGTCGGCGCCGACTGGGCGGCCGATATCGAGCGCATCCGCGCCACCGTCCCGGCGCTGAAATCCGGCGAGCGCGCCTTCGCCGATGCCAATCAGGGCTGGCGCGTCGACGAAGCGCTTCAGGTGGCGCGCGCGACCCGCGATCTCGACTTCGTCCTGGAACAGCCCTGCCGGAGCTATGAGGAATGCCAGCAGGTGCGCCGGCGAACCGATCTGCCCACGAAGCTCGACGAATGCATCACCGACATGCGCATGGCGCACCGCGTGGTCGAGGACAAGGGCGCCGAGATCGTCTGCCTGAAACTGTCCAAGCAGGGCGGTCTGACGAAGGCGCGGCGGATGCGCGACTATCTCGTCGACAACCGCATCCCGGTGGTCGCCGAGGACAGCTGGGGCGGCGAGATCGCCACCGCGACGCTGGCCCATTTCGCCGCCTCGACACCGGCCGATTTCCTGATCAACGCGACCGATCTCCACAATTACAACACCCGCTCGACCGGCCGTCCGGGGCCCGAAACGCGCGATGGGAAACTATACGCGCCGGATACGCCCGGGCTCGGCGTCGTGCCCGATTTCGACAGTCTCGGCCCGCCGGTCGCGGTCTATGGCGATCGGAACCAAGATGGTCGGTTCGGCGAAAGCCGGGTCCATGACGGTCAGGCAGTGGAACGCCGGATCGAAGAAAGTGAACGGGTCTGAGATGCGGATCACGACGCTCACGCTCTGGCGCGTGCCGCTCAGGAGCCATGTCCCCTATTACATGGCCGACGGCAAGACCTGCGATACGGTCGCGACGATGGTGTTGCGGATCGACACCGACGCCGGCGTCGCGGGCTGGGGCGAAGTGTGCCCGATCCCGGGCTATCTGCCCGCCTATGCGGCGGGCGTCGCGCCGGCGCTGGCCGAGCTGGCGGGTGACCTGATCGGTAGCGACCCGATCGGCCCCGAGGCCGTCATGGCCCGGCTCGATGCGAGACTGCCGGGCCATCCCTATGCCAAATCGGCGATCGACATCGCGTTGTGGGATATCACGGCCAAGGCCGCCGGCCTGCCGCTCTACGCGCTCTTTGGCGGGCGGCGGGCGAAAGACCTGCCGCTCTATCATTCGATCACCTGCACCGATCCCGAGGAGATGGCGCGGATCGCCCGCGAGGCGCGAGGCGCCGGGATCACCCAGTTCCAGGCCAAGCTCGGCCGCGACAAGGATATCGAGGCCGATATCGCGCGGCTGCGGCTGGTGCGCGAGGCCGTCGGTCCGGGGCCGCTGGTCTATGGTGACTGGAATTGCGGCGCGACGCGGCTTCACGCGACCCGGGTCGGTCGCGCCGTGGCCGGTCTCGATGTCATGCTGGAACAGCCTTGCGCGACGCTCGACGCCTGCGCCGCCGTCCGCCGGGCCACGGGGCTCGCCATGAAGATCGACGAGAACGCCCATGATCTCGCGAGCCTGCTCGACGCCCATGCGCTCGGCTGCATGGATGCGGTGGCGGTCAAGACGTCGAAGTTCGGCGGCCTGTCGGCGGCCCGCCGGGCGCGCGATCTCTGCTGTCATCTCGGCGTGGTGATGTGCATCGAGGACACATGGGGCTCGGACATCGTCACCGCGGCCGCCCTGCATCTCGCCACGGCGACGGCGCCGTCCGCGGTGCTCAATGTCTGCGATCTGTCGGGCTATGTGTCGCCGCGCCTCGATCTCACCGGCCCGGTTCGCGCGAACGGGCATATCGCCGTCTCCGACCGGCCCGGCCTCGGCGTCGCGCCCGACCCCGACTGGCTCGGCGCCCCGCTCGCCGTCCATGGAGACCCTGCATGAAGATCACGCGGATTACGGTCTGGCATCTCGATCTGCCGATGACGGAACCCTATCGCTATTCCGGCGGCCGGCTCGAAGTGCGGGCGCTCGATTCCACCATCCTGCGGATCGATACCGACGACGGCGTCTCGGGCTGGGGCGAGGGCTGCCCCTGGGGGCAGGCCTATCTGCCGGCGCACGGGCCGGGCATCAGGGCGGCCTATGAGACGTTGGCGCCGGCGCTGATCGGGCAGGATCCGTGCGCGCTCGATCATCTCAACCGGCTGATGGATGCGACGCTGCCCGGGCATCAGGCGGCGAAATCGCCGGTGGACATCGCCTGCTGGGACATTCTCGGCCAGGTGGCGGGCATGCCGTTGTGGCGGCTTCTCGGCGGCGCCGGGGCGGCGGGAGAGGGGCCCGACAAGGTGCCGGTCAATTCGTCGATCCCGACTGGCACGCCCGACGAGATGATCGCGCTGATCGAGCGCGCGCGGTCGAAAGGCTATCGCGTCCATTCCGCCAAGCTCGGCGGCACCGATCCCTCGGCCGATATCGCGCGCATGACCGCCATCGATCAGGCGCTCAGGCCCGACGAGGCCGTCACCTATGACATCAACCGGGCCTGGACCCCGGCGCTGGCCGTCCAGGTCCTCAACAGCGTGCCGGCGCGCGGCTGGGTCGAGCAGCCCTGCGAAACGCTTGATCAATGCGCCCATGTGGCCGACCGTGTGCCGCAGCCGATCATGCTGGATGAATGCGTGCACACGGTCGGCGATCATCTCGACGCCTGGCGGCGCGGTGCCTGCGAGGGCGTCAAGGTGAAGCCGAACCGGGTCGGCGGGCTGACACGGGCGCGGCGCATCCGCGATCTCGGCATCGAGGTCGGCTGGCGCATGCATATCGAGGATCTCGGCGGCAGCGCGCTGGCCGATACGGCGGCGATCCATCTCGCCGCGTCGACGCCCGAGGAGAACCGGCTGGCCAGCTGGCTGTGCCATCCGCATCTCGTCGACGATCCCGTTCCGGGCCAGGGCGCGCGCAACCGGGACGGCTTCGCCACCCCGCCGAGCCTGCCCGGTCTCGGCGTCACGCCCGATCCCGACCGGCTCGGCGATCCCGTCGCGGTCTACCAGCACGAGCACAGGAGAGCATGATGAAGGCCGATATCGCGCAAGCCGAATGGGTGTCCCGCGCACGGGCCGTGCTGCCGGCCGGCGGGTTCGGCAATTTCGACCCCTCGATCGTCATTCGCGAGGGTCGGGGCGCGCGCGTCTGGGACGAGGACGGCACCGAATATGTCGACTATCTGATCGGCTCCGGCCCTATGGTCCTCGGTCACGGCCATCCCGAGATCCTCGACGCGGTGCGCGCCCAGCTCGACAAGGGGCTGACCTTCTTCGCCAGCAATGCGCGCGGCATCGAGCTGGCCGAGGAGATTTGCCGGGTGATCCCGTCCGCCGACCAGCTCCGCTATGTCTCGACCGGCGGCGAAGCCGACATGTATGCGATGCGGCTCGCGCGCGCGCATACCGGCCGCGCCAAGATCCTCAAATTCGAGGGCGGCTATCACGGCATGTCGGCGGAAGCGCTGATGAGCCTCGCGCCGACCCGGCTCGAAGCGTTTCCGCATGCGGTCCCCGATTCGGCCGGCATTCCCGATAGCGTGCGCGACCACATGCTGATCGCCCCGTTCAACGATGCCGGCTATGCGGCGGACCTGATGGCGGCCGAGGGCGACGACATCGCCGCCGTTATCGTCGAGCCGCTGCAGCGGCTCATCCCGCCCGCGCCGGGCTTTCTCGAAGCCCTGCGCACGGAAACCGAGAAGCGGGGGATCTTGCTGATCTTCGACGAGGTGGTGACCGGTTTCCGGCTCGCCTATGGCGGCGCGCAGGAAGCCTATGGCGTGGTGCCCGATCTCTGCACGCTCGGCAAGATCATCGGCGGCGGCTTTCCGCTCGCCGCGATCGCCGGCCGCGCCGACATCATGAGCCATTTCGACAAGGCCCGCGCCGGGGCGGGCTTTACCTATCAGGTGGGCACGCTGAGCGGCAATCCGGTCGCCGCCGTCGCCGGGCTCAAGACGCTCGACCTGTTGCGCGCACCCGGCGCCTATGAGCGCATGCGCGCCAATGGCCGCCGCGTCATGGACGCGCTGACGACGCATCTGACCGCCGCCGGCATCGCCCACCAGATCGTCGGCGATCCTGTGCTGTTCGACGTGGTGTTCACCGAAAAGCCGGTCAGCGACTATCGCGACGTTCTCGGCGGCGACGCCGACCGCGCCAAGAGCTTCAATGCGAGCCTCAGGCGGAACGGCATTCTGAAGCCCGACAGCAAATGGTATGCGTCCGTGGCGCTTGACGAGGACGACCTCGCCTGGACCGACCGCGCCATCGCGGACGCCGCCGCGCGATTGACATAGCCGGCATGGCTTCTGGCGGCCGCATCGGATATAAGCCGGCTTAGTTTCTTGCCTGATCCACGGCCATCTCTGCCACCGCGGCGTGCGTTGCGCCGCCCGTTGCATGTCTGTCATGGCGATTTCATCGCCCGGCTATGGATCCGTCACCGCTTTGCAGCAAAAGCGACATGAACCCTCCGGATAAGTCCGTATCGGGCGCGGCGCGCCCGTCCACCGACGGATCGAGGGAGAGGCTTCATGCGCATCATCTACACAATTGCCCTGGCTCTGGGCGCGACCACCGCATTGTCCGCGCCGGCGACGGCCGACACCGCTTTCGAGGCGACGCTCGCGGGTCATGCCATCCTGCCGGCGGCGACCTTCATCGCCCCGCCCGCCGACGCGCCGGCCTCGCTGGCCATTTCCGGCCGCTATACCGACGCCGCCCAGGGCCGGGTCGACACGGTCGGCGCCGTGGCCGGCACGTCCTTCCTGAGCCGCGAGGCGCCGCGCCATACCGGCCTCGCCACCCCGTTCCCGGGACAGCCGGTGCAGGGCTTTTCCGGCATCAAGGCGATGGGCGACGGCAGCTATTGGGTGCTCGTCGACAACGGCTTCGGCTCCAAGGCGAACTCGCCGGATGCCATGCTTCAGATGCATCGCGTGCGCCCCGACTGGGAGAGCGGCGTCCTGGCGATCGAGGAAACGCTGTTCCTCAACGACGCCGACCGCGTGCTGCCGTTCAAGATCGAGTTCGACGACAGCGATAGCCGCTATCTGACCGGCGCCGATTTCGACGTCGAATCCTTCCAGCCGGTCGGCGACCGCATCTTCATCGGCGACGAGTTCGGCCCCTATCTGATCGAGGTCGACATGACCGGCACGGTGACCGGCTTCTTCCACACGACCGTCGGCGACACGACCCATGTCTCGCCCGACAATCACGGCCTACGCCTGCCGTCGACGCCGGATGGCGCGGAGGCGTTCGATGTGCGCCGGTCGCGCGGCTACGAGGGCATGGCGGCCGCGCCCGACGGCTCGGTTCTCTATCCGATGCTCGAAGGGCCGCTGTGGATCGCCGAGACCGGCGACTGGGAAACCGTCGACGGCCGCCAGGTGTTGCGTATCTTCGAATTCGACGTCGACGGCCGCGCCTTCACCGAGAATTACTGGTTCTATCCGCTCGAAACCGCCGGCCATGCCATCGGTGACTTCAACATGATCGACGCGACGACCGGCCTGGTCATCGAGCGCGACGGCCGCGAGGGCATTCCGGCGCTCGCCTGCGCGGACGGAGCGGCGGCCAACTGCTTCGACGCGCCGGCCGAGTTCAAGCGGGTCTACAAGATCGCCTTCGGCGAGCCGGGCACGATGGTGCGCAAGATCGGTCATATCGACCTGCTCGACATCGCCGACCCGGAAGGCCATGCCCGCCAGGGCGGCGCCGATGGCCGGTTCACCTTCCCCTTCGTCACCATCGAGGACGTCGACATCGTCGACGCCGACCACATCATCGTCGGCAATGACAACAATCTGCCGTTCTCGGCCGGGCGGCTGCCGCGCAAGCAGGACGACAACGAGCTGATCCTGCTCAACGTCACCGACTTCCTGGCCGCCGAATAACATGGCGACACGGTCGCGCGGACCGATGGTCCCGCGACATTTTGCGTAGGTAACGCGCCGTATCGGCGGCGCGTTACCGTCGCGACGGACCGCGAAACCGGCCCGTCGCGGCTCTTCACCTGTTGCAATTGCCGGCTCAATCTCCCATGTATCCGCCTGGGACGTGCCCGCGACTTGGAATGGGCGTGTCCGCAGATATTCGGCTAGACTGCGCTTCCCTGGGCGGCGGCGTGTATCGGCACAAGGTCCGACACGCGGCAACAGGGTGGAGACGATCTTTTCCGGACAGTCTGTGACCTCAGGGGAGCGCATCACGCATGCGTTGCGCGAGGTCGTATTCCAAGCAAATCGTGCTGACCGGGAAAGGACCCAGACAATGCGCATCAACGGAACCGTGAAGTTCTTCAACCATGATCGCGGCTTCGGCTTCATCGCGCCGGACGACGGCGGCAAGGACGTGTTCGTGCACGCCACCGCCCTGCAGCGCGCCGGCATTCCGGCCATCAATGACGGCGACAAGGTCACCTTCGAAGTCGAAGACGACCGTCGCGGCCGCGGCAAGCAGGCCACCAATGTCGAAATGGCCTGACGCCATCTGACATAGCGGCATCGGGCCAGTCTTTGGACCGGCCCGACGAGTCGCCTGTCGACAGATCCCGGATCGCCTCGCGGTCCGGGATTTTCTTTTTGCCGGCGTAGGAGTGGCGCCGATTTAGAATTGTGACAGTTTGACCCTTGCGGGCCGTCAATGCGCGCGACGGCTCGCTCGGGCAGGTTTCCGACGGATCTCATCGACCGTGCCGGGAGCCCGACATGACCTCGCAAGCCGATCATCTTGCCCTGGATCGCCGCCGTTTTCTCGCCGGAAGCGCCATGGCGCTTCTCGCCCTATCGGGCCGCCCGGCCTTCGCGCAGGGTCTTGGCGCCGAAAATGCTTTGCCGGGTGTGCTGCCCGATGACGGCGGTGTTCTGACCAGTTCGCATTGGGGCGCGTTCCACGCCCAGGTGGCGGATGGCCGGCTCGTCGGTGTCGAACCCTTCGCGCCGGACCGTCATCCGACGGCGATGATCAACAACTTCCCCAAGCTGGTCTACGACCCGTCGCGGATCGGCCAGCCGATGGTGCGGCAGAGCTATCTGGCGGCCGGCGGGCCGGCCAATCCGGAACTGCGCGGCGCCGAGCCCTTCGTGCCGGTCGATTGGGACGTGGCGCTCGATCTCGCGGCCGGGGAAATCGACCGCGTCCGGTCGACCCATGGCAATGAGGCGATCCTCGGTGGTAGCTATGGCTGGGGCAGCGCCGGCCAGTTGCACAATCCCAACACGCTGACCACCCGCGCCATGGGTCTCGTCGGCGGCTATGTCGACGACCTGACCAATTATTCCTATGGCGCCGGCATGACGCTTCTGCCGCATATCGTCGGCAGCTCGCAGTCGATCGTCGGACCGGCCACCACCTGGCCGGTCATACTCGACAACACCAATCTGATCGTGTCCTTCGGCGGTGCCGCCTTCAAGAACGGCCAGATCACCTATGGCGGGGCGGGCGAACACACCACCGAACGCTATATGCGCGAGGCCGCCGAACGCGGTATCGAACTCGTCGTGATCAACCCGATCCGCGAGCGCGAGACGATCGAACTCGACGCCGAATGGCTGCCGATCAAGCCCGCCACCGATACCGCGCTGATGCTGGCGCTGGCGCACACGCTGCTCGCCGAGGACCTGGCCGACCGGGCCTTCCTGGAGCGCTATACCGAAGGCGCCGATCGCCTGATCGCCTATATCCAGGGCGAGACCGACGGCATCGAGAAGACGCCCGACTGGGCGGCGCCGATCGCCGAGATGGACGCCGAGACGATCCGCGCCCTGGCCCGCCGCATGGCGGCCTCGCGCACCATGATCATGACGAGCTGGTCGCTGCAGCGCCACCGGTTCGGCGAGCAGCCCTGGTGGATGACGGTGGCGCTCGCCGCCATGCTTGGCCAGATCGGCCTGCCCGGCGGCGGCTTCAGCTTCGCCTATACCTCGACCAACGGCGTCGGCGCCCCGCGCGCGCCGCTCCATGTCGCCGCCATCCGCCGGGGGCGCAATCCGGTGCGGCTGAAGTTCCCGGTCGCGCGCGTCGCCGACATGCTGACCGATCCCGGCGGCAGCGTGGCCTATAACGGGCGGAACTTCACCTATCCCGATATCCGCCTGGTTTACTGGGCGGGCGGCAATCCGTTCCACCACCATCAGGACCTCAACCGGCTGATCGGGGCCTGGCGCAAGCCCGAAACCATCATCGTCCACGAACCGTTCTGGACCGGCACGGCGCGGCGGGCGGATATTGTTTTGCCGGCAACGACCTCGCTCGAAAGGAACGATATCGGCGCCTCGTCGCGCGATGCCTATGTCATCGCAATGAAGCAGGCCATCCGTCCGGTGGGGGCCGCGCGCAACGACATCGACATCTTCGCCGATCTGATGGACCGCTTCGGCCAGCGCGACGCCTTCACGGAGGGCCGCGACGAGGCCGCCTGGCTGCGGCATCTGTGGGACGAAACGCGCGTCAATGCCGAAACCGAGGGCATGACGCTGCCCGATTTCGACACCTTCTGGGAACGCGGCTATCACGTCACCGAGGACCCCAATCCGAGCTATGTCTATCTCGGCGACTTCCGAACCGATCCGGAGGCCAATCCGCTGCGCACCCCGTCGGGCCGGATCGAACTGTTCAGCGAGACGATTGACGGCTTCGGCTATGACGACTGTCCGGGCCATCCGGTCTGGCGCGCGCCCGAGGAATGGGCGCTCGCCGAGGACGGCTATCCGTTGCAGCTTCTGTCGACCCATCCGCGCTACCGGCTGCACAGCCAGATGGACAATGGCGAACTGGCGCGGTCGAACAAGGTTGCCGATCGCGAGCCGCTCTATCTTCATCCCGACGATGCCGCGGCGCGCGGCATCGCCGATGGCGACATCGTCCGCGTCTTCAACCATCGCGGCGCGCTGCTCGCCGGCGCGGTGGTGACCGAGGACATCCGGCCCGGCGTCATCTGCATCGAGGAAGGCGCCTGGTTCGATCCCGAGGATCCCGCGACGCCGGGCAGCCTCGACCGCCACGGCAATCCGAACATGGTGACGCCGGATATTGGCACCTCGAAGCTCGGCCAGGGCTGCTCGGCGCAGACGGCGATGGTCGAGATCGCCCGTTTCGACGGGACGCCGCCGCCCGTCGGCGCGTTCGACCCGCCGGCGCGCGGCGCCTGACCGCGCCCGGCGTGACCGTTCCGTTCGCTTCCGTTCCGTTCGCCCTTCTCAAGGAGACCCGTTGATGTCGCATGGAAATGCCACGACCGAGACCGCCGAGCCCCAAGACGAGGCCGTCGCCGACTTTCTGACCCGCCGCGGCGTTCTGGCGCGTGTCGGCCTGTTCGGCGCGATCGCCCCGCTGATCCTTGGGCCCGTCAGCGCCGTGCCCTGGGCGCTCGGCACGCGCCACGCCGAGGCGGCGAGCGATCTGCCGACCAATCGCTGCCCGGAACAGGAATGCAGCTGGCTCTACAATCCGGCGATCGGCGATCCCGATGGCGGCATTCCGCCGGGCATCGCCTTCGAGGATCTGCCGGAGGACTGGGTGTGCCCCGAATGCGGCACGCCGAAATATCTCTGGTAATCAGTGCCGCAGCTTGAGCTGATCTAGAGCGTGGCGAGGTCGACATTGCCGCCGCAGATCAGCACGCCGACGCGCTCGCCCGGCACCGGCCGGTAGCCGCCGGCGACGAGCGCGGCCAGGACCGTCGCGCCGCCCGGTTCCGAGGCGATGCGGATATTGCGCCACAAGAGCTGTTGCGCGGCGGCGATCTCCGCATCCTCGACCAGGACGACATGGTCGACGAAGGCGCTTGCGATCTCGAAGGGACGGGTGCCGACGGAGCGGGCGCCGAGCGAATCGGCGGCGAGACCCGACACTTCGACATCGACCGGCCGACCCGCGCGCAGCGCGGCATCGAGCGCGTTCGACGTGCGCGGCTCGACCGCGACCACCTTGACCCGGCCGCGATGCCAGCCGGCGACGCCGGCGATCAGCCCGCCGCCGCCCACCGCCACCAGGATCGTATCGAGATCGGGCGCCTGGTCCTGCCATTCACGCGCCACCGTGCCCTGGCCGGCGATCGTCCGGTCGGCGTCATAGGCATGGATGCCGACCGCGCCCGTGTCGCGCTGGAAGGTTTCGCAGGCCGTTAGCGCATCGGCATAGCGCGCCCCGCCGACGACGAGGTCGGCGTGAAAGTCGCGGATGCGGGCCTGTTTGGCCGGGCTCGAAATCTCGGGCACGAAGATATGCGCCCGATGGCCGAGCGCCTGGGCGGCACAGGCCACGGCGGCGCCGTGATTGCCGCCCGAGGCCGCCGCCACGCCGGCGTCGGGCACCGCGCCCGCCAGAAGCGTGTTGAACGCGCCGCGCGCCTTGAACGAGCCGGCATGCTGGACGAGTTCGAGCTTCAGCGACAGCGGCCGGTCATGGTCGATCGCGAGATCGGCCGCCGCGATGTCGAGAACCGGCGTCCGGCGGATGTGGGGGCGGATACGCTCATGCGCCGCCGCGATGTCGTCGGGTGAGATCATGGCTTCCGGTTACCGCCGGCGGGTTCCGGACGATACTCCGTCTTTTTACGTAAGGATCGTCTTTTCAACTGCGCCGGATTTGCCTATATCGGCTCGAACGATTGGGGGATTGGCGTCGTTTCGCGGCGCTTGCGCCCCTTTCATCGACATGTCACACAGGCTCGGCGGCCCGACTCGCGTTCTCGCCGAAGAGCTTGCGCCGGAACCGGTGCGGGTCGGCGATGCCGACGCGGCAGGGTCGACCATCTTTCCGGGGAGATCGCGCGGATCGAGGCCCGGGACGATCTCGTTCCGGCGGGGCGGATCACGGACTTAGGGAGCCGACGGCCGGTCGGGATTGCAGCGACGATGCTTTTCGCCGTTCTTTCTGGATTCTTGCTGGCGCCCTTCGCGCCGGCCGTCAGGCAAGCGGCTCCGATGCGTGCCGGCTGGCTGCTGGCGCTGTTGCCGGCCGGATTGTTCGTCTATTTCTGCCAGTTCCTGGCGCCCATCGCCGCTGGCGAGACGATCGTCTTCTCGATGCCGTGGATCCCGGCCTATGGCGTCAACCTATCCTTTTATGTCGACGGGCTGAGCCTGCTCTTCGCGCTGCTGATCTCCGGCATCGGTACCTTCATCCTGATCTATGCCGGGGGCTATCTGAAGGGCCATGCCGATCAGGGCCGGTTCTTCACCTTCCTGCTCCTGTTCATGGCGTCGATGCTCGGCCTCGTATTGGCCGACAACCTGATCACGCTGTTCGTGTTCTGGGAGCTGACCTCGATCACCTCCTTCCTGCTGATCAGCTTCGACACCCGGCGGCGGGCGGCGCGGCGCGCGGCCCTTCAGGCGCTCGTCGTGACCGGCGGCGGGGGCTTGGCGCTGCTCGCCGGCCTTCTGCTGATGGGCCAGGTCGGCGGCACGCTCGAAATGAGCGAACTGCTCACCTCGGGCGATGTCTTGCGCGATTCGCCGGCCTATATGGCGATCCTGCTCCTGGTCCTGCTCGGCGCCTTCACCAAGAGCGCCCAGGTGCCGTTCCATTTCTGGCTGCCCAATGCGATGGAAGCGCCGACACCCGTGTCGGCCTTCCTGCACTCGGCCACCATGGTCAAGGCCGGCGTCTATCTTCTGGCCCGCGTCAATCCCGTCCTCGGCGAAACCGATGTCTGGATGATGACGCTGGTGGCCTTCGGGGCCGCGACCTTCGCGCTCGGCACCTTCCTCGCGCTGCGCAATACCGATCTCAAGCTGATGCTGGCGCAGACCACGGTGGCGAGCCTTGGCCTCCTGGTCATGCTGATCGGGATCGGCACCGATTACGCGCTCGAGGCGGCGGCGCTCTATCTCCTGGCCCATTCGCTGTTCAAGGGCTGCCTGTTCATGGCCGCCGGCGCGATCGATCACGAGACCGGTACGCGCCAGCAGCCGGAACTCGGCGGCCTGCGCCCGCTGATGCCGTGGACCGCCGGCGCCGCGCTTCTGGCCGGGCTTTCGATGGCCGGCATCCCGCCCTTCTTCGGCTTCATCGCCAAGGAGTTCATCTATAAGGGCACGACCGAGGGTGACCATGTCCTGCTGGTCACCGGCATCGCGGTCGTCGCCAATGCGCTGATGCTGGCGGTCGCCACGCTGGTCGCCGTCAAGCCGTTCATCGGCGACCTGAAGCCGACGCCGAAGAAGCCGCATGAAGCCCCGCTCTCGCTGTTGGCCGGACCGCTGGTCCTGTCGGGCCTCGGCCTCGTTTTCGGCGTCATCAACACCTGGCCGGAAGTCTATGCCATCGCGCCCGTCGTCCAGGCCATGGCCGGCCAGCCGGTCGAGGTCGACATCTATCTCTGGGGCGGCGTCAACACGGCGCTGATCCTGTCGATCGTGACGATCGCGCTCGGTCTCGCGATCTTCATCGCCCATGTGCCGATCCGCGCGGTCTTCGCCCGCATCGTCGACGCGACCTGGGGCCCCGATACCGGCTACGACCAGTTCATGGACGGGCTCGTCTCGGGTGCCCGCGTCGCCACCGGCCTGACCCAGACCGGCGTCATGCGCCATTATCTGGTCGCCACCATGCTGACCTTCGCCGCCGTCGTCGCCGTGCCGCGCCTGCTTGGCACCGGCGTGACGCCCGACTGGCCGACCGAACTGACCTTCTACCATTGGGGCGTCTTCCTGATGGCGGCCTTCGGCGCGTTCCAGATCGCGCGCGCCCGCACGCCGCTGATCGCGGTCGTCTCGATGGGCATTCTCGGCGTCGCCGTGGCGCTGATCTTTCTGTTATTCGGCGCGCCGGATCTCGCCTTCACCCAGCTCATGGTCGAGACCCTGTCGGTGGTGATCCTGACGCTCGTCATCACCCGGCTGCCGATGGATACGCCGCATCAGCGGTCGTTCGCCGCCGGCACCTTCGACATCGTGCTCGCCGGCGTCATCGGCGTGTCGATGACGATCCTCCTGATGGGCGTCACTTCGGGTCCGCTCGACATGACGCTGTCGACCTATTTCGCCGAACGCTCCTATCCGGACGCGCTCGGGCGCAACATCGTCAACGTCATCCTGGTCGACTTCCGCGCGCTCGACACGCTGGGCGAGATCCTCGTCGTGGTCATCGCCGGCGTCGCCGCGATCGGCCTCATCCAGTTCGGTGCCCGCCGCCCGATCGCCGAGGCGTTCAAGCGGCTCGCGGCCCGCCGCCAGGACCTCCTCGCCCCGCCGCCCGTCGGCAAGCCCGCAGCGGAGCCCGCCGAATGAATTCGCTCATCCTCAGAACCGCCGTCCCCTTCCTGGTCGGCCTGATGTTCCTGTTCTCGATCTATGTGCTGCTGCGCGGGCATAACGAGCCCGGCGGCGGCTTCATCGGCGGGCTGATCGGTGCGTCGGCGCTCGCCATCTATTCGATCTCGGACGGCCCGGCGGTGGTGCGCCAGGCGCTGGTGCTGCCGCCGATCGCCATCGCCGGCATCGGGCTGACGCTGGCGGCGATCTCGGGCCTGCTGTCGTTCTTCGTCGGCGACGCCTTCCTGACCGGGCTCTGGTACATCCCGGAATGGGCGCCCGACTTCAAGCTGATCTCGACCGTCGTCCTGTTCGACATCGGCGTCTACATGGTGGTGGTGGCGACGATCGTCGCGATCGCGATCGCGCTCGAGGAGTCCTGCTGAGATGGAGCACGCCGTCGCCGTTCTCGTCGGCTTCCTGTTCGCGGCAGCGGTCTTCATGCTGCTGTCGGGCTCGATCATTCGCCTGTTGCTCGGCGTCTTCGTGCTCGGCAATGCGACGCATCTTTTGATCTTCGTGTCCGGCCGGCTGTCGCTCGACGACCCGCCGCTGGTGCCGTCGCAGCTTTACGCACCCGACAGCCCGATCGCCAATCCGCTGCCGCAGGCGCTGATCCTGACCGCCATCGTCATCAGCTTCGCCCTGTTCTCCTTTCTGCTCGTCCTCGGCTACCGGGCCTATGAGGAACTGAAGACGGTGCGCACCGCCGAGATGCGCGACGCCGAACCCATCGTCGACGAGAGCGCTCTGTTGCGGGGCCGCGATGTTTGACATGACCGAATGGCTCGTCGCGCTGCCGGCCGCGATCCTGATCACCGCGACCGGCCTCGCCGTCTCGGTGTGGGGCCATGCGCGCGCCCAGATCGCCATCGCCTTTCTCGGCATGGCGGGGCAGACGCTCGCCTCGCTGTTCCTCTTGACCTATGTCCTGGAGCAGGGGCCGCTGGCCATGAGCATGGGCGGCTGGCCGGCGCCGTTCGGCATCGCGCTCGTCGCCGATCCGCTGAGTGCTGGACTGTCCTTCCTGACCGGGCTGATCGGCTTGGCGGTGGTCGTCTATTCGGTCGGCGATGTCCGCCGCAAGCACCGCAAGGCCGGCTTCTATCCGCTGGTCATCGCGCTGATCCTCGGCGTCAATGGCGCGTTCCTCACCGGCGACGTCTTCAATCTCTATGTCTGGTTCGAGATCATCCTGATCGCGTCCTTCGGCCTGCTGGTGCTCGGCGGCTCGCGCGAACAGATCGACGGGGCGGTGAAATACGCCTTCCTCAACCTCATCGCCACGACGCTTCTGCTGATCGCCATCGGCCTGCTCTACGGCCTCGCCGGCACGCTGAGCTTCGCCGATCTGGCGCTGAAGATCGGCGACCAGCCGATGGACACGACCTATCTGACGGTCGCGCTCCTATTCCTGCTTGCCTTCGGCATGAAGGCGGCGGTGTTCCCGGTCTATTTCTGGCTGCCGGCCTCCTATCACACGCCGCTGGCGACCGTGTCGGCGGTGTTTGCGGGCCTGTTGACCAAGGTCGGCGTCTATTCGCTCTACCGGGTGTTCTCGGTCCTGTTCGCCGGCGATGACGGGACGCTGGCCGAGGTGCTGCTGGTCGTGTCGATCGCCACCATGGTGCTCGGCGCGCTGGGCGCGCTGGCCGAAACCGATGTGCGCCGCTTCGTCTCCTTCCTCGTCGTCTCCGGCGTCGGCGTCATGCTCGCCGGCCTCGCCATCGGCGGGCGCGAGGCGCTGATGGCCGGCGTGTTCTACACGCTGCATTCCATCATCGCCTCGGCCGGGCTGTTCATGGCCGCCGGCCTCATGGTGCGGCTCGGCGGCACCAGCGATCTCGCCAGGCTGGCCGGGCTCTACCGCTCGACGCCGCTGGTCGCGGTCCTGTTCTTCCTCGTCGGCCTGTCGATCGCCGGCGTGCCGCCCTTCGCCGGCTTCTGGGCCAAGGTCTATCTGGTCGACGCGGCACTTGCCGGCGGCTATTCCTGGACCGCCGCGGCGGTTCTGTTTTCAGGCTTCATCACGCTCGTTGCCATCGGCCGGCTATGGGCGCTGGCCTTCCTGCGCGACCGGGAAACGGGCGCCAACACGCTGTTGCACGACCGCGAGCGCGGGCTGATGGCCGGGCCCCTGGCGCTGGTCGCCGTCGCGACCTTCGCGATCGGGATCTTCGCCGGCCCGATGACCGATTTCGCCTTCGCCGCCGCCGACGGCCTGATCGATCCGGCCGCCTATATCGTCGAAGTGCTGCAACTGGCCGGCGAGCCTAGCGACGCGATGGACATCGAAGGCGTCGAGATCGACGGCGTGGTGACGGATGAGACGCCGGGAGGAACCGAATGAACCTGTTCCTCGTCAATCTCATCCTGGCGCTGGTCTGGGCCGGCGTGACCGCGAGCTTCCATCCGGCGAACCTGCTGTTCGGTTTCCTGCTCGGCTATCTGTCCTTGTGGATCGCCCGGCACCGGTTCGGCGAAAAGGCGTTCTTCGGCCGGTCGCGCCGGCTCGTCTCGCTGTTGGGCCTGTTCCTGATCGAGCTCATCAAATCGGCGGTGAAGGTCGCCGCCATGACGCTGGCGCCGGGTCAGAACTACACGCCGGGCATCGTCGCCATTCCGCTGACCTGCGACCGGGATATCGAGATCACGCTTCTGGCCAATATGATCTCGCTGACGCCGGGCACGCTGTCGATCGACGTGTCGACCGACCGCTCGACGCTCTATGTCCATGCCATGGATGTCGACGACCGCGAGGCGCTGATCGACGAGATCAAGTCCGGTTTCGAGCGCCGCATCATGCTGGCGCTGCGCGATGAGCGCGACATGCCCGATCAGGCCTTGGAGGAGGGCGCCAATGGGTGAGGTGATGCTTCAGATCGCGATCTACACGACCTTCGGCACGCTCCTGATCGCGCTCGCCATGTGCATCTGGCGCATGGTGGTGGGACCTCGATTGGCCGACCGCATCGTCGCGGTCGACATGCTGGCGCTGCTTGGCCTCGGCTTCATCGGCGCCTATGCCATCCTGACCGAGGAATATGCCTATCTCGACGTCGCCATCGGCCTGGCGCTGGTCGGCTTCCTGGCCACCGTCGCCTTCGCCCGCTACGTCTATTTCCGCGACTTCATCAAGCAGGAAGGGGCGGCCGACGATGACTGACATCATTTCCGGCCTGCTTCTGATGATCGGCGCCTTGTTCTCGCTCGTCGCCGCCGTCGGTATCGCGCGCCTGCCGGACATCTATATCCGCATGCATGCGGCGACCAAGGCGGGCGCGCTCGGCGCCGGCATGATCATGCTGGCCGTCGGCGTCCATTCGCTCGAACTCGAAGTCATGCTGCGGGCCGCCGTGGCGGTGATCTTCATTCTGCTGACCGCTCCGATCGCCGCCCATCTGCTCGGCCGCGCCGCCTATCTCACCCGCGTGCCGCTGTGGTCGGGCACGACGCGCGACGAGCTTGCCGGCAAGTATGATCCGCTCAGCAGCAGCCTGGCCGGCGCGACGGCGGCGCTCGACCAGCCCGACAGGACGGCGCCGGCGGATGTGTTCCCCGAGGCCAAGGCCGTCGCCGTCGAGACGGACGACCCAGGCGAGGCCATCGATCCGCTCGATGGCGAGACCAGGCCGGCATCCGGATAGAAAACCGTCGGCACGTCTGGCCGCACATCGAATCATCAGGCCCAGATCGCCATGCGCAGGCCCCGGCCATCGCGCGGCGGATCGGGCGGAAAGCACACCGCCGCGCCCGCCAGGATCCGCCGGGCCGACCAGGCGCAGACCGTGGCGTCGATCGCATCGTCCCGCCCAATCCCCCGGATCTCGGCCGCCCGATCGGCCAGGCGACCGGCCGGCAGACCGGCAGCCTCCAGCAATGTCGCCCGGAACGCGAGACCGTCGGGGCTCGGCCGTGACTTGATCTTCTTGGCGAGCGGAATCGGCGCCTGGTCGTTCAGCGCCCAGAAGGCCACTTCCGGATGGCATTCGAAGACGCGGGCTTCCAGCGCCGGTGTCATCTCACGGTCGATCTCGCGGATCTTCGGAAACAGGTTGAAGCACTGCTTGGCGACCTTGCGCGGCGGGTCGGACAGGGCGCGCGCGGTAGCGCAGGCCTCCCGATAGTCCTCCCGCAGGACCGCGTCGCGCGGCGGCACCGAGAAAACGCTCGACTGGCGCGGGCCGAGCAGCGGCCTGACATGGCGTTCCGGCGCCCGGCCGCCCGGGCCGGTGCGCTCCGGCAGGCCGATCGGCATGTCGACCGCGATGATGGCGGGCGCTTCGGGCAGGTCGAGCACGGCGCGAAAATCGGCGCAGAGCCGGATATCGGCATGCTCCGGCGCATCGATCGCCACCAGCACCACGCACCAGCCGGCGCGGCAGCCATCGACGCCGGCCACCCAGGTCCGGCCGTCCGGTCCGGTCATGCCGGTTCGACGATGCGCCGCAGGCTGACTGGCATGCGCGGGCTGGTCAGGCTGTTCTGATGGGCGACAAGCGGCAGTTCGTCGAGCCCGGCGCGGGCCGCCGCGACGACGATCTCGTGCACGCTCGCGGCCGCCCGCGTCAGCGCGTCCTGTTCGGGCCGGCCGGCCAGAAGATGGGCGAGGAACAAAGCGGCGAACAGATCGCCGGGCCCGTGCGGCGCCGGCGTCGCGGCATCGGCTTCGGCGAGAAAGGCCTGGCGGCCGCTGACCAGGAGGCTCGCCGATTTGCCGCGCATCAGCGCGAAACTGCTGGTGACGAGAAGGCGCGGCGGGCCGAGCGCGCGGGCGGCGCGGGCGATCGCCTCATTGCTGCCCAATGACCCGCCGCACAGCCAGTCGAGCTCGAACCGGTTCGGTGTCGCGATCATCGCCTTGGGCAGCAGGACATCGCGCTGCGCCGTGGCCACGGCCTCCGGCACGTAGAGGCCTGTTTCGTCGCCGATGACGGGGTCGCAGAGGATCGTCGCCTCGGGGTTCTTGAGCCGCACCGCGTCGATCAGATCGGCCAGTGCCCGCGCCTGATGCGCGTCGGCTAGATAGCCAGTCATCACCGCGTCGACCATGCCAAGGTCGGGGCGCCGGGCGATATCGGCGACGAAGCTCTCGAAGACCTCCGATGGGGCAGCGATGCGCGTGCCCGGCCCGTGGCCAGGATGATAGGGCAGGGTCACCGTCGGCACGAACCAGACCTCGTGGCCGAGCCGTTCGAGGGCGAACATGGCGGCGCGCGCGCCGACGCGGCCGATCGAAACAAGCGAGGTGGCGAGCAGGATACGGGCCATGGGTCGCGTCTTCGCGCGGCGGGCGGGGCGCCGCCGCGATCCGGGGCTGTGAGGCCTGCGACATTGCGTGTCCTGGCCGGGTTTCTCAAGGCCCGGCCCGCTTTTCAATGGCGGAAAAGCCGATTAGGGTCCGGCCTGCCTACAGGAGACGCCCTGCCCATGCCGCATCCGATTCGTCCCCGCCGGAGCGTTCTTTACATGCCCGGCTCGAATGTCCGCGCGCTCGAAAAAGCCAGGACGCTGCCCGCCGACAGCCTGATCTTCGATCTCGAGGACGCCGTGGCGCCCGACATGAAGGACACCGCCCGCCGCCAGGTCGCAGATGCGGCACGTGCCGGCGGCTATGGCGGGCGCGAAATCGCCATCCGCGTCAATGCGCTGTCGACGGAATGGGGCGAGGCCGATCTGGAAGCGGCGGCGGGCGCCGGCCCGGACGCGATCCTGGTGCCCAAGGTCGAGACGGCGGAAGACGTGTTCGTCGTTGGCCGTAGGCTCAATCGGCTCGGCGCGCCCGCCGGCATGCAGATCTGGGTGATGATGGAAACGCCGATCGCGATCCTGAACGCGCGCAAGATCGCGGCCGCTCGCGACGAGGATCTCGGCCGACGGCTTTCGGTCTTCGTCATGGGCACCAATGATCTCGCCAAGGAAACGCGTGCCCGGCTGGTGCCGGGGCGCGCGCCGTTCCTGCCCTGGCTGCAGATTTCGCTGGCGGCCGCTCGCGCCTTCGATCTCGACATCATCGACGGCGTCTATAACCACCTGCAGGACGCCGACGGTTTCGCCGAGGAATGCGCGCAGGGCCGCGACCTCGGCATGGACGGCAAGACGCTGATCCATCCGAACCAGATCGCGCCCGCCAATGCCGCCTTCGGGCCGAGCGAGGCCGAGGTGGCCGACGCGCGGCGCATCATCGATGCCTTCGCGCTGCCGGAAAATGCGGGGAAGGGGGCGATCACGGTCGAGGGGCGGATGGTCGAGCGGCTGCATGCCGACATGGCCGAGCGTGTCGTCGGGCTCGACGACGCGATCCGGGCGCTCGCCGCCGATTGATCCCGCCAAGCGAGGCCCGTCAGACAGGCGCGAGGCGATCTCCATGACGATCCGGTCCGGGGTGGGACATGTCGGCTGAAGGGGACGGCTGGGCCGTGATCAGCCTTGGCATATCCTGTCAGGGCGCTCGCCAGATCCGCAAGAATCTCGATCTCTTGAGCACGCTGACCGGCGTCGAGATGCGCCACAGCTCGCATTTCTTCGACAGCCTCATCGCCCCGGTCGACGGCATTTCAGCGCTTCTGCGCGACGGGTTTCCGATGTTCGACCGCGCCGACATCGCCGACGGGCCGGGCCATCCGACCTGGCAGCCCTATGGCCTGCGGTTCTTGCATCATTTTCGCGACAGGACCGGGGTCGAGGCCGATATCGACGCCTATTTCGCGCGCGATCGGTCGAAATTCGCCCATCTGCGCGACAAGCTCTTCGCCCTGCGCGATGTGCCCAATCTGTTCTTCATCGTCCAGAACACGCAGAACAATCTCGCGACGGTGGCGCCCGGGATCGGGCTTGCCTCGATCGCCTTCGATGCCGGCGGGGTTGCGGGACTGGGGGAGGCGGTCGCGGGCTTCTTTGGCCGCCCGCATTCCATGATCATCCTGTCCTATCCCGACCGGATCGGCGATCTCGATCCCGCCGCCGTGCACCTTCTCACGCCCGACGACAGCGAGTGGGAAGGCGACAAGGTCCAGTGGCAAAGTGTGTTCCGGCGCGTCTTCGCCGGCTTCGATCGAGCCTAGGAGATAGTGCTTGGCGTATCAGCCGACGGTCGCGACCGCTTCGGGTTCGGCGGCAGCCGGAACCGGATCGACCACGATACTGGCCGGTTCGGAGGTCGCGTTCTGTCCCGGCGCGATCACGGTGGCGAGCGGTAGGGCGAAGATGGTCGAGACGATCAGCAGGGTTCCAATCCAGCGCGGCATGGCATGATCCTTCCGTCCAGTATTGGCCCGTCTGGTCGCGGCGTGGCGCCGTATGGGCCGTTCTCCGTTGAACGCAACCTGCCCGCTTTGCCTATGCCGGGATGTGCGATTCCGTACACGCCGCGAGCGCGCCATTCCGGCCGCCCGTCGTCGGATCGGATGGATGGGATGGCGGATGAGGTTGATTTTTCCGTCGCGACGTCAGATATCCGAAGCGATTTCACGTCAGCTTGAAAACCACGGATCTCGGACATGACCGAAGACGCAACCCCGTCGCCTGCCGAGGCGCCGGACACCGAGGCGCCGGAAACGCGCATCGCGACGCTCGAAGAAGAAAACGCCGCCCTCAAGGACCGGTTGATGCGCACGCTCGCCGACCTCGAAAACCTGCGTAAACGCAGCGAGCGCGAGGTCCGCGATGCCGGCCAGTATGCCATCGCGAAATTCGCCGGCGACATGGTCACGGTCGCCGACAATCTGCGCCGGGCGCTCGATGCCGCGCCCGAGGGCGAGGCCGCCGATCCGGCACTGACGACGCTGTCGGAAGGTGTCGACATGACCGAGCGCGAATTGCTGCGCGTGCTCGAACGCCACGGCGTGCGCAAGCTCGAGCCGAAGGGCGAACGCTTCGATCCGAATTTCCACCAGGCGATGTTCGAAGTGCCCAATGACGGCGTGCCGGCGGGCATGGTGGTCGAGGTGGTGCAGTCGGGCTTCGCCATCGGCGAGCGGGTCCTGCGCGCCGCCCTTGTCGGCGTGTCGAAGGGCGGGCCGAAATGGCAGGCCCAGCCCGAGGCGTCCGCCGATGCCGCAGGCGGCGGCGATCCCGCCGATACGCCCGAACCTGCCGCCGGGCCCGACGATCCGGCCGGCGGCGACCATATAGACAAGACCGCATGACCGCCCGCGGCGCGCCGGCCACCGACCAACCGGCCGCGCCGCGCCCGGAGCGCCCCGCCGCGCCACGGGTTCAACGGCTCGAGACGCTGTCCGATCTCGGCCGCATCACCTTCACCGACGGCCTCGCCGCCGTCATGGTGCCGATCGGGCTCATCGAGCGGATCCCGTTCCGCAATGACGGGCGGGCGCGCAGCCCGCGCATGCTGAAGCTCGAACGCTCGATCCGCGCGCATGGCTATGACAACGCCCATCCGATCGTCGCGCGCATCGGCCGCAAGGGGCGCTGGGTGATCATGGATGGGGGGCACCGGCTGACGGCCGCCCGACG
The DNA here is from genome assembly GCA_965250105.1 of Tepidamorphaceae bacterium. Lineage (GTDB taxonomy): Bacteria > Pseudomonadota > Alphaproteobacteria > Rhizobiales > Tepidamorphaceae > JBCBSK01. The sequence continues at coordinate 2,484,986 of OZ252290.1, forward strand.
CATCGCGCGCGAATGGCTGACCAATCTCGCCGGGCCCAAGGTGCGATCGCTCTATTTCCTGCTGTTCACAACCGATGCCAGCTGGTCGAAGATCCGCGCGGTCACGGCCGCCGCCGCACCCGATACGCTGCTGCCGGAAATGCCCTCGCCGGCCCTGCTCGACGAGGACGAGGCGGCCTAGGTCACCGCGACCTGAGCCATGCGGCGCGGTGCGCTGCTTTTATTGCACAACTGCCTGTCGTGAAACCGCCGCATAGCCGTTCTAGTTTCCCGGCGGAGCCCGCGCTAACATCACGCGGCATACGGAAGCGGGGAGGAAGACGCAAATGACACCGCATGGCCATTTCCACTGGAACGAATTGATGACTCGCGACGTCCCGACGGCGAAGGCGTTCTACGAGAACGCGATGGGCTGGTCTTTCGACGGCATGCCCATGCCCGAGGGCGGGACCTATTGGGTGGCGATGGCCGACGGCAAGCCGGCCGGCGGCGTGTTCGCCATGGACGGACCGCAATTCGAGGGCGTTCCCGAACACTGGATGTCCTATATCGCCGTCGACGATGTCGATGCGCGGGCGGAGAAGGCCGTGGCGAACGGCGCCGAGATCGTTCAGCCGGTATTCGACGTGCCGGGCGTTGGACGCATCGTCATGCTGAGACAGCCCGGCGGCGGCGTGATCGGCTGGATCACACCGGCCGAATAGGCCTGGTGATCCGGCTGTCTCCGACGGAGCCCGGGAGAGAGCGATGATCAGTCATATACGGCCCGCCGGCACCTGGCTTCTGGCGCTGGTCCTGACCGGCCTGTTCGCCCTGGCCCTGACCGCGTCACAGGCGCTGTCGGGGGAGGCCGATGTCGTCGCTGTCGAAGTCTCGGGCGACCGGACCTCCGGCTACCGCTTCGACGTCACGGTGGCGCATGCCGACGAAGGTTGGGACCACTATGCCGATCTGTGGGAGGTGCGCGCGCCCGACGGCACGGTCTTGGGATCGCGCACGCTGCATCACCCCCATGTCGAGGAGCAGCCCTTCACGCGCTCGCTGTCCAGCGTGATGATCCCCGAGGGGGTCGACACCGTCACCGTCTGCGCGCGTGACAGCGTGCATGATTTTGGCGGCGCCTGCCTGGATGTCGCGATCGAGTGAGCGCGGCATCCGCCCGGGGGCATGCCCGGAACTTGGACGGATGCGCTTGAGCCCATTGATTTTACGCAATTCCGGACGCGAAACCGGTTCCCGCTTTCGCTGGAATGGCCCTAGATCCCCGACGGGTCGCGCTCGGCGGAAGGCTCGGCCGGTGCGTCGCGCATGAGGCGGGTCTGGTCGGCGTCTTCCCGGGCGGTTTCCGCCAGGAGCCAGTCGCGGAACTTGGCGGCGGACGGGCGCAGCGCCGTGCCGCGCGGATGCACCAGATAATAGGCATAGTCCATCTCGACCTCGTCGGCGAAGACATGGACGAGCCGGCCGTCTGAGATCTCGGCGGCCGCCAGCGGCTCGTAGATCAGGGCGATACCCTGGCCGAGGGCGGCGGCGGCGACCGCGAGATTGGTATCGTCGAAATGCGGGCCCCGGGCTGGGTCGACATGGTCGAGCCCGACGCCCGCCAGCCAGGCGGTCCAGAATTCGTCATCGTCGTCGGAGATCAGGATATCGCCGGTCAGATCGGCCGGCGCGCCGAGCCTGGCCTCGCGCAGGAAGGCCGGGCTCGCGACCGGAACGATGCGGGCGCGCGAGATGCGGTAGGATTTGAGGTCCGGCCAGTCGCTCGGCCCCGTCCGGATGCCGAGATCGACCCGGTCGCGGGTAAAATCGGCCAATTCATAGGTCGGCTCGACATGCAGCGTGATGTCGGGATGCGCTTTACGGAAGCGCAGGAGCCGTGGCAGCAGCCAGCGCGAGGCGAAGGTCGGCTCGACGCTCACCACGAGCGGGGCGTTCGGCGCCAGCCGGACCTCCGATACGCCGCGTTCGATCAGGTCGAAGCCGCGCTGAAGCGGTTCGGCGAGTCGCTCGCCGGCCTCCGTCAGGACGATGCCGCGCCCCTCGCGGCGCACGAGATCGACACCGAGATCGGCCTCCAATTGCCGGATCTGATGGCTGACCGCCGATTGCGTCACCGACAGACGATCCGCCGCCATCCCCACCGCGCCGGTACGGGCGACGGCGGCGAAGGCGCGCAAGGAAGACAATGGCGGCAGGCGGGTCGTCATAACGATCTTTCAACAAATTAGTTTCGCTCATATATGAGAAAAGACTTCTCGATTGTCCAGGCCGCTCCATACGGCCATGTTCCCTGAAGAGAGAAAGTGAAATGCCGCAATGGCAGGCATGGCGCTTTCCTGACAAGGAGAATGATGATGAGAATGTTTCATGACGTCGTCGACGTCCTGCAGTCCACCTTCGCGCTGATGGCCGGGCTGCGATCGGATATGCCGGACCGGGCACCGGTTCGTCCGGCCGACAATGACAACGGCCCCGATGCCGATCCGGAACGGCGCTACCGGGCCGCGTGAGCGGCCCGGCCGCGTGGCTGTTCGCCTTTTTCGCTGGCGGAGGCGGGCCGACCGAGACCTCCGTGCACGGGCCGACATCGCACAAGGCGGGGATAAATCGGCTTAACCGGCCCCTGGTTCGCGCCGGCGCTTGATCGCCGCGCTCCGATCGGATTGCCTGCGGCAGTTTCATCAACCCGCCGGATTCCCGCCATGGCCGATATCGCCGCGCCGACCGACCTGCCGCCTTATGATGCCGACCGGCTGATCGACATCATCCGCGACCGTTCCTATCGCGAAGGAACGTTCACCCTTGCTTCGGGCCGCACCAGCCGCTTCTACGTCAACATGAAGCCGACGATGATGCATCCGGAAGGGGCCTATCTCATCGCGCGTGGCCTGTGCGACATGCTGCGCGACTATGATGCGGCCTATGTCGGCGGCCTGGAGATGGGCGCGGTGCCGATCGCCGCGTCGATCGCGCCCGTGTCCTATCTCTTGGGCGCGCCGGTCGGCACTTTCTTCATCCGCAAACAGGCCAAGGATCACGGCACCCGCGCGCTCGTCGAAGGCCTCGCCGAGGGCGTATCGGTCGATGGCGCGACCGTGGTCGTGCTCGAAGATGTCACCACGACCGGCGGTTCGGCGATGAAGGCCGTGTCGGCCCTGCGCGGCGACGGGGCCTCGGTCGCCGCCGTGCTGACCGTCGTCGACCGTCAGGAAGGCGCGGCCGACGCCTTCGCCACCGCCGAAATCCCGTTCCGGGCGCTGCTGACGATCGACGATCTCAGCCGGTCGTGAGCGGGTCGCAAGCGATCGTCTCAGGGCACCGGTCACAGGCCGGTCGCAACCGGGCTTTACTCTCCGACGACAAGGCAGCGCGAGGCTGTTGTCGAGGGAGGCGCGCATGACGGTGTGGCTTTACGATCTCTCCTTTTCGGGCACCACGGCGGGGATCGCCGACCGCATCGCGGCGGTCATCGACGTGGTGCGCGCGCCGGTGCAGCCCGCTTCGGGCAAGATGCCCGATCCCAAGGGTATCGGCATCTTCTTCGGTGGCATGATGACACTGCTCGGCACCAAGCGCCCGGCGCGGCCGCTGTCGCGCCCGCCTGGGCCCGATGACATCGTGATCCTCGGATCGCCGGTCTGGGCGGCGCGCCTGCCGCCGCTGATGCGCGGCTTTCTAGATCATCTGGAGCCGCGACCCAAGCGCTGGATCGCCTTCATGACGCTCGGCGGCTCCGGCGCCGATACAGCGCTGGCCGAACTGACCGAGCGCATGGGGTCCGAGCCGATCGCCTCGCTCGCCATCACCGCGCAAGATATCGAAACGGGCGCCGACGCGACCAAGCTCGCCGGGTTCATCGGCCAGCTGCGCGAGGCGCTTATGGATCCGCCGACGGCCCCGCCCACGGCGTCACCCGCCGAAGCGTCAGATTGATCCGGCCGGGTTCGTTGAGAAGCGTCGACGTGCCGGGGAGAATGCGGTCGACGCCGTGAAAGGCGAGCCGCGCCGGCCCGCCGAAGACGACGGCATCGCCCGAGGACAGCTTGACCGACGTGGTCGGCCCCTTGCGGGTCGTGCCGCCGATGCGGAACAGGCCGGTATCGCCGAGCGAGACGGACACGACCGGCGCGTCGAAGGTTTCCTCGTCGCGGTCCTGATGCAGGCCCATCTTGGCGTCCGGGCGATACCAGTTGATCAGGCAGGCCTCGGCCTGGGGCGCGTCACTCGCGAGCGCGGCCCACACCGCCTTGAGCCTGTCCGGCATGTCGGGCCAGGGCGCGCCGGTTTCCGGATGGGTCGGCTGATAGCGATAGCCGGCCTTGTCGGACACCCAGCCGAGCGCGCCGCAATTCGTCATCCGCACCGAAAACGGCCGGCCGGTGCGCGGCATGACGGGCGTGAACAGAGGCGCGGCGCGCACCACCTCCCGGATATCGACGAGCAGCGCCTCTTGTGCCGGCCGGTCGAGGAAGCCCGGATGATAGGTCACGCCGGGGGTGAGCGTTAAATGATCTAAGATTGTAATGTTCTCCACAGGTGCGCGAATCGCTTTAATATATCAGCAACTTCTTTCGATCAGCGCTTTTTGGAGATTGATCATGACACGGCCAGCGCGTAAGTTTATACTTGAGTTAACAGATCAAGAGGCTGACGAAATTCTTGTCCCGTCCGGATCTGGTGGTCATCAAAGTCTTCATAGCAAACTAATAGCGTCTTTGAGTGGAAAGTCGCGCACAATAGAGCTAACCGATGCAGAATTTGGCCGTTTGGTCCGCTATCTGTCGATGTATGATGATGGTGGATTTCAGAGAAGGGCAAGAAAAGGTCTTGGCCGTGAACTAGGCCGCATTTTTAGAAGTGCATTGAATTCTTGAGTGTTCCACCTTTTCTCGTCTTCTAAATATTGTAATTCCTCTAAATCGATGGTTTGTTGATTTCCACATCCCGATAACAGCTTCGGGGGAAAAAACGGCTTTTCGATACATGGGTAGAACTTGATCTAACCAGACGATATGAGCGTTTGGTTGTAAGCCTTCAAGCGCTTTCATAACTTTGTTTCGCTTGACCATGCTTGTGCCGTATCGTTGAGCATCCTCCACGCTGTATGGTGGATCTGCGAGTACTAGATCGTATTTATGGAGTGGAACTAGCTCCAGGGTTTGAGCATCATCAACATAAGTTGGGGAAAGATCAGGGTTTATATCTACTGTATCCCCTGGCATCAATTCTAGGTCTACCTTCCCGCTAAAAAGATGTAGAATTTTTTTCTTTTCTGGAAACAAAGATCTAATTCTCTTTAGATAACCAGCTGGGTAGCCGCCATAGTAAGACGATTTTACACGATAATTGTTTCCCATGATCCATGTTCCAACAACGCGTCCATCTTCTGCAATGAATAGACTTTTTGGAAATCCTGTCTCCTTTGTATAGTTATCTATCCTTTCAAGCCACTGCATTGAATTCTCCATGGCGGCGGTGATCGCCGAAACGTTCGATACGAATCGCTGAGATTAAACGCGTTTGCCGAAAGTACAAGACTTTATGGTTAACGTTTGGTGCATCCGGCTGCATGGCGGCGGCGGGCTGACGGTTCTCGATCCGTTTGTCGGCACGGGCTCGACGCTGGTTGCCTGCGACGGGCTCGGGGCGGCGGGCATCGGCATCGAGATCGACCCCGACTTTGCGGCGCGGGCGGCGGCCCGCCTGCGTGACCTCTAGAAGATCGGTCCAGGCGCCGATCCAGCGCCGCCGGCGGCGCGTAGAGCCGGCATGATCCCGACCATCACGCCGATCTATGCCGCGCTTCTGGCGCTTCTCCTCGTCTGGCTGTCGCTGCGCGTCATCCGCGTGCGGCGCGGCGCCAAGGTGGCGATCGGGTCGGGCGGCAATGCGGCGCTCGAACGCGCCCAGCGGGCGCAGGCCAATCTGACCGAATATGCACCCCTGACGCTACTGCTGATCGCCTTCATCGAGGGCATGGGGGCGTGGTCCGTCATCGTCCACGGCTTCGGCATCGCGCTGGTTGCCGGCCGGATCATCCATGCGCGCGGCATCATCCAGGAACCCGAGACCTTCCGCTATCGCGTGATCGGCATGCAGCTGACGATCAACACGCTGATCGGCGCGGCGCTGACGGCCATCGCCCTCGCGCTCTGGACGGGACTATCCCCAAGCATGTCGGGACTGTGACACTGCCGCTTGCACCTGTTGCGCAGTCTTCTTATATCCGCCGCAACGCGGTTTTCGGGGCGCGATGCCGCGCCATAGAGAACCGCACATTCAGGCTGTTCCGGCCCGCCGCAGCGGGCGGCCGGAACCGTCTTCCGTATCACTGACCCCTTGAAGGGGGCCGAACAACGCAAACACGACGCCGGGTGCTTTCGGGGCCCGGACGGCCTGCCAAGATATGAGAGAGGATCAGGCAATGGGTAAAGTCATTGGGATCGACCTCGGCACGACGAATTCCTGTGTCGCGGTCATGGAGGGCACCAGCCCGAAAGTCATCGAGAACGCCGAGGGCGCGCGCACCACGCCGTCCATGGTCGCTTTCAGCGACGATGGCGAACGTCTCGTCGGCCAGCCGGCCAAGCGCCAGGCGGTGACCAATCCGGAGGCGACCTTCTTCGCCATCAAAAGGCTGATCGGCCGTCCCTTCGACGATCCCATGACCAAGAAGGACATGGAACTCGTCCCCTATCAGATCGTGAAGGCCGGCAATGGCGATGCCTGGGTCAAGGCCCATGGCGAGGAGTATTCGCCGTCGCAGATTTCCGCCTTCATCCTCCAGAAGATGAAGGAAACCGCCGAAGCCTATACCGGCGCGCCGGTCGACCAGGCGGTGATCACCGTTCCGGCCTATTTCAACGACGCCCAGCGCCAGGCCACCAAGGACGCCGGCAAGATCGCCGGTCTCGAAGTCCTGCGCATTATCAACGAGCCGACCGCGGCCGCGCTCGCCTATGGCCTCGACAAGAACAATGCCGGCACCATCGCGGTCTACGACCTCGGCGGCGGCACCTTCGACATCTCGATCCTGGAGATCGGCGATGGCGTGTTCGAGGTGAAGTCGACCAATGGCGACACCTTCCTCGGCGGCGAGGATTTCGACATGCGGCTGGTCGGCTATCTGGCCGATGAGTTCAAGAAAGAGCAGGGCATCGACCTGCGCCAGGACAAGCTGGCCCTGCAGCGGCTCAAGGAAGCCGCCGAAAAGGCCAAGATCGAGCTGTCGAGCGCGACTCAGACCGAAGTCAACCTGCCGTTCATCACCGCCGATGCGTCCGGCCCCAAGCACCTGACGATGAAGCTGACCCGCGCCAAGTTCGAAGCGCTGGTCGAGGATCTGATCAAGAAGACCATCGAGCCCTGCAAGGCGGCGCTCAAGGATGCCGGTATCAAGGCCGGCGAGATCGACGAGGTGGTGCTGGTCGGCGGCATGACGCGCATGCCCAAGATCCAGGACGTGGTGAAGGACTTCTTCGGCAAGGAGCCGCATAAGGGCGTCAACCCGGACGAGGTGGTCGCCATCGGTGCCGCCATCCAGGCCGGCGTGCTGCAGGGCGACGTCAAGGACGTGCTGCTGCTCGACGTGACGCCGCTGTCGCTTGGCATCGAGACGCTGGGTGGTGTGTTCACCCGGCTGATCGACCGCAACACGACGATCCCGACCAAGAAGAGCCAGGTGTTCTCCACCGCCGAGGACAATCAGTCGGCGGTGACGATCCGGGTGTTCCAGGGCGAGCGCGAGATGGCCGTCGACAACAAGGCGCTCGGCCAGTTCGACCTTGTCGGCATTCCGTCGGCGCCGCGCGGCGTGCCGCAGATCGAGGTCACCTTCGACATCGATGCCAATGGCATCGTCTCGGTCTCGGCCAAGGACAAGGGCACCGGCAAGGAGCAGCAGATCCGCATCCAGGCGTCCGGCGGCCTGTCCGACAGCGAGATCGAGCAGATGGTCAAGGATGCCGAGGCCCATGCCGACGAGGACAAGAAGCGGCGCGAGGCGGTGGAAGCCAAGAACCACGCCGAGGCGCTTCTGAATTCGACCGAAAAACAGCTCGAAGAGCATGGCGACAAGGTGTCCGCCGAGGACAAGGAGGCCATCGAGGCCGCTGCGGCGGATCTCAAGACCGCGCTCGAGGGCGACGATGCCGACGCCATCACCGAAAAGGCGAACGCGCTGGCCCAGGTCGCCATGAAGCTCGGCGAGGCCATCTACAAGGCCCAGACCGAGGACACCGAGCACGAGGTCACCGACCAGCACACCGATGAGGACGTGGTCGACGCCGATTTCGAGGAAGTCGACGACGACGACCAGAAGAAGTCGGCCTGACCGGCCGTTCTCTTCGCCGCGTGGCCGAAAGCAAGGCCGCGCGGCGACCTCGACGGATGCCCGGAGATGGGCCGGGCCGCGCAACCAACCGACATGCCGTGAGCTGCAATGGCCAAGGCCGATTACTACGACACGCTGGGCGTCGACCGGGGGGCCGACGACAAGGCTCTCAAGGCGGCGTTCCGAAAGCTCGCCATGCAGTATCATCCGGACCGCAATCCGGGCGATGAAACGGCCGAGCAGCGCTTCAAGGACATCAACGAAGCCTATGAGACGCTGAAGGACCCGCAGAAGCGGGCGGCCTATGACCGCTTCGGCCATGACGCCTTCAATGGCGGCATGGGCGGGCCGGGCGGCTTCAATGGCGATTTCGCCGGCTCGATGGCCGATATCTTCGACGATCTGTTCGGCGAGTTCATGGGCGGGCGCCAGGCCGGCGGCCGGCGCACCCAGCGCAGCCGCGGCTCCGATCTCCGCTATAATATGGAGATCACCCTCGAGGAGGCCCATGCCGGCAAGGCCGCCGAGATCCGCATTCCGAGCAGCGCCCCGTGTGACGCATGCGAAGGCTCGGGCGCCGAGCCCGGCACCGGCACCGCCACCTGTCCGATGTGCGATGGCGCGGGCCGGGTGCGGGCGAGCCAGGGCTTCTTCGCCATCGAACGCACCTGTCCGACCTGCCAGGGGCGCGGCGAGATCATCGAAAGCCCCTGCGCCGTGTGTTCCGGCGCCGGCCGGGTGACCCGGGAACGCACGCTGTCGATCAACATCCCCGCCGGCGTCGAGGACGGCACGCGCATCCGCCTAGCGGGCGAGGGCGAAGCGGGCATGCGCGGCGGCACGCCCGGCGACCTCTACATCTTCCTCGCCATCAAGCCGCACGAGATCTTCCAGCGCGACGGGGCGGACCTGTTCTGCCGCATGCCGATCCCGATGACGGTGGCGGCCCTTGGCGGCGAGATCGACGTGCCGACGCTCGAAGGCACGCGCGCCAAGGTCAAGGTGCCGGCCGGCACCCAGTCGGGCAAGCAGATCCGCCTGCGCGGCAAGGGCATGCCCGTCCTGCGCCAGCAGCAGGCCGGCGATCTCTACATCCAGACCATGGTCGAGACGCCGACCAATCTGACCCGGCGCCAGCGCGAACTCCTCGAGGAATTCGCCGGCACCGCCAATGCCGAGACCAATCCGGAATCGGCGAGCTTCCTGTCGCGCGTGAAGGATTTCTTCGGCGGCTCATGACCGCGTCCGCCGCGCGCCGGCGGATTGCCATGAAAGCCGGCAAAGCCCATTGACCTTCGCGCCGGCCTTGCGCACAACATCCGGCATGACCAACAAGCTGTCCCCCAAGGATCGCCTGATCGTCGGGCTCGACGTGCCGGGCACCGACGAAGCGCGCCGGCTGGTCGCCCAGCTCGGCGGCGAGGTCGGCTGTTTCAAGATCGGCCATCAGCTCGCCTTCGCCGGCGGTATCGGGCTGGCGCGCGAGCTCGCGCGCGACGGCTACCGCATCTTTCTCGACATGAAGCTCCTCGACATCGGCAACACCGTCGGCAATGGCGTGCGGTCGATCGCCAAGATGGGGGTCGATTTCCTGACCATCCATGCCTATCCCGATGCCATGAAGGCGGCCGTCGAGGCGCGCGGCGATGGCGATCTCGCGCTTTTCGCGGTCACCGTCCTGACGTCCATGGACGATGACGATCTGCGCGAGGCGGGCTATGCGCTCCCGGCATCGGATCTCGTCGAAAAGCGCGCCGCCCAGGCCCGCGACATCGGCATGGACGGGCTGATCTGCGCGGCCCAGGAAGTGCGCCGCCTGCGCCCGATCGTCGGGCCCGACATGCTGCTCGTCACGCCGGGGATCCGGCCCGCTGGCAGCGCGGCCGGCGATCAGAAACGCATCGCGACGCCCGAGACGGCGATCCGCGAAGGCGCCGACATGCTCGTCGTCGGCCGGCCGATCGCCCAGGCCGGCGATCCCGCGAGCGCGGCCCAGCGCATCGTCGACGAGATCGCCCAGGCGCTCGCCTGACACCGGCCGCCAGGCCGCCGAGCCAGCAAGGAGACAAACAATGGCCAAGGCTTACTGGATCGCCCATGTCGATGTGACCGATCCCGAGCGCTACAAGGACTATGTCGCGGCCAATGCGGTCGCGTTCAAGAAATATGGCGCGCGCTTCCTGGTGCGCGGCGGCGATTTCGAAACGGTGTCGGGCGATCTCGGCAACCGTCATGTCGTCATCGAATTCGCCGACATGGCGACCGCGACGGCCTGTTATCATTCGCCGGAATATCAGAAGGCGGCCGCCATCCGCGACGAGGCCTCGACGGTCAATGTGGTGATCGTCGCCGGCTATGACGGCGCGCAGCCCGGGGATTAGGCTGTATCGACAGTCAGGATTTGGAGCGTGGCATGAGGCGACATCGGTCAGGTCGAGGCGCAAGGCCGCCGGAAGGGCTGATCCCTTTCAAGGTCTTGCAACGCGGGCATGGCCGATGGCGGCCATGTTTCTCCGAAACGCGACGGGTTTTGCCCCTTGATACGTTGAAGAGCTCTCGTGGTGATCGGCGCCACGCCCGAAGCCTGACTGTCGATACAGCCTAGGATCTTGTGATGCGTTTGTCGGTGACCGGCGCGGCCGGCCGGATGGGCCGCGTTCTCATCCAGGAGATCATCGCCGCCGAGGATTGCGATCTCGTCGGCGCCATCGAGCATGAAGGCTCGCCGCATCTCGGCCAGGATGCTGGCGAGATCGCCGGTACGGGCCATGCCGGTGTCGAGATCACCGATGATGCGCTCTCGGTGATCGCCCGCTCGGATGGCATCATCGATTTCACGACGCCCGAGGCGACGACCATTTTCGCCGGCCTGGCCGCCCAGTCGCGCGCGGTGCATGTCATCGGCACCACCGGCATGACGGCCGACCAGATCGCCCGCCTCGGTCCGGCCGCGCGGCATGCCTGCATCATCCGGTCGGGCAATATGAGCCTCGGCGTCAACCTGCTGGCCGGGCTGGTGCGCCAGGCGGCGCGGGCGCTCGATGCCGATTTCGACATCGAGATCGTCGAAATGCATCACAACTGCAAGGTCGACGCGCCCTCGGGCACCGCCTATCTGTTGGGCGAGGCGGCCGCTGACGGCCGCGGCATCGCGCTCGGCGATCATTCGGTCCGCGCGCGCGACGGCCAGACCGGCCCGCGCCGGCGCGGCGATATCGGCTTCGCCACCTTGCGGGGTGGCACGGTGGTTGGCGAACACACAGTCGTCTTCGCCGGGCCGCATGAACGGATCGAACTGACGCATCGGTCTGAGGATCGCGGGATCTTCGCGCGCGGCGCCGTCAAGGCCGCGCTTTGGGGGCGCGGCAAGAAGCCGGGGCTCTATTCGATGGCCGATGTTCTGGGATTGGAGACATGACGATGGAGCGGCTTCTCGTGCTCGTCCGCCATGGGCAGAGCGAGTGGAACCTGAAGAACCTGTTCACCGGCTGGAAGGATCCGGATCTGACCGAGAAGGGCGTCGCCGAGGCGCGCGCGGCGGGCCGGCAATTGAAGGATCTCGGCCTGACCTTCGATATCGCCTTCACGAGCCGGCTGACGCGGGCGCAGCACACGCTGGCGCTGATCCTCGAGGAACTCGGCCAGGCCGGGCTCGAGGAGATCCGCGACACCGCGCTGAACGAGCGCGACTATGGCGATCTCACCGGGCTGAACAAGGCCGATGCGAGCGAGAAATGGGGCGATGAGCAGGTTCTCGTCTGGCGCCGGTCGTTCGACGTGCCGCCACCGGGCGGCGAAAGCCTGAAGGACACCGCGGCCCGCGTCCTGCCTTTTTACGAGGCGACCATCCGCCCGGTCGTCCTGTCGGGCCGGCGCACGATCATCGCCGCGCACGGCAATTCCCTGCGCGCGCTCGTCATGCATCTCGAAGGCCTGACACCGGACGAGATCCTCAAGCGCGAGATCGGCACCGGCGTGCCGATCATCTACCGCTTCGACGAAACAGGCACCGTGGTCGACAAGCGCGATCTGGCCGCCTGATCCGGTTCCCGGCACCTCTCGCGGCTTGCTCCGGCGTCATTGTCGGACCTGTTCCGGCAATCTGGAGCAATCTGCGCGGGGAACGGTGGGCCCCGGGACAAGCCCGGGGGTGACGGCGCTGGGAGATGGCTGTTGGTGACGTCGTTTTCCGCGTGACAGGCCTCCGGGTCTGTCAGCCGCGCGGCGCGCTGGCCTGCATCGACGGTCGGGCGGCGAAGCTCTCGAACCACGCCGCCAGTTTCGGCGCCGCGCCGCGCCAGTCGCGATCGGCGAAACGGAAATCGAGATAGCCGAGCGCACAGCCGGTCGCGATCGAGCCGAGATCGGTTCGCGCGGTCAGATGGTCGGTCCAATCGCGATCGAGGGCCGCGATCGAGGCGGTGATCTTGTGCCACTGCCCGTCGGCCCAGTCCTGCCAGCGCAGCGCCTCCGGCCTTAGGGTGACCTCGTAGCGCATCAGGAGCGCCGCTTCCATGATCCCGTCGGCCAAAGCATTGAGCGTCAGCGTGGCGATCCGTTCCATGCCGTCGCGCGGCACGATCCGCCCGCCCGCGCCGCGCAGGTCGAGATATTCGCAGATCACCCGGCTGTCATAGATCGCCAGCCCGTCGCCGGTCACCAGCGTCGGGATGCGCCCGCTCGGATTATGGGGTCCGATGTCGCGATTATAGGCGACCGGGCTCGCCCCGCCCGAAACGATCTCGATCTCGTCGGCGAGGCCGAGTTCATGGGCCGAGGCGACGACTTTGCGGGCATAGGGCGAGGCGTCTGAGTGAAACAGCTTCATTGGCGGCATCTCCGGGGGGATGGGGTCGCCGGACCATAGCGCCGCGGTGCCGGCCCGGTCGAGCGGAATGTCGAACGGAACACTGTCCGTTGGCTTGGCGCGCACGATCCCTCGACGATCTGCCGTCTGGACATCGGCGGGCGTTTCGGCCTTTAACGGCCCGATCAGTCAGCGGGGGCGAGAGGTCATGTCCGAATTCCTGACGACCAAGGAAGTCGCGGCGCTTCTGCGCGTCAAGGAGCGAAAGATCTACGACATGGCGGCCGCCGGCGAGATCCCGCATCGCCGCATCACCGGTAAGCTGCTGTTTCCCAAGGACGATATCGAGGCCTGGCTGGGCGCCGGGTCGCAAACGGCTGGACGTGTGCGTCCGGCCATCCTGGCCGGTTCGCACGACCCGCTGCTCGACTGGGCGGTGCGCGAATCCGGCTCGGGCCTGGCGGTCCTGTTCGATGGCAGTTCGAGCGGGCTCGATCATTTCCAGGCTGGCGAAGCGGCGTTGTGTGGGCTGCATATTCCGGACGAGGAAGGCTGGAACATCGCGGCCGTCACCGCGCGCAATCTCCAGAACTGCGTTCTGATCGCCTGGGCCAAGCGCGTGCAGGGGCTCATCGTGGCCGCCGGCCGTGAGGCCGAGATCGGCAGTCTCGACGATCTCGCCGGCCGCAAGCTCGCGGTGCGCCAGCCCGGCTCGGGTGCCCGCGCGCTCTATGAGGCGCTGACGGCCGACAAGGACCTGTCCGAGGTCACCATTCTGTCGCAGCCGGCGCGAACCGAGACCGATGCCGCGCTCGCTGTGGCGTCGGGCGATGCCGATGCCGCTGTCGGGTTGCAGGCGGCGGCCGAACAATATCGCTTGGGCTTCGTGCCGCTGATCGAGGAGCGTTTCGATCTGCTCGTCGACTGCCACGCCTATTTCACCGAGCCCGTTCAGAAGCTCGTGGCGTTCTGCCGCTCGGATGCCTGTCGCGAAAAAGCCGCCGGCATCGGCGGCTATGACATGGCGGATCTCGGCCGGATCCGCTGGCTGTCAGGCTGAGGATTTCCCCGTTGAACAGATCCCCGGACGGCTGGGCCGCCCGGGGATGCGAGAGGGGTTAGTCGGCGTTGGGGAAGAACAATTGCTGGCCGTCGATCTCGAAATTTGCGATCGCCACCTGGCCTTCGTCCGAGATCACCCAGTCGACGAATTGCTGGCCGAGATCGGCCTTCACATTGGGATGCTTCTCCGGGTTCACCAGAATGATGCCGTACTGGTTGAAGAGCCTCTGATCGCCCTCGACCAGGACCTCGTAATCGCCCTTGTTGCCGAAGCTGATCCAGGTGGCGCGGTCGGTCATGACATAGGCATCCATGCCGGTGCCGGTGTTCAGCGTCGCGCCCATGCCCGATCCGGTCTCGCGATACCAGGTGCCGGAGGCTTCGGCGACGTCGATGCCGGCGGCGTCCCACAGCCGCAGTTCGGCCTTGTGGGTGCCGCTGTCGTCGCCGCGCGAGGCAAACGGCGCGCCCGCTTCGGCGATCTTGGCCAGGGCGGCGGTGACGTCGGTCTCGCCGGCGACGCCGGCGGGATCGTCTGCCGGGCCGACGATGACGAAGTCGTTATACATGACATCGAAGCGCTCGACGCCATGGCCGTCGGCGACGAACTGCTCTTCCGACGGCCTGGAATGGACGAACAGGACGTCGCCGTCGCCATTGGCGGCATTGCGGATCGCCTGACCGGTGCCGACCGCGACGACACGCACGTCGATGCCGGTCTCCTCCTCGAAGATCGGCAGGATATGGTCGAAGAGGCCGGAATTCTGCGTCGAGGTCGTCGACTGGACAATGATGAAATCGTCCTCGGCCGTCGCCGGTCCGGCAAGGCCGAGACCGAGAAGCGCTGCCGCGGCGAGCGAGAGAAGATTGCGTCTGAACATGACTGCTCCTGTTCGGTTCGGGGGTGTGAGGGATCGGGGCGGTCAGAAATACAGCCGGCCGTCGAGCCAGGCCTGGGCCGCTTCCGAGCGAGGGTTTTCAAGAAGCCGCGATGCCGGCCCGCGTTCGGCGACCTGGCCCGCATGCAAGAAGACGATGTCGTCGGCGAGCCTTTTGGCCTGGCCCTTGTCATGGGTCACCAGGACGATGGTGATGCCGGCGGCATGGGCGGCCTGAACGAGATCCTCGATGCGCGCGGTCGAGGCCGGATCAAGGCTGGCGCTCGGCTCGTCGAGGAACAGAAGCTCCGGCCGGCAGATCAGCGCGCGCGCGATGGCGAGCCGTTGCTGTTCGCCGCCCGACAGGACGCGCGCCGGCCGGTCGCCGAGATCGGCGAGATGCGCCATGTCGAGCGCTTCGGCGACGCGGTCGTCGCGCGCGCGGCCGCGCACGCCGCGCACCTTCAGCGCGAAGGACAGATTCGCGACGACCGACCGGCGCAGCATGACCGGCTTCTGGAACACCATGGCCTGGGCGTCGCGGGCGATGCGGTCGAGCGGCCGGCCCTGCCAGAGGATCGTGCCGCGCGTCGGGCGCAGAAGGCCGTGCAACAGCCTGAGAAGCAGGCTCTTGCCGCTGCCATTCGCGCCCATGATCACGGTGCGCCGGTTGGGGCTGAGCGTCAGGTCAATGTCGTTGATGAGGTTGCGCCCGTTGCGCTCGAAGACCAGCCCGCGCGCTTCGATTTGCGGCGGCCCGAAGACGCCGTCGACGACCGCGCTCGTCTCGCCGATGGCCGGGGCGATGCTGTCGAGCGGCTTAAGCATAGGCCGACCTCACCGCCGATGCCCGCAGCGCCATGACGGCCGCGTTGACCACCAGCGCGATCATCAGCAGGACCACGCCGAGCGCCAGCGCCAGCTGCAGATTGCCCTTCGACGTTTCGAGGGCGATCGTCGTCGTCATCACGCGGGTAACATGGTTGATATTGCCGCCGACGATGATCACCGCGCCGACCTCGGCCACCGCGCGGCCGAAGCCGGCGAGCACGACGGTCAGGAGCGCATAGCGCGCGTCCCATAGAAGCGCCTCGATGCGGGCCCGCGAGCGCACGCCGAGGGACGCGAACTGTTCGGTATATTCCCCGTTGAGATCCTCGACCACCTGGCGGGTGAGAGCAGCGACGATCGGGGTCACGAGCACGGTCTGGGCGATGATCATCGCCGTCGGCGTATAGAGAAGGCCGAGAATGCCGAGCGGTCCCGAGGCGGACAGCATCAGATAGACGATCAGGCCGACGACGACGGGCGGCAGCCCCATCATCGCGTTGAGAACAAGAATGACGAGGGGCCGGCCGGGGAAGCGATAGGCGCCGACGATGGCGCCGACCGGCAGGCCGATCAGGCAGGCGATCGCGACCGCCGACAACGTCACGCGCAGGGACAGGCCGATGATTTCCATGAGGGCGGGATCCCCGGACAGGATCAGCGCGACGGCATTGCCCAGAACGTCCATCTATACGTCAAAGCCTGTTGTTTCTCCCTCGGGGGGAAGAAAAAACACAAAACGCAGTCTGGCGCAATGCCCGTGAAGACATGCGTGAAGATTTCCCCGCTCAAATGATTCCGGGCGCCGTCGCGGGCGTGGACGGGGCGCGTGCCGACGTTCGGGACAGGGTCGGCCATTGCCTGCATGGCGATCGGTCATGGCGATCGGGCATGGCGTTTCCGTCGCTGTCGCGCTATCGCGATTGAACGGCGGAAACCCGGCTCAAGGAGGCGTCAGATGCCCTACATCAATCTGCAGATCACCAAGGGCGCGACACGCGCGGAAAAGCGCGAACTGGTGGCCCGTTTCACGGACGCGCTCGTCGACGTGCTCGGCAAGAAGCCCGAGCATACGCATATCGTCATCCAGGAAATCGCCGAGCAGGATTGGGGCTATGCCGGCATGCTGACCGACGACTGGCGGCGGGACCGCGATTGAGCCTGACGCAACCTGCGCCGGACACGGCGCGGACAACGTGCCCTGACCTCTCGGGATGAACTGATCTGTCTCTTTGTCGTCGATTGGGTCTACACGTTTTGCTGGAAGCGTGTCGTGCTTCCAGCAAAACCTGATCGATCTAGCCGCTCAGATCGATTCGCTTGAGGCGCAGGGCGTTGGCGATGACCGAGACCGAGGACAGGCTCATCGCGGCCGCCGCGATGACCGGGCTCAGGAGCAGGCCGAAGACGGGATAGAGCACGCCGGCGGCGATCGGCACGCCGGTCGCGTTGTAGATGAAGGCGAAGAACAGGTTCTGCCGGATATTCGCGAGCGTGGCGCGCGCCAGGTGGCGCGCCTGGACGATCGCGGTGAGATCGCTGCGCATGACGGTCAGGCCGGCGCTTTCGAGGGCCACATCGGCGCCCGTCGCCATGGCGATGCCGACATCGGCCTGGGCCAGCGCCGGCGCGTCATTGATCCCGTCGCCGGCCATGGCGACGCGATGGCCCGCGCGTTGCAGGTCGGCGATGATGCGCTGCTTGTCGGCCGGCGTCACGCCGGCATGGACCCGGTCTATGCCAAGGCGTCCGGCGACGGCGCGCGCCGTCGTTTCCGCGTCCCCCGATGCCATGACGAGCGACAGGCCGAGATCTTGCAGGGCCTTGACCGCGGCGGGCGCGGTCTCGCGCAACGGATCGGCGATACGGAACAGGCCGGCCAGGCGGCCGTCGACGGCGGCGAAGATCGCGGTCTCGCCGGCCGCGCCATGGGTCGCCGCCTGGCGCGCGAGCGCGTCGACCGCGATGTCATGGCTCTCCATCAGCCGGCGGTTGCCGAACAGCACCTCGCGGCCCGCGACCTGGCCGGTGACGCCCTGGCCGGTCCGCGCCTCGAAATCGGTGACGGCGGCCAGGCTCAGCCCCTTGTCGGAGGCGGCCCGCAGCAGCGCGTCGGCCAGCGGGTGTTCGCTGCCCTGTTCGAGCGCCGCCACGAGGCGCAGGAGATCGTCACCGTCCCAGCCGGGCAGGCGGGCGATGCCGACGAGGCTCGGCTTTCCCCGTGTCAGGGTGCCGGTCTTGTCGAGGACCATCGTGTCGACCCGGGCCAGGGCTTCGAGGGCGGCCGCGTCGCGCACCAGAATGCCGGCCTGGGCGCCGCGTCCGGTAGCCACCATGATCGAGATCGGCGTCGCCAGGCCGAGCGCGCAGGGACAGGCGATGATCAGCACGCTGACGGCCGCGATCAGCGCGAAGGCGAGCGCCGGCGGCGGCCCGACCAGAAGCCAGGCCACGAAGGCGATGACCGCGATCGCCACCACGGCCGGCACGAAATAGCCCGAAACGGTGTCGGCGAGGCGCTGGATCGGGGCGCGCGAGCGCTGCGCCTCGGCCACCATGGCGATCACCCGGCTCAAGACCGTGTCGGCGCCGGTGCGGGTCACCGTCATGTCGAAACTGCCGCTACCGTTCAGCGTGCCGCCGGTGACGGGATCGCCGGCGACCTTTTCCACCGGCAGCGGTTCGCCGGTCAGCATGGCCTCGTCGACCGCGCTGCGGCCGGACAGGACGACGCCGTCGATCGGCACCTTGTCGCCGGGGCGCACGCGCAAGGCATCGCCCTTGGCGACGAGATCGAGGGCGATGTCCTCGACCGTGCCGTCCGGCGCGACGCGCCTTGCGGTCTTGGGCGCGAGATCCATCAGCGCGCGGATCGCATCACCCGTGCGTTCGCGGGCCCTGAGTTCCAGCACCTGGCCCAGCAGCACCAGGGTGATGATCACCGCGGCCGCCTCGAAATAGACCGGCACCACGCCATGCTGGCGCATGGCGTCGGGGAACAGGCCGGGGAACACGACCGCGACCAGGCTGTAGAGAAAGGCCGCGCCGGTGCCGATGGCGATCAGCGTGAACATGTTGAGCCGGAGCGTCATGAGCGAGGTCAGGCCGCGCGCGAAGAAGGGCTGTCCCGCATAGAGGACGACCGGCAGGGTGAGAAAAAGCTGCAGCCATTGCTGGCCGCGCTTGTCGAGGAAGGGCAGAAGGTCGAGACCGGTCATGTGCTGGCCCATCTCCAGCACGAACAGGGCCAGCGCCGGCAGGGCCGCGATCTTGAGCCGTCGGGTGAAATCGATCAGTTCCGGATTTTCCGCGTCCGCCGGCGGAATGCCCATCGGTTCGAGCGCCATGCCGCAGATCGGGCAGGCGCCGGGCCCTTCCTGCACCACTTCCGGATCCATCGGACAGGTGTAGAGCGTGCCGGCGGGCATCGGGTCGGGCTCGCGCCCCGACAGATAGCGTTCCGGATCGGCGGTGAACTTGTCGCGGCAGGCGGGGCGGCAGAAATGATAGGTCGTGCCGTCATGGATGGCTGTCGGCGTGTCGCCGGCCGCCGGGCCGACCGTCACCGTCATGCCGCAGACGGGATCGATCGCGGTCTCCGGGGCGGGGGCGGCGTTTGGCTCGGCGGAATCGCCGTCGGCGCAGGCCGTGTCGGTGCAAGAGTTCTCGGATGGCTGCGTCATCGGCTTCTCCCGCATCGACCCGTCCCACCCATTCTTTCCACGCGACCTCTTCCCGCCGGCTTCCCGTGGACGATGGTTGGCGGGCAATCTTTGGCGTCGCTGCCGGCGGCGACGCTGTCCGGCTCCGCCTGGATACCCCCATGGGGCATCAATTTCTCTTCGCAGAAGTATACCCTCTTGGGGTATCTGTCAAATGAGCCGGCGCACCCCGGGTCTGGACGTCTGATACCGGCATGGGGTATCTTTCCGGCGTCAGGCGATCCGGTCAACGGGGCGTCGGTTGGGACCGGAGAGGCGCGCCATGGCGGCGACCGAGGACAAGGCCAGGCTGATCGCGCGGCTCAAGCGCATCGAGGGCCAGGTGCGTGGCGTCCAGCGCATGCTGGAGGAAGACCGCTATTGCATCGACATCCTGACCCAGATCCGCGCCTTGACGGCGGCGATCGACAAGGTCGGCGACGAGGTCATGCGCGACCATCTCGGCCATTGCGTGGCCGAGGCGATGCGCGTTGGTGACGACCGGGAGCGAGCCGAAAAGATCGACGAGATCATGACCGTGCTGTCGTCGCGCTGAGCGCGGCGCGCTCCGACGTCCGGGAACCGCGCCCGCGCCGGGCGGCCGGTTGACGTTTCCTCAGACCCCGTCCGGCGCGCGGCGGGCAAGTCGCACCAGATGCCCGGCCCGCAGGACCAGCCACAGCGCCGGGACGAGATTACCCAGGAACGGCATCGGCAGGATCCACAGCGCCGCCCGCCACCAGACCGGCTCGACCACGGCGATGACGATCGCCATCAGGACGAAACCGATATAGAGATCGATGATGGTGACCAGCCCCCAAGGATCGGCGACGATCGCGGGGAAACTGTCCCACAGGGATTTCTCGCCCATCGCCCAGACGATCGCCGCGGCGAGCGCCAGTCCCGACAGGCCGGCCAGGCCGCGCAACAGGCATGTCATGCTGTCTCCTCCATGATGCGGCGCGGGCGGCTGAGATCTCGCGCTTGTCAAGACTACGCTGCCGCGACAGTTTGGTTCATAAAGACCCCGCCGGCACCTGCCGCGTGCCCGATGCCTCCCGTCCATCCCCTGGACGACCCCGCTCTTCCCGTCCCGACCGATCGGAGCCATCCCATGTCTTCACCACCCTCGTCCACGCCTTCCACGTCGACATCCTCGGCCGGCCGGTTCCCGGTAGATCTCACGCTCGACCCGGCCGTCTTCGGGGAGGCCGCGATCGATCCGTCGACGCGCCAGCTCAATCAGGCCATTCTGAAGATCATGGCCGACATGCCCGACCGCTGGTCGATGCCGGCGGCCGAGGTGCGGCGCCTGCGGGCCGAAACCGGCAAGCCCTTTCCGCTCGCGCCCCTGTCGCCGCGCGCCGAGACCATCATGATCGACGGTCCCGGCGGTCAGATCCCACTGCGCGTGATGCTGCCGGACCCGGCCGCGCCGCGCGGCGTCTATCTGCACATCCATGGCGGCGGCTGGATGCTGGGCGCGCATGACCAGCAGGACCCGATGCTAGAACGCATCGCCGACAAGACCGGCATGGCGGTGGTCAGCGTCGGCTACCGTCTGGCGCCGGAAGACCCCTATCCGGCCGCGCCGGACGATTGCGAGGCGGCCGCCCTGTGGCTGATCGAGGCCGCGCGGGACCGCTTCGGCGCGGACCGCTTCGTCATCGGCGGTGAATCGGGTGGCGCGCATCTCTGCGCCGTGACGCTTGTCAGGCTGCGCGACCGGCACGGGCTGACGCCGTTTCGCGGCGTGATGCTGAATTCCGGTTGCTATGATCTGCGCATGACGCCGAGCGCCCGCGCCTGGGGCGACGAACCGCTCGTGATCAATACGCTCGATGTGCATAATTTCGCCGTCCAGTTCGTCGCCGAGGCGGCCGCCTTCGACGATCCTGACGTATCGCCGCTTCTCGCCGATCTCGGCGGCCTGCCCCCGGCGCTTTTCGTGACCGGAACGCGCGATCCGCTGGTCGATGACAGCCTGATGATGGCGGCGCGCTGGATGGCGGCCGGCAACGAGGCCGATCTGACGGTCTGGCCCGGTGGTTGCCACGTCTTCACCGGCTTTCCCGGCCCCATGCCGGATCAGGCCAATGCACATATTGACAGCTTCCTGTCAAACTGCGTCGAGGGTTTGTGATGACCGGCTGGACGGAGACCGGACGCGGCGTCGTCAATTCCTGGGATTGCGACGAAAACGCCCATTACAACATCCAGGGCTATCTCGAAGCCTTCGACATCGCGGCCCGCCATGGCCGGCTCGCCGCCGGTGCCGGGGAGGCGGCGTCTTGGCCGGCACGGCGCTCACGCCATATCCGCTATCATTCCGAAATGTCGGCCGGCGAACCCTTCACGGTCGAGACGCGGCGTGCCCAGCGCGGCGATGAACAGGTGATCGAACACCGCATGACGGCGCTTGGCCGGGCACGGCTGACCGCGACCTGTATCGATCTTTTTGACAGCCCATTGTCAAACTGGAGTGCTGATCTACCCGACGTGTCGGAGGAGGCGCTTGGGCGCGGCCTGGCGCCGGCGCCGGCGGTGCTGCGCCGGCCGGATATCACCGATGGCCGGGCGCTCGTCACCCATCGTGGCGTGGTCACGCCGGCGGAATGCGATCCCGACGGCAGGCTCTATGACCGCTACTGTTTCGCCCGCGTTTCGGATGCCGCGCCGCATATCTGGGGCCATGCCGGCTTCACCCATGACTGGCTTCTCGACAACAATGCCGGCCGTGTCGCCATGGAGATCAAGCTGACCTATGGCGCGGGCCTGCGCGCCGGCGACCTCGTGCATATCGAAAGCGGGCTCCAGGCCGTCTCCGCCAAGACCTTCACGCTGCGCCATGTCCTGGTGCGGTCGGAAACGGGCGAGGTCGCGGCGGTGGCCGAGGGTGTCGTGCTTGTCATGAATCTGACCAAGCGCAAGGCGCTGGCCATCCCCGACGCCATGCGACGCGATGCCGAAGCGCGGCTTCTGCCGTAGCCGTTTGGCTCAGCTCCGCGCCAGAAGCCGGGCGGTCGCCTCCTCAATGAGGCTCGGCTGGTAGATCGGCGCGCGGGCGGTATCGTAGTCCCGGTCGATGCTCAGCGACGCCACGCCATGGACGAAGGTCCACAGCATGACCGATTGCGTGCGGCTTTCTTCCGAGCCCATCTCGGCGCCGAGATAAGCCGACACCTCGGCGATGAGCACGTCGAAGCAGCGATGGCCGCTGTCGCGGGTGCGTTCGTCGTCCTTCACGTCGGGCGTCGAGCCGAACATAAGCTTGAAGGTCTCGGGATTGGCCAGGGCGAAGCCGACATAGGCCTTGCCCATTTCCGCGATGCGGTGCACTGGGTCGTCGGGCTCGCCATCGCGCGCGGTGCGCATCGCGTCCGACAATTCGTCGAAGCCCGCGCGCGCGACATGGCGCAGAATGTCGTGCTTGTCGGCGAAGTGCTTGTAGGGCGCGGCCGTGGTGACGCCGAGCGCCTTGCAGGCCTCGGCGATGGAAAAATCGCCGATGCCGTCGCGCTCGATCAGCCCGCGGATCGTGTCGACCAGCGCGGATCCGAGATCGCCATGATGATAGCCGGGCTTTGAACGCGCCGCGCGCCCGGCTTGCGCCATCTTGTCAACCGGCCCGCTCTCCATGCCGTGACCAACCCCTCTTGCTTTTTTGTGATCCAAGCCCCGACAACATGCGTCTTGAATGTCGAAGTTAGTGCCGCTAACCTAAGTTAGCAACGCTAACATCAGCTGAACCGGCCCTGAGAGGATATCATGGCGGAACAGGACATCGAGGTGCCGCATGACCAGAGGCTGCGCGCGCAAGGCCAGCATAGCGGGTCGCGGCTGCCGGCTCCAACGCCGGAGACGCTTGAGGTGGACGACCCTGGCCGGGATCATGCCACTAGGCCAGGGCACGATGTCGTGCCGTCCGAACCGCGTTTCACGCGCCTGCGCCGCCATCTCCTGCGCGCTGTCTCAACCACGCTGGCGGCCGGTGTCGCGCTCGGCCTGATCGGGCTCGGCACGACGACGATCCAGGAGCGTGCCCAGGTTCAGGCCAATGTCATCCCCGCTCCGCCGATCGCCGTCGAAACCATGTCGGTCGACCGCGTCGCCTCCATCACGGAGACCTTGCGCTATGTCGGCCAGATCGAGCCGGCGCGCGCCAACAGTCTGGCCTTCGAACGCGCCGGCACGCTCGGCCAGGTCTTCGTCGACGAGAGCGATCGGGTGCGCCAGGGCGACGTGCTGGCCCGTCTCGACACGCGCGCGCTCGACGCCCGTCGCGCCGAACTCGAAGCCCGCCGTGATGCGCTGGAAGCGCAGGTCGCGCTCGCCGACCTGACGCTCGACCGCCAGTCGGCGCTACGCGATCGCGGTCATGCCAGTTCGCAGGCCCATGACGAGGCGCGTTTCCAACTGGCCCGCCTGCAGGCGGGTCTCGTCGAGATCGATGCGGGCTTGCGCGCCGTCGCCGTCGATCTGGCGAAATCGGATCTCGTGGCGCCCTTTTCGGGTCAGGTCACCGCGCGCTTCCTCGACGAGGGTGGCGTCGTCGCGCCCGGCGTCCCCGTGCTCGGACTGATCGAGGCGGACCGGCCGCAACTGCGCGTCGGCGTGCCGAGCGACCGGGCCGGCCTGCTGGCGGCCGGCATGCCGGTCCGGGTCGTCCATCAGGGGCGCGACTGGGCCGGCACCGTCGCCGCCATCCGCCCGGACGTCGATCCGGTCACCCGGGCGCAGATCGTCCTCGTCGACATGGCGCCCGATCCGGGGCTCGCCTTCGGCGCCGCCGCCGAACTCGTCGTCGACGCGCCGCGCGCCCTATCGGGCTACTGGGTGCCGCTGACCGCCCTCAGCGAAGGCGGCCGGGGTCTGTGGACCGTGATGACCGTCATCGATGGCGGCGATGGGCTCGAAACCGGGTCCGAAACCGTCGAGATCGTGCTGGTCGACGGTGACCGGGCCCTGGTGCGCGGCACGCTCCGGGACGGCGCCGAGATCGTCGTCACGGGAACCCATCGCCTGGTGCCCGGCAGCCGCGTCGCCGTCGCCGCGCCGTCGTCCTGATCGATCGTCCGGCGACCCGGTTTCCAGGAAGGCACGGCCCGATGCTCACGACCCTGTTCTATCGCGAGAGACGGCTGGCGGCGCTGGCCATTCTGGTCATCGTTGCCGCCGGCCTGTCGAGCTTCCTGACCATCGGCCGCCAGGAAGACCCGACGATCACCAATCTGTTCGCAACCATCGTAACCCCCTATCCCGGCGCCGATCCGGCCCGCGTCGAGGCACTCGTCACCGACAAGATCGAACAGGAACTGCGCGAGATCGCCGAGATCGACACGATCGAATCCGTTTCGCGGGCAGGTGTCTCGTCGATAAACGTGGAATTGTCATCCTTCATCTCCGATGCCGAGATCGAGACGGCCTGGTCGGAGATCCGCGACGCGCTCACCGATGCGGCCCTCTTGCTGCCCGCCGGCGTGCCCGAACCCGACTTCGACAATGACCGCACCGGGGCGTTCAGCGCGATCAGCGCGCTGATCCCGCGCCATGACGACGTGCCGCCGGCGATCATGGTGCGCCTCGCCGCCGATCTCGAAGACCGGCTGCGCGCCATATCGGGCACCAAGATCGCCCGTTCCTTCGGCCAGGCCGAGGAAGAAGTGCTCGTGGTCGTCGATCCGGTGAAGCTGTCCGCCCTCGGCCTCACCTTCGAGGACGTGTCGGCCACCATCCGTCAGGCCGATGCGAAAGTGTCGGCCGGCCAGGTCTTCGCGCCCCGCGCCGATCTCCTGATCGAGGTCGCCGGCGAGATCGACAGCCTCGACCGCCTGGCGGAGATCCCGCTGACGACCTCCGCCGACGGCCTCATGGTGCGGCTCGGCGACATCGCGACGATCGACAAGTCGGTGCGCGCGCCGCAAGCCTCGATCGCCTATGTCAATGGCCGGCCCGCCGTCCTCGTCGCCGCCAAGATGGAGGACGACCTTCAGGTCGATGCCTGGATGGGCCGGGTCAAGACCGTGCTTGCCGAGCTCGAGGGCGACCTGCCCGATGGTGTCGAGCATAGGCTGATTTTCGACCAGAGCCTCTATACGGCGAACCGGCTGACCGAGGTCGCGACCAATATGGCGATCGGCATCGGCCTCGTCGTCGGTGTCCTGTTGATCACGCTCGGCTTTCGGGCGGCGCTCGCGGTCGCGCTCGTGCTGCCGCTCGTCAGCCTCGCCTCGATCGCGACGCTCGGCTTTCTCGGCATCTCGATCCATCAGATGTCGGTCACCGGCCTGATCGTCGCGCTCGGCCTCCTGGTCGACGCGGCCATCGTGATGACCGACGATATTCGTCGCCGCCTCGGCGAGGGGGCGAGCCGGGAAGACGCGGTTGGCGCCTCGGTGCGCCGGCTCGCCGCCCCCTTGCTGGCCTCGACCGTCACCACGGCGCTAGCATTCATGCCGATGGCGCTCCTGCCGGGCCCAGCCGGCGATTTCGTCGGCACCATCGCCATGGCGGTCATCGTCATGCTGATCTGGTCCCTGGTGATCGCGCTGTCGCTGACGCCGGCGCTCGCCGGCTGGCTGTTGCCCGATCCCAAGCGCGCCTCGGGCGGCGGTTTCCTGCGCGACGGCCTGCATGTGCCGCCGCTGACCCGGTTGTTCGCCGCCAGCATCCGGCTGTCGCTGCGCCGGCCGCGCCTGTCGATCCTCTATGCGCTGATCCTGCCGGTCATCGGCTTCGCCAGCTTTCCGACCCTGACCGCGCAGTTCTTCCCCGGCGTCGACCGCGACCAGTTCTATATCGATGTGGAACTGCCGCCGGGTTCCTCGATCCGCGAAACCGAGGCCACGGCGCTGACCGTCGACCGCCATCTGCGCGGCCAGGAGGGCATTCTGGACGTCTCCTGGGTGATCGGCGAGGCGGCGCCGTCCTTCTATTACAACATGCTCCTCGACCGGGACCGGTCGCCCGACTTCGCCCGCGCGCTGGTGACCACCGCCTCGGCCGAGACGACGGCCGGGCTCGTGACGCCGCTGCAATCGGCGCTCGATGCGGATATCCCAAACGCGCGGGTCCTGGTGCGCGACCTCGTCCAGGGCCCGCCGGTCAATGCGCCGGTGGAGCTGCGTTTCGTCGGGCCCGACATGGCGGTCTTGCGCGATCTCGGTGACAGGGCCAGGGGCATCATGGCCACGGTGCCCGACATCACCCATATCCGCACGACCGTGACGGGCGGGGCGCCGAAGCTCGATTTCGCGCTCGACGAAGACCAGGCCAGGCTGGCCGGTCTCGATCTCGTCGGTGTCGCCCGGCAGCTCGAAGCCGCCCTCGATGGCGCGGTCGGCGGCTCGCTGGTCGAAGGCACCGAGGAATTGCCGGTCCGGGTGCGCCTCGGTTCGGCCGACCGGGCGGACGCCCGTTTCGTCGAAAGCTTCGACGTCCTGGCGCCGAACCCGGCGGCAAGCGGCGGCTATCGCGGCGTGCCATTGTCGACGCTCGGCGAGATGCGCCTCGTGCCGGCGGAAAGCGCCATCAACCGGCGCAATGGCGAGCGCACCAATACGGTCCAGGGCTTCGTCCGCTATGGCGTCCTGCCCGAGGAAGCGCTGAAACAGGTCCAGGTGGCGCTTGCAGCCGACGACTTCAGCGTGCCGGCGGGCTACCGGCTCGAAATCGGCGGCGATGCCGATGCGCGCGGCGAGACCCTGACCAATCTTTTGTCCTCCGTCGGGCTGATCGTCACGCTGTCGATCGCGACCATCGTCCTGACCTTCAACTCGTTCCGCCTGGCGCTGGTCGCCGGCATCGTCTGCGTCTTGTCGGCGGGGCTGTCGATCCTGGCGCTGGCGGTCTTTCAATATCCGTTCGGCATTCAGGCGGTGATCGGCGTGATCGGATCGATCGGCGTGTCGATCAATGCCGCGATCATCGTCATGACCGCCCTACAGGCCGATCCGAAGGCGGCCGCCGGCGACCGTGACCGCATGGCCGAGATCGTGGTTCGGGCGAGCCGGCATATCGTCTCGACGACGATCACCACGTTTGGCGGCTTCCTGCCGCTAATCCTCGGCGGCGGCGGCTTCTGGCCGCCTTTCGCCATGTCGATCGCGGGCGGGGTGCTGTTGTCGGCGGTGGTCAGCTTCTATTTCACCCCGCCGATGTTCGCGCTGGTCTATGCCGGACGCCGGCGGGCCGGCACGACGGACGCCGCCATGTCGCGACCGTCCCTGCCGCCCGCGACCGGCCGGGCGATCGAGACCGACGAGGATGGGCCGTTGGCCGATGTGGTGCCGATCGCCGCCGGCAAGTCGTGAACCGCGACCGCCGATCGATTCAAGCCGTTGCGTCGTGAGCAATCATAGACGCGGGCCGGTTCCCACGTTCGCCGGCATCCCTTCAACCGCCACCGACATCCTCCGGCGCGATGGCCACCGATTTGACGATGGCGTAGCAGTCGACGCCCTCGGCGAGGCCCAACGCTTCGGCGGAGCGCTGCGTGACGCGGGCCAGGACGCGACCGGCCGGGCTCTTCAGCGAGACGATCGCGCCGGGGCCATGGCCGGGGCGGATCGATTCGACCGTTCCGGGCAGGATGTTGAGCGCCGACAGGCCCTCCGGCCGGTGGCGCGACAGGATGACTTCCTGGGCGGCGATGCGGATCCTGAGATGGCCGCCGACAGCATGCGGCACATGCGGCAGCAGAAGGCGCACCCCGCCGGCATCGAGTTCGGACAGCCCGTCGGCGTGATGGGCCACGACGATGGCCCGCAGCACGGCGCCGGCGGCCCGCACGCCGGTCGGCATCACCATCGGATCGCCGAGCACGTCGCTCGCCGCGCCCTGGCGCAGCACCCGGCCGTCCTGGAGCGCGATGACCGTCGTCGCCAGCCGCGCCACCTCCGCCGCCGAATGGCTGACATAGAGGATCGGCACCGCCACCTCGTCGCGCAAGCGCTCGAAATAAGGCAGGATCTCGGCCTTGCGCGCGTCATCCAGCGCGGCAAGCGGTTCGTCGGCGAGTATCAGGCGCGGGTGCGACAGTAGCGCCCGGCCGATCGTCACCCGCTGCTTTTCGCCGCCCGACAGCCCGCCGGGCCGCCGGCCGAGCAGCGGGCCGAGACCGAGCATGTCGACGACCGATCCCGTCTCTTCCGGGCGCACGTCCTTCGGCGCGAACCAGCGGCCATAGAGCAGGTTCTGCCGCACGGTTAGATGCGGAAACAGCCGGCCCTCCTGGAAGATATAGCCGATGCGGCGGCGATGCGGCGGCAGCGACAGGCGACGCTCGGTGTCGAGCAGGGTTCTGTCGCCGATCGCGATGCGCCCGCGATGCGGCGCCAGGAGGCCGGCGACGGCATTGACGATCGTCGTCTTGCCCGAGCCCGAACGGCCGAACAGCACGGTGACGCCGGGCGGGGCGTCGAAGCCGACATCGAGGTCGAAGCCCTCGAAGCCGTGGCGGAGCGTGACCGACAGCGCCTCGGTCATGCGCCGCCCACCCGTTTCGCCACCCGCCGCGCGACGACTTCCGACAACAGAAGCGCCGACATGGCGACGATGATCGAGATCACCACCAGCCGGAAGGCGGAGGCCTCGCCGTCGGGTGCCTGGAGAAAGGCGTAGATCGCCGAGGGGATGGTCTGCGTCTGGCCGGGAATGTTGGAGACGAAGGTGATCGTCGCGCCGAATTCGCCCATCGCCTTGGCGAAGGCGAGGATGGCGCCGGCGATGATGCCCGGCAGGATCAGCGGCAGGGTTACGGTGACGAAGACCCAAGGGGCCGACGCGCCGAGGGTCGCGCCGGCCTGTTCGAGCTTCGGGTCGACCGCCTCGATCGACAGTCGGATCGCGCGCACCATCAATGGGAATGCCATGATGCCGGCGGCCAGCGCCGCGCCGGTCCAGCGGAAGGCGAAGACGATGCCGACCTCCTCCAGCAGGCTGCCGATCGGGCCCTGGGTACCGAAGGTCAGGAGCAGCAGATAGCCGGTGACGACCGGCGGCAGGATCAGCGGCAGATGGACCAGCCCGTTGACGATCTGCCGGCCGGGAAAGCGCCAGCGCGCCAGCGCATAGGCGACGAAGATGCCGATCGGCAGGCTGACCAGCGTCGCCCAGAAGGAAACGCGCAGCGACAGGGCGACGGCGTTCCATTCCTCGGGGCTGAGCCACGCCATGCCTGCGGCCTAGTCGGCGATCACGCCGAACCCCTGTCGCTCGAAGATGTCGCGCGCGGCGGGGCGTGTCAGATGGTCGAGGAAAGCACGGGCCTGCGGGCTGTCGCGGGCCGACACCACGGCCGCCGGATAGACGATGGCCGGATGCGTGTCGGGCGGGAAGGTGGCGATGACGCTGACGCGGTTATCAGCCACCGCGTCCGTGGCGTAGACGATACCGAGCGGGGCTTCGCCGGTCGCGACGAAAGCCAGCGCGGCGCGCACATTGTCGGCCTGCGCGACATGCGGCGCGACCTCCCGCCAGATGCCGAGATGGTCGAGCGCCGATTTGCCGTAGATGCCGGCCGGCACGGCCTCGACCAGCGCCATAGCGAGGCGCCCGCCCGCCAGGCGGCCGACGAGGTCCATGCCGGGGACGATCTCGACCGGCGCCACATCCGGTCCATGGGCGATCAGGACGAGCCGGTTGCCGAGCAGATCGAAGCGGCTGTCGGCCACGATCAGGTCCCGGTCCTGGAGGCGATCCATCCAGCCGGGATTGGCGGAGATGAACAGATCAGCCGGCGCGCCATGTTCGATCTGCCGCGCCAATGCGGAGGAGCCGGCAAAGGACAGGGTGACGTCGATGCCGGTATCGGCCTCGAAATCGTCGGCTACCGCTTCGAGCGCGGTCTTCAGGCTGGCGGCGGCGAAGACGGTGACGGTGTCCGCGGCCCGCGCAGGCGAGACAAGTGCCAGCAGAACAAGACACAGGCCGGCGCATGCCGTGACCGCCCGCCGCGCCGGGCCCGTCATGCTGATCGATCGCTTCGACATGCCGCAAGCCTCGCGCCACGAGCCGTCAATTCCCGGATGCGCCTGTTCCGGCTCGAACCATCGCGTTAGAAGTTCCAGTTCTTCGCCTTGCCGACCAGGAAGTCGCGGAACACGTTCACGCGCGCCGAATTGCGCAATTCCTCCGGATAGACGAAATAGGTCGAGAATTCCGGCAATTCGGCGTCCGGCAGGACCGGCACCAGGTTCGATGTCCGCTCGATGATATAGTCGGGCAGGATAGCGATGCCGATGCCGGCCTGCACCGCGCCGGCGAGGCCGTGGACATTGTTGACCTGAAGCGCCGTCGCGCGGCGGTTGGCGCCGTCGCGGCCGACGGTCTGCAGCCAGTTGATGTCGCGCATATAGGCCGGCGCCGGCTCGCCATAGGTGAGGATCCGGTGGCGGTCGAGATCCTCGACGAGGGTCGGCGTGCCGTGCCGCTTGAGATAGTCGCTCGACGCATAGACGTGGAAATGCACGGTGAACAGCTTGCGCTGGATCAGGTCGGGCTGCACCGGCTGGCGCAGGCGCACGGCTACATCCGCCTCGCGCATCGACAGGTCGAGTTCCTCGTCCAGGAGATTGAGTTCGAGCTGGATGTCGGGATAGAGCTCGACGAACTCCTTGAGCCTGGGCGTCAGCCAGGCCGAGCCGAGCCCGACCGTGGTGGTCACGCGCAAGGGGCCTGACGGCTTGTCCTTGGAATCGGTCAGCCGCGCGCGCACGCCTTCGAGCTGCATCCACATCTCATGTGAGGTGCGATAGAGCAGTTCGCCCTGTTCGGTCAGGATCAGCCCGCGCGCATGGCGGTGGAACAGCGGCACGCGCAGTTCGTCTTCGAGCGCCGACACCTGCCGGCTGACCGCCGACTGGCTCAGACCGAGCGCGTCGCCGGCATGGGTGAAGCTCCCCGCATCCGCCGCGGCATGGAAAATGCGCAGCTTGTCCCAGTCCATAACCCCCTCCAGATGGCCATGTTCCGCGCATGGCCCCATGCTCTCGGCGCCATGCCGCTTACTCCGCGGCCGCCCGAACCTCCCGCGATGCCAGAAAACGCTCGGCTTCAAGCGCCGCCATGCAGCCCATGCCCGCAGCCGTCACCGCCTGGCGATAGATATCGTCGGTGACGTCACCCGCGGCGAAGACGCCTGGAACCGAGGTCGCCGTCGAATCCGGTTCCGTGACGATATAGCCGCCCGGCTTCATGTTCAATTTGCCGGCAAAAAGCTCGGTTGCCGGAGCGTGCCCGATGGCGATGAAGACGCCATGCACCGCGCGCTCCTGCGTGTCGCCGGTCTTGATATTGCGCAGTCGGACCCCCGTCACCCCCTTGGGATCGCTGTCGCCGAGCACTTCGTCGAGCACCGTGTCCCAGATCACCTCGACCTTTTCGTGGTTGAACAACCGGTTCTGCAGGATCTTTTCCGCCCGCAGGCTGTCGCGGCGATGCACCAACGTCACCTTCGAGGCGAAATTGGTCAGAAACAGCGCTTCCTCGACGGCGGTGTTGCCGCCGCCCACCACGACGACCTCCTTGCCGCGATAGAAGAAGCCGTCGCAAGTCGCGCAGGCCGAGACACCGAAGCCCTGGAAAGCCTGTTCGGACGGCAGGCCGAGCCATTTCGCCTGGGCGCCGGTGGCGATGACCAGGCTGTCGCAGGTATAGATCGCGCCCGAATCGCCGGTCAGCACGAAAGGTCGGCGGTCGAGATCGACGTCGACGATGTGGTCGGACACCATGCGCGTTCCGACATGTTCGGCCTGGGCCTTCATCTGCTCCATCAGCCAGGGGCCCTGGATGACGTCGGCGAAGCCGGGATAGTTCTCCACATCGGTGGTGATGGTGAGCTGGCCGCCGGGCTGGATCCCGGAGATCAGCATCGGCTCCATCATCGCGCGGGCGGCGTAGATCGCGGCCGTATAGCCTGCCGGCCCCGAGCCGATGATCGCGACGGGGGCGTGATGATTGTCACCGCTTGTCATGACGTCACTCCGGAACAATGCCAGGCGGCACCGGTTGCCACCTGATCAAACTATCGGCAGCGCCGGGGCAGGTTTCAAGATGTGCCGCCTTTTGAACAGGCAAACGACAGGCTTGCCGCGTTTGAGGTGCACAGACTGCACGATAGTTGCGCAAAGGCGCAATATTTATCCCGGCTCGAGGGGGAATGTGATATCGGATTGCCGATCAGGAGGCCGTATGAAGCAGCAACTCGATTCCATCGACTGGAAGATTCTCAAGGAACTCCAGAATGATGGGCGCATGACCAATGTCGAACTGGCGCGCCGGGTCGGAATTTCCGCTCCTCCCTGCCTGCGCCGGGTGCGCGCGCTCGAGGAAGCCGGCATCATCGAGGGCTATCGGGCGCTGGTGAACGCCCACAGCCTGGGCCACGACGTGGTGGCCTTCGCCCTGGTCAGCTTGGAGCGACAGGCCGAGAGCGATCTTCTCGCCTTCGACGCCATGGTGAAGAGCTGGGCCATCGTGCGCGAGGCGCATATGGTCTCCGGCGATGTCGATTTCGTGCTGAAATGCGTGACGCCCGACCTCGGCACGTTCCAGACCTTCATCATCGAGACGCTGACCGCGGCCCCGAATGTGGACGGCGTGAAGACCATGCTGACGATTCGCGAGACCAAGAACGCGCCGATCGTGCCGATCGAGGCGTAATCCGCGCCTTCCCCAGCGCCTGTTCTAGAACCCCATCAGCCGCAGCGCCACGGCGAGCGCCATCGCGGCGCCGACGCCGAGCAGCACCGCCCGCCGCCAGGCGACGATGATCACCGTCAGCACCGTGCCGAGAATGCCGGCGGTGCCGCCCGACAGTGCCATCGGCACGACGAGGCTGATCAGGAGCGTGCCGGGCAGGTGATCGAAGAACCGTTCGAGGAACGGCGTCAGCGGCACGGCGCGCATGACGAAGACACCGATCAGCTTGAGGCCGATCGTGACCGAGGCCATCAGGAAGATGGCCAGCGCGGCGGCCGGGTCGAGCGTCATGGCAGCTTCTCCGACGCCCGGTCGGTGACGGCGCCGACCAGCGCGCCGAGGACGGCGCCGGCCATGATGTGCCAATAGCCGCCGAAGACCCACCAGACGCCGACCGCGATCGCCGCCGCCGCGGTCCACGACACCGTCCGCCGGCCCGGTTTCCAGTCCATCACCAGAATGGCGCTGAAGAAGGCGGCGACCGCGACGTCGACGCCGAGAAGTTTCGGATCGGCGACGAAGCCACCAAGGACATGGCCGAGCATCGCGCCCGAGATCCACATCAGATAGATGATGGTGCCGCCGCCGATCAGCATGCCCCAGCGGAAGGCGCCCGGCCGGTCGGCGCTGCGCGCGGCGATGGCCCAGTTGATGTCGAAGGTCAGGAGCGCGGAACCGGCGACCGACGGCACCGACCCGCCGCGCATCCAGTAGCTCGCCGTCGCCGTCATCAGCATGAAGCGCATGTTGACGACGACGGTGCTGAGCACCAGCGCGACATAGGGCATCGGCTCGCTCCAGATCGCGAGCCCGACGACCTGCGAGGCGCCGGCGGCGACGAACATGCTCATCAGCGCGTTTTCGAGCCAGCTGAGCCCTTCGGAAAAGGCCAGCGCGCCGACCGCGAGGCCGAACAGATGCGACGGCAGATAGCCCGGCATGCAGGCGCGGATCCCGTGGCGCGCGCCGGCCCGGAACCCGCCGTCTTCCTCGGCTGGCGTCATCGTCGTGGCGGTCATCTCGACGCCTGGATCCTTAATGCGCGAATGCCCGCCGCGCGACGGGCGGGCATGGCGAAGTTGAACGAAATCCCGCGCAGCCTAGGCTGCGCGGAGGCGCGCGGGAACCGCGTCAGACGAACCTCACCTCTGCGATTTCGTAGGATCTCGCGCCGCCGGGCGCGGCGACCTCGATCGTGTCGCCGGCGCTCTTGCCGATCATCGCGCGGGCCACCGGCGAGGAGATCGACACCTTGCCCGATTTCACATCCGCCTCGACGTCGCCGACGATCTTGTAGACCTTCTCTTCCTCGGTGTCCTCGTCGATGATGGTGACGGTGGCGCCGAATTTGACGGTGTCGCCCGACAGCCGGGTGACATCGATCGGCTCGGCGCGGCTCAGCTTGTCCTCGAGCTCGTTGATGCGCGCCTCGTTCAGCCCCTGGGCCTCCTTGGCGGCATGGTATTCGGCGTTTTCCGACAGATCGCCATGGGCGCGCGCTTCGGCGATGGCCGCGATGATGCTCGGCCGCTCGACGCTCTTGCGCCGCTTCAGTTCCTCTTCGAGGGCGGCGTGGCCCTCCAATGTCATCGGTATCCTGTCCATGG
Source organism: Tepidamorphaceae bacterium (assembly GCA_965250105.1). Lineage (GTDB taxonomy): Bacteria > Pseudomonadota > Alphaproteobacteria > Rhizobiales > Tepidamorphaceae > JBCBSK01. The sequence continues at coordinate 2,519,905 of OZ252290.1, forward strand.
CGATGTCTTTCCAAAGCGCTCGGGAAATGCAGGCGGTTGGGCGCGTGGGCGTTGCCGCCGTGCCCGGTCCGTCGACGTAGCCCTGGATTCAGGCGGCGTCGGCGGTGACCGAAGCGATATAGTGTTGCAGCGGCTCGACGGCGAGGGGGCCGCGCGCCAGCGCCTCGATGCCCTGAACCGCGGCGAGCGCGCCCGAAATCGTCGTGTAATAGGGCACTTTCTGGATCAGCGCCGCGCGGCGCAGCGACAGGCTGTCGGCCAGCGCCTGGGCGCCCTCGGTCGTGTTGATGACCAGCGCCACCGAGCCGTTCTGGATCGCATCGACGATATGCGGCCGGCCTTCGAGCACCTTGTTGATCTTCGTCGACGGCACGTCATGGGCGTCGAGGAAGCGCTGCGTGCCGCCCGTCGCGACGATCGAGAAGCCGATCTCGATCAGCGTGCGGATCGCCGGCAGGACGCGGTCCTTGTCGGCATCGCGCACCGACACGAAGGCGGTGCCGGAGGTCGGCAGCATGGTGCCGCCGCCGAGCTGGCTCTTGGCGAAGGCGGTGGCATAGTCGCGGTCGAGCCCCATGACCTCGCCGGTCGACCGCATTTCGGGGCCAAGCACGGTGTCGACGCCGGGGAAGCGGGCGAACGGGAAGACCGCTTCCTTGACCGCGATATGGTCGAAGGCCGCCTTCCGTAGGCCGAAGCCGGCGAGCTTGTGGCCGGCCATCAGCTTGGCCGCGATCTTGGCGATCGGCTGGCCGATGGTCTTGGCGACGAAGGGCACGGTGCGGCTGGCGCGCGGATTGACCTCGAGCACGAAGACGTCGTCGTCGCGGATGGCATATTGCACATTCATCAGGCCGACAACGTTGAGCGCCAGCGCCAGTTCCCGGGTCTGGCGTTCGATCTCGGCGAGAATGGCGGGATCGAGCGAATGCGGCGGCAGCGAACAGGCCGAATCGCCGGAATGGATGCCGGCTTCCTCGATATGTTCCATGATGCCGCAGATGAAGACGTCCGCGCCATCGGCGAGCGCGTCGACATCGACCTCGGTCGCATCCGACAGATAGCGGTCGAACAGGAGCGGGTTCTTGCCGAGCAGCGTGTTGATCTGGCCGGTCTTGTCGTTGGGATAGCGGGTCGCGACGTCGGGCGGCACCAGGCCGGGCAGGATGCCGAGCAGATAGGTCGACAGCGCGTCCTCGTCGCGGATGATCTGCATGGCCCGGCCGCCGAGCACATAGGACGGGCGCACCACGAGCGGCAGGCCGAGCTCGGCCGCCACCAGCCGCGACTGCTCGACCGAGTAGGCGATGCCGTTCTTCGGCTGGCGCAGGTTCAGCTTGTGGAGAAGCTTCTGGAAGCGGTCGCGGTCCTCGGCCAGATCGATGGCGTCGGGCGCGGTGCCGAGGATCGGCACATCGGCCGCCTGCAGCGCGTCGGCGAGCTTCAGCGGGGTCTGGCCGCCGAACTGGACGATGACGCCGAGCAGCGTCCCGGCCGCCCGCTCGGTATGGATGATCTCGAGTACGTCCTCGGCCGTCAGCGGTTCGAAGTAGAGCCGGTCGGAGGTGTCGTAGTCGGTCGAGACGGTTTCCGGATTGCAGTTGACCATGATCGATTCGACGTCGATCTCGGCCAGCGCGAAGGCGGCATGGCAGCAGCAATAGTCGAATTCGATGCCCTGGCCGATCCGGTTCGGGCCGCCGCCGAGAATGATCGCCTTCTTGCGTCCGCTCGGCTCGGCCTCGTTCACCGGCAGGCCGGCGAAGGGCGCCTCATAGGTCGAATACATGTAAGGCGTGGGTGAGGCGAATTCGGCGGCGCAGGTGTCGATCCGCTTATAGACCGGATGGACGTCGAGCCGGTCGCGCAGCGCCTTGACATCGGCTTCCTCGAGCCCGGCCAGTTCGCCGAGCCGGGCATCGGAAAAGCCCATCGATTTGAGCTGCCGCAGGCCCCGCGCGGTGTGCGGCAGGCCGTCGTCGCGCACCTCCTTCTCGGCATCGATGATGCCCTGGATCTGATCGATGAACCAGGGATCGATGCGGCAGGAGCGGTGGATCTGGTCGTGGCCGACGCCGAGCCGGAGCGCCTGCGCGACATAGAGCAGCCGGTCCGGCGTCGGGGTGCCGAGGGCGGCGCGGACCGCGTTCTTGTCGTCGCCCTTGCCGATACCGGGGATCTCGATGTCGTTCAGCCCGGTCAGCCCGGTTTCGAGGCCGCGCAGGGCCTTTTGCAGCGATTCCTGGAAGGTGCGGCCGATGGCCATGACCTCGCCGACCGATTTCATCGACGTTGTCAGCGTCGTCTCGGCGCCGGAGAACTTCTCGAAGGCGAAGCGCGGGATCTTGGTGACCACATAGTCGATGGTCGGCTCGAAGCTCGCCGGCGTGGCGCCGCCGGTGATGTCGTTGTCGAGTTCGTCGAGCGTGTAGCCGACCGCGAGCTTGGCCGCGACCTTGGCGATCGGAAAGCCGGTCGCCTTGGAGGCCAGCGCCGAGGAGCGCGAGACGCGGGGGTTCATCTCGATCACCACCATGCGTCCGTCTTCGGGATTGATCGCGAACTGGACGTTCGACCCGCCGGTTTCGACGCCGATCTCGCGCAACACCGCGATCGAGGCGTTGCGCATGATCTGGTATTCCTTGTCGGTCAGCGTCAGCGCCGGGGCGACGGTGATCGAATCGCCGGTATGCACGCCCATCGGATCGACGTTCTCGATCGAGCAGACGATGATGCAGTTGTCCGCCCGGTCGCGGACCACCTCCATCTCGAACTCCTTCCAGCCGAGCACCGATTCCTCGATCAACACCTCATTGGTCGGCGAGGCGTCGATGCCGCGTTCGATGATCTCGATGAACTCGTTGCGGTTATAGGCGATGCCGCCGCCCGTGCCGCCGAGCGTGAACGAGGGCCGGATGATCGCCGGCAGGCCGATATCGTCGAGCGCGTCGAGCGCCTGGGCTAGCGTCTTGGCCATGTGCGAACGCGGCGTGTCGAGGCCGATCCGGCCCATCGCCTCGCGGAACAGTTCGCGATCCTCGGCCTTGTCGATGGCATCGGCCTTGGCGCCGATCATCTCGATGTCCAGCCGGTCGAGGACGCCCATCTTGCGCAAGGAAAGGGCCGTGTTCAGCCCGGTCTGGCCGCCCATGGTGGGCAGCAGCGCCATGCGCTCATTGGGGTGTTCGGCGCGTTCCTTTTCGAGGATGCGCGCCACGATGTCGGGCGTGATCGGCTCGATATAGGTACGGTCGGCGAGATCGGGATCGGTCATGATCGTCGCCGGGTTCGAATTGACCAGGACGATGCGATAACCTTCGGCGCGCAGCGCCTTGCAGGCCTGGGTTCCGGAATAGTCGAATTCGCAGGCCTGGCCGATCACGATCGGCCCGGCGCCGATGATCAGGATGGCGTCGATATCTGTTCTTTTGGGCATGGCTGTGTCTGGGCTGCCGAAACGGCTGGAAGCGGTTTTTCGGGCAAAGTCGGTGGTTGCTACACCAAAGCGCGCGGCAAGGCCAGCGCCTTGGGTGGTTGGCGCAGGCCTCGCGGACCGGCGCTGAACAACCGGGTATCAACTGCTGGTCAGGCCGGGGTCTCGACCAGGCTCGGGCCGGGGGGAAACCGGCCCGCTCAATCGCCGTCGGAGGCGTCCGCCCGCTCGGTCTCGGCCTCTTTGTCGCCGCCCTCGGCGTCGGCCGGGGGTAGCATGGTCGCGCGCTCGCCGTCGAAATCCTCGACATCCTGCGACAGGGCATAGCAGGCCAGCCGCACGGTCTTGGGAATCTTCACGCTTTTGCCGTCGCGCGTGCCGGTCTCGTAATACTGGATCATCCGCTTCTTCAGGCCGAGCCTGTCGGCGGCTTCCTTCTGCTTCAGCCCGAGGCCCTTCCGCCAGGCGCGGAACTGTTCGGGCGTCATGCGATCGGTGGCTTGCGTTCGCTTCATGTCGCAACAGCAGGTCAATGCGCGAGGGTTGACACCAACACCTTGCTCGGCCTCGGGAAAAGCGTTTCGCCATGCGGCGGCGCGCTTCGCGTTTCGAACGCCGCCCTCATAGCCTAGCGCAATCGTTACGTAAAGTTTAGGCGCACTCCGTGCGTTTATTTCTTGACAGAATCACCGTTATCGTCCATGTAAGTAGACGAAAGCGCACTGAGTGCTCTCTCCTGCCGGCGGATGGCCGGTCAAGAAGAGGAGGTGCTTATGTTGGTCGAACTGCTGGTTACCCGGTCCGTCATGGGCCAGGGCAAGGTGGATGTGCATCGTTCCGCCGAATTCGTCTGCGGATTCGAGAACGCGATGCGTCGCATCGAACGGCTGTTTCACTGACCCGGCGGCGCGCCATCGCGCCGGCCGATCGAGGTGACATACGCAAACGGGCGCGATCCTGGATCGCGCCCGTTTTTTGATTCCGCCCTATGACAGATCCGCCCTATGACAGATAAAGCCTAGGCCGCCTTGGCGATCATCAGCAGGAAGGGCAATGGCGGGCCCTCGCGCAGCTGCATCGAGCCCATCGCCGTGATGACGCCGCGGTCCGAATTCTTCATCGCCGCGTTCAGTTCATAGTCGACATGGTCCTGCGGCAGGAACTTGGCGTCGATCTGCTCCATGAAATGGCGCACGACCCTGACCGGCGTCTTGGACAACAGGTCGTCCGGCCCCTCGAAGGCATAGATCCCTTCGCCGCCGGTCGTGGCATGCATCACGGTTGCCTGATAGTGCGCCATGCGATCCCCCTGAATCCTGGCCTGTGACGGGCGGTGCGCCCGCCGATGCTGCGACGCCCGACATGACACCGCCGGACATGACGCTGTTATGACGCCCTGCTACGCGGCCTTGCGGGCCGCGATCAGGTCGACGAAGCGGTCGAACAGATAATGGCTGTCCTCGGGGCCGGGCGAGGCCTCGGGATGATACTGGACCGAGAAGACCGGTCGGTCGGTCAGCCTGAGCCCGCAATTCGATCCGTCGAATAGCGAGACATGGGTTTCCGCGACATTGCCGGGCAGGCTGTCGCGGTCGACTGCGAAGCCGTGATTCATCGAGGTGATCTCGACCTTGCCGGTGGTGTTGTCGCGCACCGGGTGATTGGCGCCGTGATGGCCCTGATGCATCTTGCGGGTCGCGCCGCCGAGCGCCAGGCCGAGGATCTGGTGGCCGAGGCAGATGCCGAACATCGGCAGATCCGTCTCGATCAGCGCGCGGATCACCGGTACCGCATAGACGCCGGTGGCGGCGGGATCGCCGGGGCCGTTCGACAGGAACACGCCGTCGGGCTTGAGCGCCAGGATGTCCTCGGCGCTCGCCGTCGCCGGCACCACCGTGACCTTGCAGCCGCGGCTCGCCAATTGCCGCAGGATATTGCGCTTGATGCCGTAATCGATGGCGACGATGTGGAACCGGTCGGTGGTGCGCCGGCCATAGCCCTCGCCGAGCACCCAGGACGTCTCGTCCCAGTCATAGCGCTGGCCGGTGGTGACGTCGGGCACAAGATCCATGCCTTCGAGGCCCGGCCAGGCGCGGGCGCGGGCCAGCAGGTCGGCTTCGTCGAAGCGGCCGTCGGGAGCATGCGCGATGACGGCATTGGGCATGCCGCGTTCGCGGATCCGGGCGGTCAGCGCGCGGGTGTCGATGCCGGCCATGCCGATGATGTTGCGGCGCTTCAGCCAGGCGTCGAGATGGCCGAGCGCGCGCCAGTTCGACGGTTCGGTGATGTCGGCGCGCAGGACGCAGCCGCGCACGCCGGACGCGCCCGCGAGATTGGCCGTCTCGATGTCCTCGTCATTGGCCCCGACATTGCCGATGTGGGGAAAGGTGAAGGTGATGATCTGGCCGGCATAGGAGGGATCGGTGAGGATCTCCTGATAGCCGGTCATGGCGGTGTTGAAGCAGACCTCGCCGGGCGCGTCGCCCGTGGCGCCGAGACCGCGCCCGCGCAGGACGGTGCCGTCGTCGAGAACCAGAAGGGCGGTCGCGCCGTCGTCGGGCGCATGGGTGTCGCCGGACGCGGCGGCGGGGGCTTGTGTGTGAGCTGTCATGCGCCATCTAGTAGTGCGGGTTCGCGCCCCAGCGCAAGAGGTGCGGGCGGAACGGCCGGACCGGCGGCCCCGGGGCCCTTTCCGCGGCGTTACACGCGATTGTGTCACACGCGACGGTGTGAAACCGCGCGTCGTCGCGCCACGTAAGTCCTTATGGTCAGTAATTGTTACCGATTGTTGCCCGTGGCGTGTTGTTGCGCCGGGTTGCAATCGGATAAGGTCCGGCTTGCCGGACGAGGTTGGGAGTTTCCATGCTGAGAGGCGAAATCGACAAGGCGCTGGTCGCTGCGACCAAGGCCAAGCAGGAGCGCCGGGTGCGCACGCTGCGTCTCATTGTCTGCGCCATCAAGGACCGCGACATCGCGGCCCGCGGCAAGGGCGACGAGGCCGGCATGTCGGATGCCGAGATCCAAGCCATCCTGCAGAAGATGATCAAGCAGCGCGAGGAATCAGCGAAGCTGTTCGCCGAGGGCGGCCGCGCGGAACTCGCCGAGCAGGAAGAGACGGAAATCACCATCATCCGCGAATTCCTGCCGCGCCAGATGGCGGCCGACGAGATCCAGTCGGTCTGCAAGGGCGTCGTCGATGAACTGGGCGCGACCTGCATCCGCGACATGGGCCGCACGATGAGCGCCATCAAGACGCGCTATCCGGGCCAGATGGACTTCCAGAAGGCCTCGTCGGTCGTCAAGCAGATGCTCAGCTGACAGGCTGGGCCCGCGGCCCGGATGGCCGGGCGGTCCGATTGCCTCAGATTCCCGTGGAGTGACGTTGACGGTGCTCGCATCCGGTGTGCGATGCGATTAAACTCGGCGGGATTTGGGTTGTCCAAGACATGCGCTATCCCCCAAGCCTCCTCGACGAGATCCGCAACCGGATTCCGGTCAGCCAGGTCGTTGCCCGCAAGGTGACCCTGCGCAAGCAGGGGCGCGAATATGCTGGCTTGAGCCCGTTCAACAAGGAAAAGACGCCGTCCTTCTTCGTCAATGACGAGAAGCAGTTCTATCACTGCTTCTCGTCGGGCAAGCATGGCGACATCTTCACCTTCCTGATGGAGACCGAGGGTCTGTCCTTTCCCGAGGCCGTCGAACGGCTCGCCAATGACGCGGGCGTGTCGCTGCCAAAGCCCGACCGGCAGGCCGAGGCGCGCGAGCGCCGGCGCGCCGGGCTCGCCGAGATCATGGAAGAGGCGGCCGCCTTCTTCCAGCGCGAATTGTTCGCCGATCAGGGCGCGCGGGCGCGAGATTATCTTGTCGGGCGCGGGCTCGACCGGGCGATCGTCGAGCGCTTCCGGCTCGGTTTCGCGCCGTCGTCGCGGTCGGCGCTGAAGACCCATCTCGCCGGCCTCGGCGTCACGCCCGATCAGATGCTCGAAGCGGGCCTCGTCATCGGCGGCGAGGACATTCCCGTGCCCTATGACCGGTTCCGCGACCGGGTGATGTTTCCGATCGCCGATGCGCGGGGCCGTATCATCGCCTTCGGTGGGCGTGGGCTGAGCCCCGACGCCAAGCCGAAATACATGAACTCGCCGGAAACGCCGCTGTTTCACAAGGGCCATACCCTGTTCAACATCCAGCCCGCCCGCGCGGCCGCCCACAAGACCGGCCGCGTCGTCGTCGCCGAGGGCTATATGGATGTGATCGCCTTCGCGCGCGCCGGCATCGACGCGGCGGTGGCGCCGCTCGGCACCGCGCTGACCGAGGCCCAGCTCGATCTTTTGTGGCGCATGGCCGACGAGCCGGTCCTGTGTTTCGACGGCGATGCGGCGGGCCTGCGGGCCGCGCGCCGGGCGATGGAACTGGCCCTGCCGCGTCTCCTGCCCGGCAAGAGCCTGCGTTTCGCGCTCCTGCCCGCCGGCCAGGACCCTGACGACCTGGTCTCGGCCGGCGGCCGCGCGGCGCTGGAAGCCGCCATCGAGACGCCGCTACCGCTCGCCGACATGGTGTGGCGCACAGAACTCGAGGCCGAACCGGTCGACACGCCCGAACGCCGCGCCGCCTTCGAGACGCGCGTCAAGGCGCGCGCCCGCGCCATCGGCGACGTCGATGTCCGGCGCCATTACGAGACTGAGATGCAGGAGCGCCTGCGCGCCTTGTTCGGCCGGGGCGGGGCGCCCGGGACGGCGCGGCGCCGACCGTCGGCGCGCGGCGGGCGCGGCGGAGGCCGGGCCTATGGAACGGCCCAAACCATGCCGGACCTGCCGGCGACCGAGAGCCTGAGGCACAGCGCGCTCGTGTCGGGGCGCACTGTGTCGCTGCCCCGGCGTGACTGCATCCTGGTGCTGACGCTGCTCAATCACCCGCATCTGCTCGACACGATCGGCGAGGCGCTCGCCGGCGTTCCCCTGGCGCCGGACCTGATGCGCCTTCTCGATCAGGCGGCCGCCGAAAGCGCCGATGCCGACGAACTCGACGCGGCGGGCCTGCGCGCCCGTCTCGTCCGGCGCGGGCATGGCGAGACGCTGGCCGCGATCGACCGGCTCGGCATTCCGGCGATCGAGTGGTTCGCCGCGCCCGAGGCCGCGCCGGGGGATGCCGAAACCGGATTCAATCACACTCTGGCCTTGCACCGGAAAATCAGCACGTTACATACAGAGCTTGCCGAGGTGGAGGGCCTGCTCGCTCGCGAGACCACGGAAGCGCATTATCAGCGCCTGTGCGAGATAAAGAACGAGTTGGCGCGCGCCGAAGGCACGGAAGCGCTGGTCGAGGGTTTCGGATCCTCGTCCGGGCGCGTATCGCGCGTATTTTAACATGTGTTTCTTGCATGTGTTTCGAAGCAGGACTTTTTTCGCGGCACATGTCGCGACATGGGCCCCTTATGGCGGCGAGGCGTGATGTGCCTTGTGCGTGCGCTTCGACGAACGGGCTTTCGATGTGCCGCGCCGAGGGCGCGGGCTGGCGGTGCGGATCGCGCCGATGGGGTTAATCGCGGGTTAGGTTAAGCGCGGATTAATGGAAAACCGGTACCGAAGACGATGCGGTGAACGCTCCAGAACGGGGCGGGCCGATTGAACGGTAGTGTCAGGAGACAGCGTATGGCGATGACGAAGCAGACCGAGGACAGCGCCCCTCAGACCGCGGAAGGAGCCGACGGCCCCCTGCTCGACCTGTCCGATGTCGCCGTCAAGCGCATGATCAAGGCCGCCAAGAAGCGCGGCTTCGTCACCTATGACGAACTCAACGACGTCCTGCCGTCCGAGGAAGTCTCCTCCGAGCAGATCGAGGACATCCTCTCCATGCTCAATGAAATGGGCATCAATGTGATCGAGGCCGAGGAAGCCGAGGAAAAGGAAGAAGGCCGCGAGGGCGAGGAAGGCGGCGACCTGGTCGAGACCAGCAACCGCGCCGTCACCGCCCAGGAAAAGACCAAGAGCGAGCCGGCCGACCGCACCGACGACCCCGTGCGCATGTATCTGCGCGAGATGGGCACCGTCGAGCTCCTGTCGCGCGAGGGCGAGATCGCCATCGCCAAGCGCATCGAGGCCGGCCGCGAGGCGATGATCGCCGGTCTCTGCGAAAGCCCGCTGACCTTCCAGGCCATCATCATCTGGCGCGACGAGCTGAACGAGGGGCGCACGCTGCTGCGCGACATCATCGATCTCGAAGCGACCTATGCCGGCCCCGAGGCGCAGCAGCCGGCCGCCGGCGAGGCCGCCGAGGATGACGAGGCCGAGGACGAGACCGATAGCGAGGACGAGGCCGGCGAGGACAGCGACGACGATTTCGACGACGAAGGCGGCATGTCGCTGGCGGCCATGGAGGCCGAGCTCAAGCCGAAGGTGCTCGAAACCTTCGACGAGATCGCCGATGCCTATAAGAAGCTGCGCAAGCTTCAGGAACAGCTTGTCGACAACAAGCTGGCCGGCGAGCGCAGCCTCAGCCCGAGCCAGGAAAAGCGCTACAAGAAGCTCAAGGAAGACATCGTCGCCAATGTCAAATCGCTGTCGCTCAACCAGCACCGCATCGAGGCGCTGGTCAGCCAGCTCTATTCGATCAACAAGCGGCTGATGGGCTATGAGGGCCGCCTGATGCGGCTCGCCGACACCTATGGCGTCGAGCGCCAGAACTTCCTCGACGAATATATGGGCCACGAGCTCGACCCGAACTGGGTGCGCCGCATCGCCAATCTCGGCGCGCGGGGCTGGAAGGATTTCGTCGCCAAGGAAAAGGAGACGATCCACGAGATTCGCGGCGAGATCCAGAGCCTGGCCGGCGATACCGGGCTCGAGATTCCCGAATTCCGCAAGATCGTCGCCATGGTTCAGAAGGGCGAGCGGGAAGCGCGCCAGGCCAAGAAGGAGATGGTCGAGGCCAATCTCCGCCTCGTCATCTCGATCGCCAAGAAATACACCAACCGCGGCCTGCAATTCCTCGACCTGATCCAGGAAGGCAATATCGGCCTGATGAAGGCGGTCGATAAGTTCGAATATCGCCGTGGCTACAAGTTCTCGACCTATGCCACCTGGTGGATCCGCCAGGCGATCACCCGCTCGATCGCCGATCAGGCGCGCACGATCCGTATCCCGGTACATATGATCGAGACGATCAACAAGATCGTTCGCACCTCGCGCCAGATGCTGCACGAGATCGGCCGCGAGCCGACGCCGGAGGAGCTGGCCGAAAAGCTCGGCATGCCGCTCGAAAAAGTGCGCAAGGTGCTGAAGATCGCCAAGGAGCCGATCAGCCTGGAAACGCCGATCGGCGACGAGGAAGACAGCCATCTCGGCGATTTCATCGAGGACAAGAACGCCGTCCTGCCGATCGACGCCGCAATCCAGGGCAATCTGCGCGAGACGACGACCCGCGTCCTGGCCTCGCTGACCCCGCGCGAGGAGCGCGTCCTGCGCATGCGCTTCGGCATCGGCATGAACACCGACCATACCCTCGAAGAGGTCGGCCAGCAGTTCTCGGTGACCCGCGAGCGCATTCGCCAGATCGAGGCCAAGGCGCTCAGAAAGCTCAAGCATCCGAGCCGCTCGCGGAAGCTCAGAAGCTTCCTGGATAACTAGTCCGGCATCGCGTTCGGCGATCGACCATGTCCTTCTTCAAGAACCTGTTTGGTGGTGGGCGCGGCGATGGATCTCCCTCGCCCCACCCCGAGGAAGTCTATGAGGGCTACAGGATCCACGTGACGCCGATCCCCGAGGGCAATCAGTTCCGTCTCGCGGCAACGATCGAGAAGGAAATCGACGGCGAGCTCCGGCACTACAAGCTCATCCGTGCCGATGTCATGCCAACCAAGGGCGACATCGCGGAAGCCGCGCTCCGCAAGGCGCGCCAGTTGATCGACAGCCAAGGCGACAAGATCTTCGATTGAGCGTCCGCTGACGGCCTGCCCAGCCTGTGTTACGCTCTGTCCATGACCGTTCACGTCACCCAGGCCGCCGAGGGCCTGCCCCGCCGGGCGTTCACGACGCGCGATATCGAGCGCCTGTCGGTCCGGGTCCATCGCGATCCGACACCGACAGGCTCCCGCACCGTGATCGACCACGGACGCGACACCCCGGTCTCGGCGCTTCACGTCGCAGAGCTGTCGCTGCAACTGGACGCCTACGCCCCGCGCTGAGATCGGGTAGCGGTCGCCGCCGCGCAGCGCGGCCGCATAACACATATGCTTGCAAAGTGTTACGAACTGCCTTGGTTCGGCCGTGTCGACGCCCTATGGTCCGCCGCACCCTAATTGGGGCCAAGGAGAAAGCGTCAGCTCTTTATATACAGAAGGAGATTGTGTAATGGCTCTGCGCATCAATGACACCGCCCCCGACTTCACCGCCGAGACCACGGCTGGCACCATCAATTTCCATGACTGGATCGGTGACGGCTGGGCGATCCTGTTCTCCCATCCCAAGGATTTCACGCCGGTCTGCACCACCGAACTCGGCTACATGGCCGGGCTCGCCGACGAGTTCGCCAAGCGTGACACCAAGATCATCGGCATCTCGGTCGATCCGGTCGAGAACCATCTGAAGTGGAAGCAGGACATCACCGACGTGACCGGCCACAAGGTCGACTATCCGCTGATCGGCGACCCCGAGCTCAAGATCGCCAAGCTCTACGACATGCTGCCGGCCGAGGCCGGCGACACGTCGGAAGGTCGCACGCCGGCCGACAATGCGACCGTCCGTTCGGTCTTCGTCATCGGGCCGGACAAGAAGGTCAAGCTGTCGCTGACCTATCCGATGACGACGGGGCGCAATTTCGACGAGATCCTGCGGGTGATCGATTCGATGCAGCTGACCGCCAAGCACCAGGTGGCGACGCCGGCCCAGTGGACGCCGGGCGAGGACGTGATCATCACGGCGGCCGTGTCGGACGAGGACGCCAAGACCCGCTTCGGCGAGTTCAAGACCGTCAAACCCTATCTGCGGACCACCAAACAGCCCGCCGCCTGACGGACGCCGACGGGCCTGAATTGTGGCGAAAACGTCTTCATTTGCCACAATTCGAGGCATGAAATGGACATGCGATGCCTGCATAGCGGGCATGTGCCTTGTTGCATTGCAACATGCCGATCCGATGGGCACATATCGGACAGGTGTTTTGCAAACGCGGCGTCACTCTTCCTCCCTGTGTCGCCGCTCTGCGGTCAGCTGTTCCCCTCTGGAAGGTGAGTGTCCTTTCGGGCACTTGAAACTTCGGGCCAGGCAGCAATGCCTGGCCCTTTTTTCTTTGGCGGCGTCGCGTCACATATAGAGGCGTTCGCCGTCGAGGCCGCGATACATGTCGGCGACGAATTCGCCATAGCCGTTATAGATCTGGGTCGGCACGCGCTCGCCCTCCGGCGCGCCGAGCAGGCGTTCGGTGGCCTGGCTCCAGCGCGGATGCGGCACGTCCGGGTTCACATTCGCCCAGAAACCGTATTCCGAACCTTGCGTCGCCTCCCAGAAGGAGACCGGGCGCTGGTCGGTGAAGCTGATCCGGACGATCGACTTGATCGACTTGAAGCCGTATTTCCAAGGCACCGCGAGGCGCAGCGGCGAGCCCATCTGTTTCGGCAGCGGCGCGCCATAGGCGCCCGTTACCATGAAGGCCAGTTCGTTGCGGGCTTCCGCCATGGTCAGCCCTTCGACATAGGGCCAGGTGTCGGAGAAATTGGTGCGCTGGGCGCTCGAGATCTCCGGATTGAAGAAGGTCTCCATCCGGACATAGCGCGCCGACGACAGCGGCCGGGCGAAATCGACCAGCGCGCGCATGGAAAAGCCGCTCCAGGGGATCGCCATCGCCCAGGCCTCGACGCAACGCAGCCGGTAAAGCCGTTCCTCGAGCGGCATCATGCGGATGAGATCATCGATGGCGACGGTGCGCTCCTGCTCGACCAGCCCGTCGAAGGTCACCGTCCAGGGCCGGATCGGCAATTGCTGGGCGGCCCGCGCGATCGTCTTCTGCGAGCCGAATTCGAAGAAGTTGTTGTAGGTGAAGTTGTATTCCGACGGCGTCACCGGCCGGTTGAGCACATAGCGCTGATTGCGCGGCACGGGATAGAGATCCCATGTCGGGTCGTCCTCGGGCGGCCCGTAGATCTCCTCGTCGAACAGGCCGAACAGCGCGCTTGCCGGCTTTGGTGCGGCAAGCGTCGCGCCGCCGGCCAGCGCGCCGGCCGCGACGCCCTTCATCAGGTTGCGACGGTTGAGAAAGATATGCTCGGGTGTCGCGGCGCTTTCAGGCAGTTCCCAGCCGCGACGGCGTTTGATCAGCATCGATCCGCTCCTCCGAATCAGCCCCGTCACGCCGGATTAGGCCAAGATGGCGCGCGGGTCCATTCAAACAACCGTCACGTCTACGCCGCTCACGCGGCGGCGGATGCCGCCTGTTCCGCGGCCCGGCCCGTCAGCTCCTGCCAGTGGTCGAAGCGGGTCGTGAAACTGCCGACGCCAAGCGTGATCGAACGCAGTTCGATGATCAGGTCCTGCAATTCCGCCTCGGGTAATTGCGCGCTGACCACGTCCCAGCCATCCCAGCCCGACCGCGCATCGAAGCCGAGGATCTGGCCGCGCCGGCCGGCGACGATCGAATTGACCTTCGGCGTCGCTTCGGACGGCACCGCGATCTCGATCGACAGGACCGGTTCCAGAAGAACCGGCGCGCATTGCGGCAGGCCTTCGCGCATCGCCAATTGCCCGGCCATGCGGAAGGCCTGTTCGGATGAATCCACCGAATGATGCGACCCGTCGGTCAGCGTGACCGCGACATCGATCACCGGAAAGCCGAGCGGGCCCTGCGCCAGGATATCGCGCACCCCGCCCTCGACGGCGGGGATATACTGCTTCGGCACGACGCCGCCGGTAATGGTCTCGTCGAAATGGAAGCCCGCGCCGCGCGGCAGGGGCTTGATGTCGACGACCACGTCGCCGAACTGCCCGTGTCCGCCCGACTGTTTCTTGTGCCGGCCGCGCACGCTGACCGGCTTGCGGATCGTCTCCTTGTAGCCGACGCGCGCCGGCCGCGTGGTGACCGACACGCCGAAGCGGCCGGTCAGCCTTTCGAGCGCGACGCGCAAATGCATCTCGCCCTGGCCCTTGAGCAGCATGTCGCCGGTATCGGGATTGGGCGCGAAGCCGAGCGAGGGGTCCTCGTCGAGAAGCTTCTGGAGCGCGCCGGCGAGCTTCACCTCGTCCTTGCGTTCGACCGCCGACACCGCCCGCGCCAGGACCGGCTGCGGCGGGACGACATCGATCAGGAGATCGCCGGCTGTGCCAAGCACCGCGCCCGTTGCAACCGTGTCGAGCTTGGACAGCGCGACCAGCGCGCCGGCTTCAGCCCGCTTCGTCTTCGTCCAGCCGGTGCCGTCGAGGCATGCCAGCGCGCTCGGCTTCACCATGCCGTCCGCATGCGCCAGCGTGTCGGTGTCGCTGAGAGAGCCGGCCATCACGCGGCCGATCGACAGCTTGCCGGCATGGCTCGTGTGTTGGGTCTTGATCACATAGACCGCCGGTGCCGCCACGTGGGACGCGCCGATGCCGATCCGCTCGGCGGCGCGGTCGACCGCCGGCACGTCGTGGCGCAGCGCCTTGAGCAGTCTCAGAATGCCGTTGCCGTTCAGCGCCGAGCCGATCAGAAGCGGCACGATCAACCCTTCCGACAGATCGCGCGCCAGATCGTCGAAGACGAGATCGCGCGGTGGCTCGATGTCGGACAGAAGCTGTTCCATCAGCGCGTCGTCGAAATCGGCGAGTTGTTCGAGCATGGAAAAGCGCGCATCGAGCTCGCGGGCGCGCAGGTCCTCGCTCAACGGCACGATCTCGCTCGCCGCGTGCTCGCGATAGACGAAGGCGCGTTCGAGCGCGAGATCGACGAAGCCCGTGGCGATGCCGTTTTCGAAGATCGGCAATTGCCGCATCACCAGAGGCTGCCGGCTGGCCGGCTGCATCATTGCGACGGCCTCGTGGACGCTGCTCTCGCTGCGGTCGATCTTGTTCAGGAACAGAAGGCGCGGAATGCCGCGATCCTCCAACTCATGCAGGATCACCCGTAGCGCCGGCACCTTCTTGGGATCGGCCTCGCCGACCACGATAGCGGCATCGATCGCCGGCAGCGCGGCGCGCATGTCCTGGTGAAACTCGATCGAGCCCGGACAGTCGATGAAATGGTAGCGGTCGCCGAGAAAGTCGATCGCGGCGAGATTGGCCTCGACGCTCATGCCATGGGCGCGGGCTTCGGCGCTGTCATCGCCAACCGTGGTGCCGTCGGCCACCGTGCCGGCGCGCGCCACGAGCCCGCCGCGCTCAAGAATGGCTTCGAGAAGCGTCGTCTTGCCCGCGCCCTGCGGGCCGACAAGCGCGATGACCTTGTCGCGCCGTCCGCCGTCCGCCTGCCCGCCAGTGTCCCCGTCCCGATTGTCCTTGTCGGCCATGTCGCGCTCCTCCTCCGCTGTTTCGACGACCATCGAAAGGTGCGTTCTCACGCCCGCTCTTGCCGGCGGGTCGGCGGATATCGTCCCAAGAGATCGGATCAGGCGCAAGGGGCGCGCACCCTGCCGGCCTGCAACCGGCGCTCGATTTCCGGTTGTGCCGTTCATCGAAGTTTAACGCCTGTGCAACACAAGGTTAACGGCGGGAGATCGATCGGAAACACGCCAGGTCACGGGGGGATCCGCATTGAACAAACATGTTTCGATCGATGCGCCGTCTCGCGATGGCCAGGCCGGCGGTCAGGAACCGCGGTCCGATATGGCGGCCGCGGCGATGCCGCCTCATCGGCGGACGGCCGATGTCTTGCAGCCTGTGGTCGCGGCGATCGGCGGGCAGGGGCTGCGCCTGGCGGATGTTTCGGGCCAGCTCGAGGCCGTCGCCGGCCAGGCCGTCGCCGATCGCGATGCCTTCGCGCTGCTCTATGAGCATCTGACGACGGTTCAGGAAGCCAATGCCAAGATCGGCGACGATATCGGCGCGGCCCGCGCGGTCTCGGAAACCGTCACCGGAGATCTCGCCGCCTCGCGCGAGACGACGTCCGGCGCGATCGCCGAGATCGACCGGCTGATCGCCGATGTGCGTGCCCTCGAAGGCCGCATGCGGGAGGTGCAGAACGCGCTGGACGGGGTCGGCGACATCACCGCCATGATCCATGCGATCGCCCGGCAGACCAATCTTCTCGCGCTCAACGCGACCATCGAGGCGGCGCGCGCCGGCGATGCCGGCAAGGGCTTCGCGGTGGTCGCCGCCGAGGTCAAGACGCTGGCGACCGACACCGGGCGCGCCACCGCCGAGGTCGAGGACACGATCGCCGACGTGAAGAAGCGCTTCGGCGAACTGAGCGCCGACAGCCATCAGACCATGGGGCGGGCCGAACAGGTCGGCCGCAGCACCGAAGCCTTCGGTGGCATGCTCGACATGGTCGCTGAAGCGATCGGCTCGCTCGATGCCGGGACGAAGTCCATCGCCGCCAGCAGCAGCGAGGTACGGCAGGTCTGCGATCATTTCGCCCATGAATTCGTCGCGATGACGGATCACCTCGGTAGCTCCGCCGACACGCTCGGCGAGATCACCGGCCATCTGCGCGAGATCGCCGACGACAATGACCGGCTCATTCTCACCATCTCCGCCGATGTCGAGGACACGACCGATGGGCGCATGGCGCGGCTTGCCGTCGCGACGGCGGCCCGCGTCGCGGCCTGCTTCGAGACCGCCCTCGCCGAGGGGCGGATCACGACCGGCGACCTCTTCGATCGCGACTACCGGCCGATCGACGGCTCCGACCCGGTTCAGCACATGACCCGGTTCACCGCCTTCACCGACGCCGTTCTGCCCGAGATCCAGGAAAGCCTGCTCGACGCCCATCCCGAGATCGCCTTCTGCGCGGCGATCGACGTGAACGGCTATCTGCCGACCCATAATCGTAAATTCTCCGAACCGCAGGGCCGTGATCCGGTGTGGAACGCCGCCCATTGCCGCAACCGGCGCATCTTCAACGACCGCACGGGCCTGCGCGCCGGGTCGCACCGGGAAAAGGTGCTGTTACAGACCTATCGCCGCGACATGGGCGGCGGCACCTTTGTCCTGATGAAGGACATGTCCGCGCCGATCATGGTCGGCGGCCAGCACTGGGGCGGCTTCCGCATCGGTTACAAGCCGGCCTGACCGGCCGTTTCAGCGAGCCTGATTATTCAGTCCCGCCAGGGCGGTAGCCTTCTCTCCGCCTGGCTGGCGATCGGCTCGCCGCTGTCACGTTCCTTCACGGCCTGTTTGAAGCCGACTTCCTCGGCGCGTTCCTTCCACCATACTCCTTCCGGCGTGTGGCGGGTGATGCCGTCGAGCAGGGTGGCGAGTTGCTGGGTCGTGGCGAGGCCCTGATTTTCGAGCGCCGAATTGACCATCATCTTCATCATCATGAGCTGGTTCTTCGGTACGCCGGCCATGCGGTCTGCCAGCGCCTGCACCGTGGCATCAAGCTCTGCTGCCGGAACCGCGTCGAGCGCCAACCCCATCTCCTTGGCCTCGGCGCCGGTGATCAGATCGCCGGTGAAGAGCATGCGCTTGGCGTTCTGCGCGCCGATCCTGAACACCCACATGCCAACCGACGGACAGCCCCAGATGCGCGATGGCGGATAACCCATCTTGGCGTCGTCAGCTGCCACAATTAGATCGCAGCAGGTCGCAATGTCCGATCCGCCAGCCACCGCATAGCCGTGGATCTTGGCGATCGTCGGCTTGTGGCAGCGCCACAGGCTCATGAAGGCCTGGGTGTTGGCATTCATGAACTTGTAGTCGACCATCGGGTCCCAGGGCATGTCCTGATAGCCCGGATTGAGACCCGCCGTCTCGGCGTAGGCGGTTAGGTCGTAGCCAGCGCAAAAGGCGCGGCCCGCGCCTTCGACCACGATGACATGGACGTTGTCGTCGGCGTCCGCGCGGTTCACCGCCGCTTCGATCTCCTGTGGCGTGTGGCGATCGATGGCGTTCAGCTTGTCGGGCCGGTTGAGCCGGATCGTGGCGATCCGACCCTCGGTCTCATAGGCGATGGAGCGATAGTCGGTCATCACGGCCTCCTCGCCCCATCCGTCAGCTCAGCGCGTTGCAGAAGCGCTGGATCCGCTGGCAGGCCTCTTCCAGCGCCTCGGTCGAGGTCGCGTAGGAAATGCGGAAGGCCGGCGCCATGCCGAAGGCCGACCCGTGCACCACCGCGACGCCTTCCTCTTCGAGGAGGGCGGTGACGAAATCCTCGTCGGTCGCGATCGTCACGCCGCCCGGCGAGGTCTTGCCGATCACGCCCGCGCAGGACGGATAGACATAGAACGCGCCCTCCGGCGTCGGGCAGTGGATGCCGTGCGACTGGTTCAGCATGGACACGACGAGATCGCGCCGCGCCTTGAAGACCTCATTATTCTTCGGGATGAAGTCCTGCGGCCCCGACAGCGCCTCGACCGCCGCCCATTGCGCGATGGAGCACGGGTTCGAGGTCGATTGCGACTGCACCTTGGCCATTGCCTTGATGACCTGCTCGGGCCCGCCGGCATAACCGATCCGCCAGCCGGTCATCGCATAGGCCTTCGACACGCCGTTGACGGTCAGCGTGCGGTCGGCGAGTTCGGGCTCGACCTGGGCGACGGTGGTGAAGACGAAGTCGTCATAGACGAGATGCTCGTACATGTCGTCGGTCATCACCCAGACATGCTCGTGGCGCTTCAGGACGTCGGTCAGCGCCTTGATCTCGTCGCGCGTATAGGCCGACCCGGTCGGGTTCGACGGGGCGTTGAAGATCAGCCATTTCGTCTTCGGCGTGATGGCCGCCTCAAGTCCTTCGGGCGTCAGCTTGTAGCCTGTATCGGCGGAGGTCTCGACGGCGACCGGCTCGCCGCCGCACAGCGCCACCATGTCGGGATAGCTGACCCAGTAGGGCGCCGGGATCAGCACCTCGTCGCCGGGGTTCAGCGTGGCGACGAGCGCGTTGTAGAGCACCTGCTTGCCGCCGGTGCTGACGCTGATCTGGCTCGGCGCGTAGGTCAGGTCATTCTCGCGGGCGAACTTGTCGGCGATCGCCGCCTTGAGTTCGGGAATGCCGTCGACGGCGGTGTATTTGGTCTTGCCGTCGCGGATCGCGCGGATCGCCGCTTCCTTGATATTGTCGGGCGTGTCGAAATCCGGCTCGCCGGCTCCGAGGCCGATGACGTCGCGGCCGGCGGCCTTCAATTCGCGCGCCTTGGAGGTGACCGCGATGGTCGCGGAGGGCTTAACGCGGGACAGCGAGGCGGACAGGAAGGACATGAGAAGGCTCCAAGAACGCAGGGTCGGGGCCGCGCGACAGTAACGGCTTGGCATTGACGACGTGGCAATGACAGCGAGACCGTGACCGCGGGACAAACGCGCCGGACACTAAATCGGCCCGTCGGGGCTGGCAACCGTGAACCGGCCGCCAAGTTGCCCTGGATTCCTAGGATCGAGCATCCTGTCATGTGCCGACGACGAAACGGCCGGGCGCGCGCCCGGCCGTCGCATGGCAACGGGTCGTTGCGGCCTACTGGCCGGCGACCGGTCCGATCGAGAAGAACAGCGTCTCGCCGTTTGAATCGTCGACCCCATCATTGTCGGTGACGGCATAGCCGATCCCGTCGGCATCGATCGCGAAGCCCTCGATCTTGTCGACGACATAGCCGCCGGTCGCGGTCAGGTCGGGGATGAAGTCACGCACCTCTTCCTTGTCGACCACCGGCAGATCGCCGCCGAGCGGGGCGGGGTCGAGCTGGTCGAGGGCGACGCGATAGAGTTTCTTGGTGCGGGCCGCCGCGCCGATCTGGTTGTCGCGCTCGACGATATAGGCATGATCGCCATGGATGACGATTTCCGACAGCCCGACCCAGCCGGTCTCGGCGCCGTCGAGCGGATAGTGCACGGCCCCCCAGTCGCCGGTCTCGGTATTGTAGGCGACGAGCTTGACCATGCCGTCCGGGTCGTCCTGCCATTCGCGCTGGATCGCGATCCACAGAACGTCGCCGTCGCGCGCGACGCCTTCGGCCCCGAAACGGCGCTCGACGGCGAGCAGTTCGGCCGGGAAGGGGATCTGGCTTTCGATCGCCCCATCCGCGGTGACATGGTAGAGCGCGTGCGGCACGAGCCGGTCGGTGCGGCCTTCGGAGGCGAGCCAGAAGCCGCCATTGCCGTCCGATGTGATGCCTTCGAGATCGAGCAACTGGGCATTGGCGCCATTGCGCGTGACCCGCACCGCGTCGGTGATGCGCGCCGGCGTCTGGGTGGCGTCGATGGTGAAGATCGTCGGCTGCATGGCGTAGAAGCTGTCATTGACCGCATAGAGCCGGCCGGCCTGTTCGGGATCGGCCGCAAGACCCGACAGCGCGCCCCAGCCGATCGGCCGGCCGGCGTCATCGAGACCCGACCGCAGCATCGGATAGGCCGGCGCGTCGGCGCCGAATTCATAGAGCGTGACATGCGAGCGCACGCCACCATCCTCGATCAGATCGGCTTCATTGGAAATCGCCAGCAGGTTGCGGTCCGGAATGGCGATGGCGCCTTCGGGCGCCAGCGCGGTCGGCAGGAGTTGCACGAACTCCGGCGTCTCGCCCGTGTCGCGATAGACGCCGATGACCGAGCCGCGCTCGGACAACAGGAAGATATGGGTGTCGTCGCCGAACGCGCCGACTTCCATGCCTTCCGGCTCGACGCCCTTATTGCCCGAGCGGCGCTCCGGGTAATGGCCGGCCATGGCCACTTCATATTCAAAGCCAAGGCCGGATTCGTAAAGTTCCTCGCCGGACTGCGAGAAGATGGTGAAGCCACGCGAGCCGCCCTCGTAATCGCCTTCATTGGCGATCACCAGACGGTCCTCGTCGAGCCACTGCACCGCATCGGGTTCGCGCGGCACGGCGGCCAGCGTGCCGTCGAAGGTCAGGGCGCGTTCCTCCTCGACATCGACATTGTCGAGATCGACGCTGCCGGCCGAGAAATGATCGAGCACGCTGCCATCGGCGCCGTTCAGGACCACGATGTGATTGTTTTCCTGAAGCGTCACGGCGATCTCGCCGGCCGTGTTGATGTCGACGAATTCGGGCTCCGGATCGTCGCCGGCGACCTCGGCGAGGCCCGTCACATCGGCGGTGATCATGGTAGCGCAGTCCGGCGCGCCATCGGCGATCGGCAGGATCGCGACCGCGCCAGCCGGCATCTGCGGGATGACGCCGTCATTGAGGTCCTCGTCGCGCTCGTTCTCGATGGCGACGGCGACGAAGCTGCCATCGGGCGCGACGGCGACGGAATCTGGTTGCCCGCCGAGATCGCAGCGCGCGGTGATCTCGCCCGCCGCGATGTCGATCACCGCGAGATGGCCGGAGGGGTCGGTATAGCTCTCGGAGGTGTTGACGCCGGCGAGGACCGTGCCGCCGAGGACGGACACCGCGGTCGGTTCGCCGTCGAGCATCACCGTGCCGGCGGGTTGCGGGGCGGAGGGGTCCGAAATGTCGATCATGCCCACCGCGCCCAGCGGGCTGTCGGAATAGATCAGCATCATGCCGTCTTCGCTGGCGGTGATGATCTCGGCAGAGGTCTCGGTCGCCTGGTCCGTGCCGGCGGGCAGGTTTGTGTTGACCGGGAAGGAGGCGATACGGTTGAAATAGCTCTCGGCATGGGCCGGCAGCGCCGTGCCCGCCAGCAGAACCGATGTCACAATGCCAAGTCGCCGTGCAGCTTTCATCTCGTCCCCTCCCCGTGGGTCGTCTCGTCCTGTAACGGGCTTCTCATGCGGCAGTTGGATGTCAGCCCGATGACAATCCGGCCGGGCTGGATGGCAGCCCCGCGTGGACCGGGCAACGGCATGCGAAGCCGTCGCCGGCCGCGTGCCGCCGGAGTGTGGCCGGTGACCTTCCGATTGATCGGAGACATGTCATGAACCTGCATCATTTGTTGGGCGCGCGCGTCGCCGGCGGGCGTCCGCCGGTGCGGGCCGGGCTGATCGGCGCCGGCAAGTTCGGCGCGATGTTCCTGAGCCAGGTGCCGACGATCGATGGGCTTGACGTCACCGCGATCGCCGATCTCGATGTCGATCGGGCCAGGGCGCAATGCGCTTCCGTCGGATGGCCAGAGAGAATGATCGGTCAGACCGCGTTTCTCGACGACGGCGTGGCGTTGGCGGCGCGCGACGATGTCGATGTCGTCATCGAGGCCACCGGCCATCCCGATGCGGGACTGCGCCATGCGCTGGCCGCGATCGCGGCGGGCAAGCATGTCGTGATGGTCAATGTCGAGGCCGACGTTCTGGCCGGCGCGGCATTGGCGCGGCGCGCCGAGCGGGCCGGCGTCGTCTATTCCATGGCCTATGGCGACCAGCCGGCGCTGGTGTGCGAGATGGTCGACTGGGCGCGCGCCAACGGCTTCTCGGTGACCGCCGCCGGCAAGGGCACGAAGTATCTGCCGCTCTATCACGGCGTCACGCCCGACGATGTCTGGACCCATTACGGGCTGACCCCCGACGCGGCCCGGGCCGCCGGCATGAACCCGCAAATGTTCAATTCCTTCCTCGACGGCACCAAGAGCGCCATCGAGATGGTGGCCATCGCCAACGCAACCGGCCTCGACGTGCCCGGGAACGGGCTCGGCTTTCCGCCCGCCGGCGTCGACGACCTGGCCCATGTCCTGCGCCCGCGCGCCGATGGCGGCCAGCTCGAGGCGCCGGGCATGGTGGAGGTCGTGTCGAGCCTCGAACGCGACGGCCGCCCCGTGTTCCGCGATCTGAGATGGGGCGTCTATGTGGTGATCGAGGCGCCGAACGATTATGCCGCCGGCTGTTTCCGGCAATATGGCATGAACACCGACGCCTCCGGGCGCTATGCCGCGATGTATAAGCCCTTCCATCTGATCGGGCTCGAACTCGCCACCTCGGTCCTGTCGGCCGCCCTGCGCGGCGAGCCCACGGGCGCGACGCGCGGCTTTCGCGGTGATGTCGCGGCGACGGCCAAGCGCGACCTCAAGGCCGGCGACCGGCTCGACGGCGAAGGCGGCTACACGGTTTATGGCACGGCGCTGCCGGCCGGGAAGAGCCTTAGGCTCAAGGCCCTGCCGATGGGACTGGCCCATGGCGTTACCCTGACGCGCGACGTCGCGGCGGGCCGTCTCGTCACTTTCGATGATGTCGAGATCGGCGCGGACAAGGACGTGACGCTCGATCTCAGGCGCGAGGCGGAGGCACTTATCGAGGGGGCGTTGGGAGAGGCGCCGGGCGCATGAGCGTCCGGCCGCCCAAGGCGCTGTGGCGCCCGTCCGCGCCGGTCGATCCGCTGACCGCCAGTCTCGATCATGAGGTCAGGGCGGAAAAGGCCGGCACGCTCGGCCGGCTGATGCAGCGGCTCGATAAGAAGCTCGCTGCCGTGGCGGCCCTCGACGACAGGCCCGACTGTGCCGACGACGACCGCCAGCGCGTGCTGGACGAGGCGGGCGAGGCGCTCTGGCATGTGGTCATTCAGCGCGAACTGTGCGGCTTCGGCCGCACCGCGCAGTTTCTCAAGGACATGCGGGTGCCGCGCGCGGTGCAGCTGCGCATGGGCATCAGACGCGGCGGCTGAACGCCGAGCTTCAGGGAATCCGCCCGAGCGCGGCGCCGAGAATGAGAAAGCCGCCAATCGCGAACAACAGCGTGGCGAAGGCGCGCTTGGCCGGCTGCGGCGGGGCGAATTGCCGCCCGGCGAGAACGGCCATCACCGTGACGAAGGCCATCAGCGCCGCGTCGATCCATTCAATCCCCTGCATCGTCGCCTGACCTCTTTCCGCACCCAAGCCCGTTACGTCAAAGGATGTCTTTAGCCCATCGCGGCCGGATTGGGAAAGCGGGCCGGACCGTCAATTCCGAGCGTATTGCGCCGATGGATCGGGCGGTATCGGCCGTTCAGCTTCGGTTCAGCCAGCAGGTTCTATTCCTTCCATCAGCATAGCGGATGCCGGCGCCCGTCGCGCGAAACGCGGCCGGTCGCGTCCGGTTTCATCGGAGGACAGGGATATGACGTTTTTCAAGAAGACCGCGGCCAGCGTGCTGGCCATCGCCATGACCGCCTCGCTTCTGCCGACCGCCGCACAGGCCGGCGGCGGGCGCTATTACGACGGCTATTATGGCCGTGGCGTGGTGGTCGAGCGTCATGTCGTGGAGCGCCGCTACCACCGGCCGCGCCATGTGCACCGCCACCATCATCACCGGCATCATCGCGGCGGCAGCGATGCGGGTGCCGCGATCGCCGGCGCCGTCATCGGGCTCGCGGCCGGCGCCATCATCGGCGGCGCGCTGAGCCAGCCGGACCGGCACTATGTGCGGCCCGCGCCGATCTATCCGGCGCCGAAGCCCGTCTACCGTGCGCCTCAGCCGATCTATCCCGCGCCGGCCTATGGCGCCTATCCGCCGGAACCGTTCAGCGACGCCTGGTATTCCTATTGCGCGGCGAAATACCGGTCCTTCGATCCGGCGACGGGCACCTTCCAGCCCTATCACGGCCCCAGGCGGCTGTGCCGCTGACCCGGCGCGGCTGACCGCGTGTCGGCACGCCGGTACCGGTCACCCATTGCCGCCGATCTTACCTCCTGCCTCATCCCTGACTGGGCGGCTTCGTGCCGCCCGTTTTTTTGCCGCCCGGCATATGCCGTGACGCAGCCATGCCGCGCTTATCCGGCGGTACTCAGCGCTTCCAGCACGAAGGGATTGGTCTGGCGTTCCTGGCCGATCGTGCTGGCCGGCCCGTGGCCCGGCAGGAAGGTGACATCGTCGCCGAGCAGCAGCAGCTTGTCGACGATCGAGCGCATCAGCGTAGCGTGGTCGCCGCCGGGCAGATCGCTGCGTCCCACCGAGCCCTGGAACAGCACATCGCCCGAAATCGCCAGCCGCAAGGCCGGCGCGACGAAGACCACGGAACCCGGGCTGTGGCCCGGACAGTGCAGGATGTCGAAGTCGATGCCGCAAACGGATACGGTATCGCCCTCGTCGAGCCAGCGGTCGGGTGCGACATTGCGCACCCCGGCGATGCCGTAGACACCACCTTGCGCTTCGAGCCCGGAGAGCAGCATCTCGTCGCCCTTGTGCGGTCCGGTGATGGCCACCACGCGCCCGGCCGCGGCCAGCCTGTCCTTGAGGTCGGCCGCTCCGCCGGCATGGTCGATATGGCCATGGGTGAGCAGGATGTCGGTAATCTCGACGCCTGCCTTGTCGGCCTCGGCGAGGATGCGGTCGACATCGCCGCCCGGGTCGACCACGGCCGCCTCCTTGGTCACGGTGTCGAACAGGAGCGAGCAGTTTTGCTGGAACGGTGTGACGGGCACTATCGTCAAGCCGAGACGGGGGTCGGCCATTGGGGGCCTCCTGGACTGTTGGGCCGGCGGCGCCGGATAAATTGCGCGTGAATGCGTCGATTGACCACCGTGCCACGGTGGCACTTTGCCGGGCCCGCAACAAGGCGTCGGCCGGGCGACAGCGACCGAGAGTTGAAGGTGTCGGGGCAAGTCTTTCGCGGCACAATCGGCCGGAAGCGGCGGAAATGCTTACTATATGACAGTTTTATGTTGTTGCCTTTCCTGTTCTCGCGGCCCATAAATTGTAAAGCCGTCTGGTACGGCATGATGAAAGGTGAAGGGCGCCCGGCACGACCGGCTCTTATGTCTACGCAGTCTGACTTCCATTCACGCCATGTCTTTGCCAAGATGCCGGCCCGTTTCGGGCGGCGGTTCCCCTTGGCGTCGGACACAGATGGCAGGGAATGCGCGCAGGCAAGGATACGCCCCGCGATTGGCGTGAAGAAGGACCAGCAGAATGGGTGATGATCGGGGCCGTCGCGGCGACCGGCGTCGGTTTGGCGATGACGACGATTTCCGCCAGGGCGGCGGACGGCGTAACGAGCGCGGCTTTCAGCGCGGTGGCGGACGCGATTTCGAACCGCCACAGGATTTCGGCGATCATGGGCCGTCCGGCGGCGACCGCTATGGCGGTGGCGGTGATCGCTACGGCGGAGGCGGTGGCGGCGGCGGCCGTTACGGCGGCGGTGGTGGCGACCGCTATGGCGGTGGCGGCGGCGACCGTTATGGAGGCGGCGATCGCCATGGTGGCGGTGACCGCTATGGGGGCGTCGGCGATCGTTATGGCGGGGGCGGCGGCAGGCCGCAGGGCGACGGACCGCGCGGGCCGCGCCCGGAACGCGGACCCCGGATCACCGGCACCGTCAAGTTCTTCAACCGCGACAAGGGCTTCGGCTTCATCGTGCCGGATAATGGCGAAAAGGACATCTTCGTCCATATTTCGGCGGTCGAGCGCAGCGGTTTCGAAACCCTCGACGACGGGCAGCGCATTTCCTTCGAAACCCAGCCCGACCGCATGGGGCGCGGGCCGAAGGCGGTGTTCCTGCGCGCCGTCGACGGTGAAGACGGCGATGCGGCCCCATCCGAGGCACCGCCGGCGCCCGACGGGGCCGACGACTGACCAACGTTGCTTTGGGCCATGGCGGCTTTGAAGCGATATCGGCGGGTGCGGCAGCGCGTTTCGCATCGGCAAGCCTGAGACACGCCCGAGCATGTGGTGGGCGAGCCCCCGCCGCGTGGCCTGAACCGGCGCGTTTGACGCGGGCGTTTGGTGCCGGCGTGGCGGTTGTCGATCTGTCTGGCATGGGCACGGTTGAATTCGCCATCGCCATTTCCCGCAAGCTCTGATACGCTCGCTGGCAATGGGATAGCGCGACGCAGAGGGATCGGGCGCCGGCCGACAGGGCGCCACGCGATCGATGACGGACCGGCCGACAGGATCAGCGAGCCGCGCCGGTTCCGTTTTGTCCCAAGCCCGGAACGTCTGGTCTCGGCAGTCCTCGGCCCGCTATGGCTTGTTTCATCACGGCGCGCTGCCGCATTGCTCGGCATGGCGCTCTTGATGGCGCTTGCCGCGTCACCGGGTCTCGCCGATGACCGCGCGCCCGGCGCCTTGGCGGTGCCCGGTGCTCCGTCGGCATCCGTGGCGGCGTCCCCTGTTCCCGCATCTCCCGTCGCGGCATCGGACGCCGCGCCGCGCACGGCCTTCGAACTGCCGCCCGTTCAATGTCAATGCGTTCATGCCGGCGCGCGTTTCGAGATCGGTGAAACCGTCTGCATGCGGGGCCGCATCGCGACCTGCGGCATGGTGCAGAACAATACCAGCTGGTCCATCAGCGAGATGTCCTGCCCGGTATCTTAAGCCACGTGACCCGAGGACCGTGACGACACGGCCACACTGGCGGCGAGCGGCGTCGTGATCCGCGCGAAACGGATCATAGCGCTTGACCCTCGACCGGACCCGCCGCATGGTCCAAACCTAGAACAGGCTGGTCTAGGTCGGGACAGCGATGATGGACAGGATCATGAACAGGATGGTTCGGCTCGCGATTCTCGTTCTCGCCGGCTGGCTGCCGCTGGTCGCGAGCCTGTCGACGGTTCAGGCGGCCGATATCGGCGGGTCGGACGGCACCGACAGCGGTGCCTATTTCGACGATCTCACCGTGCTCGACCGGACGCTCTATTTCCTCAGCGACGATTTTATCTTCTATCGCGATGCGGAGCGCGACAAGCCGTGGGTCGGGCCGGCCTGCGACGACAAGGCGGTTCTGGCGGAACTGAGCGAGGATTTCGATCGGTCGGAACAGCTCTATCGCGACCCCAGGCTGTCGCTCCTGTCGGTCAGCCATGTGCGCGAAGTGGCCGAGCGCGACTGGTCGAACACCCGTCGGCTGATGGCGCGGCGCTATTGCGAGGCGCGCGCCTATCTGTCCGATGGGCGCCACTATCGCATGGTCTATTGGATCCGCAGCGATGAAGGTTTCGCCGGCGCCGGCTGGGGCGTGACGTCCTGCCTCGTGGGCCGCGATCTCTATATGGCCTTCCAGCCGGCCTGCCAGGGCTTGCGGCCGCAGTGAGGCCGCTCATGCGGCGCGCGCGGCCCGTATCCATGCGTCTGCGTGCTGCGTTTCTCGCGCTCGTTATCGTCACCGGCGGTCTGGTTGTCGCAGGCGCGCCAAGCCCGGCCAAGGCCGAGACGCGGCCGTTCGATTTCTATGTCCTGGCGCTGTCCTGGTCGCCGACCTGGTGCGAACTCGAGGGCGGCCCGACCGCGCGGCAATGTTCGGGCGGGCGCGATTACGGCTTCATCGTGCACGGCCTGTGGCCGCAATTCGAGCGCGGCTATCCCGAATTCTGCGGCATGGGGCCGAGCCAGCTGCCCGACCGCACCCTGCGCGGAATGCTCGACATCATGCCGGACCGAGGCCTGGTGCGTCATCAGTGGAGCAAGCATGGCCGCTGTTCGGGATTGAGCCCGCAAAGCTATTTCGACGCGGTGCGCCGCGCCGCCGGCCAGGTCGCGGTCCCGGTGGCGCTGCGGGACGTCGGCCAGCGCCGCCAGGTTGATCCTGATGCCGTCGAGCGCGCCTTCCGCCAGGCCAATCCGGGTCTGCCCGCCGAGGGCATCGCGGTGACCTGCGATCGTGGCCGGCTCGAAGAGGTACGCATCTGCATGACCCGCGAGCTCGGCTTTCGCCGGTGTCCGGAAGTGGACCGCAGAAGCTGCCGGGCAGCCTCGGTCACGCTGCCGGCGACCCGCTGACGCCGGGCTAGCGCATCGCGCCACGCCCAGAACACCATAACAGGGGACCCCCGCCATGGCCGACACGATCCTGTTCCGCGACGCCGCGCCCGAGGAGGAGGTGGACAAACCCGCCGCCGACCGGCTCGTCGCCGGAGACCCGGTCTTCCGCACCTGGAACATTACCGAAGACGCGGACGGAACCCTGTTTTCCGGTATCTGGGAATCGACGCCGGGCAGTTTCCGCGTCGACTATGACGGCGAATGGGAGTTCTGCCACATCCTGTCGGGCCGGATCGAGATCACGCCCGAGGGTGGCGCGCCGATGATCGTCGGCCCGGGCGACGCGTTCACCATCGAGCCCGGCTTCAGGGGCGTGTGGACCGTCCTTGAAATGGCCCGCAAGCATTATGTGATCAAGCTATTGTAGGGGCGGGTCGGGCAGGCCGGTCAGTTCATCAGGTCGTTCAGCGCGCCGCGATAGTGATCGACCGGTTCCTCATAGGTCCGGGCCGCGGTCTTGATGGTCGCGGCCAGCGCGCCGGTGACCGTCAGCGCATCCACGACAGCTTCGTCGACCGTTTGATGGAACATCGCCAGAGGCTGGTCCACGGCCGTCGGCCGATAGTTCTCCAGGGCCTCTCCTCCGGCCGCATAGGCCATGATGGCGATGATGCCGATGCGTATCATGTGTCGCGCTCCGGGCGGGGGCCCTCGGTTCTTGTCGGATACCTGTCTTAGCAACCCCGCCTTAAGCGCCGTTTAGGGGGATGCGGACAATTTGCCGCGAAATGTTCGCGGATGGCCGGTGACGGGCATAGAAAGAACGCGCCCGGAGGCCGCAGCCTCCGGGACAGGACCATGCGCTAAGCTGCGATCGGGCCGTCGGCTCAGCCGTCGAGCGGCGGGATGCGCAGCACCTGGCCGGGATAGATCTTGTCCGGATGGCTGAGCATCGGCTTGTTGGCCTCGAAGATGACGTTGTATTTGCCGCCATTGCCGTCGCCGTAATGGGCTTCCGAGATCTTCCACAGCGTGTCGCCCTTGACGACGGTGTAGAAGGTCGCGTCCGGATCGCCACCATCCACGGCGATGGCATCCTCGACCTTGGCGATGCCCTCGACATTGCCGACGGCCAGCACGATCTTCTCGCGCATCTCCGTCGAGGCGGCATTGCCGGCGACCTTCACGGTGTCCCCGTCGACCGCGATGTCGAGCCCGTCGGCCTTCAGCCCGTGCTTGTCGACCTCGGCCTTGAGCGCCTCCGCATCGGTGCCCTTGTCGCCCCCGCCAATGCCGACCCGTTCGCCGACGGACTTTATGAATTCGAATAGCCGCATGATCGGCCTCCCTCCGCTAAAGCGCATCATTGGCATGGCAAATGCCGTGTGCCGCTGCGCGACAGGACGTTACGCCCCGATTGTGACAAGCGGAAGTGGGCCGGAACGGCCGAAACACCACCGACCGGTCGATGCGGCACGTCATATGACCCGGCAAGGTCGAGTCCCGAAGCATTATTCACTTTTAGGTGGCGTAAATTAGGGGATGCTTAACTCTCGCGCGCGACATTTCGGGTTTCAAGCCTCGTGACATGCCGTTTCCGTCGGCACGTTTCGGGCGGAACCGGCCAGGGGGGCGCCTAGAAGACGCCGGGCGATTGGGATCGAACCCAAGCCCGCTCGGTGTTGGAACCGGTCGCCCGGAGGATTGTCATGGCCAATGAAGCGGGCGAACTCGACGCGACCGTCGCCCAGGCCTTCCGCAAGGCGCGCCGTGCGGTTCTTTTGGCCTTCGTGGTGAGCGGCGTCGTCATCGCGCTTCTGCTCGGCGAACGCATTCTGGCGCTCGAGGCGATGTATGGCGCGGCGCGGGATGCCCGCGAGGTGGCGGATCTCAACGGCCAGATCATGCTGTCCGACGAGATATTGACCATGTCGGCGATGATGGCCGTTCATTCGGACGATCCGCGCTGGCGCGCGCGTTATCAGAGCGAGATCGACGAGATGGACCGCCATATCGCGCGGGCGCTCGCCATCGCGCCGCCGGAGATCGCAGACGATTTCGACAATGATACGAGGCTGTCGAACGACGCGCTGGTCAATATGGAATGGGAGGCGCTGGAACTGGCCGCGCTCGGCGATGACGCGGCGGCGCGGGCCGTTTTCGACCGAATATCCTATCAGCGCTTCAAACGGCTCCTCGCCAACGGGTCGGCGGGCTTGTCCGGCAGCCTGCGCCGCACCTTCGATCAGCGCGTCGTCGACATTCGCCAGGAGGCGATGCTGATGACCGTCGCGCTCGGCGGCACGACGCTCATTCTGTTTGTCTTTCTGTTCCGCATGTTCAAGACCGCGCTCGGCGTGTCGCGGACCGCCCATTGCGAGGCCGCCTCGCGGATCGCCACGCTGGCGACATCCGATCCCGTGACCGGGTTGATGAACCTTCAGGCCTTTCGCGGCGCGGTGACGGCGCGTCTCGGCCGCGATCGGGATTGCGCGGTGGCGGTCGTGACCTTGCGAAACTCGGCCAGGCTGCGCGAGCGGGTCGGCCTCGCGACCTTCGAGGGTGCGATGCACAGCATCGCCGAGCGGCTCACGAGCATCACCGATCAGGACGGTGTCCTGGCCTATATCGCGACCGGCGAGTTCGCCCTTCTACCGGCGAACGGGACGACCGCCGACGATCTGGAAGAACAGCTGATCAGCTATCTCGACGCGCTGCTTCTGCCGGTGTCGGCGGCCGGGGCGCTTATACGGATTTCCGCCGGCACGGGCTATGCCATGGCATCGGACATGTCGGCGGTGTCGGATCCGGAAGCGGTCAACGAACTGTTGCGCAAGGCGGCCGCCGCCGCCAACAGCGCGGCCTCCAATCAGAGCGACTGGCCGCTCGCCCATACCCGCGACATGGACCGTGATCAGCAGCGCCAGGCGCGCCTCAGCGCGCAATTGCCCGATGCCATCCGCAATGGCGACGTCAAGCCGTATTTCCAGCCGATCGTCGATCTTTCGCACGGCGGCCTGTCCGGTTTCGAGGTGCTGGCACGGTGGGAACATGACGAACACGGCATCATCGGGCCGGATGTCTTCATTCCGCTGGCGATCGAGGACGATCTCATCAACGACCTGTTCCAGGCGCTGCTGCATGACGCGTCCAAAGCGGCCGCGGCCTGGCCGGACCCGATCTGGATCGCGATCAACCTGTCGCCGGGGCAGACCCAGTCGCCCGATATGGCCGACCGCATCCTCGAAACGCTCGCCGGCATCGCCCTGCCGCCGCGCCGGCTGATGATCGAGATCACCGAAGACGCGATGGTGTCCGACATTTCGGAAACAACCCGCTTCATCCAGCGCCTCAAGACGGAAGGCATCAAGATCGCGCTCGATGACTTCGGCACCGGCTATTCGTCGCTGCACAATCTCCAACTCCTGCCTTTCGACCGTATCAAGGTCGACCGGTCCTTCGTCACCTCCATGCTGGGCGACCGGGACGCCCATGCCATCGTCCAGTCGATCGTCGGCCTCGGCCGGAGCATGGATTTGCCGGTCACGGCCGAGGGAGTTGAAACGGCTGATATCGCCGATGTCCTGCGGTCGCTCGGCTGCACCCATGCGCAGGGCTGGCATTTCGGCAAGCCGGTGCCGGCGGTGCGCGCCACCGCCATGATCATGCGCGACTGCGACCGCCCCGCAGAGGACGACGCACCCTTCGAGGCCGGCGGCCCGCTTCCGGCGCGACAGGCCGCGCAGGCCAGCGCCTGACGGTATCGGCAGTCTCGAGGCGTTGCGAGACCGGATGCGTGCCTCGGCATTCTGTGCTTTGTAGGCCATATGCCGCCCGCCGTTCCGCCGCCGGACGCGCCCGATGAGGTCGTCGCCCGGCTGATCGCCGCCTTTCATGCCCGTACCCCGCCCCGTATCTGGTCGCTGGTCGTCACCGTCTTCGGCGACATGGTGATGCCGCGCGGCGGCGTGATCGGCCTGTCGAGCCTGACCCGGTTGTGCGGTCTGATGGCGATCGGCGGCACGGCCCTCAGGCCGGCCATGTCGCGGCTGACCGCCGACGGCCTGCTGATCCGGGAAAAACAGGGCCGCAACACCTATTACCGGCTCAGCGACAGCGCCGGGGAAGCCTTTGCGCGCGCGTCGCGGCGGATCTATGCGCCGTCGTCGCCAGCCTGGGTGGGCGATTGGACGGCCGTCGTCATCGTCACCCGGGATGCGTCGGAACGCGCCGCCTTGCGGTCTGACCTGCTCGATCAAGGCTTCGGCGATCTCAACGGCACGGTTCTGCTGCGCGCCGGCACGGATCACGGTTTCACGGCTCCTGACGGGGCGGTGACGTTGTCGGGACAGGCCATGGACGCCATGCCCGCCGATCTCAAGGCGCTGGCCGCCACCGCCTGGCCGCTCGACGCGCTCGGCCGGCGCTATGACGGCTTTCGAGACCGCTATGAAGGCCTCGCCCGGCGCATCGAGACGGGGCCGCCCGTCAGCGCGGACGAGGCCGTGATCGCCCGCACCCTGCTGATCCATGACTATCGCCGGCTCAGCCTGAACGATCCCGGCCTACCGGCGGCGCTGTTGCCGGAAACCTGGCCCGGTCATGCCGCTCGGCGGATGACGGCGGCGCTCTACGCGGCCTTGCAGGCGCCGAGCGAAGCCTGGCTCGACCACCATGGGACGACGCCGGCCGGTCCCTTGCCGGCGCTCTCCCCGGAATTTCACGGACGGTTCCGGACCGGTTTCATGGCATCCTGACGGCCGTTCAGGTGGTCACTACTCACGCCGCAGCGCACCCGCCGGGCCTCGGTCAACGCCGCGCGGGGCTGGCCTCGTTCATCTCGAAAAGCGTTGCGGAAATGGATTTGACAAATTCCAATTTGCAACACATTCTTTAGGGAGCCAGTGAGAACAACACAGCGGGCAAGGCAGCGAGGGAGAGCGCGATGTATGGACAGGGGCTGATCGGCGCCGATGTCGAGATGACCGAGGATCGGACATTTCTCGATCGCTTCCAGGCGCGGATCGACGCGGAAGAGAAGATCGAGCCGAACGACCCCATGCCGGCCGGCTATCGCAAGACGCTCGTTCGGCAGATCTCGCAGCATGCCCATTCCGAGATCGTCGGCATGCTGCCCGAAGGCAACTGGCTGACCCGCGCGCCGACGCTGAAGCGCAAATTGCAGCTTCTCGCCAAGATCCAGGACGAGGGCGGCCACGGGCTCTATCTCTATTCGGCGGCTGAAACCCTCGGCGTCAGCCGCGAGGAACTGGTCGACCAGCTGCTCAGCGGCACGGCGAAGTACTCCTCGATCTTCAACTATCCGACCCTGAACTGGGCCGATATGGGCGCTGTCGGCTGGCTGGTCGACGGGGCGGCGATCATGAACCAGATCGCGCTCTGCCGCACCTCCTACGGGCCCTATGCCCGCGCCATGATCCTGATCTGCAAGGAAGAGAGCTTCCACCAGCGCCAGGGCTACGAGATCATGATCGCCATGGCGAACGGCTCGCCCGACCAGCGGCGCATGGCGCAGGACGCGCTGAACCGGTTCTGGTGGCCGTCGCTGATGATGTTCGGCCCCTCGGACAAGGCATCGGAACATTCCGACCAGAACATGAAATGGAAGATCAAGCGGTTTTCCAACGACGATTTGCGGCAGAAATTCGTCAATGCGACCGTGCCGCAGGCGCATTATCTTGGCCTCGACATCCCCGACCCGGATCTGCGCTTCAACGACGCGACCGGCAATTGGGATTTCGGCGAGATCGACTGGACCGAATTCTGGAACGTCGTGAAGGGCGAGGGGCCGTGCAACAAGGAGCGCATGGCGGCCCGCCGCCGCGCCCATCGCGACGGCGCCTGGGTGCGGGAAGCCGCCGTCGCCCATGCCGAGAAGAAGGCCGCCCGCCGCGCTCGGGCCGCCGACAGGCGGGCCGCCGCCTGACGGTCCGACTGACCTAGACGCGCCGGGATCAACCCGGCCGCCCGCGCGCTGCATCCGCGGTGCCCCGCGCCCCCGAAGGAGACGCCCGACATGACCGACAAGAACTGGCCGCTTTACGAAGTCTTCCTGCGCCCGCGCAACGGGCTGGCGCACAAGCATGTCGGCAGCCTGCACGCGGTCGACGACGAGATGGCGCTGACCAATGCGCGCGACACCTATACGCGGCGCGGCGAAGCCGCGTCGATCTGGGTGGTCCGCTCGGCCAGCATCATCGCGTCCGATCCGACGGCCAAGGATGTGATGCTCGATCCCTCGACGCCCGACCGCAAGCCCTATCGCCATCCCACCTTCTACGATATCCCGGACGAAGTCGGGCATATGTAGAGGAGATCGCGATGCCGCGTTTCAAAGGTGACGTCCTGACGCGCGTCTTTCCCGTCCTGGCCTTGGTCGCGGCCATGTTGATGGTCGTGGCCGTGACCGCTAGCGCCGAGACCCGGATCCTGCGCTATCAGGGCCAGCCGATACCGGTCGAAGGCCATGGATCGGCCGAGTTGCGCAACCGGTTCATCAATGTCTTCAGCGAGTTGCACAACGACCTCGAATTCGGCGACTACAATGTCGCGCTGACGCGGTTCAACCGCGCCTATCTGACGACCATCGCGCCGATCGTCGGCGCCAACAACCGCAGCCAGCTCGCCTATGCGCTGCATGTCGACCGCACCGCGCTGCCGCTCGGCGGCGTCCAGGTCGATCTGCGGCGCGTCCTGTTCGACGACGATTTCGTCGAGGCGGAACTCGAACTGCGGCCCGATCGCGACGCCGAGCCCGTCATCGCCATCCTGCTGTTCGATGGCGCGGGACGGCATTTCGTCGGCCAGCCGGCCGACCCGGACAGTGAGGATCTGACCTGATGCCGACATCTGATCTTGCCGCCCAGGCGCCGGCCGACTGGCATGTCGAATTCCTGCTTCGGCTCGCCGATACGAGCCTCATTCTCGGCCACCGGCTGAGCGAATGGACCGGCAAGGCGCCGACCCTCGAGGAAGAACTCGCCATGGCCAATGTGGCGCTCGACCTCGTCGGCCAGGCGCGCGCGCTCTATACACATGCCGGCGACATCGAGGGCGCCGGCCGCGGCGAGGACGAGCTTGCCTATCTCCGCGACGCGCATGACTTCCGCAATCTCCTGATCGTCGAGAAGGAGAACGGTGACTATGCCGTCACCATCGCGCGCCAGGTGCTCTATTCCGCCTTCGCCATGCCGTTCTATGAGGGGCTGTGCGCGTCGCGGGACCCGGTTCTCGCCGGCATCGCGGCCAAGGCGGTCAAGGAATACACCTATCATCTGCGCCATGCCTCGGAATGGCTGGTGCGCTTCGGCGACGGCACGGACGAAAGCCGCGAACGCGCACAGGACGCGCTCGACATGCTGTGGATGTATACCGGCGAGATGTTCGAGATGGACGCGGTCGACGCGGCCGCGGCGGCCGCCGGCATAGGTGTCGACCGGGCCGCGCTGAAGCCCGTCTGGGATGCCACGATCGATGAGGTGCTGGCACAGGCGACGCTCGACCGGCCGGCCGATGGCTGGATGATCTCCGGCAGCCGGGCCGGCACCCATACCGAGCATCTCGGCCACATCCTGGCCGAGATGCAGTTCCTGCAACGCGCCTATCCGGGCCAGAGCTGGTAGCGCCATGCCCGCCCAGGCCGTCAATGGCGACATCGCCGATCTCGACCTGCATCGCGCCCGCGCCGCGGTCGCGCGCGTGCTCGATCCGGAGATCCCGGTCCTCACGGTCGAGGACATGGGGATCCTGCGCGATGTGCGCCGCGATGCCGATGGCGGCGTCGAGGTGCTGATCACGCCGACCTATTCCGGTTGCCCGGCGATGACGGTGATCGCGATGGAGATCGAGACCGCGCTCCTCAAGGCGGGGTTCGACCAGGGGCGGGTGACGCTCGTTCATTCGCCGGCCTGGACCACCGACTGGCTGACGGACCAGGCGCGCGAGAAGCTGCGCGCCTATGGCATCGCGCCGCCCGGCAAGACCTCGACGTCGAAGCGGGCGCTGTTCGCCGAAGACCATGTCGCCTGCCCGAAATGCGGGTCGGAGGAGACCGAGCGGATCTCCGAATTCGGCTCGACCGCCTGCAAGGCGCTCTATCGCTGCCTGAGCTGTCGGGAACCCTTCGACTATTTCAAATGTATCTGACGCCGATCCCGCCGACCCGAGGTCCAAGACGATGACGCCCGAATTCCACGCCCTCGAAATCGCCGATATCCGCGCCGAGACGCCCGACACCGTGTCGGTTGCGTTCCGCGTGCCCGAGACGCTGAGGCCCGACTATGCCTATCAGGCGGGCCAGTATCTGACCCTGCGCACCGAGATCGGCGGCGAGGACATCCGGCGCTCCTATTCGATCTGCTCCGGGCTCGACGACGGCGAATTGCGCGTCGCGATCAAGAAGGTCGCGGACGGCCGCTTCTCGCGCTTCGCCAATGAGGCGCTGGCGCCGGGCATGGTGCTCGATGTCATGACGCCGATGGGCCGGTTCACCGCGCCGGTCGAGCCCGACAAGGCGAAAAGCTATGTCGGCTTCGCCGCGGGCTCCGGCATCACGCCGCTGATGGCCATCGTGAAGACGGTGCTGACGCGCGAGCCCCTGTCGACCTTCACCCTGTTCTACGGCAATCGCGACACCCGCTCGATCATCTTCCGCGAGGCGCTTGAAGATCTGAAGGACCGGTTTCTCGGCCGGTTCTCGCTGTTTTATGCGCTGAGCCGCGAAGGCAGCGATGTCGATCTCTTCGCTGGCCGGCTGACTGGCGACAAGGTGCGCATCTTCGCCGAACATCTGTTCGACCCCGCCGATGTCGACCATGCCTTCCTCTGCGGGCCTGGCGCGATGATCGCCGAGGTGCATGACACGCTGCGCGATCTCGGCGTGCCCGAGGCGCGCATCCATGAGGAATTATTCACCCCGGCCGACGACGCCGCGCCGCGCCCCGCATCCGCCGCCACCCAGAAGGCGGTCGAGCAGGGCGCCGAGATCACCGCGATCCTCGATGGTTCGGCCCGGCAATTCGTCATGACGGAAGCCGACGAGACCGTCGTCGATGCCGGCCACCGCCACGGCATCGAACTTCCCTATTCCTGCAAGGGCGGCATGTGCTGCACCTGCCGCTGCAAGGTGGTCGAGGGCGGCGTCGACATGGCGGTCAACTATTCGCTCGAACCGTGGGAACTCGAGGCCGGCTATGTGCTCGCCTGCCAGGCGCGGCCGACGGCGGCCAAGGTCGTGCTCGACTTCGACCAGGTGTGATTGAGGGGCGGCCGTGATCGAGGCGGCCGATCCCGCGTCACGCGGCCTGCAGCAGGGTCTGGTCGAGCTGGTAGATCAGGTCGATCACCGCGTCCGGCGACATCTCGAACGGGTTGAGATAGCCGTCCGAGCAAAACCGCTTGACGTGGCGCGCCGGCAGGTCGTGCAGGCCGAGGCAGGCCATGTCCCAGTCGGCGAAGCTGCGGTAATGGATGCCGCCGACATCGAGTAATTCGCACCGCTTGTGCCGGTCGTCGGCATGGATCGCGGCAAACAGATCCGTCACGATGCCGCGATCGCCTTCCAGGAGCTGGATGAAATAGCGGTCGCTATAGAGCAACAGCCCGGTCACGGAATTGACCGCGTTGAAGGTGCGCGCCGTGTCGACGATGCGCGACAGTTCGAACTCGAACAGGTCCTCGGCGATGTGGACCTGGCTGACATAGACCAGCCGTTGAAGGCGCATATCCCGATCCTTTCGGCCAGGCGCGACGCCCGGTCTGTATTGTCCGCCTGGTGCGGCCGGATTGGTGGCGCCCGCTTGGACTTTCCCGGTTGATGTTGTCCGGTTGGTGATCCCGCCGGCATGACCGTTCGGGACGCTTGCCGTGCGACGATACTATGCGTTCGGGAAACAATCCCGGTCAATTGAGGAAGAATGCGGCTGGTATCGCTGCGGATGGGGCCGGGCGCGGCGGCCGGCGGACGAACGTGGCCCGGACCGGCGCGTTAACGGCCTGTTCGCCTCCCCCGTGGCAGGCTTCGGGTCCTTTGATGCGTTGCCTTTTCGCCCATGCAGATCGGCCATCTGAAAGTCATCGTCGCCGACGACAGCGATTTCGCCCTGAACCTCATGCGCGATCTGCTGCATGCCTATGACCTGCGCGACATCACCGAAGCGCGCACCGGTCGCGAGGCGATCGACGCGATCGCCACGACCAGCCCCGACATCGCGCTGCTCGATTGGGTGATGCCCGATCTCGACGGTTTGGCGGTGACGCGCTGGATTCGCCACAACAAGGCCTCGCCCAATGTCTTCATGCCGGTGATCCTGGTCACCGCCCATGCCTCGCGACGCAATGTGCTGCGGGCCCTGTCGGCGGGCATCAACGGCTTTCTGCGCAAGCCCCTGTCGGCGGCGCAGCTCAACCGGCAGATCGTCCGGCAGATCCTGCGCCCGATGCCCTTCGTGCGGGCCGGCGCCTATTTCGGCCCGGCCCATGCCGCGCTCGGCCACGGCGAACCACGCAATGACGAACCACGCAATGGCGAGCCGCACAATGGCGCCGGCGGCCACGCGGCCTCGATGGACACCGCTCCGCGTCAGGTCGTGATCGAGGATGTGAAGCGATCGGGGCCCGACCCTAGTTAGTCGTTCCAGCGCCATCCGGGCGCGGCAGGATGACCGCCTCGGGCGTCAGTCTTCGCGCATCCATAACATGGACCCTGCGCGTGCCGTCGGATTCTTCGACGAGCAGGAAGAGGCGGCCGTCGGTGGCCTCGATCTCGACGATGCCGGCGCCCGGATCGAGGCCGAGATGGTGTTCGGCGACGGTGCTCGACCGATCGGGCAGGCCCGCCGTCGACAACCGGTAGATGATCGTGCCGACCACGACGAAGAAGCTGATGACGAGCGCGATGCCGAGCACGATGACGACGACGAGCAGGATGCGATAGGATCGTTCGTCCGACCGCGCCGGCGCGGGCTCGGAGGCCGGTTCAGGAGATTTCGTGGAACCCGTATCGGACACTTCTCGTTCTTCCCCGTCGCTGATTGATGCGATGGACGATCCCGCCGTGGCGGATCGGGACGACGGCGACCGGCTCGCGGTGACGTCGGAAACCGCCGGCGAGCGCCTCGACCGGCTCCTGGCGCGGCACGCCTCGGAACTCAGCCGGGCGCGGGTGCAGGCACTAATCCGCGCCGGCCATGCCCGCATCGGCGATCGCGTGATAGAGGACCCCAATCACCGGGTCAATGCGGGCGACACGGCGGTTCTCCTGGTGCCGCCGCCCGAGCCCGCCGTCCCGCTGCCCCAGGATATCGCGCTCGACGTCGTTTATGAGGACGCCGAGATCGTCGTCGTCGACAAGCCGGCGGGGCTGACGGTGCATCCCGGCGCCGGGACGCCGGATGGCACCTTGGTCAATGCGCTCCTGCACCATTGCGGGACCAGCCTGTCCGGCATCGGCGGGGTGGTGCGGCCCGGCATCGTGCACCGGCTCGATAAGGAGACATCGGGGCTGATCGTCGCGGCCAAGACCGACCGGGCGCATAGCGATCTTGCCGCTCAATTCGCCGATCACGGGCGCAGCGGCCCGCTCGAACGCGGCTATCGGGCTTTTGTCTGGGGCATGCCGGCGCGGCGGCGCGACACGATCAGCGCGCCGATCGGCCGTCATCCGACCAATCCGGTGCGCATGGCGGTGCGCGAGGGCGGTCGCGACGCCGTCACCCATATCCGCGTGGAACGCGCTTTCGGACCCGCCGCCGAGCCGCTGGCCGCGCGCATCGAATGCCGGCTCGAAACCGGGCGCACCCACCAGATCCGCGTCCATCTCGCCCATGTCGGGCATCCGCTGATCGGTGATTCGGTCTATGGCGGGCATATGGCGACCAAGGCGAACCGGCTGCCCGCGCCGGCCGGCCATACGGTCGCGAGGCTTCACAGACAGGCGCTTCATGCCTATCTCCTGCAGATCCGCCATCCGGTGACGGGCGCGGTATTGCGCTGGGAAAGCGCGTTTCCGGCCGATTTAGCCGAGTTGAATCGCGTTCTGGCCGAAATAGATGCTTGAATCGGCTGATTTGTGCGATTTCGCACAGCCGTTTTCCCGTCACACTGAGCCAATAGAGTTCAATTAACGTATAGGATACGGAGAAGGTCGCCGTTTCCATCAAGCGCATCTTCATGCGGTGCATGCTTCGTGCATGCGCTTGTGATGAATGCGCGGATCGGCCCGCCCGCCAATGACCGTCCGGAAAACCGGACCGGGCGTCGGGCGTGCCGGAATGGCGACGCGAGCGTCGGACCCGTCGGGCCGATGCGTTGAAGAGTGGACCGGGTCGGTCGCGCCGACTGCCATGAGGCGCGCGATGCCGGTCAAGGGCCTGGGGGTCCGTGTCGCCCGATCGGGGACCGGCGGACAGGTGCCGCAAGAAGGGGAGACAAGACCATGGCAAATACCTTGCCGGCGATTTCGGCCGAAGGCGGCCTGAGCCGCTATCTCGACGAAATCCGCAAGTTTCCGATGCTGGAGCCGGATCAGGAATACATGCTCGCCAAGGCCTGGCGGGAGCATGAGGATTCCGATGCCGCCCATCAGCTCGTCACCAGCCATCTGCGCCTCGTGGCCAAGATCGCCATGGGCTATCGCGGCTACGGCCTGCCGATGGGTGAGATCGTCTCGGAAGGCAATGTCGGCCTGATGCAGGCGGTCAAGCGGTTCGATCCGGAAAAGGGTTTCCGGCTTGCCACCTATGCCATGTGGTGGATCCGCGCCGCCATCCAGGAATACATCCTGAGATCCTGGAGCCTGGTGAAGCTCGGCACCACCGCCAGCCAGAAGAAGCTGTTCTTCAAGCTGCGCAAGGTGAAGGGCCAGATCGCCGCGCTCGAGGAAGGCGACATGCGCCCCGAACAGGTCAAGGAGATCGCCACCCGCCTCGGCGTGTCCGAGGACGACGTGATCTCGATGAACCGGCGGCTCGGCGGCGATGCGTCGCTGAACTCGCAGGTGCGCGCCGACACCGATTCCGCCACCGAATGGCAGGACTGGCTGGTCGACGAGTCCGACAGCCAGGAAACCGTTCTGGCGCAGTCGGAGGAACTCGACATGCGCCGCGCGGCGCTTGCCGATGCGCTGGGCGATCTCAACGA
Organism: Tepidamorphaceae bacterium; assembly: GCA_965250105.1. Taxonomy (GTDB): domain Bacteria; phylum Pseudomonadota; class Alphaproteobacteria; order Rhizobiales; family Tepidamorphaceae; genus JBCBSK01. The sequence goes on from OZ252290.1 coordinate 2,562,116, forward strand.
GCGCGAAAGGCGCATCTTCGAGGCCCGCCGGCTGTCGGATGATCCGCTGACGCTCGAAGAGCTGAGCCACGAGTTCGGCGTCAGCCGCGAACGCGTGCGCCAGATCGAGGTGCGCGCCTTCGAAAAGGTGCAGCGCGCGGTGCGCCGCGGCGTCGCGGCGGCGGAAAAGCCGCGCGTCCTGGAAGGTCCGGCGGCGGCGCCCGCCGCCTGACCCATCGGGGCCGGGTCGCCGGCCCCGATATCATCCACGCACTTTTCAAGTAATTTTCATTATGCACAGAACGCGCGGGTGATATGCGCGGGCGGTGTCTCACGGCGTTGTGACGGGGCCCGGGCTGTTGCCACGCGCCGCCGGGTCCCATCTTGCCGCGCGGCGCGGCCCGCCATGAGCGGCTCGCCGCGCATGGACCCAATACCATATCCGGGGATAACCCATCATGACCGATCTCAGCCCGCTGTTTCCGCGTCAGCCCGTGCCGGCGCTGTCCGTCGATCTCGTCGGCGGCGGCACCTATACGCTGTCGGCCGAAACGCCTGACGCCTTCTCGCTCGTCGTGTTCTATCGCGGCCTGCATTGCCCGATCTGCAAGGGCTATCTGGGCGAGCTCGAAAAGCTCCTGCCGGAATTCGACAAGCGCGGCGTTTCGGCGGTCGCCATTTCGTCGGACCCGGCCGATCGCGCCGAGAAGGCGAAGACCGACTGGGCGCTGCCCGATCTGCGCATCGGCTACGGCCTCGATCTCGACACCGCGCGGCAATGGGGGCTCTATGTCTCGACCAGCCGGGGCAAGACGTCGGTCGGCGTCGAGGAGCCGGCGCTGTTCGCGGAGCCGGGGCTGTTCTTCGTGCGGCCCGACGGCACGCTCTATTTCGGCGCCACCCAGACCATGCCCTTCGCGCGGCCGAAATTCGCCGATCTCCTGCCGGCGCTCGATTTCGTCCTGGCCAATGATTATCCGGCGCGCGGCGAGGTGATCGACGCGCGGGGCGCCGCGGCGGCCTGATCGCAAGCCATCCCCTACAATCGCATGTCGGCGGTCGTCTCGGCGGCCACGCCGGCGAGAAAGATCGACCAGGTGGTCGCGATCACCTGGTCGAGCGGGCCGTGTTTCGGCCCATACCAGCGCGGGATCGTGTTCAGCGCGCCATAGAGAAGCTTGACGGCGCAGACGATGTCGATATCGCGCATGTCACCGCGCGCGACCGCTTCGGCGAGGAGCCGGCGCGCGGTGTCCTCGTGGCGGCGCATCAGGGCCGCCGGCCTGGGCGCGCGCGTCAAGGCGTCGATATTGGCGACGATCAGCCGACCCGCCGGCAGATCGAAGGCGGTCCGGACATGGGCCGCCGCCCGCGCCCGCAGCCGGGCAAGCGGTGGATCATCCGCATCGGCGCCGTCCGCCGCCCGGCGGTCGATCTCCTCGAGCACCATCTCCAGCACCTCGGCCACGAGATCCTCGCGGCTGTCGACATAGTAATAGAGGCTTGCCTTGGACAGGCCGACGCGGGCGCCGATCTCGTCGAGCGTTGTCGTGTCGAGACCTGTTTCGGCGAAGGCTTCGGCGGCGGCCGCGACGATGGCGCGCCGGCGCAGGGCGCGACGGGTTGTCTTGCGCGCGTCGATCACCTCAGAGCGGGGTGGCATGGCTTCCGTGACGCCCCCGGTCGGTCTTGTCGTAGAACGCCTTGAGGCGCTCGGGTACCTCGGCCCGCGAGGCCACGCTATAGCCGTTCATCGCTTCGAGACGCAATTGGTCGTCGAGATCGCGGCCGATCATGTCGAGAATGGTCTCCTTGGCCGACCGTATGGCGGTCTGGTCGTTGCGCAGGATCTGACGGGCGATTTTCTCCGCTTCATCCATCAAGGCGTCATGCGGCACGACCGCGCTGACGAGATTCCATCGCAGCGCCTGATGGGCGTCGATCGGTTCCGCGGTCAGCAGCATATGCATCGCGACCCCGACGCCGGCCGCGTTGACGAGGCGCGGAATGCCGCCATCGCCATGGTGAAAGCCGCGGCGCGCCTCGAAGGAGCCGAAACGCGCCCGGTCCGAGGCGATGCGGATGTCGCAGGCCAGCGCCGTTTCGAAGCCGCCGGCCAACGCCCAGCCATTGACCGCGGCGATCGTCGGCTTGGCCAGGCGGTGCAGGCCGCGCGTCAGCCCGCCGAGACCGTCGGCGACATTGCGGCGCACCGCCTCGGGCGCGGCTCCCGGCCAGCGGTTCATATAGCTCTTGAGATCGGCGCCAGCGCAGAACGCGTCGCCGGTGCCGGTGACGATGGCGACATCGATGTCCCGGTCGTCCGCGACATCGCGCCAGATCTCCCAGAGCCTGGCATGGGTTTCGGGATCGATGGCGTTCTTGGCCTCGGGCCGGTTCAGCGTGACGTAGGCGATACGGTCGCGCTTCTCATACAGAACCACGGGCGCGGGTGATGTCTGCGAGATGGGAATGTCCTCCGACATGGGGATGTCCTCCTGTTTCGGTCGCGGTTTCTCATCGCCAGACCGGGCCATTCGTGGCCTGCCGGGCAACCGATCGCGGCCCCGCGACAGGGTGACCGCCGAGCGGAGCGCCCAGGCATGACGGGCGGTGATGCGAAGCCCGCCGCCAAGGCCGGTCTTGGGGAACCGGGCACGACCGGTTTTGTCTACCCCGCCTATGCCGCCCTGCGTCGAACCTGGCCGGCTTATGACGTTTTTCGACTCTTAGTCGAAAAAATGATCAGAAGTCAAATTCTGGCCCGTCACTGATCCGCGCGGCGCCCTCGGAGAAGCACCGGCCTGTGCCAACGAGGGTCATGCGGGTTCGTGGAGGCCGGGGCGGGTCGCAGCCGGACCCGGCCGGTCGCGGGATCTGACCTGCGCCATCGGCCATGTCCCCAATCGGCGTCGTTTGCCGCATGAGATGGCGGCTGAGCAGGGCCCGCCAAATCCGTGCGACCGTCTGGCACGCGTCAACCTGTCGTTTCGAGGTTTTCCAAAACAGTGATAAGCACAAGGCCGTAGGAACTGAGCCTTAGGAACCGCACTTAAGTCGCGTCGCGCGGCCCGATCGGACGTCGCATCCGACCGTCACAAAGGGATGGTATCAGGCCTGTCGCGGGTCATGCCGTCTCCCTCGGTCACCTTGAGTTTGGACTGCATCCGTTCAAGCTCGAAAGCTTGCTCTAGGCGGTCGAGCCGGCGCCCCGGCGATGGCGCGGACGGTTGGGCGGGAGAGGACTGACATGATCGATACGCTGATACTGTCGCGCATCCAGTTTGGCGCCAACATCTCCTTTCACATCCTGTTCCCGACGATCACCATCGCGCTCGGCTGGATCCTGCTGTTCTTCCGGCTGCGCTACAGCGCGACCGGCGACATGAAATGGATGGACGCCTACCAGTTCTGGGTGAAGGTGTTCGCGCTGTCCTTCGGCATGGGCGTCGTCTCGGGCATCACGATGAGCTTCCAGTTCGGCACCAACTGGCCGGGCTTCATGGAAACCGTCGGCAATGTCGCGGGGCCCCTGCTCGCCTATGAGGTGATGACGGCCTTTTTCCTCGAAGCGGCCTTCCTGGGCATCATGCTGTTCGGCTTCAACCGGGTGCCGAACTGGCTGCATACGCTGGCGACCGTCCTGGTCTGTGTCGGCACGACGATGAGCGCATTCTGGATCCTGGTTCTGAATTCCTGGATGCAGACCCCGGCCGGCTTCGAGATGCGCGACGGCGTGGCGCATGCCACCGACTGGTTGGCGATCATCTTCAACCCGTCCTTCCCCTATCGGCTGAGCCATATGCTGCTCGCCAGCGGGTTGACGGCGGCCTTCCTGATCGCCGGCCTGTCGGCCTTCCGCTACCTGCTCGGCGACCGGTCGGACGGCTTGCGCATCGCGCTGAAGACCGCCGTGACGCTCGCCGCCATCCTGATCCCGGTGCAGATCTTCGCCGGCGACCAGCACGGCCTCAACACGCTGGAACACCAGCCCCAGAAGATCGCCGCGATCGAGGCCAATTGGCAGACCGGCCCGCACAAGCCGTTGATCCTGTTCGCGATCCCCGACGCCGAGCAACGTCATAACCACTTCGAGATCGGTATCCCCGACGGCGCCAGCCTCATCCTGCGCCACCGGGCCGACGGCGTGGTGCCGGGGCTCGACGACTATGTCGCCGAGGACGGCACGGCGCTGCATCCGCCGGTGCTGCCGGTCTTCCTGTCCTTTCGCGTCATGGTCGGCGTGGGCGTGCTCATGCTGCTGGTGAGCTGGACGGCGGCCTGGTTCATCTGGCGCCGCAAGGCTGGCATCGACGACGCGCGCGGACGCTGGCCGCTGCGCGCGCTCGTCGCCATGACGTTTTCCGGCTGGATCGCCACGCTGGCCGGCTGGTACACGACCGAGATTGGCCGACAGCCCTGGCTCGTCGACGGCGTGTTGAAGACCGCCGACGCGGTGGCCGACATACCGGCGCCAATGGTGATGACGACGCTGATCGCCTATCTCGCGCTCTATCTGTCGCTCATCGCCGTCTATATCTTCGTCCTGTTCTATCTCGCGCGCCGGGCGGCCAGCGGCGACCTGCCGAAGGCCGACCAGCCACGCTCGGGCGCGGCCAATGTCGCGGTCATTCCGGCCGAATAGAAGCTCCGGGGAGACACCGAGATGATGACGCTGTTCGGCGATCCGACGATCTGGCTGCCGGTCGTCTTCGCGGCCCTGATGGGCCTGGCGATCCTGGTCTATGTCGTGCTCGACGGGTTCGATCTCGGCGTCGGCATTCTGTTTCCCTTCGCCGACGATGCCGAGAAGGACCGGATGATTGCCTCGATCGGTCCGTTCTGGGACGCCAACGAAACCTGGCTCGTGCTGGCGGTCGGCCTGCTGCTGGTGGCGTTCCCGCTGGCCTATGGCGAGATCCTGACCGCGCTCTACCTGCCGGTCGCGATCATGCTGTTCGGGCTGATCCTGCGCGGCGTGTCGTTCGAATTGCGCGCCAAGGTCCCCGCCGACCGCAAACATGTCTGGAACAAGGCCTTCTTCACCGGCTCGCTGATGACCGGGATGGCGCAGGGCTTCATGCTCGGCCATTACATCATGGGCCTGGAATGGACCTTGCCGACGGTCGCCTTCGCCATGCTGACCGCGATCTGCCTGCCGATGGCCTATTCCTTCATCGGCTCGGCCTGGCTGATGATCAAGACCGACGGTGCCTTGCAGCAAAAGGCGGTCGGCTGGGCCAAGCGCGATCTGTGGGCGCTTCTGGCGGGCTTCGCCGCGATTTCGATCGCGAGCCCGCTCGTGAGCCCGCGCATCTACGACAAATGGTTCCAGGTGCCCGAAATGTTCCTGCTGGCGCCGCTGCCAATCCTATCGGCCGTGCTGATGGCGATCATCTGGATGTCGCTGCGCCATCTGCCGGATCCGAAGGATCGCTGGTCCTGGATCCCCTTCGTCTCGGCGACCACGCTGTTCTGCCTCGCCTTTGTCGGGCTGGCCTATTCCTTCTATCCCTACGTGCTGCCGGACAGGCTGACGATCTATGACGCGGCGAGCGCGCCCGAAAGCCTGATCATCATCCTGGTCGGGGCGCTCTTCGTCTTGCCGGTGATCATCGGCTACACGGTCCTCGCCTATGTCGTGTTCCGCGGCAAGGCGACGGAACTCAGCTACGACTGACGCCCCGGCACAAAGCCTGCGAGGAGCCGGGCGCGAGCCGTCCCGGCTCCGGCTCCTGGCGAGGCGTTTGATCTCCGTCAGAAGCGCAGCGGCTTGGCCTGCTTGACCAGCGGCAGCGTGTTCAGCTTGGCCAGGACCGCGTCCGGCACCCCGCCATCGACCTCGACCAGGCAGACCGCGTCCTCGCCCTGTGCCGTCCGGCCCATCGAGAAGGTCGCGATATTGACCCCGTTCGAGCCAAGCAGCGTGCCGAGATCGCCGACGAAGCCGGGCTTGTCCTCATTGGTGATGTAGATCATGTGCGGCGCCAGTTCGGCATCCATGCGGATGCCCTTGACCTGGATGATGCGCGGCTTGCCGTCGGAGAACACCGTGCCGGCGACCGACCGTTCCTGGCGCTCGGTGACGACGGTCAGGCGGATATAGCTCTCATAGACGCCCTGCTGCTCGCGCCGCGTCTCCTCGACCTTGATGCCGCGTTCGCGGGCGGCGACCGGCGCCGACACCATGTTGATGTCCTGCAGAAGCGGGCGCAGCACGCCGGCGATTGCGGCCGCGGTCAAGGCCCGCAGGTTCATCTCCGCGACCTCGCCCTCATATTCGAGCCGGATCGCCTTGAGGCCCGATTCCGTCAACTGGCCGGCGAACGAGCCGAGCTGTTCGGCCAAGGTCACGAAAGGCCGCAGCCGGGGCGCTTCCTCGGCCGAGATCGACGGCATGTTCAGCGCATTGGTCACCGCGCCCGTCATCAGATAGTCCGACATCTGTTCGGCGACCTGAAGGGCGACGTTTTCCTGCGCCTCGCGGGTCGCGGCGCCGAGATGCGGGGTGGAGACGAGATTGGCCGTGCCGAAGAGCGGGTTCTCGGTCGCCGGCTCGACGCTGAACACATCGAGCGCCGCGCCCGCCACATGGCCGCTATCCAGCGCCGCCTTCAGCGCCGCCTCGTCGATCAGTCCGCCGCGCGCGCAATTGACGATCCGAACGCCCTTCTTGGTCTTGGCCAGCGCGGCGGCGTCCAGAACGTTGCGGGTGCGCTCGGTCAGCGGCGTGTGCAGGGTGATGAAATCGGCGCGCGCCAGCAAGTCGTCGAGTTCGACCTTGTCGACGCCGAGATCGAGCGCCCGTTCCGGGCTCAGAAAGGGATCGAAGGCGATGACCCTCATCTTCAGCCCCTGCGCCCGGTCGGCGACGATGGCGCCGATATTGCCGCAGCCGATGATGCCCAGCGTCTTGCCATAGAGCTCGACACCCATGAACTTGTTCTTCTCCCACTTGCCGGCCTGGGTCGAGGCGTCGGCCGCCGGGATCTGGCGGGCGACCGCCATCATCATCGCGATGGCGTGCTCGGCGGTGGTGATCGAATTGCCGAAGGGCGTGTTCATCACGATGATGCCGCGCTGGGTGGCGGCGGCGATGTCGATATTGTCGACGCCGATGCCGGCGCGGCCGACGACCTTGAGATTGTCGGCGGCGGCGATGATCTTCTCGGTCACCTTCGAGGCCGAGCGCACCGCGAGCCCGTCATAGGCCGGGATGGCCGCCAGGAAGGCCTGTTTGTCCTTGCCGAGATCGGGCTGGTAGTCGACCTCGACGCCGCGACTTTCGAAAATCTCGATGGCGGCGGGGGAAATGCTGTCGGAAATCAGAACGCGCGGGGCCATGTCGTGGACCTCCCTGAACGATGGAAAACGATTGCGGAGTAACGGGAACGGACGGCGCCGGCGGCTGGCCGGCACCCGATTGTCAGGCTGTCTCAGACAGGGGCTGCGTCGGGCAAGGCCGCCTTTTCGCTGGCGAAGGCCCAGTCGAGCCAGCCGGTCAGCGCCCTGAGATCGTCGGCCTCGATCGTCGCGCCGGCCCAGATCCTCAGACCCGGCGGGGCATCACGATAGCTGCCGATGTCATGGGCGACGCCTTCTCCGTCGAGCCGCGACACGATGGCCTTGGCGAAGGCCGACTGGCCGGCCGCGTCGCGGGCCGCGATGTCGGGATCAACGATGGTCAGGCAGACCGAGGTGTTCGACCGGGTCGCGGGGGCTTGCGCCAGGAAGTCGACCCATGGCGTCGCCGCGACCCAGTCCGACAGGACGCCGAGATTGGCGTCGGCGCGCCCGATCAAGGCGTCGAGCCCGCCCACGCCTTCGGCCCATTTCAGGGCGTCGAGATAGTCTTCCACGCAGAGCATCGACGGCGTGTTGATGGTCTCGCCCCGGAAGATCCCCTCGTTCAGCTTGCCGCCCTTGGTCAGCCGGAAGAGCTTGGGCAGGGGGCGGTCGGGCACGAAGCTTTCGAGCCGGTCGACCGCGCGCGGGCTCAGGATCAGCATGCCGTGGGCCGCCTCTCCGCCAAGCACCTTCTGCCAGGAATAGGTCGTCACATCGAGCTTGGCCCAGTCGAGCCTCTGCGCGAAGGCCGCCGAGGTGGCGTCGCAGATCGTCAGGCCGTCGCGGTCTTCCGCGATCCAGTCGGCATCGGGCACCCGGACGCCCGATGTCGTGCCGTTCCAGGTGAAGACCACATCGCGGGCTTTGCCATCGACTTGCGCCAGATCGGGGAGCAGGCCGTAATCGGCGCGGATGATGCGGCAGTCGTCGAGCCGCAGCTGCTTGACCGCGTCGGTCACCCAGCCTTCGCCGAAGGATTCCCAGGCCAGCATGTCGACGCCGCGCGCGCCCAGCATCGACCACATGGCCATCTCAACCGCGCCCGTATCGGACGCCGGCACGATGCCGATGCGATAGTCGTCGGGGATTTCGAGAATGGCCCGGGTTCGGTCGATCGCCTCGGCCAGCTTGGCCTTGCCGATCTTGGCGCGATGCGAGCGCCCGAGCGCGGCATCTTTCAGCGCATCGAGCGACCAGCCAGGTCGCTTGGCGCAGGGTCCGGACGAAAAGAGGGGATTGCCCGGCCGAACGGCCGGACGCGTGAGAAGTGCCATTGCATCTACCCTTCCAGATAGCTGCCCCTCGTTGGGGAGGGGTGTCCCATCTATGGGGGTAGGCGCTTTGCGCCCGAGGGTCAAGCAGGATGATCCCGTAGCGTCACTCCGCCGCCGCGCCGTGATCGGGGCGGGCGGCTGATTGGCTCGCTCAGTCGATCAGGTAGCGCAGGCCGATGCGGAATTCATGCGCCGAGAGGTCGTCATAGGTGGTTTCGAGGCCCGTATCGCTGACGCCTGTATTGGTGCGGAAGCTCGATATCGCATGGCCGAGATCGACATAGCGATAGCCGGCATCGATCTTGAAATTGGGCGACAGGTCGACCGACGCCCCCGCCATCAGCGCCCAGGCGAATTGCCAGCTGTCCGAGCCGTTGATCGAGGTGACGCCGGCGGCATCCGGAATGTCGAAGGTGAGCGCCCGGGATTCGTGATAGACCGTGCCGATGCCGCCGCCAACATACGGCGTGATGCCGTGCCAGTTGCCGAGATCGAGATAGGCATTGGCGAGGAACAGCCAGGATTCGAGGCTCGTGGCATTGTTGACGAAGGCCGCGCCGCCGCAGGTCGGACCGGTGCAGACGGTCTGGCCGGTGATGCCGACGCTCGGCCGGTAGTCGAGTGTCACATCGCCGCGCAGCCAGTTCGAGAATTCGGCGCCGACGCCGATGCCATAGGCGAAATTGTCCTCGATCGTCTCGTTGAAGAATTCCGTGCCGTCTTGCCGGTGGATCTCGACGGGGTCGTAGACCGCATAGCTGAGATCGAGGCGCAGATACCAGCTCGAGCCGAATTCGACCGCCTGATCGTGGATCGCTTCGGGCAGCGGCGCCGGTCCCGGAAAATCGGCGGCCTGGGCCATGCACGTCGGAAGGGTGGCGAGGCAGGCGCCCGTCATGGCGAGCACCGGCAAGGCGCGAAGAAGTGGCGTTGAGCGCATGGCGAACCCTTGATGTTGCCGCACGAACTGGGCTATCGAGCCCGGAATGAGCCCACAGTATCCAGCGCCCGGGTTAAGCGCCCATTAACGTTAACGATTGCTTGCGGGCTCGGTTCGGAGCGCGTGCCCGCCCGTTCAGCCGATCCCCGACACGCGCAGCGGCAGGGTGCCGCGCGGGCCCTGGCTGAGCGCCTTCAGAAGGGCCGGGCGGGCCTTGGGACTGTCGCGATAGAGCCGGGCGGCGGCCTCGCGTGCCATATCGAGCTGTCCGATCCCGATCAGCGCCTCCACCGCGACAAGCCGGGCCGCGCCAGTATCAACGGTCGAGATGAGGTCCAGCGCTGCCCGCGGCCGGCCCTGGCGCAGCGCGATCCGCGCCCGGTTGACGAGCGCATCCTCATCCCCCGGCACCACCGCGAGATAGGCGGCGAAGGCGGTATCGGCGTCGGCCAGATCGCCATTGTCCATCAGCGCTGCGTCCATCAGGGCGGCGGCGCGCTCGAACAGGGCGTTGTGATGGTCGGCTTGTTGCGCGAGCGCCATATCGAAGGCGGCGATCGCATCCGCCTGGCGGTCCTGGCGGCGCAGCACGAGGCCGAGATTGTAGTGGAGCGCGGCCCGTTCCGGAGCGCCGACCCGACCAGCACCCGCGATCAGGGCGCGCAAGGCGGTTTCGGCGGCCGGCCAGTCGGCGCGGGCGACCGCGTCCTGAAAGGCGCGGGAGGGGTCTTGCATGCCTGGGCCTTTCGTGGATGCGCCGGGCGAAGCCTGATTGTCGGCACGGCCGGGACGCCATGTCGTCGCGGAAGGGATCCTAGACGTTTTTTGCGCGGCGCGCTCTTGTCAGCCCCCTGGTCCGGTGGCACTTTCAAATCATTGTAACGGTCAGGATCGTGGAAATGGCGGTCCTGCAACGTTTCGTGTCGCGCCAACGATGCCCGCAGGGTCAGGGTTCCGCTAGCGACACGGCAGAACGCGTCGGTTGAGACGCGTGGAAGGTCGCCGCTCCGAGGGAACCGTGGTCGCGCACCCGGAGTCCCGACGAAGGCGCCTTCGGGGCGAATGCGGAACCGAGGACCCGACAGATGGACCAGATTGCGCCGTCGCGGCCGATGAAGCGCGACGCGAGCCAGCCCAAGGGGCGGCAGCTCGACGATTCCGCGCTCGACGAGGTATTGGCGCTGATCGGCGAGTTGCCGATCCGCCGCGACCTCCTGATCGAAGCGCTGCATCTCCTGCAGGACGGCGTCGGCTGTCTGACGGCGCCGCATCTGCGCGCGCTCGCCGAGATCTTCCGCCTCAGCCAGGCCGAGGTCTTCGAGGTGGCGAGCTTCTATCACCATTTCGACATCGTGAAGGAAGGCGAGGCGCGGCCCGCGCCGCTAACGATCCGCGTCTGCGACTCGATCTCCTGCATGATGGCGGGCGCCGACGCGCTGGCCGCCGATCTCGCCGACCGCACCGATCCGGCCGCGATCCGCATCCAGAAAGTGCCCTGCATCGGTCGCTGCGCCGGGGCGCCGGCGGTCAATGTCGGCAAGCGCGCCGTCGAGCGCGCCACCACCGAAACCGTCATCGCGGCGAGCACCGGCGATACCGGCCCTGACATCGCCGCCTATCGCGACCTCGACGCCTATCGCGCCGATGGTGGCTACGAGATCCTGGCCTCCTGCCTGTCGGGCGCGCGCACGCCGGAAGACGCGATCGCCACCATGTCGGATGCCGGTCTGCGCGGGCTCGGCGGCGCCGGTTTTCCCGCCGGTCGCAAATGGTCGATCGTGCGTGGCTTCGACGGCCCGCGCCTGATGACGATCAATGGCGACGAGGGCGAGCCCGGCACCTTCAAGGACCGCTACTGGCTCGAAAGCGATCCGCACCGGGTCCTGGAAGGCGCGCTGATCGCGGCCTGGGCGGTGGGCTGCGAGCGCATCTATCTCTATATGCGCGACGAATATCCCGGCGTGCTCGAAATCCTCAAGCGCGAGATCGCGGCCCTCGACGCGGCCGGGCTGACCGCGACGACGCCGATCGAACTGCGTCGCGGCGCCGGCGCCTATATCTGCGGCGAAGAATCCGCGATGATCGAATCGATCGAAGGCAAGCGCGGCCTGCCGCGCCACCGCCCGCCCTATATCGCCGAGGTCGGCCTGTTCGGGCGGCCGACGCTGAACCACAATATCGAAACGCTGTTCTGGGTGCCGGAGATCCTGCGCCACGGGGCCGCGTGGTTCGCCTCGAAAAGCATCGACGGCGGCGACAAGCACAAGGGCGTGCGCTCCTATTCGGTCTCGGGCCGGGTCAGGGAGCCGGGCGTGAAGCTCGCCCCGTCCGGCATTTCGGTACAGGCGCTGATCGACGACTATTGCGGCGGCATGGCCGACGGCCACAGCTTCAAGGCGTTCCTACCCGGCGGCGCGTCGGGCGGCATCTTCCCCGCCGCCATGGGCGATCAGCCGCTCGATTTCGGCATCTTCGAAAAGCATGGCGGCTTCATCGGCAGCCATGCGGTGGTCATCCTGTCGGACAAGGATTCGGTGAAGGACGCGACCGTCAACCTGATGCGCTTCTTCGAGCATGAATCCTGCGGCCAGTGCACGCCCTGCCGGGCCGGCACCGAGAAGATGGTCAAGCTGCTCGAGGCCGACAGCCATGACGAAGCGCTGATCGGCGAACTGATGGGCGTCATGCGCGACGCCTCGATCTGCGGTCTTGGCCAGGCGGCGCCGAACCCGGTGGCCCATTTGCTGAAATACTTCCCGGAGGATCTGTGATGTCCGGTTCGATCACCTTCACCCTAGACGGCCGCGAGGTCACGGCCGCGGATGACGAGACCATCTGGCAGGTGGCGCAGCGCGAGGGCACGCATATCCCGCATCTGTGCTGGAAGGACGCGCCGGGCTATCGCGCCGACGGCAATTGCCGCGCCTGCATGGTCGAGGTCGAGGGCGAGCGCGTCCTGGCGGCGTCCTGCGTCCGCAAGCCGAGCCCCGGCATGACCGTCACGACGGCCGGCCCGCGCGTCGAGGCGAGCCGCAAGATGGTGTTCGAACTGCTTGCCGCCGACATGCCGACGCGCGACCAGAGCCCCGATCCGGAGGCCGATTTCTGGACCCAGGCCGATATCGCCGGTCTCGACCACGCGCCGCGCTATCCGGGCAGCCGGCCGGGGGCGGTCGCCGAGATTCCGGTCGATTCCATCTTCCACGACGCGTCGCACCCCTCTATCGCGGTCAATCTCGACGCCTGCATCGCCTGCGGCCTGTGCGAGCGCGCCTGCCGCGATGTCCAGGTCAACGACGTCATCGGCATGGGCTTTCGCGGCCACGAGGCGCGCCCGGTCTTCGATTTCGAGGACCCGATGGGCGTGTCGACCTGCGTCGCCTGCGGCGAATGCGTGCAGGCCTGCCCGACGGGCGCCCTGTTCGAGAAGACGCTGATGAACGCGGAAGCGACCAAGCGCGAGGTCTATGCCGACAAGACGGTCGACAGCGTGTGCCCGTTCTGCGGCGTCGGCTGCCTGACCAAGGTCGCCGTCAAGGACAATGCGATCGTCCAGGTCGACGGCCGCGATGGGCCGGCCAACGAGAACCGGCTCTGCGTCAAGGGCCGGTTCGGCTATGACTATGTGATGAGCCCCGAGCGGCTGACCAAGCCGCTGATCCGGCGCGACGACGCGCCGAAATCGGGCGACATGCGGCTCGACCTCGCCGATGTCCACAGCGTGTTCCGCGAGGCGAGCTGGGAGGAAGCGCTCGACCGTGCGGCATCCGGCCTGAAGACCATTCTCGACCGCGACGGCGGCCAGGCGCTGGCCGGCTTTGGCTCGGCCAAGGGCACCAATGAGGAAGCCTATCTGTTCCAGAAGCTGGTGCGGCAGGGCTTCGGCACCAACAATGTCGACCACTGCACCCGGCTGTGCCACGCCTCTTCGGTGGCGGCGCTCATGGAGGGCGTCGGCTCGGGCGCGGTGTCGGCGCCGTTCAACGCCGCCGAGGATGCCGACTGCATCATCGTCATCGGCGCGCGGCCGGAACAGAACCACCCGGTCGCCGCGACCTATCTCAAACAGGCGGCGAAACAGGGCAAGACGCTGATCGTCATGGATCCGCGGCCGCAGGGCCTGATGCGCCATGCCGCCCACGGCCTCGTCTTCAAGCCGGGCACCGATGTGGCGCTGCTCAACGCGATGCTGAACGTCATCATCGACGAGAAGCTCTACGACGAGCAGTATATCCAGGCCAATGTCGACGGCTTCGCCGCGCTGCGCGACAAGGTGCGCGATTTCACGCCCGAGGCCATGGAACCGGTCTGCGGCATCTCGGCCGACCAGATCCGCGCGGTGGCGCGCACCTTCGCGACCGCCGAACGCTCGATCATCTTCTGGGGCATGGGCGTGTCGCAGCATGTTCACGGCACCGACAATGCGCGCTGCCTGATCGCGCTGGCGCTCGTCACCGGCCATGTCGGACGGCCGGGCACGGGCCTGCATCCCTTGCGCGGGCAGAACAATGTCCAGGGCGCCTCCGATGCCGGCCTCATCCCGATGGTCTTTCCCGACTACAAGTCGGTCGAGGATCCGGATGTGCGCGGCCGCTACGAGGACCTCTGGGGACGCTCGCTCGATCCCAACAAGGGCCTCACCGTCGTCGAGATCGTCCATGCGATCCATGACGGCGCCATCAAGGGGATGTATATCCTCGGCGAGAACCCGGCGATGAGCGATCCGGACCAGCGCCACGCCCGCGCCGCGCTGGCCATGCTCGACCATCTCGTCGTGCAGGACATCTTCCTGACCGAGACGGCTTGGCATGCCGACGTCATCCTGCCGGCCTCCTCGCATGCCGAAAAGCTCGGCACCTATACGAATACCAACCGCCAGGTGCAGATCGGCCGCCCGGTGCGCGATCTGCCGGGCGAGGCGCGCCAGGACTGGGAGCTCGTCGTCGAACTCGCCAAGCGGATCGGCCTCGACTGGACCTATCGCGGCGTGCCCGACGTCTACGCGGAAATGGCGTCCGTCATGCCGTCGCTGGCCAATATCTCCTGGGAGCGGCTGGAGCGCGAGCATTCGGTGACCTATCCGGCCGAAGCCGAGGACAAGCCGGGCAGCGAGATCCTGTTCGCCGAAGGTTTCCCGACGGGTGATGGACGCGGGCGCATCGTGCCGGCCGATCTCCTGCCGCCGGACGAACTGCCCGATGAGGATTTCCCGCTGGTGCTGACCACCGGCCGCCTGCTCGAACACTGGCATACCGGGGCCATGACGCGTCGCGCCACGGCGCTCGAAGCGCAGGAGCCCGAGGCCGTCGTGTCGATGCATCCGCGCGACATCGGGCGGATGGGCTTTCAGCGCGGCGAGAAGGTAACGGTGGAGACCCGGCGCGGCGCCATCACGCTCACGTTGAGGGCCGATCGCGACGTGTCGCAGGGCATGCTGTTCATCCCGTTCTGCTTCGGCGAGGCGCCGGCGAACGTGCTGACCAATCCGCAGCTAGACCCTTACGGCAAGATCCCCGAATTCAAATATTGCGCCGCCCGCATCCGCCCCGCCGACCATATCGTCGAAGCGGCGGAATAGGCGGCCGCCCGGCGTAAGGGTGGGACGCAGGGGGCGGGGCCTAGGCCCCGGCTCAGTTCGGGGTCGGCCGCACCGCCCAGATCGTCGTCGTGCCCGACACTTCATTGGCGACCACCAGGAGCGCCTCGCCCGACGGGCTCTGCTCCGCGGGGATGAAGGTCAGCCCTTCCGGCGCGATGTCGCCGGCGGTGCCGGCTTCCGGGTCGCCCGTGGGATCGCCGGCGTGGAAATGGCCGACCCAATCCGGCGTGCGCGGATTGGTGATGTCGTAGACGACGATGCCGCCGAGCCGTTCGAGCCCGATGAAGGCGTAGCGCCGGTCGTCGATCTCGCCGATCGCGACGCCTTCGGGCTCCGGCCCCTTGTCGTCGGACCGCGTGTCGAAGCCCGCCGTCGTGCCTTCGGAATTGAACCAGTCGGGATAGAGTTCGGCGGTGCGCTGCTCGATCTCGGCGCCTGAATCGAAGACCTGCTGGCCGAAGCCCGACACCGTGTCGACCTCGTAGATCGAGAACGACCGGCCGCCGAAGGTGATGATCTCCTCGTAATCGCCGTCGCCGTCGTAATCGCCCATGGCGGTCGTCACCTTGAGCCGGCCGAGCGCGTCCTCGGCCTGCAGCGCCTCGGCATTGGGGAAGACGTCCGGATCGAGCACGAGATCGGCGACACGGGCCTCCTCGGAATAGCCGTCATAGTCGCGCGCGTCGCCCTCATTGGCGGTGACGAGGAAGATGCCGCCGTCATGTTCGAACACCGCGATGGCGTCCGGCTGGAACAGGCCGAACACCGGCCAGGTCTCGATGGCGATCCGGCCGTCGCGGTCGGACGCGTCGAAGGGCACCTGATCGCGGTTCTGGAAACCGAGCCCGAAGACGCCGGCGAGACGCGCTTCGGCGACGTCGATGATCGCGATCGCGTTGTTTTCCTGCAAGCTAACGAGCGCCGTCAGGCCGTCGGGCGTCACCGCGATGTATTCGGGTTCGAGGTTCTGCACGATCTCGTTGTCCGGTGGGCCCGGCAGATGCACCGTCGGATCGAGATCGCCGGGGAAGATCTCGGTGAAATCGACCATGCTGGCGGAAAAATCGCCGACATCGACGATCGAGACCGATCCGTTAGGATCGATTTCGTAGTCGTCGCTCGGCTCGCCTTCATTGGCGACGAGCGCCAGGCTACCGTCCGGCGTGAAGGTCACCATGTCCGGCAGGGGGCCGACCTCGGCGCTGCCGGCGACGCTGCCGTCGGGGGCGTAGAACACGACCGTGCCATTGGCCTGCCGGTCCTCCGCCTGGACCGCGACGGCGACGAGACCGTCGGGCGACACCGCGACCGAATTCGGCGCATCGCCATGCGCCGAGATGTCGAGCGTGCCCGTCTTGGCGGGGGCGGCGGGATCGGAGATGTCGAGGATGTCGACGGTCCGGTCGTGGCCGTTGACGACATAGAGCCGGTTCGTCGCGGGATCGAAGGCGGAGATCTCGGCGGCGCCTTCGTCGAAGATGCCGGTCTCGTAGCGCCCGACAACGTCGAGCTCGACGCCGGCCGCCGCCGGCAGGCTGATCGCGGCGCTTCCCAGCATGGCCAAGAGATATCTATGCATCGGCGCGTCTCCCCGCGCTTGGTGTTCGAACGCGGCGTCAATGCTAGACGATCGGCCGTGTCAGCGCCATGTCAGGACGTCGCGGCCTGGGCCTTCTTCTCGCTAGAACGGCATCGCGGCGCCCGCGGCGCGATCCGGCGTCACGGGGTTCAGATGCGTGCCGACCGACAGGCTGCCGCCTTTGGCCACGACCGCATAGACACCGAAATCGTCATGGCCGTAACCGCGCAGGAGTTCGGCCGGAAGGTCGAGATCGCGTTCGCCGGTCCTGGGGTTGGCGCGGGTCGCGGCGCAGCGCACGGTGCGGTCGACGATCTCGAGTTCGAGCCCGCTCGGGGCTGTCAGCACCGTGCCGATGAGGTCGAATTCCGCCCAGGGCGGCAGTCCGTCGAGCACGATATTGGGCCTGAACCGCATCGGATCGACCGGCCGGCCGAGATGGTCTTCGAGCGCGCGGACCGAAGCCAGATTGACGATATGCACGCATTTCAGCGCGACATCCGAAAAGCTGTGGCCATCGGCGCGCAGCACCTTGAGCGGACCGCGCACCGCGTCGCCCAGCGTCTCGGCGAGGCTGGCCAGAAGGGCCGCGTGATCGGCCGGATCGTCGAGCGCGCCGCCAATCACGCGGCCATCCGGCCAGGTGACGGAGAAGCGGCCCGTCGCATCGTCGAAGCGCGTCCGCAGCGCGGCCAGCGACGGATTGCGCATCAGGCAGAGGAACTTGATCTTCGGCAGCGTGGCCGGCACCGCCGGATCGAAGCCCGACGGGCCGTTCTCGATCGCATAGGCCCGGTCGAAGGGCAGCGTCTCGCCCGCTCTAATGTCGACCCGCTCCAGCGGGTCGGGCGAGAACCCCTTCACCGGATAGCGGTAGAGGCCGGTGATGCGGGCGGGTGTCTCGCTGGTCATGTTGGTCTCTTTCGCGTCCTGGGCGCGTTACGGGGCGGTCGTCGGGGCTGGCGCCGTCAGCCGCACACGGCCTCGGCCGCGACATCCTCGCTGATGCCGGGGCCGTCGGGGGCGAGGCGGTCGTTGACGGTCGCGGCGAGTGGCCCGAAACGGCGCGCCGAACGCACCCAGCCGCCGGTCGCGGTGTTGCGCGCCACCGCGCAGACCAGATAGTCGTCGCCGATATCCTCGATCAGGACCAGCGGCGTCAGGGTCTCGCCGGCGCCGAGCGTCTGGTCGGTGATGTTGAGCAGGATCGCTTCCTCGCCGAGCCGCACCGCGGCGACATAGAGCTGCAGCCGGTCGAAGCCGGCGCCGCTACGGTTGATGATGACCGGGCGCATCTGCCGTTCGGACACCGCGACCACCTCCTCGATGACGAGCGGTCCCGAAGGCAGCGGTTCCTGCGGCAGGCTGACGGTCGCGGTCGGCGCCGGTTCCGTGGGCGCGACCGTCATCGCCGGCGGTTCGATTCGGACCGTGGTGACCGGCTTGCTCTCGACCTCGCCGTCCTGGGCGCGGCGCATCTCGCCGCCCGACAGCGCGACGGCGAGCACGCCGCCCTCGTCTTCGAGCGTTTCCGACAAGGTGGCGAAGCTGAAGGCGAGGCCCGAGACGAGCGCGACAAAGACCAGGAACGGGCCCGGTAAGCCGGTTTCCAGCCAGTCGGGCCTGAGATCGGCGGCAAGCTGGCGCGCCGCCGCCGTCTGCCACAACACCCACAGGCCGACGCTCGCCAGCAGCACCACCATGGCGACGAGCTGCACCGTGCCGGAAAAGCCGGCCATGTCGCCGACGATGGTGATCAGCGCGGCGACCGCCAGCAGGATCGGCATGGCATAGGTTGCGACCACCGCTCTCGCTCCGAACCGACGCGCGACGCTTTTCGCGCGTCTGAATGATGATTGGATTGTCCGCGACGGCGCGCCCTGTCAAGCCGGTCACGGGTGCGAAGTCGGGGCTGGTGTTGCCGGATGGACACACCATATAGACGATGTCCCGCCGCTTCCGGGGGACTTTCAAGCGATAGGCGGTTGCGCTGGCGGGCCGCGGCAGAGCCGCCGCCACCGGGCCGCGGCGGGTCTCGATCCGAAACATCTTGACCCGAAACAATGGACATCGACAAGGTTGCCGGGTCGGGCGCGATGCGTCTTCCGGGCGGCGGCCATGGGCGAAGAGGACGACGGCATGCAGATCGAAAAATTCACCGAGCGGGCGCGCGGCTTCATTCAGTCGGCCCAGGCGCTGGCGCTGCGCGAGGGCCATCAGCGGTTCACGCCGGAACATATTCTCAAGGTGCTGCTCGACGACAATGAGGGATTGTCGGCGCGGCTGATCGAAGCGGCTGGCGGGCGCCCGCAGGACGCGTTGCAGGCCGTCGAGATGGCGCTTGGCAAGATGCCGAAGGTCGAAGGGGCCGGCGCCGGCCAGCTCTATCTCGCGCCCGAGACCGCGCGCGTCTTCGACACCGCCGAAAAGGCGGCCGAACGCGCCGGCGATCAGTTCGTCACCGTCGAACGCCTGCTCCAGGCGCTGTCGATCGAGAAGGGCGCGGAAAGCGCCACCATCCTCGCCAATGCCGGCGTCACGGCCCAGGCGCTCAACGAGGCGATCAACGAGTTGCGCAAGGGCCGCACCGCCTCGTCGGCCTCGGCGGAAAACGCCTATGACGCGCTCAAGCGCTATGCCCGCGACCTGACCGAGGCGGCCGAGGACGGCAAGCTCGATCCGGTGATCGGCCGCGACGACGAGATCCGCCGCACGATCCAGGTCCTGAGCCGCCGGACCAAGAACAATCCGGTGCTGATCGGCGAACCGGGCGTCGGCAAGACTGCCATCGCCGAGGGTCTCGCGCTGCGCATCGTCGATGGCGACGTGCCCGAAAGCCTGAAGGACAAGAGGCTGCTGGCGCTCGACATGGGCGCGCTGATCGCCGGCGCGAAATATCGCGGCGAGTTCGAGGAACGCCTCAAGGCGGTGCTGGAAGAAATCGAGGCGGCCGCCGGCGGCATCGTCCTGTTCATCGACGAGATGCACACGCTTGTCGGCGCCGGCAAGGCCGATGGCGCGATGGATGCGTCCAACCTCCTGAAGCCCGCCCTGGCGCGTGGCGAACTCCATTGCGTCGGCGCGACGACGCTCGACGAATACCGCAAGCATGTCGAAAAGGACGCCGCCCTTGCCCGGCGCTTCCAGCCGGTCTTCGTCGAGGAACCGACGGTCGAGGACACGATCTCGATCCTGCGCGGGCTCAAGGAGAAATACGAACTTCATCACGGTGTCCGCATCGGCGACAGCGCGATCGTGTCGGCCGCCACCCTGTCGAACCGCTACATCACCGACCGCTTCCTGCCCGACAAGGCGATCGATCTGATGGACGAAGCGGCGTCACGGCTCAGGATGCAGGTCGATTCAAAGCCCGAGGACCTCGATTCGATCGACCGCGAGATCCTGCGCCTCAGGATCGAACAGGAAGCCCTGAAGAAGGAAACCGACGATGCCTCGAAGGACCGGCTCGACCGGCTTGAAAAGGAGCTCGCCGATCTCGAACAGGAATCGGCGGAACTGACCGCGCGCTGGCAGGCCGAGAAGGACAAGCTCGGCCGCGCGCAGAAGATCAAGGAAGAGCTCGACCAGGCGCGCAACGACCTTCTGAACGCCCAGCGGGCCGGCGATTATACCCGCGCCGGCGAACTGACCTATTCGATCCTGCCCAAGCTCGAAGCCGAGCTCGGCGAGGTCGAGGCGGCGGGCGAGGCCGGCGACATGGTGGAGGAAATGGTCACGCCCAACCATATCGCCCAGGTGGTGTCGCGCTGGACCGGCATTCCCGTCGACAAGATGTTGGAAGGCGAGCGCGACAAGCTCCTGCGCATGGAGGATGCGCTGTCGACGCGCGTCATCGGCCAGAAAGAGGCGGTCGAGGCCGTGTCGACCGCGGTGCGCCGGTCGCGCGCCGGGCTTCAGGACCCGAACCGGCCGATCGGCTCGTTCATGTTTCTCGGCCCCACCGGCGTCGGCAAGACCGAGCTCACCAAGGCGCTGGCCGCCTTTTTGTTCGACGATGACAGCGCGCTGATCCGCATCGACATGAGCGAATTCATGGAGAAGCATTCGGTGGCGCGTCTGATCGGGGCGCCGCCGGGCTATGTCGGCTATGAGGAAGGCGGCGCGCTCACCGAGGCCGTGCGCCGCCGGCCCTATCAGGTCGTGCTGTTCGACGAAATCGAGAAGGCGCATCAGGACGTGTTCAATGTCCTGCTGCAGGTGCTCGACGACGGCCGGCTGACCGACGGGCAGGGCCGCACGGTCGATTTCCGCAACACCCTGATCGTGATGACCTCCAATCTCGGCGCCGAATTCCTCGTCAATCAGCCCGAAGGCGAGGACGGCGACGCGGTGCGCGACGAGGTGATGGGCGTGGTGCGCGGCCATTTCCGGCCGGAATTCCTCAACCGGGTCGACGAGATCATCCTGTTCCACCGCCTGCAGCGCTCGCAGATGACGGCGATCGTCGACATCCAGATGCAGCGGCTGGAACGGCTCCTCGCCGATCGCAAGATCGAGATCGATCTCTCGCCGGAAGCCCGCGACTGGCTCGGCGAGAAGGGCTACGACCCGGCCTATGGCGCCCGGCCGCTCAAGCGCGTCATCCAGAAGAGCGTTCAGGACCCGCTGGCCGAACTCATCCTCGAAGGCAAGATCAAGGACGGCGACCGTGTCGTTGTCATCGAGCGCGAGGGCCGGCTCGAAATGGGCACCGACATGACGCGGCAGAGCGCCGCGGCCTGACGGCGGCGCTCGCCCGGCTTCCCCGCCTCGCCCATCCTCCGAGATGCGGGTTTTGCACCCGCTTTTCGGGATGGGGGCGGGCGCGCGTCCGTCAGCCCGGCATGTTCTGGGTGATGCAGTGGATCGCGCCACCGAAGGGCGCGATCGACCGCACATCGACCTGAACCACCTCGCGGTCGGGGAAGGCGCGCTGAAGGATGTCCTTGGCCGTCCGGTCGGCGGGAATGCCGTAGCCCGGCATCACGAGCCCGCCATTGGTCAGATAGAAATTGATGTAGGACCGGCACATCACGTCGGCGAAATCGGAATCCGGATCGAGATCGAGGCCGGTGGCGTCGACCGCGTCGGGCAGTTCGATGATCTCGAAGGCGCGGCCCGCCGCGTCCGTCTCGGCCCGGAGCGCCTCGAGATTGGTGGCGAGGATCCGCGCGTGCGGATCGGCCAGGTCCGGATTGGTCTCGAACAGGACCACGCCCGGCCGGACGAAGGCGAGCAGGCCATCGACATGGCCATCGGTCTCGGTATCCATCGGGTGGCCGGGCAGCCAGACCACCTTGTCGACGCCGAGACAGGCCTTCAACTCGGCCTCGGCCAGCGATTTCGGGACGCCGGGATTGCGGTTGGGGTTGAGCACATTGGTCTCGGTGACGACCAGCGTGCCATCGCCGTCGGTGGCGAGCCCGCCGCCTTCCATGGTCAGCCAGGAGTTGATCACCGGCACGCCGAGCGCATCGCATAGCCGCCCCGCCAGCCGGTCGTCCTCGGTCCAGGGGCTGTGCTTCTCGCCCCAGGCATTGAAGCGCCAGGACACGCCGGCGACCCGGCCGTCCGGCGCCTGAACGAAAGTGGGGCCCGAATCGCGCGCCCAGGCATCCTCGATCGGGATCGGCAGGACCTGGGCGCGATTGCCCAGCATCCGGCGCGCGGTGTCGGCATGGTCGGGATGGGCGACCATCGTGACCGGCTCGAAGCGGGCGATCGCGTCCGCGACAGCGACATAGCCCTCCTGCATGTCCCTGAGATAGGGGCCATACATTTCGGCTTCGGCGCGGTGCGGCCAGCACATGATCGTCTGCGCATGGCGGCCGGTTTCGGCTGGCATGCGCAAGCCGGCGCCCGAAATGATCGTCGAACCGTTACCGGTCATCTAGCTCTCCTGCGAGGTTTTCCGCGCCGCCGCGCGGGATCGGGCGCACGGAACGGATGCTGAAGGTGGGTGGGGCGCCCCAGATTGTGATCACAAAATAGAAGATCGCCGGGGCTGGCAAGCCGCGCCGGTCGTCCGGCTGTCCGCTTGCGAAACACGGCCTCAGTTTCTACCTAACAGGGAGGGCCCGCCAAACCACCCTGGCAGGCTGTTGAAAGGGGCACCACGGCTGTCGCCCATCCTTCGAGACGCTCGCTGCGCTCGCCCTCGGGATGAGGAATATCGAATTCTTGGCCCTCACCCCGAGGAGGCCCGTAGGGCCGTCTCGAAGGGGCAGGCGCTTTTTTCAACAGCCTGCTGTAATTTATTCCACCGGTGATGGCATCGGATTTGGCTGGGCAGACGTTTCATCCATAGGGGCTTCGCGGCCCGAAATGGATACAGAGCGGCCATCGGGCCGCGTCAAAGGGAATTGCATGACCGCTTCCACTCCCCGCGCGCAAGACTGGATGCTCGATCTCGCGCCCGGCCGGTCGATCGAAACGACCGTCCTCGACATGCGCAACTGGATATTGGGCGACGGCCTGAGCAGCCTGTCCATGGACACGCTCGTTGCCGGCGTCGGCGAACGCCTGGTCGCCGCCGGCGTGCCGCTCGACCGCTTGGGCACCTCGGTGCGGGTCTTGCAGGCGACCGTGATCGCGCGCGGCACGATCTGGCGACCCGACGGCACCATCACCCATGGCAGTTTCGACTGGGACCAGCGCGATGTCGGGCTCTATGAGCGCAGCCCGCTGAAGGTCGCCCATGAAACGAGGGACTGGGTCTCGTTCAAGATCGCCGATACGCCGGACGAGGCTTACGGCATCGTGCCCGATCTGCGGGCGGCCGGTGTGACCGATTACATGGTCGCGCCGATTTTCTTCGCCAATGGCGCGCAATGCGCGGCGAGCTTCGCGAGCTGCGCGCCGGACGGTTTCGGCCCGCGCGCCCGTCAGCTTATCAAGGCCATTCTGCCGACCTTCGCGACCGCCATCGAGATGATCGCCATCAACAGCATGATCGGCGACGTTCTGTCGATCTATGTCGGCGAGGACGCGGCGCGCCAGATCCTCGAGGGCAGCGTCCATCGCGGGCAGATCACGCATATCCGCTCGGCCATCCTGTTCGCCGACATGCGCGACTATACGCGGCGTTCGCTGTCGCTGTCGGCGGCCGAGGTCACCGATCTGCTCAATGACTATTACGACTGCGTCGTGCCGCATATCGAGAGCGAAGGCGGCCATGTCCTGAAATTCATGGGCGACGGGATTCTGGCGATCTTCCCCGATGACGGCATCGGCAAGCGCGCCGCCTGCCATGCCGCCTTGCGGGCTGCGCGCAAGGCGATCCGGACCGTGACGCTGCGCAATGCGGAGATCCCGACCGGCGATGCCTTCACCATCGGCATCGCGCTGCATCACGGCCGCGCGGCCTATGGCAATGTCGGCTCCGGCGAACGGCTCGACTTCACCGTCGTCGGCCGCGACATCAATCTGACCGACCGCATCCAGAAACTGAACAGCCAGTTCGCCGTGCCGATCCTGGCCAGCAAGGCCTTCGCCGATCTCATCGACGAGCCGATGGCGCCGCTCGGACGCCATGCCGTGAGGAGCTTCGAAGGCGGGCTCGAGGTCTTCGAGCCTGATCTCCTCACCGACATCGCCTGACGGACAGGGCTCCGCCGGCTGGTGCGACGGCTATCGCCCGCTATGCGGTGCCGGTGGCCTGTCGGGCGAACGCGGCCAGTTCGGCGTTGAACCGGTCGGGCGCTTCGAGGAAGGGCGCATGGCCGACCCCGTCATACCAGGATGCCTGCGCTTGCGGGATCGCAGCCAGAATGTCTTCCGACATGCGCGGCAGGATCACGGTGTCGGCGCGGCCATGGCTGACCAGGACCGGCTTGTCCAGCGCCGACAGCGCCGGCCGGAAATCGCCTTCCCGCGAGATCAGCCCGAGCCGTACATCCGGCCGGACCAACATGTTCCAGGCGATGGCGAGTTCCATTTCCTCGGCTGGCAGGTCGTGCGCCACGCAAGCATGCATGAAGCTGCAGATCGCGCGCATCGCCGTCGGCTGGTCGCTTTTGACCGCCTTCGGCGCATGGTCGAGAAAGCCCGGCCCGATATGGCTGCCGAACCAGGGCGGGCCGATGACCACCGCCGCGCCGATGAAATGCACACCGCCGAGCCGCGCCGCGCCATATTTCGCGAGATAGTCGGCGATGACATAGCCACCATAGGACCATGCCGAGACCACCGGCGCCTTCAGATCGAGCCCGGTGATCACCGCCTCGATGTCGTCGGCCCACAGATCGCTCGTCGTGTAGTGTTCGGCACCTTGCGGCGCATCCGACATGCCATGGCCGCGCAGATCGAGACACAGAACGCGGAACGTGTCGGCCAGCGCGCTGTCGGCTTGCTTCATCCAGCACAGATGATGCTGCGACCAGCCATGGACGAAGAGAAGCTCGGGACCGTCCGGCTGGCCGAATTCGCGCAGGTGAAGGCGCGTGCCGCCGCCGCCGGCGATGTCGTGGCTGATCATGATGTCCTCGTCGCTTGTTGGTGCCGATCGGCGGCAGCACCCCGGCGATTGACAGCCGGCGGCGCACGCCGCAAAGCAGGCTGGACAGGATAATCGCCGCGACGTCAAGCACGACGGCGCCACAGACAGGATCAGGAGCCCGACGACCGATGACCAGCTCAGCCGACAGCAAGGCGTTGATCGCCGCCTATTTCGACGCCTTCAATGCCGGCGATCTCGAGGCCATGCTGGCGCTCCTGAGCCAGGACGTGCGCCACGACGTCAATCAGGGCGAGCGGCGGGTCGGCAAGGAGGCTTTCCGCGCCTTCTGCGGCGGCATGAATGTCAGCTACAAGGAGACCGCCCGCGATCTCGTCGTCATGGTCTCGGACGACGGCGCCCGGGCGGCCGCCGAATTCGTCATCGACGGGCACTATCTCGAAACCTATGAGGGGCTGCCGCAGGCCAAGGGCCAGACCTACAGCCTGCCGGTCGGCAGCTTCTTCGAGATCGCCGGGGGCCAGATCGCGCGGGTGACGACCTATTACAACCTGACCGACTGGACGCGCCAGGTGTCGGCGGCATGACAGGGGCCGGGTCCGGCGGCGATATCCGGGTCCGGACGGTGACGGGCCCGGAGATCGCCGGGCTGATCGACACCCTGGCGCGGCTGCGCATCGCGGTCTTCCGCGACTGGCCCTATCTCTATGCCGGCGATCTCGACTACGAGGCCTGGTATCTGAACCGCTTCTCGCGGGCCAAGGATGCGGTGCTGATCGCGGCCTTCGACGGCGACGCCCTCGTCGGCGCGTCCTCGGGCCTGCCGCTCGATCAGGAGATGGACGAGTTCCGCGCGCCCTTCGAGGCGGCGGGCCATGACGTGGCGGGGATCTTCTATTTCGGCGAATCCGTGCTCCTGCCCGATCATCGCGGTCGGGGCGTCGGCCATCTCTTCTTCGACGGCCGCGAGGCGCATGCCCGGTCGCTCGGCCGCTTCGGGCAGGCGACCTTCTGCCGGGTGGTGCGGGCCGCCGACGACCCGCGCCAGCCGGCGGACTATCGGCCCCTGGATGCGTTCTGGCGCGGGCGCGGCTATCGCCCCATGACCGATGTCACCGCGCGTTTTCCCTGGAAGGAGATCGGCGCGGCGGCGGAAACCGACAAGGACATGGAGTTCTGGATCCGCGCCTTGTGACGGACCGGCTTTATGGAGCGGGCCGCTTTTCCTCGCGCGGCGAAAGGGCTATCTAGAACGGCTTTATGCGTTCGGACGTCGCCGCGAAGCGCTTCGGTTTGAACGCATGAAGCTCTGAGGCACCCCGTTTCAACGGGCCTGTAGCTCAATGGTTAGAGCCGGCCGCTCATAACGGTCTGGTTGCAGGTTCGAGTCCTGCCGGGCCCACCATTTTGGCTTGCGCGTTGTCGCCCACCAACCCAACGCGCGGGTTCGGGTTCGAGGATACTCCTCTCACCTCCCTCTTTTTGTTCGCGGGTGGCCGACCTGCATCGGATATTGTATTTCTTGACACCTGTTTGACCGGCGCTCTAGCGTCTCGGTCGAACGTGGTTCCCTCCTCGGAGGGATGAAATGGGAACACGGTGCGGCGCCCTGAAGCGTCTAATCCGTGACTGCCCCCGCAACTGTGAGCGGAGAGCGCAGCCGAGACACGCGACTGGCCTCTTTGGGGCTGGGAAAGTTCGGCGAGCGAGAGCAAAAGTCGATCTGATTGAAGCCGGTCTCCTCAATCAGATCGAATGAATTTGCTCTCCAGTTCAAGATGCTAGAGCATCTTTATGCGTTCAGATATTGGCGCGAAGCGCGTCGATCTGAACGCATGATGCTCTAGGACCCGCGAGTCAGGAGACCTGCCCGTTCGGTCACCCAGTCCCTGGATACGGGGTGTATCCAGGCGCGGTCGTCCGTTGCGGTGACATGTGAAACGTCACCGCGTGGAGCGCCGCTCCGGATGGGCGTCGACCTGCCCGATCCTCCGGTCTCCCGCATCGATCAGATCCGCACGTGACCATCGCGTGCGCGAGGGGGACCAGACCATGCGTCGTCTTAGCTTTGCCGCCAGCGTGATCGGCTGCGCAAACGTTAAGCGCTGAGAGGATGCGGAACACCATGCTCACCGGTTTCATCGCGGCACTCTTGACGGTCGTCGTCGGCCTGTCCGCCCTGCCGGTCACGGCCGCCGCCGAGACCCGGCCGGAGCGGGTGGTGTCGATGAATCTGTGCACCGATCAACTCGTCATGCTGCTCGCCGCGCCTGGGCAGATCCATTCGGTCTCCCATCTGGCTGGCCAGGAACAGGGCTCGGTACTGTCCGACCAGGCGCGCGACCATGTCCGCAATCACGGGCTGGCCGAGGAGATCTTCCTCATGCGGCCCGACCTCATCATCGCCGGCACCTATACCACCCGCGCCACCGTCGAGATGCTGCGCCGGCTCGGCTTCACCGTGGAGGAGTTCGCGCCGGCAAGTTCGTTCGACGATATCCGCGCCTCTGTCCGGCGCCTGGGCGCGTTGCTCGGACGCACGGCGCGCGCCGACGCTCTTCTCGCCGAGATGGATGCGCGGCTCGCCGCCGCCCGCCCCGACGATCCGACGGGCGCACGCGCCGGCCTTCACGGCGCCAACAGCTTCACGTCGGGCCGGGGCACGCTGGTCGATGACGCGCTTGATCATGCCGGGCTCGGCAATCTCGCCGCAGATCTGGGTATCGAGGGCACCGCCAAGCTGCCGCTCGAAGTGCTGATCACCCATCTGCCGGACATGCTGATCGGCCGCGACCGATGGAGCACGGCGCCGGCCATGGCCTATGACCATTACGACCACCCGGCGATGCGTCTGTTGACCGATCGTGTCGGCGATGTGGCCGTGCCGGACAAATACTGGATCTGCGGCACGCCCTTCACCGCCGAAGCGGTCGCCATCCTGGCCGAGGCGGCCAGGCGGCTCGATCGGGAGCGGGCCGAGTGATCTGTATTGCCGATGATATGCCCGTCGTTGGATCGCGCCCGGCCCCGGCACCATTGACCCCGCGCGCGATTGGCGGTCGTTTATGATATCAAGGCCATGGTCGGCGGAGCGACGTCGGCCGTCCCATCCGTCCAACCGTTCCGTCGCGCCCGACCCGCTTCATCGGCAGGCGTGATCATCGACCCCAACTGTTGAGCATCATGATCAGATCAGACAAGGCCCCGGACCAGACCGCCGACCCCCGTCCGACACCCGCCGCCGATCTCGCCGGGCTGCTGACCGGCAGCCTCGCCGATGCGGGCGCGGGGTGGAATATGGGCGGCTTCGGCGCCATTGCCGAATTCCATCAGGACCCGGGCGAGCCCGCGATCGTCGACCATCCCGACGCCCTGTCGCGCGCCACAGCGCGCGGCGGCATCAGGATCGATCCGGCGATGGTCTCGACAATCGTGCCGCTCGCCTATGAGATGTTGAGCCCGCGGGCCCATCGCTGGACCCACGGCATCGCGCTTTGCCTGCCCGACGACATCGCTCGGATGCATGAACGGACGGTGCTGACGGATCTTGGGGCGGATCGGGATGCCCTTCGCGAGGAGGATCGTTCGGCGCGCCTGTTCGACATGGGGCTCGGGGTGCGGCAATGCGATTTCTGTATCCGGACCCAGGATGCCGAGCTTATCGACATTCTCGACCAGGCCGCCGGCCGCTCCCTGTTCGAGGCCGGCAATCCGGCCATGGCGGCGATCCTCAAGGCGCATCCGCATCGCGTTGCGCTGACCGCGATCGGTCGGGTCGAGGTCTATCAGAAGATCGGCGGGCCCGAGACCGGCGGTGTCTCGCCGCCGGGACCGCACACCCATGTGCTGCCAAAGCTCTTGCGGTCGGGCCGCACGCATGCGGCAAATCTGCCTCTCCCGCCGGATCTCGTGCCCTGCGGCAATCTGCATCCGGCGAATCCGGTGATCACGCCGCTGGGTGACGACCGCGCTTTCGATGGAGCGGCCCATGCCGCCTTCCAGCATTGGCTGTCGACATTCGGCCGGCCCGAGGTCGTGACGGCCAAGGAGCGCGTTCAGGCAGCGGTTTCGGCGGGGGAAGCGCCGGAAGCGTTCGCCGAGCCGGCCACCCGCGCCGAACGGGCCGGCGTCCGCGTTGCCCTGAGACAATTGTCCCGCATGGCCGAGCAGCACAACGATGCCGCGCTCGTCGGACGTCTCAACACATGGCGCTCGGTCCATGATCGGACCTCCAGCACGGAGGAGATCGACCAGGACATCCCCGAACACGGGTAGGGGCATGCCCGATCTCGGACGCGGCCATGAGCTTTGCGGCAATGATGCTGATCGCGCTGGCGCTGGATGCCGTCATCGGCTGGCCCAGGGCGCTGTTCGTCCGCATCGGCCATCCGGTGACCTGGATGGGGGGCCTGATTTCGGCGATGGACCGGGGTCTGAACCGGCCGGCCCGGTCAAGGACGACGCGTCGTCTCGCGGGCCTCGCGACCGTCATCGTCGTGATCGGCGTCGTCGCCCTGCCGGTCTGGCTGCTTCAGAGCCTCTTGCCGGGCGGGATCATCGGCATCGTCCTGGGCGGTCTTCTGGCCTGGCCGCTCATCGCCCTCAGGTCGATGCAGGATCATGTCACCGATGTTGCCCGGCCGCTCGGCGATGGAGACGTGGCGGGGGCGCGACAGGCCGTTTCGATGATCGTCGGCCGCGATCCGGCCACGCTCGACGAGGCCGGCATTGGCCGCGCCGCCCTTGAAAGCCTGGCCGAGAACACGTCGGACGGCATCGTCGCCCCGGTTTTCTGGGGCGTGCTTCTCGGTCTTCCCGGAATTGCCGCCTATAAGGCGATCAATACGATGGATTCCATGATCGGCCACAAGACGGCGAGACATGAGGCATTCGGCCAGGTGGCCGCCCGGCTCGATGACCTCGTCAATCTCATCCCGGCACGGCTGACCGGGTTTTTGTTCGCCGTCGTGTCCGCGCGGCCGGGAAGAAGCTTGCACGTGATGATGCGCGATGCCCGCCGCCACCGGTCGCCGAATGCCGGCTGGCCGGAAGGCGCAATGGCCGGCGCGATCGGGATAAGGCTGTCGGGCCCGCGACTCTATGACGATCGCGTTGCCGACGAGCCCTGGCTGAACGGTGAAGCGCCCGATCCGACGCCCGCCAATCTCACTGATGGCCTCACGCTCTATCGGCGGGCGATGCTGCTCCTGGCGGCGATCCTGGCCGGCCTCGCGCTTTTTGTGACGTAAGGCGGCGAAGGATGTCGGTGCGCGACCATGGCGGCAATCTCGATCAGGCGATGACCCGCTATGGCGGCGCCCGTGAGACCTGGATCGATCTGTCGACCGGCATCAATCCGCTGCCCTTTCCGCTGCCCCCGATCTCCGATCACGCCTGGTCGGCGCTGCCGACCCGGGCGGAACTCGCGGCACTCGCCGATGCGGCCCGCGCCGTCTATGGCGGACGCGGCGAGATCGTCCCCGTGGCGGGCGCGCAGGCGGCGATCCAGATGGTACCGCTCTTGCGCCCGGCGGGTAGCGCGCATGTGCTCGGCCCGACCTATAACGAACATGCCGCGGCGCTCGGCGCGATGGGCTGGAATGTCCGGCAATGCGCGTCGCTGGACAGTTTGTCGGGCGCCGATATCGCCATCGTCGTCAATCCCAACAATCCCGACGGTCGGTGCCACGACCCGGACGCTCTCATGGCCTTGTCGGATCATGTCGGGCTGCTCGTCATCGATGAGAGCTTCTGCGATCCGCGGCCCGCGCTATCGATCGCGCCGATGCTGGACGCCGACACGCGCCATATCCTTGTCCAGCGCTCGTTCGGCAAGTTCTTCGGCCTGGCCGGGCTGCGTCTCGGTTTCGCGCTGACCGGGTCGGCGCTCGCCGATCGGCTGCGCGCCATGGCGGGCCCCTGGCCGGTCAGCGGGCCCGCGATCGCGATCGGCGAAAAAGCGCTCAAGGATACGGCCTGGCAAGCGCGCACGATCGACCGGTTGACGCGCGATGCGGCCCGGCTCGACCGGCTGGCCATGACCGCCGACTGGAAGCTGATCGGCGGCACGGCCCTGTTTCGCACCTATGGGACCCCGGATGCGGCGGCGGCTCAGGACCGGCTGGCGCGCGCCGGCATCTGGTCGCGCATCTTTCCCTATTCCGGGACGTGGCTCCGCCTCGGCCTGGCCGGTCCTGAGGATCACTGGCGGCGACTGGAGCAGGCACTGTCGGGCGGCTGAGTGGTGGCATTCGGGCAGGCGCTAGACCTGCCCCTAGAACTCGACGCCCTTCTGCGCCTTCACGCCGTCCTTGAAGGGGTGCTTGACCAGGGTCATCTCCGTGACGAGGTCGGCGGCCTCGATCAGTTCGGGCTTGGCGTTGCGGCCGGTCAGCAGGACATGGGTCATGTCGGGTTTCCGGGTCAGCAGGAAATCGACCACCTCGTCGATATCGAGATAGTCGTAGCGCAGCGCGATATTGATCTCGTCGAGCATGACGAACTGGATGTCCGGGTCGAGAATCAGTTCCTTCGCCTTGTCCCACCCGGCGCGGGCGGCGGCGACGTCGCGCTCGCGGTCCTGCGTCTCCCAGGTGAAGCCCTCGCCCGACACGAAGAACCGGCATTCTTCGGCGAAACGTTCCTTGAGAAACGTCTTCTCCCCGGTCGACCACGTGCCCTTGATGAACTGCACGACCGCGCATGGCATGCCATGGGCGATGCAGCGCATGATCATGCCGAAGCCGGAGGAGGATTTACCCTTGCCGGCACCGGTGTGGACGATGATCAGCCCCTTTTCCTCGGTCTTGGTGGCCATCATCTTGTCCCGCGCGGCCTTAATCTTGCGCATCTTTTCGTTGTGGCGCGTGGTGATCTCATCCATCGGGAGCGGTCCTGAGCTTGACATTGCCTTTCGGTGCGGATGATGTCGCATTGCGCTGGTGCCTGTGTAAACAGGTGAAAAGGGAATGTGCAGGCGATCATGACCGCCGAGCACAGCCGCCCCCGCGACCGTGACCGGAGAGGTTGCCGATAGCCACTGGTGCCGTTGCACCGGGAAGGCCAGGCCGACCGCCGGAGCTGATGACGCCGCGATGCGTCACAGGCTTCGACATCCGCAAGCCGGGAGACCTGCCAGCTCATGACGGACGTAGCCGGACGGGGTGTTCCGGTGTCGGGGATCGGACAAACCGTCACCCGCCATCTGACCCGCGTCCCATAACCCATGGGACCGAAACGTGACCGATCCAGAAGCCTTCAAGCCGGTCGATCTCCTTGTCTGCGTCAAATGCCGGCGCAGCCAGGAGGTTAGCGATGACGCCCAGCGCCCCGGCGCGGTGCTGCATCGGACCCTGTCATCGGAAGGCTTGCCGGACGGTATCCGGCTGATGCCGGTCGAGTGCCTGTCGAACTGCTCGCGGGGCTGCACGATCGCGCTGCGCGGTCCGGGGCGCTGGACCTATGTCTTCGGCAATCTCGACGAGACCCTTCATCTCGACGCGATCGTCGACGGCGCGTCGCGCTACAGATCGGCGCCCGACGGCATCGTGCCCTGGCGCGAGCGCCCCGAACACTTCCGCAAGAACTGCATTGCCCGCATCCCGCCAATGGAGGCCGCCGATGTCTGATCTCACCAAAGTGCCCGTCACCGTCATCACCGGCTTTCTCGGCTCCGGCAAGACGACGCTCATCAGCCAGTTGATGCGCAACCCGCAAGGCAAGCGCCTGGCGGTCGTCGTCAACGAGTTCGGCGATGTTGGCGTGGACGGCGATATCCTGAAAAGCTGCGCCATTCCGGACTGCCCGGAGGAAAACATCGTCGAACTGGCCAATGGCTGCATCTGCTGCACGGTGGCCGATGACTTCATCCCGACCATCGAAGCCTTGATGGCGCTCGATCCGCGCCCCGACCACATCCTGATCGAAACCTCCGGTCTCGCTCTACCGAAACCGCTTCTCAAGGCGTTCGACTGGCCCGATATCCGCTCGCGCATCACCGTCGACGGCGTCATCGCGCTGGCCGATGCCGAAGCCGTCGCCGCCGGCCGTTTCGCCCCCGATGTCGCGGCGGTCGACGCCCAGCGCGCCGCCGATGAGAGCCTCGATCACGAGACGCCGCTGTCGGAAGTGTTCGAGGATCAGATCCGCTGCGCCGATATCATCCTGCTGACCAAGCCCGATCTCGCCGGCGCCGACGGTATCGCGGCCGCCCGGGAGAGGATCGCGGCCCAGGCGCACCGGTCGCTGCCGGTGGTCGACGTCCGGGAGGGAGCGGTCGATCCGCGCGTCATCCTTGGGCTGAAGGCGGCGGCCGAGGACGATATCGACGGCCGGCCGAGCCATCACGACACCCCGCATGATCACGACCACGAAGACTTCGACAGCGTGGTGATCGACATTCCCGAACTCGCCGACCCAGCCGATCTCGTCGCGCGGATCGAGACGCTGGCGGCCCGACGGAACATCCTGCGCGTCAAGGGTTATGCGGCGGTCGCCGGAAAGCCGATGCGGCTTCTGGTGCAGGCCGTGGGCGCCCGCGTCCGCCACCAATATGACCGGCCCTGGGCGCCGGACGAGGCGCGCCAGGGACGCCTCGTCGTCATCGCCGAGCATGACGATATCGACGCCACCGCCATCCGGTCTATTCTGGTCGACATGGCCGAGGCCGCGGAGTAACCGCCGCAGATGCATGTCGTCTTCCGCGAAAGCCATGGCCTCGAAGAGAACGAGACGCCGACCGATCTCGGGCAGAGCCCGGCCGATCTGGTCGTTCTGTCCTTCTCCGACAGCGACCTTGGGGCCTTCGCGGCGGGATGGCATCGCGGCGGCGGGCCGGACGGGCGCATGCCGACGCTCAGGCTGGCCAATCTCGCCGCCCTGAAACACCCGCTGTCGGTCGATACCTATGTCGACCAGACGCTCCACGGCGCCAAGGGGATCCTGATCCGCCTGATCGGCGGCGTGCCATACTGGTCCTATGGCCTTCAGAGCGTTCAGGCGCTGGCCCAGGCCAGGGGCATCGCGCTGGCCGTCCTGCCGGCGGACGGCCGCGAGGATGCCCGGCTCGACGACATGTCGACGATGCCGGTCTCGACATTGCGCCGACTCGCGCAACTCTGCGATACCGGCGGCGCGGTGGCCGCCCAGGCCGCGCTGACCCAGCTCGCCCTCGGCGCCGGCCTCTATGCCGGCCCGGTCACCGGCACCAAGGCGCTGCCTCAAGTGGGAGCGTGGACGCCCGAGCACGGCGTGACCTGCCCGGCCATGGCGCGGCCGCTTTCCGCGACCCGTCCGCTGGTGCTGGTCAGTTTCTACCGCGCCTATCTGACGGCCGCCGATCTCGCGCCCGTCGAAGCGCTGTTCGCCGCGCTGCGCGCTCGCGGGTTCGACGTCATCGGCCTGTTCGCCCCGTCCCTGAAAGCGCCCGACGCGGCGGGCTGGCTGGCGCGCCAGATCCGCGCCCTCCGCCCGGCCGCTATCGTCAACGCCACCTCGTTCAGCGGCAAGGGCGGCAATGGCGCGTCACCGCTCGATGCCGGGGAGGTCCCCGTGTTCCAGGTCGCGCTCGCCACCTCGACGCGGACCGCCTGGGCCGAGGCCGAACGCGGCCTGTCGCCGGCCGACCTCGCCATGCATGTCGTCCTGCCCGAGGTCGACGGCCGTCTGTTCGCCGGCGTCGCCTCGTTCAAGGAACCGGGCGCGCGCGATGCCGATCTCCAGTTTTCCCGCTACGCCCACCGGCCCGAACCGTCGCGCGTCGAGGCCATCGCGGACAAGATCCTGGCCTGGACCGGCCTGGCCGCCCGGCCGGTCGCGGACCGCCGGCCGGCGCTGGTCTTGTCGACCTATCCCGGTAAGGACTGGAACATGGCGCATGCCGTCGGGCTCGATGCGCTGGCCTCGGCGGAAGCCATCCTGTCCGATCTGTCGGCCGCCGGCTATGCGGTCGGGGAAGACGAGACGCCCTTGGCCGACCGGCTCGCCCAGAAGACGGTGACTTGGCCGCTTGCGGCCTATCGCACGGCGCTTGCCCGCCTGCCGGAGCCCCTCAAGGACGATCTTTGGGCCGCATGGGGCGCGCCCGAGGACGATCCCGATGTCCATGACGACACGTTCCATTTCGCGGCAACGCGCCGGGGTGCCGCCCTCGTGGCGCTGCAGCCCGAGCGCGGCAACCCGGTGACCCGCGACGACGACTATCACGATCTCGGCCGCACGCCGCGCCATGCCTATGTCGCCTTCTATCTATGGCTTGGCGAACAGGCCGATGCGCTGGTCCATATCGGCGCCCATGGCACGCTCGAATGGCTGCCCGGCAAGTCGGTCGCCCTGTCGGATGCCTGCTGGCCCGAGGCGCTGATCGGGGATCTGCCGGTCATCTATCCCTTCATCGTCAACGACCCCGGCGAGGCGGCCCAGGCCAAGCGGCGCATCGGCGCGGTCACGCTGGGCCACATCCCGCCGCCGCTCCGCCAGAGCGGCACGCCGGAGCGGTTGGCGCGCCTCGAAGCCCTGCTCGACGAATTCTCGAATGCCGATGGTCTCGACCCCAAGCGCCGCGACCGTCTGCAAGAGGATATTCGCGGCGAAGCCCAGGCGCTCGGCGTCGAGGACGATCTCGGCATCGCCGAGGCGGCCTGTCCGGCCGACGCGATCACCCGCATCGACCGCTTCGTCTGCGACATCAAGGAAAGCCAGTTTGGCGACGGCCTGCATGTCTGGGGGCGCGAGCCCGTGGCGGCGGGCGCGTTCGAGACCGCGCCGTCCTGTGCCGCCGAGCGGCTGGCGCTGCTCGCTGCGCTGGATGGCCGCCGCATCTCGGCCGGGCCGTCGGGATCGCCTTATCGCGGGCGGACCGACGTGCTCCCCACTGGCCGGAACCTCTATACCACCGATCCGCGCGCCGTGCCGACGCGCGCCGCCCATGCGCAGGGCGTGAAGCTCGCCGAGGAGCTGTTGCGCCGCCATTTGCAGGACGAAGGGGATTGGCCGCGCGGGCTGGTCGTCGACCTTTGGGGGTCTGCGACGATGCGCACCGCCGGCGAGGAATTCGCCATGGCGCTGCATCTGATCGGCGTCAGGCCGGTGTGGGACCAGGGGTCGGAGCGGGTGTCGGGGATCGACGTCTTGCCGCTCGCCGAACTCGACCGCCCGCGCATCGACGTCACGCTCAGGGTATCGGGCCTGTTCCGCGATGTGTTCCCGACGCTGTCGGCGGTTTTCGCCCAGGCGGTCCGGGTGTTGAGCGGTCGCGACGAACCCGCCGACTGGAACCCTTATGTCGCTGAGGCGGCCGGATCCCGGGTCTTCGGCCCGGCGCCGGGCAGCTATGGCCTCGGCATGGGAGGAGCCGTCGACGATTACGGGGCGGACGGCCGCCGCCTGGCCGGCGAAGCCTGGCTGAAAGCCAGCGCCTGGGCCTTTGACGGCGAGAAGGCCAGCCGTGACGAAGCGGGGCTGAGGGCGCGCGTCGCCCGGGCCGACGGCTTCGTTCACCCGCAGGATCTCGCCGAGACCGATCTCCTGCTCGCCGCCGACTATGCCACGCATGAGGCCGGCTTCGCCGCGGCCCAGGCCGTGACCGGCGGGCAGGCCGCGCTCTACCATCTCGACAACACGGATCCCGACCGGCCGCGCGTCCGTGCGCTGTCGGAAGAGATCGCCCGGGTCGTTCGGTCGCGCGCCGCCAATCCCGCGTGGATCGCCGGCATGCGACGGCACGGCTTTCGCGGCGGCGCCGAGATCGCCGCCACGCTCGATCATCTCGCCGCCTTCGCGCATCTGGCCGGGGTTGTGCCGCCGCATCTGTTTGATCTCTATTACGCGGCGACCCTGGGAGATGACGACGTGGTCGGTTTTCTCGATGACGCCAATCCCGCGGCACTGGCCGCGATGCGGGCGCGGTTCGCCGCCCTGCATGAGGCTGGCCTTTGGACGACCCGGCGCAATTCGATCCTGGCCGACATGGAGGACATGGAGATGGCGACGTGAACCGGGCCGGCCGCGTGAAAGGCCGTTGCCCCGGGGCATGGCGGCCGATGATGTCGGGCGATGGGCTGATCGTGCGCGTGCGCCCGCGCCTCGGCCGTCTGACGCGCGCGCAGGCCGATGGGCTCTGCGCTATCGCCGATCGTCATGGCAGCGGGATCATCGACTTGACCAATCGGGCGAACCTGCAGATCCGGGGCATTGCCGAACCATCCCATGACGCCGTCATGGACGATCTGGCGTCCCTTGGATTGCTCGACGCGGATCCGGTGCTCGAAGACCGCCGCAACATCATTGTCGACCCGCTCTGGCGGCCGGGCGATCTCACCTGCCGCCTCGCCGAAGCCTTGCTGGACCGATTGGCCGATCTGCCGGACCTGCCCGCCAAGTTCGGTTTCGCCATCGATACCGGCGCCGAGCCGCGCCTGCATGCGGCTTCCGCCGATATCCGGCTGGAACGGGCGATGGATGATCGCCTGATCCTGCGGGCCGACGGCAGCGCGACCGGTCGCCACGTGGAAGAAGAGGAAGCCTGCGACGGGGTCATCGCCCTGGCGCGCTGGTTCGCCGACACCGCCAGGGCCTGTCCCGAGGCGCGACGCATGGCGGGATTGCTGGCGAAAACCGCCCTGCCGGCATGCTGGACAGGCGTGCCGCCACGCGATCAATCGGAGCCTAGCCGTCATGCCGGTGCCGCGCCGCTGGCGCCGGGTGCAACGGCCCTCGGGCCTCTCGTCGGCATGGCCTTCGGACAGGTCCGGGCCTCCGGCCTTGTCGCGGCGCTTCAAACCAGCGGCGCGGCCGGTATCCGTGTCACGCCCTGGCGCCTTGTCCTGTTCGAAGAGGGCCGAGAGGGTGCCGATTTGGGGCCGGACTTCATCACCCGGGCCGGTGATCCGCTGCTCTCGGTCGATGCGTGCCCCGGCGCGCCCTATTGCGCCGAAGCCAGCGTCGAGACGCGTGCTCTCGCCCGCGAACTGGCCGCCGCCGGCACGACGGGGCTGCATGTCTCGGGCTGCGCCAAGGGCTGCGCGCGGCCCGATCGCGCGGCGCTGACCCTGGTCGGCCGCGATGGCCGCTTCGACATCGTCCGCGACGGACGTGCTTGCGAACCACCCCAGCGCCATGGGATCTCCGCCGACACCATTGCCGCGACCATCCTGGCCCCTTGATGCCCTACGCTTATGAAACAGACGGGGCGGCGATCTACCGCCAGTCCTTCGCGACGATCCGCGCCGAGGCCGATCTGGCGCGATTTTCGCCGGACGAGGAGCAGATCGCCGTGCGCATGATCCATGCCGCCGGGCTGGTCGGCCTCGAACGCGATATCAGGTTTTCGGATGGTTTCGTGGCGGCCGGACGCGCGGCGCTCGAACGCGGCGCGCCGATCCTGTGCGATGCGCGCATGGTCAGCGAAGGCGTCACGCGGCCGCGCCTGCCGCGCGACAATCCGGTCATCTGCACGCTGCATGCCGACGGCATCTATGATCTCGCCGCCCGCCTCGGCACGACCCGGTCGGCGGCCGCGCTCGAGCTTTGGCGGCCGCATCTCGACGGCGCCGTCGTCGCGATCGGCAATGCGCCAACGGCTCTGTTCCATCTCCTCAACATGCTCGAAGAGCCCGATTGCCCGCGCCCGGCGGCGATCATCGGCTGTCCGGTCGGTTTCGTCGGCGCGGTCGAGAGCAAGGACGCGCTATGGGCCGACCAGCCGGTGCCGTGCTGCATCGTCAAGGGTCGGCTCGGCGGCAGCGCGATCACGGTTGCCGCCATCAACGCGCTCGCGAGCCGCGCCGAATGACGGCGGGCACGATCCATGGCGTGGGGCTCGGCCCCGGCGATCCCGATTTGATGAGCGTGCGCGCCGATCGCCTAATCCGCCATGCCCGGCACGTCGCCTTCTTCCGCAAGGCGGGCCGACCCGGACAGGCCCGCGCGATCGTCGAGGGGCTTCTGCCCGCCGATGCCGTCGAATTTCCGATGGAATATCCGGTGACGACGGAAATCCCCGTCACCGATCCGCGCTACAATCAGGCCCTGTCCGACTTTTATGCCGATTGCGTCGCCCATCTGAGACAGCTTGCCGAACACGGCGACGATGTCGTGGTTCTGTGCGAGGGCGATCCCTTCTTCTACGGCTCGTTCATGCATCTCCATAGCCGGCTGAAAGGTGTTGTCCCGATCGAGGTCGTGCCGGCGATCACCGGCATGTCGGCGGCCTGGACGGCGACGGGCCAACCCGTGACCTGGGGCGACGATGTCCTGACCGTCGTGATGGGCACCTTGCCGGAAGCGGATCTCATGCGTCACATGACGGCGGCCGACGCGCTTGTCGTCATGAAGATCGGCCGTCATCTCGACAAGGTGCGCCGCGCGCTCGATCGGGCCGGCAGATATGAGGCCGCGTGGCTCGTCGAATATGCCAGCATGGCCGGCCAGACCGTGACGCCGCTGGCCGATGTGGCGGCGCAACGCGCGCCCTATTTCTCGATTATCGTCGTGCATGGCCAGGGGCGCAGGCCATGAGCGGCTGGCTGGCCATTGCCGGCCTCGGCCCGGGCGCGGACAGGCTGGTGACGCCCGAGGTGACGGCGGTCCTGGCCGAAGCGACCGATATCGTGGGCTACGGGCCCTATGTGGCGCGCGTTCCGGACCGCGCCGGCCTGGCGCGCCATGCGAGCGACAACCGGGTCGAGCTCGATCGCGCCCGCCAGGCGCTCGACCTCGCTGCGCGTGGGGCGCGCGTCGTGGTGGTCTCGTCGGGTGATCCGGGCGTCTTCGCCATGGCGGCGGCGGTCTTCGAGGCGGTCGAGCACGGTCCCGCCGGCTGGCGCGACCTCGATATCCGGGTGATGCCGGGCATCACCGCCATGCTGGCCGCCGCCGCGCGGGTCGGCGCGCCGCTCGGCCATGACTTCTGCGCGATCAATCTCAGCGACAATCTGAAGCCGTGGGATCTGATCGACCGCCGCCTGCGCCTGGCCGTGGAGGCCGATTTCGCGATCGCGCTCTACAATCCGCGCTCCAAGGCGCGGCCCGACGGCTTCGGCGCGGCGCTGCGGATCCTGCGCGAGACATGCAGCGGCGACCGCCTCCTCATCTTCGCGCGGGCGGTGTCCGGGCCCGACGAGCACATCGCGGTCGTGCCACTCGCCGACGCGGCACCGGAGATGGCCGATATGCGGACCGTGGTGCTCATCGGCTCGTCGGAAACGAGGTTGATTGCCCGCCAGGCCGCGCCGCCCATCGTCTATACGCCGCGACGGGTGTCCTGATGGCCGAGCCAGCCCAGAACGGCATCGACGCTGGTCGCCTCGGCGCGCTCCGGCAGGGCGGGCCGGTCGATCATGATGACCGATATGCCGCGATCCCGCGCCGCGTCGATCTTGGCGCGGGCGCCCTTGCCGCCGGCATTGCGCGAGACGACGAGATCGATGTCATGCGCCGCCATCAGCGCGCTGTCATCGTCAAGCGTGAACGGCCCGCGCGACAATTCGACATGCATGCGCGGAAAGGCCGGCGGCGTGGCCGGCGGATCGACCAGCCGCAGCAGGTAGAAATGCTGGGGATGCGCCTCGAACAGTGGCAGATACATGCGCCCGACGGCCAGCATGACGCGGCGCGCCGGGCCGGCCAGCGCATCCGCCGCCGCCGCCATGTCCGGCACACGCCGCCAGCTGTCGCCGGGCTGCTCGGTCCAGGGCGGACGGCTCAGCGCGATCAGCGGCACTCCGGCCCTGGCGCAGGCCGCCACCGCGTGAGCGCTCATCTGGGCGGCGAAGGGATGAGTCGCGTCGACGACATGCGTCACCGCATTGTCCTCGAGATAGGCGGCGAGCCCATCGATGCCGCCGAAACCGCCCATGCGCCGGGGCAGCGGCTGCCGCGCCGGGCGCTCGACGCGGCCCGCGAAGGACACCACGCCCTCTATCCCGCCCGCATGCAGGGCCGCGCACAAGGCGGTCGCTTCGGCGGTGCCGCCAAGGACGAGGACATTGACTGGCATGGCTGAGGGGTCCTGGCTGACGATCGTCGGTATCGGCGAAGATGGACCCGAAGGGCTGACGCCGGCAAGTCGTGTCGCGCTCGATAGGGCCGAGATCGTGATGGGGCCACCGCGCCATCTCGACCTGTTGCCCGACCTCGATGCCGAACGCCGGGTCTGGCCGGTTCCCTTCGCCGATGGCCTGCCGCTTCTGATGGACCTGCGCGGCCGCCGGGTCGTGGTGCTCGCTTCCGGCGATCCGTTCTGGTTCGGCGCCGGCGGCGTGATCGCCCGGCACCTGGCGGCCGGCGAATGGCGGGCCCTGCCCGGGCCGTCGACCTTCTCGCTCGCGGCGGCGCGTCTCGGCTGGCCGCTCGAGACCACCGTCTGTCTCGGCCTGCACGCAGCGCCCCTGTCACGGCTCAGGCCGCATCTCGCCCCCGGCATCCGGATGATCGTTCTCATTCGTGACGGCGCGGCGCTGGTGCCATTGGCGAACTATCTCGCGGAAACCGGCTTCGGCGCGACGGTGCTCACGGTGATGGAGCGGCTGGGTGGACCCCGCGAGCGCGTGACGGAAGCCATGGCAAATGATCTGCCCGACCGCGTGTTTCAGCATCCGCTCTGTGTCGCGATGACCGTGGCGGGCAATGGTCCGGCCGTTCCGGCCTGTTCCGGCCGGCCCGATACGCTGTTTGAGCATGACGGCCAGATCACCAAGCGACCGACACGCGCGCTGACCTTGTCGGCGCTCGCGCCGAAACCCCACGAACGGCTTTGGGACATCGGTGGCGGGTCGGGATCGATCGCCATCGAATGGCTTCTGGCGCATCCGACGACCGAAGCGGTCAGCATCGAGGCGCGCGCGGATCGGGCCGAGCGCATCCGCTGCAATGCGGAGCAATTGGGCGTCGACCGGCTTCAAGTCGTCACCGGCATGGCGCCGCAAGCGCTCGACGGGCTCGACAAGCCCGACGCGGTCTTCGTCGGCGGCGGGCTGTCGGCCGAACTGTTCGACCACCTTAGCGCGATACTGCCGGCCGGCACGCGCCTCGTCGCCAATGCGGTCACGCTTGAAAGCGAGGCGCTTCTCGTTCAAAGGCAGCGGCGGCTGGGCGGCGACCTCCTGCGGATCGACCTCGCGCGGGCCGCCCCGATGGGGCAGAAACAGAGCTGGCGGTCGGCCTATCCGATCGTGCAATGGAGCGTCGTTCTATGATCGTCGCAGGGTTCGGATTTCGCGCCAAGGCGACACGCGACAGCCTGGCCGACGCGCTCGACCGCGCGGCAGCGGGCCGGCGCCCCCAGGCACTGGCGACGGTTGCCGAGAAAGCGGACGCGACGGCGCTTGTGGCGCTTGCCGCCGACCTCGCTCTGCCGATCCTGAGCGTCTCGGCCGAAGCGCTCGCCCGTCAGGACACGCCAAGCCTGTCATCGGCGTCGATCGACGCCCATGGCACGGGGAGCGTCGCCGAAGCAGCCGCCCTGGCAGCCGCTGGCCCCGGCGCCCGGCTCGTCGCGCCGCGATCCATATCCCACGACAGGTTGGCGACCTGCGCGCTGGCCATCGGACATGCCGCATGACCGTTCATTTCATCGGCGCCGGGCCGGGCGCGCCGGATCTTCTCACCTTGCGCGGCCGCGATCTGATCGCAGCCTGTCCGGTCTGCCTCTATGCCGGGTCGCTGGTGCCCGAAGCGGTTCTGGCCCATTGCCCGGAGGGCGCGCGCATCATCAATACCGCGCCGATGGATCTCGATGCGATCATCGCCGAAATGCGGACAGCCCATGAAGCCGGTCGGGACGTGGCGCGGCTTCATTCCGGCGATCTGTCGGTCTGGTCGGCGATGGGCGAACAGATCCGCCGCCTGCGTCTCGACGGCATTCCCGTCACCGTGACGCCGGGCGTGCCGTCCTTCGCCGCCGCCGCCGCGGCGCTCGACGCCGAACTGACGCTGCCGGGCCTGGCGCAGTCTGTGGTCCTGACGCGAACGCCGGGCCGTGCCACCTCGATGCCCGAGGGCGAAACGCTTGAACGCTTCGGCGCCACCGGCGCGACGCTCGCCATCCATCTGTCGATCCAGAACCTGTCCCAGGTCGTCGCCGACCTGATACCCTGCTATGGCGCCGACTGT
This sequence comes from Tepidamorphaceae bacterium, assembly GCA_965250105.1. Classification (GTDB taxonomy): domain Bacteria; phylum Pseudomonadota; class Alphaproteobacteria; order Rhizobiales; family Tepidamorphaceae; genus JBCBSK01. The sequence continues at coordinate 2,605,397 of OZ252290.1, forward strand.
CCCGTCGCCGTCGTCTACCGCGCGAGCTGGCCGGACCAGCGGATCGTGCGGGCGACGCTGGCGACGATCGAAGAGACCGTCGATGCCGGCATCACGCGCACCGCCATCATCCTCGTCGGCCGGGTTCTCGGCGATCCGGGCTTCGGTGAATCGCGGCTCTACGCGGCCGACTACGATAGGCGCTACCGCCCGCAATCGGCGGACAGCCCATGGCTCGACTGGAAGGACGGCGATGACTGATCCGCACGTTTTCCCGCCCGGCATCATGATCTCCGCCCCGTCGTCCGGCACCGGCAAGACCACCGTCATGCTGGGGCTGTTGCGGGCACTCGCCGATGACGGCCTGGCCGTGCAGCCGTTCAAGAGCGGGCCGGACTATATCGATCCGGCCTTCCATCTCGCGGCCGCCGGACGCGCCTCGTTCAACATGGATAGCTGGGCGATGGACGACGCGCTGCTCGGCGCCATCGCCGCCAAGGCCGGCGGCGCCGACATCGCCGTCGCAGAAGGGTCGATGGGTCTTTATGACGGGGTCGCCACGCGCGGTCGCGCCGGTTTCGGGTCGAGCGCCGAAACCGCCCGGAAAATGGGCTGGCCGGTGGTGCTGGTCCTCGATGTCGGCGGTCAGGCGCAGTCGGCGGCGGCCACCGCGCTCGGCTTCGCCCGCTACGATCCGGACCTTCCCTTCGCTGGCGTCATCCTGAACCGGGTGGCGAGCCCCCGCCATGAGAGGCTGACCCGGCTCGGCATGGAGCGCGCCGGCATCGAGGTTCTCGGCTCTTTGCCGCGGCGCGGCGACCTGACGTTGCCGGAACGCCATCTCGGCCTGATCCAGGCCGTCGAGCACCCTGATCTCGATACCGCGATCGCCGGCTATGCCGACTTCCTGCGCGCCAATGTCGACCTCGACGCGATCAGGCGGGCCGCGCGTGCGGCGATGCCTGTCTCGACGACGGGCCTGCCGGCGCCCCCGGCGCAGCGCATCGCTCTGGCGCGCGACGCCGCCTTCTCCTTCACCTATCCGCATCTCCTCGAAGGGTGGCGGGCGGCCGGCGCCGAGATCCTGCCGTTCTCGCCGCTCGCCGATGAGGCGCCCGATGCGGATGCGGACCTCGTCTGGCTGCCGGGTGGCTATCCCGAACTGCATGCCGGCACGCTGGCGGCGGCCGATCGCTTTCGCGCGGGCCTAAGGCGTCATGCCGAGACCAGGCCGGTGCATGGCGAGTGCGGCGGCTACATGGCCCTTGGCGAGGCCTTGATCGACAAGCAGGGCGCGCGCCATGCGATGGCTGGCCTGCTCGGCCTGGTGACGAGCTACGAGACACGGAAATTCCATCTCGGCTACCGGCGCGCGGTGCTCAAGGCGGCGCTGCCCGGCTTCGCGCCGGGGGCCGCGCTGCGCGGCCATGAATTTCACTATTCGACCATCGTCGATCAGCCCGACGGGCCGCTCGCCGATGTCGCCGATGCCGACGGCAATCCCGTCGTCGAGACCGGATCGCGGCGCGGCATGGTCACCGGCACCTTCTTTCATCTGATCGCGGGAGACGTGTCATGACGGGCTTCGTCAGCTTCGTCGGATCGGGCCCCGGCGATCCCGAGCTTCTGACGCTGAAGGCGGTGGACAGGCTGAAACAGGCCGATGCCATCCTGTTCGACGATCTGTCCTCCGGGCCGGTTCTGAGCCATGCGCGGCCCCATGCCGATCTGGTCGGCGTCGGCAAGCGGGCGGGCCGCCAGTCGCCGAAGCAGCGCCATGTCAGCCAGTTGCTCGTCGATTATGCCCTGACCGGCCAGCGGGTCGTGCGCCTGAAATCCGGCGATGGCGGGCTTTTCGGGCGGCTCGAGGAAGAGATCACGGCGCTGCGCGCGGCGAAGATCGGCTTCGAGATCATCCCCGGCGTGCCGTCGGCCTGCGCGGCGGCGGCGGCGGCGGGCATTCCGCTGTCGCGGCGGCTGACGGCACGGCGGGTGCAGTTCGTGACGGGCCATGACGTACATGGCAGCCTGCCGACGGATGTCAGCATGGCGGCGCTCGCCGACCCGACCGCGATGACGGTCGTCTTCATGGGCAAGCGTACCTTCGCGAGCCTCGTCGCCCAGCTGACCGATCACGGCCTGTCGCCCGACACCCCGGCGATCCTGGCGGAAAATGTCAGCAAGCCCGACCAGCGGCTGCACCGGACGACCATGAAGGGCTTGGCAGCCACGCTCGAACAGGATCCGGGCGACGCGCCGGCGGTGATCCTCTATGGCGCCCTCGCCGACATGAGCGATGACTGACCTCCTGCTGATCGGAATCGGGACCGGCAATCCCGACCATCTGACCGGGGAAGGGCGGCGCGCGATCGCCGAGGCCGATCTGATCCTGATCCCGCGAAAGGGGCCGGACAAGAGCGATCTCGCCGATCTGCGTCGTCAGATCGTGCGGACGGTGCGCGGTGATGCGGAAGACGCGGTCGTCGAATTCGACATGCCGGTCCGCGATCCCGATCTGCCCTATTGCGATGCCGTTACAGTCTGGCATGACGCCATCGCCCGATCCTGGGCGGCGGCCATGGCGGTCGTGCCGTCGGCCCGCCGGGTGGCGCTTCTGGTCTGGGGCGATCCGTCGCTTTACGACAGCACCTTGCGGGTCGCGGCTCGCCTCGAACCGTGCCCGGCCGTACGCGTCGTGCCGGGCATTACCGCGCTCCAGGCGCTGACGGCCGCGCATGCCATCCCGCTGAACACCGTTGGCGGGTCGGTCATGATCACGACCGGCCGCCGGCTGCGCGCGCAAGGATGGCCGGCCGAGGCTGAAACGGTCGCGGTGATGCTCGACGGCGGCTGCGCCTTCACGACGCTGCCGGTCGATGCGTTCGAGATCTGGTGGGGCGCCTATCTCGGCATGGCCGATCAGATCCTGCGGGCCGGCCGGCTCGCCGAGGTCGCGGCCGAGATCGTCGATGTCCGCGCCCAGGCCCGCGCCGAGCATGGCTGGATCATGGACACCTATCTGCTACGCCGGGTTTGACAGGCTGCTGAACAAGGCGCCTGCCCCTTCGAGACGGCCCTGCGGGTGTCCTCGGGGTAGGGCCAAGAGTTTGATTGTCCTCATCCCGAGGGCGAGCGCAGCGAGCGTCTCGAAGAATGAGCGATGGTCGCAGGGCCTTTTTCGGCAACCTGCTAGGGGCGGTGGGTTCGCCAATCCACCGACCCACCCCGCCGAGGCCCGCCAACTCGTGCGATTGCGTGGCCGCGTCATCGCCGGGCCGAAAATACCAAGTCCCGACGGTCAGCCGTTTGACGCATCCAGCTCGGCCAGCACTTCGTCCACGGTCATGACCCTGCCCCAGAGCCGGGTAAATCCGCGCAAGGTGACCGCCTGCATTTCGTCATCGCAGGTCCCCGTGGCATCTGAGACCATGACGGTCTGAAAGCCTCGATCCGATGCTTCCCGCGCGGTCGTCTCCACACAGTTGTTCGTCGAAACGCCGACCATCACAACCTGGCGGATGCCTTTTGAACGCAACACCGATTCAATCGGCGAGGAGGCAAAGGCCCCTTGCGTTGTCTTGTTGATGATCGCCTCGCCGGGCCGCGGTGCAAGCGCATCGAGAATGTCATGTTCGCGGGTGCCCTGATGGTTGTTGAACGTAGACAGGAAGGCCCGCATATGCTTCGGCGCATCGGAATAATCGGACAACCGCGCCCCGAGCGTGATGTAGATCACCGTGTGGCCCGCGGCGCGGAAACCGGCAAGCAGGCGCTGGATGCCTGGCACCACGATCCCTTCGATCCGGTCGAACCGATAAGCCGCTTCATCCAGCCGGCCCTGTTCGCTCAGCCAGCGCCCAAGGCCATGTGTCCGGCTGCCGCTGGCGTGCTGCATATCGACCACGATCAGCGCGCAGTCATCGCCATTGAGGTTGAAGGTGTCATTCAGCGTGTCGACATAGTCCGCCATGTTCTCGCTTCCCCGTTCGATCTTGGCTTCATGGCTCAATTGATGAATGCCAGCGACACAATGGGCACATAGGTCACCACGACCAGCGCCAGCAGCATGATGGCGGTGAAAGGCACCACGCCGCGGATAACCTGTTCGGGCCGCGTATCGGAGATGCCGGAAATCACGAAGAGATTCATGCCGATGGGTGGCGTGATCGCGGCGATTTCGATGTTCAGCGTAAGGATGATGCCGAAATGGATCGGGTCGATACCCAGCGCCAGCACCGCCGGCAGCAAGAGCGGCGCAACGACGGTCAGGATCGTGACACCGTCCAGAAAACACCCCAGCAGCAGCAATGCGAGATTGATGATGAGCAGGAACATCCAGGGCTGCAGCTCAAGCGCGCTAACCGCTTCGACGATACCGGAGGGAATCCCTGCAAGCGTCGCCAGCAAGCCGATGAACAAAGCCTGGGCGACGATGAACAGGATCGTCGCGGTCATCCTTGCGCTGCGGACAAAGATTTCGGCCAGCCCGACAATGCCCACGGTGCGATAGACGAAGGCCGCGATGAACAGGCCGTAAAGCGATGCGATGGCCGCCGCTTCGGTCGGCGTGAACACACCGCCATAGATACCGCCCAATACGATGACCGGCATCAGAAGCGCCGGCCCGGCCTGCCCCAATGCCCGCAGAACGGCCGGACCGGAAAACGGACCGCGCTGGCCCCAGCCATTGCGGTTGACAAGGATGAGGGTCACGACGATGAGGCAAAGGGTCACCAGAACGCCGGGCAGAATGCCGGCCTTGAACATATCGGTGACCGAAACCTGCGCCATCGCGCCGTAAATCACGAAAACGATGCTCGGCGGGATCATGATCCCAAGCGTGCCGCCCGCCGCCAACAGACCGCCGGAAAAGCCGCGCGGATAGTTGCCGCGGTCCAGTTCGGGAATGGCGATGCGCCCAAGCGCGGCGGCGGAAGCAACTGAGGAGCCGGTCATCGCGCCGAACAGCGCGGCCGACAGGGTCGCGCCGACGGCATCGCCACCGCGCAAGGGCCGGGTGACCTCCCGCATCAGGGCAAACAATTGCGGCGCCATACGCGCCTCAACCATGATGTTGCCGGCGAGAATGAAGAACGGGATGGCCAGCAGGACAAAGCTATCGAGGCCGGAAAACTGCGACTGGGCAAGCTGCGTCAGCGACGTGACGTCGAACAGCAAAATCGTCGCAAGCCCGACAATCCCTAGGGCGAACGCAACCGGCACGCCCAGGATCAGCAGCGTGACAAGCCCGAGGATCAGAAAAAGCGCCATGACTGATTATGTTTCTTGGCTGCGGGCGGGCGAGGTGGGGCGCCACAGCACCCAAATGCGTTCGGCAAGCCGCAAGGCAATCAGGTTGAACGCGATCGGAATGACGGACTGAAAGACCCAGATCGGGATGGGAATGTCGCTATCCGCCGACATCAGCCCGAACATGCGGCTATCCTGAACAAGCCGCACGCCATACCAGGCCACCACGACACTGAACCCCATGCAGATCAGGCATGCCGCCGTCGCCAGAACGCGCTGAAGAGCAGCGGGCACCCGCTCGACGAGAACCGTCACCTTGATGTGCGCGTCCGCGCGTACAGCAGCCGCGACACCAAAATAGGTCATCCAGATCAGGGTGTATCGGGAGACCTCTTCGCTCCAGATGAAGGAGGCGGCAAACAGGCTGCGTCCGGCGATTTCCATTGTCACGATGACCAGCCCCAGCAGCAGCAACCCGCCGCAGAGCGCGTCTTCGATATGGTTCACCACGCGACGCACCCTTGCCGCCTCCGCCAAGTCTACTTGCTGTCCTGGAAGCCGCGCAGCGCGTTCAGCAGATCGGGCCCGAAGCGCTCCTCGGCCTCCTGCCACTGAATCGCGGTGGCCTCAATCCAGGTCTCGCGTTCTTCATCGGTCAGGCGATGAACCTCGACACCGGCGGCGGCGATCTTCTCAAATGCCGCCGCTGCTTCCGCGCGGGCCGTCTCGCGATGGGCCAGGGCCACTTCCTCAACGGCCTCGGAGATGATGGTACGATGCTCCTCGCTGAGCCCCTCCCACCAGGCTTTGTTGACCGCCCAAGGATAGAACGCGAAGTAATGCGGCGAGTCGGTGACGTGGTTGACAACATCGGCCCAGCCATAGGAGACGAACGCATCGGCCGGTGTGTTCAGCCCGTCAATGACTCCACGTTCGAGCGCGCCCGATACTTCGGTGACGTTGATCGGCACCGGCTCGCCGCCAAGCAGTTCGATCGTGCGGGCATTGGTGCGGCCGAGGGCGCGCAGTTGAAGGCCCTCGAAATCCGCGGGCGTGCGCAGCGCGCGAACGGTGTTGCCAAGCGGCAGATAATCATAAACCAGCGTGCCGAGCACCAGCGCGCCCTTTTCCTCGATTTCGGAAAAGACGCTGCTCATGAATTCCGCATCATCCGCCGCCCGGTAGAAGCTTTCATGCGAGGGAAAAGCAAACGGCAATTCGAAGATCGACACCTGCGGCGAGATCGCCGACCAGTAGACGGACACAAGCGTCGTCATTTCGGCATCGCCGCGCATCACCGCCTGCAGAATATCGAGGCCTTTATAGAGGCTGCCGGCAGGATAGAATTCCACATCGATTTCGCCATTGGAGCGGCTTTCGACCAGATCGATAAACGCCTGGTTGGCCATGCCCGGAGCGATATCGGGGTTGTATTCAACGGGGAAGCGAATCTTCACTTCCTCGGCGGCTGCCTGATGGGACAAGCCGACCGCGCCGACCGACAGGGCGGCGGCCATGATCAGGGACGAGAACACGCGTTTCATGTTTAGGATCTCCTCTGCTTTTTTGTGGGGGAATCGGACGATTCCCATTCGGTCTGTACTCAGCCTCCGGCGCCCCGCGACGCCGCCATGAGTTCAAGGGTCTCTTCAAGGGAAAGAACATCGGCATAGCGCCGCCCGACATCGCGCAGATTGTCGTGATGCGGCCCTTCCTCCACATCGCCGCAGCACTCTTGCGGAACCATGACGCGGTAGCCGTAGGAGAACGCGTCCACGATGGTCGCGCGCACGCAGCCCGATGTGTTGCAGCCGGTCACGATGACCGTGTCGATGCCTTGCTTGACGAGATATGCGATGGCCGGGGTCTGAAACAGCAGCGAAGGCGCGGTCTTGCGCACAACCACGTCATAGTCGGGATCATAGATACGGGGATCGAGCTCCGTGGGCCACTTGCCGATATGGAAATCGCTCAAGACAGCGGGAATCTTCCAGCGCAGCGCATCGGCGGTGCCGCAACTGGCCACGAAGGTCTGCACAACCGGAACATGCCGAGCACGGGCGGCATCCAATAATGTCACGGTGTTTTCGAGCGCCCGCTCCACCATGGCGCTGCCGCCCAACGGGCTGCGCGCCTCGGTGAAGCCACGCTGAAAATCGACCACCAGCACCGCGGGCCGGTTGCCGAAACCGATACGACCGCTGCCAAAACCCTGTTCGGTGTAACCCTGTCCGTCTGTCTCGCCGCTCATGGTCCGGTTCTCCCTCTGCTCAGGCATCGACCTTCAACGAGATGCCAAACCGGTCGCGGAAGACCTGTTTCAGCCTGTCGAAAACCACCCCGACACGGATGACCCGAAATGTTGTGAAGTCGATGATCGTGCTCGAGAGGCCCTCGGGATTGGCATATTTGGATAAGCCGTAATCGACATGGATGTCCGCGGCCTCGCGCACCGCCGGCTCGACGTCTTCGAGCCGGTATTTGCTGCCCTTGAGCGAGGTATTGGCCGAGGAGCCGAAAACCGGCAGTCCGGCAGCCCGGGCCTGACGGGCGATCTCATTATGGAACGCGCCCGCGTTCATCAACATGTCGAGCGTGCCGGCCTTGGTCGAATTGGCCATGACAAACGGATCGACCCTGGCGAAAAAATCGTGCGCCGCCCTGAACGGAGCCACGACGGAAAAGGGCAGCCGATCCTGCTCGATAACCGTGCGGATCATTTGGCGCTTTTCGTCGGGAAGGATATGGATGTCGTCGCTCATGCCACAGTCGGAAAACATTCCGCTGGGTTTTTCGTAGCTGCGGTTCTTGGCGGCGAAGATACGACGGATCGCCTCTTCACGGTGACCGATCACCGCATAGGCCACATCCAGCGGAACGATCGCGACGCCGCCGCCATAGATCACATCGAGCACCTGAGCCACATCGCGCTCCAGCTGTTGATGCGGAATCGGATCGCCGGTGTTCCCAATGGCCGGTTCCGGCGCGATCAAAGTGGTCATGTCTCAGCACCTTCCTGGTCACGGCTCCGCCGGCACCTTTCGGCGATCGCGGGCGTCAGCTTCCAACAGCCTCGAGATGAACGGAGGCCGGCTTGAGCGTGATACCGAACGACCGCGCCGCGACATCCTCGATAAGCTCGCAACAAGAGCCGCGGCGCAGCACGCCCATGCTGCTCAAGTCGATCAGTGTCGATGAAGACCCATAGGGGTGGTATTTGCGCAGGCCGTAATCGATGACGGCATCGGCGATCGCGATGATCTCTGGCTCGATGTCCTCGACGCGGAATTTCGTGCCCTGCATCGAGCGGTTCGCCGATGAGCCGAACAAGGGCACAATCCGTTCGCGGCTGGCGGCGCAGATCGCGGCATGAAATGGTCCGGCATTGAGCAACATGCACACGGTTTCGTTGTATACGCTGCGCTTGGCCGCCAGCGGATCGAGTGCTTTCAGCAAGGGGTGCGCGGTGTCGACCGGCGCGACGATCCCCAGCGGCAAATCGTGATCGATCACGATCGCTTCGATGAAATCGCGCTGCTCGGCGGACAGGATGAACAGCTCCCCGCAGGTTCGCAGATCGCCCAGCATGGCGTTGTATTTGGTCGGCGCGCGCTTCTTGGTGGCAAAGATGCGCTCCAGAGCCTCGCCCCGGCTGGCAATGAGCGAATAGCCAACATCCATGGGCATGACGGCAACGCCGCCATTGCCGACAACCTCGAGCGCCTGCCGGGCGTCCCCGTCGATATCGAGCCGTCCTGTCTTCACGCCTGTGCAACCCCGCGCGTCAAAATGACCATTCGGACGAGGGTAATTGACCGCAACTCATAGATGTAATAGAATTTTCATAACTATTAATTGGCAGGGATTATGAAAGGCTACGAACGTCACCTGCGCGCCGCCGTTCTTTTGGAACAGAAGCGCAATTTCGGCCGTGCCGCCGATGCCTTCGGCATCAGCCAGCCCGCCTTCTCGGTGATGATTTCCGATTTGGAGAAGCGCCTGGGCGTGCCGCTGTTTCACCGCACCACCCGAATGGTCGAGCCAACAGACTATGCCCGTGCGTTTCTCAACGATGTCGGTCGCACGCTGGAGGCTTTGGATGCCGCGACGCGCTCCATCGACGATGTCAAGGCGCTCAAGCGCGGCAAGGTGGTGGTCTCCTGCCTGTCATCCATTTCGGCCCGGCTTATGCCGGCGGTTCTGCATCATTGCTGGTCGCGCCATCCCGATTTCGAGATTCAAATTCAAGACGAAGTCGCCACACGCTGTCTCGATGCTCTGAAGGAGGGGACGGTGGACATGAGCGTGACCGCGGCCTTGCCGCTGCTGCCCGATTTTGAATCCGAGCCGCTCATGTCGGACCCGATCTATGTCGCCTTCGAGAAGACACATCGTTTCGCCACCATGCAGACGGTCCCGTGGAACGCGCTGGATGGAGAATCGATCGTCTTTTTGTCCACCCAAAGCGCCATGCATGGCATGATCGCGCAGGTGCTGGAGCGTCATGGCGTGACCCCCAGCCGCCGCATCGAGGCATCGCATCTGGTGACGATCCATGGCATGACGGCCGCGGGCATCGGCGTCTCCATTCTGCCCCGTCTGGCATTGCCCGCCCATCGCGGCGAAACGCTGCTGGCGCGGCCTCTGGTTGAACCGGATCTGGCCCGCATGATCCGTGTCAATTGGCGGCGCGACCGCCAAGTTACCCCGGCCGGCGCGGCGTTCCTGGACGCTCTGCGCGCGGTCGTGCCCGACATGGCCTAGGTGAACGGTGAGGTATCGCGCCCACGTGACCTGATCGTCGGTTAGGCCCTCGTCGCGCTGTTAGATTTGCATCTGTTGCGATTGGCCTGCGATTTCTGAACAGCTAGACGTGCCAAACGCTGCCGCTTGAACGTGAATGAGGCTGGAGCACATCCAGTGAACCTTGATCTGCTGGATATTCTATAAAACATTGATTTTAAAAAGCTTCGAGCGCGAAATCGATTCCCGCTCTTGCTGGAATTTCTCTAGGAAGCGGGGCCGGGCGGTGGCCTACGGATCGGGTTGGGCGGCCGATGCCGTCAAGACATCGGCCGCCCGGTCACCACCGGACACAGGCTGGGGTCGTGCCGGCTGGTGAGGCTCTGTTTCCGCCCTTGAACGCGATCGCCGCGCTCACGCCCGCTCCGCGCAGCGGGGCGGTTCGGCGATGGCGAAACCTTCCATGCGGTAGCGCCGGATCTTGTTGCGCAGGGTGCGCAGCGAGATGCCAAGGATACGGGCGGCGCGCGTCCGGTTGCCGGCGCACATGGTCAGGGTCTGCAGGACGAGACCGCGCTCGACCTCGGCCACCGTATAGCCGGCCAGGATTGGAAAAGAGATTTCCGGCGGGCGTGCGTTGGCCGCGCCGACTGGCGCGGGCTTTGTCTCAACCACCCGTCTATTGACCCGTTCGAAGCTGTCGGCGGTGATCGTCACGATGGAGCCCGGCGGCCTCTCTGATTGTCATGGAACAATCACTACGCGCGCGCGTGTCTGTCTACTGCTAGGCCACAATACTGAAATCACGGCATGAAATAGGCGCGGCATCCGTTTTCGCGGAGCCGGTTATCGCGAGCTAGCGGGTCGTTGACAAAAGGGCTTGCAATCGTCGCTCATCGGTCGAGACGCTCGCTTCGGTCGCCCTCAGGATGAGGACATCAAACTCTTGGCCCTCACCCTGAGGAGGCCCGAAGGGCCGTCTCGAAGGGGCAAGCCCCTTATCAACAGCCTGCTAGAGCAGTTCCGGCGACAGGGCGAGCCGGAGGTCACTCGACGTTCTCTAATCGGCCGTCTCGATGGTGATGAGGGTTTCGGTGTCGGGCGTTCCGGGCGACAGCGCCATCGGCGTGGCGCAGCCCGGCAGTATCTCGACATCATAGAGTTCGCCGACATCGCCATCGATGCGGAACCAGTCGACGCAGGCGCCGGTTGTCAGATCGATGATCTGCACCCCGCACCAGGGCTCGGAATCGGCGGCCCGCAGCCTGTCGTCGAGCGACAGCCCCTCGAACCTTTTATAGCGCGGTTTCGACAGCCCGACGAAGGCATGATTGTCGCGCAGCGCCAGGCCGCGCACAAAGCCGGGGCAGAACACGCGCGGCTCGAAACGGCCGGTACCGGATCGCCCGGCGACGACGCCGAGCTCGCCGGTGCCCGAGTTCAGGACCCACAGCTCGCCTTTGTGCAGGCGCGGCGAATGGGGCATGGACAGCCCCTCGCAAATGATTGCGTCGCGCGCCACATCGATGACGACGCCGCCATCGGCGCGCCGGTCGCGCCAGCCATCGATCGTGTTCGAGCGCGAGATGGCCGTGACATAAGCCGGCTTGTCGTCGGCCATGGCCAGCCCGTTCAGATGGCAGCGATCCTCGTCGACCAGGGCGGTGATGAATCCCGGTCGCCACACCGGCCTGAAGGAATGGCGGTCCGACAATGTCGCCAGGCAGTTGTAGCGCGTATTGACGAAGACGATGGTGCCGTCGTCGCGAAGACCCACGTCATGGGCATCGAGCTGGCCGGTCAGATGGATGGCGCGCGGCACGAAACAGGCATCGAAGGTATGATTGACGCGCTGGTCGGCGGCCAGCACGTTTTCGAAGCGGATGATCTGGCCGCGCCCGGCGAGAACCAGGCGCCCTTTGCCGTCGGCCGCGAGCCCCATCGGCTTGGGCATGGCTGACTGGTGTAGATGGGCGCCGCCATTCGGGTTGCGCCCGATCATATAGAGAGAGCCGGACTGATAGGACGAAAAGGCCAGCGAGACGCCGAGCCGCGCGAGCCTGTCGACGAGGCCGGGGGACAGCGAATAGTCGACCTTCTGCGCGGTGCCGGTATCGGTCGCGGCCTGTGTTTGGGGCGCGTCCACCTCGGCCGTTTCGGTCCGTGCGGATCCGGGTCGGCTCGCGCCGGCATCTGGCCGCGGCGTCGGGTCTTTTCGCTGGGTATCGTCGGCCGGGGTGCCAGTCATGGGGTCACGCATCGGGTGCTTGTTTCGCATCCTGGGCAATGTCGCCGGATCCGTCGATCTTGAGCCGATATCAGCTCGTGCTCAAGGCGACGAGCCGGTTCCAGGCGTCGACGAAGCCATCGAGGAGCACGGTGAGGCGCAAGGGAGCGTCGGCGTCATTGCCATTGGGCACCATGACCGCGAAGACGCTGTCGCGGGCGGCGAGCTGGTTGATGAGCTCGGTCGACACGTCGGCGGTCACGATGCAGCCGGCGGGCAGGCAGGTCTCGAAAGGCGCCGTGATAAGGGTCCGCTCCGCATCGGCAAGCGCGAAGCCCTGCGCCAGATCGAGGCCGAAGGGCGTGACCGCTGTCAGCCGTATGCCGCCACGCTCGGCCGTCCGGCTCAGCACGATCAACAGGACGCGTTCGCGCGTCTCCTGGCTCACTTGCTCCTGGCGCATGCGGCAGCTGCGCGCGGGCGGCGTATCCGTGCCCTCGGTCGTGGGCGTTTCACAGCGCACGACCCAGCTGCCATAGCTCTCGCTCAGCGATGACGGGACAGCGTCCTGGGCGATAGCCGGCGGCGCGAGGAAGGCGGTGAGAATTATAATGCCGGCTAATAGAATTGGTGTGATGATCAATCGAGACCGATTGCCGGCCGAAAACCTCCGCTTAGCCGGCTTTCTCGCTCGGTATGACCTCGTAAGCATGTGACTTGAATCTCGGTTGGGGAGAAGTGGCTTTTACACTAGAGGCATATGTCTTGTCTTGGCCATGGCCCGCAACGGGCGGCGATGGCGCCTGCCCGGGCGTCATTATGCTATGCGAGCCAAACAAAAAATCATCCACGGGGGATGATTTTAAGCCTGGTGCATTTCCCGGATAGTCTAGTTCTTTATGTTCTTGGAGATGCTGTATCCGGACAGGTAGCCGAAAATTTCGCCCCACATCGGCCAGTTGGTCACGATGAATTTTCCGTCGACGCGTGCAATGAACCCCATCTTTTCGAGATTTATCAGCCTTCGCCTTGACGTTTCCCGGGATATGGAGAGCAAGCCGCTGACGAGTTTTATGCTTGCCGGCCTCAATCCATAGAATCGATAGCTATCTTCATTCCCAGGGACGGATTTGTCATTGTATCCGTTTATGTTGTGCAGGCCGACCGTTGCAAATATTATAATTGAAATTATATCCGTGTTGTTCTTGGCGATGAATTTGCTGAGATAGCCGATTTTGATATAAGCCTTTCGTATATCTATATAGGATCTGTCATTTATGTTCAGATTGGTGATCTGCTCGATTGCTTCGATTTTGCGATCGGAGCTGCCCATGTCGCTTGGCCTGCCGTGCCGGTGAAAGTCGAACGAGCCCGGATTGTGGTGAGGGCGATGATTCATAGTGCTCCCCTAAGGATTTCGTATATCAACTCAAAATGAGATCTTCATATTGAATCATGCGACTATAGTTCAGTCTATATTTTTGACCCAATTGTTGTTTTTTGGCTCGAAATGGGTCTAATGTTTAGAACTATAGATCATTAACCAATAATTTACTGATAATTACAGGATGGAAGATTTGAAATATATCTCATAGCATTTTTCATTTCAGGTGACCGGTGGTGGGAAAATGAAATAAAATGCCGGCCATCCTGGTTTTCCTTCTAGGCGAGCGCCTTTTGTCGACCCGCATATCGGGAAGCACGGTCAGGCGGTTCAAAATTCAAGCGTCAAGAGTCGCGCGTTTTTCAAAGGGTTGTACAGGCTGACAGGCGCTGAATTTCAGACGCGCCGTACTGCTCCGCCACGATGTGCCCCAACCCGACAGCGGCCGATCGCCACCCGCGATGGCCTTTCTCCCTCATCGGCTCGAGAGCCGTTCTGATTGGTACGCGAGGCTTCAGCGCGGCGCCGGGAACCGGTTTTTGCTGGTCACGGCTTGCGTGCAGGAGTTGTGCCATGATGCCTTGATCGTGGCTTTCGGCCTGTTTTTGGGTGGGCCGTTCAAATCGGGCGTCACACCCATTTTATGCCATGATTTCAATATTATGGCCTGGAAGTAGACAGTCATGGGGACTTGGCTAGTGCTGGTTGGACCGCAACCAAAAGCACTGTCGGGGGTCCACCGTGAAGCACGCCGCTCACCTTTCGCAACCGTCCCAGCCGCTAGCGCCTCAGTCGCAAGCGACTAGGTCGCAACCGTCCCATCCGAGACGGGCCGAAACGGCTCCGTTGGTGACGCCCCGTGCGGGCGTACGGTCGCGGGGGGCGACCAGATACTTGCTCGCCACGTCGGCGCTCGCATTGATCCTGATGGCGCCAAACAACGCGGTTGCGGACGATTTCAGCGGTTTCGAACCGTTCCCCATGAGTACAGACATCAGTGATTGGGAGGTCGACCGCCGGGCTCCTGCGGTGTTTGAACGGCTTGATACATTCGAGGGGCGCAGCAACGTGCTCCTTCTGGGGATCGAACCACCGCAATCACCGAACAGCTTCGAGCGCTTCGAAGGCTATAAGCAAAGGACGCAAGTGCCGGCCGGCAACTCGTTCCTGCGCGGTGATATCTGGATTCAGGACGGCTGGCAGTCCGGCGACGACACGGACTATGTCCGGACCGGTATGTGGGGCGACGCCATGCCCGAGGATCTGGTTGCTCAGGGCCAATACGTCAACGACGCTGCCGTCTTCCCGATCGTCCAGTTCACGAACCGCGATGGCGTGGGCCGGTTGGAGGTCTGGGATACCACCGACGGAGGTTTCGTCGATCTGCCCGAGACCGCAGATATGATCAACTATGACGGCTGGAACACGATCGATATGCGGCTACTGCCTGATCAAGGCATCGTGCAATATCTGTTCAACGGCCAGGTGATCTACACATGGCGACCGGAGTCGCTCGATCCATCATTGGGAGACCCGAACCAGTTCTTCCAGATGTATCTGCAAGGGGTGAACAACGATGTCACCTCGTTCAACACCTATTGGTCGCGATTGCTTTCCGGCCTTCTGATCGCAGCCGGTGAAGATGTTGGCGACACGCCTGGCGACGTCGTCATCGATCCGAACGACGAGAACGCCAGAAATGTCTTCGTGATCGACGGTGCGCGCATCGGCGGCACCATTCTTTCGCAAGGTGGCGACATTGTCCCGGTGATTGAGTTCGAAGGCAGTGTCGAGATCGTCGGAAACTTGATCAGCCAGTCAACGGAGGTGCAGTTCGCCACCAATGACGACGCCAACGCCGTGATCGGTGGCAACGTAATTCTGGAAGACGGGTCGACCGTGTTCGGCGGCACCCTCTCGTCGCCGATCCGCGTCAACGGCAATGTGATGGTCGACGGTTCGTCACTCTTTGGCGGCAATTGGAGCATCGGCGGAAACCTCGACGTGGACGGATTGATCGGTCCGGGCAACTCGATCGGGGTAGTGACGGTGGCCGGCGATGTGGCTTTCAATGCGGGCTCGACCCTGCAGGCCGAAGTCTCGCTGGATGGGCCGAGTGACCTTGTGACGGCGGGTGGCGCAGCGACGATCTCCAGTGATGGAACGGTGCTGGATGTGACCATCCTGCCGGGGGGGCTGCCGACCTCGGCAGCGGTCTATACGGTGCTGCGGGCCGATGGTGGGGTGACGGGCCGGTTCGCCACGGTGGTGACCAAGGATAATCTGCCAGACCTTGATCTTGTGGCGCGTTACACATCGACGGAAGTGCAGCTTGTCTTCGAAGGCGCGACGGGTGGTCCGCTGTCGCCGAAACAGATCCATCCCTCCGCCCTCGGGGCGGGCATGCAGGGGGGGGGTCCTGTTCGGTGACACACTGCGGCGTCGTGGCGGGCTGGTCGTGGGACAGGCCGGTGGAACGACGGCCTCACTGCTCGGCTTCGTCGAGCAATCCAAGCCGGAGAGCCGGACGTTACCCTCTCATGTCTTGGCGGCCGACATGCCGTCACCTGTGGTGCCGGTCGAGCCGTTCGCGCCGCCGCGTGACAATTGGGCCGTCTGGGGCGCCGTGCTCGGACAGGATCTCTCGGTGGATTCCGATGGCGCGACACCGGGCTGGGACGCGCAGACCGGTGGCTTCGCCTTCGGCTTCGAGCGTCACTTCGAGGGCTTGGCCTTCCCGACATTGGCCGGTCTGGCGGTCGGCTATTCCCGCAGTTCCATCGACAGCGGGGCATCGGATGCCGATATCGACGCCTTCCATATCGGCGCCTATGCGGCGACACGGGCCGGCGCCCTGACTTTGTCCGGCGCCCTCGCCTATGCCTGGCAGGACTATGATTTTGAGCGTGTCATTCCATTCGCGGGCACGCGGGTGACGGCTGATGGCGAGACCGATGGTCAGACCTTCGTGGCGTCCGCCGAAGCCTTCTATGATGTGTCGCATCATCTGGCCCCGGATACGGGTTTCCGTTTCGGTCCCTCGGCCACCATCGACGCGGTCTATGGCGAGCAGGACGGCTTCACCGAAACAGGGGGCGGTATCCTCAACCTGACGGTCGGCGACACCGATGCCGATCAGGTGGTCACCGGCCTCGGCGTCGCCTTCGGCATCGATCATGCCATTGGCACGACGCTGGTCTCGCTCGATGGTCGTGTCGCCTGGGAGCATGTCTTCGGCGATCGCTCGATCACCACGAGTTCGGCGATCCCCGTGGCCAATGCGACCTTCGCGTCGAACTCGGCATTGATCTCGCGTGACCGCTTCGCGGTCGGCGTCGGTGCCGCGCTTGGCTTCACCGAGACCATCTCGATGGAACTGCGTTATGACGGCGCCTTCGCGGACTCGGGCAACGACCATCAGGGCAGTGCCAGCCTGACCGTCAGGTTCTGACGCGAAAGGGGCGGGCAATACGCGCCCGCCCCAAGCCGGTCCGATCCGCCCGAGATGTCATCGTGATGTGGCGGCCCTCTAACGGAACATCAGCGGCACGGTGCTCACCGCAAACCGCGCAGCAGGTCCCGCGACGGATTGCCGGTCACCGGCAGGCCGCGGCGTCGCTGATAGGCGCTGATCGCGGCTCTCGTATTCGGCCCGATCACGCCGTCGACGCCGTCGGTGTCGAAGCCCAAGGCCGTCAGCCGCTCCTGGATTTCCTTGCGGTCGGCCTTGGTCAGCCCGTTGGCATCGGGTGGAAAGCTCGCGCGCAGCGGTCCGCCGCCGGCGATCCGGTCGGCCAGGTGGCCGACGCCGATCGCATAGGCGTCCGAATTGTTGTAGCGCTTGATGACGTCGAAATTCTCGGTCACCGAAAAGCGCGGGCCGCCGGCCTGCGGCTGGATGATGCGCCCCGCCGGCGCACCCTGGTCCGCTTCACCGCCCCAGCGAACACCGCGTTGCCAGCCATTGCGCTGGAGATAGGCGGCGGCTGACGCGAGCGCGTCGCTCGGATCGTTCGACCAGATGTCGCGGCGGCCGTCGCCGGTGAAATCCACCGCATAGGCTTCATACGAGGTCGGGATGAACTGGGTATGCCCCATCGCCCCGGCCCAGCTGCCGGTCATGCGGTCCGCCGGAATGTCGCCGTTCTGCACGATCCTCAGCGCTGCCATCAGCTGGCGTTCGAAGAAGCGGCCGCGGCGGCCGTCATAGGCCAGCGTCGATGTCGACGAGATGACCGGGATATTGCCGCGTCGGGCGCCATAGGAACTTTCGAGCCCCCAGATCGCGGTGATGATCTCGGCATCGACGCCATAGCGGTCCTCGAGCGTTTCGAGCACCGCGCGATGCTGGCGATAGGCCGCGCGCCCGTTGCGCACCCGCTCCTCGGACGCGGCGATGGCCAGATAGTCTTCCAGCGTGCGGGTGAATTCCGTCTGGTTCCGGTCGCGCGTCACGACGCCGGGCAGAAAGCCCGTATTGCGGAAGCTCGCTTCGAGAACCTCTTCCGAAATGCCCTGGCGGCTGGCGCGGGCGCGGAAGCTGGTCACCCAGGCGTCATAGCCGGTATTGCGCGCCGGGCGCAGATCGTCCGGCAGCGGACCGTCGGCGAAGGCATAGGCATCGAGAAAATCGCCGCTGGCACACCCCGACAGCGCCACGGCAACAAGGCCAAGTCCAACCGCGCGACGTGTCAAAGCCATGATATGTCCTGCACTTTTGTTGGATGGCCCGGGGAATTCACGATCAAGCGCGTTGCATCGCTCGGCGTCAGATTACGCGAACATGCTTAACCAGAATATACCAAGGCTTTGTAACGTCCGACCCTGATCCGATCTCCCTTTTTCGCGAACGGATCTGGCGCGCGCCTTGCAAAGGCGCGCCATGGCTTTCGGGGTGCACCGGACGTCCGGCGGATCAGTCGCGCAGGTCCAGTATCGTCCGGATGATCAGGAGGTGATGCTTCTTGACGCTGTCGACGTCATAGCGCTTTTCCAGATCCGGAAAACTGGCGAACATCGCCCGGCACAGCGTCAGATTGACCGGGATGCCGAAGATCAGGTGATCGAGCGCTTCGAGATCGAACCGCTTGAAGGCGCCGGCCGCCATGCCGCCCTCGACGAACCGCATGAAGATCTCGTGCATCTCCTCGATGAACTCGTCGTTGAACCGGCGCGCGATTTCGGGGATGCGGCCGGTGGTCTCGGCGATAACGGGCGACATGCGCCCCGCCGTCGAATGCACCACGCCGCGATAAACGCCGTCGATCATGTCGTCGAGGCGGTCGGCATAGGGCCGGTCATGCTGTTCGGCGACCGCGCGCATATGCTCGACATTTTCCGCGTAACCGTTCTGGAAACAGGCGAACAGCACCGCTTCCTTGCTCTCGAAATGGTGATAGAGGCTGGCTTTCTGCATGCCACAAGCCTTCGCCAGCGCGCTCATCGAGGTGCCGGCATAGCCGAGTTCCATGAATAGCGCCGTCGCCGTGTCGACGATCCTGTCCTGGGTCGACGGGGTCTGCGCGCCGCGCTGTCTATTTTGTCGCATGGGCCTTGCCACGGGTTTCCCCTTATGTATAAACCTACCGACCGGTCGGAAGTCAACAGATGTCGCGACCGCAGGACAGGAGCAGGTGACCGTGCAGTCCGAACGATCCTTGACCTCGATGATTTTTGGCGCAGCCGGTCTCCTGCTGGCAAGCCTGCCCGTTCCCGCGATGGCACAGGCGCAGCCGGCGGAGACCGCCGAAGCCGCGGCCGTCGCCGCCTCGGCCGACGATTCTGGCGACGACAATGCCGCCGGCGACCCGGATCTCTGGCGGCGGATCGTGACGGCGCTCGGTTTCGGCCCGGGCGCTGAGACGCAGCCGGCGGATCAGACACGGACCGTCGCGACGCCCGAGCCGGCGGCCGATGCGGCACCGCCCGTCCGCGCCGTCGACCTGCTGCGCCCCGCTGATCGTCGGGAGAGCCTGCAGCGCAGCTTCTTCGGCCGTGTCGTGGCGCGGGAAACGGCGGATCTCGCTTTTCCATTGTCCGGCACGCTGACCCGGTTTCCCGTCGAGGAAGGGGTGGTCGTGCCGCAGGGCGCTGTTCTCGCCGCGCTCGATCTCGACCCCTTCGAACGCGCGGTGGAGCGCGCCGAAATCCAGCTCGAACAGGCCGAACGGAACTATGCCCGCGCGGTCGCGCTGAAGGAGCGCAATGTCGGTTCGCTGAGCCGGGCGGAGGACGCCGAGACCGCGCGCGATCTCGCCGATGTCGCGCTGCGCGAGGCGCGCGACGCGCTCGAGGATGCCACCATGCGCGCGCCCTATCGCGCGCTCATCGCCGAACGGCTGACCGCCAACCATGTCATCGTCGCGCCCGGCACGCCGATCGTGCGGGTGCATGACATTTCCCAGATGCGCGTCGAGATCGACATCCCCGAGCGGCTGGTGCAGCGCGTGCCCGACATCAATCAGGTGAGCTTCACCGCCAGCCTACCCGGTCGCGACGATCCGGTTCCCCTCAGGCTGGTCGAGTTCCAGGCCGAGACCGAGGCCGTCGGCCAGAGCTATCGCTTCAGCCTGGCGCTGCCGGCCATCTCGGCGCGGACGCTGTTGCCGGGCAATTCGCTGACGGTGACCGGCCGGCTGCCCGAGGAGGCGACCGACCTGATCGTGCCGGCCAGCGCGATCGCCGCCGACGAGACGCGCACGCCCTATGTCATGGTGTTCGAACCGGCCGGCGCCGACGAGGGCAGGGTGCATGCCCTGCCGGTCGAGGTATCGAGCGCGGACGGCACGCATTTCGCGGTGAGCGGGCTGTCGCCCGAGGCCGAGATCGTCGCCGTCGGCGCGCATCTGTTGCGCGACGGCCAGAAGGTCCGGCGCTATACCGGCCTCAAGATGTCGGAGTAGGCCCGTTGCAGATCGCGCGCTTCGCCATCGAAAAGCCGCTCTATACCTGGCTTCTCATCCTGTTCTGCGTGTTCGGCGGCACGGCTGGCTACATATCCGTCGGCAAGCTCGAAGACCCGGTCTTCACGCTCAAATCAGCGCTCATCATCACGCCCTATCCGGGCGCGTCGGCGAGCGAGGTGGCGCTCGAAGTCTCCGAAGTGCTCGAAGCCGAGATCCAGCAGATGGGCGAGGTCGACACCATCACCTCGCGCAACACGCCCGGCGTGTCGGTCATCGAAGTGGAGATGAAGGACATCTATGACGGAGGCGACCTGCCGCAGATCTGGGACGATCTGCGCGACCGGGTCGACAATGCGCGCAGCGACCTGCCGCCGGGGGTCCTGACGCCGTCCATCAATGACAGTTTCGGCGATGTCTTCGGCGTCCTCTATGCCGTCAAGGCGCCGGGCTTTTCGGATGCGGAACTGTGGGAGATCGCCACCTATCTGCGGCGCGAGGTGCTGACCGTGCCGGGGGTGTCCAATGTCGAGGTGATGGGGCTGCCGGAAGAGGCGATCTTCGTCGAACCGTCGACCCTGTCGCTGGTCAATCTCGGCGTCGACCCCTCCGACGTGTTCGCCGCCGTGTCGACGGCCAACGAACTGAACCAGACCGGCGAGACATCGCAGAACGGCCGCCGCATCGAGATCGACGCGCCCAAGCCCGACGAAAGCGTCGCGGCCATCGCCTCGCTCAGCCTCGGCGTCGAGGGCGAGGTGCTCAATCTCATCGACTTCGCCGACGTCTATCGCGCCCGCGTCGACCAACCCTCGCAGATGATCCGCCACAACGGCACCGAAGCCTTCACCCTCGCCATCGCCGGCCTCACCAGCGAGAACATCGTCACCGTCGGCGCGCGCATCGAGGACAAGCTCGGCCAGCTCGACGCCGTGCTGCCGCTCGGCGTCGAGCTGGTGCCGGTCTACGAACAGCACCGCGTGGTCAACGAGGCCAATGCGGAATTCCTGCGCTCGCTGATCATGTCGGTCAGCATCGTGATCGGCGTCCTGGCGCTGTTCATGGGCTGGCGGGCGGCGCTCGTCGTCGGCCTGTCGCTGCTGCTGACGGTCAGCTTCACCTTCTTCTTCATGTCGGTGCTCGACATCAAGGTCGAACGCATCAGTCTCGGCGCGCTGATCATCGCCATGGGCATGCTCGTCGACAATGCCATCGTCGTCGCGGAGGGCATGCAGGTCGAGATGCGCAAGGGGCGCAAGGCGACCGATGCGGCGGCCGAAGTCGCGCGCAAGACGCAAATCCCACTGCTCGGCGCGACGGTCATCGGCATCATGGCCTTCGCCGGCATCGGCCTCAGCCCGGACAGTTCCGGCGAGTTCCTGTTCTCCCTGTTCGCCGTGATCGGCATCTCGCTGATGCTGAGCTGGCTGCTCGCGGTCACGGTGACGCCGCTCCTGGCCAGCTATGTGTTCAAGGTCGGCGGTCTGGCCGAGGGCCGCGATCCTTACGACACCTTCTTCTTCCGCGCCTATGGCCGGCTGGTGCGCGGCGCGCTCAGGGTCCGCTGGCTGGTGATCATCGGGCTGTTCGGCGGCACGGTGGCCTGTATCGCGGCCTTCACCAATGTTACCCAGCAGTTCTTCCCGCCGGCCAACACGCCGCTGTTCTATCTGAACTATCAGGCCGCGCAGGGAACCTCGATCCACGAAACCGCGGACGACCTCGCCGTGATCGAGGCCTGGCTCGCCGAGCGCGACCACGTCGTCGCCATCACCACGACCGTCGGCGGGCCGTTCAGCCGCTATATCCTGACCTATACGCCGCCCGAACCCGAACCCGCCTTCGGCCAGATCATTGTCCGCGCCGAGAGCTTCGCGGCGATCCCCGCCCTGCGCGCCGATCTCGACGCCTTCGCCTTCGAAACGCTGCCCTGGGCCGAGATCCGCAGCGAGCAGATCATCTATGGCCCGCCGGTCGGCGCCGATGTCGAGGTGCGCTTTTCGGGACCCGATCCGAATATCCTGCGCCAACTGGCCGACCAGGCGCAGCTCGTCTTCGAGACCGAAACAGAGCTGCTGCTGACCGAACGCGTCGACTGGCGCGAGCGGGAGCTGGCCGTCCAGCCGGTCTTCTCGACCGACCGCGCCCAGGCGATCGGCATCGGCCGGCAGGACGTGGCGCAGGCGATCGCGCTGGCAACCGACGGGGTGCGCGCCGGCGTGTTCCGCGAACGCGAGCGGCTGATCCCGATCATCGTGCGCACGCCGCGCCAGGAGCAGAGCACGGACGGGGTGATCCTCGACCAGCCGGTGTATTCGCGCGCCAGCGAGGCCTTCATCCCGATCGACCAGGTAATCGACGGCTTCGACATCGAGGTGCGCGACACGCTGATCGAACGGCGCAACCGGGTGCCGACCATCAGCGTCCAGGGCTTCACTCCGCCGGGCATCATGCCGCCGACGGTCTTCACCGAAATCCGTCCGCTGATCGAGGCGATCGAACTGCCGCCCGGCTATGCCATGGAATGGGGCGGCGAGCATGAGAGCGCCACCACCGCGCAGCAGAGCCTGGCGCGCCAGATGCCGCTCGCCTTTGGCACCATGCTACTGATCACGATCCTGGTCTTCGGCAAGCTGCGCCAGACGGCGGTGATCTGGACAATCGTGCCGATGGCGGTGAACGGGGTGGCGCTCGGCCTATTGTTCACCGGCCTGCCGTTCAGCTTCACCGCCTTGCTCGGCCTGTTGTCGCTGTCGGGCATGCTGATCAAGAACGGCATCGTGCTCGTCGAGGAGATCGATATCCAGAAGGACGAGGCCGGGCTTCTGCAAAGCGACGCGGTCGTCACCGCCTCGGTCAGCCGCCTGAGGCCCGTCGTGCTGGCCGCCGTCACGACCATTCTCGGCATGGTGCCGCTTCTGCCCGACCCGTTCTTCGCCTCGATGGCGGTGTCGATCATGGCGGGTCTCGGCTTCGCCTCGCTCCTGACGCTGATCGGCGTGCCGGTCCTCTATCACACCTATCTTCGCAAGGAGCGCCGCGCGGAAAATGCCATCCGCAAGGCGCGGAAGGCCGAGGCCGATGCGGTGCAGAGCACTGTCCCGCGTCTGCCGGCGCCGGCTAATGATCAGCCCGCGCGGCCCGGTCTCGGCCACGGCACCGCCGCGAGTATCTGAAGCAATTCCAGCGAAAGCGGGAACCGGTTTCGCGTCCGGAATTGCGCCGGGGTGATTAATGCCAATTCCAGCGAAAGTGGGAACCGGCTTCGCGTCCGGAATTGCGCCGGGGTGATCAATGCCAATTCCAGCGAAAGCGGGAACCGGTTTCGCGTCCGGAACAACAACCAATGCTTGGAGCGCTTCTGAAAAAGGGCTTGCCCCTCTGAGACGGTCCTGCGGGCCTCCTCAGGGTGCGGGCCAAGCGTTCGATGTTCCTCATCCTGAGGGCGCGCGAAGCGAGCGTCTCAAGGGATGGGCAACGGTCGCGATGCTTTCTTCAACAGCCTGCCAGATCATGACAGGAGGGGCATGCCGGATGGCGCCCTTCACGCCGCCGCGTTGTCCTCGACGTCCTTGACGTCGCTGGGCTCCGTGCCTTCCGCGAGCGCGAAACCCTCGTCGATCCAGCCCGTCACCCCGCCGATCATCTCCTTGACCGGCCGACCGAGTTGGGCCAGGCGGATGGCCGCCTTGTTGGCGCCGTTGCAGTGCGGACCCGCGCAGTAAACGACGAACAGCGTGTCCTTGGCCCACGCGCTCATGCGGTGTTCGGTGATCTTGCCGTGCGGCAGGCTCACCGCCCCCGGCACATGGCCCGCCGCATAGAGGGCCGGCCCGCGCACATCGAGCAGCACGAAATCCGTGGCGCCCGTCGACAGCGCGTGATGGGTGTCCCAGCAATCGGTCTCATAGCCGAGGCGCGCCTCGAAATGGCGCAGCGCATCGGCGGATGCGGCCGCCGGGATCTCGGCGACGGTGGATGGTGCGGTCATGGCGCTCGGCTCCTTGTCCTGGGCGATGTGCGTCCCGTGCGATGTGCTCGGTTGCTGTCTCGGGAGGCCGTCAGCATCGCATCCCGTCGACGCGTCGGGCAGTGTCTGATATGACAAGGTGCGGTCAGATCCGGCCAAAGCCGATGGCGGAAGAGCGACATGGATATCGAGGTTTCGTCCCACCGGCGCGCGCGCCGGTCCGGCCAAGAGGCTCCGCTGGCCGTCGTTTTGGCCTATGACGGGTTATGCACGTTCGAATTCGGCATCGCCGTCGAGGTGTTCGGCCTGCCGCGCCCGGAATTCGGTGACTGGTATCGCTTCCGCGTGGTGGCCGCCGAAGCCGGCCCGCTGCGCGCCACGGGCGGCGTGACGGTCGCGGCGGCGCATGATCTCGCGGCGCTCGCCGAGGCGCATCTGATCCTGGTGCCCGGCTGGCGCGGCGCGGATGCGCCGGTGCCGGACGATCTGATCGCGGCTTTGCGCACCGCGCGGGCGCGGGGCGCGACGATCGCGTCCATCTGTTCGGGCGTGTTCGTCCTGGCCGCGGCCGGGCTGCTCGACGGCCGGCGGGCGACCACCCATTGGCGCTATGCCGGGCGTCTCGCCGCCCGCTATCCGTCGATCCGCGTCGAGCCGGACGTGCTCTATATCGACGATGGTCCGGTCCTGACCTCGGCTGGGTCGGCGGCGGGCCTCGACCTCTGTCTCCACATCGTGCGCCGCGACTTCGGCGCCGAACGGGCCAATGCCGTGGCGCGCCGCCTCGTCCTGCCGCCGCAGCGCGAGGGCGGGCAGCGTCAATTCGTGCCGGCGCCGGTGCCGAAAGCGCGCGGCGGCCGTATCGGGCCGCTGCTCGATACCGTCCGCGAGCGCCTCGACGAGGCCTGGCCCGTCGAGCGCATGGCGGATGTCACGGGTCTGTCGGCGCGCACCTTCGCCCGGCATATGAAGGCCGCGACCGGACAGACGCCGCTCGGCTGGCTGACGGCGATGCGGGTCGCGCGCGCCGCCGACCTTCTGGAAACGAGCGAGACGCCGCTCGCCGACGTGGCGGCGATCTGCGGCTTCGGCAGTCCGGAAACCTTCCGCCGCGAGTTCCGCCGCGCCCGCGGCGTCAGCCCGTCCCGCTATCGGGCGGCCTTCGGCTAGACGTTTTTCTGTTCAGGCTGAAGCGTCCGAACCCTGGGGTGTCTTTACCGGACGTGTTCCGGCAATCGGGCGCGGCAGACCGGATGCCCCCTTGGCCTTGGACCTCTGGGACAAGCCCCGGGCGTGACGACGCACGAACAAGATCACCCGCCAATCGCTTCCGCTTGAACGTGAAGGGGGCTAGTCGCCTGGCCTTATCCGGATCCGGGATGACAACGGTCCGCGCGACGGTGCCACGGCGCGCAGGCGCGCCGGGCGTCCGAGACGCGCCATCGCCCCGCGATCCGAGGCGATGGATGTCCGATCGGAACCGTTTCGTCAGGCGGCTTTGACGTCTTCGATGAAGTGCGCCACTTCTGATTTGAGCCTCTTGGCCTGTTCGGACAGTTCTTCGGCCGATTGCAGCACCGTCGTCGCGGCCGATTGCGATTCCTGGGCGGAGGCGCTGACGGATGCGATATTGCTCGACACTTCCGTCGTTCCCTCGGCGGCGCGATGCACATTGCTGGCGATCTCGCGGGTCGCCGCCGCCTGCTGCTCGACGGCCACGGCGATGGACGCGGAGATCGCGCTCAGGTCCTGGATGCTCTTGGTGATGTCGGCGATCGCGGTCGCGGAAACCTGGGTCGCGTCCTGGATCTCGCTGACCTGCGACGAGATGTCGGCGGTCGCCTTGGCGGTCTGTTCTGCGAGGCCCTTCACCTCGGAGGCGACGACAGCGAAGCCCTTGCCGGCCTCGCCGGCGCGCGCGGCCTCGATCGTCGCGTTCAGCGCCAGGAGATTGGTCTGTTCGGCGATTTCCTGGATCAGGGTGACCACGTCGCCGATGCGCTGGGCGGCTTCCGACAGCTTCTCGACCTTGCCGATCGTGTCATTGGCCTCGTCCTCGGCGGCGCTTGCCTTGTCCGAGGAATCGCTGGCCTGGCGGCCGATTTCGGCGACCGATTGGGAGATCTCCTCTGCCGCCGAGGCGACCGTCTGGACATTGGTCGAGGCTTCTTCGGAAGCCGAGGCCACGACCGAGGAGCGCTCGCTGGTCTGGTTGGCGATATCGGTCATCGTGGTGGCCGACATCTGAAGATTGGTCGATGTCGAGGACACGGCGGTGACGACATCGCCGATGGCGACCTCGAACGTGTCGAACAGCGATTGCAGCTTGGCGCTCCGCCTTTCGGCGAGGGCCTTGTTGACCTCCTGCTCCTTGACGAGTTCGTCGCGCTCGATCGCCTGCTGGCGGAAGACGGCGAGCGCCTGGTTCAGCTGGCCGATCTCGTCCCTGCGAGCGGAGTGGGCGATCCGGACGTCCTTCTTGCCCTCGGCCAGAGCATTGAGCGCCGAGATCATGTGGACGAGCGGCGTCGTGATGGTGTTGCGCACCGCGAAGAACAGCGCGATCGACAGGACCAGGATGATCACCGCCAGGCTGCCGACGATGATGAGGGCGAGCTGGACCTGGGCCGCCGCCTGTTCGTCGGTGCGCGACGAGATGGCGTCGCCGCGATCGGCGATCGCCCTCAGATTGGCGATCAGCGCGTCGGCCACATCGTCCACCTGTTCCGCCAGCCTGTCGGCGTCGGCCTCGGCCGACAGCATGTCGTTATGGGTGTCGAAGATCTGTTCCGGCTCCTGGGCCTGCGCCACCCAGAGATCGAAAACCGCGCGGATCTGATTGATCTCCGCCCGGTCGGCATCGCTTTCGGCGATCTCCAGAAGGCGGTCGAAACGCGGCCCCGCCGTCATCGCCTCGGTCACGAAGGCATCGCGCACCGACGCCAGCTGATCCATGTCCTCGATGCCGAGATATTGGGCGGCCATGCCTTCCAGTTGTTCGACCGTGATCTGGAGATCCTTCGACGCCGCGACCGCCGGAAAATCCTGCTCGAAAAGCGTGCCGAGCAGGTCGTTGATCTGCCGCGCATTCGCGCTGCCGCTCGAGATCAGCGCATCCCCCTCGGCTTCGGCGGCCTGCATCTGTGTTTCGTTCGTTGATGCCAGACGCTCGAGCGCATCGAGCAGCGTATCGCCGATGCGGTCGAACTCTTGGGCGAGGCGGCTCGCTTCGGCCTTTTCGGCCAGTTCGACATCATGCGCGGCGACCAGATCATCCACGGCCCCGAGCAGATCCTGGCGCATCACCCCCGCCCGATCGAGCAAAGTTCGCATGTCGCGCTCAACCAAAAGTTGATCTAGCTCGGTTAGGTTTTGATCAAACTCTTCCTGCGCGGCTTCGAATTCAACCTTTCGTTGAGTAATGGAATTCATGTTTTCATCGGCAAGAATTTCCACGGCAATCTTGTGGGATTCGGCGACCGCTGCGATCAGATCGTCGGTCGTCTCGACAACGGGTCCGGCATAATCTGTTATATTGTTCACGCCACGCTCAATATTGAGAAGCATGAACAGGCCGGCCAAACCAGACAAAAGTCCCACAAAAGATATGGCTATTATACCACCAGCGATCTTTGTAGATATGGAGATATTGTTCATGCTCATAGTCCCCCAGCAGTCTTATCGGCAAATTGATGTAGACATATAAGCGAAGCTCTTAATGCGTTATTAATGAGATACATGCGCGCCAAGGGTTTGGGCAGAAGAGAGGCGTCCCGCGACTGGGGATGGAAAGCGGGCGGTATCGGAGGTCGGGCCGATAGTAAGCACCTGAAATAAGCCGGCTAATAGAATGGCTGCCGCCGCCGGATGGGTCGACGGTTCGAGCCTGCCTGTCTTGCGATCGCGCCGGTCTTACAGAAGGCCGTCCGGGGTCAGCCGGAGGAGCCAGCCATCCTCGAAGCCGGCGCCCTTGCTGGCGGTATGTCCGCCGAGCACCAGCCCGCCGTCGGATGTTTCCAGAAGCGCCGATGGGCGCTCCCACAGGGCGCCGCCGAACAGCCGCTCCCATATCACCGCGCCATCGGGCGCGAGGCGCAAGAGCCAGATGTCGCCGCCGACGCCTTGCGAGAAGGTTTCGACCGCGACGATGAAACCGCCCGCTGCCGCGGCCGCGACCTCCCAGGGCTCTTCGCTCCGGGCGCCGCCATAGGTCCGTTCCCAGATCGTCGCGCCATCCGCATCAAGGCGGATGGCCCAGAGATCGGTATTGCGCAGGCCCTCGACGCTCGTCGTGCCGGTGACCAGAAGCCCGCCATCGGGCGCGGGCGCCAGCGCGGTCCCCACTTCGAAAGGCGCGCGGTCGAGGCTGCGCTGCCAGATCATCTCGCCACCCGCCGACAGCCGCGCCACGGCGACATCATAGCCGCGCGCGGGATCGGTCCAGAAATGGCCCGTCACCGCGACGCTGCCATCGGCGAGAACGGCGAGATCGAAGCCTTCGTCATGGCGCGCGGTGCCGAGCGTCCGGCTCCACACGGGCGCGCCGTCGGGTGTGAAGCGCCGGACCCAGAGATCGCGCTCGCCGGCGCCCTCGGAGGCGGTGAAGCCCGTGACGAAGATCTCGTCGCCATCACCGCGCGCCACGGCGCGGACCTTGTCATTCGCCGGCCCGCCATGGGTTCGCTCGAACAGCGGGACGCCGTCCGGCGTCAGCTTCACGAGCCAGAGATCGCTTTCGCCGGCGCCCGTCGAGCGGGTATGCCCGGCGGCGACGATGCTGCCATCGGCCAGGACCACGACGTCGCGGAACTGGTCCGTCGCCGGGCCGCCGAAATGGTTGTGCCAGACAAGCGCGCCGTCGTTGCCGACGCGCAGGATCCAGGCGTCATAGCGGCCGGTGCGGCTTTGTCGCGTATTGCCGACGACGATGAAACCGCCGTCCGGGAGCTCGGCCGCCGCGGCCACCTTGTCGTCGGAAGCGCTGCCGAAGGTGCGTTCCCAGGTGCAGGACGCCGGGCCGCATGCCGGGGCCGCATCGCGCCAGGAGCGCCAGTTGAAATCGCCGGCCGGTCCAGGCTCGTCGGCCTCCGGCGCCCCGGCGCCCGGTGGTTCCCAGGGTTGCCAGAAATCCTGCGGCGGCGCGCCCAGGGCGGCGGTCACGGGCGGTTCGCCGCCCGGTGCCCGAGGCGCGGCCGAGGTCGTCAGCGAGAGGAGGAACAGGCCCGTCGCGGCGGCGCGAAACAGAACAGCCCGCCGGTCCGTCCACCCCATCGCCGGTCTCCTTCTCGATATACCTTCGATGCGTTGTCGATACATCGTCGATGCGACAATCGGGCGGTGCGTCTGACCTTAAGAAAATCCTAACATGGGCCGCCATCGGCGTCGATGACAGGTGCCGCGCGAGTCGCGCCGAAGGCCTTGGCCCTTGTCGTCATGCCGGTTCATCTATGGGCGGTTTGGGCGCAACCCTCAAACCGTCCGCAAATGGTTGTCCCAGGCGGCGATGGCATCGGATCGCGCGACGCCGTCGGCATGGTGCAATTGCCCGAGCCCATCGCTGAAGGCGAAGCCGGTGCCGGACGGTGCCGCGCCGCAGACATCCGGCAGGTCGCGGATCGCGGTCGGTTCCCGCGTCGCCGCGTCCCAGATGATCACGCGGCCGCCGCGCGGGCTCGTCGTCGCGATCCGTCCGCCGTCGCGGCTGGCCGCCACCGAGCCGACATAGTGGTTCATGCCCTGATAGAGGCTGTCGGGCGCGGCGATCAGGGCGAGATCCCGCCCTTGGGCGTGGCGACCGACCAACGCCACGCGATCGCTCTCGGGGCCCTCATACTGGCCGCCGAGCCAGATTGATCCATCCCCGGCCTCGGCCAGATGGCGCAGCGACAGGCGGCGCAGATCGGTGCCGAGCGCGACCCGCTCGATCAAGTCGCCGGTCTTGGCGTCGAGATAGACGAGCGAGGGCGCCATGTCGGCAAGGTTGAGCTTCTGGCGCGGGAAATCCGGATGGGTCGCGATGCCGCCATTGGCGATCGCGATCGTCCGCCCGTCCGACATCAGCAGCGCTTCATGCGGACCGATGCCGCCGGTGTCGATCTCGCCGAGGCGCGTGAATCCCGCCGCCACGTCATAGATGCCGAGCACGCCGCGTTCGGCCTCGAAATCGTTCTCGGTCGCGTAAAGAAGCCGCCCATCGGGGCTGAAGAAGCCGTGACCGTAGAAATGCCGGTCGGCGGGTGGCGCGAAGGCCGTCACGCGCCGCAACCGGTCGAGATCGAGCGCCAGGGCGAAACGGCCCGGCCGGCGCGCGAAGATCACGGCCAGCCGGCCGTCTGGCGCGATCGCCGCGTCATGGCCGCGCGCGTCGAGCGCTTCGGCATGCAGCATGCGGGCCTCGTGATCGAGGACGATCGCCGCGAAGCTCCCGTCGCGCCGCTTGCCGCAGGCGACGAAACGGGGCGCATCGGTCGTGGCACGGAGCGGGATCGGCGGCAGCGCCGCGACGGAAGCGAGGCCGAGCAGAACGGCGCGCCGGTCCAGGCGGCCCTGGCGCGCGCGGTCAGTCGCCATCGAGCGAATTGAAGCCGAGCGTCAGGCCGAGCGCGGCCGGATAGCGCGTCCCGAGGAGCGCCATAGCGCCGCCCAGGGGAATGCCGGCATAGCTCAGCGTCGCATGCGTCTCCGGATCGGCCATGAGGTCGAGCCAGGCGCGCTCGTCCGCGCCGAGCCGGTCAAGGGCAGCGCGCGTCTGATCCAGCTCGAAGTCGAGCGCGCGGGCGAGCCGTGCCTGATCGTCGGGCAATAGCGGCGCCAGGGCGGCATCATGGACCGCGCGTACGCCATCGATATTGCCAACCATCGAGACCAGCGCGAGATCCGAGCGCCAAAACGGGGCGCGTTTCGGCCGGGCCTTGTCCGGCGTCTCGCCGATCACCGCGACAAGCTTCAGGTCATGGACGATCTGGATCTGCTCGCCGGCCGCCTGCAGGAGATCCTCGACCACTTCATCGGACGAGCGATAGACCGAATTGTCCGGCCCCGGCGCGCGCATCAGCGCGGCATAACCGTCCGATTGCTGCCAGTCGCGGTCGATCTCATCGGCCGTCGCCGCGATGGCGCCGGCGACGGCGAGGCCGTAGCGGCAGCGATAGGGCGCGGTGCCGTCGGCCAGGCCGTCGCTGCCGGTCCCGGACAAGACATAATCGAGCGCTGGCAGGCCCTGCACCGCGACGCTCTTGCCGCGCAAGGTGTCGACCGTGAGCGCGGTCTCGTCCTCGCCGGCGATCAGCCCCTGGACCTGACGCAGGGCGCGGCCGCGCCGGTCGGGCCAGAAAAACAGGCGCTCGAAACGGTTGTCGCGCCGCGCCGGCCCGAAGCGGAACATCTCGATCCGGGAGAAGGCGCCGACGAGATCAGCGAAACCTGCCCGCGCCGCGTCGAGTTGGGCCGCGCCCGGCGTCGCGCAGAGCGTCGTCATGGCCGCTTGCTGATCCTCGGCCGTGGCTCGGAACGTCGCATGGGCCGGCAGGATGACCGTCTCGATCACCCGGTCGATCGTTTCGGCGGTGCCGTCCGGTTCGCTGGCGTCGACAGCGCCGGCGATACCGAAAGCGAGCAGCCATGCGGTGAGGCCGGCAAGAACGCGCCGGCCGGACCCAGCCCGGCCATGCAAGCAATTTTCACGGATGGGCGCCGGCATCACAGCGACTCCAGGAAACGGATCAGCGCGGCGCGATCGTCGGGCTGCATCGCCACCACTTTGTCACGGGCCGTTTGCGCCTCGCCGCCATGCCAGAGAATGGCTTCGAGCAGGTTCCGGGCGCGCCCGTCATGCAGGAAAAAGGTGTGGCCGTTCACCGTTTCGGTCAGCCCGATCCCCCACAACGGCGCGGTGCGCCATTCCCGCCCAGACGCATCGCCGACCGGCCGGCCATCGGCAAGGCCCTCGCCCATATCGTGCAGCAGCATGTCCGAATAGGGCCAGATCAGCTGAAAGCGGTGTTCGGGTTGGGCCGCGTCGCGGCTGGTGACGAATTTCGGCGTGTGGCAGGACGTGCAGCCGGTCTCGTAGAAGATCCGCTTGCCGCGCAACACGTCCGGATCGTCGACATCGCGGCGCGCCGGCACGGCAAGATTGCGCGAATAGAAGACCACGAGATCGAGGATCGGGTCGGGGGCCTCGGTATCGCCGAGCCGGGCTTGGACGCCGCTCGGCAGCGCCCGGCAGGCGGCTTGCGCTTCCGTGCAGTCGCCATGCGGGTCGGGGGACGCGGGGTTGGAAATCCCGATATCGCCGTTGAAGGCGCCGGCGCTCTGGGCGTGCACGGTCGGGTTCGACGCCTTCCAGCCGAAACGGCCGAGCACGAGATCGCCGGTGTCGGGATCGCGCACCCAGCTTGGCCGGCCTGATATCCCGTCGCCATCGGCGTCGTCGGGATCGGCATTGGCCAATATGTCGCTGTCATGGATGGCTTCGAGCAGGCCGAGGCCGATCATCGGCTGGGCCACGCGCGGCGACAGCAGGACGTCGGGCGCCATCGGGCCGTAGCCGAGATCGGAGACCGAATAGGTCGGCCGGCGCAGCATGGCCGTTTCGCCGCCATTCAGCTCGACGGGGATCTCCTCATAGCTGATCTCCATCCGCCCTTCCGCCGGAATGCCGGGCACGGCGATGTCCTGCAACTGGCCGCCATAGGTCGGCTCGGCGATGCGCAACAGCCTGCGGTCGGCTAGCGCGGCGCGATCCTCCGCCGTGCGCGGCGGCACCGACAGGCGGAAGAACATCGAGGTCGCCAGATCGTCCGGGCCTTGCGGCGGGTGGCCGCGGCCGTCCTTGAGATGGCAGCGCTGGCAGGAACGCGCATTGAACAGCGGGCCGAGCCCGTCGGAGGCCTGCGTCGAGGCGGGCGACGACACCCAGACCTTCTTGAACAGCCCGTTGCCGATGCGGAAATCCTGTTCGCCCTCGAAGTCGAGATTGGCGAAGGGATGGGAAAAGGCGTTGCTGTTGACGCGGGCGCGCGAGGTCGTGGCGCCCGCCGACATGCGCTCGAAGCGCTCCGCCGCCGAGAAATCCGTTGCCAGCGCGGTGATCGCCATGACACGCGCCAGGTCCTCGGCCGAGAGATCGTCGCGCCGCGCCGGTCTTTGGGCCGCCGCCCTGTCGCCGGCGGCCCTGTCCGCGAGAGGCGCGGCCGGTTCCGCCGTTTCGGGCGCGGATTGTGCGGCCACCAAGCCCCCCGGCGCGACGGCCCCAAGCATCAGGCCGGCGAGGGCCGCGCCGGCCAGCAGCAGGCTGGCCGCCGCTGAAAGCGGCGACCGTCTTTCGTCAGGCATGGAGATCGCCCCCCGGGGCGTTCCGGACGGCGCCGGGGACGCCATGACGCGCACCCGTGCCGCACTTCTTCACGTCAGGCATCCGGACGGTCGATCCGGCTCACTGAAACACCGCGTCCGGATCGTCGAGGCTGTCCGAGCCTTCGAACTCGATGGCGTCGAGATCGAGAGCGGCCACGGCCCGTTCGATCGGCAGGGTCTGGGCGATGAGCGCGTCGATCGCCATCTGGACGACCGCATTGCCCTCCGCATTGCCTTCGCCGATCATCTGGTCATAGGCCTCGATCGATTCCGCCCGCGTCTTCATCGCGCCCATCGCCGCGACGGTGTCTTCGAGGGCGGCGCGCAGTTCGGCATCAACATCGGCGTCTTGCGCGGCGACCAGCGTGGCGATGCCGGGGCCGGAAACCGTGCTGCCGTCGATCCGCTTATAGTTGCCCGTATAGACGTTGCGGATGCCGATCACGTTGAAATAATGCGAATTGTGGGTGTTGTCGGCGAAGCAGTCATGCTCCTCCTCCGGATCATGCAGCAGGAGGCCGAGCTTCATGCGTTCGCCGGCGAGTTCGCCATAAGACAAGGATCCCATGCCGGTCAGGATGGCGATCAGGCCGGCCTCGTGATCGGCCATCAGCGCCTCGCGCCCCGCGCCGTCCTGCCGCCAGTTGGCGACCATTTCCTCTAGGTCGGCGATGAGCAAGTCCGATGCCGCCTTGAGATATTCGGCGCGGCGCTCGCAATGGCCGCCGGTGCAGTTCGCCGGGTCGAAATCGGTCGCCGGCCGCGCGCCCGCGCCGGCACCGGTGCCGTTGAGGTCCTGTCCCCAGAGCAGGAATTCGATGGCGTGATAGCCGCTCGCCACATTGGCCTCGACCTCCTCGGCCTCGTGCAGCGTGTCCGACAGGAGCGCCGGGGTGATCGCGCTCGCATCGACCGTCTCGCCATTCACCACCAGCGAGGGATTGGCGATGACATTGACGGTGTAGAGCGTGTTCTCGTCCGACTCACTGCCATAGGAGGCGTCGACATAGTCGATCAGCCCCTCGTCGAGCGGCCAGGCGTTCACGCGGCCCTCCCAGTCGTCGACGATCGCATTGCCGAAGCGATAGACCTCGGTCTGCTGATAGGGCACGCGGGCGGCGATCCAGGCGGATTTGGCCGCCAGCAGCGTCGCCTCGCTCGGATCGGCGATCAGCGCGTCGATCGCCGCGTCCAGCGCCTCGGCGCCGAGCAGCGAATCCTCGTAGCCGGCCAGCGCGATGTCGGCATAGGTGGTCAGCACGGCTTCGGGCGTCCCGGCCAGGGCCGGCGTGGCGACGAGCGCCGTCGTCGTCAATAGGGCGAGCGCAATATGTCTGGTCATGGTCTTGTCCTTCTTGGAGTCGTCAATCTTGGGGTCTTCAATCGCTTCGGAAAAATCGCGTGTGCTGGCCGGGGCGGCCGTCAATGCAGGGTGGCGCCGGCGGACCGGCCGGTGATGCGGTCGAGAAGGTCGGGCGGTATCGGCTTCAGGTGCTGGTCGAGGCTGAACAGCGTCGCGGCGTAATGTCCGGCCGCGGCACCGACTTCGAGACGCCGGGGACAGGTCGACAGGCAGTCGAGGCAGGCCTGGACCGTCGACCGGTCGTCATGCTGGGCGCCCGACACCAGGGCGAGCGCGAGATATTCCTCGGGGCACAGGCTGCGGGCGCCGAAGGGGAACCGCCGCAAGGGGCATTGCGCGCAGGTCTTCAGGGCGCGCACGAAGTAGGCCAGGTCGCCGATCGCCCGGCGCGCATCCTCGGGGCCCAGTTCGGCGGCATAGAGCACCCAGGCCGATTCCCAGGGCGTCACCGAGCCGGAGTCGAAGCCGGCCATCCAGCGCCGATAGCCTTCGATCACCAGCCGTTCGGGCTGGCGGTCGAGCGGGTCCTGGCCGGTCGCGGCGGGAACATGGCGGCTCATCGCCCCGCTCCCCGCGATGTCCCGGTCGGCGGGCGCCGGGGATGCCCGGCGCGCCGCGATCGCCCCGCGCGGCCGGTCGTCAAGACAAGATAAGATATCGTCATTCCTGATTTTCTTTGAATATTTCTAAAATTAACAAGCAATCTTTGTCTATCTGAAGCAAGAAATCGTGGATCAATCAACTGATTTGTTTTTGAGTTATTCTAATTAAAATTAGGGCGGATCATAAGTATATCCGTGAAGCTTGTAGGCGCTGCCCGCGACGTTTCGGGCGCGCATTGGCCCTCGCCATTCCCGTGGACTCACGCCATATTCGGCGCATGGCAAAAGCGACCCGAACAACCACCGCATCAAGCGTGCCCGATGGCATGGGCGAAGCCCCGCAGGAGGGTTTCGAGATCGATGTCGAGCTTCCCTCCGACATCGGCCGCAAGATCCTGAAATCGGGCAAGGCCTCGCGGCCTGTTGATGCGCCGCGCATCGACGGCAGCGAGGGGCAGGACGTCGCGCTGCGCCGCGACGAGGCGCCGGCGAAACCGGGGCGCAAGGCGAAGAAGGACGAAGATCGCAAAGTCCTCACTGACCGATCTGGCAATGCGCTCGGCGTCGATGCCACGCTGCACACGCTCGACGACCTTCTGAAGCGTGGCCGGCCCTATTACGTGCCCGACGACGCGCCGGAATGGGTGCCGCATCGACCCGACCGGCCGGAAAAGAGCGAGGGCGGCATCGCCTTCGAGCTGATGTCCGAATACGAGCCGAAGGGCGACCAACCCGAAGCCATTCGCGAACTCGTCGCGGGCGTCCAGGCTCATGAGCGCGACCAGGTGCTGCTCGGCGTCACCGGCTCGGGCAAGACCTATACGATGGCCAATGTCATCGCCCGCACCGGCCGCCCGGCCCTGATCCTGGCGCCCAACAAGACGCTGGCCGCCCAGCTCTATGGCGAGTTCAAGTCCTTCTTCCCCGACAACGCGGTTGAATACTTCGTTTCCTATTACGACTACTA
Source organism: Tepidamorphaceae bacterium (assembly GCA_965250105.1). Classification (GTDB taxonomy): domain Bacteria; phylum Pseudomonadota; class Alphaproteobacteria; order Rhizobiales; family Tepidamorphaceae; genus JBCBSK01. The sequence goes on from OZ252290.1 coordinate 2,642,141, forward strand.
CCAGCCGGAAGCCTATGTGCCGCGCACCGACACCTATATCGAGAAGGAAGCGACCATCAACGAGCAGATCGACCGCATGCGCCATGCCGCGACGCGGGCCCTGCTCGAACGCGACGATGTGGTGATCGTCGCCTCGGTGTCCTGCATCTACGGTATCGGCTCGGTCGAGACCTATACGGCGATGACGCTGCCGATCGGCGTCGGCGAGCGCATCGACCAGCGCCAGCTGCTGGCCGATTTCGTCGCCCTGCAATACAAGCGCAACGATGCCGGCTTCGGTCGCGGCACCTTCCGGGTGCGTGGCGACACGCTGGAGGTCTGGCCGGCGCACCTGGAAGACCGCGCCTGGCGCATCTCGCTGTTCGGCGACGAGATCGAGGCGATCGACGAGTTCGACCCGCTGACCGGCCAGAAGTCGGACAGCTACAAGGAGGTCAAGCTCTACGCGAATTCGCACTATGTGACGCCGCGCCCGACGCTCAACCAGGCGATGAAGGCGATCAAGGCCGAGCTGCGCCGGCGCCTCGACGAGTTGAACGGCGCCGGCCGCCTGCTCGAGGCGCAGCGGCTCGAACAGCGCACGCGCTTCGACCTCGAAATGATGGAGGCGACGGGCTCCTGCGCCGGCATCGAGAACTATTCGCGCTATCTCACCGGCCGCAATCCTGGCGAGCCGCCGCCGACATTGTTCGAATATCTGCCCGACAACGCGCTCGTCTTCGTCGATGAGAGCCATGTCACCATCCCCCAGGTCGGCGGCATGTATCGCGGCGACTTCAGGCGCAAGGCGACGCTGGCCGAATATGGCTTCCGCCTGCCGAGCTGCATGGACAACCGGCCGCTGCGCTTCGAGGAATGGGACGCCATGCGCCCGCAGACGGTGCATGTCTCGGCGACGCCGGGCGGCTGGGAGATGAACCAGACCGGTGGGGTCTTCATCGAACAGGTGATCCGCCCGACCGGTTTGACCGATCCGGTCTGCGAGGTGCGGCCGGCCAAGAGCCAGGTCGACGACCTGCTCGACGAGGTCAAGCGCGTCGCCACGGCCGGCTACCGGTCGCTTGTGACCGTTCTGACCAAACGTATGGCGGAAGATCTCACAGAATATCTGCACGAGCAGGGCGTGCGGGTCCGCTACATGCATTCCGACATCGACACGCTGGAGCGCATCGAGATTATCCGCGATTTGCGGCTTGGCGCCTTCGACGTGCTGGTCGGCATCAACCTTCTGAGGGAAGGGCTCGACATTCCCGAATGCGCGCTGGTCGCGATCCTCGACGCCGACAAGGAGGGCTTCCTGCGCTCGGAGACGAGCCTGGTGCAGACGATCGGGCGGGCGGCGCGCAATGTCGAGGCCAAGGCCGTCCTCTATGCCGACCAGATGACCGGGTCGATGGAGCGCGCGCTGGCCGAGACCGAACGCCGCCGCGACAAGCAGATCGCCTATAACCAGGAGCACGGCATCACGCCGGAATCGGTCAAGCGCGGCATCGCCGAGGCCATGGCCTCGGTCTATGAGCAGGATCGCGTGTCGGTCGATACCGGCCTCGCCGAGACCGGCGCCACCTATGGCCACAACTTGCGCGCGGTGATCGAGGATCTGACGGCGAAGATGAAGGACGCCGCCGCCAATCTCGATTTCGAGGACGCGGCCCGCTTCCGCGACGAGATCAAGCGGCTCGAGGAGAAGGAATTGCTCACCGCCGACGATGCCCTGGCCAAGACCTGGGAGGGGCAGGAGAGCGCCGGCGGCAAGGCGATGCGCCGCGCCAAGGGCCGCAAGGAGGGCGCGCCCTCGCCCGGCGGGGGTAGGGGAGGCTCACCAAAGACCCGCGCAAGGAAGAACACGCTCGATGAGATGACGGTGGGGCGGACGGAGCGGAAGTGAGATTGCTGACCACTATCGCAAAGGCATGAAAGTGGAGTCATTTCATGGGCTTACCGCAAGCTATTGATTTTTCTCCAATTTCACGCTATATTTATTTTGAGCGGGCAGGCGCTGGAGTTCTCCCGAGTTGGCTAAATGCTGGCAGCATCCGACGCGATGTGTCACAGGGACCAGGGGCCCGCTCACTTCCAACACGCCTCAATGAACTGCTTTTGCTCGTCATCAGGACGCGCGAATACCAAGCTTGGAACAATCGTAAGGCCCGCGTTTTTGGAACGTCCATTTTGATCGATCATTAATTTCTTAGCCATTGTAAGTGCATATGCAGGCTCGATATTACCATATACGTTCCGTTCAAGGCCGTTGAAGAAAGCGCTCGTCACGCAATCGCAAAGCTGCAGTCCAGCTCTTTTTGAATGGTTTTCAACCTCGATGGCATTGATGTCGATGCACGACCAATCTGTGCATCTGGGTGATTTTACTAGGTCGCGCCCTTCCTTTAGCATAGTGATATAATCTTTCATGTGCTCATAGTCTGTATTGCGCCTTTTGGAAAAAACTACTTTGATGCGACATATATCACGCTTTGCATGCAATCTGCAGAAATCTATAGTTCGTTCTAATAGCCATCGTGTTAAGTAGTTATATAAGTAACCCTTTTGTTTGAATGTCGATTCGTGCTTACTGCCTGGAATCGTGACCTTATGCGAAGCGACAATACCAATTTTTAAGGGCAGCGCGCTTAAGTGGCGTGCCACAACGATCCTCTGGTCGTGGTTCAGATTTCTCCAATGCAGGTCCATTTTCTTTTTGTTGGGAAACCGAAGTATTAGGTCCCTTTTCCAAGCGGGTACATTAAGATCATTTTGTTGCCGGACAATAAGAGCTCCCAGCAAAAGCCATTCTGATTGACCACCATTGCGAACGCTGTTTTTGAGCTTTCCAAAGCCTTCATCACCAGCTTCATCAATATACAAGACAAAATCGTGCATTTAGCGATTGTATCTCAGTTATCATATACAGGTTATTTGGCGTGTATGGCCCGGCCAGAAGACTACTTTTCCGCGCCGCCTTCAACTCATAGTCGGCCTGCAACCGTATCCAGAGTTCCGCGCTCGTCCCGAAATAGGCTGAGAGCCTCAACGCAGTATCGGCAGTGATCGCCCGCTTGCCATGGACGATCCCGGCAGCGCGACTGACCGGAATGTCGAGATCGCGCGACAGCCTGTTCTGCGACACGCCGAGCGGGCGCATGAAATCCTTCAGCAGGATTTCGCCGGGTGCGATGAGATCGAGCAGGTACGTCATTACGAGACGTTAGCACATGTGCCAGCCACTCCCTCTACCTGGGTAGGCTGGTTGCCCTGGCGCGCAGCGGTCTCACGACCGCTTCTCAGAGGATAAGGGTGTGCGGCCCCGCGCGCCCTCTCCCGCCGTCGCTAGAGGGCGGCGCGTGCGGCATCGTCGCGAGGATGGCATGGCTCATGGCAGCCGCCATCACAGCGAAAATCGCTCGAAAGCACGCCAAACCGGTTCACAATTGTTTCGCGTCTGCAAAAACCCTTGATCTCGCGCGCCGTCTCCGCTCTATTCGGCGAAAAGAAGCAGTTAGCGTCTCGAAGCGCTTTTTCCGGGAGGAGATCGGCCCATGGGCCATGGAACAGCCGACGCCCTGTCAGGCGCCGGGGACGACACGTTTCCCAAACTGATCGCCCGCAACGCGCGGACCTGGGCCGACCGCACCGCCATGCGCGAGAAGGATTTCGGCATCTGGCAATCCTGGACCTGGGCCGATGTCTATGACGAGGTGCGCGCGCTGGCGCTCGGCCTTCGCGAGATGGGCCTTGAGCGCGGCGACAAGATCGCCATCATCGGCCACAACCGGCCGCGGCTCTACTGGACCTTCGCCGCCGCCCAGTCGCTCGGCGCCATTCCCGTGCCGGTCTATCAGGACTCGGTGGCCGACGAGATGGTCTTCGTGCTCGACCATGCCGAGGTCCGCTTCGCCATGGTCGAGGACCAGGAGCAGGTCGACAAGCTGTTGTCGATCTCCGATAAGCTGCCCAAGCTCGAACATATCATCTATGACGAGGAGCGCGGGCTGAAGAATTACGACCACGGCCATCTGCACGCCTTCGAGGAGGTGGCGAGCCGCGGCGCCGAGATCCTGACCCGCGACGCCGATGCCGTCGCGGCCTGGGAAGCGGACGCCAAGGCCGGCAAGGCCGAGGACATCGCCGTCATGCTCTACACCTCGGGCACGACGGGAACGCCCAAGGGCGTGATGCTGTCCTACCACAATCTCGTGGTCTCGGCGCTGAACGGCAACGCCTTCGACAAGCTCGACGAGACCGAGGAGATCATCGCCTATCTGCCGATGGCCTGGGTCGGCGACCATATCTTCTGCTACTGCCAGTCGATCACCGCGGGATTCTGCGTCAACTGCCCGGAAAGCCCCGATACGGTGACCGAGGATCGCCGCGAGATCGCGCCGACCTATTTCTTTGCCCCGCCGCGCGTCTTCGAGAACCTCCTGACCTCGATCATGGTGCGGATGGAGGATGCCGGCCGCCTCAAGAAGGCGATGTTCGATTTCTTCATGAGCCACGCCCGGCGGGTCGGCGAGCCGCTCCTGAACGGCGACAGCGTCGGTGCCGGCGACCGGCTGCTCTACTGGATCGGCGAACTGCTCGTCTACGGCCCGCTGAAGAACCGCATGGGCCTGACCCGGCTGAAGGTCGGCTATACGGCCGGCGAGGCGATCGGGCCGGAAATCTTCCGCTTCTACCGCTCGCTCGGGCTGAACCTGAAGCAGCTCTATGGCCAGACCGAGGCCTCGGTCTACATCACCGCCCAGCCCGACGGCGAGATCCGCGCCGACACGGTCGGCCGCCCGTCGCCCGATGTCGAGATCCAGATCGCCGACAATGGCGAGGTGCTCTACCGTTCGCCGGGCGTCTTCGTCGCCTACTACAAGAATGACGAGGCGACGCGGTCGACCAAGAGCGAGGACGGCTGGGTGAAGACCGGTGACGCCGGCTTCTTCGACCAGGACGGCCATCTCCGGATCATCGACCGGGCCAAGGATGTCGGCAAGCTGAACGACGGCGCCATGTTCCCGCCGAAATATATCGAGAACAAGCTCAAATTCTTCCCCAATATCAAGGAAGCGGTGGCGTTCGGCCATGAGCGCGACTATTGCGCGGTGATGCTCAACATCGACCTGACATCGGTCGGCAACTGGGCCGAGCGCAATAATGTCGCCTATGCGAGCTATCAGGAACTCGCCGGCCATCCCGAGGTCTACAAGATGATCGCCGAACACGTCGATCAGGTGAACAAGGATCTGTCGCAGGAGCCGGCCATGTCGGGCGCCCAGGTGCGCCGCTTCCTGATCCTGCACAAGGAACTCGACGCCGATGACGGCGAGCTGACGCGCACCCAGAAAGTGCGCCGCAGCTTCATCGCCGACAAATACGCGCCGCTGATCACCGCGCTCTATGACGGCTCCAGCGAGGCCGACATCACCACGGAAGTCACCTTCGAGGACGGCCGCAAGGGACAGCTGTCGGCGACGATCAAAGTGTCCGACGCCGAAATCTACGGCGCGGAACCGATGCGGGAGGCAGCCGAATGAGGCCGGCGGATCAGACAGCGGCGGGCGGCGGACACCACCCGCATCACGGCCCGGCGGACCATATCGCCGCCGGCGACACGATGCTCGAGGTCAACAACATCTCGCTGTCCTTTGGCGGGGTGAAGGCGATCCGCGACGTGTCCTTCGACATCCGCAAGGGCGAGGTCCGCGCCATCATCGGGCCGAACGGCGCCGGCAAGACCTCGATGCTCAACTGCATCAACGGCTTCTACCACCCCCAGGAAGGCACGATCACCTTCAAGGGCATGGTGCGCAAGAAGATGCGCCCGCATGAGGCGGCTTCCTCCGGCATCGCCCGCACCTTCCAGAACGTGGCGCTGTTCAAGGGCATGTCGACGCTCGACAACATCATGTCCGGCCGCACGCTGAAGATGAAGGTGCCGTTCTTCTACCAGCTGTTCCATTACGGCCCCGCCCAGCGCGAGGAGATCGAGCACCGCAAGCAGGTCGAGGAAATCATCGACTTCCTGCAGATCGAGCACATCCGCCGCACCCCGGTGGGCAAGCTGCCCTATGGCCTTCAGAAGCGGGTCGAACTGGCCCGCGCGCTCGCCATGGAGCCCGAGCTTTTGCTGCTCGACGAACCGATGGCGGGGATGAACCTCGAGGAAAAGCAGGACATGAGCCGCTACATCCTCGAAGTGAACGAACAGTTCGGCACCACGATCGCGCTGATCGAGCACGACATGGGCGTGGTCATGGACATTTCCGACCGCGTCGTCGTGCTCGACTATGGCGAGAAGATCGGCGACGGGGTGCCGGCCGAGGTGCGCTCGAACCAGCGCGTCATCGACGCCTATCTCGGAGTGTCGCACTAATGGCGGGGCCTGGCTGGCAGGCCGAGGGCTGCTCCACGGTCAGCGCGATGATCTTCGTCGACGCGGCCGAGGAGGTGGTGGCCTTCGCCCGGGACGTCTTCGGGGCCGAACCCGTCACACCGCCCTTGCGCCGACCCGACGGCACCTTGTGGCATGCGGCGATGCGGATCGGCGATTCTTCCGTGATGATCGGCCAGCGCGAGGGCGACATGCCGGCGACGACGGCTTTCCTGCACATCTATGTGCCCGATGCGGATACCGCCTTCGACAAGGCGGTCGCGGCCGGCGCCCAGGTCATGATGCCGGTCTCGGACCAGTTCTATGGCGAGCGCGCCGGCGGGGTGACCGACAGAAGCGGCAATGTCTGGTGGGTGTCGACCAAGACCGAGACGCTGACGGCTGACGAGCTCGGCCGCCGCGCGGCCGCGTTCGAGGCAGAAAAGGGGACCGGCTGATGGACTTTCTCTACGCGGTTCTGATCGATCCGTTCGTTCAGATGGTGCAATTGCCGGACTTCTTCGTCCAGGTTCTCTGGGAAGGCTTCGTCTCGGGCGTGCTCTACGCGTTGATCGCGCTCGGCTTCGTGCTGATCTTCAAGGCGTCGGGCGTGTTCAACTTCGCCCAGGGCATCATGGTGGTGTTCGCCGCCCTGACCCTTGTCGGCCTCGTCGAGGCGGGCGTGCCGGCTTTCGTGGCGCTCATCGTCTCGATCGCGGTGATGGGGCTTTTGGCGATCGGCGTCGAGCGGCTGGTGCTGCGCAATCTCGTCAACCAGCCCGACATCATCCTGTTCATGGCGACGATCGGGCTGACCTATTTCCTGATCGGCCTCGGCGAGGTGATCTTCGGCGGCGAGCCCAAGCGCATGGTGACCGAGGAACTCGGCCTGCCGACCGGCTCGACGGCGATCGATTTCCTCGGCGGCCTGCTGATCTTCCAGCACCTCGACATCGCGGCCGCGGTCATCGCCATCATCATGGTGGCGAGCCTCGGCTTCTTCTTCTCCAAGACGCGCATCGGACGCGCCTTGCGGGCGGTCGCCGACGACCATCAGGCGGCCCTGTCGGTCGGCATCTCGCTGAACCAGATCTGGGTCATCGTCTGGTTCGCCGCCGGCATCGTGGCGCTCGTCACTGGCATCATGTGGGGCGCGAAGTCGGATGTGTCCTTCGCGCTTCAGGTGATCGCGCTGAAGGCCCTGCCGGTGTTGATCCTTGGCGGTTTCACCTCGATCCCCGGCGCCATCGTCGGCGGCCTGATCATCGGCATCGGCGAGAAGATCGGCGAGATCTATTGGGGCCCGCTGGTCGGCGGCGGCATCGAGAGCTGGTTCGCCTTCGTCATCGCGCTGATCTTCTTGATGTTCCGGCCGCAGGGTCTGTTCGGCGAAAAGATCATCGAGAGGATCTAGCGGCATGGCCCACAAAAGCCGTATCGGCTGTCTCGTGATCGATTGCCAGACGGATGATCTGGAACCGGCGACCCGGTTCTGGTCGTCGCTTCTGGGCTGCGAGGGCGCGGTCGACGAGGACGGCAAATATGCCGTGCTGAAGAGCGATCGCGGCGATCCGCGCGTCCTGCTGCAGGCCGTCGGGCACGATCCGCGCGTCCATCTCGACATCGAGACCGACGACCAGGAAGCCGAAGCCAAGCGCCTCGAAGCGCTCGGCGCCCGGCGGGTCGGCGATCATCCGCGCTGGATCATCATGGAGGCGCCGAGCGGCCACCGCTTCTGCCTCGTCGGCCCGCAACGGGACGATTTCGCAACGCGTGCCACCGAATGGGGGAATGGCTGATGTTTTACCGCGAGGCCGGTCAGTTCAAGACCAGCTATGGCGCCGATCAGGCGGTTTTCCCGATCCTGCAGGACCGTTTCGGCATCGGCGTCATCCTGGTCATCGCCTTCGTCGCCATTCCGCTGTTCGGCAATGACTTCTTCATCGCCTCGATCATGATCCCCTTCCTGATCTTCACGCTGGCGACGATCGGGCTCAACATCCTCACAGGCTATTGCGGACAGCTGTCGCTCGGCACCGGCGCCTTCATGGGGGTCGGCGCCTATGCCTGCTACAAGCTGACCACCTATTTCCCCGACGCCAACATCATCCTGCTGGTTCTCATGTCGGGCTTCTTCTCGGCTGGCATCGGCATCATTTTCGGCCTGCCGTCGCTGCGGATCAAAGGCTTCTATCTCGCCGTCGCGACGCTGGCCGCCCAGTTCTTCCTCGAATGGTGCTTCATCCGCATCGGCTGGCTCTACAATTACAACGCCTCTGGCGCCATCGAGGTGCCGGAGCGGACCGGCTTCGGCATCGTGCTGGCCGGCCCGGCGGCGGATCCGACGGCGCGCTATTTTGTCGTCCTGATCATCGTCGTGGCGATGACCTGGATCGCGTCGAACCTGGTGCGCGGACGTATCGGCCGGCAATGGATGATGATCCGCGACATGGATATCGCCGCCGAACTGATCGGCGTCCGGCCGCTCGCGGCCAAGCTGTCGGCCTTCGCCGTGTCGTCCTTCTATTGCGGCGTCGCCGGCGCGATGTTCGTCTTCTTCTGGCTGGGGGCCGCCGAACCGTCGGCCTTCTCGATCAACCTGTCGTTCCAGATCCTGTTCATGGCCATTCTCGGCGGGCTCGGCAGCCTGATCGGCTGCTATATGGGGGCCGCCTTCATCTGGACCCTGCCAATCCTCATCCGCGAGGTACCGAGTTGGTTCGGCATCGCGCTGACGGCGGCCACGGTCGAACACTGGTCGTTCCTGATCCTCGGCGCGCTGATCGTGTTCATCCTGATCGTCGAGCCGCATGGCCTGGCCCGGATCTGGCAGATCTTCAAACAGAAGATGCGCGTCTGGCCGTTCCCCTATTAGGGAACGGCGCCGTCGCGGCGCGGGAGGACGGCACGGTAAGATCTGCCGTGTAGCCCCCCCCGCTGCGTTGTTGCCAGTCTGTCGGTAGGGCTAGGACTGCGCGGCCTTGTTGCGGGCGCGCTGCCGCAGCCAGATGCGGACGATGAAGAACGCCGCCGGGATCAAGGCCCAGGGCGGCGGCCCGGTCATGCCGTTGACCACCACGAGCCCGCCGATGATCATGACGCCGCGCTGCGAGGCGTCATCAAGGCCGCGCCAGGCACGCCGTGCCCGGGCGGCAAGCCTTTTGACCGGATTGGCGGGCGCGATCTCATCGTCGGCCGCGACCCGGGCGGCGACCGGTCCCGTCGTCTGGTCTGGCGACGGCGCGGGCAATGTGGCCATGTCGGCCGGCGCGCCTTTTGGGTTTGGCGGGGCGGTGAACGCATTGTCGCCGCGCACCACGCGCCAGGCCGGGATCATCGGTTCCTGCGCCTTGCCGGCCACCGGCATCATGCGGTCGAAGGCGATGGCCAACCGGCCCGACACGGCCGCATGGACGGCATCGGAGATCAGGATATCGCCCGGTTCGGCGGCCTGTTGCAGCCGGGCCGCCACATTGACGCCGTGGCCGAACAGATCATCGTCCTCATGGATCACGTCGCCGAGATTGATGCCGATGCGGTAACGTAGGCCATGGTCTTCCGCGCCGTTCTGGTCCTGGAATTCGACGGCGGCGCGGACCGCTTCGCTGATCGCGCCGAATTCGGCGATCACGCCGTCGCCCCAGGTGTTGACGACCCGCCCGCCATGGCTTTCGAAGACGCTTCGCAACAGGGCCTGGGTCGCCGTCAGCGCGTGATGGGCCTCCGCCTCGTCGCGCGCCACGCGGGCGCCGAAGCCGACGGCATCGGCGCAAACGATCGCGGAAAGCCGTGATCCTGTGGACATGGGCATGATCCTATCGGCTGATCGTGCGATTGATGCGCATTTCACGTCGTTTAAGTCCTTGTAGCGGCTTGCATTGACGCACGACACCCCTACAATCTGAGCCACATCGGCGAAGCCCCCTGGAGAGGGGTTCTAGCCGGAGTGTCGTTTGCGAGCCAAGCCTCGCGAAAGGGAGGAATTTGATGAGACTGAAACACGCCCTTCTCGGCGTCGCGGCGGCGGCCATGGTCGCGACCGGCGCCTATGTCACCAAGGCGCAGGCGGAAGACTCGCTCTATCTGCCGCTTCTGACCTATCGCACGGGTCCGTTCGCCGGCTCCGGCATTCCGATCGCCGATGGCATGCACGACTATCTCACAATGCTCAACGAGCGCGATGGCGGCATCGGCGGCGTGCCGCTGGCCATCGAAGAGTGCGAAACCGGCTACAACACCCAGCGCGGCGTCGAGTGCTATGAAGGCACCAAGGGCAATGGCGCGCTGATGTACAACCCCTATTCGACGGGCATCACGCTGCAGCTCATTCCAAAGGCCAGCGTCGACCAGATCCCGGTCCTGTCGATGGCCTATGGCCTGTCGGCGGCGGCCATCGGTGACATCTTCCCCTGGGTGTTCAACCCGCCGGCGACCTATTGGGACGGCGCCTCGGCGATCATCAAATATATCGCCGAACAGGAAGGCGGTTTCGACCAGCTCGAAGGCAAGAAGATCGGCTATATCTTCCTCGATGCCGGCTATGGCCGCGAGCCGATCCCGCTGCTCGAACAGCTCGCCGAACAGTATGGCTTCGAACTGACCATGTATCCGGTGGCGCTCGACGCCATGCAGAACCAGTCCTCGCAATGGCTCAATGTGCGCCGCGACCAGCCGGACTGGATCTACATGCAGGGCTGGGGCGCGATGAACCCGACCGCGGTCCGCGAAGCCGCCAAGATCCGCTATCCGATGGATAGGCTGATCGGCATCTGGTGGTCGGGCGGCGATGACGATGCCCGTCCCGCCGGCGACGGCGCGATTGGCTACAAGACGCTGAACTTCCATGGCACCGGCGCCGACTATCCGGCGATCCAGGACATCATGACCTATGTCGTCGAGCCGGGTCTGAGCCAGGTGAAGGAAACCTCGAATGTGGGTGAGAACCTCTACAATCGCGGCGTCTACAATTCGGTGATCATGGCCGAAGCGATCCGCACCGCCCAGGAGCTGACCGGCAAGTCCGTGGTCGATGCTTCCGATGTGCGGCGCGGGCTCGAAAACCTCAACATCACCGAGGAGCGGATCAGGGAGATCGGTCTCGAAGGCTTCATGCAGCCCATCCGCATGACCTGCGAGGACCACTCCGGCGGTCATGAGCTTTACATGCAGCAGTGGAACGGCACGAACTGGGAGCCGGTCAGCGAATGGTATTCGCCGATGACCGACGTGGTCCGTCCGCTGCTCGAGGCGGCCGCCGAGGAATATGTCGCCAACAACCAGCCCTGGCCGGAGCGCACCGAGCCCTGCGACAACAATACCTGATCCGCTGATCGGATCGGTTTCTCCTGAAGCCCCTTCGACGCGTAAGACCGCGCCGGAGGGGCACCATGGAATTCATAGCGGGTCTCGGAACGCTAGGTTTCGCAAGGCGGCCAGCCGGCCGCATTGCATTTTCCGAGTGGCCCGTCCTGACGAAGCTCTTGCGAGATTGAGGGTCGCGACGCGATGGCCGCTGTCGAACAAACCGTCGAGCCGACTGCCGCTGCGGCATCGGAAACCGCCACGCCGATCTTGGCGGTCAACAATATCGAGGTCATCTACGACCATGTGATCCTGGTGCTCAAGGGCGTGTCGCTGACCGTGCCCAAGGGCGGGATCGTGGCGCTGCTCGGGGCCAATGGCGCGGGCAAGACCACGACGCTTAAGGCGATCTCGAACCTGCTCGGCGCCGAGCGCGGCGAGGTGACCAAGGGGTCGATCGAATTGAAGGGCGAGGCGGTCGAGGCGCTGTCGCCGAACGCTCTAGTGCGCCGCGGCTGCATCCAGGTGATGGAAGGCCGGCACTGTTTCGGCCATCTCACCATCGAGGAAAACCTGCTCACCGGCGCCTATACGCGCAAGGACGGCTGGGGCGCGATCCAGCGCGACCTCGAAATGGTCTACAACTATTTTCCGCGCCTGCGCGAGCGCCGCCGCAGCCAGGCGGGCTACACGTCGGGCGGCGAACAGCAGATGTGCGCCATCGGTCGCGCGCTGATGTCTCGGCCCGACATGGTGCTGCTCGACGAACCCTCCATGGGGCTCGCCCCACAGCTCGTCGAGGAGATCTTCGAGATCGTCAAATCCCTCAATGAGAACGAGGGCGTGTCGATGCTCCTGGCCGAGCAGAACACCAATATCGCGCTGAAATACGCGACCTACGGCTATATTCTCGAATCCGGCCGCATCGTGCTCGACGGCGAGGCCAAGGCGCTGCGCGAGAACGAGGACGTCAAGGAATTCTATCTCGGCGTCGGTGGCGAGGACCGCACCAGCTTCCGCAACGTCAAGAGCTATCGTCGCCGCAAGCGCTGGCTGAGCTGACGGGCGCTACGTACCGGCAGGCCCGGCCGTGTGACATCTGATACTCGGTTATCACGCTAGACCGCAGGACGGTTCCATCATGACCGACCACTACGACGCGCTCGAAACCCGCGACCCGGCACAGCGCGAAGAGGATATCTTTTCGCGTCTGCCGGCCTTCGTCCGCACGGCCGTCGACAAGGCGCCAGGGTGGGCCAGGCAACTCGACGGCATCGATCCGGGCGCGCTGCGCGACCGGGCGGCGCTGGCCGAACTCCCGGTCCTGCGCAAGTCGGATCTGGCCGCGCGCCAGTCGGACATGCCGCCGCTCGGTGGGTTCACCACCAAGGACCCCGGCGGCATGGCGCGGCTCTTCATGTCGCCCGGTCCGATCTATGAGTGCGACGGTCGCGGCCGCGACTGGTGGCTCGTGGCGCGGGCGCTGTTCGCGGCCGGCATCCGCGAAGGCGACATCGTGCACAACTGCTTCGCCTATCACCTGACGCCGGCCGGCCACATGTTCGAAAGTGGCGCCCTGGCGCTCGGCTGCGCGGTCGTTCCCGCCGGCACCGGCAATAGCGAGATGCAGGTCGAGGCGATCGCCCATCTCAAGCCGTCGGCCTATTCCGGCACGCCCGACTATCTGAAGGTGCTGCTCGACAAGGCGGCCGAACTCGGCCGCGACGCGAGTTCGATCACCCGCGCGCTCGTCTCGGGCGGGGCGCTGTTTCCCTCCATGCGGCAGGACTATGCCGATCGCGGCATCGCGGTCCTGCAATGCTACGGCACGGCCGAACTCGGCATCGTGTCCTATGAGTCCGGCGCCCAGGAGGGCATGATCGTCTCTGAGGACATGATCCTGGAAATCGTCACGCCCGGCACCGGTGATCCGGTGGCGCCCGGCGATGTCGGCGAGATCGTGGTGACGAGCCTCAATCCGGACTATCCGATGATCCGCTTCGCGACCGGCGACATGAGCGCGGTGCTTGAGGGCCAGAGCCCCTGCGGCCGCACCAATATGCGGATCAAGGGTTGGATGGGCCGCGCCGACCAGCGCACCAAGGTCAAGGGCATGTTCGTCGATCCCGCCCAGATCGCGGCCATCGCCCGGCGTCATCCGCAACTCGGTCGGCTGCGCCTCGTCGTCACCCGCGATGGCGATCAGGACAAGATGATCCTGCGCGGCGAGGCCGGCATCGTGCCCGATGGCTTCCCGGCATCGGTCGCCGAAACGCTGAAGGCCGAGACCAAGCTCAGCGGCGAGGTCGATCTCGTCGCGCCAGGCAGCCTGCCCAATGACGGCAAGGTCATCGCCGACGAGCGCGACTACGACGCCTGAACTACGACATCTGAGCGTTTCCCGTCCGAACGACCGTCTTGCGCCGGTCATCGAACAGGCGCATCTTCCCCCTCCTCAAGGGGGCCTCGGCCGGCCGCGTCCGACGCCGCCCGGCGCAGCAGGAGATATATGGTGACGGATTTCTTCTTCGGCCTCGACGTTCTCGTCGTCGCCCTCGTCGTTCTGCTCATTCTGGTGGTGCTTGCCGGCGTCAAGCAGGTGCCGCAGGGGTTCAATTTCACGGTCGAACGCTTCGGTCGCTACCAGAAGACGCTGGTGCCGGGCCTCGGCTTCATCATTCCCTTCGTCGATCGCATCGGCCATCGCATGAACATGATGGAGAGCCTGATCGACATTCCGAGCCAGGCCGTCATCACCAAGGACAACGCCACCGTCACCGTCGACGGCGTCACCTTCTTCCAGGTCATGAACGCGGCCAGCGCGGCCTATGAGGTCAACGATGTCGAGCGCGCCATCCTCAACCTGACCATGACCAATATCCGCACGGTCATGGGCTCGATGGATCTCGACGAATTGCTGTCCCAGCGCGACGAGATCAATGCCCGGCTTCTGACCGTGGTCGATGCGGCCACCGAGCCCTGGGGCGTGAAGGTGACGCGCATCGAGATCAAGGACATGGAACCGCCGCGCGATCTGGTCGAGGCGATGGGCCGGCAGATGAAGGCCGAGCGTGACCGGCGCGCGGCGATCCTCGAGGCCGAGGGCCTGCGCCAATCGGAAGTCTTGCGCGCCGAGGGCGAGAAACAGGCGCTGGTGCTCGAAGCCGAAGGCCGGCGCGAAGCCGCCTTCCGCGACGCCGAGGCGCGCGAGCGCATGGCCGAAGCCGAGGCCAAGGCCACCGAAATGGTGTCGGACGCGGTCAAGTCGGGCAATGTCCAGGCGCTGAACTATTTCGTCGCCGACAAATATGTCGGCGCGCTGAAGGAACTGGCGGCCGCGCCGAACCAGAAGGTGTTCATGCTGCCGGTCGAGGCGACCTCGGTGCTCGGCGCGCTCGGCGGCATCGGCGAGATCGCCAGATCCGCCTTCGGTCCTGACGGCGACGATCCCGCCCCGCGCGGTGGCGGCTCGACGCCGGGCGGTGGCGCGCCGCGCCGTGATCCGCCGCGCCCGGCGCCGATGCCGGAGCGCCCGGTGCAGATCGCCGACCGAGGTGATGCCTCAGGCGGAGCCGGGGGGCAGGGCGGGCCGCAGGCTGGCGGTTCAGCATCCTTCGGGTCGGAATCGCGAACCGGGTCGGGCTGGACCTCGTCGGTGCCGCGCATCGGCGCGCGCAACGAGTGATGACGGAACGGCCCGATGGTTGAGTTCCTGCTTAGGCTCGGCCCCTATACTTGGTGGATCATCGGAGCGGTCCTGTTGTCGCTCGAAATCCTAGCGCCGGGCACGATCCTGTTGTGGTTCGGCGTCGCCGCGATGGTCGTTGGCGTCGTCGCCTTCTTCGTCGACTGGCCGTGGCAGGCCGAACTCGGCCTGTTCGGCGTCCTCGCGCTTGGCTCGATCCTGTTGTCGCGGCGGTTTCTGAAACGCCCCTTGACCGAAAGCGACCGGCCGTTCCTCAATCGCCGCTCGGACGCCCTGATCGGCCGCGAGCTGATTCTCGTCGAGGCGATCGAACAGGGCACCGGCAAGGTCCGGGTCAACGACACGATCTGGCGCGTGCGCGGGCCCGACCTACCGGAGGGCGCACGGGTGCGCGTGGTCGCGTCCAACGGGGCGAGCCTGACGGTCGAGCCGGTATAGAGTCGACGCTCAGGTGGTCAGGGCCGGCTTTCGGGCGGCAGCGGCGGCGCCTCGCGCAACAGCAGGATCGAGATCCGGCGGTTGGCGGCGAGGAAGGAATCCTCGGGAAACAGCGGTTCGGTATCGGCCTTGCCGGTCACCGAGGCGAAGCGGTCGTTCGGCAGGCCTGCGGTGTTGAGGATCCCGCGCACCGCATTGGCGCGATCGGCCGACAGGTCCCAATGGCTGTAGCCGGGTTGTTCGTCCGATCTGTCGGAACTCGTATGGCCGGTAATCGCCAACCGGTTGGGCAGTTCGCGCAGGACCGGCACCATCTGCTGCAGGATGATGCGGGTGCGCTCGTAAGGGTATTTCGAGCCTTGCGGGAACATCGACCGGCCGTCTTCGTCGATCAGCTGGATGTTCAGCCCTTCGGGCACTTCCTCGACCAGGATCTGCGAGGAGATCTCCATGATCTCGGGCATTTCCTGCCAGGCCTGGCGTAGCGAGGCCGCCGCGGTGGCGAACTGGCGCGGGCGCTCGACATCGGTCTTGGCGATGTCATGGGTATTGGCTTCCGGACCTTGCTTGCTCCGGTTGGGATTGGACTCGGTGGCGAAATCCGAATCCTCCTCCTGCGGTACCGGCGCCGTCTGGCGCACGAAATCGCGCACCGGAACGCCGTCGAGTTCGATCATACCGGTGCGCCGATCGATCTCCTTGACGCCGAAGGCCTCGCGCATGGAGCCCGCCACGACCTGCAGCTTTTCCTCGTCCTGGATCGAAAAGGAGATGATCAGGACGAAGAAGCAGGCAAGGAGCGCCATCAGGTCCGAAAAGGTGACGATCCATTCGGGCGGCCCGTCTTTGGCCTTGGCCTTGCGCGGCATGACAGGCCTCCGCCTCCGCTCAGGCCGCCGCTTCGGCGGTGCCGGTGTCGCCGATCACTTCGCCGCGATGCTTTTCGGGCAGATAGGAGACCAGCATTTCGCGGATCAGGTTGGGGCTCTTGGCATCGCGCAATTGCAGGACGCCGTCGAGGATGAGGGTCTGGTTGACCTCTTCCATCATGCCCTTGAGTTCGAGCTTGTCGGCGATCGGCAGGCAGATCAGATTGGCGATCACCGCGCCATAGAGCGTCGTCAGGAGCGCGATCGCCATGGACGGACCGATCTTCGACGGATCGTCCATATGCGCCAGCATCTGGACCAGGCCGACGAGCGTGCCAATCATGCCGAAGGCGGGCGCGGCATCGCCGATCGCCTTGAAGATGCGCTGGCCGCTTTCCAGCCGTTCGAGATTGCGGTCGCGCTCGCGTTCCAGGCTTTCCCGGATCAGCGCGCTGTCATAGCCGTCGGCGATATACTGAACGCCCTTGGCGAGGAACTCATGGTCGACCTCGACCGCTTCCAGGCCGAGCGGCCCTTTCTTGCGCAGCACATCGGCCAGTTCGGCGATTTCCTCGATGATGTGGCGCGGCTTCAGCTTCTTGTGCATGAAGGCGACCTTGCCGCCAAGCACCAGGGCCGCGCCGACGCTCGACAGCGGAAACCGCACCAGCGTGGCCGCCGCCGCGCCGCCGATCACGATCAGGATCGCCGGCAGGTCGACGAAGGTGCCGGCCGATCCGCCGAGAAAAATGGCCAGGGCCACGATGGCCGCGCCAAAGAGGATGCCGACGATTGTGGCGATATCCATGTCGCGCTCTACGCATTACCTGTGGTCCGCGGCAAACAGGCGGACGGTCCCTTACCCGGGACCAGTAAAGCGCATCGGACCTAATCAAGGCTTAAGCCGCAGCGCCAATTGCGCGCTATGCGCGGATCAGGCGACGCCGGCGCGCAACAGGTGATGAATGTGCACGATGCCCCTGGGGCGGCCGTCCTCGACGACGAACAAGGCGGTGATCTTCGCCGTGTTGAGGATTTCAAGGGCGGTCGACACGAGCGTATCGGGGGCGATGGTGCGCGGGGTCGGCGTCATCACGGCGTCGACGGGTTCGCCGAGCAGATGGTCCGACATGTGCCGGCGCAGGTCGCCGTCCGTGACGACGCCGATCAGCCGGCCGCCGGCATCGACGACGCCGACGCAGCCGAAGGCCTTCTCCGTCATAACCACGATCGCGTCCGACATGACCCGCCCGGTTTCGACGAGCGGCAGCGCCTCGGCGCCATGCATGATGTCGGCGACGAATTTGAGATTGGCGCCGAGCTTGCCGCCGGGATGGAAGACGCCGAAATCGCGCGCGGTGAACCCCTTGCTCTCGAGGAGCGCGATGGCGAGCGCATCGCCGATCGCGAGCTGCATCACGGTCGAGGTCGTCGGCGCGAGCCCGTGCGGACAGGCTTCGTCGGCCTTGGGCAGTTCGAGCACGATATCGGCGGCGCGGCCGAGCGCGCTATCGGCGGCCGAGGTGATGGCGACGAGCCCGACGCGAAAGCGCCGCGAATAGTCAATCAGATTGCGCAATTCGGCCGTTTCGCCCGACCAGGACAGGGCGACGATGACATCGTCGCGGGCGATCATGCCGAGATCGCCATGGCTGGCCTCGCTGGGATGGACGAAGAAGGCCGGCGTGCCGGTCGAGGCGAAGGTGGCCGCGAGCTTGGTGCCGACATGGCCGCTCTTGCCCATGCCGGTGACGATGACGCGGCCGGTCGAGGCGGCGATCAGATCGATCGCCGCGATCAGCGCCGGCCCGAGACCGTTGGCGGCGGCGGCGCGCAACAGCGTCAGCCCGTTCGCTTCGAGATCGAGCGTGCGCAGGACCGACCGGATCAGGCCCCGGTCGTCCGGCCTCGTCGTGCCGTCATCTTGTCTGATCTCATTGGGCATGGGCTGGATGGACTGTGTTGTCGGTTGGATGTGGGAACCTAGGTCGCCGCCTCCTATCATACCGGCCGGCGCGGCGGCAGGCTTAATCGCCGATTAACCATGAACTTCATAGGTTTGTTAACCGCGTAATGCCCGCCGCGGCCGGCGGCGCTTGCGCCGAACGGAGCTCCGGCACCGGTGACAGACCCAATGCCTCGCCTTGCCGGCCTGCTGCTGCTGGCCGCGATCGCCTGTCCGGCCGCCGCCGGCGCGCAGGTCGTGCGCGGGCCGGTCGATACCTTCGCCGACACGTCCCTGCGGACCGGCGACCGGGCCTTTCGGCCCGATACACCCCGGCGGGACACGGACGCCGCGTCGAACCGACCCGCCGCACAGCCGCGCGCCACGCCGGATCGGGCGGTGGTGCCCGGTGCCGAGGACGATTTCCGGCAATATGATCTCGTCGAGCGCGACGCCGAACTGCGCCGTCTCGACGGGCTCGACGACACCGATACCGATGAGGTGGCGCTGGAGCCGCCCGATCTCGACGGGCCGCCGCCAGTCCTCGCCGGACCCGACGACGACCCTTACGCCCCCCTCGGCCTGCGCATCGGTTCGGTTCTCCTGTTTCCGGCGCTCGAAACCCGGCTCGAATACTCCGACAATGTCGACGAACGCGCCATCGACCCCGAAAGCGGCATGTCCTATGTCGTCGCTCCGTCGCTCGAATTGCGCTCCGATTGGGCGCGCCACGCCCTCGGCCTCGATGCCGGCGTGTCTTATGAGACCTTCGACAGGGAGGGCATACCGGATGCGGTCGAGGTCGAACTCGACGGCGATCTCCGGCTCGACCTGTCCGACGTGCTGCGTCTCGATCTCGACGCGTCCTTCGAGCGCGAGCGCAACCGGCGCGATGGGGTGGTCGACCGGCTGAACGAGGACACGACCGAATTCGGCGCCGCCTTGCGGCGGACCTTCGGCGCCTGGTTCGGCCAAATCGGCGCGGCCTTCGTCCGTGAAACGCGGGAAAGCGGCGTTCGGGCCGACGGCACGCCCTTCGACAATTCCGATCGCGACCGCGACGAGGTGGAGCTTGCCCTGCGCATTGGTCACGCGCTCGACCCGCAATGGCAGGTCTTCGGCGACGTTCTCGTCAATGAGCGCGTCTTCGACCGCGCGGTCGACGACAACGGCTTTCTGCGCGGCTCGCGCGGCTGGGGCGTCGCGGGCGGCGTCGTCTTCGATCGCGGCGGCCCGCTGCGCGTCGAACTGCGCCTCGGCTATCAGCAGCAGGATCCGGAGGATCCGCGACTTGAAACCGTGCGCGGGCTGATCGCCGATGGTGAGATCGCCTGGCGGCCGTCGGGCCTGACCACGCTGACCCTGTCGGCGGCGACGGCCTTCGACGAGACGGTGACGGCCGGCGCCAGCGGCATTCGCGACTATGTCGTCGCGCTCGAACTTGTGCACGATCTGCGCCGCTATCTCACCGTCACCGGGACACTCGCCTATGAGATCGAGGATTTCGTCGGCATCGACAGCGCGGAGCGGGAGTTCACCGCCGACGCCGAGATCGCCTATGCGCTGCGGCGCGGCATCTCGATCTTCGCCGATATCGGCTATACCCGCTTCGAGGGCGATGGGATCGACGAAGACTATGAGGCGACGACGATCGGCCTCGGTGCCCGGCTCAGCCGGTAGGTCTTCCGTCGCTCAGGCCAGGAGGTCGGCCAATACGGCGCGGAATTCCGGCGCGATGTCCTCGCGGTCCAGCGCGAAGGCCACATTGGCGGCCAGGAAACCGACCTTGGCGCCGCAGTCGAAGGAGGTGCCCCTAAAGCGCACGCCATGGAAGGGCTGTGATTGCATCAGGGTAACCATGGCGTCGGTCAGCTGGATCTCGCCGCCCGCGCCGGTGGTCTGGGTTTCGAGGATCGAGAAGATCTCCGGCTGGAGGATGTAGCGGCCATTGATGAAGAGATTCGAGGGCGCCTCCTCGGGCTTGGGTTTCTCGACCATCGAGGTGATCTCGAAACCGCCGCCATTGGCCGCGCCCTGGCCGATGATGCCGTAGTGATGGGTCTGCGCCGGATCGCATTCCTCGACCGCGATGACGTTGCCGCCGGTGGTCTCATAGACGTCGCGCATCTGGGCGAGACAGGGCGTCTCGGCCTTCATCACCATATCCGGCAAGAGCAGCGCGAAGGGTTCGTCGCCGACGATCTCGCGGGCGCACCAGACCGCATGCCCGAGTCCGAGCGGTGCCTGCTGGCGGGTGAAGCTCGTCGCGCCGGCTTGCGGCAGGTCGACGGCCAGCCTATCGAGCTCGGCCGTCTTGCCGCGGTCGCGCAGCGTGTTGTTGAGCTCGACCTGAATGTCGAAATGATCCTCGATCACATGCTTGTTGCGGCCGGTGACGAAGATGAAATGCTCGATGCCGGCGGCGCGCGCCTCGTCGACCGCATATTGGATGACCGGCCGGTCGACCACCGTCAGCATTTCCTTCGGCATCGCCTTGGTGGCGGGCAGGAAGCGGGTGCCGAGACCGGCGACGGGGAAGACGGCTTTTCTGAGCGGGCGCATGAAGATGTCCGTGATGTCGGGAATGTGAAGCGAAGCGCGGATTGGGTTACTACACGGTAACCATATCGTGCGAAACTGTTGTCATCTGCGGCGTTACGTCCGGCCCGAGCGGCCGTGGCGAGGAGACGATATGTCGGTTCTGATCACCGGCGGGGCCGGCTATATCGGCAGCCACATGGTTCTGGACCGGGTCGATGCGGGCGAGGACGTCGTGGTCCTCGACAATCTGACCACCGGTTTCGAATGGGCGGTGCATCCCAAGGCGACGCTCGTCGTCGGCGAGGCCGGCGACGGCGATCTCGTTCGCCGCATCGTCGCCGATCATGAGGTCGACGCGATCCTGCATTTCGCCGGCTCGATCGTCGTGCCGGACTCGATCCGCGATCCGCTCGGTTACTATCTCAACAATACCGTCGCCTCGCGCGCCTTGATCGAGGCGGCGGTGACGGCCGGCGTCCGGCATTTCATCTTCTCCTCGACGGCGGCCGTCTATGGCATGCCGACGACCAATCCAGTCGCCGAGGACGCGGTCCTGGCCCCGATTTCGCCTTATGGCACGTCGAAGATGATGACGGAGATCATGCTGCGGGACACTGCCGTCGCCCATGACCTGTCTTATGTCGCCTTGCGCTATTTCAACGTCGCCGGCGCCGATCCGAAAGGACGCAGCGGCCAGTCGACGCCGCGCGCCACCCATCTCATCAAGGTCGCGTCCCAAGCCGCGATCGGCGAGCGCGACCGTCTCGACGTGTTCGGCACCGATTACGACACGCCGGACGGTACCTGCATTCGCGACTATATCCACGTCACCGATCTCATCTCGGCCCATGCCCGCGCGCTCGATCATCTGCGCTCGGGTGCTGCGAGCCAGGTGCTCAATTGCGGCTATGGCCGGGGCTTTTCGGTGCTTGAGGTGATCGACGCGGTCAAGCGGGCGTCGAATATCGATTTTCCGGTCGCCAGGGTCGACCGCCGTCCGGGCGATCCGCCGGAACTGGTCGCCGCGGCAAGCCGTATCCGGAGCGCGTTCGGCTGGAGGCCGGCCTTCGACGATCTCGATCTCATCGTGCGCCATGCGCTCGATTGGGAGCGGAAATTGAGGTCTCAGGCGGCGTGAGCCGCGTAGGACCTTAGGATGGCGCGCGTCGCCCATCATGTTGCAGATGCCTTTTTGCGGGAACCGAATGATGTCGATGAACTGGGTCATATCCGGGCAACCGCCGCGGGGCGGGCTGAAACTCATTGCCGTATTGGCGCTGGCTTTCGTGACGCTTGCGGCGGAGATCCGCCCCGCCTCGGCGAATTTCACCAGCTTCATTCAACAGCTCTGGCCGGAAGCGCGCCGCGCCGGCGTGTCCGAAACAACCTTCAACCAGGTTTTTACCGGCATGACGCCGGATCCGGACACGGTGCGTCTGATGAACCGGCAGGCCGAGTTCACCAAGCCGATCTGGGATTATCTCAGGACGGCGGTGTCGCGGCAGCGGATCGACAGCGGCCAGGCCATGGTACGCCGTTATGCCGCCGAGCTCGACCAGATCGAACAGCGCTACGGGGTGAGCCGCTTCGTCGTCGTGTCGGTCTGGGGCATGGAGACCAATTACGGCGGCTATATGGGCAACCACAACGTCATCCGCGCGCTCGCGACGCTGGCCTATCAGGCACCGCGCCGGCAGGATTTCTGGCGGTCCGAACTGATCACCGCGCTTCTGATCGTGCAGGCCGGCCATGTCTCCTTCCGCGACATGGAAGGGTCCTGGGCCGGCGCGATGGGCCATACCCAGTTCATGCCGACGAGCTGGAAGCAGTTTTCCGCCGACTACAATGGCGACGGCAAGAACGACATCTGGACAAATATTCCGGATGCCCTGGCCTCGACCGCGAACTATCTCCGCGCCCATGGCTGGCGCACCGGCGAGACCTGGGGCTATGAGGTCAGCCTGCCGCAGGGCTTCGACTATGCGCTGGCCGACGAGCGCACCGAACGCTCGCTGGCTGATTGGCAACGGCTCGGCATCCGTCGCGTCAGTGGGCGCGACTTTCCCCGCCCCAATGACCAGGCGCGGCTCGTCGTGCCGGCCGGCGCCAATGGGCCAGCCTTTCTGATGCTGAAGAATTTCGATGTCATCAAGCGCTACAACAATTCGACATCCTATGCGCTCGGTGTCGGTCATCTCGCCGACCGCATCATGGGCTTCGGCACGTTCTCGGCCGGCTGGCCGGTGAACGAACGCACGCTGAGCCGCTCTCAGGTCGAGGAATTGCAGACGCTGCTGCAACGTCGTGGTTTCGATCCCAACGGTATCGACGGCAAGATCGGGCCGGGCACGCGTGGCGCGCTGCGCAGCTATCAGCAGTCGGTCGGCCTGGCCGCCGACGGCTTTCCGACCTTGTCGGTCCTCGAACGCCTGCGGCGCGGCGGCTGATCCCGCCGGCGGCCGGCGCGTGATCGACAAGACGCGACCGATGGGACGCCATCGGCAAGATGGTCGGTAAGACGATGGTGATCGACGGGCGACAAACCGGCTGACACAACCTATCTATGCTGTGCTATAGGCTTGCTCGCATAAGACGGGTTGCGGACGCCGGGTTGGCCCGGCGGGGCGGGCCCGTATGTTGCGTAAACGGTTTCGGGACAGCGACAGGCGTGCGGACGCTCCGACATATCGACCATGAGGCGCATGATCCGAGGCGTCGCGGCATTCGTGGTGTGCGCGGTCTGTCGGTGATCGCCGTCGCCTGTCTGGCGACGGTTCTCCTGGCCTGGCCGATGGGCGGCGCGGTTCAGGCGCGCGACGACAATCCGATCATCATGGACGGCGTGCCGGACCGCAGCGGCCCGCGCCGTTCGACCGGTGTGGTCGACGGCTTCTTCCGCTCGATCTTCGGCGGCCAGCGGACACGCGAGCGTCGCGCGCGCCCTTCGCAGCGCCACCAGACGGGCCCGATCAGTGGCGGAACGTCGGCGCCCGTCGTCCTGCCGGCCGCGCCGCAGCCGCTGCCGCTTGAAGTCGACGAGAAGGTGCTCGACGCCGAGGTCGTCCTGGTGCTCGGTGGCGACTATGCCGAGGACGTCGCCGACGGCCTCGACGATGCCTTCGCCAAGACCAACAATGTCCGTATCGAACGGCGGATCCATCGCCGGTCGGGGCTGATCGGCGACGAGCCGGTCGACTGGATCGACGAGGTCCGGGACGCGCTCGACAGCGGGGCGCGGATCGATGCGGTCGTCATCGCCGTGGGGCTCAACGACCGCGCCGTCCTGTCCGATTCGAGCGGCGACCACACGCCGCTTTCGGAACGCTGGCGCGGGCTTTACGGCGAACGCATCGACCGGCTTCTGCTGCAGCTCGCGCCGCGCCGTATCCCGGTCGTCTGGGTCGGCCTCCCGCCGGTCGCCGATGCCGACAAGGCCTCCGATTTCCTGACCATGAACACGGTCTATCGGTTGCGCAGCCAGTCGGTCGGCGGGACCTATGTCGACGTCTGGCAGTCCTTCGTCGACGCGGACGGCGGTTATGCCGCCTCCGGCCCCGATATCGACGGGCAGGACCGGGTGCTGCGCGAGGATGACGGCATCGGCTTCACCCGTTCCGGCGCGCGCAAGCTCGGCTTCTTCGTCGAGCGTCCACTGCGGCGCATCCTGCGGCCCGACGCGCTGGACACGCCGATCGCCAGCGCGCCCGAAGCCTTCGACGTCGAGGAAGTCATCGCTGAGGAGCGCAGCACCGGGATCGGCCGGATCACCGCGCTGACCAATCAGGCGGTGCCGCTCGGCATCGATCTGATCGAGACGGCGGCGGGCCGTTCGGACGGTGTCGTCAATGACGACGACACCCATCACGCGCTGTTCGTCGAGGGCGATGTCGATCTCGAACGCATTGGCCGCGCCAATGATTTCCGCTGGCCCGGCGGCGACAGGGATGTCGAGACGGAGATCGACGCCGATCCAGACACGCCGCCAGCCGGTGGCGAAGCTGCCTCGGACGGCCCCCTCGACGGGCCGGCGGCCGGGGAAGCGACCGCGCCCAGCGCGCCGGTCGGTCCGCGCGCCGAGCTGCGCTGACGCGCGTCATCTGGCGAGATCCGGCGACCTTTCAGCCGTCGCTCCTCGCGATGACTACGTAACCCTCTTGATTGGCACGCCGTCGTCACCGACCTGTCATGCTGCGCTGCAATATTCCACGCCGACCCTGTAACATGTTCGGGTCGATCGGTTCCGCAGGCGCCATTCGGTTCGAGGGATGGTCGCCGGCGGCGTGATCGCGCCCGGCGTGTCCCTGTTCGGCCGTATGACGCGGCGGCCAAACCCGTATATCCGGCATGAAGGCCTGGAGGATCGAGATGTTCTCGCTGCAAGACCGCAAGGCGCTGATCGTCGGCATCGCCAATCGCGATTCCATCGCATTCGGCTGCGCCCAGGCCTTCAAGGCAATGGGCGCCCGCCTGGCGGTGACCTATCTGAACGACAAGGCCGAACCCCATGTCCGGCCGCTGGCCGAGGAACTGGGCGCTGAACTGATCCTGCCGCTCAACGTGTCGGTCGATGCCCAGATGGATGCGGTCTTCGAACGCATCACCGATCATTGGGGCGCGCTCGACATATTGCTGCATTCCATCGCCTTCTGCCCCAAGGAAGACCTGCACGCCCGGGTGGTCGACGCATCGCGCCAGGGCTTCCTCACCGCGATGGACGTGTCTTGCCATTCCTTCATCCGGCTGGTGAAACAGGCCGAGCCGCTGATGCCGAATGGCGGCACCTGTCTGACCGTCTCCTTCTACGGCTCGGAAAAGGTCGTCGAGCATTACAACATCATGGGGCCGGTCAAGGCGGCGCTGGAAGCCAGCGTGCGCTATCTCGCCGCCGATCTCGGTCCGAAGGGCATTTCCGTGCATGCGCTCTCGCCGGGCCCGCTCGCCACGCGGGCGGCCAGCGGCATCGCGCATTTCGACGCGCTGCTCAACGCGGCCGCCGAGCGCGCCCCGACCCACAAGCTCGCCACGATCGACGATGTCGGCGCCTATGCCGGCTTCCTGGCCAGCCGGCCGGCGTCCAATGTCACCGGCGGCGTGCATCACATCGACGGCGGCTACAACATCGTCGGATAAGGAGCTTCCAAATGGTCGACCTGTCGTCCCTCACCCATCCCAAGCTCGGCCTGCATGAACGCTATGAAGCGGCGACGGCGCGCTCGGCGGTGGCCTCGCGCCAGACGGAAAGCCTGTTGCGCGTGATGAGCCGTCGCCTGAAGAGCATGGCCGATGTGCATGGCGAGCGGACGCGGGCGACCTTCGAACAGATGAGCGAGATCGCCCATCTCCTGGCGCAGACCGACGACCGGGGACAGGCGGCGCTCGGCGCCTATCTGACCGATGCGACCCAACGCTTCATCATGACCGCCGACGCGATGCGCGAGCGCGGCGATGTCGCCATCACCCATGAGGCGGCGGGCCTGCCGCCGGTCCTGATCTATGACTATGAGATCGCCGTCGACGGCATGGATCTCAAGCGGCCGGTCAACTATTACCTCTTGCGCATCCTGCCGCCCGAGGGTGTCCAGACCTTCAACTGGAAGCGGCCCTATGTGGTGATCGACCCGCGCGCCGGCCACGGTGCCGGCATCGGCGGGTTCAAGCCCGACAGCCAGGTCGGCGTCGCGCTGGCCGACGGCCATCCGGTCTATTTCGTCGCCTTCCGACCCGATCCCGTGCCCGGCCAGACGCTGGCCGATGTCACCCATGCCGAGGCCGCCTTCCTCAAGGCGATCCATGCCGAACACCCCGATTCGCCGCGCCCGATCATCGTCGGCAACTGCCAGGGCGGCTGGGCCACCATGCTCTTGGCGGCGACCAATCCCGACATCACCGGGCCGATCGTGATCAATGGCGCGCCCTTGGCCTACTGGTCGGGCGAACTCGGCGAGAACCCGATGCGCTACAATGGCGGGCTGTTGGGTGGGGCGCTGCCGGCGCTGGTGCTCAGCGATCTCGGTGACGGTGTCTTCGACGGCGCCAATCTGGTGATGAATTTCGAGCTGCTCAATCCGGGCCGCACGCTGTTCCGCAAATATTTCGACATCTACGCCAATATCGACAAGGGCCGCGAGCGCTTCCTCGAATTCGAGCGCTGGTGGAGCGGCTTCTACATGATGAACGAGGCCGAGATCCGCTGGATCGTCGAGCAGCTTTTCGTCGGCAACCGGCTGGCGCGCGGCGAGGCGCGGCTCGAACATGGCCGGCATCTCGACCTGAAGCAGATCCGCTCGCCGATCGTTGTCTTCGCCAGCCGCGGCGACAACATCACGCCGCCGCAGCAGGCGCTGAACTGGATCGTCGACACCTATGCCGACGAAAACGAGATCCGCATCCGTGGCCAGCGCATCATCTACATGGTGCACGACTCGATCGGCCATCTCGGCATTTTCGTGTCGTCCAAGGTTGCCAAGCGCGAACACACCGAAATGGCCTCGACGCTGAAGACCATCGAGGCGCTGCGGCCGGGCCTCTATGAGATGGTCATCGAGGAGATGATCGGCGAGGGCGCCGATGCCCAGTTCGTCGTCTCCTTCGAGGAGCGCAACCTGGCGGACATTTCCAAGCTCGACGACGGGCGCGACGACGAGGAACCCTTCGCGGCCGTCGCCCGGCTGTCGGAACTCGGCACCGAACTCTACGACCTGACATGGCGGCCGATCGTGCAGTCGACATCGACGCCGGTCGGCGCGGAAATGATGCGCAAGAGCCATCCGATGCGGCTGCAGCGGACGCTTTTTTCAAGCCGCAACCCGATGCTCGCCGCCCTGCCCAGCATGGCGCAGGCGGTCGAGGAAGCGCGCAAGCCCGTCGACGGGTCCAACCCCTATCTCCTGATCGAGCGGTTGTGGGCCGATGCGATCGAGCAGAGCTTCGATCTCTATCGCGACATGCGGGACGCGGCCTATGAATTGAGCTTCTTCGCGATCTACGGCTCGCCCTTCATGCAGTGGCTCGGACAGACGCACGCCTTCCAGCGCACCCGCAAGGACGTCAACGAATTGCGCTTCCTGCCCGAGGTGGAAGCCGCCCTCATGAATGTCGAGCGCGGCGGCTTCGAGGAAGCGGTCATCCGCATGCTGATCGTGCTCGCCGAGGCGCG
This sequence comes from Tepidamorphaceae bacterium, assembly GCA_965250105.1. Lineage (GTDB taxonomy): Bacteria > Pseudomonadota > Alphaproteobacteria > Rhizobiales > Tepidamorphaceae > JBCBSK01. The sequence goes on from OZ252290.1 coordinate 2,670,458, forward strand.
CGGCTCGGTGCGCCGGTCGCGGCTCGAACGTTCCGCCAAGGTGCTGACCCAGGACGAGCCGTTCAAGTCGCTCGGCGCGGCGAAGCGCGCCCGCCTCATTCACGAACAGACGCTGATCGTCACTTTCGAGCATGATGCCGCGCTGGCCGCCCTGCCGGTCCTGCTCGGCGACATGGCCGACCGTCAGCGCGCCGTCGACGTCGTCGAATTCATCGCCGGTCCGCTCGAGGAGATGGAACCCAATACGATCCACGCCCTGCAGGCGTTTCGCCGGGTTCTCGACCTGCCGCAGCTCGCGGCGCGGGCGATCCTGAACGATCCGCTGGCGACGCCGGATGCGGAAGCGGCTCAGTAAAGGCGCGGTTGCGCTCGAGGCTGCCCGCATAGCATAGCGGTCTGGACGGCAGGCCCCCGGACGCCGGCCCGGCCGGGCACTTTGGATGACGCGGCGTCCGGCCGGTGTGAGTCGCTGGAACCGATGGAGAAGACCATGCGATCGAACAAGACGTTTGACGAGATCGAAATCGGCGACAGCGCGTCGATGACCCGGAACTGTTCGGCCAATGATCTCTACGTTTTCGCCCATGCCTCGGGCAATCTGAACCCGCTGCACATCCCCGAGATCGACCGTGACAATGACGGCAAGAAGGACGATCCGGTGGCGCCGTCGATGTGGATCGGCGCGCTTGTCTCCGCCGTTCTCGGCAATCTGCTGCCGGGGCCGGGCACGCTCTATCGCGAACAGAGTTTCCGCTTTCCCGGCCGCGCCCATGTCGGCGACGAACTGATCGCGACGGTCACCGTGCGCGAAAAGAGCGCGGGCGACCTGGTGCGGCTCGACACCCGTGTCGAGCGCGCCGACGGCACGCTGATCGCCGAAGGCGTGGCCGATGTCATCGCGCCCGAGCACAAGCTGCATTTCGAGGATCACGAACTGCCCGCGCTCACCGTGCAGCGGCATGTCCATTTCGACCGGCTGATCGAGGCGTGCGTCGATCTCGAGCCGCTCAAGACGGCGGTCGTCTGTCCCGATGACAAGAATTCGCTCGCCGGCGCGGTGCTCGCCGCCGAAGCCGGCCTCATCGAGCCCATTCTGATCGGCTCGCGCAAGCGCGTCGCCGACACCGCCGAACAATGCGATGTCGACCTGTCGCGCTTCGAGTTCATCGATATCGAGGACGAGCCGGAAGCCGCCGCGCGGGGCGTCGCGCTGGTGCATGAAAACCGGGTCGAAGCCCTGATGAAGGGCCATATCCATTCCGACGATCTGCTCAAGGAAGTCGTCAAGCGCAATGGCGGGCTGCGCACCACGCGCCGGCTCAGCCATGTCTTCGTCATGGACGTGCCGGGCCGGCCGCAGCCGCTGATCATCTCCGATGCGGCGATCAACATCGCCCCGGATCTCGAAACCAAGGTGTCGATCGTCCAGAACGCCATCGACGTCGCGCTGGCGCTCGGCAATCCCGAGCCCAAGGTGGGCATTCTGTCGGCGGTCGAAACCGTCAATCCGGCGATCCCCTCGACGCTCGATGCCGCCGTCCTGGCCAAGATGGCCGAGCGCGGCCAGATCAAGGGCGGCGTCGTCGACGGCCCGCTCGCCATGGACAATGCGGTCGACGTTCAGGCCGCCCGCACCAAGGGCATCACCTCGCTCGTCGCCGGTCATGCCGAGGTGCTGATCGTGCCCAATCTCGAAGCCGGCAACATGCTGGCCAAGGAACTGACCTTCGTCGCCCATGCCGAGGCGGCGGGGCTCGTGGTCGGCGCCAAGGTGCCGGTCATGCTGACGAGCCGGGCCGATGACGAACGTTCGCGGCTCGCTTCCTGCGCGCTGGCGCTTCTCTATCGGGAATGGCGCCGGACCGGCGTGTCGCCGGCTGCCCGCGCGCCGCTCGCCAAGGCCGCCGAATGATGGACAATCACCGGGATCGGAGCAGCGGTCGGTCATGACGACGGGAAATGTGCTTGTTCTCAACGCCGGGTCGTCGAGCCTGAAATTCGCGCTCTTCGCGCCCTCCGATCACGGCGACGGGCTGACCGATCTGTGTCGCGGCCAGATCGACGGCATCGGCAGCCAGCCGCATTTCAAGGCCGCTTCGCCGGACGGACGCATCGCCGATGCGCGCGATCTGGATGCCGGCAAGGTCGCCGGCCAGCCCGGCGCGATGGATTTCCTGCTCGGCTGGATCGAAACGGCCTTTCCCGGCCTCGACATACCATTGGTCGGCCATCGCGTGGTGCATGGCGGTGTATCCTATGCCGCGCCGGTGATCGTCGATCCGGCGACGCGAGCAGCGCTCGACGCCTTCATTCCGATGGCGATCCTGCACCAGCCGCACAATCTCGCCGGGATCGACGCGGCCATGGAGGCCTTTCCGTCGGCGCTCCAGGTTGCCTGTTTCGATACCGCCTTCCATCGCGACCATCCCTGGGTCAACGACACCTTCGCGCTGCCGCGCGACTATTACGACATGGGCATCAGGCGCTACGGATTTCACGGCCTGTCCTATGAGTACATCTCGGGCCGGCTGAAGGCGGCCTGGCCGGAGCTCGGCTCGGGCCGCGTCGTGGTCGCCCATCTCGGCAATGGCGCGTCGATGTGCGCGCTGCGCGACGGACGTTCGGTCGGCTCGACCATGGGCTTTTCGGCGCTCGACGGGCTGCCCATGGGCACCCGCTGCGGCCAGATCGATCCGGGCGTGCTGCTCTATCTCATGGGCGAGAAGGGCATGACGGCCGATGCGATCTCGGATCTTCTCTACAAGGACTCCGGGCTGAAGGGGCTGTCGGGCATCAGCAACGACATGCGCGAACTGGAAGCCTCGCCCGAGCCGGAGGCGCGTCAGGCGATCGACTATTTCGTGTTCCGCATCCGCCGCGAATTCGGTGCCATGGCGGCGGTGTTGCAGGGGCTCGACGCCATCGTGTTCACCGGTGGCATCGGCGAGAACGCCCGGAACATTCGCCGCGACGTGCTCGACGGCATGGGCTGGCTCGGCGTCGAACTCGACGAGGCCGCCAATGAGGCGGGCCTCGAGGAGATCTCGACGCCCGCTTCGGCGGTCAAGGTACTCGTCGTCAAGACGAATGAGGAACTGATGATCGCGCGCCACTGCGTCACGCTGGCGGCGGCGCGGGCCAAGGCCGCCGAATAAGCGGCCGCACTAACGACGGCCCGCCGAATAGGTGGCCGCGCTAACAACGGCCTGTCGAATAGGCGACCGCGCTAGCAAAGGTCGGCCGAACAGGCGCCCTTGCCTTACTTGGCGTAGTCCGAGCCGTCGCGGTCGAGGATTTCCTTCAGATCGGCGAAATGGCGCACGCCCATCTCCGGATAGTCCTCGAGTTCGCGCGCGGTCTTCTCGGCGATGTCGTCGGCGAGACGCCGCATCGGCCGGCCGGTCCACAGCGCCTTGATATAGGTCTCGCAGGCGCGCTCGAAATAATAGAGCCGGTCGAAAGTCTCGGCCACTGTGTCGCCAATCACCAGCACGCCGTGATTGCCCATCACCATCACCTTGACCTTGGGGTCGGCGAACAATTCGGCGCAGCGCTCGCCCTCTTCCTCGAAGGCGAGCCCGCCATAGCCCTCGTCGACGACGACGCGGTTGAAGAACATCGCCGTGTTCTGGTCGATCGGCGGCAGGGTGGAATCGGCCAGGCTCGCCAGCACCGTCGCATGCACCGAATGGACATGCAGCGCGCAGCGGGCATGGCGGCATTTGCGGTGCAGCGACCCGTGCAGGCCCCAGGCCGTGGCGTCGGGCGCGTCGGGATGGTCGAGCGTCGTCGGGTCGTTGGCATCGAGCAGCAGAAGGTCGGACGCGCGGATCAGCGAGAAATGGCGCTGGTTCGGATTGATCAGGAACCGGGTACCGTCGTCATTGACCGCGAGCGAGAAGTGACTAGCGACCGCTTCATGCATGTTCAGCCGGGCGGCCCAGCGAAAGGCGGCGGCGAGATCGACGCGCTCCTGCCAGAACGCCTGATTGTGCGCCAACGGGTCGCGGCCCGCGGTTTCGATCGCCGTCACGCTCATATCGGCCTCCTCGATTTTTTCATTGGGGAATGCGTTGTTTGCCGCATGATCGGCAAAACCGGTCGGGCGGGCAAGCGGATTCGCCGTTGCGGGCCCGAGAATCGGCCCGCCATTTGACCCGCCGCAAGGTGTCGCCGCGACCCTTGGGTCATCAGCGGGGCGGCAGGTGTTGCTGCGCTGCAAAAAAACCGCGCGGCGCACGGCCTGGTGCCGGCCCGGTTCCCGCTTGGGGATGATCGAGTGGCCTGGAAATCTTGTCGAAGGACGCGTCGAGGAGGCGTGATGCGCAACGGCGGCAGTGCGGCTGACCCTGAACCGAAATCCACCTGGCACGACCGGACCATCGACGAGGTTCTGTCCGCCTTCGACGCCGACCTGTCGGGTCTTGCCGCCGACAGCGTCGTCGAGCGCCGCGACCGCTTCGGCCCGAACCGGCTGCCCGAACCGAAGCGCCAGGGCCCGGTGATCCGCTTCCTGCGCCAGTTCCACAATATCCTGATCTATGTGCTCCTGGTCGCGGCCGCGGTTACCGCCGCGCTTGGCCATTGGGTCGATTCGGGCGTCATCGGCGCCGTCGTCATCGTCAACGCAATCATCGGTTTCATCCAGGAAGGCAAGGCCGAGCGCGCCTTGGCCGCGATCCGCGACATGCTGGCGCCGAACGCGACGGTATTGCGCGACGGCCGTCGCCAGACCGTGCCGGGCGAGGATGTGGTGCCCGGCGATGTCGTGATCCTCGAAGCCGGCGACCGGGTGCCGGCCGATCTTAGGCTCATCGAAACGCGCGGGCTGAAGCTCCAGGAAGCGGTGCTGACAGGCGAATCCGTCCCCGTCGACAAGACACCGGCCTCGGTCACCGTCGATGCCGCGCTCGGCGATCGCACCTCGCTCGCCTTCAGCGGCACGATGGTTGCCGCCGGTCAGGGTCGCGGCGTCGCGATCGCCACCGGCGCAGACACCGAGATCGGCCGGGTCAGCGGCCTGATCGCCGATGTCGCCACGACCACCACGCCGCTGATCCGCCAGATGGCCGTATTCGCGAAATGGCTGACCGGCTTCATCCTGGTGGTCAGCGCCGCCATCATGGTGTTCGGCCTGACCTTCGGCACGTTCGGCTTCCGCGATTTGTTCATGGCCGTGGTCGGGCTGTCGGTCGCGGCCATTCCCGAAGGCCTGCCGGCCATTCTGACGGTCACGCTGGCGATCGGCGTTCAGGGCATGGCGCGGCGCAATGCCATCGTGCGCCGGCTGCCGGCCATCGAGGCGCTCGGCTCGGTATCGGTGATCTGTTCGGACAAGACCGGCACGCTGACCAGGAACGAGATGACGGTCAGCTCGGTCGCGACCGCCCGGCGGCTCTTCGCGGTGTCCGGCTCGGGCTATGCGCCACATGGCGGTTTCTCGCTCGACGGCGCCGACACCACGCCGGCCGAGCATCCGCTGCTCGCCGAGCTGACGCGCGGGGCGCTGTTGTGCAGCGAGGCCGAGCTGACCGGCGAGGGCAATAGCTGGACCGTCATCGGCGATCCGATGGAAGGCGCGCTGGTGACGCTCGCCTACAAGGCCGGCCTCGACGCCGTGCACGAACGGCGCGCCAATCCGCAGACCGATGCCATCCCCTTCGATTCCCAGCACCGCTTCATGGCGACGCTGCATCATGACCATGACGGGCATGCGGCGATCTATGTGAAGGGCGCGCCGGAGCGGCTGTTCGAGATGTGCGTGCAGCAGCACAACGAGGCCTATGGCGAGGAACCGCTCGATCTCGCCTATTGGCGCGACCGGGCGCATGCGATCGCGGATCAGGGCCAGCGCGTGCTCGCCATCGCCAGCAAGAGGACCCATACCGGCCACAGCGAACTGTCCTTCGACGATGTCGAGGGCGGGCTGACGCTGCTCGGCCTCGTCGGCCTGATCGATCCGCCGCGCGAGGAAGCGATCGCCGCCGTCGCCGAATGCCAGGCGGCGGGCATCCGGGTGAAGATGATCACCGGCGACCATGCCGGCACGGCCGCGGCCATCGCCCGCCAGCTCGGCCTTGCCAACACCTCGGCGGTGCTCGAAGGCCATCATATCGACGACCTCGACGATACGCGCCTGCGCGTCCGCGCCGCCGAGGTCGACGTCTTCGCCCGCACCACGCCGGAGCACAAGCTGCGCCTCGTCCAGGCCCTGCAGGCCGGCGGCGCCGTGGTCGCCATGACCGGCGACGGGGTCAATGACGCACCGGCCCTGAAGCGCGCCGATATCGGCATCGCCATGGGCGGCAAGGGCACCGAGGCCGCCAAGGAAGCCGCCGAGATCGTGCTCGCCGACGACAATTTCGCGACCATCGCGGCGGCGGTGAAGGCCGGCCGGACCGTCTACGACAATCTCAAGAAGGCCATCGTCTTCCTGCTGCCGGTGAATGGCGGGGAATCGCTCAGCCTGATCATCGCCATCCTGCTCGGGCTGACGCTGCCGATCACGCCGGTGCAGATCCTGTGGGTGAACATGGTCAGTTCCGTCGTGCTGGCGATGACGCTGGCTTTCGAGCCGTCCGAGCGCGGCGTCATGCGCCGCCCGCCGCGCCCGGCTTCCGAGCCGGTGCTGTCGGGCTTCGTGGTGTGGCGCGTGGTGCTGGTTTCGATCCTGTTCTGCGCCGGGATCTTCGGCAAGTTCACGCTGGCCCAGGCGCAGGGCGCCAGCGTCGAGGAAGCGCGCACCATCGCGGTCAACACGCTGGTGGTGATGGAGATCTTCTATCTGTTCTCCGTGCGCTATCTGAACGACACCTCGCTGACGCTGAAGGGCATCGCCGGGACGCGGCCGGTAATCATCGCCATCGCGGCGGTCACGGGCCTGCAATTCCTGTTCACCTATGCGCCCTTCATGGAGGCCTTCTTCGACACCCGGCCGCTCACCGTGTTGCAGGGGCTCCAGATCGTCGCCGTGGGCGTCGCGCTGATGCTGGTGCTCGAACTCGAAAAGCGGATCCGCCTGCTCGTCCTGGGGCGCAACCGGTCGCCGGCCGGAGGGTCGGTCGGGCTCGAGGCCGGCAAGGCGGGCGATTGAGGGGGCGAAACCGGGGCGCACCCTGTTTTCGACATGATTGCGGCGGATGACACGCGAACGGATGGACGCATGGCTGTGTCACATCCGACGGGGAGCGTTTTGGCCGCGCCGATGTAAACTCGGGCGCTGCGACAAGGAGTATCACCGATGATTCGTTGCCTGCCCTTCGCCACGGCGCTGTTGGCCGCGACCGCGCTCACCCCGGCCCTCGCTCAAAACACCGCCCAAAACACCGATGTCGACAGCACGATCGCCGATGTGACGGTCTATCGCGACGGGGCGGATATCGTGCGCCGCGCGCAAGTCACCGTGCCGGCCGGGCAGGGCGTCTTCGTGCTCGACGATCTGACGGCCGATCTCGACCGGCGGAGCCTGCGCATCGCAGCGACCGGCAATGGCGGGCTGGAACTCGGCGGGGTGACGATCGACCGCATCGCGGTGGACAGCGACACGCTCTCGGATACCGAACGCCAGCGCATCGAGAGCGAGATCGCGTCGCTCGAGGACGAGCGCGGCGTGCTCTCCGACACGATCGCCGCGGCCCAGTTGCAGCGGGCCTATCTCGAAAGCCTCGCCGGCGTGCCGCCCTGGCTCGTGGCCGGGCGCGAGAATGCGGGCGACGACAGCGCCGCCGACCCGCAGCGCGTCTTCGATTTCATCGGCGACCAGATCACCCCGCTCCTCGACACGATCCGCGAGACCGGGATCCAGCAGCGCGACCTCGACCGTCGGCTCGCCGATCTCAGGCGGCAATTGGACGGCCAGCCCGACGCGACGCTGTTCCGCACGCGGGCGGACATCTCCTATCAGGCTGACGCCGCCTTTTCCGGCGAGATCGAGGTGCGCTATCGCGTCGCCGCGGCCCGCTGGGAGCCGTTCTACGATGTGCGGCTCGAAACCGACGCCGCGACCGGGGCGGCATCCGTCGATCTCGCGCGCCGCGCCGAAGTGACCCAGACGACCGGCGAGGACTGGTCGAACGTGACGCTGAAGCTCGCCACCGCGCGGCCTGGCGGTGCCACCGAAGCCCCCGAACCGCCGCCGCTCTATGTCGAGGTCGCCCCCGACATGCCGGCCCAGGCGCCGGCCTTGGTCCGGTCGCAGGCCGAAAGCCAGGTTCTGATGGCCGCGCCGATGGCGGACGGCAGGGTCGCCCGCGAAGCTTCGGCCGCCGCGGTCGAGACCGGTTTCGATGTTCTCTACAATATCGCCGGCCAGGTGACGGTCGGCGCCAATGGCGAAGCGCGCACCGTGCTGATCGGCGACGAGACGCTGGACGCCGATCTCATGGTCCGCACCGTGCCCTCGCTCGATCCGGCCGCCTATCTGTCGGCCGACATCACCGTCGAGGATGGCGGCGTGGTGCTGCCCGGCCGGGCGACGCTCTATCGCAACGGCGTGCTCGTCGGATCGTCTTCACTCGATCTCATCGTGCCAGGCGATGCCGCGACCATCGGTTTCGGCGTCGACGATCTCGTCACCGTCGAGCGCATTCCCGTCCAGGACCAGCGCGGCGAGCGCGGCCTGTTCCAGACCTCGACCACCGATCTCAAGGACTGGACGATCCGCGTGACCAACCGGCACGACGTGTCCGTCGACGTGATGGTCATCGACCGACTGCCGCAATCGCGCGACGAGCGGATCGATATCCTGCCGCTCGATACCAATACCGAACCGACCGCGACCGATGTCGACGGCGTGCCGGGCCTGCTCGCCTGGCAGCGCAGCGTGTCGGCGGGCGGCATCATGGATGTCCGCTTCGGCTATGAGGTGCGCTGGCCGGAAGGCGAAGAGGTGATCTATCGCTAGCGCGACCTGCACCGGAAGAGGAGTGTGGGCAAGCGGCATGGTCCGCCCCATCAGCTCCGGGCTTGTCCCGGCCATGACGACTGACGTGTCGGATGGTTCAACCTCGGCAGGAAGGATCGCATTTCGCGACGAGCCGCGCGCCGGGCGCGGGTCTGCCGGGCGCGCGGCGTTCTGGTTTTCCGCCGCCGGCTGGCGCATGCTGACGCTTCCGTCCGTTACGTGACCGATCATCCGTCCGGGACCTTATGACAGCCGATGCGGCGGTGCCCGCCGAGAGTGCTGAAAAGACCGCCGCCGCGCCCAAGGCCACCGGGCGCCGCCTGCTGCCGCTTATCCTGTCGGCGGCTATCCTGCTGGCCGGCAATGGGCTTCTCGTCACGCTGATTTCCGTCCGCGCCAAGGCGGAAGGCTTCAGCGACATGACGGTCGGCCTGTTGGGCACGTTCTACTATCTCGGCTTTCTCGGCGGGGTTCTGCTGACCCCGCTTCTGATCCAGCGCGCCGGCCATATCCGGGTCTTCGGCGCCCTTGCCGCCACCGGTGCCTGCACCGTGCTGATCATGGTGCTCTATATCGACCCCGTGGTCTGGGGGCTGGTGCGAATCGCCAGCGGCTTCGCCTTCTGCGGCTGTCTGGTGGTCATCGAAAGCTGGCTCAACGAGGCGGCCGACAACAAGGATCGAGGCCGGATCCTGTCGGTCTATCGCGTGGTCGATCTCGCAGCCAATACGCTCGGCCAGTTCCTCATGCCGATCATCGGCATCGGCGGGTTCCAGATCTTCGTCTTCGCCGGCATCTTCTTCTGCGTCGCGCTGATCCCGGTCTCGCTGTCGTCGCAGTCGAGCCCAAGGCCGCCGGGCAGCGGCCGCGCCGATTTCGGCCTGGTCTGGGCGGTGTCGCCGGCCGCCGTGGCGACCTGTCTGACGATCGGGCTGACCAATGGCGCGTTCCGCACGATCGGGCCGCTCTATGCCCAGGACATCGGGCTGTCCATCGACGATCTGGCGCTGTTCATCAGCCTGTTCATCATCGGCGGAGCCTGTCTGCAATATCCGCTCGGCTTCCTGTCTGACCGTTTCGACCGACGCCGCATCATCATCGCGGTGACGGTCGGCGCGGCGCTGTCGAGCCTGTTCCTGGCCCAGGCCGACGGCCGGGCGACCGTCCTGTTGGGCGCATTCCTGTTCGGCGGTTTCGCGCTGCCGCTCTATTCGCTGGCCTCCGCCCACGCCAATGATTTCGCCAGGCCGGGCCAGTCGGTCGATCTCGCGGCGGGGCTGTTTCTCTATTTCACGCTTGGCGCCGTCATGGGCCCGACCATCGCCTCGCAGATCATGGCCTGGTTCGGGCCGAGCGCCTTCTTCGTCTATACCGGGCTTCTGCACCTGTCGCTGATCGGCTTCGTCGTCATCCGCATGCTGACGCGCGCGCCGGTGCCGCGCGACGAGCGCAAGCGCGCGGTCTGGCTGTTGCGCACCTCGCCGCTGTTCAACCGCCTGGTCGCCGGCGATCGGCGCGAACCGGACGCGGACGGCGACACCGATGCCGATCCCGGCGCATCGGCCGATGGCGCGCGCAAATAGGCTCAGGCGGGTTTCTTGTGCCGTCTCGCCGATGTCTCGGCGAGCAGGATGCCGCCGATCACCATGACGAGCCCGACGCCGTGATAGAATTCGAAGGTCTCGTTCAGGATGACGACGGCGAGCACCGCGCCGAAGACCGGCACGAGATTGATGAACAGGCCGGCGCGGTTGGCGCCGATCAGTTCGACGCCGCGAATGAAGAAGACCTGCGACAGGAGCGACGGGAACACCACGACATAGAACAGGAGCGCCGGCGTCCGCCAGTCCATGGCCGGCAGCGCGCCGCGCCACAGATCGAACAGCGCGAACGGCAGGCTCGCGAGCATGGCGCCGCAGGCCAGCGCGAACATGAAGACCTGCCAGGGCAGGTCGGGCTTGCTCCGCAAGGCCACCGAATAGGCCGAATAGGCCAGGACCCCGCCCATCATGATGGCATCGCCGATATTCACGTCGAGCCGGAAGAGCCGGGTCGGATCGCCCTGGGTCGCGGTGATGATGACGCCCGAGATCGACAGGGCCAGGCCGACCACCTGTAGCCTGGTGACCGGCTCGCGATAGACGAGATACATCGCCAGCATGATGACGGCGGGCATGGCGGACTGTTCGATCGTCACATTGATCGCGGTGGTGAAGTTCAGCGCGCCATAGAGGCAGGCATTGAACAGCGCGAAGCCGACCGCGCCGAGCGTGAACAGATAGCGCCAGTTCGCCCGCAATACCGGCCAGTGGGCGGCGATCAGCGGCCGGGCGATGATGTAGAGAATGAGGACCGACAGGATCCAGCGCATGGCGGTCAGCGTGAAGGGCGGGATCACGCCGGCCGCCAGCTTGCCGGCGATCGCGTTGCCGGCCCAGAACAGCGTCGTGAAGGTCAGCAGGATATAGGCATTGTCATAGGGGCGCATGGGGCCTCGCGGTCAGACCCCGGCTGCGGGGCGTGTCGATTTCCGCCAGGCTTTTTTGCGGACGGCAGACAAGTTGCGCTATCAGAGTGAGATCCGGGGGTGCGATCAACCGCGAACCGCTCTATAGTCGCGCAAAGCCGGTATGCATAACATAATCCATGCGCCGGTCCGTGCGCAGCCGGTCGGGTCCGACCGAATCCAGGTTCAATCGACAACAATCGGTCTTGCAAGATTACGAAACGCTGTGCGTCGCGCCGGGCGCAGCCGGTTTCGCATGTTGGGAGTGGGGAATGGCGAATGTCGCGGTCGTCGGCTCGCAATGGGGTGACGAGGGCAAGGGGAAGATCGTCGACTGGCTGTCCGAGCGCGCCGATCTGGTGGTCAGGTTTCAGGGTGGCCACAATGCCGGCCATACGCTGGTGGTCGATGACACGACCTACAAGCTGAGCCTGCTGCCGTCGGGCGTGGTGCGCGGCAAGCTGAGCGTGATCGGCAATGGCGTGGTCGTCGACCCGCATGCCTTGTGCGAGGAGATCGAGCGGCTCAAGGGGCAAGGGGTCGATATCGGACCCCACACGCTGCGGATCGCCGACAATGCCTGTCTGATCCTGTCGATCCACCGCGATCTCGACGCCATCCGCGAATCCTCCAATGTCGGCACCCGCATCGGCACCACCCGGCGCGGCATCGGCCCCGCCTATGAGGACAAGGTCGGCCGGCGCGCGCTGCGCATGATGGATCTCAACAATCTCGCCACACTGCGCGGCAAGATCGAGCGGCTGCTGCACCATCACAACGCCCTGCGCCGTGGACTGGGCGTCGAGGAGATAGCCATCGAGGCGCTCTATGACGAGCTCGAGAGCGTGCGCGACCGCGTGCTGCCTTATGTCGATACAGTCTGGAACCTGCTCGACAATCGCCGCCGCGCCGGCGCCCGTATCCTGTTCGAGGGCGCGCAGGGCACGATGCTCGACATCGACCACGGCACCTATCCCTTCGTGACCTCGTCGAACACGATCGCCGCCCAGGCCGCCACGGGGTCGGGCATGGGGCCGGGCGCTGTCGACTATGTGCTCGGCATCACCAAGGCCTATACGACGCGCGTCGGGGAGGGACCGTTTCCGACGGAGCAGGACAATGACGTCGGCGAAATGCTTGGCCAGCGCGGCCACGAATTCGGCGTGGTCACGGGGCGCAAGCGCCGCTGCGGCTGGTTCGACGCGGTCTTGGTGCGCCAGGCGGTGGCGACCAGCGGCATGCGAGGCATCGCGCTGACCAAGCTCGACGTGCTCGACGGGGTCGAGGCGTTGCAGATCTGCGTCGGCTACCGTCTCGACGGCGCCGAGATCGGCCATCTGCCGGCCTCGCAAGGGGCGCAGGCGCGCATCGAGCCGGTCTACGAGACCTTCGAGGGCTGGCAGGACACCACGCGGGGCGCGCGCAGCTGGGCCGATCTGCCGGCCCAGGCGATCAAATACATCAAGCGGATCGAGGAACTGATCGACGCGCCGGTCGCGATGTTGTCAACATCGCCCGAACGCAACGACACAATACTCGTCCACGACCCGTTTCAGGACTAGGATCCCGTAACCCCTGTTCTTTGCGGGGCGTTCACGTTAGGTATCCAGGCAACCGAGTCACTTCAAAAAGATCGCGATGGCTGACTATTATTCTGTTCTCCGGCGCGCCATCGACAGCCTGAGACCCAATACGGAAGAAACCCGCAAGGTGCTCTATGAGCGCGCCAGGGCGACGCTCGTGGCGCAGCTTGCCGGGCTCAATCCGCCGGCATCGGACACCCAGGTCGCCGAACAGCAGAACCAGCTCGCCAATGCGGTGGCCCGGATCGAGGAGGAATTCGCCGCCGGTCCGGCTGCTGATGCTGCTCCCGAACCGGATACCGCGCCCGCCGATGCGCCGTCAGCCACACCGGCCGCCGCTGAACCTGCGCCGCCCTCCGCGCCGCCGCCTTTCCCACCAGCAGCGCCGGCTTCGCGGCCGAGCGCCGCGCCGCTAGCCGACACCGCGCCGCGACAGCCCATGGAGACGCCGCGCGCCCCGTCCTTCGGAGCGCCGCCGTCGACCGGACCCGAACTCGCGCCGCCAGCCCCCTTCACCGCCGCGCCCACGGCCCCCGCGCCGCCCGCCGACATACCGTCAGCCGAATCGCCGGCCATCGTCGATCACGGACCGGCGCGAGACCCGGCCGCGCCGACCGGTGATGCCGCGCCGGCACCGCAGCCTGCGCCGCTGGCCGGTAGCCGGCTGACGACCGATCTGTCCCAGGACGGCTTCGTCGACGATCCGTTTCTCGAAGACGGGGGCAAACCGATCAAGCGCCGCTCGGCCTGGGTCGCCCCGCTGATCATTGTCCTGCTGCTGGGCATCGTCGGCGGCGCCGGCTATGTGTTTCGCGGCCCGCTGATGGAATGGGCGAACAATCTCGCCGCCACGATCCAGACCGGCGGGCAGGACGACGGCGAGAAGATCGAGGAGCGCATCGGCGGCACGCAGGAGCCCGATGTCGAGACCGATATCGTCGTCGAGGCCGAACAACCGACGCCGGATGCCAGCGAGGCCATCGGCCAGGTCGCCGAGGCGCAGCTCATCGAACAGAACGAGGCCGATCCGAACGAGCCGCTGCGCTCGCCGGGCAGCGTGCGCTGGTTCACCGAGACGGAAAACGGCGAAACGGTGCTGATCGGTGTTGTCGACGTGCCGTCGAAGGGGCTGTCGATGTCGATGACCTTCCGCAACAACACCGACCCGACCTTCCCGGCGACGCATACGGTGACGTTCCAGTTCTCGCTCGGCCCGAATTTCGAGAATGGCGGTATCCAGGACGTGCCGCGTTTGCTGCTGAAGCAGACCGCGCAGTCGCCGGGCACGCCGCTCGTCACCGACGTCATCCAGGTCGACGAGAACGTCTTCCTGATGGCGCTGTCGGGCGTCGATCTCGATGCGGAGCGCAACATCAGCGAGCTCAAGACGCGGCCCTTCATCGACGTGCCGCTGGTCTATACCGACGGCCGGCTGGCGATCCTGACGTTGGCCAAGGGCACCGACGGCGACCAGGCCTTTTCGACCGCCTTCGCCGCCTGGGGTCAGTAGCGCCCGCCTTCGGCGCGCGAAATCGGCGCGTTAAATCGGCGTCTGGGGACAGCGAAATCGTCCTGCTGGGGCTTGCCCGCGAGCGCCACCCGCGTCATATCCTTGCCTGACTGTTCCGAGGGGTGCTCCGAAAGGGGCTGAGATGGCACAGCCGGGGTCCGCGTCAGCGCCCGCCGCCGAACCCTTCGAACCTGAACCGGATCATGCCGGCGGAGGGACGGAACGCGCGCTGAGACTGTCTGGCTCGCGGGGTGGATCTTTCGCCGGTTCTCGAAGGGACCCAGGCGGTGGACCATCTCGCCGACGACCAGCGCGGATCGATCCGCCGCATCCTCGACGGCGTGCTCGTCTTCGGGCTCATTATCGCGATCTGGGAAGCGTCGGTCGTGGTGTTCGCGCCACGCGCCTTCATCCTGCCGCCGCCCAGCGCCGTCGTCATGGCGATCGTCCGGGAGCCTGGCTTTTTCGCCTATCATGCCTCGATCACCGGGCTCGAAATGGTGCTCGGCCTGGCCTGCGCGCTGATTCTCGGCATCACCACGGCCTGCGTGATGGCGCTGTTTCTGCCCGCCCGCCGGGTGCTGCTGCCGATCATCGTGGCGAGCCAGGCGCTGCCGGTCTTCGCGATCGCGCCGCTTCTCGTCATCTGGCTCGGCTTCGGCATCGCCTCGAAGGTGGCGATGGCGACGCTGATCCTGTTCTTCCCGATCACCTCGGCCTTGTTCGACGGGTTGCGGCGCGCCGATCCCGAACTTCTCGAAGTCGCCGAACTCTATGGCGCGGGCCGGTTCAAGACCGTGTTCCTCGTGCGCTTTCCCTGCGCGCTGCCCGATCTCGCCTCCGGCATCCGCGTCGCGGCGGCATTGGCGCCGATCGGCGCCGTCGTCGGCGAATGGGTCGGGGCCGCCGGTGGGCTCGGCTTCATCATGCTGCAGGCCAATGCCCGCATGCAAACAGACCATGTCTTCGCGAGCCTCCTGGTGCTCGGCCTGCTCGCGGTGACACTGCGCTTCGCCGCCGATCGCGCCGCCCGCTGGATCGCGCCCTGGGCCGAGGACCGCGGCTTCTCCTGATCACCCTTCGACCTGAAAGACTTTCCGACAAGCAAGGAGTTTCTTCATGCACCGTTCCGTTTCCACGGCCCTCCTGGCCGGCGTCCTGGCCGCTGCCTCGCTGCCGGCCGCCCCGGCCATCGCCCAGACGCACGACCAGACCGACGGCGCGCTGACGGTCCTGCTGGACTGGTTCGTCAATCCCAATCACGCGGTGATCGTGATCGCCGAGGAGCGCGGCTATTTCGACGCGGCGGGGCTCGCCGTCGACATCGTTCCACCGGCCGATCCGAGCGCGCCGCCGCGCCTCGTCGCCGCCGGTCAGGCCGATATCGCGATCACCTATCAGCCGAACCTGCATCTCCAGGTCGAGGAAGGGCTCGGGCTCGTCCGCATCGGAACGCTTGTCGAGACGCCGCTCAATTCGCTCGTCGTGCTGGCCGACGGGCCGATCGAGGACATCGCCGATCTCGATCGCAAGACCATCGGCTTTTCGGTCGGCGGTTTCGAGGACGCGCTGCTCGCCCAGATGCTCGAGACGCGCGGGCTGACGCTCGACGACGTCGAACTGGTCAATGTGAACTTCGCGCTGTCGCCGTCGCTCATCTCGGGCCGCGCCGATGCCCTGATCGGCGCGTTTCGTAATTTCGAGATGAACCAGCTCGACCTCGAAGGCAGCGCCGGGCGCGCCTTCTACCCCGAAGAACATGGCGTGCCGGTCTATGACGAACTGATCTATGTCGCCCGCGCCGACGCGCTCGACGATCCCCGGCTGCGTGCCTTCGTGAACGCGACCGAACGCGCCGCCGTCTGGCTGACCAATCATCCGGACGCGGGGTGGGAGATCTTCCGCACGGCCTATCCCGATCTTGACGACGAACTCAACCGGCGCGCCTGGTATGACACGCTGCCACGGCTCGCCAAGCGGCCGGCGGCGCTCGACCGGGCGCGCTATGAACGTTTCGCCGACTTCATGCTGGCGCGCGGGCTGATCACCGAGATCGTGCCGGTCGAGAGCTATGCGGTGGAACTCGACTGACGATCGCCGCACCAGGCGCGTTCACGTTCAAGCGGATGCGCTTGGCGGACCGTTCGCGTTCGTGCGTCGTCACCCCCGGGCTTGTCCCCGGGGGGGAGGGGTGCGGCGCACCCAGCTTGCCGTGCCCGATTGCCGGAACACATCCGGCAATGACATGCCAAGGATCGGACGCTTCAGCCTAAACAGGAAGGCGTCCAAAAGGGCGGCCCGGCTGCCCCTTCGTCGCTCTTCCCTTTACCGGCGCGTCGGCTGTGTTCAGGCCGTCGCGCCACTGTCCGTGCGGGTGATGCGCGGCGGCTGGGTCAGGCTTTGCAGTACGACGCAGAAGCGTTCGGTCAGGTTCAGCAACTGATCGACCCGTTCCCGTGGTTCGTCGTGATCGAGATCGAAGCGGATCCTGATGTCGCGGAAGCCGACGGGTGCTTCCTTGTCGACGCCGAGCGTGCCCCGGAAATCGAGATCGCCCTCGACGATCACCTTGCCGCCCTTGAGATCGAAGCCGATGGCCGTGGCCACCGCGGTCAGCGTGACGCCGGTGCAGGCGGCCAGGGCTTCGAGCAGCATGTCGCCGGAGCACGCCTGGAGGCCGCTGCCGCCGGCGGCGGGATGCAGGCCTGCTTCAACCAGCGCGCGGCCGGTGTCGACCTTGCAGGCGACGCCGTCGGTCAGGTCGCCCACGGCGCGGAAGGTGACGATTGCCGCGTCGGCATCGTCGCGATAGCGCGTCTTCAGCGGCGCCTGAAGCGCCTTGAGCTGGTCTGCGGTGAGCGGGGAAGCGGTCATGCGGAACTCCGTTGGTCAAGTCGTGTCATGTCAGATCAGGTCGGGTCAGGTCAGATCCAGGGCGGCGACGATCTCGTCTTCGAGCGCGCGGACCTCGGGCGCGGTGCGCGGCCGGGGGCGCGGCAGGTCGATCTCGACGGCGTGGTGAATGCGGCCGGGATGGCCGCGCATGACGAGGACGCGGTCGGACAGGCTGACCGCCTCCAGAACGTCATGGGTAACGAAGACCATGGTGAAGCGCGAGCGCTCCCACAATTCCAGCAGATGCTGCTGGAGCTTCTGGCGGGTGAAGGAATCGAGCGCGCTGAACGGTTCGTCGAGCAGCAGGAAGGCGGGCTTGCGCACCAGCGCCCGGGCGATTCCGGTGCGCTGCGCCATGCCGCCGGACAATTGACGCGGCAGCGCGTCGGCGAAGCCTGACAGCCCGACATCGTCGAGCGCCTGGGCGATGCGGGCATCCTGTTCGGCGCGTGGCAGGTCGAGAATGCCGAGCCGGACATTCTCGGCGACGCTGAGCCAGGGCATCAGGCGCGGTTCCTGAAAAACCATGCCGACTTCCGGCGTCGGCCCGTCGACCGGCCGGCCGTCGAGCAGGATCCGACCATGGCTCGGCGTGTCGAGGCCGGAAATGATGCGCAACAGGGTCGACTTGCCGCAGCCGGACGTGCCGACCAGCGAGACGATCTCATGTTCGCCGACCGCGATCGTGACGTGGTCGAGCGCGTGGTGGGCGGTGCCCGTCTTGTCGGCGAAGGTCTTGCCCAGATCGGCGATCTCAAGCATTGCGGCCTCCTTGCGTCTCGCCGAAGCCGTCCTGCCAGGACAGAAGGCGGCGGGAGACATGTTCGAGGCCGGAATCCGACAGTTTGCCGGCAAGTGCGAACAGGATCAGCGCGCCGATGATGATCTCCGGCCGGCCGGTCATCTGGCCGTCGACCATCAGGAAGCCGAGGCCCTCGCTGGCGCCCATGAGTTCAGCTGCGATGACGAACATCCAGCCGAGCGCGAGGCCTGCGCGCAGGCCCGTCATATAGCTTGGCAGGGTGGCGGGCACGAGAATGCGGCGCACGATGTCGAGCCGCGACAGCCCGCAGATGCGCCCGACCTCCACCAGCTTGCGGTCGGTCGCCAGAATGCCGGTCATCAGGTTGAGATAGACCGGGAAGAAGACGCCGACGGCGATCAGTAGCACCTTCGACGTTTCGAAGATTCCGAACCACAGAATGAACAACGGCACCCAGGCGAGCGACGGCACGGCCTTGAGCGCCTGGATGGTGGGGTCGAGAAGATCCCGGGCGAGCTTCGACCCGCCGGTCAGCGCGCCAAGCAGCGTCGCCGCCAGGGTGCCGATGGCGAAGCCGACCAGGACCCGCCAGGTGGTGATGGCGATGTGTTCGGCGAGATCGCCGCCGACGGCCAGCGACCACAAGGCCGCCAGTACCACTTCCGGCGCCGGCAGCAGATAGGCCGGCATCAGCCCGCTATGGGTGACGATCTCCCAGATCAGGAGGATCGCCGCCGGCACGACCAGCCCGGTCAGACCCGTGAGGCGCGGCCGCCATCTGGTCGGTTTGGCTTGTCGCGTCGTCGCCGGCCGGGCCGGGGTCGGCCGAGCCGCGACGGGCGGCGGAAGCATGTCCGCCGCCTGGGAGCTTGCCGATCGCATCACTGGCTCGCGATGCTGTTGCCGTCGGCGATCTCGGTGATGAAACGCGTCTCAATCAGATCGTCGACGACGGTCTCGACATCGGTGCCGGCATCGATCACGCCGATGTCCTGAAGCACCAGGCCGGTGGCGACGAAGGTGTCGCGATGGGCGTCGCCGATCACGGGGTCGGTGATGTCGGTCCTCGTGTCGAGCTGGCGGGCGGCGACGGCTGGCTCGATCTTGGCGGCATCAACCAGGCCGGCCTGCAGCTCTTCGGGATGCGCGATCGCGTGAGCCCGGGCGCGCTCATAGACAGACAGGACGCGCGACACGATGTCGGGATGCGCTTCGGCGAAGGCTTCGCGCACATTCAGGATACCATAGGTATTGAGATCGGCATTTCGGAAGAACAGGCGCGCATCGGAATCGAGTTCCGCCTTGGCCATATGCGGGTCAAGCCCGGCCCAGGCATCGACCTGGCCGCGTTCAAGCGCCCGGAAGCCATCGGGATGCTGTAGCAGGACAGGGCGGATATCGTCCTCGCTCAGCCCGGCCTCGGCCAGCGCGCGCAACAGGAAGATGTGCGGATCGGTGCCGCGGGTGACGGCGACACGCTTGCCGGCGAGATCGGCGACGGTCTCGATGCCGCTGTCGGGCCGGGTGACGAGGGCGGTCCATTCCGGCTTGGAATAGGCGTAGATCGCCTGGATCGGCACGCCATTGGCGCGGCCCACGACCGATGCGCCGCCCGCCGTCGAGCCGAAGTCGAGCGAGCCCGAGCGCAGGAATTCGAGCGCCTTGTTGGAGCCCAGCGACAGGACCCAGCGGATCTCGATGCCGTCCTCGGCGAATTCCTCTTCGAGCCAGCCCTTGTTCTTCAGGAGAATGGCGACGGGGTTGTAATAGGCCCAATCGATGCCGATCACGCGCGGTGTTTCGGCGCGTGACGTGGTGGGCGAGATGCTGGTGGCGAATGCCGCCACGGCAAGGGCGGCAAGAGACAGAAAGATGCGGCGAACCATGTCGCTCTCCTCGTTTCGATGCGGCCATCACGAGACGGCCTTGGGTCGATACGAGGCTCAAAGGGAGATCTGGAAAGGGGTGCCGCGATTAGTGAGCCGGCATCACGAGCGGATGCGCGGCTCAACGGCGGCGGCAATCCTGCCCACTCGCTTTAGCGTGCATTTATAACGCGCCCCGCAAGCTGAGCCTCAAAGCGGCGCGTGACGCCTAGAGAAAACATGCTCGCGATAATGTCAATGGAAAAATATTTACATATTTATCGAGCTATATATAGCGGTGGACCCTTTAAAGGTCATTCGCGGCCGATGCGCCGGTCATGACATCCCTGCGACCGAATGCGCCCCTTGACCTTCGTGGCGCGAAGAACAAGTGCTGTCCGTGGTCCCTGGAACTTGAGGAGCAGGATATGTTCATCGCGATGAACCGGTTTCGCGTGAAGCATGGCAGCGAGGCGGATTTCGAGGCCGTGTGGCTCAATCGCGAGGTGCATATCAACAAGGAGAAGGGTTTCGTCGCCTTTCACATGCTGCGCGGGCCGAAGCACGAAGACCATTCGCTCTATGTCTCGCACACGATCTGGTCCAGCGAGGACGATTTCCTGGCCTGGACCCGCAGCCAGGCTTTCCGCGACGCCCATAAGGATGCCGGACAGAACAAGCCGCTTTATCTCGGCGGCCCGGTCTTCGAGGGCTTCGAGGTGATCCAGACCGTCTCGAGCTGAGTTTGCCGGCTCAGCCGGTCACAACCTTTCGTCAACCAAGAGTGACACTTGCCCGCCGCCGCGCGATCTCGGGCGGCGGCGGTCGACCCATTGTTTACGTTTCACCATTAGCCAGCATGACCGAAGCTGCCGGAACAGGTCATGCGTTCAAGAACCATCGCAACAGGATGTGCCGTCGGACTTGCCTATCTGGCCGTGGCGGCCGGGACGCCCGCCTCCGCCGCGACGCCGGATGTCGCCGAGGCGCTGTCGGCGTTTCAGGCCCGGCTCGACATGATCTGGCTCCTGGTCGCCGCCGGGCTGGTTCTGTTGATGCAGGTCGGCTTCATGCTTCTGGAAGCCGGCATGGTGCGATCGAAAAACGCGGTCAGCGTCGCCCAGAAGAACCTTCTCGATTTCTGCTTTTCGGTCGCGGTATTCGGCGCCGTCGGCTTCATGTTCGCTTTCGGCGCGTCGAGCCGTTTCTTTGTTGGCCTTGATCCGGAACTCTTTCTCCTGTCCGGCGTCGACGGCTGGGGGCTGGCCTTCTTCGTGTTCCAGGCGATGTTCTGCGGCACGGCGGCGACGATCATCTCCGGCGCGGTCGCCGAGCGCATGCGGCTGCCGGCCTATGTCCTGGGATCGGTATTCATCGCCGGCCTGGTCTATCCCGTCTTCGTCCATTGGGCATGGGGCAATGCGCTGATCGAGAATGCCGGCGCGTTCCTCGCCAATATGGGCTTCGTCGATTTCGCCGGCTCGACGGTCGTGCACGGCACCGGTGCCTGGATGGCGTTGGCCGCCTGCATCGTGATCGGCCCGCGCCGTGGCAAGTTCGACGCCAACGGCAATCCGGTGCGCATCCACGGCCATAGCCAGGTTCTCGCGACGACGGGCGCCTTCCTTCTGTTCGTCGGCTGGTTCGGCTTCAATGGCGGCTCGACGCTGTCGGCCTCGCCCGCGATCGCCCATGTCATCGCCAACACGGTAATCGCCGCCGCCATGGGCACGGCCGCGGGCTATCTCGTCGGCTGGCGGAACCATGGCGTGTTCCGGCCCGAAAAGGCGTTTTCCGGCATGCTCGGCGGCCTGGTCGCGGTCACCGCCGGCTGCATGGTCCTGACCACGTCGGGGGCGGTCATCGTGGGGTTCGCCGGCGGCGCGGCGGCGATCTACGGGATCGACATTCTCGAACGCCAGTTCAAGATCGACGATGCGGTCGGCGCCGTCGGCATCCATGGCGTCGCCGGCGTGGTCGGCACGCTCGGCCTGGCGCTGCTCGCGCCGGTGGACGTCTTGCCGGCGGGCGACCGCCTCGACCAGCTGATGGTTCAGGCGACCGGCGTCGCGCTGAATTTCGTCTGGGCCTTCGGCTTGGGCTTGGTGTTCTTCTCCGTTCTGTCGCGCGTGATGCAGGTGCGTGTCGATGCGGACAGCGAGGAGATCGGCCTCAACGAGGTCGAGCACGGCACCAAGCTCGGCGTCGGCCATGTCGAGGATGTGCTCGTCGATCTAGCCGACGGCCATGCGGATCTCTCGGTCCGTCTTCCGGTGGCGCCGGGCGACGATACCGAGCGGCTGGCCCGGCTGTTCAACCGGATGATGGAATCGATGGAGACCGAGGAGGCGGCGCGCGAGATCCAGGAAGACATGCGCCGCGCCGAGGAGGAGGCCGAGCGCCTGTCGACGCTGGCGAACTCGACCTTCGAGGCCATTCTGATCTCGTCGAATGGCATCGTCATCGACGGCAATGCGGCGCTCGGCGACCTCGTCGGCGTGCCGCTCGACGAGCTCAAGGGCACGTCGGCGCTCGATTTCGTGCATGAGAAGGACCGTGCCCTGGTGATCGAGCAGCTCAAGCGGCCGATCGCCGAGCCCTATGAAGTCTCTGCGCTGCATGTCGACGGCACGGTCATTCCCGTCGAGATCCGCGCCCGCGAGATGATGTATCAGGGCAAGAAGCGGCGGGTTTCGGCGATCGTCGATCTGCGCGAGCGCAAGCGGGCCGAGGAGCGTATCCGCTACCTCGCCCAGCACGACCCGCTGACCGATCTGCCGAACCGGGCGCTGTTCGCCGAACGGCTCGACACCGCCATCCTGGAGGCCGACAAGCGCGGCCGGCTGGCGGCGCTCCTGATCGTCGATCTCGACCGTTTCAAGGACGTCAACGATGTCCATGGCCATCTCGTCGGCGACTGCGTGATCAAGAAGACCGCCGAACGGCTGAAGCGCGTGGTGCGCAAGTCCGACACGGTCGCGCGGCTTGGCGGCGATGAATTCGCGATCATTCAGAACGGTATCCAGTTCGCCAATCAGGCGACCGATCTGGCGCATCGCCTGGTCGGCCAGTTGTCGCGGCCGATCGATTGCGGCGACGGCATCGTGGTGCGCTCTGGCGCAAGCATCGGCGTCGCCGTCTGCCCGCTGCATGGCGCGGACGCCAAGCAGATCATCTCGCGCGCCGATACCGCGCTCTACCAGGCCAAGAGCCTCGGTCGGAACACTCATGCGGTATTCGAGGAAGGCATGGACGCCGCCGAGAGACACAGGCGGCTGATCGAGGCCGATCTGGCGCGCGCCGTCGATCACCGGGAATTCGAGCTCTATCTCCAGCCGCGCCTCGGCATCTCGCGCAATGCGATCCAGAGCTATGAGGCGCTGATCCGCTGGAACCATCCGGACAAGGGCCTGATCGGGCCGAACGATTTCATCCCCGTCGCCGAACAGTCGGGCAAGATCGTCGCCATCGGCTCCTGGGTGATGGCGGAAGCCTGCCGGATCGCCAGCAAGAAGCTCAAGCATTGCAATATTAGCGTCAATGTCAGCCCGTTGCAGTTCCGCGACAAAGGGTTCCTGTCGACCATCGAGACCGCGCTGAGCCAAAGCGAACTGGCGCCGGACAGGCTCGAGATCGAGGTCACCGAAAGCGTCCTGATCGAGGACGATGCCCGCGCGCTGCAGATCTTCAAATCGATCAAGGAACTCGGCTGCCGGATCTCGCTCGACGATTTCGGCACCGGCTATTCCTCGCTCGGCTATCTCAGCCGCTTCCCCTTCGACTGCATCAAGATCGACCGGTCCTTCGTGCATACGATGCGCACGACGCGGAATTCGGTGGCCATCGTCGAAACCATCATCCGGCTCGGCCGGGCGCTCGGCATGAAGATCGTCGCCGAGGGGGTCGAGACCAGCGACGAACTCCTGGCGCTGGCGCAGAAAGGCTGCGACGAGGTGCAGGGCTATTTGATCGGGCGTCCCCGCCCAGTCAGCGATCTGCCGATCCATGTTCCGTCCGAGGTGTCGCGGGCGCTCGCCTCGCTGGCTTTCCCCTTCGCCACGCCGGCGCAGGACCGGCTGCGCGACCTGTCGGCCGAGATGCGCGAGGCGGCGACGGGCACGGAAGCGCCGCCGGGGCTGTCGGACAAGGGCGCGGCCTGATCTTCAGTTTCGCGAGCATTTTCTGGTGGTTCAGACGTCATTCTTCTTTGGGCTGAAGCGTCTGATTTTTCGCATGTCATTGCCGGACGTGTTCCGGCAATTGGGCAAAGCAGGCTTGGCGCCCCATAGCCTTGGCCCCCCGGGACAAGCCCGGGAGTGACGACGCGCGACACGACCGACCGCTAAACGCTTCCGCGTGAACATGAATGGGTCTAGCCGTCGGCCAGCAGTCCGCCGAGCCGGTCGAGCAGGCCGCGATCGGGCGCGCGCGCGATCAGCTGAATGGTCCGGGTCAGGTCGAGCGCCGTCGTCCGCAAGGTGTCGCCGCCATAACGTTCGGCATCGTCGCGCGGCACGATGGTGATGCCGAGCCCGTTCGCCACCACCGCGACGATGGCCTCGATGGAATCGAGCTCCACCGCGTCCGAGGGCACGATGCCCTGGGCGGTGAGATAGCCGTCGATGATCCGGCCGACGCCGGCCGAGCGGCGGAACCTGATGAAGGGCAGGTCGGCGACGTCGCCGATGCGGGGTGCCTGGTCCGCGCCGCCGGCGCGCGCCAGCACCATCGGTTCGGTCAGAACGGGCATCGCGATCAGCGCGTCGGGCACCGGGCCGGCGCGCGTGACGAGCGCGGCATCGATGGCGCCCGACAGAAGCCGGCCCTGAAGCTCGTCCGACAGCCCGCTTTCGATGCCAAGCCTGACATCCGGATGGCGCGTGGCCAGGGCGCCGACAAGAGGTGGCAGGAGGCGGATGCTGGCGGTCGGGATGACGCCGATGCGGATCGGCCCCGACAGGCCGGCATCGGCATCGAGCCGGGCGGCGAGCCCGTCATAGTCGACCACCACCTGGCGAGCATGGCCGACAAGGGCCGCGCCGCGCGTGGTCAGCCGCGCCGGTCGGGTCGAGCGGTCGAAGAGCGGCCCGCCATAGCGTGCTTCGAGCGCGCCGATCTGCTGGCTGATCGCGGCCTGGGTCCGATGCAGCTGCGCCGCCGCCGCCCGGAAGGAGCGGGTATCGGCGACGGCGATCAGGGCTCGCAGCTGGTGAATGGACATGGCGCGTCGACCTGGCGTTCCATGAGTTCAGATTATCTTATCTTAAGATCAAACAAATCTCGTTTGTCTTATTTTTCGAGGCAAAGCAAGATGCGTGGTCACGAATCCGTGACCAGCGCGCGTGAGCCACGGCCAGCGAGCCGACCGGCTGACCGGATAGCGGGCGAACGGGGCGAAAACGGCATGATGGAGGGGGCGGCGATGCGGGATCTGATGCTTGAGGGGGTAATGACGCCCATGGGTCGGGATGTGCAGGAGGCGGCACGCGCCCTCGCCCCGCGCCTGGCGGCCCGCGCCGCCGAGATCGACCGCAGCGAGGCCTATCCTTGGGACAGCGTGCGCGATCTCACCATGGCTGGCCTTCTCGGCATGACCATTCCGACCCGTTATGGCGGGCGCGGCGCGACCTTTCTGGACACGGTGCTGGTCATCGAGGAGATCGCCAAGGCCTGCACCGTCTCGGCGCGCATCGTCGTCGAGGCCAATATGGGCGGCATTTCCGCCATCATGGCCTATGGCACCGAAGCCCAGAAACGGCTTGCCGCCGAGCTTGTCCTGGCCGGCGACAAGCCGGCGATCTGCATCACCGAGCCGGATGCCGGCAGCGCGGCGACCGAGATGACGACGCGCGCCGACCGGCGCGGCGATCATTACGTCCTGACCGGCGAAAAACACTGGATCACCGGCGGCGGCGTGTCGCGGCTTCATCTGATCTTCGCCCGCGTCTTCGACGACCAGGGCCGGGAAGAGGGGATCGGCGGGTTTCTCGTCGTCTGCGACCCGGCCAGCGGCGATGTGCCGGCGGGGTTCGAGGTCGCCGGGCGCGAGCCGACCATGGGCCTGCGCGGTATGCCGGAAGCCCGCCTCGTCTTCGATCGCCTCGTCGTCGAGGACGACATGGTGCTGGCGACGCCGCGCGGCTTCCGGGCCGGCTTTGGTGATCTGATGACGGCCTATAACAGCCAGCGCGTCGGCGCTGGCACCGTGGCGCTCGGGGTCGCCGCCGGCGCGCTCGACCACGCCCGTGCCTGGATCCTGGAGCGCGAGCAGTTCGGCCGGCCGCTGGCCGAGTTCCAGGGCCTGCAATGGATGCTGGCGTCGACCTCGGCGAAGCTTGCCGCGGCGCGCGCCCTTTTACGCCAGGCGGCGGCCAGCGAGGGAGGCCGCCGGGAGAGTGGTGGTTTCGGTTTTCCCGATCCCGCATTGGCCGCGCAGGCCAAGCTGGTCGCGTCCGAAACCGCCATCGAGGCGGTCAACACCGCGCTTCAGATGTTCGGCGCGCGCGGCTATTCGCGGAAATTCCCCTTGGAGCGCATGGCGCGCGATGTCCGCATGTTCACCATCGGCGGCGGCACGGCGGAAATCCTCAAGACCACGATCGCGGCCCGCGAACTCGGCATGAAACTGCCGCAGACCCGCGACGGTTTTCTCAAACAGGTCGAGGCGCGCCCCTTCGCCATCGCGGCGGAATGATCGGGCCGGCGCTAGGGTGGGCCACACGATCCATTCCGGCAAAAGCGATCGATTATGTAATCACATATCCAGAATTGTGCATCGCAACGCCGTCGACTAAGGTCGCGCCCTATCTGACCGGTTCTTAGCCGCGAACCATCGGGGGTGGCGTTGTTGTTAGTCGCGCGCGCGAAAGGCGCCTGGTTGCGCTTGTCTCTTCTGCCGCTCTGTGCGTTGGCGCTCGCGGCCTGTTCCGAGGACGACGCCAGCCAGGCGCAGCAGGCGCCTCCGCCGCCGACCGTCACCGTGGCCAAGCCGGTGGTGCGCGAGATCGTCGAGGACGATGAATTCATCGGCCGCTTCGAGGCGGTCGAGGCGGTCGATGTCCGCGCCCGCGTCGGCGGTTATCTCCAGGACATCCACTTCACCGACGGCGCGCTTGTCGAGGCCGGCCAGCTCCTGTTCACCATCGATCAGCGCCCGTTCCAACTGGCGCTCGAACAGGCGCAGTCGCAGCTGACGATCGCCGAGACCCAGGCCGATTTCGCCCAGGCCCAGCTTCAGCGTGCCGAGGAACTGATCGATCGCGGCAACATCCCCGAAGCTACCCTCGACGAGCGCCGGCAGGATTTCCTGTCCGCCCAGGCGCAGGTCGAAGGCGCCCGCGCCGCCCTCGACCGGGCGCAGCTCGACCTAGAATTCACCGAAGTCATCGCCCCCATCGCCGGCCGCATCGACCGCAACTTCGTTTCACCGGGCAATCTGGTCCAGGCCGACCAGTCGATCCTAACCTCGATCGTCTCGCTTAACCCGATCGAATTCTATTTCGACATCGACGAGCGGACCTTCCTGGCCTATGCCCGCGACGTGCGCGAGCGCGGCGGCACCATTCAGGAGGGCGCGGGATCGACCGAGGTGCGGGTGCAGGTCGCCGACGAGCGCGAGGACCCCTTCGACGGGGTGATCGATTTCGCCGAGAACCGGATCGACGATGCCAGCGGCACGCTCCGGGTGCGGGCGCGCTTCGACAATCCAGATCTGATCCTCCAGCCGGGGCTTTTCGGGCGCATCAACGTGCCCGGCTCGCTGCCCTATGAGGGGGTCCTGATCCCCGACGAGGCGGTGGCCGCCGATCAGAATAGACGCATCGTCTACACCATCGACGAGAACAATGTGGTGTCCATCGTGCCGGTGCGCACCGGCCCGCGCCTGCACGGCTATCGCGTGATCCGCGACGGGCTGTCGGGCGACGAAACGATAGTCATCAACGGCCTGATGCGCATCCGCCCCGGCCAGCCCGTCACGCCCGATCTGGTGGAGCTGCCACCGGAACGGACGTAGCCGGGAGACGGGCGCATGGGCTTTTCGCATTTCTTCGTCGACAGGCCGATCTTCGCCACCGTCCTGTCGATCGTTCTCGTCCTCCTCGGCGGGCTGGCCTATGTCCAGCTGCCGGTCGCGCAATATCCGGAGATCGCGCCACCCTCGATCGTGGTGCGCGCGACCTATCCCGGCGCCGACGCCAACACCGTGGCGCAGACCGTCGCAACCCCGATCGAGGAAGAGGTGAACGGCGTCGAGGGCATGATCTACATGTCCTCCTATTCGACCAGCGATGGCGCCATGGCGCTGACCGTCACCTTCGAGATCGGCACCGATCTCGATGCCGCCCAGGTCCTGGTGCAGAACCGGGTGGCGGTGGCCGAGCCGCGACTGCCGGAAGAAGTGCGCCGGCTCGGCATCACCACGACCAAGAGCTCGCCCGACATCATGATGGTGGTCCACATGCTGTCGCCCGATGCGAGCTTCGACCAGCTCTATGTGTCGAACTACGCCCGGTCGCGGGTGCGCGACGAACTGGTGCGCATCGAGGGCGTGGGCGATCTGCGGATCTTCGGTGAACGCCAGTTCGCCATGCGCATCTGGCTCGATCCCGAGCGCCTGTCCGCCTATGGCCTGACCTCGGGCGATGTGGTCCAGGCGCTGCGCGACCAGAATGTGCAGGTCTCGGGCGGCGCGATCGGCGCGCCGCCGACCCCGACCGACACCGCCTTTCAATATACCGTCACCACCCAGGGCCGGTTCGAGGATGTGCGCGACTTCCGCTATGTCATCGTGAGGTCGACCGATGACGGGCGGCTGATCCAGCTTCAGGATGTCGCCCGCATCGAGCTCGGCGCCCGCGACTATACGCTGAACAGCTATCTTAACGGCAGCCCGGCGGTGGCGCTGGCGGTGTTCCAGCGTCCTGGCTCGAACGCGTTGTCCACCGCCGAGGCGATCATCACCAAGATGGACGAACTGGCGGAATCCTTCCCGCCAGGCCTCGAATATCAGATCGTCTATAATCCGACGGAATTCATCGAGGAATCGATCGACGAGGTCTACCGCACCATCTTCGAAGCCGCGCTCTTGGTGATGCTGGTCATCTTCGTCTTCCTGCAATCGGTGCGCACCTCGATCATCCCCGTCATCGCGATCCCCGTCTCGCTGATCGGCACCTTCTTCGCCATGCAACTGATGGGCTTTTCGCTCAACACGCTGACGCTGTTCGGCTTGGTCCTCGCCATCGGCATCGTGGTCGATGACGCGATCGTCGTGGTGGAGAACGCCGAACGCTGCATCCGCGAAGGCGACGAGCCCGGCAAGGCGGCGCATCGCACCATGACCGAAGTGTCCTCGGCGCTGATCGCGACATCGCTGGTCCTGATCGCCGTCTTCGTGCCGACCGCCTTCATTCCCGGCATTTCGGGCCAGTTCTACACCCAGTTCGCGCTGACGGTGGCGACCGCCACGGCGATCTCGACCTTCAACTCGCTGACCCTGTCGCCGGCGCTGGCGCGGCTTCTGCTGAAGCCACAGACCGACGCGCCTTCGCGCAATCCCTTGGCGCGGATCGGCGACAGCCTGTCGAACGGCTTCAATCGCGGGTTCGATGCGCTGTCGCGGGCCTATGGCCGGCTGGTCGGCTTCCTGGTCGGCAGCACGGTGCCGCTTCTCGTCATGCTGGCGATCTTCGTCGGGCTTCTCTACACGACCGTCTGGCTGTCGCAGCGCGTGCCGCAGGGCTTCATACCGGTGATGGACCAGGGCTATGCGATCGTCGTGGTCAAGCTGCCGGAGGGCGCGTCGCTCGGGCGGACGGACGCGGTGCTGCAGCGGGCCACCGAGATCGCGCGCGACACGCCGGGTGTCGCCGAGGCGGTCGGCTTCGCTGGTCTCGACGGCTCGACCTTCACCCTGTCGTCGAATTCCGGCGTCATCTTCACGACCTTTGACGGCTATGACGAGCGCCTGGCGGCGGGCCAGTCGGCGGATGCCATCATTGGCGCCTTGTTCGGGCGCATGCAGTCGATCCAGGAAGCCTTCATCATCGCCATTCCGCCGCCGCCGATCCGCGGCATCGGCACCGGCGGCGGCTTCAAGATGCAGCTTCAGGAACGCGACAGCGCGGAGGTTGGCCGCGTGCTCCAGGCTGCCTATCAGATGATGGGCGCGGCGGCGCAGACGCCCGGCGTGACCGGCGTGTTCACCACCTTCTCCGCGTCGAGCCCGCAATTCTTCCTCGAGATCGAGCGCGACAAGGCCCAGATGCTGAATGTGCCGATCCCCAACATCTTCGAGACCCTGTCGGTCAATCTCGGCACGGCCTATGTCAACGACTTCAACGCCTTCGGCCGGGTCAACCAGGTCCGCGCCCAGGCCGACGACGCATTCCGCGTCGACCGCGAGGACATCCTCCGGCTGCATGTGCGTTCCGCGACCGGCGATCTGGTGCCGCTCGGCACGCTGGTCGAAGTCCGCGAGGTCGCCGGTCCCAACCTCGTCCAGCGCTACAACATGTATGTCTCGGTGCCGGTCCAGGGCACGCCGGCGCCCGGCGTCTCGACCGGCCAGGCGCTTGAGATCATGGAAGGGCTCGCCGCCGAGATCCTGCCGCCGGGCACCAGTTTCGAATGGACCGAACTGGCCTATCAGGAACAACAGGCGAGCGATCTCGTCCTGTTCATCTTCGCGCTCTCGGTCCTGTTCGCCTTCCTGGTGCTGGCGGCGCAATATGAAAGCTGGGTCCTGCCCATCGCCATCATCCTGATCGTGCCGATGGGCGTGTTGTCGGCGCTCGCCGGCGTGTCGATGCGCGGCATGGACAACAATATCCTGACCCAGATCGGCCTCATCGTCCTGGTCGGGCTCGCCGCCAAGAATGCTATTCTGATCGTCGAATTCGCGCGCCAGGCCGAAGCGCGCGGCACCGCGCTCGTCGCGGCGACGGTCGAGGCCTGCCGGTCGCGGCTGCGCCCGATCCTGATGACCGCCTTCGCCTTCATCTTGGGCGTCCTGCCGCTCGTCATCGCGACGGGCCCCGGCGCCGAAATGCGCCAGTCGCTCGGCACCGCGGTATTCTTCGGCATGCTGGGCGTGACCTTTTTCGGCTTGTTCCTGACGCCGGTCTTCTATGTCACGCTGAGGCTTCTGACCGGCGCGCGGCGGTCGGCGGGAGAGGGCGATGTGCCCGAGCTGGCGGCCGCCGACGACACGCCGCAGCCGGCCGAATAGGCGCGGCGATCGCGCCGCAGGGCAGGGATCCGCCGACAGGTCTTGGCGGTGCGGACCTTTCGGTGTTGACTGCCGGCCGACAATCTTCTTCTGCCCGCGAGCCTTGGATCCCCGACCATGACCCGACGCCTGCCGACCGGCGTGATCGCGCCCAATCTGACGCCGTTCAACGACGATCTGTCGATCGCGGCCGATCTCTATCTGACCAATGCGCGGCGTCTTCTGGATGATGGCTGCGTGGCGCTGGCCCCGTTCGGCACGACCGGCGAGGCGTTGTCGGTCGGCATCGACGAGCGCCTTGCGACGCTTGATCATCTCGTGGCCAACGGGATCGATCCGGGCCGGCTGGTGCCCGGTACCGGGCTGACCAATATCGCCGACACCGCCCATCTGACCCGTCGGGCCATGGAGATCGGCTGTGCCGGTGCGATGACGCTGCCGCCATTCTACTACAAATCCGTCAGCGATGACGGGCTGTTCGCCTATTTCGCCGCCCTGATCGAGGCGGTCGGGCGCGACGATCTCGCGCTCTATCTCTACCACATCCCACAGGTCGCCGGCGTCGGCATTCCCGTCGACGTGGTGACCCGGCTCAAGCGCGCCTTCCCCGATCAGGTGGTCGGCATCAAGGATTCCTCGGGCGAGTGGGACAATACACGGGCGCTGTTCGACATCGACGGTCTCATCGTCTATCCCGGCGCCGAACTGCCGCTGATCGAAGCGCTCGATCTCGGCGGGCCGGGCTGCATCACCGCGACCGCCAATCTCAACGCCGCCGGCATTGCCGAGGTGATCCGGCTCTACGAGGCGGGCGACCGGGACGGCGCCATCGCGCTGCATGAGACGATCAAGACCTTCCGCCTGACCGTTCAGAACTATGCGCCCATCCCGGCGCAGAAGCGGCTTCTGGCGCTCGCCACGGGGGATACGCGCTGGGCCAATCTGCGCCCGCCGCTCGAGCCGCTCGATATCGCCAAGGGGCAGGAACTGGCCGCGCTGCTCGCCGACAAGACCGGGTTCCGGCTCGCCGCGTGAATCAGGCCTTCCGGCTGGTCCGGTTGAGACTTGTCCGGTCGAGATCGGTTCGGTCGCGACCGATTTGGACTTGGCAGCCATGCGCGGCGCGCGGCATCATGCCGGCAAAGCATGACAGAGGGCTTTCAGCGCATGAGCGGCAAGACGATCGCATTCTTCCCCGAAGCCGCCTTCGGGCCGGCCCTGAACTCGGTCGGCATCGCCCAGGCCGTCGAGCGGCATGGCCACAAGGCGGTGTTCCTGTCCGACCCCGGCTTCGTCGAGGTCTATGAAGGCTATGGCTTCGAGACCCATCCGGTGCCGCTGTCGGAACCGATGGAACCGGAGGCCATGGCGAAGTTCTGGGAGGACTTCATCAACGGCCATATCCCGAATTTCGGCAAGGCGCCGATCGACCAGATCGACAATTACGTCAAGGATTGCTGGGAGGCGATCGTCGACAGCGCGAAATGGGCCGAAAAGGCGCTGCCCGGCGTGCTGGCCAAGGTGAAGCCGGACGTGATCTGCGTCGACAATGTGATCCTTTTCCCCGCCATCAAGCAATATGGCGTGCCCTGGGTCCGGATCATTTCCTGTTCTGAAAACGAGATCCCCGATCCCGACATCCCGCCGCACCTGTCCGGCTGCCGGTCGACCGACAAGGCCGGCTTCGCCGCCTTCACGGCGAAGTTCAACGAGGTCATCAAGCCGATTCATGACGACTTCAACGGGTTCCTCGCCGATTGTGGCGAACAGCCCTATCCCATGGGCGAGTTCTTCGAACCCTCGCCCTATCTGAACATGATGCTCTATCCCGAACCGGTCACGTTCAAACGGCGCGACCGGCTCGATCCCAAGCTTTTCCAATATCTCGAAGGCTGCGTGCGCCGCGAGGACCCCTATGAGGTGCCCGATTTCGGCGAACACAATGACAAGCATCTGATCTATATCAGCTTCGGCTCGCTGGGTGCCGGCGACACCGAGCTCCTCAAGCGGCTGATCGCGCTGATCGGCCGGCTGCCCTATCGGGCGCTCGTCAATGTCGGCGATTACATCGACGCCTATGACGACATCCCCGACAATGTCCGCATCGCCAGCTGGTATCCCCAGCCGAGCGTCATTCCCAAGGTCGATCTCGTGATCCATCACGGCGGCAACAACACCTTCACCGAATGCCTTTATTTCGGCAAGCCGGCGATCATCATGCCCTATGTCTGGGACGGCCACGACAACGCCACCCGCGTCGACGAAACCGGCCACGGCTTCAAGCTGCACCGCTATGACTGGACCGACCAGCAGATGGCCGAGCGCATCCATATCGCGTTGACCGACCGGGCCATGCAGGACCGGTTGATGGCGACGGCGCAGCATATGCAATCCGCCCATGGGCCGACCAAGGCGGCCCAATTGCTCGACGACCTGGCCAGGGCGGGCGGCTGATGGTGGCGGTTCTGACGTCGACGGCGCCGCATGTCGCAGATCCCGCGGGCTATGAGGGGCCGTTCGCCGACTGGGGGCCGGTGCCGACGCTGATCGAGGGCGACAGCCATACCTCCGGCATCGTGCTTCACAAGGGGCCCGACGGGGAGAGCGAGACCGGCATCTGGATCTGCACGCCCGGCTTCTGGGACTGCCACGTCACCCGCGACGAGTTCTGCCATTTCCTGCTCGGGCGCGCGACCTATACCCATGAGACGGGCGAGGTCATCGAGATCGCGCCCGGCACCGCCGCCTTCTTCCCCAAGGACTGGCGCGGCACCTGCCGCGTCCATGAGACCGTCCGCAAGGTCTATATGATCCGCTGACGGCGCCGTGCTTGGTGGGCGCGTCAGCGGGTCGGCGTGCCCATGGTCAGGAGCGCGTGCAGTTCTGCGGCCTCGTCCGCCCGCGTCGTGTCGCGCCCGTCGGGGCACAGCGCATAGCCGCCGAGCCAGGCGCGATAGGCGAGCCGCGCCCGGCGGTCCGCCAGATCGGTATCCAGTCCAATCGCGACGAGAAGATCGGCGATATAGCCGGTACGCCGGTCGTCGACGGCGCGTACCGCGTCGGCGACCTCGGCATCGCGCGCCGCCCAGCCCCGGAAGGCGGTCTCCAGCCGGCCGTCGTCATCAAAGCAGAACCGCAGAAGACGGAGCAGCTTGATAGCGGGCGGATCGTCGCTCGCCTCGACCCGGGCAATGACATCGTCGGTATGCGCCGCCTGCCAGGCTGCCAGCATGGCCGCCAGCAACGCCCGCCGGTCCTTGAAATGCCAGTAGAAACTGCCGCGCGTGATGCCGAGCCGCCGCGACAGGACATCGACGCGCACCTGGTCCACCCCGCCTGTCGCCATGGCGGCGAGCGCGGCCTCGACCCAGTCGTCCGGGCCCAGCCTGTCGCGGGTGGTCGGTTCGGTGCTCATTTCCATACATAACTGTATTGACGGAGGGTGGGCAATGAGACATATCTCCATACAGTTCTGTATGGAGATATGCGATGACGACGATGCTGCATATCGATACCAGCGTCGATCTCGACACCTCCCATAGCCGGCGCCTGTCCGCCGGTTTCGTCGCGCGGTGGCGTGACAGGCATCCCGGCGCGACGGTGCTGCGCCGCGACCTCGGACGCGTCCCGCCGCCGGGTCTCGACCAGCCCTTCGTCAAGGCCGTCAAGGCCGAGCCGATCGGCGGCGACGGCATGGCGCGCCATCTCGGGCAGGTGTCGCGCGATCTGGCGGACGAGTTCCTGCGCGCCGACCGCTATGTCATCGGCATGCCGATGCATATTCTGACCGTTCCCTCGGTGTTCAAGGCCTATGTCGAGCGGATCTTCCATGACGGCCTGGTGTTCGAGGTGACCGAAGACGGCCCGGTCGGCCTGCTCGGCGGGCGCAAATTCCTGTTCTGCCTGGCCAAGGGCAGCGACTACCGCCCCGGCGCGCCGCTCGCCGCTTTCGACATGCTCGAATCCTATCTCGTCAAGCTTCTGACATTCTGCGGCGTCGCGGACGGCGACATCACCTTCGTGTCGTTGAACGATACGCTGGCACCCGGCGGGCCGGGCCGGGCGGCGATCGAGACGGCGGATCGGGAGATCGAACGGCTCGCCGCCATCTGGTGAGATGCCGTTGGCACGACGTCGTTCGGCGCCAGGCTATCTGGCGCGACCGCTTCCGGCGGGTGTCGTTCGCGGCATGTCGCCCGATGCCACGGATCTGTGAACGGCCGTGACTGGCGCTCGGCCGCCGGGCGCTTACATCTCGGCCAAGTTTCCGGCGACGGTATTGCCCTTGGACGCTCGTCTCGCGCGGACCGTCGCCGCTGCCCTATCTTCTTCGCCACGATGTTCAGGAGACATTCCCATGCGATACACGCTGTTCGCCGGCCTTGCCGTCGCCGCCCTCGCCCTGCCCGGTGCGGCGCTTGCCGGGGATCAATATGTCGATTCCACCGGCTATGCGCTTAGCGGCTATGATGTGGTCGCCTATTGGGACAAGGACCAGGCGCCGGTCGGCCAGACCCAGCCTCTGGCGACGCCGGGCGACCGGTCGATCACGGCCGATTGGAACGGTGCCACCTGGGCCTTTTCGACGACCGAGAACCGCGACCGCTTCATCGCCGATCCCGAGCGCTACGCGCCACAATTTGACGGCCATTGCGCCTATGGCGTCGGCGTCGAACAGGGCGGCAAGGTGCCGGCGAATCCGCATCTCTGGCGCATCATCGACGACAAGCTCTATGTGAACATCACCAAGAATGTCGTCGGCTTCTGGGAAGAGGATATCTCCGGCTGGATCGACCGCGCCGAGGACAACTGGACCCGCATCGAAGACAACGTCGATGCATCGGGCCGCGAAGTGCCGAATTTCGACACCTCGCAGGCGCCGAAGGCCGGCTGACCCTGACGCCGGGCGCCGTCACAGCGCCTTATACATGATGGTCGTCGGATGGAACCGGTCCTCGAACGGGTCGCGGCAGAAATCGGGAATGATGCCGGCGGTGATGTAGCCGAGCGCGGTATAGAGTGGCTCGGCCTTGTCGCCGGTGCGCGTATCGAGCGTGATCAGTCGGCGTCCCAGGCCGCGCGCCCGGTCTTCGGCCATCGCCATGAGCGCTTTGGCGATGCCCCGACGGCGCAGTTCCGGATGGACCATTAATTTCGCGATCTCGGCGCGGTGCGGTTGGTTCGGCGGCATGCCGATGACGAGCTGCACCGACCCGGCGAGACGGCCCTCCGCCTCGGCGACGAAGACAAGCAGGTCCCCCTTGGCCATCGCCGGCATGACCCGGTCGCGCCAGAAGGCGCGCGCCGCGCTGTCGGGGAATGGCAGGACGAAATTGATGTTGGCGCCGGCATGAACGCAGGCCACGAGCAGGTTGGTCAGATCTCCGGTCCGCGCGGCAAACCGGTCGGCGGTCAGTTCCGACAGGACGATATTGCCATTTGCCATGCCGCTCTCCGTGCCCGGATCCTGAAGCTCAAGTCAGGAAGATGAGATAGCGCGCGCCATGGTCGGGGCCGGTCTCGAACCGGCTCGGGCCGAACAGGCGGTAGCGCAGGCAGTCGCCCGTTTCGAGGGGATACGCCCGGTCGTCGAGGCGCACGGTCAACTGGCCGTCGAGCATGACGAGATGATGTTCGAGGCCGGGGCGTGGCGGCGCGTCATAGGCCAGTCGCGTGCCGGCGGGCAGCATGCCTTCGATCGCCTCGCCGGCCAGCCGGCCGCCCGGCGGCGACACCACGCGGCGGCGAAAGCCCGTCTCCGGGTCGACCCACACGGGCTGCGCGTCGCGCCGGATCACCGGGGCGGCTTCGTCCTCGACCAACAGCATGAGCCGCGACACGGTCAGGCCATGGGCCGCGCAGAGCTTGCCGAGCGCCGCCGCCGTCGGGCTGACCTCGGCCTTTTCGAAACGCGACAGGGTGGCCCGGCTGACGCCGCTCCGCCCGGCGAGATCGTCGAGCGACCAACCGCGCTCGACACGCAAGAGTTTCAGCCGGTCGGCGAGGCGACGATCATGGGTGTCGTCGTTGACGGTATCATCTGCGTGAAAGGGGGAGGTCATATTCAAGAATTATTCTTGAATATGAGAGAATGTCAAATCTGGTCCGTCTTTGCGCGGTGCGGTGCCGAACGGACTGACCTGATCCGACCACGAAAAACCCCGCCCCGGGCGTGCCGGGACGGGGCCGTGTCACATGCGGGCGATGCTGCCCGCGAAGCACTGATCAGTCGCGCAGGAGTTCCGTCTCCCAGGTGCCTTCCGGCGTGATGCGGTTGATCGAGTAGATGCCGGCGACGTCGCCATTCTCGTCGAACTCGATCGCGCCCGTCGCGCCCTGATAGTTGATGTCTTCGCCATTCGCGATCGCGGCTTTCGCCTTTTCCCACTCGCCCGGCATGATGACGGTGCCCGGCGCGTTGGCGACCTCGCGCAGCGCCGCCGAAATGGCGCCGCGATCGGCGGAGCCGGCCTTTTCGATGGCCAGCGCCATCAGGAAGGCGGCGTCATAGCCATGCGCGGCATAGGGCGCTTCCGCATTGGCGCCTGTTGCCTCGAAGGCTTCGGCGAATTTCTGGAAGGCTTCGGCTTCCGGGTCCGAAGCGGCCTGGGCCACTTCGAGAACGCCGGCGACATTGTCGGCGCCGAGCTGTTCAATCACCACATTGTCGAACATGCCGTCCGCGCCGAGGAACTTGCCGAATAGGCCGTTTTCCAGGCTGTTGCGGATGATGGTGATGCCGCTGCCGCCGTAATAGGCGAACAGGATCAGCGCATCGGCATCGCCGCCGCCCGACAGGGTGGCGAGTTCCGACCGGTAGGACGCCTTGTTCGGCTCGTGCATCTGTTCGGCCGTGATCGTGCCGCCCATTTCCTGGAAGGCTTCCATGAACACATTGGCCAGGCCGGTATTGTAGTCGTCATTGGCATAGGTGACGGCGACCGTGTCCATGCCCTGGGCGATGGCGTATTCGGCCATCGAACGGCCCTGATAGGCATCCGACGGGGCGACGCGGAAGACGAGGTCGTTGTCGTCGAGATCGGTGATCGACGGCGCGGTGGCCGAATCCGACAGCGACACGACGCCGGCCGGGATCGTCACCGACTGCACCATGGCATTGGTCGCGCCCGAGCAGCTCGCGCCGACGATGGCGACGACCTGGTCGACATTAACGAGCTTGTTGCCCGCGTCGACGCCGGCGGCCGGGTTGCAGGCCGCGTCGCCAAGCACGAGTTCATAGGTGTCGCCGCCGAACAGGCCGCCCTGCTCGTTGACATGGCTGGCCGCCAGGTTGCGCGCGTCGACCACGACGGCGATCAGTTCGGCGATTGGGCCGGTGACGCCGCCGGCCGAGCCGACCTTGACGGAATCGGCATGCGCCGCCGCCGTCGACAGGGCGAGCGCCGACGCGCCGGCGAGAATGATCTTAAACGAGTTCATATGACCCCTCCCTAAAGGTGTGGTTCGAGATGTGCTGTTTGCCCGACGGTTCGCGGGGCCGCGGACCACGGTTTCCGGCATTGGTTGACCTGCTGCCAGTCTGGTTGTGGAGCATAAGGACTTGCCCGGATCACCGTCAATCGGAACCGGTGCCGCCACGTCATGATTGGGTTAAGACCGGTGTCTTTCGTGGTGATCTGTACCGGTTTCCGGCCTGGCGCGGTGTTCTGCCTTTTCAGGTCACCATGACCTAGGGCCTGCCGCGTCAGGCCTCGCCGGATCGTCGCGCGGCGGCGTGCCCATCCGGAGGGCGCGGCGGCGGCGCGGTCTTGGGGGGCAGGCTGCGCTGTTCCGGCAGGATCCCGCCGGCATAGCGCTGCAATACGATCTGCAACAGAAGTCCGATCAGGAAGATGCGGATATAGGCCGAGCGGATGGCCCAGTCGTCCGGCAGGTAGCTCGTCAGGATTTCGGTGGCCGACCAGATCGTCCACATCAGCATGGCGCCGAGGATCGCGCCCTTGTTGTTGCCGCTGCCGCCGACGATCAGCATGACCCAGACCAGGAAGGTCGCGGTCAGCGGCTCGGAGAGCTGCGGATCGACGAATTTCAGGTAATGCGCCATCATCGCGCCACCCAGCCCCATGATGGCGGAACCGAGCACGAAGGCCTGGATGCGGAAGCGCTCGACATTCTTGCCGGCGGCGCGGGCCGAATCCTCATTGTCGCGAATGGCCATCATCACCCGGCCCCAGGGCGAGATGCGGGCGCGTTCGAGCAGCAGATAAAGCACCAGCACGATGGCCAGCACGAAGACCGTGAAGCCGATATGGTTCCACGGTTCGGGCAGCGTTTCGAGCGGCTTGGGGACTTGCGACACGCCGCGCGCGCCATTCGTCGCCCAGGTCTCGTTGCGCAACACCAGGCGGAAGATTTCCGCGATGCCGAGCGTCGCGATGGCGAGATAGTCGGCCCTGAGCCGGATACAGGTCGTGGCCACCGCCCAGCCGAGCCCGGCGCTGACCAGCATGGCCACCAGCGCGGCCGCCGGCATCGGCCAGGAATAGCCGCCGAGATGGAACTGCGATTCAGGCGCGGTCAGAATGGCGGCGATATAGCCGCCGACGGCGAAGAAGCCGGCGATCCCGGCATTGAACAGCCCCGTGAAGCCCCACTGGATGTTCAGCCCGAGGCACAGAATGGCATAGATCCCGCCCATGGTCAGGAGCGACAGGGCGTAGAGGAAGATGCCGTACATCTGATCCATGACGTCTCTCCTCGGGGCCTAGAACACGCGGCCGCGGAACAGGCCCGCCGGCCGCCAGATCAGGATCGCCACCATGATGGCGAAGGCGACGCCGGTCTTGTAGCCGGGCGGGACCAGGGGGCCGGTGCCGAACCAGGCATAGGTCGAGATTTCCTCGGCGATGCCGATGACGAGCCCGCCGGCCATCGCGCCATAGGGCCGGCCGATGCCGCCCAGAATGGCGGCGGCGAAGACCGGCAGCAGGATCTTGAAGCCCATCTGGGTTTCGACATGGGTATCCATGGCGAGGAAGGTACCGGCGGCGGCGGCAAGGGCCGCGCCGATGAACCAGGTCGCGCGGATGACCGCTTCGGTGTCGATGCCGGTGACGCGCGCCAGATCGGGCGAATCCGACATCGCGCGCATCGCCTTGCCGGTCTTGGTATAGGCGAGCAGGGCGTGCACCGCGACCATCAGGACGATCGCGCCGCCGATGATCATCAGATGGCGCGGCGAGATCCTCAGCGCGTCGAAGAACACGACCGGGCGCTGGATGCCGGGGATCAGCGTTTCGACCTGAACGCCCCAGATGAGCTGGATCGCCGAGCGCAGCATCAGCATCAGCCCGAAGGAGGCGATCACCAGAATGACGGTATGGCTCGCGCGCAGCGGCTTGAAGAAGGCGCGGTCCATGCCGATCGCCAGCAAACCGGTCAGCACCATGGCCGCGGGCATGACGGCGAGCGGATGAAAGCCGGTCCACCAGACGAAGGTCAGCGTCAGATAGGCGCCCAGCGTCATGGTCGCGCCATGGGCGAAATTGGCGAAGCGCAGAATGCCGAAGGTCAACGATACGCCGATCGCGCCGATCGCATAGATCGAGCCGAGCACGATGCCGGGCAGGAGATGGAAGTTGATGAACTCGATCATGCGTTCGCCATCTACGCCGCGCTCGCATGGCCACCGAGGAACATCTCGGCGACCTCGTCATTGGCCAGGAGATTTGCGCCGGTATCGTCGAGCCGGTTCTGGCCGTCGACCAGGATATAGCCGCGATCGGCCACGCCGAGCGCCTGTTTGGCGTTCTGCTCGACCATCAGGATCGGCGTTCCGGCGGCGTTGATGTCGCGCACGACGCGGAAGATCTCGCCGCGATATTTCGGCGACAGGCCGGCGGTCGGCTCGTCGAGCAGCAGGATCTTCGGGTCGAGCATCAGTGCCTTGGCCATCGCCACCATCTGGCGCTGGCCGCCCGACAGCGTGCCCGCCGGCTGACGGCGCTTTTCGCGCAGAGGCGGAAACAGCTGATACATTTCCTCG
This sequence comes from Tepidamorphaceae bacterium, assembly GCA_965250105.1. Classification (GTDB taxonomy): domain Bacteria; phylum Pseudomonadota; class Alphaproteobacteria; order Rhizobiales; family Tepidamorphaceae; genus JBCBSK01. The sequence continues at coordinate 2,711,718 of OZ252290.1, forward strand.
ATGCGCGGGCGAATGTCGTCGCTGCGGACATAGCCGCCCATTTCGAGATTTTCCTCGACCGACAGATTGACGAAGACATTGCCCGTCTGCGGCACGTAGCAGACGCCCCGGCGCACCACCTTGTCGGGCGCCAGGCCGGTGATGTCGTCGCCGGCCAGCGTGATCGACCCGGCGGTGACGCGCGACAGACCGAACACCGCCTTCATCGCGGTCGACTTGCCGGCGCCGTTCGGGCCGATGACCACCACCACCTCGCCGGGATCCACGCGCAGCGACACCCCATGCAGGATTTCGGTCTCGCCATAGCCGCAATAGAGGTCGGAAATCGCGAGAACCGCCGTCATGCCGCCTCTCCTTCGGCCGCTTCCCCGTCGGCCGCGACATCGCCGCCGAGATAGGCATCGAGCACGCGCGGATCCTTGCGCACGGTATCAAACGGCCCCTCGACGAGCACCCTGCCCTCGGCGAGCACGATGACCGGATCGGTCAGCCGCGCGATCAGGTCCATGTCATGCTCGATGACGCAGAAGGTATAGCCGCGCTCCTCGTTGAGCCGGCGGATCATCTCGGCGATCTTGCCGAGAAGCGTTGGATTGACGCCGGCGCCGGGCTCGTCGAGCAGCACGATGCGCGGTTCGGTCATCATGGTGCGGCCGAGTTCGAGAAGCTTCTTCTGGCCGCCGGAGAGATTGCCGGCGAGTTCGTCGCGCACATGGGTCAGCGACAGGAAGTCGAGCGCGTCCTCGGCGCGCTCGCGCACCCTGGCCTCGCTCGAACGCACGGCACCCGGCTGCAGCCAGCTCGACAGAAGCCGTTCGCCCGGCTGGCCCGCCGGCACCACCATCAGGTTTTCCAGGACCGTCAGCTTGGAGAACTCATGCGGGATCTGGAACGTGCGCACGACGCCGCGATGAAACAGCTCATGCGTCTTCAGCCCGGTCAGGTTCTCGCCGTCGAGCGTAATCTGGCCCGAAGTCGGCTTGAGCGCGCCGGCGATGCAGTTGAACAGCGTGGTCTTGCCCGCGCCATTGGGACCGATCAGGCCGGTGATCGTCCCCTTGGCGATCTCAAGCGTGGCGCCGTCGAGCGCGCGCAGACCCCCGAAGGCCATGATGAGATTGTCGATCTTCAGCATGCACGCGCCCGGAACATCGGAACGAGCGCATGGCTGCGTTGCAGCATGCGCGTCGAAGCAGCTCTACTGTGACAGACCGACGACAGGGTCAAGGGAGGATTGGGCGGCGGTCGAGAAAAAGTGGTCACGCTCCGTTCAGCCATCAGGCGGGATCGAACGATCTCATAGTGGAGCTATCACGTGCCGATCCCTCTCGCGCACGGCCCTCGTCAGAGATTCCACCTGTTCAGAGCGCGCCGCGGCGGGGGCCGTCTTTACACCAGCTAAGAATGTCCGCTTTGCGGACGAAGCGGGCCTATCACGGAGGTCCGCTTCCCTTTGGAAGGTCAGCGCGCCATCAGGAAGTATCGTCTCGTCAGAGCGACAGCCGCAATTGCCAAACCGGAGCCGTATCCGATCCATACACCGTTCGGCCCCAGATCGGCGACGAAGCCCAAGACGTAGCCGAGCGGCAAAGCCACGATCCAGTAGCAGACTAGGGTAACTGCGACCGGGACCCGGTTGTCCGTCATTCCGCGCGCAGCACCGAGCATCGTGCCTTGCACACCGTCGGCGATCTGCATCGCGGCCACGATCAGAAACATGCTCGCCGCGAGCGTAACCACCTCAGGATCGTCGGACAGCAGGTTGGCTATTCCACGAGCGCCCAAGACGATCCCGATCATCACCAAGGTCATCCACATGACGATCACGAGCAGCGCTGCCTTGCCGATGGGGACGAGGCGCGACCGTTCCTCCGCCCCAATGGCCTGGCCAATCCGGATCGAGACGGCGATGGATATGCCGAGAGGGACCATGTAGAGGACCCCGCCGATCGATGCGACGATCTGGTGGGCGGCAAGCGCCACCGCTCCGAACCAGCCCATCATCAGGCCGGCAACGGCATAGGCACCGCCTTCGCCGACATAGCCGATGGCGATAGCAGACCCTTCCTTGATCTGAACGCACAGTTCTTTGCGGGTGCGCTGCTTAGGTTGTCTTGCTTCAGATGTCGACTTGGCGCGCTTCCAGATCACCCACGCAAGGATCAAAGACACCGTTTGAGACAGAAGACTAGCGACACCGGCTCCGAGCAAACCCAGTCCAGGCCAGCCGCCGATGCCATGGATCAAGACGAGGTTCGCGGGCACGTTCACCACGACGGCGACGAGCGCCAACCCCACTCCAAGCCACGGACGGTCTATCGCATCGAACAGCGCCTTGAGCGCGTAGAACATCGTGTAGGGAATCAACAGTAGACTCATCGCGGTCCAGTAACCGCCGATGACGACTGTGACCTCCTCCGGTTGGCCGATCAGGCCGAGAGCAGGCCTCGCTGCGAGCATCAGCCCCGCCCCTATGACGCCGGTCACCGTCGCTACGATAAGGCCAGTCCAAGTCGCATCGGACAAGGTTGATGAGCTGCCGCGTCCGCGCGCCTCCGCTATCCGCACTCCGATCACCGAAACGAAGCCATATAGCGCCGAGTAGAAGATGAGGATGACGGACGCGGTGATCGAAGCAGCCGCAAGCGGCACGGTCCCGAGTGGCGCGATCATGATCGTGTCCACGACACCTATGAGGGTCGCGGCTGCTAGGGAAATGACGATTGGGAAGCCGAGTGCGGTCAGGGCCTCTGCCTCGGCCCACAGGTTCGATCTCGAAGAGGGGTCGATGCTTTCGATGGTTTCGGAAGTCACAAGGACATCTCCTCAAGAGTCCCTGGCCCTGACCCTCGACAAGAGATGCGTTGCACCAGCCATGCGGTGATAATCGTAAGCGAGTAGGTAAGCCTACGCTAAAGCCGATCAACCCCGCAAATCGCGAAACCGGACCTTCGCTGCAACCTGACTAAGGACTAGGTTGGCTCTGAGCAGACATCAGCCCTGCACCACTCACCCCAGAACGGAAAAGCTCGATTCCTGATTGATCTCGCGCTTGCGCGAATAGAAGCCGACATCGGTCGTGCGGTTCAGATAGGGCAGCGTGAAGGTCAGCGGCTTGACGTCGTGATCGTTGCCGGCCTCGCAATAGTCGATCAGCGCGGCCATCATCTTGCCGGCGATCGGTGCGTTCTTGTACTGGTTCCCGCTTGAGCCGCAGGCCATGTAGAAGCCGCCGAGCGACGATTTGTCGTAGATCGGAATCCAGTCCTCGGTCACGTCATAGAGATCGACGACGCCGCGCATCCGGCTCGGAATGCCCAGCGATGGCAGGCGCTGGGCGAAGCGCATCGCCTGGGTGGTCCACTGATCGGTGAAGTTGCGGTCGTAATCGGTGTCGTCGGCGACCCAGACATGGTCGTCGCAGGGCGGATCCTCGCTGCCGACGAGAATGTTGTTGCCGTGTTCGGGGCGGATGTAACAGGCGATGTCCGAATCCGAAACCACGATGCCGATCTTGTCGAAATCCATCGTCTCCGGCGCCGGCACATGCACCACTTCCTGGCGCAGCGCGCGGGTGGTGATGGTCATGTCGCCGGTCACGCCGGCCATCTCGTTGATCCGCGCCGAGGCCGGCCCGCCGACATTGACGACGACCGGCGCATGCACCTCGCCGCCATCGGCCAGGCGCACGCCGGTCACCTTGCCCCCCTCGGACAGGATCTCGCTGACGGTCGCGCCGTAGCGGAAGCGCGCGCCCTTGCGCTCGGCGGCCTGGGCGATGTTCTGGGCCGACAGCGCCGGGTCGGTGACATAGCCCGCGGTGGGCCAGAACACGCCGCCTCTGAGATGCCCGCCCGTCGGGCTGCCGAAGCCGTCATCGCTCATGCGCTTCGGCGGATAGAAGCTGTCGAGATCATAGCCCGGCAAGCGCGCGGTGATCGTTTCGGAATCCCATTCCTCGAAGGGAATGCCGAGTTCGCGCGAATTGTCGAGATGCTTGGCGAGCTGGCCGTTCTGCTCGGTCTTCATGACGAGGCAGCCGGTCTCGCGGAAGGTCGCCAGCGTGTCGCCGGCGCCGGCTTCGAGATAGTCGGCCCAGTCGCGCCAGTAGAAATAGCCCTCATAGGCGAGGGCCGTGCCGTCGAGCGTCGAATAATGCACGCGGATGATGGCGCAGGAGCCCGAGGTCGAGCCGTGGCCGGCGAGCTGGTTGCGGTCGAGGCTCACGGTCTTGTAGCCGAGCTTGGTCAGTTCATAGGCCGTCGCCGCGCCGATGACGCCGGCTCCGATGACGATGGCGTCGGCTGTTTCGGCCACTTTTTCGGTCATGCTGTCTGGTTCTCCGCCTGATCCGTTCCGGCTCGCTCGCGGAACGGCATAGTTGTGACTGATCGCCGACCGTAGCGCCTGCGCCCGACCCTGTCATGCGGCCTGCCGCCGCCGATCTGCCCGAACCCGACATGAGGCTTGACGCACACCGCCCGGCATGGACCACATGGCGGACAGGATGTGGTGATGCGTGGCGCGGGAGGCGCGAAGATGAGCGAGGCGGGCAGGGGCATGGCCTGGATGGGAGGCGAGATCATCCCCATCGAGGACGCCAGGGTGCCGGTCACCGATTGGGGGGTGACCCATTCGGACACGACCTATGACGTGGCGCCGGTATGGGATGGCGCCTTCTTCCGGCTCGATGATTATCTCGACCGTTTCGAGGCGTCCTGTGCCGCGCTGCGGCTCGATCATGGTGTCGACCGCGCGACGCTCCGCCTGGCGCTGCACGACATGGTGGCGGCCAGTGGCCTGCGGGCCGCCTATGTGGCGATGGTGGCGATGCGTGGCGTGCCGCTCATCCCCGGCACGCGCGATCCGCGCGACTGCGCCAATCACGTCTATGCCTGGTGCGTTCCCTACGTCTATGTCTTCGCGCCCGAGATCTCGGCGCGCGGGGCCAGGCTGTGGGTCGGCAAGACGAAGCGCCGGATTCCCGATACGAGCCTCGACCAGCGGGTGAAGAACTACCATTGGGGCGATTTCACCGCCTGCCTGTTCGAGGCCAAGGACGCCGGCTATGACAGCACCGTCCTGCTCGACCATGACGGCAATCTGACCGAGGGGCCCGGTTTCAACCTGTTCGCGGTGTTCGGCGACCGGATCGTGACGCCGGACCGTCATTGCCTGCACGGCATCACCCGGCGCACGGCGCTGGAGATCGCCGGGGCGCGGGGGCTCGCGGTCGACGAACGCACGCTGCCGCTCGACGAGGCGCTGGAGGCCGACGAGATCTTCGTGACCACCACCGGGGGCGGGCCGATGCCCGTCACAGCGCTCGACGAGCGGGTGTTCTCGAACGGCGCGCCGGGGCCGGTGACGACGGCGATCCGCGACGATTACTGGACATGGATGGCGCGGCCCGATTTCCGCAGCCCGGTCGCCTATCCGTGAGCGCGGCCCGCCGTGTAGCCGTTCGGCCTGTCAGCCGAGCGGATGGTCGGCCATTTCGAGATGTAGCGGCGCGTCCTCGTAAGGGTTGGCGCGCGCCACCGTTTCGTCGAGCTCCACGCCGAGACCCGGCGCGTCCGGCGGGATGACATAGCCGTCCTCCCAGGCGATCGGGGTCTTGAGGATTTCGGCGTGGAAGCCGCCCCAGTCGCGGATCGATTCCAGGATCAGAAAGTTCGGGCTCGCCGCCGCGAGCTGGATATTCGCCGCGCCGACCACCGGGCCGCAATAGAGATGCGGTGCGATCTGGGCGTAGTGGGCCTCGGCCATGCCGGCGATTTTCTTGGCCTCGAGAAGCCCGCCGCAGCGGCCGAGATTGAGTTGCAGGATCGAGGCGGCGCGGGTTTCGAGGACCCGCGCGAACTCGTATTTCGTGGTCAGCCTTTCGCCGGTCGCGATGGGGATCGCGGTCTGGCGGGCGACCAGCGCCATTTCCTCCGGCATTTCCGGCGGCACCGGTTCCTCGAACCATAGCGGATCATAGGCTTCGAGACGGCGCGCCAGCCGGATCGCGCCGGATGCCGTGAACTGACCATGGGTGCCGAACAGGATATCCGCCGAGGTGCCGACGGCCTCGCGGATCCCGGCGCAGAAACGTTCCGACAGCGCCATGCGCTCAAGGCTCGGCTGGCGCGGGTCGAAGGCGGAATAGCCGCCGACCGGATCGAGCTTCAGCCCCGTGAACCCGCGCGCGGCATAGCGCGCGGCCAACTCGGCGGCGACATCCGGGTCGGTATAGACCTTGGCCGAGACGTCATGGGCGTCCGCCTCGTCGGGATAGAGATAGGTGTAGGTTCGGAGCCGGTCATGCACCCGTCCGCCGAGCAGGGCATGGACGGGCTTGTCGACCGCCTTGCCGATGATGTCCCACAGCGCCATCTCGATGCCGGACAATACCGCGCCGAGCGACAGGTCGGGCCTCAGCGTGAAGCCGCTGCCATGAACGCGCCGCCACAGGGTCTCGATCTGGAACGGATCCATGCCGAGGACATACCGGCCGACCGTGTCCTCGATCATCCGCGCGATGGTGTGCGGGCCGAAGGTCGCCGCATAGACTTCGCCGATGCCGGAAATGCCGGTATCGGTCGTCAGCTTCAGGAAGATGAAATAGCGCCCGCCCTCCGACGGCGGCGGATTGGCGACGACGAAGGTGTCGAGATCGCGGATCTTCATGGCGCTCTGTCCTCGCGGGTCCGGGTCTTCGTGGCGCCCGGCTAGCGGGCGAGGCTCTGGCGCTTCAGCGGCATGGTCATGCAATGGACCGAGCCGCCGCCGAGCGCGAAGAGTTCGAGATCCGGGTCGATCACCTCGAAGCCTTCGGCGCGCAGCCGGGCGTTGAGATCACCGGAATGGCTCGGCGAGACGATGCGGTCGTCGCCGAGCGCCAGCACGTTGCAGCCCATATGATGCACGGCGTCCTTGTAGCCGACATCGATGCGCCGGATGCCATGGCCGTCGAGCCAGTCGAGAAAGCCCTTGTCGAGCACGGTGTCGCAGGTCAGCGCCAGCCCGTCGGCGACGGCCGAGAACAGAAGGTCGAAATGCAGGAAATAGTCGTCGAAGGCTTCGAGCCGCACCTCCCAGCCTTCGGCGCGCAGCCAGCCGGCGAACTGTTCGGCGCCGGCGCGGCTCGTACGCTCGCCGGAATGGCCGATGACGCAGAGGCCGGGGCGGATGATGTGGATGTCGCCGCCCTCGATCGTGCCTTGCGTCGACAGATTCCACAGCCCGTCGAGGCCGTCGTAGAATTTCAGGATCGAGGCATATTCGCCGCGTCGCTGCGGCCGGTAGAGCTGGGTCAGCACCGGCCCCCATGGGGTGACCTGGCTCGAATCGCGGGTATAGACCTGATAGGGCAGGTTGGGCTCGGTCTCGGTATAGTGCAGTGCGACGCCCGCGCCCTGAAGCGCGTCCTCGAGTTCGCGATACTGCGCCTGGAGCCGCTGCCGGTCGAGATGGACGCCGTCGCCGAGCGTGCGTTCGGCGATCGAATTGGTCGGGATCCACTGATAATTGTCCGGCCGCGACAGAAGGACGTCGGTCAGGCGGCCATATTCGGAATCGATCGACCAGCGCGGTTGGGACATGTTCGGCTCCATCTCGTGGTTGTCGCGGGGCTCAAGCGCCCTTCCTGCCCGGGCGGGCGGTTTTCGGCAAGCCGATTCAGGACGGCTCCGCGATACCCTAGGCCCGGATTTCGCCGATCGGGCTGAGGGCCGCGCCGTCGATCTCGACGCCAAGGCCTGGCTTGTCCGAGATCCGCATCAGGCCGCCGGCGATGTCGGGTCCGCCGGTCGTGAAGCGCGTCTTGTGGAATTCCTGGCAGCTCCAGAACTTGTGCGGCGTTCCCGCTGGTGACGCGGTCGCGACATGGGCGGCAGCCGCATCTGCGAGCGCGCTGCCGCCGGACGCTTCCCAGAAGGTCGATATGCCGGCGATGGCGCAGAAATCCCGGATCATGCGGGCCCGGCTGATGCCGCCGACCCGGCTGATCTTGATGTGCAGCGCATCGGCGGCGTCCTCCCGCAGGATGGTCATCAGATCGTCGGGTCCGATCGCGCTTTCGTCGAGGATGAAGGGGGCGGTGATCCTGCGCCTGACGCGCAGGCATTCGGCGAGCGTGGCGCAGGGCTGTTCGACCAGCAGCCCGCGCCCGTCGAGCCGCTGCAGGATCTGAAGGGCGGTCGGGACGCTCCAGCCGCCATTGGCGTCGACGATCACCGTGTCGTCGGGCGCGCGCGCATCGGCGATCGCGTCGAAGACCGCGATGTCGGCCGCGATGTCGCCGCTCGCCTTGGCCGAGAAGCATTGGATGCCGTCGGCGCGGGCCAGCGCGATGCGCTCCAGCATCTCCTGGGGCGTGCCGTTATAGAGCGACGACAGAAGCGGGATCGCCTCCGCCTGCCGGCCGCCGAGAAGCGCGTGGACCGGCTGGTCGCTCGCTTTGCCGAAGATATCCCAGCAGGCCATGTCGATGGCCGCCTTGGCATAGGGATGGCCGGTCAGGCAGCGGTCCATGGCGCACGTCACCTGGGCGGGATTTGTGGCCTCCACCCCGATCAGCGCCGGCGCCAGCACGCCGAGGCCCGCCCGCGCGCCCTCGGCGAATTCCGGCAGATAGTTCCGCCCCCAGGGGCAGATCTCACCCCATCCGGATATGCCGTCGGCCGTATCGACACGCACCAGCGTGCTGTCGAGCGCGTCATAGCTGCGCCCGCCGGAGAGCCTGTAGGGCAGGCCGGAAATCGGAATCTCGGTCTTGAACAGCGCGATCTGGGTAATCTTGGTCACGTGAGGGTCCGCCATTGGTGTGGGGCGCGAGTCTGCCGGTGAGGCGGCGTTCACGCAATTCTCATTGTGCTGTGCCCAAGCGCATGTGCCGCGCCGGGCAGGCCGTGCTATCAATCCCTACCGCAACGTGCGGGGCACGAGCAGCGTGCGGGGGCACGGACGACCATGGACATCGCCACGACGCTCATCGAGGCCGTCAAATTCTATGGCTATATCGGCCTGGCCGTCGCCGCGATGTTCCTGCTGTTCGGGGTCGACCGGGTGGAGCCATCGGCGCGCGGTGCCTATGCGTTCCGGCCGCTGGTCCTGCCCGGAATCGTGCTGCTCTGGCCATTGGTTCTATGGCGCTGGATCGCGCTCGAACGGGCCGGTCCCGAGCCGGGGGACGACTGATGCGACGCGGCTGGCGGCGCGCTCATGGGCGGATCTGGACGGTGCTCATGCTGGTGCTGCCGCTCGTGCTGCTCGGCCTCATGACGCTGCGCCAGACGGCCCCTCTCGACCGACCCGCCGTCCTGCTGGAACCGGCCGTGCCCGTGGGCGCCGGCAATGCCGCGCGAGATGGGGACGGGCAGGGAGGTGATCGATGAGCGTCCAGCAGGTCCCGGTCATCTGGAACCGCAACAAGATCCTCTACGATCTGGTCCTGCTCGTTCTGGTCGGGCTCTATGTCTGGGTCTATCTCCGGATCGCGCCGGGCTTTCAGGACGTCACCCGCCCGATCGACGGGGCGACGCTCAGAATGCAGGCCTTCGGCTCCTGCGCCTTCCTCATGCTGACGGTGATCCTGTGCATCGGGCCCTTGTGCCGGCTCGACCGCCGCTTCCTGCCGCTTCTCTATAACCGCCGCCATTTCGGCGTCCTGACCGCCGGCGTCGCCACGGTCCATGCGAGCTACGTGCTCGGCTGGTATTTCGCCTTCAGCCCGATCGACCCCTATGTGGCGCTTCTGGCGTCCAATACGAGCTATGGCCAGATCCTCGGCTTTCCGTTCGAGGTCTTCGGCATCGCAGCTTTGTTCCTGCTGCTCGTCCTGGCCACGACGAGCCATGACTTCTGGCTCAATTTCCTGACGCCGCCCGTGTGGAAGACGCTGCATATGAGCGTCTATGTCGCCTATCTCTGCGTCGTCCTGCATGTCGGGCTCGGCTATCTTCAGGACGTCGACAATCCGACCTTCCCGATGATCGTCGCGGCCAGCGTGCTGGCGGTGGTGACGCTGCATGTCCTGGCGGCCCGCCGCGAACACGCCGCCGACCGGGCCGCCGCGCCGGTCGCGGACGATCTTTCGGAGGGCGATACGCCGTGGATCGTCGCCGGTGATCTCGCCGAGACCCGCGACAAGCGCGCGCTTGTTGTCGTGCCGCCCGATGGCGAGCGCATCGCGGTCTTCCGCTATGACGGCAAGCTGTCGGCCATCACCAATGTCTGCGCCCATCAGAACGGCCCGCTCGGCGAGGGTCGCATCATGGGCGGCTGCGTGACCTGTCCCTGGCACGGCTTTCAATACGACCCGGCGACGGGGCGCGCGCCGGCGCCCTTCACCGAGAAGATCGCCACCTATGCGCTGAAGCTCGACGGTAGCCGCATCCTGGTCGACCCCCGCCCCAATCCGCCGGGCACCTTCGTCGAGCCGGTGGTCATTCCCGACCGTCCGACCCTGGAGGACAGCGCATGACGCCGCAGCGCAGCACCCCGCCGGAAGTGCCGTTCTTCGTCGGCTACATCAACAGGCTGCCGGCCGCTCTCGCCTGGTTCCTGGCCGCCGTCGCGGCGGTCCTCGTCGGCGGCCTGTCAGGGCTGGCGCTGGCCATCGGCTCGACGGTCAACGATCCCGGCGACGGCCATTTCGACTGGGCCATGGGGCGGCAGGAAGTGACCGGCGTTCTCGAAACCCGGCCGTTTCCTGTGATGCGCGTGCCCGCCGATGCCGACCATCCCGAGCCACGCGCCATCCTGCTGGCCGGACAGGGCAAGCGCGGCGTCATCGCCCAGTCCGAACCGCTCGACGGCCAGGTGGTGACGCTGGGCGGCATCGTCCTGAAGCGCGGCACGATCGACATGATCCAGGTTGGCCGCGCCATCGTGCCGCTCGCGGAAAGCGATGATCCCGACCCGGCGCTTCTGGCCTATACGCCCGCACCAGCCGAACCGCTCGGGCGCTGGCGGCTGACCGGCGAGATCTGCGACGGCAAGTGCAATCAGGGCGCCATGCGGCCCGGTCGCGGGCTGTCGCACAAGGCTTGCGCCAATCTCTGCCTGATCGGCGGCGCGCCGGCCGTCTTCGTGGCCTCGGGCGGGATCGACGGCGAGGATTTCTTCCTGCTCGCCGATGCGGACGGCAATGCGCCGCCCGATCTCATCTATGACTATGTCGCGCTCGACGTGACGCTCGACGGCGAGGTCGAACGGCGCGACGACCTCCTGGTCTTCAAGGCCGATTTCTCGACGCTCGAGGTGAATTGATGCCGAGCCCGCGGGAGCATGCGACGACGGCCGTCATCACGCTGGTCTTCGCCGCCATCGCCTGGCTCGTCTGGGACAATGTCGGCCAGCTGGTGCGCGGCACCTTTCTCAACGAGTTCCGGTTGCTGATCAACCTTCTCGCGGTGTTCGCGACCCTGTCGGTCCTGCAAATCGCGGTCGATCGCCTGCGCGGACTTTTCGACAAGACCTGATCCGATCGAGCAGGCTGTTAGAAAGGGAGCCTGACCCTTCGAGACCGCCCTGCGGGTCTCCTCGGGGCGGGGGCCAAGCGTTCGATACTCCTCATCCTGAGGGCGAGCGTCTCGAAGGATCGGCGACGGGCGCGAGGTCTTTTCAGCGGCCTGCTAGACGCAGGCCGCGCAGCGGCCATGGATCTCCAGCGTCTGCTTGGTCGGCAGGAAATCGCGCTCCGCGCAGAGCCGGCCGATGCGCTCCGACATGTCCTTGTCGGAAAACTCGTCGACCGCGCCGCAGAGGTCGCACAGCATGAAGACGACCGTTCCGCCGCAGTCGTGATGTCCTCGGCAGCAGGCGACGAAGGCGTTCAGGCTTTCGATGCGATGGGCGAGGCCGAGATCGATCAGCTTGTCGAGCGCGCGATAGACCTGCGGCGGCGCCTTGATGCCCTTGGCGCGCACGTCGTCGAGCAGCGCATAGGCCGTCTTGGGGCGCGACGCGGCGGTCAGCGCGTCGAGAACGATCCGCTGATTGCGGGACAGATCGTCAGCCATGGTGGTCGCGCTCCACCGGTTCGGGCTTCGGCCGGAACGGCACCGGCAACAGGCTCACAAGGAAGATCATCAGCGCCGCGACCACGATCGAGGGGCCGGACGGCGTGTCGAACTGCAGCGAGCCGTAGAGCCCGATGACCACGGCGCAGGCACCGAGCAGGCTCGCCGCGACGGCCATCGTCTCGGGCGTCACGGCGATGCGGCGGGCGGCGGCAGCGGGAATGATCAACAGCGAGGTAATCAGCAGGATGCCGACGATCTTCATGGCGATGGCGATGATGGCGGCCAGCATGACCATGAAGATCAGCTTCGCGCGGTCCGGCCGCAGGCCTTCCGCCTCGGCGATGTCCTGGCTCACCGTGCCGGCGAGAAGCGGCCGCCAGATCAGCGCCAGCGCGGCCAGGACCAATCCGCCGCCGATCCACACCGCGGCAATGTCGCCGCGCGACACGGCCAGGATGTCGCCGAACAAAAAACCGATTAGATCGACGCGTAGCTGGCTCAGAAAGGCGACGATGACAAGCCCGATGGCGAGCGTCGAATGGGCCAGGATGCCGAGGATAGCATCCGCCGACAGCCTTTGCTGGCGCTGCAACAGGACGAGCGCCAGCGCCACCAGCGTCGCGGTCACGAACACGCCGAGAATGAGATTGATGTCGAGCAAGAAGGCGATGGCCACGCCGAGCAGCGCCGAATGGGCGATGGTGTCGCCGAAATAGGCCATGCGCCGCCAGACGATGAAACAGCCGAGCGGGCCCGCGACCAGCGCCACGCCGATGCCGGCCACGAGCGCGCGGGTGAAGAAGTCATCCAGCATCGCGCGCCCGTTCCCGGTTGTCGTGATCGTGCCCGCAGCCGTCGTGCCCCTGACCGACATCGGCCTGGGCCGTGCCGAGCGGAATGACCGAGCCGTCGGCGGCGTGCGCATGGTCGTGCCGGTGGCGGTAGACCGCGATCGCCTCGGCGGCGCGCGGGCCGAAGAGCTGGAAATATTCCGGGCTGCCGGCGACCGTGTCCGGGCTGCCGTGACAACAGACATGGCCGTTGAGGCAGATCACCGTATCGGTCCGCGCCATGACGATGTGCAGATCGTGCGAGATCAGAAGGATGCCGCAGCCGAGCCGGTCCCTGAGGTCGCCGATCAGATTGTAGAGCGCGATCTCGCCGTTGAAATCGACCCCCTGGACCGGTTCGTCGAGAACCAGGAGGTCGGGCTTGCCGATGATGGCGCGGGCGAGCAGGGCGCGCTGGAATTCGCCGCCCGACAGCTCCTGCAGGCGCGCCGTCGCCAGATGGCGGATGCCGACGGCATCGAGCGCCGCGTCTTCGCGCGCCGCTCCGTGCCGGCCCGTCAGCCGCAGGAAGCGACGCAGCGTCAGCGGCATGGTCTGGTCGATCGCGAGCCGCTGCGGGACATAGCCGATGCTGAGCCGGGCGCGGCGCGCCACGTCACCCGTATCGGGCCGCATCAGGCCGAGCAGGACCTTGGCCATCGTCGATTTCCCCGACCCGTTCGGTCCGATCACCGTGACGATCTCGCCGGGGCGTATCGCGACATCGACATCGCGGACGATCCAGCGTCCGTCGCGATGGACCCCGATGCCGCGCGCCTCGACCAGCGGGGCGGGCTTGGCCGCTTCCTGGGCGACGGTGGCGGCGTCGGATGCGCCGTCGGACGAGCGGGAGAGGGGCAGGAGCGTCATGGGCGAATGTGTCACGGCGGCTTTATAGAGGGCGAACGTAGCACGGGCGAATGGGGCACGACCAAGGGAACATGGGCGCGCATGCCATCCCCGAACAGCCCTTGCATGCGCGGGTCAAAAGCCCGGTCGATGGGCGCCGGCTGGGCTCTTGATCGCGTTGTTATAATATAACATACTCGCGACCGCATGGTCGCGCAAGCAGCGGCCCGTTCTCGTTAAGCCGGCCCGTCCGGTTCGGTTTTGGCATTGCCGCGATCTGTTGGAAAGCCGTTTCTCCGTGATCGTTCCGCCCATCGGGATCATCCCGTCAATGGTCGATCGCGGCGCCCGGCGGCGCGGCACAGGATCCTCAATTTCGGGAGACATATCATGATTGGTTCACGACGCACGGCTCTCATGGCCGGCATCTCGGCGCTCGCGCTGATGACGGTCGCGCCGACGGGCGGACAGGCGGCGGACGGTGGCGTCGTCGCGACCATCAAGCCGATCCATTCGCTGGTCGCCGGCGTCATGGAGGGCGTCGACACGCCGATCCTTCTGGTCGACGGTGCGGCATCGCCGCACGATTATGCGCTGCGGCCATCGGACGCCCGCAATCTCGAAAACGCCGATGTCGTGTTCTGGGTCGGGCCGGGTCTCGAAGCCTTTCTCGTCGACGCGCTGCCCGAGATCGCGAACCAGGCGACGATCGTCGAACTGGCCACGACCGACGGGCTCACCTTGCGTGAGGCGCGCGAAGGCGGCGTCTGGGACGCGCATGACCATGATCACGGGCATGGGCATGATGACCACGGGCATGAGGAGCATGCCGACGCCGAAGATGGTCATGATGACCACGGCCATGACGATCATGCCAGCCACGATCACGCGTCGCATGATCACGACGACCATGGTCATGAAGAGCATGCCGAAGCCGAGCATGGTCACGATGAGCACGGTCATGACGACCATGGCCATGAAGAGCACGCCGAGGCCGGTCACGATGAGCATGCCGGCCACGCTCATGGCGCGTCGGAGTTCGACGTGCATATCTGGATGGATCCGGAGAACGCCAAGGTCATGGTCGGCACCATCGTCGAAACGCTGTCGGCGGCCGATCCCGACAATGCCGATCGCTATGCCGACAATGGCGCGCGCATGACGCAAGATCTCGACGCGCTGAAGAGCGAGCTCGACAACATGTTCGCCTCGGTGCGCGACGAACCCTTCATCGTCTTCCACGACGCCTATCACTATCTCGAAGCACGCTTCGACCTGAACGGGGCGGGCTCGATCACCGTCAATCCGGAAGTTCCGCCGGGCGCGGCCCGGGTGCGCGAGCTGCGCGACACGATCGCGGACCGTGGCGCGGTCTGCGTCTTTTCCGAACCCCAGTTCCAGCCGCGTATCGTGACGACCATCATCGAGGGAACGGATGCGTCGACCGCCGAGCTCGATCCGCTCGGGGCCGCGATCGAGAACGGGCCGAACCTCTATGGCGACATGATGCGCGCCAATGCCGAGGCGATCGTCGAATGCCTCGGCGGCACGAGCTGACGGGAAGAGCCAGAGCACATCCGGTGAACGTCGCTTCACTGGATGTGCTCTAACCCGTTGATTTTACGAGAATCCTGCCACGCAACCGGTTCCGCTTGCGCCGGAATCGCGCGAGGTCGTGGTGAGAATGGCCTTGCGACCGTCGCCCATCCTTCGAGACGCTCGCCCTCAGGATGAAGAGCATTCAAAGGCTTGGCCCTCACCCCGAGGAGGCCCTTAGGGCCGTCTCGAAGGGTCGGGCGCCTTTTCAACAGCCTGCTAGATCTTTCCCTATCAGGATCGACGGGTCCGAAGCATGAAGGGCTTCCATTCAGCCCGCCGACGCCAGAAGCGAGGCATTGCCACCGGCCGCCGTGGTATCAATCGACACCACGCGTTCATGCAGGAAGCGCTCCGGCGTGCCGCCGCCCGTCATGCCGCCGACGACCAGCGGCAGAATGGGCCCGCCACGCATGGCAAGCGCCCGGCGCAGCGGGCGCAGGGCTTCGGGAGGCCCTGCCGCGCAGATGCCGGCGATATCCTCGACGCCGCTGACCAAGGCCGCCGGCACCGTCTTGTCGAGACAGGCGACGGGCAGGCCGGCGGCGCGGAAATCGGCCGCCATGTCGCCCGCGCTCGGTGCCGCTATGACGGCCGCATTGCCGAGCGCCGCCGCCCGCAAGGCCTGGGCGATGGCCGTTACCACGCCATCTTCGGCCAGCCCGTCCGGCGCCAGGCGCCCGAGACACAGGAAAACGCCGCGCGGATGAAGGCCGAGCCGGTTGCTCTCGCCGGTCGGCCCGGGCAGGTCCGCCGTCGTCAGACCGATGCCGGGCCAGCCGTCGAGCGCATCCGACAGGCGGGTTGCCTCGGCCTCGGGCAAACGTTTCAGGAAGGCGGGGATGTGGTCGCGCGGCCGGTCGTTGGGGCCGAAGCCGGCCAGCACGCCGCGCACGGTTTCGATGACATTGCCGAGCGCTTTCGCGCTTGCCGGCTCGCCGGACAGGCCCTGGGATGCCCCCGCCTCGGCGGTTCGTTGTGCTGTCGGCTCGGCCAGGAAACGTGCCAGATAGTGCGGTCCGCCGGCCTTGGGGCCGGTGCCGGACAGGCCTTCGCCGCCGAAGGGTTGCGAGCCGACGACGGCGCCGATCTGGTTGCGGTTGATATAGATATTGCCGACATGCGCCCGTGACACGACCTGTTCGATCCGCCGGTCGACGCGCGAATGCATGCCGAGTGTCAGTCCGTAGCCGCGCGCGTTGATGGCATCGACCGTCTGATCGAGATGCTCGGCCTTGAAGGTGGCGAGATGCAGGACCGGCCCGAAGATCTCGCGGTCGAGCGCGGCGATGCTCTGCACCTTGAACAGGGCGGGTGCCACGAAATGGCCGGTCTCCGGCGCCTCGAGCTTGTGGATCAACTGCCCCCGGGCTTCGAGGCCCGCGCAATAGGCGGCGATCTCGGCCCGGGCGCCGTCGTCGATGACGGGGCCGACATCGGTCGACAGATGGCCGGGATCGCCGACCGCGAGACAGTCCATCGCGCCTGTCAGCATCTCGGTCAGCCGGTCTTCCACCTCTTCTTGCACATAGAGGAGCCGCAAGGCCGAACAGCGCTGGCCGGCGCTCTGGAAGGCGGAGGCGAGGATGTCGCGCACCGCCTGTTCGGGCAGCGCGGTCGAATCGACGATCATCGCGTTGAGCCCGCCGGTCTCGGCGATCAGCGGCGCATCGGGAGCGAGATGATCGGCCATGGCGCGATGGATGGTCTGCGCGGTCTCGGTCGACCCGGTGAAGCAGACGCCGGCGATGCGCGGATCCGATGTCAGCACCGCCCCGACGCTCGGCCCGTCGCCGGGCAGGAGCTGGACCACATCGTCGGGCACGCCCGCTTCATGCATCAGCGCGACGGCGCGCGCCGCCATCAGGCAGGTCTGTTCGGCGGGTTTGGCGAGCACCGTATTGCCAGCGGCCAGCGCGGCCGTCACCTGGCCGGTGAAGATCGCCAGCGGGAAGTTCCACGGCGAGATGCAGGCGAACGGCCCCCGGCCCCGAACATGGTCCCCCGCTTCCGCCCCGGCGTGACCCTCGGCCGCTTGGCGGCGCGCTTCATTGGCATAATAGCGGCAGAAATCGACCGCTTCGCGCAGTTCCGCCACGCCGTCGAGCCAGGTCTTGCCGGCTTCCCGGGTCGCCAGCGCCATCAGTTCGGCGGCATGGGCCTCGTAGAGATCGGCGATGCCCTCGACCAGCCGCGCCCGGTCCGCGACGGGCCGCGCCGACCAGTCCGGAAAGGCTCTTTCTGCGCGCGCCACCGCCTGGTCGACATCGGCCGGGCGCGCCGGCGTGACATGGCCGACGATATCGGACGGTTCGGCCGGATTGATAACGGTCCAGCGCTCGGTCGCGGTCGCCTCGTTGGCTCCGCCATCATCCTGCGCGGTGGGCGCGGCCGTCCATTGCGTCCCGGCGAAACCGTCCCGCGCGGCCTTGAGCTCGGCGACGGTCACCGGGTCGGTCAGGTCCCAGCCGCGCGCATTCGCCCGGTCGGGGCCGAAGATCGCGGCCGGGCGCGCGATGGCCGGATTGGCGATCAGATCGCCGAAGCCCGCGATCTGGTCGAGAGGATCGCGCGCCACGTCTTCGGGCGCGACGCCGTCATCCACGATCTGGTTGACGAAGGACGAATTGGCGCCGTTTTCCAGAAGCCGCCGCACCAGATAGGCGAGAAGGTCGCTATGCGCGCCGACCGGCGCGTAGATGCGGCAGCGCGTGCCGGCCTGCCGCTTGACGATATCGTGCAGCGTCTCGCCCATGCCGTGCAGGCGCTGGAATTCGAAAGCCGTCGGAGCGACCGACAGCGTTTCCGCCATATGCAGGATCGCGGCCGTCGTATGGGCGTTATGGGTCGCGAATTGCGGATAGAGCCGCCCGCTCATGCGAAGAAGATGCCGCGCGCAGGCGATATAGCAGAGATCGGTGTTCGCCTTGCGGGTGAAGACCGGAAAGCCGTCGAGCCCGAGCGTCTGGGCCTGCTTGATCTCGGTGTCCCAATAGGCGCCCTTCACGAGCCGCACCATCAGCCGCCGGTCATGGCGTTCCGCCAGGGCATGGACATGATCGAGCACCGGCAAGGCCCGCTGGCCATAGGCCTGGACCACGACGCCGAAACCGTCCCAGCCCGCAAGAGCCGTATCGGCGAGCACCGCCTCGATCACGTCGAGCGACAGGTCGAGCCGATCGGCCTCCTCGGCATCGACATTGAACCCGATGCCGGCTGTCTTGGCCATCATCGCCAGTTCGACGACGCGCGGGGTCAGCTCGTCCAGCACCCGTTTCCGGTTGGCGTAGTCGTAGCGCGGATCCAGCGCCGACAGCTTGATCGAGATGCCTGGATTGGCGGCGATCTCGGTCGATGTCGCCTTGGGCCCCAGCGCGTGAATGGCATCGGCATAGGCGGCGAAATAGCGTGTCGCGTCGGCATGGGTGCGCGCCGCCTCGCCGAGCATGTCATAGGAATAGGTATAGCCGTCGCGTTCGAGCTTCTCGGCCCGGTCGAGCGCTTCGCCGATGGTGCGGCCCAGCACGAACTGGTCGCCGAGTTCGCGCATCGCCTGGCTGACGGCGGTGCGGATCACCGGTTCGCCGAGCCGCCGCACCAGCCCGTGCAGGATGCCGGGCAGGCCGCCGTCATCGCCCTCCTCGACGACCCGGCCGGTCAGCAGCAGCGCCCAGGTCGAGGCATTGACGAGCGTTGAACTCGACGCACCGAGATGACGGCTCCAGTCGCCGGGGGCGATCTTGTCGGCGATCAGATCGTCGATCGTTTCGGCATCGGGCACCCGCAGCAGCGCTTCGGCCAGGCACATCAGCGCGATGCCCTCGCGGGTCGACAATCCGTATTGCCCGAGAAACGCCTCCATCATGGTCGGCGCGCCCTTGGCGCGAACCGCGCGGACGAGCTCGGTCGCGCGCGCGCTGATCGCCCGACGGTCGGTTTCGGAGAGGTCGGCGCGGCCGATCAGGTCGCGGACGGTCGCCGCCTCGTCGGCATGCAGCCTGGCCCGGATGGCGTCGCGTGTGTCTGGCATCGTCGTCATGATCGGCCCGGATTTCCCTTCACGATGGTCGGCATTTGACGCGGTTCGGCAAATCATAGCATCACGCTGCGCCGGCTGAGATCGAACCGCAAGATTTTGCGTGTATCTGCAAGACAGCGCGGCACCGTGTCACGTCGAAAAGCCGCGCGAAGACCGCCGAACCAACCGGGGACAGGGCCCATGCCTCAGGAAATCGAACGCAAGTTTCTCGTCGACACGACTGCCTGGCGGCCGGACGGTCCGGGGCGCCGGTTCCGTCAGGCCTATCTGATGACGGCGCCGGACCGTTCCTTGCGGATCCGGCTCGAGGACGGCGTCGGCGCCAAGCTGACCTTCAAGGCGGGCGCGGGCGTTCTCGAACGCAGCGAGTTCGACTATGCCATCCCCGCCGAGGACGCCGCGCACATGATCGACATCGCCGAGGGCAGGGTCATCGACAAGGTGCGCCACGACGTCGATGTCGAGGGCACGATGTTCGAGGTCGACGTGTTTGGCGGCGATCTGGCCGGGTTGGTTCTGGCCGAGGTCGAACTGCCGGCGGTCGATGCGAGGTTTCCGCGCCCCCGCTGGCTCGGCCGCGAGGTGACCGAGGACCGGCGGTATCTGAACGCGACGCTCGCCCGCGACGGCCTGCCGGCGGACCACGATCAGGGGTGAGCTCGCGGGAGATCACGAGCGGCTCGACCGGGGGGCGTTGAATGTTCTATAGACGTCGGTCTTACCGAAACCCGCCATCCGTTCCGACACCCCGGGAAGGCTCGTCATGACCAACCGCCTGCTCGATCTGCTCGCCGAGAAATCCGTCCTTCTGGCCGATGGCGCCACGGGCACGACGCTGTTCGGCATGGGGCTTGTTTCGGGCGATGCGCCGGAACTGTGGAACGACATCCATCCCGACCGCGTGCATGCCCTGCACCGGAATTTCGTCGAGGCTGGCGCCGATATCATCCTGACAAACACCTTCGGCGCCAATGGCCGGCGGCTGATGCTGCACGCGGCCGAGGATCGGGCGCGCGAGCTCAACCGGCTCGGCGCGCGGCGGGCGCGCGAGATCGCCGATGAGGCCGGACGGCCGGTAATCGTGGCGGGGTCCATCGGACCGACGGGCGATCTGTTCGCCCCGCTCGGCCCACTTACCGAGGCGGATGCGGTAAAGGTATTCGAAGAACAGATCGACGGGCTGATGGAAGGCGGCGCGGACGTTGCCTGGATCGAAACCATGTCGGCGCTCGAGGAAATCCGCGCGGCCCTGCAGGCGGCGGCGAACAAGGGCTTTCCGGCCGTCGTCACGGCGAGTTTCGACACCGCCGGACGCACGATGATGGGGCTCACCCCGGCCGATTTCGCGACCCATTGCGTGACCGACCTGCCGCCGAACGTGGCGCTCGGCGCCAATTGCGGCGTCGGCGCCTCGGATCTCATCTGCGCCATCCTCGCCATGGCCGAGGCCCGCCCAGAGGCGGTCATCGTCGCCAAGGGCAATTGCGGCATCCCGACGGTCGAAGGCGAGCATGTACACTACACCGGAACGCCCGAGGTCATGGCCGATTATGCCTGTCTCGCCATCGATGCCGGCGCGCGCATCGTCGGCGGCTGCTGCGGCACGACGGCCGACCATCTCGCCGCCATGCGCCGGGCCATCGATGGCCACACGCCGGGGCCGAAACCGTCATTCGAGGCGATCACCACCCGCATCGGCCCGATGACCGCGCCGCCCGTCGCGCCTGGCGAGGCCCGACGGCGTGAACGCCGGGGCCGGCGGGGCTGAGGGTCAGAGCACCACAAGACCCGTTCAACACCCTGCATCAACACCATCATCGCAGCACCCTATTCGTGCGTTTGCGATTAGGGTCGGTGCGGACCATGCCTCTTGATGGATGAGGCCGATCAGGTTTTTTTGCGTCAGTCGGTCACGGCATTACGCCAGTCTGCGAAGGGTGTTCCCTCAAAAACGGCATCCTGCGCCGCCGACAGGCCGTCATTGATCTGTTGCAGACCGTCGGGAAATGGTGACACGATACGCCTTAGCGGCCTCGTTCCGGGCTCCATGAGTGCCAGGTCACAGATCGCCACGGCGACGTCCCGAGGATCGGGGCCGGGCTCGTCCTGAAGACCGAAACGTGTCATCCCGATTTGCTCGGCGTAAGCTTGGCGACGCTCCTCGTCGAGGCGCGCAACAAGGTCGTCAAAGTATCGCCGTCCATTGGCAAGGAATTGTGTCGGATATTGTGTGGGCTGGACGATGCTCACATCGATACCGAAGGGAACCATCTCATAGGCTAGCGCCTCGGACATCGCTTCGATGGCGAATTTCGTCGCGACATACCAGCCTTGGGTCGGAAAGACGATGCGGCCAAGTCCCGAACTGATCTGCACGATCAACCCCGATCCGCTGGCGCGCATGTCCGGTAGTGCCGCTCGGACGAGACGGTGATAGCCCATCACATTGGTATCGATCTGGTCGCGAACGTCTTCTTCGTCGTGCAATTCGATGGAGCCTGCCAGAATGTAGCCGGCATTGTTGACCAGGACAGAAAGCGGTCCAGTCGCGTCCAACGCAGCCTCGACGCTGTTGGTGCTACGCACGTCGAGATCAAGCACGGTCAAAGGTAGAGACTGGTCTCCAGCCAGGGCCTCGAGTGATGCCGCGGCGTCGGAATTGCTGTCTTCAGTTTCACGCATGCTGGCAAATGTCGTGAAGCCGGCTTGTGCGAGTTCGATCGCGGCGAGACGCCCAAAACCTGAGCTGCATCCCGTGACCAGCGCGGCCTGTCCCACTGGCTGTTGAGCCTGTGCGACGCCGCTCGTTAGTGATTGAGCCGCGACCAGGCCTGCTCCGGCCACGGCCATGACTTCGCGACGATTGAATCTGATCTGCGTCATCGAACTCTCCATCCCGATTATGATTGCCTAGGCAATTATATGATTGGTGCTGTTCGTCAAGAGAGTGGTGGATTTTTTATCGCTGCAGGCGAGTGAGCAGGGTCGTCAACGTTTTGAGAAGGGCGTCCGCTTCGGACGGGGTCAAAAGGTCGAGCGCCTCTTGGTTCACCTGCTTGGACAGAGCAAGCAGCCTCGGCATCTGTGCCTTTGTTTCAGGCGTTAGCGACAACACAACAGAGCGTCCGTCCGCATCATGGGACCTGCGCGTGACGAGACCTTTCGCTTCCATCCTGGCGATGAGACGGGTCGTTGCGCCGCGATCTATGCCGACTCGTTCAGCGACATCCGATGGCGACGCGTCGATCTTGCTATCGATTGCAAGTAAGGCGCCCCATTGTGCCAAGCTAATCCCAAAAGACGAGAGTTCTTCGTTGAACCGGCTGGCCATTTGGGCTCCGCAACGATTCAAGAGATAGCCGAGATTGTTCGAAAATCCGTAGGCTTGGGCCATCGTTACATTCTTGAACTGATTGAACCGAGTTTCAACGGCGGCCCGGCCTGACCAGTTGCGAGAACCATCGCGATTGTGCGTTCAAATTGGCCCGTATCACTCACGCCTGCCGGCGGTCCTTGATTTGGATCGCAGAACGACGCCGTCTCGCGAGAATCGCGTTTCCAAAATGTATCGGGCGGTCGAGTTGGCGGTGGTTTGCCGATTGGCTGATGGGACAGAAGTCATTGCCTTGACTTGGACGGCCGTTTGAAGCGCTTGAATGCCAAAGGTGTTTCATTTGGCCGTCCTATCGCCCGAGCGCACCGAATGGTGATCCGATCGTGATTGGCTCGTCGGGAAGTCGGTGGCGTATCAATCTTGACGGGGAGAAACAGATCTCCTGCCTGGCGCCAGGTTTTCCGAGATTTCGCGTGTATGCGTCCGGGAAACACTTGGACGTCACATAGGCTCGAGGACAGTTTAGACACACGAGAGGCCCGGACATGGCATTGGCGGCACGCTTTCAATCCCGGATCCTGGCGCTGTTATCCTTGTTTGCCCTGTCCCTGTTCGTGACGGATACCGTCCGGGCCCAGGAAACGGCTTCAACGACGCCGCTGCCGAGCTATGTGATCGACAGGTTCGGCGAACCGCCGGCCATACCGCAAGGCCCGCTGTCGGACGAATTGCAGGACGCCGTGCGGATCGCCTTCATCGATAGCGTGACGCAGTCCAACTGGGGCCGGGATCAGGTCCTGGCGCTCGACGTCATCGCGGCGTCGGAAGATCCGCGCCTCGTCTGGCTGATCAGCGATCTGATGCGCTTCGTCTCCCGCAGCCGGCTGAACAATACGCTCGCCGATGCCGCGTCCGAATTGCTCGGCAAGGAATTGCCGAACCGCAATCACTGGGGGATCGTGACCGATCATCTCATTGCCTGGGACATTCCCGAACCGCCGGGCTATCTCGAGGCCAAGCGCGCGATCTTCACCAATATGATGCCCGGCTGGGACAGGATCTTCGTCGAGGGCGATATCGACTGGCGGCATGTCTCCTGGGGCGGCGTGCTGATCGACGATCGCCCCTATGACACGACCGACGCGCCGTGCAATTGCATTCCCGCGGCCGACAATCCCGAAGTCAGCAGCGCGGCCGACGCTACCTGGCTGAAGGACGATGACATCGTCTTCGGCGTTGAGGTGAACGGCGAATACCGGGCCTATCCGCGACGCATCATGGAAGTGCGCGAGATGGTCAACGACACGCTCGGTGGCCGGGATCTCGGCATCCCCTATTGCACCTTGTGCGGGGCGATGCAGGCCTATTTCACCGACCAGTTGCCGGACGGCGTGGAGCGGCCGATCTTGCGTACCTCGGGACTGCTCATTCGGTCCAACAAGGTCATGTATGACATCCAGACCTATTCGGTGTTCGACACCTTTCTCGGCAAGGCGGTGACGGGGCCGCTCGCGGACAAGAATGTGCAGCTTGAACAGGCCACCGTCGTGACGACCGATTGGGGCACCTGGAAGGAAGCACATCCCGAGACGACGGTGCTGGTCGAAGAACTGGCGCTCGGCCGCGATTTCGATTTTCGCAACAACCGGGACGCCAACGGCCCGATCTTTCCGGTCGGCGATGTAGATCCGCGCCTGCCGGTTCATGAGGACGTGATCGGCGTCATCACCGCCTCCGGCAAGCCGGTGGCGTTTCCGCGAAACGCCGCGCTCGTCGCGCTCAGAAACGGCGACGAGATCACATTCGAGAACATCCGCCTCGAACTCGATGCCGGCGGCATCCGGGCGACGGATGCCGAGGGCTCGGATCTCGGCAGTCATGAAGCGTTCTGGTTCGCCTGGTCGCAGTTCCATCCCGAAACGGAACTCTGGTCGCAATAGGCGGGTCGCCGGCGCATCGCCCGCGCCTTCCCTGCTCGCGCCGTTCCGGCCAGCGCTCCGGCCGGCCCATCACCCTCCCATCACCGGATGCTCCGACGGGCATCCGGAAACGCGCGCATCTTCGCCGCCCATGGCGGCGCATTGCATTTCCGCCCTGGTCCGGTGATGGTCCTGCGGACGAGGCCGGCGTCGACGAGACGGGTCTCGCGGAGGCGAGGCTTGCATGCGGGGCGCAGGACCACCGTGATCGAAACGGGCGTCGGGAAAACGAGGGGGTAACGGGTTCTTGGCTACCTGGTTCTCAGCGAAGGTTGAAAAGCGCGGCAGCGCCATCGAGGGGCGGGCCTGTTCTGCGTTGCGCCCATCCGCGCCAAAGAGGCCGTCGTGGTGAAGGGGGGCCATGTCTTCGATCGTCAGACCAGGGATCTGCTGGCGACAACGCTTGGCCCGGCAGAGATCCAAATCGACGACGACCTCTTCATCGGCCCGAAGACGATGCAGGAACGCGAGGCCTCGATGATGTGCCTGAACCATTCCTGCGCGCCGAATGTCGGCATTGTCGGGCAGATCGTCTTTCGGGCGATGCGCGATATCGCGCCGGGCGAGGAACTCACCTTCGACTATGCGACGGGCGATGACGACGATTGGGAAATGGACTGCGCCTGCGGCGCGCCGGGCTGCCGTGGTCGCGTCACCGGGCAGGATTGGCGCCGCGCCGACCTTCAACGACGTTATGCTGGTTGGTTCTCGGACTATCTTGACCGTAAGATCGGCCCATCCGTGTGACGCCCGGGGACGGGGATAGAATTGCCAAGGCACCGTATCGCGTCGGCACCGATCGTCTCGATCGCGAGGATCGGTCTCTGGGCCGCCCTGATCGGCGCGGTGATCGGCGGCTTCGGCGCTTCCGACACGGATTTCTGGCTTGCCGTGGCGCTAGGCGCGCTGACCGGCGCCTTCATCGGCCTGAGCGCGGCCATCACCGAAACCTATTGTCTGTCCAATCCCAGGCTTAGGATCGCGCGCCGCCTGCCACCCATATTGGTCATGGCGCTGCGGGCCGCGCTCTACAGCGTCTTCATCGTCGTCGGCCTGGCCCTGCCGGGCCTGTTCAACGACGAGCCGGCGCTGTGGCACGATCCGGATTTCGCGCAGTCCTTCGCGCTGTCTGCCGTTGCTGCCTTTGTTATCTCCACAGGCGTGGAGATCACCCAATTGCTCGGCAAGGAGGCGACGATCGCGCTTGTGTCGGGGCGCTACTATCGTCCGCGTCTCGAAGACCGCGTCATCCTGTTCGCCGATATCGTGGGCTCGACGCCGATCGCCGAAAGAATAGGCGAATTGCGCTTCCACGACTTCCTGGGCGAGGTGACCCATGACCTGGCCGAACCGGTCGATCTGGCGCGCGGCGATGTCTACAAATATGTCGGCGATGCGCTGATCGTGACCTGGCCCCTGGCGCGCGGGTTGGCCGAAGGAGCATGCGTCTCTTGCGCCGAAGACATGCATCGCGTCTTGGCTGACCGTGCCGAGATCTACCGGATGCGGTTCGGCTCCGAGGCGATGTTGCGGATCGCCATTCATTGCGGACAAGTGGCGGCCGGCGAGATCGGCGAATGGAAGAAGGAAATCGCGCTCCTTGGCGACGCGATGAACACCACCGCCCGGATCGAAGGCGCCGCCCGCGATCTCGGCGTTGCAACGGTCCTGTCCGATGATCTCGTTCGGCAACTGCCCGAGACGATCCGCGGAAAGCTCCGTCGGTTGCCGGACTACGCGGCCGCCGGCAAGCAGGACCCGCTCGTATTGTGGACGCCTGACGGCGCCTGACCGCGCGTCACGCGGCGGTGCCTCAAAGCGTCAAGACCAGCGGGCGGTGGTCGGACACCTCGGGCGCATGAACCACCTGGAAGTCCTTGACGGCGCCTTCCTCGCTGATCAGCATATAGTCGGCAAACTTACCGGGTTTCGTGTAATGCGAGCTTCGCGTGCCGGTGAAACCCCGCGCCGTGACCAGCTCGACCATGCCGGACGACGAGAGCAGCCTCAGCGTCTCGCTATCGGGCTCGACGTTGAAGTCTCCGCAGATGATGCGCAGATCTCCCGGCTGCGATACCGCTTGTGACATCTCCAATAGACGGTGGGCCTGTGCCGCGCGCGCCGGCGTGTCCATCTTGCCGTTCAGGTCGCGCAACCCGTGCATATGCGTGATGCTCACGGCGCGCTTGGCTTCGTAGTCATAGACACGGAAACCGTGCGCGCTGCGCGACCGTGGATGTTCGCCATATCCGGTCGGCGAATAGTCCTTGTGGACGAAGCCCTGCACCTGTCCGATCACCGGATGGGATGTGTGCACGAAACTCGCCAGACCCCATTGCGAGGGAACCTGCCTGTCGTCATCCCAAAGCGTGCCCCGAGCCGCCGGGCAGAACGTCGCCGCATGGTCGGGCAAGGCATCGTGGACATCGCGAAAAAAGTTCGCCCGCTGCGGCAGGACTTGATTGCCGTCGCGATAGGTAAGCCAGTCCTTGTCGGAGGCCGGGCTGTAAATCACTTCCTGAAGGCAGAGAATGTCCGGCGCCGCGGATGCGAGATAGGGAAGAAGCGCATCATGCAGCTTCCCACCCCAGCCATTCAGGCACATCACATGCATGGTTACGATCCGGCCGTCCCCTACAAGAGAACCTTCGCCGCCTCCATGGCAAAGAGCAAGCACGGCAAAACACAGGAATGAGTTCGAGACGGCCGGCATTTCCCCCGCCGGGAACCGTGTCGGCGATCGGCGTCAGGTGAGCTCTTTCGGCCCGGTCGGCGTATCGATCCGCGCGCGATAGCGGAGCGCGGGACCAGTCAGGATCGCCGGCGGACGGTCGATCGCGAGCGCCTCATAGAGTGCCGTGATGGTATCGGGCTCCGGATGGTCGAGCGTCAGGCTGCTGAGCCGTGCGTCGAGATCGGGAATATCCGCCATGGATGTCGGGTCGTCGCGGTGATCGATCAGCGAGGGCGCCGCGCCGTCGAGCGGCAGCGATCCGTCCGGCGGAATGGAAAAGTCGAAGGCCGGATCGGCGAAGGGCAGCGGCACGGCCTCGCCGAAGATCCCCGGATGGCGCTGGAGCATGGCGGCGATATCGACCGTGCTCGCCACCCAGCCGCGCAGACGCCGACCATCGTCCCAGTCCGACCGCACGGTCTCTTGGTCGTCGAGGCCGAACCAGCGTGGCCGACCGGGCGCCGTCCCGTTGGGATCCAGCGCCACGATCTCGAGATAGATGGCATCGCCGAGCTGCAGCCGGTGGTTATGGGTGCCCATATAGGCGTGACGGGTGCCGAACGGGACGTCGAGGTCGAGGCAGTCCCGGACATGCGACACGCCTTCCGGCAATGTCGGTGCGATCACGGTCAGGTGGTCGAGTTTCAGCATATGCGGTCCGGTTCGGCGTCGATGCGATATAGCCTAGCGCACCGGTAGGTATCGGCAATGGGGCGGCGGCCGGCGTCGAGAGGGATTGTGGTGACACGGAACGGCGCCCGGTATCGGCCGGCCATCGTGATGCTCATCCCTGTTCGTTTCGGAGCGCGAGAATGAGCGCGCCCGACAGGATCAGCGCGGCTCCCAGGACCGCCCAGCCGGATGGCAGGATGTCGAACAGGATGAAGTCATAGACCGCGACGAACACCAGAACGGCGTAGAAAGCCGGTATGACGAAACTTGCCTGACCCCGCTTCATGGCCTGGATGAAGAAGGCCTGCCCGCTAACCATGACGACACCCAGGCCGATCAGCAGCGCCCATTGAAATGGCGTCGGCCAGGCCCAGACGAGCGTCGCGACGATCACGGAAATGGAGGCGCCGATCGCGTTGTTGATCAGAAGCACGCGCAGGGCGGGTTCGGTGTCGCTCAGCCGCTTGATGAAGATCGTCTCCAACCCCATGAAGACGGCCGCGGCGAGCGCCAGAAGGCCAGCGACTTGAAAGGCTTCGCTGCCCGGCCGCATGATGAGCGCCGCGCCGGCGACGGCCAGCGCGGCGGCGATTGCCTTTCTTGGTCCGATGCGTTCACCGAGCATCACGACCGACAGCGCCATCGCGACGAGCGGGCTTAGAAAGCTAATCGCCGTCGCCTCGGCGACCGGCATTCTCGCCACGGCCGCGAACATGCAGGTCACGCCCAGCCAGCCGCTGATCGATCGCAGGATGTGCCACCGCCATGTCGCCCCGGCCAGTCCGGGTCGCTTGGATGGGACAAGCAACAGGAACAGGACAATGGCGGTGAGGCCGAAGGCGAACCTGCCGGCGCTGACCTGAAAGGGATTGAGCCCCGGCACGTCCTCGCCAGCGATCCCCAGCGTCTTCGCGAGAAGCGACGTCGCCGCGACGAGCGCGCTGGCCACCAGCATCAAGCCGATGGCGACCGATGACGGCTCGAGGCGTGGCGGTGCGACATGTCTCATCGAGACAGGCTAACTAGGGTATCGCGGCCTTGGAGAACAGCCATTCATCGTGTCGTTGCCGCGCCCGGCTCCTGGTGGAATCGAGCCGCTGATTGCTGGAGTGGAACGGCCCCTTCGCCGCAGAAGGGTCGGATGCCTATGCGCGGGAAATGTCGCGACCATCTCGGATCGCGTCTGGTTCCAATCCAGTATGGCCGTGCGACCGGGACGCCGCGCGACGAAACCTGCCGATCCTAGAGACGTTTTCCGAGCCAAAGCGTCCGTCCCGCTTGTTGGTCCGTGCTTCCGTCCCGGCCCGCCAAGATGATGTCGTCGAAGCCGAGCGCCCGCCAGAAGCCGATCGCATTCTCATTGAGCCGGTTCACGCCGACATGGAGCGCCGCGACGCCGTGATCGATCGCATCGCCGATCCATGTCTCGTAGAGCCGCCTGCCGACGCCCTGCCGCTGGCATCGCGGCAGAAGGTTCAGATGCATGTGCGCCGGAAACGCCGCGACCACCTCGGATGGAGCCGCGCTTGGCGCATGGATCATGTGGCACCGCCTTTCCTCGGCGGACCAGCTTTCGGACCGTGCAAGGTCGGGTGCCGGATATCGCCGCCTCAGATCCGGCCACCATTCCGCTTCGAGACGGGCCTCCCAAACCCGCGTGTCATGCGCGCCGACCGCGAAGCCGGCGAGGCCCGATGCGTCCTCGGCGACGAAGCCGTGTTCGGCGAGCAAGACGCAATAGGGCGCGGCATAGATGTGCCCGATCAGGCGCCTGTCCCTATACAGATGCGCGGCGTTGGCCCCGGCATGGCCCGTCGCCAGGGATATCTCATGGAGATCGTTCAGATCGCTCGGTTTCAGGCGGCGAATGATCACGGGCGCGCGGCTCGACCTGGATGTCATGGCGGGATCAAACCGCCATGACATCCAGACCGGCATGAATGCAAGCGGTGTCATTGCAAGCGATGTCATCGAAAGGGCCTAAACGGGCCGTAACATCCCGCGCGGCCGGCTCGGCGAGATGGCATCTCGGCGACAGGCCTTCCGGTTGCCGGCCTCATGAACCATCTTGCGCCGGTCGACAGTATGAGGACCCCGATGCACAGACCCATTCTTGCCGTTGTCGCCACAACCGCGCTGGCGGCCCTTGCCGCACCTGAGACGGTTTTGGCGCAAAGCTTCGATTGCGCCAAGGCCTCCACGCCCGTCGAGAAACAGATCTGCGCCGACCCGAACCTCGGCCTGATGGATAGCGAACTCGGCTCGGTCTATGGGAAGCTGATGCGGTCGCTTGGCGAAGAGGCGGCATCGACGCTGCGCAAGGGCGAGCGCGCGTGGCTGCATCAACGCGATGCGTGCGACACGCGGACCACCGAATGCGTCACGGATCTCTACGCTCAACGGCTGCGCCAGTTGGATGAGGATCATGGCGTATTCGCCGGATGGGTCGGTGACTTCGCGAGCGCCGCGAACCTCCAGATCTCGACCAGCAATCCCGAGGGCGGGCGCGCTTACGAGATGTCGATCTCCGGCGCTGGTCAAGACTGGACCTGCGATGGAACGCTCTCGGCAAGCGTGAACGACGACGGGACCGCGCTGATCATCACCCAAGACCAGGAAACCGTGCGCATTCAGGCCGCCGGGACCGGTCTCTTGGTCCCCGTCGATATGGTGGGTGTGATCGAAGCCGAAGGATTTTGTGGCGCATCCGCGCCGCGTTTCTCCGGCTTCTTCGCCCGGACATCAAGCGAG
Organism: Tepidamorphaceae bacterium; assembly: GCA_965250105.1. Taxonomy (GTDB): domain Bacteria; phylum Pseudomonadota; class Alphaproteobacteria; order Rhizobiales; family Tepidamorphaceae; genus JBCBSK01. Next base: position 2,742,513 of record OZ252290.1, read on the forward strand.
GATGATCCAACGGCCTTGGACTCTCGTTTGTCGCAAGCAGGTATCGACAGTCCCGATGCGGTGCGTGCCTTCCTCGACCGCTTGAAACAGCTCGCCGCGTCCGATGACCGACAGGCCATCGCATCGCTGGTGCGATATCCTTTCCATCTCTATGACGCGGGGAAAGTTACGGCGACCTATCCTGACGCGGCGGCGTTCCTGAAGGACTACGATCAGATTGTCACCAAGCCGGTCTTGCAGGCGATCGGGCAGGCCCATTACGCCGATCTCTTCGTCAACTACCAGGGCGTGATGCTCGGCAATGGGCAGGTCTGGTTCGATGGTTATGGCAAGAACCGCGACACCGACGGCAGCCCAATTCTCATTGGGGCGATAAACCCTTAGCCAGCATCCATAGCACGCTGTCGCCCTCGGATCCGTGAGGCGATCAAATCATGAGCGCGCCGGACGATAGCGCGGATGTTGACAGGCGATACTTGCAAATCCACCCCATACCGGGTTGCTGTATCCGAACCGAACAATCTTAACCTGCGACGATGGGAAGCCCCGATATGAAACAAATTGCCTTCGGCGTCGCGGCGCTGACCTTGTTGACCGGCTGCGTCTCTGGCGCGTCCGGCACCAATCCTGTGCCGGCGCCGAGCGCCAGCGAGCGGCAGTGCATGACGGCGGTGATGATGCAGGCGAACACCGCCGATGTTCAATTGCTGGGTTCGCGACCGGTCGATGTTGGCACCCTCGTGCGCGTCGGGGTCGGAGAGGACCGGACGCCCTGGCGGTGCGTGTCCTTCGTCGATGGCACAACAGGCGATATCGCGCCGATCGGGCAGGGCGGCCAGAACATCGCGCAAGGTAACGCGGCATCTGACGGAAACAGTTTCGACGAGTTGAGTTGCAGGACCTCGGTCATGCAGCGCGCGAACACGGCCGATGTCACGGTGTTGGGGTCGCGGCAGACCGACAATGGCGTATTGGTGCGCCTCGGCGTCGGCCCTGATCGGACACCCTGGCGGTGCCGGTCCTTCAGCGACGGTAGCGTCGGTGATATCGGGCCCATCAGGCATGGCGGGCAACACGGTGGCCAGCACGGCGGCACGGCAACGCCGGGCGACTTCAGTCCGCGCGGCATCTACGAGCAGGCCTGTCTGTTGGAAGTCAATGTCAAAGCTGACACGCTTAACGCCAGGGTCCTGGGTTCAAGAGTGACGGATAGGGGCTTGCGGGTTCGCGTCGGCGTTGGCCCTGATCGTACGCCCTGGCAGTGCCTGGCGCAGGAGGACGGCTCGACCAGGGATGTCAGGCCGATCCGGCACAACGACGGCCAATGAGCGCCTGGTCGTCGTCGGCGCATGCCGGTTCCGTAAGGTAACGGCCGTAATGACGCATGACGACGGCTATTTCGACGAGGCGACGGCCTCGAGCTACGATGACGACGCACCGGACACGGATGTCGATCTCATCGTCGACCTGTTGGCCGAGTTCTCGGGGCGGGGGCGGGCCCTGGAATTCGCCATCGGAACGGGCCGCGTCGCGTTGCCGTTGGCGGAACGGGGCGTCGCCGTCGAAGGTATTGAACTTTCCCGGCCGATGGTCGAACGCTTGCGCGCGAAACCCGGTGGCGCCGGGATTCCGGTGTCCATCGGCGACATGGCGACAACGCGCGTTACCGGAGATTTCTCGCTCGTCTATCTCGTATTCAATACGATCAACAATCTGGTCACGCAGGACGCTCAAACGGCATGCTTCCAAAATGCCGCATCGCATCTCGAGCCGGGCGGCTGTTTCCTTGTCGAGGTCGGCGTGCCGCCCGTTCAGCGGCTGCCGGTCGGCGACACCCTGCTCGCGTTCAAGCTGGACCACGAGCATTGGGGCGTCGATGAGATCGATGTCGTGACCCAAAGCTTCACATCGCACCATCTGAGAAAGCGGGCCGGCGGGCTCGAGCGCAAATCGATCCCCTTCCGCTATGTCTGGCCGTCGGAGCTTGATCTCATGGCGCGGCTGGCTGGACTGACGCTCAGCGCGCGTTGGGCCGACTGGCGGAAGCGCCCGTTCACCCGTCTGAGCACGCGTCACATCTCCCTGTGGTCCAAGCCGTCGATGTGAGGCGTTGGGCGCCCCGATGCCCGTCGCCGGGATGCGCGCTATCGGATCCTCGAGGCCTGCCGGACCGATCCGGCCTCACGGCAAAGAGCACGGCCGGCCGGTTAGATTTCATACGCCCGTGGCCTGGTCGTCCAGCCCGGCCAGTTTCTCGGCTTGGCCGGTGCGGTGATGTCGACGCCATGCCGCCTCAGGAAGGCGACGGCGGCGTCGCGGGCCGCCTCGGCCGCGTCGCGGTCGAGCACGATCGAGGTGAGCTGGACATCGCCTTGGGGCGTTCCGACGAATGGCAGGAAGCTCTCCGGGCCGCCATCGTCGGCTTGCGATCTCAACAGATAGAACTCTTCAAGATCCTCGAACGGAACGATCCAGTCGACCACCCTTGATGTGCCGAGTTTCACGTCGAGCCGGCGCTTTTGGGCGTCGAACACGGCCCGGCTGCGGCGCAGGATCAAGATGCCCCAGACCCCGATCAGCCCGGCGCCGGGCAGCATGATAAGGCCGACGAAGATGCCGTTCTGCTGCACGGCCAGGGGCACGACGACGATGAGCCACAGGACGCCCATGGCGATTATGATCCCACCCGCCACCCTGCGGCTCGGATCCTCGAGGACCAGAACGTCTTCGCTGTCGGTCGTGACCTGCACCCTGTCCCCGCCTGTGCCCGGACATCGCGCCTGACCGCGTCTCTATCACAGCATTGTCGGAAAAGCGCCGTCGGCTGGCGTATAGGACGGGCGCGCGCCATAATCGTATCATGCCCGAAAGAACCAGCCATGCCCCTTGGGCCATCCACTGGCTCGATGCCCGAGGGGCCGTTGCGCCCTATGGCGCGGCCGTGGAGGCCGCCATCGCCGATGTGCGCCGGCGCGCGGCACCGGTCGTGACGCTGCCGCCGCTCGATCTCGTCGTCGCGGCCGTGCCGGGGCGCGGCATCCGGGAGATCGGCCATGTCGGCCATTCCTTTTATCCGGGCGCGATCTTCCTGACGCTCGATCCGAAAAATCCATTGCTCGCGGACAATCTCGGCGAACCGCTCGCCCGCATGATCGCTCATGAACTGCATCACGCATTGCGCTGGGAGACGGTCGGCTACGGCACGACGCTCGGTGAGGCTCTGGTCAGCGAGGGGCTGGCCGGGCACTTCGTCGCCCAACTTTTCACCTCGCCGCCCGAGCCCTGGGAGCGCGCGCTCGACGCCACCGCGCTGGCCGCCGCGGCGGCGGAGGCCCGGGCCGTGCTGGAGGCGCCGCGCTACGATCACAATGCCTGGTTCTTCGGAACCGGCCGCCATCCGCGCTGGGCCGGCTACGCGCTCGGCTATGCCGTGGTGGGCGCCTGGCTTGCCGCCGAGCAGGGCCGCACCGCCGCCGGGGCGACCGGCGTGCCGGCGGCCGAGATCACGTCCTGCCTCGCGGCCCTGTCGGGCGGCGTCCGGTCGAGCTGAAGGCCTGTCTTCCGCGTGGCCGGTCGCCGCGACCTAAGACGCGGCCAGTCCCTTGCGCATGATCGGGCGGGTCGGCGACCGTCTCGCCACTTCCTCGAAGCCTGCCTCGCGATAGGTTCCTGCAAATCCCGTCCAGGCATAGACCGGCGGATATTTGGCCTTGGGCGTGTCGATCGGATAGCCCTCGACGATGGCGGCTCCCCGGTCGAAGGCCCAGTCCGCCGCTGCCTTGAGCAGGGCCACCGAGAGGCCCTGGCGGCGAAACCGTTTGTCGACCAGGAAACAGGAGACGCTCCAGACGGGCGCGTCATCGACCGGTTTCAGGACGCGCGACGAGGCAAGTCGCGGAAAGGCCGATCTTTCGTCGATCTGCACCCAGCCGACGGCCTCGTCCCCGCTCAGCGCGACCAGCCCCGGAACCTGGCCGGCATCGAAGAGCCGCTTCATGGCGCGGCGATTGCCGTCGCCCATCCCCGCATCCATCTCCTTCTTGGAGAGCCGCCACAGCATGCACCAGCACCCGCCGCAGCCGCCCTTCTCGCCCATGACGGTCTCGAAGGTGCTCCAGGTTGCCGGGCGAATGTCAAAATCCATCGGAATGCCCCCCAATCCGCGCCCGGCCTGCCGGTTTCGCTCAACATGGGACGATGATCGCCGGTTCGGGGGCGATCGGCCAGAGGCCAACCCCGGCGATCCGCGCATGGCTGCCAGACCTGTCGTTCGAGAGGGGCGCCCAAGCGCGGCGCTCCCCGCGATCAGTGATTGGCGTCGGGGAAGGAGGCCTTTTTCCGCGCGACATAGTCCTTGAGCGCCTCGTCGACGCCGGGGTCGATCGGCGGCGGTTCATAGTCGGCGAGCATCTTCTTCCAGGCCGCATTGGCCCGCTGCGCCATGTCGAGGCTGCCTTCCGCCTGCCACTGCTCGACGGAATTGTTGTCGTGCAGCTCGAAGCGGTAGAAGGCGCTTTCGAAATTCGCCTGGGTGTGGGCGCAGCCGAGAAAGTGGCCGCCGGGCCCGACCTCGCGGAAGGCGTCCATCGCCTGGCCATTCGCGCTCATGTCCACCCCACCGGCCAGCACATGCATGGCGCCGAGCTGGTCGCAGTCCATCATGAATTTCTCGTAGGAACTGGCCAGGCCGCCCTCCATCCAGCCGGCCGAATGCAACATGAAGTTCACGCCCGCTTGGAGCGCCGGCAGAAGCGAATTGGCGCTCTCATAGGCGGCTTGCGCATCCGGCGCCTTGGAGGCGCAGAGCGAGCCGCCCGAGCGGAACGGCATCTTCATGCGCCGCGCCAGCTGCGCCGCGCCATAGATCGCCATCGTGGCTTCCGGCGTGCCGAAGGTCGGCGCGCCGGATTGCATCGAGAGCGTCGAGACGAAGGTGCCGAAGATGACCGGCGCGCCGGGGCGCACGAGCTGCAGGAACGAAGTACCGGCCCAGACCTCGGCCAATACCTGCGTCAGCGTGCCGGCGACCGAGACCGGGCTCATCGCGCCGGACAGGATGAACGGCGTGATGATGCAGGCCTGGTTGTTCGAGGCATAGGCCTCCGCCGCGCCCAGCATGGTGTTGTCCCAGACCAGCGGCGAATTGGCGTTGATCAGGCTGGTGACGACGGTGTTTTCCTGAACGAAGGCCTCGCCGAACAGGATCTTGGCCATCTCGACCGTGTCGGCGGCGCGCAAGGGATGTGTCACCGACCCCATGAAGGGTTTGTCGGAATAGCGCATATGCGCATACACCATGTCGTAATGGCGCTTGTTGACCGGCAGGTCGACGGGCTCGCACACCGTGCCGCCCGAATGGTGGATGTGCGGGCTCATATAGGCGAGCTTCACGAAGTTCTCGAAGTCCTGGATCGTGCCATAGCGCCGGCCCTGGTCGAGGTCATGCACGAAGGGCGAGCCATAGACCGGCACGAAGACGGTGTTGTCGCCGCCGATGCGCACGCTGCGCGCCGAATTGCGCGCGTGCTGGGTGTATTCGGCCGGCACCGTCGTGATGAGTTCCCTGGCGAGGCCCCTGGGAAACCGCACCCGCTCGCCGTCGACATCGCAGCCCGCGCCCTTGAGAAGCTCGAGCGCGCGCGGATAGTCGCGGAACTCGACGCCGATCTCCTCGAGCAGCGTCTCGGCATTGTGCTCGATGGTCTCAAGACCCTCCTCGGAGAGGATCTCGACCAGCGGGATCTTGCGCGAGATATAGGGCAGAGAGGCCTCGCGGCGCTCCATGCGGGCGGCCCGGCGGGCGTCGCGCCCCCGGCGCGCCTCGCGCCCGCCGCGCCCTTCGCGGGCCGGGGGGGTGTCTTCGGCTACGGACATGCCAATCTTCTCCACTCGCGGCGCGGGCGCCGCCCTGTCGACCAGGTGACTGCGTTCCCCTAAGTGATGGCGCGTATTGGCGCGGGAACTACCGCAAGCCCGTCCTAGGCTTGTCTCAGGGCGTCAACCGTGACGCCGTTTCGACAGTCTTCGTCGCTGAAGCTCAAGTGAACGACGGTGCGCGCTAGGAAAGTCGCGGCGTCCGCGGACAGGGTTAGTTCCGCCGGACCAAACCAAGAGGCGAAACAGACCGATGAAATCGCAAGCGCGTGTCGTGGTGATCGGAGGCGGCGTCGTCGGCGTCTCGACGCTCTATCATCTGGCGAAGAAGGGGTGGTCGGATGTCGCGCTGATCGAGCGCAAGGAACTGACCTCGGGCTCGACCTGGCATGCGGCCGGGCTGCTGCCGCTGTTCAATATGAGCTATTCGGTCAGCCAGATTCACAAATATTCGGTCAGGTTCTACAAGGAGCTGCAGCAGGAGACCGGCATGGATGTCGGCTTCTCGGTCTGCTCCAACATTCGTCTCGCCAAGACACAGGACCGCTGGGACGAATACATGTATTACAAGGGCGTGGCCGACACGCTCGGCATCAGGGTCGACGTGCTGACGCCGGACCAGGTCAAGGAGATCTGGCCGCTCTGCGAGACCGAGGGGCTGATCGGCGCGATCCGCCATCCCGAGGACGGCTATATCCAGCCCGCCGACCTGACCCAGGCACTGGCCGCCGGCGCCCGGGCGCGCGGGGCGGAGATCTACCGCTACACGACCGTGACCGGCATCGAGCGCACGGAAGGCGGCGACTGGCTGGTCCGGACCGACAAGGGCGACATCACCTGCGAACATGTCGTCTCGGCATCGGGCAATTTCGCCCGTCGCACCGGCGCCATGGTCGGGCTCGACGTGCCGGTGATTCCGGTCGAGCACCAGTATATCGTCACCGAACCGCATCCCGCGATCCAGGAACGGCGCGCGCAGGGCCTGCCGGAGATGGGCGTGCTGCGGGAATCGGATTCATCCTGGTACATGCGCGAGGAAGCCGGTGGCCTCCTGCTCGGCCCTTACGAGAAGGGCGCGCCCTGCTGCTATGTCGACGGTCCGTCCGACGACTCGGAATACGAACTCTTCCAGGAAGACCTCGAACGGCTCGAACCGCATATCGAGACCGCCATGGAGCGGGTTCCCGCCTTCGGCGAGGTCGGCATCAAGAAGGTCTATAACGGCGCCATCGCCTATACGCCGGACGGCTCGCCCATCGTCGGTCCGGCCTGGGACCTGCCGAACTTCTGGCTCAATGAAGGCCACTCCTTCGGCGTGACGGCGGCCGGCGGGGCGGGCTGGCAGCTGGCGGAATGGATCGTCGAGGGCGAGACCACCATCGATATGATGGGGGTCGATCCGCGCCGCTTCGGCCCCTACGCGACGCGCGGCTATCTGCGCGAGAAAAACGAGGAGGCCTATGCCAATGTCTTCACCGTTCACTATCCCGACGAGGAGCGCGCCGCCGCGCGGCCGCTGAAGCGGGCGCCCTGCTACGACCGGATGAAGGCGCTCGGCGCGGTGTTCGGCTCGGTCTATGGCTGGGAGCGGCCGAACTGGTTCGCGCCCGAAGGCTATGCCCTGACCGAGGCGGATCTCAACCGCGACGACACGCTGACCAATCACAATCATGCCCCGGCGCTGCCGGACGGGCGCATCGTCGAGAAATGGTCGTTTCGCCGCTCGAACTATTTCGAGCATGTCGGCAATGAGGTGAAGGCGGTGCATGAGGCGGTCGGCCTGCTCGACATGTCGGCCTTCGCCAAGATCGAGGTCTCGGGTCCCGGTGCCCGTGACTGGCTCGACGCGATCCTCGCCAACCGGATTCCGAAGAAGCAGGGTCGGGTCGGCCTTTGCCATCTGCTGACGACGCGCGGCGGCGTCAGGTCGGAATTCACCGTCTATGAATGGGCGCCGGGCCGCTTCTATCTGGTGTCGGCGGGGGCCTTCGAACGCCATGATCACGACGTCCTGCACAAGCTGCTGCCGGCGGACGGCTCGGTGACGCTCAGGCCGATCACGACGCAATATGGCGTTCTCGTGCTGGCTGGCCCGCATGCCCGCGACGTCCTCCAGACGCTCACCGACACTGATCTATCCAACCCCGCCTTCCCCTGGCTGTCGGGCCAGCCGATTTCGGTCGGCGGAGCGAGCGCGCACGCGCTGCGCGTCAATTTCGTCGGCGAACTCGGCTGGGAACTGCATCACCCGATCGAGATGCAGACGACGATCTTCGACCGGGTCATGGAGGCCGGCAAGGAATATTGCATCAAGCCGTTCGGCATCCGGGCGATGGATGCGATGCGGCTCGAAAAATCCTACCGCCTGATCCCGCGCGAATTGTCGATCGAATATTCCGCGCTCGAATCCGGCCTCGACCGTTTCGTGCATCTCAACAAGGGGCAGTTCATCGGTCGGGATGCCTTGGTCGACTGGCAACAGCGCGGCTTCGCCAACCGGTTCGTCACCATGGAAGTCCATGGCGTGACGGACGCGGATGCGCGCGGCAACGAAGCCATCATGCTGAACGGCGATCTCGTCGGCCGGGCCACGTCGGGCGGCTATGGCTGGCGCCTCGGCAAATCGCTGGCGCTCGCCATGGTGCGGCCGGATCTCGGCGAGATCGGCGCCGAACTCGACATCTCGATCCTCGGCAAGGCGCACAAGGCCGTCGTCGTGGAAGAGAGCCCGTTCGATCCCGAGAATGCCCGCCTGAGAGCATAACCGGAACGGACCGGACGCAGGGACCAAGTAGCACCATGATCGATCCCGTCGACGCGGATTTCCTGCCGGTCTCGGGCTTCGACCTGCCGCGCTTCGCCGGCATGCCGAGCTTCATGCGGCTCAAGGCTTTCTCGGCATCGGAGCCTGGCGGGACGGAGATTGGCATCGTCGGCGTGCCCTGGGATGCCGGCACGACGAACCGGCCGGGCGCGCGGCATGGACCGCGTGCCGTGCGCGATGCCTCGACCATGATCCGCATGCTCAACCAGGCGACCGGCGCCGCGCCCTTCCATCTCGCGCGTGTCGCCGATCTGGGCGACGTGCCCGTCAATCCGGCGAGCCTCGACGACACGATGGGCCGGGTCGAGCACTTCTTCGCGGACATCGCGGGCCGCAACATCATGCCGCTGACGGTCGGCGGCGACCATCTGACGAGCCTGCCGGTCCTGCGCGCCGTGGCGCCCGGCCGATCAGCCGGCCAGCCGCTCGGCATGGTGCATTTCGATGCCCATACCGATCTCTTCGACAGCTATTTCGGCGGTTACCGCCTGACCCATGGCACGCCCTTCCGGCGCGCCATCGAGGAGGGGCTGCTCGACCCCGAACGCGTCGTTCAGATCGGCCTGCGCGGCACGACCTATGACGGCGAGGACGTCGCCTTCGGCCAGTCGGTCGGGGTGCGCATGATCCGGATCGAGGAGGTCGTCGCGCGCGGCCTCGACGATGTGATGGACGAGGCGCGCGCCATCGTGGGCGCCGGGCCGACCTATCTGTCGTTCGACATCGACGTCATCGACCCGTCCCAGGCGCCCGGTACCGGCACGCCGGAGATCGGCGGGCTGACGACGCGCGAGGCGCAGGCCATGCTGCGCCGGCTCGACGGCATCGATTTTGTCGGCGCGGACCTCGTGGAAGTGTCGCCGCCCTTCGATCTCGCTGGCATGACGGCCTGGGCCGCGGCGTCGCTGATGTTCGAGATCCTGTGCCTTCTCGCCCCGAGGGCGGCGGCGCGGCACGGGCGCTGATCGCGGGCCGAACGCGACCGGGACAGGGTTCCGGGGCGCCGTCGCAACCTTTTCTGAAGTGCGGTACGATTTTTTCACCCTGTCGGTCGCAGAATAGCGCATGTCTTGGCGGCGACAGCCGAAATCGCTTGCGTGAAAGACATTACGCGGTGTTGCGTAACGCCTTCACCCGCTGCGAGTAGGGATTGCCAGATGTCCGACGATCAGGAACTCGATCTCAAGAGCTTGTCCGACGAGGATCTCGTCGCCCAGATGCATGACGATCTTTACGACGGATTGAACGAGGAGATCGAGGACGGCGTCCACATCCTGCTCGAACGCGGCTGGTTGCCCTATGACGTCCTGACGCAGGCGCTCGTCGAGGGCATGCGCATCGTCGGCATCGACTTCCGCGACGGCATCCTGTTCGTGCCGGAAGTCCTGATGAGCGCCAATGCCATGAAGTCCGGCATGTCGATCCTGCGGCCGCTGCTCGCCGAGACCGGCGCGCCGAAGGTCGGCAAGATGGTCATCGGCACGGTGAAGGGCGACATTCACGACATCGGCAAGAACCTCGTCACCATGATGATGGAGGGCGCGGGCTTCGAGGTCGTCGATCTCGGCATCAACAATCCGGTCGAGAACTACATGGCCGCGCTCGAAGAGCATGAGCCGGAGCTGCTCGGCATGAGCGCGCTCCTGACCACCACCATGCCCTATATGAAGGTCGTCATCGACGAGTTGAAGGACAAGGGCATCCGGTCGGACTATATCGTGCTCGTCGGCGGCGCGCCGCTCAACGAGAGCTTCGCCGAGGCGATCGGCGCCGATGCCTATTGCCGCGACGCTGCCGTCGCTGTGGAAACGGCCAAGGCGTTGCTGGCGCGTCGGCAGGGCAGCGTCCACGCTCAGGAAGTCGCCTGACCGACGGAAGCCGGACCCCTATGGGTCCGATCGACAACTACCGGCCCATTGTGGCGGCCTGTCCGGAAGGAACGGGGGCATGCCCAGACCTGCGCGCGCCGACATCGCTGAAATGCGCGGTGAGACAAACGACACTACGCGCGACAAGACACTCGTCATCGCTTGCGGGGCACTCGCGCGCGAGTTTCTCGATGTCGTGCGTCTGAACAACTGGACGCATCTCGACATCACCTGCCTGCCGGCCATCCTGCACAACCGGCCGCAGGAGATCCCTGATGCGGTGCGCCGCAAGATCCGCGCGAATCGCGGCAAATATCGCGAGATCCTCTGTCTCTACGGCGATTGCGGCACCGGCGGCCTGTTGGATGAGGTGTTGCGTGAGGAGGGCGTCGAACGCATTCCCGGCGACCATTGTTATGCGTTCTATACGGGCCTCGGCGATTTCGACGCGCTGATGGAGGAGGAGATCGGCTCCTTCTTCCTGACCGACTATCTGGTGCGCCATTTCGACCGGCTGATCATCAAGGGCATGGGGCTCGACCGCCACCCCCAGCTGCGCGACATGCTGTTCGGCCACTATACCCGCGTCGTCTATCTCGCCCAGACGCCGGATCCGCGCCTGATCGCCAAGGCCAAGGCCTGCGCCGAGCGCATCGGCCTCGCATTCTCCTATCGCGAAACGGGACTTGGCGGGATCGAGCGCTTCTTGGTCGATTCCACGACGAGGCCGGTGGCCCCCGCCGAGCTAGAGTGACCGCCGAAGTTCCTCCCGCAACATCCACGAAGGATTGCCGACCCATGGCGACGCTTCAGATTGTCTATTGGCGCGACATCCCCGCCCAGGTCATCGTCAAGGCCGGCCGCAAATCGGCCAAGCGCGAACTGCCCTTGCGGTTCACCGAGGCGATCGACATGTGTGCGATGCGGGTCGGCGCGCGCGATGCTGACGCCTATCTCGAAGACTGGCGCAAGGGCGACGCGCAGCCCGCCGGCGACGATCTGGAGGCCGAGGCCGACCGGGTCAGCCAGGCGCTCGAGGCCGAATATACGCAAGACCGCCTGAAGGCCCTGATCAAGGCCGAGGGCTATGAGAAAACCGACGCCGCCTGACGGCCCTCGCAGGGATCCAAAGCCAATGAGCCAGTCTTCCGTTCCCGCTTCCATCGAGATCGGCCCCAAACAGGCCATCGAATCGGCCGACCTGCCGGGCCTCTTCCCGGTCGGCACGCGCGTCTACATCACCGATATCGGCACCGACGACAATGCGACGCTGGTGCGCGCCGCCAAGCGGGTGCGTGACACCGGCTACGAGCCGGTGCCGCATATCGCCTCGCGGCGGCTGACCACGCGGGCGCTGCTCGACGACCGTATCAAGGCGCTGGCGGCCGAGGCCGGCGTGCGCGACGTTTTGGTGATCGGCGGCGGCCTCGACCGGCAGGCCGGTGATTTCGGCTCGACGATGGAGGTCCTGGAAACCGGTTTCCTCGACGCCAACGGCATCACCGATATCGGTGTGGCCGGCCATCCCGAGGGCTCGCCCGATTTCGGCCCCGATGTCGCGCTGGACGCGCTGCGGCTGAAACAGAGTTTTGGCGAGCGGACAGGCGCCACGATGCGCATCGTCACCCAGTTCGGCTTCGACGGCGACAATTTCGCCACATGGGCGAAGGGATTGTTGGCGAGCGGTGTCGACCTGCCGGTGCATCTCGGCGTCGCCGGCCCGGCCAAGATCACCACGCTGATCAAATATGCCACCATGTGCGGGGTCGGCAATTCGCTATCCTTCTTCAAGCGCAATACCCGTTCCATCGCGACGCTCGCCACCTCCCATTCGCCCGAAAGCGTGGTCGGCCCGATCGAGGCCGCCTGGCGGGCGGATCCCGACGGCGCCATCCGCCAGATCCATGTCTTCCCCTTCGGCGGCATGAAGAAAGCGGCGGAATGGCTCGTCGGGCGCGGCTCGTGGGACAAGGCGTCGGCCGCCGCGACGGCGACGGCGCGCGTCTAGGACCAGACGCCCGCGACCGGGGTCTTCGGATCGACCTTTCGAAGGCATCGATCTGAACGAATGATGGTCTAGCTGGTCGCATTCAGAACACCGCGCCCGGCCGGGGACTTTAGCGTCGCGATCATCGCGACCGGGCCGTTCCGTCCGGCCGGCGGCCCCCACCCACCCATCAGGAGCGTCCGATGACCCGCACCGTTGTTGCGTCCGCCACCAAGGAAATCGCCATTGGCTTCGATCAGCCTTTCTGCGTGATCGGCGAGCGCATCAATCCGACCGGCCGCAAGAAGCTCGCCGCCGAAATGGTCGAGGGCAATTTCGAGACCGTCAAGAAGGACGCCCTCGAACAGGTCGCCGCGGGCGCCACCATGCTCGACGTCAATGCCGGCGTCACCGCGGTCAATCCCAACGAGACCGAGCCGCCGCTTCTCGTGCAGACACTCGAGATCGTCCAGTCGCTGACCGATGTGCCGATCTCGATCGATTCTTCCGTCACGCCGGCCATCGAGGAAGGGCTGAAAGTCACCAAGGGCCGGCCGCTCGTCAATTCGGTGACGGGCGAGGAGGAGAAGCTCGAAGCCATCCTGCCGCTGATCAAGAAATATGATGTGCCGGTGGTGGCGATCTCGAATGACGAGACCGGCATTTCCGAGGACCCCGATGTGCGCTTCGCGGTGGCCAAGAAGATCGTCGAGCGGGCCGCCGATTTCGGCATCAAGCCGCATGACATCGTCGTCGATCCGCTGGTCATGCCGATCGGCGCGATGGGCACCGCCGGGCTTCAGGTCTTCGCCCTGGTGCGCCGGCTGCGCGACGAATTGAAGGTCAACACCACCTGCGGGCTGTCCAATATCTCCTTCGGCCTGCCGCACCGGCACGGCGTCAACGCCGCCTTCATCCCGATGGTCATCGCATCGGGCATGACGAGCGCCATCATGAACCCCTGCCGGCCGCAGGAAATGGAAATGGTGCGCGCCGCCAATGTGCTGATGTCGACCGATCCGAACTGCGCCACCTGGATCAAGACCTATCGCGAACCGGCGCCCGTGGGTGAAGCATCCGAGGGCGCGGGGCGGCGCGGCCGCGAAGGGCGTCGGCGCGTGCGCGCTTGAAAACCACGCTCTGGGCCGGAAAGTCGATTCCGGATCCGATGTCCTGTCGCCCCTTTTTGTGAGACCATCGCCAGATTAGCGAGTGAAAGAACAACCGGCCCATGACGTCGAGCGAGCATCTTGTCTTCTTCGCGCCATCCGGCAAGCGCGGCCATTTCCCCGAGGGCACGAGTCTTCTCGAAGCCGCCCGCAAGCTCGGCGTCGATCTCGATTCGGTCTGCGGCGGCAGGGGTATTTGCGGGCGCTGCCAGATCTCGGTGACGGACGGCGCCAACGCCAAGCTCGGCATCACCTCGGCGCAGGACCATGTGACCGGCTGGAACGCGGTCGAGGAGCGCTATACCTCGAAGCGCGGCGCGCTCAAGCAAGGCCGCCGGCTCGGCTGCCAGGCCTGTGTCTCCGGCGACGTCATCGTCGACGTGCCGCCCGACAGCCAGGTGCATCGCCAGGTCGTGCGCAAGAGCGCCGCGGTGCGCGACATCGCAATCGACCCGGTCGTGCAGCTGCATTATGTCGAGGTCCGCGAACCTGACATGCATGACCCGGCGAGCGATTTCCGCCGGCTCAACGAGGCGCTGACCGAGCAATGGGGCCTCGGCACGGTGACCGCAGATCTCCAGATCCTGCGTACGCTGCAGAAGACGCTGCGCGCTGGCGATTGGGCTGTCACGGTCGCGGTGCGCGACGGGGTCGACATCGTCGCCATCTGGCCCGGCTTCCGCGACAGCGTGCATGGCGTCGCCATCGATATCGGCTCGACCACCATCGCCGGCCATCTCTGCGATCTCGCCACCGGCGAGGTCCTGGCCTCGTCGGGCGTGATGAACCCGCAGATCCGTTTCGGTGAGGATCTGATGAGCCGGGTCTCCTATGTCATGATGAACCCCGGCGGCGATGCCGAGATGACCTATGCGGTGCGCGAGGCGCTGCAGCAGCTTCTCGAAGCGGTCGCCGAGGAAGCCGGCATCACGGCCGAGGACATCGCCGAGGTGACCGTGGTCGGCAATCCGATCATGCATCACCTGTTCATCGGCGTTGATCCGACCGAACTCGGCGGCGCGCCCTTCGCGCTGACCATCGACGGCGCCTATGACGCCAAGGCGCGCGATCTGGGCCTGCGCATCGCGCCCGGCGCCAGCGTCTACATGCTGCCCTGCATTGCAGGCCATGTCGGGGCTGATACGGCGGGCGTCGTGCTGTCGGAAGGCCCCTATCTCAAGGACGAACTGACCTTGCTGGTCGATGTCGGCACCAATGCCGAGATCGTGCTCGGCAATCGCGAGCGCATGCTGGCCTGTTCCTCGCCCACGGGACCGGCCTTCGAGGGCGCGCAGATCTCGTCCGGCCAGCGCGCCGCGCCTGGCGCCATCGAACGGGTGCGCATCGACCGCGAGACGCTCGAACCGCGCTTCAAGGTCATCGGGTCGGATCTCTGGTCCGATGATCCGGGTTTCGCCGATTCCGTCGCCGATATCGGCATTACCGGGATCTGCGGTTCGGGCATCATTGAGGCGCTGGCCGAGATGACGCTGGCCGGGCTGATCACGCCGGATGGCATCATCGACGGCACGCAGGCCACACGCTCGAACCGGATCTTCGCGGAAGGCCGCACCTTCAGCTATCTCATGCATGACGGCGAGCCGCGCATCACGGTGACGCAGGGCGATGTGCGCGCCATCCAGCTCGGCAAGGCCGCGCTCTATGCCGGCATCAAGCTCCTGATGGAACATTACGGCACCGAGACGCTCGACCGGATCACCCTGGCCGGCGCCTTCGGCAGCCATATCGACGTGACCTATGCCATGGCGCTCGGGCTCGTGCCCGATTGTCCCGTCGACAAGGTCGGTTCGGCCGGCAATGCCGCCGGGACCGGTGCCCGGATCGCGCTGTTGAACAAGGGCGCGCGCGCCGAGATCGACGATGTCGTGCGCCGGATCGAGAAGATCGAGACCGCCGTCGAGCCGCGCTTCCAGGAACATTTCGTCGGCGCCATGGCGATACCGCATGCGAGCGACCCGTTCCCCAATCTCGAGGCCCATCTCGGCGTCACCTTCCGCCGTCCGAGCGGCCAGGCGGCCGGCGGCGGGCGCGAACGCCGGCGCCGCGGCGGACGCGGCACCCAGGCGGCGGAATAAGCCGATTTTCCCGTTGCCGCGGCATTTATGATTGCCACCCGCGCGGCATCTTTTCCGGTTTCCACCCTCACCCCATCCCTCTCCCCGAAGCGAGAGAGCACCTGACGCCGGCTCGGCAAAAGCCCTGCCGGCGTCCGAGTGGAAAGAAGCCCTCTCCCGGCCGGGGGAGAGGGCTTGGGCAAAGGGGAAGAGGACCGGGCGTTGAAAAGGCGCTACTTCGCCCGCTGCGGCACGCGATATTCCCGCGCGCCTTCGCTCAGAAGCTTGAACAGATAGTCGGCAAAGGACCGCCACACTTCCACATGGAACCGGTCGGCCGCCGTCCGCCACAAGATGACCTCGGCCTTGCCGATGACGGTGCGGGTCGCCATGCCGACCGGAAACACGCTCACGTCGAGGTCGAGCAGGCAGGCGGTCGCCAGCACATCCGTCGCGCGCCGGCCCTCGACGATGATCGATGTGTTGCGATGGCTGACATCGACCAGCGCATGCGGGTCGCTCAGCGCCGCGAAGGCCGTGGCGATATCGGCTTGCGCACCGTCTTCCGAGAGCAGCAGCCACTCGTCCGGGCCGAGCCGGATCGCGCTGCGCCCATCTTCGGTGATCGCCCGGTTGATCTCCGCCGGCAAAGCGAGGCCGAAGGCATTGCCGGCGGTTTCCGCGCTGCCGCGATAGCTGAACCGGGCCAGCGGGGCGCCGGGGCCGATCTCGATCTTGCGGGCGAGCGAGACCGGCGCGAACGGGGCCAGCGGGCCGGTGCGGTCGAGGGTCCGGGGATCAGCCATTGAGGCGCGCGCCTTCCTTGTCGAAGAAGACCGGGTCGGTCACGGTCACGGGGATCGCGCCGGTCGGCATCGGCACATAGAGCGTCTCGCCCATGCGCGCGCGGCCGGCCTCGACCATGGCGAGCGCGATCGGGCGGTCGAGATTGGCGCTCCAATAGGCCGAGGTGACATGGCCGAGCGCATGGCTGCCGGTTTCGGGCGCCGCGTCGGCGGTGATCTGGGCGCCTTCCTCGAGCAGCGTCTTGTTGTCGTTGATGGCGAGCCCGACGATTTGCTTGCGGTCGGGCAGCACGAGATCGGGACGGTAGAGGCCGCGCTTTCCGACGAAATCGGGCTTTTTCTTGCCGATCGCCCAGCCGACGCCCGCTTCGTCCGGCGTCAGGGTGCCGTCGGTATCCTGGCCGACGATGATATAGCCCTTCTCGGCGCGCAGCACATGCATGGTCTCGGTGCCGTAGACGCAGCCGTCATGTTTCTCGACCTCGGCCCAGACGCGCTCCCACACGGCGCGGCCGTGATCGGCCGGCACGTTGATCTCATAGCCGAGTTCGCCGGTGAACGAGACCCGGAACAGCCGCGTCGGCACGCCGGCGATATGGCCGTCGCGCACCGCCATGTGCGGCAGCGCCTCGTCCGACAGGTCGATGTCGTCGACGAGCGGCGCGATCACCTCGCGCGCTTTCGGCCCCTGGACGGCCAGCACCGCCCATTGCTCGGTGGTCGAGGTCAGCCAGACCTTGAGATCGGCCCATTCGGTCTGCAGATAGTCTTCCATGAAGGCGAGCACGCGCGGCGCGCCGCCGGTTGTCGTGGTGACGTGGAAGCGGTCCTCGGCAAGCCGGGCGATGACGCCGTCGTCATAGACGAAGCCGTCGTCGCGGCACATGATGCCGTAGCGGCAGCGGCCCGGCTGCAGCCTGGTCCAGGCATTGATGTACATGCG
This sequence comes from Tepidamorphaceae bacterium, assembly GCA_965250105.1. Classification (GTDB taxonomy): domain Bacteria; phylum Pseudomonadota; class Alphaproteobacteria; order Rhizobiales; family Tepidamorphaceae; genus JBCBSK01. Next base: position 2,760,059 of record OZ252290.1, read on the forward strand.
GTTCATGAATTCCGCCGCATCCGGCCCCACGACCTCGATCTTGCCGAGCGTCGAGGCGTCGAACAATCCGACCGAGGAGCGCACCGTCACGCATTCCCGGTCGACGGCCTTGTGCATGTCCTCGCCGGACTTGGGATAATACCAGGCGCGCTTCCACTGGCCGACATCCTCGAACACCGCGCCCTTGTCTTCTTCCCAATGGTGCATCGGCGTGCGGCGCACCGGATCGAGCAGTTCGCCGCGCGCGGTGCCGGCCAGCGCGCCGAAGGTCACCGGCGTATAGGGCATGCGGAAGGTGGTCAGCCCGACATCGGGGATCGGGCGGTCGAGGATCGACGACACGATGGCCAGCGCGTTGATGTTCGACGTCTTGCCCTGGTCGGTCGCCATGCCGGTCGTCGTGTAGCGCTTGACGTGTTCGATCGACTGGAAACCCTCGCGGATCGCGAGCTTGACGTCCTTGGACGTCACGTCGTGCTGGAAATCGACGAAGGCGCGCACGGTTTCGCCGCGATTATGCGGCGCCGCGCCAGCGAAATGGCCGGCCAGCGAGCCGCCTTTGTCGACGGTCGCGGTCTTGGCCGGCGCTGTCTTGATACCGGTCGCGGCCGTGGCGGCGGCGCCCGCCGCATAGCCCTCGTCGATCGCGGCGGCGAGATCGAAGGTGCCGTTGCAGGCACCGGCCGAGACCTGGCGCTCGCCGGCCTTGCCGGGCACGAAGATCTGCCGGTCGACGTCGAAGGCGAGCTTGCCGCGCGATTGCGAGAACATGTGCACCGACGGCGTCCAGCCCGCCGACATCAGGACCAGGTCGCACGGCACGGCATCGCCCGACCAGACTTCGCCATTGGCGCCGATGCGGCCGAGTTCGGCCGTGTGCACCCGAAGCCGGCCCTTGGTGCCGACGATCGTGGTGTGCGGCTGGACCTCGATGCCGTGCTCCCGCGCTTCCTCGGCGACGGCGCCCGGCTCGGCCCGGAGGTCGGCGATGGTGGCGATCTCGACGCCGGCCCGTTTGAGGTCGAGCGCCGCGCGATAGGCGCTGTCGCAGGCGGTGACGACGACGGCCCGCGTGCCCGGCCGCGCGCCATAGCGGTTGGCGTAACAGCGCGCGCTGTCGGCCAGCATGATGCCGGGCCGGTCGTTCTCGGGAAACACCAATGGCCGCTCGATGGCGCCGGTGGCGATCACCACCTGCTTGGCGCGCACCTGCCACATCCTCTCGCGCGGCATGTCGGGATGCGGGCTCGCCAGATGATCGGTGACGCGCTCGCACAACGCGACGAAATTGTCGGCGAAATAGCCGAAGGCCTGGGTGCGCGGCAGGAGCGTGACATTGTCCTTCAGCGCCAGCGCCATGATCATCGAGGTCATCCACTCGATCGGCGTCTTGCCGTCGACGCTGGCGGTCGCCTCGTGCAACAGCGCGCCGCCCATCTCGGCCTGTTCGTCGCAGACGATGACGCGGGCGCCCGCTTCGGTGGCCGACAGGGCGGCGGCGAGGCCGGCTGGGCCGGCGCCGATGACCAGCACGTCGCAATGGGCGTAGCGGTTCTGATACCAGTCGGGATCGGGTTCGGTCGGCGCCTTGCCAAAGCCGGCGGCGGCGCGGATGTTCGGCTCATACACCGACTTCCAGAAGCTCGCCGGCCACATGAAGGTCTTGTAGTAGAAGCCCGAGACGAAGACCGGCGACAGAAAGTCGTTGACGACGCGGGCATCGCGTTCGAGCGACGGCCAGCGGTTCTGGCTTTCGGACGCCAGCCCGTCATAGAGCTCGACCTCGGTCGCGCGCAGATTGGGCGTGGTGCGGGCGGTGTCGCGGCTCACGGTGACGATGGCGTTGGGCTCTTCGGCGCCGGCGGTGACGACGCCGCGCGGCCGGTGATATTTGAACGAGCGTCCGGTCAGGTGAACGCCATTGGCGATCAGCGCCGATGCCAGCGTGTCGCCCTGGCAGCCGGTGAAGCTCTTGCCGTCGAAGGTGAAGGGCAGCCGCTTCGACCGGTCGACGCGCCCGCCTTCGGGCGTGCGGAACGCCCCGCTCATTTCGCCGCTCCGGCCGTGTCGAGCACTTCCACATTGGGCGGCTGCTCGCCGGTCTTGTAGGTGGCGATGAACTTGTCGGTCACCGAATGGCGGATCGCGTTGAAGAAACGCTGGCAGCCATGCACATGCCGCCAGCGCTCGGCGACGATGCCCTTGGTGTTGGTGCGCAGATAGAGGAATTCCTCCCATTCCGCATCGCTGGTTGCCGACGGGTCCTCGGGACGCGCGATATGGGCCTCGCCGGCATGGGCGAATTCGATCTCGGGGCGTTCCCCGCAATAGGGGCAGGTGATCAGCAGCATGGGTTTCGAAGGTTCGTCTTGGGGTGTCGGTTGAAAGGTGTGGCTCTCGCGTTCTCCGCCACCCTCACCCAACCTTCTCCCTCGGGGGAGAGGGCTTCAAGGCGAGGATCAGGGGGCGTGCCTGAATCAATGCGCGACGGCCGCCGCCGCCGCCTCGTCGATCAGCCGGCCGGAGCGGAAGCGGTCGGCGGTGAACGGCGCGTTGATCGGGTGCGGATTATCGTTGGCGATGGTGTGGGCGAAGACATGGCCCGAGCCCGGCGTCGCCTTGAAGCCGCCGGTGCCCCAGCCGCAATTCACGTAGAGCCCCGGCACGTCGGTTTTGGCGATGATCGGCGAGCGGTCCGGCGTCACGTCGACGATGCCGCCCCAGTTCCGCAGCATGCGCACCCGTCGGAAGATCGGGAACAGTTCGCAGATCGCTTCCAGCGTGTGGGTCGAGATGTGAAGCCCGCCGGTCTGTGAATAGGAGTAATACTGGTCGGTGCCGGCGCCGATGACGAGGTCGCCCTTGTCGGACTGCGACATATAGGCATGCACCGTGTTCGACATGACGACGCAGGGGAAGATCGGCTTCAAGGGTTCCGACACGAGCGCCTGCAGCGGATAGCTTTCCAGCGGCATCCTGAGGCCCGCCATCTCCATCAGGACGCTCGTATGGCCGGCGGCGACGACGCCGACCTTGCCGGTCTGGATCGGTCCCTTGGTCGTCTCGATGCCGGCGATCGCGCCGTTCGAGCCGCGCCGGATGCCGGTGACCTCGCAGTTCTGGATGATGTCGACGCCGCGCTCGGAGGCCGCGCGCGCATAGCCCCAGGCGACGGCGTCGTGGCGGGCGACGCCGCCGCGCCGCTGCAACGCGCCGCCCATCACCGGATAGCGGATGTCGCGGCTGATATTGAGCGGCGGGCAGAACGCCTGGCACTCTTCCGGGCTGAGCCATTCATTGTCGACGCCGGCCAGCCGGTTGGCATGGATGTGCCGCTTGGCGACCTGAATGTCGTGCACGTTGTGGGCCAGCATCAGAACGCCGCGCTGGGAGAACATGACATTGTAGTTCAGGTCCTGCGACAGGCCTTCCCACAGCTTGACCGCATGGTCGTAGAGCGCCGCCGATTCCTCCCACAGATAGTTGGAGCGGATGATCGTCGTGTTGCGCCCGGTATTGCCGCCGCCGAGCCAGCCCTTCTCGACCACCGCCACATTGGTGAGATCATGTTCCTTGGCGAGATAGTAGGCGGTGGCGAGCCCGTGGCCGCCGCCGCCGACGATCACCGCGTCATAGCCGGACTTCGGTTCCGGCGACCGCCATTGCGCCGGCCAGTTCTTGTGGCCCGACAGCGCGTTCTTGGCGAGATTGAAGGCGGAGAAGCGCATTCTGCCGTCCCTGTTCCGTCTACGTTGTCATCGGCGTTGCGGCGTCGAGCCTGCTTTGATCGATCCCAAGCCCTGCCGGCGGAGCCTATCGCCCTTTAACACCTAGTGATCTGAGGACAAGCGACATCAGTCTAGCACGAATGCGACATGAAGTCGGAGCGCGTGCGACATCGCCGGGGCAATGATCAGCCGGAATTGTCGATCAGACCCGAGGCATGGCCGATCCGCCCGATGGCGTCGGCGACCATGACGTCGACGATCTCGGCGGCGGGCGGGCGGTCGTGAATGAGGCCGGTCACCTCGCCGACGACGCTGGCGACGATGTCGTGGTTACCCTCGGCGCGCGCCGCGTTATAGGCATCCGCCGCCGCGCCGAAGGCGGCGTCGGCCTCGCGCCCGGCCCAGTCGTCGGTCAGTTGGTTGCGCAAGGTGCGGAAGGTATAGGGCTCCGGCCAGGGCGTGCCGCGCAGCGTGTCCAGCAGCCGCGAGCGGATCGTCGCGTCGCCGCTGGCGGCGGCCGCGCGGCGCGTGGCTTCCGGATGGGTCAGCGCTTCCTGGGCGGCCCAGAACCGCGAGCCGACGACGACGCCGTCCGCGCCCAGCATCAGGGCCGCGGCGAGCCCGCGCCCGTCGCCGATGCCGCCGGCGGCAAGCACCAGCGTGTCCGGCGCGCGGTCGGCCACGAGATCGGCCGTCTCCGGCACGAAGGGCAGGGTGGCGCGCGCCCCGCCGTGACCGCCGGCCTCGGTGCCCTGGGCCACGACGGCCACGGCGCCCGCGTCGATCGCGGCGCGCACGTGATCGAGCGTCTGGCACTGGCAGATCACCGGGATGCCGCGATCGGCGGCGCGGCGCGCGAAGGCCGCCGGATCGCCGAAGGACAGGAACAGACAGGCCGGATCGCGCGCCAGCATGGCGTCGAGCATGTCGGGCCGGGTCTTGAGGGCTTCGTCGAGCGCCCAGGTGATGAAGCCGACGCCGATCCGGGTATTGCCGGCCTTCTGGTATTCGGCGTCGAGATCGGGTTCGTTGCCGAGCGTGCCGGCATAGCCGCCGCCGAGGAGCCCGAGCCCGCCGGCGCGCGTCACGGCGGCGGCGAGCGCCCCGCCCGAGATCAGCGCCATCGGCGCCAGGACGATCGGATGCGCGAGCGCGAAGCGGTCGGTCAGGCGGGTGCGCAGTCTCGACGTCATGATGTCTTCCCCCGGTGATCTGTCGATGAGCCGTGTCCGGCGCTTTCCGCCTGGCGATCGGCTCGCTGGTCAGGCCGTTTCCTTGGCATGATCCCGCTCCGTGGGAAAGGACCGCTCCAGCCGGATGCCGTAGCGCCACCAGAGCGTCAGCCCGCGCGCGCCGAGAAAGACGTGCAGCGCGAGCCAGACGCCATGATTGCCCATCAAGGGTTCGGCGATCTGCCAGACCAGCACGAAGAGCGCCAGGCTGACGATCATCATGTTGCGCATGTCTTCCGACCATGTCGCGCCGATGAAGACGCCGTCGAACTGGAACGCCAGCACGCCGACGAGCGGCGTCAGCGCGGCCCAGATGAGGAAGACGCGGGCGGTGGCGCGCACCTCCTCGCTCGTCGTCAGGAGGTCGATCAGCATCGGTCCGAGCCCGAGCAGGACCGCGCTCGCCAGGCCGGAAATGGCGAAGCCCCAGAGGATCGGCAGCTTGACGGCGCGCTCGAAGGCGGGCCGGAAGCGGGCGCCCATGGCGCGGCCGGCGAGCTGTTCCGCCGCCGTCGCCAGGCCGTCGAGGAAGTATGAGCCGACGAAGAAGAAGTTGAACAGGACCGCATTGGCCGCCAGCACGACATCGCCCTGGCGCGCGCCGGCGGTGGTGAACAGCCAGAACGCCGCGATCAGGCAGAAGGTGCGGATCAGGATGTCGCGGTTCATGGCGAAGAGCCGCTTGAGCCGGGCCGGATCGGTGAGCACTTGGCGTGGCACGCCGAGCCGGTAGCCGAGCCAGCGGGCCGCCAGGACGAGCCCGACCACGGCGGCGACGCCTTCGCCGATCACCGTGGCCCAGGCCGCGCCCGAAATGCCCCAGCCGAGGCCGAGCACGAACCAGATCGACAGGGCGATGTTGATCCCGTTGAGGATCAGTTGCAGCAGAAGCCCCATGCCGGAGCGGCCGAGGCCGAGGAACCAGCCGAGCAGCGCATAGTTCAGAAGCGTCAGGGGGGCGGCGAGAATGCGCACTTCGTAATAGGCCGTCGTCGCCGCCGAGACCGCGGCGCTCGCTCCCATGAGACCGAGCGATAGCATCAGGATCGGCCCTTGCAGAAGGATCAGGAGCGCGCCGAGCCCGAGCGCGATGACCCCGGCCCGGACAAGGGCCGCGCGCTGCTCCAGCCGGTCGTCGGCGCCGAGCGCCTGGGCCGTCAGCCCGGTCGTGCCGATCTTCAGGAAGTTGAACGAGGCGAAGATCAGGTCGAAGATGATGGCGCCGACCGCGATGCCGCCGAGAAGCGCTGGATCACCGAGCCGGCCGATCACGGCGGTATCGGTGATGCCGAGCAGCGGCGTCGTCAGATAGGCCAGCGTCATCGGCAGCGCGATGCCGAGAACCAATCGATGGGTCACGGTGAAGGGACGTCCGGTCGGGACGCTCTGATCGGTCATGCGCTCTCGTCGGTCATGTGGGCCGGTCGGTCATGTTGTCCGGTGGGGCAAGGCGGGGCTGGCGTCGTGGTCACGGACTGGGCGGCAAGATAGCCCAGCTTCTCCCGGTTCCGAATGCGTGTCATGCCATTTGTTCCCGACGGCCGCGTTGGAACCGCAGCCGCCGCGACGATATGGTCGGCGTCCATGCCACGATGCGCGCCGTAAAGAGCCGCATCCCGCTGAGCCTTTCCGGACCGATTCATGCCGCTGCCGATCATCCATCATCCCGCCTATGTCGCCGAGATCCCGGCCGGCCATCGCTTCCCCATGGGCAAGTTCGGCCGGCTGGCCGAGGTTCTGCTGACCGACGGCGTGGTGGCGTCGGGCGGTTTCGTCGAGCCGGGGCTGGCGCCTCGGGAATGGCTGCGACTGGCCCATGATCCGACCTATGTCGATCAGGTTCTGTCGGGTGACGTGCCGGACGCGATCGCCCGCGAGATCGGCTTTCCGATGACCGACAGCGTCGCCCGCCGCGCGCGGGCGGCGACCGGCGGCACGGTACTGGCGGCGAGGCTGGCGCTCGATCACGGCATCGCCTGCAACACAGCCGGCGGCAGTCATCACGCCCGCCGCGCCCAGGGGGCCGGCTTCTGCGTCTTCAATGATGTCGCGGTGGCGATCGCGGTGCTCAAGGCTGATGGCGTGGTCGGCCGGGTCCTCGTCGTCGATCTCGACGTGCATCAAGGCGACGGCACGGCGGACATCTTCCGCGACGATCCCGAGACGATCACCCTGTCGGTCCATGCCGAGAAGAACTATCCGGTGCGCAAGGTCTCGGGCGACATCGATATCGGCCTGCCCGACGGCACCGGCGACGACGCCTATCTCGACCGGATCGCCGCCCTGCTGCCCGGTCTGATCGACGCGGCACGGCCCGATATCCTATTCTACAATGCCGGCGTCGACCCCCATGCCGAAGACCGGCTCGGGCGGCTGGCGCTAACCGATGACGGGCTTGCCCGGCGCGACCGGTTCGTGATCGGCACCGCGCGCGCCCGCGACATTCCGGTCGTCGGCGTCATTGGCGGCGGCTACATGACCGATATCGACCGGCTGGCCCGCCGCCATGCGATCCTGCATCGGGTGGCATCGGATTTCGTATGACGGCCGATTGCCGGGTGTTAGGGCACATCCGGTGAACTCCAATTCGATGGATGTGCTCCAACCCGTCGGTTTTGCGCGATTCCGGGCGCGAAACCGGTTCCCCCTTTCGCTGGAATTGCTCTATCCGGCCATCAGCAGCGCACGCGCGATGAGATAGATGCCGAGCAGGAACAGCGCGATCAGAACCGCCTGGCGGAAGCGGTTCTCGTCGAGCCGTTTACGCAGCCTCTGGCCGAGCGCCATGCCGGCGAAGGACGGCAGGAGGCAGAGGATCGACAGCGTCAGAATGCCGCCGGTATAGGTCGCGCTCGTGCCATAGGCGATGAGCAGGACCGCCGAACAGGTCGAAAACCAGACGCCGACGGCCTGCACGAAGACGTCGCGGCCGAGCTTGAGCGTCGGCAGATAGGCGGCCGAGGGCACCGAATAGATCCCCGTCAGCCCGCCGATGACCCCGTTGATGCCGCCCATCGCCGCCGACATCGGCCGCTCCCAGCGCGGGCTCGGCGCCGGCGTGTGATAGCCGAGTAGGCCAAGGCCCGAATGGACGATCAGGATGGCGCCGAGGATCTTGGTCAGAACGTCGCCGCTGGCGGCAAGCGCGAACAGCGCGGTGACGGCGATGGCGATCAGGCCGCTGAGGAGAAATGGCCACAGGCGTTCGGCGATCAGATGCAGATGGCCGCCGAAGAAGGCCTGCCAGACATTGCTCAGAAGGGCGGGGATCAACATCAGCGCGACGGCGGTGTGAAAGCCGATGGTCGGCGCGAGCAGCGAGATCGACACCGCCGGCAGGCCGAGGCCGACGGTGCCCTTGACCGTTCCGGCGAGAAGATAGACGGCCAGGATCACAGCGACGGTCGGCCCGTCGAAGGGGAGGTCGATCACGTCAATACCGTCTGTCGCGGTTCAGATAGGCGATGACGCGCAGGACCAGCCAGATCGGGAAAACCAGCGCCGCGCCGAGCAGGAAATAGCGGAAGATCGAGCCGAAGGCGTCGAAGCCAAGCTCGACGATGCCGCGCACCAGTTCCTGGACGCCGGTGACGATCTTGACGACATCGAGATTGAGCGCGGCCAGCACCACGCCGACGATCAGCGACAACAGCACGAGCCGGACCAGCACCCAGCCGGGCGCGCCGCCGAAGAGCCGCCGTAACGTGTCCTGCGCCATGAGCCTTCTTTCCGACGCCTCTCACCGAAGAAGCGCTCTAACACAGCATGCCGAGTTCGGAAATGTCAGCCGTCTTGTGGCAGCAATGCTTCCAGCGCGTCGATCCGGTCGGCCTCGCGCGGCGGCTTGTCCCAGCGCAGCCGCGAGATACGGGGGAAGCGCATGGCGACGCCGGATTTGTGACGGGTCGACCGGTTCAGCCCCTCGAAGGCGACTTCCACGACGAGACCGTGATCGGGCTCGGCGCGCACCTGGCGCACCGGCCCGAAGCGGTCGGTCGTGTTGCGCCGGACATAGCGGTCGATCTCCTTGAGCTCCTCGTCGGTGAAGCCGAAATAGGCCTTGCCGACGGGCACCAGTTCGTCGCCCTCGGCCCCTGTTCGCCAGACACCGAAAGTGTAGTCAGAATAGAAGGATGACCGCTTGCCATGGCCGCGCTGGGCATAGAGCAGGACCGCGTCGATGATGAAGGGATCGCGCTTCCACTTGAACCAGGGGCCCTTCGGCCGCCCCGCGACATAGGTCGAGTCCCAGCGCTTAAGCATCAGTCCCTCGACCGCGTCGGCATCCTCGCCCGCGCCATGGGCCTTAGGGTCGGCGCGCGCGGCGGCGAGCGTTTCCCAACTGTCGAAGGTCACCAACGGCGACAGATCGAACCGGTCGCTGTCGAGCCCCGCGACAAAGGTTTCGAGGGCCTCGCGCCGCTCGCGGAAGGGTAGCGGGCGCAGATCGGTGCCGTCATGGGTCAGAAGATCGTAGCAGCGGATATGGGCGGGGAACCGACGCAAGAGTTTCGGCGACACCGTCTTGCGGTTCAGCCTTTGCTGCAGACTGTTGAAGGGCTGCACGCGGCCGTCGGCGAGGACAAGCAGTTCGCCGTCGATCGCGGCGTCGAACGTCATGGCCTCCAGGAGATCCGGAAAGCTCGGCGAGATGTCGTCTCCGGTACGCGAATAGAGCCGGCGCACCAGCCGGCCCTCGGCATCGCGCCCCGCCACGGCCTGAACGCGGATCCCGTCCCATTTCCATTCGGCGGCGACGTCCCCGGCATCGAGGCCGGCGCGGTCGGCCTCTTCCATCGGATGGGCCAGCATGGCCGGCCGGAACGGCGCCGGGTCGTCGTTTTCGGGCCGGGGCCCGCGTCCTTCCAGCCAGGCGAAGAGCGCTTCGTAAGGTGGTGCGAGCCCGTGCCAGATCTCCTCGATCTCGTCGACCTGGCGCCCGCCGAGGCCGGCGAGCGCCGTCTTGGCGAGACGCGCCGAGACGCCGATGCGCAGGCCCCCGGTGATCAGCTTCAGAAGCGCCCAGCGCCCGGTTTCGTCAAGGCTGTCGAGCCAGTTCGCCAGGATCGCCGGCAGTTCCGCCTTGCCGGCGGTGTCCAGCGTGTCGACGATCTCAACCAGATCCGGCGGCGGCCGGTTCACGCCATGCGGCGCGGGCCAGATCAGCGATACGGTCTCCGACAGGTCGCCGACATAATCATAGGACAGGCGGAACAGGACCGGATCGGTGCGCTCCTCGACGAGCTGGCGGATCAGGCCGGGCTTGGCATGGCGGAAGTCGAGCGAGTCGGTCAGCGCGGCCAGCGCCCAGCCCCGTTCGGGGTCTTCCGTCTCGCCGAGATAAGCCTCGATCAGCCGCAATTTGCCGTTACGCTGGGGCGTCAGGATCAGCCGGTCGAGAAGTGCCGAAAACGCCTGCATGAACGCTAACCCGGTTCCGGCGCGTCGGCGTCAACATCCGCATCGATGGTATCGACATTGACGACCGTGGCGATGTGCCAATCGTCCTCCTGGCGCGTCAGCAGATAGCGGCAGGCGAAGGCGTGCACCATCTCGCCACCGGCCGTGAATTGCGTCCAGTCGACCGCGGCGAAGGCGCTGTCGCCCGCGACCGTCGCCGTCGTAACGGTAGCGCGGGTCTCGACGATGCCGGCCTCCTCGAAGGCGTCGATCAGCGTTTCGGCATTGTCGGTCAGGTCATCGGCGTGGTCGAAGACATGGCCTTTCGAAAACTGCCAGATCACCGCCGGCAGCGCATAGAGATCGGCGATGGCCGGCGCGTCGGCATCGTCGAAGCAGGCGGCATAGGCATCGAAGAAAGGTTGCAACTGGGCTATCTGGTCGGTCATGCGGCACTCATTCTGTCGCGATCGGCTCCGTCTTGCTACAGGAGCTCGATCATTGCCAGACGGGGACAGGCGAGGAGAGCGACAATGGCGGAGGACGGACGCGCGGCGATGCCGAAGACGATTGCCTATGGCGACCGGGTCGGCGACAGCGGCGATAATCCCGACAAGCTGGTCGCGCCGGCCGCCGAGCGCAATCTCGATCCCATACTGGCCATGCTGCGCGACGTGCTGGGGGAGGGCCCGGAGGGCCGGGCGCTCGAACTCGCCAGCGGCACCGGACAGCAGGTCGCGGCCTTCGCCACCGCGTTTCCGGACCTCGACTGGCAGCCGAGCGATATCGCCGGGGACGCGCTGACATCGATCGCCGCCTGGGCGGCGGATACCGGCCGCGCCAATCTGTCCGAGCCCCTGCGCCTAGACCTTCTGGAAACGGACTGGCACCTGCCGCTCGATACCGGCTACCGGCTGATGCTGGCGATCAATCTCGTCCATATCGCGCCCTGGCGGGTGACCGAAGGCCTGATGGCGGGTGCCACGCGGCTTCTGGCCGAGGACGGTGTCCTGATCGTCTATGGGCCGTTCCTGCGCGACGGCGATTTCGTGTCGGACGGCAATTGCTTCTTCGACTATCAGCTGCGCGCGTCGGATTCCGATTGGGGCCTGCGCGATACCGTCGACATGGCGGCGCTCGCCGGGGCGGCCGGCCTCGAAATGGCGCCGATGATCGAGATGCCGGCCAATAACACGACGCTGATTTTCCGTAAGCCGGCCGGATAACCTGGTCAGGCCTCGACAACCACATCGCCGCCTTTCGGCAGATGATCGTTGAGCCGCGTCTTCTGCCGGCCATCGGCATCGAAATTGTCGGGAGACAGCCAGGCCTCGAAACCCTGCCGGATCGATGGCCATTCGCAGTCGAGGATCGAGAACCAGGTGGTATCGCGATTGCGGCCCTTATAGAGCGTCGCCTGGCGGAACACGCCCTCGAAGGAAAAGCCGAGCCGCCTGGCGGCCGCCCGCGACGGGGCGTTCAGCGCGTCGCACTTCCATTCATAGCGGCGATAGCCCAGCTCGTCGAAGACCCGTTTCATCATCAGGAACATGGTTTCGGTCGCGATCGCCGAGCGCTGGATCAGCGGCGAGAAATGAATATGCCCGACCTCGATGACGCCCGGCGCGGGATCGATCCTGAGATAGCTCGCCATGCCGACGGCCCGCCCCGTCGCGCGGTCGAGGATGGTGTGAAACAGCGGGTCGTCGCCGGTGCAGGCCTCGACCAGCCAGGCGCGGAAGGCGTCGCGCCCGTCGAACGGGCCATAAGGCATATAGGTCCAGTTGCGGGCGTCTGTATCGTGGGCGAAGGCCGTGAACAGATCCTCGGCATGGGCCTCTGCCTCGAGCCGCACGAGCCGGCAAAGCCGGCCTTCCATCGGCGTTTCGGGCGGACGGAGACGTGGCGTCCAGCCGGCAACGGGAAAGCCCGTCGGCTGGCCGAGCGCGTTGACGACCGGATTCGTGTCGCTCCCGGAGGCCGGGGAAGCGGGGTCTGATCCGTCGGTGGCGGGGGGCATGGGCTGTGTCATGGCGCGAAATGGTGTAGCTGGACGGCATGACTGACAACCCCATCGTGGCGCTTGCAAGCCTGGACCGCGCCGCCGTCATGGCGCTCAACAATGACAGCGCCGCCGAGACGACCTGGCTGGATGCCGCCGATCTCGACGCGCTTCTGGCCGAAAGCGTCTATGCGCGTGGCGTCGCGCCGGCCGAGGCGCTGCTCATCGCGATGGATCAGGACGCGGCCTATGACAGCCCGAACTTCCGGTGGCTCGCCGCACGGCTCGCGCGCTTCGTCTATGTCGACCGCATCATCGTGTCGAGCCGGGCACGTGGTCGCGGGCTCGGGCATGGGCTCTATGACGATCTCGCAGCCTGGGCGCTGGCCCAGGGTCATGACCGGATCGTCTGCGAGGTCAATACGGACCCGGACAATCCGGCCTCGCACGCCTTTCACCTGAGACAGGGTTTCCGGCCGATCGGAGACGTGCGCCATGGCCCGCACAAGGCGGTGCGCTTCTACCAGCGCGATATCGGCTGAGGGGCGCCGGCCCGGGGTCAGGCGGCCACGGCGCCGTCGGTTTGCGCGCCGTTTTTTACGCGGGCGGCGGTCCGTACCGCATCGCCGAAGGCCTCGAACAGCCGCCGCGACGGGGTATCCGTTGCTGCCCAATATTCCGGGTGCCATTGAACGCCACATGCGAAGGCCGTGGCGCCGGTGACGCTGACCGCCTCGATGGTGCCGTCCTCGGCCTGTCCATCGATGGCCAGTCCATCGGCCAGCCGGTCGATCGCCTGGCGATGCAGCGAGTTCACCTCGATCCTGTCGGCGCCGAACACACCGGCGAGCGCGCTCGATGGCGTGAACGTCACGGGATGGCGGATCGCGAAGCGGGTATCGGGATCGTCGCTCTCCGGCGCCCGGTGGTCGAACCTGTCGTCGCGCTCCTGGATCTCGGTCGCGAGCGTGCCGCCAAGCGCGACATTGAGCTCCTGAAAGCCGCGACAGATCGCCAGCAGTGGCACGCCGCGCGCGATCGCCGCCTTGATCAGCGGCATGGCCGTGGCGTCGCGCGCCGGGTCATAGGGCTCATGGGCCGGCGATGCCGCGACGCCGTAGCGGTCTGGATGCACATTGGAGCGGCTGCCGGTCAGCATCAGCCCGTCGACCCGGTCGAGCACCGTGTCCGGATCGAGCGGTTCGCCGAGCGCCGGCACCAGAAGCGGCAGGCAGCCGGCGACCTGGAAAACGGCGTCGACATATTGTTTCGGGACGGCATGCCAGTCATAGCCGTCGTGATGGCGGAAATCGCAAGGAATGGCGACGAGCGGTGTCACGGAACGTTGTCTCCTCGGGGCGCGGCGGCGCATCGGATCGGCGTTGACCGGATCGATGGCGGGGCCTGCGGCATGTGGCGATCTTACGACAATTTCATCCGGAAAAGCTTGTAAGTCCATCCGAACCTGATCTATATCGCGGCATCACCGCCTTGTTACAAAGCGGTTAACTTCACGAACGACGCTTGAACGTCGTCTGTTCCAGATGTGATTCCCTTTAGCCTTCGGGAGGAGACCCAATGGACCGCCGTTCCTTTCTGACAAAAGCCGGCCTTGCCGCCGGTGGCGCCACCGCCGCCGCCGCCTTTCCCAAGCCGGCCATCGCGCAGGACATGCGCGAACTGAAGATGGTCACGACCTGGCCGAAGAACTTCCCCGGCCTCGGCACCGGCGCCCAGCGTGTCGCCGACCGCATCACCGCGATGTCCGACGGCCGGATGACCGTGCAGCTCTTCGCCGCCGGCGAACTGGTGCCGCCGTTCGAATCCTTCGATGCCGTGTCGACCGGCACCGCCGAGCTGTATCACGGCGCCGATTACTACTGGCAGGGCAAGAACAAGGGCTTCAACTTCTTCACCACCGTGCCGCTCGGCATGACGGCCGCCGAGCTCAATGGCTGGATCGACCATGCCGGTGGTCAGGAGTTGTGGGATGAGCTTGCCGCCGAATTCAACGTCAAGCCGTTCCTCGCCGGCAATACGGGCGTCCAGATGGGCGGCTGGTTCCGCAAGGAAATGAACTCCCTCGAGGACTTCAAGGGCCTCAACTTCCGCATGCCGGGCCTCGGCGGCGAGGTGCTTCGCGAACTCGGCGCCAATGTTCAGGCGCTGCCGGGCGGCGAAATCTTCCCCGCGCTGCAGTCTGGCGCCATCGACGGCACCGAATGGGTCGGGCCGTGGAACGATCTCGCCTTCGGCTTCTACCAGGTCGCCGACTACTATTACTGGCCGGGCTTCCACGAGCCGGGTGCCGGCCTGTCCTGCGGCGTCAACAAGGAGCTGTATGACGGCCTCAGTGCCGAGGACCAGGCGATCATCGAGAACGCCTGCATGGCCGAGAACAGCTACATGTATTCCGAGTTCATGGCCAATAACGGCGCGGCGCTCGCCACGCTCGTCAACGAGCATGGCGTGAACCTGCGCGAGTTCACCCCGGAGATCTTCGATCAGATCGCGGTCGTGTCCGAGGAAGTGGTCAACGCCGCCGCCGAGGACGATATCGGCCAGCGCATCCTCGCGAGCTACCGCCAGGCGCGCGACGACATCGGCGACTGGACGCGGATTTCCGACCAGGCCTATGTCAATGCCCGTCAGGGCGCGCTCGGCACGCGCTGATATCCAGCGACGCGGCGGCCCGTTCGCGGGCCGCCGTTTTTTTCGGTAGCGTTGCCGCGGTGACGGCATTCAACAGGCGCACCGAAACCTTCCAACGGGGGATAGCGGCGGGATGCGCGCGCTTGCGGACCTGATCGACGGGTTCAACGAATATACCGGCCGGTTCCTGGCCTGGTTCGCGCTGGCGATCGTCCTGCTGCAGTTCGGCGTGGTGATCGGCCGCTACGTGTTCGGCGTCGGCGCGATCTTCTATCAGGAACTCATCATCTACCTGCATGCCTTCCTGTTCATGCTGGCGGCGTCCTATACGCTGAAGAATGAGGGCCATGTCCGGGTCGACGTGTTCTACCGCGAGGCCGGGCCAAAGCGGAAGGCGCTGGTCAATTTCTGCGGCGCGCTGTTTCTCCTGCTGCCGGTCTGCATGCTGATCATCTGGATTTCCTGGCCTTACGTGTCGAACTCCTGGGCGATCCGCGAACGGTCCATGGAAACCTCTGGCATCCCCTTCGTCTACATCCTGAAGACATCGATCATCGGCTTCGGCGTCATGGTCGGGCTCCAGGGTGTTTCCATGCTGATCCGGTCGTTTCTGGCGCTGAGCGGCGACAAGCAGGAACTCGACAGATTGCGGCATACGGGATGACGGCACGGCCTGTTTCCGCGCCATGTCGGACCTGATGGTTCAAGAGTAGAGAATGCACGACGCGAGCCTTGCCCATCTTCTCGACCTGTTCATGTTCGTCACGGTCTGCGTGCTGCTGCTGTCGGGCTTTCCCGTCGCCTTCACGCTCGCCGGCACGGCGCTGATCTTCGCGCTTCTGGGCAATCTGCTCGGCGTCTTCGATCTCTCCTTCCTCGGCGCCTTCCCCAATCGCATCTTTGGTACGATGACGAACCAGGTGCTGCTCGCGGTGCCGCTCTTCGTCTTCATGGGGGTGATGCTCGAACGCTCCAAGGTGGCCGAGGAACTGCTCGAGACGATGGGCAAGCTGTTCGGCTCGATGCGCGGCGGGCTCGGCATTTCGGTGTCGATCGTCGGCGCCTTGCTGGCGGCCTCGACCGGCATCGTCGGCGCCACGGTCGTCACCATGGGGCTTCTGTCGCTGCCCACCATGCTGCGGCGCGGCTATTCCAAGGAACTGGCCTGCGGGTCGATCTCGGCGGCCGGCACGCTCGGCCAGATCATCCCGCCGTCGATCGTTCTCGTCGTGCTCGGCGACCAGCTGTCGAACGCCTATCAGCGGGCGCAGCTCGACATGGGTATCTTCGCGCCCGACACGGTGTCGGTCGGTGACCTGTTCGCCGGCGCGCTGCTGCCCGGCCTGATGCTCGTCGGCCTCTATATCCTCTATCAGGTATCGGTGGCGATCCTGCGCCCCCACGCGGCGCCCGCCATGCCACCCGAGGAAGGCGAGGATCTGACGGTCGGCAAGGTGCTGCATGCGCTCATTCCGCCGGTCGTGCTGATCATCTCGGTGCTCGGTTCGATCCTCGGCGGCGTGGCGACGCCGACGGAAGCCGCCGCGGTCGGCGCCATCGGCTCGACGCTGCTCGCCGGCTACAGGCTGAAGGAAGACAAGCCGCTGCCCATCTATCTCGCCGCGGTCTGTCTGATCGGCGTCCTGATCCTGACCTCGAATGTCGATCTGCGTGTCGCCCGCACGGAGATCCCAATCGGCGACCAGATCGCCATCTATGCGGCGCTGGCGCTCTGTTGCGGCATGGCCTATGGCCTGTTCGTCGCGCTGATGCGGGTTTTCCGCGCCGATGTGCTGGTGCCTGTCATGCGGTCGACGACCCAGATCACCTGCATGGTCTTCGTCATCCTGATCGGGGCGGCGTTGTTCAGCCTGGTGTTCCGCGGGCTCGGCGGCGAGGAAATGGTCGAGGAAGTCTTGACCAACCTGCCGGGCGGGTCGACCGGGGCGATCATCGCGGTCATGCTGCTGATGTTCTTCCTCGGCTTCTTCCTCGACTTCCTGGAGATCGTCTTCGTCATCGTGCCGCTGGTGGCGCCAGTCCTGTTGACGCTCGACATGCCGAATGGCGATCCGATGAATCCGGTCTGGCTCGGGGTGATGATGGCGGTGAACCTGCAGACCTCCTTCCTGACGCCGCCATTCGGCTTCGCGCTGTTTTATCTGCGCGGGGTGGCGCCACCCACGGTCAAGACCATGGACATCTATCGCGGCGTCATTCCCTTCGTCTTCATTCAGCTGCTCGCGCTCGTCATTCTCTGGTATCTGCCGGCGCTCGCGACCTGGCTTCCGGTGGTGGTTTACGGATGACGCGCACGGCCGCAGACATATTCGATCTTTCCGGCCGCGTGGCGCTCGTCACCGGCGCCTCTTCCGGCCTCGGCTGGCGGTTCGCCGAGGTGCTGGCGGCCAATGGCGCGGCGGTGGCGTTGTGCGCGCGCTCGGCCGACAAGCTGGCGAGCCTCGAACACCGCATCGCCCAGGCCGGCGGCCGCGCGGTGGCGGTCGACATGGACGTGACGGACGAAGCATCCGTGACGGCCGCCTTCGACCGGGCGACCGAGGCGCTCGGCATGCCGACGATCCTGATCAACAATGCCGGCATCGCGCTGCAGAAATCGATCGTCGAGCAGAGCTACGAGGACTGGCGCCGGGTTCTGGATACCGACCTCGACGGCGTCTTCCTCGCCGGCCGGGAGGCGGCGCGGCGCATCATCGAGGCCGGCGAGACCGGCGCCATCGTCAACATCGCCTCCATCCTGGCCTTCGGTGTCTCGAAGACCCTGGCCGCCTATTCGGCCGCCAAGGGAGGCGTCGTGCAACTGACCCGCGCCATGGCGCTCGAATGGGCGACGTCGGGCGTGCGCGTCAACGCCATCGCGCCGGGCTACATCCTCACCGAGATCAATCGAGATTTCTTCGAGACCTCGCGCGGCGAGGACATGATCGACCAGATCCCGATGAAGCGCATCGGCGATCCGTCCGATCTCGACGGCGTGCTCCTGTTGCTGGCTTCCGACGCAGGCGCCTTCATGACGGGCGAGACGGTCGTCGTCGATGGCGGCCATCTCTGCCCGATCTGAGGCCGGCGCCCCGGTGCGCTGGCCCCGTCCTCGCTTGGCCTCACCCTGGCGTGTGATCGCGGATCCCGATCCATCCCGGGTCCATTGACCTCGGTCCGGCCGCATGGCCAAGTGTGATCACATGAGACGGAAAGGCAGCGCGGCAATGGATTTCACCCTCGACCCCCATCATGACGCGCTGAGACAGCAGGTCGCGACCTTCGTCGATGCCGAAATCCTGCCGCTCGAAGCCGATCCCGACAATTTCAACGAATTCGAGAACATCAAGCTCGCCGTGCGCGACCAGGTGCGCGAAAAGGCGCGCGCCGCGGGCCTCTGGGCACCGCAGATGCCTGTCGCGCGTGGTGGGCTGGGTTTGCCCATGGTGGGTCAGGCCGCGTTCTACGAGGCCGCCAATCGCTCGGTCTTCGGACCCGTCTGCTTCAATTGCGCGGCGCCCGACGACGGCAATATGCGGCTTCTCGAACAGACCGGCACCGACGACCAGAAGGCGCGCTGGCTGCAGCCGATCGTCGATGGCGCGGTCAATTCGTCCTTCGTGATGACCGAGCCGCATCCCGGCGGCGGGTCCGATCCCGGCATGATGTTGACATCGGCGGAAAAACACGGCTCGAAATGGGTCGTGCACGGGCGCAAATGGTATATTTCCGGCGCCGCCGTGGCCAAGCATTTCATCCTGATGGCGCGCACCGATCCCAGCGCGGACGAAAAGCGCCGCCATCTCACCGCCTTCCTGTTCCATGCCGACCAGCCCGGCTGGCGCATCGTGCGGCGCATTCCGTCGATGGGGCCGGACGAGCATGGCGGCACCTGCGAAGTCGAGTTCGACGGGCTTGAAATCGACGATGCCGACCGGCTGATGGAGGTCGGCGACGGGCTCAAGGTGACCCAGATCCGGCTCGGCCCGGCCCGGCTCACCCATTGCATGCGCTGGCTCGGGCTCGCCAAGCGCTGCATGGAGATCGCCGGCGACTATGTCGCCCGCCGCGAAGGCTTCGGCCTAAGGCTGGCGGACCGCGAAAGCGTGCAGATCCAGCTCGGCCAGGTCGCCCGCGACATCCAGATCGGTCGGCTGCTCGTCATGCACGCGGCCTGGAAGCTCGATCAGGGCGACTATGCCCGCAAGGAAGTGTCGATGGCCAAGGTGCATGTCGCCGATACGCTGCACCGGGCGTCCGATGTGGCGGTCCAGCTGAATGGCGCGCGCGGCTATTCCAAGGACACCCTGCTCGAATGGATTTACCGCTATGCCCGCTGCGCCCGCATCGTCGATGGCGCCAGCGAGGTGCATGACATGGTTCTGGCGCGGTTCTACGCCAAGGAAGCCAACGATTTCTGGTCTTGGGGCGTTTGAGGGGGCATTCAAGGGGGCGTTTGATGCCCGTCTCGCGAGCGCCCGATCCTCGCGCTCTCGCCGCCCTTGACCGTGTCCCGCCCGAAGCTTGAGGAGCATGACATGGCGTTTCGCATGCCGCCCGAATGGGTGCCGCACAAGCGCACCTGGATGGCCTGGCCGAACCATGCGCCGACCGTCGATGCCATAGGCGGCGCCGAGGTCGCCCATGCCGCCTGGGCGGCCGTGGCCAACGCGATCGGCCGCTTCGAGCCCGTCACCATGGTATGCCACACGGGCGCGGGCGCGCATGCGCGGACCCATCTCGACGCCACGGTTTCGGTGCTCGAAACCGAACTCGGCGATTCCTGGATGCGCGATTTCGGCCCGACCTTCGTGGTCGACGACGAGACCGGCGCGCTCGGCGCCGTCGATTGGACCTTCAATGGCTGGGGCGGGCGCACCTTCCCCGATTGTTCGGCGGATGCGGAGATCGCCCGCCGCGTCGCCGCCGAGAGTGGGGCAGCCCGGCTGCCGTCGCGGCTCGTCAACGAGGGTGGCGGCATCCATGTCGATGGCGACGGCACGCTTTTGTTGACCGAGACGGTGCAGATGAACCGCAACCGCAATCCGTCCTGGACCCGCGCCGAGATCGAAGCCGAACTGCATGGCCTGCTCGGCACCGAAAAGGCGATCTGGCTGCCGCGCGGTCTCGTGGCTGACACCGCCGAGGGCGGCACCGACGGCCATGTCGACACGCTGGCCGCTTTCGTCAAGCCCGGCGTCGTCGTGGTGCATGGCCAGCCCGATCCGGCGCATCCCGACCATGGGGCGGCTGGCGAGATCGCCGACCTGCTGCGGTCCGAGACCGATGCGAAGGGGCGTGCATTCGAGGTGATCGTGCTCGATGCGCCGGCGCCGATCTTCGATGACGATGGCGAGGAAGTGACCGCGTCCTATGTCAACTTCTCCTTCGTCAATGGCGGCGCCGTGTTGTGCGCTTTCGGCGATCCCCAGGACCAGGTGGCGGTCGACACCATCGGACGGCTGCTGCCCGGCCGCGAGATCGCGACGGTCGACGCGGTGCCGATCTTCAGGGGCGGCGGGGGGGTGCATTGCATCACCCAGCAGGAGCCGCTGTGTTCGGGAAATGGAGGCTGATCCATGCGTGAGGTAACGGTCGCGGCCACCCAGATGGCCTGCACGGACGATGTCGCCGACAATGTCGCCCATGGCGAAGCGCTGGTCCGCCAGGCCGCCGGGCGCGGCGCCAACATCGTGCTCCTGCAGGAGCTCTTCGAGGGCTATTACTTCTGCCAGGACGAACTGACCGAACATTATGCCCGCGCCAGACCGGCCGACGGGCATCCGACCATCGCCCATTTCCAGAAGCTCGCCGCCGAACTCGGCGTGGTCATCCCGGTCAGTTTCTATGAACTCGCCGGCAATGCGCGCTTCAACTCGATCGCCATCGTCGATGCCGATGGCGCAAATCTCGGCATCTATCGCAAGAGCCATATCCCGCACGGGTCGGGCTATCAGGAGAAATTCTACTTCTCCCCGGGCGATACGGGCTTCCGGGTCTGGGACACGCGGTTCGGGCGGATCGGCGTCGGTATCTGCTGGGACCAGTGGTTCCCCGAAGCGGCCCGCTCGATGGCGCTGATGGGCGCAGAACTCCTGTTCTATCCGACGGCCATCGGGTCCGAACTCCTCGATCCCGACTGGGATTCGTCGGGCCATTGGCAGCGCGTGATGCAGGGCCATGCCGGCGCCAATCTCGTGCCCGTCATCGCCTCGAACCGGATCGGCACCGAACCCGGCCGCAACGGCACCGAACTGACCTTCTACGGCTCGTCCTTCATCGCCGATTTCACCGGCGACAAGATGGCCGAGGCGGACCGTGAGACCGAGACCGTGCTCACCGCGACCATCGATCTCGACGCGGTGGCGGCGATGCGCGGCGGCTGGGGTGTGTTCCGCGACCGCCGGCCCGACCTCTACGGTCCGCTGCTGACGCTTGATGGGCGTGTGTGACGACGGGCTGTCTCTGTTGCCGAAATCGCAACAGACCGTTCAAGACGCGGAAATCCGGGCTTCCGCCGTTGCATGCCGACGCCTCGGCACCTAGCTGCGGGAGCGTCCTTCCCAACAGCACGCCCGTCCGGGCGCGCGCGCATCCCGCGAGGCACCCCGCTCATGACCGACCTTTCCGCCTTTCCGATCACCAGGAAGTGGCCCGCCAACCATCCCGACCGTATTCAGCTCTATTCGCTGGCGACGCCGAACGGGATCAAGATCTCGGCCGCTCTGGAAGAGCTCGCGCTGCCTTATGAAGCGCATCTGGTGTCGTTTTCGACCGACGATCAGATGACGCCGGAATTCCTGTCGCTCAATCCCAACAACAAGATCCCGGCGATCATCGATCCGCACGGTCCGGGCGGCAGGCCGCTGCCTTTATGGGAATCGGGCGCGATCCTGATCTATCTCGCCGAGAAGACCGGCAAGCTTCTGCCGACCGATCCGGCCCAGCGCTACGAGACGCTGCAATGGCTGATGTTCCAGATGGGCGGCGTCGGGCCGATGTTTGGCCAGTTCGGGCACTTCTACAAATTCGCCGCTGAGACCTGCGACCACCCCTATCCGCTGACGCGCTACAGCAATGAAACGCGCCGCCTGCTGGGTGTGCTCGATAAGCGGCTCGAGGGCCGCGAGACGATCGTCGACTGGGGCTACACGATCGCCGATATCGCGATCTTCCCCTGGGTGCGCGTCCTCGGCGGTTTCTACGAGGCGGGCGACCATCTCAAGCTCGCCGAGTTCCCCAATGTGATGCGCTGGCTCGATGCCTGCCTGGCGCGGCCGGCCTCGCAGGCCGGGCTGACCGTGCCGTCGCGGGACTGAACGAACACATCAAGCTCGCAGCAGAAAACCGACGTTGACCTAGCAAGCTGTAAACAAGGCCCTGCGACCGTCGCCGATCCTTGGGGGCGCTAGCTTTGCTCGCCCTCAGGATAAGGAACACCAACGGGTTTGCCTCACCCTGAGGAAGCCCGTAGGGCTGTCGCGAAGGGTCAGCGCCTTTCCAACAGCCTGCTAGGTCTCGACGCGAAATGCGCGTTTGATTTCTGCTGTTCCGTCTCGGTCATACCAGCGACCATGCGCCAAAATAATGCGCTCGGGATTCCAGGCGACCAAGGAGGCAACGACCTCACGCAAGTGCGATGGCTTCAGCCGGAAACTCACCGCCATGTCGCGCGGCATGCGACCATCGGGGTCGCGCACACCACCGATTCTAAGCAGTGGTCTTGACCACCGCGGCATTTTTGTCGGCTCGAAGTTCTCGATGAGGTCAGTGAGGATCAAGGTCCTGCTGGCGACGTGAAAGAAAACGACTTCTCGGTGAACCCCAGAGTCGGCCAGAAGCTGGTCGATCTGACCCGCCCAGTCGGTGGGAGCGTCGCCATCCAATGTATGGTCAAGCTGAAGGTGCCAGCCGCGACTTGCCGCGCGCTCCAATACGCCTGGCGACCCCCAGGTCTTCGCCTGAGGAAAACGCGCTTGCCAGTCCGGAAGCCAAGCATAGTGCAACCAGTTTGGTGCAACCAAATGGCGGATTGGACCAAGCTCTGCAACTGCTTTGCCAAGGCCGTCTTTGTCGCCGATCGGTGAATGCACCCATATCTCCCCATCGGCCAGCCGAACCACGGTCATTCGAGTCGGAAAAGGCAGGCCGTACAGTCGAATCCAGCCCCCATCGGCGATCCATACATCAGGCGCAACAGGCTTCAGCGTGTACAGCGGTTCGTATCCAGTCGGTCGATCCATGAGCATAGCCTGAAATTGATGAGACACGCCGGCGGTCAACCCGAACATATGGGTGTTCGTTGGCTCAATGAATTGGCATTCAAAGAACACAAGACGGCTGGCAAACGCCATCACTGGAGCAGATGTCAGCAGTAAACCCAAGCTCCAGATGTGCTCTAGCCCGCTGGCTTTCGGCAATTCCAGACGCGGTTCGGCTTGCCTAGACGGTTCCCAAGTTTGCCGGAAACCCTCCAAAACCCGTAAAATCCATAGATTCCAAAGAGATAGATCAGGTTTGTTTCCTGTGTCGGTATCCTCCCATCTAAAGCTCGCCGAGTTCGCCAATGTGATGCGCTGGCTCGATGCCTGCCTGGCGCGGCCGGCCTCGCAGGTCGGGCTGACCGTGCCGTCGCGGGACTGAGCGGCCTTCGACTGGTCCGGGCGGCGATCGGTCCAACTCTTGGCCGGCTGTCGCCCTTGGCGGCATGTCGGCCTTTCGCCGATCCGGGCCGACGCACTATCATCGGTGTCGGGACGATTCGGCCGGGGCGCATGGTGCAACTATCGACAGAACGCTTTCGGTTGGCGCGGGCAGGCCGCCCGCGCTGCATCGCCCTTGTGCGCGCCACGCTTTTGCGCGTGATCCTTCTGCTCACCGCGCTGATGATGCTGGCGGCACCGCCCGCCAGCGCCCAGACGGACCCGGCCACGACGCCGGCCGCACCCGCCGCGCCCGCGGCGCCGACGGAGGAAGACGACGACGGCATCGATTTCGAGCGCCCGGAAACCCCGCTCACCGTCGGGCTTTTCGTCAGCCCGCCCTTCGTCATGGAGACCGACGGTGCCTATTCCGGCATGGCGATCGACATCTGGGAGGCGCTGTCGCGGATCCTTGGTCTCGACTACACCTATCAGCGCTTCACCAATTTCCGCGATCTTCTGGACGCGACCGCCGAGGGCACGGTCGATGTCGCGGTGACCAATGTCACCATCACGCGCGCCCGCGCCGAGCGCGTCGATTTCACCCAGCCCTGGTTCGATGCCGGCCTCAGGATCATGGTCAACGAGGAGGGCAGGGTCGGCTTCCGCTCGGTCTGGGAGGGACTGGCCGATGCCGGTTTCCTGCGCGCCTATGCCTGGCTGGCCTTCGTCATCGTGGCGGCGACGCTGATCCTGACCCTGTTCGACCGGCGCTTCAATAAGCAGTTTCCGACCAAATGGACCGACGGCGTCGCCGAGAGCTTCTATACCGTGATGTCGGTCGCGACCTCGGGGCGCATGCCGTCGCGGCCCAACCTGTTCGGCTGGATCGGCCGGATCATGCAGGCGCTGTGGCTGGTCTGCGGCATCGCGATCCTGGCCTATGTCACCTCGTCGGTGACCAGCGTGATGACCGCGCTGTCGCTGACCAACAACATCCAGAACTATGCCGATCTGCGCGACCGGGTGGTGGGCGTGCAGGATGGCGGCACCGCCGAGGAATTGCTGCGCGAAGACGGGATCGCGGTCGCGGAATATGACGATATCGACGCCATGGTCCAGGCGCTCCTCGACCACGAGGTCGATGCCATCGTGGGCGACGCGCCGGTTCTCGAATATTACGCGATCAGCCATCCCGACGAGCCGCTCGACGTGGTCGGCCCGATCTTCGCGCCCGACAAATACGGTTTCGCGCTGCCGCGCAACAGCCCCTATGTGAAGGCGATGACGGTGGAGATCCTCTCGGCCTGGGAGCAGGAGCAGCTCGAACAGCTGCGGATCTTCTATTTCGGCGACGATCCGTAGGCGGCCATTGGTCCAGTGCCCATTCACGTCCAAGCCACGTTCAAGCGGAAGCGTTTGGCGGGTCTTCGCGCGCCATCGCCCTCGGGCTTGTCACGGGCCGGGCCGTCGGGTGTCCGGCCTGCCGGACCCTGATTAGGCCTTTCCGTCCGTTCGGATCTTCAGGGCGGCGGCGGACATGGGCGGCGCCAGCGGTGAAGGTCTGCTCGGCGCCTATACTCGGCCGTGGCCAAACCGGCGGCATTCAGAGTGAAGGTCAGAAAGCAGGTCTTCACGGCACGATCGCAAAGTCAGCCGTGCCGAGCGTGGCGCTTGATTGTCGCGCGCACATCTGACAAGCCCCCTTTCGAAAAAAAGCAGTGCAAAGTTTTGAGATACTCAAATTGATCGTCAACCGAGTTGGACATGGCGCCATAGGTTGTGCAAACTCAAATAACAAAGAAAGAGCGTAGTGGGAGGGATTATGTCTGAGAGTCAGACAAAGAAGATGCTCGATCCGGATCCAAGGATCTGGGATTTCGAGACCAAATATGAACTCGGACAGGACAACATCCGACCGCTTGGGCTGGATATCCATAATCCGGTCTTCATCGTCTCTGGCATTTTGATCCTGGGATTCGTGATCGTCGCCCTGACCAATCAGGAAGCCACAGCGGAATTCTTCGGCTGGCTTCGGCCGTGGTTGACCAGCACATTCGACTGGTATCTCGTGCTGTCGGTAAATGCGATCACGATATTCTGCCTGGCTCTCATTGTATTGCCGGTTGGAAAGGTCCGCATTGGCGGCAAGGATGCGAAACCGGACTATTCCTACGCCGGCTGGATCGCGATGATGTTCGCGGCGGGCATCGGTATCGGGCTGCTCTTCTTCGGGGTCATGGAGCCCGTCTACTACAACTTCGCCGAAGGCGGTAATGCGCGGCCTCTGAACATCGATATCAACGAGCCGGGCAATGAATATATCGGCATCGTTGGCACGATACATCACTGGGGCCTTGAAGGCTGGGCGGTCTATGCGGCCGTGGGCCTGGCGCTCGCGATTTTCGCCTACAACTTGAATTTGCCGCTCACCTTGCGCTCGGCATTCTTTCCCCTGCTGGGCGAGCGGGTTTGGGGCTTCTGGGGGCACGTCATCGACACGCTCGCGGTCTTCGCGACACTGTTTGGCCTGACGACGTCGCTCGGTCTTGGGGCGCAACAGGTCGCCGCGGGTCTGTATGAAGTGTTCGGCATCGTGCCGTCGCCGACCGTTACGGTCCTGCTGATTGTCGGCATCACCGTCATCGCGCTCGTTTCCGTCATGCTGGGCATGGACGCGGGCGTGAAGCGGTTGTCTGAGATCAATATGATCGTGGCCGTCTGCCTCTTCATCTTCGTCGTTGCGATGACCGGCGTGGTCACGGCCGCCGTGCGCTATGCCGATGTCATGGTGGACTACATCAGGTTGTTGCCCGCCCTCTCAAATCCATTCGGACGAGAAGACACCAGTTACTTCCACGGTTGGACGACCTTCTACTGGGCATGGTGGATCGCGTGGTCGCCATTCGTGGGCATGTTCATCGCGCGGATTTCGCGAGGCCGCACGGTCCGGGAATTTGTTCTCTGCGCGCTGATCGCGCCGACCGCCGTCTGCGCCCTCTGGATGTCTACCTTCGGCGGCGCGGCCATCGACATGCTGAATGCCGGCGGAGCGGAAGGCGTCAGGGCCACGGTGATCGACGGTTACGCACCGGAAGGCGCCTTGTTCGGTTTCCTCAAGGAGTTGCCCTTCTATTCCGTCGTGGCACCGATCTCCCTGGGCTTGATCGTGATCTTCTTCGTCACCTCGTCCGACTCAGGGTCGCTGGTGATCGATACGATCACCGCGGGCGGCAAGCTGGATGCGCCCGTCGTTCAGCGGGTGTGGTGGTGCACGCTGGAGGGGCTGGTGGCCATCGCCTTGCTTTTGGGTGGCGGCCTCAACGCGCTCCAAGGCGCGGCGGTGTCCATGGGAATCCCGTTCACCCTGGTGATCCTGGTCATGTGCTACTGCCTGTGGCTGGCCCTGTGGTCCGAATACAAGAAGCTCAAAGAGACCTGAGCAGCTTCAATAATCCCCCGCTTCGGCGGGGGATTTTTTTGTGTAGGCTAGTCCAGACGCGCGGTCTCAAGACCAACGCCTAGCCACGGACCACGAAAACCGAGCACTCGGCATGCGTCACCACATGGGTCGCCGTGGTGCCCAGGAGATAGTCCTGCACCTTGGGATTGGCTGACCCCATGACGATCACATCGACATTGCGTTCATTGGCCAGTTTCACGATCTGCCGATGCACCGCGCCCGTGCGGACGACCGTTTCAAGCTCGATCCCCTCGGCCGGGTGATCGGTCACGAACGTCTTGAGCTGCTCGGTCCAGTAGCCGACAGAGTCGCGAATATTCAGGTTGCGCTCCATTTCGGGCGCGACCGTCGCGACGATGAGCTTTGCGCCACGGCGTTTCGACATCGCGGCCGCTTCGTCATAGGCGCTGTAGTCGACCGTTGCGTGGCGCAGATTGACGGGGCAGAGGATCAGCTTGGTGTCGCGGGCCATCGGAAAATCTCTGTCCTTTGGATAGAATTGCTAACCTGGATGTCGGCGATTTCACCGACCTCCAAGGTTGTTTAAAGCAATTCCAGCGAAAGTGGAAATCGCTCGAACAGGCCGAACCGCGTCCGGGATTTCGTGAAATCAATAGTTTAGGATCATCGGCACGACAGGTCCGGCCAGGCTCGGAAGCTGTCTTTCGTGGTCGCCCGCGCTTCCCACGCGCCGCCGTCCAGCCGTCGTCACTAAGCCGTCTGATCCGATTTTTCTCGAGATCTCCGCGCAGGACTTCCAGGGCGGAAGATCATTGGCGGTCGGCTACTTTGACGTAGAGAACGGGACCGCCGCGATAGTCGCTCAGCGGCCAGTCGAACGCTGCCGGCTTGGGCCCGAACACGAAGGCCGTGCCGGCAAGCCCCTCGACATTCGACCAGGCAAGACGCATCGGCAATTCGTCCAGATTGCCCCAGCTATTGGCGAGCCGGATCGTGAGATCATCAAAGGTCACCGCAGTGTCGAAGACCGCGACACAGGTGACATAGGTGCGCTGTTCCTCGCCACGCGTCGGCTCAAAGGGCAGAAGTGCCAATATCGTGTTTTCGGGACCCCGCAGCACGGGGGCGGCGACGACGGCGTCCATCGCGCCCGGCAGCGCGGCGCTTGCCCGATCGGGAGCGGTATCGATGACGGAAGGATCGAGATCGCCCAAAAAGGGCGTGACCATCGACAGGGCAAGGATCAGGTTGGCGCCGCTCGAGGTGCCGGAAACCCATCCCTCCGCCTCGAATGTCGCCTGAAGTGCCGTTTCATTCGCCAGGCCGGGGCGGCACAGCCGGTCGATGTCGTCGTAATCGTCGGCGAGCGCCATCGTCGGCGGGAGGACGGCCAGGAGCAGGGCACGGAACATCTTCGAACTCCCTTCGGCGGCGAGACCCGAGAGCGTCGAGAATAGGCCAGCTTGTGCAGGTCGGGAAAGTCCGCAATCCCGGCATTCAAACCCGCTTCCGATGAAAGCCCGGTTCCTGCTCGTTTCGAATGCCTGCCCCGACCGCTTCGCCCCGCCGTGGAAAAAGCCCCTATGTGAAGGCCATGACGGTGGAGATCGTCTCAGCCCGGGAACAGGAACCGCTCGGCGGGTGGCGGGCTTTCTATTCCGGCGATGATCCATCGGGTGGTGGGGTAAACACTCGCTGGCCTGTCCGTTCGGTTCTTCAGGGCGGCGGCGGAAACAGGCAGTGCCTGCGCTGAAGGTCCGCTGGGAGCTCAAACCGGGTCGCTAGCCCCGACCCGGCAGCCCCTCCGCCAGAGCGTTGGCGAACCCTTTGAAGAGCGCATCGATTTCCCAATCCGGCCGGCCCCCGACAATCGCACCGAAGAAATTCACCGAGAATGAAACGTGCATGACCGCTGCGAAGAGTAGGTCGATGTCCATGTCAGGTGAGACTTGGCCACGATCCTGCAGCCTCGTGACGCGATCCCGAAAGTTCCTGTCCGCCTTGCCGTCCATATGTTCCGCTCCGCGTTCGCGGAACTGTGCATCAATGGCGGAGCGGCTGATGAGAAGCCGGATAATCTCTTCATCCTTGAGGTCTTCACGCAGCTTGGCGTGCAGATAGTTGTATATCTCGTCTTCGAGGGTCTCCTGCGGGGGATAGGACAACCCGCCTTCCCGGCGTGAAGCCACGAACTGATCCATAAGCGCGATCAGCAAGCCTTCCTTACCGCCGAAGTACCGGCTGATAAGCGAGAGGTTGGCCTTGGCGACATCTGCGACCTCGCGCAGCCCAGCCGCATCATAGCCGCGCCGGGCGAACACGGTTCGCGCCGCATCGAGAATCCGCGCCTCTGTCGCCGCGCGATCTTTCACGGGGCCGGCCGCTTTCCTTTTTGTCGCAGTCGCTTGCATGTGAACACCTGTTTACATGATCGATATGCTGTCGTAAAGAAAACGAGCGTTTACATTTCAGAGGTCATAGGAGCCTTCGCATGACCGGACTTATGCATGCAGCCATATTAGAGGCTGTGACGCTTCTCGCATTGTTTGGCGTGGCGATGCCTCTGAAGTACTGGGCTGGCATTCCCCAGGCGGTGTCCTTCATGGGCCCGATCCACGGGCTCGCATTCATGGTCTTCCTCTGGTTCGTAATCCGGTCCTGGGCAGAGGGCCTGATCAACTGGGTCGGTGTCCTGCGCCTCTTCATCGGCGCATTCATCCCCTTCGGCGGTTTCGTCAATGAGCGCTGGCTGCGCCATCAATCCGAGGGTTGGTGATGCTCTACAACCTTGCGAAAGCAGCCCATCTGATCTCCCTTTTTGTCTGGATTGGCGGCATGGTCGCGGTTGCGCTCGCGCTCAGATATCCCGCCGTGGTCCATATGAGGCCTTTGAAGGCCTATGATCGGGCCATCACGACGCCCGCGATGATCCTGGCCCTACTCTTCGGCATACTGCTGGGTGTCCAAGGCGGCTGGTTCAGCTCTGCATGGCTGGGGATGAAGATCCTGCTCGTTCTCGGTTTCTCCGGGCTGCATGGTGCTCTAGTCGGCAAACTGCGCCACGCGATCGAGGAAAATACCAGCGAGGCCAAGCCAGGCGGAGTGGTTTTGCTGCCTGTCGGGTTGGTGCTGCTGACGCTGATCGTTCTTCTCGTTACAACGAAACCATAATGCACTGGTGTTTCTGGTGAAATCGACCTGATTAAGGAACCGGGCTATTGCGGGCATTAGAGCGAGAAAACCGGATGACAGGTTTGGCCGCAGAGTAGGCGCTCAATCTACTTGCCACGAAAGTCTGCGCTCCACCCGTTTCAAAAGCCCGCCCCGACCGCTTCGCGCTACACAGGCCGCATACCCGCCAACCGCACCTTTCCTCGCGTGCCCGGCCACCCCATGTTAAAACCGCATACGCGCTTTTCCCAAAGGGCCCCTTTATAGGTCAGCAATGCTGACCTATTATGCGTCCGACGGCCAAGCGCTGAATGCCCGGCCGGTATGTCCGGTCAGCGCATGCCGAACAGGGCCGTGATCTCCGCGAAGGAGCATGGGGAGGAGCCTGGAATGACGCTCAAATCTGTCAGTCTCGCCGACAAGTTCGATCTCGATCAGGAGCGCATCTTCGTCTCCGGCAATCAGGCGGTCGTCCGGCTCACGCTGATGCAGAAGGAGCGCGACCGGCGCCAGGGCCTCACGACGGCGGGCTATGTCACCGGTTATCGCGGCTCGCCGCTCGGTGGTCTCGACCAGCAGTTCCTGCGGGCGAAGAAGACGTTGGATGCCGAAAACATCGTCTTCCAGCCCGGCCTCAACGAAGACCTCGCGGCCACAGCGCTTTGGGGCAGCCAGCAGGCCGAGATGCGCGGCGAGGGGCGCTATGACGGCGTGTTCGGCATCTGGTATGGCAAGGGGCCTGGCGTCGACCGTTCGGGCGATGTGTTCCGCCACGCCAATCTCGCCGGCACCAGCCCGCATGGCGGCGTTCTGGCGCTGATGGGCGACGACCACACCTGCGAATCCTCGACCACGGCGCATCAGTCGGAATTCCATTTCGTCGATGTGATGATCCCGGTACTCAGCCCGGCCGGCGTTCAGGAAATCCTCGATTTCGGCCTGCATGGCTGGGCGCTGTCGCGCTTCGCCGGCGTCTGGGTCGGGCTGAAATGCGTCAAGGACACGATCGAATCGACCGGCTCCATCGACGGTTCCTTCGACCGGGTGAAGATCGCGACCCCCGATTTCGAGCTGCCGCCCGGCGGGCTGAACATCCGGCCCAACGACCATCCGCTGGAACAGGAAGCGCGACTGCACGACTATAAGCGCGACGCGGTCCTGGCCTATCTGCGCGCCAATGGCATCAATCGCATGGTGCTGTCGGGTGGCCGCGCGCCGCGCTTCGGTATCATCACGACCGGCAAGAGCTACCTTGACGTCCTGTCGGCGCTCGAGGAACTCGGCATCGACGAGGTCAAGGCGGCCGATTTCGGCATCCGCCTGTTCAAGATCGGTTGCCCCTGGCCGCTGCCGCGCGACGAACTCATCGCCTTCGCCAAGGATCTCGACCGCATTCTGGTGGTCGAGGAGAAGCGCTCGCTAATCGAGGTCCAGGTGCGCGAGGAACTTTACGGATCCGGCCATTACCCGCTCGTCGAGGGCAAGTTCGACGCCGACCGCAATTGGCTGTTCCCGATCAAGGGCGCGCTCGACGCCAACGACATCGCGGTGGCGATCGGCGAGCGCGTTCTGTCCTACGCCGACAATGCCGATCTGAGGGACCGGGTCGACACCTTGCGCGCGTTCCAGAAAGGGCTGTCGGAGGCCAAGGACATCGGCGTGCGCACGCCCTATTTCTGCGCTGGCTGCCCGCACAATTCCTCGACCGTGATCCCCGACGGCAGCCGCGCCTATGCCGGCATCGGCTGCCATTACATGGTGCAGTGGATGGATCGCGGCACCGAAGGCTTCACCCAGATGGGCGGCGAGGGCGCCAATTGGATCGGCGAGGCGCCGTTCTCCAGGCGCGGCCATGTGTTCCAGAACCTCGGCGACGGCACCTACAACCATTCGGGCTATCTGGCGATCCGCGCCGCCAAGGCCGCCGGCGTCAACATCACCTACAAGATCCTCTACAATGACGCGGTGGCGATGACCGGTGGCCAGACCCATGAAGGCGGACTGACCGTGCCCGAGATCGCCGCCCAGGTCGCCGCCGAAGGCGCCAACAAGGTGATCATCGTCTCCGACGAGCCCGACAAATATCCCTCCGGCATCGCCTGGCCCGCCGGCACCACGATCCATCACCGCGACGACCTCATCGAGGTGCAGGAGACGCTGGCCGACATCCCCGGCCTCAGCGTGATGATCTACGACCAGACCTGCGCCGCCGAAAAGCGCCGCCGGCGCAAGCGCGGCACCTTCCCCGATCCCGACAAGCGGGTGGTGATCAATGAACTGGTCTGCGAGGGCTGCGGCGATTGCGGCGTGCAGTCGAACTGCGTCGCGGTGCAGCCGCTCGATACCGAATTCGGCCGCAAGCGGCAGATCGACCAGTCGAACTGCAACAAGGACTTCTCCTGCCTGAAAGGTTTCTGCCCGAGCTTCGTCACCGTGCATGGCGGCACGCTGCGCAAGAGCGAGGCGGCCGCGACGGTCGATGATCCCTTCGCCGCGCTGACCGAGCCCGTGACGGCCGACGTCGACGGCACGTTCAACATCGTCGTCACCGGCGTCGGGGGCACCGGCGTCGTCACGGTCGGCGCGCTGGTCGGCATGGCCGCCCATCTCGAAGGCAAGGGCGTCGGCATCATCGACATGGCGGGTCTGGCGCAGAAGGGCGGCGCGGTGCTGACCCATCTCAAGATCGCCGACAAGCCCGACGATATCGACGCGATCCGCGTCGGCGCGGGCTCGGCCGATCTGGTGCTCGGCTGCGACATCGTGGTGGCGGGCACGAAGAAGGTGCTGGCGTCCGTCGATCAGGGTCGCACGGATGTGTTCCTGAACACCCACGAGCAATATCCCGGCGATTTCGCGAAGAACGCCGATTTCTCGCTGCCTGGCGAACGGCTCAAGCGCGAGATCCGCCGCCGCGCCGGCGACGACCATACCCGCATGATCGATGCGACCGGGCTCGCGACCAGGCTGTGCGGCAATGCCATCATGGGCAACATCTTCATGCTGGGCTTCGCCTGCCAGAGCGGGCATCTGCCGGTCTCGGTCACGGCATTGGAAGAAGCGATCCGCATCAACGGGGCCGCCGTCGAGGCCAATCTGAAGGCCTTCAACTGGGGGCGGCTTGCAGCCGTCGACCGCGATGCGGTGGAACAGGCCGCCAAGCCTGCGCGGGCGGAACAGAGCGTGCGCGACCTGTCGCAATCGCTCGACGAGATGATCGACCGCCGGGTGGCCTTCCTCACCGACTATCAGAACGCCGCCTATGCCGCCCGCTACAAGGACCGGGTCGCGACCGTTCAGGCCGCCGAAGCCAAGGTCCGGCCCGGGAGCACGGCGCTCGCCGAGGCGGTGGCGCGCTATCTCTTCAAGCTGATGGCCTATAAGGACGAATATGAGGTGGCCCGGCTCTATACCGACGGCAGCTTCAAGCGCCAGGTGGCGCGCCAGTTCGAGGGTGACTACAAGCTCGAATTCCACCTCGCCCCGCCGCTTCTCGCCAAGCCCGACCCGAAGACCGGGCGGCCGAAGAAGATCCGTTATGGCGGCTGGATGATGCATGGCTTCCGGCTGCTGGCCGGGCTGAAGGGGCTGCGCGGGACCTCCTTCGATCCCTTCGGGCGCACCGCCGAACGGCGCATGGAGCGCCAGCTCATCACCGATTACGAGGCGCTTCTGGACGAGATCGCGGGCCAGCTCGACGCCGACAATCACGCGCTGGCGGTGGCGCTGGCCTCGATCCCTGAGAAGATCCGCGGCTATGGCCCGGTCAAGGAAGAGCATCTCGTCCGCGCCAAGGAAGAGGAAGCGGCACTCCTCGACCAGTTCCGGGCCGGACCGGAGCCCCAGCGCGAGGCGGCGGAGTAATCCGGCCGGTCAGCCGGTAGCCCAGGCCCGGATCTCATTACGATGCGTCGACCTGCCGGGCCGAGGGCAGGCTTTTCGGGAGTTCAGCGATGAGCGACGGACAAAGCTATGCCGACCCGCGTTTCTTCCTCCGCCAACTTCCCTTCGTGCAGGAATACGGCATCGAAGTTGTGTCGGTCGAACCAGGTCACGTCGTCGTGGCAATGCCGATCGAGACCCGTTTTTCGACACCTCCGGCCAATGTGCCGGCGTCCATCGTCGGAACGATCGGCGATGTGGCGGCGGTCGCCTCCTGCCTCTCGAAAGTGCCCGACGGGTGGGCGGTCGCCACGCTCGACTTCACGGTCAAGATGACCGGCCCGGCGAGCGGAGAGAGATTGATCGCGCGCGGCCGCGTATTGCAGAACGGGCGGACGAACTCGGTCGGCGCCGCCGACATCTTTTGCGTTTCGGACGGCGTCGAGACGCGGTGCGGCAGCCTGCTGGCGACGACGCGCAATTTCCCGATCAAGGCCTAGGATCTCTCCACCCGCTGGGGACAGACCTTCCGCCGTCCGGTGGAACAGACCACGAAGCCGGCGCTAGGCGGCGGCGTATCGGGTGCCAAGGCGCAGTTCAGGGGGGCGACGGCCCGGGTGATTCGGTGGCCTGTTCCAAGTCCAGCCGTCCCTTGGGGCTGAGGCCGTAGACCCCACGTTCGATCCGGTCGAACCAGCCATAGTGATCGTCGGCCATCATGCGGGTGGCGCGCTCGACGCCGGTCGCCTTGGCCACATCGGCCCCACGGCTGGGGCCATGCGCGCGCAGATGGGCGGCGCAACGCATGGCGTCCTGCCTGTAGGCGGTCACGAGATGCCGGCGCGTCGACCCGCCCGTGTTCGGATCTCCGACCCGGCGCGCGAATTCCCTCAAGAGCCGGTCGCGGCGCGGTTTGGATTTGCGCGGCGCGTAAGGGGCGGGGTCGAGATGCACCTCGACCAGGCCATCCGACAGCCTTACGGTCATCAGGCCAAGACCGAGCCGCCGGGCCAGCTTGATATTGCTCCGCAAGGCCTGTTGGAAGCGCCGCCCGGCCCCCCGCGCGACGGCGATATAGACGGTATCGGTTATGGACTGCCGGGCGACTGCTTGATGAAACAGGCCGAGCGAGAAGCCGGTCTTCAGTTCGACGATGACCGGATCGGCGTCGCCCCGGCAGGCCATCACATCCGCCGCGCCGACTTCCGCCTTGACCTCGTAACCCTGTCCGATGAGAAGGGCCTTGATCGGCTCGTAGAGCGCGGTCTCGGTAATGCGCGTCATGTCGAGACCCTGTTCCCCGCGACGATGTTTGGCCCATTGCGAACCATCCGCGTTGGCATCCGAGCGTTGGATACCCGTTTTCGCGGCATGTTTGGAGCGCCGCATGGATTCTTCCGCGTCTCGGTGGGGATGTCGCATCGGGTTTCAACGGGCGCGTGAGCTGGACGACCGGCCATCGGCCCCTTGGCAGCGCTTTGTCTCGTGTGATTTTATCAGCTGAAAAGCTCGCGACATCGCGGGCCGGGAGGCGCGCTTGTATACGCTCTATTCCATGCAGTCCTCGGGGAACTGCTACAAATGCCGGCTGGCGCTCAGCCAATGCGAGATGCCCTACCAGCTCGAGGATATCGACATCCGAGACGGCACGACGCGGACGCCGGACTTCCTCGAACTCAATCCGAACGGCAAGGTGCCGGTCCTGGTCCTGCCGGACGGTCGCGTATTGACCGAATCGAACGCCATCCTGGTCTATCTCGCCCATGGCTCGCCGCTCCTGCCCGAGGAGCGTTTCGAACGCGCCAAGGTCATGGAATGGCTGTTCTTCGAGCAATATAGCCACGAGCCCTATATCGCGGCGGCGCGCTACTGGATCGCGTTCCATCCCGGCGGGCGCGAGCTGCAGGCCGCCCAGATCACCCGCTGGCTCGACAAGGGCCACCGCGCGCTCGCCATCATGGAGCGCCGCCTCGAACGGTCGGCGTTCCTGATCGGCGACCGCTACACGATCGCCGACATCGCGCTCTATGCCTATAGCCACGTCGCCGAGGACGGCGATTTCGATCTCGAGCGCTATCCGGCGATCCGCGCCTGGTTCGAGCGCATCGAGGCGCAGGCCCGGCATGTGACGATGGCGGACCGGCCGGAACTGGTCGCCTGACATATGCGCCGCCGGCCATCACCCGCCGGGTCGTGCCGGCGTTAATCGGCCATTAAGCTTGCCGGGAAATTGCCACGATATCTGCCCGAGCCCGCCGGATTGCGGGCCTTGTCGCGCCGCATCGCACCGCTTTTGTCCGCTTCGGGACAGTAAGCGAGGGAGACGGGGATGACCTTCCGCGAATATCTTGGCATCAGGCGTCAGCTTTCGGCGATCGGCCTGTCGGCGGTTCTGACGCTTGGCGTCGTGCTGCCGGCCTCGGCGGCGATCGGGGTCGATATCGTGCTCATGGATGGCCCGCTGACCGATGCGGTCCAGGACGTGTCAGGGCATAAGCAGATCCTCGCCACGCTGGTCGCGACCTCCTTTGTCGGTGGCGTCGTGGCGCTCGGCTTCATGCTGCGCGACGTGCTGACGAAGATCGATCGCCGATCGTAAGCCCGCAGGCGATGGGCGGCGGCGTCCCGCCGCTGACAATCGCGTGAGAGGCCGTTTTCGCCCGATTGAGTTATTATCTTATGCGTCACGGGATGCTTGGCCCTAGGGCGGAGGGATCGATGCGACGATCGGCGATGGCACGGATCACGGTCCTGACGGGCCTCGGCATGGTTCTGTCCGGCCTGTCTGGCGCGGCATGGTCCGGGCCGGCGCGGGCCGAAACCGGCGAGGCCATTAGCACGGCAGCGGGACCCGTCATCGTCGAGACCTTCGCCGACGGGCTCGTCCATCCCTGGGGGCTCGATTTCCTGCCCGACGGCAGCATGCTCGTGACCGAGCGCCCCGGCCGCGTGCGCGCCGTAACGCCCGAGGGCGCGGTCAGCGCGCCGCTCGCCGGCGCGCCGCGAACGCAGGAATGGGGCCAGGGCGGCATGCTCGACATCGCCGTGGCGCCCGATTTCGCGACCAGCCGCGAGGTCTATATCGCCTATTCCGCGATCGACGGCCGCTCGGCGGGCACCGCGCTGTGGCGCGGCCGGCTGGCGCCGGACGGCACGGCGTTCGAGGATGGCGAAACGATCTTCCGCATGAACCGACTGACGTCGAATGCGCGCCATTTCGGCGCGCGCATCGTGTTCGCCGAGGACGGCGAGACCCTGTGGCTGACCATCGGCGATCGCGGCCACCGCGAGCGCGCCCAGGACCCGCAGGACCATACCGGCTCCGTCATCCGGCTCAACCGGGACGGCTCCGTGCCCGCCGACAACCCCCATGCGACCGGCGGCGCCTGGTTGCCGGAAATCTGGTCGATCGGCCATCGCAACGCGCAGGGCGCCTTCCGCCATCCCGAGACGGGGGCGCTGTGGACCGTGTCCCATGGCGCGCGCGGCGGCGACGAGATCAACATTCCCGAGGCCGGCAAGAACTACGGCTGGCCGATCATTTCCTACGGACGGCACTATTCCGGCCAGCGCATCGGCCGCGGCACCGAGGCGCCGGGGCTGGAACAGCCGATCCATTACTGGGATCCGTCGATCGCGCCGTCCGGCGCGATGATCTATACCGGCGACGCCTTTCCCGACTGGCGCGGCGATCTCTTCGTCGGCGCCCTGCGCGACCGGCTTCTGGCGCGTCTCGACCTCGATGGCGAGCGGGTCACGGGCGAGGAAAGGCTGATGACCGGCATGGGTCATCGGGTGCGCGACGTGGTGCAGGGACCCGACGGGCTGATCTATCTCCTGACCGATGCGCCGGATGGATACATCTTAAGGTTGTATCCTGGAAGGTGACCTTCCCACGGCACGGTAAGCTCCTGCCCGTCTCGCCGGTCCTTGCGGTAGCGGTCCGAAGATGAACTCAATCGGAGCTGGTGCGCTGATAGTGCCGTTCCAGGCGTTCGGCCAGTTCGTCTATGGATTCGCGGGAGAAATTGTCGCCGAGCAGTTCGGCTTCGGCGGCCGCGACATCCAGATAGCCGAGCAGACGCTCTGCCTTCGACGGCTTGGTGTTGTCCGTGTCTGACATGGCCGAATCCTCTCGTACTATCACGAAAGTGTTGATCCGATTCGTCCGTTCAGAATACTCGTAACAACTCTTAGGCGAAACCCTGACGATTTCAGGGGCTTATGTATAATTTCTACATCTTAGGAATGTGTATTTAATCTCTATCGGTTTGAAATCATTTGAGAAACATCAATGTCGGCCAAGTGCCGGTTTGGAACGAACGGCGATGATCTTTGGAAAAGATCATTCTGCATTCGCACGATGTAATCCTAAATACTTATTTCTGGGCTTTGCGTCACAGCAGAACGAATTTCACGCAGAAGATCGCCGCCAGGATGACGACCGGTAAGGTCAGGTCGGCGACGCGGAGCGACAGGAGCTTGATCAGCACATAGGTGATGAAGCCGAGGCCGATACCGGTGGCGATCGAATAGGTCAGCGGCATGGAGATCGCCACGATCGCCGCCGGGGCCGCTTCGGTGATGTCGTCCCAGGAGATGTCGGTGAGCCCCTTGGCCATGACCACGGCGACGAACAGAAGCGCTGCCGCCGTCGCATAGGCCGGTATCGAGCCGGCCAGCGGGGCGAAGAACAGGGCGAACCCGAACAGGATGGCGACCACGACGCCGGTCAGCCCCGTGCGCCCGCCGGCCGCGACGCCGGCCGCGCTTTCGACATAGCTTGTCGTGTTCGACGTGCCGAGCGCCGCCCCGGCGACGGTGGCCGACGAATCGGCCAGGAGCGCCTGGCGCATGCGCGGCAGCCGGCCGTCCTTGTCGAGAAAGCCCGCGCGATGCGCCACGCCGACCAGCGTGCCGGCGGTGTCGAACAGATCGACGAACAGAAGCGACAGCACGACGATCCAGAAGCTCGCCGCGGCGACTTTGCCGAAATCCATCGCGAACAGCGTTGGCGAAATGTCGGGCGGCAGCGAGACGACGCCCGAGATCGACGCGACGCCGAGCGGGATGCCGGCGAGCGTCACCGCGAGAATGCCGATGATCGTGGCGCCCGGCACCTTGAGATAGTTCAGCGCGGCGATGATGCAGAATCCGGCGATGGCGAGCGCCGGGGCGGCGGCGGTGAGATCGCCGACCGTGACGAGCGTCGCCGGATGGTCGACGATGATGCCGGCATTCGCCAGCCCGATGATGCCGAGGAAGAAGCCGATGCCGGCGCTCGTCGCGAGCTTCAGCGTGCGCGGGATTGAATTGATCAGATATTCGCGGATCGGCAGGATCGAGATCACGAGAAACAGGATGCCCGACAGGAACACCGCGGCCAGCGCCTCCTGCCAGGTGAAGCCCATCGTGCCGACCACGACATAGGCGAAGAAGGCATTCAGCCCCATGCCCGGCGCCAGCGCGATCGGATAGTTCGCCGCCAGCGCCATGATCAGCGTGCCGATCAGGGCGGCGACGCAGGTGGCGACGAAGACCGCGTCCTGCGGCATCCCGGCGGCTGCCAGGATCGCCGGGTTGACGAAGACGATATAGGCCATCGTCAGGAAGGTGGTGACGCCGGCCAGCGCCTCGGTGCGCACGGTCGTGCCGTTTTCGGAAAGCTTGAACCGGCGTTCCAGGACGCCGCCCGGTTCTGTCGCCATGATGGTCACCCCCGCGAGCCTGTATCGGCCGGTCCGTGCCCCTGCCGGCCGTTTGGGAACGCATAGCATGTGACGTCCCGATGACAAGCCTAACGGCTGCGCATGACCAATATCTGTGCAGAATCGTGTGGTGTGATGCAAGCGCCCGGGCAGTGGAGATAATGCTCTCGGGTCGGATCAGAGTGACTGACCGCCCGACAGTTCGATGCGTTCGCCGTTGAGCCAGTGCATCTCGTCGGACAGGATCGCGGTAACGGCGCCGCCGATATCGTCCGCCTGGCCCGGCCGTCCGAGCGCCGTCATGGAGGCGACCATGCGGTTGATCTCCGGGTTGTCGCGCACCGCGCCGCCGCTGAAGTCGGTTTCGACGGCGCCCGGCGCGATGCAGTTGACGCGGATCCGCCTGGGGCTGAGCTCCTTGGCCAGATATCGGGTCAGGACCTCGATGGCGCCCTTCATGGGCGCATAGGCGGAATAGCCCGGCAGGGTGAAGCGCGCGACGGCCGATGAGACGAACAGGATACGGCCGCCGTCGGAAAGCGCTGGAAGCAGCGCCTGGGTCAGGAAATACGGCGCGCGGACATGGAGGCGATAGAGTTGATCAAGCTGCCCCGGCGTCGTCTGCTGGAAGGCCGCATGGATACCGATGCCGGCATTGTTGACGAGATGGCCGATGGTCCCGCCGTCGAACGTGGTTTCGAGTGCCTCGTGGAGGCGGGTGGTGAAGCCCGCATGATCGTCATCCTCGGCATCGAAGGGCAGCATCGCCGCCTTGACGCCCATGGCCTCGATCTCGTCCGACACCGCTTTCGCCGCGTCCGCCGACGTCTTGTAGGTGCCGATGATGGGCGTGCCGCGTTTCGCGAGATGGAGCGCGCTCGCTTTGCCGAGGCCCCGGCTCGCGCCGGTGATGAGGGCTATTCGGTCGGTCATCGTGTCTTCTTCCTGGATGGGGCCATGTCAGCGCGTGGCGGACGCCGTGCGCGCGGTCAGAACAGCGGCACCTGATTGCCGTCATAGAAGGGGTCTTCGGGCGGCGGCAGAACGCGCTCCGCGCCACCTGAGTCGAGATCGACATGCACTTCGATCAGGGCGCGCTTGTTGACCGCCTGCCACAGGATGTCGGGCGACCGCGCCGCGCCCGCGCCGAATTCGGGTTCGGTGAAGATCACCTTGTAGCGGTCCGGGTTCCGGTCGCGGGGCACCGAATGGCCGAACTGCTCGCCTGGTGGCAGGTCCATGGGTATTTCGGAGACATACATCTCCGTCGGCAGCACATAGGCGAGGAAATCATCCCCCCGGAGCACGTCCAGCGCGGTTGCGACGCCCTCCGCGTCGCGGGCGATGGACGCCACCTGCTCGAGCCGACCGTCCGGCATGTCCGCTACCGAGAGGTAGACCCCGTCCGGCGTCTCGAACGTATGCAGCGACTGGATCGCGATGTGGCGCAGTCCGAAGGCGGCGAGCGTCGACACCACGACGACCACGATGAAGGCGGCCAGCCAGGCGGTGGCCCTCAGCCACGGATTGCCGATCGGTCGCAGGCGGAACGGCCAGAGCCCGCGCGGCAGGAACCCGCCCGTGCGGTCCATATACGCCGCATAGGACGGATACTGCTTCAGGCAGATCGCCTCTTCGGCCCGGGCCAGCCCGACATAGATGAAAATGACGAGGATCGTGCTGAACAGGACCAGAAAGCGCGGCCAGACGAGCAGCATGCCGATGCTCGCGATGACCAGCGCCAGATATTGCGGGTGTCGGATGTAGCGGTAAAGGCCGTTCACGACCGCATCCGAGCGCCGGAGCTTGGCCCGATAGATCTGAACAGCGCCGATCAGGAAGGCCAGAATGCCGCCGAACAGCAGGACGAGGCCAATTCCCGTCAAGGCGTCGATGACTGGCGACCGCGTGTCCGACACCACATGCGGCAGGAAAAACCACAGCGTCCAGTGGGTCAGTTCGATCCCTTGAAGCCAATCAAGGCCAGGTCCGTAGACCGCGTAGAAATAGGCAGCAAACGGGCTGAACATATAGAAGAACTCGAACGCGATCAGCACGTAGAAACCGGCACTGACCCAGAACAGCCGGCGCAGTGATCTTGTGTTCGGCTCTTGCGTTTCCGGTTGCATGGCGACCCGTCCCGATGACCTGACCGCCATAGGATATGAGCCAATGCTCACATTCGCTACTCGCGTTCACGG
Source organism: Tepidamorphaceae bacterium (assembly GCA_965250105.1). Lineage (GTDB taxonomy): Bacteria > Pseudomonadota > Alphaproteobacteria > Rhizobiales > Tepidamorphaceae > JBCBSK01. The sequence goes on from OZ252290.1 coordinate 2,802,101, forward strand.
GTCAGCCGAAGCGGCGTGTTTCCTCGGTTTTCGCGATATCTTGGGGTCGTTTTGCGCCCCGCACTCGCATTCCGGCGACGGTGCGCGGTATCGCGATCGCGAGATGGATGGCATCATATGCGAGCAATAACTCAGGAAACGGATCGATGACCGACGACGTCGCCTCGCTCACCGCTCGAAAGACGCCGAGGCAGGCGCGCAGCCGCCATACGCGCGATGCGATCCTCGAAGCGGCCGCCCGCATCATCGAGGAGGATGGCCTCCACCGGCTGACGACAAACCGTGCCGCCGAGCGGGCGGGCGTGTCGATCGGATCGCTCTATCAATACTTCCCCGGCAAGGAGGCAATCCTGGCGACACTGATCCGCGAGATGCGGCGGGACATGCTGATCGACATCCGCGCGGGCATCGAGGCGGGAAAACGGCGCGATCTGCGCGATGCGGTTCAGGCGCTGGTGGAGGCGAGCCTGCGTCATCACTTTCGCCATCCCAGGCTGACGGAGGCATTGGAGGTCGCGGAAGCCGAACTGCCAATGGACGCCGAAACCCAGGCCCTGAAATCGAACATGAAGGTGCTGGTCGTCGGGATGCTCGACGCGCGCGGCGTACCGAACGCGGAGCAAGCCGCTTTCGACCTGATCGCGATGTGCCACGGCATCGTCCTTGCGTCGCTGGGCGCCGGACATGATGATCTCGCGGCGCTTTCAGCGCGCCTCCGCCTGGCCGTCAACGGCTATCTCAACGAGAACGCGTCCTTCGAGGGGAATTGACCGGGGTCGGTTCCCCTCCATCGACCTGCATGGCAGATCACGACGCTTGGGATGGAACACGCCGCGCCACGATGGCGTGACTGCGGTGTCGTACGGGTTCTATTGCCGCTCCGATGGCACTACTGTCTCGGTTAACGGGGGTCGACAGTGATGCGGGAGCGGGTTGGGACGGGGACGTCTCCGCCTCGGTCGCGCTGAAAGCTGGAGATCGGTGCCATGTGCCGTGTCGTCCTGTTCGTCGGGTCCGCCCGAGGGCATGTCGGCCAAGTGCGAGGGCCTGTCTCCCCATGGAGGTAGTGAATGTCTCTATTGTCCTTTGACCGTGGTGTCCGGGTCGCGCGCGGCCTGTCCAGACTGTTCTGGCGGTCCGCCGTGATGGTCGCCATGGTCGCCGGCCTGTCGGCCGTGCCCGATGTCGCATCGGCCGGCACCGGCTATGTCACGACCGATCTCAACCTGCGCAGCGGTCCCGGCACCCGCTACAAGCGGATCGCGGTGATCCCGTCCGGCCATCGGGTGAACATCATCACCTGCCGTGGCTATGGATCATGGTGCTATGTCGGCTATCGCGGCCATCGCGGCTATGCGTCGGGCCGCTATATCGGGGCGGGCGGCTATCGCGCGCCGCGCCGCGTCTACCGCCAGCCGCGCGTGATCATCGCACCGCAGATCTATGTCGGCCCGCGCTTCCGGCATCGCGATTATTACTATGATCGCCGCTACTACCGGCCGCATCGGGTCTACCGGCATCGGCCGCACCGGGTTTACCGCCATCACAGGCCGCACAGGGTCGAGCGGCATCACAGGCCGCACCGGCACTATCACCACAATCGCCGGCACCACTCTTATGGCACCGTGCCCGGTCGCCGGAAGCAATACCAAAATCCAGACGGTGGATCGGACCGGTAGGGAAACCACCATCGGCCCAACCAGTCTCAGACGGCTGGTTGGGCTGAAACGTCTCGATGGAGACGTCTCGATGTCCGGGTCGTCATGGCCGGGCCTGTTCCGGCACGCGGCGGGCAATGCTTGAGTGTCGTTGACCCCGACCCCAGGGACCAGCGCCGGCGTGACCGCGCGCAACCCGCCACTGGCTTGGTCCTGAACGCCGACAAAGCACGCAGCACTCTGAAAGATGCCGGTCGTGACACTGTCAGGGCCGATGGACATGCTGCGCGAAAGTTGCAGCCGCGCAACAATCGGGTCACAATCACAACCGGGCACAATTTTGGCGCGTGCGATTCGGCTTCGGCCTTTCAGTCGTCGGCCGGGCGTTACGCTTCATTTACCATAAGTGCGCACTGTCGGTGTGTCGGTCGCGCTGGAGGGGAAGAAACGAAGGGGGCAGGGCATGTCGATCGGGTCCCGCAAGCCGTCGCCGCGCGCAGTGGCGATGCCACGCTCTCGACTGCCCGGTATGGCAAGGCTTCTGGCCAGCGCGTCACTGCTGACCTCGGCGGCGGCGCTGTCGACCCCGTTCCTCGCGGTGACGACCAGCGGCGCGGCGGCGCAATGCACGGAAGGCCCGAGCGGCACCTTTGTCTGCTCCGGCGCACTCTCCACGCCCCAGATATTGGTATCGCCGTCCGGCACGCCGCTGAGCGTCACGGCCGAACCTGATTTCAGCGTCAGGACGACGACGGGCGACGCCATCACGCTGATCAGCGAAAACGGCATCACGTTCACCCAGCAGGCTGGTGGCGGAGAGATCTACGGCGCGGGCACGACCATCGGCTCGGGTAACGGTATCTATGCCAGCAATGGCGGGGTCGAGGGTGCGCTGACCATCACGACGACGGGGACCGTCTCCGGCGGTGGGAGCATGGCCGATGGCATTCGTGCCCTGAACAACGGCGCCAACACGACGGATCTGACGATCCAGGCGGCGGCGGTCAATGGCGGGCGTTACGGCATTTACGCCCGGAACAGCGGTTCAGGGGCGCTGACGATCACGACGACCGGGTTTGTCGAAGGGATCGCCCAGGACGGCATCAATGCCGAGATCGACAATCCGACCAATGGCAGCGACCTGACGATCGTCGCGACGAAGGGTGTGTCGGGAGGGGATTTCGGCATCACCGCCGTCCATCGCGGCAGTGGCGGATTGTCGATCACCGCGGATAGCTCCGTTCGCGGCGCGACGTTCGGCATCGCGGCCGGCGGTTATGGCACCGGCCCCGTGTCGGTCACGGTGTCGGGCGCCGTCACCGGCGTGATTGAAGACGGCATCTTCGTCGAATCCGCCTCCAGCCAGCCGTTGATGGTGACGATCAACCAGACCGGCAGCGTGACGAGCACCGGCACTGGCGCCGACGATTTCGGTATCGATGTCGGTGGTGGAGCCGCCGAAATCGTCGTGTCGGGTCCCGTGACCGGTGGCGCCGGTGGGGCCATCCGGTTCGATCCGCTGACAGCGCGGGACGACGTTCTGCAGCTTCAGTCGGGTTTCGGGATCAAGGGCAGCGTTCTCGCAGGCGACGGCACGGATACGCTGCGCTTCGGCGGAACGGGCGCCGACGGTTTCGATCTCGACCGGATCGATGACGGCGGCGGATCGCGGCAATATCGCGGCTTCGATCAGTTTCAGGTCACCGGCGGCACATGGATCTTCTCCGGCACCACGACCCAGACGTTTTCGGTGTTTGGCGGTGGCGCGTTGGGCGGCACCGGCGCGTTTGGTGAGCTGGACGTGCGGCCCGGCGGTATCCTGTCGCCCGGCGGCACGGCCGGCGGACAGGAACCAGCCAGCCCGCTCAACACGATCGTCGACGATCCCGGCGCGGTCGGTCTCGGCCCGAACAGTGGCGGCATCGGCCAATCGGGCAATGATATCGGCACGATTTCGGTGAATGGCGATGTGACTTTCGGCGAGGGATCGATCTATGTCGTGCAGATCGACAATCAGGATAATGCCGATCTGATCGCCGCGACCGGTAGCGTCGACATCGCCGGTGGCGAGACCGCGCTTATCGTCGCCGCAGAACCGGGCCTGTTCCCCTCGACGCCGCTCGTCTACACGATCATTACCGCCGATGGCGGCGTGACCGGCCAGTTCGAGACCGTTGTCGACACGCTGCCCGATCTCGACCTCGTCGCGGTCTATACGCCCAATTCGGTCCTGCTCGACTATATCGTCGAACCGCCATCGCCCGATAATCCTGGCCGCCGCGGTTCGTCGCCGAAGGAGATCCATCCTTCCGCTACCATGTCGGGCCTGTTCTCGGCGCATCTGTTCGCCTCCAGCCTGCAGCGGCGCGGCGAACTGGTCACCGAGCTCGAGACCGGCGGCGGCAGCCCCTCGCTGGCGCTTGGCTTCCTGCCGGGGTCCGACATGCCGCGGCATTTGCCGCCGCACCTTCTCGCTGCCGACATGCCGGGCCTGCCGTCGGCGCCTGTCGAGCCGCGCCTGTGGAATGTCTGGGGTCAGGTTCTGGGTAATGCCACGGAGCTCGACGACCAGGCCGGCGTCGACGGCTTCGACGCGCTGATCGGCGGTTTCGCCTTCGGTTTCGAGCGCCGCTTCAACGGGTTCGGCTTTCCCGCCTATGCCGGCCTCGGCATCGGCTACACCGCCGCCGATGTCGATTCCGACCTGTCCGATGCCGATATCGACAGTTTCCATATCGGCGCCTATGGCGGCCTCGCGCGCGGCGCGCTGGCGCTGTCGGGCGCGCTGTCCTACGCCTATCAGGACTACACCTTCGACCGGGTCATTCCCTTCGGCGGCGGCACGGCCACCGCCGAGGGCGAGTCGCACGGCCATGCCTTCACCGCCTCGGCGGAAGCCTTTTACGATCTGTCCGATCATCTCGCGGGCGATGCGAGAAGCCGCCATGCCTGGCGCTTCGGTCCTCTGTTGAGTGCCGATCTGCACTATGCGGAACGCGCCGGCTTCACCGAAACGGGTGTCGGTATTCTCAATCTGACCGTCGAGGGCGACGAGGTGACCCAGGGCCTTCTCGGCATCGGCGCGTCGGCCGGGCTGACCCGCGCCATGGGCACCGCGCTTGTCCATGCCGATGTCCGTCTGCAGTGGCAGCATGTGGTCGGCGACACCGGCGTGGCGACCGAGAGCGGTCTCGTGGTGCCGGGCGCGAATTTCGTGGTCGATTCGGTCGATGTCGGTCGCAACCGGCTCGTCGTTGGCACCGGTCTCGGCGTCGAGTTCAGCGAGCGGCTCGCAGCCCATATCCGATGTACCGGCCAGTTGAGCGAGACATTCCAGAGCCATGACGCCAGCGCCGGCCTGACTTGGCGCTTCTGACCGCGTATTCGATCCCCGTCATCATCGATTCTGATTGCCGCCGGATGCCGCACGCGCTATCGGGCGCGCCGGTACTCCTGTTTCACCGAAGCGTCATGAAAAGGCGGTGGCGATGCGTATTCTCGAACCGGCGCGCGAAATCGATGTCATTCACGAAACCGACGTGCTCGTCGTCGGCTCGGGGCCGGGCGGCCTGTCGGCGGCGCTCGGGGCCGCGCGCGCCGGTGTCGAGGTGACGCTGGTCGAGCGTTTCGGCTGTTTCGGCGGCAATATCACCGCCGTAGGCGTCGAAGGCTTCGCCTGGTATCGCCATGAGAAGACGATCGACAGCGAGGGCGTCGGCCGCGAATTCGAGGACCGCGCCAAGGCGGCGGGTGCCTCGACGCCCGAACCGCAATCGCAAAGCCATGCGCTCGACGCAGAGGGCTTCAAGGTCGTCGCCGACGAGATGGTGACCGAAGCCGGCATCACGCCGATGCTGCATCGCGGCTTCGCCGCCCCCATCATGGAAGGGCAGGCGATCCGTGGTGTCATCACCGAATCCAAGGCCGGCCGCGAGGCCATTCTGGCGAAGCGCGTGATCGACGCCACGGGTGATGCGGATGTCGCCCATCGCGCCGGCGCGCCGACGATCAAGACGCCGAAGGAGGACATGCAGGCCGCGTCGGTCATGTTCTCGATGACCGGCGTCGACAAGCGCGCCTTCATCGACGCGGTCAAGGCCGATCCGCACAGCTATGCCGACTGGGCCTATGGCGAATGGACGGTCGAGACCGACGGCAAGGAAGACGAGATGTTCTCACCCTTTCTACGCAAGCCCTTCGAACAGGCGCGCGCGGCCGGGCTGATCCCCGACAGCCTGCAGACCATCGCCGGCACCTGGGGCGCGATCTACGATACCGGCGATCTCACCTATCTGAACCTCGTCCATCTCGCCGAATGCGATGGCACCGATCCCGACGATCTCACCCGCTTCGAGATCGAGGGCCGGCGCCAGGCCATGCTGGCGGTCGAGGCGTTGAAGCGGTTCCATCCCGGCTGCCGCAACGCGAAGCTCAGGAATTTCGGCATGACGCTCGGCGTCCGCGATACGCGCAAGATCGACGCCGCCTACAACATGACGGCGGACGACGTGCGCGGCGAGGGCCGTTTCGAGGACACGGTCGGCATCTTCCCCGAATTCATCGACGGCTACGGCATTCTGATCCTGCCGACCACGGGGCGCTACTTCCAGCTGCCTTATGGCACGATGGTGCCGAAACAGGTGTCCAACCTGCTGGTCGCGGGCCGCGCCACGGGCGGCGACCGGACGAGCCATGCGGCGACGCGCAACATGATGTGCTGCACCGTCACCGGCCAGGGCGCCGGCGTCGCCGCGGCGATTTCGGTCAAGCATGGCCTGTCGCTCGAAAACATGGATGTCGGCTTGGTGCAGACCGAACTGACGCGCCAGGGCGTGCGGCTCTACTAGACGACCGCTTGAAAATCCAAAATGGCGGAACTGGGCGAGGATGTCTCGAACCGGTTCTTTTCGCCCTGACCGACCGCGACACGGTCCTGGTACAGCGCGGTGATGCCAACCTCAAGTGGTGAACCTGACGCGTGATATTGAGTCGATATCGTGACGGCTTCGGTGTTGGCGTAAAGCTCTCTTGTATACACTATTCGATGAATTCGATCTTAATGCTGCGATGATGCCAACTTGGGGTTGCGTCACCTCATTTTCAACTTTATAATTGATGTCGAGAATCAATTAAAATGATGCGATTTTGTATCCGATTCTATCTAGAATTCCATATCTGAAATCTCAATTCATTGCCGGCCATATTGATTTGCTTGATGCGGGTGTCTTCCACATGGCCTTGGGCGCGGTCGCCGTAGAAGATATGTATTTTCCTGTCGAAGCAGTTTTCGGGCCAAGCGGGGCGGTGTGTAAGTCTTTTTGAAGCCAAAGTGCATTTCGTGCTGTCAAAGGGGGAGTGCATGGTCAATGGCAAAGTCATGGGCGCGTCACTGTCGCCCGTCATTGGCTGTTTGTGCCTTTGTGCGCCCGGACTGGTTCTCGCCACGACGACGTTTCTCTCATCTCCGGCTCAGGCAGCTTGCCTGTTGAACGGCGCTGTCGCGAGCAATGCGGGAACTCCAGGGAACGATACGATTTTATGTGATGCCGCAAACGATGCGGCGGGAGCACTTGTCAATGGCGGAGCCGGGAACGATCAGATCGATCTTGTGGGCGGCACCGCCGACCGGGTCCAAGGGGCTAGTGGTAATGATGCCATAACGCTCGATGGTGCCATGGTTGTCGATGTCGTGGCTGGTGGCTCCGGCGATGACGTCATCGATCTGCTCTCCGGGACTGCCGCTGGCGTCCAAGGTGCTGACGACAGCGACACGATCACGCTCAATGGCGCGATGATTACCGGCTTTATCTCCGGTGGCGATGGCGATGACGTTATCGATCTATTCTTCGGTACCGCCGATGTTGTCCGTGGCGCGGGACGGGCCGACACGATCACCCTGGCGGGCGCGGATGTCGCCGGCCTGGTTTTCGGCGACAATGGCATCGGCACCGATGGGGATGACAGATTTGTTTGGACGTCCGGGAAGACGGCCGGCTTCATGGCTGGTGGCGGATCCGATGTCGCGACGATCTCCGCTTCCGAATATGATGGCAGTCAGTTGCTCGATGGGGGCGATGACGGGACGAGCACGGATGGCTTCATCGATCGGTTGACGTTCGCGGGGATCACGGCGGACATAGATGGCGGTGTCCCGGTCAACTGGGAAATCGTCGAACTGGCCGACGGATCGGACATTACCTTCACGGGCAATGATCTCGTCACCAGTTCCGAAACCGGGACCGATCCCATCTCCGGATTGCCTTACGGGCTGCTGATCCAGGAGGGCGCGGTCGCCCGCTTTGCGTCGCGTTTCACCGTCGACGGCAACGTGAACAATTTCGGCACGCTCGATCTGTCCAGTCTCAATGGCACGCCGGATACGGTGCTGACCATCTCCGGTAACTATTCCGCTGCCTCCAATCTGATCATCGACACGGTTCTCGGCGATGACGGTTCAGCGTCTGATCTTCTCGTCGTGCGGGGCGATACTTCCGGAGAAACCAATGTAACGGTCAACAATGCCGGCGGCACCGGCGCTCAGACGATGACCGGCATTCTGGTGGTGGATGTGAACGGAGCATCGGCGGGCACGTTCGTGTTGGCCAATCCCGACACGATCGCGGCAACGGGCGAGGCGGCCGTGATCGCAGGTGCCTTTTCCTATGCCCTGCGCCAAGGCGATGGCACCACTATGGGCGACGCGAACAACTGGTATCTTCAATCTACCCTGATTGAAGAGCCCGCGCCCGCAAACCCGGCAATGCCCGCTGCCGGCACGCCGTTGTTCCAATCCGGTGCGCCTGTCTATGAAAGCCTGCCAGGGGCGATGGCGGCCCTTAACGGCATCCCCACCCTGCAGCAGCGTGTGGGCAATCGCTATTGGGCTAGGACCGGAGGGCTGGCGTTAGCGGAAGACGTATTCTGCAGCGATGCCGGTTGGAACATTCACTGCGCGGCCACCGAGCAGCATGCGATCTGGACACGCCTTGAAGGAGCACATGCCCGGGTCGAGCCCGCGTCCACGACTTTCACCCATCAGGATATCAACCGCTGGCAGCTCCGCTCCGGCCTTGAAGGTGCGCTGTGGGCCGGCGAGGCGGGGCGGCTGTTTGCCGGGCTCAATGTCGCCTATGGTCGGGCGGATGCCGATATCGGCTCCTTCTTCGGGTCCGGGTCGATCGATACGACCGGCTGGACGGTCGCAACAAATCTGACCTGGTACGGTCCGGATGGCTTCTTCGCCGATGCGCAGGCGCAGTATAGCTGGTTCGATAGCGATCTGATGTCTGCCCAGCAGGGCCTTCTGGCCGAAGGGGTGGATGGCACCGGCCATGGGCTGAGCCTCGAAATCGGCCAGCGTTACGATCTCGTCGAGATGCTCACGTTAATCCCGCAAGCGCAGCTGGTCTGGTCGTCCATTGACTTCGATGCTTTTGCCGGTCCGAGCAGTGAACGGGTCTCCATGGGTGATGGTGATACCCTGGAGGGTCGTTTGGGTCTCGCGGCCGAACATGCCAGCAACTGGCAGGCGGGCGATGGCACCAGCAGCCGGGCCGCGATCTATGGGCTCGCCAATCTGCGCTACGATTTCCTCGACGGCATGTCGGTCATCGTCTCGGGCACGGAACTTAACTCCGAACCGGATGCCTGGAACGGCGAGATCGGCCTCGGCGGCACGCTGAATTGGAACGATGATCAGATGTCGCTGTATGGCGAGGTGTCCGCGGCGACGAGCCTTGAGCACTTCGGCGACAGCTATGCGCTCAGGGGCAATCTCGGCTTCCGGGTAACTTGGTAAGGCCCTCGGAGCGATTTCGGACCGGAATCAGGCCGCGATTGCGGCCCGGACTTTCGCCCGCCCCGCCGATGTTGATGAGCGAATGCAACACCGCCTGGGTGCGGAGCTTCTCTTAGGTGAACGTCAACTCAGGTCTGGAGACGCCTCCAAGAGCGCTTAAGTCATCTCGACATGGACCAAAACTGGGGCATGACACCGGCGTCCCCCTCCAGGTTGGCTGTCACGATCGTTCACGGAGGTAGTGCAGCGTCTTGCGCGGCACGTCGGCATGACCAAGGGCATCGTCGAGACCGTAATGCGTATGTGGGAGTTTTGACGCAACCTCGGCCGGATAAGGTCCGTGTCGGCAGAGCGCGTAATCCACGTTCAGTGCTCCGAAGACGAAGGAAGATCGATCCCCGCCCCGAACAAGAGGGGATCGATCGCCCCGTGGAAAGGCACGAGACCCTGACCCAAATACTGTTGCATGTTGTGTCCGACCCAATGGCCGTCGAAGGTGAGCGGGTGGCCGATGAAGAGGCGACGTCCGCGGAGCGCGCGGACGAAGCTGGCGAATGTCTCGATGCCTTGTTTGGCGGGGATGGGATCGGCGGTGATTTGAGCCCAAATCTCAGATTGTGCCGAGAGCCACTCGTCGAGGGTGCTAGCGTCCGGGGTGGTGCCCTCGGGCGGGTTGTAGATTGAGGGTGAGTGCGTCGGTCTCCGCGCCCATATCGTCGATAACGACAACCGGTAGGTTGCGCACGGCATTCACGCCCGGCACGGGTCCGTCGGTTTCAATGTCCATAACTAGGCTCAGGACCTGTTAAATTGCATTGAGACGGGCGATGTGATTCAGCATGTCAAAGGAGTTTGCCATGGCTGATTTGTTTCTTCTCTCGCCTGCCCAGATGGCCAAGATCAAGCCGTTCTTCCCGCTCTCCCATGGTGTTCCCCGTGTTGATGACAGGCGCGTTGTCAGCGGCATTGTTTATGTCATCAAGCATGGCCTTCAGTGGAAGGATGCACCAAAGGCTTACGGACCGCACAAGACGCTCTACAACCGCTTCCGCCGTTGGACTGAGTTGGGCGTATTCGACAAGATTTTCAGTCACTTGGCAGCAAGAGACGGCCCACCCGGCACGCTCATGATCGATGCAACACACCTGAAGGCTCACCGTACCGCGTCGAGCCTCTTAAAAGGGGGATACTTCCCCGCCATATCGGGCGGACGAAAGGCGGACTGAACACCAAGCTGCACGCCGTGTGCGATGGCGAGGGGCGGCCCATCGCGATGTGCCTGACGGCAGGCCAAGTCTCCGATCACATCGGTGCCAAAATCCTGTATCCAACACTACACGAAGGCGCCAATGCGACGATAATCGCTGACAAGGGTTACGATTCCGATGCGTATCGCGCCGCTCTCAAGGCAAAGGGCATCGCGCCCTGCATTCCAACGCGCAACGGCCGAAAAGATCCTGCATCATTCTGCAAAACCCAATACAAACAACGTCATAAGATCGAGAACATGTTCGGACGGCTCAAAGACTGGCGCCGCATCGCAACCCGTTATGACCGCCGAGCAGATGTCTTCATGGCCGCAATCACAATCGCAGCAATCGTCATATGGTGGATTCAATGAGTCCTGAGCCTAGGTAGTGGGTCGCTAGAGCCATGCTGTCTTGACGTCCTGCGTCGCCAGTTCTGCGACGATCTCGTGCAAGAAGATGTCAGGTGTGGCTTCGACCAACGCCAGCTTTTCCGCACGAGCCAACAATGCGGAAAAGCCGCCGTTCCTCTATAGCCACCAAATGGCTGGTTTCGGACTTAGCGCAATGCTCCAGCAATCTTGTTCGCAAGCTGGTCAGGCTGGTCAACACTCTTCCAATGAGTGGCGTTTTCCAGAACGATCCGCTCTATCGGATTGTCCTCCAGCCATTGAAGAGTGCTCTCGGGGCAGTTCCGAGGATTGTAAAGGTAGATCACGTTTCCTGATGACTTCAGAACATCACCCGGCACATGTTGCGAAGAGAATCGGCGCGCGTCCGTACCAAGCTGCCACAGAGCCAGCGGGTCTGCTTTTGAAACTGACTGGCGATACCGGGCTATGACGGGGGCATCGGTAGCCATCTGATCCAGCCGTTCAAGAAACGCGGTTCGAAATTCTGCCGGGTCGTCATAATCGGCGGCGGTGCCTGAAAAGTATGCGTCCTCCGCAGTGATGTTTCCTTCCAATGAAATGATTGTCTTCAACGGACAACCCGGAAGCCGGGCGGCAAGCGAGGCAATGATAGATGCAACGGAATGAGCCACGATGATCTTGGCATCCGCCTGTGCTGCTCTTTCGGCCACAAATTCCGCGAGGGCGTCTAGCGTGGTCCGAGACCGCAGAGCAGGTGCCCCGAAACCGGGAAGGTTTACTGGCAACAAACGATACGTTTGCGCCAAATGCGTGTTCATAAGGCCCTCAAACATGCTCGCATCGTCGCCGAAACCCGCAACGAAAAGCACTCCGGGACGAGCGGCGAGTTCATGACTTTTATCTGCGGCAGCGCGAGAGATAGCGGCTAGCACTTGTGGACTCCGGATCCGACGAAACAGACATTAGTTGCAATGCGGATAGTTGTCACTCTGGGGTATCTGTCAGGTTGAGCCGCGTTTTATAGAACCTTTGCGGTCACGACGACTTCAATTAGGTAGCCTTCATCAAGATCCACGCCAACACAGGCCCGCTGCGGCCAGTTTTGTTCGGGCCCGACCCATTCGACCCAGACAGTATCCATCTGTGGTTTCTGCCTGACGTCTGCGAGGTAGACCGTCGCTTGCAGCAAGCCCGCGTGCCCGCTGCCCGCCCTTTCAAGGATGCGTGTTAGCTCAGCCAGGGTATTTCTTGTTTGCTCTATAATACCATCAGAACAGTACGGATCTGTAGCGACTGCATAGACCTTCCCATCAGATACCACCGCTTCACATCTGCCTAACCCTTTATATGGGAAGCGCTTTATGGTCATTGCAACTCGCCCTTTTTGTTGATTGCGGGTGCACTTCTCCGCCGACCTTTTGGGGGTCAGGTGGCAAGGTGCCACGGCATGGGTTCATCGATCCGGTTGATCTTGTGATCGGGGAGGCGCCTTAGCACCCAAGTGAGTCAAGCTTCGGGATCGACGTTGTTCATCTTGGCGGTCTCGATGAGGTATAGGCTATGGCAGCGGCCTAGCCATGTGTGGATCAGGTTGGCGTTCATCGCGCGGCGCCGCCGACCTGCGCAACCGAAACGCCGGGGCGCCGTGTCTGCGCGCAAATCGAGCGCCTTTCTTCGTTCGTCCAGAACCGCTTCCTACAGCCCTTCTTCGCCCCCAGAATGCGCCTCACAATGTCCACTACCGATGACGGACATTATCAATACACTCCATCGCCCGTCACGGCAGGCCCAACGGACGCATACACTCTGGGCCCAGAGCGGCCGCATCAACCGCGCCCGATTGCCGTTCGGTACAGCGCCCGCGCCAACGCCATCCAGCGAACGCAAGCGATAGCTTGGCCGGTCTCCAGGATGATTGCCCGACCAGTTTCGGTTCACTCCTGAAAAACGACGGATTTGGCGAAAGAGGTGAAGGCGGCGGTTCACGTTCTCTTCAAGAGAACCGTTGCGCCCGCGCCGATCAGGAGTGTTCCAGAGGCTCTGTTCAACATACGCATGGCGCGCGGATTCCTGAACAGTCCGGCGGCTCTGCTGGCGGCATAGGCGTATGCGACAAAGGCGGTTCCCAAGACGGCAAGAAATAGCCCGATGATCGTCACCGCGTCCAAGATCGATAGCGACGGCAGGTCGAAGAATGTCGGCAAGAAGCCGAGGTGAAACAGAATGGCCTTGGGGTTGCCCAATGTGATCCCAAATCCAGCTATGAAGCTTTTGATCACATCATTGGGGGCAGGTTGCGAGGAGAGCGTTGTCTGGGGATTGGCGCACCAGAGGTGAACGCCAAGGTAGATCAAATAGATGGCTGCCAGTATGCGAATGACGAAGAAGAAATCACCTAGTATCTGCCCTATGGAAAAAAGACCTAGGAAAACCAAGATCATGTAGAAGACGTCGCCGAGCAGTATTCCGAATATCATTCCCGTGGTCGACTTGAACCCGCTCGAGAGTGAACGGCCTACGACCATGAGAACCGCCGGCCCGGGGATCAGGACCCACAATAAGAGGGCTGCAACGAAGGTCAGCGCTGTGTCGGAACTCAAAGTCTTGTCCTGTGTCGCTCAATGCATCCTGCGGGATACCACCGGATCGACCCGCGACATCGGGCGGGGTTGGCCGGTCGGCCGCCCGCGAACAAAGCAATACAGGTGAACGAAACGTTCGAACCGGAACCAGCACGCCGGGCTGGCCGGAGACGGCGGCGGGCGAACAAAAATGGTGGAGGTGAGAACTGTGAGTTCGAACCGAAGCAAGACCGCGACCGCGGTCCGGGCTTTGGCCACCCCGCCGGAGATCATGAGTGAAGCGAATTGGTCGCGAGGCATAAAATGGGTGAGGTGAGAGGAGTATCCTCGAACCGGAACCCGCGCGTTGGGTTGGTGGGCGGCAACGCGCAAACCAAAATGGTGGAGCCAAGGGGAGTCGAACCCCTGACCTCTTGAATGCCATTCAAGCGCTCTCCCAACTGAGCTATGGCCCCACCGTTGGGACCGGCCGATCTGTCGGCCGGAAGACCCGTATCGGCTGATCGCCGATGCGGAGGATCGATTTAGGCCAAGCCCGACGGATTGGCAACCGTCTTGGTGGGCTTGCCCGGCGATGGCGCCGGTCCGGCGCTCACCACCTTGTCACCTGGCCTTATCGCCTGGCCTCGTTGTCCACGGCGTCAGTTCTCGTCGTCGTCGCCCCGGTCGCCGCCGATGATGTCCGACATGTCGTTATCGTCCGCGTCGTCGTCTTCGAGGAAGGTGTCGTCATCGGTCTCGCTGTCGTCGTCGACGTCATCGTCATCCTCGACATCGGGAATGTCCTCGTCCGACAGAACGGTCTTGGCGCGGCGCGGGGCGGCGTCTTCCTGATCGGCTTCCTCGAGGCTCACCTCGTTGCCGTCATCGGCGGCTTCGTCGTCGCTGGTCTCCAGCGCGTCGTCTTCGTCGTCTTCCGGCGCGTCCTTCGGCGGGGCGGCCTTTTCCGGGCGCGCCTTGGCGCTCACCTCGAAAAAGGACAGCGGATAGGATGTGCCGGTATAGGGCGAGACCACCGGATCCTTGCCGAGGTCGTAGAATTTCTTGCCCGTTTCCGGGCATGTGCGTTTGGTGCCGAGTTCAGCCTTGGCCAAGTTGCGCCTCCATCATCGCGCCGGCACGGCGAGCGCGGCGGCTGAAAATCATCCGGAATGACCGTGGAACCTGGAATGGGCGGGTCCTTTAGACCGCCTGTCTGGCGCTGTCAAAAGCAAATATGGCGCACGGGTTCCGCTCGCCACATGACGACCGTTGTCCCTTGTGTTAGGGGCTTGGCGCCATGCCAGCCTCCACATCCCATCATCCCGCCGCCGCGACACCGCTCGTCGCCCGTCCCAGCCCGCATATCGCCGGCCGTCCGACCGTGCCCGGCGACAAGTCGATCTCCCATCGCAGCCTTATCTTGGGTGCGCTGGCGCTCGGCGAAACGCGTATCTCCGGCCTTCTGGAAGGCGAGGACGTCATCAATACCGGACGGGTGATGGGCGCGCTCGGCGCCGATGTCATCCGCCACGAGCCCGCGACGGGCACCGGTGCCGGTGATGGCGACGCCGGCGCGTGGAGCGTGCATGGCGTCGGCGTCGGCACGCTGCTCGATCCCGACGCGGTGCTCGATTTCGGCAATTCCGGCACTGGCGCCCGGCTGGTGCTCGGCATGGTCGCGGGCCATGGCATCACCGCGACCTTCGACGGCGATGCCTCCTTGCGCAAAAGGCCGATGGGGCGGGTCCTGGCGCCGCTCGAAAAGATCGGTGCGCGGGTGCTCGACAGCGCCGACGGTCGCTTGCCGCTGACGCTCAAGGGCGCGCTCGACCCGGTGCCCATCACCTATGAGTTGCCCGTTGCCTCGGCCCAGGTGAAATCGGCGGTTCTGCTGGCTGGCCTCAATGCGCCCGGCATCACGACCGTGATCGAACCGGTGCCGACCCGCGACCACACCGAGCGCATGCTGGCCCATTTCGGCGCCCACCTCGAGATCGACGCCGTGCCGGGCGGCGGGCGCCGCATCGCGCTCACAGGCCGGCCCGAACTGCGCCCGAGCAGGATCGTCGTCCCGTCGGATCCGAGTTCGGCGGCCTTTCCGTTGGTCGCTGGCCTTCTGGCCCGGGACGGCGAAGTCCGGCTCGACGGGGTGATGGTCAATGAGACGCGCGCCGGGCTGCTGACGACGCTTGCCGAAATGGGCGCCGATCTGACGCTGGCCGATGAGCGCTTGCTCGGCGGCGAACCGGTCGCCGACCTCATCGCGCGCCCGTCGCGGCTGAAGCCGGTCGACGTGCCGGCCGAACGCGCGCCGTCGATGATCGACGAATATCCCGTCCTCGCGGTGGCGGCCGCCTTCGCCGACGGCGCGTCCCGCCTGCGCGGGCTGCATGAATTGCGCGTCAAGGAATCCGACCGTCTCGCCGCCGTGGCGGCGGGGCTTCAGGCCAATGGCGTCCGGGTCGAGATCGAGGGCGACGACATGATCGTCCATGGCAGGGGCCGAGTGCCGGGCGGCGGTGTCGTCGAGACCCATCTCGACCACCGCATCGCGATGAGCTTCCTTGTCATGGGGGTGGCGGCCGATGACGCCGTCACCATCGACGATGGCGCGATGATCGCCACGAGTTTCCCCGATTTCGTACCGCTGATGACCGGTCTCGGCCTGCGCATCGAGAGCGCCGACGCATGATCATCGCGGTCGATGGCCCGGCGGCGTCCGGCAAGGGCACGCTGTCGAAACGGCTCGCCGGGCATTACGGACTGGCCTATCTCGACACCGGCTTACTCTATCGGGCGACCGGCGCGCTGGTCCAGGCGGCGGGCGGCGATCTCGACGACGCGGCGGCGGCGGTGGCGGCGGCCCGCGCGCTCGATCTGGACATGCTCGATGCCGACGCGCTGCGCGGCGGGGGCAGCGGCGAAGCGGCCTCGCGGGTCGCGGCGCTGCCGCAAGTGCGCGCCGCTCTCCTCGACCTCCAGCGGGTCTTCGCGGCGCGGGCACCGGGTGCCGTGCTTGACGGGCGCGACATCGGCACTGTCATCTGCCCCGATGCGGATGCGAAGCTCTTCGTGACCGCGACGCCGGAAACGCGCGCCGACCGCCGCTACCGGGAGCTTTTGTCGCGCGGCGAGGCGGCCGATTTCGACACCGTGCTCGACGACATCCGGCGGCGCGATGCGCGCGACCGCGACCGGGCGGTGGCCCCGCTGACGGCGGCCGAGGACGCGCACTTGCTCGATACAACCGATTTGAGTATAGAAGCCGCGTTCCGGACTGCTTTAAGCCTGATCGACGCTTCCCTGAAGCGCTGATCGCGATGTCGTCCTGTCCCGCCGGTCGATCGGATTGCCGATCGGGCCGGTGAGAACGGGAGGACGGGCGTTTCGTTTCCGGACCGGATGTTCCTGACATGCCGTGCAGCGCCGTCCCGACCGGCGGTCATGCGCGCATCCGTCGCGGGGCACCGGTCGGAAACGGCAGGGCCGGCCGGAACGGTGATCAACCTCTGGCGTCGGGCGCGGGCGATGTCGCGCAAGCCGTCATACAAATGTGAAAAGCGGGTCCGGACGCCGCCATGGCCTAGTCCCAGGCGACCAATGCAAGACGGCCCGCGAGGAACCTGTTCAACGTGTCAGTCTCCGATGTGGAAATGAATCCGGCGAAAGAGGATTTCGCCGCCCTTCTCGAAGAAAGCTTCGCCGAGCACGCGCTCGACGAGGGCACCGTGGTCAAGGGCATGGTTGTCGCGATCGAAAAGGATGTCGCCGTCATCGATGTCGGCGCCAAGACCGAGGGCCGCGTGCCGCTCAAGGAATTCGGGCTTCCCGGCCGTGACAGCGACCTCAAGGTCGGTGACGAGGTGGAAGTCTATCTCGAGCGCATCGAGAACGCGCTCGGCGAGGCCGTTCTGTCGCGCGACAAGGCGCGCCGCGAGGAAAGCTGGGAACGGCTCGAAAAGCAGTTCGACGCCGGCGAGAAGGTCGAAGGCATGATCTTCAACCAGGTCAAGGGCGGCTTCACCGTCGATCTCGACGGGGCCGTGGCCTTCCTGCCGCGCAGCCAGGTCGACATCCGTCCGGTGCGCGATGTCGGACCGCTGATGCAGACGCCGCTCGAATTCCAGATCCTGAAAATGGATCGCCGGCGCGGCAATATCGTCGTCTCCCGCCGCACGGTCCTGGAGGAAAGCCGCGCCGAACAGCGCGCCGATCTCGTCCAGAGCCTGGAGGAGGGCCAGGAGGTCGATGGTGTCGTCAAGAACATCACCGATTACGGCGCCTTCGTCGATCTCGGCGGCATTGACGGGCTTCTGCACGTCACCGACATCGCCTGGCGGCGGATCAATCATCCCTCCGACGTGCTGCAGGTCGGCCAGACGGTGCGGGTCAGGATCATCAAGGTCAATCCGGAAACCCAGCGCATCTCGCTCGGCATGAAGCAGCTCGAAGCCGATCCGTGGGACGGCATCGAGGCGAAGTATCCGCTCAACATCAAGATCACCGGCCGGGTGACGAACATCACCGATTACGGTGCCTTCGTCGAACTCGAACCGGGCGTCGAGGGCCTGATCCACGTCTCCGAGATGAGCTGGACCAAGAAGAACGTCCATCCCGGCAAGATCGTCTCGACGAGCCAGGAAGTCGAGGTCATGGTGCTCGAAGTGGATCCGGTCAAGCGCCGCATCTCGCTCGGCCTCAAGCAGTGCCTCGACAATCCCTACGAGACCTTCCTGTCCGAGCATCCGGTCGGCGCGACGGTCGAGGGCGAGGTCCGCAACAAGACCGAGTTCGGCCTGTTCATCGGCCTGCCCGGCGATGTCGACGGCATGGTCCACCTGTCGGATCTCGACTGGAACCGGTCCGGCGAGGAAGCCATCGAGGACTATAATCGCGGTGACGTGGTCCAGGCCAAGGTGCTGGGCGTCGACGTGTCCGAGGAAGGCGGCCGCATCTCGCTCGGCATCAAGCAGCTCTCCGGCGATCCGCTGGAAAGCGCCGGCGACGACATCCGCAAGGGCGCCGTCGTCACCTGCGAGATCCTCGACGTCAAGGAAGGTGGCCTCGATGTCCGCATCGCCGACAGCGATCTGACGGCCTTCATCCGCCGCGCCGATCTGGCCCGCGACCGTTCCGAGCAACGCCCCGAGCGCTTCGCCCCGGGCGAGCGCGTCGATGCGCGGGTGACCCAGCTCGACAAGAAGACCCGCAAGGTCTCGGTGTCGATCAAGGCGCTCGAAATCGCCGAGGAGAAGGAAGCCGTCGCGCAATACGGATCGACCGATTCCGGTGCCTCGCTCGGCGACATTCTCGGCGCCGCGCTGAACAAGGCGCAGGACGACAGCGACAAGGACGCCAAGTAAGGCGCGCTTGCCTCCCTACGCAATCGCACTTAGCGGGCCCGGCGCCATTGGTGCCGGGCCCGTGTCGTGTTAGGAGTTCGCGGCTCTGCGCGATCGCTCCGGAAGGGCGTCCCGCAGCCCCGTATCGCACATGACCGGAGATCTCTGACGTGTCCCTCGATGCCGACCAGATCGTCGACCGCCGCCGTCTGTCCCGCCGGCTGACCGTGTGGCGGGTCATCGCCTTCGTCTTCGCGCTGATCGCCATCGTCGCCGTGATCGGCACCTTCACCGGCGACCTGCGCGACCGGACCCAGCCGCATATCGCGCGGGTGACCGTCGAGGGCGCGATCTTCGAAAACACCAAGCGCGACGCGATGCTCGAACGCCTCGCCGGCAGCCGGTCGGCGCGCGGCGTCATGGTCGTGATCGACAGTCCCGGCGGCACCACGACCGGCGGCGAAGCGCTGTATGACCAGTTGCGCCGGATCGCCGAGGACCGTCCCGTCGTCGCCGTCATCCGCACGGTCGGCGCGTCCGCCGCCTATGCCACGGCCATCGCCGCCGATCACGTGGTGGCGCGCGAAACCTCGATCACCGGCTCGATCGGCGTCTATTTCCAATGGGCCAATGTCGAGCAATTGTTCGACACGATCGGCATCGAGATGGACACGATCAAGAGTGATCCCCTGAAGGCCGAGCCGTCGCCGTTCTCGCCGACGACGCCGCAGGAACGCGCGGTGATCCAGTCCCTCATCGACGACAGCTATGCCTGGTTCCTGCGGATCTTCGCCGAACGCCGCGATTTCGACGACCAGACGGCGCGCGACCTGGCGGATGGCCGCATCTATTCCGGCCGCGCCGCCCTCGACAATGGAATGATCGACGCCATCGGTGGCGAGCGCGAGGCGCGCCAGTGGCTGGCCGACGAACATGGCCTGTCCATGCAGCTCGACATTGTCGATTGGACGCCGGAGGGGCCGTTGTCCGATTTCGACTTCACATCGGCCCTGTGGCGGATGACGGGGCTCGACCGGGTCTTTCCGCAAAGCCGCGTGCTTGACGGCCTGATCTCGGTCTGGCACCCTCAACTCCTTGAGGATTAAGGGGTCTTTGCCTGCGACGCGGCGCTGCGAGGGGGTATGCGCCGACGTTTCCTTCCGTCGCCCGCCGGGGCGGCGCAACGCGGATCATGACCGGAGCGGGGCGGCATATGATCAAATCCGAGCTGATCCAGAGGCTTGCGGCGGAAAATCCGCATCTCTACCAGCGTGACATCGAACTGATCGTCAACACGATCCTGGACGAGATCATCGATGCCATGGCGCGCGGCGACCGGGTCGAATTGCGCGGTTTCGGCGCGTTTTCGGTGCGCAACCGCCCGTCGCGCGTCGGGCGCAATCCGCGTACCGGTGAAAAGGTCGAGGTGGCGGAAAAGCACGTGCCGTTCTTCAAGACCGGCAAGGAAATGCGCGAGCGCCTCAATGGCGGCGTGGATGGGGATGACGACTAGAGCAATTCCAGCGAAAATGGGAACCGGTTTCGCGTCTGGAATTGCGTAATATCAATGGGTTAGGGCGCTTCGCTGGGCCGGCGCTCGCCGGAGGCGCGCTAGGTCACGGTCAGGACGGTGCGCGTGATCAGGGTCGGCCATTCCCCGTGCCGTCGAACCGGGCTAGCATGACGCGATCCCTGATCCCGGGATCGGTGCCCCCGAGGTCTGGTCCTGAACGGCCTGAACGGGATGACATACTTCTCCGGGCCGCTTTGCGCGGCTCGATCTTGGGGGGCTCGACCTGGGCCGGGGGCATGAAAGGATGCCGCGATGATCGCGAAAATCGTCAAGCTCATCATCGTCCTGCCGCTGGCCATCCTGCTGATCGCCTTTGTCGTCGCCAACCGTCATGAAGTGGTGATCAGCTTCGACCCGATCGACACCGCGAACCCCGCTTTCGCCATCGGCCTGCCGCTCTTCGTGCTCGTGTTCACGGCGGTCGCGATCGGTGTCGTGCTTGGCTGGGTGGCCGCCTGGTGGACCGCCGGCAAGGCCCGGCGCGATGCCCGCAAGAACGCGGCCGAAGCGCAGCGCTGGAAAGCGGAGGCCGAGAAGCTGACGCCGCAACAGCCGGCCGATCGCGCCAACGCCCTCGCGCTGCGCTTGCCGAAGCCGCCGCAGGCCGCCTGACCGCACGGTAACGCCGCTTTTCATGCGCATCATTCCCGCCGGCGAGATCGAGCAGGCGACCGACCCGCGCGCGCTGGTCGAGGCGCTGCGCACCGCCTGCCGGGCCGACTGGGTGGCGCCCGGACCCGAACCCCATGACATCGCGCGCCCCGACCGGTCGCCGATCCGGCTTGAGCTCGCGCCGGGCTGGACCGATTTCGCGGCCCAGGGGCACGCCGAGCGCGGCTATGTCGGCCTCGGCCTGACCACCGGAACGCCGGCGGACAATGACACGGGGTCCGTATCGGGGCTCTATCTGGTCTATTCCGGTCTCACCGGCGAGCCGCTGGCGCTTCTCGACGGGCGCACGCTGGCGGCCCTGCGGGTCGCGGCGTCCTCGGCGCTGGCCGCGACCTATCTCGCCCGCTCGGATGCCGCCCGCCTGCTGATGGTCGGGGCGGGCCGGCTCGCGCCCTATCTGATCCGGGCGCATCGGGCGGTGCGGCCGATCCGCGAGGTGCTGATCTGGAACCGCACGCCGAAGACGGCCGAGCGCCTGGCGCGCAAGCTGTCCACGGCCGACCGTCCCGTCGCCGCGACGACGGATCTCGAAGCCGCGGTGCGCGGCGCCGACATCGTCTGCTGCGCCACGCGCGCCGCGACACCGTTGATCGACGGGCGCTGGCTGCCCGCCGGCGTGCATCTCGATCTCGTCGGCGGGCAAGGCGATGGCCTGGAGGCCGATCAGCGGGCGGTGCGCCTGTGCCGGGTCTATCTCGATGCCGGACCGCGCCATCGTGCGCGCGCCGAACGCGCCCGCTCGGCGGAGGCCTCCGGAGGGCTGGGGGTCGTCCGGGGGTTGCCGCCCGAGGCGGTCGAAGGCGATCTCGTCGACCTGACCCGCGGCGATCAGGGCGGCCGCCGCCGCTATGACGACCGCACTCTTTTCGTGTCGGCCGGCAGCGCCGCCCAGGATCTCGCCGCGGCGGTGCATATCTTGCTGCGGCTGTGACGGGCGGTGGCGGCGGGGTCGGCATCCCTACTGTGGCCGTCCCGCCACAGTGCGTTGCGTCATGACAACAGCCATGCCAGCGTGACACAAAGCTGCTATGATTGACGCGTAACGAACCGCTTCCTTCAAGAGATATCCGTTTTCGCGACGCCGATTCGCCCGGCGTCGTCCGTGCTGCTTGGACAGACCCATGTTTCGCTTTTTCGAAGGCCTGATCGATCCCTATCCGGAAGAGTTGTCCGACCGCGCGCCGGACGGCTTCGTCGCGTTCTGCTGGCACTACACCAAGGATATCTGGCCCTGGATCGCCCTGATGGCCGGTCTCGCGGCGATGATCGGCATGGGCCAGGCGGTCATGTTCGCGTTCCTCGGCAGCCTCGTGGACTGGCTCGCGACGCAGCAGCGCGAGACCTTCCTCGCCGATCACGGCTGGAACCTCACGCTGATGGCGCTGTTCGTTCTGGTCGTGCTGCCGGTATTCGGGACGCTGCAAACGCTGATCATGCATCAGACCCTGGCCGGCAACTATCCGATGATCGTGCGCTGGCAGGCGCATCGCTACCTGCTTGGGCAGAGCGCTTCCTTCTTCGCCGACGAATTCGCCGGTCGCGTCGCGACCAAGGTGATGCAGACAGCGCTCGCCGTGCGCGAAACGGTGATGAAGCTGTTCGATATTCTGGTCTTCACGGCCAGCTTCTTCATCGGCGTGCTGGTCGTCACGGCGGCCGCCGACTGGCGGCTGATGGCGCCGCTGGCGATCTGGGCCGTCGCCTATGGAACGTTGCTCCGGATCATGGTGCCGCGACTGGCCAGGATATCGAGCCTGCAGGCCGATGCGCGGTCGACGATGACCGGGCGCGTGGTCGACAGCTACACCAATATTTCCATCGTGAAGCTGTTCAGTCATGCCCGTCGCGAGCAGTCTTACGCGCGCGACGCGATGCAGGAGTTCATGGGCACCGTGCATCACCAGATGCGGCTGGTGACCGTGCTCAACGTGCTGATCGACATTCTCAACGTGTTGCTTCTGTTCTCGGTGTCGGCGATGGCGATCTGGCTATGGCTGAACGATGCCATCACGCTGGGCGCCATCGCGGTCGCCATTGGCCTCGTGCTGCGGCTCGAAGGGTTCTCCTACTGGATCATGTGGGAGGTCGCGGCCCTGTTCGAGAACATCGGTGTCGTGATCGACGGCAAGACCATGCTGTCCAAGAAGCGCGACGTTCAGGACAAGCCGGACGCCACCGAACTGACCGTCAGCGAGGGCAGGATCGCGTTCGAGAACATCCGCTTCCATTATGGCAAGGAAGGCGGGGTTATCGACGATCTGACGCTCGAGGTCGCGCCCGGCGAGAAGCTCGGCCTCGTCGGCCGATCGGGCGCGGGTAAGACGACGCTGATGAACCTGCTGCTCCGGCTGCACGATCTCGAAGGCGGCCGGATCCTGATCGACGGGCAGGACATCACCGGGGTCAGCCAGGAATCGCTGCGCGCCCAGATCGGCGTCGTCACCCAGGACACCGCCCTTCTGCATCGCAGCGTGCGCGAGAACATCGTCTATGGCCGGCCCGACGCGACCGATGAGGACGTGCGCAAAGCCGTCGAGCGCGCCCGCGCCGACGCCTTCATCGACGATCTCGTCGACGGCGAGGGCCGCACCGGCCTCGACGCCCATGTCGGCGAGCGCGGCGTCAAGCTGTCGGGCGGCCAGCGTCAGCGGATCGCCATCGCGCGCGTCTTCCTCAAGGACGCGCCGATCCTGGTGCTCGACGAAGCGACGAGCGCGCTCGATTCCGAGGTCGAGGCGGCGATCCAGGAATCGCTCTACGACCTGATGCAGGGCAAGACCGTGATCGCCATCGCGCATCGGCTGTCGACGATCGCCGCCCTCGACCGGCTGATCGTCATGGAGCGTGGCGAGATCATCGAGGACGGCAACCACGAGGCGCTGATCGCCAAGGACGGGCTTTATGCCAGGCTGTGGCAGCGCCAGTCCGGCGGCTTCATCGACGCGGTGGCGCAGGCGGCCGAATGACGCGCGGGCTTGCGCGCCGACAGCACTTGCGCTTCTCTCGGGTCGAAAGCGAGGCGCCATGACGCTGTGGGTCAAGATCTGCGGGCTGATGACGGAAGAGGCGGTCGACGCGGCCGTCTCGGCCGGCGCCGATGCGATCGGTCTCGTCCATTTCCCGCCGTCGCCGCGCCATCTCGACCTGCCGCGCCTGCGCGAGCTTGCCGATCATGCGCGCGGCCGTGCCGAGATCGTCGTGCTCACCGTCGACGCCGACAACGGCACCGTCCTGGCCTTGCACGAATACGCCCGTCCCGACTGTCTTCAGTTGCATGGCCGCGAGGATGGCCAGCGCATGGCCTTCCTGTCGGATCTCACCGGCCTGCCGCTGATGAAGGCGGTCGGCATCGGCGGAGCGGCGGATCTCGACGCGATCGACCCGGCGGCCGCCCATGCCGATCGGGTCCTGCTCGACGCCAAGCCGCCGCGCGGCGCCACCCGCCCCGGCGGCAATGGTCTGGCCTTCGACTGGCGGCTCCTCGAAGCGCTTGACGCCGCAAAGCCGATCGTGCTTTCGGGAGGGCTCACACCGGCGAATGTCCGGGACGCGGTCGCGCTGGTCCGGCCCTTCGGGGTCGATGTGTCCTCGGGCGTCGAACGGGCGCCCGGCGACAAGGATCCCGACCTGATCGCGGCCTTCGTACGCGCCGCGCGTTCCGTCGCGGATGCCCATGCCGCGCCCGGGACCATGGCCGCCGATATCGGACATGACACCGTCGCGCCGCCCGCCGGGCCGGCGCCCGTTTCAGGAGATGCTTTGTGACCGCGCCCCTGCCCAATTCGTTCCGCACCGGACCCGACGAACAGGGCATGTTCGGTATCTTCGGCGGCCGTTTCGTCGCCGAAACCCTGATGCCGCTGATCCTCGATCTCGACCGCGCCTATGAGGAGGCCAAGGCCGATCCGGCCTTCGAGGCCGAATTGCAGGCGCTCGCGACCCATTACACCGGCCGGCCGAGCCCGCTCTATTTCGCCGAAAGGCTGACCGAGCATCTCGGCGGCGCGAAGATCTATTTCAAGCGCGACGAGCTGAACCATACCGGCAGTCACAAGATCAACAACTGCCTCGGCCAGATTCTGCTCGCCCGGCGCATGGGCAAGACGCGGATCATCGCCGAGACCGGCGCCGGCCAGCATGGCGTCGCCTCGGCCACGGTGTGCGCGCGTTTCGGCTATCCGTGCGTGGTCTATATGGGCGAGACCGACGTCAAGCGGCAGGCGCCGAACGTGTTCCGCATGAAGCTGCTCGGCGCCGAGGTGCATCCCGTGACGTCGGGCGCCGGCACGCTGAAGGACGCCATGAACGAGGCGCTGCGCGACTGGGTCACCAATGTCGAGACGACCTATTATCTGATCGGCACCGCCGCCGGCCCGCATCCCTACCCGGCCATGGTGCGCGATTTCCAATCGGTGATCGGGAACGAGCTGCGCGACCAGATGATGGCGGCCGAAGGCCGGCTGCCGGATGCGTTGGTTGCCTGTGTCGGCGGCGGGTCGAACGCCATCGGCCTGTTCCACCCCTTCCTCGACGACAAGGATGTGCGCATGATCGGTGTCGAGGCGGGCGGACACGGCATCGCGGTCGACAACGGCCATGCCGCCTCGCTGACCGGTGGGCGGCCGGGCGTGCTGCACGGCAACCGCACCTATCTTCTCCAGGATGCGGAAGGCCAGATCCTCGAAGGCCATTCCATCTCCGCCGGGCTCGACTATCCCGGCATCGGGCCGGAGCATTCCTGGCTCAAGGACACAGGCCGCGTCGACTATGTGCCGATCACCGATGACGAGGCGATGGAGGCTTTCCAGCTTTTGACCCGGCTCGAAGGCATCATCCCCGCGCTGGAGCCGGCGCACGCGCTGGCCCAGGTGATGAAGCTCGCCCCGACCATGGGCAAGGATCAGATCCTGGTCATGAATCTCTGCGGCCGCGGCGACAAGGACGTGTTCACCGTCGCCGAAAAGCTCGGCTTCGAGGTCTGACGTCATGACCGATGCGACGACATCCACCCGTATCGACCGCCGCTTCGCCGACCTGTCGGCGCAGGGCCGCGCCGGCCTCGTGACCTTCGTCACCGCCGGCGACCCCGATCTCGACACATCGCAGGCGATCCTGAACGCGCTGCCCGGCGCCGGCGCCGACATCATCGAACTCGGCATGCCGTTTTCCGATCCGATGGCCGAAGGCCCGCCGATCCAGGCGTCCTCGAAGCGGGCGCTCGATGCCGGCCAGACCATGGCCAAGACCCTCGACATGGTGCGCGCCTTCCGCGCGGCCGATGACGCGACGCCGATCGTGCTGATGGGCTATTACAACCCGATCTATTCCTACGGCAATGAGCGGTTCCTGGCCGATGCGTCGGAGGCAGGCGTGGACGGGCTGATCGTCGTCGACCTGCCGCCGGAAGCCGATGTCGAACTTTGCCTGCCCGCCCTGGACCGGGGGCTGAACTTCATCCGGCTGGCGACGCCGACGACCGATGACGCGCGCCTGCCGGCCGTGCTCGCCAACACGTCGGGCTTCGTCTACTACGTCTCGATCACCGGGATTACCGGCACGGCGGCGCCCGATGCGGTGCGCGTCGGCGCGGCGGTCGCCCGCATCAAGCGCCACACCACCTTGCCCGTCGCGGTCGGTTTCGGCGTCAAGACACCCGATCAGGCCGCCCGCATCGCCGCCGATGCAGACGGCGTCGTGGTCGGCTCCGCGCTGGTCAATGCGGTGCGCGACAGTCTCGACGACGGCGGCCGGGCGACGGCGGCCACCGTGCCCGCCGTCACCGATCTCGTCGCGGCATTGGCCGGTGGCGTGCGCAACGCCGTCAAGACGGGAGACGCGGCATGAACTGGCTGACCAATCTCGTTCGCCCCAAGATCCGCTCCTATCTGGAGCGCCGCGAGGTTCCCGAAAATCTCTGGATCAAATGCCCCGACAGCGGCGAGATGGTGTTTCACCGCGATGTCGAGGCCAATGACTATGTGATTCCGGTTTCCGGCTATCACATGCGCATGCCGGCCGATGCGCGCCTGACCTGGCTGTTCGACGACGGCGCCTTTCAGACGGTGGAGATTCCAGCGCCGGCGACCGATCCGCTGAAGTTCCGCGATGAGCGGCGCTATACCGACCGGCTGAAGGATGCCCGCGCCAAGACGGGCGCGGAGGACGCGATCCGCGTCGCCACGGGCGCGCTCGACGGTCTCGCCGTCACCGTCGGCCTGCAGGATTTCGCCTTCATGGGCGGTTCGCTCGGCATGGCGGCGGGCAACGCGGTCGTCACCGGGCTCGAAACCGCCGTCGAGACCAGCACCCCCTTCATCCTGTTCGCCGCTTCCGGGGGCGCGCGCATGCAGGAAGGCATCCTGTCCCTGATGCAGATGCCGCGCACCACGGTCGCGGTGCAGATGCTGCGCGAGGCGCGGCTACCCTATATCGTCGTCCTGACAGATCCGACGACCGGTGGCGTGACGGCGTCCTATGCCATGCTGGGCGACGTCCATATCGCCGAACCCGGCGCGCTGATCGGTTTCGCCGGCCCGCGCGTCATCGAGCAGACGATCCGCGAGAAACTGCCCGACGGCTTCCAGCGCGCCGAATATCTGCTTGCCCATGGCATGGTCGACATGGTCGTGCCGCGCGGTGAGCTGCGCGAGACGCTGAGCCGGCTATGCCGGCTATTGACCGGCGCGCCGGAAATCCAGGACGCGCCGCCGCCCGCGCCTAATACGGAAGATACGCCGGCCGCCCAAGCGCCGATTGATGTCGTCGAGACGCCAACTACACCCGCCCAGGACACGCAATAGAGAGCCGGCTCTGTATTTCTTCACGCCGGCTTATCAGCAAGAAACGGAATCCGTCGCATGGAGCCGTCGAGCGAGGTTCTCGATCGTCTGATCGGTTTGCATCCCAAGATCATCGACCTGTCGCTCGACCGGATGCATCGCATATTGGAGCGCCTCGGCCATCCCGAGCGCGCGCTGCCGCCCGTCGTCCATGTTGCCGGCACGAATGGCAAGGGCACCACGGTCGCCTATCTTCGGTCCATTCTCGAAGCCGCCGGCAACCGGGTGCATGTCTATACCTCGCCGCATCTCGTGCGTTTCCATGAGCGCATTCGGCTCGCTGGCACGCTGGTGCCGGAAGCCGCCCTCGTCGAGGCGCTGCTCGACTGCGAGGCGGCGAATGGCAGCGCGCCGATCACCTATTTCGAGATTACGACGGCCGCTGCGCTGTTGCTCTTTTCGCGGACGCCGGCCGATGTCCTGTTGCTCGAAGTCGGCCTGGGCGGGCGGCTCGACGCGACCAATGTGATCGACCGGCCTCGCGCCACGGTGATCACCCCGGTCGATATCGATCATGCGCAATATCTCGGCGAGACGTTGAAGGAGATCGCCGGCGAGAAGGCCGGCATCCTGAAAAAGGGCGTGCCGGCGATCGTCGCGCCGCAGCAGGACCCAGCCCGCGAGGTTATCGAAGCCAAGGCTGGCGCTTTACGCGCGCCGCTCAGCCTCGGCGGTCAGGACTGGCATGCCCGTATCGAGCCGGGCCGCTTCGTCTTCGAGGACGATCACGGCCTGCTCGACCTGCCTTTGCCGCGCCTTATCGGTCGCCATCAGACGGTCAACGCCGGCACCGCCATCGCCACGATACGGACGGTTTTTCCCGACGTCGCCGAAGACGCGATCCGCCAGGGGCTGAGAGAGGTCGACTGGCCGGCCCGCCTGCAGCCGATCATCTCGGGGCCGGTGGCCGAGGCCGCCCCGCCCAATGCGGAGATCTGGCTCGATGGCGGCCACAATCCCCATGCCGGCATCGCGCTGGCGGCCGCCATGGCCGAGCGCGAGGAAATCGATCCCAAGCCGCTCGTCCTGGTGGCCGGGATGATCAACACCAAGGATCCTGTCGGATTCTTCCGCCCCTTCGCCGACATCGCGCGCGAGGTGATCTGCGTGCCGATCCCCAATGTCGAGGCAGGAGTCGACCCCGTGGTTCTCGCCGGATCGGCGGGCGAAGCGGGCCTGCGCGCCGGCGTCGCGGGCGATGTGATGGAAGCGCTCGAGGGGCTTGACCGATCGGGCGCCGCACCGCGCATCTTGTTGTGCGGCTCGCTTTACTTCGCCGGCTATGTCCTGGCCTGCAACGGGATCACCCTGACATAGCGCCAATCCGGCGAAAGCGGGAACCGTTCCGGGGCTGGAATGTCTTGAAGTAATTGGCTTGGAGCACATCCAATGAGCCGGGTTCACTGGATGTGCTCCGGCAGGCTGTTGTGCAACGGCCCGCGACCGCCGCCCATTCTTCGAGACGCTCGCTTCGCTCGCCCTCCGGATGAGGAAGGAAGGTCAAGAGATTGGCCCTCACCCGAGGAGGCCCTTAGGGCTCTCTCGAAGGGGCGGGCGCCTTTTTCAACAGCCTGCTCGGAAGCCGCCATGTCGCCATGGAAAAAGGCCCGGCGCGACGCGCCGGGCCCTTGATGACAAGGGGGGAGATGCGAGGGCGCGCGTCAGGCGGCGTCGTTGATCATCTGGACGAGCTTGGATTTCGGCTGCACGCCGACCTGCTGGCCGACCACTTCGCCGTCTTTGAACAGAAGCAGCGTCGGAATGGCGCGGACGCCATATTTCGACGGTGTGTTCATGTTCTCGTCGATGTTCATCTTGGTGATCGTCACCTTGTCGCCCATCTCGGCCTGGATCTCGTCGAGCACCGGGGCGATCTGCTTGCAGGGGCCGCACCATTCCGCCCAGAAATCGACGAGCACCGGGCCACTGGCCTTGAGAACATCGGCTTCGAAGCTGGTATCGGAAATCGCTTTGGTCATGCTGGGCTCCCGAACTGGCGCCGGCGGTGGCCGGGCTGGGTGGCAAAGGTGAGCCGTTAGCTAGGAAGTCGCTGGCGGATCGTCAAGGCGTCCGCCCGGAGCCCCGGGACTGGCTGATCTGCGTGAAGCCTGCCGGCACATCCTGCCCTCGATCGGCGCGCAGCCTGTCTGGACCGATTCGGTTCGCGGCGATCCAATCGAGCCGCGGGGCGCTGGTCCACAGGATCCCCGCCGCAATCTCGCGGCCGGGAAAGGCCGACCGGGCCAGGAGCGCGTAGCGCGCGAGCTGATCGAGATAGCCATCGGGCGCGAGATCGTGATCGTCGGGCACCTGAGCGTCGGTCTTGAAGTCCACGACCTGTACCAGATCGTCGGCGACGATCAGGCGGTCGATGCGGCCGATCAGGTCGATTTCGGCGCCCTCCATCACGGTCACCCGTCCGGCCAGCGTGACCTCGCCGCGCGAATTCGGCCCGAAAAGCGGCGCGAAAGCCGGATCGTCGAGAATGGCACGCACCGTCGCCATCGGATCGGGATCGAGGCTGTCGGCCCGCCCCACGCCGGCGGCAAGGATCGTGGCGCGCGTGTCGGGCGGCAGACCGCCGACCTGTTCCAGGAGGCGGTGGATCGCGCTGCCGCGCCGCTGGGCCGCGCTGGCCGTTTCCGGCCGGCCGCGCGCCATGCGCCGCCGGTTACCATCCGCTGTCACCGGGTCCCGCGCCACCGGCTGAAACAGCCAGTCCGGCGACGTATCGCCGGCGGCTTGGGCCGGCGCGCCATCGGTCGCTGACATTGGCCGTGGCGCCGCCTCCGGCGACGGCCGGAAACGGCGGATCCGCCAGCGATCCGGCGCGTCGTCCGCGCTGTCGGGCGCATCGATCTCCACGAGATCATCCGACAGGGCCTGGTCGACGAGATCGTACCAGCAGCCTTGGTCGCGGCCGCTCTTCGTTTCGAAGCCGGTCACGATCAGCCAGTCCTCGGCGCGCGTCATCGCGACATAGAGCAGGCGGTGATATTCCTCGATCCGGCGGTGCTGCCAGGCGTCGAGCAGCCCCTTGGTCGCCGCGACATGGTCGTCCTTGCGCGGCACCCAGATCATGCTTTGCGGCGGCGCGAAGAGATCCGGCCCGGCCACCGGGAAGAGGCGCGGGCTGCGTTTCGGGTCGGGCAGCGTGCAGGTATCCGGCAGGATGACGATGGGGGCTTCGAGCCCCTTCGCGCCATGCACCGTCATGACGCGCACCGCGCCGGGGCCGATGCCGTCGGGCTGGTCCATGTCGCGCTTCAGTTCGACCGGCGCCGAGGTCAGCCAGTCGAGAAAGCCCGCGAGCGACGGCGTGCGCTGGCGGTCGTGATCGAGGGCGGTTTGCAGAAAGGCGTCGAAGGCGTCCTCGATCTCGCTGCTGTAACGCGCGCGATAGGCCGCCGACACATCGTCGGCCGCCAGGACGCGGGCGAAGAATTCGAATGGCCGGACGCCGCGGGCAAGCGTGCCCCAGCCGGTCAGCCGGTGATGCGCTACGGCGAAGGCCGGCCGGTCGGTCGCGGCATCGGCCAGGGCGGCCGACAGCGGGCGCGGCCCCCGGTCGTGGGCGATGGCGAAGAGATCGTCCTCGCTTAGCCCGATCAGCGGCGATTTCAGAACCGCCGCCAGCGACAGATCGTCCTCGGGCAGCAGGCAATGGCGACCGAGCGCCACGAGATCCTGCACGCCGATATGGTCGGTCACGTCGAGCCGGTCGGCGCCGGCCACCGGCACGCCGCGATCCTTCAACGCGCGGATGATCGGGCCGGCCAAGGGATTGCGCTGGCGCAGCAGGATCAGGATGTCCTTCGGCAGGATGGCGCGTCCGCGCGCGGGCAGTGTGGCGCCGCTCGCCAGCCAGTCGGCGATATGGCCGGCGATGCGGACCGCCAGCCGCTGGGCCGGCGCGCCGGCGCGCACCGTGTCGAGCGGCGCGTCCCAGGGCTCGGGATCGGTGTCCTCCTCGAACAGCACCGTCGGCCACAGATCGACCCGGCCGGTGGTGGCCTGGCGCAGCGCGCTGTGCGGCTCATAGTCGGCGCGCGCGCCAAGGCCTGTCGCCGCCGTCTCGCCGGCGAAGACCCGGTCCACCGCGTCGAGCACATGCGGCACGGAGCGGAAGGACAGGCCGAGCCGCTCCTTCAGAAGACGCCGTTCGGTCTGCCGGTCATAGGCGCGCCGCATCTCGTCGAAGGCGTCGGGCTCGGCGCCCTGGAAGGAATAGATCGACTGCTTCGGATCGCCGACGGCGAACAGCGTGCGCGTGATGCCGCGCTGGCCCGAGCCCGAGAAGAAATCCTCGGTCAGCCGGCCAATGACCTGCCATTGCAGCGGGCTCGTATCCTGCGCCTCGTCGATCAGGATGTGATCAAGGCCCTTGTCGAGCTTGTAGAGTACCCAGTCGGCGGCGCTGCGCCGCGACAGCAGCGAGACCGTCCGGGCGATGAGATCGTCGAAGTCGAGCGCGCCGCGCGCGATTTTGGCCCGGTCATACGCGGCCAGCACCGCATCCGACAGCTTCAGGAGCGCCAGATTGGCATCCAGAAGACGGGCGGTGCGATAGCGGTCGCGCAGATCCTCGAGCCTGTCGCCCTCCGCCTCGATGCGCGCGGCGAGATCGGGCAGCCGATCCGCGACCTCCCGCACGACGAGGGTCTTCTGCGGCGTGCCCGCCTGGGTGAAGAAGATTTCGAAAAAGGCCGCGATCGCGGCTTCCGGATCTCTGGCGGCAAGTGCTTTGCGCAGCTTGTCGGCCTGCTTTTGCGGCGTGGCCTTCGTCATGCCGTCAAGTGCCGTCGCGGCGTCGGCCCAGCCGCAGCGCGGCAGGTTAGGCCCGTTGAGGATCGCCTCGGCCAGCGCGTCCGCGCCGTCGTCAGGGCCAAGGCCGAGTGCGGCGCGCAGGCTCGTTTCCCTGTCGCCCGTCCGGTCGGCGTCGGCGCGCCAGGCAGCCAGCGCGGCGCGCTGGCCGAGAAGGCCGCGGATCGCCGTATTGGCGCCGGTTTCGGTCGCATGCCGCGCGACGGTATCGAGCGCGCGGGCCAGATCGCCGTCGGGATCGCGGTCGATTAGCTGGAAGATGCTGGCTTCGGCATCGCGCAACAGATCCCGCGCGGCGCGTTCGTCGAGCACGTCGAAACCGTTCGGCACCCCGCTTTCGAAGGGAAAGAGCTGCAACAGCCTTTCGCAGAAAGCGTGGATGGTTTGGATCTTCAGCCGGCCCGGCGTTTCGACGGCGATAGCGAACAGCCGCCGCGCGCGGTCGAGCAGGCCGGGCGCTGGCGGCCGGCCCGTCAGATCGGCCAGGCGCTCGCTCAAGACGGCGTCGGGCAGGGTCGTCCATTCGGCGAGGAGCCCGAAGATGCGGGTCTCCATCTCCGCCGCCGCCGCCTTGGTGAACGTGATGCACAGGATCGATGCCGGGTCGTGGCCGGCGAGCAAAAGCCGCACCACCCGGCGCGACAGAACGAAGGTCTTGCCCGATCCCGCATTGGCCGACACCCAGGCCGAGTGCCTCGGATCGGCGGCGCGGCGCTGGGTCGCGCGCGTCGTCTCGGGGATCTGGAGGCCCGCCGCGCTCATGCGCCCGTCTCCGGCCGGGCGCGTGCGCCAGTCCCGGCGCCAGTCCCGGCGCCCGTGTCGCTGTCCGTGTCGCTGTTGGCGCGGATCGTGGCGTCGATGTCGCGCCAGTCGGCGAAGCGCGACAGGTGATCGTAGTCGCTCGCCCGGTCGCGGAAGGCGACGCGCGGCTTGGCGAGATAGGGCTGATCGGGGTTGTCATAGCGCGCGATGAGCCGGCGCACCCCATCGAGATGACCCGCGACCATCTCGTCCAGCGTCCCGTCCTCCGGCACGATGTCGACGATCTTGCCGGCCGGCAGTCCACCGGTCAGCTGCACGTAGGCGAGCCTCGCGATCCGGACGCCCGCCTGATCCGAAACGTCTGCGAAGCCGCCGGCGCGCGCGATCGCCGCTTCAAGCGTCAGTTGCGGCTGGAGGCCGGCGCGCACCGTCTTCGCGGTCGGCGCCTGGCCGGTCTTGTAGTCGAAGATCGCGAGCCCGCCCGCCCGCAGGACATCGATGCGGTCGGCGCGCGCGGTCAGCCGTATCGTGCCCGCCGGGGCGTCGATGTCGAGTTGGCCCGGCGTTTCGACCGCCCCACCTGTCCGCTCGCGGCGCAGCGCCGTCTCCTCGGCGGCGAAGAACCGGGCGATCCGCTTGAGGCGCGGCAGCCACAGGGCGCGCACTTCCGGCATGTCGTCAAGTGCCGTGAGATGCGGCCGGGCAGCGGCGATCAGATCGTCCGGCGTGACGTCTTCCCGGTCATCGGGCAGGCCGCGCACCAGGTCGGCGAGAACGTCATGGACGAGGATGCCGCGCTGGGCCGCGTCGGCCGGGGCGTCCACGGGATCGAGCGGCATCAGGTCGAGAATACGCCGGGCATAGAGCGCGTAAGGGTCGCGGATCAGGGTTTCGACATCGGTGACGCTGAACCGGCGCGGGCGCGCCGCGACGGGCGGGCAGGGCCTGACCGGGGCCGGCCGCACCCCTTGCGGGACCGTGCCGTCGGGCGCGGACACCGAGAGCCGCCGCGCCCAGGCCAGGACATTGGCCGAGCGCGCTTCCAGCATTGCCTGTTGGTCGGGGCCGATGACGGTCGCCAGCCGTTGCAGCCAGCGGGCCGCGACGGTTGGCGCGCCGCCCGATCGCTTGGCGCGCGAGAACACCACCTCCCGCGCGGACACCGCCTGCACGATGTCATGGGCGGCGAGGCCGATCTGCCGCTCCGGCAGGCTGAGGCCGAGGGCCGCCCGCATCGGCCGGCTGAGCCAGGGATCGAGCGGCGGCTCGCTCGGCCAGACTCCCTCGTTCAATCCGCCGAGGATGACGAGGTCGGGGGCCTGCAAGCGCGCTTCGAGCGGCCCCCAGATGGCCAGCGGCCCGCCGCCGTCTGGCGGGCGCACGGTGACCGCCTGCAACAGCCGGCCCAGCACCGACGGCCAGGCATCGAGCGGCAGGTCCGGCGCGATATCGGTTGTTTCGGCCAAAGCCGCGTG
The DNA here is from genome assembly GCA_965250105.1 of Tepidamorphaceae bacterium. GTDB lineage: Bacteria > Pseudomonadota > Alphaproteobacteria > Rhizobiales > Tepidamorphaceae > JBCBSK01. Next base: position 2,837,229 of record OZ252290.1, read on the forward strand.
AAGCCCGGCCAGCGCCGCGCCGTCGCGGCCGTCATCGAGCCGTGTCGTGGGCCGTCCGTCTGCCCGGTCGCCGGCATCGGGATCGGCGGACAGGGTTTCGGCCGCTGTCAGCGTCGCGTCGAGCAAGGCGCGCAGAGGGTAGGGCCGCTTCGGATCGGCGCCCTCGGTGTCGAGATCGTCGAAGCCGCCGAATGCCGTGACGAGCGTGTCCAGAAGCGCGCGGGCCGCCTCGATATCGGCATCGGCGAGGCGCGTCAGCGCCGGGTGCCGCCAGGCCGCGCGCGCCGACAGGCGGCGTTCCAGGCTGGTTCTTATGCCGGCGAGGCCGGGTCTTGGACGCGGGCCGCGCAGGGCGAGAAGCTCCAGCGCGGCGCGGCCATCGCGCGTTGTGCCGCCGGTATCGGTCGCGAACAGAGCATGGCCCGTCAGCGCGGCCAGCCGGTCCGGCGCGTGGCGCGCCGCCGCGGCCTCGGCGACCAGAAGCAGGAAGGTGCCGGCGGGCAGCGTGGTCAGCGGCCGGCCCGCCGAATCCGGCACGTCGAGCCCCCAGCGCGCCAGTTCGGCGGCGACCCGCCGCGACAGATTGCGGTCCGGCGTCACCAGGGCCGCCGTCCTGCCGGGCGTTTCGAGCGCCTGGCGCATGAGAAGGGCGATGGCGCGGGCTTCGAGCGCGTCCGTTTCGGCCGTCAGGCAGGACATGCCGTCGAGCGCCGAATCGATGGTCGCGGTGTCCGGCCTACGGTCGCGCCACAGATCGGTGGTGCGGGCGGGCCGCATGACCTCGCTGAACAGTTTCTCGCGCGCCTGACCCCATATCGGCGCATGGGTTTGAAGCACGGCGACGTCCTCGCGGGCACAGCCGAGGCGGGTCAGTAGCTGTTTCAGCCCGAATTGCGGATGTCCGGCATCGGGGGCGGCCGCGTCGTCGATCGCGTCCCAGCCCGCCGCGTCGAGATGGGTGTCGAGGCCGGGCAGCACGACCGCGCCGTTCGGCAGCCGGCTGACCACGTCCATCAACCTTGCCGTGGCCGGGATCGAGCCCGTCGAGCCCGCCACGATGATCGGTGCGTCGGGCCGCAGCTCGTCGAACCGGTCCGCTTCCCGCCGGATCATGCGGCTGCGGCGCGCGGCGGGGTCGAGCCTGCCGTGATGGGTGAGATAGGCCGGCCATTCGCGCACCACGATGTCGAGAAAGCGCAGCGCCACCGTCCAATAGCCGGCATAGGCGTCCGGCACGAGGTCGCCGATCCTGTCGGGCGCCACCTCCTCGATGGCGAAGCCATCGAACAGGCGTGCCAGATCATCGGCCAGGTTCAGCGCGTCGGCCGGACCGACCGGCACCAGGAGATGATCGGTTTCTTCGGGAAAGGACAGGGTGCGCGCCATGCCCTGGCCGAAGGCGAGGATCATCCGCGTTAGCACCAAGCGGCGCTCCAGCGGCGACATGGCCTGTGGCACCTGTCCGAACGGATCAATCGCGTCGGCGAGGCTGTCGTCGCCATCGGCAAAGGCGGTGAGATCGCCCGCCTCGTCGGCATCGCCGATCGCCTGGATACGCGGCTGGATCGCGGCGCGATCCTGCGAACGGTCCCGCAACAGGCGCTCGAAAGCCCGCGCCGCGCGGCGATTGGGCAACAGGATCGTCGTGTCGGCGCGCGCGAGCCCGGCCGTCGGGCCGAAGGTGCCGGCATCGAGATGATCGGCCAGCGTCGTCAGGAACGGCGCCGAGGCCGGTATCGAGAACAGCCGTTTCGGGGCGCGGGCGCCGCTGAGGCCTGTCATCGGAGCGGTCAGGTCACGCTTTCGAGCAGCGCGGTTTCGGCCAGCGCGATGCTGGCCGGCGTGCCGACATGGAGCGACAGCCCGTCGAGCCGGATGCCGTAGAGCCGCTCGCGCTCGATGGCGCGGTCGAACAACAGGTTGAGCGAGAACGCGCCGTCGGGCGTATCGGCGAAGATTTCCGGGGACATCAGCGCGACGCCGATGAAGACGAAAGGCGCGATCTCGCCGTCGAGGCGGCGGACCAGCCGGCCGTCCGGGTCCATGTGAAAGTCGCCACGCCCGTCATAGCCGGTGCTGGTCACGCTCGACGACACGGCGAGCAGGAGGTCCATGGCGTCGGGATCGAAGCGCGCGCGCATCGTGTCGAGAAGCGGGCGCGGGCCCTCGACCCAGATGGCGTCGGAATTGATCGAGAAGAACGGCGCCGGGCCCAGCAGGGCAAGCGCCTTCTTGATGCCGCCGCCGGTTTCGAGGAGTTCCGCCCGCTCGTCGGACAGAACGATCTCGGGGGTCTTGCGTGCCGCGAGATGCGTTTCGAGCTGATCGGCGAGATGGTGCAGATTGACCACCGTCTGCCGGACGTCGGACGCGGCCAGGCGGTCGAGCACATGGTCGATGAGCGGCCGGCCAGCGACCTCGACCAAGGGTTTCGGGCAGGTATCGGTCAACGGCCGCATCCGGGTGCCGAGCCCCGCCGCGAGCACCATCGCATGCTGTCCCGTCGTCAATTCCGCGCGCGCACCGGTCATCGCCGATCCTTCTCGATCCTTGAGCGCCTCGACTCCCGACGCTTCGCATAGGCCGGTTAGTCGGGAACGACAAGCCGTGGCAGCCAGGTCTCGCTCCAGTCGCGCAAGGGGGCGCAGGCCGGGTGCGCCAGCGCCGTCCGCATATAGCCGAGAATGCGCGGCAGATGTGCCAGATAGCCCGGTTTGCCGTCGCGTTGGGCGAGCCGCACGAAGATGCCGAGGATCTTGGCGTTGCGCTGCGCCGACAGTATGGCGAGATCGCGCTGGACGACCGCTTCGTCAACGGCAAGGCCGAGCTCCGCCAGGGCGCGGAGATAGCTATCCGTGACGGCCGCGCTCAGTTCCGCCGGCATGTCGACACGGGCATCGAAGGTGAGCGAGGCGAGATCGTAGCCGGCCGGGCCGTGGAGGGCGTCCTGAAAGTCGATGAGCCCGATCCGCTCGGTGCCGCCGGCACGCGGCCGCCAGATCAGGTTCGGCGAGTGATAGTCGCGCAAGACCCAGGTGCGCGCCCAGAAGGCGGGCACATCGTCGGTGGGCCGCTGGACCGGCGCGACCATTTCGCCGACCGCCGCGCGAAACGCCGTGACAGCCTCGTCGGGGAGCGGCGCGCCAAGCGCATGCGGCGCATACCAGTCGGCGAGAAGGCCGGCTTCGGCGACCATCACATCGGTCGAATAGTCCGGCAGGACATGGACATCGTCCCCCTCGACCGGCAGATCCGGTCGGCGGTCCTCGGCATGCAGCACCGCCAGAACCTCGGCCGCCGCGATATAGCCGTCGGTGACGGGCTTGCCGCCGGAGGCGATCGTGTCGGCACCGAGATCGTCGACGAGCAGGAAGCCATGCGCCATGTCGGCGGCAAGGATGCGGGGGGCTGAAAGCCCGACCCGCGACAGCCCGTTGGCGACGGCGACGAAGGGGCGGATGTCCTCGGCGAGATGCACCTGGCGGCTGTAGGACGGCGCGCCGGCCAGACCGGGATCGTGGCGCGCCGGCGCGTCCATCAGGATCGCCGACCGGCCATTGGCCGACAGTTTTTCATAGCGCCGCATCGACGCATCGCCTTGCAGAAGCGCGCGATGCGCGGCGCCCCAGCCGGCGCGGTCGAGAAACCCGGTCAGGTGCATGGCGCGGTCGAGCCGCGCGCGCCAGCCGCTGCCGGGCCCCAGCGCTACCGCGCGGCCGCCAGCTGCATCGTCCCGCAACATAATCGACAGCGTCGCGTCGGTGGCTGGCACCTCGCCGCGCTCGGGCCATTCAGCGATCAGGATCGCGCCGTCGTCGATCTCGTCGAGGCCGAGTTCGGCGGTCTCGGACGGATCGCCAAGCCGGTAGAAATCGGCATGCAACAGCCGCCGGTCCGTCGGCAAGTCGTAGGTCTGCACCAGCGTGAAGGTCGGGCTCGGCACGATCAGCGCCGGATCATGCGCCAGCGCGCGGATCAGCGCGCGGGCGAAGGTCGTCTTGCCGGCGCCCAGATCGCCCGACAGCAGCAGGCAGTCGCCGGGCATGACGACGCCGGCCAGCGCGTCGGCCAGGGCTTCTGTGGCATGCGGTGTCGGCAGGTCGAGCGCGATGCCGGCGGCATGGGGTTCGGGTGCCGCTGGTACCTGTTCCGGATATGTGTCTTGCGCTGTCATGTCCGGCGACAGGGGTCAGGCGTCCGCGCCGGGCGCGGCCGCCGATGCCGGGACGGGCAGGGCTTGTGGCGGCGTGTCGTCGGCTGTCGCGGGATCCCCCGGTAGGGCATCCGGTTCCCGGGCGACGGGCAGCCGGCAGCACACCTCGGTGCCGCGACCAGGTTCCGACGTCAGATCGACGCTGCCGCCATGCAGTTCGATCAGGCTGCGGGCGATATTGAGGCCGAGGCCCGGTCCGCGATGGTCGGTGCCGCCGGCATCGCTCTGGAAGCGCTCGAACACCTCCTTGAGGCGTTCCGGCGCGATGCCGCGCCCCTCGTCGCGCACCGTCACGTCGATATGGTCGTCGGTCGCGCGCGCCGCGACGGTGACGCTCTGGCCCGATTCCGAAAAGCCGATCGCATTCGACAACAGGTTGAACAGGACCTGCCGCAGGCGCTTTTCGTCGGCCTCGATGGGGCCGACATCGTCGGCGACGTCGACGACGAGGCGTATGCCTTGTTCGTCGAGCCGGTCGCGCAGGCCCTCGGCGGCGCCGGCGATCACCGCGCGGATGTCGACCTCGGCGATGTCGAGCTCCATCACGCCGGCATCGATGGTGGCGAGGTCGAGAATGTCGTTGATGATGGCGAGCAGCGCGCTCGAGGACGACAGGATATAGCCGGTATATTCGCGCTGGCGCGCATCGAGCGGCCCGCTGCCGGGGTCGCTCAGAAGCTGGGCGAAGCCGATGATATTGGTCAGCGGCGAGCGCAGTTCATAGGAAACCTTGTGCACGAAGTCGTTCTTGATCTGGGCGGCCCGCAACAGCGCGTCATTGCTGTCGCGCAGGGCCCGCTCGACGCGCCGGGAATCGGTGACATCGGCGAAGATGACGAGCGTGCCGCCATCGGGCAGCGGCACCGTCGACATGTCGACCGCCATGCCGTCCTGGCGTTCGATGGAGGCCTTGAACGGCCGGCGCGCATCGGCGAGCCCCGTGACGGCGTTTCTCAACCGACCCCAGAGATCGGGATCGTCATGGAACACCGCGCATTGGGTGGTGACGTCGTCAACATGGGGCCGGTTGGCGAGCGCGCGCTCGTCGAGCACCCAATGCAACTGGAAGGTCGGGTTGTGCAGCTTAAGCCGGCCGTCGGAGCCGAACACCACGATGCCTTCGAGCAGGCTGTCGATCGTTTCGCGCTGCACCCGCGACAGCGCCACGAAACGGGTCTGCAGGTCGATGCTCTCGGTGACGTTCTCGAACAGATAGATCAGCCCGCCATCGGGCTGCGGGTCGGCGATGACACGCAGCGTGCGCCCGTCGGGGAGGTGCCATTGCGCGTCGCGTGCTTCGGCGGTCGTGTTGCGGAACACCACTTCCTCGCGCCAGTCGCGATAGTTGCGCGAGACTTCCGGTAGCCGCCCCGCCGCGCGGATCTGATCGAGCACCTCGCCGAAATCCGGCCGGTCCGACAGAACGGCCGGATCGAGCTGCCAGAGATCGAGGAAGGCGGGGTTGAAGAAGACCAGTCGGCGCGCGGCGTCGAGGGCGGCCACGCCGGTCTTGAGCTGGGCCAGCGTATGGCTGTGCGCGGCTTCCAGCGAGGCGAGCGCGCGCTGGGCTTCGTCGAGTTCGTCGACATCGCGGGCGACATAGCCGGTGCCGCGCCCGGCGCGGAACGCCTGCACCCTGTAACGGCGCACCTCGCGGGCGGTCGGCAGCGTCATGATGCCGAGATCGCCCATCGCCGCGTCGTCGGCCGGCGCGGCGCCGGGAATGAGCTGGTCGTTCTCGCCGACCAGGGAAGCGGCCGCCTCGCGCCCGAGCGCGCGCGCATAGGCCGCATTGGCGTAGACGATGCGGCTGTCGTCGTCGACGATCCAGACGGGACAGTCGACGCCGTCGCTGATCGCCGCGAAATCCGTGGCGATGCGCTTGAGATCGGTGTTCTCGGCCCTGAGATGCGCGCTTTCCATCTGCGGCGTGTCGACATCGCGCAGCCGCAGCGACACCTGGCCGCCGCCGGCGCGGCCGACAGCCGCGACATAGCCGCCGGTCTTGCCGCGCAAGGCGAGGTCGAAGCCCGCGCCCTGGTCGCGCAGTTGCGCGACGGCGGCTTCGAGATCGCGCGCCGAGCCCGCGTCCAGCCAGCGTCCGAAGGCCAGAACGTCGGATTGTTGGGCGGGCACCGTGCCGCCCGACGCGGGCGCCAGATGTAGCGTCGGGCGACCGCCATCGGCCGGCCAGATCACGAGCGCCTGGGCATCGGCCCGGATCAGCGCTTCGGCCTGGTCGAGACGCGCCCTGAGATCGCGCCGCTCGCTGCCCGCCGCCCGCCGGACGTCGGCCAGCCGCTCGCGGGCGCGCACCAACATGACCGACGCCAGCGTGGCGAAGGCGACGACACCGAGAACCGCGGCCAGAAGGGCAAGTTGTTCGACGGAGATGTCCGACAACATGTCGGCCATCGGCGCGGCGGCGTCCTGCGCGCGTGCCGGCATGGCGGTGGCGAGAAGCGCCGCCGACATCACGCCGCCTGTCAAAGCCCTATCTCGCCCCCTCGGCCGCGCCATGGAGCCTACCGTGTGTCCGGGCTTGGTGCGTGGGAGGTGTGGCGGGCCCGCGGGCCGCGTCGCCGCCCTGCCGATGCGCGGCGGTCGAGCCGGGTGACATCTCCGAACACGCAAGGCCCCGAACACATGATGGCGATGTCTCCTCAGGCAGGCGACGCCGAATCACGTCAATCTAACCGCAAATCCCGGGCAGGAACACAGTCCGCGCCGGACTTATTCACGATGGCGCGGCGGGGTTCGGCGTGGTCGAGGCCAAGTATGGGACGGCCATATAGTGGATGCCCCCCGGCGGCCATGTGCCGCCGAGGTTTGGCAAGGGGATCGGCTGCCGTGCGATCAGTAGCGGTAGTGGTCGGGCTTGAACGGCCCGTCGGCCTGAACGCCGATATAGCGCGCCTGATCGTCCGACAGCTTGGTCAGCTTCACGCCGAGCTTTTCGAGATGCAGTTCGGCGACGCGCTCGTCGAGATGTTTGGGCAGGGTATAGACCTTCTTGTCGTAGGAGGTGTGGTGCTTCCACAATTCGAGCTGGGCCAGCGTCTGATTGGTGAAGGACGCGCTCATCACGAAGCTCGGATGCCCCGTCGCATTGCCGAGATTGACCAGCCGGCCCTCCGACAGGACGATGATCGCCTTCTCGTCGGGGAACTCGACGTGATGCACCTGTGGCTTGATCTCGGTCCATTTGAAGTTCTTCAGCGCGGCGATCTGAATCTCGCTGTCGAAATGGCCGATATTGCAGACGATGGCATTGTGCTTCATCGCCCGCATATGATCGACGGTGATGACGTCCTTGTTGCCGGTCGCGGTGACGAAGATGTCGGCGGTTTCGGCGACGTCCTCGATCGTCTGCACCTCGTAGCCTTCCATGGCCGCCTGCAGCGCGCAGATCGGATCGACCTCGGTGACGATCACCCGCGCCCCGCCATTACGCAGGCTCGCCGCCGACCCCTTGCCGACATCGCCATAGCCGCACACCACGGCCACTTTGCCAGCCAGCATGACGTCGGTGGCCCGGCGAACGGCGTCGACCAGGCTCTCGCGGCAACCATAGAGATTGTCGAATTTCGACTTGGTGACGGAATCGTTGACATTGATCGCGGGGAACGGCAGCCGACCCTGGCTGGCGAGCTGATAGAGCCGGTTGACGCCGGTCGTGGTTTCCTCAGACACGCCGAGCAGATTGGCCTTGACTTTGGAGAACCAGCCCGGCTTTTCGGCGAGCCGCGTCTTGATCGACGCAAACATCGCCTCCTCTTCCTCGTTTGACGGCGCGTCGAGAACGCTTGGATCGCGCTCGGCGTCGGCACCGAGGATGATCAGCATGGTCGCGTCACCCCCGTCATCGAGGATGAGATTGGGCGCGCCTCCGTCGTGCCAATCGAAGATGCGGTGCACATAATCCCAGTATTCGTCGAGCGTTTCGCCCTTATAGGCGAAGACCGGCACGCCCGACGCGGCGATAGCGGCGGCGGCGTGGTCCTGTGTCGAGAAGATGTTGCACGACGCCCAGCGCACCTCGGCGCCGAGGGCTGTCAGCGTTTCGATCAGCACCGCCGTCTGGATGGTCATGTGCAGACAGCCGGCGACGCGCGCGCCCTTGAGCGGCTTCTGGTCGGCGAACTCGTCGCGCAGCGCCATAAGACCGGGCATCTCATGTTCGGCGAGCTCGATTTCCTTGCGGCCGAAATCGGCCAGGCTGATATCCTTGACGATGTAATCGGTCGCGGCGGTCATGGGCATGTCCTTTCAGGATCGGCGTTCAGGGTGCGCGGTCGCGGCCGGCGCTCGGGATGGACGCTCGGGATCGGCGCCTGGAACCGGCCGTCAGGGCCGGGCACGCATCACATCGCCGTCATACGCGGCATTTGCCGGGACCGATTAGCAAGGCTTGACAGATCCGGCAACGGCGCCGCTACAACCAGGCTCGGCCGCGCGCTCGGCGGCGGGGAGGCGTTTCATGGATTATGCACTGTTCGCGAAAGCGCTCGCCGCCTTCTTCGCGATCATGAACCCGTTCGTCAACCTGCCGATCTTCCTGGCGATGACCGACGGGTTCACGGTCGCCGAACAGCGCAAGCTCGTCCTGCGGCTCGCCGTGTTCGCGCTGATCATGTGCGGCGCGATCCTCGTCGCCGGTCAGCAGATCATCGCGGCCTTCGGCATTTCGGTGGACGATTTCCGCATCGCCGGCGGCCTCGTCCTCATGCATATCGCCTGGTCGATGCTGAATGGCGGCAGCTTCGCCTCGCATTCGGGCACCGACAAGGAGCGCGAGCATATGTCGCAGCTCAACAGCCTGGCCTTCTATCCGCTGACCTTTCCGATCATCGTCGGCCCGGGCACCATCGCCACCATCATCGTCTATACCGCGCATTCGGAAACGCTTGCGACGCTGGTCACCCTCGGCGCGGTGCTGGCGGTCGTGATCCTGGTCCTGTCGGCGGTGCTGTTCTTCGCGTCCTTCTTCGGCAAGGTCCTGTCGGATTCCATGCGCGTCATCACCACCCGCCTGATGGGCATGATCCTGCTGGCGATCGCCGTCGACATGCTTGTCGCGGGCCTGCGCGCGGTGTTTCCGGGATTGGCCTGACGGGCTTGCCTGTCCGGTCGTCCGGCTGGCCAGGCCCTACTCTTCGCCGAAGCGGTTGCCGACGAGATCGGCGATGGCGTCCATGGCGGCTTCCGCGTCGCGGCCGCGCGCGGCGACGTCGATATGCGTGCCCTTGCTGGCGGCCAGCATCAACAGGCCCATGATCGAGGTGCCGACCACGGTCGAGCCGTCCTTCGATACCGTGACCTGGGCGCCGAAGCGCTCCACCGTCTGGACCAGACGATGGGCGGCGCGGGCATGCAGGCCGCGCTTATTGGTGATCTCGAAGGTCCGCTCGATACGGGGACTCGACATATCGGTCTGTACGTCCATCAGCGGCCGGTTCCCAGGATCTCGCTTGCGACATTGATGTATTTGCGGCCCGCATCGCGGGCTTCGGCGGCCGCCTCGGGCAAACCCATTTCGCCGCGCACCTTGGCGAGCTTGACGAGCATCGGCAGGTTGGCGCCGGCGACGACCTCGACCGGTGCCTCGTCCATCACCGATATGGCGAGGTTCGACGGGGTGCCGCCGAACATGTCGGTCAGGACCGCGACGCCCTGTCCCGCATCGGTCGCGGCGACGGCCTTGAGAATGTCGTTGCGGCGCTGTTCCATATCGTCATCCGGGCCGATCGAAATCGTCTCGAACCGCTCCTGCGGGCCGACCACATGTTCGAGGGCTGCGCGAAACTCGACCGCCAGCCGACCATGGGTCACAACGACGATCCCGATCATGGGCATGTCCCGCTTGCCGGGCCGACTTGGCCGCGTGATCCGTTCGCCATGCGGCTCGCCCGAATTATTCTAAACGACCGTATGATGGGCAGTTGCCGCCCATTTCATCAACCCCTTTCATGTTGCGGCGCAAAAATCACGATTGTGGCGTGGCAAAGGCGCAACGGTTAGCCGAGCGCCAAGGCCCGTTCGACCGTCGTCGCTGCGCCGCCGTCGGCGGCGAGCACGAGATGCGGCAAGCCGATCCCGAGAATGTCGGTCAGCATCCGATCGTCGGGCGGCAGGCGCGGGCTGTCTGGTGGCGCGACAAGGTCGATCACGAGATCGATGCGGGCCGCCGCGATCCGGGGCATGTCGACGATACCGAGGCCGCGCCATTCGATCCGGCCGGCGATGGTCGGCGGACAATTGGCGATCACCGCGCCATGCGCCTTGTGGAGATCCGTCTGATCGTCGGCGATCAGCGCGCGGAAGGAGAGGACGCCGGCCCGGTCGAGCAGGTCCCGCGCCAAGCGCGACTTGCCGATGCCGGATGGCCCGCGGATCAGAACCCCATGCCGGCCGATGGCGAGCGATGTCGCATGCACCCGGACCGACGGCGCGGGCGGCAGGCCGGGGGCCGGTCCGGTCACCGCGCCGCTCAGCCGAGCGCGGGCAGGGTCATGACGAAACGCGCGCCCGCGATCCTGCCCGCATGTCCGTCCGCTGGGCGGTTTTCGGCCCAAAGCTGCCCACCATGCGCATCGACGATCTGGCGTGAGATCGACAGGCCGAGGCCTGAGTTCTGGCCGAAGCCGGTCTGTTCGACGCGGTCGGTGTAAAACCGTTCGAAGATGCGCTCGATATTGTCGGGCGGAACGCCGGGGCCGTCATCGTCGACGATCACCTCGATGTCGCGCCCGTCGCGCCGGATGGCGACCCGCACGCTGCCGTCCTTGGGCGAGAAGGAGCGGGCATTGTCGATCAGATTGGTGATCACCTGGCCGAGGCGGCTGTCATGGCCCTCGACGAAGAAGCCGCGCTGCGGGTCGTTGCGGGTGATCGTCAGGGTGACCGGCGCGACGCCGTCGGGCGCGGCCTCGTTCGACAGGTCGACGACGGTCGCCAGGAGCTTTTCCAGATCGACCGGCTCCGCCTCGCGCCGCTGGAGCTCGGCATCGAGCCTCGAAGCGTCGGAGATATCGCTGATCAGCCGGTCGAGCCGGTTCACGTCATGCTGGATGACGGCGATCAGCCGATCGCGATCGGCCTTGTTCTTGGCCAGAGGCAAGGTCTCGACGGCACTTCTGAGCGAGGTCAGCGGGTTCTTCAGCTCATGGGCGACATCGGCGGCGAAACTGCCGATCGCCTCGATGCGGCTGTAGAGCGCATCCGTCATCTCGCGAAGCGCGCGCGCCAGATGGCCGATCTCGTCATTGCGGTTGGAGAAATCGGGAATGCGCTCGCGCGAGCGTGTGCCCCGGCGCACGCGTTCGGCCGCCGCCGCCAGGCGGTGCACGGGCCCCGCGATCGTGCCGGCGAGCAATACCGACAGGACCAGCGTCACAACAGCGGCGACCAGGAAGATGCGCAAGATGGCGATCTGCTCGGCGCGCACGATCGCGTCGATGTCGCCGCCCTGGGTCGACAGCAGCAGCGATCCGAGCACGGTGCGCATGCGCTGGATCGGCACCGCGACCGAGACGATCATCTCGCCGCGCTCATTGACCCGGACGATCGGCACGGATTCGCCCAGCAGCGCCTTCGCCACCTCGGGATATTCGCGGCCCTCGCGCGGGCCGTGCTCGACATAGACCGGGTGTTCGCCGCGCCGCATCCACAGCCGGGCGTCATTCCAGATGCGGTCGAGCCAGTTCTCGTCCTGGCCGTCGCCGGGCGGCGGCAGATCGAAGCGCAGGATCTGGCCGCGCGAATAGAGGCTCTGCGAATCGATGATCAGAATGCCGTCGCGGTCATAGATCCGGGCGCGCGTCCGGGTCGGCGAGATCAGCCGCCTGAGGATCGGCGCCACGGCTTCCGGGTTGATGGTGAAGTCAAGCAGGCCGAGATCGTTGGTCGAGGGCGACAAGACCTCGCCGGCCTGCAGTTCGAGCAGCCGGTTGGGGTCGAGGCGGATCGAATCGATATCCACCGTCGCGCTCGTCGCGATGGCGCCGGCGATGATCTCGCCCTGGGTCAGAAGGCTTTCGACGCGGGCATCGATCAGCCCTTCGCGGAATTGGTTCAGGTAGAGCGTTCCGCTGACCAGGATGATCAGCGCTGCGAGGTTGAGGATGGCGATCCGGCGGCTCAGGCTCGAAAAGGCGTATTTGCCCAGGAAATGGGTCGCGCCGCGATACCAGCGGATGAGCGCGCGCAGGATCCCGGGCCGCCGCTGCGGCAATGCCGCCGGTGGGCCGGCCCGGCCTTGCGAACGCCATCTGTCCTGGGTGTCGATCGCCATGCGTGCTCAATCGCCCTGGATGTTCAACCGCCCCGCCCGGCTCAGCCTTCCTTGAACCGGTAGCCGACACCATACAGCGTTTCGATCATGTCGAAGGCCTTGTCGACGGATTTGAACTTCTTGCGCAGCCTCTTGATATGGCTGTCGATGGTGCGGTCGTCGACATAGACCTGGTCGTCATAGGCCGCGTCCATCAACGCGTTGCGGCTCTTCACGACGCCGGGGCGCTGGGCCAGCGACTGCAGGATCAGGAATTCGGTCACGGTCAGCGTCACCGGCTCGCCGGCCCAGGTGCAGGCATGGCGCTCCGGGTCCATGCGCAGCTGGCCGCGTTCGAGCACCTTCGACTGGTCCTCGCTCTGCTGGGTCGCATCGCGCGGCTGGGCGCGACGCAGAACGGCCTTCACGCGCTCGACCAGAAGGCGCTGCGAGAACGGTTTGCGGATGAAATCGTCGGCACCCATCTTGAGGCCGAACAATTCGTCGATCTCCTCGTCCTTCGACGTCAGGAAGATGACCGGCAGTTCGGACTTCTGGCGCAGCCGGCGCAACAGCTCCATGCCGTCCATGCGCGGCATCTTGATGTCGAGAATGGCGAGGTCGGGGGGATGCGACTGGATGCCCTCGAACGCCGCGGCGCCGTCGGTGAAGGTCTCGATGCGGTAGCCCTCGGCCTCGAGCGCCATCGACACCGAGGTCAGGATGTTGCGGTCGTCGTCGACCAGGGCAATCGTCGGCATGGGTCGGTCCTGCTCACTTTCCCGAAATGTGGCACGCCACTCATATGTTTCGCACGGCGAAAATATGGCGCTGCCGACCGGCGTCACGCACGGCCATGCATAAATAGCCCGTCGCGCGCCGCGCGGCCATGACCGCTTGGAGCCCGCCGCCGACCGCCCTATTCTTGCGCCTTTGGACGGATCGACAGGGATCGACGGGGGATATCATGCCACAGGATGACGACGCCTTCGATCCCGAGGCCGAGGCGCGCTGGCTTCTGCGCACCGGCATGGTCGGCTGTCTCGCCACCAAGCGCCCCGAGGATGGCGCCCCCTTCGCCTCGCTGATCACCATCGCGTCCGATAGCGACGGATCGCCGCTGACGCTGATCTCGACGCTCGCGCTGCACACCCAGCACGCCTTGCGCGATGCCGCCGCCTCGATCCTGATCGACCGGCGCCAGGACGGCGATCCGCTGACCAAGGCGCGCATCTCGCTCATGGGCCGGCTGCATAGGAGCGATGCGCCATCCGCGCGACGGCGTTTTCTGGCGCATCACCCCGACGCAAGCCTCTATGCCGGTTTCGCGGACTTCGCGATCTATCGCTTCGAGATCGAGCGGGCCCATCTCGTGGCCGGTTTCGGCAAGATCGTCGGGCTCGGGCGCGGCGATCTTCTGACCGATCTGAGCGAGGCCGATCCGCTGATCACGGCCGAGGCCGACATCGTCGCGCATATGAACGAAGATCACCGGGACGCCTGCGATCTCTATGCTTCCGCACTTGCCGGGCGCTCGCAAACGGGCTTCCGCTGTGCCGGCGTCGACCCGTCCGGCATGACGCTGGTGCGCCATGATGATCATGGCGCTGATGCCGTCCACATTCCGTTTCCGCGCCCGGTCCGCGCGCCGGGTGTCCTCCAGAAAGTGCTCAAGGAACTCGCCGACAGCGCGCGGGCGATGTGATTCCAGATGCCGATCGCCCGGCGGTCGGCGGCGACGCGCATTAACGTTTTGTGACGCGCCGGTGACGGTTTGCCTTGCCCGCGCCATGGCGATTGCCTAGGGTCCGCTCCGCCCATCAGGCGCTGTTACAGGGACCTCGCCGGGGTTTGCCCCAGGGAAGAAGGCCCGGCTCACGGGAGGACGGTGTGATCGACAGTGGCGTAAGAAACCCCGATTTCGCGGCGGACCGCTTCGGTCTCGAAGGCTACCAGGCGATCTATTGGAATGACGGCGAGGCGACGCTGCTCGAACGCGCGCTGCGCCGCGCTGAGGGCCGGCTGACGGCGGCCGGCGCGCTGGCCGTGCGCACCGGAAAGCACACCGGCCGGTCAGCCAAGGACAAATACATCGTCCACACGCCGACCATCGAGCCGAAGATTTGGTGGGACAACAATCAGGCCATCGCACCCGACGTGTTCGACCGGCTGCATGCCGACATGGCCGCCCATGTCCGCAATCGCACCCTGTTCGCCCAGGATCTCTATGGCGGCGCCGATCCGGCGCACCGGCTGAATGTCCGGGTCTATTGCGAGAACGCCTGGCACGCCTTGTTCATCCGCCATCTGCTGCGCCGGCCGCAAGCCGCCGAACTGCCGAGCTTCGTGCCAGATCTGACGATCATCGACCTGCCGAGCTTCAAGGTCGCGCCGGAAGTCTATGGCTGCCGGTCCGACACGCTGATCGCCTGTGATCTCGAACGCGGCGTGGTGCTGATCGCCGGCACCTCCTATGCCGGCGAGATGAAGAAATCCGTCTTCACGGTGTTGAACTATCTGTTGCCGGAAAAGGGCGTCATGCCGATGCATTGCTCGGCCAATGTCGACGCCAAGGGCGACAGCGCGGTGTTTTTCGGCCTGTCGGGTACCGGCAAGACGACGTTGTCGGCCGATCCCGAGCGCGTGCTGATCGGCGACGACGAGCATGGCTGGAGCCCGTCCGGCATCTTCAACTTCGAAGGCGGCTGCTATGCCAAGACGATCAAGCTGTCGGCCGAGGCTGAGCCGCAGATCTTCGCCGCCGCCCAGCGCTTCAGCACGGTTCTCGAAAATGTCGTCATCGACGACGAGACGCGGATCGCCGATTTCGACGATGCCAGCCTGACCGAGAACACCCGCGCCGCCTATCCGCTGCACTTCATCGACAATGCCAGCGAGACCGGCCAGGCCGGCCATCCAAAGGCGATCGTCATGCTGACCTGCGATGCGTTCGGCGTCCTGCCGCCGATCGCGCGGCTGACGCCGAGCCACGCCATGTATCACTTCCTGTCGGGATACACCGCCAAGGTGGCCGGGACCGAAAAAGGGGTGACTGAGCCGGAAGCGACCTTCTCGACCTGTTTCGGCGCGCCCTTCATGCCGCGCCACCCGGTCGATTACGGCAATCTCCTGCGCGAATTGATCGCCGAGCACGGCGTTGCCTGCTGGCTCGTCAATACCGGTTGGTCGGGCGGCGCCTATGGCGCCGGTCGGCGCATGCCGCTGGCGACGACGCGCGCGCTTCTGACGGCCGCGCTGAGCGGCGCGCTCGACGAGGTCGACACCTATGTCGACCGCAATTTCGGCTTTGACGTACCGACCAGCATCGCCGGCATCGAGCCGCACATCCTTCACCCGCGCAAGACCTGGGCCGACGAAGCCGCCTATGACGCCCAGGCGCGCCGGCTCGTCGACATGTTCAACCAGAACTTCGCCAAGTTCGAAGCCCATGTCGACGCCGAAGTGCGCAATGCCGCGCCGTCGATCCAGATGGCGGCGGAATAATAAGCTCCACTGCGCCGAGGGCTTTTCCTGTCGATTGCCGGCCTGTGCCGTTCCCGGTCTGACGTCCGGGCGCGGTTCCTGGCCTGGCGGGTCGACCCGTCGCCGTCAGCCCGTCCAGCGCGCGATGCCGCTGAGGGTGATGGCGAGCCCGATGCCGATCGCCAGCGCGAAGGCCATCAGCCCCAGCACGTCGGCGGCACCGTTCAGCAGCGTCAGGCTCGACTGGGTCATCGACGGCAGCAAAAGCCCGGCCACGACCGCGACCGCGAGCCCCGCGAAGGCGCTCAGCCGCACCATGCCACCGGTCAGGCGACGGCCGGACAGCCAGCCCGCGACATGCAGCAGCACGACCACGGCGCCAAGCGCCAGAAGGATCCATAGCCAGACGCCGAACATTTCATGGGTGATCGCGAACATGGTCGCGGGATTGAAATCACTCATCGCATCGCTCCTCGCACCATTTCTCTAAGCGCGCCCGCGCAACATGCTGTCATAGGCCGGCTTGAGGGCCTTTTCCTCGATCAGCCAGGACAGCCACATTTCCTTCATCGGGTCGATGAACGGGAAGCTGCGCATCAGATTGCCGTCATAGTCGAATTCGATCAGCATCGCCTTGCCGACGCCGGTGACCATCGGGCAGGAGGTGTAACCGTTATAGGCGCCGGGCATGTCGCGGTCGCCGATCAGCGCCATCAGATTCTCGGTGACGACTGGCACCTGCCATTTGACGCTGGCCGCCGTCTTGCCCTTGGGCACGCCATTGATGTCGCCGACGCCGAAGACCTCGGGATAGCGCGCATGCTGAAGCGTGGTCTTGTCGACTTCGATCCAGCCCTCCTGGCCCCAATTGCCCTCCTGCCAGGGGAGCGGCGAATTGAGCACCACGTCGGGCGCGCTCATCGGCGGAATGACATGGATGAAGTCGTAATCGAGATCGACCGATCCGTCGGGCGTGCGATAGGTCGCGACCTTCTTGTCGGCATCGAGCGCCACTAGGTTATGCGACCAGTTGACCGAGATGTCGCGCTCGTCGAATAGGTCGAGCACCCGGTCATTGACCGGCGGCACGGCGAACACCGTGTCGTTATGGCCGTTATAGATCAGATTGGCGCTCTCGCGCTTGCCGGCGCGGCGCAGATGATCGTCGGTCAGGAAGGTGTATTTGAGCGGCGCGCCGGCGCATTTCATCTCCGTCGGCGGGCGGCCAAACAGGCCGGTGCCACCGGTTTCGAGAAAGGCCTGCATCTCGGTCCAGGACCGGGCGGCGCCTTCGGGGCCGGCATAGATCGAGGCGATGCCGTTCCGGCCGACGAGGTCGCGGCTCATGCCGTCGATGGCGTCATAGTTCAGCTTGAGACCGGGGGCGACGACCAGAAAGTCATAGTCGACCGCCTCGCCTGTCGTGGCGGTGACGCGCTTGGTCTCGGGGTCGATCTCGGCGGCATGCGCCTGGATCCAGTTCACGCCGCCGGGCATGAAGCTCGCCTGTGGCGTGATCACCTGGTTCTCGGTCCATACGCCGGAGCCGACGAGGGTGTAGCCTGGCTGGAAATAGTGGTCCTTGCGCGCGTCCATCAGCGTGATCGTGGCGCCCGATGTCGCGGCGGCGAGGCGCGACGCCATGCTGGTGCCCGCGGCGCCGCCGCCGACGATCACGAACCGTGCGGAGGTTTCGACGGGCGCGGCGCGCGAGGGCGCCGTCGCGCCGGCCATCATCAGACCCGCCGCGCCGGATGCGATGAGAAAATCGCGGCGCGACACGCCATCTGCCTGGAACAAGGCCATGAGCATCTCCCCTGTCGGGTCCTTTCGGACGGCGCTGGGCCGTCCCGAGGGTCCCTGAACTGTTGTTCCAGCGCGCCTATCGGCCAGCCAGCCTGATCCGGCGCGCTGCGACGGTCTGTGCCGTCACGGTAAGGGGAGTGTATATTCGGAGCTTATTATATTCACAATCGGTAATGTTCGTACGGAGTCCTGACGGGTCGCCGTCAGGCGCGCGACCGTGTCCGCCGCCATGATCGAATGGGAAGCCGTGGATGGCGGTCAGGCGGCCGCCTCGGGCTCGGCGTCGATCGGCGTTTCTTCCGTCTGGCGGCGTTCCGGACCCTTATAGGTTTCCGACGGGCGGCGTCTTCGGTCGGGGCCGAAATAGGTTGGCGTGCGCACGAAAGGCCGTGGCCGCTCGATGCATTCGACGATGCGCAAATAGAGATCCCAGGCGCAGATCGGCTTGCGCAGGAATTCGGTGATGCCGGCATCGCGCGCCATGGTGATGCGTTTGCGCTCGGAATAGGCCGACAGCATGATGATCGGGATATAGGGGTTGGGGCTGTCGGCGGCGCTGCGCACCAGACGGGTGAACTCGACCCCGTCGAGCCCGTCGAGCGCATAGTCGAGGATGATCACGTCGATCGGGTGATTGCGCAATTCCTCGAAGGCGGTTTCCGCATCCGCCGTCTCGCGCACCTGGGTGACGCCAAAGCCACGCAGCAGCGTGCGCACGATGGTGCGCATGTGGCTGTTGTCGTCGACGACGAGGAAATTCAGCGTCGAGAGATCGTAGGTTCGGCTCATGGTGGTCAAAAATCGTTCGTCTATACCATTTATGCACCGACAGATAAATGTCCGGTTAAAAGAATGCCCTTTAAACGTGTATTTCCGATATGATCGGATCGCGCAGGCTGTCGCGCCGGCGCGCGATTGACAGATGCGGCGCGGATTACTATGTCTACGCACCGGTTCCGGCCCTTTGCGGCCGGATTTTCATTTTCGCCCCTCCGCTGCCGCCGGCATGGCCCTGACGGAACGCTGTTCCGCCCCGGGTGTTGTGCGGGTCGGCGCGATGTGAGACCGCAAGGATTGTGAGCCATGAAGGTCCGCAACTCGATCCGATCGCTGAAGAAGCGCGACCGCTTGAACCGCGTCGTGCGCCGTCGTGGCCGTCTTTACGTGATCAACAAGCTGAAGCCCCGCTTCAAAGTGCGCCAGGGCTGACGCAGGCCTGCGCCCGCGCTGGATCGGCCTGAGCCTGGGCGTGATCGGTCCAAGCTCGATCTGACGCATTGGTGAGCGCGCGAGATCGTCCGGGGCCATTGACCGGCTCGGGCGGGGCTCTTACCTTTTTCGTCATGACTCGTTCGCTGCCGCGCCGTCGCGCTTCCGGTCGCAAGCTCTTTCGGCTTGTTCCTGCCGTTCGCCTCTGGGGCGTTGCCGTCCTGATCGCCGGCGGCCTTCTGGCGGCGCCGATCCTGATCCAGCCTGTTTTGGCGGAGGCAGCCGGCGACACGGTCGCGCCCGACGGCACCGCCGGCGGCCAGTTGACGATGCTCTATGAGCGGTTGGCGGGGGCTGGATCGGAAATCGAGGCCCGCGCCGTCGAACAGCTCATCATCACCGAATGGCACAATTCGGGGAGCCCGACGGTCGATCTTCTCCTCCAGCGCGGCATTTCGGCCATGGAGGAGCGGGAATACGGGCTGGCCAATGAGCTGTTCAGCAGCGTTGTCGATCTCAAGCCCGATTTCGCCGAGGGCTGGAACCGGCGCGCCACGCTCTATTACATCATTGATGAATACGAGCATTCGCTGTCCGATATCAGCAAGGTGCTGGCGCTTGAACCGAAGCATTTCGGCGCCCTGAGCGGCATGGGGCTCATCCTGCAGGAGATCGGCGACGAGGCTACCGCGCTCGCCGCCTTCCGCGCCGCGCTCGACGTGCATCCCTATCTCGACAATGCCAAGAACGCGATCGACGATCTGATCCGCCAGGTCGAAGGGCGCGACATTTAGACCGTCGAGGCAGGGGCGCCGGGCCGATCCGGATCGGCATCGGCGGCGTAACCCGTTCACTTGATTTGCCGACACCTTTCGTTCCGCACCAGCCGGGCCGACCCGATCTGTCGTATCGCGCGGAACGGCGCCGATGTCTCATGGACCCCCACATGCTCGCCTGGACCGGCGCTGCCGCCGCGCTGATCATCGCTCTGCTACTCGGCTATTCGGCCTGGTTCACCGCCGACATCAACGCGGCCAAGCCACCGCTCGGCGCGTTCCATCGGATCGACGGCACCGATCTTCATGTCGTGACGCGCGGCGATCCGGCGGATCCGGCGATCGTCTTCGTGCATGGCGCCAGCGGCAATGCGCGCGACCCGCTGCTGGCCTTCGATGACCGGCTGTCCGGCGACCATTATCTGGTCGCCATCGACCGCCCCGGTCATGGCCACAGCACGCGCGGCGCCGATCCAGATATCGCTGATCCCGAACGCCAGGCCGATCTGATCGCCGGGGCGATCGCCGACCTCGGCCTCGACCGGCCGCTCGTCGTGGCCCATTCGCTGGCCGGTACGGTGGGACTCAACCTGGCGCTTGGCCATGCCGACAAGATCTCGGGCCTGGTGCTCCTCGCGCCCGTCAGCCATCCCTGGCCCGGCGGGGTGAACTGGTATCATCACCTGTTCGCGACGCCGGTCCTGGGGCCGCTGGCGGCCCGGTTGATCGGCGCACCGGTCGGCAATCTGATACTGGCCACGGGCGTCGGTCAGGTCTTCGCGCCCAATCCGCCTGCCGCCGACTATATCGACCGGGCCGGCGCGCGGCTCGCGCTCAGGCCCGGGACGCTGGTCGCCAATGGTCGCGATCTCGTCGATCTGCATTCCTATGTCGCCGAGGACGCGCCGCGCTATCCCGATATCGACCTGCCGGTGACGGTCGTGTCCGGCGATGCCGACGACATTGTCTGGACATCGATCCATACCGAAGGCCTGCGCCAGGCTATCCCCGGCGCGAAAGCAGTGGTGCTGCCGGGTGTCGGGCATATGCCGCACCATGTCGCGCCAGATATCGTCGAGGCCGAGATCCGCCGCCATACCGGCGTCGTCTCCGGCCGCACAGCCCAGGAATAGACTGGCGTCTGGCGCTATACCCTAACCCTCGCCGACATAGGCGATGCGCATGAGATTGGTCGCGCCCGGCGTGCCGAAGGGGACGCCGGCCGAGATCACCACGCGCTGGCCGGCGCGGGCATAGCCCTCGCGGAAGGTGATGCGGCAAGCGCGGTCGACCATGTCGCTTTCGTCGACCGCGTCCTCCGTCGTCACTGGATGCACGCCCCAGACGAGCGCCAGCCGGCGCGCCGTCTCGGGGCGCGGCGACAAGGCGAGGATCGGCCGCGACGGCCGTTCGCGGGCGACCCGCAGGCCGGTGGCGCCCGACGACGTGTAGCAGACGATGGCCGCCGTCGAGAGCCGTTCGGCGACGCCGCGCGCGGCCGCCGCGATCGTGTCGGCGCCTGTTGCTTCCGGCTCGCCACGCTGGGCCGACAGGATGTCGCGATAGGTCGGGTCCGCCTCAACCGACTGGGCGATGCGGTCCATGGTGCCGACGGCTTCGGCCGGATAGTCGCCGACCGCTGATTCAGCGGACAGCATCACCGCGTCGGCGCCCTCGAAGACGGCCGTCGCCACGTCGGAGACCTCGGCGCGGGTCGGGACCGGGGCGGTGATCATCGATTCCAGCATCTGGGTCGCCACGACGACCGGCCGGCCGGCGCGGCGGCAGGCGCGGGTAATCTGTTTCTGGATGCCAGGAACCTGTTCGAGCGGCATTTCGACGCCGAGATCGCCGCGCGCTACCATGATGCCGTCGGCCAGTTCGATGATCTCCGAAATCCGGCTGACCGCCGACGGCTTCTCGATCTTGGCCATGACGGCGGCCCGGCCGCGCGCCAGCTTCTTGGCCTCGGCGATGTCGTCGGGCCGCTGCACGAAGGACAGCGCCAGCCAGTCGACGCCGATGCCGAGGGCCGCGTCGAGATCGGCGCGGTCCTTCTCGGTCATGGCGCCGAGCGGCAGTTCGGTATCGGGCAGGCTGACGCCTTTGCGGTCGGAGATCCTGCCGCCGACCTCGACCTGCGTGTCCACGAGGCCCGGCTGGGTATCCGTTACCCGCAGGCGCAGCTTGCCATCGTCGAGCAGGATCCGGTCGCCGGGCTGCACGGCGGACAGGATCTCGCCATGGGGCAGATAGACGCGCTTGGCGCTGCCCGGATCGTCGGCATCGCCGGTCAGCTGGAAGGACGCGCCCTCGACGAGGTCCTGTGGTCCCTCGGCGAAGGTGCCGAGCCTGAGCTTGGGGCCCTGGAGATCGGCCAGGATGGCGATCGGATGGTTGCGTTCGGCTTCGAGGGCCCGGATGCGGCCATGCAGCCGCTTCAGCGCGTCATGCGGGGTATGGCTCATATTGATGCGGAAGACGTCGACGCCGGCCTCGAACAGCGCCGCGATCTCGGCTGGCTCCGACGAAGCCGGGCCCAGCGTGGCGATGATCTTGACGCTGCGCTGCCGCCTCATTGCGCACCGCGCGGCGTTCGGTTCGGCTCGACCAGTTGCACGGTCCAGCTCGGCTCCTCGCCGGTATCGACCTCGACGAAGCGGTTGACCAGAAAGCCGCGCTCCTCGCAGCGCTCGTGCCCGCGAATGGTGAATTCCTGATCGCGGGTGCACAATTCGGCCGTGCCGGCCCATTCGCCGCCCTGATCGTAGTCGATGGCATAGACATAGTAGTAGCGCGCCGCGAGCGGGCCGCGCAGCAGCGTCTCGCAGCTCTGGCCCGGCACGTTCCACCAGCCTTCGGTGGTCCATTGCCGGCCGTCGCGATAGCCGATGGCGACACCGACGCGGCTTGTCGTGGCGTTGCACACTCGGAGATCGGCCACCGCCGGTGCCGGCAGCGCGGCGGTGCCGCCGGCGGCAGCCAGGACGGCCGCGCAGGCCAGGAGAAATTTTCGACGAATCATGAGCTTCGCGTGTTCCAAAAGCCCCGATGCCGGACCATGCGGAGATCGGCGCTGGCTGTCAACGCGCTTCGTCGCCGACAAGGACGATGCGTAGATCGTTGACATTCGTCTGGGTCGGGCCCGGTGCCACGAGATCGCCGAGGGCGGCGAAGAAACCGGTGGAATCGTTGCGGTCGAGATGGTCCGCCGGGTCGAGGCCCATGGCGCGGGCGCGCGCCAGCGTATCGGGCAGGACGACCGCGCCGGCCGGGTCGGTCGCCGCCCCGTCGCCGCCATCGGTGCCGTCGCTGTCGGCGGCCAGCGCGGAGATCCCGGGCCGGCCATCGAGTGCCATGGCGAGCGCCAGCGCATATTCCTGGTTCGGCCCACCGCGACCGGCCGGATCGGCGGCCCGGTTCAGCGTCACGGTCAATTCGCCGCCTGACAGGATGGCACGGCGTTGGCCAGCCGAAGGAGCCGCCCGGGCGGCATTGGCATGTTCGCCGGCCACGATGCGTGCTTCGCCTTCGATCCGGTCACCGAGATCCGTGACCGCATAGCCGGCCTCCGACAGGACAGCGGCGGCGGCATCGAGCGCGTCGCGCGGTCGGGCGATCAGCCGGACATCGAGCGCGCGGAACACGGGATCGGATGCGTCCGGCGTCTCGGCGTCGGGGCCGTCGAGCACCGCGCGGATCGCCGGGCCCGGATCGATGCCGTAGCGGGTCAGGACGGCGCGGGCATCGGCCGCCGTCGTCGCATCGGGCACCGTGGGGCCCGAGGCGATGACGGCCGGGTCGTCGCCGGGCACGTCGGAGATCGCCAGGGTGACGAGCCGCGCCGGATGGCAGAGCCGGGCGAGCCGACCGCCCTTGACCGCCGAGACATGCTTGCGGACGGTGTTGATGGCGTCGATCGGGGCGCCGGCGGCGAGCAGGGCGCGGGTCAGGTCCTGCTTGTCGGCCAGCGTCAGCCCCTCGGCGGGCGCGGTGAGAAGCGCCGACCCGCCACCCGAGACCAGGAATAGCACCAGGTCGTCGGTCGTCGCCCCGTCCGCCAGCGTCATGATCGCGCGCGTGCCGGCGACGCCGTTGCGGTCGGGGCCGGGATGGCCGCCCTCGCGGTTTTCGACCCGCTGAAGCGGCCTGCCATAGCCATAGCGGCTGAGCGCGATGCCGGTCAGCCGCTCCGGGTCGAGGCCCGTCGCGAGATAGTGGTCTTCCGCCGCCGCCGCCATGGCCGCCGCCGCCTTGCCGGCGGCCAGCACGATGACGCGGCCGGCGCGCGGCGGATCCGGCAGATGGGTGGGCACCACCTGGCGCGGATGGACGGCGCGGACGGCGGCATCGAAGGCTCGGTTTAAAAGGGCGCGGATGGGGTCGGTCATCACGCTGTTTTAGCCGGCCGGGCGTTCGGCGTCATGCGCCGATTGCGTCGGCGTCGGTCCGTGCTTATGACAGGGACCATGCCGTTTATGACAGCGCGTTCCGATGCGGACCCGGCGACCGCCGAGATGCTTTCCGCAAACAATGACGGTTTCGAACCGGTCGACCGGATCGAGGGCCCCGACGATCGCGGCCTCCTGATCTTGTGCGACCATGCCTCGAACCGGCTGCCGGCGCGCTACGGCACGCTCGGCCTGCCGCAAAGCGAGCTCGACCGGCATATCGGCTATGACATCGGGGTGGCGCCGATCACCCGCGCGCTGGCGCGGCGGTTGGGCGCGCCGGCGCTGTTGACGCGCTTTTCCCGGCTTCTGATCGACCCCAATCGCGGCATCGACGATCCGACCCTCGTCATGCGCCTGTCGGAAGGCACCGTCATACCCGGCAATGCGACGGTCTCGCCCGACGAGATCCGGCACCGCATCGACAGCTATTACGCGCCCTATGACCGGGCCATCGGGAGCACGCTCGACCGCATGATCGCCAGCGGAACGCCGCCGGCGGTGTTTTCGGTCCACAGCTTCACCCCGGTCTACAAGGGCGTCGAGCGCCCCTGGGATGTCGGGATCCTGTGGGACCGCGACGATCGGCTGTCGGGGCCCCTATTGGCTGCCCTGCGCGCCGACGCGGCGCTCGTCGTGGGCGACAACGAGCCCTATGCCGGCAGTCTCGAGGGCGACACGCTCTATCGGCATGCGACACGGCTTGGCCTGCCCAATGCGCTGATCGAGGTCCGCCAGGATCTGATCGCCGACCATATCGGCGTCGGGGCCTGGGTCGATCGGCTGGCGGCGATCCTGACCGATATCCTGCCGGTGCGTTGATTCGGTTCGACGCCACCGACGCGTCCGCGTCCGGACCAGCCCGTGAAAATCATGTGCGCGAGGGCATCCGGATGCCGGCTTGGGGATGGACAAGCGCCCGTCACACCCACTATCCCGACAGCAAGCCCCGACACAGGAGATCGCGATGACCGAGATCGACGACAAGACCCGCACCGAGCTGGAAGCCGCCGCGTTCCGCCGGTTGGTCGCCCATTTCCGCGAGCGCACCGATGTCCAGAACATCGATGTGATGAACCTCGCCGGCTTTTGCCGCAACTGCCTGTCGAACTGGTATCAGGATGCCGCCGAGGAGCGCGGCATCAGCCTGTCCAAGGACGCGGCCCGCGAGATCATCTACGGCATGCCCTATGCCGAGTGGAAGGCGGCGCATCAGAGCGAGGCGACGCCGGAACAGGCGGCGGCCTTCGCGGCCAGCCACAAGGATCACTGATCCTGTCAGTCATGTGCCCGGCCACGGGCTCGTTCCGTCATGGCACGGCACGGGCCCGTTCCGGTCGGGACAGCGTTTTTTCGGAAGGAGACCCAGATGGCCGAGCCGGCAGGCTTTGCGGCGCAGCAATTGCGTCAGATCGTCGAACGCATCGAACGGCTTGAAGAAGAAAAGCAGGCGATCGCCGAGGATATCCGCGAAGTGTTCGCCGAGGCCAAGGGCAACGGGTTCGACGTGAAGACGCTGCGCAATGTGCTGAAGCTGCGCAAGCAGGACCAGAGCGAACGGCGCGAGCAGGAAGAGATGCTGACGCTCTACCTGCATGCCCTCGGCATGCTGGAGCCGGACCAGACCCCGCCCGACGCCTAGGTCCGGGCGCGGCGGCGATCGGCGCCGAGCCGTCTTTCCGTTTGGGGCGACGCGTTTGATGCTTGGCGTCTCATGGCCGGACTTGTTGCGGCAATCGGGAGCAGCAGGCTGGGTGGTCCGTAGTCCTGGCCCCCCGGGACAAGCCAGGCGGTGACGACGCACCAACACGAGCGCCCGCTAGACGCTTCCGCTGAAACGTGAATGAGCCTGGCCGGCCGGCTCCGGGAAATCCCGCGGCAATGGCTCTTCTATGTTTGGCCAGCCGAAAGCTCGGTCAGTTGGTCACGCTGCGCGACAGGCCCTGCGACGCCGAAGCCGCGCTCGGCGCCAGGAGGCGTTCGATCGAGCCCGTCACATCGGCGGAATCGAGAAACAGCCGCGTCTGAAGCGCTTCGATCGCCGAGCCCGTGAATTGCGACCGCCACCAGGAGGCGAGATCGACCGGGCCGCTCGAGAAGACATTGTCGAGCATGGCCAGCGGCTGCTGGATCAGGCCCGACACGTCATGTTGGTCGGGATGGCGCATGGCGGCGACCGTCGTGTCGGCGGCGACGGAGCGCGTGCCGACGAGCACGTCGACGCCTTCCGGCGAGGTCTCGCCCGAAACCAGTTCAACCGGATCGAACACACCGGCCGGCAGGGCGCCGCGCAGGGCATTGGTGTCGAAGGACGGCGGCAGGTCGTTGGCCAGGAGCGCGGTGATCGGCGACAGGGCCGCGTCCGAGCCGTCGGCTTGGGCGACCGCGGTCGAGGGCGGCGCGCCGACGAGCGGGCGCTGCGGCGGCAGTGGTACGCTGGCGGCCGCATCGGCGGTGGTGATCAGCGACTGGATCTCATCCTGTTCGGGCTCGATGGCACCGGTATCGCTGGTGGCGATCAGCGATGTGATGTCGGGCTTGCGCGGTGGCATGGGCACGGCGGCCGGGGCCAGCGCGAGCTGTGTCGCGGCCTCGCTCGCCGTCGGCTGCGCTTCCGGGCGTCGACGCGGCGCGGGCACGGTCTCGGGCAGGCGAACGGCGGTTTCGGTCCTGGCCGGACGTTCGGCGGCCGCTGGCGGGGTGGCGGGGGCCGCCGCCACGCGGGTCGGCGTGGCGTCGTCGTCGTTCACGCTGCGCTCGCGCACGGTGGGACGCGTCGGATTGGCGTTTTCGATGAACCGTTCATTGCCGGCGAGCACGAGGCCGGCATCGTCCGAGCCGCGCCGGGTGATCGATCGGCGGTCGGTATCGAGATCGTCTTCCTGAAGGTCGCGGCTGCCGCTGCGGCCGCCGGCGCGCGCGATCATGCGCTTGGCCTGTTCATAGCCTGGCATCGGCCGGCCGTCGGAGGGGATGTGCACCGTCCGGCCGTCCGGGAACAGGCGGCTCAGCCGCGACCGGCTCATGCGCGGCCAGTGGCGCACCGAGCCGACGTCGAGATGCACGAAGGTGCCGTTGTAATAGCCGACGCCGCCGCGCTGCATCTTCATCGCGGTTTCGCGCACGGTGCGCACATTGACGTCGCGGATGCGCAGATCCATCGCCTTGCCGACCATGTGCTGGCTGAAGCGGGCGACATTGCGCGACCGCCGCCGCAGCGCGGCATTGGTCGTCGGCGAACGGTAGCCGGACAGAAGCTCGATCGGCACCCGAGAGCCGACCGCCTTGTGCACGTCATAGACGAGATCGATCAGGCGCGGGTCGACATCGATGGTTTCGTCGCGGCGCCAGTCGCGCATGATCCAGTTGATTTGGCGCATCGCCTCGCGCTGATAGCGGCCGCGCCGCTTGAAGGTCACGTCGAGCGTCTCGCCGGTATGCATGTTCTTGATCGAGATCGAGCGCTCATTGTCGGCGACGATTTCGGAGGCGGGTAGGGCCATCACGGCGACGAGGGCCGCGCCGGCGATCATCGCCTTCCGGGCGGTGCGCCGTCGCGATCCCAACAGTCGTCCGAGCGGTTTCAGGAATTCGCCCGCCAAAAGAACCTCGCTTCGCCCGTCCGCCGCCCGTTCGGGGCATGCAGGGGTCCGGGAACGCAATCGCCTGGGAAGGCGGTCACGGGAGACCGCGCCAGAGCGCAGAGTCGGCATTATTGGTTAAGAGAAACTTTCCCCAATCGCAATAGATTGGGTGCGCTCGAATTGAGGCAGAATTGTGCAGATGCGGCCAAGGCCGTCATCGCCGGTACGGTGAAGCCCGAATAGCGTTAAATGAGGTTTAACATCCGCTTCATGCGGCGGTCGTGGCCGTAGATGTCGTTGAAGACGCGGGCGGTGCCGTCCGCGTCGACCACGGCGGTGAAATAGGCCAGGTGGACCGGAATATGCCGGTCGAGATTGAGATAGGCCTCGCGCCCGCCGATGCGCCGCTTGACCGACTGGCCGTTGAGATCGGTTTCGAGCGCCAGAAGCGCCTCGGAAAAGTCGATCGGGTTCTCGACCCGGACGCAGCCATTCGACAGAGCGCGCGTCGGCGAACGGAACAGGCCGCGGCTATTGGTGTCGTGCAGATAGACCGCGTGCTTGTTGGGGAACATGAACTTGACGTTGCCAAGCGCATTGCCGCGCCCCGGCCGCTGCCGGAAGCGCAGGGTCTCGGGCCGCACGTTCCGCCAATCGATGGAGCGCGGATCGACCGACTGATAGCGCCCGTTGATGCGCATATAGACCGCGAAATCCCGGTTCACGAGATAGTTCGGGTCGCGCTGCACCGCCGGCAGGATCGAACGGCCGGCGATCGAGCGCGGCACGTTCCAGGACGGATTGACCACGAGATGCTCGATCTCGTCGCTGAACACCGGAGTCTGGGTCTTGTAGGTGCCGACGATGACGCGGGTGTCGAAGACGCTCGCGCCGTCGCTGACCACGTCGAGATGGTATTGCGGCACATTGACGAAGACATGGTGCCGGCCGAGTTCGTTCGGCAGCCAGCGCCAGCGCTCCATGTTGACGACGATGTCGGCGGCCGTCATCGCCCGGTCGCCATTGATGACGGCCAGCGTCTGGGGGCCGATGATACCGTCGACGGTCAGGTCGTGATCGCGCTGGAAGGCCCGGATCGCGGCGACGAGATCGGCGTCATAGACCGTGTCGCCCGCGCCTTGCGGCACGGCGAGGCCGAAGCGCAGCCTGAGATCGGGCACGCGCTCGTCGCTCATGCCGGGTTTCAGGAGCTTGCCGCCCTCGATGACGATCTGGCTGTCGTCGACGGGCGTTTCGCGCAAGTCGGCGAGGCGCGCGCGCAGCCTCTTATAGCCGTCATGGGCGGGATTATAGGCTTGTAACGCCGCATCCGCGTCGCCGGCGGCGGAGATCCGGTCGAGCACGTCGCGCGGGTCGGGCAGCGCGAGCCGGACATCGACGAACTCGCCGAGTGCCGCCGGATTGACGCGCGCGCCACGCGCGTCGCGTGCATAGCGGATGACGCTCGCGGCAAGCCGCAATTCGGCCTCGGCGAGTTCGGCCGCCGGCAGCGCCTCGGTCAGGCCAAGCGTATCATCGGGCGCGGCATAGTCCTCGGGCGCCAGGCCGTCATCGGCGGCGCGTTCGAGGCGGGCGACCACGCCGTTCGCGGCCGGTGTCAACCGGCCTTGCGAGATCCAGACGGGCGCGAAGCCGCGCGCTTCGTAAAAGCCAATGACCGCATCGCGTTCGAGGCCCGAACCGAACAGTGCGTCCGCATCCTCAGCCGAAAGCCGCGTTTCGATCGCTGACGCAAGCGCCAGATTATCGGTCAGATTGCGCGGCGGCGCGAAGACCGCCATCTCGTCGACGCCGGTGGGTCCCATCAGCGGCGTCAGGTCGAGCCCGCTCGCCACCCAGGCGAGGACCGGAGCGGCTTGCGTCTGATCGTTGTCGGCGGAAGCCGCCTTAGCGGCGGGGAGGGCGGGAAGCGAGAGGGCGATGACGGCGGCGCAGGCGGTCAGCAGCGCCTGGCGCCGGAAGTGTTGGCGATCGCCGCGCGCGCGGACAATGGCGCGAAGCGACCGCCGCGACGCCCAAAACCGGTCTTCCGAAAGCTTGAATTCCACGTCCAATCGCCCTCCGATTGGTCATGTCCGGGTATGCACGGTCCCGGATAATCGTCCACAGCCCCTGGGCGGTCACCTCCGCGCCCGTTGCTCAAGGCGCGCGAATCACCTGCCTCCTAAGCCTTTCACCGTAGCCAAGCCGGTTGTCATTGTCGCGCGTTAACGCCTCACGGCCACGTGAACCATGGCCCTTCTCAACAAGGTGTTGCTTCGGCACAACGGCCTGCCGACGCGGAGGCTCGGCCGCGTCCCGAACGCGCTTCATTCGGCGGCGTCGAGGCCGATGTCGCGCAGTTTGCGATAGAGCGTCGACCGGCCGATGCCGAGCGTGCGGGCGACCTCCGTCATCCGCCCGTGGCAGTGTTCGAGCGCCAGCCGGATCATGTCGGCTTCGATATCGGCCAGCGTTCTGAGCTCGCCGTCGTCGGAAAAGGCCGAGATGTCGTTGTCCGGACCGACCGACGCGGTGGTGTCGGTTCCGGCGGCGGCGGGGTCGATCAGCGGGATCACCGTTTCCGGCTCGGCCTCGGGTGTCTCCGGCAGGGCTCCGGCCGACAGCGGCGCCGTGTCGATCGCGCCGGCATATGTGCTGCCCGGAACGGAATCGCCTTGGCGCGCGACCTGCAATTCGATCTGCGGGAATTCGGCGCGCCCGAGCACGCCGCCATCGGACAGGACGACCGCCCGGAAGATCGCGTTTTCGAGCTGGCGCACATTGCCCGGCCAGTCGAAGCTTTCCAGAAGCGCGATGGCCTCGGCCGAGATGCCGGTGATCTGCTTGCCTTCCTCGGCCGACAGCCGGGCCGCGAAATGCCGCGCCAGGAGCCCGATATCCTCGCGCCGCTCGCGCAAGGGGGGAATGCGGATCGGAAACACGCTGAGGCGGTAATAGAGGTCCTCGCGAAAGCTCTGTTCCTGGACCTGGTCGACGAGCGACCGATTGGTCGCCGAGATGAGCCGGAAATCGACCTTGGCCGGCGTCTTGCCGCCGACGGTGTCGATCTCGCCTTCCTGCAGCGCGCGCAGCAGCTTGACCTGCGCGTCGAGCGGCAGTTCGCCGATCTCGTCGAGAAACAGCGTGCCGCCATGCGCTTCGGCGAATTTGCCCTGGCGGCGCTCGGTGGCGCCGGTGAAGGCGCCTTTCTCATGGCCGAACAGCGTGCTTTCGACCAGGTTTTCCGGGATCGCGCCGCAATTGACGGTGACGAAGGGCTTGGCGCGGCGATTGCCGGTGCCCTGGATGGCGCGGGCGACGAGTTCCTTGCCGACGCCGGATTCGCCTTCGATGAGGACCGGGATATTCGACGAGGCGGCGCGCTCGACGAGCGTCAGCGTGCGCTTCATGGCCGGCGATTCGGTCAGGATGTCGGTGACGGACAATACGCCATTGACGCGCTTGCGCGCCCGGCTCAGTTCCTCGGCCAGGGCGCCGGTCCTGAGCGCGTTGCGCACCGACACATGAAGCCGTTCCGGCCCGACCGGCTTGACCACGAAATCGGAGGCCCCGGCGCGCATCGCCGACACCACCGTGTCGATGCCGCCATTGGCGGTCTGCACGATGACCGGCGTGCGGATGCCGAGCTGGGTCAGCCGTTCGAGCACGCCCATGCCGTCGAGACCGGGCATGACGAGGTCGAGGACGACCAGATCAAAGCGCTGCGGGTCGGCCTTGAGCCGCCCCAAGGCGTCGTCGCCGCTTTCGGTCGTCTCGACGCGGTAGCCCATCTTGGTCAACTGCCCGTCGAGAATACGCAGCTGCACCGGATCGTCGTCGACGATGAGAATGGTTTCGTTCATGCGCTCGGATGTCCTGTCCGCGCGAACGCAGCACGGCGCGGATTGGGGGAATGGTCGGCGGACGCGGTTAACGAGCGCTTAACCAGCACGCATTGTGAGTAACTCGGTGGACAAGTCAGGGCCCGTGCCGTGACGGACCGCGCCGTTGCCGCCGCCTGGCGGCAGGCTTATATCTTGCTCGATCCCGTTGCCCGACAGCGCCGTTCACCAGCCAGGAGCCGCCGATGGTCCCGTCCAACAGCCAGAACATGATTCGCCCGACCTCGGCGCACGCCGAAAACGCTCGGACCGGGAGTGATCGGATGGCGAGCGCGCAGGCCGGCGGCGCCCCGGCCGATGCCGCTCTCGGCACCATGCCGGTCTGGGACCTGGACGATCTCTATCCCGGCATGGCGTCGGACAAGCTCGAAAGCGATCTCGCCACCCTGGCCAAGGGCGCCGAAGCCTTCGAGGCCGCCTATAAGGGCAAGCTCAACGATCTTCTGTCGGTGCATGACGGGGCGGCCAAGCTGGCCGATGCCATCGCCGAGATGGAGCGGCTGTCCGATCTGTTCGGCCGGCTCGGTTCCTATGCGGGACTGCAGCATGCCACCGATCTCAGCGATCCGGCGCGCGGCAAGTTCTATCAGGACGTGTCGGAAAAGCTGACCGAGGCCAGCCTGAAGACCCTGTTCTTCGAGCTCGAACTCAACCGGCTCGACGACGCGCTGCTCGACGGCGCCATGGCCGCCGAGCCGCGGCTCTCCCATTACGCGCCCTGGCTGAGGCAGGTACGCAAGGAAAAGCCCTATCAGCTCGAGGACCGGGTCGAGCAGTTGTTCGGCGAGAAGAGCGTGACCGGCCGGTCGTCTTGGAACCGGCTGTTCGACGAGACGCTGTCGGGGCTGACCTTTTCCGTCGATGGCGAGGATCTCGGCCTCGAACAGACGCTGAACCTGATGCAGGACACCGATCCGGCGAAGCGCAAGGCAGCATCCGGCGCCATTTCGGCGACGCTGAAGGACAATCTGAAGCTCTTCACGCTGATCACCAATGTCCTGGCCAAGGACAAGGAGATCTCCGATCGCTGGCGTGGCTTCGAGGACGTCGCCGATTCGCGGCACCTGGCGAATGACGTGGAACGCGAGGTGGTCGACGCGCTGGTCGACAGCGTGCGCCGCGCCTATCCCCGGCTGACGCATCGCTACTACGCGCTCAAGGCCAAATGGTTCGGCGTCGACGCGCTGGACCATTGGGATCGCAACGCGCCGCTGCCCGATGTCGCGCAGAAGACCTATCCCTGGCAGGAGGCGACCGACACGGTGCTGACGGCCTATGGCCGGTTCTCGCCGCGGCTCGCCGAGATCGCCCGGCCGTTCTTCGACAATGCCTGGATCGACGCGCCGACCCGGCCCGGCAAGTCGCCCGGCGCCTTCGCCCATCCGACGGTGCCGAGCGCGCATCCCTATCTTCTGCTCAACTATCAGGGCAAGCCACGCGACGTCATGACGCTCGCCCATGAACTCGGCCATGGCGTGCACCAGCGGCTCGCGGCCGAGCAGGGCCCGCTGATGGCGCCGACGCCGCTGACGCTGGCCGAGACGGCGAGCGTCTTCGGCGAGATGCTGACCTTCCGTCAGATCCTGGCCGAGACCACCGATCCGATGGCCCGCAAGGCGCTGCTCGCCTCCAAGGTCGAGGACATGATCAACACGGTGGCGCGCCAGATCGCCTTCTACAGCTTCGAGCGCAAGATCCATGTCGCCCGGCGCGAGGGCGAGATGACGGCAGACGATCTGTGCGAGGCGTGGATGAGCGTCCAGGGCGAAAGCCTCGGCCCCGCGATCAAGCTGCATGATGGCTATGAAGTGTTCTGGGCCTATATCCCCCACTTCATCCATTCACCCTTCTATGTCTATGCCTATGCCTTCGGCGACTGTTTGGTGAACTCGCTCTATGCGGTCTACGAGCAGGCCGAGGATGGCTTCGCCGAGAAGTATTTCGACATGCTGCGCGCCGGCGGCACCAAACACCATTCGGAGCTTCTGGCGCCCTTCGGCCTCGATGCCACCGACCCCGCCTTCTGGGATAAGGGGCTCGGCGTCATCGAAAGGCTGATCGACGAACTCGAAGAGGCCGACAGGGCGACGGGATGACCCGATCCGGCAGCCGGCCCGCCGCGCCGGTCCATACGCCCTATGGCGGCGGATCGAGCGCGTTTTCCATCGGGCTGAAGCCGTTCGATCTCGCGCACTGGTTCGAGCCGGACCGGCATCTCGGGGACGTGCTGGCGCAAAAGCGCGCGCTGCTGGCGGATCCCGACTCGGGCTCGGTTAGGGCGCGGGCGGATTCGCTGGAGGCCCAGCGCGAGGTGCTCGATCTCGTCGTCGCCCATCTCACCACCGCCCATGCCGATCGTTATCGCGCGGTAGAGGGCGGTATCGAGATCGTCGGCGCCGACAGGATCGAACCGCTCGATGCCGACCGCCCGCCGCTCGAGATCGCGGCGCGGCTCGTGCAGGAAGATCTCGTCTTGATGCGTCAATCGCCGGACGGTTACCGGCTCGTCGCCGGTGTCGTCTGTTTCCCCTCGTCCTGGCGGCTCGACGAGAAGTTCGACCGGCCGATGATGGCGATCCATGACAGCGTGCCGGGCTGGGACGGCGCGCTCGGCCAGCGGGTCGACCGCATCATGGCGCATCTCAAGACCGATCTGCCGGTGACGCGGTTCGGCTGGTCGCTCTATCCCGACGACCGGCTGCGCCATCTCGATGCCATCCGCCCGCCGGGCGACTGGATGGCCGATCCCGACGACGCGGCGCGGAGCTTCTTCCGCGTCGAGCGCCAGACCCTGCGCCGGCTGCCGCGAACGGGAGATGTGTTGTTCACGATCCGCATCCATCTCGACCCGTTCACCAGCCTCGAAGCGGTTCCCGAAGGGCCGGCGATCGCGTCCAAGCTCGTCGATCAGTTGCGTGAACTGTCCGACGACCAGTTGCGCTATAAAGGGATCCACGAGGCGCGCGACAGGCTGATCCGCTGGTTCGCCAGCCTGGCCGCGCAAGATGTCGCAGTGTCCGCGGAAGCGGGGCGCGCGTAGATTGCAAGACGCCGATCGCCCGCCCCGCGTGATCCCCGATTGTCGAGAAAGTCCGCCATGGCCACGCCGTCCGATCCCGAACGCAACCGCCTGAGTGCCCGTCTCGGCCGCTATGCGCGCGTCGGCACCAATGTCGGTGGCGTCGCCGCCAAGGTCGCCGGCGCCCGCCTGTTCCGCACCGGGCTCGACCGCGACCGCAATGCCGGCGAACTGGCCGCAGCGCTCGGCGGGCTCAAGGGACCCATCATGAAGGTGGCGCAGCTTGTCGCCACCATTCCCGACGCTGTGCCGCCCGAATATGCCGAGGAACTCGCCAAGCTGCAGAACGACGCGCCGCCCATGGGCTGGGCCTTCGTCAAGCGGCGCATGGCGGCCGAACTCGGTCCCGCCTGGCGCGACCGGTTCGCCGATTTCGGCCATCACGCGGCGGCCTCCGCCTCGCTCGGCCAGGTGCACCGCGCGGTGACCCAGGACGGTGGCGATGTCGCGGTGAAGCTGCAATATCCGGATATGGAATCGGCGGTCGAAGCCGATCTCAACCAGCTCGAAATCCTGTTCGCGCTGCATCGGCGCATGGATCCGGCCATCGACACGAGCCAGATGCAGGGCGAGATCGCAGAACGCATCCGCGAGGAACTCGATTATGACCGGGAAGCCCGCCAGATGCGGCTTTACAGCCACATCCTCGCGTCGGAACCGCTGGTGCGCGTGCCCGAAGTGATCGACGCGCTGTCGACCCGCCGGCTTCTGACCATGACTTGGCTGGAGGGGCGGAAGCTGCTCGTTCACAAGGAGGCCGGTCTCGACGTGCGCAACCAGCTGGCGACCGCCATGTTCTCGGCCTGGTGGCACCCCTTCGCGCGCTTCGGCGTCATCCATGGCGATCCACATCTCGGCAATTATTCCGCCTTCGAGGAGGATGGCGTGCCGGCCGGCATCAACCTTCTTGACTATGGTTGTATCCGCATCTTCCCGTCGAGCTTCGTGCAAGGAGTGATCGACCTCTATCACGGGCTGATGGAGGACGATCGCGACCGTATCGTCGCGGCCTATGAGGTGTGGGGGTTCCGCAGGCTGTCGAACGAACTGATCGACATCCTCAATATCTGGGCGCGCTTCATCTACGGCCCTCTGATGGACGACCGCGTGCGGCCGGTCGCCGAACAGGTCAGCCCCGGCGAATATGGCCGCCGCGAGGCCTTCACCGTGCACAAGGCGCTGAAGGAGAAGGGGCCTGTCACCGTGCCGCGCGAATTCGTCTTCATGGATCGCGCGGCGATCGGCCTCGGCTCGGTGTTCATCCATCTCCGGGCCGAACTGAATTTCTATCGCCTGTTCAACGAGGCGATCGACGGCTTCGACGAGGGCGTTCTGGCGCGGCGCCAGGCGGACGCGCTGGCATCGGTGGGCCTGCATGCGGGTTCCGCCGCGGCGGTGTGAGGCCGATAGCGTTCAGCGCGGCACGGCCGAACGCATGCGACTCAGCCAGATACCGCCCGCGACGATCAGCAGGCTGCCGATCCAGGTCCACAGGGTCGGCACTTCGCCGAACCACGCATAGCCAAGCAGGGCGGCGAAGACGATCCAGCTATAGCTGACCGGTCCGATGATCGCCGCATCGGCATATCTGAGCGCGAGGATGTTCAGATATTGCGCGGTGATGGCGACCGGGCCGAGAACCAGGAAGGGCAGGAGGTCGCGCGGGTCGAGACCGGCCCGCGTCGCCACCAGGAACCCCGGCACCAGCATCAGCAGCATGCCGAAGGTGTTGACGTGGATGAGCACGCCAAGCGCGGTTTCGCGGCGCGCCAGGACCTTGATCAGGATGGTTTCGAGCGCGATCAGCACCGCGCCGGCGAAGGCGGCCAGCGCGCCGAGCCATGCCATGGGGAACGCCGTCGCATTGGTCGCTTCCGGGGTCGTCGCCCCGTGCACGACGATGACGGCGCCAATGGCGCATAACAGCCCCGCCAGCCAGTGGCGTAGGCTGACGCTTTCGCCGAGCAGGACCACGGCGAAGGCGACGATCAACAGGCCCTCGACGAGCCCAATGGCGGTGGCGTCCGCGATCGGCATGGCGGACGCCGCGTAGACGGCGCAGGCGCCGCCACCCGAGCCGAGCAGGGCGCGGATCACATGCCAGTGCGGCTGCGGGCTCTTCAGGCGTGACAGGGGCGTGCGCGTCGCGGCGATGACGCCGATCAGCGTGAGGACGCCGCCGACATAACGCGCCGCGATGATTGCCAGAGCCGGCACAGTGCCGTCGACGAACTTGCCCGCGGCGAAAACCGGCGTGAACAAAGCGACGCCGCCGAGCGCCAGCAGGACGCCGATATCGGGACACCGGCCATGCCGGTCTTCGGGCTGTGGAGATGATCCTGTCATTGGCGTTGTCGACATTGGGGGGCGTCGTCGCATTGGGGGCTGCCGGCGTCGGTCGGCCCCGCAGACTGGTCGATCCCGCGATTGCCGGGGAGACGCCGAAGGCCTATGATGGTCATGCGGATATGCATGGCGGCCCGGCTAAGGGTGACGATTATGAATTGGGATGATCTGAGGCTTTTCGACGCGGCGGCCAATGCCCGCAGCCTGTCGGGCGCGGCGAAACGGATCGGCCTCAGCCAGCCGCAACTGACCCGGCGCCTGCGGCGGCTCGAAGCCGAACTCGGCGCCCGCCTCTTCGAGCGCACCCCGACCGGGCTCAAGCCGACCTTGGCCGGCCAGAGGCTAATGCCGCTCGCCGGTGAGATGCGCCGTGCCGCCGATGCGGTCGAACGCGCCAGGCCGGCGATCGCCCGCGCGGCCTTGCAGGTGGTGCGGATTTCCGTCGACGAGGTTCGCGAGCGGCTCCTGACGGCGCATCTCGCCGATCTTCTCGCCGCCCTCGACGGGATCGAGATCGAGATCATGTCGAGCCACGATCCCGAAAGCCATGTCGGGCGGGAGACGGAACTGCAGATCCGCGCCTGTCTGCCCGAGACCGACAGCCTGGTCGCGCGCGGGCTCGGGCGGATTGCCTATGGCGTCTACGGTTCCCGGCGTTATGTCGCCGACAATCCCGCCGCCGCGCGTGCCGACCGCTACACGGCCTGCCGCTGGATCGGGCTCGCGCCCGACCGGCTATGGTATCCCGAACAGCGTCAATGGCTGACTGACCAGGGCGTTTCGGGCGATCGCCTGCGGGTCAATACGATGACCGCGGCGCTCGATGCGGCGGCTGGCGGTGCGGGCCTCGCGATCCTGCCCTGCTTCATGGCCGATGCCGATCCGCGCCTTGTCGCGGTGTCGCCGCCGATCGACGCGCTGGTATCCAGCGAGCATCTCGTCGTGCATCGCGATCTTTTGCGCGAGCCGGCCATTCGCCGCGCCATCGACGCGGTGGCCGGGCTCTATCGGCGGGCCCGTCCGGCCCTTATCGGCGCGGGCGACCACAAGACACAGAGAGCGACGGCCGCCTGAGCCGGCATGCGACGGGGCCATGCCGGCACGGCCGTTGCCCTCGGCCACGGCATCCGTTAGAACCGATCCAAAGCGGTGAGCGCGTCGTACGGCGGCTTCGGCCGGCGGACATGGGTCGTGCCGCGCCGCATCGTCACATCAAGGGTCATTCAAGGGGGATGTCTATGAGCGGGGAATCGACCGAGAACTGGTCCGAACCTATGGACCGGCCGGAACACGAGAAGACCTATGACGTGTTCATCAATCTGGTCAAATACATCACCCTCGTTTGCGTGATCATTCTGATCCTGATGGCGATTTTCCTCGTCTGATGCCGCCTGTCCTCACCGCCGCCGGCCGGCGGCGGCGCCCGTCACCTCCGAATTGTGACCGCCCATGAAGATCGCGATTGTCAAAGAGGCCGACGCCGCCGAACCGCGTGTCGCGGCGACCCCGGAAACGGTCAAGAAGTTCACGGCCCTCGGCGCGAGCATTGCCGTCGAAAAGGGTGCCGGCGCGCGCTCGATGATCCCCGACGCCGGTTATGCCGAGATGGGCGCCGAGATCGCCGGCACGGCCAAGGCGCTGCTCGGCGATGCCGATGTCGTGCTTGGCGTGCGCCGTCCCTCCGCTGCCCAGCTCAAGGCGATGAAGAAGGGCGCCGTGGTCATTTCGATCATGGACCCCTATGGCAATGAGGCAGCCCTCGGCGCCATGGCCAAGGCAGGCGTATCGTCGTTTGCCATGGAATTGATGCCGCGCATCACCCGCGCCCAGGTGATGGATGTTCTGTCGAGCCAGGCCAATCTGGCCGGCTATCGCGCGGTCATCGACGCCGCCGAAGTCTATGGCAAGGCGCTACCGATGATGATGACGGCGGCCGGTACCGTGCCGGCCGCGCGCATCTTCGTCATGGGCGCCGGCGTCGCGGGGCTCCAGGCGATCGCCACCGCGCGCCGCCTCGGCGCGGTGGTCACCGCGACCGATGTGCGCCCCGCCGCCAAGGAACAGGTGGAATCACTCGGCGGCAAGTTCGTCGCCGTCGAGGACGAGGAGTTCAAGCAGGCCGAGACCGCCGGCGGTTATGCCAAGGAAATGTCTGCCGAGTATCAGGCCAAGCAGGCCGAGCTCGTCACGAGCCACATCGCCAAGCAGGACATCGTCATCACCACCGCCCTCATTCCAGGCCGGCCGGCGCCCAAGCTCGTCTCCGGCGACATGGTGCGGTCAATGAAGCCCGGCTCGGTGCTGGTTGACCTCGCCGTGGAGCGTGGCGGCAATGTCGAGGGCGCGAAGCCGGGCGAGATCGTCAGCGTTGGCGATGTCCGGATCGTCGGCTATCTCAATGTCGCCGGCCGCATCGCCGCCACCGCGTCGAGCCTGTATGCGCGCAATCTCTATGCCTTTGTCGACACCATGATCGACAAGGAGACCAAGGCGCTGGCCATCGACTGGTCCGACGAACTGGTCTCGGCGACCAACCTGACGCGCGATGGCGCCGTGGTGCATCCAAGCTTCGCGAAAGACGCACCGGCCAAGGACACAACTGACCAGAATGAAGGGGCGTGAGCCATGAGCGAGCTGTCACCCCAACAGGCGCTGGAACGGGCCGAAGCGGCGGCCGAAGCGGCCCGCCAGGCGGCTGATGCCGCCCAAACCTATGTCGAGCAGATCGCCGATGTAGCCAGCGGCGCGGCCCATGCCGCGACCGGGGGAGCCGTCGACCCGTTCATCTTCCGGCTGACCATTTTCGTGCTGGCGATCTTCGTCGGCTATTATGTGGTCTGGAGCGTCACGCCGGCGCTGCATACCCCGCTGATGAGCGTCACCAACGCGATCTCCTCGGTCATCGTGGTTGGCGCGCTGCTCGCGGTCGCCGTCGAGGCGAGCGATGCCATTCAGGGCACCGGCTGGGCGCGGCTGTTCGGCTTCATCGCGTTGGTGCTGGCCAGCGTGAACATCTTTGGTGGCTTCCTCGTCACCCAGCGCATGCTCGCCATGTATAAGAAAAAAGATAAGTGACCGGCATGTTGGGACAAGATTTTCCAAGTCTGAGGCGTCACATCGCGCCTGGCATTGTGGTCACCATGCTTGCGGCAACTTGGCCCGGTTCGGTAGATGCCCTCGATAATGAAGCGGCGCATGTTGAAGCAATTCAACAGGCTGTAACCGAGTTTCGTAGGGCATTTGATGCGGAAGACTTTGAAACAGTTATTGATGCGAGCGTCACGCCAAGAGCATTTGCGCATATTGTTCAGCAGACTGATCTAACAGAAGAGGCCTTGCGAGCCCAAATTGTCGGCGTCTTGGCATCGACAATGGCTGCGGTCACTTTCGAGAGCTATACAATGGACACATCTGCTGTTGAGGTAAATGAACTAGAGAATGGAACGCTTTACGCGTTTATCCCAACAGAGATGGTCATGGAGAATGACGGTTCTCGTATCCGCGTCGCGACAGGAACGATGGCGCTATTGGAAGACGGGAAATGGTATCTGGTCAGAATAGATCCGGCACAGATATCGTCGCTAAAACAAGTCTATCCTGAATTCAGCGATATCGATTTCCCCGAAGGGAAGAGGGAGGTGCTCGGGCAATGAGTGCAACGGTAGCATCCCTTCTGTATGTGATCGCCGCGGTCCTGTTCATCCTCGCGCTGCGCGGATTGTCGAGCCCCGAGTCCTCGCGCCAGGGCAACTATTACGGCATGGCCGGCATGGCTATCGCCATGATCACGACGCTGCTTTATGCCGGCCCGTCCGGCGGCGTGCTGGTCATGATCGTCGTCGGCCTGCTGATCGGCGGCAGCATCGGCGCGTTCATCGCCCAGCGCATCCCGATGACCGCGATGCCGCAACTCGTCGCCGCCTTCCACAGCCTGGTCGGCATGGCGGCCGTGCTGGTCGCGGCGGCGGCGCTTTACGCGCCGCAGGCTTTCGGCATCGGCGATATCGGCTCGATCAAGGTTCTCAGCCTCGTCGAAATGGCGATCGGGGCGGCCATTGGCGCGATCACCTTTACAGGATCCGTCATCGCCTTCGCCAAGCTCGACGGCCGCATGAGCGGCGCGCCGATCATGCTGCCGATGCGCCATTACGTGAATGGCGGGCTGGCCATCCTGCTCGTCATCCTGTGCGTCTGGCTGGTCCAAACCGAGAGCCATGTGGCGTTCTGGCTGATCGTCATCTTGGCGCTGGCGCTTGGCGTTCTGATCATCATCCCGAT
This sequence comes from Tepidamorphaceae bacterium, assembly GCA_965250105.1. Lineage (GTDB taxonomy): Bacteria > Pseudomonadota > Alphaproteobacteria > Rhizobiales > Tepidamorphaceae > JBCBSK01. The sequence goes on from OZ252290.1 coordinate 2,878,631, forward strand.
CGGCGGCGCCGACATGCCCGTCGTCGTGTCGATGCTGAACTCCTATTCCGGTTGGGCGGCCGCCGGCATCGGCTTCACGCTGGAAAATACCGCCCTCATCATCACCGGCGCGCTGGTTGGTTCGTCCGGCGCCATCCTGTCCTACATCATGTGCCGGGGCATGAACCGGTCGTTCATCTCGGTCATCCTCGGCGGCTTCGGCGGCGAGATGGCCGGTCCGGCCGGCGGCGGCGAGGAACGCCCGGTCAAGCAGGGCTCGGCGGACGATGCCGCCTTCGTCATGAAGAATGCCTCGAAGGTCATCATCGTGCCGGGCTATGGCATGGCTGTGGCCCAGGCCCAGCACGCGCTGCGCGAAATGTCCGATGCGCTGAAGGCGGAAGGTGTCGAGGTGAAATACGCCATTCACCCGGTCGCCGGCCGGATGCCGGGCCATATGAATGTGCTGCTGGCGGAAGCCAATGTGCCCTATGACGAGGTGTTCGAGCTCGAGGACATCAATTCCGAATTCGCCACCGCCGATGTCGCCTATGTCATCGGCGCCAATGACGTGACCAATCCGTCCGCCCGCGACGATCCGCAATCGCCGATCTACGGCATGCCGATCCTCGATGTCGACAAGGCCGCCACGGTGCTGTTCGTCAAGCGCGGCATGGGGTCGGGCTATGCCGGCATCCAGAACGAATTGTTCTTCCTCGACAAGACGATGATGCTGTTCGGCGATGCCAAGAAGATGACCGAGGAAATCGTCAAGGCGATGTGACGATGCACCGGGTCGGGCGGAACGGCACATGACCGTCATTCTCGTCACCTTCGCGCTGGCCCATCTGGCGGCCGTCGCGAGCCCCGGCCCGAGCTTCGTCGTGGTCATGCGCGAGACCCTGTCGCGCGGCACTCTGTCCGGGGTCTGGTGCGCGTTCGGCCTCGGGCTCGGCACGCTGATCTGGGCGGCGGCGGCCTGGTTCGGTCTCGCGGCGCTCTTTGCCGCCGCGCCCTGGCTCTATGCCGGGCTCAAGCTCGTCGGCGCCGCCTATCTGATCTATCTCGCCGTCCAGCTCTGGCGCCATGCCGGCGACCCGCCGCCCCGGATGGCGGGCGTCGATACGGCGACGACCCGGCCATCGACCGATGCCGTGTCGTCTCTGCGCCGTGGCGTCCTGACCCAGCTCGCCAATCCCAAGGTCGCGGTGTTCTTCGGCTCGATCTTTCTCGCCTTGCTGCCGCCCGATCCGGCGCCGGTCGTGCTGCTGGCCGTCTTCGCGATCGTCTTCGTCAACGAGGTCGGCTGGTATGCCTTCGTCGCTCTGGTAATGGGGTCGGCGCCGATGCGTCGGCGCTATGAGCGGCTGAAAAGGGTCATCGACCGGGTGACGGCCGCCGTTCTAGGCGGGCTTGGTGTCCGGATCGCGGTCGGCTGACCGGGGCCAGGTGCGCCCCGCAGAAGCGCCGTCAGTTCGAGGTGGTGAACAGGCCGCCGCTGCCCGTCTGGCCGCGCGCGCGGCGGGCGCCGGATCGAGCCACCTCATAGCGCGGATTGATCTGGAGCGCCCGGTTATAGGCGTTCAGCGCGCCTTCATACTGGCCGCTCTGTTCGAGCGTCAGGCCGCGACCGGCCCAGGCCTCGGCATAGTTCGGCCGGAGTTCCACCGCGCGGTTGAAGTCGCGCAGCGCATCCTCGGTATTGCCCACCGCGAGCTTGCTCAGCCCGCGCGCGTAATGCGGCTCGGCGGCATTGGGGTTGAGGCCGACGGCGATCGTGAAATCCTCGATCGCCAGGTCGTGCAGTCCCTGGCCCTGATAGACCAGGCCGCGATTGTGGAAGCCGAGCGGATTGCCCGAGTCGAGATTGATGGCGCGCTCGAAATCGGCCAGCGCCGCGCCGAGATTCCCCTGGTCGCGATAGATGATGCCGCGCCCGATATAGGCCGGCTCATAGCTTCCGTCGATCGAGATGGCGCGATTGTAATCCTGCAGCGCGAGATCCTGCCGGCCCATGCGCTCATGCACCAGAGCCCGGTTGGCGTAGGCCTGATGGAAGGCCGGATCGAGCTGGATCGCGCGGTTGAAGTCCTCCAGCGCGCGGGCATATTGCGCGCCTTCGCCATAGGCGGTGCCGCGCACATTGTAGGGGCCGGGATCGTTCGGATTGGCCTCGATGACATCGGTCAGCGAGGCGATGTTGATGACCGTGCCCGAATAGCCCGAGACATCGCCGCCGGCCATCAGGGCGCCCGGGGCGCCGCCACAGCCGGCGAGGCCGAGCACGAGAAGGCTGGCCAGGGCAATGGCAGCAAAGCGGTCGGCGGGGCGCTGATCGGTCATGCGAGTTCCCACACTGAGCACGCTTACCGCCTAAGGCCGATTTGCGGCGAGATTGGGATCCCGGCGGCGCGACGTCACGCGGCGCCGATCCGTCCGCCCGGCCGCCGGATCAGCGGCGCGCCTTGCCCTTGGACGGGATGAGGCCTTCGCGCTGGGCGCGCTTGCGCGCCAGCTTGCGGGCGCGGCGGACGGCTTCGGCCTTTTCGCGCGCCTTCTTCTCGGATGGCTTTTCGTAGAAATTGCGAAGCTTCATTTCGCGGAAGATGCCTTCGCGCTGCATCTTCTTCTTCAGGGCGCGAAGCGCCTGATCAACGTTATTGTCGCGAACGACTACCTGCACGCGGCTCATCCTCTTTTCAACGGTCGCAAAAGCCGCCGGCGCGATCGATGCGCTGCAGCCGTCAGCGATGAATGGAAGTCGATCGGTCCGTGGTCACCCACGATCCGTTGCAGAGCCTATAACGCTTCGCGCGCCAAAAGTCCATATGCCGTGGCGCGCCCGGTTATGACCTCTAGTCGGCCGTCAGCGTGCCGCGCGGGAAGACTTGGGTGACATGACCCATCTTGCGGCCGGGGCGGGCCTCCGCCTTGCCGTAGAGATGGACGGAGAGGCCCGGAGCATCGCGGAACCGCGCCAGCTCGGGATCGGTCGCGTCATCGCCGAGAAGATTGGTCATGCGCGCATCGGCCAGGCGATCCGCCTCGGCGACCGGCCAGCCCGCCACGCAGCGGATGTGCTGGGCGAACTGGCTCGTCGGACAGGCGGCCTGGGTCCAGTGGCCGGAATTGTGCACCCTCGGCGCGATCTCGTTGACGCACAAGCTGTCGCCGTTCGGCCCCGGCAGGACGAAGAATTCAACGCCGAACACGCCGACATAGCCGAACGCCTCGGCGATCCGCCGGGCGATGGTAATGGCCTTGTCGCGGAGTTCCGGGTCGAGCGCGGCGGGCACGGTGGTCGTCGCCAGGATGTGGTTCTCATGGCGGTTTTCGCCCGGATCATAGGCCGCGAAGCCGCCGAACCGGTCGCGCGCCGCGATCACCGAGATCTCGCAGCGGAACGGCATGCGCGCTTCGAGCACGCAAGGGGCGTCGCCGATCCTATCGAGCGCTGCCTGTGAGGTCAGTGCTTCGCTCAGCGCGACCTGCCCCTTGCCGTCATAGCCGAGCCGCCGGGTCTTCAGGATCGCCTCCGCGCCGAGTTCCCGGCGCGCCTGGTCGAGATCGGCAGCGCTGTCGATGGGGCGCCAGGGCGCCACCGCGATGCCCGCCTGGTCGAGAAAGCGCTTCTCGCTAAGCCGGTCCTGCGTCGTCGCCAGAACGGCCGGATCGGGCGCCAGCGCGACATGGCCGCTCAAGATGTCGGCGGTGTCCGCCGGGACATTCTCGAATTCATAGGTGACGACGTCGCACAGGCCGGCGAAATCGCGCAGCGCGGCCGCGTCATCATAGTCGGCCTCGACCGCGCGCCAGGCGACATCGATGGCGGGGTTGTCGCCCTTAGGCGCGAAGACGCAGACCCGGTAGCCGAGATCGGCGGCGGCGAGCGCCAGCATGCGGCCAAGCTGGCCGGCGCCGAGAATGCCGATCACGCTGTTGGGCGGCAAAGCCTGGGTCAAGGAGATCACGGCGCGCTCCGGCGCTGAAAGGGAGGCGGAAGACGGTGGATGGTCTAGCGCAAGCCCGGCCCGGCCACAATCGACCGGCGGTTCGTCGGGCCGGTATCCGCGTCAGGCGTCTGCGGTGTCGGGCACCAGCGCGATGCTGTCGGTCTGGCGCTGGCGCCAGTCGGCGAGGCGGTCGGCGAGCCCGTCATCCGACAGCGCCAGGACCGAGGCCGCCAGAAGCGCCGCATTGACTGCGCCGGCGCGGCCGATGGCCAGCGTGCCGACGGGAATGCCGGCGGGCATCTGCACGATCGAGAGCAGGCTGTCCTGTCCCGACAGCGCCTTCGATTTGACCGGCACGCCGAAGACGGGAAGCTCGGTCAGCGAGGCCGTCATGCCCGGCAGATGCGCCGCGCCGCCGGCGCCAGCGATGATCACCTTGAAGCCCGCGCCGCGCGCGCCCTTGGCGAACGCATAGAGCCGGTCCGGCGTGCGATGGGCCGAGACGATCCGTGCGTCATGGGCGATCCCCAGATCATCCAGCGTGTCGGCGGCATGGCGCATGGTCGACCAGTCCGACTGGCTGCCCATGATGATGGCGACGGCGGGCGTGTTGGGGGTCATGCGGATCGACCTCGTCTTCACTCGGCCTCTCTCCGCGGAGCCGGTCGCTCACGGTGGCCGAAAAACAGCAATCCCGCGCCGGCATCCGATGGCGGAGGCTTGCGCGGGAAGCCCGCAACTATACGGAAAAGGCCGGGTCGGGCAAGCCGTCGATAGGATACAGCCGGCGCGGGTCGCGTCGTCAGGCGATGATGTCGGGCGTCAGCTGGTCTTCGAGATGGGCGATGCGGTCCTTGAGCAGGAGCTTGCGCTTCTTCAGCCGCTGCAGTCTGAGCGTATCGACCACCGGCGCCTGATGCAGCGCGTCGATCGCATCGTCCAGATCGCGATGTTCGAGCGTCAGGTCCGCCAGAAGGCGGCGCAATACGGCTTCGTCATTCTCGCTCATGAATCAGTGCCACGGGCTCCGCATCGTCTGTGGGTCATGCCGGCCGGATAGAAGGTTAGCCAGCTTATACGTAGTAACCCGTGAAGCTTAGGTTATCCCCGTAGCTTGTTCGACAAAAGACCTCATACATGGCAAACTTGCAAGGTTCGGAACAACCTTCCCAAGGCGCTTGCGGAACCGTTCCCGGCGCCTGAACCGAGGGCTCACCCTGTTCCGGTCGAGATCGGCCCATGACGCCGATGGCGTCGGCGGCGACAGGCTGTCCGCACGGCCTGTGCCAACAACCCTGTCGGGCCGGTCCAGAGAAGGAGGCTTGACATGGCATTGGAGACGCAAATCGAAGACCTGGTCGCGCAGCACAAGTCGCTGGAGCAGCGGATCGCCGACGAGATGTCGCGACCTTATATCGATGGCGTGCGTATCTCCGAGTTGAAAAAGCAGAAGCTTAAGCTCAAGGATCGAATAGAAAACCGACGCGCGGACTCCGGCGCGGTACATTAGGCCGCAAGGCGAGGCGGCGAACGCGCAAGAAATGGCGCGCAATTCGCGTCTCACAGCTGAGGGTTGATTGCCGGTAAAGCGGTTGTGGCGATTGACCCTCAGGTAGTCGACACATCGACAAGGGCGCTCCCGATTGCGGTCGAGCGCCCTTTTCCGATCAGGCCCTGTCGACCGGGCGCGGCCCCGTCTCGACCTCTTTTTCCAGTTAAAGGCAGCCTATTGCGCCATGCCGAGACCTGCCATGCTCCGGCTGGCCTGCCGGCTCGCGGCGCGACCGGCTAGACTGACCCCCAATAAGAACCCGGCACCGGCCGGCCAACGGGCGATGCGCCAGACGATGCTGGCGAGGGCCGGGCGCCGTCGTCCGTGCCGTCGTGCGCGAGGGGGGGAAGCGTCCGAATGAGCCTTGACGCGGATGTGCTGGGTCGCCGAGCGCCGAGCCCCATCGACGGGCGTCCGGCGTGGATCCGGCTTGGCGTGTCCGTCGTGCTCGGCACGATCGGCAGCGTCGGCATGTGGTCGGTGGTCGTCGTCCTGCCCGCCGTTCAGGCCGAGTTCGGCGTCGATCGCGCCGACGCCGCGCTGCCCTATACGCTGACCATGATCGGCTTCGCGCTCGGCAATCTCGTTATTGGCCGCCAGGTCGACCGGTTCGGCATTGCCGGGCCACTGGTCATCGCCGCGCTGATGCTGTCGTCGGGTTTCGCGCTCGCCGCCGTCAGCCCGTCGCTGATGGCGTTCACCCTGTTTCAGGGCGTGTTGATCGGTATCGGCACGTCAGCCTGTTTCGGCCCGCTGATCGCCAATATCTCGCACTGGTTTGAGCGCCGCCGCGGTATCGCGGTGGCGGCGGTCGCCAGCGGCAACTATCTCGCCGGCGCCATCTGGCCGCCGATCCTGCAGCTTTTCATGGCGGCCGATGGCTGGCGCACGGCCTATCTCTTCGTCGCGGCGGTCTGTCTCGTCGGCATGATCCCGCTGGCGCTTCTGCTCCGGGCCAATCTGCCGCCCGTCACGCCGCGCCAGGGCCGGGTGCCGGGCGAAGCCGAACTGCGCGATGACCCGCCCCGGCGGATCGACCTGCCGCCGAATGTCCTGACGCTGATGCTGTTCGCCGCCGGCATCGCCTGTTGCGTGGCGATGGCCATGCCGCAGGTCCATATCGTGGCCTATTGCGTCGATCTCGGCTTCGGGGTGGCGCGGGGCGCGGAAATGCTGTCGCTGATGCTGGCCGCCGGTGTCGTGTCGCGGCTGTTCTCGGGCTGGCTGGCCGACCGTATCGGTGGCGTCTGGACGCTGATCATCGGCTCGATCGGCCAGTGCCTCGCGCTGATGTTCTACATCCCCTTCGACGGGCTGGCCTCGCTCTATCTCGTCTCGCTGTTCTTCGGGCTGGCGCAGGGCGGCATCGTGCCGTCCTATGCCATCATCGTGCGCGAATACCTGCCGGCGCGGGAAGCCGGCGCGCGCGTCGGCCTGGTGGTCATGGCCACCGTTCTCGGCATGGCGCTCGGCGGCTGGATCTCGGGCTACATCTTCGACCAGACCGGGTCCTATCAGGCGGCCTTCGTGAACGGCATCGCCTGGAACCTGATCAATGTCTCGATCATGCTGATGATCCTGTGGCGCACGCGGGGCCCACGCGTCGCGACGGCGTAGCGCATCCCCTGTGTCGAGGGCATCACGCCAGCGGCAGAAAGGTGCCCGTCTCTAGGTTGCTCCTGACTGTCGATACAGCTTAATCCGGCTGGTGGAAGGTCAGCCGGTTACCAAACGGATCGGTGACATCGATGAAGCGTTCGCCCCAGGGCGCCCGCTCCAATCCCGGCCGCGCGAAGCCATAGTTCTTGGCGTTCAACTCGGCATGCAACGCGGCGATGTCGGACACCTCGACGCGGATGCGGGCGCCCGGCGTGGCGTCGCCGTGATGTTCGCTGAGATGCAGGACGAGGCCGTCGCGCGCGAGTTCCATGTAAAGCGGCAGTTGAGGCTCGAAGCGATGCCGCCAGCGCTCCTGGAAGCCGAGATAGCCCACGTAGAAATCCAGCGCGGCCTTTTCGTCGAAACTGCGCAGGACGGGCACCGGCGGTGACAGGGTCGGGGGCGTCTCGGTCATCTCGTCGTTCCTCCTCGTCATCTCTTCAAGGCTCTGGACAGGGCTCTGCCTGGCCCTTCAGCCGGCGGTAACGTCGTCCGCACGCCGTGCCAAGATCAGATGGCCGGGAACCGGCTGGCCCTGTTCGTAGCGCACGGTGATGTCGGCCATGACCGCGACGCCGAGACCATGATCGGCCAATCTGGCGCGGATGTAACGCTCCGAATGGGCGAAGCGGTGGAACGTGCCGACCATATAGTCGCGCCCATCCATCGTCTTTTCGGGCTGGGTTTCGCTCGACAGCGCGACGAGGCCGTCGGGCGCGAGGCGCTGGCGGATGCCGGCGAACAGATCGTCGACCGCGCCGATATAGGGCAGGAGGTCGGTGGCGACGATCAGGTCCCAGCTTTCGCCGTCGCTGGCCGCCAGGAACGCCGCCGCCTCGCCGATATAGAGGTCGTCATATGCGTCCTTGTCATGGGCTTCCGACAACATGTTCTCCGACAGGTCGACGCCGGTGCGGTGGGTCGTCATGTCGGCCAGCGCTTCCCCCGACAGCCCCGTGCCGCAGCCGAGATCGAGCAGGCGCGGATAGGGGCCGGGTGCGACCTTCATCAGCCAGTCGCGCACGATCAGCGGCACCGAATAGCCGAGCTGGTCGACGAGGATGTCGTCGAAACGCTCGGCCGTCTGGTCGAACAGGAGCGCCACATAGGCGTCCGGCGCTTTGTCCGGCGCCTGCCCATCGCCGAGCGCGGCCAGCCGCACGCTGGCGCCCACCCTGTCCTCGGGGTCGAGCGCCAGTAACTCCCGATAAAGCGCGGCGGCATCATTTGCTTTGCCGGCTTTTTCAAGCTTCAATGCCTGATTGTAGGTATCGGCTAAAATGTCGCACATCGGCTGGTTCATGTGGTGAAATGAATTAAGGGTTGTTCAAGGCGCGATTGCCAGATTGCGCGATCGCCAGCGGCGCACGGGAGTTGTCGGCAATGATGCGGGGAACACCGCGGAAGACCTACAGATTCGAACATCATGTCGGCTCCACCATCCTAGGGGCCGCCGAACCCCATGTCGAACCCCTGATGGCCGATGCCAAGGGGCTGATGCAGCTGGCGCTGCATGCGGAAAGCTTCGGCTCCTGGCATCTCGACGTCGCGACGGGGCAGTCCCGCTGGTCGCCCCGCGTCTACCGCATCCACGGGCTCGAGCCGGAGGACGGCCTGGTCGATCTGGAAGCCGCGGTACGTCTCTACAACGCGCAGGACGCGAAGTCCGTCGCCTGGCTGGTCAAGAAGGCGATCCTGCAGCAGATCGGCTATGAGTTCGTCATGCGGCTGAACCGGCCCGACGGGGTCCAGCGGCTCGTCCAGTCGATCGCCGCCGTCTCGGTCGACGCGGACGGCAACACCACCGCCCTCTACGGCCTGTTCCGCGACGTGACCGACCGCATGAACGCCCATGACCTGTCGGTGAGCCGCGCCCGGTTGGTCCGCTCGATGATCAGCAATTCGCCGGCGCCGATCGCGATCGTCGACCGCAACATGGCCTATCTCGACGTCAGCCCGTCATGGCTCGACTACCATCGGTTGCCCAATCGCGACGAGGTGATCGGCAGGTCGCATTACGTCGTCAATAGCGGCGTGCCCGACGAATGGAAGGCGCAGCACGCCGAGGCGATGGCCGGCAAGGTCATCCGGCGCGACGAAACGCTGCGGACCCGTGCCGACAGCCGGTCTCCGGCGGCCGGATCGACCGTGTTTCCCTGGCGGCTGGCATCCGGCGAAGTCGGCGGGCTGGTCCTGATGATCCGGGTGACCAACACCGGCGCCGAACAGAAGACGACGCTCGACCAGATCGAGAACCTTCTCAGCGAGTGACGCTAGCGGCCTCGGCCTGCCGGTCACACCGCCTTGGCCATGTCGCGCAGCTTGAACTTCTGGATCTTGCCGGTCGAGGTCTTCGGGATCTCGGCGAAGATCACATGGCGCGGCACCTTGTAATGGGCCAGATGATCGCGGCACCAGGCGACGATATCCTCGGCGCCAACGCTTTCGCCAGGACGCAATTCGATGAAGGCGCAGGGCGTCTCGCCCCATTTCGGGTCTTCCTTGGCGACCACGCCGCAGGCCGCGACGGCGGGATGCTTGTAGAGCGCGTCCTCGACCTCGATCGAGGAGATGTTCTCGCCGCCCGAGATGATGATGTCCTTGGACCGGTCCTTGAGCTGGATATAGCCGTCGGGATGCATGACGCCGAGATCGCCGGAATGGAACCAGCCGCCGGCGAAGGCGGCCTGCGTCGCCTCCTGGTTCTTCAGATAGCCCTTCATCACCACATTGCCCTGGAACATGACCTCGCCGAGGGTCTCGCCGTCGGGCGGCACGTTCTGCATGGTCTCGGGGTTCTTCACGCTGAGCCCGTCGAGCGCCGCATAGCGCACGCCCTGCCGCGCCTTCATGGCTGCCCGCTGAGGGCCGTCGAGCGCGTCCCATTCCGCCTTCCAGTCATTGACCACCGCCGGACCGTAGGTTTCGGTCAGCCCGTAGAGATGGGTGACGTTGAAGCCGTTCTCGGCCATCGCCGCCAGCACCGCTTCCGGCGGCGGGGCGGCGGCGGTGAAGAATTCGATCATGTGGTCGAGCGCGCGTTTGTCGCCAGGGCCGGCGTTGAGGATCGTCGACATGACGATCGGCGCGCCGCAGAGATGGGTCACGCCATGGGTCGCGAAGGCGTCCCACATGGCCTCGGGCCGCACCCAGCGCAGGCAGACATGGGTGCCGGCGACGACCGAGATGGTCCACGGAAAGCACCAGCCATTGCAGTGGAACATCGGCAGCGTCCACAAGTAGACCGGATGCTTCTTCATCGCCGCGGTGATGACGTTGCCCTGGGCCAGGAGGGCGGCGCCGCGATGGTGATAGACGACACCCTTCGGATTGCCCGTGGTGCCCGAGGTGTAGTTCAGGCTGATCGCGTCCCATTCGTCGTCGGGCATGTGCCAGGCATAGTCGGCATCGCCCTCGGCGAGGAAGGCCTCGTAGTCGATCTCGCCGACCGGGGCGCCGTCCTGCGGGAACTCCGGATCGTCATAGTCGATGACCAGCGGCTTGCTCTCGCACAGGCTCAGCGCCTGTTTGACGGTGGCCGAGAATTCACGGTCGACGATCAGGATCTTGGTTTCTGCGTGATCGAGCGAAAAGGCGATGATGGCGGCATCGAGCCTTGTGTTCAGCGTGTTTAGAACGCCCTTGGTCATCGGCACGCCGTAATGGCATTCGAGCATCGCCGGCGTGTTCGACAGCATGACCGAGACGGTGTCGCCCCTGCCGATGCCGCGCTTGGCGAGCGCCGAACCTAGCTTGCGCGCGCGGGCATAGAAATCGCGGTAGCGAGTCCGCGCCTTGCCATGGACGATCGCGATGTGATCAGGGAAGACGCTGGCTGAGCGTTCGAGGAAGGTGAGCGGGGTAAGCGGTTGGAAATTGGCGGGCGTCTTGTCGAGGCCGATGTCATAGGGCGACGGGTCGCGGGGCGAGCGGGCGCTCATGGGGCGGGGATCCTCCGGAAGGCGTTGTCGTTGGGATCGTAGAAGCTAGCGGCTGGCGGGCCGGACGGCAATCGCCCGGCAACGGCACGCTAGGACGATTGTCCTGGCGTGGCGAACGGTTAGAGGAACGCCGTCGTCCCGTCCCACAGCATCTTCAGCCCGACGATCAGGACGCAGGCATAGGTGATCTGGTAGAACGGACCCATCGGGATGCGCTTGACGAGCCAGGCGCCGACCAGGATCGAGACCGGTGCCAGCGGAGCGAGGACGAGCGCCGTCATCAGGCTTTCGCGGCCGAAATGGCCAAGCGCGGCATAGGGGACGAGCTTCACCAGATTGATGATGGCGAAGAACATCACGCTGGTCGCCACCAGAACGCGGGGCACGAATTTCCGCGGCAGGATATACATCTGAAGCGGCACGCCGCCGGAATGGCTGACGAAGCTCGTGAACCCCGCCACCGTGCCCCAGAAGCCGCCCTTGGCCGGGTTGTGCGGCTTCGGATGGGCGGTCGCGCCGCCGCCGAACCAGTAGGACAGCGCGAAGGACACCGCGATGACGCCGATGATCAGCCGGATATGGGCATCGGTGATCAGGGCCGCGGCGAACCAGCCGATGGCGACGCCCGCGATGCCCGCCGGGATGACGACCCATAGCGTGCGCGCATCGAAATCGCGGCGATAGACGGCCACCGCGACCGCGTCCATGGTGATGATGATCGGCAGCATGATGGCGGCCGCCTGGAGCGGCGGCACATGCAGCGCCATCAGCGGCACGGCGGGAATGCCGAGTGCCGCGCCGAGCCCTGACTTCGACAGGCCGAACAGGATCACGGCGGGCACCGCGAGATAGTAGAAGGCCGGATCGGTGATCATGCCCGGGTCATAGCCCGTCGCCGGCCGCGCCGATAGGCGCCGGCCGCATGGGAGATGTCACGGACTGTTGTTCACCCGGACGTCAGGATGGGATCGGGTGCGATCGACACGATACTACGTCAAAACCGCCTCCCGGATCCGGCGGAATATGTTGTCCGAAAAACCGTTGGCGAACAGCGTGACCGTCAGATCGGCCGTGATCTTCCGGCGCAGGCTGGTGCTGCCATCGGCTGCATGGACCACGAGATCGCCCTGGGCATGGGCGGCCTTGAGCCGGCCGCGCGAGACCGGGAGTTCCCGCGCCAGGAACCGATCGAGCCGCAGATCCGTTGCGATCGGCACGGCCAGCTTCAATTCGATCGCCCGCGGCGGATCGTCGATCACCCGGCGGTCGGGTTTGACAACGCCGAGGGCATCTCCATGCGTTATCTTCCCGGTATGTCGGCCGAGGGCCGCGATATCGAATTCCTGCCGACGCACCCAGGCCGGGTCGCTGTGGTGCATGGCGTCCAGGTCCTTGGGCGGAACCTGATCCACGGCCGCGCGTTCCAGAAGCGGCCGCAGCCATGTCCTGTCGCAATCGGCGCAGCGATAGATCAGCCATGCATCGAGGCGTCGCCCATTGGCGTTCAATCGCACCTTGCCGCTCGATCTGAAGGGTTTGGTCGTTCCGCATGTCGCGCAATGGCGCCACGGGACGGGCGCGTGGATGGGGGTGAGCGTCCATTGGACGCGAAATATGTCAGACATTGCCGTTTCGGCTCTCCGGTCGGAGATGCGCCGAGACAGCGGCTGAGATCACCTCTAGAGGGTGCGGAATGGCTCATGTCGGGGGTAACGCGAGACCGGAGTACTCACGAAATGGCATATCGAAACGCCAAACCGGTCTCACGCCGCTCACCCGACGAAGCTCAGGGCGCGCCGCGTTGCGAGACACGGCGCGTTTCAAGGGTGATGCTGTTCGAGACCGGTGATTACGACGGCAAAGTAGAGAGCCTTCGACTGAGATATGCCGGGCGCGAGGATATACCGCTTGTCGGCCCCCGTCAGCCCCTGACCGCGAAAGACGGGCTCGTATCAGCCAATCACGGGAGGCTTGCGTTGACGCCGATCCACAAGCCGACATGGCCGCATGGAAGATATCACGGGCTGGTCGGCACCCGGATGTCGTGCTGGGATCGGGCGCGTCGTCCCTTGTGGCCGAAACCTGTCGCGACCCCGGGGCGTTGCATGGCAAGGGAGGCGGCGTGCCGATGACGTCGATAGAGATCGAGATCGAGCTCGCGACCGGCGCGCCGCGCGAACGGGCCGCCGAGGCACAGTTGTGGCGGCTGCTCGGCGCCCATGATCTCGATGGGATCATCGTCACGCGGCGGGTGCGCATCGAGAGCGGGGTCGTGCCGCACAGCCATCCTGTCCTGACGCTGAACACGCGCCATCTCGACGACGATCCGCGTCAGCTCGCCGTGTTCATCCATGAGCAATTGCACTGGTATGTCGCGGCGCGCCCCGAACAGGCCGATGCGGCGATCGCGGATTTGCGCGCGACCTATCTCAAGGTACCCGTCGGCGGCACGGCCGGCGCGCGCAGCGCGGAGAGCACCTATCTCCATCTCGTCATCTGCTTTCTGGAATGGCGCGCCTTGGAACACTATCTCGGGCGGCAGGACGCGATGGCGGTCATCGGGCGCATCGACATCTATCGCTGGATCTATGACACGGTGGTCCGCGACGCGGCGCGTATCGACGCGGTCCTGCGCGCGCATGACCTGACCCTGCCGTCGGGCTGACGGCGTCACACGAGACCGTGCAGCGCGGCGAAGGGGTCATCCTGCTTGTCGCGATGCCAGGTGTATTCGGCCTTCATGGCGACGTCTTCGGCGGTGCCGGTGCCGTGCATCAGGGCGATCGCGCCGAGCGCCATGTCCATGCCCGCCGAGACGCCGGACGAGGTGAGGAACGGTCCGTCCTCGACCCATCTGGCCTGCCGGACCCAATCGACACGCGGCCCCTGGGACATGACCCAGGAAAACGCCCTCTTGTTCGTGGTGGCCCGGCGGTCGTCCAGAACGCCGGCCTTGGCCAGGAGCGCGCTGCCGGTGCAGACGCTCAAGGTGAATTCTGCCTTGCCGGAGGCGTCGGCGATCCAGTCCACAAGCGCGCGATTGGACACCTCGCGGCGCGTGCCGGCACCGCCCGGAACGAACAGGATGTCGTAATCGGATGCGTCATGGATCGCCGTGTCGGCATGCGCCGCGAGGCGCTGGCTGCTCTCGACGGGCCCCGCCGCCTCGGCCACCAGACGAAGCTCGAACCTGTCGCCAAGCATGCCGAACATCTCCATCGGGCCGAAGACGTCCAAAAGCTCGAAGCCTGGAAAAATCAACGCGCCGATCTTGCGCATGAGACCCTCTCGGATTGTCGCGGCGGGCAGTCTATGACGCCGCCGGCGATCGGGAAAGCCGGCGGTCGCGTTGTCTCCCCCGCGCCGAAAACAGGCCGCCATGTGACGCATTGGCGACAATTCCCTGCGCCTCGTGGGAAACACCTGTGCCTGCCTCTGCAACCCTATTGGGCAAGGGGTGTGGCGGACAACAAGCCCGATAGACAACGGACGGACCCCGCATCAGCACGAAGGGAGGTGCCGCGGTGTATCGACAGATCATGGTTCCGGTGGATCTCGCCCATGTCGAGCGCCTGGAAAAGGCGCTGGCCACGGCGGGCGATCTCGCCAGGCATTACGATATCCCCGTCGCCTATGTCGGGGTCACGGAATCGGCGCCCAGCGAGCGGGCCCATAATCCGGCCGAGTTCGAGGCCAAGCTGACAGCCTTCGCCGCGGCCGAGGCCGACAAGCGCGGCATCACCGCGACGGCGCATGCCTATCTCAGCCATGATCCGGCCGTCGATCTCGACGGCATCCTGTTGCGCGCGGTGGGCGAGACCGACGCGGATCTGGTCATCATGGCCTCGCATGTGCCGGGCCTCGCCGAATACGTCTTCGCGTCGAATGCGGGCTATGTCGCCTCCCATTCGGCGGTCTCCGTCTTCGTCGTTCGCTAGGCGCCGACGCGAGAGGTCGATGGTCCATCCGCGTCGCGCGCCGAGACGCCGAGGACAGGACGATCTCAAGGACAGTCTCCAGGGAGGAGCAATCATGACCGATCAAGCGACCGGCGATGCCGGCAGGCCCGCCGATGGGCACGCCAATCCGATCGATACCGACTACACCGTCGGCCAGGACAATATCCGCACCCAGATCGGTCCCTTCGGTCTCGACATCCACAATCCGGTCTTCGTCATTTCCGGCCTGACCATCGTCGCCTTCACTTTCCTGACGCTGGCCTTTCAGGAACAGACCGGGCCGCTGTTCACCGATCTCCGGAACTGGCTGACCTCGACGCTCGACTGGTTCTTCCTGTCGGCGGCCAACATCTTCGTCCTGTTATGCCTGTTCCTCATCGTCTCGCCGCTCGGCAAGGTGCGGCTCGGTGGCAAGGACGCCAAGCCCGATTACGGCTATCCCGGCTGGTTCGCCATGCTGTTCGCCGCCGGCATGGGCATCGGGCTGATGTATTTCGGCGTTTCCGAGCCGATCTCGCATTTCAACTCCTCGGTCGGCGGCACGACCGTCGAGGACGGGGTGCGCACTGACTGGGCGCCGCTTGGCGGGGCAGGGGGCGACCAACTCGCCGCGCGCGATCTCGGCATGGCCGCGACGATCTTCCACTGGGGACTGCATCCTTGGGCGATCTACGCCATCGTCGCGCTGTCGTTGGCGCTTTTCTCCTACAACAAGGGCCTGCCGCTCACCATCCGCTCGGTGTTCTATCCGATCTTCGGCGAACGGGTCTGGGGCTGGACCGGCCATGTCATCGACACGCTGGCCGTCTTCGCCACCGTGTTCGGGCTCGCCACCTCGCTCGGCTTTGGCGCCCAGCAGGCCAGCGCCGGGCTCGAATATCTCTACGGCTTTCCCAACAATGACACCTCGCGCGTGCTTCTGATCATCGGCATCACCGCTGTCGCGCTGGTCTCGGTCATCGCCGGCATGGATGCGGGCGTGAAGCGGCTCAGCGAGTTCAACATGACGATGGCGGCGCTGTTGCTGCTGTTCATCATCGTCGTCGGGCCGACCGTCGGCATCCTGACCGGCTTCTTCACCTCGATGGGCGCCTATCTGACGAACCTGCCGGCGCTGTCCATGCCGTTCGGCCGCGAGGACGCCAATTTCAGCCAGGGCTGGACGGCGTTCTACTGGGCCTGGTGGATCTCCTGGTCGCCCTTCGTCGGCATGTTCATCGCGCGCGTGTCGCGCGGACGCACGGTGCGCGAGTTCATCATCTGCGTGCTGCTGATCCCGTCGACCGTCTGCGTGTTGTGGATGACGGCCTTCGGCGGCACGGCGGTGAGCCAGATCATCAATGACGGCTTCATGGGCGTGGCCAATGCGCACCCCGACTTCAAGCTGTTCATCATGCTGGCCGAGTTCCCGCTGGCGGCGGTCACCTCGGCGATCGCGATCCTGCTCGTCATCGTCTTCTTCGTGACATCGTCGGATTCGGGCTCGCTGGTCATCGACACCATCACCGCCGGCGGCAAGGTCAACGCGCCGCTGCCGCAGCGCATCTTCTGGTGCACCTTCGAGGGGCTGGTGGCGATCGCGCTCCTGCTCGGCGGTGGCCTCGCGGCGCTCCAGGCCATGGCGGTGTCGACGGGCTTTCCCTTCACCATCGTGCTGCTTCTGGCCTGTTACGCCATCATCAAGGGGCTGATGAGCGAGCCGAGATAGCGGGCGTTCGGCGCGCAAACGGGGAACGGGCGTGCCGTGGCGCGCCCGTTTCGGTTCGTCCCGGCGCCGACCGCTTCCGGAAATCTACAGGCTGACACCGATCAAAGCGCCGTCGCGCCGGTCAATGTGATATCCCTGCCGGCAAACAGACCGAAGGGAGGGTCGGGGGCATGCCCGAGAGCAGCTATCACAAGATTTACGAGGCCTGGCAGGCGGATCCGGATGGGTTCTGGGCCAATGCCGCGCGCGAGATCGACTGGATGCGCCCCTGGACCAAGGTGTTCGATGCCGATCAGGGCGTCTATGGCCGCTGGTTCGCCGGCGCCACCTGCAATACGGCCTATAACTGCCTCGACCGGCATGTCGAGCGCGGCCGTGGCGACCAGACCGCGCTGATCTACGATTCGCCGGTCACCAAGACCCAACGCCATTTCACCTATGCCGAACTGACCGACCGCGTGGCGATCCTCGGTGGCGTCCTGATCCGGCTCGGCGTAACCAAGGGCGACCGGGTGATTATCTACATGCCGATGATCCCCGAAGCCGCCATCGCCATGCTGGCCTGCGCGCGCATCGGCGCGATCCATTCGGTGGTCTTCGGCGGGTTCGCCGCGCATGAGCTGGCGACCCGCATCGACGACGCCAAGCCCAAGCTCATCCTGTCGGCTTCTTGTGGCATCGAGCCCGGTCGCGTCGTCGCCTACAAGCCGCTGCTCGACGGCGCCATCGACATGGCCGATCACAAGCCCGAGGCCTGCGTCGTCCTGCAGCGCGACATGCTCGAAGCCGATCTCGTCGAGGGGCGCGACCATGACTGGGCGACGGCGATCGCCGAGGCCGAGACCCAAGGCATGCGGGGGGCCTGCGCCGAAGTCGCCGCCACCGATCCGCTCTATGTGCTCTACACCTCGGGCACGACCGGCCAGCCCAAGGGCGTGGTGCGCGACAATGGCGGTCACATGGTGGCGCTGAAATGGTCGATGTCGGCGATGTATGGCATCGAGCCGGGCGAAGTGTTCTGGGCGGCGTCGGATGTCGGTTGGGTGGTCGGCCATTCCTATATCGTCTATGCGCCGCTCCTGCATGGCTGCACGACGGTGCTGTATGAGGGCAAGCCGGTCGGCACGCCCGATGCCGGCGCCTTCTGGCGGGTGATCTCGGAACACAATGTCGCTGCGCTGTTCACCGCGCCGACCGCCTTCCGCGCCATTAAGAAAGAAGATCCCGCGGCGGAATGCCTGAAGCAGTATGACGTGTCGGGCATGCGCACGCTGTTTCTCGCCGGCGAGCGGGCCGATCCCGACACCATCAAATGGGCGGAAAACATCCTCGGCGTGCCGGTCATCGACCATTGGTGGCAGACCGAGACCGGCTGGACCATTGCCGGCAATCCAGTGGGGCTCGGCATGCTGCCGGTGAAATACGGCTCGCCGACCGTGCCGATGCCGGGCTACGAGATCCATATCCTCGGCCCCGACCACAAGGAGGTGCCGGCGGGCGAGATGGGCACGATCTGCGTGAAGCTGCCGTTGCCGCCCTCCTGCCTGCCGACGCTGTGGGGCAACGATGCCCGGTTCCGGGCGAGCTATCTCGAGGAGTTTCCCGGCTATTATTCGACCTCGGATGCCGGTTATCGCGATGACGACGGCTATCTCTACATCATGGCCAGGACCGACGACATCATCAATGTCGCGGGCCACAGGCTGTCGACCGGCGGCATGGAGGAGGTTCTGGCCTCGCATGCGGATGTCGCCGAATGCGCCGTGGTCGGCATCGCCGACGCCATGAAGGGGCAGGTGCCGTGCGGCTTCGTCGTGCTGAAGGCCGGCGTCGACCGGCCGCACGGGGATATCGAGCGCGACCTCGTCGCCCTGGTGCGCGAACAGATCGGCCCGGTCGCGGCCTTCAAGATCGCGATCACGGTCAACCGGCTGCCCAAGACCCGGTCCGGCAAGATCCTGCGCGCCACCATGCGCCAGATCGCCGATGGCGAGGACTACAAGATGCCGGCGACGATCGACGACCCGGCGATCCTCGACGAGATCGGCGCTGCCCTGCGCGAAAAGGGCGTGGCCAAGGCGCGTTAAAGCGCTTTCAGCGAAAGTGGTCTCCGGTTTCGCGTTCGAAAGCGCGCCAGAAAGGACCGGTCGCTTTCAGCGAAAGTGGTTTCCGGTTTCGCGTCCGAAAGCGCCTTGACCACAAGCGCTGCAGGGCGGTCGTCACGGCGCCGGCGCGTCGGCGGGTTCGCTGCGCCGGCGTGCCTTGTTCGGCCGCACCAAGGCAAGCCCGACCAGCATGAGCACGAGCGCCAGCCACACCCAGCCGGCATAGCGTTCGCCGAGCAGGAAGGCACTGAGCAATACGGTCATGATGGTGACGACATAGGAGATCTGGCTGGTGAACACCGCACCCGCCCAGCGCACCAGCCAGATGTAACCCGAATAGGCCACCGCCTGGCAGAAGCCGACGACGACGACGGCCCATTCGACGCCAGACTGGCCGGCCGTCAGATCGACCCAGTTACCGGTGAAGAAGGCCATCGGCGCGGTCATCGTGGCGCCGACGATCGAGGACCAGAACAGCGCCACCATGGGATCGAGGCCGGGCGGGGCGCGGCGCGCCAGATAGTTCGCCTCGAGCCCGTAGCAGAACGGCGCGACGAGCGCGATGAACACGAAGATGGCGAGCCCCGGCTCCGGCAGGCTGGCCTCCGGCCCGATCAGCAGCACGACGGCTGACGCGCCGAGCAGGATGCCGAGAAGCCGGCGCGGTTCGAGCCTTTCGTCGCGCAAGCCCAGAGCGATCAGGAGCGCGAACATCGGCACCGTGGCAATGGCGATGCCGACGATGCCCGCCGGCAGGTTGGCGGCCGCGAGATAGGAGAAATTGTTCGGAATGACCGTGCCGATCAGCGCGATGCCGATATAGAGATCGAGATGCTTGAGACGTGGGCGCAAGGCTCGAAACCTGCCGAGCGCAAGCAACAGCGCGAGCAGCACGATAGCGACGACGATCTGCTGCCAGAAGATCAGCCCGATCGGCCGGTAGCCGGTCGACATGGCGATCTTGGTCAGCGGGATTGTTAGGCCCCAGAACGAACCGAACAAGATCAACCAGAAGATCGGGCCGAGCCGGGCCATGGCGTTCCTTTCCATGTGTCCGACCAGTCTTCGCCGCATCAAGCGTTGCCGCCAAGCCCATTTCGCGTTTTGCCGGATTGTGCATGACGCCAATGCATTGATTGCGGGGCCGGCGACGACGGACAGCGGACGGTTTCATCACATCGGGTCAATTCATCCTATCGATAGTTGACCCCGGGGGCGGGGCCGGCCAGCATCCGCCTCCACCGGATGAAACAGGGGGATCGAATGGCTTTGGACGGCAAGGTTGCCATCGTGACGGGGGCTGCGCGCGGGATCGGCCGCGCCATTGCCGAGCGTTTCGCCCAGGACGGCGCCAGCGTCGTCGTCGCCGACGTCGCCGATGAGGCGCAGGCCGTCGTCGACCACATCGCCGATCGCGGCGGCGCGGCGGAATTCATCGCCTGCGATGTCGGCGAACGGCTCGACGTACGCAATCTGATCACCGGCACCGTCGATCGGTTCGGCGCGGTGGACGTGGTCGTCAACAATGCCGGCATCGTCCATAACGCCGGCTTCCTGGAGATCGAGGAGGACGATTTCGACCGCGTCCTGCGCGTCAATCTCAAGGGTGCCTTCCTGGTCGGCCAGGTCGCCGCCAAGCGCATGGTCGCCCAGATCGAGGACGGCCGGGCGCCGGGCGCGATCATCAATATGAGCTCGGTCAACGCCCAGCTGGCGATCCCGACCCAGGTGCCCTATTGCGTGTCGAAGGGGGGCATGAACCAGCTCACCAAGGTGATGGCGCTTGGCCTCGCGCCGCACGGCATCCGGGTGAACGCCATCGGGCCCGGATCGATCCTGACCGAAATGCTCGAAGCGGTGAACGCCGATCCCGAGGCGCGCGGCAAGATCCTGTCGCGGACACCGCTTGGTCGCATGGGCAATCCGTCGGAGATCGCGGCCATAGCCGCCTTCCTGGCCTCCGATGAGGCGAGCTATGTCACCGGCGAGACGATCTATGCCGATGGCGGCCGGCTCGGGCTCAACTACACGGTGCCCGTCGTCGACTAGGGCAATTCCAGCGAAAGTGGGAACCGGTTTCGCGTCCAGAATCGCGTAAAATCAATGGGTTAGGGCATATCCGGTGAGCCAGGGTTCACCGGATACGTCCCAGGATACCGTGCGATCCAGGCGATCGGCGACGCGTCAGTCGTCGCTGTCGAGCTTCAGTGTCTTCAGCTTGGCGAACACGGCGTCGGGGTCGATCTCCTCTTCCACCGGTTCCGGTTCCGCGGGCGTTTCCGAGAACACGGCCTCGGCGGTTTCCGGTGCCGTGGTCTCTTCCGGCGACAACAGCGTCGGGCCTTCGACCTCGGGCTGCGCCGGCAGGTTCTTGGCCGCCTTGGTCACTTCCATGTCGAGTTCGAGCTGCGAGCACAGGCCGAGGCTGACCGGGTCCATCGGCGTCAGATTGGCGGCGTTCCAATGGGTGCGCTCGCGGATCTGGGTGATCGTGTGCTTGGTGGTGCCGACCAGCCGGATGATCTGCGCGTCCTTGAGTTCGGGATGGTTGCGCACCAGCCACAGAATGGCGTTCGGCCGGTCCTGCCGGCGCGACACGGGCGTGTAGCGCGGGCCGCGCTTGGTCTTCTTGGTCTGCGGCAGGACGACTTTCGGTGGCGCCAGCTTCAGCTTGTGATCGGGATTGGCCTGGCCGAGATCCAGCTCTTCCTTGGTCAGCTGGCCCGAGGTGACCGGGTTCAGGCCCTTCATGCCGCGATCGGCCTCGTCGTCGGCGATCGCCTGCACTTCGAGCTCGTGCAGCTGGCAGAAATCGGCGATCTGCTTGAAGGTCAGCGCGGTGTTCTCGACCAGCCAGACGGCGGTCGCCTTGGGCATCAGAAGCTGCTGCGGCGGATTGGCCATGGATTACGTCTCCTCCGTGCGCCGCGCCGTCTCGCCACATAAGGCGCGCCCGGCGGGGCAGGTCTCTCCGTCGATTGTCGGGGAATGCAACCGATATAAAGAGACTCGCGGCAAAACGCAATGCGTGCGCCGCCGGCCGACATGTCCGACTTCCTGTGACTCAGTAAGGTCTAGAGGCCGAGCGCCATGCCGTCGGTCGCGGGATCCGCGCCGCCGTCGAGCGTGCCATCGGGCGCGATCCGGATCGCATGCACCCAGGCGAATTTATTGCTCTCGGCATGGCGGAAAACCGGATAGCCCATACCAGTCAGCTCGCGCTCGGTGCGGCGGAGAATGCGGTTGGTCAGTTCGATCGTGGTCGACACGGCGGCGAACCGCGCCGCGGCCACGGCCTCCTGTGCCGTCATGCCGAAATCGAGCACGTTCAGCATGACCTGGAGATTGCCCATGGTGATATAGGTCGCGCCCGGCGCGCCAAGCACCAGAACCGGCTTGCCGTCCTTGAAGACGATGGTCGGCGACAGCGCCGAAAAGCGCGCCTTGCCGGGCGCCAGCGAGCCGGCGCGGCCGGGGCGGGGGTCGAACACCGCCATCGCGCCGTTATACATGAACCCGAGCCCGTCGGTGACGACGCCGGAGGGTTGGCCCAGCGTATGGGTCATGGTGACGCAATTGCCGGCGCCGTCGACCACGGACACCTGCGTCGTGTTGCGGCTTTCGGTGCCGCCCGAATTGAACCGGGGCACGTCGGTCCGGTCGCCGCGCCTGATGCGCTCCGCCTCGTCGCGGGCGTAGTCCTTCGAGGTCAGCCGGGCGAGCGGCACGTCGACGAAGCGCGGATCCCCGACATGGGCGTCCTTGTCCCGGGTGGCGGTCTTCATCGCTTCCGCCACGACGCGGATATAGTCAGGCGAATTGTGGCCGAGCGCCGCGAGGTCGAAATTTTCGAGGATGTTCAGCATCTCGACAAGCTGGATGCCGCCGCCGGGTGGCTGGTTCGTCGCGATGTCATAGCCGCGATAGCTGCCCCAGAGCGGCGGGTTCTCCTCGGGCGCGCAGGTTTCCAGGTCGGCGCGGGTGATCATGCCGCCATGGGCGGTCATGTCGGCGGTGATGCGGTCGGCGATGGCGCCGCGATAGAAGCTGTCGATGCCGTCCTCGGCGATGGCGCGGTAGGTGCGCCCCATATCGGCATTGACCAGAAGATCGCCGACCCGCTTCACGCCGCCGTCGGCATCGCAATAGATCTCGCGGGTCGCCGGCAGGTCCGAGACGACGCCGATATTGGGCAGTCGCCCGGCCATCGCCGGATAGTCCCAGAACTGGCGAACATGGGGGCGGATCTTGAAGCCGTCTTCGCAATAGGCGATCGCCGGCTGCAGGAGGTCGGCCAGGCGCCGCGTGCCGAAGCGTTCGAGGGCCGTGTCGAACGCCCACAGCGTGCGCGGGGTGGTGATCGCGCCATAGCCGAGCTCGTTGACCCTGCCCTTCAGGATGAAGCCCCAGCCGTCGTCGGTCTCCCGTTCGATCAGGTCTTCCCACATGCCGGGCGTCGTCGAGAGCGGGGCGCGGCCGTGAAAGTCGAGCGTCACATGCACCGGATCCCCGCCAACGCCGGGGCCGGCGGGCATATAGACATGGAACGTGCCGAAGCCGGCGATGCCGCACATCTGCGGGTCGACGGCGGTCTGAACCAGCGCGCAGCCGATCGCCGCGTCGACCGCGTTGCCGCCCGACGCCAGGATGTCGAGACCGGCCTCGACGGCTTCGGGCTGGGGCGCGGAGATCATGCCGCGGCGGGAGACGGGCGTCATCGGGAGGCCTTTCTGTTAGGGGTGAAGCATGCCGCCGAGGGCGAAGCGTTCCGCCGGGGACGGATCGTCCCGTCGGAGGCGGTTTGGGACGGATCAGCTGACCTGCTGTTCGTCGAAGATGGCGTGCTGGATATGATGGATACGGCGCAGGATCTCGACGATGAAGGCGGTGTAGAAGCCGAACAGCAGCAGGCCGTTGGCGGCCGCGAAGCCCGCCAGGAGGCGCCACGGCTTGATCATCAGGATATCGCCGAAGCCGAGCGTCGTCACGGTGACGAGGGCGAAATAGATCGCCGTTTCGACATCCGGGAAGGCGCGCACGGCGAGAAACAGGCCGGCCCAGGCCATGACCGAGATCAGATTGGACAAGAGGATCACGCCGAGCGCGACCAGCAGGGTCATGACGAGTTTCGGCGCATGCGGCCGGCGCACCAGCCAGTCCTTCTGCAGATCGAGCGCGGCGATCGTCACCCCGCCGAGCCCGGCCGCCATCAGAATGGTCACCAGGGTGACGATCGAGCCGATGACGATCTGCGCCAGCATGCCGCTTACGCCACCTCCAGGACGATCTTGCCGATATGCTCGCTGGTTTCCATGCGGGCATGGGCGGCGGCCGCCTCGGTCAGCGCGAAGCCCCGATCCATGACCGGGCCAATCGACCCGGCGGCGATCAGCGGCAGAACCCTATCGCGCAGAATGCCCGCCACCCGGCGCTTGAACTCGGTGCTGCGCGGCCTGAGCGTCGAGCCGGTATGGGTCAGCCGCTTGATCATCAACTTGGTGAAGTCGACCTCGACGCTCGATCCGCGCAAAAAGGCGATCTGCACGATGCGGCCATCCTCGGCGGCGGCCTGATGGTTGCGCGGGATGTAATCGCCGCCGACCATGTCGAGGATGACGTCGGCGCCGCGTTTTCCCGTCGCGGCCTTGGTCGCCTGGACGAAGTCCTCGCTGCGATAGTTGATCGCCACATCGGCGCCGAGATCGCGGCAGGCGGCGCATTTGTCGTCCGAGCCGGCGGTGACGATGACATGGCTGCCGAACGCCTTGGCGAGCTGGATCGCGGTGGTGCCGATGCCGCTCGAGCCGCCATGCACCAGAAGCCATTCGCCGGGCTGAAGCGCGCCGCGCTCGAACACGTTGTGCCAGACGGTGAAGAAGGTTTCGGGGATCGCGGCGGCCCGGACCATGTCGCAGCCTTCCGGGATCGGCAGCGCGACACCGTGGTCCGCGAGGCAGTATTCGGCATAGCCGCCACCCGAGACGAGGCTCATCACCTTGTCGCCGACGGTCCAGCCGGTGACCTTGTCGCCGGTTGCGACCACCGTGCCGGCGACTTCGAGGCCGGGCAGGTCAGAGGCGCCGGGTGGCGGCGGGTAGGCGCCGGCGCGCTGCAGCACGTCGGGCCGGTTGACGCCGGCCGCCATCACCTGGATCAGGATCTCTTCGGGGCCGGGCACCGGCAGGGGGCGGGTTTCGGGCAGCAGCACTTCCGGACCGCCCGGCTCGCTGATGGCGATCGCGGTCATCGTGTCGGGCAGGGCAGGGTGCTGAGTGGTCATGAGGTGGGCTTTCCTGATAGTACGTTTCTGGTATGTGCATTTTCCGTGACAAAAGCGTTAATCATGCTTGTCGTCCCGGCGGGGGGGATTTTCTCCCTTGCGCCGTCATGCATCAATGGGGGTGATGCCCGTGACGGGCGCTGTTGGTAAGATCGAGGGGAGGTCAGGCGGTCATGAGCGATGACGATCAGGCGCGCGGCGGCCGGGCCGCCGTCGAGGCGCATGAGATCGGCATGGATCTCGACCGGCTGTCGGTCGACGATCTCACCGACCGGATCGCCCAACTCGAGGCGGAGATCGCCCGGCTGCGCCAGGCGATCGACAAGCGGTCGTCGAGCCGCGCCACCGCTGACAGCGTGTTCAAGATCTGACGCGCCAGCCACGGGCTTCCGGCGAAACGTTGGCGTTTTGGTCCACCGCCGGTCATCTCTTGTTAACCTTTCCTTAAGGCCTGTTGGGTAAACAAGACCTATCCAGTCTTCCTGGATATCGAGTGGCTCCTGTCCACTCTGTTTGACGCCTCCCTGTTAACTCTCAGAGCCGCTTCCAGCGGCTCTTTTCTTTTTTGGGGGCGACAAGGCCCGCCCTTTTACGCCAAACTCCGCGCAATCGTACCGGCGGCGTTAACGCTGCATTTGGCACGAGCCTTGCGTGGACGACAGGAACCGGTCGCGCATCTGTCTCTCAATGAGACGTATGTCCCGGATGACCTGTGGGAGAGGCGTATGATTGATGTTAACGAGGGCGATGCGCTCGACATTGTGTTCGCGGATGGGACGATCCCCTTCGCCGAACGGCTGATCGCATCGGAGCGGTTCCGGGATCTGTTCCGCGAGGGAATGGGTCTTCTCGAGGAGACGGCGGATTATCTCGACGGCGACGGCCGACGCGATTCCAAGACGCTCAGCCGGCTCGGCGGGCTCGCCTATGCCGCCGAGAGCATGAAGCTGACCACCCGTCTGATGCAGCTCGCCTCCTGGCTTCTGGTGCATCGCGCCGTCGCCGAGCGCGAGATGGAGCCGCCGCGCGCGCGCAAGGAACGCTCCAAGATCAAGCTGGCCGACCCCGCCGGCGACGAGACCTCGGCCGGCTTCGACGAATTGCCGACCATTCTGGTCGATCTGATCGAACGCTCGCAACGGCTTCAGGCGCGCATCCGCCATCTCGACATGCTGGCCTATGAGGAGGCGCAGCCCGCCGAACCCCGCGACAGCGCGGTGCACAGCCAGCTCGATCAGATCGCCAAGGCGTTCGGCAATCGCTGACTGGCCGTCCCCAACCGGCGCCAACGAAAAAGGCCGCCCGAGAGGGCGGCCTTTTTCGTTGGGCGTTCGAGCCGGCTTACTTCTTGGCCAGGAAGTCGAACTTCTTGTTGAACTTCGACACGCGGCCGCCGCGGTCGATCAGATGCTGGTTGCCGCCGGTCCAGGCCGGATGCGTCGTCGGGTCGATGTCGAGCTGCAAGGTGTCGCCCTCGGCCCCGTAGGTCGAGCGGGTCGTGAACTCGGTGCCATCGGTCATGACGACCTTGATCATGTGATAGTCGGGATGGATGTCGCTTTTCATGTTGCAACCTTTCGGTCAAACGCTGTGGCGGACCATGCCCGGGCGCCTGGCGGCCGGTTTGCCGCCACAGGCCCCGCGCCTGTCCTGCCGAAAATCTCGGAAATCGAAGCTGGGCTCATAACCCAGTTTGCCTTCGCCATCAAGGCAAGAGTGACGCGCTTGCCAGAGATCGCTTCCCTCGTGCAGATTAGAGCAATTCCAGCGAAAGTGGGAACCGGTTTCGCGTCCGGAATTGCGGCCGAACGGACGGATGGAGCAATTCCAGCGAAAGTGGGAACCGGTTGGACAAGCCCGAACCGCGTCCGGGATTGCGACGCAACGGACAGCGGGACGAATGGATGGAGCGCTTGCGTGCGTAACGGCGTTCTAGAAGGATTAAATCAAAGCCCGGCGCCGCGCGCTTGTGTCAGATTGGCGCCGGGACGGAAAACGAACAGGTTTCGGGTGGTGCGTAACAGGGCTGTGTGCGGGCGATGACGTCGCGGTGGAATATTCAACATGACGGCCGCACCGACGGCCGGCGCGGCGGTTTCAAGAAGTTGCGCCCGCTGGCGCGTCTGGTGCCTTATGTGCTCGCCTATAAGGGCCGGCTTCTGGCGGCGGCGCTGGCGCTGTTTCTCGCCGCCGGCGCGACGCTGGCGGTGCCCATGGCCGTCCGCCGGATGATCGATCACGGCTTTTCCGGCCCCGATGACAGCTTCATCGATCAGTATTTCGCGGTGCTGATCGTCGTCGTCGCGGTCCTCGCGGTGGCCAGCGCGGCGCGCTACTATTTCGTCACCTGGATCGGCGAGCGGGTCGTCAGCGATCTCCGGGCCGCGGTCTTCGCTCATCTGACCCGGCTGTCGCCGGCCTTCTTCGACAAGGCGCAATCGGGCGAGGTCCTGTCGCGGCTGACCGCCGACACGACCCAGATCAAGTCCGCCGTCGGCTCCAGCATGTCGGTCGCGCTGCGCAATTTCGTCCTCGGCGTCGGCGCCACGACGATGATGATCGTCACCTCGCCGAAGCTCTCCGCGCTGGTCCTGGTGGCGATCCCGCTCATCGTCCTGCCGCTCGTCTGGGGCGGGCGCACGGTGCGGCGCAAGTCGCGGCTCGCCCAGGACACGCTGGCCGATGCCACCGCCTATGCCGGCGAGGCGATCGGCTCGGTCCGCATGGTCCAGGCCTTCGGCAATGAGCGCCACGCCACGGACTATTACTCCGGCAAGATCGAACACGCCTTCGAGGCGGCGCGGGCCAGCACGGCGGCGCGCTCGATCCTGACCGCGATCGCCATGTTCCTGATCTTTTCGAGCATCGTCGCGGTGTTGTGGATCGGCGCCCAGAACGTTCTCGCCGGCACGATGACCGCCGGCACGCTGAGCCAGTTCCTGCTCTATGCCGTCTTCGCCGCCGGCGCGCTCGGCGAGTTGAGCCAGGTCTGGACCGAGATGCAGCAGGCCGCCGGCGCCGCCGAAAGGTTGTCGGAACTGCTCGAGGAGGAAACCGAGATCGCCGCCCCGCCGGCACCAGTGCCGCTGCCGGCCGCGACCGGCGGCGTCGCCTTCGAGGCGGTGCGCTTCGCCTATCCGAGCCGGCCCGACGTGACCGTGCTGGACGATCTGTCCTTCGCCGTGGAGCCCGGCCAGCGGGTCTCGATCGTCGGCCCGTCGGGGGGCGGCAAGAGTACGGTCTTCCATCTCCTGATGCGCTTCTACGATCCCGCTTCGGGCGCGGTGACGATCGACGGCACCGATGTCCGCCTGGCCGATCCCGAAGAGGTGCGGGCGCGCATCGCCGTGGTGCCGCAGGAGCCGGTGATCTTCGCGACCTCGATCCTCGAGAACATCCGCTTCGGCCGGCCGGATGCCGACGATGATGCCGTGATCGCGGCCGCCAAGTCCGCCCATGTCGATGCCTTCGCCGAGCGCCTGCCGGAAGGCTATGCGACGCTGATCGGCGAGCGCGGGGTGACGCTGTCGGGCGGCCAGCGCCAGCGCGTCGCCATCGCGCGGGCGATCCTCAAGGACGCGCCGATTCTGTTGCTCGACGAGGCGACCAGCGCGCTCGATGCCGAAAGCGAGACCTATGTGCAGGAAGCGCTCGAAGGTCTGATGCGCGACCGCACCACGCTGGTCATCGCCCATCGGCTGGCCACCGTGCTCGATGCCGACCGGATCCTGGTCATCGATCACGGCCAGATCGTCGAGGACGGCACCCATGACAGCCTGACCAAGGCCGGCGGCCTCTATGCCCGGCTCGCCAAGCTGCAATTCGAGACCGGCGCCCAGGCGCTCGGCCTGCCGACGGCGGCTGAATAGGGGCGGGCCGTCGCCAATCCTCTCCCTGACAAGGGAGAGGGCGTCGAGATCGCTCGCGGTCTTGCTCGCGACGCCCGCAGCTTGATCGCAATCGGGTTCGATGAGCGCGCGGCGCTGGTCCCTGTCTCCACTGGCGGATAGAGCGAGCGAGGTGGCGCGGCTATCTCTCTGTCAGCTTCAGCTCGATACGGCGGTTGCGGGCGTAGATTTCTTCCGTATCGCCTTCTTCGAGCGGCTGGAACTCGCCGAAGCCGGCGGCGACGAGGCGGTCGGCCGGCACGCCGCGGTCGATCAGATATTGCACGACCGAAATGGCGCGCGCGGTCGACAATTCCCAGTTCGATTCGAACTCCGCCGTATTGATCGGCCGCACATCCGTATGGCCGTCGACCCGCAGCACCCATTCGATGTCGTCGGGGATCTGCTCGGACAGTTCGATCAGCGCGTCCGCCAGCTTGGTCAGTTCCTCCTGGCCGGCCGCGTTGATCGTGTCGCCGCCGGGCGGGAACAGCACTTCGGACTGGAACACGAAACGGTCGCCGACGATGCGGATGTCGGCGCGGTCGCTCAAGATCTCGCGCAGTCGGCCGAAGAAATCGGAGCGGTAGCGCGCCAGTTCCTGAACCCGCTGGGCCAGCGCCACGTTCAGCCGGCGGCCGAGATCGGCGATGGTGGCCTGCGATTCGCGGTCGCGCGCCTCGCTGGCTTCGAGTGCGGCTTCAAGCGCCGCCAACTGCCGGCGCAGGGCCGCGATCTGCTGGTTGAGGATCTCGACCTGCGACAGCGCCCGCTGGCTGACCTCGCGTTCGGCGTCGAGGTCGCTGGTCAATTGCGCCACGCGCCCGCCGAGCCCGTCATCGTCCTGGCCTTCCGCGTCGAGCAGGCCGGCCAGCCGGTCGCGTTCGGCCTCGGCGCTGGCGAGGCTCTCCTGGAGCGCGGTCAGCGTGTCGAGCGTCGAGCGACCGGCGGCGCGTTCGAGCGCCAGAAGCTCGGTCAGTTCGTTGATCTGGGCGTTGAGCCGGTTCAGAAGCGTGTCGCGGCCGGAAATCTCCTGCGACAGGAAGAACTGCGCCAGCATGAAGACCGACAACAGGAAGATGATCACGAGCAGCAGCGTCGACAGCGCGTCGACGAAGCTCGGCCAGTAATCGACATTGCGTTCGCGCCGGCGGGCGCGGCCAAGTGCCATGCGCGCTGTCTCCGGTCAGCTCTTGGTGTCGTCCCCGTCCTCGCGGCCCGACAGGCGCGCCAGATAGGTGTTCATGATGCGCTGCTGCTCGCCTTGCGAATCGATCCAGTCGCGCAAAACCTTCTGCTCGGTGCGCATGTGCTGGACGAGGCCCTGAATGCCTTCGGCGAGATCGGCCATCGCTTGCGTGGTCGCCCGGTTCTGCCCGCCGCTGTCGCCGATCTGCCGCGACAGCCTTTCGAGGCCGGCCTGCATGCGGGCGAGATGTTCCGGCGTGTTGCCGGCCTCGCCATTGGGCGCGGTTTCCATCGAGAGATCAGTCACCGTCGACAGCCAGTCTTCGAGATCCATGTAGAAGCGGTTCTGCGCCTGGCCCGCCTGGAGGTCGAGAAAGCCCAGGATCAGCGATCCGGCGAGACCGAACAGCGAGGACGAGAACGCCGTTCCCATGCCCGACAGCGGCGCTTCGAGCCCGCTTTTCAGGTCTTCGAAGACGAGGCCGAGATCGCCGCCGCCGACATCGAGCTGCTGGATTGTCCCCGCGACGGAGCCGACGGTTTCCAGAAGGCCCCAGAAGGTGCCGAGAAGGCCGAGAAAGACCAGGAGGCTGATCATGTAGCGCGAGATGTCGCGGGCCTCGTCGAGCCGCGCGCCGACCGAATCGAGCAGCGACCGGGTGGCCTGCGAGGTCAGCGCCATGCGGCCGGCCCGATCGCGCAGCATGGCGGCCATCGGCGCCAGAAGCACCGGCTGACGGTCCAGTTCGATGCCGGGATCGGCGATGCGGAAATCGTTGACCCAGCCGATCTCGCGAAACAGCCTGATCACCTGGCGGAAGCACAGGATGA
This sequence comes from Tepidamorphaceae bacterium, assembly GCA_965250105.1. Lineage (GTDB taxonomy): Bacteria > Pseudomonadota > Alphaproteobacteria > Rhizobiales > Tepidamorphaceae > JBCBSK01. Next base: position 2,909,673 of record OZ252290.1, read on the forward strand.
TGCCGATCAGAAGAACGCCGACGATGAGGCCGTTGAGGCCGGGATTGGCGAGAAACGCCGACAGGATCTGCGGCGACAGGATGAGGATGATGAAGCCGGTCAGCACCAAAAACACGACCATGCGCACGAGATAGACGCGCGGGGTCGGTATGCGCACCGGATCGCCCTCGCCGCGCGGGGTGTGGTCGCGTTCCTCGGTTCTGAGATTGGACAGCAGCCGGCCGATACCGCCGCTGCCGCCGGCCGTGTCGGTGACGTTGGCGCGGGCCGGCTCAGGCGACCGCAGAGAGCGCCGGGATGGTCCGGACGAGGTCATCATGTATCTCCGCGTTCGAGGCCACGATATCACCGGATGACAGCATGCGCGCCGCGCCGTCCATGTCGCTGACGAGCCCGCCCGCCTCGCGCACCAGGACGATGCCCGCCGCCATGTCCCAGGGAGACAGGCCGCGTTCGAAAAAGCCGTCGAAACGGCCGGCCGCCACCCAGGCGAGATCAAGCGCCGCGCTGCCCGTGCGCCTCAGTCCGGCGACGCGCGGGATCGTCATTGCCATGTCGCGCAGGAAGGTCGGCGCATGGCCGCGCCCGCGATGCGGAATGCCGCAGGTCAGGACGCAGTCGCCGAGATTGCGCCTGGCCGATACGCGCAGCCTGCGGTCGTTGACGAAGGCGCCCTTGCCGCGCTCGGCCTGATAGAGCTCGTTCAGGATCGGCGCGTAGATCACGCCGGCGACCAGTTCGCCGTCGCGTTCGAGCCCGATCGAGATCGACCAGAGCGGAATGCCGTGCAGGAAGTTCGTCGTGCCGTCGAGCGGGTCGACGATCCAGCGATGGGTCGCATCGGGCCCTTGCGTCTCGCCCGATTCCTCCATCAGGAAGCCGTAGCCGGGGCGCGCCTTTTCCAGTTCGCGGTGGATGATCTTCTCGGCCTTGAGGTCGGCGGCGGAGACGAAATTCGCCGGCCCCTTCACCGAGACCTGAAGCTGTTCCACCTCGCCGAAATCGCGCACCAGGCTGCGCGCCGCCTTCTGGGCGGCCTGGGTCATGACGTTGAGGAGGGCGGAACGGGTCATGGCGCCAGATTACTCGCCGCGCTTGACGTAAGTGAGGTCTTCGGTGTTGACGACAATCCTCTCGCCGGCCGCGATGAAGGGCGGCACCATGACGCGCAGGCCGTTTTCGAGCTTGGCGGGCTTGTAGGAGGAGGCCGCCGTCTGGCCCTTCACGACGGGATCGGCCTCGACGATCTCGAGCGTCACCTGCTGCGGCAGGTTGATGCCGATGGGGCGTTCCTCGTGGATTTCGAGCGTCACCGACATGCCGTCCTGCAGGAAGGCGGCGCGCTCGCCGACGAAATCGGTGGCGAGATTGATCTGGTCGTAGGTTTCCATGTCCATGAAGACCAGCATGTCGCCTTCGGGATAGAGGAACTGGAAGTCCTTGGTTTCGACGCGGGCGCGCTCGACCGTCTCATTGGCGCGGAAGCGCTCGTTCAGCTTTGTGCCGTCGATCAGGTTCTTGAGCTCGACCTGGTTGAAGGCGCCGCCCTTGCCGGGCTTCACCGCTTCGGTCTTCACCGCGACCCACAGCCCGCCCTTGTGTTCGATCACATTACCGGGGCGGATTTCATTGCCGTTGATTTTCATGGTTCGTGAACTGGTCTCTTTATCGGACGTTCGTCGGGCCGCCGTCATTGCCGGCCGGATTTCAGGCTGTCGGTACAGCCTATAGGGCATTCAAGGTGAAATGGGAATCGTTTCGGACGTCGGAAATACCCCCGCCCCGGGTTGATCCAGCGCCGATCGCGCCGGTCAGCGCAGGCTGGCCGACCATTGCCGCGCCAGATCCTCGGCCTCTTCGATATCGGCTTCCGACAGCGAGCCGATGAAGGCGTCGAGCCAGGGGTCGCTGATCCCGGCCTCGCGGGCGAGGAAATGCCAGCTCGCGGCTTGCGTCGGGTTCATCTCGACGCCGCGCCCGGTGGCCAGCAGCCGCGCCAGCCGGTTCTGCGCCACCGGATTGCCGCGATTGGCCGAGCGGGTGAACCATTCGGCGGCACGTTCCTCGTCGGGCTCGCCGCCTTCGCCGGTGAACAGCATGATGGCGTATTCCACCTCGGCGATCGGCAGGCCTTCCTCGGCGGCGCGGCCGATCCAGTTGAGAGCGGCTTCCGGATCGGCGGCGATGCCGCGCCCTTCGGCATAGAGAACACCGAGATTATACATCGACTCGATATGCCCGGCCCGGGCGCCGAAGGTCAGCAGTTCGGCGGCGCGGTCGAGATCCTGTGGCCGCACCTCGCCTTCGATATAGAGGAGCGCCAGATTGTAATGCGCCTCGACATGGCCTTGGGCCGCGGCCGCCTCGAACCAGCCGGCGGCGCGCGCCTTGTCGACCTCGGTACCGCGCCCCTCGGCCGCCATCAGGCCGAGCGCGAACTGCGCCTCGCGATCGCCCTCGACCGCCGCCCGGCCATACCAGTCGATGGCGGTCGCGAGGTTCTGCGGCACGCCGAGCCCCTGTTCGAACAACACGCCGAGCAGCGTTTGGGCATAGCGGTCGCCCTCCTCGGCGCGCGGCAGGGCCTCGCGATAGGCGGTGAGATACTGGCCGCGCTGAAAGGCGGCATAGGCATGATCGGGTTCGCGCTCGGTGGCGTCCGTCTCCTGCGCCATGGCCGGTGAGCCGGCCGCCGGCGCCAGCGTGACAAAGAGGGCGAGCGCCAGCACGCGCCAGCGATGCGGGATGGTCGATGCCGTAGATATCGAATGCCGGCCGATCATGCGCCGGTCTCGGCTGAGATCGGCGCGGGCGCGAGCTGCGCGATGAGGTCGCGGCCGGCCGGCATGGCCCAGAGATCGGGCCCGAAGGCGAGAAAATCGATCCCCGTCGCGGCCAGCGCTTCGGCGTCATCGGGGGTGCGCGCCACCGCGATCGCCGGCAGTTCCAGCAAGTCCGCCCACCATCGCGCCAGATCCAGAGATGCCGACGGCCAGCCATCGACATCGTCGCCGGGTGCCGCGCCGGCCAGAAGGACTGCGTCGGGCTGCGCTTCGCCGGCGAGCATGGCCTCGTGCCGTGTTGCCACCGGACCGGCCACGACCATGGCGTCGCTCGCCGCATGCTCGCGGCGCGCCGCCACCACGCTCGCGGCATCGGGCACCAGGGTGCCATCGAGCGCGCCGGTACTGTCGGCATGGGTCGTCTCGTCGCCGAGAACGGCGACGCCGCGCGCCTGAAGGTCGGTGATCAGGGGGGCGAGGGCGCCGTCCAGCGGGCCGTTGGTCACCACAATGGCGCAGACATCGCCCGCGCCGGCGGCATCAAGCAGCGCGGGACCGGCATCCCGCGCCGGGCACAGGAGCACGATCCGCGGTGGCGCGATATCGGTCGTGTCGGTCGGGGTCGGGTCGGCGGCCACGGATCAGCGGGTCATCTCGGCAAATCGACAGGGCATATCGGCGCGAATCGTCCGCGCCGGTGCATCTTGGCACGGGCGGTGCCTAACATCTCCGCCGATTTGGCCGAAATGTGGCCGAAACGCCGTCCGTCCGTTATCCGTGCCGCTATCCCGTTCCGCCGGCCGTCACGCGGCCTGTTCGAGATCGGCCTTCCAGGCGCCGGTCGCGGCGAGGCCGTTCATCCGCGCGCGATGGTGGAAGGCGCGCTGGGCGGCGGCGACATTTTCCACCTTGCCGCCCCATGCCTTGAGGGCCGCGGCCTGCAGCGCCCGGCCATAGGAGAAGGTCAGCTTCCAAGGCAGATCGGCGGCGTTCATCAGCGACAGATGCGCGGTCGCGTCCTCGTCGGACTGGCCGCCGGACAAAAACGCGATGCCGGGAACGGCTGCGGGCACGGTCGATTTCAGCGCCCGCACGGTCTTCTCGGCGACCTCGTCGCGCGACGGCTGGTCGGGGCAGTTCTTGCCGGCGACGACCATGTTCGGCTTCAGCACCATGCCTTCGAGCAGGACATTCGCTTCGACGAGTTCGTCGAAGACGGTGTTCAGCGTCCAGACCGTGACCTCGTAGCAGCGGTCGATCGAATGGGCCGCGACGGGGCCGTCCATCAGGACTTCCGGCTCGACGATCGGTACGATGCCGGCTTCCTGGCACAGCACGGCATAGCGGGCGAGCGCGTGCGCATTGGCCTTGACGGCGGTCCAGCTCGGCAGGCCGTCGGCGATATCGATCACCGCGCGCCATTTGGCGAAGCGCGCGCCGAGGCCGTGATAGTCGTTCAGCCGGTCGCGCAGGCCGTCGAGCCCTTCGGTGACCTTTTCGCCCGGCCGGCCGGCGAGCGCCTGGGCGCCCTTGTCGACCTTGATGCCGGGCACCGCGCCGGACGCGGCGATCAGATCGACCAGCGGCGTGCCGTCCTTGGCCTTCTGGCGCAGCGTCTCGTCGAACAGGATAACGCCGGAGATGAAATCGCTCATCGCCTGATCGGCGCGGAACAGCATCTCGCGATAGTCGCGGCGGTTGTCCTCGGTGTTCTCGACGCCGATCGAATCGAAGCGCTTCTTGATCGTGCCGGTGCTTTCATCGGCGGCCAGGATGCCCTGTCCGGGCATCACCATTTTCTGGGCGATATCCTCGATGCGGTCGGTCATGTTTCCCTCTCCTGTCTTATGCGGCGCGCCCTCGCGCCGATTGTATCAGCCATCCGACGATCGGCGCAGCACCTCGACGCCGGGCAGGGCGCGCCCTTCGAGCCATTCGAGGAACGCGCCGCCGGCGGTCGACACATAGCTGAACCGGTCGGCGGCGCCGGCATGCGCCAGGGCCGCCACCGTATCGCCGCCGCCGGCCACGGTGACAAGCGCGCCGCGTTCGGTCAGCGCTGCCGCGTGGCGGGCGATCTCGACCGTTCCATGGTCGAAGGGGGCAAGCTCGAAGGCGCCGAACGGGCCGTTCCACACGAGCGTCCGGCAGGTGTCGAGGATCTCGTTCACGCGGCGGATCGAGGCCGGACCGATATCGAGGATCATCTCGTCGTCGGCGATGACGTCGAGCCCGGCGGTGCGGTGTTCGGCATGGGCTGCGAAGGCCTTGGCGGCCACGACATCTGTCGGCAGCACGATCTCGCAGGCGCTGCGGCTCGCGAAGGAGATGGTCTGGGCGGCGGTGTCGAGCATGTCGGCTTCGTAGAGTGACCCGCCGACGCCGTGGCCGCGCGCGGCCAGGAAGGTATTGGCCATCGCGCCGCCGATGATCAGGTAATCGACCTTCTGCGCGAGATTGCCGAGGACGTCGATCTTGGTCGAGATCTTGGCGCCGCCGACGACGGCGGCGAGCGGGCGTTCGGGGCGCAGCAGGGCGCCGTCGAGCGCGGCCAGTTCGGCCTGCATGCAGCGCCCGGCGACCGCTGGCAACAGACGGGCGAGGCCCTCGGTCGAGGCATGTGCCCGGTGCGCGGCGGCGAAGGCGTCGTTGACGAACACATCGCCCTGTTCGGCCAGTTCCGCCGCGAAGGCCGCATCATTGGCCTCTTCGCCGGGATGGAACCGGGTATTCTCCAACAGGACCACCGCCTGGTCGGAGGCGGCGTTGATCGCGGCGCGGGCTGGATCGCCGACACAGTCCCCGGCGAAGACCACCTCGCGGCCAAGCGCCGACGACAGCGCGGGCACGACCTGGCCCAGCGACATGTCGGCCTTGGGCGCGCCCTTCGGCCGGCCGAAATGGGCCAGAAGCACCACCCGGCCGTCACGATCAAGGATATCGGTCACGGTCGGCACGATGGCGCGGATGCGGGTGTCGTCGGTGACGCGATCACCATCCATCGGCACGTTCAGATCGACGCGGACGAGCACGCGCTTGCCCGCGAGGTCGGCGTCGTCGAGGGTGCGTAGGGGCTCGGGCGGCAAGGTCATGACGGCTCCCGCATGTCGCGCGGCGGCACGGGTCAGATCAGCCGCGCCATGGCCGCGGTGGTGTCGAGCATGCGGTTCGAGAAGCCCCATTCATTGTCGTACCAGCTCATCACGCGGACGAACTTGTCGCCGATGACCTTGGTTTCGGTCAGCGATACCGTCGACGAGGCCGGTTCATGATTGAGGTCCATCGACACCAGCGGTTCCTCGGTGGTCACGAGAATGCCCTTGAGGCGGCGCGACCGCGCGGCCTTGGCGAAGACGCTGTTGATCTTCTCGACGTCGGTCTTGCGGCGCGAGACGAACTTGAAGTCGATCAGCGACACATTCGCCGTCGGCACGCGCACGGCGGTGCCGTCGAGCTTGCCGTTGAGTTCCGGCAGCACCAGGCCGACGGCGCGGGCGGCGCCCGTCGAGGTCGGGATCATGTTCTGGGCCGCGGCGCGGGCGCGATAGGGGTCCTTGTGCGCCTGGTCGAGCACGTTCTGGTCGTTGGTATAGGCGTGGATCGTGGTCATGAAGCCCGAGGTGACGCCGACGCTGTCATTCATCACCTTGGCGACCGGCGCCAGGCAGTTGGTCGTGCAGGAGGCGTTCGACACCACGATATGGTCGGCGGTCAGCTCGTCATCGTTGACGCCGTAGACGACTGTCAGATCGGCGCCCGTCGCCGGGGCCGAGACCAGGACGCGCTTGGCGCCCGCGTCGAGATGGGCCGCCGCCTTGTCGCGGCTCGCGAAGATGCCGGTGCATTCGAGCGCGATGTCGACCTTCAATTCCTTCCAGGGCAGCTTGGTGGGGTCGCGCTCGCTGGTCACCCGGATCGGGCCCATGCCAACATCCATCATGTCGCCGTCGGCGATCACCTTGCCGGGAAACCGGCCATGCACCGAATCGTAGCGGAACAGATGCGCGTTCGTGTCGACCGGCGCGAGATCGTTGATGGCGACGACCTCGATATCCTTGCGCTTGGATTCGGCCAGCGCGCGCAAGACGAGCCGCCCGATGCGGCCAAATCCGTTGATCGCGACACGGACTGTCATATTCCTCTCCTCATCTCAGCCTGTTCTTGAAAACCGCTCAGTTCGGCTCCGCTGTCTCGTCGGCACGATCGGCCAGCGCCGCGCGCACCGCGTCCGCCACCTTGTCGGCCGTGATGCCGAAATGGGCGTAAAGCTCCTTATAGGGCGCGCTGGCGCCGAAGCCCGACATGCCGATAAAGATGCCGTCATCGCCGATGAAGCGTTCCCAGCCCATGCGTATGGCGGCTTCCACCGCGACACGGACGGGCGCGGTGCCGATCACCGCCTGCCGGTAACCCGGCGACTGTTGTTCGAACGCCTCGAAACACGGCACCGAGACGACGCGGCAGGCGATCCCGTCGCGGGCCAGAAGGTCGCGCGCCTCGGTGGCGATGGCGACTTCGGAACCGGAGGCGAACAGCGTCGCCGCGGCGTCATCGCCGTCGACGGGCGCCAGTTCATAGGCGCCGCGCGCCGACAGATTGTCGTCGTCCTGGTCTGTTCTCAGCGTCGGCAGCGACTGCCGCGTCAGCGCCAGGATCGACGGGCCGGACGCGTTGTCGAGCGCCGCCTGCCAGCATTCCGCCGTTTCCACCGCATCGGCCGGGCGGAACACCGAGACATTCGGCATCGCGCGCAGGCTGGCGAGATGTTCGACGGGCTGATGGGTTGGGCCGTCCTCGCCGAGCCCGATCGAATCATGCGTCATGACATGGATGACGCGCTGGCCCATCAGGGCGGCGAGCCGAATCGACGGGCGGCAATAGTCGGAAAACACCAGGAAGGTGCCGGAATAGGGGATCAGGCCGCGATGCAGCGCCATGCCGTTCATCGCCGCCGCCATGCCGTGTTCGCGCACGCCGTAATGAACGAAGCTGCCGGAGAAATCGTCCGCCGTCACGGCCTGCATCTGTTTGGTGCGGGTATTGTTCGATCCGGTCAGGTCCGCCGAACCGCCGATCATTTCCGGCACCACCGGGACGATCGCCTCGAGGGCGGTTTCGGACGCCTTGCGGGTCGCGATGCTGGGGCTGTCGGCCACCAGCGTTTTCTTCAGATCCTTGATCGCGGCGGCCAGCCCGCTCGGCAGCGTGCCGCGCTGGGTGCGCTCGAACTCGGCCCGCAGGCCCGCATCGGCCTCGGCGAGCCGCTGGTCCCAGTCGCGCCGCTTCTGGCCGAGCTTCAGGCCGGCGATGCGCCAGGCGTCGTAGATCTCGGACGGGATCTCGAAGGGGCCGTGTGGCCAGTCGAGCGCGGCGCGCGTGCCGGCGATTTCCGTGTCGCCCAGCGGCGCGCCATGGGCAGAGGCGGTGCCGGCCTTGTGCGGCGCGCCCTTGCCGATCACCGTCTTGCAGGCGATCAGGCTTGGCCGGTCGCTCCTGCGGGCTTCCTCGATGGCCTGGGCGATGGCCGTCGGGTCGTGCCCGTCGATGCGCACCGCGTCCCAGCCGGCGGCCTCGAAGCGTTCGACCTGATCGCCGGATTCGGCGAGATCGAGCGGCCCGTCGATCGAGATCGCATTGTCGTCGAACAGCACGATCAGCTTGGACAGCCGGAGATGGCCGGCCAGCGAGATCGCCTCATGGCTGATGCCTTCCATGAGGTCGCCGTCGCTGGCGAGAACGTAGGTGTAGTGATCCACGAGATCCGTGCCGTAGCGGGCGGCCAGAAGCCGTTCGGCGAGCGCCATGCCGACCGCGTTGCCAAGCCCCTGGCCGAGCGGGCCGGTCGTCGTCTCGACGCCCGGCGTGTGGCCGTATTCGGGATGGCCGGCGGTCTTCGAGCCGAGCTGGCGGAAGCGCTTCAATTCCTCGATCGGCATGCCGTCGACGCCGAGAAGGTGCAGGATCGCGTAGATCAGCATCGAGCCGTGACCGGCCGACAGGACGAACCGGTCGCGATCCGGCCAGTCGGGCGTCTTGGGATCGAAGGCGAGGAATTTGGTGAACAGGACCGTGGCGATGTCGGCTGTGCCCATCGGCATGCCGGGATGGCCGGATTTGGCCTGTTCGACGGCATCCATGGCAAGCGCACGGATCGCGTTCGCCATGCGTTCGTGCATCAGCCGCGGATCGGTGTCGGTCATGAAGAAACGGTCCCTTGGGCGCCGCAGGCGGGCCGGAACGGCACCGCAGACGTGGACGCCGGGAACAATCACACCTTGCCGGTGCGAGTCAATCGACGCGCGGCCGGTTCCTGGCCCTGGACGGCGATCGCCCGGCCGGTTTCGCGGCAATCGCGTGTAAATGGCCCGTTCTGGGCCTTAAAGTCGTGAGGTATCCGCCTTGGTCGTTGACCGATCCGCAGCCGCCTCACTAGGGTAGGCTCCTTTCTGCAATGGCGGGACGGACATGACGGCGCAATCCCGCCCCCACGGAGCCAGTCTGGGGGCAGCCACGCAACGGCTCAAAACCGCTCTCAACGCGCTCGAGGCGGCGGTCGACCGCAAGCTCGCCGAGGATGTCACGGTCGAGGCGCTGAAATCGGTGACCGACGCCCATGCCGACGACCGCGCGCAACTGGCCGCCCAGCTCGACGAGGCGCGACACCGGTCGGAGCGGCTGGAAGCCGCCAATCGCGACGTGTCGGTGCGGCTTGACGGCGCCATCGACGCCATTCGCGGCCTGCTCGACAATCACAGATCCTGACCCGCCATGGACCAGCTTTCCGTCACCATCGATGGCAAGATCTACCGCATGGCCTGTGGTCCGGACGAGCGCGACCATCTTCTGGCGCTGGCCGGGGATCTCGACCAGCGCATCGCCCGCATCAAGCAGGATTTCGGCGAGATCGGCGATACGCGCGCCGTCATCATGGCCGCCCTGATGCTCGGCGACGAACTGGCGCAGACGCGGGACAGGCTCAATGGCCTGCAACAGGCGATCGACGGGCTGACGGCCAGCCGCGACGCCGATGTCGAGCGCGCCATCGCCAATGAGGAAGACCTCGCCGCGCTGATCGACCGGGCCGCGGCCCGGCTCGAAAGCCTGGCTGTCGCGCTCGGCAACCGCCCGGTGCCGCAGCCGCAGTCCCAATCCCCGGAAGACGATACGACGCCCGCCGTCAAGACCGCGACGCGCTGAGCGTGTTTGCTCCGGTGGTGCGTCTGGTGGATCGCGGCGATCCAGCACGGACTTTTGCTCTAGCGCCGGGGGGCGAAGCTTCCTACATTCGCCAGTCGCGGCGCTGCCCGGTGCGTTAGGAGACACGTATTCCCGGGGCCTTATCGATCCGATCGGGAACTGTCCCTGTGCTCGTTCGTGGACTTGCGCAACACGGTGCCCACCTACTTAGGTAGGTTCCCGGAATCGACACCTCCGACGGCCGGGCGGCCCGCGACCCTGCCTGCCTCGCGCGGGCCCCGCTCAAAAAGCACGCCTTGCCGGATCGCGTCATGCCGCCTGCCGATCGCGCCCCTTCTTCCGCCCCGTCGGACGCGGTTCCGTCCGAAACGCTCCAGACGCGCAAGGCGGCCTTGCGCCGTGACGTCCTGGCCCGGCGCGCTGGGATCCCCGAAACCGACAAGATCGAGGCCGCGCTGGCGCTGCGCGACCATGCGCCAGCGCTCGAGGTTGCGCCCGGCACGGCGGTGTCCGGCTTCTGGCCCATTCGCGGCGAGATCGATCCGCGCCCGCTGATGTCGGCGCTGCGGGCGATCGGTGTCACGATCGTCTTGCCGACCATGGTCGATGACGATCTGGTGTTTCGCGTGCTCGATCCGACGGGCGATCTCGTCGATCGTGGCTTCGGCACGATGGGCCCGCCCGATTCGGCGCCCGAGCGCGATCCCGACCTGTTGCTGGTGCCGCTGGCGGCCTTCGATCGGCGTGGCCATCGCATCGGCTATGGCAAGGGCTTCTACGATCGGGCGCTGGCCCGGCTCAGGCCGCTGAAGCCCGTGCGCGCCATCGGCGTGGCGTTCGCCCTGCAGGAAGTGGCCGAGGTGCCCGACGAAGCCCATGACGCGCCGCTCGACGGCATGCTGACCGAGAAGGGGCTGTCGCTCTTCATGCCGGGATCTGTCGGGTGAGGCTTCTGTTTCTCGGCGATATCGTCGGCCGCGCGGGCCGGCAGGCGGTCGAGGACCGTCTGCCCGGTCTGATCGAGCGCTACCGGCTCGACGTCGTCGTCATTAATGGCGAGAACGCCGCCGGCGGGTTCGGCATCACCGAAGCCATCTTCCACGATATCAAGGACGCCGGCGCCGATGTGGTGACGCTCGGCAATCACGCCTTCGACCAGCGCGAGGCGCTCGTCTTCATCGAGCGCGAGCCGTCCCTGGTGCGCCCGATCAACTATCCGGCGGGGACGCCGGGGCGCGGGGCGACGCTGGTCACCGCGCGCAACGGGGCCCGGGTCCAGGTGATCAACGTCATGGGCCGGCTGTTCATGACCGCTCTCGACGATCCGTTCCGGCTGCTCGACGAGGCGGTGGCGGCCTGTCCGCTCGGGTCGGGCTGCGACGTGTTGGTGGTCGACGTGCATGCCGAGGCCACCAGCGAGAAGCAGGGCATCGGCCATTTCCTCGACGGCCGCGCGAGCCTCGTCGTCGGCACCCACACCCATGTGCCGACCGCCGACCACCAGATCTTGCCCGGCGGCACGGCCTATCTGACCGATGCCGGCATGTGCGGCGATTACGACTCGGTGATCGGCTTCACCAAGGACGAGCCCCTGCACCGTTTCGTCACGGCGCTCGGCTCGGGCCGGCTGGAACCGGCGCTCGGCCCGGCGACATTGTCGGGCATCGCGGTCGAGATCGACGCGCGCAGCGGGCTCGCCGACAAGGTCGCGGCGGTGCGGCTCGGCGGCCGGCTGGAACCCGCGCTGCCCGCTTTCTGGGAAGACGCGGCCGAGGCGTGACCGCCCTTCAGACCAATGAGCCGGTGGGCTGTTGAACAAGGCCCCGCGGTCGTCGCCCATCCTTCGAGACGCTCGCCGCGCTCGCCCTCAGGATGAGGCAACTCAAGCTCTTGGCCCTCACCCTGGGGAGGCCCGTAGCGCCGTCTCGAAGGGGCGGGCGCCTTTTCAGCGGCCAGCTAGAGCTTCTTCACATGCGCTAGGAAGTCCTCGACATTGGCGCTGACGGCGGCGGCCTCCTGCGACAGGCTGTCGGCATTGCCGAGGACGTCGCGGGCGGTCTCGACCGTCGAACGGGCACCTTCCTGCACCTTGAGCATGTTCTCGCTGACATCGCGGGTGCCGACGGCCGCCTCGGTGACGTTGCGGCTGATCTCGGCGGTGGCGGCGTTCTGTTCGGCGACGGCACTCGAAATCGCGCCTGCCACCGTGCTGATCTGATCGATGGTCTCCCCGATCTCGCCGATCGCCGAGACCGCCTCCTGGGTCGCCGACTGAATGGTGGAGATCTGGCCGGCGATCTCCTCGGTCGCCTTGGTGGTCTGGCCCGACAGGCTCTTGACCTCGGCGGCGACGACGGCGAAGCCGCGGCCCGCCTCGCCGGCGCGGGCGGCCTCGATGGTCGCGTTCAGCGCCAGGAGATTGGTCTGGTTGGCGATGTCCTGGATGAGCCCGACCACCTTGCCGATGCGGTCGGAGGCTTCGGCGAGTTCGGACACCGATGCATTGGTCAGCCGCGCGCGTTCCACCGCCTGATGGGCGATTTCGGACGATTGCTGCGCCTGGCGCATGATCTCGCCGGTCGAGGCCGACAATTGCTGGGCCGCCGACGCGACCGTCTCGACATTGGTCGTCGCTTCCTCGGCGCCGGCCGCCGACAGTGTCGCCCGCTCGGTCGTGTGCTCCGCCGTCGCGGCCATGCCGTTGGCGGCCTCGCGCATGCCGCCGGCGGCCTCGCCGACGCGTTCGATGACCGCGCCGATGCCGGTCTCGAAATCGGCGATGGCATTGACCAGCCCCGTCGCCACCGACCAGGTCAGCATCGCAGCCTGGTAGTTGCCATCGGCGTCGAACACCGGCGCGACGCGCAGGTCGAGCGTTTCCGGCCCGAGCCGGATCTTGGACTGGAACGGCAGGTTCGACGGATCTGCGATGATCCCGCGCTGATGCGTCGGGACCTTGTGAAAGACGTCGATCGAGTTGCCGACCAGTCCTTCCGGGTCGACGCTCGGAGGCAGGTGTTCACGGATGGTCTTCAGCGTCTCCGCGCTCGTCCGGTTGGCATAGATGATCTCGCCGGTTTCCGGGTCGGCCATCATCACATTCACCGGCATCGCGTCGAGCATGGCGTTCAGCGCGTCCATGCCGATGGTCGGCGCCGGCTCGGCGATGGCGGCCGGTTCTGTCTGGCGGCGGCGTGCGAACATGCGGTTCCCCTTTGATTGCCTGCAAATTCGTCGGGGGAAGTAGATGTTCGAGCGCGTAAATAACGTACTAAATTTGTTACTTGTTGGAAATAGTACGTATCAGATGTGGAATTTAGCCGACCAAGCCATCGCCGTGCCGCCTCTTGGCAGGCCGGGCCCGCTTTGCCTATAGGGAGGGATCGGGCCAACGAACAGGATGAACAGGACGGCGCGGCGCGCAAGCGCCCATGCGCCTCGGAGCGGAACATGGCGGGACATTCACAGTTCAAGAACATCATGCATCGCAAGGGCCGGCAGGACGCGGTGCGCTCGAAGCTGTTTTCCAAGCTGTCCAAGGAGATCACGGTCGCGGCCAAGGTCGGCGGCCCCGATCCAGACGGCAATCCCCGGCTCCGCCTCGCCATCCAGAACGCCCGCGCCCAGTCGATGCCCAAGGACAATATCGAGCGCGCGATCTCCAAATCGCAGGCCGGCGACGGCGACGACTACGAGACGATCCGCTATGAAGGCTACGGGCCCGGCGGCATCGCCGTCATCGTCGAGGCGCTGACCGACAACCGCAACCGGACGGCCAGTTCGGTGCGGTCGACATTTTCCAAGAATGGCGGTTCGCTCGGCGAGACCGGTTCCGTCGCCTTCATGTTCGACCGGGTCGGCGAGATCGTCTATCCGGCATCCGCCGGCGATGCCGATGGCGTGCTCGAAGCCTCGATCGAGGCGGGCGCCGACGACGTTCAGTCATCCGACGACGGTCATGTCATCCTGACCGCCTTCGAGGATCTCGGCGAGGTGGCCAAGGCGCTCGAAACGTCGCTCGGCGCGGCCGAATCGGTGCGCGCGATCTGGAAACCGCAGACCACGACCGAGATCGACGCCGACAAGGCGCAGACCCTGATGAAGCTGATCGCGACCTTGGACGATGATGACGATGTCCAGAACGTCTACGCCAATTTCGAGGTGTCCGACGCGGTCATGGCAGAGCTGACGGCGGCCTGAGCCAGGGGTCGAGCGCGGGCAGGCTGGTGATCACCGCGAACAGGATCAGCGCATAGGCGAGGCCGCGATAGGTGCGCTCGCTGAACCGGCCGAACAGCGTCGAGCCGAAGCCGCGCGCGCCGAGCCACAGCGCGGCCGCATAGACCGGCCCCATGACGCAGAACAGCGCCAGCGCCCGGCCGTCGAGAAACCCGGTCAGGAAATAGGTCAAGACGCCGACCAGGCCGGTGATGGCGAAGAAGACGATCAGATTGGCGCGCACGATCCGCGGCCCGTCTGGCCCCGCCAGCCAATAGGCGACGACCGGCGGACCCGACACCTGGCTGACGCCCGACAGCGTGCCGGTCACCGCGCCGAGGCCGAGTGACACGATCGCCTTCGGCTGGCCGTGATAGCGCCAGCCGGAGATCAGCAATCCCAGAAGGCAGAGAATGATCACCGCCAGAAGCCAGCGCACGGTGATCGCGTCGACCACCAGCAGCACATAGGCGCCGAGCGGGATCGTCATGACCGCGGTGATCGTCAGCGGCACGACCGTGGCCGGGCGCCAGTGCCGGAGCGCGTTGCGCACCATGGGCAGGGTGAGCAGCGAATCGGTCAGCGCGAACATGCCGACCGCCGCATGCGGGCCGACCAGCGCGGCCGCCGCCGGCATGAAGATCATCCCGGCGCCGAAGCCCGAAAAACCGCGCACCGTGCCGGCCACGAAGGCGGCCAGCGCCAGGAGCGCCAGCGTGTCCGGCGGGGTCTGGGTGAACGACGAGAGCCAGGACATGGCGGCCTTTCGATATCGCGTAGGGGAGCGCGGCCCAAGAAGGCGCGGGAACCATACCGGTTCGCCGGCAGGACGCACGTGCCGGCATCGTATATTTGGCATGCGCGAGATGTGTCACGCCGCATCCCGCGCTGGCCAGCGGCGGCGGGCGCGAGTAACCATGCCGGCATGGCGCAATCGGCGATTCGCATTCTCGGCATCGATCCCGGCTTGAGGCGCACCGGCTGGGGCGTCATCGACCAGGACGGCACGCGGCTGTCCTTCGTCGCGTCGGGCATCGTCACGTCCGATGCCAAGGCGTCGCTGGGCGCGCGGCTGGTCGACCTGCATGAAGGTCTCGAAGAGGTGCTGCGGGCCCATGCCCCGATGGAGGCCGCCGTCGAACAGACCTTCGTCAACCGCGACGCGGAAGCGACCCTGAAACTCGGCCACGCGCGCGGGATCGCGCTTCTGGTGCCCGCCCGCGCCGGCCTCGCGATCGGCGAATACGCGCCGAACCAGGTCAAGAAATCCGTGGTTGGCGCCGGCCACGCGGAAAAGCACCAGATCCGCGCCATGGTGTCGATGCTGCTGCCGCGCGCCGCGTTCGACACCGATGACGCGGCCGATGCCCTCGCCATCGCCATCTGCCACGCCCATCATCGCGGCGCCCACAAGCTCCTGGAGCGGGTCGGATGATCGGTAAGTTGTCGGGCCGACTCGATTCCGTCGGCGAGGATTGGGCGATCATCGATTGCGGCGGCGTCGGCTATGTCGCCTTCTGCTCGTCGCGCACGCTTGCCGCGCTGCCATCGGTCGGCGAGGCGGTATCGCTGGCCATCGAGACCTATGTGCGCGAGGACATGATCCGGCTCTACGGCTTCGCCGACGCGGCCGAGCGCGACTGGTTCCGCCTTCTCATGACGGTGCAGGGGGTCGGCGCGCGGGTCGCCATGGCCATTCTGTCGACGCTGTCGGCGGGCGATCTGGCGTCCGCCGTCGCGATGCAGGACAAGGCGGCGGTATCGCGCGCGCCGGGCGTCGGCCCGAAGGTGGCGCAACGCATCGTCTCCGAACTCAGGGACAAGGCGCCCGCCATGTCGGGGGCGGTGGCCGGGCTGGCGCCGGTCGGCGCCGCGCTCGAGACCGGCGCCGCGACGCCCGTCGCCGATGCGGTATCGGCGCTGGTCAATCTCGGCTATCCGCAGACCCAGGCCGGAACGGCGGTCGCCACCGCGCTCAAGGAAGCCGGTGACGGCGCGACGGCCGAAACGCTGATCCGCCTCGGGCTCAAGGAGTTGGCGCGATGACGGACAGGGCCGAGGCCGACCGTCTGGTGTCGGGCCAGCGGCGCGATGGCGACGATGCGGCCCTCAGGCCGCGCAGCCTGTCCGAGTTCATCGGCCAGGAAAGCGCGCGCGCCAATCTCAAGGTCTTCATCGAGGCGGCCAAGAAGCGCGGCGAGCCGCTCGATCATGTCCTGTTCGCCGGCCCGCCAGGCCTCGGCAAGACAACGCTGTCGCAGATCATGGCCCAGGAACTCGATGTCGGCTTCCGCGCCACCTCCGGCCCGGTCATCGCCAAGGCCGGCGATCTCGCCGCCATCCTGACCAATCTCGAAGACCGCGACGTCCTGTTCATCGACGAGATCCACCGGCTCAACCCGACGGTCGAGGAAGTGCTCTATCCGGCGATGGAGGATTTCAAGCTCGACCTGATCATCGGCGAGGGCCCCGCCGCGCGTTCGGTGCGCATCGATCTCGCCCGCTTCACGCTTGTCGGCGCGACGACCCGCACCGGCCTCCTGACGACGCCCTTGCGCGACCGGTTCGGCATTCCGGTGCGGCTCGATTTCTACACCGTTGAGGAGTTGGACGTGATCGTCCATCGCGGCGCCCGGCTGCTCGGTGTCGCCATCGCCGAGGACGGCGCGCGCGAGATCGCCCGGCGCGCGCGCGGCACGCCGCGCATCGCCGGCCGGCTATTGCGCCGGGTGCGCGATTTCGCCCTGGTCGAAGGCGCGAGCGAGATCACCGCCGGGCTGGCCGATACCGCGCTGCGCCGGCTCGAGGTCGACGGCGAAGGGCTCGACAGCCTCGACCTGCGCTATCTGACGACGGTGGCGTTGAAATTCGGCGGCGGCCCGGTCGGCATCGAGACCATCGCGGCTGCCCTGTCTGAGCCGCGCGATGCGATCGAGGACATCGTCGAGCCCTATCTGATCCAGAAGGGTTTCGTGCAGCGCACTCCGCGCGGCCGGCTTCTGACCCCGCATGCCTTTCACCATCTCGGCCTCGCGACGCCGCAAGCAATGACGGCACAGATGGGCCTGTTTCGCGGCGACGAGGACGGCTGATCCGGCCGATGCCGTATTCACCTGTGCCATGGGGCAATCGCGAATGACCGATCGGGAGACGGCGGCATGACAGTCAAGCGGCATCCGGACGATTGGCCCGGTCTCGGCGGGCGCATGGATGGCGACCGCCATGTCATGCCGGTGAGGATCTATTTCGAGGACACCGATTTTTCCGGCGTCGTCTATCACGGTGCCTATGTCCGCTTCTTCGAGCGCGGGCGCAGCGAATTCCTGCGCCAGAGCGGGGTCGGCCATGCCGAGCTGCATGATGATCCCGCCGGCATGGCCTTCGTCGTCCGCCGCATGACGATCGAGTTCGACCGCGCGGCGCGGATCGACGACGTGCTCGACGTCGAAACCTGGATGGACGAGATGAAGGGCGCGAGCATGCGCATCGGCCAGCGCATCCTGAAATCGGGCGAACAGATCTGTTCGGCCGATGTGACGGCGGCCGTCATCGGCCGCGACGGCCGGCCGCGACGGATCCCGGAAATCCTGCGCCGCACCTTCGGCCGGCGCCCCGGCGCGTGAGCCGGTCGTGACGCGGTCGTGAAGCGTTCCGACACGGAAACCGGCCCCGTCCTAACCCTCCGTTAACCCTAAATCGGCTTTCGTCCCAACCTGGGCCGGGATGGCTCGCGCCTTGCTTCGGCCCCAATCGGTTCGGATAGCGTCCGCCGCGCCGGCGTCCCGGCCGTGACGGGCAGGTGCCGGTCGCGCCGGTGCCGGGCAACTGCATTCCGCCGGCCGCGACGCGCCGGCGTTTATCCTTGAACGGCGTCTCAGTTGGGAGAAACCGAATGAATCCGGTCGATGCGGTCGAACTCGCAGCCCCGACGGGCGATCTGTCGTTCTGGGCGCTGTTTCTGAAGGCGGGCTTCGTCGTCAAGGTCGTGATGATCGGCCTGATCCTCGCCTCGATCTGGTCTTGGGCCATCATCGTCGATCGGATGATCATGCTGGCGCGCAACAAGACCCAGATGGACCGCTTCGAGAAGGTCTTCTGGTCGGGGCATTCGCTTGAGGATCTCTATCGCAGCCTGTCGGGCAAGGCGAATGCCGGCATGAGCGCGGTCTTCGTGGCGGCGATGCGCGAATGGAAGCGCTCGGTCGAGCGCGGCGCGACCGTCGGCGCCGGCCTGCAGCGCCGCATCGACAAGGTCATGGACGTGGCGATCCAGCGCGAGACGGAACGCATGGAAAAGCGGCTGATCTTTCTCGCGAGCGTCGGCTCGGCGGCCCCCTTCATCGGCCTGTTCGGCACGGTCTGGGGCATCATGACCGCCTTCCAGGACATCGCGACGGCCGAATCGACGAGCCTCATCGTCGTCGCGCCGGGCATCGCCGAGGCGCTCCTGGCAACCGCGCTGGGGCTTCTGGCGGCCATTCCGGCGACGATTTTCTACAACCGCTTCGTCGGCCAGGTCAGCCGCCAGTCGGCGCGTCTCGAAGGCTTCGCCGACGAGTTCTCAGCCATACTTTCGCGGCAATTGGATGAGCGTTCTTGACCCATGGGCATGATGCTTGACCAGCCGGGGAGCGGGCGGCGCGGGCGCAGGCGCGCCCGTCCCGTCAGCGAGATCAACGTGACGCCGTTCGTCGACGTCATGCTCGTGTTGTTGATCATCTTCATGGTCGCCGCGCCGCTTCTGACGGTCGGCGTGCCGATCGACCTGCCGGAAACCCAGGCCACCCAGATCAGCCAGGAAGGCGAGCCGCTGACGGTCACCGTCACCGCCGACGGCGAGGTGTTCGTCCAGGAGGAGGCCGTGCTGGTCGACGATCTGGTGCCGCTCCTGCAGGCGCTGGCCGAACAGGGCATCGACGAGCGGATCTTCGTGCGCGGCGACCGCGACGTCGACTATGGCACGGTCATGCAGGTCATGGGCCGGTTGAACGCGGCCGGCTTCCGCCGCATCGCGCTCGTCACCGACCAGGACGTCGGAGGCTAGGCCGTCATGAAGACCGGTCTCGCCATCTCGTTTGCCGGCCATGCGACGCTGGCGGCCTGGGGGCTCGTCTCGATCACCGGCAATCCCGGCGATTTCGAGGTGCAGCAGGCCCTGCCGGTCGAGATCGTGACCATCGCGGAGGTGACCGAGATCACCGCCGGCACTATCGACGGCGACCCCGAACTGGAACCCCAGGCACCGGAACCGGCGCCAGTCGAGGAGGATCTGCGGGTCGAGGAACTCGATCCGGAAGCCGAGCCCGTCGAGATCCCCGAGGAACAGGCAGCGGCACCCGAGCCGGCGCCTGAACCCGCCCCAGAACCGATCCCCGAGCCGGAACCCGAGATCGCCGCCGAGCCTGAGCCGGCGCCCGAGCCCCTGGCCGAAGTGCCTTTGCCGCGCGACAAGCCCGACGCGCCACCGCCCGCGCCCGCGCCTGACGTCGCGCAGGCCGAGCCGGAACAGGCTGCGCCGCTCGATCTCAACGCGCAGAACGATTTCAGCGCCGACCGCATCGCGGCCCTGCTCGACAAGACGCCGCAGGAACAGGGCGGGGCGGTCGAGGCGCCGACGGCCGGCGAACAGGCCTCGCTCGGCTCGGCGCGCGGCCTGGGTAACCGGCTGACGGTGAGCGAGATCGACGCGCTGCGCCAGCAGATCTCGCGCTGTTGGAATCCGCCGGTCGGCGTGCAGGAGGCGCAGAACCTGATCGTCAGGCTCAATCTCGAATTGTCGCCCGACGGTTTTCTCTACGGCACGCCGCAGGTCATGAATTCAAGCTTCGATAACAGTTTCCAGATCGCCGCGGAATCGGCGGTGCGCGCGGTCATGCAGTGCCAGCCCTACACCATGCTGCCGGTCGAGAAATACGACACCTGGCGCAACATGATCCTCAATTTCGATCCGCGCCAGATGCTCGGCGGGTGACGTGATGACGACATCCCGGTCTGCGATGACATCCCTGACGCGACAACAGACGAGGCGCTCCATGATCGGGCAACGCCGGTTCTTGTCCCTTTTCGCCACAACGCTCGCCACCCTGGCGATGCTGGCCGGCGCGGCCATGGCCCAGGTCGAGGTCGATATCACCGAGGGCCGGCCGCGACCGACGCCGATCGCGCTGCCGGACTTCGTCGCCGCGACGCCCGAACTGCAGCAGGTCGGCACCCAGATCACCCAGGTGATCGCCAACAATCTGCAACGCTCCGGCCTGTTCGCGCCGGTCAATCCGGCCGCCTTCATCGAGCGCACGACCGCGTTCGACGGGGCGCCGAATTTCGACAATTGGCGGGTCATCAATGCCGAGGCGCTGGTCGTCGGCCGGGTGACGCCCGAGCCCGACGGCCGGATCCGGGTCGAGTTCCGCCTGTGGGACGTGTTCGGCGGCCAGCAGATGCTCGGCCAGCAATATTTCACCGAGCCGCAGAACTGGCGCCGGGTCGCGCATATCATCTCGGACGCGATCTATCAGCGCATCACCGGCGAAAGCGGTTATTTCGACACCCGCATCGTCTTCGTCGACGAGACCGGCCCCAAGGACAACCGGCAGAAGCGGCTGGCCATCATGGATCAGGACGGCTTCAACGTCCGCTATCTGACCAATGGCGGCGATCTCGTGCTGACCCCGCGCTTCAGCCCGACCAATCAGGAAATCACCTATATGTCCTATCAGGGCGGGCAGCCGCGGGTCTATCTCCTGAACATCGAGACCGGCCAGCGCGAGGTGGTCGGCGATTTTCCGGGCATGACCTTCGCGCCGCGCTTTTCCCCGGATGGCCAGCGCGTCATCATGAGCCTGCAGCAGGGCGGCAACGCCAATATCTACGCCATGGACCTGCGCTCGCGGCAGACCGTGCGGCTGACCAATTCGCCGTCGATCGACACCGGGCCGAGCTATTCGCCGGACGGGCGGCGCATCGTCTTCGAATCCGATCGCAGCGGCAGCCAGCAGATCTACGTCATGAATGCCGACGGATCCGGCGTGACGCGGATCAGCCAGGGCGAGGGGCGCTATTCGACGCCCGTCTGGTCGCCGCGCGGCGATCTCATCGCCTTCACCAAACAGCTTCAGGGCCGCTTCCTGATCGGCGTGATGCGCCCCGACGGGACCGGCGAGCGCATCCTGACCGAAGGCTTCCACAATGAAGGCCCGACCTGGTCGCCGAACGGCCGGGTGCTGATGTTCTTCCGCGATATTCCGGGCCCCAGCGGCGGCCCGCAATTGTGGAGCGTCGACCTTACCGGCTTCAACGAGCAACGCGTGCCGACGCCGAGCTTTGGCTCCGATCCCGCCTGGTCGCCCCTATTGAATTAGGCGCCGGGCCCTCAGGTCCGAGACATCGACAGCATCGCGCCTGCCGGTGGGGCGGCGATATCGCGCCAGACGCCCGGCGTCAGCCCATGGGCGCGCACGAAATGGCGCGTGAAATGGCTCTGGTCGGCGAAACCGCCGAGTTGCGCCGCATCGGCCAGGTCGGCGCCGGCCCGGATCGCCATGGCCGCATGGCGCAAGCGGCGGCGGATATGAAAGCGTGACGGGCTGATCCCGTAACGGGCGCGGAAATGGCGCGCCAGCGTCCAGCGGTCGATGCCGCAGGCATCCTCGAGTTCGGCCGCCGCGATACGCCGGTCCGGCGTGTCCATCAGGACGGCATGGGCCCGGCGGACCGCCCGGTCGTAGACCGGTCCGGCGATCGTGACGGCGCCGACCGCCGCCGTCATGGCATCGGCCAGGGCGGTGATCCGGCAGGTCACGTCGAGTGTCGAGAGCGGCATGTCGGGATCGGTCAAACAGGCCCTGATGGCGGCGGTCAGGCCGGTCTCGCGGCCGCCGCGATCGGCGATGACGGGCTGGTCGATGAAAGGCAACGGTGCCCCCTGGCAGGCCGCGGCGATCAGCGCCGGATCGATATAGACGATCTCATAGGCGTAGCCGCGCGCGTCCCCCGGTTGCCCGTCATGGGTTTCGTCCGGATGCAGCACGAAGGCCTGGCCCGGCAGGCTGTGGCGGCGGGCGCCGCGATAGCGAAAGCGCTGAACGCCGCCGCGCGTGATCCCGATGGCATAGGTCTCATGCGCGTGCGGCGCGAAGGCACGGCGCCGGAAGCGGGCGCGTAGCCGATCGAACCCGGCGGCCGGCGGCGACGGCACGACCTGATCGCGCCAAGACGGCGTTTCCGACCGATGGTCGGCAATGTCAGTGTCGACAATGGGCCGTGGGGTCGGCTCGCGCATTCCTGTCGTCCCGCACAATCGTTCAAGACAGGCGCCGGTCGCGCTGGTCGACTGATCGCGATCCGGTCCGTTCGGGCGGATTTTCCGAGCCTGACACCGCTGATCCTAGCCCATGCCGAGCGCCGAGCCCATTCTCTATCTCCTCGCCAGCGCCCTACCGCTGATGGCCAGCCCCGGGCCGGCCAATGTCAGCCTGGCCGCGGCCGGATCGACCTTCGGCCTGTCGCGCAGCCTGGCCTTTCTCGCCGGCAGCGCGACGGGCACCGTCACCGTGCTCTGTCTGGTGGCGACCGGCGTCACGGGCATGATCCTGGCGCTGCCCGTGCTGGCCGGATTTCTGTCGGTTCTCGGTATCGGCTATCTCGTCTATCTCGCGCTGCGGATTGCCACCGCGCCGCCGCTGACGACCGCTGGCCCATCCGCGCGGCCCTTCTCGGCGGTCGACGGTTTCGTCATCGCGCTCGCCAATCCCAAGGCTTTCGCCGCCTTCGGCGCGGTCTTCGCCGGCGCTGGCCTACAGGGCGGCGATCCGCTTGTCGATGCGGTGGTGACGATCTTTGTCCTGGCCGTCGCGGTGGTCGTCGTCGCCACGACCTGGCTGGTTGTCGGCGCGGGGCTGTCGGGCCTGTTCCGCCGCCCGGCGACGGCGCGCGCGATCAACATCCTGTTCGCGGTCACGCTGCTGGCCTCGGTTGCGGTCGCGATACAGCGTCTGCTGACGGTGGAATAGACGCGCCGGACGGCGATATCGTGGCTTGTTTGCAACAGCCTGACGGCGGCACATTATCGCCGGATCGGCGGCGCTTTGGCGTCATGCGGCCGCCGCAATTGCCGCGTTGAAGCGGCGTATCCGGGCTTGGATGCCGGGTCGTGAAACCGCATCCGTTAACCACGTTCCTGAACGCTCGGTTTACGAAGCCTGTTTAGGTAAAGGGATCATGACTCCGGTCGTGACGTTTTGAGGAGATACCGGGATGTTGCGTAATTTCAATGGGTCGCGCCGCAGGGCTCTTGCCGTGATGGTGGGCGCGGCGTTCACGGTTGCGGCCTGCGCGCGCAACAATCAGATGAATGCCGACGGCACCGTCGCGCCGGGCTCGGCGCAGGACTTCGTCGTCAATGTCGGCGATCGCGTCTTCTTCACGGTCGACAGCTCGCAGCTCACGCCGCAGGCCATGGACACGCTGAACAAGCAGGCCCAATGGCTCAACCTTTATCCGCAATACACGATCCTCGTCGAAGGTCATGCCGACGAGCGCGGCACGCGGGAATACAACCTCGCGCTCGGTGCCAGGCGGGCGACGGCGGCGCGCGACTATCTGGTCAGCCGCGGGGTCGCGGCCAACCGCCTGCAGACGATTTCCTTCGGCAAGGAACGCCCCGTCGCGGTGTGCGACGACGAAAGCTGCTGGTCGCAGAACCGGCGCGCGGTGACCGTGCTCACCAATGCGACGAGCTAACGGGTTTCGGGCCGGCCTTTCCTTGTGATCGGCCGGATCCCGCCTGTCTCGATCGATTTGAAAAGGGCCTTGGCGATTGGTCGCCGGGCCCTTTTTCCTTGGCCGTTCGCCGGTTTCCGATAGGTCGTGCGTGACCCCGGCGGCGGAGGTCGATCCGCTCATCTGCCGCAGTCTGCCGGATTCCGGCCCAAATTTAGCCGCCATCGGGCTTATGGTCTTCACATTGTCGAGAGCTTGTGCCGTCCGGCCCCTCGGGCCTGTATGCCAGGCGCATCGGAAACCCGTGACGGCACGACGACCGTCGCGACGCACAACACGTCCGGGGGCCATGCGGATGAGACGATTGGGCGCGGCGGCGCTGCTGCTGGCCGCTCTGTGGCCGATGCCGCCGGCACAGGCGCAGCAAGTCGAACAAGTGCAGCGCGCGGATCCCGCGCCGCAGGACACGGCCGAGGCGCCGGGCTTCCTGCGCGAGCGGCTGTCGCGGATCGAAAGCCGGCTCGACGCGCTGCTCGGGCGCGAAACGGCGCCGACGGGCGCGCTGACCCAGCCGGAAGCCGCGATCACCGGCGACGCCACGGTGCCCGTTCCGACGGAGACGACGGACGCGGTGCCAAGCTCCGGACTGCGCGCCCGGCTCGATGCCATCGACAGCCGTCTCGAAGCGCTGTCAGACCTGTTGCGAGGCTTGCGCGAAACGCCGGGCAACGGGGTGGCCGTGGCGGCCCCGGCCGGGCCCGGCGCGCCGCCGGCGCCGCTCGGCCAGCTGCCGGCCGGCGCGTCCAACGGGCCGCTCGATCTGACGCGGGAAACCATCGCGCCCGTCGATCGCGGCGAGAGGCGCGCGCCGCTTCTGTCGTCGCAACCGCGATTGCCCGTGCCGCCCGCCGATGTGCCATCGAACGCCGTGCCGTCGGCTCAAGCGGCGACGCAAGTGCCGCCCCCTTCCGCGCCGGCCGAGCCCGTGACCGCCTTGTCGGCCGTCCCGCCGGCCGCCGACGTGCTTCGGCCGGCCATCGCCGATCTGCCGCCGCGCGATCTGTATGACCGGGCCTATCGTCATGTTCTGGCCGGCGATTACGGTGCGGCCGAGATGGATTTCGTCCAGTTCCTGGCGGTGCATCCGACCAACGAGTTCGCCGGCAATGCCACTTTCTGGCTTGGCGAAAGCCTGGCGCGGCAAGGCCGTCACGGCGAAGCCGCGCGTCATTTCCTGACCGTGTCGCAAGAAGACCCCGACGGTCCCAAAGCGGCGGAAAGCCTGCTCAAGCTCGGCCTGTCCCTCGATGCCATGGGGGAGACGCAGGCGGCTTGTTCGAGCCTGAGGGAAGTCCATGCCCGTTACCCCGATATCGCAGACGACATCGCAGACCGTGCCCGCCAAGCCGTTCAGGACATCGGCTGCTGAGACGGGCACGGGGCCGCTGCGACCCGACGAGGTCGCCGGCCTGTTCGATGCGCTGGCCCGCCGGTCCGGCGTCATTCTGGCCGTCTCCGGCGGCGGCGATTCCGTGGCGCTGCTGCTCGCCTATGCCGACTGGCTGCAGGCCCGGCCCGATCGGCCCTTCAGCCTCGTCGCCACGATTGATCATGGCCTGCGCGCGGACTCTCGGACCGAAGCCGAGACCGTTGGCCGCTGGTGCGCGGGCCTCGGCCTGAGCCACGACATCGTCGACATTGCCCCGATCGATCCCGGCCGGAACGTCCAGGACCAGGCGCGCCGGGCGCGCTATGACGCGCTGATGCGGCTTGCCGCGCGGCGCGGCTGCGACACGATCCTGACCGCCCATCATCGCGACGATCAGGCCGAGACGCTGTTGATCCGGCTGGCGCGCGGCAGCGGCGTCGACGGGCTGTCGGCAATGGCGCCGGAGACCGAATGGTCCGGCATCGCGGTCATGCGCCCCTTCATCAACATCGCCAAGGAACGACTTTTGGCGACGCTCGAAGCGCGCGGCCATCCGTTCTTCGATGACCCGTCGAACGAATCCGACCGTTTCCTGCGCACCCGCCTGCGCAAGATGATGCCGCAGCTGGCGCGCGACGGGCTGACGCGCGAGCGGCTCGCCGCCACCGCGGCGCGGCTGCGCCGGGCGCGGACCGCGCTCGAAATCGTGACGCTCGACCATCTCGATCGCTCCGCCGTGCTCGATCCCGGCGGCTTCGCGACGGTCGATTCCCATGCCCTGGTCGACGCGCCCGAGGAGATCGCGTTGCGCGCGCTGTCGCGGCTCGTTCTGACCGTCGGCGGCGGGCCCTATCCGACCCAGATCGAGAAGATCGAAGGGCTCTACGAGCGCATTCTCGTCGGCAATGGCAAGCGCTTCGCCGGCGCGACGCTCGGCGGCTGCCGGATCGTGCCCGAACGCGGCCGGCTGTTGTTCGTGCGCGAACTCGGCCGCGCCAATGGCGCCGAGATCAGGCTCGATCCCGGCGAGGCGACGGTGTTCGACCATCGCTTCCAGGTCGGGCTGCCGGAAGACGCGCCGCGCGGCGCCGTGGTCCGGCCGCTCGGCGTCGACGGCTGGTCGCATGTCGGCGAGGCGGGTGCCCGGCGGGCCCTGCCGGCGGTCGCCGGGCGCACGCTGCCCGCCTTCTTCATCGACGGCGCGCTGATCGCCGCGCCGCATGCCGAAGGCCTGCCCGCCCGCTTCGCGCCGGAAGGCTTCCGCGCCGATTTCATCGATTTCCGCGAGCGGATGGGCTAGCCATTGGCGTGACGGGCGTGGCCGCCGGACCGATCCGTCCGAGCCCATGCGCGCCTTCGATGCGGCATCGTTTCGCACGCGCCGCCGCGACAAAGCGGCATTGCGGCTTCACATTGCCCGAGCCTCTCCCTATGTTAACCAGCACGCGAAGACGCCATTGCCAGATAATCGGCACGGCGCGACAACTGAGATCCGATCATTGCCGCTGAGACACCGCCGGTTGTGGTGCGGCTGAAGAGGGCGTTCTGAATGAACAGCAATTTCCGGAATTTCGCGCTGTGGGTCATTATCGGCCTGCTGTTGATCGCGCTGTTCAACCTGTTCCAGAGCCCGACCCAGCGCACCAGTTCCAGCGAAATCAGCTATTCGCAGCTGCTCGCCGATGTCGATGACGGACGCGTCCGCTCGGTGACGATTTCGGGCCAGAAAGTGTCCGGCCAATATACCGACGGCCGCGTGTTCCAGACCTTCGCGCCGGAAGACCCGACATTGATCACCAGGCTCGAGGAGAGCGGTGTCGCGATCAATGCCCGGCCGCCGTCCGACGAGGTGCCGTCGCTTCTCGGCGTGCTCGTTTCCTGGTTCCCGATGCTGCTCCTGATCGCGGTGTGGATCTTCTTCATGCGCCAGATGCAGGGGGCCGGTGGCAAGGCGATGGGCTTCGGCAAGTCCAAGGCCAAGCTTCTGACCGAGGCGCATGGCCGGATCACCTTCGAGGATGTCGCCGGGGTCGACGAGGCCAAGGAAGACCTCGAGGAGATCGTCGAGTTCCTGCGCGATCCGCAGAAGTTCCAGCGGCTGGGCGGCAAGATTCCGCGCGGCGTCCTGCTCGTCGGACCGCCGGGCACCGGCAAGACGCTTCTGGCGCGCTCGGTCGCCGGCGAGGCCAATGTGCCCTTCTTCACGATTTCCGGCTCGGACTTCGTCGAGATGTTCGTCGGCGTCGGCGCGAGCCGTGTCCGCGACATGTTCGAACAGGCCAAGAAGAACGCGCCCTGTATCATCTTCATTGATGAAATCGACGCGGTCGGCCGGCATCGCGGCGCCGGCCTTGGCGGCGGCAATGACGAGCGCGAGCAGACCCTGAACCAACTGCTCGTCGAGATGGACGGTTTCGAGGCCAATGAGGGGATCATCCTCATCGCCGCGACCAACCGGCCGGACGTGCTCGATCCCGCCCTGCTGCGGCCCGGCCGTTTCGACCGTCAGGTCGTCGTGCCGAACCCGGACATCGTCGGCCGCGAGCGCATCCTGAAGGTGCATGCCCGCAAGGTGCCGCTGTCGCCGGATGTCGATCTGAAGACGGTCGCGCGTGGCACGCCGGGCTTTTCCGGCGCCGATCTCGCCAATCTCGTCAACGAGGCCGCGCTTCTGGCGGCGCGTCGCAACAAGCGGCTCGTCACCATGCGTGAATTCGAGGACGCCAAGGACAAGGTGATGATGGGCGCCGAGCGCCGCACCCTCGTCATGAGCGAGGATGAAAAGCGCCTGACCGCCTATCACGAGGCCGGCCATGCCATCGTCGCGCTGAATGTCAAGGCGACCGATCCGGTGCACAAGGCGACGATCATTCCGCGCGGCCGTGCGCTCGGCATGGTGATGCAATTGCCCGAACGCGACAAATTGTCGATGTCGCACGAGCAGATGACCTCGCGCATGTCCATCATGATGGGCGGCCGGGTGGCCGAGGAGATCATCTTCGGCGACGACAAGGTCACCTCGGGGGCCGCGTCCGATATCGAGCAGGCCACCAAGCTCGCCCGCATGATGGTGACGCGCTGGGGCTTTTCGGAAAAGCTTGGCACGGTTGCCTATGGCGAGAATCAGGAAGAGGTCTTCCTGGGCCATTCGGTATCGCGCCAGCAGAACATCTCCGAGGAAACCGCGCAGATCATCGACGACGAGATCCGCCGCATCGTCGACGACGGCTATACCGAGGCGCGCCAGATCCTCACCGATAAGGCCGACGACCTGGAAGCGCTGGCCCAGGGCCTGCTCGAATACGAAACCCTGTCGGGCGACGAGATCGTGGATCTCCTCAATGGCAAGCCGCCGATCCGCGAGCAGCCGACCAATGAGAAGAGCGACGGGCCGCGCGCCACCGCCGTGCCGAAGGCCGGTAAGGGCAAGGCCAGCAAGGGCGACGCGCCCGACGCCGGCGGCATGGAGCCGCAGCCGCAAGGCTGACGCGCCGCTCGCAAATCGCGATCGATGTGACATCCGAAAGGGCCGGACGTAAGACGTCCGGCCCTTTTGCCGTCATCTCCCATCATCGGCGGTTGTAACGCTCGCTTACCAATTTTGAACGCAGGATAGGCCGTCGCCTGCTACACAGCTCGTCTGTGGAAAGGGCAGCGATCGGGCGCGGCGGTGTTGTGGCGCGAGTTTAGGCCAGCGCCGGACGATTGGGCCTATGTAAGGATCTGGGGGCGGAGATGGGCGGCAAGTTCTTTGGCACCGACGGCATTCGCGGTTTCGCCAACCGGGCGCCGATGACGGCTGAAACCGCGCTCAAGGTGGGCATGGCCGCCGGCGTCGCGTTTCGCCGCGGCAAGCACCGCCACCGGGTGGTCATTGGCAAGGATACCCGCCTGTCGGGCTATATGATCGAGAACGCGCTGGTCGCCGGCTTCACCTCGGTCGGCATGGATGTGTTCCTGCTCGGCCCGATGCCGACGCCGGCCGTCGCCATGCTGACCAAGTCGCTGCGCGCCGATCTCGGCGTGATGATCTCGGCCTCGCACAACGCGTTCCACGATAACGGGATCAAGCTGTTCGATCCCGACGGCTTCAAGCTGTCGGACGAGACGGAAGCCGAGATCGAGGCGCTGATCGACAGCGATCTCGGCACGCATTATGCCGGCGCCATCGACATCGGCCGCGCCAAGCGGATCGATTCGACCGATGCCCGCTATATCGAGTTTGCCAAGCGCACCCTTCCGCGCACCATCAATCTCGAAGGCATGCGGGTGGCGATCGACTGCGCCAATGGGGCCGCCTACAAGGTCGCTCCCGCCGCGCTCTGGGAACTCGGCGCCGAGGTCTTCCCGATCGGCGACAATCCCAACGGCTTCAACATCAACAAGGAATGCGGATCGACCGCGCCCGAGGCGCTTTTGAAGAAGGTCCATGAGGTGCGCGCCGATATCGGCATCGCGCTCGATGGCGATGCCGACCGGGTGCTGATCGTCGACGAGCGCGGCGATATCGTCGACGGCGATCAGCTGATGGCGGTCGTGGCGAAATCCTTCGCCGACGATTCGCGTCTCTCGCAGCCCGGCATCGTCGCCACCGTGATGTCCAATCTGGGGCTCGAGCGCTATCTCGACGGCATGGGGCTCAGCCTGCACCGCACGCCGGTCGGCGATCGCTATGTGGCAGCGGAAATGCGCAGCCATGGCTACAATGTCGGCGGCGAGCAGTCCGGCCACATCATCCTGTCGGACTTCACCACCACCGGCGACGGCCTCGTCGCCGCGCTTCAGGTGCTCGCCGTGGTGGCGCGGTCGGAGAAGCCGGTCAGCGAGGTCTGCCACCGCTTCGACCCCTATCCGCAGATCCTCAAGAATGTCCGCTACCGCAAGGAAGCCGGCACGCCGCTGGAAATCGACAGCGTCCAGTCGGCGATCGATGACGGGCGTAACCGGCTTGGCAATACCGGCAGGTTGGTCATTCGCCCGTCGGGCACCGAACCGGTCATCCGGGTGATGGCGGAAGGCGACGACGAGGCGCTGGTCGGCGCCGTCGTCAACGATATCGTTTCGGCGCTCGAAGGGGCCGCCTGAGCGCGTCAGCCGTCGCCGAGAACGTCGCCCAGCGCCTCGAACAGCCGGTCGATATCGTCGGCATCGTTATAGACATGCGGTGTCACGCGTAAGGAATCGCCGCGCCGGCTGAGAAAGACCCGGCGCTCCATCAGCCGGTCGGTCAGTTCGTCCGGCATCCCGTCGGGAAAGCCGAGACCCAGGAAATGGCCGGCGCGCCCGTCGAGCGGCACCGAGGTCAGGCCGAACGCGGCATCGGCGCGCTCGGCGATCGCCACCGTGACGTCCGACAAGGTCGCGGCGATGTTCGGAACGCCCCAGTCGAGCAACTGGCCGAACGCGGTTTCGAGCACCGGCATCAGATGAAAGCTTGAGCGCGCGCCCATGTCGAACCGGCGCGCGCCCGGCTGGTGCGCGTCCTGATAGTCGAGCAGTCGAGCGAAGTCCTCGCTGCCGGCCCGCGTGATCCAGTTCTCCTCGAGCGGCCGCCCGCCATGGTGGCGCGGCGCGACATAGAGCGTGCCAAGGCTGTAGGGGCCGAGCTGCCATTTATAGCTCGCCGCGACCGCGAAATCCGGGTCGACGTCGCGCGCCGAGAAGGGCAGGGCGCCCAGGGACTGCGTCAGGTCGAGCACCAGGGCCGCGCCATGCGTCCGCGCCTTTTGCCCGACACGCACGAGATCGACCAGCGAACCGTCCGTCCAGTGACAGTTCGGCACCGCGACGATCGCCGTCCGATCGCCGATGCGGTCGAGCAGTGCTCGCGTCCAGTCGGTGCCGCCATCCGGCGTCGCGGCGTCGGCGCGCGGCAGCGTGACGAGCGCGGCCCCCGTCTCGGCCGCCCGCCGCTGCCAGATGTAGACATGCGAGGGGAACTGGTCTTCGAGCACGAGGATCTCCTGGCCGGCCGACACGGACAGGTTCCCGGCCGCCGTCGCCAGCCCGTAGGAGGCCGATGGCGCGAGCGCGATGTCGTCGGCGGTCGCGTCATAAAGCCGGGCCGCCAGCGAACGCGCGCGCTCGACGGGCTCGAAGAAATCCTTGGGCGCGATGGTCCAGGGCGCCGCCTTGCAGCGCATGCCCGTTTCACCCGCCGCGACGGACGCCATCGACAAGGGGCCGATATAGGCCGCGTTGAGATAGGCGGTATCGCGCGGCAGATCGAAGAGATGGCGCTGGCTCGGCAGTTTGGTCGACACGATGGCCCCTTTCACGGACGTTCGCCTGGCTGTTGCGCGGCGCGCTTTCGCTCAATCGGCATGCTTAATCAACGTGGTTAAGCGCTCATTTACGGTCATCCGGCATCATCTAGACGATCCGGCTCTTGTCGAGCCGCCCATGAAATGCCCCCTGCGCGGGCCGGAAAGACCGTAACGTCATGACCAAGACCTTCAAGCTGTTCCTCGCCGGCACGATTGCCGCTATGGCCGCGACCGGCGCCCTCGGCACGAACGCGGCTCTTGCCGCCGACCTCCTGCCGCCGCCGCCCGAGCCGCTGCCGGAAGTCTACGTCCCGTCCTATGGATCCTGGTATCTGCGCGGCGATGTCGGGCTCGGCATCACCTCCGGAGGCGATTGGCATCAGGCGGACGTGACGGCGGCGCATGGCCGGTTCATCGAGGAGGATCTCGGCGACACCTTCTTCGTCGGCGGTGGCATCGGCTATAAGTTCAACAACTGGCTGCGCGCCGATTTCACGGCCGAATATCGCGGCACGCTCGATGTCGACGGCATCGACGAATACAAGTTTACCTGCACCTTTTCCGGCGGCTCCTGCGGCGATGTGGGTGACGTCATCAAGCGCAATAATGTGTGGAACGGCAGTATCTCATCGACCGTCCTCCTGGTGAATGCCTATGCCGATCTCGGCAGCTATGCGGGCCTGACGCCGTTCATCGGCGGCGGCATCGGCGCGGCCTACAACCGGTTTTCGGCCGGCGTCGAATTCGACACCTCGGATCTCGGCGGTGGCGGCCGCGTCGGCGCGAATGGCGAGTGGAGTTTCGCCTGGGCGCTGATGGGCGGGCTCGGCTATCAGGTCAATGATCGGCTGGCCCTGGAACTCGGCTATCGCTACATGAATCTCGGCGATGTCGAGACCGGCGACGTGGTCTGCCTGAACCATGTTCATTGCGTGCTCGACCCGCTGAAGATCGACAACATCTATTCGCACGACATCCGGCTTGGCATGCGCTGGCATTTCGGCGGCGCGGAACCGGTCTATATTCCCGAAGAACCGCTTCTGGTTAAATATTGACACCGGAGCGGTTCCAAGCGGGGACGGATTTTCGCCTGGAATCGCGTCGAATCAACGGCTTGGGAGGCATCCAGTGAACCGGAGTTTGCTGGATGTATTCTGCCGGGGTACCTAAAAAGGCCCCGCGATCGTAGCCCATCCTTCGAGACGTTGCCCTCAGGATGAGGAGAACAGACGGGTGGGCCTCACCCTGAGGAGGCCCGTGGCGCCCTCTCGAAGGGGCGGGCCATCTTTCAACAATCCGCTAAGGCGCGACCGGGTCCTTTGCCGGCGCGCCATCTCTCCCGTCGGCCTCGGATAGCGCATCCGGGGCCGTTTCGGTTGCGTAGGACAGGTGTTGCCGGCGCGTATCACATGGTGACAATCGGGGGCGGCGGTCGCGATAAGCTCTTGTCGGTGCTGTGATTGGGGCGCTATCCCGATGTCATGCTAGCCTTTCGGCGCCGGATGGATGCCGGGAAACGGATTACCCGCCGGTCGACGGCGGGTCCTACAGATTTAGGGGATGACATGCGTGGAACCATTGCCGCCGCCGCGTTCGGCCTGATCGCTTCGCAGGCCGTTCTGGCCGGACCGGCCCTGGCCGCCGACCCCATGCTCAACCCCCAGCCGATGGCCGACCAGCGCTATGACATCATTGTCTGGGTCGGCGGCGGCATCGAACTGCAACCCGATTATGACGGCTCCGACAATTACGAGGTCGGCCCGCTGATCCTGTTCGAGCCGGTGCGGTTTCCGCTGCCCTTCTTCGGCACGATCAGCAATGAGGAGCGCCGGCTCGGCCTGTCGATCGGCCCCTCCTTCCGCTATGTCGGCAGCCGCGACGAGGACGACAACGCGGCGCTGCGCGGCCTCGGGGATGTCGACGCGACCTTCGAATTCGGCCTGAACATCGAATATGAAGCGGAGTTTTGGCGCGCCTTCGCCGCCGGTCGTTACGGCTTCTTCGGCCATGAAGGTTTCGTCGGCGATCTCGGCATCGACGTCATCGCACCGGTGGCGCCGAAGCTGACGCTGACCGGCGGCCCGCGCCTGACCTTCGGCGACGACAACTATTTCGACGCCTATTTCTCGGTCGACGCGGCCCAGGCCGCCGCTTCCGGCCTGCCCTTCTTCAATGCCGGCAGTGGCTTGCGCAGCGTCGGGGTCGAGGGCGAGGCGATCTACAAGATCAACGACGACTGGCGGTTCCACGTGGTCGGCGGCTATGACCGTCTGGTCGGCGATGCGGCCGACAGCCCGATCGTTACCGTCGCCGGCAGCGAGGACCAGTTCCATGTCGGCATCGGGCTGTCCTATCGCCTGAAGCTCGACCTGTTCGACTGATCCCGGCAGGGCCCCTCGTCATGGCCGCGCGGCCCGATAAAGATGCCGACAGCGACGCATCCATGGCCGTGAACGGGTTCACCGACCTGCCGGCCGGCAAGCTGTCGACCGTCGTGACCTATCTCGACATGACGGCGCCGCCGCCCGCCCGCGCGCCCAAGCGCGACGATCTCGTCCTGGCGCGGATGGACGCGCCGAGCGTTGACGGCTATCGCGCTCTCTATAAGCGGATCGGCCTCGACTGGCTGTGGATCGACCGGCTGCTGATGCCCGATGACGCGCTTCAGGCGCTCCTCGACGCGGAGACGACCGAGGTCTATGCCGCGCGTCGCGACGGGGTCGATATCGGGCTTCTGGAACTCGATTTCGCCGATCCGGAAAATGTCGAACTGGCCTATTTCGGTCTCGTGCCCGAGGCGATCGGCGATGGCGTCGGCCGCTGGCTGATGGATCATGCCATCCGGCTCGGTTTTCGCGACGCCACCCGACGCCTATGGGTGCACACCTGCACGCTCGACCATCCCGCGGCGCTCGGCTTCTATGTGCGATCGGGCTTCAAGCCCTATAAGCGTGCGGTCGATGTCTTCGACGATCCCCGCCTGACCGGCGTCGTGCCGGCGGATGCGCAGGCCTGGAACCCGCCGATCCCGCCTGGCTGACCGACCTGGTGATATCGACCCAGAGACATCGACCTTCTGCTCTGGACGTGCCAGGCCGTGGCGACGGCCTCGACCCCATGCCATGATCGGCGCGCCATGACCCATGACTATCTCGACGATCCGCGTAACCGGTCCATTCTCATCTCTGTGAACGGCGATCTCATGCCGCGCGACCGGGCCGTGGTGTCGGTCTTCGATTCGGGCTTCCTGCTCGGCGACGGCGTCTGGGAAGGGCTGCGCGTCGTCGATGGCGGCGTCGCCTTTCTCGACCGGCATCTCGATCGGCTTTATGCGGGCGCGAAAACGCTCGATTTCGATATCGGCCTCGATCGGGCCGCGCTGTGCCGGCGGCTGTTCGACTGCCTCGCCGCCAATGGCATGATGGGGCCTGTGGGCGAGGGCGTGCATATCCGGCTGATGGTCACGCGCGGCGTCAAGGCGACGCCCTATCAGGACCCTCGCGTGACGATCGGGCCGGCGACGATCGTCATCATTCCCGAATACAAGACGCCCGACCCGTCGGTGCTGGCGCGCGGCATCCGGCTCTTCACCGTGCATCAGCGGCGCAGCGCCCCCGACATGCAGGATCAGAAGCTCAACAGCCATTCCAAGCTGAACTGCATTCTCGCCTGCATCCAGGCGACCAAGGCGGGCTTCGACGAGGCCCTGATGCTCGATACCGACGGCTGTGTCGCGACCTGTAACTCGACGCATTTCTTCATCGTGCGCGATGGCGCGGTGTGGACGTCCGACGGCGTGTTCTGTCTCGGCGGCATCACGCGGGCGGCGGTCCTTCAGGTCGCGCGTGACAATGGCGTCGAGGTTCATGAAAAGCGCTTCACGCTGCACGACGTCTACTCAGCCGACGAGGCCTTCGTCACCGGCACCTTCGCCGGCCTGATGCCGGTGGTCGAGGTCGACGGGCGCGGCCTGCCGCGCCCCGATGACGGCGGCGATGCCTCGGGTCCCGTGACACGGCGCTTGCGCGCGCTCTACAAGGAGCTTGCGCGCGCCGAACGGGTAGTGCCACAAGCCTGAATATCGAGCCGCGCGCGGGGGGAGGGGCATGACCGACGATATCGAGATCAGCCATGAGGAAACCGGGTCCAAGGGGCGCTATGTCGCGCGCCTTGCCGGCCTGCCGGAGGCCGAACTGACCTATTCCCGCGTCAACCCGACCTATATCATCATCGACCATACCGGCGTGCCCGACGCGCTGCGCGGCAAGGGTGTGGGCGAGGCGCTGGTCCGGCACGCGGTCGAGCGGGCGCGCGAGAGCGGCACCCGCATCCTGCCGCTCTGTCCCTTCGCCAAGGCGCAGATCGCGCGCCATCCGGAATGGCAGGACGTGCTGACATGACATCCGGCAAGCTCGTCGGGCTGGCGCTGATCGGCATCGCCGTCATCGTGTTCGCCGGCCTCGTCTTCCGCACCTATCAGACCGTGCCGGGCGAGACGATTGTCCTGCTCGACAGCGAAACCGGACGCTATGCCACCGAGGCCTGCATCGCGGCGGGCACGGTGGCGCCGGACTTTCCCGTCGCCGACATGGAGGCCGCCGGCGTCGACCAGGTGACGGGCCGCCTCGTGCGCACCACCTACGCGGCGATCCGCGCGCAGGGCGAAGAGGACGACACCATCCTGCCCGACGATGTCTGCCGCAATGCCGGCGGCTTCCTGGTCGAGCGGACACTGTTCGGCGGCCTCCTCGGATGAGGCGGGGCTGATCTCAAATGATCCGCATCGCCATGTGGTCGGGGCCGCGCAACCTGTCGACGGCGATGATGCGCGCCTTCGGCAATCGCGCCGATTGCCGCGTCGTCGACGAGCCCTTCTATGCCGCCTATCTGGCCGAGACCGGCATCGACCATCCGATGCGCGCCGAAACGCTCGCAACCCAGCCGACGGACTGGCGCCGCGTGGCGGCTGCGCTGGCGGAGACGCCGGCGAGCGGCCCCGCGCTGCACTATGAAAAGCACATGACGCATCACATGTGCCCGCGCTTCGGCCGCGACTGGATCGCCGATGTCGTCAGCGCCTTTCTGATCCGCGCGCCGGAGCGGGTTCTTGCCTCCTATGCCCGCAAGCGCGAGGCGTCCGAACTCGGCGATATCGGCTTCGTCGAACAGGCGGCACTCTTCGATCGGGTGTCCGACAGGCTCGGCCATGCGCCGCCGGTCATCGATGCGGAGGATGTGCGCCGGACGCCCGAGCCTGTGCTGCGCGGTCTGTGCGCCGGGCTCGGCATCGCTTTCGACCCGGCCATGCTGTCCTGGCCGGCGGGACGGCGGGCAAGCGATGGTGTTTGGGGTGCCCATTGGTATGGCGCGGTCGAGCGCTCGACCGGTTTCGAGCCGCCCGACAAGGCGCCGCCCGATCTGCCCGACGCCCTGCGCCGGGTCGCCGATGCGGCGCGGCCGATCTATGACCGGCTCGCCGCCCACAGGCTGACCGGCGATCAGGCCTGACGCGATGCCGGCGGTTCCGTCGCCTCGGCCAGCGCCTGTTTGAGGCGCTCATTCTCGCCGCGGGCGCGGTCGAGATCGACCATCACTTGCGCGAACCGGGCGTTCAGCTTGGCCACCTCGCCGCCGATGCGCGACAGGGTGTCGCGATGGCTGTCGCGCTGCGACACGGCGCGGGCCAGATCGGCGGCCAGCGCGTCCGTGCGGGCCTTGGCGTCGGCGGCGTCGGCCTTGGTCTGTTTGAGCTCGCTCTGCGCGCGATCGAGCTTGCGCTGGCGGATCCGGCTATCAAGTTTCACGCCGTCGAGATGGGCGCGTAGCGAGGCCAGTTCTGCCTCCTTGGCGCGCACCAGTTCGCCGGCATGTTCGCGCAAGGCCGCTTCCTGATCCTCGGCCGAGCGGCTCGACGCGATCAGGCGCTGGCGTTCGCCGCGATAGCGGGCCAGCGCTTCCGTCGCCTCGGTCAGCTTGGCGGTCAGGGTGCGCACCTTTTCCGCGTTCCGTCGATGGGTGCTGCGTTCGCCCTCGAAACGGCTTTCCAATTCGGCGATCTGGCGCCGGGTGGTGTCGCGGTCGGCGGCCTGTCTTTCGGTGTCGCGCTTCAGGCGGGCGATCTCGGCCATTTGCCCGCGCGCTTCCTCGCGGGCTTCGCGGAGCGCGCGCGCCTGGTCGAAGCGTTCGGCGCGCAGCGTGGCATTTTCGGCATCGAGCGCCTTGTTGGTGTCGACGAGGCCGCGCATTTCGTCGCGCGCCTGTTCGAGCGCCGCCCGATAGCTCGCCTGGCGCTCGGTGAGATCGGCCGAGCGGGCGCGTTCCGTGGCGAGCGCATTGTCGAGGTTGACGGAGCGGGCGCGTTCGGTCGCAAGCTGTTCGGTGAGAAGAATGTTCTCATAGCGGAAGTGCAGCAGGTCTTCCGTCGTGAGCTTTTCATTGGCCGCCAGATTGGCGAGCCAGCGCAATTGCGCCCGGTCGGCCTTGCGGGGCGTTGCCCGGGCGCGGTTGTCGTTGTTGGTCTTGGCCGGTGGCGGGAGCGGCGCGGCCGTCGGCGCCGTGGGCGTGCCGTCGCGCTTCTCGCGGCGCGCCGGTCTATCGGCCTCGGAGGGAAACCCCTCCGGAACGTCCCAGGCGAGATCCGGCTCGCGCCGGGCCGATGGCCCGTCGGTCTTTCCCGGCGTCTTCCGCGCAAAGACGTTTGGCACCGGCCGTGTCTCCTCCGCGTGAGGCGAATCACCCGATCGGGTGTGCGGCCAGCCTATCGCAGCTCGGTGGTGAAGGGAATCGGGGGGCTGCGCCACCGACGCGACCGCGATCGTCAACCCCGATCATCGGATCGCGCACGGCATCGACGGCGGCGCGGGGACGCGCCGCTCAGCCGACGGTCGAGGCGCTGAACCGCATCTGCAGGCCGATGCCGTCGAGTTCGGCCTGTTCGCGCTTGGCTTCGGCCTGGCGCGCCCGGTCCTGCGACCGCTCTTCGAGGAGTTCGATCTTCTTCAGATCCTCGACGGCCTCGGCCAGTTCGTCGCGCGCGCCGTCGAGCTGCTCGGTCAGTTCGTTGGCGGAGGCGAGCAGGTTGTCGCGCCTTTCGCGGGCCGCCTTGGCGAAGGTCGGATAGGCGAAATGGCCGATATCGGTAATGCCGGCCTTCGATTCCTCGTCGTCGATCTGACGGTTGAGATCGTTGGCCATGCGCTCGAAATCGGCGACCATGGTCTCGATCTGCGTTACCCGAAGGCGTTTTTCGTCAACATGAAAACGCTTCAGGCGGATCAGGCTCTCACGCGATTTCATCGCTGATACTCCCCTACCCTAAACACTACTACTCTACTTTCCCCGTCGCTCATTCCGAGCGCCGAGCCGAGGCTCTCGGTCCGGCATGTCCGCTTGGTCTTCCGCCGCTTCGGTCGTCTCCGGCGCCACGATCCCGCGCAACAGGCGATAGCCCTCGGCCAGATCCGTCACCTCGTCCTTGTCCTGCGCCAGAAACGCTTCGAGCGCAGGATGCAGGGCGATCGCTCGGTCGACCGTCGCGTCGCTGCCGGTGCGATAGGCGCCAAGCCGGATCAGTTCCTCCATGTCCGCATAGGCCGACATCAGTTCGCGCGCCCGACGCAAGACCGGCAACATGTCCGGATCGGCCGCATTCGGCATTGTGCGGGAAACGGATTTAAGAATGTTTATCGCCGGATAGCGGCCGCGTTCTGCAATGGCACGCTCCATGACGATATGCCCGTCGACGATCGAGCGCACCGCATCCGATATCGGTTCGTTATGGTCGTCGCCGTCGACGAGAACGGTATAGAGCCCGGTGATGCCGCCCGCGCCGGTGCCTGGCCCGGCGCGTTCGAGGAGCTTGGGCAGTTCGACGAAGACGGTCGGCGTATAGCCCTTGGAGGTCGGCGGTTCGCCGCCGGCCAGGCCAATCTCGCGCTGGGCCAGCGCGAACCGGGTCAGCGAATCCATCAGCAGGAGCACATCCTTGCCCGCCTCGCGATAATGCTCGGCCAGCGCGGTCGCGAGATAGGCGGCCTGGCGGCGGACGAGCGCGGGCTCGTCGGAGGTGGCGACTACGACGATGGCCGATTTCAGGCCCTCCTCGCCGAGATCCTCGACCAGGAATTCCTGCACTTCGCGGCCGCGCTCGCCGATCAGGCCGATGATCGTGACATCGGCGGTGGCGTTGCGCGCCAACATGGAGAACAGCACCGACTTGCCGACGCCGGAGCCGGCGAAGATGCCCATGCGCTGGCCACGGCAGCAGGTGGTGAAGGTGTTCAGCGCGCGCACGCCGAGATCGAGCGGGGCGCCGACGCGCTGGCGCCGGTGGGCTGGCGGCGGCGCGTTGCGGTAGGGCTGGGCATGGGGCCCGCGCGGCAGGTCGCCCTTGCCGTCGATCGGCCGGCCGAGGCCGTCGATCACCCGGCCGAGCCAGGCATCGGTCGGCCGCACCACCGCTTCATGTTCGTCGATGACCGCCCGGCAGCCCATGCGGATGCCTTCGAGCGGACCGAAGGGCAGGCAGATGGCGCGGTCGCGGTGGAAGCCGACGACCTCGCAGGCGATGCCGGTCTCGCCGCTGTCGGCGACGGTCAGCCGGGTGCCGACCCGCATCGCCTCGACGGGTCCCGCGACCTCGACCCTCAGGCCCTGAATGCCGACTACGCGCCCGTAGATCTCGGTCTCGGGGATGTCGGCGATATCGGCGGCGAGCGCGCGCATCTTTCAGTCCGTCCTGCCGGTCAACGCTTCGTTAGGACTAACGGCCATCGTAACCATTCGTTTACGGGCCGGGTCCGATACTGCAGCCAACGATTTAAGGCCCGGTAAACCGAAAACCGGGTTTCGCGGTTGGCAAAGGATGAGTCGCAAGAGTCGGTTGAAGGGGTTTCTTAAACTGATTTCTGAGCTTGAGATCATGGATTTTCCATCTATGAATCATAAGCTTGGAGTGATTTTCGGAGTCATATCTTGGTCATACTTGTTGACCCGAATCAAGTTTTGTTAACCATTAGCGCCTAGGGTCCGAATCGCAGGCATATGTCAGCTTCCGACCGGCTTTGGGACAGGTCGGCGCCAGCCCAGGACAGGCAGCGAAGGGGATAATCAATGCGCGTATTGCTGATCGAGGATGAAAGCCAGGTCGCGCAGAGCATCGAATTGATGCTCAAATCCGAAGGATTCAATGTCTATACCACCGACCTCGGTGAGGAAGGCATCGACCTTGGCAAGATCTACGATTACGACATCATTCTGCTCGATCTCGGGCTGCCGGACATGAACGGCTACGACGTCCTCAAGGCGCTCAGGGTCGCCAAGGTGAAGACGCCGATCCTGATCCTGTCTGGCCGTGGTGGCATCGACGACAAGGTGCGTGGCCTCGGCTTCGGCGCCGACGACTATCTGACCAAGCCGTTCCACAAGGACGAGCTGATCGCCCGTATCCAGGCGATCGTGCGTCGCTCCAAGGGCCATGCGCAGTCGGTGATCAGCACCGGCGACCTGACCGTCAATCTCGACACCAAGACCGTCGAGGTGGTGGGCCAGCGCGTGCATCTGACCGGCAAGGAATATCAGATGCTCGAACTCCTGTCGCTCCGGAAGGGCACGACGCTGACCAAGGAGATGTTCCTCAACCATCTCTATGGCGGCATCGACGAGCCGGAACTGAAGATCATCGACGTCTTCATCTGCAAGCTGCGCAAGAAGCTCGCGGCGGCCACCGGCGGCGAAAACTACATCGAGACGGTGTGGGGACGCGGCTATGTGCTGCGCGACCCGGAAGGCGAGCAAGCCGCCTGAGCGGCACGTGCCCCAAATCTCTCATGATGCAAAAAACCCCGCCGAACCGGCGGGGTTTTTGTTTTTTTGCCCGGACAATGTAAGGCAACACCATTTCCCGTCGATCCGGCGGGCGGTGTCTGCTCCGCTCACCGCCGAAAGGCGAGGGGCGTGTGGCGCGTCAGGACCGGCGCAGCGGGGTGACCGGCTGGATCGGTCTGATCCCGGACAGCCGGCTGCCGCCGGTATTGGTCGCCGACAGTCGCGGCGCGGCTGCCGCCGCGCCGACGCCTGCGGCGCTCGCCACCTTGCGCGGTTCGGTCGTGGGGGCGGCCGGTTTCGCGGGGTTGTCGGCGGCGGCCATGGCCGCCGCCGCCTGGCGCAATTGCGCGGCGTTCTGGGTCGCGGCCGCCAGGGAGGCGGAGGCCGCCTGGGCCGGTGATGCGGCCGGCTGTGTCGCGCCGGCCGCCGCGAGCGGGGTGCCGGCGACACGCGCCGGCATGGCGGTGGGTTTGTCCTCGGCCACCTTGCGATAGAGGCCGCGCCGGCCTGGCACCTGTTCGAAACGCGTCGTGATCCCCATCACGGTCTCGGCCGAGCCGAGCACCAGATAGCCGTCCGGACTTAGCGTCTTGGCGATGCGATCGAGAATGTCCTGCTTGGTCTGCTGGTCGAAATAGATCAGCACGTTGCGGCAGAAAACGATGTCGAAATTGCCGAGGCCCGAAAAGGAATCGAGCAGGTTGAAGGGCCGGAACTGGCACATCGCCTTCAGCGAGGGATCGATGCGCCATTGCTCGCCTTCCTGCTTGAAGTATTTCAGCAGGAGCTGGATCGGCATGCCGCGCTGCACCTCGAACTGGCTGTAGACGCCCTGCTTGGCGCGTTCGAGCACCTCGACCGAGATGTCGGTGCCGAGGATCGAGGTCGTCCAGCCGGCCAGCGCGCCGCCCATTTCCTTGATCGTCATGGCCAGGGAGTAGGGCTCCTGGCCGGTCGAGGCGGCGGCGCACCAGATCTTCAGCCGCTTGGCGACGCCACGCGTCGCGCTGAGTTCCGGCACCATGGTATCGCGGAACAGGTCGAACGGTGCCTTGTCGCGGAAGAACGAGGATTCATTCGTCGTCATCGCCTCGATGACGCTGTTGGCCAGCGCCGACGAGCCGGCGGCCTTGAGCGCGACCACCAAATCGTCGAGGCCCTTGATGTTCTCGGCGCGGGCGACCGGATGCAGCCGGCTTTCGATCAGATATTGCTTGTCGGGTGCCAGGTCGATGCCCGACCGCTCCTTCACGAAGGTGCGGAGAAACTCAAAACTCGCGGGCGTCATGCGCGTGCGCCTCCGATGATCGATTGAAGCCTTCCGGCGATGCGGTCGAGCGGCAGGATGGCCGCGCAGCAGCCGGCATGGGCGGCCGCGCCGGGCATCCCCCAGACCACGCTGGTTTCCTCGTCCTGGGCGATGACCGTGCCGCCGGCATCGGCGATCGTGACCCCGCCGGCGGCGCCGTCATGGCCCATGCCGGTCAGCACGACCGACAGGACCGACGCGCCATAGAGCTTGGCCGCGCTGTCGAACATCGGGTCGACGGCGGGGCGGCAGAAATTGACCGGCGGATCGTCATTGAGCCGGATCACCGGCTCGGCCACCGTGCCGCCGATGACCATGTGGCGCCCGCCGGGGGCGACATAGATACGGCCGGCGACGATCGCCTCGCCGTCGACGCCCTCGGCCGCCGGAACGCCGGCCGATTTGGTCAGGTGTTCGGCCAGGATGGCGGTGAAGGTCGGCGGCATGTGCTGGGTGATCAGCACTGGAATGCGCGGCAGGATCGGGCGCAACTCGCCCATGACCTTCGCCAGCGCCGGCGGGCCGCCGGTCGACGAGCCGATCACAAGAACACGCGGCGGCACGCGCGACACCGATCTCGGCGCCAGTTCGCCTGGCGTCATGTCGGCGGCGCGGGCGCCATGCGATGCCGCAGGCACCGCGCCGCCGGCGGGCTTGCCGGACTTCAGGCGTTCGGCGACGCGCGCTTCGAGGCGGCTGATCGTGTGGCGGGCGGTGGTGGCGCCCGATTTGCGCCGCGCGCTGTGGCCGATCGCCTTGGGGCCCAGCGAATGCAGCCGGCGCAGCAGCTCCTCGCGGAACTGGACCGAAGTCGTGACGCCGGAATTGCCTTCGGGCTTGGGCAGGTAGTCGGTGGCGCCGAGCGACAGGGCCTTCAGGCTGATATCGGCATTGCGGCGGGTCAGGGTCGAGGCCATCAGCACGACCAGCCCCGGCTTCGCCTTCAGCATCAAGGGCAGGGCGGTCAGCCCGTCCATTTCGGGCATTTCGATATCGAGGACGACGATGTCGGGATCGAAGGCTTCGAGACGGTCGACGGCGAGCTTGCCATTGGCGGCGGACCCGACGACGGTCAGGCCGTCATCCTCGTTGATCCAGCGCGACAAC
The DNA here is from genome assembly GCA_965250105.1 of Tepidamorphaceae bacterium. Lineage (GTDB taxonomy): Bacteria > Pseudomonadota > Alphaproteobacteria > Rhizobiales > Tepidamorphaceae > JBCBSK01. The sequence goes on from OZ252290.1 coordinate 2,953,524, forward strand.
AGGCCGCGAATGACGGCGGAATCGTCGACCACCATGACTTTGACCGGACGCGCAGCATCGGCCATTGCGCTCGGCTGATCACGCAACGCAGGTACACTCACTGTCTTGCCCCAGATAACGCGCGGGCGGATGGAAGGAAGCGGATCGGCGGGCAAAGCCCTCAGATCAAGCCCGCTTCCGCGAATTTCGCCTCGACGATCTCGCGATCGAACGGCTTCATGATGTATTCGTCGGCGCCGGCATGGATCGCGCGCGCGATCTGGGCGACGTCGTTCTCGGTGGTGCAGAACACCACTTTCGGCTCGCTGCCGCCCGGCATCTTGCGCAGCGCGACAAGAAACTCCATGCCGTCGACGACCGGCATGTTCCAGTCCAGAAGGACCGCGTCCGGCATGTCGGCGGCGCAGTGATCGAGCGCCTTTTGTCCATCCTCCGCCTCGGAAATGGTGAAGCCGAGATCTTCGAGAATGCGACGTGCGACCTTCCGGATAACACTCGAGTCATCCACTACCAGGCAGTGTTTCATCCTATGGTTTCCCCTGCGACGGGTTGATCAACGATAGCGTGCAATTCCTGAACAAAGCCTTACGCGGCGAGTGCCTCGCTGGTGAAGCTCAGCGTCCGCGTCACGTCGAGAATGACCATCAGGCGGCCGTCGAGCCGCTGCACGCCGACCGACACCTCCGCCCAGCGCGGATCGAGATTGGCCGGATTGGTCTCGACATTGGCGTCCGACAGCGACAGCACCTCGCCGACCTCGTCGATCAGCAGGCCATAGGACTCGCCCTTGTAGTCGATCCCGACCGCCATGACGGTGGCGTCCTCGTCGCGCGGCGGCAGGCCGAGGCGGCGGCGCATGTCGATGGCCGTCACGATACGCCCGCGCAGGTTGAGTACGCCGGCGATCTCGGGCCGGCCCATCGGCACCGGCGTCATGTTTTCCGGGCTGAACACGTCATGCACGTCGAGGATCGGCAGGCCGAACAGCTGCGGGCCGATGGTGACGGTGATGTATTCGCGGGTTTCGGTATCCGATTGGGTCTCGTCCGTCATGCGGCCTGCTCCTGAATGCCGTCCTCGGCAAGCTCGTCGAGCGTTGCCAGAAGCCCTTGGCGGTCGAATTTGGCGACGAAGTCGTGGAAACCGGCCTGGCGGCCGCGTTCGATGACGTCGCGCTCGGTATGCGACGACAGCGCGATGACCGGAACCGAGCGGTGCCGGTCATGGCTGGTGACCAGTTCGGCGAGGCGGAAGCCGTCGATCTCGGGCATTTCGATGTCCGAGATGATGGCGTCGAAATCATGGTCGTCGTCGAGCCGGCTCAACGCCTCGCGGCCATTCTCGCAGACCACGAGATCGTAGCCCGCCGACCGCAGGACCGGCGCCAGCATGTTGCGGAAGAAGGGCGAGTCGTCGACCAGCAGAAGGCGCTTGCCGCTGCGCGTGCCGGCGGTCTTGCGCTTGAACCAGTCGGGGAAGGCCATCGGCAGGAAATGCGCCACGTCGACGATCTCGGTGGCGCGCCCGCGCACCACCGCCGTGCCGACGATGCCCGGCTCTCCGGACGACACCTCGATGTTCAGGTTCTCCTCGACGATGTCGACGATCTCGTCGATCGCCAGGCCCATCGAGCGGCCCATGTCTGAGAACACCAGCATCGGCTGGGCGCCGGTGTCCTGCCGCTTGACCGCCTCGTTGAGGAAGACCAGCGGCATCAGCGCGCCGCGATACTGGACGAGATCGCGGCCGTCGGCGCTTTCGATCTTGTCGACGCCGATCTCCTCGAGCCGGGTGACCAGCGACAGCGGCACGGCCTTGGGATCTTCCGAGCCGGCGCGGAAGACCAGAAGCGCGGTCTTGTCCGCCCGGTCGTCATCGACCGTGTCGGCCTTGGTGTCGGACTCCTCGGCTTCGCTCGCGATATCCGCCGAGATCGCCTTGGTGACCCCGTTCGGATCGATGATCATGATCACCGAGCCGTCGCCGAGAATGGTGTTGCCCGAGAACAGCGTGATGTCGCGCAACAGCGAGCTCATCGGCTTGACGACGATTTCCTCGGTGTGGAACACGCCGTCGACCACGATACCGAAGGTTTGGCCGCCGACCCGGGTCACGACGATGAAGCCGGTCTCGGCATCGTCCTCGCCGGGCTCGGGCTCGCCGCCAAGGCCGAGAATGGCCCGCATGCTGACGAGCGGCAGAAGCTTGTTGCGCAGGCGCAGGACCGGCGTGTCCTTGATCCGCTCGATGCGGTGTTCCGAATTCGCCTGGGCGCGCACCAGCTCGACGACCGCGAGCTGGGGGATGGCGAAGCGCTGGCCGGCGCATTCGACGATCAGCGCCGAGACGATCGCCAGTGTCAGCGGGATCTTGATGATGAAGGTCGTGCCTTCGCCGAGCACCGATTTCAGGTCGATCGAGCCACCGATCAGATCGATGTTCGTCTTGACCACGTCCATGCCGACGCCGCGACCCGACACATTGGTCACCTTGGCGGCCATGGAAAAGCCGGGATGGAAGATGAAGCGCTGGATCTGCGCTTCGGTCATCTTGTCGAGGTCGGCCTCGCTGGCGAGCCCCTTCTCGACGATCTTCGACTTGAGCTTCTCGGCATCGATGCCGCGCCCGTCATCGGCGATCTCGATATTGATGTGGCCGCCTTCGTGATAGGCGGACAGGCGGATGATGCCCTTCTTGGACTTGCCGGCGGCTTCCCGGCCGGCCGGATCCTCGAGCCCGTGGTCGGCCGAGTTGCGGACCATATGGGTCAGCGGATCCTTGATCAGTTCGAGGACCTGGCGGTCGAGCTCGGTCTCGGCGCCGATCATTTCGAGCTCGATATCCTTGCTCAGCTCGTTGCCGAGATCGCGCACGATCCGCGGCAGTTTCTGCCAGGCATTGCCGATCGGCTGCATGCGCGTCTTCATGACGCCTTCCTGCAATTCGGCCGTCACATTGGACAGCCTTTGCAGCGGCACCTTGAATTCTGATTCCTCGTGCCGGCGCACGATTTCGAGCAGCTGATTGCGGGTCAGCACCAGTTCGCTGACCATGGTGATGAGATGTTCGAGCGTGTCGACATTGACGCGGATCGACTGCGGCGTCGCGACCGGCTGGTCGGCGCGCGCCGCATCGCCCGGCTCGGCCTTGCGGGCCGCCGGCTTCGCGTCGGCCGGCTTGGCACCGGCGGGTTTGTCGCCCGCAGGCTTGGTTTCGGCCTCAGCCATGGGCTCGGCCTGGGCGGCCGGCATGTCGGTGGCCGCCACGTCCTGGCCGTCCGTCGCGGCTTCGTCGCCGATCTCGTCGAGCCAGGCGCTGGCGTTCGGCGTCTCGTATTCCGACGGCCCGTCGGCGTCGCGGAAGGCGCGCTCCAGCTCGTCGAGCGACACTTCGCCAGGCTTCAGTTCCCGTTCAAGGGTCTGCGCCGGCAGGGCGATGTCATCGGCCGGCGCATCGCCCGCGGGCGTATCGTCCGAAGGCGCGGCGTCGGCTTCAGCCGACATGGCGTCGAGCGCTTCGATCAGGTCGCCATCGGTGCCTTCCGGCTCGGTGCCGTTCTGCGCCAGGTCGTTGAGGATGTCCTTGATGCGGTCGATGGAATTCAGGATCAGCGAGACGCCGTCCTTGGTGACCGGCGCGCCGTCGCGATACTTACCCATCAGCGTTTCGGCGGAATGGGCCAACGCCTCGAGGCGCGGCAGGCCGAGGAAGCCGCACGTGCCCTTGATCGTGTGAACCAGCCGGAAGACATTGTCGAGAATGCCGGCATCATTCGGGTCCTGCTCGAATTGCACGAGCTGAACGTCGACGACGTCCAGGCTTTCATGCGTTTCGGTCAAGAATTCGCTGAGAAGATCGTCCATGAACCAACCCCAAGGCCGCAGGCGAGGTTCTGGTGCTGAACCTGCGTGCTCTCGCGGCAGTATCAGGGGGCAAGTGTTAAGGATCGATTGAGTGCAACAGGGTGCGTTATACGTAGATAGTCTTCGTTGGTGCCGTCGCCGGTACTTGCCGCGTCATCTCGCCGATATGATGACCCGGTCGCCGTCCGCTTCGAGCCGGACGGTCAGGCCCGCCTGCCGGGCCAGAAGATAGGTGTGGAAGGGCTGGATCCAGTGCGCGTCGATCCCGTCCTCCGGCAGTTCCCCCGCCAGGATCTCGTTGACGCCCGAGGGAATGCGCGCATTCACCCCGTCGCAGGTCACGGTGAAACCCATCGGCTCGCCATCGGCGTCGACCGTCACCGTACCGCCGCGCGGGATCGTGTTGGCGGCGATCATCAGCATGTTGGCGACGAGCTTTGCGCGGTCCTTGTCGACCATGGCGGGCGGGGCGTTCCACACAAGGCCCATCTTGTCGGATTCGACGAAGCCGCGCGCCACGTCCTCGACATCGCCGAGCGCCAGCATGCTGCCGGACGTCGAGCCGGCCCCGAAGGCGAGCCGCGCGAACTGCAGCTTGGCCGAGGCCTGGACGGCGCTCTTCTTGATCAGGTCGAGGGCGAAGGCGCGCATGTCCTCGTTCTTCTCGTCCTCGAGAACTTCGAGCCCATTGTTGATGGCGCCGACCGGGCCGATGACGTCATGGCAAACGCGGCTGCACATCATGGCCGCCAGATCGAGACCTTCGGGGGCAGTCGTTTCGCTCATCGTGACCTGACCGGGTTGGGCAGTACCGCGCTGTCGGCGGCGGCCGAAGAAGACACAGGTGGGCTCGTGCTTGCGTTCGGCCCGCCGAACCCGTAATCGAACGGATCGATCCGGTCGTCAAGCCTGCCGAGGCGGCCGGGCCGGTCTCTTCCCGCCCGCCGCCCGCGCGGCCGGCTCAGCGACGGTCTCCGGCGCCTCATGACCGCTTTAGCCCCGCAACTCGCCCTCATCGCGCATGCCGCAGGACGCGAGATCATGCGCGTCTACCGGTCCGACTTCACGGTTGACGACAAGGACGACAAGAGCCCCGTCACCGAGGCCGACCGGCTGGGCGAGGCGGTGATCCTCGACGGCCTCAAGGTGGCGTTTCCCGATGTTCCGGTCCTCGCCGAGGAGGCGGTGTCCGCGGGGCATGTGCCGGCCATCGGCCGCCGCTTCTTCCTCGTCGATCCGCTCGACGGAACCCGCGAATTCATCAAGCGCAATGGCGAGTTCACGGTCAATATCGGCCTTGTCGAGGACGGCGTGCCGGTGGCGGGGGCGGTCTATGCGCCGGCGGTCGACATGATGATGAGCGCTGATGCGGCAGGCGCGCGCGAAGCGGTGCTGCGGCCGGACGAGCCGTGCGATACCGTTTCCTGGCGGCCCGTGACGGCCCGACAAGCGCCGCCCGCCGGTCTGACCGTTGTGGCGAGCCGCTCGCATCGCGATGCCGACACCGACGCCTATCTCGCCACCGTCGATGTCGGCGAGATCCGGAGCGCGGGGTCGTCGCTGAAATTCTGCCTTGTCGCGCGCGGCGCGGCCGATCTCTATCCCCGCTTCGGCCCGACCATGGAATGGGACACCGCGGCTGGCCATGCGGTCCTGGCGCGGGCTGGCGGCTCGGTCCGCCGGCTCGACGGCGCGCCCTTCATCTATGGCAAGACGGCGGACGGTTACCGCAATCCCGGCTTCATCGCGCGCGGGGCGGAATGATCGGGAAGCGCTTGCGGTCTCAATGATAGCCCACGGTGATCGCCAGCGGCGCCGTGCGCCTTAGGGTCGGCCAGGTTTCGGCCGCTCGCGCCACGAAGTGCCCGGGCTGTTCGAGGAACACGGTCCGGCGCACCTCGGTGCTGAACAGATAGACCCGGTCCTGCCGCAGGACGAAGATTTCGGGATTGCTTTCGACAAGCCGGCCGCGCGCCATTTCGACGACGTCGAAGCCGCCGAAGCGCGGCGCGTAGATCTCCGGCGCATCGAGAAAGGCCGCTTTATTGGCCGCATTGGCGAAGCGCCACGCGACGCCCGCCCAGCGCGTCTCGTGATCCTTGACGCCCTGCAGCGGGGCGTCCAGCAGGAAATAGGTCATCGGGTCATAGCCCGACAGGGCGAAGCCGGTCAGCGGGTCGACCATGAAGCGCTGGTCGAGCGGCGCGGGCGGCGCGGCCTGTGCCGTCGGCGCCAGCGTCGGCGCGGCCACGCAGAGCCAGGCCAGCGCCAAGGCCAGCCCGCCGAACATCCGCCGCTTTGCCGACATTCTCTTAACCAAGATGCGCTCTAATCGATCAAGGAGACGCGGCCAGCCTAGAACCCGGTCGCTACGAAAGCGCGAAACCGATCGGCGCAATTTGACCGAATGCCCCGCAACGGGCGTTAAAAATGCCGCGCTGGGTGCTACCCGCGCAAAGGAGTTTCTGATGATCGACCGCCGCACCATGATCAAGGGACTGACCGCGACGACCGGGCTCGCCGCCCTGGGCACGCTGCCGGCCGCCGCCAGCGAGTTCCAGAACACCGAGGTTCAGCCCGAGGAGACCTATAGTTCGGACGAGATCCTGCGCGCCGGCCATTCGGCCTTCGGCGAGGTCACCCAGGGGCTCGCCGGCGTCGTGGAGCATCTGTTCCGGGATCTCGGCCGGCCCAATGGCTATGTCATCGGCGAAGAGGGGGGCGGCGCCTTCGTGGCGGGCCTGCGCTATGGCGAGGGCATGCTGACCACCCGCAATGCCGGCAATCATCCGATCTTCTGGCAGGGGCCGTCGATCGGCTTCGATTTCGGCGTCGATGGCGCGCGCACGCTGATCCTGGTCTACAACCTGCCCTCGGTCGACGCGATCTATCAGCGCTTCGGCGGGCTCAACGGCCAGGCCTATGTCGTCGCCGGCCTCGGCGCGTCGCTCTATGGCATCGACGGTATCTTTCTCGCGCCGATCCGCTCGGGCGTCGGCGCCCGGCTCGGCGCCAATATCGGCTATATCAACGTGACCCGCCAGCCGACCTGGAACCCGTTCTAGGCTGTCGATACCGCCTAGGGGCCTGACCCTAAAGTCGCATTACGCCGGCCCGCCGCTACCGTGCCACGGCACTGGTCGGCCGGCGCACATCGTGCCATGGTCCCGCCGCGACCGGAACGGGGCTCTCGGAGACGGGCATGATCGAGTGGGCGTTGTTGTTCGCGCTCGGATTTTTCAGCGCATGCATGATCGGCGTATTGGCGCTGCCGATGATCTGGAATCGCGCGATGAAGGTATCGCAGCGCCGGATCGAGGCGACGATCCCGGTCACGGTGGCCGAGATGGCCGCCGACAAGGACCAGTTGCGCGCCGAATTCGCCATGTCGATGAGCCGGCTCGAAGACAATCTCGAAAAATTGAAGGAAAAGGCGTCGACGCGGCTGGTCGAGGTCGGCAAGCGCGACGAGGCGATCCAGGCGCTGCGCAGCCAGCTTCTGGCGCAGAAGCGCGCCTCCGGCGATCTGCGCGACGAGATCGAAGACCACAAGAAGACCGTGCGCCGCCTCGAAACCGATCTCGAAGCCGCCAATCTCTCCGCGCGGCAGTCGCGCGGCAAGACGGCCGTCGCCGGGGCGGCGGCTGCTAGTCTGGCGGCACAAGGGGGCGAGACGGTCGATGAAACGGCCGCGGGCGATGACGCCGCCAAGGCCGAGCTCGATCGCTACATGGCGCTCGCCGACAGCCGGCGCATCGAGATCGCCGCGCTCAAGACCCAACTCGAAAACGTCAAGGGCGAGTTCGCCGATCTCAAGCTGGCCGGTATCGATGCCGCGCCGGCGTCCTCGGGCGATGACGACAAGGCGGCCGGGACACGGGCCAAGGCCGATGCCGAGGCAATACGCGCAGCCGCGCGCGAAGCGACCGACCTGAAGACCGCGCTGAGCGAGGCCGAGGCCAAGATCGACACGCTCGAAGCCGCCGCCCGCGATGCCGAGGCCGAGCGCATCGGCGCGGTGGCCGAAACGCGCGCGCTGAAGGCCGAGATCGCCGCGCTGAAGGCGACGCGCGATGCCGACTGGGACATCGAACGCCAGGAAAACGCGCTGATGCGCGAGCGCCTCAACGATCTCGCCGCCGAAGTGGCCAAGGTCGCCTTCGCGCTCGAAGACGATGACGAATTGCGCGATCTGGCGCGCAAGACCGCGGATGCCGCCGATGCCGATGATGCGCGCGGCGCGGCACCGTCGCCCCTGGCCGACCGCATCCGGGTGTTGCAGGCGCGGCTGTCGGAGAGCGCGTGACGGCTTGCGGCGAAGATCTACAGACGAAACTTGCTACAATTATTCTCGGATGCTGCCGGGCGCCGAACCGGTTAGAGCAGAATCGGGCCATCCATATGGTCGGACTCGATCCGATGGCGCTGCGTTCTAGATAATCTTCCTAGATAACGGATGGGTGTCGGTTCCGGATAACATCGGCAGACGCTTCTCGTGCAACGGCTCGGACTTCATGCGATCCAATCACAGTTACGATCCCACGACCGCTGACACAGGGTACGCCCGATGACCGAGATGGCCGACGCGATCACCGGCTACATCTTCTACGAGGTCGCGGCGCTGCTCGTCCTGGCGGCCTTTGGCGGCTTCATCGGCATTCTGCTGCGACAGCCGCTGATCGTCAGCTTCATCGCGGTCGGCATCATCGCCGGGCCGTCGGTCCTCGATATCGCGCGGTCGGACGAGCATATCGATCTTCTGGCCGAACTCGGCATCGCCGTTCTGCTGTTTCTCGTCGGGCTGAAGCTCGACCTGTCGCTCGTTCGCACGCTCGGCACGGTGGCGCTGATGACCGGCCTCGGCCAGGTCGCCTTCACCACCTTGTTCGGCTTCCTGATCGGGCTGGCGCTCGGCCTCGATCCGGTGACGAGCATCTATGTCGCCGTCGCGCTTACCTTTTCGTCGACCATCATCATCGTCAAGCTGCTGTCCGACAAGCGCGAGATCGATTCGCTGCATGGCCGGATCGCGCTCGGCTTCCTGATCGTCCAGGATCTCGTTGTCGTCTTCGCCATGATCGTCTTGTCGGCGATCGGCGTCGGCGCCGGTGGCGACGCGGCCTGGGCCGATGTGTTCCTGGTCTTCGGCTATGGCGCGATGATGCTGGTCGGCGTCGGCCTGTTCATCCGCTATCTCGCCGATCCGCTGGTCGAGCGGCTGTCGCGGGCACCAGAGCTTCTGGTTTCCTTTTCCATCGCCTGGGCGGCGCTTCTGGCGGCGCTCGGCTTCTATCTCGGCTTCGGCAAGGAGCTTGGCGGCCTTCTCGCCGGCGTGTCGCTGGCCTCGACGCCGTTCCGCGAGGCGATTGCCGCCCGGCTCGCCTCCTTGCGCGATTTCCTGCTTCTGTTCTTCTTCATCGCGCTCGGCGCCTCGCTCGACATGTCGATCCTTGGCGCGAGCATCGGCCCGGCCATCATCTTCGCCCTGTTCGTCCTGATCGGCAATCCGCTGATCGTGCTCGCCATCATGGGGGCGATGGGCTATCGCAAGCGCACCGGCTTCCTGGCCGGGCTTACCGTGGCCCAGATCAGCGAGTTCTCGCTGATCTTCATGGCGATGGGCGTGTCGATCGGCCATGTCCAGGATCAGGCGCTCGGCCTCGTCACCCTGGTCGGACTGATCACCATCGCCGCCTCGACCTATATGATCACCTATTCGCACCAGCTCTATGACCGCGTCGAGCCGCTGCTCGGCATCTTCGAGCGCCGCCGGGCCGGCGGCAAGGAAGAAGCCAGCACGGCGTCGCGTTCGGGCTATGACGTCATCCTGTTCGGCCTCGGCCGCTATGGCTCGGCGATCGCCAACCAGCTGCGTGTCGGCGAGTTGCGGGTTCTCGGCGTCGACTTCAATCCGGTTGCCATCCGCCATGCCCGGGAACAGGGCTTCGACGTTCTCTATGGCGATGCGACGGATCCGGAATTCCTCGCCCATCTGCCGCTCGACGGCGCGAGCTGGGCGATATCGGCGGTGCCCGAGCACGATACGGGCATCAGCCATGACGATCCGCGTCGGTCCATCATCCGGGCCCTGAAGGACCAGAACTTCGCCGGCCGCATCGCCGTCGCCGTGCATGGCGAACAGACCGCCGATAGCGTGCGCGAGGCCGGCGCCGATCTGGTCCTGATGCCGTTCCGCGACGCGGCCGCCCATGCCGCATCCCTGATCCTGACCGATGCGACGCCGCCGACCGTCGGGATCAGCGATCCCGAAGGCCAGAAGGAACTGGTCGGCTAGCGCGAATTCCCGCGAAACCGGTTCCCACGGCCGCTGGAATTGCCTTAGGCTGTATCGACAGTTCGTTCCGCCGGGGGATGGTCGTGGCCGAAAATGATGCAGTCGAACGTGGGGCCGGCGACGGTCCGGCCGGCGGCTTCCGCGCGGTGCTTCTGGTGCTCGACGGGACCGAGGCCGATAGCGGGCTCCTGACGCTCGGCGCCGACATGGCGCGCGGCGTCGGCGCGCGGCTGACGGTCCTGCATGTGGTCGAGCGCGGGGCCGATTTCGACCGGCTCGCCAAGTTCACCAATCTGACGATCGACGAGGCCGAGGCGCGCCTCAAGGCGGAAGCCGAGGCGGAGGTCGCGGCGCGGGTTGCCGATGCCCTCGATGGCGGGGCGGCCGATATCGTCATCCGCATGGGCAAGCCCTTCCTGGAGATCATCCATCAGGTGATCGACGGCGGGCACGATCTCGTGGTCAAGACGGCCGAAGAGGCGGAAGGGCTGCAGCGCTATCTCTTCGTCAGCACCGACCAGCATCTCCTGCGTAAATGCCCCTGTCCGGTCTGGCTGCGCATGCCGGATGCCGACCGGCCGGCGAAGACGGTTCTGGCCGCGGTCGATGTCGATATCGAGGATGCCGGCGAGCCGGAAACGCTCGCAGCGTTGAACATCGCCATCGTCGAGACGGCCTCGCGCATCGCGGCCTTCGAACAGGCCAATCTCCATCTCCTGCATATCTGGGACGCGCCGGCCGAAACGCTGGTGCGGCGCTGGTCGGACACCCAGGCGGCGGCGTTGGGCTATGTGCGCGATGTCGAGCGCTATCACCGCGCGGCGATGGACCGGCTTCTGGCTGGGCTGGCGCCATCGGTTCAGGTGGACGGGCGCCCGCCGGTGGCGCATCTGGTGCGCGGCATACCGCGTGACGCGATCCCCGTTCAGGTGCGCAATCTCGGTGCCGATATCCTGGTCATGGGCACGACGGCGCGCACCGGCGTGCCCGGCTTCATCATCGGCAATACCGCCGAGGACATCCTGAACGCCATCGAGTGTTCGGTGGTGACGGTGAAGCCGCCGGGCTATGTCAGCCCCGTCATCGGCTAGAACATATCCAGTGAACCTCGGTTCATTGGATATGTTCTAGCCTGTTGATTTCATGCAATTCCGGACGCGAGACCGGTTCCCGCTTTCGCTGGAACTGCTCCCGCTGGCGATCGCCACCGAAGACGGCGCGTGACAGGCCGCATTACGCCATCGGTGTCATGCCCAGGCTTGTCCCGGGGGCAGGGCTACGGTCGCCTCGTCTCTGGCGCTGGATCGCCGGAACACGTCCGGCGATGACGGCCGCGTTGAGGATGTCCTGGTTTGGGGCCGTTTCGTGGCCGCTAGGCCTTGACGATCTCTTCCGACACATGGCCGAGGCGTGCCATGACATTGCGCGTGTCGACGATCAGCCGCGCCCGGTCCGCGACCAGTGACCAGTCGACCATGTCATGGTCGGTCGCGATCAGCACCGCGTCATGGCCGGCGATCCCGTCGCCGGTCAGTGGCATCGAACGGCGGCCCGCCAGCGCCTTGTGATCGCGCGTCACGCCGATTTCGGGAATGAAGGGGTCGTGATAGGCGACCCGCGCGCCGCGCGCCTCGATCAGTTCGATCAGCTTCAGCGACGGGCTTTCGCGCATGTCGTCGACATTCTTCTTGTAGGCGACGCCAATCATCAGGATGGACGCGCCCTTGAGCCCGCGGCCCGACATCCGGTCGAGCGCCTCGACGAGCTTGGCGACGACATAATGCGGCATCGCCGCGTTGACCTGGCCGGCCAGCTCGATGAAATGCGTCGTGATGTCGAATTCCCGCGCCTTCCAGGTCAGATAGAACGGGTCGACGGGGATACAGTGTCCGCCGAGCCCGGGACCGGGATAGAACGGCATGAAGCCGAAGGGCTTGGTCTTCGCCGCGTCGATCACTTCCCACACATCGATGCCCATGCGGTCGTAGACCGTCTTCAATTCGTTGACGAGCGCGATATTGACCGCGCGGAAGATGTTCTCGGTGAGCTTGACCGCCTCCGCCGTCGATGGCGAGGAGACGGGAACGATATGGCTGACGAACGCGCCATAAAGCTTCCGCGCGAGCGCCATGGCGTCGGGTCCGTCGCCGCCAATGACCTTTGGAATGGTGTTGGCGTCGAAATCGTGATTGCCGGGATCCTCGCGCTCCGGCGCATAGGCGAGATAGAAATCGCGCCCGCTCCGAAGCCCCGACCGCTCGAGGATCGGTCGCATCACTTCGAGCGTCGTGCCGGGCCAGGTCGTCGATTCAAGCACCACCAGCTGGCCCGGCACGAGATGGCGGGCGACGGTCTCGGTGGTCGAGACGACGAAGGACAGGTCGGGCTCGCGGTTTTTCGTCAAGGGGGTCGGCACGGCGATCAGGATCGACTGGCAGGCGGCGAGATCGGCGAAATCGGTCGTCGCCCGGAACCGGCCATCGGCGACGCCGCGCGCGATCGCCGCGTCGGGCATGTGCCGGATGCCGCTGACCCCGCGATTGAGCAGCGCCACCCGGTCCGCGTCGATATCGAAGCCCTTGACGCGGAAACCGGCATTGAGGGCGGCCAGCATCAGCGGAATGCCGACATAGCCGAGGCCGATGACGCCGATGACATGGCTGCGCCGGTCGATCGCCGCGAAGGCGTCGTCAAGCCGGGTGCCGGCCCGTGGAGCGTCACCGTCGTCATGCATGTGATGTCTCGCCTTTAGCCGGAGAGGGGGCGGAGAGGCGGCCGGGGCCGCGCGCCGACATTCGCCGATCGACGATGCTGGTCAATAGTCGCGCTCGAAGTTCAGGCCGACGCCGGTTTCCCCGTCCGCCCGCACGGTGCCGCGCGCGCGCAGGCCCTGCAGGATGTCGAAGTCGAGCTGGAACTCGGTATCGCCCGCGCCGGCGCCCTGTTCGACCTCGAGGAACAATCGGTCGTTCAGCCTCTTGCCCGCCGACAGGACGGCCTGGCCGTCGGCATCGGTGCTGACGCCGAGTTCGTCGAGGCCGAGCCCGCGCGCGAGGTTTGACAGCCGCCCGGCCACGCCCGGATAGCCGCCGAGCGTCGCCACGCCGTCGGCCAGTTGCGCGATCTCGACGGCCGAAAGCTGGTCGAGCGGGCGCCCGAACAGGAGCAAGGCGATGGCTTCCTCGGTCGGCAGTTGCGGTTCGGACGTGATGGTGAAGGCCGGCGCTGATGAGCGGCCGGTGATCGCGATCCCGACGGTGGCCTGCGCGGTGGTCGTGCTGGCGACGAGATCGAGCACCGGATCGAAATCGCCGGCGAAGCTCATCGTGCCCCGGCTGAAGGTCAGTCGCCGGCCGAGCAGGTCGACATGGCCGCGCCGCATGGCGAAGGCACCATCGGCGCGCGGCGCGTTGAGCGGGCCGCGCAGGGTCAGCGCGCCGCCCAGTTCGACATCGACCCCCCGGCCGCGCACGAAGATGCGCCCCGGCGCCGTCACCCGAATGTCCATGACGCCGGGCGCGGCGGTCGGGTCCGGCGGCGGTTTCGCGGCGGCGGCTTCGGCGCGGTCCGCGATGCCGGCCGGCGCGTTCTCATGCACGACATCGAGCATCAGCGACGATTGGGGCAGGGTTTCGGGAATGCGGATATCGGCCTGTTCGAGATCGACCGTGCCGTCGAGCGATAGGGTCCGATCGGGAATGCCGGTGGCCGTCAGATCGGCCGACAGCCGGGCCGTGACGAAGTCTTCATAGAGAAAGACCGCGTTGCGCGCGGCGATCGCGAGATCGAGGTCTGGGCCGGACGCGCCGCCATAGGCCACGGCGCCGGTGACCGACAGGCTGCCGCCGGTGGCGAATGTGCCGTCGAAGCGCTCGATCCGCGCCCGGCTGTCGTCGAACCGGACCCGGCCGCCGACATTTTGCAGCCGAATGCCGAGATCGGTGAGCGCGACCGAGGCGCCGGCCAGCGTCACCGTGCCGTCGATGGTCGGCTGGCGCAGCCGACCGCCGAGCGTCACCGCGATCTCCGCGGTGCCGTCCGGCAGGACGGCGGCTTCTGCCAGCAGGCCATGCAGCACCGACAGGCCGATCTGGCCCTGGGTCGCGACATCGATCGCGCCGCGCGCATCGAGCCCGACCGATCCGCGCGAGGTCAGCCTGACGGCCGGCCCGGCGGTGGTCTCGACCGTCGCCTGGACCCGGTTGCCCGCGAGGCGGCCCGACCCGTCGAGCGCGATGGCCGGCAGGCCGAGATCGCGCGTCGTGGCGATGCTGGCGCCGGTCACCGCCAGGGACCAGTCGGCTTCCGGGGTGTCGGCCCGACCCGTGACCTTGGCCGATGCGGTCAATCGTCCTTGTGGCGCCAGGTCGGGCACGAAGGCGCCGGCGATGTCGAGCGGCACGTTGCGCGCGGCGAGATCGAGCGCCAGCGCCTCGCCGGCGGTGCCCGACAGGTCGAGACGCCCGTCGGCGATGGCGAAACCGGTCGGCGCCAGGCTGACCGCGCCGTCGGCGATGTCGATGACGGTCGGGGCCGTCAGGCGGGCCTCGGTGCCGAGCGAGGTTAGCGTGGCTTGCGCGAGCGCGACCGATATCCGCTCCGCCGAACTGGTCACCGTGCCCGCCGCATCCAGTCGGCCGTCGGGTCCGCTCAGCGCGGCGGTGTAATCGGTGCCAGTTGTGGCGGGGTCGGCGGTCAGCCGGCCGCTGTCGAGCCGGATGCCGGCGATCGAGGCGTTTTCGATATCGACGATGGCGCGTGTCCGACGCGTCGCGAAGGGATCGGCGACATGGATCTCGGCGCTCAGCCGGTCGATGCTGTCACCATCCATGGCGAGCGCGCGCCCGTCGGCGGTCACGGTGAGCGCGCCGTCGCCAGTGTCCGACAGGGCGATGTCGGCGGTCAGCGCGCCGGCGAGATCGCGCAGGATCAGCGGGCCGACCGTCGCCAGGTCGGGGATGTCGACCGCCAACTGGCCCGTCGGCCGCGTCGGATCGGCGATGTCGAGGCGGCCCGTGGCGGTCGCGTCCGCGATACGTGCGTCGATGCGGTCGATCAGCGTGGCGCCGCTATCGGCGCGGCGGCCGTCGGCCG
The DNA here is from genome assembly GCA_965250105.1 of Tepidamorphaceae bacterium. GTDB lineage: Bacteria > Pseudomonadota > Alphaproteobacteria > Rhizobiales > Tepidamorphaceae > JBCBSK01. Next base: position 2,968,776 of record OZ252290.1, read on the forward strand.
CGATATCGACCGGCTGTCCGTCGAGCGTTCCGGTCAGGCGCAGCGACCCGTCGAGACCGCCATCCGAAGCCCGCGTCGTCAGGGAAAGGCGCGGGCTATCGAAGGCGCGCCCCATGAGCCGCATGTCGCGGCCCGTGGCATCGAGGTCGACCAGTGGATGCGCCGCCGTGCCGCTGATCGTCGCGGTGAGGTCGAGGCGGCCGGCAAGAGCCGGATTGGCGCGCGCGAGATCTGTGACAGCGGCTTGGGCGGCAAGATCGAGCGCGTCCATGGCCGCGCTGCCGTCGAGCCGGGCGCTGAGATGCGATCCCGTCACCTCGATCGATCGCAGCTCGACGGGGCCGCCGTCCGAGCGCGCAAGCCTGCCGGACAGGGTCAGATCGCCGTCGAACAGACCGGCCGCCCCGTCCTCGGCGAAGGCGAGATCGGCGAAGGTGCCGTCGAGATCGAAGGCAAGGGTCGCGAGATCATAGGTCAACTGGCCGTCGGCGGTCAGCGAGCCGGACCCGCCACGCAGAAGCCCGGTCTCGGTGGTCTCGTCGCCGAGATCGAACCGGATCGTTCCGTTGGCGCCGGTTGTCGTGGCCGCGCCGGAAAAGGCGGTCGTGGCGCGGCTGCCGTGAAGCGTCAGCGCGTCGACCGTCACCTGGTCGAGCCCGCCCTGATCGGGACGTTCGGCGGCGAACTGTCCCTGAAGCCGGATATGGGGCCCGAGAACATCGGCGAGATCGATGCCGGGCAAGAGAGGCGTGGCGATATCGCCGGACAGGCTGGCATCGAGGCGCGTGGCGGCGGCGAGGCTCGCCGCGTCCGCTTGGCCGGTCAGCGCGATGCCGCCGGTTTCGGCGCGGATGCCGTCGAGGTCGATCCCGTTGAAGCCGAGATGCAGCCGCGTGGTGGATCGGCCGTCGCGGGTCAGGACGCGGCCGAAAAGGTCGGCGCGTGTGAGCGGCGGCGACGCGCCGGCATCGGGCGGCCCCGCAACGTCCGTATCGGGCGGGCGGATCATCGCCGACAGCGAAAAATCGTCCGATCCGGCACCGAGCGACAGCGTGCCGTCGGCACTGGCCTGGACCGCGCGCGCGGTCAGCCGGGCGTCGTGCACGGTGAGATGGTCGCCGGTGGCGATCTCGGCGTCGGCGACGAGCGCGATCGGGCCGCCGAGATAGATATCGAGGGGGGCGGGCAGGATGCCCGTCAGATCGCCGTTCAGATCGAGTGAGAAGCGTTGGTCCGGCGTCGCGCCGCTCAGTCCCACGCGGCCGGACAACAGCGTGTCCTGGCCGGCTGTCAGGGTGAGATCGCCGTCGAGCGTTCCGGGGGCCGCGGTGATCTCGGCCTTGAGGCCGTAAGCATCACGACGGGCGAGCGCGAGGCTTGTCTGGAACAGCCCGTCGCGTTCCTCGTGAAGATCGATGGACGCATCGAGCCGGAACGGATCGGGTTGGTAGTTGGCCGAGAGCGCCAGTGTCGCCGGGTCCCCGTCCTGGCGGGTGGCGTCGAGCGTCAGCCGGACGCCCGGCTGGTCGATCCAGGCATCGAGCGTGCCGGCCAGCGTGATGTCGGCCGGGGTGCCGGCGACCGGTTCGTCGAGCACCAGATTGCCGATGCTGAACCGGTCGATGCGCAGCGGCAAGGCGGGTACCGTACCGCCGCCGCTATCGGAGGTTTCGTCGCCTTCCGGCAGCCGGCCGAGATGGATACGGTCGGCCGACAGCGTGTCGATCACGACGCGTCCGCGCAGCAGCGCCAGCGCGTGGCCGTCGATCCGGAGGCCTGAGATCTCGAGCCAGGTCCCGTCGGCATCGGACAGCGTGATCCGCTCGATCGCGACATCGAGCGGCAGGCGGCCGGAACTGCCCGAGATGTCGAGCCGCATGTCCGCGCTCGAGACGAGCCGCTCGACCAGCATAACGGTGGCGATCCGGCCGGGCGGCGTCATGATGAAGATGACGAGCGACAGGACAAGCGCCAACAAGCCGGCCAAGGCGATGCCGAGCCAGGTCAGAACGGATATCCGACGCGGCATCAGAAGGCCTGGCCCAGGCCGGCATAGATGCTGAAATCCGGATCGTCCGGGCTTGGGTCGATCGGCACGGCGACGTCGAGCCGTATCGGGCCGAAATCGGTGAAATAGCGCAAGCCCAGACCGGCGCCGACATGCCAGTCGTCGAGATCGCCGAAGCCTTCTTCGGCAGACACCACGCCGGCGTCGACGAAGGGCACGATGCCGATCGTGTCGGTGACGCGGATGCGCACCTCGCCGCTCAATTCGACGAAGCTCAGGCCGCCGGTGACCGCGCCATTGGGCAGTTCGGGGCCGATGCTCTGGAAGCCGAACCCGCGGATCGAGCCGCCGCCGCCGAGAAAGAATCGGCGATTGGCCGGCACGTCGCGCAGATTGGCGCCGAAGACGCTGCCCGCCGCCGTGCGTCCGGCGAGGATGACCCGGTCGCCCGCGCCGACCGCCTGATAGGCCGCGACCGACCCCTTTGCGGTGACGAAGCCCTGGCTGTGTTCGAGATCATAGGCCGGCGTCAGCGAGAAGCGGGCGAGAAGGCCCGTCGTCGGGTTGAGCGGTTCGTCGCGGTCGTCATAGACCGCTTCCAGCGGCGCCAGGATCAGATTGTAGGTATCGGTGCCGAAGGCGTCGGTGATCCGCGAATGGTCGAATTCAAGCTGCGCCGAGCCGGACCAGGTCTTGCTGAAACGGTGCATGAAGCCCGCGCTGCCGCCGATCGCCTCGCGGGTGAAATGGTCCGGCTCCTCGCGCAGCGCATAGACTTCCGACGTGAAGTCGGTGGCCGGGCCATAGATACCGGGCGCCAGGAAGCTCGCCCGCAGGTCGTAGTCGAAATCGTCGAGTTCGGCATCGCCGAGTCGCGCGACCCGGCCTTCGATGCGCAGGCGTTCTGCGCGGCCGAACAGGTTGCGGTGGCCCCAATAGACATTGACCGTCGCCCCGTCCGTCGACGACCAGAAGGCGCCGGCGCCGATGAAGCGGCGTTTGCGCTCGGCGACCTCGATGATGACCGGCACCTGGCCCGACGCATCGGGTGGGTCATCGGCCAGTCGCACGCTGACCCGGTCGAACACCGGCAGCCGGCGCAGCCGTTCTTCCGCGTCGCTGAGTTCCTGCGGCGAATAGGGCGTGCCGGGCCGCAATTCGGCCTGTCGGAGGAGATAGTCCGGGTCGAGCCGTTCGGCGCCTTCGACGCGCGCCCGGCCGAGCAGGATGCGCGGCCCGGAGGTGACCGTGAAGAACACGGCGACCGTGTCGTCGCTGTGGCGGGCGACGATACGCCGGCCGGCGATTTCGGCGCGGGCGAAACTGTCGGCCTGGAGCTTGGCGATCAGCGCGTCCTCGGCATCGACGATGGCCGTTCCCTCGGCCGGCTGGCCGGTGATGAGGCCGAAGGCGGCGAGATCGCCGCGCGGCGTGGCGTCGACCGTGTAGCCGGTCTCGCCGAAGCGGAACAGCGGGCCGAGCGCCACCTGATAGGCGACGTCGACGGTGCCGGCGGAGGGCAGGTCGGGGGCCGCGAACGGGTCGTCGAAGGCCGACAGCGGATTGCCGTCGATCGTGACGCGCACGGTGCCGCCGAAATGGCCCATCTCGTAGAGGGTGCCGGTCAGCGCGTCCCGGTCGCGGCGGGCGCGGGCCGCCACATCGAAGCCGTCGAGGGCGCGGCTCCCCTCGTCCCGGACCAGCGCCGCCGACCGCCGCAGCCGGTTGAGCTGGTCCTCGGACGCGGTATCGGCGGTCAGGCTGGCATTGACGACGATGGGCCCCGGCTCGGTATCGGCTTCGGTGTCTTCCGCGCCGCCGAACAGGTTGAGGCCGAACAGTTCGAAGGCTGTCGTGGGCTGAGGCGCCAGCAAGGCGAGGCCCGCCGACAGGACGAGCATGCGGAGGGCGCCGCGCGCGGCCCGCCACATGCCGTCAGCCGGCTTCCTGTCCGTCAGCTTTCTCGCGACCCACACGATCTGCGCCACCCGATCCACGGCGATTGGCCCATGCGATAGATGGTGTCGGCGGCCGCGAGGCCCTATGCCGAGCCGCGTCGTCGCCGGTCTCACCCGTCCATCCCGATCCGTTTCATACCCTGTCGCCGGCCTTTCATCCAGCCTAACCGGCGTTTCCGCGCGCTGGATAAGCCGTTCAAACTGTTAAAAAAGCCACGCCTGAACGGCCGGAAAGCGCCGATCGGGCTGATTGCGCCCGCCGGGCCCGGTCAACAGCGCTTGATTGTCCGGTGATCGGGCGTTCGCTGGCGTCCGGCCGGCCGGCAAAACGGTTCGTTAAGGTTAACCGCATAAAACCGGGTCAGCGTTTTGTTTCGGTTCGGAGAGAAGTCATGCGTCGGATTGGACTTGCCACGGCAATCGGGTTGATTTTGGGCATGGGCGCGGCACAGGCTGCCGACCTGGCCGAGATTCCGGCGCTCGATCCGCCGCTGGTCGATCCCGATCCCTTCGCCGGCTTCTATATCGGCGCCAATATCGGCTATGGCTGGGGCGAGTTCCCCAACAATCTGCCCGATATCGCGGGCGGCCTCGGCTTTGCCGTCACCGACGGGCTGAACGATGCCGACGGCCTCTTCGGCGGCCTCCAGGCCGGCTACAACCTCACCGTCAATTCGCTTCTGTTCGGGATCGAGGGCGAGATCGGCCTATCGGACATCGGCGACGATCTGAACGTCGGCGGTGTGGTTCCCGGCAGCGCGGATCTGCAATATTTCGGTATCGTGGCGGCCCGTGCCGGCGTCCTGCCGACCGAGAGCCTTCTGCTGTTCGTCAAGGGCGGCTATGCCTTCGGCGAGGCCAAGGCGCGCGTCGATCTCACCGCGCTCGGCGGCGGCGTGGTCGAGGACACCAATTTCCACAATGGCTGGACCGTTGGCGGCGGCGCGGAATACGCCCTGACCGACGCGATCTCGGTCAAGCTCGAATACAACTACATCGATCTCGAGCAGCAGGACTTCAATCTCGGCCTCGGCACGCCGGTCAGCGCCGGCTTCGACGGCCATATGGTCAAGATCGGCGTCAACGCGCTGTTCTGATCGGCGCGGGCCGGATCCTGGCTTTCTGTCTCACGAACGTCGCGGCAGCGACCCGATGAGGGCGACGCCGATCATCAATACGACGATCGCGGTGCCGGTGATCAGGGCCGACCATTCAAGGGCGGTGGCATCGGTCAACATGGCTATCTCCCAGTCTTGATGACGGGAAGATAGCTAGGACGTCATTCTTTCTCTAGAGAGATTTGCTGCACTGCATTTATGCCTGAGAAGCAAAAATAAACAGCTTCGAAGCATCGGTCAGAGCCGGTCCTTCAGCGCATACCACAACATGCCGAGCACCAGCAGCGGGTGCCGCAGCCAGGGTCCGCCCGGAAAGGGATGGGCCGGCAGGCGGGCATAGAGGTCGAATTTCTCCGCCTGGCCGGCGATCGCCTCGGCGACCAGCTTGCCAGCGAGCGGGGCGATGGTGACGCCCTGGCCGGAAAAGCCGCAGGCCGCGTAGATGTTGTCGTCCACCCGCCGCAGATAGGGCAGGCGGCGCATGGTCACCCCGAGCGTGCCGCCCCAGGCATAGTCGATCCGCGCATTCGACAATTGCGGGAACAGCCCGACCATGTAGCGACGCACGAAGGCGGCGATGTCGGCGGGAAAGCGGGGCGAATAGTTCTCGCCGCCGCCGAACAGCATGCGGCCGTCGGGCGCGATGCGAAAATAGTTGATGACGAAGCGGGAATCCGCCACCGCCTCGCGGTCCGGAATGACCCGGTCGGCGAGACCGCCCAGCGGTTCGGTCGCGGCGATGAAATTGTTGATCGGCATGACATGGCGTTCGACCGTCGGCAGCACGCCTTCGAGATAGCCATTGCCGGCCGCGACGACGAAATCCGCCGTGACCTGGCCATCCGCCGTCTCGACCACGGCCTTTTTGCCCCGCCGGACCGCGGTGACCCGGCTGGCTTCATACAGGCTGGCGCCCGCCCGCTGTGCGGCCGCGGCGATGCCGAGCGCGAAATTCAGCGGGTGCAGATGGCCCGCGCCATGGTCGATCAACCCGCCATGGAAATCGTCGGTGACGACCTTGTTCCGGATCGCGTCACGATCGAGGAAGTCGATCCCGTCATAGCCGTAGGCGGCGCGCAGATGGTCGACTTCCGCCCGGTAGTCGTCGACATAGCCGGGCTTGTGGGCGCCGGAGATCAGCCCGTCGCGCAAGGCGCAGTCGATATCGTGATCGGCGATCAGCCCGCGCACCAGCGCCTTGGCGTCCTCGCCGAGCCGCCAGAAGGCGCGCGCCGTGGCCTGTCCGAAGTTCTGTTCGAGATAGTCGACGTCGCGGCGCTGGCCCGAATGGATCTGCCCGCCATTGCGCCCGGACGCGCCCCAGCCCAGGCGATTGGCGTCGAGCAGGGCGACGTCATAGCCGCGCTCGGCGAGATGCAGCGCCGCCGACAGCCCGCAATAACCACCACCGATGACGCAGACATCGGCGCGCCGCTGTTCCGTCAGCTTCGGCTGGGCGGGGAAGGGGTTGGCCGTCGCGGCATAGTAGGACCCGGCCGGGTGGTCCGCGCCGCCCGGCCCAAGATAGCCCCCGACGCGGCCGATCACCCCAGACGGCCTTCGCGCTTGAGCTGGTGATGGGTCTCATCGAGCGCCGCGATGGCGCGGGCGATCAGGTCGTCGACCTCGTCTTTTGTGATCACAAGCGGCGGCGAGATCACCATGCCGTCGCGCACGCCGCGCATGATCAGGCCATGGCGCCCGGCGATGTCGCGGCACAGCGTGCCGACCTGGCCGACCGGTTCGAAGCGCTTGCCGAGATCGGTCTTGTCGGGGACCAGTTCGATGGCGCCGATCAGGCCGACCATGCGAGCTTCGCCGACCAGCGGGTGATCGGCCAGCGACAGCCATTTCTCCTGCAGATAGGGCGCGATCTCCGCTTCGGCGGTCTCGATGATCTTCTCGTCGACCAGGATGCGGAGGTTTTCGAGCGCCGCCGCGCAGGCCGCCGGATGACCGGAATAGGTGTAGCCATGGTAGAATTCGCCGCCCTCGGCGATCAGCCCGTCGGCGACCCGGTCCGACACCATGACGCCGCCGATCGGCAGATAGCCCGACGACAACCCCTTGGCGATCGGCATCAGGTCGGGCTCGAGGTCATAATAGGTCGAGCCGAACCATTTGCCGGTGCGGCCGAAGCCGCAGATGACCTCGTCGGCGATCAGCAGGATATCGCGCTCGGCGAGGATCTTCTTGACCTCGGGCCAATAGGTCGCGGGCGGGATGAGCACGCCGCCGGCGCCCTGGATCGGTTCGGCGATGAAGGCCGCGACATTGTCCTCGCCAAGTTCGTCGATGGCCTCGGCCAGGGCCCGCGCCGCCTTGATGCCGAAGGCGTCCCTGTCCGTGTCGCGGCCAAAGTCGAACCAGTAGGGTGGCATGATGTGGTGGATGTCCGGCATGGTGCCGCCCTGGGCGTGCATCGCCGACATGCCGCCAAGCGCCGCCGCCGCCACCGTCGAGCCGTGATAGCCATAGGTCCGGCCGATGATCTTGCGCTTTTCCGGCTTGCCGACCGACTGCCAGTAGTGCCGCACCATGCGGTAGGCGGTGTCGTTGGCTTCCGAGCCGGAATTGCAGAAGAAGACGTGCTTGAGATGGTCGGGCATCAGCCCGGTCAGCTTTTCGGCCAGCGCGATCGCCGGCGGATGGGTCGTCTTGAAGAAGGTGTTGTAGTAGGGCAGTTCGAGCATCTGCCGATAGGCGGCATCGGCGATCGAGGTGCGGCCATAGCCGACCTGCATCAGCCACAAGCCCGCCATGCCGTCGAGAATGCGGTTACCGTCGGAATCCCACAGCCACACGCCGTCCGCCTTGACGATGATCCGGCTGCCCTCGGCGTTCAGCGCCTTGTAGTCGGTGAAGGGATGCAGATGGTGCGCGGCATCGATGCGCTGCAGATCCTCGGTCGACAGGTTGGGCGAGATGTTCATCCTTGGTGCTCCTCGTCGCCGCCGCGTCTCCGGGAGATCCGTCGCTGGCGGTGCGGTCATGGATCAGCAGGTCGCTGAAATTGTGATCACAGTCGAAGGGGAGTCATAGCGCGTTGCCCAAAGGCCCGCAACAGATGGTCTCTGTCTCGTAGAGGTGTTTGATGCGTCGGATGGCCGATGACGACCTAGTCGGTGCGTTGGTGCAGGCCGAAGCGCATGCCCTGCGGATCCTTGCAATTGCAGAACCGGCCAAAACCATCGACATCGGCGATCTTGTCTTCGGCCCAACCGCCGAGCGCGCGCACGGTTTGAATGGCTTGATCCAAGTCGGCGACCTGGAAATAGGGCACCATGCCCCACTCCGGATCGCCGCCATGCAGTCCGATGCGCATGCCGGCTGCATCGAACCACCCGCCGTCTCCGGGCGCGCCCATCGTCTCGAAGCGCCAGCCGAACAGGTCGCGGAAGAAGGCGCTTGTCTTGCCGACATCGCCGGAACCCATTTCAACAAAACTGATATGGCTCATGATGCGGGATGCCTTTCTGTTCCTGACCGCCAGGCGAACCCAGCACGCCTCTCTTGGATGCGTCTGCCCGGCGGGCCGATGCGCTGTTCGACTAGGGGTCGACTAGGGCTCGCAGCCGACACGACACCCGACGGGAGATTTAGGACACCGTGTCGTCCAGGCCAGAGCGGTCCCGCCGATGACCTCACGCCCGATCCTTGCTGCCGCCGGCGATGTCGTCGAGATCGCCGATGGCGAGATAGTTCAGTTCGCGAACCAGCCTGAGCGTCGGTTTCAGCGCGAAGCAGACCGAGCCGATCACGAAACACCAGATCGCCGGGTTTTCGAGGCTCTGATAGAAGAACAGCACCGAGCCGACCAGAAACAGCATGGCGGCGAGGAAATCGATGACCGTGTGGCAGATTTCCCAGAAGGCATAGACCGCCCGGTGGCGCGGCGATCGCGTATGGTTGGCGGGATCGAACATCTTCATCGTCGCTCGCTCCCCGCCGCGCGTCCCCGGCGTTCCGATGGGCCGCATCCGGGCGTCACTGATTGCGGCTCGTGACCGCGACCAGTGCGCCGGCGCCGATCAGCAGGCTGCCGCCGACGCGGTTGGCGGCCCGCAGCACCGACGGCTGCCGGATCTTGTCGCGCGCCATGCCGGCCAGAACGGCGAAGGCCGCCGCGTTCGTGACCGCCAGCACCAGGAAGGTGATCTCCATGACGACGAATTGCGGCAGGAGCGGCGCGGTATGGTCGATGAATTGCGGCAGGAAGGCGATGAAGAAGACGATGGATTTCGGGTTGAGCGCCGTCACCGCGAAGGAATGGCCGAACATTTTCAGCCGGTCCTCGCGGCTCTCGACCGGATCAATGTCGCCGAGGCTGCCGGCGCTGCGCCACAGCTTGACGCCGAGCCAGATGAGATAGGCGGCCCCCAGCCATTTCAGCACCATGAACAAGGTGGCCGAGGTCATCAGGATCGCGCCGAGGCCGGCGAGCGAGGCCGTCATGGCGACGAAATCGCCGAGCGCCACGCCGGGCACGGTGGCCCAGCCCGACCCGCGTCCGCGCCCGAGCGCATAGCCGACCACGAGAAGGATGGTGGGGCCGGGGATCATCAGCATGATGCCGGCGGCGATGGTGAAGGCGAGCCAGGCTTCGATGGTCATGGGGGCGGGTCCTGTTGATTGTTGAAGCGCCCAGCGATCCATGCGCAGGATGCCGCGTCAATCCCCTTGTCGACCCCTTTTGTCGTCGATTGCCCAACGTGACGGTCATTTCCGTTGATGTCCCGTCGACGATGGGCCGGGCAGGGGCGGATCAGGAGGCGCGCATGCCCAAGGATGCTCCCGATGCGTCCGTCGAGGAAGACCAGACGGCGGCGGCCGCGCGACGGGCGCGGGGCGAGTTCGTCCGCGGCGTCAGCGGTTTTCGCCATGCGCTGGGCGATCCGGCGTTCCCGGCCGAGCCGGGCCGGTATCACCTGTTCGTCGCGCTCAACTGTCCCTGGTGCCATCGCGTCACGTTGGCGCGCGGCGTTCTGGGCCTTGAGCGCGCCATCAGCATGGATGTCGCCTTCCCGAACCGGACGGGCGACGACGACCCGGCCGGGCCGAACTTGTGGGAATTCAATCCCGACCGCGTGGCCAGCCTGACCGGCGCGCCGCTGCCCGAATGCACATGGGAAACGGGGACCGGCAAGGCCTTGCGGCTCGCCAAGCAAGTCTATCGGGCGGAAGGCTCGGACGAGCAGTCGGTGCCGATCCTCTACGACAAGCGGGCCGGACGCATCGTCAACAATGAAAGCGCCGATATCCTGCGCATGCTGAACCGTTCGGCCGACGCGCTCGGCAGCACGCGCCCCGCCGCCGAGCGCCCCGACCTCTATCCCGACGACCCAGCGCTCGGGGCCGAGATCGACCGGCTCAACGAGCGGATCTATGTCGGCATCAACAATGGCGCCTACAAGGCCGGCTTCTCGTCCGATCAGGCGGTCTATGCGGCGGCGTTCGAGGCCTATTTCGACACGCTCGACGCGTTGGAGGCGCTGTTGGCCGACGGCCGGCCGTTCCTGACCGGCGGCCGCTTCACCGAAGCCGACTTGCGGCTCTTTCCGACGCTCTACCGGCACGACCCGGTCTATTTCGTGCGCATGAAGCTGAATGGCGCGCGGCTTCTCGACTATCCCCGTCTCTGGCGCTGGCTCTGCTGGGTCCATGCGCTGCCCGGCGTGCGCGGGGCCGGCTCGCTGGCGCACTGCCGGCAGGGCTATTTCGGCCGCTCCTGGAACGGTGTCGTGCCGCTGGGGCCGCTGAAGCCGATGCCCTATCCGGAAGCGTATGAGCATCCCGAACTGGCGGGCTGAGCGGAACAATCACCGATGGATGTCCGCTACGAGCCCTTCTGCGACATTCGCTTCCTGCTCATGCCCGGTAGTCACGGCCCCTTGCTATCGTTAGTGACATTGGCTGGTGGCTTCTGCTGCTGGCGGCAAAGCCGCCGTTATCCGGTTGGGCAATTTCGGCCCAAAACAGGCGATCATGGCAGTCAGCCCGAGTGACGGCTTAACGCTTTTGGCTACTGATGATCCTCCAGTATCTTGTCGTTCCGAAAGTAGGTGGTAGAGTAATCCATCTCTTAGCTGAGTGTTTTGCCGAAACGCTCTATGCCGGGTGATTTGCCAGGCTGTGTTTGATTGAACGACTTTGGGCGCCGACTTCGATCGGTTTTGTCGGCCCCGGTCTTCGCCTCGGCGCCGACAAAACCAATCGAAGTCGGACGCTTAAGTAAGAGAACTAGAATGGACCACCCCTTGCGCAGCGATGATCACAAATCGCTGCGCAAGGGGCTATACAGACTAGTATCCAACGGCTTCAGTATCCCGAGACAGAGCAACATTGTCTTCGTTTGCGGTGGCAGCGAACCGCACCATATGCGCCGTCGCTTTCAAGAGGAATTTGAGGCACTTCTGCCTGGCTACGAATTCTTCGAACCCGAATTCGCGATGCGCAAGTATTGGACGCTCGGAGATAGCGAACCCTTCGACATCACCACATTCGAAGAACTGATCGGGAACCTGTCCCACTCAATTATCATTTTTCCCGAGGCTGCAGGCTCACTCGCCGAAACAGGATACTTTTCTGCGCGGCCAGACATCGCCAAGAAGATTCTGCTCGCTATTAATTCGCCACATCTCACCAATGACAGTTTCATATCAATCGGCCCCGCGAAGAAGATAGCTGATGTTTCTGTCTTTCAGCCAAACATTCAGTTTGACTACGACGATCCGAATTTCAATTTGATATCGCAAAGACTTCTTGATCGAGCGCCGCTTCATTCGACCAGACGAGCTCTGAAAATAATGGCGTTCTCGGACATGGACAGTTTTGAGCTCTTTGCGATCATCCAGTCTATGGTTGCGTTACTGGGCATTGGAACAGTCGACGACATTGAGTTCTTCCTTCGAGGGGTGTTTTCCGGGCACATTGGACCATCGAAAGTAAAGCAGATTGTTTCAATCCTCGTCGGTTCAGGGCGGCTCGTTGAGATTGGAGATTATGGCCACCTTAAGGTCAGCAACGAAGACAATCTTATCCTGCAAATCAAGGACGGCGCGAAGACCGAACACGATGTCTTGAAGGTCGAGCTTTCGGCGGTTTATCTGGCAGCGGACCCAGACTTCCGCTCTTTGCTGGAGGTCTGATTTGCTTATTGAGCTTCTGAGTAAGACTTCCAGTATACCGGAATCCAAGCTTCTCAGCTTGTCGTCGACGGCAAGTCGTCGTTATAAGGTCTACACGATCCCGAAGAGGGCCGGTGGCGATAGGTTGATTGAGCATCCCAGCCGAGAGCTGAAAGCAATTCAACGCTGGATCGTGCAGGTCTTGTTCGCTCGGTTTCCCGTGCACGAGGCTGCAACAGCCTACCGGAAGGGATCAGGGATTAGAGAGAATGCGGAGCGGCATCGGCAAACCAAATTCACGAACAGGTATGACTTTTCAAGCTTTTTCCCTTCATTTTCGCAAGGCCGGGTCCTTCAATACTTGTCGGAGCAATCCAAGAACCTTGGGATCGAACTCGCGCAGCGCGACCTCGACTTTGTTGGAAACATGGTGTGCCGAAACGGTCGGCTCACGATTGGAGCCGCGAGTTCCCCCTCGATCACTAACGCAATGATGTTCGAGTTTGATCGCCGAATGCACCAGGATTGCCGAGAACGAGGTCTCGTATTTACGAGATACGCGGATGACATCTTCATATCGTCGTTCGAGCCTGGGAAGATGGAGAAGTTGGAGGACCTAATTGTTAAAAGCAAGCGTGGCATTCCTCATCTTCAGCTGCGGCTGAATCACCAGAAAACTACTTACCTTTCGAAGAAGTATAGAAGAAAGATCGCCGGGGTCGTAATTACGCCTCAGCATACCTTATCAATTGGCAGAGAGCGAAAAAGAGAAATTAAGGCGCTGATACACCAGTGGATCAAGGGCGAAATAGAGGTGGGAAAGTTATTGTATCTGAAAGGGCTGTTTGCTTTTGCAATTGATATTGAGCCCAGTTTTGAGGCACGATTGGTGGAAAAATACGGGAAGGCACAAATACAGCTGCTCAGAAGCGCCGATTACGATTTTCCATTAGGGCTCATCTAAGGGGTAGTCGAGCATTCTCGTCTGTTGCTCTGAGAGATTCCAGGCATCTGTCCTCGCCGCAGCGAACGTCCGCTTCCCGCCCTTATTGGTCATCTTTTTCGTAACGCAGCTAACGACCGCTTTGGGGATATTGCCGTCATCGGCATTCCGGCAACGAATGACCACTTCCCGCCCTTTTCGTAGGTTACCCAGATTTTTCGAATAACCGCTTCGTCCGCATGGCGGTCCTTCGATGCTTCACACATTCAACAAAAGATATTCCCGCTCCCAGGGGCTGATGACCCGCATGAAGGTTTCGAATTCCTCCTGCTTGATGGCGCGGAAGGTCGTGACGAAGGTCTTGCCGAAGACATCTGCCAGGGGTTCGCATTCCTCGAACAGCGCCACCGCCTCGAGGAGCCCGCGCGGCAGGCCATAGGGCAGTTCGCGGGCCGAGCCGTCGAGCGGGTCGTCCGGCGTCAGCCCCTCCTCGATGCCGAGATAGCCGCAGGCCAGCGATGCCGCGATCGCGAGATAGGGATTGGCGTCCGACGACGGCACGCGGTTTTCGACCCGGAGCGCCTGGGCGCTCGAGGCCGGCACGCGGAAGCCGACGGTGCGGTTGTCATCGCCCCATTGGGTGTTGATCGGCGCCACCGACCAGCGGCTCAGCCGGCGGTAGGAATTCACGTAGGGCGCCAGCATGCACATGACATTGGGCATGTATTTCTGGTGGCCGGCGATGAAGGAGAAGAATTCCGGCGTCCTTTTGCCGTCGGCGTCGGCGAAGATGTTGCGGCCGGTTTCGATGTCGATGATCGACTGGTGGATATGCATCGCGCTGCCCGGCTGGCCTTCCATCGGCTTGGCCATGAAGGTCGCATACATGTCGTGGTTCAGCGCCGCCTCGCGGATCGTCCGCTTGAAGGTGAACACCTGATCGGCCAGTTCCAGCGGGTCGCCGTGGCGCAGGTTGATCTCCATCTGCGCCGCGCCCTCCTCGCGGATCAGCGTGTCGATCATCAGCCCCTGGCGCTCGGAATAGTGGTAGATGTCGTCGAAGAGTTCGTCGAATTCGTTGATCGCGGAAATCGAATAGCCGAGCTTCGATGCCTCTGGCCGGCCCGAGCGGCCGACCGGCGGCTCCAGCGGATAGTCCGGGTCCTTGTTGGTCTGGACGAGGTAGAATTCGAGCTCCGGCGCCACCACGGGCTTCCAGCCGCGCGCCGCGAACAGCCCGACCACCCGGCGCAGCACCTGGCGCGGCGACAGTTCGACCGGCCGGCCGTCGCGGTGAAAGGCGTCATGGACGATCTGCGCGGTCGGGTCCGATTCCCACGGCACTTCACAGAGCGTCGACAGGTCGGGTTCGAGCACGATGTCGCCGTCGCGCGGGTCGTGCTGGAAATTGTCGTCCTCTTCCGGATATTCGCCGGTCACGGTCTGCCGGAAGATCGAACTCGACAGCGACTGGGCCGGCTGGTCGAAGAATTTCTCGGCCGGCATCATCTTGCCGCGCGGGATGCCGGCGATATCGGGGATGATGCATTCGACGTCCTCGATCCCGCGCGCCTCGATCCATTTGCGGGCATCCTCGAGGGTCCTGGCGCCGCGCACGGCGGTGGCGGGTTTCGCGCTCTGCTTGCGCTTGGGCATGGTGGGCCTTTTTCGTGGCTATCGGTGGGCGCCAGTGTGATCACACGGGCCGGGCTGTCAATCTGCGCTGGGTTGTGCGGGCCGGGCAGGGGGCGGGTTCACCGCCGATCGCGATCGGCGATCCAGGCTAGGGATCGACGACGGAGGTGCCGATCAGTGCCATGCCGTCGTCGATATCGTTGCGGATCGCCAGCACCAGCCCCTCGGCATCGCCCTGTTCGATCGCGGCAAGCGCCTGCTGGTGGTAGTCGACCAGCGTCTTGGTGCCGACGAGGCCATAGGCGACCCGCATGAAGGGGCTGAATTGAAGCCACAGGCTTTCCACCAGCGGCACCAGGACGTCGGACGGCGCGGCGTTGTAGAGCGTGAAATGGAAGCCGAAATTCGCCGTGATATAGCCTTCGACATCGCCGCTCTTCAGCGCGTTGTCGAGCGTCTCGTCGATCTCGCGCATGCGGCGCAGGGTCCGCTTGTCGACATGGCCGAGCGCGCGGCGGGCCGCCTCGGGTTCGAGCGCCCGGCGCGCGGCGACGATCTCCTGGAACCGGCCCGGCGTCATTTCCGGCACCAGGATGCGACGGTTCTGACCCAGCGTCAGGGCGCGTTCGGCAACCAGCCGCGACACGGCGTCGCGCACCGGCATCGGGCTGACGCCAAGCTCGCCGGCGAGCTTTCTGAGCGTCATGCCGCGCCCCGGCACGACCTGCCCGGTCATGATGCGGCCGCGAATCTCGCGATAGACCTGTTCGTGAAGCTTGGCCGGCGGCGCGGCATCGTCCTGGCCCGCGACCGGGCTTTCATCAGGGGAAATCAGGGCCTGCGGGTCCATGGAGCCTTCGTTGACAGGTGGCGATGGCCGTGATCACACTGCCGCCTGTTTCATCGGCATGTCATGCACGATGCAAGCCTTTCAGAGTTTGCCGCCGACCGCAATCCGTGTCGCCGGCAAACGCCACCCCGAAGTCCAAACCGACGTCCAACCCCGAGCCGAGAGCTTACCATGCCGCGAGACGCTGCGCCGGCGACCGAAGAGGCCCGCGCTTTTCTTCAGGCCCATCCGGATATCGAGAAGATCGAGTTTTTGATGCCGGACCTGCATGGCGTGGTGCGCGGCAAATGGGGCCCGGCCGCGAGCCTCGCCAAGGCGTTCACCGACGGCGTTCCCTTGCCCTATTCGACCTTCGGCTTCGATGTCTGGGGGCGGGAATGCGAGCCGACGGGACTGCATATCGAGACAGGCGACAAGGACGGCATCTGCCTCGGCGTGCCGGGCACGGTGGCGCGCGTGCCCTGGGCCGAGCGGCCGACCGCGCAAGTGCTGATGGCGCTGCATGCGCCCGACGGTACGCCCTGGTTCGGCGATCCGCGCCATGTGCTCAAGCGCATCGTCGACCGGTTCGCCGCGCGCGGGCTGACGCCGGTCGTCGCCTTCGAGCTCGAATTCTATCTCGTCGATCCGGGCTTCGATCCGGTGCGCGATGTGGCGCCACGTCCGGTCGGCCATGTGCCCGACGGCCTCGAACGCCAGCATATGTATGCGGTCGACGAACTCGAAAAGCACGAAGCCTTCTTCGCCGAGGTGACGGCGGCGGGGGCCCTGCAGGACGTGCCGCTCGACACGACGATTTCCGAAGCCGGCCCGGGCCAGTTCGAGATCAACCTCTTACACCGGCCGGACTGCCTGCGGGCGGCCGACGATGCGGTGCTGCTCAGGCGCATGATTACCGGTATCGCCCGGCGCCGGGGCCTGAAGGCGACCTTCATGGCAAAGCCGTTCCCCGACTGGCCGGGTAATGGCATGCATATGCATGTCAGCCTGATCGACGACGACGGCGTCAACATCTTCGCCGAGGATGGCGCGGGGCAGGAGCGCCTCGGCCATGCGATCCAGGGCTGCCTCGACACCATGCCCGACGCGCTGGCGCTGTTCATCAATTCCTATAACGGCTATCGCCGGCTGGCGCCGAACAGCTATGCGCCGACGCGGATCACCTGGGGCACCGACAACCGATCGGTCGCCGTCCGCGTGCCCAATGCGAAGCCCGGCGCCCGGCGCCTCGAACACCGGATCTCGGGCGCCGACGCTAATCCGCATCTCGCGCTGGCCGCCATCCTCGCCGGCATGCTGCACGGGCTCGATGCGAAACAGGCCCCGCCGCCGCCGGTGGAGGGCAGCGCCTATGACGGGCGCGGAGCCGGCGCGACCTTGTCCGACGACATGACGCTCGCGGTCGCGCGGTTCGCCGCCTCCGACTTCGTTTCGGATGGGCTCGGCGCCGACTTCCGCCATATCTTCACCGAGCTGAAGCGGGCGGAACGCGACGTCTTCGCGGGCCAGGTGTCGCGTCTCGAATACGAGACCTATCTCTGACAAGCCAGTTTACGCGCCGATCCGGTCAGCCGTCCGACGGGTCTGAGCCTCTGGGTGCCGCGCCATCTTGTCCAGGCGCCACGGGAGCGTCGTCGTCGACCCGATCACGCAGCAGCCGGTTGAGATCGGGCAGGATGAGCGGATGGCTCAGCGGACCGGTGATGACGAAGGGCAGCGTCAGCGCCGCCGCCGTGTCGCCGGCCTGATCGCCCGGCGTTTCGGGCACGACCAGCGCGCCGCGTCCGGCCACGGTGAGGTCGACGAGATCGATCTGGGTGTCGGCGGTCAGCGTCACGTCGCCACCGTCGATATCGAGCCGGTCGCTGCGGGCCAGCCCGTCGCCGATCTCGAAGCGTGCGCTTAATGTCTCGAAGCGTGTCGAGGTGCGCCGGTCGGGCGCGAGGCCTGTGAGATCGCCGGCTTCGAGCGCGCGCGCCATGCGGGCCAGATCGAGCCCGCGCACCTCGCCGCCGGCGACACGGATATCGGCATATCCGGTGAGCGCCTGGATGAGGCTCCGTTCGGCGGTCGCCCGGCCGCTGATCTGGGCGCTCGCATCGGCGCGCCCCTCGAGCGCCATCACGCCGCCGCCATCGATCATGTCGCCGATGTCGATCTCGCGCAGATTGCCGGTCAGCGTCATCACATAGGCCTCGCCATCGGGCGCGAGCGTCAGCGTGCCCATGCCGCGACCGCCGAGAAAGCGGGTCTCGCCGATGCCGAGCGTTAGCTTGCGATCTTCGAGATGCGCGGTCGCCGCCGAGGCGCCCAGCCGGAACGACCCGGCCCGCACCTGATTGGCCGACAGCCTGAGATCGGCCGTCAGATCGTCGGGGAAGGCATGGCTTAGCCGGCGGCCGAGCGTGTCATAGGTCAGCCGGTCGGCGGCGTCCCTATCGGCATCAGGCGGCGACAGAACGCGGGTCAGATTCAGCGTGTCGAAATCGAGCGTGCCGGTCAGGTCAAGCGCACCGTCGCGGTCGGCGATGATCACGCTGCCCTGGCCGCTATTGCCGTCGAAGCTCAGCGACAGGTCGCCGAGCGCGACCTGCGATCCGACCAGCGACATGTCGGCCGTGGCGGAGATGTTCTCCAGGCCCTCGATATCGGTTTCGGAATAGCCGAGCCAGGCGAGCCAGCGGTCGAGCGCCGGGATGCCGGCGATCAGCCGGCCTTCCATGATCAGGCTACCCGAATAGGCCGCCGCCCCGTCGAAGGACAGGGTCGAGATTGGCGCGGCGAGTTGCAGGCGGGTGCCGCTGAACCGACCGGCGAAGAAGTCGATCAGGCTCGCCGTCGACAGCGAGCCCGATACCCTCTCGTCGCGATGGTCGAGCGCGCCGGCAATCGTCAGCGGCCGGTCGAGGGCCGCCAGTTCGATCGTCAGATCGGCATCGCTCAGGACCGTAACCCGGCCGGCGCCTTCGAGCCGGAACGTGCCGTCGACGATGGTCAGATGGCCGAGCCTGATATCGGCGATATCGGTGGGCGCGCCCTCGATCGCCGCGTCGATCTGATCGACCACCGCGCCGCGCCCGTCTGGCGTTTCCGCCCGGCCCCGGAACCTGTCGAGATCGATGGTGATGTCGGGCCGGGTCAAGGTTGCCTGGCGCTGGCGGATGCGGCCGGCGAACAGATCGCGCAGCCTTATGTCGACCTGCACGACGGGAATGGTGACGCTGGCCGGCGCGCTCGTCGTCGGCGCCATGTCGAGATCGCGGATCCGCACCCTCGGCCAGGGAAAGGTGACGAAGCTCACCTCGCCGCGGCCGATCTCGTGCAGGCCCGACAGGCGCTCGACTTCATCGATGACTTCGGTGGCCAGCCGGTCGACCGAGATGAGGCGCGGCAGCGCCAGCAGACCCACCGCAGCGACCACCGCGCCGAACGCGAACAGGATCAAGAACCGCTTCATGGACCACCACGCTGGCACCATCATGCCGGCATCCGCCGGCCGGACCAATCGCGCTGCCGCATCGCGTTGACCCCCAGCCTCCCCGCGGCCACTATAAGTCCCGGATGTGCTTGGTCAAATCCTGTTCGCGGCAAATGTGGATAGCGGTCGCGGGTGGTGGCCGCGTGGCGCGGTGTCGCACCTGACAGGCCGCCCACATGGTTGGCTCTTGACCGGGCGGAACCGGCATTGAACAACTCTTTCTGGAACCGCCCGGCACCTGCCTGCCGACCGGGTGGCCCAGGGGAAGAAACGACCGGTCGCCAGCCGGCCGAGACAGTGAGACCGCCATGACCGACGCACCACTTTGGACCCCGCCCGCCGACCGCGTGGCGGCGGCCACGATCACCCGCTTCATGGCCGAACTCGCCGCGCGGACCGGGCGTGCATTGACCGGCTATGACGATCTGCATCGCGCCTCCATCGATGATCGCGAGGCCTTCTGGTCGCTGATCTGGGATTTCTGCGGCGTGATCGGTGAGCGCGGCGACCGGGTGCTGATCGACGATGCGATGCCCGGCGCGCGCTTTTTCCCCGATGCGCGGCTGAATTTCGCGGAAAACCTGTTGCGCAAGTCCGGCGATGACGACGCGATCGTCTTCTGGGGCGAGGACAAGGTGAAGCGCCGGCTGAGCTGGGACGATCTCAGGGCGCGCGTCGCCGAGACCCGCGCTCTGTTGCGCGAGTGCGGCGTGGGCCGGGGCGACCGGGTCGCCTGCATGATCCCCAACATGCCCGAAGCGGTCATCGTCATGCTGGCCACCGCGTCGCTGGGCGCGATCTTCTCGTCCTGCTCGCCCGATTTCGGCGCGCGTGGTGTGCTCGACCGGTTCGGCCAGATCGAGCCCAAGGTGTTCGTCACCTGCGATGGCTACTGGTATAATGGCAAGCCCATCGAGATCGCCGGCAAGCTCGTCGAGATCCTCGACCATCTGCCGACGGTGGGTCATGCCTTCATCGTCGACTATCTCGGCAAGGCCGACGAGGTGGCGGCCGGGCTTCAGCGCGCCGAAGCCTTCGCGCCGGCGCTGGCGCGGCACCAGGGGGCCGTGCTCGGCTTCGAGCCGATGCCGTTTTCCGCGCCCTTCTACATCCTGTTTTCGAGCGGCACGACGGGCGTGCCGAAATGTATCGTCCATTCCGCTGGCGGCACGCTTCTGCAGCATCTCAAGGAGCATCAGCTGCAATGCGACGTGCGCGATGGCGACCGGCTGTTCTATTTCTCGACCTGCGGCTGGATGATGTGGAACTGGCTCGTCTCGGGTCTTGCGACCGGCGCCACGCTCCTGCTCTATGACGGGTCGCCGTTCGCGCCCGACGGCAACATCCTGTTCGACTATGCCGATCGCGAGCGCATGACCCAGTTCGGCACCTCGGCGAAATATATCGACGCGGTCAAGAAGGCGGAGCTGAGGCCGCGCGACACCCATGATCTCTCCACTGTCAGGCTGATGACCTCGACAGGCTCGCCGCTGGCGCCGGAAAGCTTCGACTTCGTCTATGACGCGATCAAGCCGGACATCCATCTGGCGTCGATCTCGGGGGGCACCGACATCGTTTCCTGTTTCGTGGGCGGCAGCCCGATCGATCCGGTCTGGCGGGCGGAAATCCAGCGCCCCGGTCTCGGCATGGCGGTCGAGGTGTGGGACGATGCCGGCAAGCCCGTTGGCCCCGGCGTGAAGGGAGAACTGGTCTGCACCCGCGCCTTCACCTCGATGCCGGTGATGTTCTGGAACGATCCCGAGGGCGTGAAATACCGCGCCGCCTATTTCGACCGTTTCCCCGGCGTCTGGTGTCATGGCGACTTCGCCGAATGGACCGACCATCGGGGCATGATCATCCATGGCCGGTCGGATGCCACGCTCAATCCCGGCGGAGTCAGGATCGGCACCGCCGAGATCTATGCCCAGGTCGAGCAGATGCCCGAGATCATCGAGGCGCTGGCCATCGGCCAGGACTGGGACAACGATGTCAGGATCGTCCTGTTCGTGCGTCTCGCCGAGGGTGTCCGCATGGACGACGAGCTGCGCGGCCGGATCAAGACGCAGATCCGTGACGGCGCCTCGCCGCGCCACGTGCCGCAGCGCATCGTGGCGGTCGACGACATTCCGCGCACCAAGTCGGGCAAGATCACCGAACTCGCGGTGCGCGACGTGGTGCATGGCCGACCGGTGAAGAACGTCGAGGCGCTGGCCAATCCGGAGGCGCTGCGGCTGTTCGCCGATCTCGAGCCGCTGCAAAGCTGATGGCGGCCGGCGGCGCATGACGGTCGGGTGAGTGGCGGACGCATGGGTTTCGAATGACCGTTCAGATCGGACAGGCTGACCTGTCGGCGGCGCAACGCCGGCCAATGCGCGGCGGCTGGTGGCTGGTTCTGCCGGCGCTGGCCATCGCGGTGCTCCTGTCCATGCCGGTCTTCACCGTGCTCGCATCGGTGTTTCAGGAATCCGAAGGCGCCTGGCAGCGGCTCGCCGACACCGTGTTGTGGACCTATGTCGCCAACACGATCGCCATGGTCATCTTCGTCGGGCTCGGCGTCTTCGTCATCGGCGTCGGCTGCGCCTGGCTCGTCACCATGTGCCGGTTTCCCGGCCGGCGCCTGTTCGAATGGGCGCTGATCCTGCCCTTGGCCTTTCCGGCCTATGTCATCGCCTATGCCTATACCGATTTCCTGCAGCATCCGGGCCCGGTGCAGACCTTGCTGCGCGACGTCACCGGCTGGGGGCCGCGCGACTACTGGTTCCCGAACATCCGGTCGCTCGAAGGCGCCATCGCGATGTTCGTCCTGGTGCTCTACCCTTATGTCTATCTTCTGACGCGGGCGGTGTTCCTGCATCACTCGGTCGCCGCCTTCGAGGTCAGCCGCACGCTCGGGCGCACCGCCTGGCGCTCCTTCGTCGAGGTGGCGCTGCCTTTGGCGCGCCCGGCCATCGTCATCGGCGTGTCGCTGGCGCTGATGGAGACGCTGGCCGATTTCGGCACCGTCGCCCATTTCGGCGTCCAGACCTTCACCACCGGCATCTACCGCGCCTGGTTCTCGATGGGCGACCGGATCGCGGCGGCGCAATTGTCCGCGACGATGCTGATTTTCGTGCTCGCCCTGATCCTCATCGAGCGCTGGCAGCGTGGCGGCGCGCGCTTTCATCAGGCCGGCCGCAAGATGCAGGACCTGCCCGAGTTCCGCCTCAGCGGCTGGCGGGCCTTCGGCGCCACATTGTTCTGTGCCACGCCGTTGGTGCTCGGCTTCATCCTGCCGATCCTGATCCTCCTGTCGCTGGCGTCGCGTGGCGGCCACAACCCGTTCAGCGAGCGCTATGCGACGCTGATCTTCAACTCCTTCACGCTGGCCGGCGTCACCGCGATCCTCGCCGTCCTGATCGCGTTGCTGCTGGCCTATGCGCAGCGGCTCGCGCCGGGCTGGCCGACCAATCTCGCCAACCGCGTCGCGAGCCTTGGCTATGCGGTGCCAGGCTCGATCGTCGCGGTCGGCATCCTCATTCCGCTGACCACCTTCGACAATGCGGTCGATGCCTGGATGCGCGCGACCGTCGGCATTTCGACCGGGCTGATCCTGACCGGCACGATCGCGGCGCTGATCTTCGCCTATCTCGTGCGCTTCATGGCCGTAGCGCTGAACACGGTGGACGCGGCGCTGATCAAGATCACCGACCGGATGGACGATGCGGCGCGCGCGCTCGGCTGCGGACCGGGCGGCACGCTGGTGCGGGTGCATGCGCCGATCCTGCGCGGTAGCCTGTTGACGGCGGGGCTGATCGTCTTCGTCGACGTCATGAAGGAACTGCCGGCGACGCTGATCATGCGTCCGTTCAATTTCGACACGCTGGCCGTGCAGGCCTATCGGCTGGCGTCCGATGAGAGGCTCACCCAGGCGGCGACGCCGGCGCTGATCATCGTCGCGGCAGGCGTCATACCGGTGATCTTGCTGAGCTGGCAGATCGGCCGCTCGCGGCCCGGCGGGCGCTAGAGCAACTCCAGCGAAAATGAGCACCGTGCGGGCAAGCCAACCCGCGTCCGGAATGGCGAGACATCGACGCTCTAGATCGGATCAGGTCTTGGTGGAAGCACATCGTGGTTCCGCCAAGATCTGTAAATCCGGTCGATGCCAAGGAGATAGACCCGTTTTCCATCCTTTGTCGGTCTCGTCCCGCGATTCCGACAAAGGATGACCTGATCTGGCCGGAGCATTCCGTCAGCCTCTCTGCCTTCGCCCGCAAAACGCAAAACGGGCGCCCCGAAGGGCGCCCGCTGTCTTGTCCGCGATCGATGATTCGGTCCGTGACCTGATCAACGCCGGTCGCCTGCGATCACTCGAAGCCGACCTGGTTGTAGATGTCCTGGGCCAGGGCCTGGTTCTCGCCAAAGACGGTGATCGAGATCGGGTCGGTCTTGAAGTCCGACATGCCGTCGAGGCTGGCCGGCAGCGGGGTGCCTTCCACGACCGGATACTCGTCATTGCCCTCGGCGAAATACTGCTGCGCTTCGGGGCTCGCGAGATATTCCAGGAATAGAATCGCGTTGTCGCGGTTCGGCGCGGTGGCCACGACACCGCCACCCGACACGTTCACATGGGTGCCGCGATCGTCCTGGTTCGGGAAGACGATGCCGATGCCCTTGGTCGAGCCGGACAGGCCGTCGACATCCTTGCGCAGCGCGCGGGCGAAGTAATAGGTGTTCGCCACCGCGATGTCGCACTGGCCGGAGACGATGGCGCGGATCTGGTCGGTGTCGCCGCCTTCCGGATCGCGGGCGCGGTTGTTCCACACGCCTTCCGCCCATTCGCGCGCGGCGTCTTCGCCGGCGGCGTCGATGATCGACGACATCAGCGACAGCATATAGATGTTGGAGCTCGTCCGCGTGCAGACCATGCCTTCAAACTGCGGATCGGCCAGCGCCTCATAGGTCAGCGGCGGGTTGTCGATCTCGGTCTCGTCATAGAAGATCACGCGCGCGCGCTCGGAGAAGGCGAACCAGTGGCCGTCCGGATGGCGCAGGTTCTCGGGAATGGCTTCGGCCAGGATCTCCGATTCGACCGGCTGGAAGATGCCTTCCTGGTCGGCGGCCCAGAGACGGCCGGCATCGACGGTGAGCAGAATGTCGGCCGGGCTGTTCTCGCCCTCGGCCTTGATGCGCTCGATCAGCACGTCGGCGCTGTCCTCGATGCGGTTGATGGTGATGCCGGTCTTTTCCTCGAAGTCGGAATAGAGCCGTTCGTCGGTATCATAGTGACGCGACGAGTAGAGGTTGAGCTCGCCTTCGGCATGGGCCACCGGGATGGCGCCGCCAATGCCGAGCGCCAGCACGGCGGCGCCGGCCAGCATCGTCCGGGAAAGACGGGAAAGGGATCGCATATCTGCCTCCGCTGTTCAGGGTCAAAGTCCTGAGGAGTTCGACGCATTCGCTAATGCGCGAGCGACACGTCATGTGTTGCCGGAGGCAAACTATCGCTGAACTATAGAAGGTCAATATGTCTTGGTGTTGTTTTGGAAAGATTAGATTTATTATAATCCTAATCTTGATGGATCTCGTTATTATTTTGAATTAGAATAAATATAAATGTACCGCCTTTTCAAGCGATGCCGGGTCGAACGAAAAAACGCCGCGACGGGGTCGCGGCGTTTCGCTGGATGCGGTCTGAAATGGGTCGGCTCGGGCGGAACGGCGGCGGGCCGCCCACCGTCCGGTCGGATCAGTCGTCGTCCGACTGGGCCTGGAGGAGGCCGTAATTCTCGATGCCGATCTTCTCGAGCAGTTCGAGTTCGGTTTCGAGATGGTCGATATGGCCTTCCTCGTCGGTCATCAGCTCCTCGAAGAGGTGCATGGACGGGTAGTCGCCGGCATCCTTGGCGACGTCGCGGCCTTCCTTGTAGAGCGCGCGCGCCTCATATTCGGCGGCCAGGTCGCATTCCAGAACTTCCTTGATGTTCTGGCCGATGCGCAGCGGATCGAGCGTCTGAAGGTTGGGGAAGCCTTCGAGGAAGATGATGCGCTCGATGAAACGGTCGGCGTGATGCATCTCCTCGATCGATTCCTTACGCTCGACCTGGGCGAGCTTCTTATAGCCCCAGTCTTCGAGAAGCCGGTAATGCACCCAATACTGGTTGACCGCGGTCAGCTCGCTGCGCAGCCCGCGATTGAGATATTCGATGACTTTCGGATCGCCCTTCATGCGTTACGCCTTTCATTTTAGAAGTTTTCTAAAAGAAGGATAGGAAGGGGTAAAAGTCAAGCCCGGAAGCGCTGAAATCGAGCGGTTTGGGACGCTATCTGCGCGGCCTTGGCGCGATCGCTATGTCGGGACGCGATAAGCCGCGAAAAACGAAGGTCTTCAGCTAGGTCGGTCGGGCGGACCAAAGGGGCGCGGGGCGCGAGAACAGGCAGGATCGTCGGGCGGGAAAGATCAGGCGTCGGCGGTGATGGGGGCAGGCGCCGGCGCGTCCGCGGTTGCTTGGTGACGCTGCGCGCAGGCCTCGCAATTGCCGTCGCAGGCGCAAGCGACCGTCGTTTCCTCGAACAAGGCGGCCTCGACCTCGACGCTCGTCATGGCCTGGCTCTGCACCGAGACGAAGATCTTCTGGATCGTCTTGAGGCAGATACCGCATTGCGGCTTGCAGCCGAGGCAGCGATAGACGCGACTCGGCGATCCGGCCGCCTCGCGGCAGACTTCCTCGATCTCGCGATCGGTCAGTGCATTGCACGAACATACGAACATGCCGTCCTCCAATGGCCGGCACTGTGCGAGGGGCGTGGTTCACCTGTCAAGCAAAACCGGAGATGATGCGTATTTGCCGTTAAGAAGTCGCGGCTTTGTCATCTCGCGGTGATGGTAATGACATCGTTTGGTGAAGTTAATCTTGAAATAGAATAATTCAAAAAAGAGGCGTTTTCTGGCCTGCGAAAGCGCGCGCCTGCTAGGCGCAAGGCGGATTCGGTGGTGCAATATGTTGATTTGAAATGGCTTTCGGCGATGTGGCTCTCTCCGGAGGGCACGCGCCATTTCTTTAATTAGAACAATTAAAAACTTGATCTGCCGCAAGGGCAGGCGACGTGGCTTGTGGGCGCGCCCGCCATCTGTGAGGCTGTCGCGACGCTGTCATGCCGGAACGGCAAAAGTGGCGTGAGCGCTTTTCGATTGCGATAGGGTGGTGCGGCCGCCGGTGGGGCGGGTCCACGGGTCCCACGTGGCGATCGACGGCGCGTCGATAGAGGGGGAAGAGCATGAGCGTTCGACTGGCAAGCGTTATCGACGATATGGGCAAGGCCCTGTCGCGCGATGGCGGCATGTTCCTGGTCATAGCCGTCGTGATCAACGGCATTCCGCTGTTTCTCATGGGGCTCCTACCGCTGGTTCTGAGCCAGGATCAGGCGACGTCCGTCATGGTCACCGCTCCGCAAGGGATCGTCACGCTCGTCTCGGCCGTCTTGGCCCAGGGCGCCATCATCCATGGCACATTGGCCGGGATCGAGGGCCGCCCGGCCCGGTTCGGCGATTGTCTCGCGGCCAGTCTCAAACATCTCCTGCCGCTGCTCGGGATCGCCATCCTGAGCTATATCGGCTTCGTTCTCGGCTTCATTCTGTTCATCATACCGGGGCTGATCCTCATCACCATGTGGGCCGTGACACTGCCCGTCCAGATGGCCGAGAACACGGGCGTCTTCGGCGCCTTTGGCCGTAGCCGGCGCCTGACCCATGGCAGTCGGCTGAAGATCCTCCTGGTGATCGTGATCTATATCGCCATCATCATGGCGATCACCTTTGGCTTGATCTTCGCGACGGGTGGCCTCAGCCAGATGACCGACGGCAGGATGAGCATTTTCGAGGTCTCGATGTCGGCGATCCTCGGCGCGATCTCGATCGTCATCGCCAGCACCTTCCTGACCGCGCTCTATGCCCGGCTCCGGGCACGGGAAATGGCGGCCGGTACGCCGGCACCCCAGGCGGCCGCATAGCGCCGGATCAGCCTGGTCGCGTCAGCGGCCGGTATTGGCGAAGCGGATCGCGACCAGCGTGCCTTGGCCGGGCTTGCTGTCGATCGACAGCGTCGCCCGGTTGGCGGCCGCCAGCGCGCGGGTCAGCGGCAGGCCGATGCCCGAGCCCGCGCCGTCTTGGCCGGTCGTGTCGCGCACCTGGCGGAACGGGTCGAGCACGTCCTGGATCTCGCGCTCGCTCATGCCCTTGCCGGTGTCGCGCACCCGCATGGCGATACCGTCCGCCTCGACCAGCGTCGACACGATCACCTGGCCGCCGGAACCGGTGAACTTGATGGCGTTCGACAACAGGTTCAGCAGGATCTGCCGCACCGAGCGGGCATCCGCCGTGACCGGCGGCAGCGCGGGCGACAGGCTCGAGCGCAGCACCACCCGGGCGCGGCTCGCATCGGCCTGCATCATCGCGACGCAACGCTCGGCGATCTCGTTCAGGTCGAGCGCTTCGAGGGTCAGGTCGAGCCGGCCACTTTCGACCTTGGAGAGATCGAGCAGGTCGTTGACCAGGCTCATCATGTGTTCGCCCGAATTCCGGATGTCGGCGACATAGTCGCGATAGCGCGGATTGCCGATCGGGCCGAAGCGTTCGTCCATCATCACCTCCGCGAAGCCGATGATGGCGTTCAGCGGCGTGCGGATCTCATGGCTGACGCGGGCGAGGAATTCCGACTGCCGGCGATTGGCCGCCATCGGCGCGAGATCGGCGGCGGGCGGCGCGGTGTCAGATATCGCGGTATCCGTTTCCGGCTTGTGGAACACCGCCGCGTAGCGGCTGTTCCGCTCGGCGCCGACCGATCCGAACCGGGCCTTGAGCGCGATCTCGGACCCGTCTTGGCCGCGCCCGGTCGTTCGCCAGGCGGCCGGCGCTGGCGTGGGGTCGGATCGCGGTCCGGATTTCTGGCGGACCGCGCTCAGCCTGGCCTCGGCCTCGGCGCGCGCATCGGGGGCGAACAGCGAGAGGACCGGCTGGCCTTCGAGCGCATCGGCGGGATAGCCGAACAGGGCGCGGGCGTCGTCGGTCGCTGACAGGATCGCGCCGCTGTCGTCGAACAGGACGACGCCGTCGGCGGCCAGTTCCAGCGTGTTGGCGAGGTCGATCGCGTCGGATTTCGCGGCGATGAGCTGCGACAGGTCCGGCTTGGCGCGTTCGCGCGCGCTTAAGAGCATGGCCGGTCCGTCGACCCAGCGGGCGAGTTGCATGCGGGCATCGACATCGACCGGATCGCCGTCGCGCGTCACGCCGTGCAGGACGCGCTTGACGCCTTCTGCGCCGTCGAGCCGGGCATAGTTTTCAAACAGCGCCGACACGCCGCCGGCGATTTCGAGATCGTCCAGATCGGCATAGCCGAACAGCGCCAGAAAGGCCTGATTGGCGTGCAGCGCCTCGTTTTCGCGGAAGAACAGAAGCCCGACCGGCAGGCGCTCGACGAGATCGATGAAGGCCGAGGATAGGTCGATCGAGGCAAGGCCGGCCTCGGCGCCGGCCGTGATCTGCGGCACGGCGCCCATCGCGGCGGCAGGTGCCATCGCCGGATGGATCTCGACTGGCGCGTCGATATCGTCGGCATCAGCATCGTCGCTGGTATCCCCGTCGCTGGCGTTCGTGATACGGGTGCCCGTGACGCCGTCGGGGGCGGTTGCCTCCTGCTGGACGGTAGCGCCGAACAGCGCGCCGAGACGGGCCATGAGATCGCTGTGAATCGGCCCCCGTCCCGCGCCGTAAGGACCGGTGTCGAGGGGGGCGTCATCACTGTCGTCGTCCATGGCGGGCGGTGTGTCGACCTCATCACCCTCGGTTCCATCGTCCCGGTCCGGCAAGTCATCGGGGGCGTCCGTGTCGGGGGCGGTGGTTTCTGAAGCGTCCAGGTCGGGGGGGGTCTCGATCCGGCGCGCGATCGCGCCGGCCGCGACGGCACCGCCGAGCGGCGTCAGGGCGGCGGCGATCGCCTCGAAGGCCTGGCGGTCCTGTGGCTCGAGACCGCTGCGGTCTTCTTCGGCTTTATCTCCGGGCGTGTCGCTGGTCACATCGTTGGCGTCATCCGTCGTCTGATCTGTCGACCTATCCGTCGACGGCTGCGCCAGCGGCACGATCGACGCTGGCGGCTCGGCCGCGTCGTCCGTTGCCGCTTGCATGTCCGCTGCGTCTACCGCCGGCTCGGCGTCCGCTCCAGGCGCGGCGAGAGGCGCTGTCGCCTCGACGGCGGCGAACACGCGATAGCCGTCGATCTGGCCGTCGGCATTCCGTGTCGGCAGGCCGGCCAGCGCGACCGTCGCCAGGACCGCGCCGTCCTTTTCCGGCCAGGGCAGGACCAGGCCGGAAAAGCTGGTGTGCCCGGCGAGCTTGCGGTCGAGCGCCGCGCCGGCGGCCGGGTCGTGGTCACCGGCGAGATCTGCCAGCGTGCGGCCCGTGTCGGCCGGATCGGCCAGGCCGAGCGTCGCGAGCGGCGGCGTCGCTGTCAGGACATGGCCGTGTTCGTCGAGATCGATGCGGAACCGTTTGCCGGCTTCGGGGGAGGGGTGTGGCACGGGCGCCGCGCCCGGCATGTCGACCTCGGCGCCCACCGGTTCGGGCGGCGCCATGGGAGCGCTCGAGATCCGCGTATAGACGATGCCGTGCGCCGCGTCGCTCAGCGGGATCGACTGGATGCGCGTCTTGCCGCCGCGCGGCGGGCTGTCGGCGGCGACGCGGGCCAGCGTCGTGCCGTCGCCATCGACGATCACGCCATGTCCCGAAAGATGCGGGGCGATCAGGCGCGCCTTGTCGACCGGCAACAGGCCGGTCGCCAGGGCATCGACCGCCGTTACGACCACGATGTCGGGTGCGTCGCCGTCGCGGGCGACCATCGCGGTCAGGGTTACGGCCTTGAAGCCGGCAAAAAGGCGCAGGCGTTCGACGCGCGGCCGGTCGGTCGCCAACGTCTCGCCGATACCCAGCAGATGCCGCAGGCCCGGCTGGGCCGGATCGAGCGGCAGGCCGATGACATCGCCGAGCGTCCGCTTGCCGAACAGGCCGGTGCTGGCCGGATTGGCGCCGATGATCCGCTGGGTCCCGAGATGCCAGGTGAAGACCGGCCGGTCCGAGAACAGATGGTCGCGGACCGGCGCATGCAGCAGGGCGGCCTCGGCCTGGACGGTTTCGTCCGGGTCCGGATCGGTCGCGCGCTCCGCGTTATGCCTGTCGTCCTGCATGGCCGTCGCCGGTCGCGCCGAAACATGCCCGTCTCTAGGGCCGCTGACGGAGGCCTGGCGCGTTTCGGGCTCCGTCGGCTTTCTCTATATAGCGATCCGGTGATTTGAGCGTCCACAGCGACGGTGCCAAGTCGAGCCACTGTTTTAAGGTTTGGTTAAGGATGGGGCGCCCGGCGCCGGAACGGGCGACCCGCGAAACATGCCTTGGCGGCGGCGCCGTGACGTGACTTTCACGATGATATGGTTATAAGCCGCCAAGGCACCGGGGAAAGGGTCCCCGGAGATCAGCCGCAGCACCGCCAGCCGAGGAACACCGACATGACCGATATTCCGAAGTTCGACATCCCCGAAAACGTCCGCGACATGGCGGGCAATTCGATCAAGGAAGCGCGCAAGACGTTCATGACCTTTCTCGAGAGCGCCCAGGACGCCGCCGACAAGGCGGAAGGCTCCGCCATGCAGATGACCGAACAGGCGCGCGGCATGGGGCGCGACGCGCTCGACTTCACCCAGCACAGCATGGCCAAGACCTTCGACTATGCCGAGAAGATGCTGAAGGCGAAGGACCCGGCCGAACTGATGAGCCTGCAGCAGGAATACATCGCCTCCCAGATGGAGGCCATGCAGGGCGAGGCGAAGAAGTTCGCCGACAAGGTGTCCTCGATCGCCAGCGACGCCGCCAAGACGAAGTGATCCGTCGCGTCGGGCAGCCTGCGCGGATGTCGTATGGTGCAGTGCAAAATTTTATGTTGCACTGCACCATAAGCGGGCTTATATTAGCGCCATGGAGACGCAAGTAAGGTCTCCCGGCCATGTCCGGCACGTGGCCGCCAATGTTCAGATTGAGGCGCGGCCCGGTGGACGCGCCGCCCGATGAGATGAGGATCGAAAATGACGACCAAAGCAACGGCGAAAGCCGCTCCGAAGGCCGATGTTGTCGACTTTCCGACCTTCGACATGAGCGATACCGTGCGTGAAATGGCCGAAAAGGGCGTCGCCCAGGCCAAGGACGCCTATGAAACCTACAAGACCATGGCGGAAGACATGACCGACATGCTGGAAGACAACTTCCAGACCGCCTCCAAGAACGCGACCGAGCTGAACCGAAAGGTGCTCAACGCGGCCAAGGACAACATGGTCGCGACCTTCGATTTCGCCGAAAAGGTGATGGCCGCGAAGTCCTTCGCCGAAGTCGTCGAGCTGCAGACAGCCTTCGCGCGCGAACAGTTCGAGACCGCCTCGGCCCATGCCAAGGATTTCCAGGAACTGGCCCAGAAGGCCGCCGAGGACGCCGCCGCTCCGGTCAAGGACGGCATGGCCAAGGCCATGGACGGTTTCAAGGTCGCGAGCTGATCCGCGACAGCGAGAAGCTGCATCACGACACTGATCGAGGCCCGGCCCGCGCGTCGGGCCTTTTTCATGTCAGGCGATGTCGATCTGCCCCCGTTCCGCCCCTTGCGAAATGGCGGGCTTCTTCCTAAAACACCTCTCCTTGACGCATCGCCGCCTGCGGATCCGCCGGTATGCGCTGTCGCGTCTCGATCGACCTATGTGCAGTCGTAGCTCAGTTGGTTAGAGCGTCGGATTGTGGCTCCGAAGGTCGGTGGTTCGAATCCACCCGACTGTACCAGGTCCAGCTTCATCTTCAGGCCAGACCCGTCAACGCCAGGTGTCGCGCCAGCCGAGCGTGTCGGTCGTCGTGCGCTTGGGCCGGTATTCGCAGCCGATCCAGCCCCCATAGCCGCGCGCGACGAGATAATCGAAAATCGCCGGATAGTTGATCTCGCCGTCGTCCGGCGCGCTGCGGTCGGGCGGATTGGCGATCTGGATATGGCCGATCAACGGCCAATAGGTTTCAAGACCAGTAATCAGGTCGCCTTCCATGATCTGGCGATGATAGAGGTCGAATTGCAGCCTGAGACGGTCGGACGCGACCGCTTCGATGATCGCGTGCGCCTCGGCCATATGGCTCAACGCATAGCCCGGCATGTCGCGCTGGTTGATCGGCTCGATCAGGAGCGTGACGCCGTGCCGGGCGGCTTCCGCAACGGCGCGCCGAAGATTGTCGATGAAGGTCGCTCGACCGCGCTCGGGCGCGATATCGGACCCCGGAATGCCGGCCATCGCATGCAGCCTTGTGCAGCCAAGTGCTGCCGCATAGTCGAAGGCCTGCCGCGCGGCCGCCTCGAAATCCGCTTCCCGGCCCGGCAGGGCCGCGAGGCCGCGCTCGCCCGCCGCCCAGTCGCCGGGGGCGAGGTTGAACAGTACGATCTCGGTGCCCGCCGCCTGCGCCCGATCGCGGATCTCGGCCGCGTCGACATCATAGGGAAACAGGAATTCGACGCCGCGAAAGCCTGCCTCGGCGGCGGCCGCGAAGCGTTCGAGGAAATCATGTTCGCCGAACAGCATGGAGAGATTGGCGGCGAAGTTCAGTCGAGGCTGCGGTGGATGTGTCATCGGCCTGTCGGCGGCTTTTTGGGGATGTCTTGGTTCTTGGCGGCGGCGAGTACGCGGCGCGCTTGCGCGATGGTGTCGGCCGGCGTGCCCGCTGCGTCGACGGCTATCCAGTCCATGACGCCGAGATCGTGGCTGGCCTGGATCTTCACCACCGCGCCCGAGGCGTCGGAGGCATCGGGCCGGGCTTGGTCGGCCATTCGGGCGTCGGCCCGGGCGGCGAGCGTGTCGACCGGCGCGGTCAGCCACAGCCCGGTGAAGGGCACGCCAATGTCGCGGGCGAGATCGCGCACGGCCTGGCGCTCATGCGGCCGGGCGTGGACCGCGTCGAGGACGACGCTGTGGCCGGCCCCGAGCGCGTGCCGGGCAAGATCGAGAAGGCGGGCATAGACGCGCCTTGCCGCGTCGGGCGTATAGGCATCGTCGGGCAGGCGATCCGTTTCCTCCAGGCCGGCGAGGCGCTTGCGTTCGACATCCGATCTCAGATGCAGCGCGCCCGGCGCCGGCTCGATATCGGGACAGAGCGCGCGCGCCGCGGTCGTCTTGCCGGAACCCGACAGCCCGCCGATGGCGACAAGACGCGGCGTCTCGGGTGCTATGAAGCGCTCGGCGGCGTCGAAGAACCAGCGCGCCTCGTCTTCCTTGCGGGTTCGGGCGTCGCCGTCGAGCACCCCGGACGACAGAAGCGCGACCTTGCTCCTCACCGCTGCCCGGATCGACAGGAAGGCCGGCAGGAGCGCGAGGCCGTCGAGATCGAGCGCGTCGCGATGATGCGCCAGGACCCCGTTCATCACCCGGTTGGCGGCATGGCCCTCGCCGCGCGTCCACAGATCCATCAGCAGAAAAGCGAGATCGTAGAGCCAGTCGGTCGTCGCCAGCGCGTCGTCGAACTCGATGGCATCGAAAATGACCGGCCAGCCCTCGATGAGCGCGATATTGCGCAGGTGAAGATCACCATGGCAGCGCCGGACGGCGCCTTGCCGGACCCGTTCGGCGAACAGGGCGCGGTTGCCGTCGAGCGTCGCCGAGACCTTCTCCGCATAGCGCGCGACCCTGTCAGGATCGGCGATGTCGGGGCGGTCCGAGAGCGTCGTGACATTGTCGCGAGAGATCTCGATCATGCACGCGGCCTCGTCGCGGCCGGCGGCGGCGTCAAGCGGTTCGGCGCCGTCATGTAGCGCGATGACCTCGGCGGCCATCTGGTCGGCGAGCGCGTCGGTGATGCCGTGCCGGTCGGCGATCCGGTCCAGCGTCGCGTCGGGATCGAAACGCCGCATCGCCACCACCCAGTCGATCGTGTCGCCGTCGCCCTCGTTAGCCTCGACCAAAGCGAGCCGCCCGTCGGCCCGGCGCAGGATGCGCATCAGGCCGAGATAGATATCGGGCGCGGTGCGCCGGTTGAGCGCGATCTCCTGTCGGCAGGCGCGCTCGCGCAGGTCGAGAGTGGAGAAATCCATGAACGAATAGCGCACCGCGCGCTTCATCTTATAGGCTCTATCGCCGGCCAGGACGATGATGGCGCCATGGGTGTCGATGCGCCGGAGGTCTGTCGGCGCGACGCCATGGCTCGCCGGATCGGCGAGAAAGGCGATGGCCGCGTCCTGGGTCGCGGCGTCCTGGTTTGCCGAGGCACGCCTGGCCGAGGCTTGCATGTCCGCATCAGCCATTTATTGTCCCGCCGCATCCGCCGACACCCGTTGCGGGCGCGGGCGCTTGATCAAGGTCAACGCTGCTCCGCAGCGCCTTCTGCATGGTCGGCAAAACAGCACAAGACATGCGCCAACGCCAATAGGAGTGCGCCCCGACATGACCGATGCCGCCGACGTTCACCTGATGCGAATCCGGCTCAATCTCGCCCGCGACCACGACCATCCCGATGGCAGTTCGCGGCATGGCTATGAGTTCTTCGCGCCGCTGACCGATGACGGCCATATCGATGCCGAGAGCTGGAAGAAGGTGCGCGACCGCTGCCGGGTGCGTCGCTTCTGGGAGGGCGAGGACGACGATATCGGTCATCTGATCCACCGTCCTGGTGGCAGCTGGGCGTTCCATTACGATATCGACGGCGACGAAGACGACGAGCCGGGTTACCGGTTCGGCGCGCATGTCTTCACGCCGGGCGAATATGTCTCGATCCGCGACGAGGATGGCGAGATGCACACCTTCCGGGTCGCCGTCGTCGAGCCCGTGCCCGTCTGACCTGAACTCGGCCTGGCCGCCGTCCCAACCGCACGATTGACGCGGCGTCATGCCTTGGTGAGATCGAAGCTCACATGGGTGACCGCCGGGTCGTCGTGATCGCGCACGACGGCGAAGCCGAGATCGCGGCACATGGCGAGCATTGTCCGGTTCTCGGCCAGCACCTCGCCATGGATCTCGTCGAGCCCGTCGGCGCGGGCATAGTCGATGATGAGCTGCATCAGCGCCCAGCCGAGCCCGAGGCCCTTCAGCGTGCTGCGTAGAAGGATCGCGTATTCGCCGCGCGTGTGATCGGCATCGGCGTGAATGCGCACCACGCCCAAAAGCCCGCCAGTCTCGGGATCGAGCGCGACGAAGGCCATGGCCCGGCCATAGTCGATCTGGGTCAGCCGGGCGAGAAAGGCGTGCGACAGATTCGGCGAGGGCGTGAAGAAGCGCAGCCGCATGTCCTCGCGCGTCACATGGGTGAAGAATTCCTCATAGAGCCGTTCGTCCTCCGGCCGGACCGGTCGGGCCAGCACCTCGCGGTCGTCCTTCAGCGTCAATCGACGCTCCCAGGACGTCGGATAGGGCCGGATGGCGAAGCGCGGATTGACGCCGTGCCGCCCGGCGCGGGCTTCGGCGGCGATGCGCACCCGGACATCGAGGGCGAGAACGCCGTCGACATCGGCCAATACCGGATTGAGGTCGACCTCGCGTACCGCCGGCAGGTCGGCGGCGAGCTGCGACAGCTTGACGAGCGTCAGCGCCACGGCATCCGTATCGGCGGGCGGCGCGCCGCGAAACGCGGCAAGCTGGCGGGCGACGCGCGTCTCGGCGATCATGTCCTCGGCCAGCGCCATGTCCAGCGGCGGCAAGGCGACCGTCTTGTCGCGCACCAGTTCGACCGCGAGGCCGCCCTGGCCGAACACCATGGTGGGGCCGAACAGCGGGTCGTCGGTCAGGCCAAGCATCAGTTCGCGGGCGCGCGGCCGGCGGACCATCGGGTGGACGGTAACGCCGTTGATGCCCGCGCCATGATGCGCGCGGCCTGTCTCCAACAGGCGCTCCGCGGCGCTTTCGGCTTCCTCGGCGGTCTTCAGATTGAGCCGCACGCCACCGATATCGGTCTTGTAGCGGGCGGCGGGCCCGGCGATCTTGACCACCACCGCCTCGTGATCGGCCAGTAGCGCCGTCGCCGCCTCGGCCGCCGCCTGGGCCGTCGCGGCGAAACGACAGTCGGCGATCGGAATGTCGTAGGCGCGCATGAGGGCCGTGGCATCGAGCGCGCCGAGCCATTCCTGGCCCGTGTCCAGGGCCGTCGAAACGATGGCCCGGGCCGCCTCGGTGTCGGGCTTGAAATGGTCGGGCCAGCTTTCCGGTATCCGCATCAGCCGGTCGATGCCCTTGCGGTAACCGACGAGATGCATGAAGCCGCGCACCGCATCGCCCGGCGTCGGGAAGGTTGGGATGCCGCCATTCTGTAGCACACCCCGCCCTTCTTCGGCCGACGCGCCGCCCATCCAGCTGGCGAAGATCGGCTTGGCCGGCCAGACCCGGCCGCGCAATTCGTCCGCCGTGTCGACCACCGTTTCGGCGATCCTGGTTTCCGACACCAGCGCCGATGGCGCGTTGATCACCAGCACCGCGTCGATGCCGCTGTCCGACAGGAGGTTGACGAGCGATTTGGCATAGGCCGCCGGCGCCGCATGCGGCCCGAGATCGACGATGCCGCCGGTTTCGGCCGTTTCGGTCTCGGCGAGATGCCCGCCGAGCGCGTCCAGCCGGTCGGCGGTCAGCCGGGCGCAGCCACCGGTATTGGTCAGGATGGCGAGCCCGTCGCCCTGGAATGGGCGCACGCGGGCCAGTGTGGTCGCCGCGTCGAGCATGTCGTCGAGATCGCCGATCCGGATCAGGCCCGAGCGGCGGAAGGCAGCGTCATAGACCGCGTCCTGGTCGGCCAACGCGCTTGCATGCGAGCCGCGATGGCTTGTCGCGCCTGTGGGACTCGATGCCTTCATCACGATGACGGGCTTGGCGCGGGCCGCCGCGCGGGCGGCCGAGAGGAATTTGCGCGGAGCGCGGATGTCCTCGATATGCAGGATGATCGCGCGGGTGTGGATGTCGGCGGCGAAGAAATCGAGCAGGTCCGCGGTATCGACGTCGAGCCGGCCGCCGAGGCCCAGAATGCCGGAAAAGCCGAGCGCATGCTGGCCGGCCCAGTCGATCATCGCGGTGACGACCGCGTTCGACTGGCCGATCAGGGCGAGATCGCCCTTGGGCGGCGTCAGATGCGCGTAGCTCGCATTGAGGCCGGCATGCGGTGACAACAGGCCGATGCTGTCGGGGCCGATCAGCCGGGTGATGTTGGGGCGCGCCGCCTTTAGCATGGCCTGGCCGGTCGGCGCGTCGATGTCGTCGCCGTCGGCGAAGACGATGGCGCGGGTGCCGCGCGCGCCGAGCCGGTCGACGAGGGTGGCGCGGTCGGTCGAACTGCCGCTGACCACGGCGAGATCGGGCGCGCGGTCGAGCTCGGCCAGAAGCGCGCGGGCCGGTTCCACCGGAACGGCCGGGTCGCCGGTGGCGATCTCGACGACATCGCCCTGAAAGCCGTGCCGGAGATTGTCGCGGATGACGGCGGTCAGCCGGTCGGCAGGCGCGAAATCCGACACCACGCCGACGGATTTCGGATGAAAGGCACCGTCGAGATTGAGAATGGTCATGTTCTACCCGCCGCCCGGGATGGACCGGCGCCAGCTTGCCGGTTTGGCCGCCCGGCGCGACTGCCGTGCCCGGCGCGTCGCGTTCAGCCCGGAAGGCGCCTATCGTTCGGATGGTCTTCGATAACCCGGCCGTTTGCGAGTTTGATGACATGATCGGCCATGCGCGCCACGCCGGATCGGGCCGTGGCGACCACCACCGTGATGCCGAGCGTCCGGTTGACGCGGGTCAGCATGGTCAGGAACGCGCTGGCCTGCGCGCGGTTCAGCCGGCCCGTCGGCTCGTCGCATAACAGGATGTCCGGCCATTTCACGATGGCGCGCGCGAGCATCACCGCCTGCTGCTCGTCGGGCGCCAGCTCTCCGGCCGGCACCTGCTCGCGGCCCGACAGGCCGACGATGTTGAGCGCGGCGGAAGGATCCATGCGAGCCT
The DNA here is from genome assembly GCA_965250105.1 of Tepidamorphaceae bacterium. Classification (GTDB taxonomy): domain Bacteria; phylum Pseudomonadota; class Alphaproteobacteria; order Rhizobiales; family Tepidamorphaceae; genus JBCBSK01. The sequence goes on from OZ252290.1 coordinate 3,006,889, forward strand.
CGGACAGTTCGGCCACGAAGGCCACATTGTCGAGCGGCGACAGGCCGGCGAGCACGTCATAGGCCGCGAAGACGAAGCCGATGCGGTCGCGCCTGAAGGCGCGCATGGCGGCGGTGTCGGTGAAATCGAGCGGCGCGCCGTCGACGGTGACGCGGCCGCGGGTCGGCGCCGTCAGCCCACCCAGCACATGGACGAGGCTCGACTTGCCGCTGTCGGCCGGGCCCTGCACCACGGCGATCTCGCCGGCCGCCAGCGTCAGCGACACATTGTCGAGCGCGCGCCGTTCGGTATCGCCCGAGCGGACCACGAGATCGACCCCCTCGGCCGCCAGCGTCACGCCGGACGACAGGCGGGGAAAGGGTTCGATCGGGTCGACGCGTTGCAGCACGGGCTTCCTGCCTTGTCGGGGCCGGACTTGTCCGAGCCGGCCCGATCAAGGCCGGTCTTATCAAGTCCGGCCGTGTCAGGGCCGAATGAACGGCGCGTCGGGATGGCGGTGCCGGGGACGGTCCCGGGACGTTGATCCTGAAGCGCCGGTCCCGCGTCCGGGTCGCGCCTGTCGCGACCCGGCCCGCCGACAGGGCGCGGTCAGTGCGCCATGAAGACGGGGGCGGTCATGCTGCGTAGCATGCCCCGGGTGGCGCCGCCCATTAGGAACTCACGCAATCGGGAGTGCCCGTAGCCGCCCATGATGACGAGGTCGGGGCGCACATCATCGGTATAGGACAGGATCGCGCTGGCGACGTCGAGACCACCGGCCGGGATCACCTTGATGTTCACCTTGAGCCCATGCCGCGCCAGATGGGTGGCGAGGGCGGCACCCGGCTCGTCGTCGACGGCGAACTGGCCGGTATCGACGACCAGGATCTCGACCGAGGTCGACTTGCCGATCAGCGGCAGCGCGTCATGCACCGCGCGGGCGGCCTCGCGCGAGCCGTCCCAGGCGATCAGGCAGCTCGACAGGGCGAAGCTGTCGGGCCCGATATAGGGCAGAATGAGGACCGGCCGACCCGATTCGAACAGCGCGCTTTCGATCAGCAGGCTGTGCAGCATCGACCCCTCGTCGGGTTCTTCCTGGCCGATGATGGCCAGATCAGCGGTGCGCATGCGGCCCGCGAACGCTTCCGACGCCGAGGCTTCGAGCGCGCTCAGCATGTTGCGCTCATAGCTGATGCCCTGTTTGCGGGCGCGCTCCTCGAAGGCGTCGAGCGCGTGTTGCGCCACCGCCTGGAGCCGCTGGCGCTGGGTTTCCAGGACCGAAACCGGCAACTCGCCCATCACCATCGGCGGCAGCATGGGTTCGAGCGCGATGGCCACGCCGGTGAGATGGGCCTCGAAGGCCTGCGCCATCGAGATCGCGTAGTCCTGCCGTTTCTGGTTCGCATCGGTCTCGGTTTGGCTGTCGACGTGCAGGATGATGTCGCGGATGGTCATTGATTGTGTTCTCCATGGACCGATTGTCAGGGCGTGCGGCGGCCGGTTCGTGAAATGCCGGTCGACCGGCGCGGATCTTGGTCTTGGCAGGATATCCCCAAAAGGCGCGCCGGACGGAACGCGGCGGAATTGTCGATGCTCGCCGGCAAAGCGCCTTGATGCTGCTCAAGCGGCACCATCTTGCGTTTTGATTCCCGCCGCCCGAAAACGGCGCGCTCGACGCGATCAGGGTCCGAACGCCCATGCTGGCCATGCTTGCCTACACCGTCCCGGTGTTCCTTGTCATCGGGCTGGGTGCGCTCGCGGCCCGCTCGGGCCTGCTCGGCGACGATGCCGTGCGCCCGCTCAATGTCTTCGTGTTCTATTTCGCCATGCCGGTTCTGATCGGGGGTGCCCTGGCGCGTCAGGATATCGCGTCGATCCTCGATCCCGCCCTTCTGGCGGGCTGGCTCGTGGCGGGGCTTTTCGTGTTCTGCCTTGGTGGGCTGGCCGCCCTCGCGCTTGGCAATCGGGGCCTCGGGGCGATCGCGATCATGGGGCAGGGGGCGGCGGTCGGCAATATCGGCTTTCTCGCTCTGCCGCTGGTCTTCGCCGTGTTCGGCGAGGCGGCGGCCGGACCGTTGGCGGTCGCGCTGATCGTCGATCTCGTCGTGATCATTCCGCTGTCGATCGCGCTTCTGGAAATCGCCGGCGGATCGACGAAGAGGGATGTGACGTCGCCGCGTGAACGCCGGGCCGCACATGTCATCGTCCGGCGGGTCGTCACCGGTGTGGTGGTCAATCCCTTCATCCTGTCGATCGCGGTCGGTATCGCGTTGTCGGCGAGCGGCATCGGCCTGCCGGGAGCGGTGGCGCATTTCGCCGATTTCCTGGGCGCGGCGGCGGGGCCAGTGGCTCTGTTCGCGCTCGGCATATCGCTCGCCGGGCGCCGGATCGAAGGAGAGAAGAGCGCCATCGCCGCGATGACGCTGTTGAAGCTCGCCGTCCATCCGCTGCTTGTTTGGTTCGTCCTGACCGGGCCGTTCGACGTCGATCCGGTCACGGCCGGCATGTTCGCGGTGATCGCCGCGATGCCGGTGGCCGGCAATGTCTTCGTCATCGCCAGCCAGTACGGCGTTTTGGTGCGCCGTTCGTCGGCGGCCATTCTGGTCTCGACGCTCGTCTCCGTCGCCACGGTGTCCGCTGTTCTCGCCTGGGCCACCGCGATCTAGCGCGCTTGCGTCTTAAGGCAGATCGCTCAGTGCAGCGCCTTGAGCGTCTCGCGGGCGATGATCATGCGCTGGATCTCGCTGGTGCCCTCGTAGATCGTGGTGATGCGGGCATCGCGCGCGAAACGTTCGACCGTGTAGTCGGCGATGTAGCCGGCGCCGCCATGCAGCTGGATCGCGGTATAGGTCGCCCGTTGCGCGGTCTCGGACGCGAACAGCTTGGCCATCGACGCGGCCTTGGCGAAGGGACGCCCCTCCTGTTTGAGAAAGGCGGCCTGCAGGATGAGCAGCCGCGCCGCTTCGAGCTCGGTTTCCCGGTCGGCGATCTGCCACTGAATGCCCTGCATGTCGGCGATGCGCTGGCCGAACTGCTTGCGCTCCATCGTATAGGCCTTGGCCGTCTCCATCGCCGCGCGGCCGATGCCGAGCGCCAGCGCGCCGATGCCGATGCGCCCGCCGGCCAGTTCGCCAACCGCGATGCGGAACCCGTCATTGACCGCGCCGATCACCGCATCGGCCGGGATGCGGCAGTTCTCGAAATGCACCTCATTGGTCGGCGAGCCGTGCTGGCCCATCTTGTGCTCGGCCTTGCCGATCCTCAGCCCCTCGGTGCCGGCCTCGACGAGGAAACAGGTGATGCCCTTGCCTTTCGGGGCATCGGGATCGGTCACCGCCCAGACCACGAACAGGCCGGCGAAGGCGCCGGACGTGATGTAGATCTTGGTGCCGTCGAGCACCCATTCATTGCCGTCCATGCGGGCGCGCGTGACCATGCCGGACGGGTCCGAACCGGCGCCCGCCTCGGTCAGGCAGAACGCGCCTGCCGGATAGGTGCCGTCGCACAGGCGCGGCAGGTAGCGTTCCTTTTGCGCGTCGCTGCCGCAGGCCTGGACGATCTCGCCAACCATATTGGTCACCGACGTCGTCGCGCCGGTCGAGGCGCAGGCGCGGCCAAGCTCCTCGACGGCCAATGCGAAGGCCACCGTGCCGGCCTCCGTGCCGCCATAGTCGGACGAGACGTTCAAGCCCATGAAGCCGTTTGCCGCGAGCTCGCCGAGATTTTCCAGAAGCTTCGCCTGGCCGTCGCCGCGATCGAGCGTCGGGGCGAGCGGGGCGAGCCGCTCCTCGGCGATGCGCCGCGCGGTGTCGCGGATCATGGATTGTTCGTCGGTCAGGTCGAGATTCATGGCGGGCGTCGCTTTCCATTCGGCCGGTCGGGGCGTTTCCGTCGCCGCCGAGCTTAATCGGTTCGCCGATCGGTTGGAATGTGGCGTCCCACACCATAAGCACGACTACCTAGGACGAAAGTCGGTTCCGTCACATTGTTGCGCGTGGGGTGGCGAATCTGATGCAAATGGAAATTGCATTTTGCCTGCGTGAAATCCTCTTCCGCGCGTATCCGCCGCAGAAGAGATATCCCCTGGGCTCAGAGGAGATATGACATGGACCGCTTCATCGCCGCGGCATCGCGCATTACATGACGGACAGATTGGCGCGCATGACGGGAGCGATCCCGAGCCGCCGCAATGGGCCGTTGCGGCATTGAGGCGCGGGCCCCGCCAAAACCGACATATTGGTAAGCATCACCGCGACCGGAGCCTTGGGGTGTGTCGCCGGCTCGTGCCGCGGTGGAAAGGTTCACGGATGACATTCATGCCATGCCCGGAATGCGGCGTGCCGTTTTCCAATGACGCGGACGGTCTCGATTGCGATCTGATCGATCTCGCGACGCGCTGCCCCTATATCCAGGCGAAAGGCGAGCATGAGCGCCTGTCGGCGGAGGATTGCCCGGTGCTGGTGGCCGCCGCCGCGACCGGCAAGGCACGGCGCGGCCAGCGCCGCCTCGCCTCGTAGCCGCATCTGCCGAGCGGGCATCCTGACGACGCCCGCTGACCTCGCGTTTAGGCGACCGACGGGTGTTACGCGCCGTCGTCCTGATGCTGCCGTCTTATGTAGCGGACCAGAAGACCGATGCCGATCAGGACGGTGGGCACGGCGATGGCCGCCACTATGCCGGGCGACACGGGAAAGCCCGCATCCGCCGCGCCGCGCGCCAGATAGTAGATCAGGCTGACGATATAGTAGGAGACCGCCGCGACGGAGAGGCCCTCGACAGTCCTCTGCAGGCGCAATTGCAGCTGCGCCCGCCGGTTCATGGCTTCGAGCAGATCGCGGTTCTGGCTTTCCAATTCGACATCGACGCGGGCGCGCAGGAGGCTCGCGGCGCGGGCGAGCTTTTCCGACAGCGCGCCGAGGCGCTTTTCCGTCGACTGGCAGAACTGCATGGCCGGCGTCATGCGCCGGCCGAGAAAGGCGGTCAGGGTGAGCTGGCCGTCGAGCGCGCGTTCGTCGAAGGTCCTGAGGCGTTGCGTGACGATGCTGTCATAGGCGCGCGTGGCGCTGAACCGGTAGCTCGTCGCGGCCATGATCGCCTCGACCTCGCCGGCGAGGCCGGCGAGGCGGTCGAGCAAGGCGCGGTTGCCGGTTAGGCCGGACACGGCGCGCATTTCCTCGGTGATCTCGGCAAGGCCCTCCTCGATCTGGCGAACATGCGGGCCGGCATTCTGCGCTTCCGGCAGGCCGAGCAGGGCAACGGTGCGATAGGTCTCGATCTCGAGCAGGCGCTGCACCATCGTGCCCGTCTGCATTGGCTCCATGCCGTGGTTTTCGATCAGAAACCGCGTGAAGCCGGCCGCATCGGGCCTGAGATCGGTGGCGATGACCGCTTCGCCGTCCTGCACCTCGGACAGGCACAGGCTGGCCAGATCAAAGCCGTCGAGCCGCCGTTCGCCGCTGCCGGGCGGGCGCACCGTCACCCGCGTCGCCACCATGAGGCCGCCCGGCGGTTCGGACAGGACCTCGGTGACGAGCTGTGGCATGGCCTGTTCGAAGGGCGCGCCGTCGCGGTCCTCGACCTGGAAGCTGTAGGTCGTGAATTCGGTATGGGTTTCCCAACGCACGGTGATGCCGGGCAGCGCGAAACGATGATGCCGCGCGCCCTCCGGCAGAGGCGGCAGGCCGCGGTCGCGGAACAGGTCCTGAAGCCGCTGCCGGTCGGCGTCCGATCCGCCCGGCGCCTTCATGAAGGCGAAGTGAAACACCTGGACCGGGGTCGGCAGCGGATGGAACGGCCGGGTGTGGACCTCGTTGATGATCGCGCCGCGGTCAGGATGCGCCGCGAAACGGCGCTCGATGCGCGCGAAGCTCGCGGCATCGGGACCGTTATCGCCTTCGGGAGCGGGGTCGTCGCGCGTCATGTCCATCTGTGCACCGGTTCAGGCCGAAAACCTAGCCTTATGCACGGATCGGGCGCGGTTCAAAAGCCCGTGCGGCAAGCCGACGCCCCTTGCCGCGTCATTCGAGCAGGACGCCGGGCAGCCACAGCGCGAGTTCGGGGAAGGCCAGCACCATGGACAGCCCGAACAGCTGCAGGAGCACGAAGGGAATGATGCCCTTATAGATCATCTGGATCGACACCTGCGGCGGCGCCACGCCCTTCATGTAGAACAGCGCGAAGCCGAATGGTGGCGTCAGGAAGGATGTCTGCAGGTTCACCGCCACGAGGATGAGGAACCAGATGACTTGCTGATTGGCGATATTGGCGTGCTCGATGAGGTGTTCGCCAAAGTCGAGCAGGCCGACGATCGGCGCGAAGACCGGCATGACGATCAGGGTGATCTCGATCCAGTCGAAGAAGAAGCCGAGCAGGAACACCATGCCCATCAGCACGAACAGGATCGACCAGGGGCCGACACCGGTCGCCTGGATGAATTCGATGATCAGATGTTCGCCGCCCAGCACGCGGAACACGAAGGAAAAGCAGGTGGCGCCGACGAAGATGCCGAACAGCATCGCGCCGGTCAGTGCTGAGCGGAAGCAGACTTCCTTGAAGACTTCCCAGGTCAGCGCCCGATTGATGGCCGCGAGCAGGATCGAGCCCGCCGCCCCGATGCCCGCCGCCTCGGTCGGCGTGGCGAGGCCGGCGAAGATCGAACCCAGCACCATGACGATCAGCGCTATCGGCGGAATGAAGCTGCGCATGATCAGGGCGAACATCTCGAAGCCGCCCGACGGGCCGACATCGTCGGGCAGTGGCGGGGCGAGCGCCGGCCGCACCTGGCACAGGAGCGCGATATAGAGCGTGTAGAGCCCGGCCAGCAGAAGGCCCGGGATGATCGCCGCGATGAACACCGTGCCGACCGGCACCGACAGCAGATCCGACATGATGACCAGCATGATCGATGGCGGAATCAGGATGCCGAGCGTGCCCGAGGCGGCGATCGTGCCGGTGGCGAGCGGGATATTGTATTTGCGGTCGAGCATGACCGGCAGCGCCAGCAGCGTCATCATGACGACGGAGGCGCCGATGATGCCCGTCGTCGCCGCCATGATCGTGCCCATCAGCGTCACCGACAGCGCAAGCCCTCCCGGCACGCGGCGCAGCAGGACCTGGAGGCAGTAGAGCAGGTCGCGCGCGACGCCGGATTTCTCCAGCATCGTTCCCATGAAGATGAACATCGGGATCGCCACCAGGACCGGGCTCTCCATGGTGCCGCCATAGATGCGCAGCGGGATCAACGACAATTGCTGGAGGCGGAATTCGCCGACCATCGAGCCGATGACGGCGAAGGCGAGCCCGATGCCGCCGAGGATGAAGGCGACCGGATAGCCGGTGAACAACAGCGTCCCGAGCGCCAGGAACATCCACAGCGGCAGAAACTCGACAAACGCTTCCATGGACGATCAGCCTCAGTTCGCGGTCTTGATGGCGCTATCGTCGGGCATGTCGGCATGATGCGTGCCGGCATAGTAGCCGGAGCGGCCGCGCAGATGTTCGGGACCGAACAGATAGACGATGCATTTCAGCGCCACCGACAGGCCGGCGAGCGCCAGCAGGACGAAGCCGATCGGCAGCATGGATTTGATGATGAAGCGGTAGGGCAGTCCGGTCAGCGCCGAGGAGACTTCGCCGATGTTGAAGGAGTCGCGCGCGAAGGTGTAGCCGTAGGTGAAGATGACGAAGCAGTAGGGGATCAGGAAGAACAGGCAGCCCAGCAGTTCGATCCACACCCGCGTCCGCCGGCCAAGCCGCTCGCGCACCAGTTCGATGCGGACATGTGCGTCCTTCACATAGGCGAATGCGAAGGTGAGCAGGAACAGCGTGGCATGGAGATGCCATTGCGCTTCCTGCAGCCGGGTCGAGGTGAAGATCGAATAGAGCTGTGTATTGGTGAATTGCGGGTCGAAATCGAGATATTTCCGCTGAACCACGTCATAGAGGATGAACAGGATCATCGGAATGAACAGGATGGTGGCGATCTGTCCGACCCGGACGGCGAAGGCGGCGATGCCTTCGCTGGCTTCGAGGAAGAACAGGTAGGAACCGTTCAGGTTGCGCCGGGCGGCGAAGAATACCGCGCCGAGCAGCAGGACCACGATGGCGATCTCGACCGGGATCGCGAAGGCGGCCAGGCTTTCGTAGAAGTCGAGCGCCGATTGCGCTGTGGCCGCTTCGGCGTCATCGCCGCGGGCGGCCCGGCGCAGGGGCCGGATGATTTCGCGGGGCGCCGAGAAAGGCGAAATCATCAGGGCGCTGAAGCCCGAGAGAAAGGCCGCCGAGACGAAGGTCGCCGGATGCGGGCGCAACAGCGCCGCCGCGCAGACGAGCACCAACATGGCCGCCAGCAGGTAGAAATGCGCGCCGAAACTGATGCTGGTGAGGACGATCGCGGCGAGGATGGCCGCGACGGCGGCGAGCGTGCCCATGAGTTGCGCCTAGATTGGGAGTGGCCTGGACGATGTCAGGCCTTGATCTCGAAGGACGGACGGGACCGGACGGGGGCGGCGTTTCACGGATTCCGCGCGGGAACCGGCCACCACCGCCGGCATGCATCGATGGGAACGGGGCCGCGCCGAGGCGGCCCCGATCACCGATGGATCAGTCCAGATAGCCGATGTCGCGCCAGGTCGAATACTGGTCGCGGAAATCGGACAGCGACACCCAGGCCCGCTCGAAATCGGGATCGCCGGCCACCTGTTCGGCGACGACTTCCTCCCACGCGCCTTCGAAGGCGGCGAGCATTTCAGGCGACCAGCGGTGGATCGTCACGCCCTTTTCCTGGAGTTCGGCGAGGGCGGCCGACTGGATGGCCTCGCCTTCGGCCAAGCCGTAGGCGATCGAGGCATCGCACACCGTTTCGATCTGCGCCTGGGTCACTTCGTCGAGGCCTTCCCAGACATCGAGATTGATCATCAGGTCGAACAGGGTCGACTGCTGGTGCCAGCCCGGGAAGTAGTAGTGCGAGGCGACCTGGTAGAAGCCGAGGTTCAGGTCGATCGCCGGCATGGAGAACTCGGTGGCGTCGATCGTGCCGAGTTCGAGCGCGGGGAAGATGTCGCCGCCGGCGAGAAGCTGGGTCGAGACGCCGAGCTTTTCCATCACCTTGGCGCCGAGACCGAAGAAGCGCATCTTCAGGCCCTGCAGGTCTTCCGGCGAGTTGATCTCCTGACGGAACCAGCCCGACGCCTCGGGCGCGATCACGCCGCAGAACAGCGACTTGATGTTCGATTCCTCATAGATCTCGTCGAAGATCTCCTGTCCGCCACCAAACTTGATCCAGGCGATGTATTCGGCCGCCGACGGCCCGAACGGCACGGCGCCGAAGAGCTGCAGCGCTGGCACCTTGCCGGCCCAGTAGCCCGGCGTCGACCAACCGGCCTCGACCGCGCCCGACGCGACGGCGTCGAACACTTCAAGGGCCGGAACCAGCGCGCCCGGCTCCTGGAACTCGACCTCGACATTGCCGTCGGTGACCAGCGTGATCTGGTCGGCGATGCGCTTGCCGAGAGTGCCGAGCTGGGTCAGCGAGCCCGGATAGGTCGACTGCAGGTTCCAGGTTTCGGCCTGCGCCGGAACGCTGGCGACGCCCATCGTCGCGACCAGCGCCGCGGATGCCATGAGCTTGGTGACGAGTTGTGTCTTCATGCGATGTCCTCCCTTGCGGCACGGGGTCCGACCCCCTCCGCCAAACTCGTGTCGATGCCTGAAGCCCTCTGAAACTTCCGGCACCATGCGAGCCGATTTGCGCGCCCCTTATTGGGTTCTCCAAACGTGCCGACCGTCAACGGGACCAGCTTTCCGTGGGGCTGTCCGGAGCGGATCGTCGCTCATGACAGTCGTCGCGGTGCCGATCTGGCGGTTTTCGGTCGGTTCGGTGAAGAACCCGGGCCTTCGTCGCAAAAACTGGCCAAAAAAACAGGTAACAGGTTGGTTTGTGTGGCGCAACGACGAATTCGCGCCACTCTGATTGCCGCCTCAGCGTCGTCTCGGTATCGCCCGTCGGCGGTCGACCTTAAGCCGCGCGGAAGATGTCGGGGTCGGCGAGGATCGAGCGGTCGAGCTGGTCGATCCGTTTCTTGCCGCACAGCGCCATGGTGATGTCGAGTTCGCGGTGCAGAAGCTCCAGGACCGTGCTGACGCCCTGTTTTCCCATCGCGCCGAGGCCATAGAGGAAGGCGCGGCCGATATAGGTGCCCTTGGCGCCGAGCGCGACGGATTTCAGGATGTCCTGGCCCGAATTAATGCCGCCATCGACATGGACCTCGATCCGGTCGCCCACCGCATCGACGATGCGTGGCAGCATGGCGATCGAGGAGCGCGCGCCATCCAGTTGCCGGCCGCCGTGATTGGAGACGATGAGGGCGTCGGCGCCGCTGTCGGCGGCGCGTCTGGCGTCTTCTTCGTCGAGGATGCCCTTCAGGATCAGCTTGCCGCCCCACAGGTCCTTGATCCAGGCGACGTCCTCCCAGGACAGCGTCGGGTCGAACTGCTGATTGGTCCAGGAATGCAGGCTGGCCATGTTCTCGACGCCGTCGACATGGCCGACGATGTTGCCGAAGCTGCGCCGCTTGGTGTTGAGCATCGCCAGGCACCAACGCGGCTTGGTGGCCATGTCGATCATGTTTGGCAGCGTCAGCCTGGGCGGCGCGCTGAGCCCGTTCTTCAGGTCCTTGTGGCGCTGGCCGATGATCTGAAGATCGAGCGTCAGCACAAGCGCCGAACAGCCGGCCGCCTTGGCGCGCCCGATCAGCTTTTCGATGAAGCCGCGGTCGCGCATGACGTAAAGCTGGAACCAGAAGGGTTTGCGGGTATGCGCCGCGACGTCCTCGATCGAGCAGATGCTCATGGTCGACAGGGTGAAGGGCACGCCGAAGGCCTCGGCGGCCTGGGCCGCCAGGATCTCGCCATCGGCATGCTGCATGCCGGTCATCCCGGTCGGCGCCAGCGCCACCGGCATCGCCACCTGCTCGCCGATCATCGTGGTTTCGGTCGACCGGTCGGTCATGTCGACGGCGACGCGCTGGCGCAGCTCGACCCGCTCGAAATCAGTGCTGTTGCGGCGATACGTGGATTCTGTCCAGGAGCCCGAATCCGCATAGTCGTAGAACATCCGCGGCACGCGCTGGCGCGCCAGGATGCGCAGGTCCTCGACATTGGTGATGACGGTCATGGCCGGCCCTCGCCCTTGCGTTTCGGTTGCCGGCAACCTGCCGCCAACCGCCGGCGAAGGCAATATGGGCGATGGGCGGCGCGGGGCGTCAGGTCATCCTGGCCTAGGCCGTATCGCGGGCCGGGCGGACGGCGAAGCGGCCGGTCAGGCGGAAGCCGTCACGGACATTGAGCGCCAGCAGGGCCATGTTGACGAGACCGGCGGCCAGTTCGACCGCCTGGATCGCGTAGAACAGGTCGTCGAACTGTCCGGCCTGGGCGCGGGCGCTCAAGACGATCGCGCAGGGCACGAGAACGAGCAGGCCGTTGGCGGCGATGATCGGCATGCGCCACTTCTTCGCCAGCGCCGGACCGGCCTTGGCCCAGCCGCCCATCCGCATGCCGCTGGCACCCGCCACGGCCAGCGCCGGAACGAGCAGCAACAGCCCCCACAGGATCGCCTGTTTGACGGTCGCGATCTGCGCGTAAGTCCCGAACAGTTCGACGATGACGGTCGAGGTCCAGAACGTCGCGATGGTCGCCAGGCCGATGATGCCGGCCGCTGCATGAAATCGTTTCAGCATGGGGCACTCCCAGCAGGGTGAGTGTCGATGTTCCGTGCTCAGGCCGCGTCGTTGTCTTCTTCGGCCGGGCGCATCGCCGGTGCCGTCGGGTCGAGCCGTTGGCCGATCATCCGCAGGACGTCGAGCGCGTCGCTGAGCCGGGCGGGCGGGATGTCGCGGCCCGTCTCATTGGCCCAGGGGATCTGCCGCGCGATCGCCGCCGCATAGGCGTCGCGCCCCGTTTCGGTCAACGTGACGAGGCGCGCCCGGCGGTCGGCCGGGTTGTCGATCATGGCGATCAGGCCGCGCTCGGTCATGTCATTGACAACACGTTGCACGGCTTGGCGCGTCAGGCCCATGCGCCGGGCGATGGCCGACACGGTCTGCGGCCGTCCCGACAGCGCGACGGCGCCGAGGATCTGCCAGCGCGCGCTGGTCAGGCCGAGATCGGCGACGAGCGCGTCGCCAGCCGCGACCAGACGGCCGTTGAGCCGGAAGATCTCGAGCCAGATCGCGGTGATCTGGCTGCCGGAGGCGGAATAGCCGGGTCTCGTATCCATGATGCGGCCTCTTATTGAAAGCTAATTGTCTATACACTGTCAAAATAGGGGTGGCGGACGGCGACTGCAAGGGCGGCGCGCAAATGGCGTGCTGCTTTCCGCATTTCGTGCCATGTTTGGTCGTTGTGACTCGTCAAAGGCCGAGGGGTTGGAAAACGATAATGGCCATCGCAACGCTGTCGACCGGATGGACACCCGGCCTGCTTGGCTGGATGATCGGCGCCCATGGGATCTACTATGCCCGCGAATGGCGGTTCGGGCGGGATTTCGAAGTTCAGGTCGCTGTCGAGCTAGCGGATTTCGCACGCCGTTATGACCCTGATCGCGACGTTGTCCTGCGCGCCGAGTCCGCCGAGGGCGATACCGTCGCGACCATGGTGGTCGATGGTAGCCGGCCGGAACTGGCGCCCGAAATGGCGGAATTGCGCTGGTTCATCACGTCGGACGGTGCGCGTGGCTCCGGGATCGGCGCGGCGCTCATGCGCTCGGCGATGAGGTTTCTCGACGACAAGCGCTATGCGGCCTGTCGGCTCGAGACCTTTCACGGCCTCGACGCGGCAGCCTCGCTGTGCCGCCGCGCGGGCTTCACGCTGACCGGAGAGCGCGTATCGACCGAGCGCGGCCGAGCCATCGAGGTTCAGGAATGGCTGTGGCGGCGCGAAGCGTCCTGAGGATGGCTTGCCCGGTCGATCAGCGAGACGTGAGCAAAGCGTGATCGGCCCGGACCTTCGCAAATCGCCGTGGCGACAGTAGGTCTGATCGGAAGACATGGTTGCGCGATGATCGCCCCGGCGGCGCGTGGCGCTGACACCGCCGCGTCGCAGAATGACTGCATTCCAGAATGGTTGCGTTCCAGGAGGCCCCGATGACCCTTTCCCGACGCTTCTTCGTTTCGTCCGTCGCGGCCGCCGCGCCGGTGGTCGCCCTGGCGTCGATCGGCGCGACGATGCGGCCGGCCCGTGCCGAACAGATCGCCACCACGGCGCCGAGCCTGAATGACGAAGGGCTCTACGAACATGGCTGGTTCAGCGAGCGGGCCAGCGATCTCGGTGCCGCGCTCGACCGGGCGGCCGCCGAGGGCAAGCATCTCGCCATCTATCTCGAACAGCGCGGCTGTGGCGCCTGCCGCCAGATGCACCAGGTCAATCTCGCCCGGCACGATATCGGCGCTTATGTCGACGAGAACTTTGTCAATGTGCAGGTAGATGTGAACGGTCGGCGCGAGATCGTCGACTTCGATGGCGATGTGTTGAGCGAGAACGCGCTGGCCAATCGCTGGCGCGTGGTGGGCACGCCGACGGTGGTCTTCATCGATCCCGAAACGGCCGGCGGCGAACCGGGGCATCTGGCCCAGGTCAGCCGTATTCAGGGCTATCTGCCGCCCTTCGTCTTCCACACCTATTATGAATGGGTGCGCGACGGCCATCACAAGACGACCGGTTTCCGGACCTATGCCCGCGCCAAGTTCGACGAGCTGACCGCGCGCGGCATCGATATGGATGCCTGGACGGTCGGCAGCTGATCGGCCGACGCTCGCCGTGCTAGCCTCGCGGCATGTCGGATGGCCACCCCTTGCAAAACCGCGTCGCGCCGGACGCGCAATTGCTGCGCCTCTCGGTCCGGGGCCGATTCATGGGCAATCGCGGCGGGCGGTTCCATGATCCGGCGACACAGTCCCTGTCGGCGCGGCGCTGGGCGTCGCGCGCCTGGATCATCTGCCGCCTGACCTTCAAGGACCGGCACCGACCGGTCTGGGAGGCGGGCTATACCGAACTCTTCTTTCTCGACGAGGTGACGGCGCTGGCCGCCGGCCACCGGCCCTGTTTCGAATGCCGGCGGTCGGAGGCGCGCGCCTTTCTCTCCGCATCCGGCGTGTCGCCGGCCCGGGCACCGATGCTCGATGCGCGCCTGCATGCCGAGCGTCTGACCGGGGCCAAAGGGCGCGACAAGAAACGTCATGCCGCGCGTTGGGCCGGTCTGCCGGATGCAACGATGGTCGAGATCGACGGCGCGTTCTGGGCGGTGCGTGGCGGCGAGATCCTGTGCTGGACGCCCGAGGGCTATGCCGGGAAACGGCCACGACCTGTGTCGGGCGATGTCGCTGTGCTGACCCCGCCGACCACGATGACGGCCCTTGAGGGCGGCTATCGTCCGGTCTGGCATGACAGCGCATGGTCCGGCGACTTATAGGTAAGGGATGTCCGACCCAGATCTGCGCCGCGCCGAGGTCGCTGATTGCCCGGCGCTCACCGACATTGCCCTCCGCGCCAAGGCCCATTGGGGCTATGACCGGGCCTTCATGGAGGCCTGCCGTGATGAGTTGGCGGTGACGCCCGAGACGCTGGCGCTCGGCGAGACCTGGCTGGCCGAGACCGTGGACGGCGTGGTCCTCGGTTTCGTCGACATCCGCTTCGAGGACGGGGTGGCGGAGGTCCATGCCGCCTTCGTCGATCCCGATCACATGGGACGGCGCGTCGGCGCGCGACTCTGGTCAAAGGTCGAGGCAGTTGCGCGGCGCATGGGGGCTCGGCGCATCGGCATCGATTCCGATCCCAACGCCGTCGGCTTCTACCAGCGCATGGGCGCGGTCAGGACCGGGTCGGCACCGTCCGGCTCTATCGCGGGGCGCAGCCTGCCTAGGCTTGAAAAACGCACGGCTTAGCGGGCTGTTGAAAGAGGCCCTGCGATCGTTGCCCATCCTTTGAGACACTCGGGTCGCTCGCCCTCGGGATGAGGAGCATCAAAAGGTTGGCCCTCACCCTGAGGAGGCCAGCAGGGCCGCCTCGAAGGGGCATGCGTCTTTTCGGCAGCCTGCTAGACAGTCGATGCCGTCAGGGCGGGTCGTTAACCCCCCGTTACCCAAATCGCTTCAGTCTTAGGTAACGGAGCAGTCCGTGCCGCGACTGGCGCGGGCGGGACGCTCTCGGTCCGAGAGACGACAGCCGGAGGGTGCGATGGCCGAATGGCATGCCTTTTTGTTCGAGGGCCGCAATTGGCGGGTCCGTGAAGATCATGCCGGCGCCACCAAGGGCCGGGTCGGCTTCTACACCTGGCGCTTCGTGAACGCGGCTTCGCGCGAGGAGGCCGAGGCGGTTGCCCGGCAGGACGTGGAGGTGGCCGCCCGCGACCGGCTCGATCCGTCCGACAAGGCCGATCTCGTCGCCACCTATGAGGGCGTCCGCGTGGCCGATCCCGACGTCGCCGAATTCGCCGACGGCCTGAGGGGCACGGGCTTCGTGCTCTATCCCGAAAAGGCTTTCGTGTCGGAACTCGTCAACGCCTTCGAGGGCCTGTCGCGGCGCTGGTCGGGACGCGACAAGGATCGTGGCGACGGCGCGGTCGCGGCCTGACGCCCGACCGCTCCGCCATTGGCGGCCGGCTGCTTGACGGGCCGGGCGCAATCCCCGACAAGGCGCGCGCAACCATTTCGGGGGTCTCATGCCGCGCCGCTTCGCCGTTCTCGACGTCTTCACCACGAGCTCGCTCGAAGGCAATCCGCTCGCCGTCGTGACCGACGCCGACGATTTGTCGACCGAGGCGATGCAGCAGATCGCCGGCCAGTTCAACCTGTCGGAGACGATCTTCGTCTGCCGCTCGGAGAATGAACGCCACACCGCGAAGGTCCGCATCTTCACGCCGACCCATGAACTGCCCTTCGCCGGCCATCCGACGGTGGGCTGCGCGATCTTCCTGGCCCAGGCGCGCTGGCCCGGCGACGGCGAGCGCGAGGGCATCGTGGTGCTGGAAGAAGGCATCGGCCCGGTGCGCGCCGGCGTCCGCCTGACCGGCAGCGAGGCCTATGCCGAGTTCGACGCACCGAAGCTGCCCGCCGCCATGGCCGTGAGCGAGGATATCGACCTCAGCGCCGCCGCCCTCGGGCTGACGCCGCGCGAGATCGGTTTCGAAAACCACAAACCGACCCGCTATGGCTTCGCCGGCGGCGCCTCCTTCGACTTCGTGCCGGTGCGCGACATGGGCGTGCTGAAGCGGATCGCCGTCGACCGCCGTACCTTCGACAAGGCGTTCGGCGAGACCGGCCATGCCTATGTCTATTGCCGCCAGACGCTGTCGGTCGAACACGCCTTTCACGCCCGCTCGTTCGCGCCGGGCGCCGGCATCGACGAGGACCCCGCGACCGGGTCGGCGGTGGCGGCGCTTGCCGGCCCGATCCTGCAATTCGACCAGCCGGTGGCCGGCGCCTATGACTATATCATCGAACAGGGCGACATCATGGGGCGTCCGAGCCGCATCCGGCTCGAAATCGATGTCGATGGCGGGCTGCACGCCATCCGCATCGGCGGCCATGCCGTGCTGACGGCGGAAGGCATGCTGCACGTCTGAACTGCCGATGCCCCGCGCCGGCGCGCGGGGCGTGACGGGGTCGAGGCGGGACCTTTCGGCCCGGTCAGCCGCGCAGGAACCGCTCGACGACCAGGGCGACGGCCAGCCCGTAGAGCCCGTGGCCGATCAGCGACATCCAGGTCAAGGTGCCCCAGTTCAGCATGAAGGGCATGCCGGCGAGCGAGACGAAGACGCCGAGCGCCAGGATCCAGGTGCCGACCCCGAGCATCAGGCCGTTGCCATAGGCCCGTCCCGCCGACAGCCGGTCCGACAGCCAGGCGAAGGCGACGATGTTCAGGCCGAGAAAGGTGCCGACCGGATTGACCACCGCCGGGCCCGCCCAGTCGACAGACATCAGCGCGATGAAACCAAGCATGGCGAACCAGACGAGATGGCGGGCCAGCGGCACGGCGCGATCGACGACCCGCGTCATCACGAGATAGCCAAGCGGGTAGAAGACGAGGCCGGTGGCATAGTGCAGCGCGCTCGCCGTGCCGGCGCTGATCGGCAGGCCGAGGAAATTGGCGAACAGGCCGCGGATCAGGCCGGTAGGCTGCAGCGGGCCGCCCATGACGAGCGGCGCGATCTGGGTCGCGAAGATCTCCCACACCAGCAAGCCGGCCAGTCCGGCCGCGCCGATCACGGCAGCGGTCTTCAGCATGCTGTCGCGGTCGGCCGGCCGGATGTCGGCCATGTCGGTCACGGTCATTGTCAGTCCTCCAAGGCAAGCACGGGGCCGTTGGCACCAGCGCGCGAAAAGCGGCGATCGAGGGCGGGCAAGATGTCCGCCCCCGGCGATGCACGGGACGTGGTCGGCGGTTCGCCGGACCGCAACCGGATTTCACGACAATCTCACGCAGCGGTTATCGATTTGCATATCTATTGTGTGAAATGACACGCCTGAGCAGTCCGCGTGGCGTGAGATCGATGGCCTCGCGACCTGAAACGACAAAAGGGGGCCGCGACGGCCCCCTTTTCCGAGATTGATTTTTTGCGGAGATGCGCGCCGGAACCGGCGCGCATCCAGAGCAATTTCAGCGAAAGCGGGGACCGTTCGGGTGAGCCAAATCGGGTCCGGAATTGTGTAAAATCAGGAGGCTAGGGCGCATCCAGTTAGCCGTTGCTCACTGGATGCGCTTCTGTCAGCTCGAAATGCCGAGCGCGTCCATCACCGGCTGGATCGTCGCCTGGCAGCCTTCCTCGTCGCCGGCGGACAATTGCGCCTGGGCTTCCATGAGGCTCGAATTGATCTGCGACAGTTCCTCGCCCGACACATTGGCCGTCTGCAGGGCCGCCTCCACCTGTTGCAGATAGGTGGCGCAGTCCTGGGCCGCGGCCGGCAGGGCGAAAGACAAGATCAACGCCGCGCCGGCGGCGAGGCCCAAGGTTCGAAGAATAGGCATTGTCATCGTAGAACTCCCTCTCTGTCATGACGCTATGCCGAAGCAGGTTCTGCCCGGCCCGACGATGTGGCCTCCCGCATCCGGCGGCGATGGGGTTCGAGCGGGGCGATTAAGAGGCGTTTCGGGCGTGATGGCCGCCCGCGCGAGGCTTCTGGGCGGCGGCATGGACCTCCCGTGGCGATCCTGGGGCCGTCTCCGATCCGCGCCATGATTGGCATTGTCGCCGACGCCTTGCGTGTCCGCGCCGCTGGCTGTAACACTTGATGACTGCCGGACAAGGCGCGGCTCCTAAGGTCACGTTAACCCTGCGGGCACAGAATTCATGGCGGCCTCTGCCGGCGAACCGCCGGTCAGTATCGGGGACACCGGGTCCGGGCCGCTTTTGGGAGAAGACGGCTATGGCGATCGATCGCCAAGCACAGGCTGACGGCTTTGGCGTCGCGACCGTTACGGCCGGTCGGGCGCGCGTCGCGCCTTTGGCGCCGGCCGCTATCGGTGCGCTTCTTCTCCTTATCAGCCCCTGATCACCGGCGGTCCGGAGCGCGGACGGGTGTTCAGGGGAGACAGCGACGATTTCCCGACACTTCCGCGACAGCCCGCGCCGGCCAAACCGACCCTGAAACCGGGCGATGAACCATCAGGACGCTACCGATGTCTCAAACCGTAGACGATGCCAAGGACATGGCCCACGACCATGTCGTGATCTTCGACACCACCTTGCGCGACGGCGAACAATCGCCCGGCGCCACAATGACCTTCGAGGAGAAGCTCGAAGTCGCCGACATGCTCGACCGCATGGGCGTCGACATCATCGAAGCGGGCTTTCCGATTGCCTCCGACGGTGATTTCGAGGCCGTGGCGACGATCGCCGAGCGTGCCGACAAGGCGGTGATCGCCGGTCTCGCGCGCGCCATCAATGCCGATATCGACCGCTGCGGCGAAGCCGTGCGACGCGCCCGGCGCGGCCGTATCCACACCTTCGTGTCGACCTCGCCGATCCATCTCGAACACCAGATGCGCAAGACGCAGGACGAGGTGCTCGACATCATCACCGCGACGGTGACGCGCGCGCGCAACCTGATCGACGATGTCGAATGGTCCGGCATGGACGCGACCCGCACGCCGATCGACTATCTGTGCCGCTGCGTCGAGGCCGCGATCAAGGCCGGTGCGTCGACGATCAACCTGCCGGACACGGTCGGCTATGCGACGCCCGAGGAATACCGGGCCATGTTCGAGACGATCCGCAACACCGTGCCGGACGCGGACAAGGCTGTGTTCTCGGTGCATTGCCACAACGATCTCGGCCTTGCGGTGGCCAATTCGCTGGCCGGTCTCGACGGCGGGGCGCGCCAGATCGAATGCACGATCAACGGGATCGGCGAGCGTGCCGGCAATACGGCGCTCGAGGAAGTCGTCATGGCGATCCGCACCCGGCCGGATGCGCTGCCTTATGCAACGCGCATCGAGACGACGCTGTTGACGCCGGCTTCCAAGCTCGTCGCCGCGGCGACCTCCTTTCCGGTGCAATACAACAAGGCGATCGTCGGCAAGAACGCCTTCGCCCATGAATCCGGCATCCATCAAGACGGCATGCTCAAACATGCCGAGACCTATGAGATCATGCGGCCCGAGGATGTCGGCGTGCGTGCGACCAGCCTCGTCATGGGCAAGCATTCCGGTCGCCACGCCTTCAAGGAAAAGCTGCGCGAACTGGGCTACGAGCTCGGCGACAACGCCTTCGAGGACGCCTTCCGCCGCTTCAAGGCGCTGGCCGACAAGAAGAAGCATGTCTATGACGAGGATATCGAGGCGCTGATCGACGAGGAGATCGGCTCGCGTCAGGACCGCATCAAGGTCGCGGCGCTGACGGTCATCGCCGGTTCCATGGGCCCGCAATCGGCAACGCTGACGCTCGATATCGACGGCCAGCACCAGACGGTGCAGGCGACCGGCAACGGGCCTGTCGACGCCACGTTCAACGCCATCAAGCTCCTGGTGCCGCACGACGCCGTGCTGCAACTCTATCAGGTCCATGCGGTGACCGAAGGCACCGACGCGCAGGCCGAAGTGTCGGTCCGGCTCGAGGAGAACGGCCGGGCGGTGACCGGGCGCGGCGCCGATCCCGATACGCTGGTGTCGTCGGCCAAGGCCTATCTGCATGCGCTGAACAAGCTGATGGTCAAGCGCAATCAGTTGCACGCCCAGGCGCTCGAAGCATCCTGACCGGCGGGCGGGTTGTTCGGTCCGGCGCGGGAGGCAAGCGCCGATTTCGCTTGCCTCCCGGTGCGCCGGTGACGACAATCGGCTGATCTCGAACCGGAATTCATCGCGGTGGATGTCGTTCTCGGCCGGTCGCCCGGCTCGCCACACTGCAAGATCCACTGGTGGTGGCCGCCGCCGGCGCTTGGCTGATATGGGTCCGGCGGCGCCGGACCATGCCAAACCGCTGGAGAAACCCGCGCCGGGAGCGGCGTGGGTGCAGCTGTCTTATTGAAACAGATCATCTTTTCGAGCCTGGATCGAGGCGGTCCGAGCTCGAGATGATCTGGCCACCATAGTCCGGATAACACGACCCATGCTGACCGCAGATCTGCGCGCGGAGACGCGCACCCTTCACGTCGCCTGGCCGACTGGCGAGAGCGCCGATTTCCCCTTCATCTGGCTCCGGGACAATTGTCCCACGGGCTTTCACCCGCAGACCTTCGAGCGCGAATTCGACCTGATGAGCGTCGCGCCCGATATCGCCCCCGAAACCGCCCAGGTGTCGGGCGACATGATCGAAATCGTCTGGCCGCCGGCCGGCACGGCGGAAAGCCATGTCAGCCGCTTCGCCGCCGATTGGCTCAAGAACCACCGGCCGGGCCGCCGCCGCCCCGATCCGGCCGCGATCGCGCCGGTGGTCTGGCGCGGCGATCTCGCGCCGGCCGCCATTCCGCGCGTCCGCGCCGATGACATCCTGACATCGGACCAGGCGCTGAAGGATTGGCTTATCGCGACCAAGCGGATCGGATTCTCGATTGTCGAGGGGCTAGCCGACACTGTCGAAGCCGGGATGGACGTGGCGCGCCGCGTCGGCTTCCTGCGCGAGACCAATTTCGGCGTCGAATTCGACGTCGTCTCGAAGCCCGATCCCAACAATCTCGCCTACACCTCGCACCGGCTGCCGCTGCATACCGATCTGACCAATCAGGAATTGCCGCCGGGCTTTCAGTTCCTGCATTGCCTGGCCAATGAGGCGGAGGGCGGCGGGTCGCTGTTCTCGGACGGCTATGCCATCGCCGAGGACATCCGCCGCAGCGATCCGGACGCGTTCGCGCTCCTGTCCGAGGTCGAGATCCCGTTCCGCTTCCACGATTCGGGTTTCGATATCAGACGGCGCAAGACGGTCATCCGGCTCGAGGACGACGCGGTCGCGGAAGTCCATTTCAACGCCCATCTCGCCGACATTCTCGACCTGCCGGCCGAGCGCCAGGCCGACTATTACCGGGCCTATCGGCTGTTCATGTCGATGAGCCGGGACGATGCGTATATCGTCACGCTCAAGCTCAGGGGCGGCGAGATGGTGGTGTTCGACAATCGCCGCGTGCTGCATGGCCGCGACGCCTTCGACCCCTCGACCGGCTTCCGCCATCTGCACGGCTGCTATGTCGATCGCGGCGAGTTCGACAGCCGGATCCGGGTTCTGTCGCGCACCGGCGGCTGACGGTATCGGCTCCTTATCATCCCGCGCCGGGACCGGCGCGGGATGATCGTCGACGACAGCTACGCTTCAACTCGGAAACGGGTAGGGCCCGGCATGGCGCTCGACATAGGCCTGATGGGTCACGAGGCCGGTCTCCGGCGTATAGCGGTGTACCAGGAAGGCCGGCGGTTCCATGACGAAATGCGGTCGTGGCTCGGGGCGCAGGTCGAGCGCCACCTGATGGCCGGTGGCCGGCGCGATCTGCGCGATCGTGCCGGCGAAACGCGTCTGGATCGGCCGGTGATGGTGGCCGCACAGCACCCGCTCGATCTGCGGATTGGCCCGGACGATCTCGGCGAAGCGCTCGCGCCCGTCGAGCAGCGCGATCGCGTCCATGAAGCCGATGCCGCAATCGAAGGGCGGATGATGCATGATGATCATCGCCGGGCGGTCGGTGTCCTCGGCGAGCTTCGCCTCCAGCCAGTCGAGCCGCTCGTCGCACAATTCGCCGGCGTCCGAGCCCGGGATCGTGGTGTCGAGCGCGATGATGCGCACCGCATGGGTCTCGATGGCATATTGCACGAAGACGTCGTGTTCCGGCGCGAAGGCCCAGCCGGCGAAGGCGACGCGGAATTCCTCGCGCGTGTCGTGATTACCAGGAATGGCATAGACGGGCGTGGTCAGCCGGCCGAGTGCGGCGACCGCCGTCTCATATTCCTCGGCCGTGCCGAGATCGGTCAGATCGCCCGACACGATGACGCATTCGGGCGCCGGATCGAGCGCCAGGACGGCATCCACCGCGCGCTCCAGAAGCATATTGGTTTCCGCGACCCGGTAGCAGGCGGTGCCGGCGGGCGTGGCGTGCAGGTCCGACAGATGCGCGATGAGCATGGCGGGTCTCCTTGGGCGCCGCGGCCCGCGGCGCGCTTGGCGGGTGATCGCGACCGCCATCGGGACGGGCGCGCGGGGCGCGGCCGGGGTGCCGCACGCGCCTTGATTGGCACAGGATGGCGGCGTGGCCAATCCCGTTCTCGATAGGCCGCAACGCTGCGATCAAACGTGACATCATCGTCACGGCATCGTGGCTGGCCCGCCGGATTGACTTCTGGACTTCGCGCGGCCGCATTGGTATAGCACCGCCTTTCGACGGTCGGCCCCTCCGGGTCGCGGCGTCGAGGGCGCATAGCTCAGTTGGTAGAGCAGCTGACTCTTAATCAGCGGGTCCAAGGTTCGAGTCCTTGTGCGCCCACCATTTTCCGCCTCGCGACCAATTCGCTTCACTCATGGTCTCCGGCGGTGCGGGCGAAAGCTGGGACCGCGGTCGCGATCTTGCTTCGGCTCGAACTTACAGTTCTCACCTCCCCCTTTTTTGTTCACGACCGGTTCGCGTCGCGCGCGGTCTCAGGCGGGCCGGGCCGTTGTCCGGATCTGCGGTCGCGGGTCGGGTTTCGCTTGGCAGGCTGTTGAGATGGAGCCTGACCCTTCGAGACGGCCCTACGGGCTTCCTCAGGGGTAGGCCAAGCGTTTGATTGTCCTCATCCCGAGGGCGAGCGTCTCAAAGGATGGGCGACGGTCGCGGGGGCCTTCTTCAAAGTCTGCTAGAAGGATGTCCGTCGCCCGCCGTTATCGGCTTCCGAACGGCTCGGCTGGCTGGGGCGGCTGGATTCGAACCAGCGAATGGCGGTACCAAAAACCGCTGCCTTACCACTTGGCTACGCCCCAATCCGCCGTCGTGGCGGTGCGAGATCGGCCTGGCCACCCTCGTCGGACGGCCCCGTCATCGCGTGCGAGCCGCCCTATAGAGCATTTTCCCGGCCATGGGAATCCACCCGTCCGCGCCCGCGTCGATATTCACAGCCTGATACTCACATCTCCGACAGCTTCGCAACCGGCGTGATGACGTCGGGATCGGTCTTGAGATGGATCAGCGCTGGCCGGTCGGCGACGCGCGCTTCGGCGAAGGCGGCGGGAAAATCCGCGCTGCGGGTAACGCTCAGGCCGATGCCGCCATGGGCGCGGGCGAGGGCGGCGAAATCGGGGTTGCCGAGCCCGGTCGCCGACACACGGCCGGGATAGGCGCGCTCCTGATGCATGCGGATCGTGCCATACATGCCGTTATCGGCGACGATGACGATGACCGCCGCGTCGGCCTGGGCGGCGGTGGCGAATTCCTGTCCCGTCATCTGGAAACAGCCATCGCCCGCGAAGCAGACGACGGAGCGGTCGGGATGGCGCAGCTTGGCGGCGACGGCCGCCGGCAGACCATAGCCCATCGAGCCCGAGGTCGGCGCGAGTTGGGTGCCATACCCCCCGAAGCGATAAAATCTGTGCAGCCAGATCGCGTAGTTCCCCGCGCCATTGGTCAGGATCGCGTCCTCGGGCAGGGTATCGCGCAGATGGCCGATCACGGCCCCCATGTCGACATGGTCGGGCGAAGCATCGGCGCGTTGTGGCGTCGCGGTCCAGTCGAGATAGTCCTGATGCGCCGCCGCCGCGCGGCCTTGGCTGGCGCTCTGTGGCGAAGCATCGGCCAGCGCGTCGAGAAATGTGTCGGGCGTGGCGTTGATCGCGAGATCGGGCGTGTAGATCCGGCCGAGTTCCTCGGGCCCCGGATGGACGTGGATCAGCGTCTGGCGCGGCGCGGGGATATCGAGGAGCGAGAAATCCTGGCTCGGATTTTCGGAAAACCGCGCGCCGAGCAGCAGAACCAGATCACTGTCGGCGATCCGCGCCTTGAGCCTGTGATTGATGCCGAGCCCGACATCGCCAGCATAGTTGGGATGAAGATGGTCGAAGAGCTGCTGGCGGCGGAAGGACACGCCGACCGGCAGGTCCCAGCGCTCCGCTAGCCCCTGCGTCTTGCGGACCGCATCCGCCGACCAGCGCGAGCCGCCGAGAACGACGATCGGCCGTTCGGCCGTCCGCAGCAGGTCCACGGCGCGTCGCGTGGCGTCGGGGGCCGGCGCGGGCGAGGCCACCTCGACGCGGGGCCCCGGCCGGGCGTCGGTCTGGTCGCGCAGCATGTCCTCGGGCAGCGCCAGGACAACCGGGCCGGGCCGCCCCGACATCGCCACATGGAAGGCATGGGCGATGACTTCGGGAATCCGGTCGGCCTGGTCGATCTCCTCGACCCATTTGGCGAGATCGCGGAAGGTTTGCCGGTAGTCGACTTCCTGAAAGGCTTCGCGGCCCTTCATATGCCGGCCGATCTGGCCGACGAACAGGAGCATCGGCGTCGAATCCTGCTTAGCGATATGCACGCCGCAGGCCGCGTTGGTGGCGCCGGGGCCGCGCGTGACCAGCGCGATGCCGGGCCGGCCGGTCATCTTGCCGTCGGCCTCGGCCATGATCGCCGCGCCACCCTCATGGCGCGCCACGACCGTGTCGATCGCCGCGTCATGGAGCCCGTCCAGCACGTCGAGATAGCTTTCGCCGGGCACGCAGAAAACCCGCGTTATGCCCTGGGCCTCAAGGCACCGGACCAGGCAATGTCCGCCGGATATCATGGTCATTCCTCCGGTAAGGGGGCGGCGCGCGGCGCGCCGGACTGATGTCTGTGCATGAGCCGGCCGGCCGGTTCAACCTGATTTGCCGTCAAAGGCCGATTTACCGCGCCGCGAAATCGCCATAGTCTCGGGGCCTGAAACGCGGGGCCGCGCGCCGCATGCGGGGCAAGCCGACACGCCAGAGCAAACCCTACCCGCCGGATGGAGACCGAGCCATGATGTTTCGAGCCCTTGCCTGCGCCGCCGTTCTGTTCGTCGGCGCCTGTTCGACCGACCCCTTCACCGGCCAGCAGCAGATTTCCAACACGGCCGGTGGGGCCGCGATCGGCGCCGCGCTTGGCGGGCTCGCCGGCGCGGTGATCGGCAACAATACCGGCAGTGGTGATGCCCGGCGCGGCGCGCTGATCGGCGCCGGCATCGGCGCGCTGACCGGCGGCGGCATCGGCCTCTATATGGACCGTCAGGAAGCCCTCCTGCGCGAAAGGCTGCAGAATACCGGCGTCAGCGTGACCCGCGTCGGCGACCATATCGTCCTGAACATGCCGTCGGCGATCACCTTCGATACCGACAGCGCCAATCTGAAGCCGCAATTCTTCGGCGTGCTGAATTCGGTGGCGCTGGTGTTCCAGGAGTTCAACCGGACGCTCGTTGATATCGACGGCTTCACCGATTCGACCGGGTCTGAAGAATATAACCTTCAGCTGTCGCAGCGCCGGGCGCTGTCGGTGGCCAGCTATCTGGCGAGCCAGGGCGTCGACAGCCGGCGCTTCCTGATCAACGGCTTCGGCGAGACCCGGCCGATCGCGTCCAACGCGACCGCCGAGGGTCGGGCGCAGAACCGCCGGGTCGAAATCCGCATCGTCCCGCTGACGTAGAAGCCGTTTCGATCTCGCGTCCGCTGCGGACGTGACCTACCTTGCGATCCGGATCGGGCCGCGTCGTTCACGGCGCGGCCTGTTTCGCTTGTTCGGGCGGTGATCAGGCCTCGACGACGACGCGGGCGCCGACCCGGGCGCGTTCATAGAGATCGATCGCGTCGTGATTGAACAACCTGATGCAGCCGCTCGACACCGCATGGCCGATGCTCTGCGGCTCGTTGGTGCCGTGCAGCCGGTAGAGCGTGTCGCGGCCGCCGCGATACAGATAGAGCGCGCGAGCGCCGAGCGGATTGCCGAGCCCGCCGGGCATGCCGCCGGCCCAGCGGCGCAGTTCCGGCTGGCGCCGGATCATCGGCGCCGGCGGTGTCCAGGTCGGCCATTTGGCCTTGCGCCCGATGCGCGCCGAACCGGCCCAGGCGAAGCCCTGGCGGCCGACGCCGACGCCGTAGCGCATCGCGGTGCCGCCTTCCTGAACGAGATAGAGGCGGCGCTCATGCGGGCGCACGATGATGGTGCCGGGTCGGTGGCGTGTCTCGAAGGGCACTTCCTGGCGCAGGACGTCGCGGTCGACCTGGGTATAGTTCAGGGCCGGCAGGGGAAAGCGCTCTTCGGGGCGCGCCGAATACATCCGGCTATAGGCCGAACCCATGGTGCCCGTGGCGCAGCCGGCCACCGCCAGCGGCAGGCCGGCGATGAACAGCCGGCGGCTGAGGCTCGTTTTCGAGAGTTGCGCGATATCCGGGAGGTGCTGCTTGCTCGTCATGATGCCCCTGCTCAAAAAATCGGATCGTTCCATCACTCGCCAAACACGCCCCGAAAGATCGTGGTCGAAGGCCGGGCCTTGTCCCAAGATGAGGCGACGACCCCTCCTTAGCCTGCGGAGATATACGGACGGTTAACGTTGATGTGAGGTTAAGACGCCGCGCGCCAACTGTTGCGGGTCGGCCACAGCCGCGCCCGGACGAGACGGTTCTGGTCAAGTTTTGCCGGGCATGCTTCATTACCCGACAGATGGGCGCGGTGGCGCACGGCACCGAGACAACCGAGACAGTGGAGAGATGCGGTCATGGATATGGAAGGTTCTCAGCGGATCGAGGCGCCGCGCGACACGGTCTGGGCGGCGCTGAACGATCCCGATGTCCTCAAGGAGAGCATTCCGGGCTGCCAGGAGCTCGACAAGACGTCCGACAATGAATTCAAGGCCAAGGTGACGCTGAAGATCGGGCCCGTTAAGGCGACCTTCAACGGCCAGGTCAGTCTCGAGGATCTCGATCCGCCGAACGGCTACCGCATCGTCGGCGAGGGCACCGGTGGTGCCGCCGGCTTCGCCAAGGGCGGCGCCGAGGTGGCGCTCGAAGAGGATGGCCCCGAGGCCACGCTGCTGACCTACAAGGTGCATGCCGATATCGGCGGCAAGATCGCCCAGCTCGGATCACGGCTGATCGATTCGACGTCCAAGAAGCTCGCCGGTCAGTTCTTCCAGAATTTCAGCGACGTCGTGGCCCCGCCGCCGCCGGGCGACGAGGCGGAAACCGCCGGTGGCAAGAAGAAGGGCTGGTTCTCCTTCATGCGCGGCGGCAAGAAGGACGCCGCCGAGGACGGCACGCCCGCCTGACGACGGGCTTCGACCTGGTCCGACGTCGATCCTAGCAGGCCAGTTCGCGACCGTGCTCGCTGACGAAGTGCCGGAGCGCTTCGATCAGGCTCTGCGCATGGTGCAGGTCGTTCCTGTCGAGCGCCTGGCGGATGTCGTCGATGATCATCTGGCGGATGCGTTCCGGCCCCGCCGGCTGATGCATCAGATAGTCGGCCAGGGCGGCCGCCGTGATGTCCGGTACGTGTTCGTGTTCTGCGATCGCGGCCACTTCGTCGTCCGTCAGGCCGCACAGCGCGATGATGTCCTCTTTCGAGATCATGGGCGCGTCCTCCTAAACCTATAATAGTGCACAATGGATGAGCAGGCTTGATCGGGATCAGTCAGCGTGATTGACCAATCTTCGCGCATGGGTTGAGACCAAGAAGGCCCGGGGAGAATGCCGCCATGGTCAATCCTGTACTGGTCGAGGTGTCGCGCGGCGGCCGTGTCGAGAGCGCGCATCGCGGCGCCATCGTCATCGCCGGACCGGGCGACACGACGGTCTGGTCGCTCGGCGACGGCGATCGCCCGGTCTTCCCGCGTTCGGCGATCAAGGCCTTGCAGGCACTACCGCTGATCGAGAGCGGGGCGGCCGACCGCTTCGGCTTCACGCCGGCGGAACTCGCGCTGGCCTGCGCGTCCCACAATGGCGAACCGGGCCATGTCGCGACCGCGCGCGCCATGCTGGGCAAGCTCGGTCTCGACGAAACGGCGCTAGCCTGCGGGCCGCATCGCTCGATCCTGGAAGCCGAGGCCGTGGCGATGATCGAGCGCGGCGACAGCTTGGGACCTGGGCACAACAACTGTTCGGGCAAGCATGCCGGCATGCTGGCGCTGGCGCGAGCGCTGGACGCGCCGACCGCCGGCTATGAGCGCCCGAACCATCCCGTCCAAGCGGCGGTGCGCGCCGTTCTGGCCGACATGACGGGCGTCGCGGTCGACGCCGCCGAGGCTGGTATCGATGGTTGTTCGGTGCCGACCTATCCGATCCCGTTGACGGCGCTGGCGCGCGCCTTCCAGCGTTTCGCGACGGGCGAGGCGCTGCCAGACAAACGCGCCGAAGCTTGTCGGCGCCTGCGCGCTGCGTGCGCGGCTCATCCCGACATGGTCGCCGGCCGCGACCGGTTCTGCACCGACGTCATGCGCCGCTTCGGCGCGCGGGTCTTCGTCAAGACCGGTGCCGAGGGGGTGTTCTGCGCCGGCTTCCCCGAGCAGGGGCTCGGCGTCGCGCTGAAGATCGACGACGGCGCGACGCGCGCCTCGGAAGCCGCGATGGCCGCCCTTATCGCGCGCGTCCTGGCGCTGGGCGGGGAGGACGCGTCCTTTCTCGCGCGCTGGCGCGACCGGCCGATCCTGAACTGGACCGGCACCGAGACCGGCCGGATCACGAGCGGCGACTGGGGGGATGCATGGCCGCGATGACGGCATGCGCCATTGAGCCCGCCGCACCGCTCCCCTATGTTGCACGGCAGAAAGATCCGTGAAGCCTATCTGAAGCTCATCTCAGGAGACGTTCATGACCGCGTGCATTGTCGGCTGGCATCATCTGCCGTTTGGAAAGCTTGAGGGCGAAACCGTCGAAAGCCTGGTCGTTTCGGCCGCCGATGGCGCGCTGAAGGATGCCGGTCTCGACGCGTCCGATGTCGACGAGATCGTGCTCGGCCATTTCAATGGCGGCTTCTCGGCGCAGGATTTCACCGCGAGCCTGGTGCTGCAGGCCGATGACGGGTTCCGCTTCAAGCCGACGACGCGGGTCGAGAATGCCTGCGCCACGGGCTCGGCCGCGGTGCATCAGGGTATCAAGGCGATCGCGGCGGGCTCGGCGCGGGTCGTGCTCGTCGTCGGCGTCGAGCAGATGACGGCGACGCCCGGCCGCGAGATCGGCAATATCCTGCTCAAGGCGTCCTATCTGCCCGAGGACGGCGACACGCCGGCGGGCTTTGCCGGCGTCTTCGGCAAGATCGCCCAGCTCTACTTCCAGCGCCATGGCGACCAGTCCGACGCGCTGGCGATGATCGCGGCGAAGAACCACAAGAACGGCGTCAACAATCCCTACGCCCAGATGCGCAAGGATTTTGGCTATGATTTCTGCCGTGCCGAAAGCGAGAAGAACCCCTATGTCGCGGGTCCGCTGAAGCGCACCGACTGCTCGCTCGTCTCCGACGGGGCGGCCGCGATCGTGTTGACCGACACCAAGACCGCGCTCGGCATGAAGCGCGCGGTGGCCTTCCGGGGCACGGCGCATGCGCAGGATTTCCTGCCCATGTCGAAGCGCGATATCCTGAAATTCGAGGGTTGCGCGACCGCCTGGCAGCGCGCGCTGGCCGATGCCGGCGTCAGCCTCGATGATCTGTCCTTCGTCGAAACCCATGACTGCTTCACCATCGCCGAACTCATCGAATATGAGGCGATGGGGCTGGTGCCGGAAGGCGAGGGGGCGCGCGCCATCGCCGAAGGCCTGACCGAGATGGACGGCAAGCTGCCGGTCAACCCCTCGGGCGGCCTCAAGGCGAAGGGCCATCCGATCGGGGCGACGGGCGTGTCGATGCATGCCCTGACCGCGATGCAGCTGACCGGCGAAGCGCCCGACGGCATGCAGATCGACGATGCCAAGCTCGGCGGCATCTTCAACATGGGCGGGGCCGCGGTGGCCAATTACGTGTCGGTTCTCGAACGGATCAAGTGAGCCGGCTTTTGATCTTGGCCGCCGGCAGGTTGGACCTTAGTAAGCCGGGTTCCTAGTCCGCCGGACCGATGAGCGTGCCGTCGGCGCGATGATACATCTGCCGTCCGCTGGCATCCGGTCGGACGACGAGGTCATCGTCGGGATAGGTGACGCAGTCGATCTCCGTCCGGCGGCTGCCGACTTCGAGATAGACGGCGATCGCGTTCGAGCGGTTTTCCAGCCGGTGACCGTCGGCGATGCCGGCGGGAAAGCCGGCCATGTCGCCGGGCCCGAGCTTGCGTTCGCCCCGATCCGTCACCAGCGTCAGTTCGCCCGACAGGATCAGGACGAATTCGTCCTCGTGGCTGTGCCAGTGGCGGACGGTGGACCAGATGCCGGGGTCGAGTTCGACCCGGTTGACGCCGAACTGGTCGAGGCCCACCGCATCGCCGAGCCGCTGCTTGCGCCGCGCGCGGCATCTGTCTGCCGCCGCCACCGGATGGCTGACGCCGCTCTCTCGCGGAACGTCGTCGATCTTTGCTGTCTTCATCTGTCGACCATATCCCGATAGCGGTGCAATGTGTCACCCAGATCGCGGAAAACCGGGTCGGGATATGTGCGGTCGAGATCGGCGCGGTCGAGGCCGATATCGTTCAGGTGATGATCACTTAGCCCGCGCAATTGCCGCTGGGTCGCGCGCGCTTTCCGATAGGTCTGGAACCGCGCCGTCAGCCGGTCCAGGGCATGGCGGACGGCCAGCCAGACGGTCGGATGCCTGTCGTCGTGGTGCCGGGCGTAGCGGGCAATGCTGTCTTGTGTCGTCGAAAACATGATGTGCTCCCATGACTTGTCTGACCGACAATCTCGGGGCTGCGGCCGGTAACCACAAACGTCTTTGCTTGACAGTGCGTGTGAGGAAAAGTCACATATCGTATGCCCCGTCGCCTGCCGCCCCTTAATGCCCTGCGCGCCTTCGAGGCCGCCGGCCGGCATCGCAGCTTCAGCCGCGCGGCCGAGGAACTGAATGTCAGCCATGGGGCGGTGAGCCGGCATATTCGCGGCCTGGAGGACAGGTTGGGCGTGCAGCTGTTCCGAACCGTGTCGCGGGGGGTCGACCTGACCGAAGCCGGGCAGGGTTACCTCACAGCGATCACGCCGGCGCTCGACCTTATCGCCGAAGCCACCGAAACGCTCACCGGCATCCATGATGGCTCGGTAACGATCAGCGCTGAGCCCACCTTCACCGCGCGCTGGCTGATGCCTCGGCTCGGCGGTTTCCGCGCGCGCTATCCCGACGTCGACATTCGGCTGGAAGCGTCGCCGAAGATCGCGGACCTGCACCGGCATGAGTGCGATCTGGCGATCCGCTTCTTCAAGGGCGAAACCGATTGTTTCGGCTGTGATCTCCTCAGCCGGACACCGGTCTATCCCGTCGGCAGCCCCGATCTCGACTGGACCGACGATCCGGAGAAGATGGCGCGCCTTGGCGTGCTGCATGACGACAATGGCGCGCTATGGCGGCGCTGGTTCGCTTTGGCCGGCCATCCGGACATCGATCTGCCGCGCTCGCCGGTCGGCCTGACCACCTTGCTGGCGGTCGAGGGCGCGATTGCCGGGCAGGGGCTTGCCTTGGCGTCCAGCGAAATCGTCGCCAATGACCTGGCCGCCGGCCGGCTCGTCCGGTTCTCCGATATCGGCCTCGACTATGGCGGCTACTATCTCGTCTATCTGCCGGAGACCGGCCGCCGCAAGCCCGTGCAGGCATTCCGCGCCTGGCTCATCGAGGAAACCGCGACCCTGCGCGACGCGTGCGGCCAGCCCTGGGCCGACTGTCCGGCGTCAGCCGTTTGACGCGATGTTGCCGCTCAGCGTCAGATGGGCCGGCAGCGCCTCGGCGCCGAGAAGGTCGCCGGTCACCGCCTCGGCATGGTCCATGCCGATGATCGCGCCGGTCGGGGTATCGTCGAACAGATTGCCGGAGATGACGGCGCGACCCACGCCCTCGGCCACCGATACCGCTAGCCCGATCGGCGCGTTGCGCACCAGATTGCCGCGCGCCAGCACATTGCGCAGATAGCGCCCCCAGCCGAGATTGAGACCGGCGACGGGCGCGTTCTCGACGACATTGCCGTCGAGCACCGTATCGGCCTCGACCGAGATGCCGATGCCGCGCGGTTCCCAGTGATCGCGGGTGAAAAGATCGCGTACCAGATTGCCGGACACGGTGGCGAGGCGGCCGCCCTGATTGAAATTCGTGACCGAGATGCCGAGTGCCGCCTGGCTGACGATGTTGTCGGCGATGACGGCGCCGTCGAAGGCGAATTCGGCATAGATCGCCACCTCGCCGAGCCGGGCGCAGTTGTTGCCGACGATCTGGCAGTTCGGCCCGGCATTGACGCGCACGGCGGTGAAGGCGCAGTCCTCGATCCGGTTATGGGCGACGATGATGCCGCCGGCGCGGTAGAGATTGATGCCATTGCCCCACTGGCCTTCGCCGCCCGACCGCGCGCCGATGCGCGCGATCCGGTTGCCGGTCACGATCGCGCCGTCCTCGCCGGGCTCCGAGCGCCAGATGAGAATGCCGTTGTCGTAGCAGTCGGTGACGCGATTGCCCTCGATCATCAGCCCGCCGCCGTCGCGCGCGAAGAGCGCCGCGCCTTGCGCGTTGCGGAACCGGTTGCCCGCGATCGTGCCGGCACAGCCGGTCAGCGCCAGCCCGTTGCCCTGGCTGCGGCCGAAATCGCAGTCGCGGATCAGGAGACCGTCGCAGCCGTCGACCTGAACGAGGGCTTCCTCCGCCGCGGGACCCGAGGCCGGCGCATCGAAGGACAGGCCGGCCAGATGCAGGACGTCCGCCCCGCGCGACGTGAGGAGCGGTCCGGCGCCGGCCGCGACGAACCGGGTTCGCCCCGCGACGCCGATGAGATGAGTGGCTCGCGGCAGGACGATATTCGAGACCGCATAGTCGCCGGTGGGCACATGAAGCGGCTGGTTCAGGTCCGCCGCCCGGTCGATGGCGCGTTGCAGATTGGCCGACTGGTCGCCGCCATCCGGCGTCAGGCCAAGTTCCGCCGCATCGAGCCCGACAGCGGTGGCGGCCAACACCGGAGACGCCCCGCCAGCCAGGCAGAACAGGCCCGCCGCCGCGCCGCGCGCAAAGGCGCGCCGGGTCGGCGACGGTGTCGTCGTGCGGTCGCCGGTGGTGTTTTCCGAAACCATGGTGGGAGCCTATCGGCAAATCCTTGCCAACTCGTGCCGGCGCCGGAACCGTGATCCGTAAGATTACGAAGTGCACCGTTGCGGGATCAGCCGGAACGGCCTATTTAGCGACGCGGAACGCGCGCCCGTCAGGCGCGGGTCCCATGCGGACCTCAGGTCCCCACCAGCACGGACCCTGGCCCGGACGCAGGCCGCAACGACGCATTCAGGTCACGTTTCATCGAGAGGAGCCCCGCCATGGCATTCGAACTGCCGGACCTTCCCTACGCCTATGACGCGCTGATGCCCTATATGTCGGCGGAAACGCTCGAATTCCATCACGACAAGCACCACCTCGCCTATGTCGACAACGGCAATAAGCTGGTCGCCGGCAGCGAGTTCGAGGGCAAGAGCCTCGAAGACGTGGTCAAGGGCTCGTTCGGCAAGAATGCCGGCGTCTTCAACAATGCCGGCCAGCACTACAACCACATCCATTTCTGGCAGTGGATGAAGAAGGACGGTGGCGGCAACAAGCTGCCCGGCAAGCTGCAGACAGCGATCGACAGCGACCTCGGCGGCTATGACGCCTTCCGCACCGCCTTCATCGAGGCCGGCAAGACGCAGTTCGGCTCCGGCTGGTGCTGGCTCGCGGTCAAGGACGGCAAGCTCGAGGTCATGAAGACCGCCAATGGCGAAAGCCCGCTGGTGCACGGCGCGACGCCGATCCTCGGCTGCGATGTCTGGGAGCATTCCTACTACATCGACTATCGCAACCGCCGGCCCGACTATCTCGCCGCCTTCGTCGATCACCTGATCAACTGGGACTATGTCGAGGCGCTGCACGAAGCGGCCTGATCCGTTCGGCAAAAAACCAAGCAACACAAAAAGGGGCCACAGGGCCCCTTTTCGCTATGCGGCTGGTAAAGCCATGGTGTCACATGGGTTTGCCTGTTCGTCTGGCATAAGCGACTCTTACAATCGGTCTGTTGTCCGCGTTCCGCCGCCGAGGGTTGTCATGATCACCGCCTACACCGTTTCCGACATGGGGCTCCTGCCCGTCCAGTGCGCCAAGAGCCATGTCATCCCCGACCAGGCGATCTGGCTCGACATCCATGCGGCGGATGCCGAGGAAGTCGCCAATGTGGAAGCGTTTCTGGGGTTCAGCCTGCCGAGTCACGACCAGATCCGCGAGATCGAGATCTCATCGCGCATCTATAACGAGGACGGCCGCACCTATATCACCGTCCTGGCGCCGGTCGGTGTCGAGAAGGAGGCGCTCAAGACCCTCGACATCACCTTCATCCTGACCCGCGACCGGCTGATCACATTGCGTTACGGCACGGCCGAGCCGTTCACGGCCTATGTCGCCCGGACCGATACATCGGAAATCGACGAACTGACGCCGATCTTCGTCTTCGCCGATCTGCTCGAAACCTTCATCGACAATCTGGCCGACATCCTCGAACGTGCCGGCTACGACATCGACGATCTCGCGGTGGACGTCTTCCATGTCGACCGGGAACGCCCGGTCCAGCCCGGTGAATTCAGCGATCTGGTGCGCCGCATCGGTCGCGCCGACCATTTCGCGGTCAAGGCGCGCGAAAGCCTCAACACGACCGTGCGCGCGCTGATCCAGCTCGGCGTTCTGACGCGCAAGCACTATGACGGGCCCGAAACACGCACCCGGGTGAAGATCGCCCTGCGCGACTGCCAGCAGCTCATCGACCATTCGAGCTATCTGTCGAGCCGCACCTCGTTTCTGATGGATGCCACGACCGGGCTGATCTCGATCGAGCAGAACAACATCATCAAGCTGTTCTCGGTCGCCGCCGTCGCGCTGATGCCGCCGACGCTGATCGCCTCGATCTACGGCATGAACTTCCAGTCCATGCCGGAACTCGATTCACCCTGGGGCTATCCGATCACCGTGGTCGCGATGATCGTCTCGGCCATCGTGCCTTACATCTATTTCCGCATGAAGGGCTGGCTATGACGCTTGGCCGGCCTGTGAAATTATATTAGATCTTTTGCATAAATCAAAGACGGCGCATCATGACGTCCGTAATCTCGCCGCCACGGGCGCTGTCGCCCGCATTGTCAGTGGAGGCGAAACATGTCGTTTGCGAAGAATATGGGCGGTATCGACCGCGCCTTGCGGCTGGTCGTCGGGATCGCCCTGATCGCTTTCGCGGTCATGGGACCGGCCGATATCGGCTGGAAATGGATCGGCTATATCGGGATCGTGCCGGTTCTGACCGCGCTTGTCGGCAATTGCCCGGCCTATTCGATCTTCGGCATCCGCACCTGCAAGGCCGAAACCGCCTAGATCGGTAAGCCTTACTCGCCGGTCTGGGCCGCGAGGCGCGGACCGGGCGGCGGGGCGTCGCCGGCGATTTCGAGAACGAGCTTCGAGCGCACCGCATCCGCGAAGCTGCGGTTCTCGTCGGCGATCTCGACGAAGGCGGAGGGCCCGCCGATCACGTCGCGCGCATAATGCTCTTCGAGCGGCATGCCGCCCGGCCCCCGATAGCCGCCGCCGGGGCGCACGATGACAAGGCCGTTGACGGTGATGCGCTGGGCCACGGCGTCGTCGCGCGCCTCCTGCACCGGGCGCCCGCCGATATTCGGCCCGTCGCCGGACACGTCGATGACGCGCCGCAGCCCTTCATAGGCATTGGTGTTGATCAGGTGTACCGAATAGTCGATCGCCGCCGAGATCGAATTGAAGCCGCGCGCGGCGCGCGGCGCGGTCACCAGCGCCTCGGCGAAGGCGCGGGCGCTGTCGGCGTCGCGCACCACCATCCAGTCGACGATGGTGTGTTGCGAGGTCGGCCCGCCCCATTCGACATAGGCGATCGC
Source organism: Tepidamorphaceae bacterium (assembly GCA_965250105.1). GTDB lineage: Bacteria > Pseudomonadota > Alphaproteobacteria > Rhizobiales > Tepidamorphaceae > JBCBSK01. The sequence goes on from OZ252290.1 coordinate 3,043,313, forward strand.
GATCGCGCCATAGCCATTGCCGGCGATAGCATTGAGCACTTCCGGACTGGTGATCGCCTCGGCATAGCCGCGGCGCTGGAACGCTAGCTCATCATCGTCGATCGAGCCCGACCCGTCGGCGGCGAGAACCAGCTCGACGTCGACGATCTCGCCTTGCGCCCCGGCCATCGAGATCGGGGCGAGCGACAGGGCGATGGCGAACAGGGCGGTCGTCAGCATCGATAGGGGTGTCGCCATGGGATCGCCCTCACTGGTGGATCTTTCGGTCGCCGATCTGGCGGTTGCCAATCTGGCGGTCGAGAAGCGGCTCTTCTCGTCGATACGCGGCCGCGCCGCGCCGGGATCGGTTTCGCCGATGCCTTGCCCGGCCTGTCCCGGTCATGTCAGGCGGTTTCACCCCGCCCGATACGACCCGGCCCGGCCTCAGCCGCCATGGGCGAACGACCAGTAGAGCTCGCGCGCCTGCCGGGTGATCGGGCCCGGCTGTAGGTCCCGATGGTCGATCCGGGTGATCGGCACCACCTTGGCGTAATTGCCGGTCGAGAAGATCTCGTCGGCATCCTGCAATTCGCCATAGCTGATGATCCGTTCATGGACATCGTGGCCCGCCGCCCGCAACAGCTTGATGACACGCTGGCGGGTGATGCCGTTCAGGAAGGTGCCGTTGGGATAGGGCGTGTGCACCACGCCATCCTTGACCATGAACAGATTGGCGGTGGCCAGCTCGGCGACATTGCCCATCGCATCGAGCACGACCGCATTGTCGAACCCCTTGTCCTGCACCTCCTGCAAGGCGCGCGCCGAATTGGGATACAGGCAGGCCGCCTTGGCGTTGACGGGCGCGGTTTCGAGCGTCGGGCGCCGGAAGCGCGTCTGGGTGATCGAAAAGCTGCCGCCCGGTTCGGGCATCGGCACCTCGAAGACCGAGACGCAGAATTTTGTGGTGTCGGCCAAGGGCGTGACGCCGTAATAGCCGCCCTGTTCAGCCCAATACATCGGCTTGATGTAAAGCGCCGTGCCGGCGGGAAACTTGGCGACGCCGTCGCGCGCGATCTCGGCGATGGCGCCGGTCGCATGCATCGGCGCGAGGCCCAGCGCCTCGGCCGACTGGTTGACGCGCGCGCAATGCGGTTCGAGATCCGGCGTCACGCTTTCGAAGGCGCGGGCGCCATCGAACACGCAACTGCCGAGCCAGAGCCCATGGGTGCGCGGCCCGACGATCGGCACATTGCCCTCGTGCCAGGCGTCTTCGAAGAACGTCCAGGTCTGTGACCACCCATTGCCGCCATGCGCCATTTGCCATGTCTCCGTTTCGCGTTTCAGCCATCGAAAGCCGCCCGCGCGCCGGCGTCAAGCGATAGCGAACCGGCACGGCCTGTCATCAGAGTTTCACGAGCGTGTCGGTTGACTTTTCGAATGTCGGCGGGAAACATTTGAATGATTTTAAACGGCGTGGCGGCGCGGCCGGCAAGGCACGGGCCGCCGGCCGTCCAGCACGGCGGACGGGCAATCTGCCGTCGTAGGCACATAACGCGCCGTGAGCGGCGAACATCGAGGAGGACCCCATGCGGCATGGTTTGAGATACGGTCTGATCGCGGCTGGCATGGCGGCTTTCGCCATGGCGGGCACCACCGTCGTCGCGCAGTCGATCGATGATCCGATCGCCGCGCGCCAGGCGCTCATGAAGGATACCGGTGCCGCCATGGGCACGCTGGGCGGCATGGTGCGCAACGAAGTGCCGTTCGACGCGCTGGCCGCCAAGATGGCGCTGCATACGCTCCATGCCACCTCGATCGGCTTTCCGATGTTCTTCCCCGAAGGCTCGGAAACCGGCGGTGACACCGAGGCCGCCCCGGCCATCTGGCAGGACAAGGCCGATTTCGAGGCCAAAGCCGCCGACATGACCAATGCGACGGCGGCGGCGCTCGAAAACCCGCCGGAATCGCTCGATGCGGTGCGGACGACGCTGCGGTCGGTCGGTCAGACCTGCCAGTCCTGCCACGAGGCCTATCGCATCGAGGAGGAATAGGCGCTGGCCGGCATGGGCCAGCGATGATCGGCCGCCGCGATGCGTCTTCTCGCCATCCTGGTCGTCATTCTCGCCGTTCTGGCGGGCTCGGCCTTCTGGCTGCTCACGGTGCCGCGTCCGTTGACCGCCGCCGACCTGCCCGATCATGAGCCCGATATCGAAAACGGCGCGCTGATCTTCGCGGCCGCCGGCTGTGCCTCTTGCCACGCCACCGAGGGTCAGGACGATCGCACCCTGCTCGGCGGCGGCCATCGGCTCGACACACCTTTCGGTGTTTTCGTCGGGCCCAATATCTCGACGGATCCCGACGTGGGTATCGGCGGCTGGTCGATGCTCGATTTCGCCAATGCCATGGTGCGCGGCGTCAGCCCCGAGGGGCGGCACTACTACCCGGCCTTTCCCTATACGTCCTATGCCCGGATGCGGCTCGAGGACGTCATGGATCTGAAGGCCTATCTCGACACGCTGCCGGCGGTGGCGACGCCGTCCGAACCGCATGAACTGGCCTTTCCCTATTCCGTCCGGCGCGGGCTGGGCCTGTGGAAATGGCGGTATCTGCCCGAGCCCGGGCCTGCCCTGGTGGCCGATGACAGCGAGATGCTGGCGCGCGGCCGCTATCTCGTCGAGGGACCGGCCCATTGCGGCGAATGCCACAGCCCGCGCGACCGGTTCGGCGGGCTCGTCGACGGCTTGGCCTTCGCCGGCGCGCCGGCGGCCGCCGGCCGCGGCTGGGTGCCCAATCTGACGCCGCACCCGGACGGGCTCGAAGACTGGACCGAGGACGACATCGCCTTCGCGCTCGAAACCGGTTTCACCCCGGATTTCGACGTGCTCGGGTCGACCATGGCCGATGTGGTGCGCAACACCGAGCAACTGCCGGCCAGCGACCGCGCCGCCATGGCCGCCTATCTCAAGAGCTTGCCGCCACTGCCCGACGCGCGGTGAAGCGACCCTGCAAACAACGCGTAGCCTGGCCTTTCGGCCAGATCATCTGAGATCGAACAGATCCTCGATATGCGGCCAGACGACGGCGGGGTGGGTCGCCGTCAGCGCGAGCAGGTCGTCGACGAAGGCCCAGGCATCGTCGGTCTGCACCAGATGATGGGTCAGGAGGCCGAGCGGTTCGTCGCTGCCATCGATGCGCCGGTCGATCTCGCGGGCCAGGACGGCGCGCAACGGGTCGAGGCCGAGAAAGCGCTTTCCCCGCCGCCAGTCGATCGGGTCGATATGGGTGTTGACCTGATGGCGCGCGCCGTCGGGCGCCGGGCCGAAGGTCGACAGGCCGACAAGGCCCGCTTCCTTGCGCCGCGCGGCCAGGTCTGGCGCGATCCGGTTCCAGGGCGGGGTCAGCACATGGGCGAAGCGCGGGCCGAACAGGCTCGACATGCGCCTGTAGCCCTCGAAAAGATCCCGCATCATCTCGTCGAGCGGCCGGTGCGGGCCGAATTCGGCCTTTTTCGACCCTTGCGGCGCGTGATTGTCATGGGCGAAGCCATGCTGATGCACGCTCACATGGGGGTGGGCCTGAAGCCGGTCGGCGAGGCCTGCTTCGGCGAGCTTGGGAATGACGGCCAGCGCGATCGGCACGTCATGGCGCGCGGCGCGCGCGATCAGGCCGTCGAGTTCCGGTGTCGAGGTGACCGCGTCGTCGTCGCGCCACCACATGGCGATCTGCCGGCCCTGGGCGGCGATGGCATCGAGCCGGGTTCCGATGTCGGCGAGCGACGCGGTCATGCGGGATGCAGCCGGCGGTGTTCGGCGAGCAGGATCTCGGCGCTTTTGCGCGCGCCGTCGAGGCCGATCGCGAGGTCGGGCGGTGTCATGGCGGCGGCTTCCGAGACGGCATGGGCCAGGATATCGGGCGTCATGCCGGTTTCGGCAACCGTCACCACGCGGCCGCGCCGGGCGAGTGCGGCGGCGCGCTGCGGCTGTTCCGTCTCCTCGCCATCGCCGAAGGGCACCAGGACCGCGCGGATGCGGGCACGCAAGATATCGAGAACGGTGTTGTAGCCGGCCTGGCTGATCGACAGGAAGGCGCGCGTCAGAAGGGCGGGGAAGTCGGCGCGGGCGCGTTCGACGATGGCGTTGTCGGGCGCTGCCTGCCTCAGCCTGTCGAATGGCGTGTCGGGTAGGCCGCGCCCGACGAGATAGCGCCAGCGTCGGTCGGCCAGGACGCCGGTCTTCTGTGCCCGAAGCGCGGTCGCCAGGACGTTCTCGCCGAAGGCGCCGCCGCCGACCGAGACGATGACCTCGCCGACGCCGTCGGACCCGGTGGCCGCCGCCGGCACGTCGGGATAGACGAAGCCGGTGTAACGCAACAGATCCGCGATGTCGGGGGCGGGCGGAAAGCTGTCGTCGAGCCGCACCATGGCCGGATCGGCATGGACCAGCACGACATCGCAGAGCGCGCGGGCGCGCTCGGCCATGGCGACTTCCTTGGCTGGATCGTCCTTGCGCACCAGAATGTCGCGGATTGAACTGGCGATCAGCGGCCGGCGCGGATCGGCGTGGGCGGTATCGATCAGGGCGTCGAGTTCGAAGCGGAAATGGCGGCGGCCGAAGGGATAGGTCTCGATCAGCAGGATGTCGGGCCGGAAGGTGTCGTAGAGCGCGAGCGTCGCCGCCCGCCGCTCGACCTCGAAGGCCGGGTCCATCGGTCGTTCCTCGGCGCCGACCACGATGCGGAACGAGGCGTCGGCGGCGCGGGCGCGCGGCAGCGCGACGACATCGAGGCCCGACACATTGACCGTCGGCGGCACCACATTGCCCGCCGCCAGCGTGACGGCGCAGCCCTCAGCGGCGAGCGCGCGTCCAACGGCGGCGGCGCGCACGATATGGCCGGTGCCGAGCATGTGCTGGACATGGATCAGGACGCGCACGGGTTCAGCCATCGGCGGGGGCTCGTCGGTCTTGCGTCGCATCGCTGGCCATCAGCGGGGCGAGGATCCGCGCCAGCGCCTTGGCGCCGGCCGGCAGATGGTGCCGGCTAAGCGCATGAGCCCGGGCGGCCAGGCCCATCCGGTGGCGGCGCTCAGGATCGGCGATCAGGGCCGCCACGGCCTCGGCGAAGCCCGCCGCGTCGCCTTCGTCGACGAGAAGGCCGGTCGTCCCGTTCGCCACCACGTCCGGCACGCCGCCGCGATCGGCGCCGACGACCGCGAGGCCCGTGGCTTGCGCTTCGAGGAAGACGATACCGAAGGCCTCCTCGATGGCTGGCCAGACGAAAAGGTCGGCGGATGCATAGACCTCGGGGAGACGATCCTGGGCCACCGTGCCGAGAAACCGCGTCCTGTCTGTGGGAAAAAGCGGCGCGATCTCGGCCCGCGCAGGGCCGTCGCCGGCGATGTCGAGCGTCCAGCTGTCGGGATCGAGCCGGGACAGGGCATCGGCGAGAAGTCGATAGGAGCGTTCCTTGGCACCTTCGCGCATCATGCCGACGGCGAGCAGCCGGCAGGGCGCGGCGCGCCGAGGTGCCTCCCGTCGCGGCTGGGCGAGATAGGGCGACAGATCGCGGAAGGGCGGGATGACATGGAGCCTGTCGGGACCTACGACGCGGGCGAGACCCGGTAGATCGGCGCGTTGCAGGGCGATCACCGCGTCGGCGCGGGCGAGCGCCCGGTCGGCTGCGGCGAGGCCATAGGCCCAGGGGCCATGGGCGCGCTTGGCCGCCCGGCTCGCTTCGATAACGCAATAGGGGATCGACAGCGCATCGGCGACATGCGGCCCGATCGGGTCGGCCGCCTTGTGATAGAGATGGTAGGTCGCGAACAGTGCTGGCGGCCGAGCACCCGGCGCCGTGGCCTCGGCGATGATGCGGTCAGCGTCGCGTCGGCCGTCGGCGGCGATTATCGCGAAGGCGTCGTCATCCGGCGCCTTCTGCCAGCTGCGCAGCCGGCTCGCCAGCCGCACCTCATGGCCGCCCGAGGCCAGCGCCGCCATGAGGGCGCGCGCCATCTCGCGGTCTCCGGACGGGGTCGGATGGTCGGGCGGTTTCATCGGCGCATAGAACAGGATCGTCGGCGCGGTCATCTCGCATCGGCCGCATGGGCGGCCTCTCGTTCCGTCTCTCAGGCGGCTTCGGCGGCGCGGCCGGCGAAGCGCGCGGCGATGGCGTCGATGCCGGGATGGGTATCGAATGCGGTTTCGATTCGCCGCCGTCCGGCCTGGCCGAACCGGTCGCGCAAGGCCCGGTCGCGGGCCAGTCGGTCGAGGGCGCCGGCCAGCGCGTCGACATCGCGCGGCGCGACCATAAGCCCTGTTTCGCCATCGAGAACCAGTTCGGGAATGGCCGACACACGGGTCGAGACGCATGGCAGGCCGAAGGCCATCGCTTCCATCAGCACATTGGGAATGCCGTCACGGTCGCCGGATTTGGCGATCCTTGACGGCAAGACGAAGAGATCGGCCTCGGCGAGCGCCTCGAACACGGCCTTGCGCGGCTGCGCGCCGCGCCAGTCGATCCGGTCGGAAATCCCGAGCCGGCCCGCCAGGCCGTGAAGCTTCGTCTTGAGCGGCCCGCCGCCGATATGGCTGAACCGCCAGTCGAGATCGCCGGGCAGGCGCGAAAGCGCGCGCAGAAGATCGTCATAGCCCTTCTTCTCGACGAGCCGGCCGATCGACAGGATGTGCACGACGCCGGGCGCCGGCCGCCGCGGCGGGCTGGGGAAACGGCCGAGATCGAGGCCGTGATAGACCAGCGCGATCTTGTCGGGATCGCGGCACAGCTTCCTCAGATGATCGACATTGACACCGGTGCATGTCACGCCCCAGGCCGCATCGTCGAGCTTGACCTTGAGATCCCAGTCCGGCGTCGTCCAGATGTCCTTGGCGTGCGCCGAAAAGCTCCAGGGCAGGCCGCGCAGAAGCGCCGCATAGCGCACGACCGAGGCCGGCGTATGCAGGTAATGGCTGTGGATCGTGCGGATCTTGTCGGGCAATTCGCGCGCCAAGACGCAGGCCTGGCCCCAGCGGCGATAGCGGTTGACCGTCTTGTCGCGTTTCAGATCGGCCTCGAAGGCCCGGCGCGCCGTCTTGTAGGTCGGCTGCGCCTCGGCCCAGCGGCGGCCGGCGCGGACGCGCGGCGGGTCGTCCTTGAGATATTCCGGCAGATAGAGCACCGGCGCGGTGATCTCGTCGTGAAGATCGTGCACGGCCGGGTCGGTCGGATGCCGCAGCGAGACGATCAGCTGGCGGACGCCGCGCTGCTGCAGGCCCAGGATTTCCTGGGCGATGAAGGTTTCCGACAGGCGCGGATAGCCCTTCACGACGACCGCGATGTCGGGCGCGCTCCGATCCGGGGCGCTTCTGTCGGCGGAGGTGTCGGCCGTCATGGTCAGCCCGAGGACAGGGCGCCGTCGGTCGGCGCCAGCCTTTGTTCGCGGTCGCCGAGCACGGTCTCGACCCGGTTGATGATCGTGTCGAGCCCGCCCATCAGCCCGGTCAGCCCGGCGGCGGAGGGCGGCGGCTGGGCCGGCAGGCGCTTCAGCGCGTCCGCCATCAGCGCGACATTGTCGTGGTCGTCGATCGGCAGCACCGTCAGAAGGCCCGCCTCGGCGGCCCGGCTGGCGCGGATCGACTGTTCGCGCCGGGGCACCACGCGGGGCACCAGAAGCGTCGGTCGGTCGAAGGACAGGATCTCACAGAAGATGTTGTAGCCACCCATGCCGACGATGCCCGCCGCGTTCACCATCAGCGGTTCGATCTGCGGGGTGAAGCGCAGCATGTGGATATTGTCGAGCGTTTCGGCGCGCGCGATGAAAGCGGCCTGATGCTCGACATCCATGAACGGGCCGAGCACGATGACGGCGGGGCGGAGGTCGTCGCCCGACGTCTCATAGGCGCGCATCACCCAGTCGACCAGCTCGACTCCGTCGCCGCCGCCGCCCGGCGTCACCAGAAGGTAGGAGCCGTCCTCGAAGGGGATCGGCTCGACGGTATGGACGTCCTGCGGCACGCTGCGCGGCAAATAGCCTGTGAACAGGGTCCGGCCGCGCACCGCGTCCGACACCTGGAGCCCCTCCAGCGGGTCGTGCACGGACTGGATGCCATAGACCCAGATGTCGTCGTAATAGTCCTCGAGCGCCGGATAGCTGCCCTTGCGCAGCCATTCCTCGTGCAGGGCGTCGGGATCGTCGAGCACGTCGCGCAGGCCGAGCACGAGATGGGTGCCCTGCTGGCGCAACAGATCCAGCGTCGGGCGCACCTCGCCGCGCAGGCCCAGCGGTTCCTTGTCGACGATGAAGATGTCGGGCGCGAAGACCTCGGCGGTATGTTCGATGATGGACGCACGGATCTTCAGCGTATGTTCGGTGTCGAGATGCAATGACAGCGAGGTATATTCGCCGTTGCGCAGCTTGATCACGCCGGGAATGCGCACGAAATCGACCCGCGAGCGGAAGTCGAAGCTGCCGATGATCGGCGAACCCGACAGGATCAATACCGTCAGTTCCGACCAGGCGCCGACCAGGCCATGGGCGATCGCCCGGCAGCGGCGCAGATGGCCGAGCCCGAACGAGTCATGGCTGTAGATCAGAATGCGTGGATTGCGGGGAACCAGGCGCAGCATGATCGATCCTTGCGCGATCCGGGAGGGCGATCCGGGAGGGCTGTCCCGGCGGGGATATCCTGTGCGCGGGCACGGTTTGCGAGGCGGCGCCGGCCATGCTGTGCGTTACGCCACATCACGGACCGGACAACCCGTCCTATAAGCTATAGCCTGAAAGTGATAGCGGCCAAAGCCGCTCAAGTGATAATACGGATGGAACGCGGGGAATGACCGGCGGCGCGGCCGGTTCTTTGGGGTGGCGTGATGGAACAGACACTGTTCGCGTTCATCTGGCGCAACAGCACGCGCCAGCAAGTGATCATTCTGTGCATCACGGTCCTGTCCTTTCCGATCCTCTATTTGTCGCTCGAACTGCCCAAGATCATCATCAACGATGCGATCAGCGACAGCGGCAATCCGTTTCCGCGCGAATATTTTGGCCACGCCGTCGAGCAGATCCCCTATCTGCTCATTCTCTGTTTCGCCTTTCTCGGCCTGGTCGTCCTCAACAATGTCGTGAAATACGTCCTCAACGTCTACAAGGGTCTGCTCGGCGAGCGGATGCTGAGGCGGCTGAGATACGATCTGTTCCACCGCATCCTGCGCTTCCGGCTGCCGCAGTTCCGCAAGATCAGCCAGGGCGAGATCATTCCCATCATCACCGGCGAGGTCGAGCAGATCGGCGGCTTCGTCGGCGAGGCCATCGCCACGCCCGCCTTCCAGGGCGGCACGCTGATGGTCTATCTCGTCTTCATCTTCAACCAGGACCCGCTGCTCGGGGCCGCCGCGATCGCGCTCTATCCGGTCCAGGCCTATATCATCCCCAAGCTCCAGATGCGGGTGAACAAGCTGTCGCGCCAGCGGGTCCTGAACACCCGCAAGCTGGCCGACCGCATCGGCGAGGGGATCGCCGGCATCAACGAGGTGCACGCCAATGACGCGACCGCCTGGCATCTCGCCGAGGTGTCGCAGCGGCTCTACACCAATTTCGCGATCCGGTTCCGCATCTTCCGGCTGAAATACCAGATCAAGTTCCTCAACAATTTCCTCAACCAGCTGACGCCGTTCTTCTTCTATTCGATCGGCGGCTATCTGGTGATCAAGGGCGAACTGACCTTCGGCGCGCTGGTCGCCGTCCTCGCCGCCTACAAGGATCTCGCCGGTCCGTGGCGCGAGCTTCTGACCTGGTATCAGCAATTGATGGACATGCGGGTCAAATACGAGACGGTCATCGAGAATTTCGACCTGCCCGACCTCGTCTCGCCGGCGCGCCTCTCCGAGGAGCGCGATCATGTCTCGCTGGCCGGCGACATCGAGCTGGCGGCGACATCGGTCGAGATCGACGGCGACACGGCGCTGTCGGATGCCACGGTGTCGATTGCCAAGGGTAGCACGGTGGCCGTCGTCGGCGACGACGATAGCGGCCGCGCCGAGATGCTGCAGGCGATGGCCGGCTTGCTCGACGTCAAGAACGGGTCGCTGACGATCAATGGCGAAAAGCCGTTCGAACTGCCCGAGGCCGTCATCGGCCGCCGGCTCGCCTATATTCGCGGCGACGGCTTCATCTTCAACGGCACCATTCGGGGCAATCTGCTCTATGGCTTGCGCAACCGGCCGGTCCAGCCGCGCCCGCTTGAAGGCGAGGCGGTCGAGGAGGAGCGCCTGCGCAAGCTCGAGGCCGAGCGCACCGCCAATTCCGACCACGACGCCTTCGCCGACTGGGACAATCTCGCCGCCGCCGGCGCGGTCGACGCGACCGATCTCGACCTCAAGGCGCTCGGCGCGCTGTCGGTCTACGGTCTCGGCGATCAGGTGTTCCGCATGGGCCTGCTCGGCCGGCTCGATCCGCACGCCTATCCCGATATCGCCGAGGCGATCGTGGCGACCCGCAAGGCCTTCTGCGAGATCGCCGACGACGATCCTCGGCTCGCCGCCGAGATCGAGCACTGGGACGCGCCGGGCATCCGCCAGTCGCAGGCCCTCATCGCCAGCGTGTTCGGTGGCCTGCCCCGCGACCCGGGCATCGATACCCAGACGCTGCTCGAACAGCAGAACCTCGTGGCCGTCCTCGACGCGGTCGGCATCGGGCAGGATCTCGAAACCCTCGGCCGGTCCGTCGCCGACACGATCATCGACCTGTTCGCCGAACTGCCCGACACCGATCTGGTCGCCGACTTCGGCATCGGCGGGCCCGAGGATATCGAGGAACTGACGGCACTCTCGCGCAGCGGCAAGCGGAAGCCGCCCGTCGCGGCGCGGCAGCGTTTCATGGCGCTGGCGCTCGATATCGTGCCGGCGCGCCACCGCTTCGTCGACATGCCGGAAGCGCTGGCCGACCGCTTCGACACGGCCCGCGACGATCTGCGCAAGCGCGTCGACGAGCAGGCGCCGGATCTATTCTCCTGGTTCGATCGCGACGCCTATCTGGCGCCGGCCAGCGTTCTCGAAAACCTCATCTTCGGCCAGCCCCGCCTCGACCGCGTGTCGAGCCGGGAAACGCTCGAAACGGCGCTGTCGGCCTATCTGCGCGAGCATGGCCTCGAAAACAGCGTGGCCCGCATCGGGCTCGATTTCGAGGTCGGCGTCGCCGGCGGCCGGCTGACCCCGCAGCAGCGGCGCACGATCAATTTCGTGCGCGGCCTTCTCAAGCGGCCGGACGTGGTCGTCGTCGAGGAGGTCGCCCAGTCGCCACTGGTGCCGGACCGGCTGATCGCGGCGATCCGCGAGCAGCTGCCCGAGGCCACGATCGTCGCCGGCATGAGCGATGGCCGTCTTGCGGGCTGTTTCGAGAAGGCCATCTTGCTCAAAAGCGGGCGGATCGCCGAGGTCGGCGCACCCGATGATGTTATAGTGACCGAAACCACGTCGCCCGAGGCGACCGCGGACGGGGTCGAGGCCCCGCACAGGGAGACTGCGCAATGAGCCTTGACGAGGAAGTGGCGCTGCTCAAGAGCGTGCCGTTGTTCAAGGGCATCCAGCCCGGCAAGCTGAAGCTGCTCGCCTTCATCAGCGATCGCGTGCGGTTTTCCTCCGGCGAGGCGCTGATGACCGAGGGCGACGAGGGCGATGCCGCCTTCGTCATCATCGACGGCACCGCCGACATCGTCATCGGCGGGCCCGACAGCCGCACCGTGGTCGCCAGCGTCGGGCGCAACGACATCGTCGGCGAGATCGCCATCATCGCCGACATCCCGCGCACCGCCAGCGTCGTGGCGCGCGGCGATATCGAAGCGCTGATGATCTCCAAGCCGAATTTCCTGAAGCTCTTGCGCGAAGTGCCGGAGATCGCGCTGGAAGTCCTGCGCGTCGTCGGCTTGAGGCTCGACGGCACCTTGCGCGAGCTGCGCGTCGCGCAGGCCGCCGTGCCGGCGGGGGAGGCGTGATCATGGCCGGCGGATCAGACCTGTCGGTCACTTTCTGGGGCGTGCGCGGCTCGATCCCGACGCCGGGTCGCGACACCGTGCGCTATGGCGGCGAGACGAGCTGTTTCGAGATCCGCATCGGCGATCGGCTGATCATCATCGATGCCGGTTCGGGCCTGCATCGGTTCGGCCATGCGCTGACCGACGGTACCGTGCCTGCCGGCCCGCCGCTGCCCGATACGGGCGAAACCGGCGCCGATCTTCTGTTCACCCATCTGCATTTCGATCACATCTGCGGGCTGCCTTTCTTCTGCCCGATCTATACCGGCGAGTTCCGCCTGCGCGCGCGGGTCGGCAATCTGGCGCATGGCGATTGCGCGACGCAAGCCATCGGACGGCTGTTGTCGCCGCCGCTCTTTCCGCTCGAACTCGATCATCTGCCCGGTTTCGATGTCTCCGAGTTCCGCGCCGGCGACAGCATCGATCTCGGCGATGGCGTGGTCGTCGAGACGGTCGGCCTGCACCATCCGGGCGGCTCGATCGGCTTCCGCTTCGAGGCCGGCGGCGCGCGTCTCGCGATCATCACCGATCACGAACATGGCGATCCGGCGATCGATCGGGCGCTGGCCGACTTCGTCGCGGGCTGCGACGTCATGGTCTATGACACCATGTTCGCCGACGATGAATATGACCATCATGTCGGCTGGGGCCATTCGACGCCCGGGCGCATGCTCGATCTGGCCGACAGCGCCGGTATCCGCCTCCCGATCGCCTTTCACCATAGTCCCGACCGGACCGACGACATGCTCGACGACTGGGCCGAGATGATAGACCGGCGCCATCCCGGCGCGCTGATCGCGCGGGAAGGCCTGACGGTGCCGGTCGGGGTCGCGCTGCCGGCTAAACAGGCCTTGCGCGCCTGATGTCGCCGAACCCGTCCGTCGACGGGTGACCGAACGCCAGCAACGATTGGAAACCGCCCATGCGCCCGCAATTGCGTCGCGAGCTGACGCCCAGATCGCGCAGCGTGGCCATGTCGCCGCGCCTTATCCGCGAGATCGAACGCCGCGAACAGACGGCCGAACTGCTCGTCGCCTGGATCGGGCTGTCGGTCGTCGCCTTCTTCGGCGTCCTCTATGCCTTCGCGCCGCGCGCCGAGGGCACGACCGGTTTCAACGCCGTGCCGCTGGCGCTGGCGCATTATCTGATCTTCGCGATCATCCGGCTCGTTGTCGCCAGCGCCGGGCCGCCGCCCCGCTGGTTCGTTCTTCTGTCGATCGTCGTCGATTTCGCGATGCTCTACGGGCTGATCTTCAGCTTCCACATCCAATATGACCAGCCACCGGCCTTCTATCTGAAGTCGCCGACCCTGTTCTACGTGTTCCTGTTCATCTCGCTGCGCGCCCTGCGCTTCGAGCCGTTCTACGTCATCTTCGCCGGCCTCGTCGCGGCTAGCGGCTGGGTGGCGCTGGCGGTCTATGCGCTGCAGGACGACATGGCGCTGGTGACGCGCAACTATGTCACCTATCTGACGTCGAACTCGATCCTGCTCGGCGCGCAAATGGATGTGGCGCTGATCATCATCGGGGTCAGCGCCATTCTGGCGGCGGCGCTGTTCCGCGCTCGCGCCTTGCTGGTTGATTCGGTCCGTGACGCGGCCGCCGTCGACAATCTCAGCCGCTTCTTCGCCCGTGATGTCGCCGACAGCCTGTCGGCGGGTGACGACACGCCGCGCATCGGCCAGGGCCTTGAACGTGATGCCGCCGTCCTGATGGTCGATGTGCGCGGCTTCACCCGGACGAGCCGCGAGATGGCGCCGGAAAAGGTCATCGGCGTGCTCAGCCACTACCATGACATCGTCGTCGCCGAGATCGAGGCCGCCGGCGGGGCGGTCGACAAGTTCCTCGGCGACGGGGTTCTCGCGACCTTCGGCGCGGTGACCGCGTCGCAAACGGCGGCGCGCGATGCGCTGATGGCGGCCGGCGCCATCGCCGATGCCATCGAGGCGCGCCAGGCCGAACTCCAGGAAGCCGGCTGGCCCGGCGATTTCCGGATCGGCGTCGCCGTGACCTTCGGCCGCGTGACCGTCGGCATCGTTGGCTCCGAGGACCGCATGGAATTCACCGTCATCGGGGATGCGGTCAATCTCGCCGCCAAGCTCGAGGACATGAACAAGAAGCTGAACTCGCGCGCGGTGACTACCGTCGAGACGCTCCAGGTGGCCAAGGCGCAGGGTTTCGAGCCGCCGGCGCTGATCGAGGACAAGCGCGGCGCCATCGAGGTGCCGGGCGTCGCGGTGCCGATCGACGTGGCCGTGCTGGTTCCGTAGCGCCGCGATGATGGACGGCGACATCACCCTGTCGGGCAGCATGCTGGTGCTTGGCGGCGCGCGGTCGGGCAAGAGCCGCTTCGCCGAGCGCGTGGCGCTGGCCACCGGCCTGACGCCGGTCTATGTGGCCACCGCCCAAGCCTTCGACGACGAAATGGCCGAACGGATCGCCCAGCACAAGGCCGATCGCGGGCCGGGTTGGCGGACGGTCGACGCGCCGCGAGATCTCGCTGAGACGATCGGGCGCGAAACCGCGCCGGATCATGTCGTGCTCGTCGACTGCCTGACGCTGTGGCTGACCAATGTGATGCTCGCCGATGAGACCGACCATGTCGCGCCCCGGCGGGCGGGCGATGATCTCGTCGCCTCCATTGCCGCCGCCCGTGGCCCGCTTGTCTTGGTGTCCAACGAGACCGGCCTCGGTATCGTTCCGGAAAACGCGCTGGTGCGGCGGTTCCGTGATGCTCAGGGCCGGCTCAATCAGGCGGTCGCCGAACAGGTCGCCCAAGTGGTCTTTCTCGCCGCTGGCCTGCCGCTGGTCCTCAAGCCGCGCTAGCCGAGATAGCGGGCGGGACCGCGCCCTTTCCGGGGGCATGCTGCGGTGCGGCAATCGCTGTTCCGTGGTTCTGCGGACCGCCGTCCTGTCGATCGGGAAAAACCCGATCATGCCGGCCCGGAGAGGGTAAGTTCCTATTTACCCTAAGGACATGCGCCGATCAGGCTTAGCCTTTGTGAAACAAGGCGAAATCATGTTCGGTATGTCGCTTTTGGAATACCTGTCGGCGCGGCTGGAACAGGTGGCGCGACGCATGCAAAAAACGCGGATCAGTTGTGCTGAAATGCTTGTTGTGCGGCGCGTCCATTGGCGCCAGATGCGCAATTGCAAAACGAGATCGCGAACCGATGGAGGATGCCATGGCGACCGTGCATGCACAGACTGTTTCCACCGCCAACCGCGCTGCGGGTCGTGGCTTCTTCTCGCGCCTGTTCGGCGGCAAGGTCGGCTATCGCATGTCGAGCGCGTTCCAGCGCAATGACGGCGCCGATCTGCGCGACGTGCTGATCGCCGGCCTGTCGGCGGGCGAGGCCCGGCGGATGACCCGCGCCTGACACGGACGGCTGTCGCGGCGGCCCCTGGGCAGCCGAAAATCAGATATGAGCGGACGGCGTCGACCCTAGTCGGCGCCGTTTCGCATTGTCTCGATGGCTGTCTAGACGGCCGCCTCACCGGTCGGCGCTGAGCGTCACATCGACCATCAGATCGCCGGCGAGGTCCTCGAGCGCGTCGGTGACGGCATCGACGGTCACGGCGTCGGGCAGGACGAGCCGGCCCCGGGCGACGAAGACCGGCGCGCCCGACATGCTGCCGGGCACGACCTGGGTGTGCAATTCGTCGATCGACACATCGCGCGCGGCAAGAGCGGCCGAGATGTCGCGCACGATGCCGGGATGGTCGGCCCCGGTCACGTCGAGGCGGGCGGTGACGCCGGCGACCGCTCCCGGCCCGGTCGAGCGGCGCAGGGTGGCCGAGATCCCGTCCTCGGCGAGCGCCGACAGGTCGGTCTCGAAGCCGCTTGCTGCCTCGGCGGGCAGGCAGACATGGACGATGCCGGCGAACTCGCCGCCGAGGCGCGCCATGGAACTGTCGACCCAGTTGCCGCCATGCCGGGCCACCACGTCGGACACCGTCTCGACCAGCCCCGGACGGTCCTCGGCGATGATGCTGATGATGATATCGGTCGCCATCCCTGTCTCCCTGATCCGCGTCTCTATGATCGGCGCGGCGGCTTTCTCGATACCACCCTACAACGTTTCCATTTTGGCGATGCCGACGAAAATCCGTCACATCTGATCCACCCCGCTTTGATCATGGTCACGGCGCGGCAGCTGTCGGCCGCGTCTGATGGTGCCCGTCGCGCGGCCGGCACGCGGGCCGGATGCCGCTACAAGGGAGGCCAAGAAGCCGCAAAGGCTCGGAAAGCCGACAGGCGGAGAACGCCAACAAGGCCGAGGGGACCGGGAATGTCATCCGAGGGGTATCAGCGAACAGACCGCTCCGGCGTCTTGGACGATGGAGAGGCGCTTCGGCTGCCGGTTTCCGGCGCGGACTGGCCGGATAATCCCGATATGATTGCTGACAGGATGCTTGACGACACGCCGCTCGATAGGGCGTTGGGCGGCGCGGCGGCCGCATCGTCCATTTCGCTGCCGCCATCGGTTCGGGCGATCGTCGAACGGTCGCTGCGCGGGCTCCGGCAGGTGGCGGTCGATCACGCGTCCCGCCAGATCGATCTCATGCATCTGTCGGCGACGGACCGGACATCGCTCGACGCGTTTCTGGGCGGCGGCCAGATGGCCGCCACCATTAGCGCCGATCTCTCCTGGCGGCTGCACCGCACCGATCTTCCCGGCCTGTGGCGGGTCATGGCCGAGGACGACAGCGCTGGCGCCGCCGGCGCATATGTCGCCGACTATCTCGAGATCGCCGATATCCCCGACGTCGTGCGCGACGCACTGGCCGCCTTGCAGGGTGACATGCCGCCTTTTCCGCAGGACTTGCCGGACGGGGTTCTGAACGCGCCGGCGTTGATCGAGGAGATCCGGCATCGCGCCGCGACGCACGACCCCGCCAACCGTAATGTCGTGGTCAATCTGATGCTGGTGCCGCTGAGCGCCGACGACCGGCATGTGATCGACGCGCTGCTCGGCACGGTGCCGCTCGGTCTCGCCTGCGGTGCCTATGGCACCTGCCGGCTGACCGCCACCAGGGTGCGCGGAGTCTGGCGCCTGCGCCATTACGACATCACGGGCGCGATCATCGTCGACACGATCGAGATCGGCGATGTGCCCCAGATCGCGCGCGTGATGTATGATGACATCGACCGGGCCGCCGACCGCCTGGTCGAGAAGCTTGAAACCGGCCTTGCGTGATCCCGAGTGACGTCGACAATCCCGGCAGAACGAGCCTTTTCGCGGCGCGATGCGGCACGCCTATGCGCCGCTTGGCCGCGCGCACGGGACGCGCGGGCCGCGGCCCGGATGCTGGCCGATGACTAAGGCGGTCTTCCCGTTTTCCGCGATCGTCGGGCAGGACGAGATGAAGACCGCGCTTCTGATGGCGGCCGTCGATCCGTCGATCGGCGGCGTGCTGGTCTTCGGCGACCGGGGCACCGGCAAGTCGACGGCGGTGCGCGCGCTCGCCGGCCTGCTGCCCAGGATCAGGGCGGTCGACGGCTGCTCCTATCAGTGTGATCCGGAGCGGCCGGAAATGCTCTGCGAGACTTGCCGAGGCCATGACAAGAAGCTCAAGGCCCGTCTCCAGCCGGTCCCCGTCATCGATCTGCCGCTCGGCGCGACGGAGGACCGCGTCGTCGGCGCGCTCGATCTCGAAACCGCCCTGACGCGTGGCGAGAAGAGTTTCGAACCCGGGCTTCTGGCCAATGCCCATCGCGGTTTTCTCTATATCGACGAGGTCAATCTGCTCGAAGACCATCTCGTCGACGTGCTGCTCGATGTCGCCGCCTCCGGCGAAAACGTGGTCGAGCGCGAGGGGCTGAGCGTGCGCCATCCGGCGCGTTTCGTGCTCGTCGGTTCGGGCAATCCCGAGGAAGGCGAATTGCGGCCCCAGCTTCTCGACCGCTTCGGCCTGTCGCTCGACATCGGCACGCCCAAGGATGTCGCGAGCCGGATCGAGGTCGTGCGCCGGCGCGATGCCTTCGAACGCGATCCGGACGGTTTCGTCGCCCGCTACAAGCGCAAGGACGCGGCATTGAGGAAAAAAATCCTGTCAGGCCGCGCCCATCTCGAAACACTCGATGTGCCCGATGCGGTGCTCGAAGCCTGCGCCGCGCTGTGCCTGGCGCTCGGCACGGACGGGCTGCGCGGCGAACTCACCTTGATGCGGGCGGCCCGCGCGCTGGCCGCGCTGGACGGCGCCGAGCGCGTGACCCGCGACCATGTCCGTGCCATCGCGCCGTCCGCGCTGCGCCATCGCCTGCGCCGCGATCCGCTTGATGAGGCGGGTTCCGATGTCCGGGTCGGCCGCGCGGTGGCCGATGTGTTCGGCGGGTAGGCGAGAACGATGAGCGCCGGCGCCGATCGCTGGGCCGATGCGCTGATGTCGGTCGCGCTGTTCGCCGTCGATCCCGTCGCGACCGGCGGTCTCGTGGTGCGCGCCCGCACAGGCCCCGTCCGCGACCGTCTGACCACCTATCTGCGCGCGCTTCTGCCCCGGAACATGCCGGTGCGGCGCGTGCCCGCAACGATCCCCGATGGCCGCCTGCTCGGTGGGCTCGACCTCGCCGCGACCTTGAGTGCTGGCCGCCCGGTCGCCGAACGCGGCGTCCTGGCCGATGCCCATGACGGCGTCGTCATCCTGCCGATGGCGGAACGCATCACACCGCTCCTCGCCGCTCGGCTCAACGCGGCGATGGATCGCGGCGAGATCGTTCTGGAGCGCGACGGACTTCACCAGCGCGTGCCGGCGCGCTTCGGCATGGTGCTGCTCGACGAAGGCGCGCAGGCCGACGAGGCCGCGCCCGACAGCATCGCCGACCGGCTGGCGTTCCGCGCCGATCTCGACGGCATCGCGCTTGGCGACGCCGAACTGCCGGAAGACGCCGCCGACGGCATGGCCGAAGCGCGCGCGGTGCTGGCCGATATCGCCGTGCCCGATGACGCGATAGACAGCCTGACGGGCGTCGCTCTGGCGCTCGGCATCGCATCCTTGCGGGCACCGATGCTGGCGCTGGGAGCCGCCCGTTCGGCGGCGGCGTTGGCGCTGAAGAGTGACGTCGACGAGGACGATATCGCGCTGGCCGCGCGCCTCGTATTGGCACCGCGCGCGACCCGCATGCCGGTGCCGGAGGGCAACGATCCCGCCGATGCCCCGGACCCGCCTGACCCGGCCGAGACCCAGCCGCCCGATCGCGATGACGGCACCCACGATCCTCCCGAGCGCGACGCATCGGAGGAGCGTGACGCCGACACGCGCGATCCTCCTGATAGGCCGCTTGAGGATGTCGTGCTCGATGCCGCCGTGGCGGCCATTCCGAATGATCTTCTGGCAAGCCTCCAGGCCAAGGCGTCGAGGGCCGTGGCCGGGTCGGCGGCGGGACGTGCGGGCGCGCTGCGCGCCTCGCGCCGCCATGGCCGGCCGATCGGCACGCGAAGCGGCGATCTGCGCGACGGCGCGAGGCTCAACGTGCTTGAAACCCTGCGCGCCGCCGCCCCTTGGCAGAAGATCCGCCGACGCATGGCAAAGGGGCCGTCCTCCGCTAGCCGGGTTCTCGTGCGGCGCGAGGATTTCCGCCTGCAGCGCTATAAGGAACATGCCGAGACAACGACGGTCTTCGTCGTCGATGCGTCGGGTTCCTCGGCGCTGGCGCGGTTGGCCGAAGCCAAGGGCGCGGTCGAACTGCTGCTCGCTGACTGCTATATCCGCCGCGACGAGGTGGCGCTCTTCGCCTTTCGCGGCCATGAAACGGAGCTTCTCCTGCCGCCGACGCGATCGCTGGTGCGCGCCAAGCGGGCGCTGGCCGCGCTGCCCGGCGGCGGAGGCACGCCGCTCGCCGGCGCCATCGACACCGCCGCCCGGCTGGCCGAGGACATCCAGCGCAAGGGGCGCTCGGCGGGTATCGTGTTCATGACCGACGGCCGCGCCAATATCGCACGCGACGGCACGCCTGGCCGGAGCCAGGCGCGCGAGGATGCGTTGGCCGCGGCCAGGCTTCTGCGCGCCCGCGGCCTGCCGGCGCTTCTGGTCGACACCTCGCCCCGCCCGCAAGACACCGCCCGCCGCCTGGCCGAGGCGATGGGCGGGGTCTATCTGCCGTTGCCGCAGGCCGACGCGGCGGCCCTGTCGGTCGCGGTGCGCGAGACCCTGGCCGATCATCATCCGACGGGGCGGCCATGATCTTCGGCTCGACCTTCGCCTATGACAGGCTGTCCTTCGACCAGGACGGGCGTGACTGGCCCAATCGCGACGCGAGCCGCTTCGTCACCGCCGAGGGCGTCAACTGGCATGTGCAGGTCGCCGGAACGGGGCCGGTTCTGTTCCTTGTCCATGGCACGGCCGGCGCGACCCATTCCTGGCGCGGGCTTCTGCCCGATCTCGCCCGCGACTTCACCGTCGTCGCGCCGGATCTGCCCGGACATGGCTTCACGGCGCCCGTGCCGAGCCGCAGGCTGTCGCTACAGGACATGGCGCAGGCGCTGGCCGGGCTGCTGCGACGGCTCGACATGGTGCCCGCGCTCGCCGTCGGGCATTCGGCGGGGGCTGCCATTCTGGTCGACATGGCGGCGACGGCCAGGATCGCGCCCAAGGCGGTCATCGGCCTGAATGCCGCGCTGAAGCCGTTTCGCGGCGCGGCGCAGCATGTCTTTCCGCCGATGGCCAGGCTGCTGACGCTCAACCCGGCCGTGCCGCGCATGGTCGCGCTGAGCGCCGACCGCACGGCCGTCCGGCGTCTCATCGAAGGGACGGGCTCGCATATCGACGAGGACGGGCTCAAATTCTACCGCCGCCTGTTCCGTAATCCCGGCCATGTGCGCTCGGCGCTCGGCATGATGGCGCGTTGGGACCTCTCGACGATGACCGAGGATCTGAAGCGCCTGAAACAGCCGGTGGTTCTCGTGGTCGGAACCGGCGACGATGCCGTGCCGCCCGCCGATGCCTATGAATTGAGTGCCGACGTGACGGGCATCGAGGTCGTCCGCCTGTCGGGCCTCGGCCATCTGGCGCATGAGGAAGACCCCGCCGCCGTCGCCGCCATCATCCGGCGCGTCGCGGCCGAGACGGGTGTGATCATGGCGGACGCCATCGGGAATGATCCGTAGGCATTGAACGCCGTGGACTTCTTGCCTGACAGTCTGTCGCGCTGCTAGTGTCAACTTATGCTGACACGCGCGCCGTCGATCCATAGCGAACAGTCCGCCGCCGACGACAAGAGACCGCATGCGGTCGTGATCGGCAGCGGCTTCGGCGGCCTCGCGGCCGCCGTGCGGTTGGGTGCCAAGGGCTACCGGGTCACCGTCCTGGAACGGCTCGATGCGCCGGGCGGCCGGGCCTATGTCTATCGCGACGACGGTTTCGTCTTCGATGCCGGGCCGACCATCATCACGCTGCCCTTCCTGTTCGAGGAATTGTGGTCGTTGTGCGGCCGGCGGCTCGCCGACGATGTCGATCTGAGGCCGCTCGATCCCTTTTACCGCATCCGTTTCGACGACGGCGCCACTTTCGAGGCCTGCGCCGATCCCGAGCGCATGCGCGCCGAGATCGCGAAATTCTCGCCCGGCGATGTCGCCGGCTATGACGCCTATATGCGCGACAGCGAGAGGATCTATCGCGTCGCTTATGAGGATATTGGCCAAAGGCCGTTCTCGACGCTCGCCCAGATGGCCTCAGCCATTCCGCCGATGATCGCCTTCCGCGCCGATCGCAGCGTGCATGCGCATGTTTCCAAACATATCCGCGATCCGAGACTGCGCATCGCGCTCGGCTTTCATCCGCTGTTCGTCGGCGCCAATCCGATGACGGTAACTTGCGCCTACAGCATGATCTCCTTCCTCGAACGCGACTATGGCGTCCATTTCGCCATGGGTGGCACCGGCAGCCTGGTGCGCGGCCTGGCCGGGCTGATCGACGGGCAAGGCGGACGGATCCACTGCAATGCCGAAGTGGCCGAGATCCTGGTGCGCGATGGCCGGGCGACCGGCGTCCGCCTGGCCTCTGGCGAGACGCTGGCGGCCGATATCGTCGTGTCCAATGCCGATTCCGCCTGGACCTATCGCAAGCTCCTGCCCGAGACCGTGCGCAAACGCTGGCCGGACCGGAAGATCGACAGCAGACGCTATTCGATGAGCCTGTTCGTCTGGTATTTCGGCACAAACCGGCGTTACGAGGACGTCCGCCATCACACCATCGTCCTCGGCCCGCGCTATGAGGCGCTCCTGGCCGATATCTTCAAGCGCAAGCATCTCGCCGAGGATTTCAGCCTCTACGTCCATCGTCCGACCGCGACCGATCCGTCGATGGCGCCCGAGGGCTGTGATTCCTTCTACGCGCTCGCGCCGGTGCCCAATCTCGACGGTGATACCGACTGGAACGTGATGGCGGAAACCTATCGGCGGCGTATCGCCCGGCGGCTGTCGGAAACCATCCTGCCCGGCGTCGAGGATCATGTCGTCACCTCGCGTGTCCTGACGCCGCTCGACTTCCGCGACAGGCTGCTGTCCTGGAAGGGCGCCGCCTTCGGCCTCGAA
Organism: Tepidamorphaceae bacterium; assembly: GCA_965250105.1. Classification (GTDB taxonomy): domain Bacteria; phylum Pseudomonadota; class Alphaproteobacteria; order Rhizobiales; family Tepidamorphaceae; genus JBCBSK01. The sequence goes on from OZ252290.1 coordinate 3,065,840, forward strand.
CCCGCGATCCTGCAGACCGCCTGGTTCCGTCCGCACAACCAGAGCGAGGATATCGACGGGCTCTATCTCGTCGGCGCGGGCACCCATCCCGGCGCCGGCGTGCCCGGCGTCCTGACCTCGGCGCGCATTCTCGACAAGCTGGTGCCGCATGCCGCAACGACCCGCTGAACGCCTGTTTCCCGGCGCCGCCGACCGGGCGGTGTGCCGCGACCTGATCCGAACGGGATCGCGGTCCTTCCATGCCGCCTCGCTGATCCTGCCCGAACGGGTGCGCGACCCGGCCTATGCGCTCTATGCCTTCTGCCGGCTCGCCGATGATGCGGTCGATACCGGCGAGCGCGACGATCAGGCGGTGGCCCGGCTCCAGGCGCGGCTCGACGCGGCCTATGACGGTCATCCCGCCGACCATCCGGTCGACCGCGCCTTCGCCGATATGATCCGGCGCTTCGAAATGCCGAAGACGTTGCCGCAGGCGTTGATCGAGGGGCTCGACTGGGACGCGGCCGGGCGGCGCTACCGCACGCTGTCCGATCTGAGGGCCTATTCGGCGCGTGTCGCGGGCACCGTCGGGGCCATGATGACGGTGCTGATGGGCGTCCGTGACAGCGAGACCCTGGCGCGCGCCTGCGATCTCGGCGTCGCCATGCAATTGACCAATATCGCTCGCGACATCGGCGAGGATGCACGCAACGGACGCGTTTATCTGCCGCTCGACTGGCTCGATCAGGCCGGCATCGATGTCGAGGCCTGGCTTGAACGACCCGCGGCGACCGATGCCGTCATCGTTCTGACCGAACGGCTTCTGGCGGCGGCCGAGGACCTCTACGATCGCGCGCTGCCCGGCATCGCCCGGCTTCCGGTTGACTGCCGCCCGGCGATCCATGCCGCGCGCGCGCTCTACCGCGAGATCGGCCGAGAGGTGGCGCGCAACGGTTATGATTCGGTCAGCCGGCGCGCCGTCGTGTCGGGCAACCGCAAGCTCGCCATCCTCGCCAATGCGGCGGTCTCGGCGCTGTGGCCGGCGCGCGAGGCCGATGCGCCGGTCCTGACCGAGGTGCGCTTCCTGGTCGATGCGGTCGGTCCGGCATCGACCCGGTCGCCGGTCGGCTTGCGCGACCGCACCGAATGGGTGCTGCGCCTGTTCGATCGGCTCGGCGAGCGCGATCTCGCCGCGCCCTTGGATCGCGGCGGACCGGCGCGGCCGCCGGTTGGGCCGGGCCTGTGACCGCCGGCCGCAGATCTGGCTGGGCAGAACAGCCCTATAACGTGTAGGATATCGACCAAATGGAGAGGCAGGGAACGGCGCGCGGCGCGGTCGCGGCCGGAGGCGTGATCGATGCCGGACGCATCCATCTTCATCTTCATCGCCTTGTGCACGCTGACGGCCATGTCGGGCGGCATCTTCCGGCCGGGCGCCTGGTACGAAACGCTCGACAAGCCCTCCTGGACGCCGCGCGACTGGGTGTTTCCGGTCGTCTGGATGATCCTCTATGCGCTGATCGCGGTCGCGGGCTGGCTCGTCTGGCGCGCCGCGCCTGGGGGCGCGGCCGTCCTGCCGCTAGCGATCTACGGCGTGCAGCTCTTTCTCAACGCATCGTGGTCGGCGGTCTTCTTCGGCCTGCGCCGGCCCGATCTCGGCATGATCAATGTCGCGCTTCTATGGTTGTCCATCCTCGCGATGATCGTCACCTTCTATCCGGTGAGCGCGTTCGCGGCCCTGATCATGCTGCCCTACCTCGCCTGGGTCAGCATCGCGGCGACGCTGAACTTCGTGATCTGGCGGCGCAATCCGCGCGGCGGCGCCCCGGCCGACATCACCGGTGCCGCGACCTGAGGAGCACTGGGAGCACTGAAAACGAGCGGGGCAGGGGCGGCAGTGAACGGGAGGTCCCGGCATGACGGGTTACGCATCGATGATGATCGTCCAGTTGATCCTCGTCTTCGGCGGCTTGGGTGGTCTCTTGGTCTGGCAATTGCGCGACGTGCGCAAGGCGCAAGCCAAGAGCGATACCGGCCAGCGCCTGTTCTTTCGCGAGATCGAGCCCGACGAGAAAGACTGAGCGTCTGGGCGTCTGCCTGATCAGGGACGCGTGTCGATCGGTGCGCGGCCGAATGGCCAACGCGGCATGCGGAAGGGCAGCAGGCATTTGACCCAAGTCCGTCTGAGCCGGTCGAGATCGATGCTCTCATGCACCGCCGACAGCGTCTCGCCGCCGAGCCGGGTCACCAGTTCCGAGCGCGTATAGAAGGGCGTGTCCTCGAAGGTCCGCCGGATATGGGCGCGCGGGCCGGGCGTGTCGCCGGCATCGCTTTGACCGCCCGCCTCGACATGGGTGCGGCGCGGCACGCGCCAGATGCGGCCGGGCGGCAGATCCGTCTTCGGCGGTGGCGGGAAGACGTCGAACGCGCCGTCCTGCCCAATTTCGACGCCGAAGGAGAACAGATCGCCGGACCGGCGGATGCCGTCATAGAGGATGACGGCCCGGTCGCCGAGATCGGCGCGCGCCCAGTCCCATTCGCGGAACCCGTCTTCGAGCGGTTCCGACCCCCAATTCGTGTCGAGGTAGCCATGCCCCCGCCAGGCGAGACCGGGCTCGGAAAAAGCGACGTCGAGCCGTGCCAGCGGCGCCGACGGCCACCAGCCATGCCGGCCCCGGCCATCAAGGTCGATCGCCTGGTCGGTCACGAGGTGCGGCGTCAACCGGATCGTGCCCTTGACGCGGCGCGGTAGCGGCACGGCGGTCTCGTCGACCGTGATGACAAGATCGTCGCCCTCCCACGCCATGGCGGAACCACCCACGACGAAGCGCGCTTGGTCGCGCGCCATCTGGCGGCGGCCGCGCTCCGTCATGCACCAGCGTGCCTTGGGACCGTAGAGGGCAACATTGATGGCGCAATGGTTTTCCGGATCACCCCGCCCGGACCAGTGATAGTACGGCGAGAACACGCTGCCCACGAAGCCGATCACGGTCAGCCCGAACCGGCCGCAATCGCTCAGCCCGTCGACATACCACCAGAGATAACCGCCCGGCGGCACTTGCGGATCGAAGCCGGGCCGGCCATCCGGCATCTGGCGATCCGCCAGCGGCAGGCGTGCGACGGCGATCCCGCCGGAAGTCGGCTGTTCGGCTTGCGAGGCTGATGCCGCGACAGGCCCCGCCGGGCGATCGTCATGGATCGCCGCGTTCCTCATGCCCGGGACCATCCGAAGATATGCGTCATTGACACTCCCTGACCGCGTGTCCATTCTAATTGACACATAGAAACGGCAATGTCGATGGACATAGCATCGGCAGCCGACGGGCCATCATTTCGCTGGATCGTCGCTTGGGAGGGTCGCCATGGATATCGGAAACCGGATCGAACGCGCGCTGGAAGTCGCGATCGCCCATGCCGAGGCGCCGGGCGCGCCGCCGAGACTGGCGGAAGCCTTGCGCTACGCGGTGTTTCCCGGTGGCGCGCGGGTGCGACCAAGGCTTTGTCTGTCGGTGGCGCGTGCCTGCGGCGACGATGCGCCGGATCTGGCCGATGCGACGGCGGCGGCGCTTGAACTCCTGCATTGCGCATCGCTCGTGCATGACGATCTGCCCTGTTTCGACGATGCCGATCTGCGACGCGGCAAGCCGTCGGTCCATGCCGTGTTCGGCGAACCGCTGGCGGTTCTCGCCGGTGACGCGCTGATCGTGCTGGCCTTCGAAACGGTGGCGCGGGCGGGCGCGCATAGGCCCGACCGGCTGGCAGGGATCATCACCACGATCACGCGGGCGGTCGGCATGCCGGCCGGCATCACCGCCGGACAGGCCTGGGAGAGCGAGCCGCACCGCCATCTCGAAAACTACCACCACGCCAAGACCGGCGCCTTGTTCGTCGGCGGTTGCGTCGCCGGCGCGCTGGCGGCCGGCACCGATCCCGCGCCCTGGCGCCAGCTCGGCGAGCGGCTTGGCGAGGCCTATCAGGTGGCCGACGATTTGCGCGACGCCTTTTCAGACAGCGCCGACCTCGGCAAGCCGGTCGGCCAGGACCGTATCCATGACCGGCCGAGCGCGCTCCGCGAACTCGGGGCCAAAGGGTGCGTGGGCAAGCTCGAAGACCTCGTCGCCGGCGCGGTCGCGGCCATTCCCGATTGTCCCGGCCATGCCGAACTGAAGGGGCTCGTCCTGAGCGAGGCGAAGCGGCTGATGCCGAAGAAGCTCGCCCGCCAGGCGGCCTGAACCGCAAACGACAGCGCCGCGTGGCATCGCGCAAGGACCCTGTCATGGCCGAGCCATTCGCCGAACAGGTCTCCGAGCCAGACCGGCTGACGGTCGACGGACCTGTCGGCCCGACCCCGTCCGAAACTGATCCCGGGGCGGGGCGTGTCAGCTTGGCGGACCGGTTCTGCGACATGCGCAACCGGCTGATCGCCCAGCCCTGGTTTCAGAAATGGTCGGCGGAGTTTCCGCTGACGCGTGGCATCGCCCGGCGCAAGGCGCGCGATCTATTCCGAATCACGGCCGGCTTTGTCCAGACGCAGATCCTCGTCGCCTGTGTCGAGTTCGACCTATTCGAGATTTTGGCGCGCGAGCCGCGCACGCTTATGCAGCTCGCCCATCGCTGCGGCCTTCCAGCGGCTGATATGGCGCGGTTGTTGCGCGGTGCCGTGGCGCTCGATCTGTTCCGCCAGCGGTCCGACGGCCGCTACGGGCTGGGCCAGCTCGGGGCCGCGATCATCGGCAATCCCGGTATCCCGGACATGGTCCGCCACAACAGGGCGTTCTATGCCGATCTGCGCGATCCGGTGGCATTGCTGCGGGGCGGGGCGATGTCGGGCGCGGTGGCGGCCCTCTGGCCCTATGCGTCGCGCGCGGTGCCCGCCGATCTGTCGACGGCCGAAACCGCCACCTATTCGCACGTGATGGCCACGTCCCAGGCGATGCTGGCCGAGGACATTCTCGACGCCTACCCCTTCGCCCGGCACCGAAAACTGCTTGATGTCGGCGGCGGCACCGGCGCTTTCCTGCTCGATGTCGCCCGCGGGCTGCCGACCCTTCACCTCACTTTGTTCGATCTGCCGTCGGTCGCCGATCAGGCGCGCGCGGCGCTGGCCAAGGACCCGCTCGGCGCGCGGATCGCCGTCACCGGCGGCGACTTCCTGTCCGGCACGCTGCCGCAAGGCGCCGACCTCGTAAGCCTGGTCCGTATCATTCTGGATCACCCCGACGATGACGTGTCGCGCCTGTTGTCCACGATCCGGGCGGCGATCGCGCCCGATGGGGTCCTGCTGATCGCTGAACCGGTATCGGGCGTGGCCGGCGCGGAGCTCATGAGCGACGTCTATTTCCCGTTCTATCTCAAGGCGATGGGGGGCGGGAACACGCGCTCGCTGGCGCAGCATGCCGCGCTTCTCGAACGCGCCGGCTTCACCGATATCCGCGCCCTGCCGACCCGCCGTCCGCTCCTGACCAGCCTCGTCACGGCGCGTCCGGCAAAGTGACTACTATAAGTGTTAAGTTTACTTGACATAGCCATATGTCCAATTAAATTTACATCAATTACAAAGGCGGCTGTCAGCCCGTGCTGACACCGAAAGCGGCTGGCGGCGCCCCTCGCGGGTGCGGTGGCCGGGCATGCAGCGGCCGGGAAGGCGCCTCGCCGAGCGAGGGCGGATCAGAGGGATACGCGTAAGGCCATGGATGGCAGGGGTCTCGACAACAGGGCGCATACCGCATTCGGCGGGGCGTTCGACACGACCGCGCTCGACACGACGGCCGTCGTTTTCGAAGCGCCGGAACGGATCGCGTTGAGCCGGTTGACCTTGCCCGACCGGGGCGAGGGCGAGGCCGTCGTCGACATGGAATGGAGCGGCATTTCGACCGGCACGGAGAAGCTCCTCTGGTCGGGCGCCATGCCGCCTTTTCCAGGCATGGGCTATCCTTTGGTGCCGGGCTATGAATCGGTCGGCCGGGTGCGGTCGGCGGATGCGGCCGGTCCGGTGCGGCCGGGCGACCGGGTCTTCGTGCCCGGCGCGCGTTGCTATGGCGCGGTGCGTGGCCTGTTCGGCGGCGCCGCCTCGCGCGTCGTCGTGCCATCGGACCGGCTCATTCCGGTGCCCGAGGGTCTTGGCGAGGAAGGCGTTCTCCTGGCGCTCGCCGCCACCGCCTATCACGCGCTGGTGCCGACCGATCCCGCTATCGAGAACCGGCTGATCCTACCCGAACTGATCGTCGGCCATGGCGTTCTCGGCCGGCTGATCGCGCGCCTGGTCGTGGCGCTCGACGGCCCACCGCCGGTCGTCTGGGAGACCAATCCCGCCCGCCGCGACGGGGCCGACGGCTACCAGGTCATATCGCCCGATGGCGATGACCGGGCCGACTATGCCGCGATCGTCGATGTCAGCGGCGACAGCGCCATTCTCGACAGGCTGGTGTCGCGGCTCGCGCCGCGCGGCGAGATCGTGCTCGCCGGCTTCTATGCGGCACCTTTGTCCTTCGTCTTTCCGCCCGCCTTCATGAAGGAGGCGCGGCTCAGGATCGCGGCGGAATTCAAGGAACCGGATCTCCGCGCGGTGACTGGTCTCATCGCGGCCGGGCGCCTGTCGCTCAACGGCCTCATCACCCATCGCCACGGCGCGCAAGACGCCGCGACGGCCTATCGCACGGCCTTCGACGATGCCGACTGTCTGAAAATGATACTCGACTGGAGGACATGCTCATGACCCCGACGAACGGTGCCCAAGCCGTCGCCGAGGCCACCAGCCTTGAAACGCCGAGTGACGCGATGGCCGCCCGCCTGCGCGCCGAAGCCGCCATGGACCCCGATCCGGTGGCGACCGGCCCGGTGATCAAGGAAACCCAGATCATCGCCATCTATGGCAAGGGTGGCATCGGCAAGTCGTTCACGCTGGCCAATCTGTCGTACATGATGGCGCAGCAGGGCAAGAAGGTGCTGCTGATCGGCTGCGATCCGAAGAGCGACACGACATCGCTCCTGTTCGGCGGCCGCTCGACGCCGACCATCATCGACACCTCGTCGAAGAAGAAGCTCGCCGGCGACGATCTCGAGATCGGCGATGTCTGCTTCAAGCGCGACGGCGTCTTCGCCATGGAGCTCGGCGGGCCGGAGGTCGGTCGCGGCTGCGGCGGGCGCGGCATCATCCACGGCTTCGAGACGCTGGAAAAGCTCGGCTTCCACGACTGGGATTTCGACTATGTCCTGCTCGATTTCCTGGGCGATGTGGTGTGCGGTGGCTTCGGCCTGCCGATCGCCCGCGACATGTGCCAGAAAGTCATCGTCGTCGGCTCTAACGACCTGCAGTCGCTCTATGTCGCCAACAATGTCTGTTCGGCGGTGGAGTATTTCCGCAAGCTCGGCGGCAATGTCGGCGTCGCCGGCATGGTGGTCAACAAGGACGACGGCACGGGCGAAGCGCATAACTTCGCCAAGGCCGTCGACATTCCGGTGCTGTCGGCCATCCCGGCGCATGAGGACATCCGCCGCAAGAGCGCGAACTATCAGATCATCGGCAGCCCGGAGTCCGAATGGGGTCCGCTGTTCGGCGAGCTCGCGACCAATGTCGCCGAGGCGCCGCCGCGCCATCCGACGCCGCTGACCCAGGACGAATTGCTCGGCCTGTTCTCGCCCGAGGATACCGGCGGCAATGTCGAACTCCTCAGCGCGACGCAAGCCGACATGCGCGGCGCCAATTTCGTCGAGCGCCCCTCGCTCGAAGTCGTCTACGACAACGCCTGAGGGGATGGGACGATGACCGACCGCGACCCTCTGATGGAACGGGATATCGGCGAGAGTGCCGCGACCGAAGTCGTCTATGACGGCGCCGGCGCGGTCGATACGGGCACGGCGGTGCCCACGCCGACCACCGACGGCGCTATGGCCGAGATCAATGTCGCGGCCACCAAACAGGATGGCCTCGGCTGCCATGCCGGCAAGGCGGCGATGCGCGACGCGGCCGCCAGTGCCGGCAACAGCGAGATCCTCCGACAATATGCCGAGGACTATCCGCTCGGGCCGCATGACCAGCCGCAGTCCATGTGCCCGGCCTTCGGCTCCCTGCGGGTGGGCCTGCGCATGCGCCGTACGGCCACCGTGCTGTCGGGCTCGGCCTGCTGTGTCTACGGGCTGACCTTCACCTCGCATTTCTATGGCGCGCGGCGGACGGTCGGCTATGTGCCGTTCAACTCCGAGACGCTGGTGACCGGCAAGCTCTTCGAGGATATCCGCGAGGCGGTCTACAAGCTCGCCGATCCGGAACTCTACGACACCATCGTCGTCACCAATCTCTGCGTGCCGACCGCGTCCGGCGTGCCGCTCAGGCTGATCCCCGACGAAATCAACGGCGTCCGCGTCATTGGCATCGACGTGCCGGGCTTCGGCGTGCCGACCCATGCCGAGGCCAAGGACGTGCTGGCCGGCGCGATGCTCGCCTATGCCCGCAAGGAGGCCGAACAGGGTCCCGTGCAGGCGCCCGCGCAAGGCGCCAGCGAGCGGCCGACCGTGACGCTGCTCGGCGAGATGTTCCCCGCCGATCCGGTCGGCATCGGCATGATGCTGGAACCGATGGGGCTCGCCGCCGGCCCGGTCGTGCCGACGCGCGAATGGCGCGAACTCTATGGCGCGCTCGATTGCGCCGCCGTCGCCGCGATCCATCCGTTTTACACCGCGTCGATCCGCGAATTCGAAGCGGCGGGACGCCAGGTTGTCGGTTCGGCGCCGGTCGGCCATGACGGCACGGCGGCTTGGCTCGATGCCATTGGCGAGGTGTGCGGCGTCGCCAAGGCGCAGGTCGACCAGACCAAGAACGCGATCCTGGGCGCGATTTCCGGCGCGTTGGCCAACACGCCGATCAAGGGGCGCATCACGCTGTCGGGCTATGAAGGTTCGGAGCTTCTGGTCGCCCGGCTTCTGATCGAATCGGGCGCCGATGTCCGCTATGTCGGCACCGCCTGTCCGAAGACCAAATGGTCGGATCCCGACCGCGACTGGCTCGAGGCCAAGGGCGTGCATGTCCAGTATCGCGCCTCGCTCGAACAGGATGTCCAGGCGCTCGAAGCCTTCGAACCCGATCTCGCCATCGGCACAACGCCTGTCGTGCAGAAGGCGAAGGAGAAGGCGGTTCCGGCGCTTTACTTCACCAATCTCATCTCGGCCCGGCCGCTGATGGGCCCGGCCGGCGCTGGCTCGCTGGCCCAGGTCATCAACACGGCCATGGCGTCGAAGGACCGCTTCGCCGAGATGGATGCCTTCTTCGGTCAGGTTGGCCGCGGCGCCAATGCGGGCATCTGGGAAGACGTGCCCAAGGCGCCGGCCAAGCCCAAGCGCAACCCGAACACCGTGGTGGCGAAGAAGAAAGACATCGCCGACAGCGTGGCGGAGGACGCGTGATGCTGGTTCTCGATCACGATCGCGCCGGTGGCTATTGGGGGGCGGTCTACGTCTTCACGGCGATGAAGGGCCTCCAGGTCATCATCGACGGGCCGGTCGGCTGCGAGAATCTGCCGGTCACTTCCGTGCTGCATTACACCGACGCGCTGCCGCCGCATGAACTGCCGATCGTCGTGACCGGGCTCGCCGAGGAGGAACTCGGCCAGAAGGGCACCGAAGAAGCGATGAAGCGCGCCCATGGCACGCTCGATCCGTCCATGCCGAGTGTCGTCGTGACCGGCTCCATCGCCGAGATGATCGGCGGCGGGGTGACGCCGGAAGGCACCAATATCCTTCGCTTCCTGCCGCGCACCATCGACGAGGATCAGTGGCAGAGCGCCAATCGCGCGATGAACTGGGTGTGGAGCCAGTTCGGCTGCAAGAACGGCAAGATGCCGAAGGAGAAGCCTCGGCCCGAAGGGTCGAAGCCGAGGGTCAATATCATCGGCCCCTGTTACGGCACCTTCAACATGCCGTCGGATCTCGCGGAGATTCGCCGCCTGGTCGAGGGTGTCGGCTGCGAGGTCAATATGGTGTTCCCGCTCGGGACGCATCTCGCCGACATCCGCAATCTGGTCAATGCCGACGTCAATATCTGCCTGTATCGCGAGTTCGGCCGCTTGCTCTGCGAGGCGCTCGAAAAGCCCTATCTGCAGGCGCCCATCGGGCTGCATTCGACGACCAAGTTCCTGCGCAAGCTGGGTGAGCTGACCGGGCTCGACCCCGAACCCTTCATCGAGAAGGAAAAGCACACGACCATCAAGCCCATGTGGGATCTGTGGCGGTCAGTGACGCAGGATTTCTTTGGCACGGCGAGCTTCGGCATCGTCGCGACCGAGACCTATACGCGTGGCGTGCGCCATTTCCTCGAAGACGAACTGGGCCTGCCCTGCAACTTCGCCTTCGCTCGCTGCGCCGGCACCAAGCCCGACAATGACGCGGTGCGCGAGGCGGTGCAGACCAAGACGCCACTGGTCCTGTTCGGTTCCTACAACGAGCGCATGTATCTCGCCGAGATCGGCGGCAAGGCGATCTACATCCCGGCATCGTTTCCGGGCGCCGTGATCCGGCGCCATACCGGCACGCCCTTCATGGGCTATGCCGGGGCGACCTATCTCGTCCAGGAAGTCTGCAACGCGCTGTTTGATGCGCTGTTCAACATCCTGCCGCTCGGCAACCAGCTCGATCAGGTCGAGGCGACGCCGGCCAGGCTGCACCGCGAACTGCCCTGGGACCCGGCGGCGCGCCGCGCGCTCGACGCGATCGTCGAAGCCGAACCCGTCCTGGTGCGGATCTCGGCGGCCAAGCGGCTGCGCGATGCGGTCGAACACGCCGCCCGACGGGCCGGCGAGGACCGGGTGACGCCGCAGCGCGTCGCCCTGACCCAGCAAGAAATGAAGACGGGGAGGGCCGCATGACCAAGGCCCTACCCGATTTCCGAGGCGTGCCGTTGGCGCGTCTTCCCGGCCGCAAGGCCCATAGCCAAGGAGGTGGAAGAGATGGCCGTTGATATCGCGAGGCGCACCGATCTTCACCGCAGGGCGCGGCTTCAGGACGCGGTCGAATACCGCATTCTGTTTGCGGTCTGCTTCGTCGTTTTCCTGCCGGCGGCACTTCTCAAACGCGTTCTGCCCGGCCGGCCGCGAACCGGCACCCGGCTTTCCGTCCTCGCTGAAGCCCGGTCGGCGGCGCACGCCACCGCCGGCTACGCCTTCATGCGCTGACGACGCACCGATTTCGTTCGCGATCCGCGGACGGATACCCGCCGGCGCATGTCGTGCCGGCACCCAAGCCGCGAGGGTTGTGCGCGGTAACGGCCGAAAGGCCAAGAGTGGAGGTCATGCTGATGGCTGACACAGGGAGAACGGGGTCCATGTCCGGATTGACCGAACATGAGGCCCAGGAGTTCCACAAATATCTGGTGCAGGGCACCCTGTATTTCGTGGGGCTTACTCTCATTGCCCACATCCTGATCTGGTTCTGGCGCCCCTGGTTCTAACGGCAGAGAAGCAAAAAGGAGTGTGAGCTCATGTGGAGAGTTTGGTTACTCTTCGATCCGCGCCGTGCGCTGATCGCAATTCTTGCCTTCGCGTTCTTCATGGTCCTGCTGAACCACTTCGTTCAGCTCAGCACCGAACGCTATGGCAGCTGGCTGAACGCGCCGGCACCGGTGGCCACCGGCACGCAATAAGCGTGACGAGCATGGCGGTGGACGGATGGTCGCTTGACCGGCCCTCCGCCCGCCGCCGAAAGGCGCCGCGCGGCTTCGCGCGCGCCCGTTTTGTCGACTTACGGGGAGAAAAGCGATGGCTTTGCTCAGTTTTGAACGAAAGTACCGCGTTCGCGGCGGCACGTTGATCGGCGGCGACCTGTTCGATTTCTGGGTCGGGCCGTTCTATGTCGGATTCTTCGGAGTCACGACGCTCTTCTTCTCCGCGCTTGGCACCGCCCTGATCCTGTTCGGCGCTAGCCAGGGGCCGACCTGGAACATCTGGCAGATCAATATCGCGCCACCCGACATCAGCTACGGGCTCGGCCCCGCGCCGATGCTCGAAGGTGGGCTGTGGCAGGCGATCACCGTCTGCGCCATCGCCGCTTTCGTGTCCTGGGCGCTGCGCGAGGTCGAGATCTGCCGCAAGCTCGGCATCGGCTATCACGTGCCGATCGCCTTCGGCGCCGCCATCCTGGCCTATGTCACGCTGGTGGTCATCCGCCCGGTCCTGATGGGCGCCTGGGGGCACGGCTTCCCCTACGGCATCTACAGCCATCTCGATTGGGTGTCGAATGTCGGCTATCAATATCTGCACTTCATGTACAACCCGGCGCACATGATCGCGGTGACCTTCTTCTTCACCACGACGCTGGCGCTCGGCCTGCACGCCGCCACGGTGCTGTCGGCGACCAATCCCGGCAAGGGCAAGGTCGTCAAGACGCCCGAACATGAAGACAGCTTCTTCCGCGACACGATCGGCTATTCGGTCGGCACGCTCGGGATTCACCGTCTCGGCCTGCTGCTGGCGCTGAATGCCGGGATCTGGAGCGCCATCTGCATCGTCATCAGCGGCCCGTTCTGGAATCGCAGCTGGGCCGAGTGGTGGGGCTGGTGGCTCGAACTCCCGATCTGGATCTGAGGGGGCCAGGACAATGATGGAATATCAGAACATCTTCACCCGGACCCAGGTGCGTGGTCCCGCCGATTACGGCGTCGAGTTACCGCAAGGCGGCGACCGCGACCGGCTCGGCACTCCCGGCTTCGACTACTGGATCGGCAAGCTCGGCAATGCCCAGCTCGGCCCGATCTATCTCGGCGCGCTCGGCACCTTTTCCCTTCTCTTCGGCGTCGTCTCCATCGTCATCATGGGGATGAACATGTGGGCGTCGGTGAACTGGGACATCATCGAGTTCGTCCGGCAATTGCCATGGCTGGCGCTTGAGCCGCCGCCGCCGGAATACGGCTTCCAGGTCTTCGTGCCGCTGAACGAGGGCGGCTGGTGGATCATCGCCGGCTTCTTCCTGACGCTGTCGGTCCTGCTCTGGTGGCTGAGGACCTATCGCCGGGCCATCGAGCTTGGCATGGGGACCCATGTCGCCTGGGCGTTCGGCTCGGCGATCGCGCTGTTCCTAGTGCTCGGCTTCATCCGGCCGGCGCTGATGGGCAGCTGGGCGGAGGCGGTGCCCTTCGGCATCTTCCCGCATCTCGATTGGACGACGGCGTTTTCGCTGCGCTACGGCAATCTGCACTACAACCCGTTCCACGCGCTCTCGATCGTGTTCCTCTACGGCTCGGTCCTGCTGTTCGCGATGCATGCGGGGACCATTCTCGCGGTCAGCCGCTATGGCGGCGAACGCGAGATCGAGCAGATCACCGATCGCGGCACGGCGTCCGAGCGGGCGGCCTTGTTCTGGCGCTGGACCATGGGCTTCAACGCGACCATGGAATCCATCCATCGCTGGGCCTGGTGGTTCGCCGTCCTGACGCCGTTGACCGGCGCCATCGGTATCCTGCTGACCGGTACCGCCGTCGACAACTGGTATCTGTGGTCGGTCAAGCATGGCGTCGTTCCGGGCTATCCGGACGTCTTCTCCGGCGCCGTCACCGATCCTAGCGCGGGAGGCACACAATGAGACTGGTGCTCACAGCCCTTGCGGGTTTTGTCGCCCTGGCCCTGACGGTGGCGATGTTCACCATGGCCGACTGGGACCTGCCGCCGGTCGACAATGAGCAGACCGGCTATCGCGGCACGGCGATGGTGCAGATCCGCGACGTCGAGCGGCTGCGCGACTTCGCCGCCGCCAACCAGGTGCCGGAAACGCTGGTGCCGCTCGATACCACCGGGCCGAAGGCGTCCGAGGTCTATGAGAACGTGACGCTTCTCGGCGATCTCAGCGTGTCGCAGTTCACCCGGCTGATGCTGGCGATCACCGAATGGGTGTCTCCGGAAGAAGGCTGCAACTACTGCCACATTCCGGAAAACCTCGCCTCCGACGACGTCTACACCAAGGATGTCGCCCGGACGATGATCGCCATGACCCAGGCGATCAACACCGACTGGACCGATCATGTCGGCCAGACCGGCGCCACCTGCTATACCTGCCATCGCGGCGAGAACGTGCCGGCCGATGTCTGGTATAAGGGCGAGACCGGCGGTCCGATCGCCGGCATGTTCGGCTATGCCGGCGGGCAGAACACCATCGGCGTCGGCCTGACCTCGATGCATAGCGATCCGTTCACCGCCCAAATCTCCGAGGATGGGGCCATTCCGGTCGCCGGACCCACGGCGCTGCCGACGGTGCCGGGCCCGACGGTGATGGAGACCGAGCAGACCTATGCGCTGATGATCCATATGAGCGAGGCGCTCGGCGTGAACTGCACCTTCTGCCACAATACCAGGGCGCCGCATGAATGGACCGAAAGCACGCCGCAGCGCATGACCGCCTGGCATGGCATCCGCATGGTGCGCGACATCAACAACGAGTATCTGGAGCCGATCACGGACCTGTTCCCCGCCGACCAGCTCGGGCCCCAGGGTGATGTCGCCAAGGTCAACTGCGCGACCTGCCACCAGGGCCAGGCCAAGCCTTTGGGCGGGGCCTCCATGGTCGCCGACTTCCCCTCGCTCAGGCCGCAATGAGCCTGTCGCCCCGGCCGGCATGCTGCTGGCCGGGGCGAGACATCGCGGGCGTGGGGACGTCGCCGCGTCATCGTCACCTCAACCGCGAAAAGGCCGCGCAGATCGCGCGGCCTTTGTTGTTCTATCGAGGAGAGGCGTCAGGCGGCGAGGTGGAGGTCGTTCCAGCGCGACAGATAGATACGGAACCAGGGCGTCAGCGCCTCCGGGTCGCGCGCCATCCAGTCATGCAGGTCGGATAGCGTGATCCAGCGCGTTTCGGCGACTTCCTCGGGATCGAGGCGGAAGCTCAGATCGCGCTTATCGCAGGTGCCGCGGAAGACATGCACGCGCTCATGCTCGATCAGGCCGTCGCCGACATCGGCGCGATAGTCGACAATGCCGGTCTCGAACAGCGGCACGGCGATGCCGAGTTCCTCGCCGAGCCGGCGCAGCGCGCTGGCCCGGGGCGCCTCGCCCCAATGCGGATGCGAGCAGCAGGTATTGGCCCATTGCCCGCCGCAGTGATACTTGCCCGCCGCACGGCGCTGGATCAGCAATTCGTCGCCGGAAAACAGGAACACCGAAATCGCCAGATGATGCTGGCCGGCGCGGTGGGCGTGCATCTTTTCGATCGGAAATAGCCGGCCGTCCTCGGCGATGGCGGGGATGATGATCGGCTCGGCCATGACTGTCTCTCGCTGCCCGTCTTGCTGTCTGTCTAGCCGGTCGTCGCGGCGGTCGTTGTCGGCCACGCCGCTTCGAAGCGGCAGGTTTCCGCGCCGGCGGCGCGGCAGGCGGTTTCGCGAACCGTCACCGCCGGATGGACGAGCGCGCGGAACAGTCCCTCGAACGTGCCGGCGTAATAGTCGCATACCGGCCGGTCGGCGGTAAGCCCCCGGGTCAGCGGACAGCCGTCGATGGTGACGACCGTCGGCCGACCGCCTGTCGCCGCATAGTGACCGCTGCCGGTGAAGGTCCAGGCATTCCTGCCGATCGCCATGAGCAGCGGATAGGTCGAAAGTCGCGCCGGCAGGGCGCGCAGCAGTTTTTGCGCCAGGGGCGGAATGCGGTTCGCCAGAAGATAGGCGGCCGTGCGGTGGCCCGCATCGCGCGAGATCTCGGCGCACGGATCGGGGCCGACACGTTGGCGCAGGAGCTGGTGCAATCGGATCACCTCGTCCTCGTCGACCATCGCCCCGGGCGCCTGCTCCAGATAATGCGCGAGCCCGGCTTGACGCATCAGGCCGTGCATCTCGTCTCTACCCATCGCGGCTTCGAATGCCGCCATGAGCTGCAGGATGGCATTGGGCCCGATCCGCGCCGGCGCGGGATCATGCGCGCTGACGCCGCCAACGCCCATGGCCTCGACCGAGCCTTGCGCGATACCGGTCATGGGGTGGCCCCTCTGCCGGCCTTAATGGACCGCTTCGGCATTGGAGCGTGGCGGCCGGTCGATCAGCGTCGTCCGCGCGGCGAGTTGCGCATCCGTCAACTGTTCGTCGCCGCCGCCGCAGGCCTTGGCGGCCGCCTGGGCCTCGGCCATGTCGCGCTTGGCGAGCTTGCTGGCCTTGACCTGGGCCTTGAGGGCCGCCTTGCGCTCGGCCGCCTTGCGGGTGCGGTCGGCGACGGCTTCCCAATCTGCCATCTGGGCCGGTGCGATCTCGCGGCTGTTGTCGAAATGGAAGTCGACGCTCTTCTTCGACTGCGGCCCCCAATAGCCGACCTTGCCGAGGTCGTAGAAGGTGCGTTGGAAGCCGGCCTTCATGAAGGCCTTGAGGCAACCGAGCAGATATTTGCGCCGGAAGCCCGTGCCCCGCCAGGGGTAATGGAACAGCGCCTTGATCATGTAGAAGCGGCGGTAGTTGTGCATCACCCGATCCAGCAGGGTGGCGCGGTCCATCGCGGCCGGCTTCATGATCGGGGTGACGAAATTGTATTTCTCGAAATCGAAGACTTCGACCTGGTCGCGGATCTCCTGATAGAGCGGGGTGAACGGCCAGGGCGTATACATGGTCCAGTTCGCGAGATCCGGATTCCAGTCGCGCGCGAAGCGATAGGTCTCTTCGAGCGTCTCTTCGGTCTCGTTGTCGAGGCCGACGATGAACTGCGCCTCGGTGAAGATATCCGCTTCGCGCAGGAGCCGGATCGCTTCCTTGTTCTCCTCGACGCGGGTTTCCTTGTTGAAGAGATCGAGTTTCATCTGGGCCGCGGCCTCGGTGCCGAGCGAGATGTGCACGAGCCCCGCCTTGCGCCATAGCGGCAGGAGATCCTTGTCGCGTTGAATATCGGTGACGCGGGTGTTGATGCCCCATTTCACCCGGTCGGGTAGGCCGCGCCGGATCAGCTCCTCGCAGAATTCGACGAACTTCTTCCGGTTGATGGTCGGTTCCTCGTCGGCCAGGATGAAGAAGCCGACGCCGTGATTGTCGACAAGGTCTTCGATCTCGTCGACCACCTTCTTCGGATCGCGGACCCGGTAGTCGCGCCAGAACTTCCATTGCGAGCAGAACGAGCAGGTGAACGGGCAGCCGCGCGCCATGTTCGGAATGGCAAGCCGGGTGCCGAGCGGGATATAGACATAGCGCTCCCAGTTCAGGATCGACCAGTCCGGCTTGATCGTCTCCAGATCCTTGATCGTCGGGGCGGCCTCGGTGGCGACGATCTCCGTGCCATCGCGATAGGCGATGCCCTTGATCGTCGACTGATCCGCCGGCCAGCGGCCTTCGGCGATCGCCCGGCACAGGGCGACGAAGATCTCCTCCCCCTCGCCGCGCACGATGACGTCGACCTCGGGCGCTTCCGACAGGACCTGCTTGTACATGAAGGTCGCATGCACCCCGCCGAGCACCCGGACGGCTTCGGGATGAGCCTCCTTGGCCAATTGCAGGACGCGTTCGGCCTTGTAGATCGACGGCGTGATCGAGGTGACGCCGACCAGGTCGGGCTTGAGGTCGGCGATGCGGGCGCGGAGATCGTCGTCCTCCACATGGTCCGTCATCGCATCGATGAAGTGAACGTCGTCATAGCCGGCGGACTTGGCGGCACCCGTGAGATAAGCGACCCAGGCCGGCGGCCAGTTGCCGGCAATCTCCGCACCGCCCGAGTGATAGTTCGGGTGAACCAAGAGAATGCGCATCGGACAATCGCTCCGCCTGTCAATTAATCCATACTGGGAGAGTGTCAGCTTTGCTTGACGCAAACAACACGTGAAGTTGCGGACGGTGCGACACGTAGGCTGGCGGATATCCGCGCTTGTCCAAGCGCTTCCAGCGTTCAACCCGAGGGGTGACGGTGCCGGCGGCCGCGCCTAAGTTTTCCCGTCATGAACGAGACCGTCCTCTTAACCCTCGGCCGACTTCCGAAAGCCCTCGACATCGCGCGGGCGCTCCATGGGGCGGGTTGTCGTGTGATCGTCGCCGAACCTTTCGGTTGGCATCTCGCCCGGACATCGCGGTCGGTCGCGCGCGCCTACAAGGTGCCGTCGCCGGTCGAGGATGCCGGGGCCTATGGGCGCGCGCTTCTGGACATCGTCGCGCGGGAAGGTGTCTCGCGCATCTTCTGTGTGTCCGAGGAGGCGATGCATGTGGCCGCGTTGCGGCCGGCGCTGCCACAGGGCGTCGCGCTGTTCACCATGGATCAGCCGACGCTGCTCGATCTGCATGACAAGCTCGATTTCGTCCGACTCTGCCAGCGGATCGGGCTCGACGTGCCGGAGACCTATCCCGCCGACGCGCCCGAGGCCGGCGCGCTTCTCGCCCGCGCCGATTGCGTGATCAAACCGCGCCGGTCGTCTGCCGGCGCCGGCGTCAAGCGTCTCGACCAAGGCGGGATTCCACCGGCGGCGCGCGACGATATTGTCCTCCAGGCCTTCGTCGCCGGGCCGCTGGTCAGCAGTTTCTCGATCGCCCATCGAGGCCGGGTGATTGGCAGCGTGGTCTATCGCGCGCGCGTCTTGGCGGGCACCGTGGCGGTCGTTTTCGAGCGGATCGACATGTCCGACGCGATCGCCAGCTGGATCGCGCGTTTCGCCGAGGCGACGGGCTATACGGGTTTTGTCGGCTTCGATCTTGTCCTGTCCGATGATGGCCGGCCGGTGGCGCTTGAGTGCAATCCGCGCGCCACCAGCGGCATCCATTTCATCGAGCCCGACAGCCTCGCCCAGGCTCTACTCCATCCTGATGGCGCGACCGACCTTCGCGTCAGGTCGTGCCGTCTCATGCAGCAATTCTATCCGACCCTGATCGAAACCCAGGCCGCCGTCCTGCGCCCGCGGGACGCATGGCGCAATCTGAAATATCTGGTCTCGGCCCGCGACGTCACCTGGCAGATCGCCGATCCGCTGCCGTTCACCCTGATGACCGCCACCTCGGCCCAACTTCTGTGGCGCGCGATCCGCGAGCGCATCAGCCTCGGCGAGGCGGCGACCCGCGATATCGGCTACTACGCCGCCGTCTCGAAGGATGGGACGCGCTGAGGCACGACCCCACGCCGCGCCGTCAGGGCCGCCGCAGGCGGGCGCGCAGCATGACCTGGTTCGCGGGTCGGGTCGTCAGCCGCGCGACGGGGCGCACCGGCGCCGTGTCGGCCAGCGTGACATCGAAGCGCCGGGCCAGCCGGGCGATGATCAGCGTCGCTTCGATCGTCGCGAAGGCCGCGCCGACGCAGATCCGCGGCCCTTGGCCGAAGGGGATATAGGCGCCGGGCGCGATGTCGCGCTCGCGGTCGGGGCTGAAGCGGTCGGGATCGAAGGCGTGTGGATCCGGCCAATAGGTCCGGTTGCGATGGATGGTCCAGGGCGAGATCATGATCATCGCCCCCTTCTTGACCGTGAACCGGCCGATTCTGGCCTTTTCAGCCGCGACGCGGGGGATGAAGGTGATCGGCGGATAGAGCCGCAGCGTTTCGCGGAAGACGTTGCGGGTATAGGTCAGCCGCTTGGTGTGCTCGATGCCGATCGGCCCGTCGCCGGCGATCTCGGCCACCTCGCGCCGAATGCGCTCGGCCACTTGGGGCTGGGTCGCGAGAATGTAGAACACCCAGATGAGCACGCTCGCCGTCGTCTCGTGGCCGGCCAGGAACAGGACGCCGAGCTGGTCGAGCAGTTCCTCGCGGGTGAACGGCTGGCCGGTCTCGCCGTCGCGCGCGGCGATCACGGCGGTGGCGATATCATCGAAGGTCTGGTCGCCGGCCGCGAGATGCCGGTCGACCAACTGGCCGAGATGGTGGCGGATGCGGGCGCAGGCCGCGACCACTGGATCGGGCTGCGGAATGGGGTGCCAGGGAGGGTCGAAGATGAGCCGGCGCAATTCCACCTGGGCGACGCTGCGCTCGAAGATCACGAAGGCTTCGAAGACCTCGCGGGCGGTTTCGGATTCAAGGCCCGTCGAAAACACCGTGCGGCAGATGATATCGGCGGTCAGATGGCTCATCGCCAGATCAATGGAAAAGGCGTCCCCGCGCGCGGCCTGGCCCGCCAGCACTGCCTCGTAATCGTCGACCGCGGCGGTCATCGAGGCGAAGGCCCGGTTGACGCGCAGCTGGCTGAAGGCCGGATCGATCATCTTGCGCTGGCGGCGCCACACATCGCCTGACGAGACGAAGATCGAATTGCCGACCAGCGGTTCGAGCGCGCCGACCATGAGATCGTTCTTGGGATAGATGTCGGCGGGATCGGTCATGATGCCGCGCGTCAACGCCGGATCGTTGACGATCAGGATCGAGCGGCGGGAATAGCCGAGATAACCGGCCGGGATGCGATAGGCCTTCGCGGGCAAAAGGCTCAGAAGATCGCCTTCGCCCTTCAGCGCGGTGCGCACGAGCCCGCCGATGGCGGAAAGCGGATGCGGGCGGGGAGGGTAAAACACCGGATGGGATCCCGTCAGTGGTCGCCGTTTACAAAGCCGTATCTTGCCGGACCCTGACATTGCGTTCGATCATTGCCGCTTCGACTGTTCGGCCCAATGCTTCTTTTTGGAAAGATCAAACGGAGCGGCATCATCATCGTCGAGAAGCTGTTTCATTTCTTCATCATCTGCCACATCGTCACGGGGTCGGTGGGGTTGGTTGCCTTTTGGGTGCCGGTCATCGGGCGCAAGGGCGGGCCGGCGCACAAGCGCTGGGGCCGGGTGTTCAACTGGTCCATGCTGGTGACCGGCGGCTTCGCGGTCCTGATCAGCACCTGCACGCTGATCGCCCCGCTCGAAACACATCCGCTGTTCGACGACGCTGCCCTGGTGCGCGGCATTTTCGGCTGGATGATGCTCTATCTCGCCACGCTGACCATCAATCTTGCCTGGTATGGCTGGCGCTGCATCGACAACAAGCTCGACCATCTGGCCAATCGCGACTGGCGCAATCTGGCGCTGCAGGCCATCGTCTTCGTCACGGCGGCGAATTGCGCCTGGCACGGCTTCGTGCTGCGGCAGCCCTTGATGATGGGCATTTCGATCATCGGTTTCGCGACAGTCGCCACCAATCTGTGGTTCATCTACACGCCCCGTCCGCGCCCGCTCGAATGGCTCAAGGAGCATGTCAAAGGCCTGGTCGGGGCCGGCATCTCGGTCTACACGGCCTTCTTCGCCTTCGGGGCGGTGCGCGTGATGCCGGAGCTCGCGCTGCATCCCGGCCTATGGGCCGTGCCGCTGACGGTCGGCCTCGCCATCATCATCTATCACCGGTTCCAGATCGCGAAGAAACTGCGCCGCCCGGCCCAGCGCCGCGTCGGCCAGCGCAGCCCCCAGGCGGCCGAATGACGCCGCGCGTCGTCGTCGTCGGCGCCGGCATGGGGGGGCTCGCGGCGGCGGCCGATCTGGCGCGCCGGGGCTGCGACGTCACCGTCGTCGACAAGGCGGACGGGCCGGGCGGCAAGATGCGCGAGGTGACGGTCGGCAATGCGCCGGTCGCCGCCGGCCCCACCGTCTTCACCATGCGCTGGGTTTTCGAGGCGCTGTTCGAGGATGCCGGCGCGCGGCTCGACGACCATCTCGCGCTCGACAAGGCCGAACTTCTGGCGCGCCATGCCTGGACGGATGGCGGCCGGCTCGATCTCTTCGCCGATATCGAGGCGTCCGCGGATGCGATCGGCGCGTTCGCGGGGGCGGAAAATGCGCGCGGCTATCGCGATTTCTGCGCCCGCTCGCGTCAGATCTACGAAACGCTCGTCAGCCCCTTCATGTCGAGCCAGCGACCGTCCCCGATCGCTTTGATCTCGCGGGTTGGTGCGATGGGGCTCGGCGATCTGATGCGCACCGTGCCCTTCATGACCATGTGGGCGGCCCTGTCGGAGCATTTTTCCGATCCGCGCCTGCGCCAACTCTTCGGCCGCTACACCACCTATTGCGGGGCGTCGCCCTTCCGGGCGCCCGCGACGCTGATGCTCGTCGCCCATGTCGAACAGGACGGCGTGTGGCTGGTGCGCGGCGGCATTCGCCGGGTGGCGGAAGCGATGCGCGCGCTCGGCGAAGCGCAAGGAGCGACCTTCCGCTTCGGCACGGCCGTGTCGGAAATCACGGTCAGTGGCGGCCGGACCACGGGCGTGGTGCTGGCGGATGGCGTGCGCCTCGCGGCCGATGCCGTCGTCTTCAACGGCGATGTCTCGGCGCCGGGGCTTGGCCTGCTGGGGCCGTCGGCTCAGTCGGCGACGCGGCCGACCGAGCCCGACAAGAGGTCGCTGTCGGCGGTCACCTGGTGCCTCAACGCGCCGACGCGTGGCTTCCCCCTGGCCCATCACAATGTCTTCTTCGGTGATGATTACGAAGACGAATTCGACGCGATCTTCGCGCGCCGGGCGATCACCGACCGGCCGACCGTCTATGTCTGCGCCCAGGATCGCGGTGGCGTCGACGGCCCGCCGGCCGATACGCCGGAACGGATGCTGGTTCTGATCAATGCGCCGGCGGATGGCGATCGAACAGGACTAACGGCCGACAGCCTCGCCGATCTCGACAGGCGCGCCTTCGGCCTGATGACTGCCTGCGGGCTCGAGATCGAGCGCGCGGCGGACACGGAAGTCGTCACCACGCCGGAAGCGTTCAACGAGTTGTTCCCCGGCTCGGGTGGCGCGCTCTATGGCCGGGCGAGCCATGGCGCGATGGCGAGCTTCCAGCGGCCGGGCGCGGCCAGCAGGCTGCCGGGTCTCTATCTCGCCGGCGGGTCGGGCCATCCGGGGCCGGGCATTCCGATGTCGACCATGTCGGGCCGGCTCGCGGCCGAACGCCTGCTTCAGGATCTCGCGGTTCGATAGAGCTTGGTCACCCGGTGATCAGCCGGCATCACTTCGAGAGTAAGGTGCCCGGCAGGCCCGCCGTCATTGCTGGACCTGTTCCGGCAATCCAGGCGACCGGCAAAATGCCCGCAGCCCTCGACCCCGGAACAAGCCCGGGGGTACGACGCAAGAAGACGAACACCCGCCAAACGCTTCCGTTTGAAAGCGAGTGAACCTGGGGAGGAACAACCCTCTCGCGGGCTCGGCCATGCCTGCTGTCCATCCTTCGAGACGCGTTCGGCCGCCAAGTGGCCGCCGAACGCTCCTCAGGATGAGGCGCGTGCCGTGGTCGCCGGCAATAAGGGGCTTAGGCGACGGCCCGGCTCAGGGCGCATTGCGACCAGAGGTCGTTCAGCGAGCGGACGAGGTGGTCGATATCCTCGTCGGTATGCAGCGGCGACGGCGTGATGCGCAGCCGCTCGGTGCCCTTCGGCACGGTCGGATAATTGATCGGCTGGATATAGATGTCGTAGCTGTCGAGCAGCACGTCCGAGATCCATTTGCACTTCTTCGGGTCGCCGACCATGACCGGGATGATGTGGCTCGGATTCTCCATATGCGGAATGCCGATGGCGTCGAGCCGCGCGCGCACCTTGGTGACGCGTTCCTTGTGGCGGGCGCGCTCGATCTGGCTCTGCTTGAGGTGCTGGATCGAGACCGTGGCGCCGGCGGCGATGGCCGGCGGCAGGGCGGTGGTGAAGATGAAGCCCGACGAGAAGCTGCGCACGAAATCGCACAGCGCTTCCGATGCCGCGATGTAGCCGCCGAGCACGCCGAACGCCTTGCCGAGCGTGCCCTCGATGACCGTCAGCCGGTCCATTAGCCCGTCGCGCTCGGCGACGCCGCCGCCGCGCGGGCCGTAGAGGCCGACCGCATGCACTTCGTCGAGATAGGTCATCGCGCCATGCTTGTCGGCGACGTCGCAGATCTCGGCGATCGGCGCGATGTCGCCATCCATCGAATAGACCGATTCGAAGGCGACGATCTTCGGCCGGCCGGGCTCGATCGCCGCGAGCTTGCGGTCGAGATCCTCGACGTCATTGTGTTTCCAGATCACCTTGTCGGCGCGGCTGTGGCGAATGCCTTCGATCATCGAGGCATGATTGAGCGCGTCCGACAGGATCACGCAGCCCGGCATCTTGGCGCCCAGCGTGCCGAGCGAGGCCCAGTTCGAGACATAGCCCGAGGTGAAGATCAGCGCGGCTTCCTTGTTGTGAAGGTCCGCCAGCTCGCGCTCGAGAAGGACGTGATAGTGGTTGGTGCCCGAAATGTTGCGGGTGCCCCCGGCGCCGGCGCCGCATTTGTCGATCGCGGCATGCATCGCGTCGTGGACGGCCTTGTTCTGGCCCATGCCGAGATAGTCGTTGGAGCACCAGACCGTGACATCATGGGTGCGGTCGTCGACATAGCGGGTGGCGCGCGGGAAATTGCCGGCATGGCGTTCGAGATCGGCGAAGACGCGGTAGCGGCCCTCGTCCTTCAGGCCCGCCAGTTCCGAGACGAAATAGTTTTCGTAGTCCATGACCGGTGTCTCCCCGCCCTTACGCATCGTCTTTCTCTCTCACTCCGTGTCGCGGACACTGTGTGCCGCTGATGTTTTCATCTCGTTACGGTGGTTCAAGCCGGTTATTCCGTACGACCGGTCGCTGAGGTCACCACGTGCTGAGGCCACCGTTCTATGGCACCTCGTCAGGATACCGGGTCATGGCATTGGCATGGTTGGCGGTGCGACCCGCCTGATATCGCCGACTTGATCGTCCGCCGCAAGGCCATGGCGCAGCGTCCCTGCGTCGCATTGGGGGCGTCCCGGCGCCGGCCATCGCGGAAGTCGGGCACATATCACGACCGCCCCGGTTTCGATTGCCGTGGCACGGGGGCCGTGACCGCGACCGGATCGGGCACGAGGTCGCGGCCGGCGAACGGCGGGTGATCGGCATCGGGCCGCGCCTCGCGGCCGAGATACCATTGCCACAGGGCCGCGTCGCGGATCGGCAGCACCATGAACCAGTGTTCGAGCACGGCCAGCGCCGTCAGCGTCGCGATCAGCGCATAGGCGGTCTGGCTGAAGGGATCGGCGTCGGCGGCCATCGCGCCATGGCTCAGCCAGGCGGCGAGCAGGATCCCGAACGTCACCGAAAACGGATAGAGCGGATTGAGGCGACGGGTGCCGAAATAGGTCTTGAGATAGTCGAGACGGGCGGGCAGGAACTCGACCGTCACCTTCGGCACGCCGAGGAAGATGTTGAACTTGGCGCTCAGCCGCATGACCCATAACAGCGTGAACGTCCAGAAGGCGACGGGGTTGGCGCTGTCGGCCGCGACGATCGCCAGCGCCACCACGGTCAGCGCGATGGCGATCTCGTGATAGATCAGCGTTTCGGTGGCATAGCGAAATCGCTTCAGGCCCTTGGCGCCGGGCGGGCAGGGGCTGCGCCTCGGGCCGGTGACGAGGCCCGTGAGAAAGCTTACCTCGTGCCAGCCCCACAGAACCAGTGCCGCCGCGAAGGCCATGAACGCGCCGGAGACGGTCGCCGTGTCGCGGCTGTCGAACACGACGACGATCGCGATGATGGCCAGCACGCTCGTCACGCCGAGCAGGAACCGCCGGCTGATCTGCGGCAGGCGGTCGGCCAGGATGATCAGGCCCGTGCTGAACCACCACAGGAACAGCGCGAACAGGATCCCTGACCAGACGGGGCCGATGGCGCTCACGGGCTCGCTCTCATCTGACCGGTGATCCCCCTACCAGGCCGGTTGCAGCCGGCTGGTGGCCGGGATGTCGTTCTTCTTGGTCGGCAGCAGATAGAGCCGGGCGAAGACCAGGCCGGCGCGCGCGCCATGCCAGACCTTCTTGATTCCGCCCGTCACGCCGCCTTCGGCATGCGCCTTTTCCATCGCCTGGTTGATGCGATGCAGGCTGGACAGTCCCTTGCGGAATGCCGGATGGTCGATGTCGAGCATCACCGGGAAGCACTGTTTCGAGATCTCGCTGGTGATGCGGAAGACCTCGAAGTCGTATTCGTCGATATCGACGCCGAGCGCTTGATGGAAATCGACCCGGGCCTGGTCGCGCACATACATGGTCGCGAACACCGCCAGAAGGAAGAAGCGGATCCACAGCTTGTTGCCGCCTTTCAGCATGTCCGGATTGGCGCGCATCAGCAGGGAGAACGCCTCGCCATGGCGGAACTCGTCATTGCACCACTCCTCGAACCATTTGAAGATCGGATGGAAGCGGCGGTCGGGATGGCGCTCGAGATGCCGGTAGATGGTGATGTAGCGGGCGTAGCCGATCTTCTCCGACAGATAGGTGGCGTAGAAGATGAATTTCGGCCGGAAATAGGTGTATTTCTTGGCCTTGGTCAGAAAGCCGAGATTGACCCCGATATCGAAGTCCTTGAGCGTGTCGTTGATGAAGCCGGCATGGCGTGATTCATCGCGCGCCATATAGGAGAACAGTTCGCAGATATCCGGGTTCGAGCCGCGCTTCTTCATCTCCTTGTAGAGCACGCAGCCGGAGAACTCCGCCGTCAGCGAGCTGACCAGGAAATCGACGAACTCCTTGCGCAGGCCCGGCGGCAGGGCGTCGAGATCGATCTTGTCCCAATCCGCGTTGCGCTTGAAATGGCCCTTATTGGGGTCGGACCGCATTTCCGCGATCAGTTCGTCCCATTCGCCGCGTACCGAACTCACATCCATCTTGTCGAGGGCGTCGAAATCGGTGGTGTAGAAGCGCGGATTGAGCAGCGTCGTTTCCTGCGCCTGGCGCGTGGTCTCGTTAAGCGGCGCGCGCGCCTTGGCGGCCTCGCGCGCGGTGACGTCTCCTGCATGCACGTTCATAGGGATGCCCTTTCGGAGAAGCTGAACTCGCAGAGTTCCATGAATTCGAGATCGCCGGTTAGCCGGGTCCAGGTGCGCTCGGCCCAGCCGGCGCGCCTTACGGTCGCCATGCGCTCGAAGCGGACGCGCTCGCCATAGGGCACCTCGACCGGCGCGCCATGGACGATGACCTCGTCGCCGGGATGGATCGCCACGTCGCCGTCGAGCTCGACATAGGCGTGCAGGCTCTCGAAGGTATTCTCGATATCGACGGTGCAGGGCACGTCGAAGCTTTCGCGCCCGCCGAGAAGATTGCCGATCATCGTGTCCCGTCTCCCTGGTCAAGCAGCCCCGCCACGAGCCTTCCATTGTCGATGCCGAAGGCCCGCATATCGATGCGCATATGCGTCAGCGGATCGCGCAGCATCAGATGGCCGTCGTCGTAGAGATTGAGCTCATAGGCGGCCGCGAGATCGGACGGCGGCAGATGGCGCCGCTCACGCTGCAGCCCGCGCAACACGCCGCGCAGGAACGACCCCTCGTCCTCGGCGAAGGCGCGCAACACCGTCGCATCCGCCCCGTCGCGGACGATCAGCGTCCCGTCCGGCTGCGGTTCGAACACCAGAAGCCGGGACATCGTCGCCGCGTCCAGGCTGCGGTCGGGGGCTGTCTGCTCGATCGAGCGCTGCCCGGCGATGACCAGCATCACCGCGACCGTCATCGCGACGACGACCGCGACCATCAAACGCCAGGGAATGCGTCTTTCGGCAACTGCGCTTGTCACTGTCGGTCTCCCTTGGACTGCGACCGCCTTGGTCTGGGCCCGTTTCGGGGCCGTTGAAGCGGTTCTCGTTCCGTATGGTCGCTATGCTGTCTGGCGCCTGTCTTGCGATTGTCTTGGATCTGAGCGGCGGCTTTAGCCGGTCGCGGGTTCGAGCCTCCCCGGCGTTTTCGTCCCGGCCGTCGTTCCGTCGGCCATGGCGACCGGCTGCGCCGCCTGCTTTCCGGCGTCGCGCGCCAGGGCGTTGGCCAGGATCTCGGCGGCCTGGTCGACATCTGGGATGCAGCGGAAGGCGGGCTGGGAATCGAAGAAGCGCCACGGCCGGACATGCGGCCACAGCATCAGGAAGAAAGGGCGGCCCGTGCCGCGCACCGACAGCGCGATATTGCCCGTGCCGTCCTTGCGCCGGCGCAGCGTCGCGGCCTCGATCGTACTGAAGGGCAGGTTGATGACCGTCGACACCGCCACGCCGATGCGCAGCACGACCCGCTTGTTGGTCACGGTGTAGAGCGTCGTGCGCGCCACCCACCAGGCATAGAGCGTGAGAATGGCGATCGGCACCGCCGCGATGATCGCGAACCACACCACGAGCGCGACGGCATCGCCATGGGTGCCACCCTCGCGCAACGTGACCGCCACCTGCCAGGCGCACAGGATCGCGAAATAGAGGCCGATCATGCGGATGTGCATGCCGTGAATGGTGAGCGACCAGGGATCCGGCGCGCCCTGCCAGAGGACGCGCTCGCCCTCCGGCATCTCTTCGGGCAGACCGGGGACCGGCTCGTAATCGTGCTCGCGCACAGAAGACCTCCCTTAGAAATACGGATCAACCCGCTGCGGCGTCGCATAGAGTTGACCGGCGCCGTAATAGGCGCAGATCTTTTCTTCTTCGAGCATTGTGACCTGATCGGAATTGGCCAGCATCGGTACGTCTGCGAACTGACTTCCGAGAATTGCGTTAACAGCGATCTGTTGTTTTCGCCGATTTGTCACAGTGAACGTCACCGGCAGCAAAACCTTGCGCATGCCGTCGGTGATTGGCACGTCGACTTCGAGATAGCGGATCAGATGTTCGGCCCGGTCGATCCAGATCTCCGAGACCGTGCCGCCGACCGCGCCATCGGCGCCAACGACGTCCATGCCGCGCGGATCGGGGTCTTCCGGCGCCACCGAAAAGGCCGGCAGCAGCCGTGCCGGCACGATCTTCGGCTCCCCTTCATGGGTCATTTCCGGATGATCGGCGCGCAGCGCGTAGCCACCCGGGCCGACGCCGTCGAGCATCGGATTGCCGGTCGGCTCGATCGGCGCGCCGGGCCAGACCGCGAGCCGGCGGGCGCGCAGTTCGCGCGTCGAATCGCGCTTGTCGTTGGGGGCCTGGACCTCGCTGCCATCGGCGAGGCGGAAGGTTTTCGGCTCGGCCATCCACAACGCGCCGACGGTTTCGAGCTGGCCGTCGGTGTCCTTTTCGAGCGGATAGCCCTCGCGCCGGTCTTCGCGCCGGAGATAGAAGATCAAGCCGAAGAAGAAGACCCAAAAGATGTACAACGCGATCTGCGCCGTATCGATGTAGCCTGTGAATGCGCCCGTTCCCATTGTCGAACCTCCTGGGGTCGTGGACTAGCCCGGCAGATCGGCCAGCCCGAATTTGCCGTTTGGTGTGTTGTGGTCCGGCGCCGACCGCGCATGGCTGACGAGCGGGCCGATGACGACGAGCGTCGCGAACAGAAGGCAGATTTCGAGATAGTAGACGACGCTGTAGCCGGTCGCGGCGTGGTTGAGCACCGGGCCGAGCGCGCCGGAATTGGCCAGCCCGGCGACGAGATCGCGCAAGCCCCCGCCCATCGCCACGCCGAGCCCGGCGGCCGTCGCCTGCACCGCCCCCCAGGCGCCGAGCGCGATGCCGCTGCGGCCTGCATCGGCCAGCGCCATGGTGGCGGTCAGCATGGAGACGGCGAACAGTCCACCGCCGAAGCCGATCAATGCCGTGCCGATGCGGAAGATCAGCGGCGAGCCCAGCGGATTGGCCAGGACGACGGCCGAAAACGCCACGATGCCGAACAGAATGCCGAGGGCCGCCAGCCGGTAGGGATCATTGCCGGCGCCGAGCTGGCGGGCGGCGAGCGCGAGGCCCGCCAGCATGCCGCCGGCCAGAAGGGCTGTCAGAAGCGTCGTCTCGCTGACCGACAGGTTGAGCACTTCGCCACCATAGGGTTCGAGCAGGATGTCCTGCATCGAAAAGGCCAGCGTGCCGAGACCGAGCGCCAGCAGAAGCCGGCCGGTGCGCTGACCTTCGGCGAAGCTGTTCCAGGCTTCCGAGAAGCTCGGCCGGGGCCGGTCGTGGCGGGTGGCGTGCGGATTGCGGGTTTCCTGTTTCCACAGCGCCACGACATTCAGCACCAGCGTCACCAAGGCGGCGCCCTGGATGACCTGGATCAGCGTCATATTGTTGAAGTTGCTCAGCAGGATGCCGAGAATGATGCTGCTCGCCACCATGCCGACCAGAAGCATCACATAGAGGAGCGCGACCACCCGATGGCGGTTCTTGTCCGATGCGAGATCGGTAGCCAGCGCCAGCCCGGCGGTCTGCGTGGTGTGCAGGCCCGCGCCGACCAGCAGGAAGGCGGCCGCCGTCGCGATATGCCCGGCCCAGAGCGGTCCGCCGCCTTCCGACAGGAGCAGGATCGCGAAGGGCATGAAGGACAGCCCGCCGAATTGCAGCATGGTGCCGATCCAGATGAACGGCACGCGGCGCCAGCCGAGATAGGACCGGTGCGTGTCGGAGCGATGCCCGATCAGCGCGCGGAACGGCGCGGCGGCGAGCGGCAGCGCGACCATCAGCGAGACCAGCCAGGCCGGCACCGAGAGTTCCAGGATCATCACCCGGTTCAGCGTGCCGGTCAGCAAGACGACGGCCATGCCGACCGAGATCTGAAACAGCGACAGCCGCAACAGCCGGCCGAGCGGCAGTTCTGGGCTCGCCGCGTCGGCGAAAGGCAGGAAGCGCGGACCCACCTGGGTCCATTGCCTGCCGACCCATTGGTTGATGGCGTTGACCGGTTTCATCGGTGCACGAGCTCCAGCGCCTGCGAGGTGTAGAAGCCGCTCTTGATCCGCGAGGTGCGGCCGATCCGCCAGCCGGTCAACGCCGGATCCTCGGCGATCAGCCGCCTGAGCCGTCCGTCGGCCACGGGCTCGATGGCCGGCGCCCGGTCGCTGCGCGGAAACAACCGCCCGGTCGCATGCATGACGGCGAGCATCGGCGTGCGCGGGGCGAAGGTGAACAGGATCGACCGGTCGATCCGCTCGGCCATGCCGGCGAGCACGCGCACCATGTCGCTGGTTTTGTAGTGGATCAGCGAATCCATGAAGACCGCGTGGTCGAACCGCCCGAGTGCCGGATCGAGCATGTCGCCGGCGCGGAAATCGATGCGTGCCGGATCGATGTCGTCGGGCCGGAGGTCACGGGCGTGTTGGACCAGCGTGGGCGACAGGTCGATCGCCGTGACATGGGCATGACGGCGGGCGGCCTCGAAGCTAAGACTCCCGGTGCCGCAGCCGGCATCGAGCAGCGTCCGCTCCGCCAGATCCTCCGGCAGCCAGCCGAGCAGCGTCGCGCGCATGCGGTCGCGGCCGGCGCGCACCGTCGCGCGGATGCCGGAGACGGGCGCGTCGGAGGTCAGCTTCTTCCAGGCATCGGCGGCGGTCCGGTCGAAATAGGTTTCGATCTCGCCGCGTCGGGTCTGGTAGGTCGCTGTCGGCATGTCGGGCCTCTTATCGGGCTTGGGTCATGGGCGGGCCGGTTCGGGCGGTGCCTCAGTCGAAACCGAGGAAGTCGAAGATGTCGCGGTCGCGCATCGGCTGGGCGGGCAGCGGATCGGTGCCGGCCCACAGCGTTTCGGCGAGGTGCATGTATTCGTTCTGGACTTCGACGAGCGCGTCGGAATCACCCATCTCGAAGACGGTGCATTTCTTCAGCCGCGAGCGGCGGATTTCGTCGACATCCTTGAAATGGGCGAGCCGCTTCATGCCGACCGCCTCGTTGAAGCGGTCGATCTCGTCGGTGCCGGCGCTGCGATTGGCGATGCAGCCGCCGAGCCGGACGTCGTAATTCTTCGATTTCGCCATGATCGCGGCGACGATCCGGTTCATCGCGAAGATCGAATCGAAGTCGTTGGCGGTGACGATGACCGCGCGTTCGGCATGTTGCAGCGGGGCGGCGAAACCGCCGCAGACCACGTCGCCGAGCACGTCGAAGATCACCACATCGGTCTCTTCCAGAAGGTGATGCTCCTTCAGAAGCTTCACCGTCTGGCCGACGACATAGCCGCCGCAGCCGGTGCCCGCCGGCGGGCCGCCGGCCTCGACGCAACTGACCCCGTTATAGCCTTCGAAGACGAAATCCTCGGGCCGCAATTCCTCGGAATGGAAGTTGACGGTCTCCAATACGTCGATGACCGTCGGCATCAGCTTCTTGGTCAGCGTGAAGGTCGAATCATGCTTGGGGTCGCAGCCGATCTGCAGCACCCGCTTGCCGAGCTTGGAAAACGCCACCGACAGGTTCGACGAGGTCGTCGACTTGCCGATGCCGCCCTTGCCGTAGACGGCGAACACTTTCGCGGTCTCGATCTGGAGGCTCGGATCCATCTTCACCTGGACGCTGCCTTCGCCGTCCTCGCGGCTCGGCAGGGTCGGATGCTTGAAAAGTGCGGTCATTCGGCGGCCTCCATCTTCAAGGCGGATTGTCCGGCGGCGTCGGGCAGAATGCCTTCGAGCCGGTCTTCCAGGTCGTCATTGGCGTCCATCAGGCGGTCGAGCGTGTCTTGATCTGGCGTCCAGAACTGGCGCTCATAGGCTTCGATCAGCCGGTTCGCGAGCTTGGCCGAGGCGGTCGGGTTGAGCGCGGCCAGCCGCTCGCGCATCTCCGCGTCGAGCACGTAGGTTTCCGACAATTGCTGATAGACCCACGGATCGACATGGCCGGTGGTGGCCGACCAGCCCATCGTGTTGGTGATGTGCTCTTCGATCTGGCGCACGCCCTCATAGCCGTGTTTCAGCATGCCCTCGTACCATTTCGGGTTGAGCGCGCGGGTGCGGGTTTCGAGCGCGACCTGTTCGCCGAGCGTGCGGACCTTGCCGTCGCCGCGCGTCTGGTCGCCGATATAGACCGGGGTGTCCTGGCCGCGGGCGCGCGCCACCGCCTTCGAAATGCCGCCCAGCGTGTCGAAGTAGTGGTCGATCGTGGTGACGCCGAGTTCGACCGAATCGAGGTTCTGGAAGGTCAGTTCGACATCGGCGAGCATGGCGCCCAACAATTCGGGCTGGGCCACCGGATCGCCGGACCGGCCATAGGCGAAGCTCTTGCGCCGCGTATAGGTCTCGGCGATCTCGTCCTCGTCGTTCCAGGCGCCCGATTCGATCAGATTGTTGACGTTCGAGCCATAGGTGCCATCGGCATTGGAGAACACGCGCAAGGCGGCGGTCTCGAAGTCGCAGCCCTGCTCGGCCATGTAGGCGAGCGTGTGCTTGCGCACGAAATTCTGCTCGGCGGGTTCATCGGCCGAGGCGGCGAGCCAGGCCGCTTCGGCGAGAAGCTTGGTCTGAAGCGGCAGAAGATCGCGGAAGATGCCCGACAGCGTCATCACCACGTCGATGCGCGGCCGCTTCAGTTCGTCGAGCGCAATCAGTTCGGCGCCGGCGAGCCGGCCATAGGAATCGAAGCGCGGCTTCGCCCCCATCAGCGCCAGAGCCTGGCCGATCGGGCCACCTTCGGTCTTGAGATTGTCGGTGCCCCAGAGAACCAGCGCGATCGAGGCCGGCAGGCCGTTGCCGTCTTCGAGATGCCGGTCGAGCAGGCGGGCGGCCTGTTTCGCGCCATCGGCGAGCGCGAAGGCGCTCGGGATCTTGAACGGATCGAAGCCGTGCAGATTGCGGCCGGTCGGCAGGATCTCGGGCGTGCGGATCAGGTCGCCGCCGGGCGCGGGGCGCATGAAGCCGCCGTCGAGGGCATGCAGGACGGCGGGGATCTCATGGTCCTCGACGAGCTGGGCATTGATGGACGCCAGCCGGTCGAACAGCGCGCGGCTTTCGGCGCAATCACTCAGCCCGGCCTCGGCCAGCACGTCGTCGACCGCGTCGCCCCGGGCCAGCGCGTCGAGCGTTTCGCGCGGCGGCGCGACATCGTCTTGAGCATCCGCGATCACCGCCAGGAGATCGGCGCGCTCTGTCTCGGTCATGGCCTCGCCGATCGTGTGCAGGCCATGCGGGATGAGCGTGTATTCGAGTTCGAGCACCCGTTCCCACAGCCCGTCGATGAGGCGGGTCTCGGTGCCGTCCCAGACCGGATCAAGCGGGGCGAGGTCGAGGCTCGCGGCCTGGGTCTGGATCAGCCCGGCCAAGGCGGGGCGTTCGCCATCGTCGCCGGGTCCAAGGCCGCGCCAGCGTTCGATCGAGGCCTTGAGCTCGGTCAGGCCCTTGTAGAGGCCGGCATGGGCGATCGGCGGCGTCAGATAGCTGATCAGCGTCGCCGCCGCCCGGCGCTTGGCGATGGTGCCTTCGGAGGGGTTGTTCGAGGCGTAAAGATAGAGGTTCGGCAGATCGCCGATCAGCCGGTCCGGCCAGTCCTTGCCGGCCATGCCGACCTGATGGCCGGGCATGAATTCGAGCGCGCCATGGGTACCGAAATGCAGCGCCGCATGGGCGCCGAAATCCTCGCGCAGCCAGCGATAGAAGGCGGAGAAGGCATGCGTCGGTGCGAACCCCTTCTCGAACAGGAGCCGCATCGGATCGCCTTCATAGCCGAAGGCGGGCTGCACGCCGACGAAGACATTGCCGAACTGGGCGCCGAGCACGAAGATGTTGCGCCCGTCCGACTGCTGGCGGCCCGGTGCCGGCCCCCATTGCGCCTCGATGTCGTCGAGATAGCGTTCGCGGCGGACATGGTCGTCGGCGGGGATGACGGCGGCGACATTGGCATGCGCGCCATGGCGCTCCGCATTGCCGCCGATGATCGCCTCGCGCAGCGCGTCGACGGTGTCGGGCACCTCGACGTCATAGCCGTCGTCGCGCATGGCGTCGAGCAGCCGGTGCAGCGAGGCGAAGACCGACAGATAGGCCGCCGTGCCGGTATTGCCGGCATTGGGCGGGAAGTTGAACAGGACGAGCGCGATTTTGCGCTCCGCCTTGCGCGCCTTGCGCAGCGCGATCAGCTTGCCGACGCGGGAGGCCAGCACATCGGCGCGCTCGGCGCAGAGCCGCATGTCGCGGGCGCCCTCGCCGGACTTGAAACGGCAATGCCGGTCGCAGCCGTCGCAGGTCCGGCCATTGGCGTCTGCGCGGCCGCCGAACACGACCGGGCCGGTCGCGCCATCGAGTTCGGGGATCGCCACCATGATGGTGGCTTCGACCGGCATCAGCCCACGATCGGATCCGCCCCAGGATTCGAGGCTCTGGAACTCGATGGCATGGGCCGCGACATAGGGCACGTCGAGCCGGGCCAGCATGTCCTCGGCGGCGCGCGAATCGTTATAGGCCGGCCCGCCGACCAGCGAGAACCCGGTCAGCGACACGACCGCGTCGACCGTCGCCCGGCCGTCCTCCATGAAGAAGGCCTCGATGGCGGGCCGCGCGTCGAGCCCGCTGGCAAAGGCCGGCACGACCCGCAGGCCGCGCGCTTCGAGCGCTCTGATGACGCCGTCATAGTGTTCGGTATTGTCGGCCAGGGCATAGGACCGCATGACGAGCAGGCCGACGGTGCCTTGATTGTCATTGGCGGCACCCGGCAGTCGGTCGAGGGTTTCGGCGACACGCTCGGGGATCGCCGGGTGATAGAGCCCGGTATCGGGATAATGCACCGGCGGATCGGCCTTCACGCTGTCGCGCAACACGGCGCGGGGGCCGGAGGCATAGCGGCTGATCAGCAGCCGGATCATATTGGCGACATTTTCCTCCGACCCCGCCAGCCAGTATTGCAGGGTCAGGAAATAGGCGCGGACATCCTGCGCCTTGCCGGGGATGAAGCGCAGGATCTGCGGCAGCCGCTTCAGCATCGCGACCTGCTTGGCGCCGGAATTCTGGCCGGGCTTGGCGCTGCCGCGCAGTTTCTTGAGGAGAGTCATGGCCGGGCCCGAGGGCGCGTCCATGTGGAAGCGGCCGATCCGGGTCAGCCGGACGATCTCGCCCGCCGACATGCAGCACACCAGGGCATCGGCATCGTCCTGGCGCGCCTTAAGATCGGGCAGGATCGTGCGGATCTGGTCGTCGAGGAAGATCATCGTGCAGACGATGATATGGGCGGTGGCGATGTCGGCGCGGGCGGCCGCCAGGGCGTCGGGATTGGAGTCCCATTCGGCGGCCGCGTGCAGCGTCAGCCGGAGGCCGGGGATCTCGCGGGCAAGGTCGCGGCCGACCCGGTCGACGACGCTGGCGACATGATTGTCGAGCGTCAGGATCGTGATCCTGACCTCCGGCACGGCGCCCGGTCGGTCGGTCGCGTCAGCGGCTGTAATGCGCTTTGGCATCGTATAGCGTGTCCACGGTGATGGGCGCGAGGCCGCGTTCGGCGGCGAAGCGCTCGGTGTTCCGGCGCGCCTTGCCGCGCACGAAGAAGGGGATCTTCTTGAGTTCCTTTTCGGCGTCCGGCGTCCAGATGATCGGCCCGCCGGGGGCGGTGTCCGTCGCGGTCGCCGCGACCGGTTCGGCGGTTTCGGTCGCGCCATCGGCCGTGATGGGCGCATCGGCCTCGTCATCCTTGACGCGCTTGCCGAAGCCGAGATGGGACGGCACCACCTGATCGTTGAATTCGAAGTCCTCGCGGAACATCGCCAGGAGATGCTCCTCGAGCCCCATGACCAGCGGATGGACCCAGGAATCGAACAGGACATTGGTGCCCTCGAAGCCCATTTGCGGGGAATAGCGGGCGGGGAAGTCCTGGACATGTACCGGCGCGGAGATCACCGCGCAGCCAATGCCGAGCCGCTTGGCGATATGGCGTTCCATCTGGGTGCCGAGCACGAGTTCGGGCAGCGCGTCGGAGATCGCCTGCTCGACTTCGAGATAGTCGTCGGTGATCAGCGCCTCGAGGCCGAACTCCTGGGCCAATGCGCGCATGTCGCGGGCGAATTCGCGGCTATAGGTGCCGAGCCCGACGACCTCGAAGGCGAATTCGTCGCGCGCCACCCGGGCGGCCGCCATGGCATGGGTGGCATCGCCGAAGATGAA
Source organism: Tepidamorphaceae bacterium (assembly GCA_965250105.1). Classification (GTDB taxonomy): domain Bacteria; phylum Pseudomonadota; class Alphaproteobacteria; order Rhizobiales; family Tepidamorphaceae; genus JBCBSK01. The sequence continues at coordinate 3,102,447 of OZ252290.1, forward strand.
GACGCGCTTGCCGGTCAGATAGGTGGAATCGACCGAGCGCGAATACCACGGCAGTCGCGGTTCGAGCTGCAGGGCCGGTTCGGGATCGACGCCGGCGAGTTCGGCCACTTCGCGGATGAAATCGCGCGTCGCGCCGACGCCGATGGGCACGATGGTGGTGTGCGGCTGCTTGAAGACGCGCTTCAGCCAGCGGGCGGTGGTGTCGGCGATCTCCGGATACAGCACGACGTTGAAATCGGCTTCGTAGATCCTGGCGAGATCCGCCGGGGCGCAGGCCATTGGCGCGACCACCTTCACCTCGATGCCGAGGATGTCGAGCAGGCGGGTGATCTCGGTGACGTCGTCGCGGTGACGGAAGCCGAGCGCGGTCGGCCCGAGCAGATTGCAGCTCGGCTTGACGTCGTCGGGCCTCGGCTGGCGCTCTGATCCCGGCGGCGGCGCGGACGGGCCGGCCAGCGCGCGGGTCAGGTGGTAGAAGGTTTCCGACGCGCCCCAGTTCTCTTTCTTTTGGTAGGAGGGCAGTTCGAGCGGCACGACAGGGACCGGCAGTTGCAGCGCCTTCGCGAGGCCGCCGGGATCGTCCTGGATGAGCTCGGCGGTGCAGGACGCGCCGACCAGCATGGCGTCGGGTTTGAAGCGCTCATAGGCGTCGCGGGCGGCGGTCTTGAACAGTTCCGCCGTGTCGCCGCCGAGATCGCGCGCCTGGAAGGTCGTATAGGTGACCGGCGGGCGGTGGTCGCGGCGCTCGATCATGGTGAACAGGAGATCGGCATAGGTGTCGCCCTGCGGGGCGTGCAGGACGTAATGCACGCCCGTCATGCCGGTCGCGACGCGCATCGCGCCGACATGCGGCGGGCCTTCATATGTCCAGACGGTCAGTTGCATCACGGCGCCCCTAAACCTGAAGCCTGGTGTGGCGGTCGAGCGGGCGGGCGAACAGATTGGCGAGATCGCCGGCCTGGTCGTAGCCCTGGATCGGGGTGAAGACGAGCTCGATCGCCCATTTCGTCGTCATGCCGTCGGCTTCCAGCGGATTGGCGAGGCCGAGCCCGCAGACCACGATGTCGGGCCGGTCGGCATGGCAGCGGTCGAGCTGCTTCTCGACATCCTGGCCCTCGCTCAGCCGGGTACCGGCCGGCAGCAGCGCCAGTTCCTCGGCGAGATGCTGGCGATGCAGATAGGGCGTGCCGACCTCGACCAGATCCATGCCGATCTCGCGGTTGAGGAACCGGGCCAGCGGCGGCTCGAGCTGCGAATCGGGGAAGAAGAAGATGCGCTTTCCGGCGAGATCCTCGCGGAACGGCGCAACGGCACGCTGAGCCCGTTCGCGGCCCGGCGCGGTCGCCGCGCGGAAGGTCATCTCGTCGATGCCGAACGCATCGGCGGCCGCCTTGAGCCACAGCGTCGTGCCTTCCGCGCCGAGCGGGAAGGCGGCCGGCAGATGCGTTGCGCCGCGCGCTTCGAGCGCCCGCGCGGTATCGCCGAGGAAGGGCTGGGCCAACAGAAACCGCGTATTCGGGCCAACCGCCGGCAGCGCGTCGGAGGTGCGCGGCGGCAGGAAGGCGACGCGCGACAGGCCCATCTGATCGAACAGGCGTTGGAACTGGTCCTCGACCACATCGGCCAGCGCGCCGACGACGAGGAGGGATGGCGCGTCATCCGTCGCATCGGGCAGTTCCGGCACAAGCGCGGCGAGGCAGGCATCCTCGCCTTGGGTAAAGGTGGTTTCGATGCCGCTGCCGGAATAGTTCAGGATGCGCACGTCCGGCGCATAGGATTGCGACAGGCGTTGGGCGGCCTTCTTGAGATCCAGTTTGATGACCTCGGATGGGCAGGAGCCGACCAGGAACAACAGCCTGATATCGGGCCGTCGCGCCAGCAATTCGCCAACGACCCGGTCGAGTTCCTCATTGGCGTCGGCGAGGCCGGCGAGATCGCGCTCCTCGATGATCGCGGTGCCGAAGCGCGGCTCGGCGAAGATCATCACGCCGGCCGCCGACTGCATGAGATGGGCGCAGGTGCGCGAGCCTACGATCAGGAAGAAGGCGTCCTGGATCTTGCGGTGCAGCCAGACGATGCCGGTCAGCCCGCAGAACACTTCGCGCTGGCCGCGCTCGCGCAGCACGGGCGCGTCGAGGCAGCCCGGCGCCGTGCTGTTTTCCGTGCCGTTCAGCGATGCCGTGCCATTACTGGCGACGCCGTTGCGGATCGGCAGGGCGGTGCTCGTCGCGCTGCTCATCGGGCCGCCTCCAGGCCCGGCGTCGCGTTCAGGCCGTCTTCATGACGGTCGGGGCCTGTGTTGCGTGCGCTGTCGAGGCGGGCGGCGCGCAGCTTCAGGACGAACTGGGCCGCGTTGACGACATAGGCCGCATAGGCCGCGAGCGCGAGGAGCATCTGTTCCCGGCCCGTGCCCCAGCCGGCGAACACGGCGGCCAGATAGGCCGTGTGCAGCGCCAGGACGAGCATCGAGAACACGTCTTCCCAGAAGAAGGCGTCGGCGAAGAGATACTTGCCGAAGACGACCTTCTCCCAGATCGCGCCGGTGATCATGATGACATAGAGCACCAGCGTCTTGAGCACGACCGACGCCGTCGCCAGCCAGAAACCGTCGCCGGTCCACAGATAGCGGATCACCAGGGCGAGGCTGATCAGGAAAACCAGAAATTGCAGAGGTGCGAGAATGCCTTGCACCAGGGTCCAGGGGCTCGTGTCGCGCCGCGCCCGCTGTTCGGGCGTGTAGAGGGGCGCCCGCCCGGTCCGCGACCGCCGCGCCAGCCCGTGCGCCGGAGCATCCAGCCGCGCCGTGTCGCGATGATTATCGGCTCCACCCTGCATGACCCGGCCTGTTCCTCCCTTTGATTGGCTTCAATCTAGGGCTCACCTAAACAGGTGTCAAACAAGTTGGACATGCGCTACGTCAAAATCTATTTACACTCCTGTCGAAACCGGTTCATATGATCCGACCGTGCCGCGAGGCCCCCGGAATCCCCCGTCGGGCGGATGTAAGTAGCACTGCTATCGTCGAACGGGTCGCGCTTTGGTTGAATATTGGAATAGGTCTGGAACCCAAGGCTTCCTAACCAAGAAGAAGCCGGCCACGCCGGGCCCCGGTATTGCCGGGCCATCGCGCCGGCGGTCGCCGCCTCCAGCCTTCCTGGACTGCCAAGGGAGGAGGCTGTCGATGTCTTTCAATGTTCCTGGTGCGAGAACGAGTAGTCACGCCGCCGGCGGCGCCCCGCGCGGCCGGCCGGCCGGTATGGGTGCCGGCACGCATGCCGGCAATGGCCATGTCGAGTTCAGGCCCGAGGCGGGTCGGCGCGCCGCCGCCATCGACGCGGGGATCGACACCGGTATCGACACGGGCGCGGAGACCTTGTGGCGATCCCGTCTGGCGCGCACGGTCGAAGGCGAGATCATTCCCCGCTTGATGTTGGTCCATAAGAGTCTCGCCGAACGACGGGTGCAGGATCCCGCCGAACCACCGATCCTCGGCGACGATGTCGAGGCCTTCGCCAGGCTCCTGGTGCGCGACAGCGATTGCGCGGCGCGCTCCTTCGTGCACGGGCTGCGCGCCTCGGGCGCCTCGCTCGAAAAGATCCTGCTCGATCTGTTTAGCGGGGCCGCCAGGCAGCTCGGCGACTATTGGACGGCCGATATCTACGATTTCGCCGAGGTCACGCTCGGCCTGTCGCGGCTGCAGCAATTGCTGCACGAATTCGCGCCGGCCTTCGGCAACGAGGTCGAGCATCGCGACCAGGATCTGCCGATTCTCCTGGCGCCGATGCCGGGCGAGCAGCACACGCTGGGCATTCTCATGGTCGAGGAATTCTTCCGCCGCGCGGGCTGGGATGTCTGGGCCAGGATCATCGGTTGCCGCGAGGATCTGGTTGACATGGTGCGCGGCCAGCGCTTTTTAGTCTGCGGTCTGTCGATCAGTTCCGATTCCATGCTTGACGAACTGGCCGCTCTCATCCGCGACATTAAGCGCGATTCCCTGAACCGTGACATTCGGATCATGGTAGGGGGGCCGGTGTTTACCGATCGACCTCATCTGTCGGCCCAGATCGGCGCCGATGCAACAGCCGCTGACGGCCGCCACGCGGTCTCGCAGGCGCATAACCTCGTGAGCCTGATGCCAGCACGATGCTGACGTCGTCTGCGGGGAGGAGAGTGCAGCCGGGCAATGGAAACCGTTGTGACTCGGACCCAGACGGCACGTTTCAACGCGCCGGAGCGCGTTATCGGCGATCTCGACGCCGATGCGGCGGCCGAACTGATCGCGGCCGCCGCCGATGTCGCGCTCGTTCTCGACCGTGACGGCCGTGTCCTCGACGTCGCCACCGTCGAGACGGGCGACATCGCCGAGGAGGTGCGCGCCTGGATTGGCCGGCCCTGGGTCGACCTCGTCACCGCCGAGAGCCGGGTCAAGGTCGAGGAACTGCTCGATCAGGCGCTGAACGGCACGCCGACGCGCTGGCGCCAGATCAACCACACAATGGACGATCGCCCCGACCTTCCGGTGCGCTATACGGCGGTGCGGATCGGCGACGGCAAGGCGGGCGTTGTCGCCATCGGCCGCGATCTGAGATCGATCGCCGACATCCAACAGCGCCTCGTCTCGGCCCAGCAGTCGATGGAGCGGGAATATGCCCGCCTGCGCAGCGCCGAAACCCGCTACCGGCTTCTGTTCCAGGTCGCCTCGGAAGCCGTCCTCATCGTCGATGCCGCGAGCCAGCGCGTCGTCGAGGCCAATCCGGCCGCGATGCGCTTGCTCGGACCGCAGACGGCGAAGCGGATCGCCGGCCGGTTCCTGCTCGAACTCTTCGATGGCGACAGCGCCGCCCGGGTCGGCGACCTGCTGACGGCGGTGCGCACCGCCAGCGACATCGAACATGTCGCCGCCCGGCTCGACGGCGACAATCGCGAACTCATGGTCTCGGCCTCGATCTTCCGCCAGGAAGGGGCGTCGCACTTCCTCGTCCGCCTGCACTGGACCGGCAATGGCCATGACCCGGCGCCGATGGATGCCGTGCGCGACAGGTTGTCCAAGATCGTCGAGAAGCTGCCCGACGGCTTCGTCGTCACCGACGATGCCGGCCACATCCTGCTGGCCAATACCGCCTTTCTCGACCTGACCCAGTTCGCCACCGAAGAACAGGTGCGCGGCCGGCCGATCGACACCTGGCTCGGCCGGTCCGGCGTCGATTTTCCCGCGATCCTCGCCCAGCTCCGCGACCATGGCAGCCTGCGCGGCCTGTCGACGCTTTTGCGCGGCGAATACGGCACCAATGAAGACGTCGTAGTGTCGGCGGTCTCGGTATTCGACGGCGATAGGACGTGTTTCGGCTTCACCATCCAGCCCGATCAGCGCGCGCTCGATACCGACAATGCCGCCGACGCGCCTGCTTTGCCCCGGTCCGTCGAGCAGTTCACCAGCCTCGTCGGACGGGTACCGCTACGCGAACTGGTGCGCGAGACGACCGACATGATCGAGCGTCTCTGCATCGAGGCCGCACTCGAACTGACGAGCGACAACCGCGCGTCGGCCGCCGAAGTGCTCGGCCTGAGCCGCCAGAGCCTCTATTCCAAGTTGCGCCGCTACGGCCTCGGCGATCTCGACGGCGACGCGGATGACGACCGTCAGGTCGCGGTGACGGCGGAACCCGGTTTCGCGTTCGAAAGCGATAGCCTGCAGACGCTTGAGTAACGGCGAGCGCGCGAAAGTGCTTCTATTGGGCTGTTGAAGAACGGGCCTGCGGCCGTCGCCCATCTTCGAGAGGCCCGTAGGGTCGTCTCGAAGGGGCAGGTGCCTTTTCGAGAGCCGGTCACGTCCAGTCATTCTTCTATATCCGTCGCATGCCGGATCCGGCGCGCGGCTGTGCCACGGCCCGTTCACGGCAATAATCTCCCGGCTTTTTCGTTGCTGATCCGCACAGCTGCGGATGGACATTCTCCAGGTGTCAGTCAAAATTGACACTCAGAAGTGTCAATCATACGTTTAGGCCATGGAACGCACAGCCCTCCTCGTCGCCAGGACCGAACGGCCCGCGCTGTCGGCCGTCCTGGAGCTTCTCAAGCCGATCACCTGGTTTCCGCCCATGTGGGCGTTCTTGTGCGGGGTCGTGTCCTCGGGCGTTTCGATCACCGACAACTGGATGCTGATGCTGGCCGGCATGGTCCTGGCCGGGCCGCTGGTCTGCGGCATGAGCCAGGCGATCAATGACTGGTACGATCGGCATGTCGATGCGATCAACGAGCCGGATCGGCCGATCCCGTCGGGCCGCGTGCCGGGCCGTTGGGGGCTTTACGTCGCGGTGATCTGGACCGGGCTGTCGCTCGTCGTCGCCTGGGCCCTCGGACCATGGGTGTTCGGAGCCGCGATCATCGGCCTGGTACTGGCCTGGGCCTATTCGGCGCCGCCGATCCGGCTCAAGGAAAACGGCTGGTGGGGCAATAGCGCGGTCGCAGCCTGTTACGAGGGCCTGCCCTGGTTCACCGGCGCCGCCGTCATGATGGCGGCCTTTCCGACGCCCCAGATCATCACGCTGGCGGTGCTCTATTCGATCGGCGCACACGGCATCATGACGCTGAACGACTTCAAGGCCGTCGAGGGCGACCGGCGCATGGGCGTGCGCTCGCTGCCGGTGCAACTCGGCGTGCCGGGCGCGGCGCGTCTGGCGGCCATCGTCATGGCCGTGCCGCAGATCATCGTCATCGGCCTTCTGGTGAGCTGGGGCAAGCCGCTGCATGCCGCGATCATTCTCGTCTTCCTCGTCGTCCAGGTCTGGATGATGGTGAGATATCTGTTCGATACCGAAAAGCTCCTCGCCAAGCCCAAGGAATATGCCGCCTATTACAATGCGACCGGCGTCACGCTCTATGTGCTCGGCATGCTCGTCGCCGCCTTCGCGGTGCGTGGCGTGGGGGCCGCGTGATGAGCCCGGTCGCGATCCCCGAGCGCGGCCTCGGCTGGGTCGGTATCGTTCGGCTCGGCCTGGTGCAGACCGCGCTTGGCGCGATCGTGGTCCTGACCACCTCGACGCTGAACCGGGTCATAGTCGTCGAACTGGCGCTGCCGGCCATGCTGCCCGGCTTCCTCGTCGGGCTGCACTACGCGGTGCAGATGCTCCGGCCGCGCTGGGGCTACGGCTCCGATGTCGGCGGGCGGCGCACGCCCTGGATCATCGGCGGGATGATCGTTTTGGCGCTCGGCGGCATCCTCGCCGCGCTGGCGACCGCCTGGATGGGGAGTTCGACCTGGGGCGGCATCGCGCTCGCCCTTTTCGCCTTCACGCTGATCGGCATGGGCGTCGGCGCGGCCGGCACTTCGCTTCTGGTGCTTTTGGCCACCCGCGTCGATGCCGGCCGCCGGGCACCGGCGGCGACCATCGTCTGGGTCATGATGATCGCGGGCTTCGTGGTCACCGCCACCGTGGCCGGAAGCTGGCTCGACCCTTACAGCCCCGAACGCCTCGTCGCCGTCACGTCGGTCGTGTCGCTCGCCGCCATCCTGCTGACGGTCGTCGCCGTGATCGGCGTCGAAGGGCGGCCCGATCCAGCCGCCCGGGCGGCCGCGTCGGCCGACAAGCCCGCTTTCGTCGAGGCGTTGCGCGAGGTCTGGGGCGAACCGGAGGCGCGCCGCTTCGCGGTCTTCGTCTTCGCCTCCATGCTGGCCTATAGCGCGCAAGACCTGATCCTCGAACCCTTTGCCGGCATGATCTTCGGCATGACGCCCGGCGAATCGACCAAGCTCGCCGGGGTTCAGCATGGCGGGGTATTGCTCGGCATGATCCTCGTCGCGCTGGCCGGCGCCGGCATCGGCGGCGTGCGCATCGGCTCGCTCAAGACGTGGACCATCGGCGGCTGTATCGCATCGGCCGTCGCGCTGTTCGGCCTGGCCATGGCCGGGCTTGTCGGGCCGGGCTGGCCGCTACAGGCCAATGTGTTCGCGCTCGGCGTCGCCAATGGCGCCTTCGCGGTGGCCGCCATCGGCTCGATGATGGGGTTGGCGCGTCGCGGCCGCGAATCCCGCGAGGGCTTGCGCATGGGTATTTGGGGCGCGGCGCAGGCCATCGCCTTCGGCATTGGCGGCTTCCTCGGCACCGTGGCCATCGACGTCACGCGCGCACTCGTGGCCGCCGTCGAGGCCGCCTATTCCATCGTCTTCGCCGGCGAGGCTGTGTTGTTCCTCGTCGCCGCGCTTCTCGCTCTGCGGGTCGCCGGCGTAGATCAGCCGCGCCGACGCGGACATATGAACCTTGCGGGCGACGGCTATATCGCCGGCGCCGGAAACTGAGGATCCGAAGCCATGCCGAGCCAGGAAATCTATGACATCGTCGTGGTTGGTGGCGGCCCGTCCGGGGCGACCGCGGCCAATGATCTGGCACGTGCCGGTCGGTCGGTCCTGCTGATCGACAAGGCCGGCCGAATCAAACCGTGTGGCGGCGCCATTCCGCCGCGCCTGATCCGCGATTTCGACATTCCCGACGATCTTCTGGTCGCCAAGATCCGCTCGGCGCGCATCATCGCGCCCTCCGACAAGACCGTCGACATGCCGATCGAGGGCGGTTTCGTGGGCATGGTCGATCGCGACGTCTTCGACGAATTCTTGCGCGACCGCGCCGAACGCTCGGGCGCTGAGCGGTTGACGGCCACCTTTGAGACCGTCGAGCGCGATGCCGATGGCACCGCCGTCCTCACCTATCGCGAAAAGGGCGCGCCCGACGACGCGCCGCTTGGCCGGGTGCGCGCGCGCTGCATCATCGGCGCCGACGGCGCCCGCTCGCGGCTCGGCAAGCAGACCGTGCGCGGGGCGGGCAATGTCAAATGCGTCTTCGCCTATCACGAGATCATCGAGTCGCCGGCCAATGACGATCTCGACGCCAAGTTCGGCGCCGAGCGTTGCGACGTCTATTATCAAGGCAAGGTGTCGCCCGACTTCTATGGCTGGGTGTTTCCCCATGGCGCCAAGACGAGCGTCGGAACGGGCAGCGCGAACAAGGGCTTTTCGCTGCGCGGCTCGGTCGCGAGCCTGCGCAAGGCGTCGGGCCTCGACGGCTATGGCACGGTGCGCCGCGAGGGCGCGCCGATCCCGATGAGACCCTTGCGCCGGTGGGACAATGGCCGCGACGTGATCCTCGCCGGCGATGCCGCGGGCGTCGTGGCGCCGGCCTCGGGCGAGGGCATTTACTACGCCATGCTCGGCGGGCGGCTGTCGGCCGCTGCGGCCGATCTGTTCCTCAAGACCGGCGACGCGCGCGCGCTGGCCACCGCGCGCAAGGCCTTCATGAAGGATCACGGCCGGGTCTTCTGGATCCTCGGCATCATGCAGTATTTCTGGTACTGCAACGACAATCGCCGCGAACGCTTCGTCAAGATGTGCGACGATCCCGACGTTCAGCGCCTGACCTGGCAGGCTTACATGAACAAGAAGCTCGTGCGCCGCAAACCAACCGCGCACGTAAAGATCTTCTTCAAGGACCTCGCCCACCTGTTCGGCATCGCCACCACCTGACCCGGCATGACCGCGTTCCGTCCAAGCCCGTGGCTCGCCTATACGAGCGGTGCGCTCGCGGCCCTTCTGGTGGCGACGCTCGGCACGTCGGTCACCGATCTCGGCCCGTGGTATCAGCTTCTCAGCAAGCCGAGCTGGCAGCCACCGGGCTGGATCTTCGTGCCGGCCTGGACCGCGATCTTCGGCCTGTGGGGGCTGTCGGCAGCACTTGCCTGGCGCGCCGCGCCCGACGATGTGGAGCGCGACTGGGTGGTCAGCCTGTTCGCGTTGAACGGACTTCTGAACGTGTTCTGGAGCTTCCTGTTCTTCTATCTCAAGCGACCGGACTGGGCGCTGCACGAAGCGGCCGTGCTGTGGCTGTCGATCGCGGTGATGATCCTGTTCCTGGCGCGTTTCGCGAAACTATCCGCCTGGCTGCTCGTGCCCTATCTCGCCTGGGTCTCCTATGCGATCGGGCTGAACTATGCCGTGGTGCGGCTCAACGCGCCGTTCTGAAAGCCCATGCCCGATCTCCTGACGGATCTGATCCACACCGGCCGCGCCGTCGATATCGTGCTCGCTGTCCTGGCGCTGGAACTCCTGGTGATCTGGCTGTGGCGGCGGCGTGGCGGCCCGATCCGGCCGGCCGATATTCTGGCCAATGCGCTCTCCGGCGCCTGTCTCCTGCTCGCGCTGAGGACCGCGCTGACCGGCGGGCCGGCCGGGCTCGTGGCGATCTGGCTGCTGCTCGCCTTCACCGCCCATCTCGCCGATCTCGTCCGCCTCGCCTGGCGCAGGGCGGCGGCGGATCGCTGAATTTTGGAACAATTCGACATGCAGTTTTATCGGCGCCGCAGTGATCGATCGGGGGAACGGAGACGTAAGGGTAGGTAACATAAGGTGTTTTTGACAAGATGAGGCGTCAATTCGGGTTGACGGTCTTTTCCGTTTACCGCCGCCGAAGGTACCGAAGCGCGATGTCGACCGGTGCCCTCGGGCGGCTTGAACTAAAGGGACATGACGACGATGCGCGACGATGTGATGGGGCGCGATGGCGCCAAGCCCGATTGGAGCGACAGGCTGCGTCTCGAGGACTATTTCGAGGGGTCGGCGGTCGCCTGGGGTGTCTTCCAGGACCGCTTCGGCCAGCTCAAGCGCCAGTTCCGCGTGCTGATGACCGGCACCGTCGAGGGCGACAAGCTGACCTTGCGCGAGGACTTCGTCTATGACGACGGCGCGGAGGAAACGCGGACCTGGCATATCCGCATTCTCGGCGACGGGGTCTATGAGGGCACCGCCGACGGCGTCGTCGGCACCGCGCGCGGTCAGGTCGAGGGACGCGCCTTCGCCTGGCGCTACGGCTTCGATCTCGATATCGGCGGGCGCACTTTGCGGGTGCAGTTCGACGATCGCTTCTATCTCCAGGGTGACGGCGTGATGATCAACCGAGCCAAGGTGCGCAAGTTCGGCATCCTGCTCGGCGAAGCGACGATCGTCTTCACCAAGCCCGGCATGGCGCTGGAGCAGCGGGCCCGCATCGCCGCGTGACACGTGTTTTGGTGTGGCATCGCCGCCTGATCGACCTCGGCGGCATCGACGCGGCCCCAATCTGACGCCGATATGACCCGCAAGGAAAAAGCCTCCCGAATGATCGGGAGGCTTTTTCATATCGTGCGGATGGTTACGCGGTGCGCTTACTGCGTGCTGGCGCCCGACGCGTCGAACTGCGCCAGATAGGCCAGGACATCGCGCCGGAACTGCTCGTCCGGATAGCGCATCGGCATCTTGGACGGTCCGCCGATGAAGGTCGTCGGATCGGCCAGATATTCCATCAGGGTTTCTTCGCTCCAGTCGCCGACCTCGGCCGCCTTGGCGGTCAGGTTGGGGCTGTAGGCATAGCCCGCGACGGACGCGACCGGACGGCCGATGATGCCGTTCAGTTCCGGGCCGACGCCGTTGACGGCGGTTGGGCCGACCTGATGGCAGGCCATGCACTGGCGGAAATTCTGTTCCCCCGTTGCCGGATCGCCGCCATCAATGGCGAAGGCGCCGGTTGACCCCATTAGCGTGATGGCTGCTGCGACCAAGAATTGTCTCACGTTCGAACTCCCTTTGTCGATGATGAGCCACCGGCGCGCCAAACTGCGTCGGGTGCCTGTCAGATATACGTCGCGCGGCGCGTTTGGGTTGTAGACGGGGATCGTCCGCGCCGCGTCGCTTGGCTCATGCTCCGTTTCGCCCCCGAAACGCATCCATTGCCGGGCATTTGGCCGCGCCCCCGCCAAGACAAGCGCGCGGATGGGCGACCCTCATTCCAATCTGGGCTTATTCCATTCTGGAATGATTAAAAGAGCCTAACGCCAGGAGATGGGCGGCGACAAGTCACGCCGGCGCGACCGATGGCCCCAGGCGAGCGGCCATGGCCGTTGCGAGTGCGGCCGGCGACGCGGTTGCAGGCTCACAGCGCCGCGGCGATCGCTCGGATGGCGCGCAAGGTGAGATCCTCGAAGCCGGGATTGCGGAATTCCGGCCAGGTCGACAGCTTGACCACGACGAGGTCGAGATCACGCGAGATGAAGATCATCTGGCCGAACACGCCACGCGCCAGGATCGTCATCCGGTCGCGATCCGCGATCCAGAACTGGTTGCGGTAGCAGCCGTTCGGAAACACGTCGCGGCCGGCATCGTTGAACAGGCCGTGATCGCCTGAAAACGTGTCGTCGATCCACGCGTCCGGCACGACCTGGCGGCCGTTCCACGCGCCGCCTTCAAGCACCAGAAGCCCAAAGCGGGCATAGTCGCGCAAGGTGGCGTTGAACCCGCCGCAGGCGAGGCCGTAGCCCGCTGAATCGACCGTGAACGAGGCGTCGTTCTCGGCCCCGATGCCCGACCACAGGGTCTCCCCGACGATGACCGGCAGCCGCTTGCCCGCCGCGCGCTCCATGCAATGGGCCAGGACGTCGGTCTCGATGGAGCGGTAGAGAAAGCGCGCGCCGTGCTCGGCCTCGGCCTCATCGAGCGTCAGGATCTGGTCGAAGACGCAATCGGGAAAATCCGCCCGCCGCGTGCCGTCCGGCGCCGGTTTCCATCCCGACGTGATGTCGAGCACGCCGATATCGCAATAGCGATCGTCATAATCCTCGGAAAACCGCACCCCGCTCGTCATGTCGAGGACATGGCGCAGGGTGGCGCCGCGATAGGCGGTGTCGGCGAGTTCGGGCAGATAGTCGGTCAGGGGCGCCAGCGGATCGAGCAGGCCCTGGCCGACCAGCACGCCGGCGCTCATCGCCGTCACCGATTTGGCGACCGATTGCGACAGATGCGGCGAGCGGGCGTCCATGCCGTTGTGATAGCTCTCATGCACGACCCGGCCGCCCTTCAGGACGATGAAGCCGTCGCCATAGGTCGTGTCCAGCATACCGGCGACGGTCATTTCCGCCCCGTCGGCGGTCTTGAACGCGATGTCGCCGAGGGCACGCCGGTCCTCCGGCAGATCGCGCACCGGCCCGTTGCCGCGCCACACCTCGGCGGTCGGCAGGATCTGGCGAATGTTCTGGAACGTCCAGCGGTTCCAGGGCGGCCGGTCCCAGTCGATCAGAGGGACGCGCTGGTCGGGCGGTGGCGGCGTTCCCGCCATGATCGGCGGCCGGGGGTCCGAATTGCGGTAGCTGGTCATGGATGGCACGGCTTGAACAGGCGGAGGTCGGGACAAGAAGTCAGGGCCGGGTGGCCTTGTCGGCGTCGAAGCGGACATATTCATGGGCGATGGAGCGCTCGATCAAGAGCCGCCAGACCGGTTCGGCCACTTCCGGCGCCAGCCCCTGCCGATCGGCTTCGGCGAGCACCTTCGCCACCACATCCTCGATGCGGGCCGGATCACGCACGCTGTCGCGCGTCTGTTTCACCCGCGCCGCCTCCTCGATATAGCGCAGCCGCTCGGCCATCAGCCGCACCAGCGCCCGGTCGAGCCGGTCGATCTCGCGGCGCACATCGGCCATGGTCTCGCACCTCTTGGCCACGGGCTTGGGCAGGCTTTCGGGATCGGAAGGGCTGGTCATGGCGGCATGTCGCGGGCGTTGGCGGGATCTGACGTGAATATGGGGCCTATACGGCCTGTTTCGATTCGGTGCGACACATTTGGCGTCCGCCGCGTGACATGCCACTGTCATGAAAGTGTCCGAAACGAGCCGCCACGACATCTGGCGCGCCGCCGCCGCGCGGGCCGTGATCCGTGCTTGCGGCATCGATCGGGCGGCCGACATCGAATGGGAGACCGCGTGACCGAAGACGCCGGCCACACCCTCGCGACGGCGGACCGGCCGTCCTTCCATGCGCTGCCGGCGGCGGCGACCCTCGCACATTGGCAGGTCAGCCGCGAGGCCGGGCTGTCGGCGGCCGAGGCCGCCGGGCGACTGGCCCGATACGGCCCAAACCGGCTCGAAGAGGTCCAGCGCGTGTCGCTGTGGACGCTTCTGATACGTCAGTTGGCGAGCCCGGTGGTCGCGCTCCTTGGCGCCGCCATGGCGCTGTCGATCGTCATGGGCAATTGGGTCGAAGCGGCCGCCATCGCCATCGTGATCGTCATCAATACGGTCATCGGCTTCGTCGCCGAGGAACGCGCGGTGCGTTCGATGGAGGCGCTCAGGAAGCTCGACGTCGAAACCACCCGCGTGCGGCGCGACGGTGTCGTGCGCGACCTGCCGGCGGAAGACCTGGTGCCCGGTGACATCGTGGTGCTGGAAGCCGGCGACCGGGTGCCCGCCGATCTGCGCATCGTCACCGCCTCCAATCTGATGGCCGACGAATCGGCGCTGACGGGTGAATCCGTGCCCGTCGGCAAGGCGCCCGATCCGGTGCCCGAAGCCGCCAAGATCCACGACCGGCGGTCGCTTCTGTTCAAGGGCACCGGCCTGACCAATGGCGCGGCCGAAGCGGTGGTCTTCGCCACCGCCACGGCGACCGAACTGGGCAAGATCGCCGATCTCGTCGAACATGCCGCATCGGGCCGCTCGCCGCTGGAAGACCGGCTCGAAGCGCTAGCCCAGCAACTTGTCTGGCTGACCATCGTCATCGCGCTGGCGCTCGCGGCACTCGGCATCTGGACCGGCCAGCCCGTGCTCCAGATGGCGCAGGCCGCGATCGCGCTCGCGGTCGCCGCGATCCCCGAGGGCCTGCCGATCGTCGCCACCCTGGCGCTGGCGCTCGGCATGCTGCGGATGGCGGAGCGCAACGCCCTGGTCAAGAGCCTCGGCGCCGTTGAAACGCTGGGCGCCACCACCGTCATCCTGACCGACAAGACCGGCACGCTGACCGAAAACAAGATGCGCGCGGTCCAGGTGCTGACGGCCGACGGCGTCGTCACCATGGACCGGGTCGAGCAAGATGCCGGCGCCGCCGGGACACAGCCGGTATTGGGCCGGCTGCTCGAAACCGCCGCGCTCTGCGTCAACGCCACCTATGACGGCAAAACCGGCATGGGGTCGGGCGATCCGATGGAAGTCGCGCTGCTCGAAGCCGCCGACCGCGCCGGGATCGACCGGGCCGCCAACGCCGCCACCCATCCCCGCCTCATCGAGCATGCCTTCGATCCGAGCCTCAGAATGATGGCGACGATCCATCGCGGCGCGGCCGATGGTAACGCCGAGGACGACATCCTGGCCGCCGTCAAGGGCGCGCCGGAAGCGGTGCTGGCGCATGTCTCCCGGATCGCGACGCCCCATGGCGCCGAAGCCTTCGACGCGGCGCGCCGGGAGGCCCTGGAACGGTCCGTCGCGGCGCTCGCCGCCGACGGCTACCGCCTGATCGCGGTGGCGAACGGCACCGGCGTGGCCCGCGAGGTCACCCCTTACGACGATCTGACGCTGCTCGGCGTCATCGCGTTGCAGGATCCGCCGCGCAGCGACATCCCGGCCGCCGTCGACGCCTGTCATGCGGCGGGCGTGCATGTGGTCATGGTGACCGGCGATCATCCCGCCACCGCGCGCGCCATCGCCGCCAGCGTCGGCTTCGATCCGGACCGCCATGGCGATGCCGTCCATGCGCGCGTCACGCCGTCCGAGAAGCTCGACCTCGTGTCCGGGTTTCAGGACAGCGGCGAGATCGTCGCCATGACCGGCGATGGGGTGAACGACGCGCCGGCGCTGAAAAAGGCCGATATCGGCATCGCCATGGGCCAGCGCGGCACCGATATCGCCCGCGAGGCGGCGGATATCGTGCTGCGCGATGATGCCTTTTCGACCATCGTCTACGCGATCCGCGAAGGCCGCATCATCTTCGAGAACATCCGCCGGTTCTGCGTCTTTCTCCTGTCGTGCAATCTCGGCGAGGTGTTGCTGATCGCGATCGCGCTGCTGCTCGGCTGGCCGCTGCCGCTTCTGCCCCTGCAGATCCTGTTCCTCAACCTGGTGACCGATGTGTTCCCCGCTTTCGCGTTGGCCACCAGCAAGGGCAATCCGGATATCGCCAACCACCCGCCGCGACCCGTCGACGAGCCGATCCTCGCGAGCCGACATTGGCAACGCGTGGCGCTGTTCGGCATCTTCATCAGCCTGTCGTCGCTGGCCGCCTTCGCCGTCGCGCTGTTCGGCTATGGCATGACCGATGTCGAGGCGGCGACGGTGGCCTTCCTGACCATCGCGCTGGCCCAGCTCTGGCATGTCTTCAGCATGCGCAATCCGCAGGAAGGGATGTTCGTCAACGAGATCACGCGCAACAAATGGGTGTGGGGCGCGCTCGTTCTGTGCGTGGCGCTTCTGGTCGTCGCGGTCTATGTGCCGGTGGTCCAGATCCCGCTCGCCATCGTTCCGCCCACCCTGGAACTGTGGGGCGTGATCCTCGGGTTCAGCCTGATCCCGCTGGTGCTCGGGCAGATCTATGTACAACTCCGCCGCTGAGGCGCTGGCGGATGCCAAACAGTTCCGGGAGGACCATGTCCGCGCGACCCGACAGAACGAGAGACATGCCGCGACGCATCGCCATCGTGGTGAACCCGCATTCCGGCGGCGCCGGCCCGTCTGACGGCCAGGACATCGCGACGGCGTGCCGGGAACGCGGCTATGACGTCACCAGCATCCATGCCTTCGCCGACGCGGCCGGCGACGGGCTCGCCGACATGCGGGCCAGCGCGCCGGACGCGGTGATCTCGCTCGGCGGCGACGGCACCCATTCGGCCGTGCTGCAGCAGGTCGACTGTCCGGTTCTGCCGCTGCCGGGCGGCACGCTGAACTGGTTGCCCAAGGCCGTGCTGCCCGATGCGCCCTGGCGGGACGTGCTGGCGCGGGCGCTCGACAGCCCGTCCTTCTCGACCGTGCCGGGCGGCCGGATCGGCGACCGGCAATTCTATCTGGTGGCCCAGCTCGGCGGCCCGGCGCTTCTGGCCGAAAGCCGCGAAGCCTTTCGCCACGGCTTTCTGAAGGAGGCCCTGGAACATGCCGGCACGGCGGTGCGGGCCGCCTTCGACCACGAGGTGACGTTTCATCCGCTCGGCGATGGCCACGATCCTGGCGGGACGCCCGCGCCGGCCACCGTCTTGCTCATCAACACGGAAACCGTGGCCGGCCCCAATGCGCCGTCCGGCATGTTCGAAATCGCCGCCTTCACCGCGCGCAGCATGCTGGAGGCCGTCGAGATCGGCGCCTGGGAACTGATCGGCCAGTGGCGCCAGTCAGATCATGTCTCGATCTCGCAGCATGACGCGATCGAGGTGCGCGCCGATGCGCCGATCCCGGCCCTGCTGGACGGCGAGCTGGTGCGCCTCGGACCGTCGGAAACCATCGTCGCCGTCGAGGATGCCGGCCATGTCTGGGGGATCGGGGAGATCGGCTGAATGGACATCGTCCATATGTCGGATATCCATTTCGGCCGCGAGGATCGCCAGGCGCTCAAGGCGCTCGAAGCCCATCTCGCCGCCTATCCCGCTGATTTGGTCGTGGTGTCCGGCGACCTGACCCAGCTTGGCCGGCGCCACGAATTCGCCCGCGCCCGCGACTGGCTGGCGCGCCTCGACCTGCCGGTCGTGTCGACGCCGGGCAATCACGACGCGCCGGGCCTCAATCTCCTGTCACGTCTGCGCGGGCCCTTCCGGCGCTATCAGCGCAGCCTCGGCGGGTTCAGCACCGCCTTCCGCAACGCCAAGGCGCTCGTCGTGCCGCTGCGCAGCGCGCATGGCTTCCAATGGCGCTCTGACTGGTCGCTGGGCGCGATCGACCCGCGCCATCTCAACCCGGTCCTGACCCTGTTGTCGGCGGACGATCCCGGCGGCTGGCGCTTCGTGGTCTGCCATCACCCGCTGATCGACGACGCCGAGGGGCCCGTCGCCGGGCGGACCCGTGGCGGACATGCGGCCCTGCGGGCGCTCGCGCGGGCCGGCGCCGATTTCGTGCTCACCGGGCACACGCATGTCCCCTCGGTGACGACGTTTCCGCTCGATGGGCGCACCGTCCACCTGATCGCCGCCGGAACGCTGTCGAACCGGCGGCGCGGCGTGGCCGCGAGCGTCAACCGGTTCCGGCTTGGCGGCGACCGGGTGGCGATGGACCGCCTCCTGCTCGACGGCGGCGCTTTTCGCGTCGGCGAGACGTTTACGTTCGACAGATAAGAAAGCGAACATCTTGTTACCGGCCCGGCAGCTTTTGCCCCCGCCCCGGCAGAGAGTGCCGCGACCGGCCGTCCGGCACGACAGCCGTCAGCAGAAAAGGCAAGCGAAAACAGTCATCTAGGCATTTGGCACGATGGTTGAATGGCACCCGCCACGAATAGGACTTGCGTTTGGCGGGAGACAGGAATGGGTATCTTCGGGGCGATGACCACCGCGATCAGCGGATTGCGCGGACAGTCGACGGCGCTTCAGCATATTTCCGGCAACATATCGAACGCCCAGACGCCGGGCTTCAAGCGGACCGATACGAGCTTCACCGATCTGGTTTCCGATCTGCCCTGGTGGCGCCAGACCTCGGGCGCGGTGCAGGCCAATTCCCGCCCCACCAACACCGTCGAGGGCGATATCCAGAACGCCTCGGTGCCGACCTATATGGCGATCAATGGCGACGGCTTCTTCGTCGTCGAGGACCAGGTCGACTTCATCGACGGCAATCCGGTGTTCTCCGGCGTCGACCGCTATACCCGTCGCGGCGATTTCGAGCAGGACCGCAACGGCTTCCTGGTCAATGGTGGCGGCTACTTCCTGAAGGGCCTGCCGATCGATCCGCAGACCGGCAATATCGCCGGCTCGCTGCCGGTCCAGGTCCAGATCGGCAATGACTTCCTGGCCGCCCGCCAGACGACGGAGATCATCTATCGCGCCAATCTGGCCGACTTCCCGCGTACCTCGCAGGCCGATCCCGACATTCCGAACAGCGAACTGCTCGATACCGCCTTCCTCAATGCGGGCGGCGATGTCGAGGCGACGAACACGACCAACTTCCTGGAACAGTCGATCGCCGGCGGCGCCATCACCGTCTATGACGAAGGCGGCGGCGCGGTGAACGTCCAGTTCCGCTGGGCCAAGATCGATTCGACCGAAAACGGCGGCACCGATACCTGGAACCTGTTCTATCTCGCCGATTCCAACGCCACCGGCACCGATGTCGCCTGGCGCAATGTCGACACCGATTACGTCTTCAACGGCGCCGGCCAGCTGGCTCCGCCGATCGCCACCACGACGCTGACGGGTCTGGCGGTCAACGGAACGACGGTCGGCGACATCACGCTGCAGCACGGCAATGCCGGCCTGTCCCAGTTCGGCGATCCCAATGGCGATGCCCAGGTCAACGATCTGGCGCAGAACGGCTTCGCCGCCGGCGAACTCGTCAATGTGTCGATCTCGGCGGCCGGCCGCGTGACCGCGAGCTACACCAACGGCCGCACCGTCGATCTCTATCAGGTGGTGCTGGCCAATTTCAACGCGGCCAACCGGCTGCAGCAGATGGATGGCGGCGCCTTCTCGGCGACCCAGGATTCGGGCCAGCCGATCCTCGGCGGCGAGGCCGGCATCGTCGGCAGCGCGCTCGAAAGCTCGAACACCGATATCGCCGATGAATTCACCAAGCTCATCGTCACCCAGCAGGCCTATGCCGCCGGCACCCGGATCGTCACCACCTCGGACGAGATGATCCAGGAAGCACTCAACATGCTGCGGTGATCTTTTGCGTCCCGGCCCAGGGGCTGGGGCATGTGTAACGCGTAGGAGGCCGATATGGGATTGTCGGCAATGCTCGGATCGGCGCTGGCGGGCCTCGAGGTCACCGGTGCCAATCTCGACCTGGTTGGCCGGAACGTCGCCAATGCCGACAGTCCGGGCTACATCAAGAAACGGCGCGGACAGGCGACGCTGGTTGTCAACGACCGCACGTCGGGCGTCCGCCTGCTCGACATCACGCGCGAACTCGACGTCCTGGTGCAGCGGCAATTGCGCTCGGAACGCGCCGGCTCGGGCTATGCCGACACGGTGGCGCGGTTTTCCCAGGCAATCGACCAGCTTTATGGCGTGCCGGGCCAGTCGAACGCGATCGACACGGTGTTCAACACCTTCCTTCAATCCTTCGAGGCGCTCGCCGCGACCCCGGAAGGGCTGATCTCGCAGGATCAGGCGGTCAATGACGCGCGCGTCCTGGCGCAGTCGCTGAACGCGATGTCGAACGAGATCCAGGAATTGCGGCTGTCGGCGGAGCGCGCCATCGCCAGCGATGTCCAGCGGGTCAACGAACTCCTCGGCGAACTCGAAAGCATCAATGCGCGCATCACCACGGCCCAGAGCGGTGGGCCGCCGGCCGATCTCCTCGATGTGCGCGACCGCTATGTCAGCGAGCTGTCGGAGATCATCGACATCCAGGTCATCGAGCGCGACCGGGGCTCGATCAGCGTTCTGACAAGCAACGGCACCTCGCTGCTCGATCTCACCGCCGCGCGGCTGACCTTCGATCCGCGCGGCGCGATGACACCGGAAGCACAATGGTCGGCCGATGACAGCGAGCGCGGCGTCGGCACGGTGCGCCTGTTCTCGCAGAACGGTCTCGAAATCGACCTGATCGCCGACAATGCGATCCGCTCGGGCTCGCTGGCCGGCCATATCGAAATGCGCGACGAGCGTCTCGTCGAGGCCCAGGCCCAGCTCGACGCCTTCGCCGAAAGCCTGGCCCGCAGCCTGAGCGACGTGACGGTCGAGGGCGGCGCGGCCACCGGCCTGCCGGGGCAGGACGGTTTCGAGGTCGACACCGCCGACCTCCAGCCCGGCGACCGGATCAACCTGACCTTCACGACGACCCCACCGGGCGAGACGCGCAACATCACCATCATGCGCGTCGACGGCCCGTCCAATCTGAGCGACCCGAACCTCGCCACCGCCGATCCCAATGACGAGGTGATCTTCGTCGACTTCTCCGGCGGGCTGGCGGCCGTCGAGGCGGCGATCGAGGCCGAACTGACGCCGGAGATTGACGTCGTGGTCAACGGCACGGGGCTTCAGTTCCTCAACGATCTCGCCGGCAATTCGGTGGTCGACGCGGTCAGCGCCACCTATACGCAGGACGACCCGCAGGCCGGCACCAACGGGTTTCCGCTGTTCATCGATGGCGGGCTCAATCCGAGGCTCTATTCGGGCGACATGGCGGGCGTGCCGCAACGGGTCGGCTTCGCCCAGCGCATCACCATCAATGACGCGATCGTCGACAATCCGGACTTCCTGGTGCGCTCGACGCCGACGACCCCGGTCGGCGATTGGACCCGGCCGCAATTCATCCTCGACCAGATCCGCAACGGCAGCTGGACCTATCCGGACGATACCGGCATCGGCGGCGCGGCGACCTATTCGGGTCCGCCGACCGACTTCCTGCAACGCATCATCGCTGATCAGGGGCGCAAGTCGGAGAACGCGCTGCGCGTTCAGGATGCCCAGCAGATCGCCGTGACGACGCTGGAAGAGCGTTTCACGGCTACGTCGAAGGTCGACATCGACGCCGAGATGGCGAGGTTGATCGAGTTGCAGGCGGCCTTTCAGGCCAATGCCCGCATCATATCGGCCTATCGCGAACTCACCGAAGTCCTCTTGAGTATCTAGAAGCGGGAACATCGCGCATGACGGGCGTACCGCCACTTTCGAATTCGATCGGCTGGATCCGCGGCATCCAGGAAAGTCGCGCCGAACTGTTCGATCTGCAGCGCCAGTTCGGTACCGGACGGGTGTCGGAAACCTATGGCGGGCTCGGCGCGCAACGGGTGACCTCGCTCGATCTGCGCGCCAAGATTTCCACCATGGAGGCCTATCAGCAGACCATCGAGACGATGGATCTGCGCCTGTCCTTCATGCAGCAGTCGCTGGGACGCATCAACGAGGTCGCCAGCGATGCGCGCAGCGACATCCGTGCCAGCAATTTCGATCTCGCCGGCGAGACCCAGACCCCGCAGCAGACGATCGTGCAGGGCCAGTTCGACGAGGTGATCGCGCTGATCAATACCGAACTGTCGGGCCGCTATCTGTTCTCGGGCACGACGACCGACACGCCGGCGGCCGATCTCGTCTCCAACATCCTGAACGGCGAGGGCGCCCGCGACGGGGTCGTGCAGGTCATCGCCGAGCGCAAGGCGGCCGATGCCGGCACCGACGGGCGCGGCCGGATGACGATCGGGCCGGCGGCGGGCGCGTCGCTCACCGTCGCCGAGGACGGGGCGCATCCCTTCGGCTTCAAGTTCTCGTCGGTGACCACGACGATCCCCGATGCCACCCTGACAGAGACGGCCGGACCGCCGACCTCCTGGCAGATCGATCTGGCGACCAATCCGTCGACAGACACCATCATCCGCTTCGATCTCGACCTGCCCGACGGCAGCCGCGAGACGATCACGCTGACGGCGGCGGCGGAAAGCGGGCCGAACGGCAGTTTCGAGATCGGCGCCGATCCCGCCGCCACCATGGCCAATATCGAGGCCGCGCTGATCGGCGAGGTCGAGGCGCGCGCGGCTTCCGCGCTCGATGCGGCATCGGCGATCACCGCCTCGCGGTCCTTCTTCTCGACCGATCCAGGCAATCCGCCGCAGCGCGTCGATGGCGCGCCACCCGAGACCGCGACCGCCCTGACCAATGCCACCGACACCGACACGGTGTTCTGGTATCTCGGCGAAACCGGCGGCAATCCGCGCGATTCTGCCGTCGCCCGCGTCGACGACCAGATCACGGTCGGTTATGGCGCGCGCGCCGACGAGGACGCCTTCGGCAAGATCCTCGCCGGTCTCGCGGCCTTCGCGGTGGAAACCTATACGCCGGCCGACCCGGCCGAGAAGGAGCGCTATCTGGCGCTCGCCGAACGTGCCTCCGATCAGCTCTTCTTCGACACCGGCGAACCGAGCATCAACGCCATCCAGTCGCGTCTGGTGGCCGCCGAGGCGACGGCCGGCAAGGCGAACGAACGCCACACCAATGCTATCGGCCTGGCGACGGGCGCGCTGGAAGGGGTCGAGGCGGTGGATCAGAACGACGTCGCGGTGCGCATTCTCGCGCTGCAGACGCGCCTTCAGGCAACCTATGAGACGACCGCGATCATCTCGCAGCTGCGCCTGGTGAACTTCCTGTAGGTCGGGTCACGCCCAAACCGCACGTCCGTCCTTGAGGTCTCATTGCAGGGTTTTTCCCGGCAATCCTGACATGTCTGCCGGGTTTGGCCCCGCACAACGACGCAAGACCATAAAATGCCGGAAACCGGCCGCGCGTTTTGAGCGGCCGGGGACGGCTTGTTGTCTATGTCGGGATCACTGGCCGCGCAGGCCGGCGGCAACCTGCCGGTTGATATTGACGACCGGCGCCATCTTGGCCGGGTCGCGGTCGGCGGTCGCGTCCATCGTACGGTTGAACACGAAGATCGCCAGATTGGCGACGCTTTCCTTCAGCGCGTTCGGCAGGGGATTCTCGGCCGCGGTGACCGAGGTGGCGAAGACCTGCCACAGCTTGCGGTTATAGATCAGCGCGTGATCGAGCATGCGCGGGTCGGGATCGTTCTGCCAGGCATCGATGACGGTCTGGAGCTTGGCGGCGGCGTTCAGGAGGAGATCGGCTTCCAGTTCACGCGGGCTGACGGCCTTGCGCGCCGTCTGTTGATAGGCCAGGGCCGCTGATGTCTGCATGGCCGATGAGCTCCCGTTCGTAATCGATCAGTCTTTTTGCATGCCGAAGTGCTTTGTAGAGATTCCCGGTTAATATCTGGTTATTGATCTCATCGACCAAAGAAAGCGCGCTGGGCGCTGCTTCGATAAAATCATCGACAAGTTTGAAGTATGTTTTTTGGTGACCGGCAACATCTTCGTCCAGATACATGAGCTGGATGGCGAGATAGATCTTCTTCGCCGGGCTCGACGCGCTGTCGGGTGTCAGAATGTCCTTTTCGCGCAGGACCGGCGCCTGTCCCTCGATGAACAGCGTGGTGCGCATGTCGCCATTCGTCACCACCGCGGTGCCGAGGATGAAGCGTTCATGCGGTTTCAGTTCGAGCTTCAGGGCCACCCTTGGTCTCCTTCCTGGAGGGGGAGGGGCACCTCCCATGCCTTCTGGCGGAATCACGGATTTGAGTGTCGCCGCCCGACCCTTACCAAAATGAAAACGGCGGGGCCCGGGGGCCCCGCCGTTCCGTCCGAACCGGACGTGAGCGCTTGGATCAGAACAGCCGCAGCACGTTCTGGTCGGCCTGGGCGGCCAGCGACAGAGCCGTGGTGGACAGCTGCTGGCGGGTCTGAAGGGCCAGAAGGTTGGCGCCTTCCTCGTTCAGATCGGCCAGGGTCAGGTTGTCCGCACCCGATTCCAGGGTGTTGATCGTCGCCTTGGTGAAGTCCTGACGGTTTTCGACGACCGACAGGTTGGAGCCGAACTCCGACGCCTGCGAACGCAGCGTGCCGAGCGAGTCCTGAAGGCTTTCAAGACGCGCGTCGAGCGTCGCGTTGGAGGCGAACTCACCGGCTTCGACCTGGGTGATGCCGAGCGTCGTGGTGTTCACGCCGCTGGTATTCTCCGACTGGATGGTCAGCGAGGAGGTGTTCTGTTCGTTGAACGTCACTTCCAGCTGGTCGCCGTCGAGGAGGTTGATGCCGTTGAAGAAGGCGTCATCCGCGAGGCTGTTGAGCTGGGTGCGCAGTTCATTGAACTGATTCTCCAGATTGCGGCGGGTCTCGTTGCCTTCGACCGTCTGCGAGCTGGAGCCGCCGATCGTGTCGCCGGCGGTGTTCAGGCCGCCGATGGTGAGATCGGTTTCAGACGTCGATTCGAAGGTGATCTCGACTTCGCCGTCCTTGTTGGCGGCGCTGATGCCAGCGGCCGACAGGTTGGCGTTGTTGTTGATCGCGGTGACCAGCGTGTCGACATCCGTGCCGACGACCGCATCCGCACCGGCCGTCGCCGTCACGCTGTCAACGCCGACATTGGCCGCGGTCACGGACGCGTTGGCGCCCGGTGTCGAGCCATCGACCGCCTGGAAGTTGTTGACGACGACCGAGCTGGAGGCGCCGTCCGTGGCGCTGGTCAGCGTGATCGTGCCGCCGCTTTCCGCAACGGTGACATTGCCATCAAGGTTGGCGTTGCCAGCGATACCCGCCGTCAGAAGCGCCGCGAGTTCGGCACCGCTGTCGAGCGAGTTGTCGTTGTTGCCGACCGTGGCGACATCGGCCTGGGTGATGGTGATCGTTTCCGCACCGCCACCGTCGACATTGATGTCGATGGAGAAACCTTCATCGGCTTCGTTGAAGGTGATCGCACCGCCGAAATCGAACGCCGCCGTGCCAGCGGTGGCATCGGCGGACGCCGTCACGGCAATCGATTCGGTCGCCGCGAGGTCACCGCCCGAGAAGGTCAGCGTGCCGTCGGTGGTGCCGAGAGCGACACTGCGCGCGTTGAACGAATTGTCCTGACGCGCCTGACGTGCCGTCGACTGGAGGGTTTCGACCGTGTTCGTGATCGCCTTCAGCGCATTGTCCGCGGCTTCGATGGTCTTGATCGCGTTGCCCATCGAATCGAGCAGGTTGCCAAGGTCCGAAGCGCGCGCGTTCAGCGTGGAGGCGGTGAAGAAGTTGGTCGGGTTGTCGAGCGCCGAGTTGACCTTCTTACCGGTTGCAAGACGCGTCTGCGTCTGACCGATGAGATCGGCCGTGCTTTGCAGCTGGAGGAGGTTGGAACGGACGCCCGCCGAGAGAACAACATCAGACATTATAGATCCCTTTCCTTGGGATGGTTGGGTAAAAGACCTCTTCCTGAGATCGACGACGACCGTGTCATGCGAGGCTCTAATGAGCCGTTAATGCGATCGTATAGATGTCTGCCAATGAGGCGTTTCGCGCGATTTGGCGCGGCGCGGTAAACGAAGCCTTGCCGGAAAGCCACAGGTGCTCCGTGATCGTACGGACTCCTCGGAACGTGGAACCGCCGGCGGCCGCTTGACGCCCGGCAAGATCGCCGCGGCATCTCGGCGGGCCGGCCGGTGAGCCGGGAAGAGCCAGATCAAGGTCGAGTCGAACTGATGGCGGGGGCGCCGGTCAGGCGGTCTTTTCGAGCCGGCTCGCGCGGTCGGTGCCCGTGCTCTCGGTCAGCGGCCTTGTTTCGCCGGAGGCCGCCTGCTCCTGGGCATAGGTGCCTAGCCTGAGCATCATTTCGGCGGGCAGCTGCCAGACCACATTGCCGCTCGCGCCATGCACCGCCTGGAGCAGCACGCGGCCGCTTTCGTCATCGATGGTGACACGACGTTCCAAGGGCGCCCGGTCGGCGAGGCTCGCGATGTCGACGGCGGCGCGTTCGCCCTGCGGCTCGCGCTCGCGTTGCAGGCGCGCGCGATCCGCCTCGCGCGCCGGCAGCACGGCCTTGTCGGCGGGCAAGGTCGTCGGGTCTGTCTGGGCCGGCGCCGAGGCACGCACATCCGTGGTCGTGACCTGTACGAAGACCGGCTTGTTAACGCTTCCTGCGTCCATCGATCCTTCCTCCGGAGTGTTTCCCCGGTACGGCCTATTAGCCGAAGGTAGGACATCCTGACGCGGAAAGTCTGAACCCGTTGTTGCGATAATTGGTAAAGTTTGGCGGGAAAGAGTCGAGTTACATAAAAGGGTTAACCGGCAAAGGAGCGGGCCCTTCGGCTCGGTTCCAGTCTTTTCGATCGTCTCAGGTCGCGACGTTGAAGCCGACGGCGTTGTTCGGCGCCGGTCCGGTATAGCTGCGCGCGTCCTGGCCGTAGCCCGATGTGCGCTGGCGGCGCGAGGCCGCCTCGGTCAGGTCGCGCAACAGGGTTTCAGACACCGTGCGCGCCGCCGTCAGTACCGTCACATTGGACTGAAGCGCGATTTCGAGCTCGCTATGCAGCCTGCGCAATCTGTCGGTGCCGGCGGGCGCCAGGTCGCCCACTGTCTTGCCCTGCTGGCGCAGCGTGTCGAGGCCGAGCGCGTAGCGGCTCGCCAGCGCGCTCTTCTCGGCGCCGAGCGCGAAGGCCTCTTCATAGCGCGCGCCGCGCATTTCGGCGGTCTCGCGGTCGAGAACGCCGATCATGGCTTCGACCGTGCGCGCGAGATCGTCGCAGAACGCTTCCGCCGCGCTGCTTGTCTTGATGTCGCGTCTGGCCTGATGGGTCATGGTCAACGTCCTCAGATTTCCTGCAGATCCAGCAATTGGCGTTGAATCGCTTCCGACAGGCCGAGCCCGCCGCGATCGGCGATCCCCTTGCCATATTCCTCGACGAGAAGGCCGCGATAGGCGTCTTCGGCATAGCCGCCGCCGAAGGGCGGTTCACTGGAGACGCCGGAGAACATCTGTCCCAGCATCACCGACAGGAACATGGCTTCGAATTCCTTGGCGGCCTTGGCGCTCGTGTCGCCCGGCGCACGCGGCGGCGCGTCGAGCGCGGCCGCCGACATCATGGCGGTGGGGTCGATCATCACATCACCTCGATTTCGGCCTGGAGCGCGCCGGCGGCCTTGATCGCCTGAAGGATGGCGATCAGATCGCGCGGCCCGATGCCGAGCGCGTTCAGCCCGTCGACGAGCTGCTGCAGGCTGACGCTGCCCTCTAGAATGCCGAGCTGATGGGTGCTCTCGTCGTCGACGCCGATGGCCGTCTGCGGGAGCACGACCGTCTCGCCGTCCGAGAACGGCGCCGGCTGCACCGCGAAGGGCATTTCGGTGATGGTGACGGTGAGATTGCCCTGGGCGACGGCGACCGTCGATACCTTGACGTTCTGGCCCATCACGATGATGCCGGACTGCTCGTCGATGATGACCCTGGCGACATTGTCGGGATCGACGCGCAATTGCTCGATCTCGGTCAGCATGGCGATGAATTCCTGGTTCTCGTAAGGCCGGTTGAGCAGCACGGTGGACGGGTCCACGAGTTCGGCCGTGCCCGGCCCGAGAAAATCGTTGATCGTATCGGAGATGCGCCGCGCCGTCGTGAGATCTGGATTGCGCAGGGCCAGACGCACGCTCGGCAGGTTGACGAGATCGAAGCCGATCTCGCGCTCGATCAGCGCGCCATTGGCGATGCGCCCCACCGTCGGAACGCCGCGGGTGATCTCGGCGGCTTCACCGACCGCCTGGAATCCGCCGATCGCGATCGAACCCTGCGCCACGGCATAGACCTCGCCATCGGCGCCGAGCAGCGGCGTCACCAGGAGCGTGCCGCCTTGCAGGCTCTCGGCGTCGCCGAGCGCCGATACCGTGACATCCATCCGCGTGCCCTGGGTGGCGAAGGGCGGCAGATTGGCGGTGACCATCACGGCGGCCACGTTATCGGTGCGCAGATTGGCGCCGCGAATATTGACTCCGAGCCGTTCCAGCATCCCTTGCAGGCTCTGGCGGGTGAAGGGCGCGTTGTTGAGTGAATCGCCGGTGCCGCTCAGGCCGACCACGAGGCCGTAGCCGATCAGCTGGTTCTCCCGCACACCCTCGATGTCGACCAGGTCCTTGATGCGCGAGGTGGCCTCGGCCGGCGCCGCAAGCATCAGCGCGGCAAAGAGCACCAGAAAAGCGGCGGCGCCATGGTGCAAGGCGCGGCGCAATGTGAGGCGCAATGTCATGAAATCCGTCACGGCCGGCACCTGCTCCCTGTTGCGCCGAACTCAACCCGTCGATCACCAAGCGAAAGCCGTGCCAGGATCGCATCCTCGCCCATCTCTTTGATATTTCTGTCTTTCCTGGATCGGGCGTTATTCCGTTGAGATCGGGCGGCAAGGATTTGGCAACAAATTGCCGGCCGGCCGGGCATGAATTGCCGGCGCGTTAAGAGCCGGTTAACCATGTCGGCGCTAGCTAGGCGTAGCCAGGGCCGTTTCGCCGTTCACCGAGTTGGCGACCGGTTCCGGGTTTCTGATCTGACGCGTTTTCGGACGGTCCCATCCGCTATCAAGCCGGGCCGGCATCGCTGAAAGCGCTGCGATTGCGGGCCATGCATGCGGATCGACGGAAGCAAGCCGACACAGGGTGTCACCACGTCCAAGACGGCAAAACGGGCGTCGGGCGGCAATGTCTTCGAACTGCCACGAGGCGGCCAGCCGGCCCAGCCGCAGGCCACGACGGCGAGTGCCGGCATCGACGGCATCGATGCCCTTCTCGCTTTGCAATCGGTCGATGATCCGGGCGCGCGGCGGCGCAAGGCCGTCAAGCGCGGCCATGACATGCTCGACGAACTCGACCGGCTCAAGATCGCTCTGCTCGAGGGCAGCCTGCCGCATGTTTCCCTGCGACGGCTTCAGATCATGGTCCAGGAGCGGCCGGGCGCGCTGGGTGATCCGGCACTTGACGGCCTTCTCGCCGAGATTGATCTGCGGGTCATGGTCGAGCTGGCCAAGCGCGAGACAAGGCCGACGATCTGACCTCTTTGCCGGTGGTTTTCGGCCTTGTGATCAATCACCGGCCGGTTTGCACGCGAACGCGTTGTTTCGTCACGACTCTATCGCTATAAGGGCGCCAAGTTTTCGCGAACTCGGGAGTTGGGCGCGATGGTCATGGAGCTCGATGTCTCGTACGAGCCGCATGATGACGAGCCGTTCATGAATGAACGGCAGATCGCTTTCTTCCATAAGAAGCTGCTCGACTGGAAAGAGCAGATCCTCCAGGAGAGCAAGGTGACCCTGCAGACCCTGCAGGACGAGCACCACCAGCATCCGGACGTCGCCGACCGGGCGTCGAGCGAGACGGACCGGGCGATCGAGCTGCGCGCCCGCGACCGCCAGCGCAAGCTGATCGCCAAGATCGATGCCGCCCTGCGCCGCATCGAGGACGGCTCCTACGGCTATTGCGAGGAAACCGGCGAACCGATCGGCCTGAAACGGCTGATCGCGCGCCCGATCGCCACCCTGTCGCTCGAAGCCCAGGAACGCCACGAACGGCGCGAACGCGTCTATCGCGACGACTGACCGGCGCGACCTTCGCCAAGAACTTTTCGAAGAAGACCGATCGCGCAAAGCGACGCGGCCCCCGGGGGGAGCTGTCCCGGGGGCCGCGTGATGCCGTTCGACGAAAGGGTGGGAGCAGTCGAACGGCGAACCGGAAGCAGGCGACAGGGCGGGCGGCGTGGCCGCTCCGCCGTGTCGCCTGCCTTGTGATTGTGCGTCTTCTAGAGCGTATCCAGTGAATCTCGGCTCACTGGATACGCTCTAACCCATTGATTTTACGCAATTCCGGGCGCGACGCCGGTTCCCGCTTTCGCTGGAATTGCTCTAGAAGGGCAGGAGGATGTCGAGCACCTGCTGTCCATAGCGCGGCTGTTGCACGTCGGTGATCTGGCCGCGCCCGCCATAGGAGATGCGCGCCTCGGCGATCTTGGAGGATTGGATCGTATTGTCGGAGGCGATGTCCTCGGGCCGCACGATACCGGCGATGATCAGTTCGCGGACCTCGAAATTGACCCGCACCTCCTGCCGGCCCTCGATGACCAGATTGCCGTTTGGCAGGACCTGGGTGACGACGGCGGCGATCTCGGTCTCGATGCGCTCCTCGCGGTCGATCGAGCCGCGCCCGTCCGACGAGGCGTCGCTGTCGAGGCCGACCAGACCCTCAGTCGAGGCATCCTCGGGCAGCACGTTGTTGAGCACGGATTCGGTGCCGAACAGCGCTTCGAGTTCGAGCCCCTCGCTGTTGTCGCGGCTGCGGCGCGAGCGGTTGTCGAGCGTCGCCCGGTCGGTGATCTGCACGGTGACCGTCAGAATGTCGCCGACGCGCGAGGCGCGCTGGTCCTCGAAGAAGGCGCGCGACCCGGTGCGCCACAGCGAGTTGGCATTGTAGACGGGCGGCTCCGGGGCCGGCATCGGCATGTTCACCGGCCGGTAGCCGGGTGCCGCGGTCGGGTTCTCGATCGCGCTTAGAGCCGGTGTCTCGCCGATATTTGCGAGCCGGTCGGCCGCCGAGCAGCCGGCGAGCAGGACGGCCACGCCGGCAATCGCGCAGAACCGTCCCGCCGATGTCGCCCTGATGTCGGATAAACGCATGATGATGTCTCCTGGGTCGCCAAGGCCTAAAGGGCCGCGGCCGTCCGTGTGGTGGCGCGTGCCGTCGGGCCCCGGCCGATGCCGCGCGCGGACAGTCCGGCATTGGGGCTGATCTCGACGATGCCGTAATCGGTCACCCGGCCCTGCACGGTGCGGCGCGACTGGGTGTTGACCACGGCGACGGTTTCGCCGCGCCCCGCATCGGCCAGCGCCCGGCCGCGCGCGCTCAGCGTGATGCCGGCCGAGCGATAGACCAGCGTGACGTCCTGATTGCGCTCGACGAGCACCGGCTCCATCAGATCGTCGAAGCGCACGGGCGTGCCGGCGCGCAGACCCCGCCGCGCGGCGCTGCCGACGATTTCGGCTGGATCGACGACGGCGTTGCGCGGCATCTCGGCCCGGTTCACCCGCTGGACCGCGACATCGCGCGCGCCGATATGCTGGCCGCGCTCGATCGGGCGGGTCAGGGTGACGGCGTCGACGGTCTCGATGAAGCGTCCGCCGAGCGGCACCGGCTGCGATGCCGGGCCGACCCGGAGCATGGCGCGGAACCGGCCGGTGGCCGCGTCGATGCGCTCGATGGCCACCGCCATCCGGCGCGCGGCATAGGCATCGACGAACAGATCGGCGGGCGGGCTGTCGAAGGTGATCGTCACGGCATCGGGCGTTTGGATGACGCCGACCGCGAGCAGTTCGGACAGAAGCAGCGACTGGATGTCCTCGGCGGTCACCCGGCGCCCGCTGCGGCCGACCGTGACATAGGCCAGGCCACCGGTCTCGACCTCCGTCAGCCCGTGCGGGGCGACGGCGGCGACGACATCGGCGACGGGCACCGCGCCGCGCATGCCGGGCTGGGGCGCGCGGAACACCGGCGTGTCGGCGAGCGGGCCGGAAATTCCGAACAGGTCGCCGATCGTCACCACGTCGCCATCGACGGTGATCTCGGGGATCAGCACGGCCACCGCCTCTTCGGCATGGCTAGCCCGCAAGGCGGTCAGCGCGACGAGCGTGCCGAGCGCGACGACGGTCAGGATACGAAGCAGCATGATGCCCTCCTCTTGGTGGCGTCTAGCGCAGCTGTGCCACGGCCGACATCATCTGGTCGGCGCCGCTGATCACGCGGGCGTTCATTTCATAGGCGCGCTGGGCGGCGATCAGATCCGACAGTTCGGTGACCGGGTTCACGTTCGACTGTTCGAGATACATCTGCTGCAGGTCGCCATAGCCGACATCGCCCGGTGTCGAGACCTGGGCCTGACCGGAAGCCGCGGTTTCGAGATAGAGATTGTCGCCGATGGCTTCGAGACCGGCCCGGTTCACGAAGCGGGCCAGTTCGATCTGGCCGACATCCTGCGGTTCGGGCTGGTCGGCGAGTTGGACCTGCACTTGTCCCAGATTGGAGATCGTCACCGATACCGCGTCTTCCGGGATCTGGATGTTCGGTTCGACGAGATAGCCGTCGACGGTGACGAGATTGCCTTCATTGTCGCGGTTGAAGCTGCCGTCGCGGCTGTAGGCGGTGCGCCCGTCGGGCAATTGGATCTGGAAGAAGCCGTCGCCGCGAATGGCGATGTCGAGCTGCTTTTCCGTCATCACGACATTGCCCTGGCTCATGATGCGGGTGGTGGCGGCGGTCTTGACGCCGACGCCGACCTGCACGCCGACGGGCACCAGCGTGCCGGCATCCGAGGTCACCGTGCCCATGCGGCGCAGGTTCTGGTAGAGCAGATCCTGGAAGTCGGCGCGCTGACGCTTGAAGCCGGTTGTGCGCATATTGGCGATATTGTTGGAGATGACCTCGACATTGAGTTCCTGGGCCATCATCCCGGTCGCCGCGATATGAAGTGCCTGCATGGCGGTCGTCTCCTGGACGGTGCCGGACTAGGGCGGTTTCGGGCCCAGATCCGGTGATGTGATCGGTCTCGGACTGTCGGAGAGATCGGCCGGGCCCTGGTCCGTCAGGCCCCGGCCCGGATCGCTCCGGGCTGTGTTCAGGCGGTCGGCATCCGGCTCAAGCTGTTGATCGCGTCGCGGCGCAGATCGTCCATGCGCCGCTGCGTCGAGACCAGCGATTCATAGGCCCGCGTCACCTCGATCATGTTGCTGATCTCGGTGATCGGTGTGACGTTGGAGCGCTCGATCATGCCCTGCTGCACGCTGGCATTGTCGGCGACGATGGGCTGGCTGTCGGTGGCGAACATGGTGTCGCCGGCCGGCGTCAGGTCCATATTGGTGTCGAAGCGGACGACGCGCAGCTGGCCCACCTCGCCGGCATCGGTCGACACCGTGCCGTCGCGCGCGATGACGATCTCGCCGTCATCGGGGCCGAACTGCAAGGGGCCGCCGGCGCCGAGGACCGGGTGGCCGTCATGGGTCACCAGATCGCCTTGCGGGCTCAGCGTGAAGGCCCCGTTGCGGGTATAGCGTTCGCCCTCGGGCGTGCCGACCACGAACCAGCCATCGCCTTCGATCGCGACATCGAGCGGATTGTCGGAGATCTGCATCCGCCCGGGCTGGAAGTCGCGCACCGTGGCGATGTCGTGCACGAAGGACAGGGTGCGGTCGCTCCGGCGCGGCATGTCATGTTCCGCGACGGGCATGAGATATTCCTCGAACATCATCGCTTCGGACTTGAAGCCGGCGGTGTTGAGGTTCGCCAGATTGTTGGCGATCACGTCGAGCTGCCGTCTGAGGGCGACCTGACGCGACAGATTGATGAGGCTAGCGTTTTCCATCGTCTCGTTAACCGTTGAAGTGCTCCCATGAGCGCCCTGCACGGTTGGGACACGGCACTCGACCGTTAACCAAGCATGCACCGTGCCAGATGGAAAACATCAATGAAATCAATGGATGGAGCCCATATCGGCGTTACCGGGCGGCAAAACCGGCCGGGGCCTGGAAGGGGGGCTCCCGGCAAAACTTGCCGATCATGGTTAACGCTGAAACCGTTTGTTAACCCTTCACCGCCTAGCGTCGCACAGTCGCGGACTGGGGTTGCGCGCCCCGTGGGGCTTCCCGTCATCCGCGCAAGCGTGGCAATCGGAGGCTGTCATGGCCGAGGCGGACCAGCCGGATTTCGACAATATCGAAGAGGTTGCTGACGCGGAGCGGGCGGCGGGCCGGCAGGCCAAGATGCGCCGCATGATCCTGATGGGGGTCGGCGGGCTGGTGCTGCTGGGCGCCGGCGGCGGGGCCGCCATGATGATGATGGGCGGGTCGGAGCCGGCCATGGGGCCGGACGGCGAGCCGCAGATGCCCGCGATCTTCTATGACCTGCCGGAAATGACGGTCAATCTCGCCTCGACCGATCAGCGGCCGCAATATCTGCGCATCAACGTGTCGCTCGAACTGCGCGATCGCAACGATGTCGCCGCCATCGAGCCCGTCATGCCGCGCGTGCTCGACGCGTTCCAGGTCTATCTGCGCGAATTGCGCGCCAGCGATCTCGAAGGTTCCGCCGGCGTTCACCGGCTGAAGGAGGAACTGACCCGGCGCATCAACATCGCGATCTATCCCGCCGAGATCAACGGCGTCCTGTTCCAGGAAATCCTGGTCCAGTAGGCGAGGCACCGAGATGGCTGACGACGGACCGGACCAGGACGATCTCGCCGCCGCGTGGGGGGCGGCACTCGGCGACGAGGATGCGGGCACCACCGATGACGCGATGGCGGCCGAATGGGCCGCCATGCTCGACGGTCCCGAGGAGGAGGCCGAGGAAGACCAGCGCGGCGCCGAGCGCGTCCTCAATCAGGACGAGATCGACAATCTGCTGGGTTTCAATGTCGACGATCTCGACGGCGACGACCGCACCGGCATCCGCGCCATCATCAATTCGGCGATGGTGTCCTATGAACGCCTGCCGATGCTGGAGATCATCTTCGATCGGCTGGTTCGGCTGATGACGACGAGCCTGAGGAACTTCACCTCCGACAATGTCGACGTATCGCTCGAAACGCTGCGTTCGGTCCGCTTCGGCGACTATCTGAACTCGATCCCGCTGCCGGCCATCCTGTCGGTCTTCAAGGCCGAGCAATGGGACAATTACGGCCTCGTCACCGTCGAATCCAATCTGATCTATTCCATGGTCGACGTGCTCCTGGGTGGCCGCCGGGCGCCGATGCAGATGCGCGTCGAGGGCCGGCCCTATACCACGATCGAAACCAATCTGATCCGGCGCATGGTCGATGTCGTTCTTGAAGACGCCCAGCAGGCCTTCGCGCCGCTGTCGCCGGTCGAATTCGTCACCGAACGGCTCGAGACCAATCCCCGGTTCGCGGCGATCGCGCGGCCGGCCAACGCGGCGATCGTGGTCCGGCTCCGGATTGACATGGAGGATCGCGGCGGCAGCCTCGAATTCCTGCTGCCCTATGCGACGATCGAGCCGATCCGCGATCTTCTGCTGCAGATGTTCATGGGCGAGAAATTCGGCCGCGATCCGATCTGGGAAGGCCATCTCGCGACCGAACTCTACGCGACCCAGGTCGATCTCGACGCCGTCCTGGTCGAAATGGCGCTGCCGCTGCGCCAGACGCTCGATCTCAAGGTCGGCGAGACGATCCCGCTAGATATCACGCCGGAAACCCCGGTCACCCTGAAATGCGGCGGTATCGAACTCGCCGATGCCGTGGCCGGCCGGCATGGCGACCGGATCGCGGTCCGGGTCGCGAGCCGGCTGAGACCGCCGCGCATGACACTGGCCCAGTTTGAAAAGGCCGACATGTTGAACGCAGAAAGGAGCTAGCTGCCATGGTTGGGATGATTGTCGAGATCACGGTGATCGCGCTGCTGGTGGTGACGATCGGCTATTGCGTCATTCTGAACCGCAAGCTGGCGCGGCTGCGCACCGGCGAGCAGACGATGCGCGAGACGATTGGCGAACTGGTATCGGCCACCGACAATGCCCAGAAGGCGATTGTCGATCTCAAGGAAATGTCGTCGGAAACCGATCGTAGGCTCGGCCATAAGCTGAAGCAGGGCGATCTTCTGGCCCGTGAACTCGCCGCGCGCGTCGGTGCGGGCGAGGCGGTCGTCGACCGCGTCGCCAAGCTGGTGTCGGCGGCGCGCACTGGCGGGGAGGCATCGCGCCCAGCCATGCGGGCCGGCGGTGTCGCGGCATCTCCGGCGCATGATCTTGGCGGCTTCCGGGCCGTCGCCGGGGACGCTGCGTGATCCGAGACATCCGCTTCCTGCCGCTCGTGGCCGCCGCGGCGGCCGCGCTCGCGGTCTTGAAGCTCGTCGGACTGTTGTCCGGCGATCCGTCGGGCCTGAGCGGTACGCGGATCGCGACCGCGCAGCAGGCCGACCCCGCGCCGACCAATGATCAAATGGCCGACCAGGCAGCCGAACAGATGTCTGATCCGGCCACCGCGGGTATGGAGATCGACGAGACGGTGACGGTAGATACCGACCCCGCCGCTGTCGAGAACGGCGGCTTGGCGGAGCCCGAAGTGCGCTTCGTCGACGATCTCAGGCCCGATGACGGCGCCGAGGCGGCATTGCTCGAACGCCTCGGCGAGCGGCGCCTGCAACTCGAAGAGCGTGAGCGCGAACTCGATCTGCGCGAGAACCTCCTGCGCGCCGCCGAGGAGCGCATCGAGGAACGGCTGAGCGAATTGCGCGCCATCGAGGAACGGCTCAGCACGGTCGAGGCGGCGCGCGAGGAAGCCGTCGACGAGCGGCTGGCCAATCTGATCACCATGTATGAGACGATGAAGCCCAAGGATGCGGCGGAAGTCTTCAACCGCCTCGACCTGCCGGTGCTCGTCGAGGTCGCGAGCCGCATCAAGGCGCGCACCATGGCCGAGATCCTGGCGGCGATGTCGCCCGACCGCGCCGAGGCGCTGACCGTGGCGCTGGCGAGCTTCGCCCAGCAGGCGCCGAAGGTCGAGGACGCCCTGCCGCAGATCATCGGCACCGAGCCCAATTCCTGACCGGTCACGGCCGGTCGCTCGATCCCTGTCCTCCGGCTTAATCCGGCATTTACGCCCCATTACCTATGATCGGTGCTCGAAGTCCGTTCGGATCGCCGGGCCGCCGCGATGCGAATGCGTGTGTGTTGCGTATCGGGGCAGAGTGTTTTGGCGCAGAGGTTCGAGACAGCCGATCGGGTGCGGCGCGCGGGTTTCCCGCGCGGCGGGGGCCGTGCCGCCCGCGCCCTGCTCGCGGGTTTCGCCCTTTTCTGCCTGCTATGGCCCCTGGCGATCGCGCCGGCCAGCGCCGAAACGACCCTCGACGTCAGCCGCGAGGACGGGTTTGGCCGGATCGTCATCACCTTCGACGAACTGCCCGACTATCAGGTGCGCGCCTCGACCGGCGTGATCACCGTCACCTTCGACGGCGAGGTCGCGCCCAATGCGCAGCTCATCTCGGATGCACTGCCCGGCTATCTGACGGCGGGGCGCACCGACCCGGACCGGCGCGGCATAAGGCTGGCGCTGGCGCAGACCGTCACGGTCAACACGATGGAGGCCGGGCGGAAGCTGTTTCTCGACCTTCTGCCGTCCGGCTGGAGCGGGCCGCCGCCGCCGCTGCCGCCCGAGGTGATCGAGGAACTGCGCCAGCTCGCCGAACTCGAAATGGAACAGCAGCGCGAGCGCGAGCGCCAGGACGCGATCCGCGCGGCGCCCGAGATCGGGCTCGACCTCCTGTTGCAGCCGACCTTCGCCCGCCTCGTCTTCGCCTGGGAGGGGCCGGTCGATGCCGCGATCAGCCGGGCCGACGAAACGGTCACCGTGACATTTCCCCGCTGGGGCGTCGTTCCCGTGGCGCGCGTGCGGCCACGTTTCCCCGACTATCTGATGGACATGACGGTGGAGCAGGGCGAGACCGGCACGATCGTAACGCTGACCGTCGATCCGACCTCGGATGTGCGCGGCTTCGTCGAGGACAGGTCCTATATCGTCGACATCGTCGACCGCAACGCGCTCGATCGCGTGGTGCCGAGTGAGGGCGATCAGGCCTTCTTGCCCGATCTGCCAGGTCCGCCGCCGATTGCCGGCGGCGGGTTGTCGAGCATCGGCGCGCGGCCCGATGCCGACAGCGTGCCGGATGACGCCGCCGAGGCGCCCCCGCCGCCGGGCGGCGCCGTCGCGGTCACCGAACAGGCCCTGCCGCTCGATGGTCCGGCCCCGCCGCGTCCCGCCGACGCGCCGGCCGAGATGGCGGCCCCGTCGCCGCGCGACACGGAAGCGGCGACGGCGGTGGATCCGGCCTTGCCCCGGGAAGAAGTCGCCGAGGATATCGCGGCGGAGGTTCCGGACGACGCGCCGCCGCTCGCCCGGGATGCCGAAGCCGCCGATGACGCCGGAGACGACGACGTAAGAGATGGTGAAACCGCTGAAGCGTCGATAGCCACGATCCCGGCTGTAACGCCGTCGGAACCGGTTGACATGGTGCGCGCCGAAGCCCGCCGCTTCGGGTCCAGCGTCAGGCTCGAATTCCCGTTCAAGCAGAAAACCCCGGCCGCGATCTTCCAGTATCACGGCGAGCTCTGGATGGTCTTCGCCACCGCCGCCGATCTCGACATCCGCAGCCTCAGGTCTGATCTCGCCGGCATCGTCGGCGACATCACCGTCGAAAGCTTTGGCGATGCCAGCCTTGTCCGCATGCGGCTGTTGCGGCGCTATCTCACCAATACCGCGATCGACGGCAATGCCTGGCTGATCACCATCGGCGATCTGGTGCTCGATCCGGCCCGGCCGCTGACGATCGAGCGCGGCGTGACGCCCGAAGAGGGCCCACTGTTGCGCGTGCCGATGCAGGGGATCGCCGGGCGTTACGCGATTGTCGATACGGTCACCGGTGGTGATCTGATCGCGGTCGTCGCCTATGGCCCGGCGCAGAGCTTGTTCAAGAACCACAACCTGGTCGAGCTCGATTTCCTCAAGACGGCCCACGGGCTGGTGATCCGGCCCAAGGCGGATGGCATCTCGGTCTTCGTCGAGCCCGACATGGTGGAGATCGTGCGGGCGCCGGGCCTGTCGCTGTCGGCCGATTCCTGGCGCCCCTCGGTGCAGGCCGGCGAGGAGGCCGGGCAGGTTTCGCGCGCCGGTTTCGTGGCCCTGCGCGACGACGAGATGCCGCAAGGGGCCGAGGATTTCCTGCGCCGGCGCAACTTCCTGGTCAACCGCATCGCGACCGTCGACGGGGTGGAGCGGACCCAGGTGCGCGTCGAACTGGCCAAGACGCTCCTGTCGCAGGATTTCGCCGCCGAGGCGCTCGGGCTGATCAATCTGGCGGCCGAGGAAGACACGCTGACGGAGGCCGATCCGGTGTTTCACGCCATGCGTGGCGTGGCACAGACGATCCTGGGCCGCCATGACGATGCCTTGCAGGATCTCGAACACCGCCTTCTGATCGACAGTCCGGATGCCGCGCTGTGGCGCGGGCTGATCCTCAGCGAGACGAGCCGGCCGAGCGAGGCGCTGGCCCAGTTCGCGCTCGGCGAACCCGTCATCGCATCCTATCCGAGCCGCCGGCAGCGCCAGTTCCGGCTCGGCGAGGCGGCGGCCGCGCTCGAGGTCAACGATCTCGAAACCGCCTTCGACGCGCTGACCCGCGCCCAGGATCTCGCCACCAATGATGGTGAGTTCGAGTTGCTCCTGCTGCGTGGCCGGCTGGCCGAACAGCTGGACAATCCCGAGGACGCGCTCGTCGCCTATAACCGGGTGATCCGCCATGGCGACCGGCAGGCCGAGGTCGAGGCGCGGTTGCGCCGGGCGCGGCTTCTGATCGATCGCAACGGCATCGATCCGGTCGACGCGGTCAAGGAACTCGAAAGCCTGTCGGTGTCCTGGCGCGGCGACGAGATCGAACTCGAGAGCCTGCGCACGCTGGCCCAGCTCTACAGCCGCGACAAGGACTATCGTCGCGCCTTCGAGATCATGGAGGCCGCCACGCTGGCCGATTCGGCGTCGCCCATCACCCGATCGATCCAGGACGACATGTCGGAGGTCTTCACCTCGCTCTATATCGGCGACCGGCAGGACGATCTCGGCCCGATCGACGCGCTGGCGCTGTTCTACGATTTCCGCGAGCTGACGCCGATCGGCCGCGAGGGCGACGAACTGATCCGGGCGCTATCCGACCGGCTGATCGAGGTGGATCTGCTCGACCAGTCGGCGCATCTGCTGCGCCATCAGGTCGACGAGCGTTTGCGGGGGGCCGCGCGCGCCCAGGTCGCCGCGCGCCTCGCCATGGTGTTGCTGATGGACCGCAAGCCCGAACAGGCGCTCAGCGTCCTGGCCCGCACCCGCCAGGCCGTCCTGCCCGAGGACGTCATGCTGCAACGGCTCCTTCTCGAAGCCCAGGCGCTGGCCGAGACCGGGCGCCACAGGCTGGCGGTGGAACTGCTCGAGACCGTCTCCGACCCCGATGCCGAAAGGCTGCGCGCCGAGGTGCTGTGGGACGACGATGA
Organism: Tepidamorphaceae bacterium; assembly: GCA_965250105.1. Lineage (GTDB taxonomy): Bacteria > Pseudomonadota > Alphaproteobacteria > Rhizobiales > Tepidamorphaceae > JBCBSK01. The sequence continues at coordinate 3,142,783 of OZ252290.1, forward strand.
CTGGCAGGCCGCCGGCGAGGCCTTCGAGCGGCTGGCCGGCGATCTCTGGCAGGCGCCGGAGGCGGTCACCGACACCGAGCGCGCCGATGTCCTGCGCGCCGCCATTGCCTATGCGCTGGCCGGCGACAGCCTCGGCCTCGACCGGCTCAGGACGCGCTATGTCGATATCATGGCGCAGAGCCCGGATGCCCAGGCCTTCGACACCGTGACCTATGAGCCCGTGGTCGGCGAGGCGGACTTCCGCGCGGTGGTGCAGGCGATCGCCGGCATCGATTCCGTCGAGCGCTTCCTCGACTACTACCGGGCGCGCTTCGACACGGCGCCCATGCCGCAGGCCGAGACCTGATCGCTCGGTCGGCGTTCGCCGTCGCCTGACAGGGTGGCCCGACAGGGCTGACCCTCGCTACAAGCCGTAGCTCTGCACCAGGCTGCCGGCCACCAGATGCCAGCCGTCGACCAGCACGAAGAAGATCAGCTTGAACGGCAGCGAGATGATGACCGGCGGCAGCATCATCATGCCCATCGACATCAGGATCGACGCGATCACGAGATCGATGACGATGAAGGGCACGAACAGAAGAAAGCCGATCTCGAAGGCGCGGCGCAGTTCGCTGATCATGAAGGCCGGGATCAGGACGCGCAGCGACACGTCCTCGGGTGTCGCCGGCGCCGGTTCGCCCGACATGTCGATGAAGAGTTCGAGATCCTTTTCCCGCACATGGGTCAGCATGAAGGTGCGGAACGGGCCGGCGGTCCGGGTGAAGGCCTCGTCGACCTCGATCTCCTGCGCGATCAGCGGCTCGATTCCCTGCTGATAGGCCTGCTGGAACACCGGCGCCATGATGAAAGCGGTCAGGAACAGCGCCAGCGAGATCAGAACCCCGTTGGGTGGCGCCGTCTGAAGCCCGATCGCGGTGCGCAACAGCGACAGAACGACCACGATACGGGTGAACGACGTCACCATGACGAGGATCGACGGCGCGAGGCTCAGAACCGTGATCAGCGCGATGAGCTGGAACACGCGCTCGGTAATGCCGGTGCCTTCGGCGAAGTCGATGGTGATTTCCTGCGCCGAGACGACCGTGGCCGAGACCAGCACGGCCGCGACAACAACCGCCAGCGCGGCGAGGAGGGTGGCGGGCCGTGCCGTGCACCGCGCCGCCCGCCACACACTTGGCGCGCGTCGCGCGCCAGGAGGGGCTGGGCGGGGCGCGGGCGGTCGTGTCACGTCTTCCGGGAGCCGATCTGGTTGAGGAAGTTGCTGCGCTGGGGATCGCCGTCGCCGTCCTCGCCATTCTCCGATGCCGCGGGCGCCGGCTGCGCCGGTGCCTCGCCGCCGAGAAAGTCGAGTTCGGGAATGAAGGCGTCTTCCGATACGAGGGCCGTCTTGCCGTCGACGCCGGCTTCATCCGTGCCCTTGTCGGCGGAGGCGGCATCACCGGGGCGTGTATCGCCGGTCGGGCCGGATCCGTCCGGGCCCGGCTTCTGCGCCGCCGCCTGGTCGGCGGCGGGCGGTGCAGGCGGTGCGCCCCAGCCCGCCGAGGCGGCCGAACCGGCGGTAGCGCCCGTCGTTGCGGCGGTCGCGCCCGCGCCGGGGCGCTGGCCCGGCTGGAAGCGGCTGAACGGGTTGCCGCCGGTGCCGCGCTCGCTGCCCCATTGCGGCGGCCGCGAGGTCAGGCGCGACGGTTGCGGCATGCCCGGGCGCGGCGCGGGCGCGGCTTGTGATGGCTGCTGCGGTGGCTGTCCCGCCGCCATGTCGGCGGGGCCGGCCGGGGGCATCGGCTGCGCGGGCGCCGGCGGGGCGGCTTGCGGTGGCTGCGGCATCGTTTGCCCGGCTTGAGGGGGCTGCGGGGCTGGCCGCGCCGGCTGTGATGCGGTGCCATAGGGGCGTTGCGGCGGAGCGGCGGCCGGCTGGGGCATCGCGGCGGGGGCGGCACCCGGCGGCGGCTGCATGCCGACCTGCACCGGTTCGGGCACCGGCGGCGGCGCCATGTCGGGGGCGGCCTGGGCGGCTTGCGCGATCTGCGCCTGATAGGCGGCTTCCTGCCGGGTCGGCTGGCCGGCCACGGAGCCGGGGCGGATCACGCCGGTTTCGATCACGACATCGGTCGGCCCGCCGATCAGAAGCAGATGTTCGAGATGGTCGCGGCGCACCAGGACGAGCCGGCGGCGCGCATCCACGATGGCGTGGTCGACCACCGACAGGCGCTGCTGGCGTCCGCGCCCGCCGCCGCCGATCCGGCGGTCGGCGATCCGCCGCACCACCCATGCGGTGATGACGATCAGGATGAGAACAAAGACGAACGCGATCGCGAACCGAACCGGAAGGCCCAGCTCGCGCCCAAGCATTTGCTCGAGAAGCTCCACGACACCCAGCTCCTTTATGTCAGTCGTTAATGCTGTGGCGCAGATTCGATCACGGAGTCTAGCCTACACGTCTATTCGTGCACAGCATGGCAGCCATTGGGCAAGCGGATTCCGGCACATTCGGCCGTAAACGGGCGATCAAGCCCATTAACGGCCCATTAACCATAACCGGGCAGATTTTGCCTATGGCTTAACCAATGGATCCCGCGCCCATGCTGTCGGACCTGCCGATCTTCTCGGCGCTCAAGACCAAGATGCGCTGGCACGAAACGCGCCAGACAGTCCTGGCCCAGAACATCGCCAATGCCGATACGCCCGATTATCGCGGGCGCGATCTGCGGGAAGTGACGTTTCGCAATCTCGTGAGGGACGGCGACGGCGTCGGGCCGGTGACGCTGGCGGCCACCTCGGCTGGGCACATGACGACCCTGGCGCCGGGCGACCCGATGCGTCCGCGTACCGCCGACGCCTTCGAGATCACGCCGGAAGGCAATCGCGTCGTGCTCGAAGAGGAAATGATGAAGGTCGCGCAGAACCAGATGGACCATCAGATGGCGGCGACGCTCTATCAGCGCGGCCTGGGGCTCATCCGGACGGCGCTCGGCCGGTGATGGGCCACCGTCGCGGCGATGACGGACAGGCCCGCGAAACCGTGACGCGGAGGTAAAGGCGATGGATTTTCTGAAGAGCATCATGGTGGCGGCATCGGGCCTGCGCGCCCAGTCGAGCCGCATGCGCGTCATCGCCGAGAACATCGCCAATGTGAACTCGGTGGCGACGCAGCCGGACGCCGAACCCTATCGCCGGAAGATACCGACCTTCCGGGCCACTTTCGACCGCGAACTCGGCGCCCAGGTGGTCAAGGCCGGGCCCATCCAGCGCGACGATTCCGAATTCGGCCTGCGCTACGAACCGTCGCACCCGGCCGCCAACGAGCAGGGCTATGTCCAGACGCCGAATGTCAGCACGCTGGTCGAATCGGTCGACATGCGCGAGGCCCAGCGCACCTATCAGGCCAATCTCAACGTCATCACCTCGTCGCGCCAGATGATCCTGCGCACGATGGACATCCTGCGCGGCTGACGCCGCCCGCCGCCGCGCCAGACCGGGAGCCTGACAGATGATCACCACGCCGACCGCCGCCGCGAGCGCCTACAGCATGACCCAGCAGATCGCCGGGCAGGGTGCCGGCCAGGCCACGGGCGGGCTCATGCCCGATGTCGCCGGCACCGGTGGCCAGGGCTTCGCGCAAGCCTTGCAGCAGGCCGTGACGGACACGACCGCCGGCGCCGCCCAGGCCGACCGCGCCGCGGCCGCCATGCTGGAAGGGCAGGGCGACATGGTCGGCCTCGTCACCGCGGTGGCCGAAAGCGAGGTCGCGGTCCAGACGCTCGTCAGCGTCCGCGACCGGGTGATCTCGGCCTATGAGGAAATCATGCGCATGCCGATCTGATCGCCGGGCCCGCCCGGTCGTCACGGCCAATCGCGAAAGGAACCTGTCTTGGAGGCAGCGGAAATCCTCGATGTCGCCCGCGACGGCGTCATGACGCTCCTGATCGTGGCGAGCCCGCTGATGATCGTCGGGCTGGTCGTCGGCGTGTCGATCGCCTTGTTGCAGGCGCTCACCCAGATCCAGGAGATGACGCTCGTCTTCGTGCCGAAGATCATCGCCATGTTCCTGGCCTCGCTCCTGACCATGCCGTTCATGGGCCATGCCATGGGCGCCTATATGGCGCGCATTACCGAGCGAATCATTGGACAATAGCCCGGTCGACGGTCCGATGATGACCCCTGCCCGGAGCGCGTTCGGTGACGATTTCCTTCCTGCCGGAACTGGCGCTCGCCTTCATGCTGATCTTCGCCCGGCTCGGCACCATGGTGATGCTGATCCCGGCGATCGGCGACCGGTCGATCCCGGTGCGCATGCGGCTCGTCTTCGCGCTCGGCCTGGCGATCCTGTTCTTTCCGTTCGCCAGCGGCTTCCTGACCGACCTGCCGACCACGCTGGCGGCCGTCCTGCTGCTGTTCGGGCTCGAAATGCTGATCGGCTTCTTCATCGGCCTGACCTCGCGCATCGTCATGGCGAGCCTGCAGACGGCGGGTACCGCGATCGCGTTTCAGATGGGGCTCGGCTTCGCCACCAGCGTCGACCCCTCGCAGGGCACGCAGGGCGCGCTGATCGGCACCTTCCTGTCGATCACGGGCCTGACGCTGATCATGGCGGCCGATTTGCATTATCTCTTCATCGCCGCGATCCGCGACAGCTATGTGCTGTTTCCGCCGGGCGAGGTGCTGCCCATCGGCGATGCGACCGAACTGGCGCTGCGGGTCTTCGCCGGCACGTTCGCGGTGGCGGTGCAGATCGCCGCGCCCTTCATCGTGTTCGGCCTGTTGTTCAATCTCGGCCTCGGCATCCTGTCGCGGCTGATGCCGCAGGTGCAGATCTTCTTTCTCGGCATTCCGGCCAGCATCCTGCTCGGTTTCGTCATCCTGTTCGCGGTCGCTGGCACGATCTTCGGCCTGTTCCTCGGTGGGGTGGAGAATGCCATCGCCCCCTTTGTCGGCGGCTAGAGCAACTCCAGCGAAAGTGGGAACCGGTTTCGCGCCAGGAATTGCGTGAAGACGAGAGCTTAGAACATGTCCGGTGAATCGGGATCCGCCGGGCATGCTCTCGTCGGACCGGCGCGCGGTGTCGCGCGCGGTTTTCCCCGTGACGCGCATCCCGGTTTCGGAGGCTGACCCTTGGCCGAAGAAACCGATGATGCCGAGAAAACGGAAGAGCCGTCCCACCGAAAACTCGAAAAGGCGCGGGAAAAGGGCGATGTCGCCAAGAGCCAGGAAGTCACGACCTGGTTCATGATGATTGCGGCGACGGTCGTCGTCTTCGCCTTCGGTGGCTGGATGTCGACCGGGCTGTCCGAGCGCTTCGCCATGCTGATGGCCAACAGCCATCAGATCTCGATCGATGACGGGGCCGCCGCGGTGAAGCTCGGCATGCATGTCCTGAGCGATCTCGCGCTGTTCATGGCCGGGCCCTTTGTCGTCCTGATCATCGCCGGCATCGCCGGCAATGCGGTGCAGCACGGCTTCCTGCTATCGGTCGAGCCGATCAAGCCCAAGGCGAGCAAGATCTCGCCGATCGCCGGGCTGAAGCGCCTGTTCTCTGGCCAGAGTCTGGTCAATTTCGCCAAGGGGCTGGCCAAGCTCGCCATTGTCGGCCTGATCATGGGGTTGATCCTGTGGCCCGAACGCGACCGGCTCGACGCCTTCGTGACGACCGACGTGGCCGAATTGATGGCGGCGATCCAGCGCCTGGCGCTGAAGCTCCTCGTCGGCGTGATGATCGTTCTGACCGTCGTCGCGGCACTCGATTTTCTCTACCAGCGCCAGACCTGGACCAAGAAGCAGCGCATGACGATGCGCGAACTGAAGGAAGAGTTCAAACAGGCCGAGGGCGACCCGCTGATCAAGGCCAAGCTGCGCCAGATCCGGCTGCAGCGCGGCCGCCGGCGCATGATGCAGCAGGTGCCGGAAGCCTCCGTCGTCATCACCAACCCGACCCATTTCGCCGTCGCGCTGAAATATGAACAGGGCATGGAAGCGCCCGTCTGCCTGGCCAAGGGAACCGACAGCCTGGCGCTGAAGATCCGCGAGATCGCCGGCCATCACGACGTGCCGCTCGTCGAGAACCCGCCGCTTGCCCGCGCGCTGCATGCCGCCGTCGATGTCGACGAGGAGATCCGGCCCGAACACTACAAGGCCGTCGCGGAGGTGATCGGCTATGTCATGCGCCAGCGCCGCAAGCGCCGGGCGCGGCGTGCCTGACACGGCGTGTCCGACGCGGGGCCGCCGGGTCGCGACATTGCGAAGTTCGGCCCGTCGGCCCATTGTCGATACGGTAACCCGAATCATCGATTCTGAGTCGGGGATCGTCGGCGGCACTGGACGCGGCGCATGAGCGACATCGATTTCGACATGACGGACATGCCACGGCGCCGGGCGCGGCGCGGCGGCCAGGTCGCGCCCGTGGTCGTCTTGGCGCTGGCGCTGATCGGCACGGCCGCCGCCCTGGCGCTGCTCGGCCAGGACCAGGCGCGGCCGATCATCCTGATCGTGCTCGCCTTGCTGTCGATCGTCGGCATCTTCACCCTGTTCGCCGCCGCCATCGGCCTGATCCGCTTCGGCGAGGAGGACGCCCATGACACGCTGACGGCGGCGACGCTCGATGCCATGGAGACCGGCGCCCTGGTGACCGACAAGGCCGGGCGCATCCTGCTTGCCAACGAGGCCTATCTGGCGCTGGCCGGCGCGGTCGATGCCGACGACGTGCCGGGGATCGAGCGCGCCTTCGTGCGCTCCGGCGAGACCGCCGAACAGATTCACCGCCTGTCGCAGGCCGCCGCCACCGGCAAGTCACACGCCGAGGAGATCGTCGTCGAGCGCGTGCCCGGCGAGCGGATGTTCCTGAAGCTCGATGTCGGGCCGCTCGAAACCGCCGACAAGGCCAAGAGGCGGGCCCTGTGGCGGGTCGCCGACGTGACGCCCGAAAGGCGGCGCCAGGAGCGGGCCTTCCTCGAATTGCAGACCGCGATCGACGATCTCGACAATGCGCCCGTCGGCTTCATGTCGCTCGACGGCGACGGCCATGTCCGGTCGATGAACGCGACGCTGGCGCAATGGCTCGGCCGCGATCTCACCGACAGCCTCGACGGCACGCTCTCGGTCGAGGATCTCGTCGCTGGCGGCGCCGGTCATCTCCTGACCGCGACGAAGGCTCGCGACGGTGAAAGAGGACGAACCGAAACCCACGATCTCGACCTCATTCGCGGCGACGGGCGGGCGCTGCCGGTCCGGCTGTTGCACAAGGTCGCCTTCGCCGAGGACGGCACGCCGCTGCCCTCGCGCACCGTGGTGCTCGATCGCGGTCCCGAATCGGGCGAGGCCGAACCCCTGCGCGCCGCCGAGGTGCGCTTCGCGCGGTTTTTCAACAACACTCCGCTTGGCATCGCGACGCTCGACCGGGAGGGTCGGATCGGCCGCACCAATCCGACCTTCTCGCGCGTCGTGCCCGGCAGCCACGCGCGCGGCGGTCAGCAGACGGTGACCGATTTCGTCGCCGAGACGAGCCGGGCCTCGCTGACGTTGGCGATCGCCCAATGCCTCGCCGGCCAGGCCGATCTCGCGCCCGTCGACATCCAGCCCCGCGACGATGCCGAACGCACCGTGCGGCTGTTCCTGTCGCCGGTGCAGGACCGCGACGACGAGGCGGCGATCGTCTATGCCCTCGACGTGACCGAGCAGAAGGCGCTCGAACGGCAGATCGCGCAAGGCTCCAAGCTTCAGGCCGTCGGCCAGCTCGCCGCCGGCATCGCCCATGATTTCAACAATATCCTGACCGGCATCATCGGCTTTTCCGATATTCTCGTCAGCCAGCACCAGCCGACCGACCCGTCCTATTCGAGCATCGTCCAGATCAAGCAGAACGCTCATCGCGCCGCCAGCCTGGTGCGCCAGCTGATGGCCTTTTCGCGGCAGCAGACGCTGCGCCCGCGCGTGCTCGACCTCAACGACATGCTCGGCGATATCGCGGTCCTGCTCCGGCGGCTTCTCGAAACCCGCATCGAGATCAAGACCGAGCGCGGCCGCGATCTGTGGCCGGTGCGCGCCGATCTGACCCAGCTCGAACAGGTCGTCATCAATCTCGCGGTCAATGCCCGCGACGCCATGCCCAAGGGCGGCCGGCTGACGATCCGCACCGAAAACGTCACCGAGGAAGAGGCCCGTCGGCTCGATATCCGCGTCATGCCGCCGGCCGACTATGTCCGCATCCTGGTCGAGGACACCGGCACCGGCATGCCCGAGGAGGTGCGCGAGAAGATCTTCGATCCGTTCTTCTCGACCAAGGAAGTCGGCAAGGGCACCGGCCTCGGCCTGTCGACGGTCTATGGCATCATCAAGCAGACCGGCGGCTTCATCTTCGTCGATAGCGAGCCGGGCAAGGGCACCCGCTTCTCGATCTATCTGCCGCGCCATATGGAAGAGGCGGCGCCGGCGCCCGCCGACAAGGCCGTGCCGGAAGCGGACGCGGCTGCCCCCGTCGATCTGTCGGGCGAGGGCACCGTCTTGCTGGTCGAGGACGAGTTCTCCATCCGCGCCTTCGCCACGCAGGCGCTGAAGGCGCGCGGCTATGAGGTGCTCGCCGCCGAAACCGGCGCCGAGGCCCTTGAGCTGATTGACGGCCATGACGGGCCGGTCGATGTCGTCGTGTCCGATGTCGTCATGCCGGAAATGGACGGGCCGACGCTGTTGAAGGAACTACGCCGGCGCCAGCCGGATATCCGGATCCTGTTCATGTCGGGCTATGCCGAGGACGCCTTCAAGAAGAATCTCGATCCCGACGCAGAATTCCACTTCCTGCCCAAGCCCTTCAACCTGCCCGAACTCGCCGAGGCGGTGAAGCGCGTCATTCAGGGCGACGCCGTCTGACGAAGCGGCCCCGCCGCGCGACCTGACGGGGCAGTTTCAAGGGGCCATGCCGTCGCGTCGTTCGGTCTTCGCGCTGGCCGGTCCGGCATGCGCCGTCCGTGGCATGGTCGTTCCGCTCTTCTGTTCTTATCTTGTTCTTTTGGAACAAATGGGATACAAACTGCGGATTGGCGCCTGCGCGCGAATGGGATAAGGATCAGCTAGTCATGGGTCAGGGATCACTCCGCCTCATAGAAGGGGGCACGATGGATAAGTCAAAGGCGCTGGACGCGGCTCTCGGGCAGATCGAGCGGCAGTTCGGCAAGGGATCGGTGATGAAGCTCGGCGGCGAGAAGGTCGTCGAGGTGCAGTCGGTGCCGACGGGATCGCTCGGTCTCGATATCGCGCTCGGCATTGGCGGTTTGCCGCGCGGCCGGGTGGTCGAGATCTACGGACCCGAGTCGTCGGGCAAGACGACCCTTGCGCTGCATACGGTCGCCGAGGCCCAGAAGCTTGGCGGTATCTGCGCCTTCGTCGATGCCGAACACGCGCTCGATCCGGTCTATGCCCGCAAGCTCGGCGTCAGCGTCGAGGATCTCCTGATCTCCCAGCCCGATACCGGCGAACAGGCGCTCGAGATCGCCGAGACCCTGGTGCGGTCCGGCGCGATCGACGTTCTGGTGATCGATTCGGTGGCCGCCCTGACGCCGCGCGCCGAGATCGAGGGCGAGATGGGCGAAAGCCTGCCCGGCATGCAGGCGCGTCTGATGAGCCAGGCGCTGCGCAAGCTGACGGCCGCCATTTCCCGGTCCCACTGCATCGTCGTCTTCATCAATCAGATCCGCATGAAGATCGGCGTGATGTATGGCAGCCCCGAGACCACGACCGGCGGTAACGCCTTGAAGTTCTATGCGTCCGTCCGGCTCGACATCCGCCGCATCGGCGCCATCAAGGATCGCGACGAGGTCGTCGGCAATGCGACCCGGGTCAAGGTGGTCAAGAACAAGCTCGCGCCGCCCTTCCGCGAGGTCGAATTCGACATCATGTATGGCGAGGGTATCTCCAAGCTCGGCGAGATGCTCGATATCGGCGTCAAGCAGGGCATCGTCGAGAAGTCCGGCGCCTGGTTCTCCTATGACAGCCAGCGGCTGGGGCAGGGACGCGAGAACGCCAAGCAGTTCCTGCGCGACAATCCCGCCGTTGCCGAGGAGATCGAAGCGCGCGTCCGGTCGAGCGTCGGCCTCAAGGGGCGATCGGAAGATGGTTCCGATATCGCCGAGGATGCCGCCGCCGGATAGCCGGGCGTCCCGCCATCGGATGCGTGCCGATCGGCGCATGTCTCGGGCTCCGGTATCGTGGGATATCGGAGCCCTTTTCGGTTCATGCCCGGCATTTTCGAGCGTGACGGGCATGCCGGGTCTTGCGCGATGGTTGCGGCCTGCCGCCGCCGCAATGGACAGATCCGCGCGCGCCGGCTACGAAACGGCCTTTCTGTCTTTTCATGGGGCGCCATCATGGGCGCCGAGCCGGAGCTGATCGCGCAACGATGACGGGCGTAAACGAAATTCGCCGCACCTTTCTCGATTATTTCGGGAAGAATGGCCATGAGATCGTGCCGTCGAGCCCTTTGGTGCCGCGCAACGATCCCACGCTGATGTTCGCCAATTCGGGCATGGTTCAGTTCAAGAACGTGTTCACCGGTCTTGAAACGCGCCCCTATTCGCGTGCCGTCACGGCGCAGAAATGCGTCCGCGCCGGCGGCAAGCACAACGATCTCGACAATGTCGGCTATACGGCACGGCATCACACCTTTTTCGAGATGCTGGGCAATTTCTCCTTCGGCGACTATTTCAAGGATCGCGCGATCGAACTGGCTTGGACGCTGGTGACCCGCGAATTCGGCATCAATGCCGACCGGCTCCTGGTCACTGTCTTTTCCGAGGATGACGAAGCTTTCGATCTTTGGCGCAAGATCGCCGGCCTTTCCGAGGACCGGATCCTGCGCATTGCGACCAGTGACAACTTCTGGTCGATGGGTGAGACCGGGCCGTGCGGGCCATGTTCCGAAATCTTCTTCGATCACGGCGATCATATTCCCGGCGGCCCGCCCGGCAGCCCGGACGAAGACGGCGACCGGTTCATCGAGATCTGGAACCTCGTCTTCATGCAGTACGAGCAGGTGACGGCGGATGAGCGGATCGACCTGCCGCGCCCCTCGATCGACACCGGCATGGGGCTCGAACGGATCGCGGCCGTGCTGCAGGGCACCCATGACAATTATGAGACCGACCTCATGCGCCGACTGGTCGAGGCCTCGGCGGAAGCGACCGGGCGTGCCCCCGTCGGCGAGGCGCTGGCAAGCCATCGCGTCATCGCCGATCATCTCAGGGCCAGTTCCTTCCTCGTCGCCGATGGGGTCTTGCCTTCGAATGAAGGCCGCGGCTATGTGCTGCGCCGCATCATGCGCCGGGCCATGCGCCATGCCGAACTACTCGGTGTCGATGAACCGTTGATCTACAAGCTGGTGCCGTCGCTGGTGCGCGAGATGGGTGGTGCCTATCCCGAACTCGTCCGTGCCGAGGGCTTGATCTCCGAAACGCTCGAACAGGAGGAAACCCGTTTCCGGCAGACCTTGTCGCGTGGGCTGTCGCTGCTGTTGAGCGAAACCCAGGACCTGTCCGCCGGCGATACGCTCGACGGCGCGATCGCCTTCAAGCTCTACGATACCTATGGCTTTCCGCTCGATCTGACCGAGGACGCCTTGCGCGCCCGCGATATCGTGGTGGATCAGGCCGGTTTCGATGCGGCCATGGAGCGCCAGCGCGCCGATGCCCGAAGGGCCTGGGCCGGCTCCGGCGAGGCCGCCGACGAGGCCGTCTGGTTCGGACTTCTGGAAAAACACGGCGCGACCGAGTTCCTCGGCTATTCGACGCTCGCAGCGGAAGGGGAGGTGGTCGCGCTTTTGCGTGATGGGCGCGAGGTCGACCGACTCGAAGCCGGGCAAACGGGCGCCGTTCTCCTCAATCAGACGCCCTTTTATGCAGAAGCGGGCGGCCAACAGGGCGACCAGGGTGTGTTTCGTGCAGGCGACAAGCTGGCGGCCCGCGTATCCGACACGGTGAAGCGGGCGGGGCGCTTGCATGTTCATATGATCACCGTCGACGAGGGGGCGGCGGTCGCAGTCGGGGATGCGCTCGAACTGGCCGTCGATGCCGAGCGCCGCGCAGGCCTCAAGGTCAATCATTCGGCGACCCATCTGGTGCATGCGGCGCTGCGAGATGTGCTCGGCGATCATGTGGCGCAGAAGGGGTCGCTGGTCGCGCCCGACCGGCTGCGCTTCGATTTCAGCCACCCCAAGCCGGTCGAAGCCAACGAATTGGCGAAGATCGAGGCGATCGCCAATGATGTCGTCTTGGAGAACGCTCCGGTCACGACGCGCGTCATGGCGCTCGACGATGCCATGGAGCGCGGCGCGATGGCGCTTTTCGGCGAGAAATATGGCGAGGAAGTGCGGGTCGTCGACATGGGCGCGCCGCGTGGCGGTAAGGACGATCATCCCTTCTCGCTCGAATTGTGCGGCGGAACCCATGTCGACCGCACCGGCGAGATCGGTCTCATTACGGTTATCTCCGAAAGTGCGGTGTCTTCCGGTGTCCGCCGGGTCGAGGCGCTGACGGGCGCCGAGGCGCGCGGCTATCTAGATGGCCAGGACCGGCGCGTGCGGGCTCTTGCCGCATTGCTCAAGGTCCCCGTTGACGGGCTGGAAGATCGTGTCGGCCAGCTGGTCGAGGAACGCCGCAAGCTCGAACGCGAGGTCGAAGCGCTGCGCACGAAGCTGGCTGTCGGCGGCGAGGGCGGCGGTGCTCCCGAGGCCGAGACCGAGACTATTGCCGGCATCGCTTTTCTATCGCGCGTGTCCGAGGGCGTTCAGCCTAAGGCCCTGCGGTCGATCGCCGATCAGATGAAGACGGCGCTTGGCTCGGGCGTTGTCGCGGTGATCAGCCGCGCGGAGGATGGCAAGGCGGCGCTTGTCGTCGGCGTGACGTCGGATCTAACAGGTCGAATCAGTGCCGTCGACCTCGTCCGTGCCGGCGCCGAGGCCCTCGGCGGGTCGGGCGGCGGCGGCCGCCCCGATATGGCACAGGCCGGAGGCCCAGACGGCGCTCTTGCTGACAAGGCGATCATTGCGATCCGCGATGCCGTTGAAAGACAAGCCAAAACCGACGCCTAGATCGCTGCCGTCAGCAGCCCGCGGTTTCTGGCTGCGGCAAGGATCGGCCCCCAATCCTCAGCCCTTTTCGCCTGACAAAGTATCACGACATCCCCGTCAGGCACCTGGCCGAACGGAAACGCTAGGTGTGCGATGCTCTGATGGGAAGGCCAGATGCGACACGTCATGACTGTAACTCGGCATGTCGGTCAGCTTGAGGCTGCGGCTTCGCGATAGCCGTAGTGCGCACCATTTCGATTTGCATGACGTTCACTTGACAGCGCGGCTTGATACGTCGTTATAGAGCGAGCGTGATGCGGATATCAGCGTGATCTCGCTGGCCTATATTCCAAAGTTGATCGCGCAAGGCACACAGGCTTTTGGCGGAGTAGCTCAGTCGGTTAGAGCAGCGGAATCATAATCCGCGTGTCGGGGGTTCGAGTCCCTCCTCCGCTACCATCCGCCCCCCAACACTCCCTTCACCCCTTTGGGAATAGCTTTTTCATCGAGCAGGCCCGTCAGGCGCCTGGCGATCTCCACCTCAACACCGCCCTTGCGTGATGGATCGCGTCACACCGTGACCGTGTTGATGAGATCACGTAAAGCGTCGGCCGTTTCGGTATCGCCTGCGCGAATACCGTCGTTGAGCGCATCCTGTAGCCGTCCAAGCTACTGCTCATAACGTGCCAAAGCGGTCGGATGCAGCGCGACCTCCTTGGGCGGTTCGGGCGCGGTTTCCAGCCTTTGTCGCAGTTCGCATTGTTCGGCCTCTAGAGCGATCAGCGTATCTTCTATCGCCTCGATTTCCACTTGGCCTCTGCCGAAGGCGTCCATATGGCGCTTGATCGCTCGTTTGATTTCGTCCAGACGCCGCTCAATGCGGCTGCGATCCTGCACAGCCTTTTAGGCTAGACACTTTCTCTCGTCGTGGTAGGCACGCACATACTCGGCAAGAACTGACGGCTCCCGCAGTTCGGCTTTAAGACCTGAAAGCACGGTTTGCTCGACGGTCTCGAGATAGAACGTCTTCGGATCGGGACATGTCCCACTTTCAGCTGCCGCTGTGCATCGGATGCGAATACGGCCTGATTCGTCGCGTCCGTTGATCGACATGCCGGCGCCACAATAACCGCATCTGAGCAGGCCAGACATCATGTGCCGCGGCCGCCGATGTTGGCTGGGTTGGGCCCGCGATCGCAACGCTGTGCGCGCATGCGCTTTCTCAAAAAGCGTTTCCGGGATGGTGGCCAGATCGGGAACTGGCGTAATTTCTCACTCTTCCGGCGGATTTGGGCGAGACACCCGCTTGCCGGTATCCGGGTCCGTCACCATTCGCACCCGGTTCCAGACTAGCCGCCCAACATAGATGTCGTTGCGGAGGATGCCATGGCCGCGCCGGGCATTGCCATTGATCGTTGACGCGTTCCATCTGTCGCCGCGCGGTGGTTGGACGCTTCACGATTGAGATCATGGGCGATCTTGCGTGGCGTGCGCCCTTCCACATACTTCTCGAAAATCCGCTGAACGATCGCAGCTTCGCTTTCGACAATGATGCGCTCGCCCTTGCTGCCGGGCACTGAAGCATAGCCATAACAGAGCCCGCCACCACTGAGGCCCTGCTTGACCCGACCCGACATGCCGCGACGAATCTTGTGGACATTGTCCTCGCGATAGAGTTGCCCGACCAAGCCGCGCAGGCCGACAAGAATGGTGTTGGCTGTGCCCTCATGGACCGCTCGGATTTCGATGCCGAGAAAACTCAGGCGTTTATGGATGCCGGCTAAATCTTCCTTGGCGCGTGACAGCCGGTCCAACGCCTCGACGATCAGAACATCGAACTGTTGGCCGCGCGCTTGATCGAGCAGTTCAAGCAGCCCAATGCGCCCGAAAACCGACGCGCCCGATCGGGCTCGATCCTCAAACGTTGCAACGATATCCAGCCCTTCCCGCCGCGCAAAGTCGCGGCACAAGGATATCTGATCGTCAATCGATCGCTCGTTGTGGAGATCGGTCGAGAACCGGGCGTAGAGCGTCCCTCTCTTTCCGGCCGGGCTTTCGGTTTCGCCATTCTCGCGCATTGTCTTCCCTCGCCGCTTGCCGCCCCAGCGCCCGAGTCTGACGCAGAATCGCGCGATCCGGCGACGGATTCAAGCGCTGTTTTGGATTGGTCCGCGATATTGTTAGCCGTCGCAACACACTTCACATGCCTCACGGTCAGGTACGCGACATAGCATCGGCTCGTGGAGTTGCCTGAACTCGGCAATCTGCTGCAACCAAGCGGACTTCAGATCGCCGCGCCGACGCCAGCTGTCAGGATACGAGTTGGCGGCCCAGATCATGCACATCCAGCGACATTGAGACCTGTTTGCGACGGGCAAAAGGTCATTCTCAACGTTGTAGCGCCGAGAGAAACGCCGTCGCACAGATCGGCGTCTTGCCTTATTCGCGATGTGTCCGGCAGTCCAGAGAAGGGCTCAGAGCAGGATCAGGCCATTGACGGTCCTTTCGGCGACCGATAAGCACCGTGCGAATTCAAACTCATCCAAACCTGTCCAGTGTAGCCGATACGTTTGCACACCATGGAAATGGTTGATGATCACTTCTAAGAGGCATTCCGTGAGAAAAACTTTCATGATCGCCGAGATTGGCATCAACCACAATGGCGATATGGACATTGCCAAGAAACTGATTTCAGGGGCTGCGCATGCTGGCGCTCAGGCGGTTAAGTTTCAGAAACGGACCATCGATAAAGTCTATACCCAGGAATATCTCGACGGGCCGCGCGAAAGCCCTTGGGGAACGACGCAGCGCGAGCAGAAGGAAGGGCTTGAATTCGGCAAGCCTGAGTACGACGAGATCAGCGCGTATTGTAATTCGACGGGTATCGAGTGGCTCGCCTCTGCATGGGATCCCGATGCTCAGATATTTATGCGCCAATTCGATCTAAAATATAACAAGATCGCTTCGGCGATGTTGCCCGATCGGGACTTCTTGCGGTTGGTCGCTGAAGAGGGGCGCTATACATTTGTCTCAACCGGGATGAGCACATTCGAAGAGATCGATGCAGCTGTCGAGATATTCAGATCCGCTGGTTGCCCGTTTGAACTGATGCATTGCAACAGCTCCTATCCAGCAGACAAAACGGAAGTGAACATCAGTACAATTCACACGCTGCGTGATCGCTACAAAGGCGTCGATGTCGGATATAGCGGGCATGAGCAGGGGCGTGTGATTTCGCTGGCCGCATCCGCAATTGGAGCAACGTCAATTGAGCGTCACATCACGCTTGATCGGGCGATGTATGGTTCAGATCAGGCGGCATCAATCACCCTTCGTGAACTCAAGGCTTTGATCGACGATATCAGAACCGTTGAGCGCGCGATGGGAGATGGCAAAAAACGCATCACCGATGCAGAAATGGAAGTTCGCAAAAAGCTGGGTCAACCTTTGTGCTGATCCGACTTGTCGCATTCGACATCGATGGCGTCATTACCAGCGGTAAGGTGACTGTGGATCGCGATGGACGAGAAACCAAATCGATTGACTACCGAGACATCGACGCGATCTTCCACCTGAAGCGAACAGGCTATACTGTTGCGCTGATAACCGCCGAGAACTCGGACATGGCAGCCTTTTTCGGGCGCCGTTTCGATATTGAGCACTTCTATTCTGGCGTCCAAGACAAGCGCGTACGTCTTGAGGAGATCGCTGAAGGGCTGGGAATCCCGTCATCTGAGGTCTGTTATGTCGGCGACAGCGCCAAAGATGCCGCAGCCATCGCCTATGCAGGTCTTGGCGCATGTCCCGCAAATGCCACGCAGGCAGCCATTGAAGCGGCCGATATTCAACTTTCGCGTCGCGGAGGAGATGGAGCAGTAGCGGAACTCGTCGCTGAGATTGAGCGTCGGCAGAATTCTTCGGAAATGTACACAACCCACAACAAAGAGCCCAGGACGGATACGACAGCTGGCCTGAAACCCCCATGCTTTATGGCGAGTGTGGCCGAACATCTGGAGACTGTGAAAGCACTCAGTGCCGATCCTGACCTCCTTGCGCGCATTAATGCAGCCACTGCCCATGTCGGGAGCGTTTTGAAGTCAGGAGGCAAGATCCTCTTGTGTGGAAACGGCGGCAGTGCCGCTGACAGTCAGCATATTGCCGCTGAGTTTGTCGGCAAGTTCAAGGCCCTGCGGCGGGCATTGCCGGCCGAAGCTCTCACAGTGAACACGTCATCCCTGACCGCGATAGGTAATGATTTTGCGTTCGAAGAGATTTTCTCCCGTCAGGTCGAAGCCATCGGGGCTCCGGGGGATTTGTTGTGGGGCATTTCTACGAGCGGAGGGTCCAAAAATGTTCTGGCCGCACTCCAGGTTGCCAAGGCGCAAGGTTTGTCGACACTTATGATGACAGGGTCCAGCTCAGATCAAGCCAAGCTGGCTTTCTGCGACCACGTGATCGCTGTACCGTCCGCAAGCACGCCCCGAATACAGGAGATGCATATCCTGATCGCACATAGCATTTGTGAGGATGCAGAGCGCCTTTTTGTGACAAGCTGAGCAAGCCTAGGTGTCAGCGCATCAAACGCGCTTCCGCAATGGCTCGCTATCGATACTGTTACGATCCCGCATCCTCCAACCCAATCGCCGGTCGAACATCTCTGAAGCACGAACCTATTTGACGCATCAATATTTCTAACGCTGCTTATGCGAGAGATGGAAATAGGTAAGCGATGGTTAAATCGGTACAGGTGGCCATAATCAGTTGATGCCTTAGGCTTGGGCTTAAGCCCAAGAGTTGAAGGCCTCGAGTCGTCAAGCATTTCGGGCCAGCCGGGTTCCCATCAACTGCCAATCCCTTGGCATTCGGCGCCGTCTCCGGTCTCCAACATCCACTCTCGCTGGATCCAGAACTGTCCATCAGCGGTGTAATAGCCGCGTTCCCGAAGATGGCGCTTGGTTAGGAAAAGGCTGCGCTCTCGACACAATCGAAGGTGTTCCGGGGGGCTTAAACGCGGTGGGCAACTCAACAGGAGCACCAGCAGTCTTCTCGAACAAACAATCACGACTTGAACCGGTGATTAGTTGCTTTCCATCGCTCGACTAAACCGGAATCCAACCGGTGCTCTCGACCATTGGTGAACGTACGACCCTAAATCCTGAGGCAGCCGGCGTTTCAGAAGAACGATAACTGACATTATAAATCATCAGGAGCCCTCCTGAAACCAACGATCTCACGAGCATATTGCTCAGATCAACAAATGTCGCAAAAGGAAATTCTTCCGATACTTCTCCAGCATCGAGTGGGTGTCTGCAAAGCACCGACATAGCAAAAATGATGTCATGGGGACCATGTGACTGAATCGCCTCGGCAGCGCTTATAAAGAACTGCCGGAACGCGCTTGCCCTGGGGAGCCTTCTCAAATGGCACCGAAGTGACATCGCAGCCAAAGATGCTTGAATACGGAAAATAACAACGCAGTGTGGCCATCTCGGAACCATCCGAACAACCGAACGAAAGTATGCGCAAGGGTGCACCAGGAGATGTCGATGAAAACGTGTTGGACCAGGTTTGCGCGGCTCTGAAAATTCCTGGCGATCGGTTGAATGATGTAGAAGCCTTCTTCTGAGCCGTCATGAAGCTCCCTCAATATCCGCATTTGCCGTTCTGGAGAACGCGGCAAAATCATAGTTGGGCATATCTGCGGCGAAGCAGGCCTCTTCGGTCGTTTTGCCGTCCCGCGCGAGACGTTCAAAGCCCCGATCACAAATTTGCTCGCAAATCCAATCGTAGGTTATTTGAGTTTCCTGGCCTCGAAATCCGGGCCTATGTCCAGCAATCAGCGAGGTAATGAACGCTGACCTGCATCTTGGAAGAACTAGATTGAGATAATTCGTGACAATATCCACCTCCATTTCCTGGAACGATGCAGAATTGTAAAGGCAGTCAAAATCTACATCCAACCGCGGAAGTGACCACGGTGGCAGAAGCACAAATTTCCCCTTCACATCTTTCTCAGAAATTCGATCGAGTTCTCGAACGTCACGATAATCGATAATTTTTCCGGGAAATATTGATTTCAGGTACTGGGTTTGAATATAAATGATGGGCGGTATATCAATGGAAACAAAGAAGCCATCTTCTACAGGTTTCCAATTTCCAAATATCTCTGGAGCTACTCCATATCCCCCTCCAATTTCTATAATATGACTATAGTTTTTATTGCGAAAATTCTGCAAATAAATTGCCGCTGTATTTATTCGGCGCAAAAAGTTGGGCGAAAAATTCCGACCATCTATCTTATAGACTTTCGGATCCCCCACATCGCTTTCCACAACTGAGCGGAGCAGTTCGCCGGCGTACTCGCCCTGAGAAAGCCAATGATAGAGAAGCGACAGATGACAGGTGATCGCCGCATCATACTGTCTTTCGTACCGCTTCTGCAGGTTCTGAAATGCATCCAGATCCGAGGAATTGCCTTTGTGTGTGAAAGGCCATGGAAAACGTGAGACAGCTCGGGGCTTCTCTTCCGTTTTTAGTGGCTCCATAATGGGGAAGTAACCGTAGCCTTTCACCAGATTCCAATCTGATCGAAATGAATCTAATCCTTCTTTTCTGAGGTGGTGTAAAATGCGATCGCAATACTCCAGCCAGTAGCTGGATGGCTTCCAGATCGCATCCTGCCCTTTCATATCCTGAACCAACAATTCCATCAGCTCATTGTCGTTCTGGATTGTCATGGCTAATTCCCTGGTAGATCGAATATGAAACCCAACAACTGATGTGGCGACGACGAAAGGTTCATGCGAGATGCGCCATCGCAGCTAGTGCGGCCTCCGCCACTGCAAGATCCTCGGGCTCGTCAATTTCAATCGTTTCGTTTTCGGATGTTTCAAACATGGCGACGGTCCCGAATGTCCGGCATTCGGATGCAAGAAAGCCAGCGGTGCGGGCAATATAGAAGTTACCGGTCTCTCGAAAAAAAACGTCTTCATCACGCAAGTGCTGACGCATTGGCCTCTCCATTGTGTCGTACATGGGCTGCAGAGAAGCTCCACCACGCCAAATGAAATTTTTTATTTGCGCGGAAGAAAACATCGAGTCGCAACCCAAGCGCGCAAACTCCAACAATGCGCGGTCTATCAACCCCGGGCTGCGCACCGGTGATGTCACCTGGGGAAACAAAAAAATGTCGGGCAATGGCGTTCGGCAGAAGTGATTGATCGCGTGTAAAAGTGCCCCTTCAGATGAGGCTAAGTCTCCCGACAGAGCCGCAGGCCTTAACCCGACCACCCGGGCACCGCACTGTTCAGCAATTTCTGCGATTTCAGGAGCATCGGTCGAGACTACAGCATCACGAATATGTTCGGAGGAAACGGCCATTTCGATCGTCCAAGCGATCAACGGTTTGCCTGCGACCTCAATGATGTTTTTGCCTGGGATTCCCTTCGAGCCGCCGCGGGCCAGAATAATTGCGTCGCAATTCATCTCGCTCCTTTCTATTCGGGCTTGTTGGCAAATACCGTGAGAAACGAGCCATAGAACGGCGGTGACATTCCCTGTTCAGGGCTCCGCATGCGTTCGTAGCTTTTTGGGGTATCAAAGCGCGTGTCAAAAAAGGGCTTCTCGACTTGCCCAATAACAAACCCGCTGTCCCGTAAGAGCCGGATCAGCGAATCCTCCGTGAAGAGGCTGACATGCGTTGGATCGTGAAGCAGCCTGAAACGATCGCCAAAGCGGCGTGCAGCAGCGCTGGCAAAATCTGGCGTTCCACAGACAAACGTGCCGCCTGGCGCCAGCATTGTGAAAATCGTCTCAACAAAAGCGATTGGATCGTCGACATGCTCGATAACGTGATGGGCGATGATGGAGCGGCAATCGCTCGGTCGATCTGTCAGATCCTCCAGAACACCACAAAACAGTTTCGCGCTTGTGTGTTGGCGGCAGATCTCAATCGATCGTTCAGATGTATCCAAACCGTATAGCTCGTGATGCGAAGCAATCTGTTCAAGCAATTCTCCCAGACCGCATCCTACATCAAGAACCCGGCCTGCCGGTAAAGCATTCACCGCAGCTGCGATATAAGCCACATCTTGCCGCCGCTCTGCACGCTCGTTCTCCAGATTCCGCTGCCGCCCATCCGGATCACGCTTTCTGATCCAGTACTCTTTCTCAACTTCCGGCGATATCTCCCGCCGAACAAAATACTCGCCATTCGAATAGAGTTTCAGGCAGCGATCAATATAGCTTTCCGCAGAGGGCAATTGATTGCTCATATTCAAGTCCTGGACAACGCACGATCGAGGAAGCTCGACAATTCGTGGTGAAAAGCGGATAGATTAATCCGCTCATTGTTGCATGCTTCAAGCTGGCTCGAACGCATAGAAGCGGCCGCACTGTCTTCTAGTGCATGGTCCAGCAATGCAAACACATCATCAAGAGCAGGCTCTGGAGAGCCGCTTTCAAGCCGAACGCACTGGTTCTCAAGTGAGAGACCTGCAAACAAGCCTGCGAGCTTGTGGTGGGAAGAAAGGCCGACGGTCGGCACACCCAGACCGATCGGGACTATGCTCCCATGGAAGCGCATCGATAGCACGGCACTGGCTCCCCGATAGAGAGCGAAAACCCGCGACCAAGCGTGCTCATCGACTTGATAGGGGGCAACTTCGATGCGTGTGCGGCGCAATTTATCATCAAGCCGCCCAAGGCAATCCGCAATCAACTTGATATCGGAGTAGACATGCGGCGCGAACATCACATCAACATCTGGCCTGGCCAGCAACAAAGCCTCGACCCGCTTGGCCAGCGCACGGGCGAAAGTCTGCCCGCTTAAGTCATCCGTGCCGAACCGAATGTCGGGCATGTCTCCAGCCAAATTGACAATAACATAATTGCGCGCTTTTGGAGCAGCAGTATCAGGTCGAGCGAAAAGACCTCCATCGGGGATTACGGGCATGCGGCTCGCATACTCAACGCCAACAGCCTGTTCAACAATTTCGCGCGAACCGTCATTGCGAAGCGAGTACAGAAACCGTTCGGGATCTGAACAATGATCTAGGAAGCTTCGCATCCGCTTTATCGCGAGTGGGTGCACGCCACGGGTCGCATCGCACCCGATTCCATAAAAAACAACCGGACAACGCAATTGCAGAAGGAAGTCCGGTGTAAAGTCAAAATAGGTGCCCGATGCGGTATTGTCGCGCCACATTTGAAAAATACTGTTGCCACCAAACAGAACAAGGTCTGCGGTCTTTGAAAGATCCAAAAATGTCTCATCAAAGCGGCGCAAACCCCAATGGATGAAGTCGCGGATCTCAATGCGCTCATACGTAAAGTGTTGACCGATATCTTGAGCCCGGGTGCGATATGCACCATCGTGCATTGCTCCATCACCGGTATTGCCTGCAAACGAGGCTATGTGGAGGGTCCTGACAGGCAGCATGTCGGTCTCTCTTATGGTGCGGAGATTTATATGCTGATAAGAAAGCCGCCAAAATCGGCATCATCGATTTGTAAGCTTAAGCGTTAAGCGCCTGGTTGCCAAGGCGAGACGCGCCACCGCTGCGAACACCTGATAGCCCAGGGTCGCGTGAAAGTGTTCCAATAATGAAAAGATATGACTTCATAGTCGAATTCAGCTTTCACATTGGCGAACTCTACTTCATCATACCCTTTCTCCATCATCTCTACCGCCGACGACCATTTAGGTGGTGGTCCGCACGCATAAATGAGCCGCGTGTTTGCCTTTTGTTTACGAAGCCAGAGGTTTGGGAGGCGTTTCAGGCAGATGTGCTACTACAAAAGGCAGTCGCCCGAATTGACTGCGACATTCTGCGATCATTCGACGTCAGGGACGGCCAATCCACGCCCGCTGCTGGGCAATTCTGCAAAGATGTGCTGAAGCGGGCGCCAATGCTGTTGTCACATATTGGCGGCAGTCTCGCCAAAAGAATCGCTCATACGCATTATGGCGACGAACTGCGGGTCGTCTTGTTTCCGCACACTAGCTCACCAGCATTGTTCAATTTAGACGTCGCTTCACGCATGGGCCTCAAACAACGTGGTGACGCCAAATCGGCCGTCCTTACGCCTGATCCGGAATCCGCTGGATATTATCAGCTGACCGGTATTCCCCGTTCCATTGTCATTGGATACCACTCCATTGCAGCGCCGTGGCGTAAGATCATCACTCAGGTCAGCAAGCAAGAACAGCCGCAGCTTGCTCGAGCCAAGCCTTTTGCACTGGTTTTCAGCTACGGTGCTCGGGATGATGTCCTGACCGTTGAACAATGGACCGAACTGCATCTGACCACTTATGTTGCGATCCGAAAGGAGTTTCCTGACATCAAAATTGTCTTCAAACCTCACCCTTCACAGGATCTGGATGCTCTTCGGACCTTAGTGTCAGCACAGGGAATGTACGGCGCCGAAATCAGTCTGGAAAATCCGCTGCTGCTGGCAGAGCGAGCAGCATTTGCAGTCAGCTATCTGACTGGTGGCATCTTCAACGCATTGTACGTTGGGACACCGGCAATCAACTACTTCAACGGACGAAGCACATATGAACGGGCTCGTGGTGGTTTCAAGCACAACTACGCGGCGCTGGGCATCGCTGATGTGGAATCCGAGCAAGATCTGGCCGAGTGGCTTCGGACGGTCCGAATTGGCAAGACGCATACACATTTTTTGAACGAAAAGTCCGCGATACCGCTTATTGAGACACCCGAAGCATTCCAGAAAGCCCTCAGCTAAACAAATCCTGCTTGCAGTGCTGAATCCAGATCCGGCGACAGCTCAATTGGCAATCGTTCGGAGTGCGACAGAGGCACCACCTACGCATTGACGCGCCGGCCTTGATCCGACAACGATAACCCCGGGCCTCGGAAACAAGGACTCTCAGCATTTTCAGTGATTTAGGGAAGTGTTGGTTGCGGGGGCAGGATGTACCAATGATGGCGCTAAATTATTGATTTATAAGATGTTTCGCAGGTGCGAAGCGGGCCCATGTTGACCGCTCGTGGACTTGATGCTCTTCCGCTTTCAGGAAAAGCGCCACCACGACGATCTGATTGCGGGAATGGCTCGATATTGCTATCTCTCTGCAATTGATCTTGACCCTTGAAACTAGTCCGAACTGATTGCGAATTTTTGGGTGCATTCTGGCAAGAGAGGAGTGTACCGATGCCGAAGAAGCGATGCAGCGATGAATAGATTGCCTTTGCGCTGAGGCAGGCAGAGGCCGGAGGGACGGTGGGCGAGATATGCCGTAAGATGGGGATCGCTGAGGCGACCTTTTATCGATGGAAGAAGGTCTATGCCGGGATGTGTGTGGCGGAGATCCGGAGGCTAAAGCAGCTCGAGGATGAGAACGGCAAGCTGAAGTGTCTGGTCGCCGATCTGACGCTCGATAAGACCATGCTTCAGGATGCGCTAAGAAAAAAAGTGGTGAAGCCTGTCCGTCGTCGCGAGGTTGTCCGACACTATCAGGATGTGTTTGCGGTGTCGGAGCGCCGTGCTTGCAGGGCCATGGGCTTCGGACGGGCAAGCCATAGATACCAATCCCGGCGTGATCCTGAAGTGGAGCTCAGGATGCGACTGAAGGAGTTGGCTGAGAGCCGCGTGCGGTACGGATATCGCCGCCTGCACATTCTGCTGCGACGCGAGGGTTGGCATGTGAACCACAAACGCCTGTATCGCTTGTATTGCGAAGAAGGTTTGTCGATCCAGACACGTAGCCCGAAATGACGCCGGGCATGTCAGTATCGATCCGGCCGGCCCGAAGCCGATGGCATGAACGATGTCTGGGCGATGGACTTCATGTCGGATCGTCTGTTCGACGAAAGGCCGTTCCGGATTCTGACGATCGTCGACTGCTACACGAGAGAAGCTCTCGCGACCGCTGCGAGGACGAACTTCCGTGCGTATCAGGTCATTGATGAACTGGATCGATTAGCACCGATCAGGGGTAAGCCGCGCAGCATTCGGGTGGACAACGGCCCGGAGTTCGCAGGTCGACTGCTCGACCAATGGGCCTACCTGAATAAGGTGGAGCTGGACTTCTCTCGGCCCGGAGAACCAACCGATAACGCCTATATCGAAGCGTTCAACAGCCGCCTGTGACAGGAATGCCTGAGCGCTTCATGGTTCCTGTCTATGGACGACACTAGGCTCAGGACTCATTGAATCCACCATATGACGATTGCTGCGATTGTGATTGCGGCCATGAAGACATCTGCTCGGCGGTCATAACGGGTTGCGATGCGGCGCCAGTCTTTGAGCCGTCCGAACATGTTCTCGATCTTATGACGTTGTTTGTATTGGGTTTTGCAGAATGATGCAGGATCTTTTCGGCCGTTGCGCGTTGGAATGCAGGGCGCGATGCCCTTTGCCTTGAGAGCGGCGCGATACGCATCGGAATCGTAACCCTTGTCAGCGATTATCGTCGCATTGGCGCCTTCGTGTAGTGTTGGATACAGGATTTTGGCACCGATGTGATCGGAGACTTGGCCTGCCGTCAGGCACATCGCGATGGGCCGCCCCTCGCCATCGCACACGGCGTGCAGCTTGGTGTTCAGTCCGCCTTTCGTCCGCCCGATATGGCGGGGAAGTATCCCCCTTTTAAGAGGCTCGACGCGGTACGGTGAGCCTTCAGGTGTGTTGCATCGATCATGAGCGTGCCGGGTGGGCCGTCTCTTGCTGCCAAGTGACTGAAAATCTTGTCGAATACGCCCAACTCAGTCCAACGGCGGAAGCGGTTGTAGAGCGTCTTGTGCGGTCCGTAAGCCTTTGGTGCATCCTTCCACTGAAGGCCATGCTTGATGACATAAACAATGCCGCTGACAACGCGCCTGTCATCAACACGGGGAACACCATGGGAGAGCGGGAAGAACGGCTTGATCTTGGCCATCTGGGCAGGCGAGAGAAGAAACAAATCAGCCATGGCAAACTCCTTTGACATGCTGAATCACATCGCCCGTCTCAATGCAATTTAACAGGTCCTGAGCCTAGATCCCGGATAAACGAATGGAGAGCAGGTTACAACGAAACCAGGCCACATTCATCGCTCGGAAGCTTGACGCCGAGTGACTTTGCGGCCCACTGTGACAGGAATGCCTGAGCGCTTCATGGTTCCTGTCTATGGACGACACTAGATCCCGGACAAACGAATGGAGAGCAGGTTACAACGAAACCAGGCCACATTCATCGCTCGGAAACTTGACGCCGAGTGACTTTGCGGCCCAACTGAACGAAACTCGAAAGGTCGTATGAAGACCGGACCAGAAATTGGGTGAGATCCAAGTGGTTGATGGAACCGCAAAAGTGGTCAATGGTGATCAAGAGATCCAGCTCACCACCAATCAATCAACTGATATGCCTTGTGGATTTAAGCGTCGGCTGGAAAACTCAGGCATACTGCCGCCGGTGCTCATAGAGGTGCAGACTGGAGATTATCTGGGCGAGGATGACATCGTTCGATTTGACGATATTTATGGGCGTAGTTAGCAATATTTTGCTTTAAGCAATGTGATCTGAAATCTTGCAATTTCATATAAGAAAGCTTGCCAATTTCATCAAAAAAAGGCGGTTGTGAATTACAAAAATGAAGTATCTATCCTTGTCAAGTGAAATTCCTTTTGGAATAAAAAGGCGATCCTCTAGAAAAATAGAGTTTATTTTTGCAAAGGGCCAATGGGTATTGCTTATCAAATATTTGAAACCAGCTCTTAAGGGTTGGACAATTAAGAATTTAAGATTTCTATTTCCTGTATAATGTGTTTTATTTAGGGAAAAATAAATGGCGCACGCAAAATTGTATGTTATGAGATTTTACTCTGATTCAAAGAAAAAGATCAAAAAGGGTTTTCCATTCTTAATATCATTGTACTTAATTGTTATAAATCCAAGGCGATTAAATAAGTACATTACAAGGTATTTCTATGATTTGCAGAAGATTGGAAAGTTCAAGAAACTAGCGAGATATGTGCTGAACATTGTCGATCCGGAATCCCGTTTTTTACTGAAAATCCATCACCGAAATTTTGTTTATCTCAAATTCGCTCAACAATGCGACCACACCATGCTGCCTGCAGCAGTGTCAGGCTACAATGAATTCACAACCGCAAGTGCGCGACCCAAGCTGGCAGTCATTTGCAGGCCAAGTGCCATTCATTTTTTGAGGCCCGGGTTGGCCCCCTTGGGGCGCAACTTTGAAATTGTCTATTTTCCCAGTTTTGAGCCACGTGATGTCGAAAAACTCAAGAATATGGATGTAATTTTTTTTGAGTGGGGGTCCACTTTGCCAATTTTAGGCTTACTAGAAAAAGATATTCTCGAAAAGTCGATAGTTAGAATTCATGACTATGAGATTGATTCTAGTGAATATATGCGCCCAAAGCTTTTGAAGAAGTGCAAAAATTTCATATTTATTAATGAAGATCTAAAAAACAGATTTTTGAGATTGTATGGGAGGCATGTCGATGGCTCTAAATGCCACGTTGTTCCAAATGTAATATCGCCACCATTGAAATCTAAAGAGAATATTCAGCGTGTCGAGAAATCCATTCTCTTTGTAATGATTCAGTACAGTCAACGGAAAAGGCTGGATCGTTGCTTGAGAATATTTCAAAGATTACTCCAGGCGGATCCCGAATTCAAGCTCACAATCCATTGCGGCTTTAACTCCAACATTCCTGATTTAGAAGCGCTTAGCGACGAAGTAAGGGCGAGAATTCGGATTTCGATAGGTGATCTGCCAAATAACGAAAAAGACGCCTGGAAAATTGGCAACAAGCTCAAAATTCAGCAGATCTATGAAGCTCACGACATCGTCGTGTCTACTTCTGACAGAGAGGGCTTTCATTATGCGATCGCCGAAGGAATGACGAATGGGTGTTATCCCGTCGTTTGGCACTGGTCGGTGGGAAATCCAAGGCAGTTTTGGGGGCCGTGGGTCGTCGATACTGAGGAAGAATTTGCAGAGAAGGTGCTCGAATTTTCTAGACTATCGCCGTCTCGAAAGGCGATCGAACGCGAAGCCGTTCAGAGTTTTGTTCGCGACAGCTATGGCCTCAGTGCATTCAGTGCAAAAATCCTAAAAGTCATCTCGCGATTTTACGACACTGGGAAATTGGTTTCGAAGAGAAAACCAAGAATTGCATTTTTAGCCCATAATCACTTGGTCAGGGACAATCCTCGTGGCGGTGAAAAATCATCCATGATGATCGTCCGTCACCTTGTCGACAACGGATATGACGTTGTGATTGTTGCTCGAGGTAAACCGAACACAGAGCCCGAGGCTATTTATGAAGATGGGCTTTTGCACGTTAACATACCCCATCTCGATTTTACGCTTGGTGCGATGGAGTGCCTGACCTGGATCCAGCCCGATGTCGTGTTGACTTGGGAATTAGCTGCGAAGATGAGCTACGAAGTTTGTCTGGCCCAGGGAATTCCATATCTCGTATTCATTCGGTTTTGGCATATCGTGCAGCCACCACCATACACAAACCTGCTTGAACAGTCGTTGGATGAGGCATTCGTCGATGAACACCGGCCCATTTTCACCGGTGCCGATGCTTTGGTTTCAAACAGCAAGCATACGAGAGAGGTGATAAAACGAATTTATAATGTGGATTCAGAGGTTTCATATGTACCTGTTAGACCTCCACTTCGCGAAACAACTGTTCGATCCGCCGAAGCGCCTGTGTTGGTGATTAATCCCAACAAGACGATGGGGTTTGAGTTTATTTTGTCGGACATTCTTGAGTTGGCCGACGATGTTCCATTCCGAATCATACAGGGTCAGATGATGACCAAGCGTAAAAATGTTGAGGTACTCCCTTATCTCGAAGGCGAGTATGAAGACCTTTTCGATAATGTGTCGGTCTTGCTGTTTCCGTTTTCGCAGGAGCCGTGTGGTACGGGGCGAGTTGTGTTTGAAGCTTATAACTTGGGTATTCCGGTCATTGCGACCCGGATATCGGGCATTCCAGAGGTTGTCGACGAGAACTGTCTTATGGAGCGTGATGCAACTGCTGCGGATTGGCACTCAAAGATTGTCGAGATTCTGGATAACTATGAATTTTACAGCAGAAGGTCCAAAGATTTAGCCTGTAAATTTGACGTTTTTGACGAGTTGGGCGTCATATTGAAAACGGTTGAAAAGCTGATCCCGTCAAGACACTGCACCTTCTAATAACAACCATTCTTGAGCCGACGGTTTTCAATTTTTGGTGGGTCTGACAATTCTATCATTGCCGGTTTCAGACGATGTCTCTCTAAAAATTGAAACCCGCCGCCCCAAATCCGGGAGATATTGCGAGGATTGGCTCGCGGCATAAGATTGTTTGGGTAGTCGAAGCGAAACGATGTGTTCTGCGCGGCCAGTGTGCGCTGTCAAGCCTTGACGAGGCAATGTCCTTTGCTCAGGCGTTTCCTCAGATTGAATACGAAGGTGTAAAAAGAGCTCAGTTTGGTTACATTTTGAACGATCGATTTCATATAAGCGACCAGAAAGCGCAATAGTAACGCCAGAATTATAATATCTGCGATTTGCGAACGGTCCACACCGATTTGGCCGATGAGCGTAGCCAGAAAGGTTACAATGATGATGGACTGACCAAAGTCGATAAACATCGTCGCGCTGCTGTTGGCATTCCGCTGGATGTGCGTAACCTTCGACAAAACGGGCCCAAGATCATAGAGCGCAGAACTGAGCATTTGCCGCTTGGTTTCGGGAGATGTGTTCTGAAGGGGAAGGCCTTTTAGTTCGGCCACATAATCCCGTGAAGCAACGGTCGCCTGCTCCAGCTCATTTGCTGTTTTGTATGATTTTGCATGCCAAATCACAATGAAACATACTGAAAGTATGGCGCCAACGCCTGCAATGATCGCCATTATCACCCAGTTGATATAGATGCCAACCGATAGCGTGATCAGAAATACGACGGTGTTTGCGACAAGGTCAAACAGACGTGTAGCGACGCTTATCAGTGATTTGTGACACGTTCGTACTTGAGTAATAACGTCTGCAACCATTTTTCGGTTGCTGAGTTGATCTTCATCCAGCTCTGCCAATTCAATTTTTGCTTTCTGCTGTGTAATGTGCTCCGCAACCGCGGCAACTAAGCGTATGTTCATGACTTGGTGAGCTTTTTGAAACAGGGCGGAGAGTAAGAATGCGAGCCCTGGTAATGCGCAGATTACAACAAAGAAATAGATATCCTTGTCTGGAAAATAGCTCCTCATTTCCGGATTGAATAAGCTTGGATCCAGCAACCAAGTTGCCGTCCTGATTGTAAGCACAAAACCGGCGACGGCTCCAAGGCGCGCAAATATGCTTGCCAAGATCGATGCGCTGAGCAGCCAAGGATGATCAGCCGCAGCAAACCCAGCGAGCCACTGCCATGAGTGCAAGTACCGTTTGATGCGACTAAAAATCAACTGGCGAACCAAATTATCAGTGATCTACGTGAAAATTGCATAGAATAAGACTTTGCCCGCGTCTTATTCTTTGGGCAGTAATGTTACCATAAGTAACCGGACTCCTCCTTAAATTTATCCTGCACCATGTCTGCGATTTGCTCGATGGCAGCAACATGCGTTTGAGTTGCGTTGCGGCGTATCGCATCCAGTAATCTTTTCTCAATCCGAGGCATATCTTCGCGAGCTCGCTTGTATACCTCAGGCAATTTATCCACTTCCGTGGTGAAATATTTGCTTAAACATAAACTTTCCACCAATCCTGTGACTTTTCTGCTGTATATATATCCGCAAACAGCACAGCCGCAAATAATAGACAAGATAATGGCGTGATATTGAGAGCAAATAACTAAGTCGCATTTTCTTAATTCATTCAAGTAAAAATTAATTGATCCATTATAAGAAAGATCTTTTGTATTGCTGATTAATGGAATTCTTGTGTGAAATTTCTCCCGAAAATAGGAGTTTACATCAACGCACTCTGCTTTTTCTTCTAAAGCAATCTCAGAGCATAGTTCATTTAGCCTGGGCAGGTCCGTGGCTCGTTTGATGCGCAACGAGAAACCAACTCTGGTTCTTTGGCCTTTGTCTGTCGATTCAGTTGGGTCTATAGCAAAGGCCATATCGGGTGCCAACAGCGCGCTGCCACGCCCGTACTTCCAGGCCAAGATGTCGCGCACAGTTGCTATATCCACGCTTGTTAACAACTCGCCTATATTTTCAGGAATTGCACAACCTTCCATCCCAGCTGATATGATCGCGCTGGGCATGCTTTTGCCGTATCGCTCCAAAACATCCAGCCGCTTGCCCGAAACGGCGTTCAGCACGCCACCTCCGCCCAATATTACACCATTAACTCTACGGGGGGATGCCGCGGATGTAACGACATTGATGCCCTTTCTGGTCATTACATCCGTGAGTATGTATCGGTATATGTCGTCCCCTACGTTGCCAATTTCCTTGTAGTTGCCCAAAATCAGAACAGTAGGTTTTTCAATTTCCAAACTCATATACGCTCCTTATCCGCAAGTCATTTGATGCGGTCTGAATGATCACAATTTCCGCATCAATAAGAGGGCAAATCTAAAAATCCATGGAATTGCTGAGTGACCGGGGTCTCTTTGGTGGTCCAGTCCAAGAGTTGGAATCTGGCGTGGACTTGGGCGTTTGACTGGTTGGCCCGGTTGGCAGCGTAGGCTGTCGAGATTGGCTATGGCAAGATGGCTTTCGGGGCTGGTGGTCTGTATCCCAATGAGCTGTGTGGCCGTCCGGTGTTGTAGGAGTTGCGCAATTGTGATCCCGCCAATGAAGTGGTCCTCCGCTATGTTTAGGCAAACGGAGGACTGATCTTGACCCTTGAAACTAGTCCGAACTGATTGCGAATTTTTGGGTGCATTCTGGCAAGAGAGGAGTGTACCGATGCCGAAGAAGCGATGCAGCGATGAATAGATTGCCTTTGCGCTGAGGCAGGCAGAGGCCGGAGGGACGGTGGGCGAGATATGCCGTAAGATGGGGATCGCTGAGGCGACCTTTTATCGATGGAAGAAGGTCTATGCCGGGATGTGTGTGGCGGAGATCCGGAGGCTAAAGCAGCTCGAGGATGAGAACGGCAAGCTGAAGTGTCTGGTCGCCGATCTGACGCTCGATAAGACCATGCTTCAGGATGCGCTAAGAAAAAAAGTGGTGAAGCCTGTCCGTCGTCGCGAGGTTGTCCGACACTATCAGGATGTGTTTGCGGTGTCGGAGCGCCGTGCTTGCAGGGCCATGGGCTTCGGACGGGCAAGCCATAGATACCAATCCCGGCGTGATCCTGAAGTGGAGCTCAGGATGCGACTGAAGGAGTTGGCTGAGAGCCGCGTGCGGTACGGATATCGCCGCCTGCACATTCTGCTGCGACGCGAGGGTTGGCATGTGAACCACAAACGCCTGTATCGCTTGTATTGCGAAGAAGGTTTGTCGATCCAGACACGTAGCCCGAAATGACGCCGGGCATGTCAGTATCGATCCGGCCGGCCCGAAGCCGATGGCATGAACGATGTCTGGGCGATGGACTTCATGTCGGATCGTCTGTTCGACGAAAGGCCGTTCCGGATTCTGACGATCGTCGACTGCTACACGAGAGAAGCTCTCGCGACCGCTGCGAGGACGAACTTCCGTGCGTATCAGGTCATTGATGAACTGGATCGATTAGCACCGATCAGGGGTAAGCCGCGCAGCATTCGGGTGGACAACGGCCCGGAGTTCGCAGGTCGACTGCTCGACCAATGGGCCTACCTGAATAAGGTGGAGCTGGACTTCTCTCGGCCCGGAGAACCAACCGATAACGCCTATATCGAAGCGTTCAACAGCCGCCTGTGACAGGAATGCCTGAGCGCTTCATGGTTCCTGTCTATGGACGACACTAGATCCCGGATAAACGAATGGAGAGCAGGTTACAACGAAACCAGGCCACATTCATCGCTCGGAAACTTGACGCCGAGTGACTTTGCGGCCCAACTGAACGAAACTCGAAAGGTCGTATGAAGACCGGACCAGAAATTGGGTGAGATCCAAGATCAATGGACTCTCTGCCTCATACGATTGGCCGTTTCGCGTATTGGGCACTCCCAGATGAATATGAAAATACGATCCTGAAACTGCACTTGTTTTTGGGTAGATATTCAAAACAGACGGATAGCGGAATAGGCCGCAAAATTTGCAGCCTCAAACTAGAATAGCAACGGATGAAAGCCTCGCACACTTGGATAGTCATACCTGCCAGGGGCGGGTCTCGCGGTCTTCCACGGAAGAATGTACGATCGCTAGCAGGCGTCCCATTGATTGCCCATGTAATCAGATCGGTTCTTGAGGTATGCGCCAATGAGCGCGTGATCGTCATTACAGATGATGATGAAATCGATGCCATTGCGCAGAACGAAGGCGTTGTTGTCACCAGGGAGCCAGAAACGACCGGCAACGCCACCCTTGATGAAGTCACGTTGAAGGTTGTCAAATACATTCAAGAGCTTGGTGCTACCAACGACGATATCATTCTCACTGTCCAGCCAACATGCCCATTCATCCGTGCAAAGCGAATCGAAGAAGCAACCGCGGCATTTGCCGACGGTGCTGGATCGGTGATTACCGTTGTGGACGATCGCCATCTTGGATGGCGTTTGGATGAGAGCGGCAATCCTACGCCGAACTATAAGGCGCGGCTGAATAGGCAGAAACTTGATCCGCAGTTCAGAGAAACGGGCGCGATCATCGGATGTCGGATCAAGGATCTGATCGAGACGAAGACGCGTATCGTCGAGCCTATACGGCTTATCGAAGTCAGCACCGATGAGGCACTGGACATCGATGACTTCTCGGATTGGGCTATCGCACAATACAAGGTGTCACGACGTGATATCATCATCAGAGCCGATGCAAGCACCCAACTGGGTATGGGCCACGTTTTCAGGGCCTTGGCGATCGCTCAGGAACTCGCACAACACAGATTGACGATTGCTGCAGACCGAACCTACTCACTGGCGCTCGAATTTTTGTCAAACTATCCATTTGAAGTGCTTGGAGTCGATGGGGACAAAGGATTCGTTGAGCTTGTCCAAAACCGTAGCCCGGATCTAGTGATTTTGGACCAGAAGTCCACGTCAAAATCATATGTCCGAACACTGAAAGACGCTGCGGATAAAGTTGTTACATTTGAAGATCATGGCGACGGAGCTGTCGAGGCAGACTTGCTAGTTTCAGATCTTTACACCAATTTGGATGTTCCCCTAGAAAGACAGCTGACGGGAATATCGAACGCAATATTAGCGCCCAGTTTTGAAACGGTTGGATCATCTGCGATTTTTTCTCATAAAGTCGAAAACATTCTTGTTGTATTTGGAGGAACTGATCCTTCAAATCTTACAGAGAAAACTTTGGAATCATTGTCGAAAATCAAATACAAAGGCCGGTGTACAGTCATATTGGGGCCTGGATATCAAAAACATGCTGAATTAGACTACTATGGATTGCAGGTCGAAGTGCACTCGAACGTGAAATACATGCCAAGACTCATGCGCTCAGCTGATTTGGCCATATCCAGCGCGGGGCGAACAATCTCGGAGCTGACATCTTTGGGCATTCCCGTTCTTTGCATGTGCCAGAACGAACACGAGCTCACACACACTCATGCATCTCCTCGGTTCGGTGTGGTCAATCTCGGACTTGGAAAACTGGTGAATACGGACACCATTGCTGCACATGCGGAGCATTTGATAGAGTCGCATGAACTGAGAGAAACTCTGAGATCGCGCGCATTGTTTGAAAACCAAGACCGAAGCAACAATGCGATTATAAGACGCATTGAGAAGAAGATCGGCTGGTCTTAGTTTCTCACGATAGTAATATCAGGGCAGATCTCAACAGTACTGACATCGGATCTGAAACTCACTCTTGATCCGCTTTTATCTCAAGCTCGAATTTAGGTCGAATCGCCTTTGCTGTCCGGGCCATCTGGTCAGCAATTGTTCCGGGATGTATACTTGAGCCTCATTCATGGAGCTTGGATGTTTCGTCTGCCATATCAGCGGTTTGTTGCGGAAAACCCTATGGGGCTGAGCTTTATACGACCCCCAAGTCACGCTCGCGTTTTTGTTCAGGACATGGGCAAAGATCGGGCGTATTTTGGGAAACTCCAGTGGCTTGTTTGGATCGCGAGCTGATAGACAGGCAATGCCCCAATCACCTGGTTGCACCCCGCGCTGAAACAATCCGTTGCTAATGTGCATAGGTCTGACACCTGAATTTGAGGCTTCATTTTGATATGAATGACCAGACACTCACAGAACGGGCAGTTCAAGCCAGCAAAGACAAAGATTGGGACACCGCAGTTGAACTTTGGCGCACCGTTAAAGATCAGGAGGTTGACAACCCCAAAGCCAGTACATTTGTGTTTCTCACGCGCGCACTTCGGATGGTCGATCAAATCAATGAGGCTGAAGCGACTATTCATGAAGCCCTGCACTCTGGACAAGACCATGCCTCGTTATGGCGCGAAGCCGCTGTGAATTCCGCAAAGTTAAAGAAATGGGACGAAGCAGAACAAAGCTGGCGTAGATATTTTGAGCTCGTGAACGAGGATATGGGGCAAACCAGCTCCGTACACTATGACAGCTTTTCCGATGCCCTTAGGCGTCAAGGTAAATTTGATGAAGCTTCTGAAGTCATTAAAAAGGGGAAAGATGCCTATCCCAATGA
This sequence comes from Tepidamorphaceae bacterium, assembly GCA_965250105.1. GTDB lineage: Bacteria > Pseudomonadota > Alphaproteobacteria > Rhizobiales > Tepidamorphaceae > JBCBSK01. Next base: position 3,178,532 of record OZ252290.1, read on the forward strand.
TATCGGCTTATTGAATCGGCAGGAGCAAATTGAAGCGGAGAGAATTCTTGCCAGCAGAAGAGTTGCCAAGCCGAGTGTGACGCATGGATCAACCACCAGACCCAGCGTAGAAGAAATCTGCGAGTGTTTTTGGAAGGTCGAAAAAGAGTTGGATCTGATCAATTGGAAGATCAACGGCGTGTCCATCTGGCCGCTCATACGAATGCATCTGTACGGTTTGCTGACCCAAGAATATGGTGTTTTTGACCCACCTCATCCGGTTCGCAGGCAGCAAAAATCCCAACCCTATCAGGATCCTTTAACGTCTTTGGTCATCGAGCAGGTCAACGCCAGGCTGAAAGGGCGCCGGAACATTTTTCAGTTCCAGAACAGCGATTTGGAATCGCAGCTGAGTTGTAAAGATAGCGCAATACTAATGTCTAGCAGGAAGCTAGATGGTAGCGACCCCTATACAGAAGCTCTTCGTAAAGAGATAGGTAATTCCTGTATATTACTAGATCGTTCCGATGATATTGAAGTTAAGGCCGGATCAATAAATTTTGATTTGCTATCAAATATTTTTTATAAGAAATATCAAAGATCTGAGTGCAATTTAATTCTGTCTTCAGATAGGATATTTTGCCAAGAGATCAGAGACAAATTTATCCAAAATATTGGGTGCGACCTTCCTGATATTGTGAAAAGAGCCCAATCAGCTCTGGTGATTTTCTATGCTATCAGGCTTGGATTCGGTATTCTTTGGGAGATTTATCCTATTAGAAAATTTTATCTTACAAATTCCTATGGTGTAATTATCAAAGCCGCCATGGTGGCTGCGCAGGAGCACGGCGCAAAGGTCATAGAATTGCAGCATGGCGTCATAACCCGGTTTCATCTTGGATACAGTTGGCCAGAGCAACCAACTGTCCCCTATTCACCCGACGAGCTTTGGTGCTTTGGAGACTATTGGTATAGGGAAGCCACTTCACTGGCCGGAAACGTAAAGGGCCGCACGATAGGCGCACCTTACGTAAAAAAACTCGCAAAACTGTCTGAGGTTAAGCGGGACCCCGATCTGGTGGTATTCTCCTCGCAAGGCGCCATCGGGCAACGCTTGTTTCAGATTGCCCTCACGGTTTCTGGCATGAGACCAGATAAGAAGTTCGTTTTTCGACTGCACCCAAGTGAACTTCTCAAAGAGTATGAGAAAATGCTAAAGGCGTCGCGCCCCGCTCCAGAAAATCTCTCTTTGTCGCACAAAAATCCTGTCGTCTTTGAGCTGCTTGCACAAGCATCAGTACAGGTGGGCGTTTTCTCGACCACATTGCTGGAAGGTCTTACTCTGCAAACGCCCTCGATTGTGGTGAAACTTCCGGGATTTGAGTATATGGAGCCCGTTGTGAATCGGGGCGATTCCATAATTGTGCAAGATGCTAAAGAGTTGGCCGAACGTCTTGATGAAGCTCCTATTCCTCGTGATTCTGAGTACTACTATTCTGAACCTGTAGAGAAACTGGTACTGTAATGCGGAAATCCATAAAACCGTTCGAACTCAATGGCACACAGTTTGGATTTTTGGATCCTTACATTATTGCTGAAATCGGCGTGAATCATGAAGGCGATCTGGATCGCGCCAAGCGCATGATTGAGGCAGCAGCCAGGGGGGGGGCGCAGGCTGCGAAATTTCAGACGTTCAAAGCCGATCTTCTGGCGGCAAAACAATCAAGCCCGTCATACTGGGATCGATCCAAAGAACCCACGAGCAGTCAGCATGAACTGTTCTCGCGATGGGATAAGTTTGACGAAGCAGAGTATCGTGCCCTGGCCAGTACCTGCAATGAATGCGGCGTCGACTTCCTTTCCACTCCCTTTGATTTGAAAGCGGTTGAATTGGTCAGTGAACTGGCGCCTGCGATAAAAATCGCGTCAGCCGACGTTACGAACATACCGTTATTGCGCAAAGTCGGTCTTCATAGAAAGCCCGTCATTATGTCGACTGGTGCTTCCCGGTTGTTTGAGGTGGACAGCGCTATAGATGAGCTAATCGCGAGCGGTTGTGAAAATGTGACACTTCTGCACTGTGTTTTGAATTATCCGACTCTACTGGAGAATGCTCAGCTCGCCATGATCAAACAATTACAGCGCGTTTTTGGCACTGAGCATGCCATCGGATACTCTGACCATGTGAAACCAGACGATTGCGGTCGAATGCCAGCCTTGGAGATGGCGGCCCTATTTGGGTCGGTTGTGATCGAAAAGCATTTTACTGACGAGAAATCAGGAACGGGCAACGATCACTATCACGCAATGGACGAGCATGATCTGAAAGCATTTGTTCACTGCATTGACCGGTTTCGCGAACTTCACGGAACATCAACAAAACAGCTAGAGCTTGAAAAAGCCGCCATAAACAATGCTAGACGCCGGATCCTTGCATCACAAGACATGCGGACAGGCCAGATAGTTGGAGCAGACAACGTTGTTGCGCTGAGATCCAATCAAGGCATCGAAGTTTCTCATTGGGATGAGGTGGTGGGCAGAGAGCTGTCGTTCGATGTCGGAAATGGCACACCTTTAGAATGGAAGCATCTCAAATGATCGTTACGCTTTGTGGCGCCTATCGAAATTCCGGCGACCACCTTATTGGCGATCGAGCACGGGCGTTGTTACGCAAGTTTGTGGATGATGAGATTGTGGTGATTGACCGCAAATTTATCCGATCTGAGCACTACGACATATTTAACAACGCGCGCGCCGTACTGCTGACTGGCGGTCCGGCCTATCAAAAAGCCATATATCCGTCCGTATTTCCCATAGAGCGCGAGAGGGTGCGCAAGCCAATAATACCTTATGGCCTGGGTTGGACGTCTCCGCTAGGCACCGATCCCAAGGGATTTCGCTTTAGTCCAGGAGCAACTGATTTCATCAAGGGCATTCACAGCAATATATCAGCCTCCAGTTGTAGGGATCCAATAACGCTAGACGTGTTAAACAGTCACGGAATCGACAATGTCATCATGACCGGCTGCCCGGTATGGTATGACTTGAGTGCGCTCGATGTTGAGTATGAATTTAGCCATGACGTCAGAACACTGGTTCTTAGCATGCCAGCAAGCATGCAGGTCGGCGTATTTGAACTGATGAATTGGCTGACCAAACGGTTCCCCAAGGCCAAACGCATTCTTAGCTATCATCATGGAATGATACCGGCATACAATAAGGTCGGATTTCAGCGAGCACGCGCGTTTGCGCGATTTTCTGCTAGCGCACTAAAAAGGGGCTGGCGCCTGGCATCACTTGCCGGAAGTTTACCCAAGATGGAAAGCATCTATCAGCGGGCTGATCTCCATATCGGATACCGCGTCCATGCCCACCTTTTGTGTCTATCACAGCGAAAGCCATCCATTTTGATCAACGAGGATATGCGCGGCGTGGGACAGTCTCGTGCACTTGGTACAACAGAACTAAACGTCACAGCAGAAAATAATCTCGATCAGATCAGGTCTATGGTTGAAACTCATTTCGACACTCGAGGATCTGAGACGGAAAAAAATATCAATATAATTAGAAAAACATTCCCCGCTATGAAGGAATTTCTTTTGAGAATATAGTATAATATCTAATTTTTATTAGAGCTTGCTATTTACTTTATATAAATATAATATTTTTGATTTGGTATATATTAGGCATATTTATAATCCGCGTGGATTAAGTAAAGTGTGAGCTGGTCATTGTCGGAATAAAAATCACATTAAGGCGCCTGCCGTTACGCTCACGTATAACTCTTCAAATCATTTTTGATTGAAGCCTCGATATCTATCCTGCAATATTTTTTTGGCAATGCGCGAGTTCAAGCCTGTCTGAACAGCATTCAAGCTCATGAATTGAGTCCCGCAAAGTAGTCCACCCTGATTGTCAGAATCTGGCTTAATTCACGCTCTTGAAGGAGATGAGAACGAGCCGGAAAACATATAAGCCCGAACAGATCATCGGGATGCTGCGCGAAGCGGAGATTAAGCTTAGCCAAGGCCAGATTGCTGCCGATAAAGCCTGCTCCGCGAATGATAAGCCAGTTTTCACACCTCCTGTCCCAACTATGTGTTGGCGCCATATACCGTGCCGTGGCCATCGCCCTGTCTTGGATAGATTTATGGCATTGCGTATCGCCATGGAAGCGCGGATTGAGAAAGCCTTGGAGTCCGGATGATCGCATCCCGGCAAGATCGAAACGCGTTCGCTGTCGCCCAAATCGTTACAATGGTTTGAATCCGGTTGCTAGACGCCAGCTTGGGTTGCCCGAACTTGATCTTGCATCATCAGCATACACGGAATACCACGGTCGCTCAGTAAACAATTGGCGGGAGAGGCGCCCGGTGCGCAGTGCGACCGCAGGCCGTTGAGCCTAAAATCTGTTCAGTGTGACGAGGGACCATGGGTATCGTTGGGAAACTGGATGACAGTACCGCTGTGGTGGGCATCTTTGGACTGGGTTATGTCGGGATCCCTCTTGCCCTTTCAATCTCTCGGGTTGGCTTGCGTGTTATTGGCTTTGATGTTCTGGCAAGCAGGACCGTTCAACTCAATTCGGGCCTTAGCCCTATAAAGCACATTTCCAATGCCGATATCGGATCAATGCGCAAGGCCGGATTTGAAGCCACCACCGACTTCACCCGTTCTGCGGAATGTGATGCATTGATCATTTGCGTGCCAACGCCGCTGGACAAAACGCGGGAACCCGATCTCAGCTTCGTAGTCGCGACCATGGAGTCCATCGCTCCGCATTTTCGTGCCAACCAGTTGCTGTCACTTGAGAGCACGACATGGCCGGGAACTACCAAAGAGGTTCTGCTGCCTTACATCGAAAAGGCGGGGTTCGCCGTTGGCAAAGATTTTTATCTGGTCTATTCCCCCGAACGTGAGGATCCAGGGAATACGCAGTTCTCTACGCAAACCATTCCGAAGATCGTTGGTGGGCACACAGCCTCCTGTCTGGATGCTGGCAAGAAGCTTTATGGGTCCTTTATCGATACCGTCGTCAGCGTGAGCTCCACCGAGGCTGCGGAACTGGTCAAGCTGCTCGAGAATATTCATCGATCGATTAACATCGGGCTCGTCAATGAAATGAAGGTAGTCGCGGATGTAATGGGACTTGATATTTTTGAGGTCATTGATGCGGCAAAGACCAAACCCTTTGGATTCACGGCTTACTATCCAGGGCCAGGTATTGGCGGGCACTGCATTCCGATTGATCCGTTCTATTTGACCTGGAAGGCGCGCGAGTACGGTCTGCATACGAGGTTCATCGAGCTTGCCGGCGAAATCAATGCAGCCATGCCGCAATATGTTGTCGACAAGCTTGTTCGGGCACTCAATGACAATGGGAAAGTTCTGAAGGGCGCGAAGGTTCTCGCTCTGGGCATCGCATATAAGCGCGATGTCGACGACATGCGCGAGAGCCCGTCCGTATTCGTTATGGAGCTGTTGCGGGAATGGGGTGCAGAAGTCGCGTACTCAGATCCCAACGTACCGGACTTTCCGCTGATGCGGGAGCACAGCTTTGATTTGTCGTCGGTTGAGCTGACCCCAGAAAAAATTGAAAGTTACGATGCTGTGGTTCTGCTGACCGATCACAACAGCTTCGACTATGAAATGATACGAAAGCACGCTCAAATTCTCGTCGATACGAGAGGCCGGTATCGAAACGACAAGGGCGTAATCCGGGCTTAAGGACCATAACAGTGACCACAAGCTACGCACTGATCGGCGCCGCGGGATACATCGCGCCTCGCCATATGAAGGCGATGAAGGAAACCGGGGGCGTTCTCAAAGCGGCCTGCGATGTTAACGATAGCGTTGGGATCATGGATAGCCATTTCCCGGACGCCGCATTTTTCACCGAGTTTGAGCAATTCGATGCTCATATTCACAGTGAGCGCCAGGCCAACAGATCAATCGACTACACAGCGATTTGCTCTCCGAACTACCTTCACAAATCCCATATCGGGTTTGCTCTGCGAGCTGGGTCAGAAGCCATTTGCGAAAAGCCTTTGGTGCTTCGTCCTGGTGATCTGGATGATCTTGCTGCTATCCAGGAAGAGACCGGGAAGGCGGTGAATTCGATCCTGCAGCTGCGTTTGCACCCATCAATCATCGCACTCAAGGAGCGGATCGCATCGGGTGATCAGAACAAGATTTATGATGTGGATCTAGGATATTTCACATCGCGTGGCGCCTGGTACCATGCGTCCTGGAAGGGGTTTCAACACAAGTCCGGGGGGATTGCGACGAATATCGGCGTGCATTTTTATGACATGCTGGCCTTTGTGTTCGGCCCGACAGAGTCCAACATTGTTCATCATCGCGCCGAAGACGCTGCTGCCGGTTATCTGGAGTTTAGGCAGGCTTGTGTCAGATGGATATTGTCCATCAATCGGGCGCATCTTCCCGCACATACGCCTGAAGGCCAGACGACGCATCGATCGATCACGGTTGAGGGCGAAGAAATCGAATTTTCCGGAGGCTTCACCGATCTGCATACGCTGAGCTATCAAGGTATTCTCAAAGGTGAGGGATTTGGGCTGGAGGAAGTCCGACCATCTATTGAGGTCGTCAATCACATTCGTCATGCACCCATTGAGCTCGGCAAAGGTGAACAACACCCAGATCTGAGCAAGGTTCTCGCCCGATGATCGCAGATGATATCAGGATTGCCGATAGTGCCAAGATTGCCAAAGGGGCCTTTATTCATCCGACCGTGTGGATCGATGAGGGAGTATCTGTGGGAACGGATACAAAGGTTTGGCATTTCTCGCACCTTTTGAGACACAGCCAAATCGGCGAGCGTTGCGTGTTCGGCCAGAATGTTGCAGTTGGTCCGAAAGTGGTCGTTGGCGATGGATGCAAGCTGCAGAACAATGTGACGCTCTATGAGGGTGTTACACTTGAACAAGATGTGTTTTGCGGACCTTCTTGCGTGTTCACCAATGTTCTTACGCCGCGGGCCCATGTGGAGCGCAAGAATGAATTTGGGAACACGCTGGTCAAGCGTGGCGCAACAATAGGCGCGAATGCAACCGTCGTCTGTGGCCACACCTTGGGTGCCTATTGCATGATCGCGGCCGGAGCGGTGGTCACCAAGGATGTTCTTGATTACGCGCTGATCGCCGGTGTTCCGGGTGGACAGATTGGCTGGGTCAGCCGTTCAGGTGACCGGCTCAAGGATAATTTGATTTGTCCTCGAACAGATGAGCGTTACGAGCTTGTCGATGGCCAATTGATGTTATCCGTCTAAAACGAGTTTAAAAGATGCAGTTTATTGATCTTGCCGCACAACAAGCGCGAATTCTGCCGCAGCTCAATGAGCGGATCCAGTCGGTTTTGTCCCATGGCAAGTATATTATGGGCCCGGAGATCGCCGAGCTGGAAGAAGAGCTGGCAATCTTTAGCGGCGCACGACATGTGATTACCTGCGGCAATGGTACTGATGCCCTGCAACTTGCGCTGATGGCTCTTGGCGTCGGGACCAATGATGCGGTCTTTGTTCCTTCGTTTACATTCGCATCGACCGCTGAAGTCGCGCCTCTGTTGGGCGCGGTACCGGTATTTGTCGATGTTGATCCCCGCACATTCAATCTCGATGTCGAAAGCCTGAAGCGGGCGGTTGTCAAGGCTCAGGAACTCGGGCTGGTTCCGAAGGTTGTTGTTCCGGTCGATCTGTTCGGCTTGCCTGCGCACTATGATGTGATCCGTGAGTTTGCCGATAGCGAAGGGCTGAAAATCATTGGTGACAGTGCGCAGGGCTTTGGAGCGACCTATAAGGGACAAAAGACGGGAACCCTGGGCGATATCACCACAGCTTCGTTTTTTCCTGCCAAACCGTTGGGTTGTTATGGCGATGGCGGAGCAATGCTGACAGATGACGACGAGCTTGCCGCACTCCTCGACAGTCTTCGCGTGCATGGCAAGGGCCACGAGAAATACGACAATGTCCGGATTGGGGTGAATTCAAGGCTCGATACGCTACAGGCGGCTATTCTGCTTGAAAAGCTTGCGATCTATCCTGATGAGCTTGAGAAGAGAAATCGTGTTGCAGCGGCCTATACAGACCGATTGTCCGGTCTCGTCGAAACGCCGTTTATTCCCAATGAATGCCAATCGGTGTGGGCTCAATATACCATAAAGCTCAACAATCGCACCCACCGCGATTCTGTTATGGCGTGCCTTACGGAACAGGGCATCCCCAGCATGGTGTATTATCCGTTACCGTTGCATCAGCAAACGGGCTATGTCAGCTACCCGACAGACCCGCAAGGGTGCGAAGTCGCGGCAGATGTGAGTTCTCGCGTCCTGTCGCTCCCGATGCATGCCTATCTGTCTGATGACGAAATCGGTACCATTGCAGAGGCAGTGAGAAACGCGATCTGAGCGAAGGGCTTGTAGCGGATTTTCACAATGCATAGGGATGGATTGATCGGCATAGCGCGATGAAGATCTGGTTCATCAACCAATATGCATCTACGCCTGAAACGGGCATTGGTGGGCGGCACCATTATCTGGCCACTGAATTGGCGAAGCGAGGACATCAGGTGCATGTGATTGCAGCCAGAGACCATCATTTGCTGTCCAATTCGGAATGCGGGATCAAACATCAGATCGAAGATCTGGATGGTTATCGACTGGTTCGCCTCAATACACCCAGATATGTCAGTGCCCGCGATAAGCGACGGGTTTGGGGATGGTTTGTTTTTGCATTCAAAGTTTGGCGCCTTCCCGCGCTGGTTGCCGAAGCACCAGACATAGTCGTCTATTCTTCACCCGCGCTTCCTGCTGCTTGGGCCGCTCAGCGTGTTGCTCGCCGGCTCGGTGCGCGATTTGTCTTTGAAGAACGCGATATCTGGCCGCTCACATTGAAGGAGATTGGTGGATACTCTGCCTACCACCCCCTCATTCGGCTCTTTCAGTTTCTTCAAGATCATGCCTACCGCAAATCGGAACGCGTGATATCGAACCTCGAAGGTGCGGGCAAGCATCTGGTCGAACGTGGTTATGGTATGGGAAAGTTTAGCTGGGTTCCAAATGGAGTCTCAATGGCGGATATCGAGCAAACCGAACCACTACCCGATGCGATTCTGAAGCAGATCCCGAAAAATGATTTTGTTGTTGGTTATGCGGGAACCTTCGGAACGGCCAATGCCCTTGATACGATTTTGAGTGCGGCTGGATTGCTGAAAAACCAGGAAAGCATTCATTTCGTACTTGTCGGCAAAGGAGACAAAAAGGGTGAAATCATCAATAGGATTGCCACTGAAGGCTTGATAAATGTTTCGGTGTTTGATGCTGTTCCCAAGATACAAGTGCCAGCGCTCCTTGATATTTTTGATGCGTGTATCTTGTCGTGGAACAATCGTCCTTTGTATCGGTATGGCATTGCAGCCAATAAGATCTTTGATTACCTCGCATCCGGCAAACCCATTGTTCAAGCCTATAGTGGTGAATATGATCCAGTTGTGAAACACAAAGCTGGATTGACAGTAGCGGCTGAAGACCCCGAAGCATTGGCCAACGCGATCCTGTCCATGAAACAATTGTCAGCTGATGAACGTACCCAGATGCGAAACAATGGATACAAAGCAGTCTTGCAGCGATATGACTATGCTATCATTGCAGACGCGTTTGAACGCGATGTGATGGCGGGATGAAGCCTTGATATGAAGCGTGCTTTCGGCGCTTTTGCTTAGGGCCAATTGGCTCACCAGCGGCATCGCAAATATTTGAAAATATTGGATATTTTCAGTGTCCTTGCTGCTTGTATCGAAGCCAACCTGCTGAATTGGGTCCCGCAAAGTAGTCCACGCTGATTGTCAGAATCTGGCTTAATTCACGCTCTTGAAGGAGATGAGAATGAGCCGGAAGACATATAAGGTCGAACAGATCATCGGAATGCTGCGCGAAGCGGTGATTAAGCTGAGCCAGGGCCAGATGGTCGGCGAGATTTGCCGTGGGTTTGGAGTATCAGAATAAAGTTACTACCGTTGGCGCCGCGAGTATGGTGGCGTGGAAGTCAGCCAAGCGCACAGGCTGAAGGAATTGGAGAAGGAGAATGCCCAGCTTTGCAAGGCGGTCTCCGATCTGATGCTGGATAAGCTGATTCTGAATGAGGCGCCGACGGGAAAGTACTAGGCTCAGGACTCATTGAATCCACCATATGACGATTGCTGCGATTGTGATTGCGGCCATGAAGACATCTGCTCGGCGGTCATAACGGGTTGCGATGCGGCGCCAGTCTTTGAGCCGTCCGAACATGTTCTCGATCTTATGACGTTGTTTGTATTGGGTTTTGCAGAATGATGCAGGATCTTTTCGGCCGTTGCGCGTTGGAATGCAGGGCGCGATGCCCTTTGCCTTGAGAGCGGCGCGATACGCATCGGAATCGTAACCCTTGTCAGCGATTATCGTCGCATTGGCGCCTTCGTGTAGTGTTGGATACAGGATTTTGGCACCGATGTGATCGGAGACTTGGCCTGCCGTCAGGCACATCGCGATGGGCCGCCCCTCGCCATCGCACACGGCGTGCAGCTTGGTGTTCAGTCCGCCTTTCGTCCGCCCGATATGGCGGGGAAGTATCCCCCTTTTAAGAGGCTCGACGCGGTACGGTGAGCCTTCAGGTGTGTTGCATCGATCATGAGCGTGCCGGGTGGGCCGTCTCTTGCTGCCAAGTGACTGAAAATCTTGTCGAATACGCCCAACTCAGTCCAACGGCGGAAGCGGTTGTAGAGCGTCTTGTGCGGTCCGTAAGCCTTTGGTGCATCCTTCCACTGAAGGCCATGCTTGATGACATAAACAATGCCGCTGACAACGCGCCTGTCATCAACACGGGGAACACCATGGGAGAGCGGGAAGAACGGCTTGATCTTGGCCATCTGGGCAGGCGAGAGAAGAAACAAATCAGCCATGGCAAACTCCTTTGACATGCTGAATCACATCGCCCGTCTCAATGCAATTTAACAGGTCCTGAGCCTAGACACTTTCTCTCGTCGTGGTAGGCACGCACATACTCGGCAAGAACTGACGGCTCCCGCAGTTCGGCTTTAAGACCTGAAAGCACGGCTTGCTCGACAGTCTCCAGATAGAAGGTCTTCGGGTCAGTACATGTCCCACTTTCAGCTGCCGCTGTGCATCGGATGCGAATACGGCCTGATTCGTCGCGTCCGTTGATCGACATGCCGGCGCCACAACAGCCGCATCTGAGCAGGCCAGACAGCATGTGCTGCGGTCGCCGGTTTTGACCGGGTTGCGCCTGCGACCGCAACGTCAGTCGTGTATGAGCTTTTTAAGGAGGACTTCAGAATGATGGATAGATCGGGCGCCGGTGTGATCTCCCACTGGTCTGGCGCATGGGGGCAGGAAAGCTTGCTGGTGTTCGGGTCCTTCACGATCCGCACCCGACTCCAGCCAGCCGCCTAGCATAGATGTCGTTGCGGAGGATCCCATGGTCGCGCCGGGTGTTGCCATTGATCGTCGAAGCGTTCCATCTGTCGCCGCGCGGCGGTTTGACACCATCACGATTGAGATCATGGGCGATCTTGCGTGGCGTGCGCCCTTCCACATACTTCTCGAAAATCCGCTGAACGACCGCAGCTTCGCTTTCGACAATGATGCGCTCGCCCTTGCTGCCGGGCACTGAAGCATAGCCATAACAGAGCCCGCCACCACTGAGGCCCTGCTTGACCCGACCCGACATGCCGCGCTGTCCCCTGAGAATTGGTCCTCCCTGAAGTAGGCTTTCGAGCCGGATGGAGGATGCAGGAATGCCCCAGAAGAAGCACAGGCCCGAAGAGATCGTCGCGAAGCTACGGCAGGTCGACGTGTTGGTGTTGCAAGGGCAGTCGGTGGCCGGGGCGGTGCGCTCAATCGGCGTGACGCAGTTCACGTATTCCCGGTGGCGCAAGGAGTGCGGCGGCCTGAAGACCAACCAGGTGAAGCGGCTGAAGGAGTTGGAGAAGGAGAACGAGCGGCTGCGGAAGGCCGTGTCGGACCTCACGCTCGAGAAGCTGATCTTGAGTGAGGCTGCCCGGGGAAACTTCTGAGCCCCGCCCGCCGCCGTCGTTGTGTCGATCACGTCATGCAGAAATTCCGCATCTCGGAGCGCCTCGCCTGTCGTGTCCTCGGACAGCACCGATCGACCCAGTGGAAGGTCCCGCGCGGACGCCCTGACGAGGAGGCGCTCACCGCGGACATCATCGCGCTCGCATCCCAGTATGGCCGCTATGGCTATCGGCGGATAACGGCTCTGCTGCGCGAGGCAGGCTGGATTGTGAACGTTAAGCGGGTCGAGCGGATATGGCGGCGGGAGGGGCTGAAGGTTCCGCAGAAGCAACCGAAGAAGAGTCGTCTCTGGTTCAACGACGGTCATGCATCCGTCTGCGACCTGAGCAACCCAACCACGTCTGGTCCTACGACTTTGTCGAGAGCCGGACCCATGATGGAAGGAGGGTCCGGATGCTCAACCTGATCGATGAGTTCACCCGGGAATGCCTGGCGATCCGCATTGATCGGCGGCTGAAATCAACGGACGTGATCGACGTGCTCTCGGACCAGTTCATCCTGCGGGGTGTCCCAGACCATATCAGGTCTGACAACGGCCCGGAGTTCGTGGCCACTGCGGTTCGGGAATGGATCGCCGCGGTCGGTGCCAGGACGGCCTACATCGAACCGGGTAGCCCGTGGCAGAACGGCTACTGCGAGAGCTTTAACGCCAAGCTGCGGGATGAACTCCTCAACGGCGAGATCTTCTACAGCCTGGCCGAGGCGCGGATCGTGATCGAGAGCTGGCGCCGACACCACAATACAAAGCGACCGCACTCATCGCTGGGCTATCGACCGCCCGCACCCGAGGTCGTGCAGTGGCCGGCTCCGCCAACCGGAGCCGCGTCGCCGGCCAAACCCACCGTAGCTGCCAGACCCGTCATGCACGAAGACTGAAACCGGACCACCTCATTGGAACAGGTCAAAAGGATCACAACGTGAACAGGTCTAATTTGTAAACGTGGACAATAAGAGGAGCAGGTTAATATGACTATATGGCCGCGGTGTTCGTTTGCGTGCTGAACTCAGTCGAATAGAACATTACAGCCCGTGACTGGTGATCGCTTCGCCGAAGTCAGCTTTCTTTCAGGGAAGATCCAATGCGGATACAACCGGTCATCCTGTGCGGCGGTGTCGGCTCGCGTCTGTGGCCTTTGTCGACCGCGTTGCATCCAAAGCAGTTCCTGCCGCTGGTTGCCTCTCAGCCGATGCTGACGATCACGGCAAGCCGCGTGAGCGATCCCGCCCTGTTCAGTGCGCCCGTCGTCGTCGGCGGGCAGCGTTATCGATCCCTTATCGAGCAATCGCTGCCAGGCGCGCGTCTGATCCTGGAGCCTTTCGGGCGCAACTCGGCGGCAGCCATAGCGGCGGCGGTTCATTTGGGCGTTGACGATACGCTTCAACTGGTTCTGCCCGCCGACCACGATATCGCCGACACGGCCGCGTTCGAACGCGCCATCGAGGTCGGCAAGGCCCAAGCGGAAGCAGGCCGCATCATCACGTTCGGGATCAACCCCACATACCCCGCCACCGGCTATGGCTACATCCAGTCCGAGGGGGACGCGGCCGGTGCCATGCCGGTCCGACGCTTTGTCGAAAAACCAGATCGCCCAACGGCCGAAAGCCTTCTGGCTCAGGGCGGCCATTTCTGGAATGCCGGGATCTTCATGTTCCGTGTCGACATCATGCGGGCAGCCCTCGACCAGTATGCGCCCGATATTGTCGAGAGCGTTGCCATAGCGCTGGAGACAGGACGCGTCGATGGCACGGCCTCACTGCTTGCGCCTGAACCGTTTGCCGATTGCCGTTCAGAATCCATCGACTATGCCGTCATGGAGAGGGCGGACAATATCAGCGTCGTTCCCGTTTCGATGGGCTGGAGCGATATTGGTGACCATGCCGCGCTGGGTGCCGTGGTCTCGGGCAGCGGAACCGGCACGGAACAGGGGCCGGCCGTTGCCGTTGAAAGCGATAACTGCTTCATACGCAGTGAAGGGCCGATCCTGGGCGTTTATGGCGTGTCCGATCTGGCCGTGATCGCGAGCCGCAACGCGGTGCTCGTTACCCGGCTAGACAAGGCCGCGGAGATAAAACCCCTTGTCGAAGATGTTGACGGTCGCGCGATCCAGGCACAAGTCGATCCCGCCATCCGCCAGCGCTTGGGCGTATGGCTCTATGGATCATTGTTTCCGCGTTGGCTGGAAGCCGCATGGGACGATGCCGGCGGTTTTGTCGAAGCGCTTGGTGCCGAAGGGGCTCCGTTAGCCGACTTGCCGCGCCGGGGCCGCGTCGCGCCGCGCCAGATCTTCGCTTTCAGCGAAGCGATACGCCAAGGCTGGGATCCTGATGGCGCCGCCTCGCAAATGGTCGCGCGCGGCGTGGACTATCTGAACAGCGTTGCCCGGTCCCGCCGGGGGGGCTGGGCCAGCCTGATCGGCTCGGACGGCCAGATCGTCGACGATCGGCGTTCTCTTTACGATCATGCATTCATCGCCATGGCGACCGCACATGCTTATCGCGCCACGGGTAATGGCGCGGCGCTGGAGATTGCCTGCGAAGCTTTTGCATTCATGGAGGCGGCTTGCCGCGACCCCTCGAGCAATGGTTGGGTCGACCCTGATGCCGCCGCGGCGGAACGCCTGGCAAACCCGCATATGCATTTGCTTGAAGCGTCTCTTGTCATGTTCGAGGCGACCGCCGATCAGACAGCGCTGGAGCGGGCCCAGGACATTGCCGCTCTTTTCGAGGAGCACATGTTCTCAAGCAGAACGGGCGCGATGTTCGAGGAATTCGATGCGGATTGGTCGGTCCGTCCGGACCGCGAAGGAGCGCGCATAGAGCCGGGTCATTGCTATGAATGGGCCTATCTGCTGAAACGCCTCGACGCGCTGTCCGGACGAGATACGCGCAGCTGGTGCAACCGGTTGGTAGCCTTCGCCGATCGTCATGGCGTTGGTCCGTCAGGCCGCGTCATGAATGCGATCACTGAAGCCGGCGCGCCCATTGACGCCAATGGGCGGCTCTGGCCGCAACTGGAGCGTATCAGGGCCAAGCTGCACGTGGTCGAAGCCAGCGCGCCTGGCGCCGTCGACCGTTTGATCGACCAGGTTGTTGCGGACTTCATCACACCGGCTGAGCCGGGGCTGTGGCGTGATGAACTGGATCCGAACGGTAACTCCCTGCGGCCGAAAGTCCCCGCCAGCATGCTGTACCATTTCGCCACGGCTTTCGCGCCGATCGCATCCATGCCGGACGTCGCAACCGAAGAACGGTAAGCTCCCCCCCCGTTCCGCTTGCGCTGTCCGTCGCTGAACGACGAGCACGGCCACCAAGACGGTGTGCCGAACAATCGCCGTCTTGGATGAAACATGTCGGTGATAACGGTTCGGCGATGCTGCCCTAAATCCCGCCAGCGCATAGTTTGGATAGGCGGGGCCTACTCCCCCATGCGTATCTGCTTCGGCGTCAGCCCTGTGATCGTCTTCACCCGCCGGTTCATGTGCGACTGGCTGGAAAAGCCGGTGCGGAAGGCGATTTCGGAGAGCGGCAAACGGCTCTCGCGCAACAGCTCGATCGCGCGTTCGGTGCGCCGGCGCTGCAGATACTGCGCCGGCGGTTCGCCGATCTGCTGTTTGAAGACACGGGCGAAGTGGAACGGGCTCATGCGCACGATCTCGGCCAGGTCGGACAGTCGCAACGGCTCATTCAAGCGGTCTTCGATCTGGCGCAGGACCCGTTTCATATCGGCCCGCACGTCGTGGTCGTCGCACAGATCGACCAGCGCGCTCCGGCGCCGCGCCACGCGCAGCGTGCCGAGCGCGATGAGATAGGCACGCGTATCCATCTCGATGGCCGTCGCCGGTTCGTGCCTGTCGTTCGAGCGCGCCAGATAGGCCGCGAGATCGCCGGCCAGGGGGTCGTCGAACAGCGCGAAGAAAGCTTCCGGCTCGGCGTTGACGGGGTGCGCCGCCTCATCGGCGACCTCGCACATCAGGCTCTGATTGAAGTAGAAATGGGCATAGTCGACGATGCCCTCGGATGACAATGTCACGGAGGTGCCGACCGGTTGCAGCGCCATGCTGCCCTTGCGCGCCACCGCACTCGTGAAGCCGTCCGTCCGGCGCACGGCCGCGCCCCCCGCATGATAGGTCAGGATATTGTGCCCGACGCCCTCGAACCGGGCGTTTTTGGGGATCGCCATCCGATGCCGTGCCGTCGGCATGTTCCAGCGGTCCGCCGCGCCATGCAGCGGCGGCAGGTCGTCACCGAGAAAAGCCCGATAGAGCGCGCAATGCTCGGGCTCCGTCTTGAACGCATGCGATCCCAACAGGGCCTCCAGTGGTTTCGTCGAGGGTAGTTCTCATCCGGCCTGCCGCAAGTCAGTGCAAAAACAATTCGCAAGCCGGTGAAAGAAACCTCCGTATTGTCACTTATTTTCCGCATCAAGCTGAGCGGCGTTTGCCAGCAGACGGAACAACATCCACGTCATGAACGCAAGATCGCGTGAAATCGGAGGAGAAAATGATCAAGCCTAAGCTTCTGACATCGAGAAGCGGCCAGGCAAATAATATCCACAAGTAACTAGAATATGGACCGTCTGGCTTTCCCGCCTTGATGAATAACACCGTTACGTTTTCCTATTCGTAATAGTGTTAAATGCCACAAACACGTAAAATTCGCGTAACATCCAGAATTATTTTCTGGATATGTCCCGGATTATTTCGATCTTTCCGAGTGTCCAGCCTTCGGGTTGGCGCTGATGAAATGTCGAAATGATCAGAAATTCAGCGATGCGTCCGGTTCGCTAAGAGCATTGGCGCTGGAGGCATGTGTCCGCAACACAGAAAAGGAACTCCGATGTCCACCAACCCGAAACATGAGATGATCTCGCCTGACAATGCGGCGCTCGTGCTGATTGACTTTCAGCCGGCTATGTATCAGGGCGTTGAGAGCCACGATCGGTTGTCAGTCTTCAACAATGTCCAAATCCTTGCCAAGGGCGCCAAGCTCTTTGGCTTGCCGACGGTTATCTCAACCGTTGCAAAGGACAGTTTTTCTGGCCCGTTCATGCCGGAAGTGACGGATTTGTTTCCCGGTCACGACATCATTGACCGCACTTCGATCAACTCTTGGGTTGATGAGAACTTCCGCAAGGCCATCGCTGCAACCGGCCGCAAGAAGATCGTGCTGGCCGGCCTCTGGACCGAAGCCTGCGTCATGTTCCCGACGCTCGACCTGCTGGGCGAGGGGTATGAGGTCTACATCCCGGCCGACGCCTGCGGCGACGTCACGCCGGAAGCGCACGAGCGCGCAATGCAGCGCCTCGTTCAGGCTGGAGCTGTGCCGATGAACGCGCTGCAGTTCATCTTCGAGCTGCAGCAGGACTGGGCCCGTGGGGAAACCTATGATGGTGTCATGGAGATCCTCAAAGCGCACACGCCTTACGGCATCCAGGTGCGTTTCTCCAAATGGGCACTCGGCGAGCACGCCTCTGAAGCCGGCTAGGCCTGCATCGGATTGAAGCGCCCGCTCCATCGGCGGGCGCTTCTTTATCCCCGAAAGCTGTGATCCGCGCGCACCGGCACACCACAAGATCCTTGCTCGACCATCGGGCACATCGAGACGGAGCACTGTTATGACCCTATTCCAAGCGCCAAACCGGCGTGATGTTTTGATCGGCGGTGTTTCTGCACTCACCGCAGCATCGCTTGGCGGTCCGGCCATGGCTCAGACGGGCGCCGCCGACCTCGTCCTGCTCAACGGCCGGATCACCACGATGGATCCCGACCGTCCGGAAGCGACCGCGCTGGCTGTGCGCGACGGCGCCTTCGTCGCTGTCGGTTCGGACCAGGACATTCGCGGCATGATCGGCCCCTTTACCCAGGTGATCGACGCCCGCGGCCAGCGCGTCATCCCGGGTCTGAACGACAGCCACACGCACGCGATCCGCGGTGCGGTGAACTACAATCTCGAAGTCCGCTGGGACGGCGTCGATAGTCTCGAAGAGGCGCTGGCGCTTTTGCGCGCCCAGGCCGACCGCACGCCGGCGGGGCAGTTCGTCCGCGTGGCCGGTGGTTTCTCCGAATTCCAGTTCAAGGAAAAGCGTCTGCCGACGGTGGCGGAATTGGATGCGGTTGCGCCGGAACACCCGGTGCTGATCCATCATCTCTACAAGCTGACGCTCCTGAACACCAAGGCGGTCGAGTATCTCGGCTACGACCAGCCGGACCATCCAATCTATCCCGGCGGCATCATCGAAAAGGACGCCGGCGGCAATGCGACGGGCCGGGTTCTGGCCGCGCCGTCCGGCCTGGTCATGTATAAGACACTCGACGCCGCGCCGAAGCTGTCGATCCGCGACCAGATCAACTCGTCGCTCCAGTATTTCGACGTGCTGAACGGCCTGGGGGTCACCTCGGTCTCGGATGCCGGCGGCGGCGGCATGGAGTTCCCCGATGCCGACCCCTACAAGGTCATCCGCTGGCTGCATGGCGAAGGGCTGCTGACGACCCGCATCGGCTATCACTCGTTCCCTCAGAACAAGGGTGAGGAACTGTCGGACTATCAGCGCTGGACGTCCGAGATCCGCGCGGGCGCCGGCGACGACATGCTGAAATTCGTCGGCGCGGGCGAGAATCTCGGCTGGGCATCCTATGACTATGAGATCTTCGCCGATGCCCGGCCCGACATCGATGCCGATGCCGAGGAATACCAAACCCAGGTGATGACCGTCCTCGGCGAGGGCGGTTGGCCGTTCCGCCAGCACATCACCTACAATGAGACAGGTGACCGCCTGCTGCCGGTCTATGAGGAGGTGGCGCGCGGCGCGGGCCTGGTGCCGGGCTGGTTCGTCGACCATGTCGAGACCTTTTCACAGCAGAACCTGGAACGCATCGCCGAGCTCGGCGGCGGCATCGCGCTGCAGAACCGGATCCAGTTCCAGGCGGAAGACTTCATCGCCAACTACGGCGCCGAAGCCCTGAAGATGACGCCGAATTTCCGCGCCATCCTCGATCTCGGCGTGCCGGTTGGCGGCGGCACCGATGCGACCCGGGTCACCTCGTTCAATCCCTGGTATTCGATCCAGTGGATGACCACCGGCCTCAGCCGTGGCGGGTTGCCGATGTATGACGACGCCAACCTGCTGACCCGCGAGGAGGCGCTGCGCCTCTGGACCACGGGATCGGCCTGGTTCACCGGCGATGCCGGCCGCAAGGGCGCGATCACGCCTGGGCAGATGGCCGATTTCACCGTGCTCGACCGCGACTACTTCACCGTCACCGACGCCGAGATCGCCAAGCTGAAGGCCGATCTGACGGTGGTCGACGGCAAGGTCGTCTATGGCGCCGGCGCCTTCGCCACCCAGGACCTGACCCATGTTCCGCCGATCAGCCCCGACTGGTCGCCCGTGATCATGCAGGGCCGCGACATCTGACGCCTCAACGGGACCGGCGCTCGCCGTCGGTCCCGTCCTCTCAACGCAGGACCGGAGACGCCTCATGGCCGATGTTATCCTCATGAACGGCAAGATCACCACGATGGACCCGGAACGTCCGGAAGCCACCGCCATTGCCGTCGAAGACGGGTTGATCACGGACGTCGGGTCCGACGCGGACATGCTGCGCCTGAAGGGCGCGGACACCAAGGTGATCGACCTTGGCGGGCAACGGGTCATTCCGGGCCTGATCGACAGCCACACCCACATCATCCGCCAGGGCAACAATTTCGCGATGGAGCTGCGTTGGGATCGTGTCCCATCGCTCGCCGATGGCCTCCGCATGCTGAAGGATCAGGCGCAACGCACCCCGGCGGGCCAATGGATCCGGGTGGTTGGCGGCTGGTCGGCGGACCAGTTTGCCGAAAAGCGGCTGCCGACCCTGGACGAGATCAACGCGGTGGCCCCGGAGGTTCCGGTCTATGTTCTCCACCTCTATGACCGCGCCTGGCTGAACAAGGCGGCGTTGCGCGCGCTCGGGATCGACAATCATTTCTATGAACCCTTCGTCTCGGGCCGCCTCGAGCGCGACGATGATGGCAATCCCACCGGGCTGGCGCTGGCGCGCCCGAACGCCCAGCCCCTCTATGCGCTCTTGGACATGGCGCCGAAGCTCGACTTCGAACAGCAGATCACGTCCACCAAGCATTATTTCCGTGCCCTGAACGGGCTCGGCCTGACATCCGCGCTCGACTGCGCCGGCGGATTTCTGAACTATCCCGACGATTACGGTGTCATCTCTGAGCTGAACCGGCGCGGCGAGCAGACCGTGCGGATCGGCTACCAGCTCTTCGCGCAGCGCCCGCTGTTCGAACTCGACGACTTCAAGCGCTGGAACGACCTGGTCAAACCCGATCAGGGCGACGACTACCTGAAATGTGTCGGTGCCGGCGAGATGCTGGTGGCCTCGGCCTACGATTTCGAGGACTTCTCCTATCCGCGCCCGGAACTCCCCAAGCGGATGGAGGGCGACCTCAGGCCGGTGCTCGAATTCCTGTTCGAGAACCGCTGGCCGATCCGTTTCCACTGCACCTATGAGGAAAGCGCGCATCGCCTGCTCGGCCTTGTCGAGGAGGTCGGTCGCGACAAGGGGCTCGAAGAACTGAACTGGATCTTCGATCATGGCGAGACCGTCAGCGAGAAGACTATGGAATGGGTTGCCCGGCTTGGTGGCGGCATCAGCTATCAGAACCGGATCGCGTTCCAGGCGACGGCCTATAAGGACCGCTATGGCGAGGCGGCATTGCACGATGTGATGCCGGTCAAGAAGATGATGGCCTCGGGCGTGCCCCTGGCGGCCGGCACGGACGCGACGCGCGTTTCTTCCTACAATCCCTGGCTCGCGATCCATTGGGCCGTCTCCGGCAAGGGGCGCGGTGGCGACGTGATCTGGCGGCCCGAGAACCGGCTTAGCCGGGAGGACGCATTGCGCCATTGGACGGCCGCCGGCGCCTGGTTCAGCCGGGAGGAGGGCAAGAAGGGGCAGATCAAGGCCGGCCAGTTCGCCGATATGGCTGTGCTCGACCGTGATTACTTTGCCGTGCCCGAGGACGACATCACCAATATCGAGGCCGATCTGACCTTCACCGGGGGGCGGATCGTGCATGCCAAGGGCGCGTTCTCGGAACACGCTCCGGAAGCGCTGCCGAGCCTGCCGGACTGGAGCCCGTTGCCCATCTTCGGCGCGCCCGGCGCGCCTGCGTCCGCCCGACCCTGAAGGGGCCGAATAGGAGACGACCATGGTCAAGATCTTTCTCGGACTGTTGTTGGGCGTCGCCATCGGCGTCGTCTGCCGCCTCGTCGCTCTGCCTCTGCCGGCGCCGCCTGTGCTCACCGGCGCCTTGCTCGTGGTGGCGATGACGCTCGGCTACATGGCCATGGATCATGTCGCCAATCTCCGGCCGGCCAAGCATCGCAAGGATTGCGGTGGGCCGACCGGCGACGTGAAGGGGGAGTGAGCGATGGTCGACGCGCTGATCGGTATCGCGCTCGGGCTTGGGATCGGAGCCTTCTGCCGCTTCGTGGATCTACCGCTGCCGGCGCCGCCCAAACTCGTTGGCGCGCTTCTCGTGCTCGCCATGACGCTCGGTTTTCTCGGCGCCGACTGGGCGCTGACATTATGAGAGCGCTCCTGATCCTGGTGCTCGCCGCCGTCAGCGCGCCGGCGCTGGCGCAGAGTTTCGAGTTCGAGGGGCGCATCGAAGCGGTTCAGCGCGCCGAACTGGCGAGCCGTCTCGATGGCCGCATCGCCGAGATTCTGTTTCGCGGCGGCGAGGCCGTCTCGGCCGGCCAGCCCCTGCTCCAGCTCGAGCGCGACAGCTACGGTCATGCCGTCGCCATCGCCGAGGCCCGGTTGGCGGAAGCGGTCGCGCAGCGCGTCCTGGCCGAGGATGTCGCCGCGCGGGCCGACACGCTGAGCGACCGCGGCGTGGGCAGCCTGGCGCGTCAGCAGGACGCCACCGCGGCCCTCGCCATGGCGCGCGCCGGCGAACAGGCGGCCGAGGCTGCCCTCGACAGCGCGCGGCTCGATTTCGAGGACACGCTGATCCGCGCGCCGATCGCGGGCCTGGTCAGCCGGCCGAGCGCCGCGACGGGCGGTTTCGTCGAAGCCAAGGCCGGCCCGCCGCTGGCGACCATCGTCCAGATCGACCCCGTGCTCGTTGCCTATGAGGTGCCCTATGCCGACCGGCTGACGGCGATGGAGGGGGCGGCCGCGTCCACCGTCGACGAGCTGTTGCAAAGGGTCGACATTCGGCTCGTCCTGCCCAATGGCGAACCCTATCCGCTGACGTCGCGGCCGGCTTTCGCGGAAGCAACCGTCGCGCCAGACAGCGGCACGCTGACCGTCTGGGCTGAGGTCGCCAATCCCGACCTCATCCTGCGGCCGGGCATGCCGGTGCACGTCATCTCCACGATCGTGGATGTGGCGGCAACGGACGCGCCGGCCGAATAGCCCATCCCGCCGCCGGGCCCCCGGCGAGACAGTTGTGGAGCATCAAGTGAGCGACAAGACCACGATTGCGCCGGAAGCGGCCGGTGCGGGCAAGGCGCCCGTCTCGCCCTGGGCGCCGTTCTCCCATGGTGCCTTCGCGCTGTTATGGACCGCGACGCTGATCTCCAATGTCGGCACCTGGATGCATGATGTCGGCGCGGGCTGGCTGATGACCACGCTGAGCCCGTCGCCGGCCGTCGTGGCGCTGGTCCAGGCGGCGACGACGCTGCCGGTCTTTCTGTTCGCGCTTCTGGCCGGCGCCATCGCAGACCGTGTCGACAAACGGCTCTTCCTGGTCACGGTGAACACGATCCTGACCGCCGTCATCGCCTTGTTGGCGGTGCTGACGGCGCTCGGCGCGATGACGCCGGGATTGCTGCTCGCCTTCACCTTCGTCATCGGCACCGGCGCTGCCTTCATGGCGCCCGCCTGGCAGGCCATCGTGCCGAGCCTCGTGCCGCGCGAGGCGTTGCAACCGGCGATCGCGCTCAATTCCATGGGCATCAATATCAGCCGCGCCATCGGGCCCGCATTGGCCGGTTTTCTGATCACCGCTATCGGCCTCGCGGCGCCGTTCCTCGTCAATGCGGTGAGCCATCTGGTGATCATCGCCGCGCTATTGGCCTGGAAGCCCCAGCCCATGCCGGAACGCAGCTTGCCGCCCGAGCCGATCCTCGGGGCGATGCTGACCGGCCTGCGGCATGCCAGCCATAATGGTCCGCTCAAGGCGACGCTGGTGCGGTCCTTTGGTTTCTTCATCTTCGCCAGCGCCTATTGGGCGCTGTTGCCGCTGGTCGCCCGGGGCCTGCCGGGCGGCGGTGCCGAGATCTACGGCATTCTGCTGGCGGCCATCGGCGGCGGCGCGGTCGCCGGCGCTCTTGCGCTGCCCACGGTCAAGCGGCGCATCGGCGCGAATGCGCTGACGGCTGTCGGCACGCTGGCCTCGGCTTCCGCCATGGCCATGCTGGCGCTCGCCGACGAGGCCGTATTGGCGGTTGTCGCCGCGATACTGGGCGGCCTCGGTTGGATCACCGTGCTGACCAGCTTGAATGTTTCGGCGCAGACAGCCCTGCCGAACTGGGTACGGGCGCGCGGGCTGGCCATCGCGCTGATGGTGTTCTTCGGCTGCATGGCGGTCGGGTCGACGGTCTGGGGGCAGGTCGCGGCGAACACGTCGATCGCGACCGCGCTGCTGATCGCCGCGACCGGCGCCGTTCTGGCCATTCCCCTGACATGGCGCTTCAAGCTCGGCCAGGGCGAGGATCTCGATCTGGCGCCGTCCATGGCCTGGGCCGCTCCGGTCGTGGCGGCGGATTTCGACGATGACCCCGATCGCGGGCCGGTCTTGGTGACGATCGTCTACGAGGTCGATCCGGCCGATGCTGCGCCCTTCCTGTCGGCCGTCAACGCCTTGTCGCAGCAGCGCTACCGCGACGGCGCCTATAATTGGGGCGTGCATCAGGATGCCGCCGATCCGCGGCAATGGATCGAGTGGTTCTTCGTCTCGAGTTGGGCCGAGCACTTGCGCCAGCATGATCGGGTCACCCGCCACGACCAGGACGTTCACGACACGGTGCGTGCGTTCCATCGTGGCGGCGAGCCGCCCGAGGTGCGGCATTACCTGGCCGCGTCCGGGTCTCCGCCGGCATGAGCGGTCAGGCCGCGCGACGCCTCATTTCAGCCCGCCGGAGAAGCCGCGCACCAGAAAGCGCTGGAAGAAGGCGAGCATGACGAGGATCGGCAGCGAGGCGATGAAGCCGATCGCCATCAGCTTGCCCCAGAAGGTCTCATCCTCGGTGATCAGCGTGGCGATATAGGTCGGCAGGGTGAATTTCGACGGCGTCTGAATGAACAGAAGCGCATAGGCGAATTCGTTCCAGGCGATGATGACGAGGAAGATCGCGGTGGCGGCGATGCCCGGCGCCATGATCGGCACCACCACCGTCGCCATGCGGCGCAAGAGGCCCGCGCCATCCATCACGGCGGCTTCCTCATAGCTCGGCGACACGTCGCGGATGAAGCCGATCAGCATCCAGATCGCGAAGGGCAGGGTGTAGACCTGATAGACCAGCACGAGGCCGGCCAGCGTGTCGAGCAGCCCCAGCGTGCGCAAGACCTGATAGAGCGGGATCGCCAGCACAAGCGGCGGCGCCAGCTTGACGATCAGCACGAAGATGAGGAAACCGGTGTCGAGATGGCGCGGCAGGCCGAGGCGGACCAGCGCATAGGCCGCCGGAAAACCGAGCAATAGCGACACCAACGTCGCGCCGGTCGTCACGATCAGGCTGTTGACGAGCTTTTCGAGCGCCTCGTCCTCGATCAGTTCGCGATAATGTTCGAGCGTCGGCTGCTGCGGCAGGATGTCGATCGAGGTCGAGACATATTCGCCCGGCGGCTTGATCGATGTCGTCACCATCCAGACCAGCGGCATCAGCATGATCGCGGTGACGATCACGACGGTCAGGGGATGGACGACGCCGAGCCAGTTCCAGCGCGACCGTGACCCGGTTTCCCATCCGGGCGCGGGCCCGAGCAAGCGGGCGGGGCGCTCGGGCCGATCAGCGAAGGACGACGGTGTTCTAGTCACTGCGGGCGCTCCGCATGATCGACCAGGCATAGACGGCGGCCAGCAAGCCCGCGATCACCACCATGATCATCGCCGTCGCCGAGGCCGCGCCGATCTCGAAGAAGCGGAAGCCCTCGCGATAGAGGAACATGGACAGGGTCTCAGTGGCATGGCCCGGTCCGCCGCCGGTCAGCGCGAACACCTTGTCGAAGATCTTAAAGCTCTCGATCGAACGCAGCAGCGTCGCCAGCAGAATATGCGGGATCAGAAGCGGCAGCGTGATCGTCACCAGGATGCGCCACGGCCCGGCGCCGTCCATCCAGGCGGCCTCGTAGAGTTCGCGGTCGATGGCCTGAAGCCCGGCCAGCAGGATCAGGAAGGTCAGCGGCGCGGTCTGCCACAGATCGACGAGGACGAGCGACAACAGCGCGATGTCGGGATCGAACAGCCAGGGCACGCCGGCGAGGCCGACAAAGCGCAGGAGATTGTTCAGATAGCCGAAATCATAGTGGAACCAGGCCGACCAGATCGCGGTGACGACCATGGTGGACAGCACGAAGGGCGCGATCAGCAGCGGGATGACGGCGCCGCGGCCGGGCATCCGCCGGTTGAGCAGAAGCGCCAGGCCGAGGCCGAGCGCGACCTCCGAAAAGGTCGCCATCAGCGTGAAGTGGATCGTGTTCTGCATGGCCCGGCGGAAGAACCGGTCGCCGAGCAGATCGGTATAGTTCTCGGTGCCGACATAGGTCGCGCCCTCGAAGCCGTAATCGGTGGCGAAGAAGGACAGCGCCAGCCCGCGACCGAGCGGATAGAGCGTCAGGAGGGCGAGGACCAGGGCGGCCGGCAGGATCAGCAGGAATGCCGTATGGCGCGATGTCGGCATGAGGGGATCCGGATCGTCGGACGGCGCCGGTCGAAAGGACGCGAGGCGATGGCCCCGCGCCCAGTCTCGATCGTATCGGGTTAACGCGCAAGCGCGTCGTTGATGCGCTCATTGGCTTCGGCGAGCGCGTCGGCGGCCTGCATTTCGCCGATCAGGGCGAGCTGCAGATAGTCGCCGAGGATCGTTTCGACCCGGCTCCACTGGGTGATGCGCGGGCGCGGCTGGGCGTTGTTCAGCGCGTCGAGCTGGGCCGGATACCAGCGGTAGGCGCCGACGACCTCGTCATCGGCATAGACGCTGGCGCGCGTCGGCGGGGTGCCGACCTCGAGCGCCAGCCGCTTCTGCATCTCGGGCGACGTCAGGAAGTCGATGAAGTCGCGGGCGCGCTCCGGGTTTTGCGAGGTTGTCGGGATGCCGATCAGCCAGGCGCCGAGCATCGGTGCCGGACCCTGAACCTGGCCGGGCGCGGCCATGATCTCGATCTTGCCGGGCACCTTGGACAGGTCCGGATCGTCGAGCGAGGGGGCCCAGGACGGCCACAATTCGATCGACATGGCGGTGGTGCCCTGCATCAGCGCGTCGCGCACTTCGGTCGAATTGTAGGTCTCGACCCCGCGCGGGGCGTGTTCGGCAAGCTGGAGATAGAGTTCGAGCGCCTGCAGCGCGCCTTCGCTGTCGAGGCCGCCCTGGCCGTTCTCGTCGACGACGCGGGCGCCATGGGCCCACAGGATCGGCAGGAAGCCGGTGACGATCGGATTGGCCTTCATGCCCCGGAAGACGACGCCGGACACGTTCTCCTCGCCATTGCCGATGGTCTCGGCGGCGGTCAGGACGTCGGTCCAGCTTTCGGGCCGCGACAGGCCGTATTGGTCGAACAGATCCGAGCGATAGGCGAACAGTTCCACATTGCCGACGAACGGCACCGCGTAGTGCGGCCCTTCGGCATAAGGGTGGCGCGAGACATTGCGCGCCGGCTCGACGAAGTCGGCATCGACGCCGCCGCCCAGCTCGTCGAGATTGCGCAGCCAGCCATTGGCCATGAATTCCGGCGCCCAGGGGTCGTCGATCATGATGACGTCATAGGCGTCGGAACCTTCGCGCATGGCGATGGTGACGGTTTCCAGAAGGCCGCCGCCGGTCAGTTCCAGTCGCTCGACCTCGAGGTCGGGATGCTGTTCCAGATAGGCGTCGACGGCCATTTCCAGCGCTTGGCCCATCGAGCCGTCGCGGCCGGCGATGACCAGCGTTTCGGCGTTCGCCGCGCTGGCGGCGCCGACCAAGATGGAGGTTGAAAGCAGCGTTCCAATCAGTCTTTTCATCCCTGTGACTCCCATGTCGGCCGGCATGGCGGCAATGTGGCGGGCAAACGCGATGAGGATTAGCAAACGTTTGCAGAGATGATTTGCAACACGAATTCCGATCGGGGGCAAATGAAGGTTTTATAACAGTATTCAGGCTGGATCCTGGCGTAAAAACGTTTGCAATAACAATCGGGAATGGGTATCGGTCGGCCATGAAAAGAGTGACGATCAAGGATGTGGCGCGGGCGGCCGGGGTGTCCTATTCGGCCGTTTCGCGGGCCTTCACGGAAGGTGCCAGCATCGCGCCTGAAACCCGGGCGCGCATCGAGGCGGCCGCCAAGGCGCTGAATTACCGGCCCTCGCTTCTGGCGCGCGGGTTGGTCCGCAACCGCTCCAATATCGTCACCCTGGTCTGCGGTTCGATGGCCGACCCTTTCGACGCGCTGTTCATGGAGGCGCTGGCCGGGGCCATGGCGCAGGCCGGCAAGCGGCTGATGCTGGTGCCGGCGAGCGTCTATGCCGATGACGGCAGCGCCCTGTTGCAGGCGCTCGACGACCAGGCCGACGCGGCGATCGTGTCGGCGGGCACCGTGTCGCTCGAAACCGCCGAGCGCTGCGTCGAGGCCGGGCTGCCGGTCGTCCTGGCAGGACGGGTGCTCGACCAGGACGGCATCGACAGCGTGGTCGCCGAAAACGCCGATGGCGGACGCCAGGCGGCCGAACTCTTCCTGCGCACCGGCTGCCGCCGGCCGGCCTATCTCGGCCAGGCGCGCGAGACCTTTTCCGACCGCGAGCGGGGCGATGGTTTCCAGGCGGCGGTGCGGGCGGCAGGGCCGGCTGCGGCACGCCACCGGCTCGACGGCGCCGACGATGCCGCGATCTACCAGACGGCGCTGCGCATCCTGTCGGCCCCCGATGCGCCCGACGCGGTCTTTTGCGCCACCGACCGCATCGCCATCGGCGTGATCGAGGCGGCGCGCGCCCTGGGGCTCGCCATTCCCGGCGGCCTGTCGGTGATCGGCTTCAACAACATTCCCGCCGCCGCCCGGCGCAGTTTCGGCCTGACCACGATCGACTATCCGGTCGGCCGCGTCGTCACCGAGATCGTGGCGCTGCTCGATCGCAGGCTGAACGAGCCCGCGGCGCCGGCCGAGACACGGCGCATTCCGGTCGGGCTCGTGGTGCGCGACACGACCCGCCGGACCGGCGCCTGACGACACGGGGAGAGCGCCATGGCCAGGGTCGTGCTCGACCGCATCACCAAGAGTTTCGGCAAGACCGAGGTCGTGCGCGGAATTTCGGCGGAGATCGACGACGGGGCCTTCGTGGTCATTCTCGGCCCGTCCGGCTGCGGCAAGTCGACGGTTCTCAGGATGATCGCCGGGCTCGAAGCCATCGGCGGCGGCCGGATCGAGATCGGCGGCCGCCGGGTCGACGATCTGCCACCCAAGGATCGCGGCTGCGCCATGGTGTTTCAGAACTATGCGCTCTATCCGCACATGACCGTGCGCGGCAATCTCGCCTATGGGCTGCGGATCGCCGGTCTCTCTCGCGCCGACCGCGACAGGCGCATCGACGAGGCGGCGCGGCTCCTCGAACTCGATGGCCTGCTCGATCGCAAGCCGAGCCAGCTGTCGGGGGGGCAGCGCCAGCGAGTAGCGATCGGGCGCGCTATCGTGCGCGAGCCGGATGTCTTCCTGTTCGACGAGCCGCTGTCCAATCTCGACGCCAAGCTGCGCACCGCCATGCGTGGCGAACTGCGCCAGTTGCACGACCGGATCGGCGTGACCAGCATCTTCGTGACCCATGACCAGATCGAGGCGATGACGCTGGCCGACCGGATCATCGTGCTCAATGGCGGGGTCATCGAACAAATCGGCACGCCGCAGGAGATCTACCGCCATCCCCGAACGCGCTTCGTCGCGGAGTTCATCGGCAGCCCGCCGATGAATCTGCTGGACGGGGAGGTGCTGGCCGACCCCTTGCGTTTCGTCAGCCGCAATGGCCTGTCGATCGACCTGCCCGAACGCTTCGCTGGACAGGCGGGCACGGGCAGCGCGACGCTCGGCATCCGCCCCGAAGACGTCGCGCTGGCGTCGCAGGGGTTCGAGATCGACATCGATTTCGTCGAGGATCTCGGCGCGCAGCGGGTGCTGCACGGGACGGCCGCCGGCGAGCGCCTGCTGATCTCCGATTTCACCGGCGGCATGCACGATCCGCGAGGCAGGGCCCGCGCACGGGTAAACGACGACCGGCTGGTACTCTTTTCCTAGACATGCTCACGTTGAAGCGGCAACGAGCAGACATTTCCGCCTGAACTGCAAGATGTCTGGATCGATCCTCTGCGGGTCACTCCGGTCAGGCGACCGCCTGGAGCGTGTCGACGGTGGCGAGATCGTCGACCGGTTCCCAGGTCAGATCGCCCGCATAGCGCTGTGCCAGCCGGCCGTTCTCGTCCATGGCGAACAGGTGCAGCCAGCCCTTGTCGACGAGCGCGCGCACGCCGTCATGGCGGGCGAGAATATCGTTCATCGCCTCACGGGGGGCTTCGATGCAGACCGACAGCCGCACGGGCTCGTGCATATAGGCCTCGCCGTCATGCACCGACTGCCAGGGCAGGCCGGCGCGCAGCACGCCGCCATTCCCTTCCAGCACGCCGATGCCGCCGACCACGTTGTGCAATAGCTTGTTGCCCGAGCCGAAGATGTTCGGCGCGACGGTCGAGCCGTAATATTGCAGGCTGATCCAGCTCGCCACGACCACCGGCGCGGTCATGATCAGTTCGAGCACGCCGAAGCCCTTGGCGCTGTCCTGCCGCCAATCGTAGTCGTGCAAGAAGGCGCGGCCTTCGAGGCTGCGGCCGGTCGTCCGGTGGCGCGGCGCGGCGATGAAGGCCTTGCAGCCGGCGAGCGCCCATTCTGGCCGCACCTCGGCCCAGTCGCGGGCGCGGGCGCCGATATCGCCTTCATCGGCGGCGCGCGGCAGACGCAGCGCCCGTTCGCCGCGCGTCACCTTGCCGGCGGCCTCGAGCCAGCCGCGCACCTTGTCGAGATCGGCCTCGTGGCTCGCGGTCGGCATGTCACGGTCGTAGAGAGTCACCGCGTCGGTCGTCGTGTCGTGCAGCGCGCCGATGAACAGCGTGTCCTCGGGCACGGTGATGCCGCGCGCGACAAGGCCCTGGCGCACTTCCGCGTCGTTCAGCAGGAGCGCCAGCAGCCGGGCATTGACCTCGCCCGAATAGCCGCCGCAGGCGCCGCAATGAAGCCCGCTGGCATGTGGATTGTTGACGACATTGGCGCCATGGCCGGCCAGCATCACGACCCGCGCGAACCCGTCGGTCAGCGACATGGCGCGCAACACGGTCTCGGCCGCGCCGATCCGGTCGTCGAGGTCGAGCGCGGGGTCGAAGCGCGGGGTCGGATCGTTGGGCACCGGGGCCGGATGCAGCCCCAGCCCGTCGCGGATCAGCTTGGCGATATAGACCGGTCCCATGGCCTCGACGAAGGCGAAGGACGACACGGCCGCGAGCTTGAACCGGCCCCAGGCGCGCTTGGCGCGCGCCGAATAGCGCGCGGCGAGGTCGTCGGCCACGTCGTCCGCGGCGCCGGAGGACGAGGTCACCGTCGGATTGAGCAGGACCGGCAGGCGCAGTTCCTCGACATCGGACGCGAAGCGCCGGTGCTTGGCGAAGACGCCGAAGAAGCCGGCGAAACCGAGCGTCCGGGCCGCCGGATCGACCGCTTCGAGCGCGCGCCGGAAGACTTCCGACCGCACATCAATGCAGAAGGCGGCTTGCAACACCGGGCGCAATGTCGCCGTGTCGGTGGCCGGGGCGGCGAGCGTGGCGACGAGATCGCGCTGGCCGGCCCGGTCGGCGGCTTCCTGCAGGATGGCGTCGACGATCTCGGCCTGGCTCGGTGTCACCGGCGTTTCATGGGCGGCGCGATGCGTTGCCCAGATCGTCTCGATCTCGGCTTCGTGCTGGCAATACAGGGCTTCTTCCCAGACCAGCCGGATGGCCAGGAAGTCGGTGATCGTCGCATCGGTTCCCTCGGCCAGCTCGGCGCGCCACAATTCGTAGCGGGCATATTGCGCCCAGCCGCCGAGCGACAGCAGCAATTGATGGAAATAGGTGTCGATGGCGGGCGGACCGATGCCGAGCCGGTCTGTCGCCCGCGCGATGGCGGCCATCGGATCCTGCGGCAGGTCGGCGACGAAGCGGCCGAACCCGTCGAGCCCCATGATTTCAGGCGTCAGGTCGTGGGTGGCGTGCGCGCAGAAGGCGTTCCAGGCGCTGCGCCCGCGCGGCGCGGCCCAGAGCGCCTGGCCCTGGTCGAAATAGCCGCCGGCCCAGAAACCGAACCGGTCGGCGATCAGGCCCGGCCAGTCGGTGCCGCTGACATCGGCGGCGAGATCGGCGATCGTCGGGATGGCCTTCGGATCGGGCCGCGGCGCATCGGCCGCCTGTTTCAGCTCGTCGACGGTCGCGGGCTTGTCGGCATGCGGGCAGGCGGCGAGGGCCGCCGCGAGATCCGCATCGTTGATCCGGCCCGAGGCGATGCGTTCCAGATACCAGCTGCGCGGCATGGTCACCGGAATGCCGCCGACCCGGCCGAGGCGGGCCGCGACGTCGGCCAGCGTGTCGGTGGTCTGGCCGAGAAACGGATTGACCGCGACCGACGAGGCCAGGGGCCAGACCGGCGGGATGTGGCGCGCGGCGGCGTCGGCGGCCTGGGCGATCGGGGCGAGGTCGCGCGCGGCGACGAGCGTTTCGGAGGTCATCAACCTTGTCTCCTGTCGAAAAGGGTCAGGACGGGCGCCGCACGGCCCAGCCATTGAGCAGCCGGTCGAACACGGCATTCGCGTAGAGCCCGTTCGAGAGATGGACGCGCAGGCCGGCGGCCGCCGGGTGATAGGCCCAGAGCGGGAACATCGCCTGGGCGATGGCGACGAGGCCGAAGCTGAACACCGCGAGGACCAGAAGCGCCCATTCCAGCGGTCCCGGCGCCGGCGTCGGCGGCAGGGTGCCGGCGGTGATCCATTCGGCACCCCGCTGCAGGGCGAAATAGCTGACCGAGGCGGCGATCGAATAGAGCGCGGTGCGCTGGGTCAGGATGCGCGGGGCGGCGTCGGCCAGGCCCTGGGCCAGGAGATAGGCGACGCCGAAGATCAGGATCGCGCCGAGCGCCACGGCCTGCGGCGACTTGGCGTCGAAACCGAAGGCGAAGCCGATCGTGCCGTAGATCGCGAGCGCGAGGCCGAAGGCGCGCAGCACCGCCCAGCGATTGGGGATCGCGATGGGGCCGGGCCGGCGAATCGCGGCGACGAGATCGACCGCCGTGCCGGATGCCAGGAAGGCATGCGCCTTGTAGAGCGAATGGGCGACGATGTGCAAAAGCGCCAGCGGGAACAGCGCCAGGCCGCATTGCATGATCATGAAGCCCATCTGCGCGATGGTCGACCAGGCGAGCGAGGTCTTGACGGCCGACTGGCTCAGCATGGCCAGCCCGCCGAACAGGGCGGTGAAGCCGCCGATCATCACCAGGACCGCGAGCACGCCCGGCGCCAGCAACATGACATCGGCGAAGCGGATCAGAAGGAAGCCGCCGGCATTGATCACCCCGGCATGCAAGAGCGCGGAAACCGGCGTCGGGGTTTCCATGACCTCGGTGAGCCAGCCATGGGTCGGGAACTGGGCCGACTTCAGGATCGCCGCGAGCGCCAGAAGCCCGGCCGCCCAGAGGGCGCCGGCCGGCGCCACGCCGTCGCGTGCATCGGCGAGGATGGTGGCGATATCGGTCGTCTGATAGCCGATGGCGAGCAGCATCGCCGCCGCGACCAGCGCCACGTCGCCGAGCATGGTGGTGACCCGCTTCTTGCGCGCCGCGCGCTGGGCCGGGACCCGGTCCTCATAGAACAGAAGAAGCCGCTGCAGCCCGTAGCCGGTGGCGATCCAAGCGAGCACGAAATGGACCAGATTGCCGGCCTGAACCAGGAGCAGCACGGCGGCCAGCGTGGCCGCCATCCAGCCGAGAAAGGCGCCCTGCCGCTCCTCGCCGTCGAGATAGGAGGCCGAATAACGCAAGACGATCCAGCCGATGAAGGCGACCAGCAGCAGCATGATGACGCTGACCGCATCGAGGCGGGGCGCGATGCCGATGCCGGCCAGGCCGATCAGTGGCCCGGTGCCGGAGCCAAGGCTTAGCAGAATGACGGCGGACAAAAGCGCGACGGCCAGGCTGACAAGCGCCGCGCCCTCGGCGAGGCGCGGCAGATGGCGCGGGCGGCGCCCGGCCGCGTTGCGCGCGTAAAGCGCCACGGCCAAGAGCGCCAGCGGCGCGATCAGCGGAACGAGATAGAGGGCCATCGGCGAAAGTCTCCCGTCGGTTTTGCGGTGGAGATGCCTAACCGCCACCTATCGAGAAGAAAAATACATTGTTCTTTCGTTATCGTTCGTTTTAACTTGATGATATGGCCGCCGAGCTGAACTATCACCACCTCCGCTATTTCCAGACCGTCGCACATGAAGGCAATCTGACGCGGGCCGCCGAGCGGCTGAACGTCTCGCAATCGGCGATTTCGGCCCAGATCCGCCAGCTCGAGGAGCGGCTGGGACAAGATCTGTTCGAGCGGCGCGGACGGCTGTTGCATCTGACGGAGGCCGGCCGCATCGCGCTCGACCATGCCGATGCGATCTTCTCCACCGGCCGCGAACTGGTCGAAACCCTGAAGCATCGCGGCCGCCAGCGGCGCGCGCTGCGGGTCGGCGCGCTGGCCACGCTGTCGCGCAATTTCCAGCTCGCCTTCCTGCGGCCATTGCTGCGCCGGCCGGACGTCGAGGTGATCCTGCGTTCGGGCAGCGCGGCGGAACTGTTCAGCGCGCTGGCCGCCCTGCATCTCGATATCGTGCTGACCAATCAACCGCCGGCGGCGGACGCGCTGACCGCGTTCATCGTCGAGCGGCTCGATGAACAGCCGGTCAGCCTGATCGGCGTGCCCGAGCTTTGCCCGCCCGACCTCGCGCTGGCCGAGCGTCTCGCCGAGGCGCCGCTCGTGCTGCCGACGGCGGCCAGCGACATGCGGCGCGCCTTCGACGCGCTGGTCGACCGGCTCGGCATCAGCCCGCAGATCGCGGCCGAGGTCGATGACATGGCCATGATGCGCCTTCTGGCGCGGGAGGGCGTCGGTCTCGCCGCGCTGCCGCCGATCGTGGTGCGCGACGAGCTCGCCGGCGGCCGGCTGATCGAGATCGCCCAATTGCCCAATCTGACCGAGGCCTTCTACGGCGTCACGGTCGAGCGGCGATTTCCCAACCCGCTGCTCGCGGAACTGAAGGCCGGGTCGCGGATGTAGAAAACCCCGCCCGGCAAGGCGTCTGGGACGCCAGGCCGGACGGGGTCTCGTTAGATGTCGATCTCGGACGACCGGCGGGAGCTAACCCCAAGCCGTCAGGCGAGGTCGAAGCGGTCGGCGTTCATCACCTTGGTCCAGGCGGCGACGAAATCGGCGACGAAGGTATCCGCTGCATCATCGGAGGCATAGACCTCGGCGAGCGCGCGCAGCTGCGAGTTCGAGCCGAAGATCAGGTCGACCCGGGTGCCGGTCCACTTGGCCGTGCCCGTCTTGCGGTCGTGGCCTTCGAACACGTCGTCGGCATCCGACACCGCCTTCCAGGTCGTGCCCATGTCGAGCAGGTTGACGAAGAAGTCATTGCTCAGCGTGCCGGGCCGGTCGGTGAAGACGCCATGCGCCGCCCCGCCGTGATTGGCGCCGAGCACCCGCAGGCCGCCGACCAGGACGGTCATTTCCGGCGCTGTCAGGGTCAGCAATTGCGCCCGGTCGACCAGCAGTTCTTCCGGCGACACCGTGTAGTCGGTCTTCAGGTAGTTGCGGAAGCCGTCGGCCTCGGGCTCCAGCATGGCATAGGACTCGACATCGGTCTGTTCCTGCGACGCATCGGCCCGGCCCGGCGTGAACGGCACCGTCACGTCATGACCGGCGGCCTTGGCGGCCTGTTCGATCGCGGCCGACCCGCCGAGCACGATGAGGTCGGCGAGCGACACCATCTTGCCATTGGCCTGGGCGCCGTTGAACGCGGCCTGGATGCCTTCCAGCGCGCCGAGGACACGCGCCAGCTGGTCCGGCTGGTTGACGTCCCAGTCCTTGGCCGGCGCGAGACGGATGCGCGCGCCATTGGCGCCGCCCCGCTTGTCGGAGCCGCGGAACGTCGCCGCCGACGCCCAGGCCGCAGACACAAGCTCGGACACGGTCAGGCCCGAGGCGAGGATCTTCGCCTTCAGATCGGCGATGTCGGCATCGTCGATCAGGTGGTGGGTGACCGCGGGGATCGGATCCTGCCAGATCAGCTCCTCGTCGGGGATCTCGCTGCCGAGATAGCAGGCGCGCGGACCCATGTCGCGATGGGTCAGCTTGAACCAGGCGCGCGCGAAGGCATCGGCGAAGGCGTCCGGATCGGCGTGGAACCGGCGCGAGATCGGCTCGTAGATCGGATCCATGCGCATCGCCATGTCGGCGGTGGTCATGATGATCGGCACTTTCTTGCCCGATCCGTCGACCTGGGGCGCATGGTCCTTCTCGGCCAGGTCCTTCGGCGTCCACTGATGGGCGCCGGCCGGGCTCTTCACGAGTTCCCAGTCATAGCCGAACAGGACGTCGAAATAGCCCATGTCCCATTGCGTCGGGTTCGGGGTCCAGGCGCCTTCGATGCCGCTGGTGATCGTGTCGACGCCCTTGCCGCTGCCATGGCTGCTGATCCAGCCGAGGCCCTGGCGTTCGAGGCCGGCGGCCTCGGGTTCGGGGCCGACGAGCGCCGCATCGCCCGCGCCATGGCACTTGCCGAAGGTGTGGCCGCCGGCGACCAGCGCGACGGTCTCCTCGTCGTTCATGGCCATGCGGGCGAAGGTCTCGCGGATGTCGCGGCCGGACGCCACCGGGTCGGGATTGCCGTTCGGCCCTTCCGGATTGACGTAGATCAGGCCCATCTGCACCGCGGCGAGCGGGTTTTCCAGTTCGCGGTCGCCGCTATAGCGCTTGTCACCGAGCCAGGTGTCCTCGGTGCCCCAATAGATGTCCTTTTCCGGCTCCCAGATGTCTTCGCGGCCACCGGCGAAACCGAAGGTCTTGAAGCCCATCGATTCGAGCGCGACATTGCCGGCCAGGATCATCAGGTCGGCCCAGGACAGCTTGCGGCCGTATTTCTGCTTGACCGGCCACAGCAGCATGCGCGCCTTGTCGAGATTGGCGTTGTCGGGCCAGCTGTTGATCGGCGCGAAGCGCTGATTGCCCGTGCCGCCGCCGCCACGCCCGTCGGCGGTGCGGTAGGTGCCGGCGCTGTGCCAGGCCATGCGGATCATCAGGCCGCCATAATGGCCGTAGTCGGCCGGCCACCAGTCCTGGCTGTCGGTCATCAGCGCATGCAGGTCGCGCTTCACCGCCGCCAGATCGAGGGTCTTGAACGCTTCGGCATAGTCGAACGCCTTGCCCATCGGATTGGACAGCGACGAATGCTGGTGAAGCATGTCGAGATCGAGCTGGTTCGGCCACCAGTCGCGATTGGTGGTCTTGTGGCGTCCGCTGAACGGGCAGCCGCCCGGCGTGTCGTCAACTTTGGCGTCCATGTCTTTCTCCAAGATGCTGCTGGATGCGGTTGCGCGGTTTTGTCCGCGTTGGTGGGGCAGGGTGATCGTGACGTCGTGGCTCAGTAATCCCGTTTCATGACAGTTCCATGCGCGACGCGCCCGCAGGTCCGCGCGGCGCATCCCGCGGCGGAAAGCCCGAATCCGGATGCCGGCATACGTCCGGCCTCCGTTTCCGGCGGCTCGAGCAGCTTGCTATGTGCTCTGGCTCGCCCTTGCGCCGGGGCATCCGATGTGCCGGCTACCAAGGGTTAAGCGCTTCCCGTTCGAGGGTCAGGACCCGTTGTTTTCTGTTTGGAACTATACCAAATCGAGCCATCAGGTGAAGTTGAATTTATTGATCTTTGCGATAAGCTGGAATTATGATTCAGCTAACCCTCAAACAGCTCCGCTATTTCGATGCGCTGGGGCGTCACGGCCATTTCGGGCGTGCGGCGGAGGCCTGCGCGATCAGCCAGCCGGCGCTGTCGATGCAGATCAAGGAATTGGAGGACGTGCTCGGCGCGGTCCTGGTCGAGCGCGGCCCGCGCCAGGTTCGGCTGACGAGTTTCGGCGAGGAAGCCGCCCAGCGCGCCCGCGAGATCCTGCGCTCGGTCGAGGAACTGGGCGATCTCGCGCGCGCTTCCGGCGACAGGTTGGTCGGCCGGCTCCGAGTCGGGGTCATTCCGACGGTCGCGCCCTATCTCCTGCCCGCCGTCATCGGGGATCTCGCCGAGGCCCATCCCGGCCTCGACATCCATGTGCGCGAGACGGTGACGCCCAAGCTGATTCAGGAGCTTGCCGAGGGCCGGCTCGATACCGCGATCGTCGCCCTGCCGGTATCCGAACCGGCGCTCGACGAGGTGGCGCTGTTTTCCGAGCATTTCGTCCTGGTGCGGCCGAGCGACGACGCGGCGGCACCGGTGCCGAGCGCCGAGATGCTGCGCGACATGCGGCTCCTGCTGCTCGAGGAAGGCCACTGTTTTCGCGATCAGGCGCTGTCATTCTGCGACATGGGCGCCGCGCCGCCGCGCGAATTGCTCGATGCGAGCTCGTTGTCGACGCTCGTGCAGATGGTTGGCGCCGGCATGGGGGTGACGCTGATCCCGGAAATGGCGCTGCCGGTCGAGACGCGCTCGGCCTCGGTCTCGGTGGCCCGGTTCAAGGCGCCCGAACCGTCGCGGACGATCGGCATGGTGTGGCGCAAGGCGAGCCCGCTCGCCGATCAGCTCTGGCAGATATCGGATGTGGTGCGTGATGCGGCCGACCGCGTGCGCCGCCGCCGCGCGGCTTGATGTGAAGCGAGTCGGACCTAGAGTTCCGACCGCATCAGATAACCCGGCATATAGGTCAACCGGACATGGGTGATCGGCCGGTCGCCGGTCCAGGTCACGCGCTCCATGGCGAACAGCGCCGCCCCCGGCTCGGTATCGAGATGGCGCGCCAGATCGGCGTCGGCGGCGAGCGCGAAGAAGGCGATGTCGCCATGGCTATAGGGCGAATTGTGCACCAGCCATTCATTGGCGCTGACCGTGTCGAAGCGCTGGTGCTCGGCGTCGGGCACGGTGCCGAGATCGATATGCCGGTCCTCGACGATGAACGGCCTGTCGTCGGCGAAGTGCAGCGTTGATATCCGCAAGGTCCTCCGCCCGAGCGCGACCGGCACAGGCCCGGTTAGCAGCGTCCTTGTCGACAGGATCTCCGAGGAGAGCAGGCTGTGGCGATAGGCGGCGCCGCGCGCCTCGACCTCCTCGCGGATGATGGGAATGGTCAGCGTCGCGCGCTGCGGCGGATTGACGGCGACGCGCGTGCCGGCCTTGCGCTTGCGCAGGACGAGCCCGCTTGCCGCGAGATCGCGCAAGGCGCGGTTCATCGTCGTGCGCGCGCAGCCGAATTCGGCGGCGAGATCCGCTTCATGCGGGATCTGGTCGCCCGGCTGCCAGACGCGTTCATGGATCCGGCGGCGCAGTTCGTCGCGGATCGTCGTCCAGGAATTGGCGTCGCTCAGCGTCACAATCTTTGTCTCAGATCCCGCATGGTTTCGCGATAGCGCGCCCGGATGGCGTCCGCCGCCCGGTGGCGCCCCTCCGTTACCACATGCCGCCCGGCCGACCAGACATCGGTGACGAGGCGATCGTCGCCGGTAAAGATGAAAGCGTCGAGAATCTCGTCACCGGTGCGGCCGTCGAGATCGATGGCCTCCGCATCGAGCGCCACGAGATCGGCCAGCTGGCCCGGCGCCAGCGTGCCACCGTTACGCCCCAGCGCCTGCGCGCCGCCCGAGGTCGCCATGTCGAACAGCACCCGCCCGGTGGATTTGTCCGGCGTGGCCAGCGCCGCCCGGCTGTGATCCCTAAGGCGCTGGGAATAGTCGAGGCCGCGCAATTCCTCGGACAAGCTGATGCGGATATTGGAATCGGACCCGATGCCGAATCGCCCGCCAGCGGCCACATAGCGCACGGCGTCGAAGATGCCGTCGCCGAGATTGGCCTCGGTGATCGGGCAGAGACCGGCGACGGCGCCCGACCGGGCCAGTGCCACGGTCTCGGCCGGCGTCATCTGCGTGCAGTGAATGAGGCACCAATTGGCGCCGACGTCATGGGCCGACAGAAGCCCCTCGACCGGCCGCTTGCCAGTGGCGGCGCGCACTTCCTCGACTTCGGCGGTCTGTTCGGCGACGTGAATGTGAAGCGGGGCGGGGCCGGCCAGCGCGACCGCCCGGCGCAGCCCGTCCGCATCGACCGCGCGCAGCGAATGCGGCGCGACACCGATCCGCGCATCGGCGGGAAGCCGTGCCAGACCCGCGCGCGCGGCTTCATAGAGCCGCGTGAAACGGTCGACATCATTGCCGAAGCGGATCTGGCCGGGCGACAGGCCGCGCCGGTCGCAGCCGCCATATTGGTAGAGCACCGGCAGCAGCGTCAGGCCGATGCCGGTCCGATCGGCGGCGGCGATGATGCGGTCCGACATTTCCGCGAGGTTCCCGTAGGTCCGCCCGCCCGGCTGGTGATGCAGGTAGTGGAACTCGCCGACCGCCGCATAGCCGGCTTCGAGCATCTCCATCTGAACGAAGGCCGCGATGGCCTCGACATCGTCTGGCGTCAGCGTGTCGAGAAAGCGGAACATGATGCGGCGCCAGGTCCAGAAGCTGTCGCCCGAGGCCTGTCCGCGATGTTCGCTCATCCCCGCCATGGCGCGCTGAAAGGCGTGGCTGTGGAGATTGCCCGGCGCGGGCAGGAGAATGCCGACCGCCTGATCGGTTGAGCCATCATGTTGCGTCTGATCGGTCACGACGGAAGCGATCTCGCCGGCGCCGTCGAGCATCACGACGACGTTCTCGGCCCAGCCCCCGGGCAACAGTGCCTTGCGTGCAAATACCGTCTTCGCCGCCTCGCCGGACATGTCGGTTCCTCGCATTGACAGGTTATTATGTGCATGCATATTATCGTTTATCGCGATCCGATCAAGGTGGGACTCCGGTGTCGAAGCGCCTTCTGACCCATGCCCGTCTGGCCAGCTTCCAGGAGACCGGGGCGCCCTATGGGCTGATCGATGGGGCGAGCCTGGCCATCCAAGACGGCCGTATCGCCTGGGTCGGCGCGGCCGGGGCGGAGCCCGACAATTTTGCCGGCGTCGAACCGGATGATCTCGGCGGCCGGTTGGTGACGCCGGGGCTGATCGATTGCCATACCCATATCGTTCACGGTGGCGACCGGGCGCGGGAATTCGAATTGCGCCTCGAAGGCGCGTCCTATGAGGAGATCGCGCGCGCCGGCGGCGGCATCGTATCGACCGTCGCGGCGACGCGGGCGGCCAGCGAGGACAAGCTTCTGGCCTCGGCGCTGCGCCGGGTCGATGCGCTGATCGCCGAAGGCGCCACCATGCTCGAAATCAAGTCCGGCTATGGTCTCGACCAGGAGACGGAGGTGCGCATGCTGCGGGTCGCCCGCCGGATCGCCGGCGAACGGCCGATCCGGGTCCGGACGAGCTTTCTCGGCGCGCATGCTGTTCCCCCTGAATTCACGGGCGATGCGGACGGTTACATCGACCGGGTCTGCCTGCCCGCGCTGGAGGTCGCCGCCGCCGAAGGGCTTGTCGATGCGGTGGATGGCTTCTGCGAGGGGATCGCCTTTTCGCCGGATCAGATCCGGCGCGTCTTCGAGCGGGCCATCGATCTAGGTTTGCCGGTTAAGCTTCATGCCGAGCAATTATCCGATCTCGGCGGGGCACGGCTGGCCGCTTCCTTTGGTGCTTTGTCGGCTGATCATCTCGAATATCTCTCCGATGACGGCGTCCGGGCGATGGCCGAGAGCGGCAGCGTCGCGGTGCTTCTGCCCGGCGCCTTCTACACCTTGCGCGAGACGCACCGACCGCCGGTCGCCTCGTTGCGCGATCATGGCGTGCCGATCGCGCTCGCGACCGACTGCAATCCGGGCTCGTCGCCGCTCGCCTCGCTGCTGCTCACGCTGAACATGGGCTCGACCCTGTTC
This sequence comes from Tepidamorphaceae bacterium, assembly GCA_965250105.1. Classification (GTDB taxonomy): domain Bacteria; phylum Pseudomonadota; class Alphaproteobacteria; order Rhizobiales; family Tepidamorphaceae; genus JBCBSK01. The sequence continues at coordinate 3,219,957 of OZ252290.1, forward strand.
CGCCTGACGCCCGAGGAAGCGCTCGCCGGCGTCACGGTCCACGCGGCGCGCGCGCTGGGCCTGGACGATTGTGGTCGCATCGCCGTCGGCCAGCGCGCCGACCTCGCTGTCTGGGATGTCGCGCATCCCGCCGAACTGGCTTACCGGATCGGCTTCAACGCGCTGCACCGGCGGATCTTCGGGGGCGCCGGATGAGCCCGCGCATACTGACGCCGGGAGAGGCGACGCTGGCCGGGATCGAGGCGATTTATCGGGCGGATCTTCCGGTTCGGATTGACCGCGCGGCGCGGCCCGGGATCGAGCGCGCCGCCGGGAAGGTCGCCGAGGCCGCGCGCGGCGATGAGGCCGTCTATGGCGTCAATACGGGCTTCGGCAAGCTCGCCAGCGTCAAGATCGCCGCAGGCGATACCGAAAAGCTGCAGCGCAATCTGATCCTATCGCATTGCTCGGGCGTCGGCGAACCGCTCGACGCGGCCACCACGCGGCTGATGATGGTGCTCAAGCTGCTGTCGCTCGGGCGTGGCGCCTCGGGCGTCCGACTGGACGTGCTCGACCTAATCGAGGCCTGTCTCGAACGCGGCGTCACCCCGGTGATCCCGGCGCAGGGGTCGGTCGGTGCCTCGGGCGATCTGGCACCACTCGCCCATATGACGGCCGTGCTCATCGGCGAGGGCGAGGCCTGGCACAACGGTGAGCGGCTGTCCGGCGGGGCGGCCTTGCGGCGCGCGGGGCTGACGCCGGTCGTGCTCGGCCCGAAGGAGGGTCTGGGGCTCATCAACGGCACCCAGTTCTCGACCGCTTGCGCCCTTGTCGGCCTGTTCGATGCCTGGCGGCTGGCCGAGGCGACGCTCGTCACGGCGGCGATGTCGACCGATGCGATCATGGGCTCGACCGCGCCGCTTCTCCCGGAGATCCACGCCCTGCGCGGCCATCGCGGCCAGATCGAGGTGGCCGCGGCGATGCGCGCCCTGATCGACGGATCGGAGATCCGCGAAAGCCATCGCGACGACGATGCCCGCGTCCAGGACCCCTACTGCATCCGCTGCCAGCCGCAGGTCGCGGGCGCCTGCGTCGATCTGTTGCGCATGGCGGCCGGCACGCTCGCCATCGAGGCCAATGCGGCGACCGACAACCCGCTGGTGCTGCATGAGGCCGATCGGATCGTGTCGGGCGGCAATTTCCATGCCGAGCCCGTCGCCTTCGCCGCCGACCAGATCGCGCTGGCCATCGCCGAACTGGGCGCCATCGCCCAACGCCGCGTCGCGCTGATGGTCGATCCGGCGCTGTCCTTCGACCTGCCGCCCTTCCTGGCCCGCGATCCGGGGCTGAATTCGGGCATGATGATCGCCGAGGTCACCACCGCCGCCCTGATGAGCGAGAACAAGCATCTCGCCAATCCGTGCTCGACCGATTCGACGCCGACCAGCGCCAATCAGGAAGACCATGTGTCGATGGCGGCCCATGGCGCGCGGCGCCTCCAGCGCATGACGGCCAATCTAGCGCATATTCTCGGCGTCGAACTGCTCTGCGCCGCGGAAGGCATCGACTACCGGGCGCCGCTCAAAACGAGCGCCCCGTTGCGCGCGGCCATCGCCGGTCTGCGCGCCATCGTGCCGCCCCTAACCGAAGACCGCTATCTCGCCCCCGATCTCGAACGCGCGACCGACTTCGTCGCCTCGCGCGGCCTCGCCGCCAGCGTGGCGCCCGACAGCCTTCTGACCCTGGAGCCGGATCATGGACCCGGTTGAGGTCACGCGCGGCGACGGCCCGGTCGTGCTCGGCGTGCCGCATGCCGGGACCTTCCTGCCCGGTCCCGTCTGGGCGGCGCTGAACGAGACCGGCCACAAGCTCGCCGACACCGATTGGCATGTCGACCGGCTCTATGCCGGCCTGCTGCCGGGCGCGACCATGGTGCGGGCCAATTTCCACCGCTATGTGATCGACGCCAATCGCGATCCCCACGGCGCGAGCCTTTACCCCGGCCGCAACACCACCACGCTCTGTCCGGTAACCGATTTCGACGGCCGGCCGATCTATCGCGACGGCCTGGAACCGGGACCCGACGAGATCGCCGCGCGGCTCGAGGCCTGGCACCAGCCCTATCATCGCGCCCTGGCCGATGAACTCGCCCGCATCCGCGAACGCCACGGCCTGGCCATTCTCTATGACTGCCATTCGATCCGCTCGGTCGTGCCCTTCCTGTTCGACGGCACGCTGCCGGATTTCAACATCGGCACCAATGGCGGGGTCACCTGCGCCCCGGCGATCGAGGGGATCGTCGTGGCCGGGACGCGCGCCGCCGAAGGCTATCGCGGCATCCTCAATGGCCGCTTCAAGGGCGGTTGGACGACGCGCCATTACGGCCGGCCCGACAGCGGTATCCACGCTATCCAGATGGAACTGGCGCAGCGCACCCATCTGGCATCGGAAGAGTTCCCCTTCGCCTACGATCCGGACAAGGCGGAAAAGCTGCGCGCCCCGCTGAGGGCCATTCTCGGCGCGCTGGAAGACTGGGCGCTGGCACAGGCCGGGACCGGAAAGGCATGAGAACGACCGGCCGGCGGCCGACCGAAGACAACGAGCGAGACAGGGACCAGAAGGCATGAACATGTCCGATCCGCGCCATAACACCAAGGCCATCTATCCGCCGACCGGGCCGGAACTGAACGCCAGGTCGTGGCAGACGGAAGCGCCCTTGCGGATGCTGATGAACAATCTGCATCCCGACGTGGCGGAAAATCCCAATGAACTCGTCGTCTATGGCGGCATCGGCCGCGCCGCGCGCACCTGGCAGGACTTCGACCGCATCGTCGCCGCGCTGAAAAGCCTCGACGAGGACGAGACGCTGCTGGTGCAGTCGGGCAAGCCGGTCGGCGTGTTCAAGACCCACAAGGACGCCCCGCGCGTCCTCATCGCCAATTCGAACCTCGTGCCGAACTGGGCCAATTGGGACCATTTCCACGAACTCGACAAGAAGGGCCTGGCCATGTACGGCCAGATGACGGCGGGCTCGTGGATCTATATCGGCACCCAGGGCATCGTTCAGGGCACTTATGAGACCTTCATGGAGGCCGGCCGCCAGCACTATGACGGCGACCTCTCCGGCCGCTGGATCCTGACGGCGGGCCTTGGCGGCATGGGCGGCGCCCAGCCGCTCGCCGCCGTTATGGCGGGCGCCTGCTGCCTGGCGGTGGAATGCGACGAGCGCAGCGCCGATTTCCGCCTGCGCACGCGCTATGTCGACGAGAAGACGCATTCGCTCGACGCGGCGCTCGACATGATCGCGCGCTGGACGGCGGCCGGCGAGGCGCGCTCGGTGGCGCTGATCGGCAATGCGGCCGATGTCTTTCCCGAACTCGTGCGACGCCAAGTGCGGCCCGACATCGTCACCGACCAGACCTCGGCGCATGATCCGGTGAACGGCTATCTGCCCAAGGGCTGGACGGTGGCGGAATGGCGCGCCAGGGCCGAGACCGATCCCAAGGCGGTGGAGAAAGCGGCGCGCGCCTCGATGAAGGAACATGTCGCGGCGATGGTCGCGTTCTGGAACCGCGATGTGCCGACGCTCGATTACGGCAACAATATCCGCCAGGTCGCCCTCGAAGAGGGGCTCGAGAACGCCTTCGCCTTTCCCGGCTTCGTGCCGGCCTATATCCGGCCGCTGTTCTGCCGCGGCGTCGGCCCGTTCCGCTGGTGCGCGCTGTCGGGCGATCCCGAGGATATCTACCGGACCGATGCCAAGGTGAAAGAACTCATTCCAGACGATCCGCACCTGCACAATTGGCTCGACATGGCGCGCGAGCGGATCGCGTTTCAGGGTCTGCCGGCGCGGATCTGCTGGGTCGGGCTCGGCGAGCGCGACCGGCTCGGCCTGGCCTTCAACGAGATGGTGGCGCGGGGTGAACTATCCGCCCCCATCGTGATCGGGCGCGACCATCTCGATTCGGGGTCGGTGGCCTCGCCCAACCGCGAGACCGAGGCGATGAAGGACGGGTCGGACGCGGTCTCCGACTGGCCGCTTCTGAACGCCCTGCTGAACACCGCCTCCGGCGCGACCTGGGTGTCGCTGCACCATGGCGGCGGGGTCGGCATGGGCTTTTCCCAGCATTCGGGCATGGTGATCTGCTGCGACGGCACCGAGGATGCCGCGCGCCGGATCGCGCGTGTCCTGTGGAACGATCCGGCGACCGGCGTGATGCGCCATGCCGATGCCGGCTACGAGATCGCGCTCGACTGCGCGCGCGACAAGGGGCTGAACCTGCCGGCCATTCTCGGTTGACGGAACCATCCGGCCGAACGCCCCACGGGCTCACCCATGAAAGAGGGATGCATCAGATGAAAAGACGCGATTTTCTCAAGGCCGGCGCGATGGGCGCCGCCGCCACCACGCTGGCGACGCCGGCGATCGCCCAGGATATCCGCCAGTGGCGCATGGTCACCGCCTGGCCGAAGAACCTGCCCGGCCCGGGCGTCGCCGCCCAGATGCTGGCCGACCGCATCACTGCGCTGTCGGGCGGGCGCATCGAGGTCCAGCTCTTCGCCGCCGGCGAGATCGTGCCCGGCAATGGCGTGTTCGATGCCGTTGGCCAGGGCACGGCCGATCTCTATCACGCGGTGCCCGCCTATTGGGGCTCGAAGTCGAAGGGCATCCTGCTGTTCGGCTCCCAGCCCTTCGGCTTGACGGCATCGGAACAGGTCGGCTGGCTGGTGCATGGCGGCGGTCAGGCGCTCTATGACGAGATCTATGCCCGCTTCAACCTGAAGCCCTTCCTGTGCGGCAATTCCGGCGCGCAATGGGCTGGCTGGTTCCGCAACGAGATCACCGGCGTCGACGATCTGCGCGGCATGAAGTTCCGCTCCACCGGCCTGTCGTCGGAAATGTTCGCACGCATCGGCATGGCGGTGCAGGCGATGAGCGGCCCGGCCATGTTCCAGGCGTTGCAATCGGGCGCACTCGATGCCGGCGAGTTCATCGGCCCCTGGACCGACAGCGCGCTCGGCTATTACCAGATCGCCAAGAACTACTACTGGCCCGGCGTCGGCGAACCGTCCTCGGCCGAGGAATGCGCCGTCAATCTGGAAGCCTATAACGACCTGCCGGACGATCTGAAGGCCGCGGTCGCCCAAGCCTGCGCCAGCCTCTACAACGACGTTCTGACGGAATACAACACCAAGAGCGCCCAGGCCCTGCCGCAGCTCGTCTCCGAGCATGGCGTCATGGTGCGCAAACTGCCCGACGACGTCATCATCGCGCTCGGCAATGCCGCCGGCGAGGTGATCGCGGAAATGCGCGACGATGGCGACGATCTCGTCAAGCGCATCACCGAGAGCTTCCTGACCTATCGCCAGCTGACCAAGGACTACATGCCTTATGCCGACAATGGGCAGATGAATGCCCGCGTGATGGACTACACCTACGGCTGATCGTCGGCGCCCACGGGCTGGCGCGAGGCGCGCCGGCCCGTGACGGCGGGCGGACGAACGGTGTCTGAAGGCAAGAGGGGCAGGGCAGGACGCTGATGGACAGGATTGCCAGCGCTCTCGAACGCGTCAATGCCGTCGTCGGCCATGTCCTGTGCTGGGCCGCGCTGGCCATGCTGCTATTGCAGTTCGTCATCGTGCTGCTGCGCTATGTGTTCGGCTACAGCTTCATCTTCCTCGACGAGGGCGTGCTCTACTTCCACGCCGCGATCTTCATGCTGGGCGCGGGCTACACCTTTCTCGTCAATGCCCATGTCCGGGTCGACATCTTCTATTCGCGCCTGTCGCCGCGGCATCAGGCCGTCATCGACCTGTTCGGCCACAGCTTTCTTCTGACCCCGGCGCTCGCCATCCTGTTGTGGTATTCCTGGCCCTATGTGGCGAGCAGCTGGGCGATCAGGGAGGGGCCGATCTCGGTCGGCGGCATCCCGGCGTCCTTCCTGCTGAAATCGCTGATCCCGGCCTACTGCATTCTGCTGCTCGTTCAGGCGCTCGCCGCTTTCCTGCGCGACATCCTGCGCCTCAGGGCGCCCGCATCATGACGCTGCCGCTCGATCTCTTGATGTTCGGCGCGCTGATCGCCTTCATCCTGATGGGCTATCCCGTCGCCTTCACCATCGCCGGTGTCGCCACCGCCTTCGCGCTGATCGGCTTCGCGCTCGGCGACTTCAATCTTCAGCTCATGGGCGCCATGGGGCAGCGCTTCTTCGGCGTCCTGACCAATCCGGTCCTGACCGCCATTCCGCTCTTCGTGCTGATGGGCGTGATCCTGGAAAAAAGCCGCATCGCCGAGAACCTGCTCGAAACCATGGGCCGGCTGTTCGGCAGGATGAATGGCGGGCTCGGCGTGTCGGTCATTCTCGTCGGTGCCCTGCTGGCCGCCTCGACCGGTATCGTCGGGGCGACGGTGGTGGCGATGGGGCTGATCGCGCTGCCGACCATGCTGCGCAACGGCTATGACCCCAAGCTCGCCTCGGGTCTCGTCTGCACCGCCGGCACGCTCGGCCAGATCATCCCGCCCTCGACCTTGCTGATCATTCTCGCCGATGTCATGTCGAACGCCTTCCAGCAGGCGCAATACGCCCAGGGCCGGTTCTCGATCGAGACCATCTCGGTCGGCCAAACCTTCGCCGCCGCCATGGTGCCGGGGCTCATTCTCGTCGCGGTCTATTGTGTCTATGTGCTCGGGCGGGCGTGGATGTTTCCCGCCGACGCGCCGGCCATCAAGGAGACTGTCGACCAGCCGAGCATGGGCGAGATCGCCGGCGCCATCGTGCCGCCGGTCCTGCTCATCGTGGCGGTGCTCGGCTCGATCCTCGGCGGCATCGCCTCGCCGAACGAGGCCGCGTCGGTCGGGGCGGTCGGCGCGCTGTTGTTGGCCGGCCGCCAGCTCGGCATCTCGACGCGGCTGATCGTTCTGGCGGCGCTGGCGCTCATCGTTCTGGCCGTCATCAGTTCCATCGCGCCGGTCAGGCTGCAGCGTTCCGACATTTCGGTCGGCGGCTACGCGCTGGCGGCGGTCTATGGCGGGCTGATCCTGTTCGCGCTCGCGGTCATCGTCCGGATCCTCGTCGCCGGGGTGCGCGACGGGCTAATCAAGGCTAGCCTGATGTCGACCTTGACGGTCACCTCGATGATCTTCGCCACCATTCTGATGGCAAGTTTCTTCAGCCTCGTCTTCGTCGGGCTCGGCGGCGAGGAACGGGTGCATGCCATCCTCGGCGAAATGCCGGGCGGGGCGACCGGCGCGCTGATCTTCGCGCTGCTCTTCGTCTTCGTGCTCGGCTTCTTTCTCGATTTCGTCGAGATCTCGGTGATCCTGCTGCCGGTCCTCATCCCGCCGCTGATCCTGATGGGGATCGACCCGCTATGGCTGACCGTCTTGATCGCGATCAACCTCCAGACGTCCTTTCTGACGCCGCCCTTCGGCTTTTCGCTGTTCTATCTGCGCGGTGCCGCGCCCAAGGAGATCACCACCGCGCAGATCTATCGCGGCGTCGTGCCCTTCATCGGGCTGCAGATCGTCGCCGTCGCCATTCTGTGGGCGTTTCCGCTGGCCGCCACCTGGTTGCCGCGCTGGCTCTACTAGAAGCCCTGGTCGACTAGGCCATGGCCTGATCGACTACGGACCCCGGCCGCGAGACCCGCCATCCCGACCAGCCGTGACGGTCGCTCGCTTTGCAGCGCCCGAGCCGGGTGATATAGCTCGCCCCGCGCGCCGGCCCGTCCCGGCAGGCCGCTCACATAAACAGCTCCCAAGGACCGTTTCATGGCGAAGATCAAGGTCGCGAATCCGGTCGTCGAACTCGACGGCGACGAGATGACGCGCATCATCTGGCAGCTCATCAAGGACAAGCTGATCCATCCCTATCTCGACGTCGAGCTCGAATATTACGATCTCGGGGTCGAGGCGCGGGACGCGACCGACGATCAGATCACGGTCGACGCGGCGAACGCCATCAAGAAGCACGGCGTCGGCGTCAAATGCGCGACCATCACGCCCGACGAGGCGCGCGTCGAGGAATTCGGCCTCAAGAAGATGTGGCGCAGCCCCAATGGCACGATCCGCAACATTCTCGGCGGCGTGATCTTCCGCGAGCCGATCATCTGCGAGAACGTGCCCCGGCTGGTGCCGGGCTGGACCCAGCCGATCATCGTCGGCCGCCATGCCTTCGGCGACCAGTATCGCGCCACCGATTTCCTGTTCCCCGAAAAGGGCAAGCTGACGGTCCGCTTCGAGGGCGAGAGCGGCCAGGTGATCGAGCACGAAGTGTTCGACGCGCCGGGGCCGGGCATCGCCATGGCGATGTATAATCTCGACGCCTCGATCCGCGACTTCGCCCGCGCCTCGATGAATTACGGGCTGAACCGCAACTATCCGGTCTATCTGTCGACCAAGAACACGATCCTGAAGGCGTATGACGGCCGCTTCAAGGACATCTTCGCCGAGGTCTACGAGGCCGAGTTCAAGGAGCGCTTCGAGGCCGCCGGCATCCATTACGAACACCGGCTGATCGACGACATGGTGGCGGCCGCGCTGAAATGGTCCGGCGGTTATGTCTGGGCCTGCAAGAACTATGACGGCGACGTCCAGTCCGACACGGTCGCCCAGGGCTTCGGCTCGCTCGGCCTGATGACGTCGGTCCTGATGACGCCGGATGGCCGCACGGTCGAGGCCGAGGCCGCGCATGGCACCGTCACCCGCCATTTCCGGCAGCACCAGCAGGGCGAGCAAACCTCGACCAACTCGACCGCCTCGATCTTCGCCTGGTCGCGCGGGCTCGCCCACCGCGCGAAGCTCGATGACAATGCCGCCTTGGCCGATTTCGCCAAGACGCTGGAAACCACCGTCATCGCCACCATCGAGGGCGGCGAGATGACCAAGGATCTGGCGCTTCTGGTCGGCCCCGACCAGGCCTGGCTGTCGACCGAAGGCTTCCTCGACGCGGTCGACCGCAACCTGCAAAAGGCCATGGCGGTTTAGGGGCTGAGCTCAGGTCACGCCTCGTTCTTGCTCTCGGATGCCGCCAGCGCGAGGCGGGCCAATTCCTCCTCGCGCTGCAGCGCCAGCCGGCGGCTCGCGGCTTCGTCCGGATAGCCGAGCCCTTCGAGCAGGCGGCCGATCAGCTGAAGGCTCGATTCGACGGTTTCGGGCACGACATCCGTCGCCCCGGCGCGCATCAGCCTCTGCGCGTGATCGGCGTCGGACGCCCGCGCCACGATCACCGCTTCCGGCCGCCTTTTGGCGATGGCCGCGACCATCCGTTCGGCGAGACCCGGCTGGTCCAGCGTCACGATGAAGGCGGCCGCCCCCTCGACGCCGGCGCGGTCGAGCAGTTCAACCCGGCTGGCATCGCCGAAATAGACCTGCCGACCTTGTTTGCGCTGTTCGGCGACGCGCAGCGGGTTGGCGTCGAGCGCGACGAAGGGCACGCCCTCATGTTCGAGGACCCGTGCCACCATTTCGCCGACCCGGCCGAACCCGCCGATCACCACATGACCCTGTTCGCCGGCGCCCGTCTCGCTCGGCGCATGGCCCTTATGGTCGGCCGCTTCGAGCCCGCGCCCGACGCGCTTGCCGAGCGTGGCCAGGACCGGCGTCAGGAACATGGTGATGCCGACGATCACCGTGACGATCTGCGCCAGCGGCCCGCCGATCACCCCGCCGGCCAGCGCGATACCGAGAACGATGAAGGCGAATTCGCCGGACTGCGCCATCAGGACGGCGGTCTCCCCGGCAACCGGGCGCCCGACGCCCATCAGCCGCGCGCTGACATAGAGAATGGCGATCTTCGCCGCTAGAAGTCCGATTACCGCCGCGAGGATCGGCAAGGCATGGTCGATCAGCACCATGACATTGATGCTCATGCCGACGGTCATGAAGAACAGGCCGAGCAGCAGGCCCTTGAACGGGTCGAGATCGACCTCGATCTGATGCCGGTATTCGCTTTCCGACAGAAGGAGACCGGCGAGAAAAGCGCCGAGCGCGGTCGACAGCCCGGCCAGTTCGGTGCCGATGGCGGTGGCGAAGACCGACAACAGCGTGATGCCGAGAATGAGGTCGCGACTGCCGCTGCGGGCGGCAAAGCGAAACAGCGGCCTGAGCACGTAGCGCCCCGCGACGAGGATGACGGCCACCGCGACGGCCGCCTGCAACAGCGCGATGCCGAGTGCGACCACCACGCCACCCGACCCGCCTTCCGGCGCATTGCCGAGGATCTGGGTGACGAACAGGATCGGCACCACCATGATGTCCTGAAACAGAAGGACCGACAGCGACAGGCGGCCGACCGGCGTGCCGACCCGGCGTTCCTCGGCGAGGAGCTGCATGACGACCGCCGTCGACGACAGAGCCAGGCAGAGGCCGAGCACGACGGCGGCCGCCGTGTCGAGGCCGAGCGCTGCCGCCGCCGCCCCGATAACCAGCGCCGAGACGCCGACCTGCAGCCCGCCGACGCCGAGCACATAGGTGCGCAGCGTCCACAGCCGGCTGAGCGACAGTTCGAGCCCGAGCAGGAACAAAAGGAAGATGACGCCGAGTTCGGCCAGGGGGCGTGCGGCTTCCGGATCCTCAATCGTCAGGTAGTGCAGGATCGGAAAATCGCCGGCGAACTGCGCCAGCCCCCAGGGGCCGACGACCATGCCGGCGAGCAGGAAGCCGAGCACCGCGCCGACGCGCGCCCAGTGAAACAGCGGCACGACGATGCCGGCCGCGACGAGAAAGACGAGAACCTCGTCGAGCCAGGGTTCGTGCGCCATTGCGTGCTCCAGGCCATGGGTGGCTCGCCGCGCGTCCGGACCGGCCCGCGACGGAAACAAGGATTGTCCGCCCCTGCCGTCGACGCCGCGATCGCGCGCGGCGCCGGGGGCGGCATTCAACGAAACAGTTATGCAGATTAACCGCCCCGGGGATTGCCGCAAATGGGGAGTGTCGCCTATGGAACGTCCGGCGAATGCGGGGGTCGCCCCGCCGCCGGATCATCGTGACAGCCTGGTCGCCGACCCTGATGCGCATGAAACGACTTGTTGCCCTCGAGACCCGCTTTCGCCGCGCGCGCGACCGCGTGCTCGGACGCTGGCTCTATCGCAGCATCTTGCTGTCGCGCGCGCTGCTCGCTCATCTCGGGAATCGCGGTGACATCATCCTGCGCCAACTGCTCGATCACTGGATCGCCATCGATCCGGCCGATCACAAGATCGGCCGCAAGATCCTCGATCGCGGAGCATGGCAGCGCAAGGAACTCGATGGCGCGGTCGGCCTGGCGGCGGAGACCGGCAATCTGCGGCCCGGCCGGATCTTCGTTGATATCGGCGCCAATATCGGTACCCAGACGCTCTATGCCATGCTGACCGGGCGCTTCCGGGCCGGGCTGGCGATGGAGCCGGTGCCGCGCAATGCGGAACTGTTGCGCCTCAATCTCAAACTCAACGATCTGGCCGATCGGGTCATGCTGGTCGAAAGTGCTGTCGGTGCGCGCCATGGCGATCTGACGCTGTCGCTGTCGCATAGCAATCGCGGCGGACACAGTTCCCGCAAGCGGCATGCCGGCAGCGAAACGATCGACGTGCCGGTGGCGCCGCTCGATTGGATCCTCGCCGATCAGGGGCTCGCACCCGGTGATGTCGGCTTTGTCTGGATCGATGCCGAGGGCGCCGAGCCCGAGATCCTGACCGGCATGGCCGATGTGCTCGATCGCGCGCCGCCGCTGGCGCTCGAATGGTCGCCCGATATGTATTCGGCCGATGAGCGCGCCGCGATGATTACGAGCCTTGGCCGGCACTATTCGGGTTTCGTCGATCTTCAGGAGCGCTTCAAATTCGAGCGCGATGCACCGTTACGGCCGGTCGCGGCGCTTGATGCCGTGCACGAACAGACCGACGTCCTGTTCCTTGCCACGGCCGGCGCGGACGCGTAACTCTCCGCCCGGCCGGCGCTCTGCCGGATCCGTCGGAAATCTGAGCGAAACCTGCATCATGGCCGGAACCAACCAGACCCGCACCGTCATGACCGGCGGCCCCGTTGTCGTCCTGGTCAAGCCGCAGCTTGGCGAGAACATCGGTGCCGCCGCCCGCGCCATGGCGAATTTCGGCCTGTCGCGTCTGCGCCTCGTCGCGCCGCGCGACGGCTGGCCGAGCGATCCGGCGCGCGCCAATGCATCGGGCGCCGACTGGGTCATCGACGGGGTCGAGGTGTTCGACACGACGGAAGCGGCGATCGCCGATCTCGGCCTCGTCTATGCGACGACCGCGCGCCAGCGCGACATGACGAAACCCGTGGTCGGACCCGATGCGGCGGGCGCCGAACTCCATCGCCGGCTCGCGGCGGGGGAGGCGGCCGGTGTCTTGTTTGGCGGCGAGCGGGCCGGCCTGCACAATGACGATATCGCGCTCGCCGACCAGATCCTGACCTATCCGGTCAATCCGGGCTTTGCCTCGCTCAACCTCGCCCAGGCTGTGCTGGTCTTGGCCTATGAGTGGATGCGCGCCTCGGGCGACGGCACCATGCGTGATGCGCCCGATCCGGATGCAGAGCCTGCCCATCCCCTGGCCGGCAAGGGCGACCTCGTCCGGCTGTTCGACCATCTCGAAACCGAGCTCGACGCGGCAGGCTTTCTGAAGCCGCCCGAAAAACGGCCGAACATGGTGCGCAATCTGCGCAATCTCCTGCACCGCGCCGAACTGACGGATCAGGACGTGCGCACCTTGCGCGGCATGATCGTCGCGCTGACCGGACGCAAATATCGCGGCGGCGATCCCGAAACGCCATGACCGGGCGCGCGGACATCGGTGGCCATGGCATGGGTGGCGACGCGCCCTGGGTCGTCGTGTTCGATTCGGGCCTCGGCGGGCTGACGGTGGCGCGCGCCATCCGGGCGCTGCGGCCGGATCTCGCCATGACCTATGTCGCCGACAATGCCTGTTTCCCCTATGGCGATCTGTCGGAAACAGCGCTGGTCGAGCGGGTGCAGGCCATACTTGAGACGGTTGCGGGCCAGGGAGACCATGATCGCCCGCCAGACGCAGTGGTGATCGCCTGCAACACCGCCTCGACGCTCTGCCTGCCACCCCTGCGCGCCCGTTTCGGCGGCATCGAGATCGTCGGCACGGTGCCGGCGATCAAGCCCGCCGCCGCCCAGACCCGAAGCGGCATGATCAGCGTTCTGGCGACGCCGGGCACGGTGCGGCGCGACTATACAAGAGCCCTGGTCGACACCTTCGCCGGCCATGTCGCGGTGAACCTGGTCGGCGCGTCCGGCCTCGCGGCGCTCGCCGAGACCTATGCGCTGGCCGGCGCGGTCGACACCGATCTCGTGGCCGACGAGATCGCGCCCTGTTTCAAGGTCTCGGGCGCGGCCCGCACCGACACGGTCGTGCTGGCCTGCACGCATTATCCGCTGCTCCTGCCGGTCCTGAAACAGGTGGCGCCCTGGCCGGTGCATTGGATCGATCCGGCTGGTGCCATCGCCCGGCGCCTCGACAGCCTCGTCGGGCGGGGCGACGGCCACGGCGCGCCAGTGGTGCGCTATCTCGCCACCCGCCAATGCGCGGGCCTGGCCGCCAGGATCGCCGCGGTCATGGGGCTCCAGGGCCGCGTCGATCTGGAGCTTGCCGGGCTTTGAGCCGGCCATGCGGGTCGGGCGATCGGCGAGGAGTTGACAAGCCCAAGGTGCCTTGTCTAACAATCGCGGCTTGGCGGGCCGTGGCGCCCGCCTTTTCATTTCCGCACCCGTGAGCCCGTTTCGTCGAGGCTCTGTCGGTCGCTCCGGCGGCAGAGGAGGGCGCGGTGCGAAGACACCGGTAAGCGAAGCGAGGACGTTATGTCGAAGCGTCAGACGACGAAATACAAAATCGATCGCCGCATGGGCGAGAACATCTGGGGCCGGCCGAAGAGCCCGGTCAACCGGCGCGAATACGGCCCCGGCCAGCACGGCCAGCGCCGCAAGGGCAAGATGTCGGATTTCGGCCTGCAATTGCGGGCCAAGCAGAAGCTCAAGGGCTATTACGGCAATATCTCGGAAAAGCAGTTCCGCAAGATCTACGACACCGCGACCCGGCTCAAGGGCAACACGATCGAGAACCTCATCGCGCTCCTGGAATCGCGGCTCGATGCCATCGTCTACCGCGCCAAATTCGTCCCGACGGTGTTCGCCGCCCGCCAGTTCGTCAATCACGGGCATGTCAAGGTCAACGGCCGCCGGGTCAACATTCCGAGCTATCGCTGCCGGCCTGGTGACATCATCGAGATCAAGGACGCCTCGAAACAGCTCGGCCTGGTGCTCGAAGCGGTGCAGAGCGCCGAGCGTGACGTGCCCGACTATGTCGACGCCGACCACAACAAGATGGTGGCGACCTTCGTGCGCGCGCCGTCCTTCTCCGACGTGCCCTATCCGGTTCAGATGGAGCCGAACTTGGTCGTCGAATTCTATTCGAGCTGATGTTCCGGCAATCCGGCGCGACGGGCTCTTCCCGTCGCGCCGATCTCCCTCTTACGTCTCTTCAACGACCGCCGCGAAGGGCCGCCGCGCGCTGCGCGCGATCACGGGCGTGATCGGATAGCCTATCCGCACGACGAGCTGCGGCATGCCGTCGATCGTGAAGGTGTCGGCGAGTTTGCGGCGCACCTCGGGCACCTCGACCGGCTGGTTGAGATAGGAAGCGGCGAGGCCGTGCGCGGTCAATGTCAGCATCATCGCGGCCAGCGCCCGACCGCATGCCACCCAGTCCCTGACCTGATCTGCCGGCGTGGCCAGGATCGCGATCAGCGGCGAATGCGCGGCGATCTCACGGTCGCGCGCCGCCTGCTGGTCGCCCATGTCAAAGGTGCGGATCGCGAAGGCACCGACGCCGGCGAAGATCTCGGGCATGCCGAACACGTCGGGCGCCAGCCCGTCGCCGTCCCGGTTGCGCTTGGGATGGATCCAAGCCGCCAGTTCGGCGCGGAAGGCTGAATCGGCGAACTGGTGCCGGTCGCCCTCGGCGACGAGATCGCCGATCAGCCTGCGCTCGCGATCGCTCGACAGGAAGCGGATATCGGTGCCGAGCTGTTCGGCGGCCTCCGCGATATCGTCGATGACGAATTTCGGGATCTCGCGATCCTCGAAGGGCAGGCGATAGGTGGCGCGGCGCGGAATGGCGTCGAACATCGCCCGATCGAAGGCCGACGGCTCATACGAACCGCCGAGCGCGACGCGCGCGACGAGGCTCGGCGCTCCGGCTTCCGGCGCGACATCGATATCGCCGAGAAAGCCGTGCCGGCGCATGGCGGCCACCAGCGTTTCGATGGCCGCGCCGCAGGACATGGTCAGTTCACGGTCGTCCGGGTCGACGACCGGCAGCCGCCGCGTGGCGTCGGCATGGACCTCCACACAGCTATCGGTCAGCCGGAAGCGCCAGGGCTGGCTGTTGTGCGATGACGGCGCCTGAATGGCGCTGTAGAGAAGGTGACGCAGCCGGTCCCGCACCGATCCATCGGCGGGATAATCGCTCATCGGGGCCGGGCGATTGTCTGGTGACTGGGTGTCGGTACCGCTATGCGCCATGATCGTATCCGGTCGCTGGATATCGTCGACGGCACTATGCTGTGCTGTTCCGACCGCCTCCTTGCGGTGGCTCAACGCGAGGTCCCGATCATGGGCGCGCGACAGCCGGTCTGCGGCCCACATGGACAGGAGGACCGCCAGGCTGAAAACCCAGATGCCGGGCAAGGTGGCGGCATCTGCGATGCCGGACCCCTTGATCGCGAAGACAACCAGCGCCAGGACGAAGACGTCCAGCATCGACCAGCGCCCAAGCCGCAAGGCCAGCCGGGTCAAGCGCCCGACGGCTCCATGCGAGCCCGAGACCCGCGCCACACCGTCGGCGAGCATCAGCAAGAGTTTTAGAACGGGGAAAACAACGGAGAAAAGTCCGAGCACGATGGCGAGCCAGTATTCACCGTCTCGCCACAGGCCAATGATGGCGCCGGTCAGCGCATGGGTCTGGCCGAACACGAAGAACTGCTCGAAGGCGATCGACGGCAGGAACAGACCAAAGCCGAGCGCGACACCGGCGCTCGCCACGATGACGAGCGTCAGCCAGTCATTCGGCCTGGCCATGGGTGCCCAGAGGCTCACGGTAACTTGTATCTGGCGCCTGGACCGGCAGGAAGGCCGCCTGGCGTCAGCGGCGCTCGAAAGGCGATTGTCAGGCGGTGTGCGTAGCCGCCACGCCCTTGGTCGCGAACAGTTCCTTCAGCTCGCCGGCCTGGAACATCTCACGCACGATGTCGCAGCCGCCGACAAACTCGCCCTTGACGTAGAGCTGGGGGATGGTCGGCCAGTTCGAATAGGACTTGATGCCTTCGCGCAGGTCCATGTCGTCGAGCACGTTGACGCCCTTATAGTCGACGCCGAGATAGTCGAGGATCTGCACCACCTGGCCGGAAAAGCCGCATTGCGGGAATTGCGGCGTGCCCTTCATGAAGAGCACCACGTCGTTGGCGGAGACTTCGCTGGTGATCGCGCTGTTGATATCGCTCATGGTGTCAGTCCTTTCGCGTCGTCCGGGTCAAGGCCGGAGCGGAGTGTCTGTCGAGATGTTGGGCATCGGGCGGGCAAGGTCAAGCGGCATGCCGGGATCCAGTCGCGCCCGTCCGTGTCGCCGCCTATTCCGGCGCGCTGGTCTGCAACGCCAGCGCATGCAGCACGCCGCCCATATTGCCCTGAAGGGCCTGATAGACCATCTGGTGCTGCTGCACGCGGCTCTTGCCGCGAAAGCTTTCCGAGACCACGGTCGCGGCATAGTGGTCGCCGTCGCCGGCGAGATCCTGGATCGTGACCTGGGCGTCGGGCAACGCCTGCTTGATCAGTCGTTCGATGTCTCCGGCATCCATCGGCATGGGCGTTATCGTGCTCCGTCCTGTCATGCCCGCTCAGTGGGCAGGGCCTGATCCTAACCCGCCATATAGGTCGGGAACCAGTGCTCATGGGCCTGTTTCAGATCGTCGATGGATATGGCGCGGGCGGTGCCGAGTTTCAATTCGTCGCCGCCGGTCACCGCGACCATCGGCATCAGGATGCCGGCGCGTTCGGCGCGTTGCCACAGAATGTCGAGATGGGTCTCCTCGCAGGTCAGCACGTAGCGGCCCTGATCTTCCGAGAAGAAGGTCGCCGCCGGCGCCTGGCCATCGAGCGGGTTGACCGTCGCGCCTATGCCCGACGCCATGGCCATTTCGGCGAGCGCGACGGCGAGCCCGCCATCGGAAATGTCATGGACGGCGGTGACGAGGCCGTCGCGGATCGCGGCGCGGACGAAATCGCCGGCGCGCTTTTCGTGATCGAGGTCGACGGGCGGCGCGGCGCCGGCCTCGGCACCGTCGCGGCCGAGGATCTCGCGCGCGAAGATCGACTGGCCGAGATGGCCGCCCATGTTGGGTGGCCAGCCGGCCACCAGGACCGCCTGGTTCTCGCCCTTGAAGGCGATGGTGGTCATGGTGGCGATGTCGTCGATCAGTCCGACGCCACCGATCGCCGGCGTCGGCAGGATCGCCTGGCCGTTGGTCTCGTTATAGAGCGAGACATTGCCCGACACGACCGGAAAGCCGAGCGCCCGGCAGGCCTGGCCGATGCCTTTTATGCAGCCGACGAACTGGCCCATGATCTCGGGCCGCTCCGGATTGCCGAAGTTCAGATTGTCGGTGATGGCGAGCGGCGTGGCGCCGACGGCGGTGAGATTACGCCAGGCCTCGACGACCGCCTGCCGGCCGCCCTCGACCGGATCGGCCTCGCAATAGCGCGGCGTCACGTCGACGGTCATGGCCAGCGCCTTGGGGCCGTCCTCGACCAGGACCACCGCCGCGTCGCCGCCCGGCCGTTGCACGGTATTGCCCATCACCAGATGATCATATTGCCGCCAGACCCAAGCGCGCGAGCACATGTCGGGGGCGCCGAGAATCTGGATCAGCGCGTCGGCGATGTCGATATCGCCGATGCCGGACACGTCCAGCGGGGCCGGTGGGACGGTCACGACATGCGGCCGGTCGTATTCCGGAGCCTCGTCGCCCAGTTCCTTGATCGGCAGATCCGCCATCTCCTCGCCCTGATGGACGACGCGGAAGCGGAGATCGTCGGTCGTCTCGCCGATGATCGCGAAATCGAGGCCCCATTTCTCGAAGATGCCGCGGGCTATGTCCTCCATGCCGGGCTTCAGCACCATCAGCATGCGTTCCTGGCTTTCAGACAGCATCATCTCATAGGCCGTCATGCGGTCTTCCCGGCAGGGCACCGCGTCGAGATTGAGCCGGACGCCGAGATCGCCCTTGGCGCCCATTTCGACCGCCGAACAGGTCAGCCCGGCCGCCCCCATGTCCTGGATGGCGATGACGGCGCCCGACCGCATGAGTTCGAGGCAGGCCTCGAGCAGTAGCTTTTCGGAGAACGGGTCGCCAACTTGCACCGTCGGGCGCTTCTCCTCGGCGTCCTCGCCGAATTCGGCGGATGCCATCGTCGCGCCATGGATGCCGTCGCGGCCGGTCTTGGAGCCGAGATAGACGATCGGATTTCCGACCCCGGTCGCCTTGGCGTAGAAGATCTCGTCGGTCCGGGCGATGCCGACCGCCATCGCGTTGACCAGGATATTGCCATTGTAACGGGGATGGAAATTGACCTCGCCGCCGACCGTCGGCACGCCGAAGGAATTGCCGTAGCCGCCAATGCCAGCCACCACGCCGGCGACCAGATGCCGGGTTCTGGGATGGTCCGGCGCGCCGAAGCGCAGCGCGTTCAGGGCCGCTACCGGCCGCGCGCCCATGGTGAAGACATCGCGCAGAATGCCGCCGACGCCCGTCGCCGCGCCCTGATAGGGCTCGATGAAGGACGGGTGGTTGTGGCTTTCCATCTTGAACACCGCGCACATGCCGTCGCCGATATCGACGATGCCGGCATTCTCGCCGGGCCCCTGAATGACCTGTGGCCCGTCGGTCGGCAGTGTCCGCAGCCATTTCTTGGACGATTTATAGGAACAGTGCTCGTTCCACATCGCCGAGACGATGCCGAGTTCGGTTATCGTCGGTTCGCGGCCGATAAGGGCGAGAAAACGGTCATATTCGTCCGGCTTGAGACCGTGTTCGGCGACAAGTTCGGGCGTGATCTTGGGGGTGTTGGGAATCATGCGGGCGCTGTCCGGATCGTTGCCGGGTCCGTCTAGCATTGCCGCCGCGCCGCCGCCATAGGTCAGGCGCGGCTTGTGGGACAGGCGATGGCGGTCGGCCAAATGTCGGCTGTTCTTCGACCGGTGGCTGGCGCTATAAGACTGATGGGAAATGTGGTATCGGATCGCGCGGGCCGCGTCGTCGCGCGACGGGGGAGTTTACCGTCATGGCCTGGACTGGACTGACCATCGCGACCGGGATCAGAACCGCGCTGCTGGCCATGCTGGCCATCCTGCTCGCGGGCGTCGCGGTTCCCGCCACCGCGCAGATACCCGGCATACCGACCGGTGCGACATCGCCCGAGGAAACGCCCTATGACGGGCTGATCCAGGCGGCGCGCGACGGCGGCGCCACGGTGATCGTCATCGAGCCTGGCCAGGACACGGCCACCCCCGGCGCGGGCGAGGCGCCGATGATCTTCCGCGTCGGCGACATCCTGGTCGCGGTGCGCCAGGCATTCCGCTCGGTTTTGCTGGATAGCGGCGATTTCCTGTCCGATGCGGTGGAAACGATCCGCGCCGCGGCCCCAGAGACGCCGGGGCTCGGCTGGCTCGGCGCGACCATCCTGTTCACCGTCATCGCTGTCGCCGCCGGCGTCGCCGCCCAACGGCTGGTGCGAGCCTGGGCGCGCGGCTATTTCGTCCATCTGTTCCATCCCGAACCGGAGGCGCGCACCGAGAAGATCGGCTATCTCCTGTTCCGGGCCATGCTTCAGCTCGTCGGCGCGGTGGTCATCTTTGGCGTCGGCATGGCGGTCTTCCTGGCCATCGCGCCGGGGCACGGGCCGACGCGCGCCTTCGGCGTGATCACGCTCGGCATCATCGCGACCGTCTTCGCGCTTCGCGCGGTGTTCATGAATGTCCTCGCGCCGGATGCGCCGAGCCATCGTATGATCGCCCTGAGCGATGCCGGCGCCGAAGGGCTGTTCCGCGCCCTCGTCGCGGTCTTCATCTTGTCGGGCAGCATTTTCGGGCTCTGCGTCTGGCTCGACGTCATCGGCTTTCCCAAGGCGCCGCATCTTCTCATGCTGATTTCGACGACCGGCATCAGCGCCATCGCCTTGTCGGTGGTGGCGATCCTGTATCGGCGCGACGTCGCGGGCGCCATCCTGGCGATCGGCGGCGACGATCCCGGCGTCGTGTTGCGGGTCATCGCGGCCCTCTGGCATGTCCTCGTCGTCGTTTATTTCATCGCCGCCTGGCTGATCGGCAGCGCGCGGCTCCTGCTCGACGTGCCGACGTCTTTCTGGCTCGTCTTCGGCCCGGCGCTCGCCATGATGGCCGCGCTCGGCGCCTATGGGCTGTTGCTGATTCTGATCGACCGCTGGTTCGCGCCGCGGGACGATGACGACAGGCCGGCGCCGCGCCATGTGACCTTCAAGCCGATCGCCGAGCGCGCCGCGGCGCTCTTCGTCGGGATTGGCCTGCTGCTCGCCGTCTTGCGGCTGTGGGGCGTGCATCCGCTGAACAATGCCAGCGAGTTCCGCTGGCTCGTCGACATGGCCATCGTCATCGGCCTGGCCTATCTCGCCTATGCGGCGGCCAAGCTGTGGATCGATTCGCGGATCGCCGAGGAAGATCCCGGCGCCGGCGACGGTTCGCTCGACATGGAAGAGATGCAGGGCCAGGGGGTGTCGCGGCTGGCGACGCTTCTGCCGATCTTCCGCAGCGTGCTCCTGGCCGGCATCGTGGCCATCGCCGGCATGATGGTTCTCGCCGAGCTCGGCGTCGATATCGCGCCGCTCTTCGCCGGTGCCGGGATCATCGGCATCGCCATCGGCTTCGGCGCCCAGACGCTGGTGCGCGATATCTTCTCCGGCGCCTTCTTCCTGATCGACGATGCCTTCCGCAAGGGCGAATATATCGATATCGGCGGCGTCAAGGGCACGGTCGAGCGGATCTCGATGCGGTCGTTCCAGTTGCGCCATCACAACGGTCCGCTGCACACGGTGCCGTTCGGCGAGATCAAGCAACTGACCAATTATTCGCGCGACTGGGTGATGATGAAGCTACCCCTGCGCGTCACCTACGACACCGATGTCGAGAAGGTGCGCAAGCTCATCAAGAAGCTCGGCCAGCAGCTTCTCGAGGATCCGGAGATCGGTGACAAGTTCCTCCAGCCGCTGAAATCGCAGGGTGTCTTCCAGATGGAGGATTCGGCGATGATCATCCGGGTCAAGTTCATGACCAAGCCGGGCGATCAGTTCGTCGTGCGCCGCCATGTCTATACCCGCATTCGCGAACTGTTCGAGCGCGAGGGGATCGAATTCGCCCATCGCCAGGTAACCGTCCGGCTGGCCGACGAGGACACCAGCCGCGAGCTGACGCCGAAGCAGAAGGAAGCGCTCGGCGCGGCCGTCGCGCCGATCGTCGAGGAAGAACTGGCGGCAGCGCAGCAGCCCGCCGCGTCCGGCGCCTCGGACCGCTGAGACAGCAGCCGGACCTGTCCCGGTCGCGTCAGTAACCGAACTGTTCGGCCAGGATCCGCTCTTCGAGATTGTGGTCGCGGTCGAACAGCATCAGGGCCGCGTAGTCGCGCGCCTCGGAGATCGTCACCCGCGCGATGTTGTCGACCTGGACGTGATCGGCCACCGCGCTGACCGGCCGGCGGCCGGGCTCAGCGACGCGGATCTCGATCGCCGCGCGATTGGGCAACAGCGCGCCGCGCCAGCGTCGCGGCCGGAACGGGCTCAACGGCGTCAGCGCCAGAAGTGGCGCGTTGATCGGAATGATAGGGCCCTGCGCCGACAGATTATAGGCGGTGCTGCCGGCGGGCGTCGCCACCAGGACGCCGTCGCAGATCAGTTCTTCGAGCCGGGTCTTGCCATCGATGCGGATTTCGAGCTTGGCCGCCTGATAGGACTGGCGGAACAGCGACACCTCGTTGATCGCCAGCGCGTCGTGCACGACGCCATCGGTGTCGGTGGCGCGCATGGCGAGCGGATGGATCGTCGCGGTTTCGGCCTGCGCCAGCCGGTCGAGCAGATCGGCCTCGCGATATTCGTTCATCAGAAAGCCGACCGAGCCCCGGTTCATGCCATAGATCGGCACGCCGGAATTCATGAATCGGTGCAGGCATTGCAGCATCAGACCGTCGCCGCCGAGAGCCACGACGATATCGGCTTCCTCCGCCGGCACCGGCGCGTAGAGCGCCGACAGGCGGTCGAGCGCGCTCAGCGCTTCCGCCGCCTCGCTGGCGACGAAGGCGATTTTCGGTGCTGTCCCCCCCGATCCGGTCGAGGGCTGGGCGGAGGCTGCGATATCGGCGAGTTGGGTCATCGGCCATGTCCGTGACAGGCGGAGAGGAGACGGATCGGCCAGGTCCTGGTCGGGCGCGGCTGCATGACCGGCGACGGTAGGGAGGCCGGGCGGTATCCGTCAACTCATGTCGTCCCCCGTCAAGTCCGATCTCGTCATGGCTGGGTGTCGCCGCCTGTCAGCCCGATTTGACACCCGGCCGGATCGCCGCTTGAATCTGTTTAAACAAAAACATCTGGGAGGATGCGATGAGAAGCGTCGCAGCGATTGCCCTTGCGGTCGCGCTGACCGGTACGGCCGGCGCGCAAACGGTGTCCGAAGCCGAGATCCGGCAGGCCGTCGGCGCCATCGATACCGGCGCCATCATCGCCAATGCCGAGCACACCCGGAACTGGCCGAGCTACGGGCTCGACTATGCCGAGACGCGCCATTCCCTGCTCGACCGCATCACCACCGAAAATGTCGGCGACCTCGGTCTCGCCTGGTCCCATGGGCTGAATTCGCGGCGCGGCGTCGAGGCGACGCCGATCGTCGTCGATGGCGTCATGTATGTCACCGCCTCCTGGTCGATCGTGCACGCGCTCGATGCCGTCACCGGCGAGGTCCTGTGGGTCTACGATCCCGAAGTGCCGAAGGAATTCGCCTCGAAGGGCTGTTGCGACGTCGTCAATCGCGGCGTCGCGATCTATGACGGCAAGGTCTTCGTCGGCGCCTTCGACGGCTATCTGCACGCCATCGACGCGGCGACGGGGGAGCGCGTCTGGCGCGTCGACACGATCGAGAACCGCGCCATGTCCTACACCATCACTGGCGCGCCCCGGGTGGTCGACGGCAAGGTGTTCATCGGCAATGGCGGCGCCGAATTCGGCGTGCGCGGCTATGTCAGCGCCTATGATGTGGCCAATGGCGACATGATATGGCGCTGGTATGCGGTGCCCGGCGATCCGTCGAAGCCGTTCGAGGACGCGTCGATGGAGATGGCCGCCGAGACGTGGGATCCGTCGGCGCGCTACTGGGAAGCCGGCGGCGGCGGCACGATCTGGGATTCGATGGCCTATGATCCCGAACTGGACCTGCTTTATGTCGGCACCGGCAACGGCTCGCCCTGGAACCAGCATCTGCGCTCGCCGGCCGGCGGCGACAATCTGTTCCTCGCGTCGATCGTCGCCCTGCGACCCGATACCGGCGAATATGTCTGGCATTATCAGAACACGCCCGGCGACACCTGGGACTATACCTCGACCCAGCACATGATCCTCGCCGATCTGGTGATCGACGGCGAGGAACGCCAGGTCATCCTGCAGGCGCCCAAGAACGGCTTCTTCTACGTCATCGACCGGACCAATGGCGCGTTCATCTCGGCCGAACCCTTCGTCGAGGTGACCTGGGCGACCGGCTATGACGAGACCGGCCGGCCGATCGAGGTCGAGGGCGCGCGCGCCCGCACCGACCCGTGGGAGACGATCCCGTCGGCCTATGGCGCGCACAACTGGCATCCGATGAGCTTCAACCCCCAGACCGGGCTCGTTTACATCCCGGCCCAGGGCGTGCCGCTCGTCCAGTCGACCGATCCGGCCTGGGAGCTCAACAGCCACAAGCCGATGTCCACCATGTCCGGCGTCGGCTGGAATCTCGGCTATCTGTTCAACGTCGTGGCGCCGGCGGCGGTGCCCTTTGGCCATCTTCTCGCCTGGGATCCGGTCGAACAGCGCGAGGTTTGGCGGGCGGAATATGTCTCGCCATGGAATGGCGGCACGCTGACCACCGCCGGCGGGCTCGTCTTCCAGGGCACGGCGGACGGCCGGTTCATCGCCTATGACGCGGCGACCGGCGAACAGCTCTGGTCGACGACCGTCGGTTCGGGCGTGGTCGCGGCGCCCGCGACCTGGGAACATGACGGCGAACAATATGTCACCATCGCCGTCGGCTGGGGCGGGGTCTACGGGCTGATGCAGCGCGCCACCGACCGGGTCGGGCCGGGCCGTGTCTACACCTTCAAGATCGGCGGCGACGCGCCGTCGCCGGACAGGATCCTGAGCGATCGCACGACGCTCGTCTCCGGCGTCCCCTATGATCCCGACGACATCCAGGAGGGGCTGGCGCTCTATGTGTCGAACTGCCTATTCTGCCATGGCGTGCCCGGCGTCAACAATGGCGGCGCCATCCCCAATCTCGGCTATTCGGCGCCCCAGACCCTGGTCAACGCCAATGCCTTCGTGCTCGATGGCGTCATGGTGGAGGGCGGCATGCCATCCTTCGACGGCACGCTGACGGAAGCCGATGTCGCCAAGATCGTCGCCTTCATCCAGGGCACGGCGGATGCCGTGCGGCCGCAGGAATAGCGGGTAAGGGCAAAAGGGAACCAACAGTCGGGGAGCGCATTTGCCTGGCTGGCCCTGGGCCGGACTCAGGCCGTCGACTGGCGCACCTTGAGGAAGCGGGCGACGCGGCGCGCCGCATCCGCCGGCGTCAGGTCGAATTGCGACAGGGTCTGCGCCATCACGCCGCCGGATTCGCTGGTGCGCTGGAGCCTGAAATGCAGCACGCGTTCGAGGTCCTCGCGCGTCAGTCCCGCCGCGCGCGCCATCACCGCCAGGATGTCCGGCTTGCCGCTCAGGATCAGCGATTTGATCTTCTTGGGATGCAGGCCCGAGAGTTCGGCGAACTTGATCATTAGGTCCTGGATGATCGTGTCGATATCGCGCGGCTTTTGGCCGTCCGTCGCCGCCGGCGCCGCCATGTCCGCCGATAGCGGCAGATCGCTGCGCTGGCCGATATTTCTGAGGACTTCCGGGTCACCGGCACCGCGTTCGACGAGCCGCATCGCGCCGGCCTCGGAGAAGCGCGCCCCCTTGTTCGCCGACACCGAGCGCAAGACCGGGGCATGCCCCCAGCGCGTCAGGCTGTCGGTCACCGCTTCTGACACCGTGAGCCGCTGGCTGATCGCCAGCCGGTGATCCTCGGTCTTGTCCTCGGTGATCTCGACGAGATCGGTGTCGGTGAGAACTGGCGACTGGCTCAACACGGGCGCCGCCACGGTCGGGCTGTCGTCGGAGGCGAGCTTCTTGATGATGCCGTGTGGGGCCTTGGCCACGGGGCCGAGCCGTTCGGCCAGTTCGGCGCGATCCTCGGTCGCCACCTGATCGCTGACCAGACAGGCGACCCGGTCGAACGCCTCGCTCTCCGCCGTGCCGGCACGGTCGATCTCGGCCAGGAACATGTCGGTGACGCCGCGCAGCAGTTCACGGCGCTTGTCGCTCGACCGTTCGGCGGCGAGATCTATGAGCCGTGTGAAATCGATTGCCGCTGCCATCGGTCGTGCCGCCATCGCTGAAACCCAAGCAGTCAAGCACGGGCGGCACTAACATGCCGTAAAGACGCCGGCGTAGGAGCGGCACGCCATCGGCGTTGAAGGAAAGAGCACGATTGCTCGGTGTCATAAGACCGAAAAGGAATGACCGATCATGAAACGCGTTCTCACGCTGTCTCTCGCCACCCTGATGCTGACTTCCGGCGCCGCGCTGGCCGACAGGGGCGGTGGCTGGCAGGGCGGTGGCATGGCGGGTCCGGGCATGCAACGCATGCTCGACGCGGTCGATCTCGATCGCGACGGCAACATCACCGATGCGGAGATGGACCGCGCGCGGGCCGAAGCTTTCGCCGCGCTCGATCTGAACGGTGACGAGGTCCTGAGCGACGCGGAGATCGCCGCGGCCCAGGACGCCGCGCGCCAGGCGATCCGCAACATGATGGCGTTGCAACCCATTCTCGGACCCGGCGCGATGCGCGCGGTCTTCGTGTCGCCGCCGGATCCGGATATCGACGGCGATGGCCAGATCAGCGCCGAGGAGTTCATCGAGGTACGTGGCCGGGCCTTCGAACGGCTCGACCGGAACGATGACGGCACGATCAGCGCCGAGGAAATCGATCGGATGCGCGAGCATCGTCGCGGCCATCGCGGTCCGCGCCACAGCAACTGACGCGATCATGCCGCGCGGTGCCGGCGGGTCATGCGTTCTGGCGGCGGGCGGCTATACTGGCCGTCGCGCGACCGGATCCGCCGGCACAATGCCGCGGCGCCGGGCGGGCGATGTCGGAAAGGCGATGACGATGTCGGATGCGGCCGCCGTTCTGGGCGGGGCGGGACAGGACGGCCGCGATGCCGACAGCCTGCTGATGTCGCGGATCGCCGATGGCGACGAAGCGGCGTTCCGCAAGCTGGTCGATGAGCATATCGACCGCGTCCATGCGCTCGCCTTGCGCTTCACCGGCCAGCGGGCCGATGCCGAGGATATCGCGCAGGAAGCCTTTCTGAGGGTCTGGAAATCGGCCGGGAAATGGCAGCCGGGGCGGGCCCGGCTGTCGACCTGGCTGCACCGGATCGTGGTCAATCTGTGCATCGACCGGGCACGTCGTGGGAAGACGCGGCGCCATGCCGATCTCGACGAGGCCGAGGCGGTGCCCGATCCGAGCCCGGGCCTCGATCGCGCGCACATGGCGCGGGTTACGATGGCGGCGACCGAAGCCGAGATCGCCAACCTGCCGGAACGGCAGCGCGCGGCCTTGCTGCTGTCGGTGATGGCGGGGCATTCCAATCCCGAAATCGCCGATATACTCGGCGTGTCGGTCGGCGCGGTGGAACAGGCGCTGGTACGTGCGCGGCGACGGCTCAGGCAGCGGCTGTCGGATGCATTGTAGACTCTGGATGGTCCGCCGGACCCTGTTATGGAATGGAGCTTTTGGGAGCGGGTGATGGATACGGCACGGTTTAGGGATTTGCTCGACCTCAGGGGCGCGGATCTGTCCGCCTGGCCCGAGGCGGACCGGCGCGCGGCACGGGAACTGATGGCGCGCGACGAGAGCGCTCAGGCCGCCTGGGACGGCGCCTCGGCGGTCGACGCGCTGATCGGAGCCGCGACCCGCATCGAGCCCGCGCCGGTCGGTCTCGCGACGCGGATCGTTGCCAGCGCCTCCGATACCGGCGTCACCCTGCCGGGCTGGATGTCGGGGCTGAAGCTCCTGCTCGGCGGCGGCATGGCCAGCATCGCGGCGTCGGCCATCGGCTTTCTGGCCATGAACGCCTTGTTGAGCGCGTCCGATGGCGGCTATGGCGATCTGCTCGATCTGGCCGATGGCAGCTATATGACGACGCTGATGGTTTTCTGAGAACCGTAGCGGGATGTCGAGGCAATCCCTTCGTCGGCGAGGCCGCGCGGAAAGCGGCTGGGACCCCGATCCAAGGAGTATCGAGCGATGACCTTGCGCAAGCCCTGGGCGATCGCCCTGATCGTGGGCTTCACCTTGTCGCTGGTGGTCAATTTCTTCGTGACCGGCGCGCTGGTCGCGACCTGGCGTTTCGCGGGCGCCCATCCGACCGGGATGTCGGCGATGCAGGAGTTTCGTGACCGCATTCCGCGCGACGCGCGACCCGTGTTCCGCGATGCCTTTCACGACAATCGCGAGCGGTTGAGGCCGGCCTTCCGGGCGATGGGCGAGGCACGCGCCGAGTTGGAAACGGCCGTCCATGCCGAACCATTCGATCGGGCCGCCGTCAGCCGGGCCTTCGACAATGTCCAGGCGCGGTCGGTCGAGGCACAGGAACTGGTGCACGAGATCCTCATCGAGGCCGTCGAGAGCCTGCCGCCGGACGTGCGCCAGGAGATCGACCTGTCGCCGCGCGGCCGCAACTGGATCGACCCGATGGGCTTCGCTCCGGCCAAGCCGCCGCGCCGCGAGGATTTTGACGATTAGAGCGCCTCCAGTGAGCCCTGGTTCACTGGATGCGCCCTAATCCATTGATTTTACGCAATTCCGGACGCCAAACCGGTTCCCGTCCGGGCCGACACGTCAGACATATTCTTCCTCATCGCCGGATCGGCTGTCGCGCTAGTCGCGTTCGAGGCGGGCGATGAGGCTCGACGTATCCCAGCGATTGCCCCCCATCTTCTGGATCTCGGCATAGAACTGGTCGACCAGCGCCGTGACTGGCAGGCTGGCGCCGTTCGCGCGCGCCGCCTCCAGGACGATCGACATGTCCTTGCGCATCCAGTCGACGGCGAAGCCGAAATCGAAGTCGCCCTTGTCCATTGTCTCCCAGCGGTTTTCCATCTGCCAGGACTGCGCCGCGCCCTTGGAGATCACCTCCATCACGCTCGCCACGTCGAGATCGGCCTTGTGGGCGAAATGAATGCCTTCGGCGAGGCCCTGGACAAGGCCGGCGATGCAGATCTGGTTGACCATCTTGCACAGCTGACCAGCGCCGGGGCCGCCGATCAGCTTGACCATGCGGGCGAAGTTCTGGATCGCCGGTTCGGCCTTGGCGTAGTCGGCCTCGGTGCCGCCGCACATCACCGTCAGGACGCCGTTTTCGGCGCCCGCCTGGCCGCCCGAAACGGGCGCGTCGACGAAGCCGATGCCCTTGTCGGCGGCGATCCGCTGCAGGTCGCGCGCGACATGGGCAGACGCGGTCGTGTTGTCGATGAAGACCGAGCCCGGCGCCATGGCGTGGAAGGCGCCGTCGGGACCGGTCGTCACCTGGCGCAGATCGTCGTCATTGCCGACGCAGGCGAAGACGAGATCGCAGCCCTCGGCGGCGGCCTTCGGCGTCGGCGCATGGCGGCCGCCATGTTCGGCGACCCATTTCTCCGCCTTGGCGGCGGTCCGGTTATAGACCGTCACGTCATGCCCGCCGCGCGTGGCGAGATAGCCGGCCATGGGATAGCCCATGACGCCCAGCCCGAGGAAAGCGACCTTGGCCATTGCAGATCTCCTGTCGAAAGGCGCGCGGGGGAGGAAGAGAAGCGCGGGAACCCCATCCTCTAACGGATCGTTGCGACGTTGTCAGCCGGTGACGGGTCAGCCGGTTCGGTGCAGATGCCGCGTCAGGCGTTGTTCCAGCCGGTCCCACAGGCGGCGCAGGCCCTCGACCATCACGAGATAGGTGACCGCCGCCCAGATATAGATCTGGAAATCAAACGAGCGCGAAAAGGCGCGCCGCGTCTCGCCCATCAGGTCGAACACGGTGATGATCGAGGCGATGGCCGAGCCCTTGATCATCAGCACCACCTCATTGCCATAGGGCCTCAGGGCGACGATCAGCGCCTGCGGCAGGATGATGCGGAAGAACGTGATGTGGCGCTGAAGGCCGAGCGCGTCGCCGGCTTCCCACTGGCCGCGCGGCATGGCCTGGATCGCGCCGCGCAGGATTTCCGCCTGATAGGCGGAGGTGTTCAGCGTGAAGGCTAGGATGGCGCACAGGAACGGATCCGACAGGAGCCACCACAGGTGGATGCTTTCAAAGAAATCGCGAAATTCGCCGGCGCCGTAATAGATCAGGAACACCTGGGCGATCAGCGGCGTGCCGCGGAAGAAATAGACGTAAGCGTAGGACACCCCGGCGATGATGGGGTTCGACGACATGCGGCCGAAGGCGAAGGGCAGCGACAGCACCGCGCCGAGCACGATCGAGATCGCCACCAGCTGAACGGTGACGATGACCCCGTTCAAAAGCCGTGGCGCATAGCGCTCGGTGAAGCCCGGGCTGTAGGCGCCGATGAGATAGAGGACAAGGCTCGCGCCCGCCGCGATCCACAAGCCCATCAGCACATGGCCGGTGATGCGGGCGCCGGTCCATTTGCGCGGCGCGGGCGGCGGCGGCGCGACGCGCTCGACGGTCAGATCGGTCATCGCGCCACGTCCCCCTTGCGCGACCAGGCCTCGATCCGCGCGATGCCGACCGACGAGATGATCGACAAGGCGAGATAGATCAGACAGGCGAGGCCGAAGAACAGGAAGGCTTCCTTGCTGACGCGGGCGGCGATGCCCGCCTGGCGCAGCAGGTCGGTCAGGCCGATGACCGAGACCAGCGCCGTGTCCTTGAGCAGGATCAGCCACAGATTGGACAGCCCCGGCAGGGCAAGGCGGATGAGCTGCGGCAGGATGACGAGCCGCATGGTCGAAAAGCGCGACAGGCCCAGCGCATGCGCGCCTTCATACTGGTCCTGCTTGATGCCCTTGAAGGCGGACAGGAACACCTCGCTGGCATAGGACGAGAACACGAAGCCTAGCGCCACCATGCCGGCGACGAAGCTGTTGATCTGGATGAAGGTGCCCGGCGCGATCACGCCGACAAGCTGCTGAATGAGGATCTGCGCGCCGTAATAGACGATGAACAGCGTCAGAAGCTCGGGTAGGCCGCGAAAGATCGTGGTGTAGATATTGGCGGCCGCCCTGAGGCTCGGCTCGCCGGAATTCTTCGCCAGCGCCACGAGAAAGCCGAGCGCCAGTCCGAAGGGCAGGGTGGCGAGCGCCAGCGACACGGTCAGGAGCGTGCCGGCGGCGATCTCGTCGCCCCAGCCATTCGGCCCGAAGGAAATGAGCGTCAGCGCCTCATCCATCGGTCAGGGATCTCATGCGGAGATCGCGACGGCGCGGCGCTCCGAGAACGCTCGCGCCGTCGCGATCGATTACGCGACGGATGGCGGAAGACAGGACCCGGTCCGATCAGCCGCCATAGACGTCGAATTCGAAATACTTGTCGTTGATCTCTTGATAGGTGCCGTTGTCGCGGATCGCCTGGATCGCCGTGTTGAAGGCTTCCTTGAGCTCGGTCTCGCCCTGGCGGATGCCGATGCCCGCGCCGATGCCGTTGATCACCGGATCGGGCACCAGCACGTCGAGCACCATGCAGCAGGCGCCGGCGTCGCTATTGACCCATTCCGACAGGACCACGACATCGTCGATCACCGCGTCGATGCGGCCGGTTTCGAGGTCGAGCTTGTATTCGTCCGGCGTCGGATAGAGCCTGAGATCGGTGTCGGGGAATTTCTCCTCGGCATAGTTCGAATGCGTCGTCGCCGACTGCGCGCCGATGGTGATGCCGGCGAGATCTTCCGGCGTCACGCCCGAAAGCTCGGAATCCTTCGGCACGGCGATGGCCGGCGGCGTGTTGTAATATTTGTTCGTGAAGTCGATCTGCTCCATGCGCTCCTCGGTGATCGACATCGAGGCGATGATGGCGTCGAACTTGTTGGCCAGGAGCGCCGGGATCATGCCGTCCCAGTCCTGGATGACGAATTCGCAGTCGGCGTTCATCTCCTCGCACAGCGCGTTGGCGATATCGATGTCGAAGCCGACGAGCTGGCCGTCCGCCGTCATGCTGTTGAACGGCGGGTAGGCGCCTTCGGTGCCGATGCGGATCTGCATCCTCTCTTCGGCCTCGACGGCCGGTGTCGAAAATGCCATGGCGCCGGCGATGACGGCGAGGGTTGCGGTCGTGGCCACGAGACGGGCCGCGATGTGACGTGCGATCATACTGATCCCTCTCTGCTTTCTCTGCTTTTTGTCAGATCGTTCTGGTTTGATGAACCCGGCGACATTTGCGCCAGGCGCCGGACGATGTAGGCGATGCCCGCTTCCCGGTCACGCCCATTTCGTCATCAAACCATCATTTTCGCACAATGTGCAATCGCCACGTGTAATGCCCCGTCGCTTTATCCCGAGCCGGGGCTCGAACGCCCATCAGCCGAGGCCGAATTCGCCGAAGGGAATGAAGGACAGGGGCTGTCCGTCCTCGATCGCGGTGACTTCTTCGGGGATCTCGATCAGGCCGTCGGCCTCACGCAGGCCGGTGATGAGCCCCGATCCGTCGCGGGCGAATTTGTCGATCACCGGGCCATGTTCGGTAACGCGCACGATGCCGCGCAGGAATTCGCGCCGGTCGGGCTTCTTCGACATGCGGAAGCCCGCCGGTAGCGGATAGCGGCGCGGGGTTTCCCATGAACCGCCGGCCAGTGTCACGAGTGCTGGCCGTACATAGAGCAGGAAGCAGACGAAGGCCGCGACCGGATTGCCCGGCAGGCCGAAGACCGCGCAATCGCCGATCCGGCCGAAGGTCATTGGCCGGCCGGGCTTGATGGCCAATTGCCAGACATGGCGCGTGCCGAGCGCGTCGAGCGTCGTGATCAGATGGTCGGCGTCACCCCGGCTGGCCCCGCCCGTGGTCAGGATGACGTCATGACGGTTGGCCGCGTCCTTCAAGCGCGCGCGCACCAGATCGGCATCGTCGCGCAATAGCCCGCCCTGGGTCAGCGCGACGGGGAGATTGGACGTCAGGGCGGCGAGAAGCGGCCTGTTGGCGTCATAGACCTGGCCGTCGGCGAGGGGCGCGCCCGGTTCGGCGATCTCGTCGCCGGTCGAAAACAGCGCTACTTCGAGACGCGCGAAAACGTCGAGGCCGGCAGCTCCCGTCGAGGCGATGGCCGCGATATCGGCGGGTCCGAGCCTGCGGCCCGGCGCGACCAGTTCGGTGCCGGCGGCGAGATCCTCGCCGGCGCGGCGGCGGTTGGCGCCCGGTTTCAGCCCCGGCGGCACGATGAGGCCGCCGTCGTCGGAGATCGCGCAGTCTTCCTGCATTGCCACGGTATCGGCGCCATCGGGCATGACGGCGCCGGTGAAGATGCGCGCGGCATGGCCCTGCGGCAGGGCGGTATCGGCGGGATGGCCGGCGGCGATGCGGGCCCCGATCACGAATCGACCGTTGCTCGCCAGATAGCCGTCATGGGCGAAGGCCCAGCCGTCGACGGCGCTGTTGTCGCGCGCGGGCACCGGGCGCGGTGCCGTGATCGGGCGTGCCACGACACGGCCGAGCGCGGCGTCGAGCGCGATCCTTTCGGTCGACACGACGGGGCCGAGCTTGTCCCTGAGGATCGCGACGGCCGCGTCATGGCGCAGCCGATCGCGATCGTGGAGGAAGCAGTCGTCAAGAAGCTGGCGCGTCGACATGGTCTTCGTGCCCGGCCCGGGTCCGGGTCAGCCCGAGATGGCGTTCGACGAAATCGGCGATCGCCGGTACGTCGTCGAGATCGAATTCGCGGGGCGCGGCAGCGCCGCTGGGCGTCTCGCAGGCGACGGCGACGATCGTCGGGTCGATGTCCGACAGGCGGTCGTGGCGGCGCGCATCCGCGCGGCGGCATTCGATCTTGGGATGGGCCTCGCGCTTATATCCTTCGACGATGACCACATCGGCCGGCGACAGCCGCGTGATCACCTCGCTCAGGCTCGGCTCGTCGTCGGATCGCAGTTCATGCATCAGCGCCCAGCGCGCGCCCGAGACGATGGCCGTCTCGGTCGCCCCCGCCGCCCGGTGGCGATAGGAATCGGTTCCTTCCCGGTCGACATCGAAGGCATGATGGGCGTGTTTGACCGCATGCACCCGGTAGCCGCGCGCGACGAGTTCCGAGATCAGCCTTTCGGTCAGCGTCGTCTTACCGGAATTCTTCCAGCCGGTCACGCCGAAGACAGGCACCGCGGTGGGGACCGCGCCGGCGATGGGCGTGGTGCGGCCGGTCATGATGGCGTTCCCTCCCGCAAGCCCTCGAACACCACTTGCGCGGTTTCGAGATCCTCAGGCGTATTGGCGTTGAAGAAGGGGTCGATCTCGATGCCGTCGATGACGGGACCGCGAAAGTTCACATCGGTGCGCGGATGCCGGTCGACCCAGGCCAGGACCTTCTTCGTCTCGCCCTTGGTCAGCCAGTCCTCGAGATCGTCGGCCAGCGCCACCGGCCACAGGCCGAACACCGGATGCGTCTTGCCGCCGGATGCCGCGAGCGCGATCATCGATTTGTGATGGCCCGCGGCATCGACGAGCCGCACCACCAGATCCTCGGGAAAGAACGGCGTGTCGGCGGCGGCCGTGACGATCCACCGCGCGCCGGTGTCGCGGACGGCCCAGCGCATGCCGGCCAATACGCCGGCCAGCGGCCCGGCGAAGCCCGATACGGTGTCCGGCACGACCGGCAGGTCGTAGCGGGCGAAACGCGCCGGATCGCCATTGGCGTTGAGCGCCAGCGCGCCGACCTGCGGCGTCAGCCGGGTGATGACGTGATCGAGCAGCGGGGCGCCACCGATCTCCTTCAGCGCCTTGTCGCCGCCGCCCATGCGCCGCGACAGCCCGCCGGCCAGGATGACGCCGGCGACGAGCGGGGCATGGCGGCCGAGATCGCGCATCAGGCTGTCGTCCTGGCCGGTCACGGCGGCGATGTCGGGCCGGGCGTTCGTCTTGTCGGATGTCTCTGTCATGCGCTGGTGCCGATCGGATCCATGTCGGGCTCGGCCCCTTTTCGTCGATGCTTGCGGTCTTCCTCGCCCGCCGCCGACAGCGGCGCGTCGCGGATGATGCGGTCTATCCCCGACAAGGCGACGAAACGACGCCCGCGCGCCCGGCCGATGAGCGTCAGCCCCGCCTGCCGGGCCAGATCGACGCCCCAGGCCGTGAAGCCCGAGCGCGAAATCAGGATCGGGATCCCCATCATCACTGTCTTGATCACCATTTCAGAGGTCAGCCGCCCCGTCGTGTAGAAGATCTTGTCGGCCGGCGACACATCGTTGAGGAACATCCAGCCGGCGATCTTGTCGACCGCGTTATGCCGGCCGACATCCTCCATATAGACCAGCGGGCGGTCGCGATGGCACAGAACCGAGCCATGGATCGCGCCGGCCGAGAGATAGAGGCTCGGCGTCCGGTTGATCTCCTTGGCGAGCGCGTAGAGCCAGGAGGTTCTGAGTTCGGCGTCCTCGGGCAGGTCGATATCGCCGAAACTCTCCATCACGTCGCCGAACACGGTGCCTTGCGCGCAGCCCGAGGTGCGCACCTTCTTCTTCATCTTGTCTTCATAGTCGGTCGGGCGTTCGGTGCGCACGACGACGACGCCGAGATCGTCGTCATGGTCGATGCCGGTGACGACGTCGTCCGGGCGCAGCATGTTCTGATTGCGCAGATAGCCGACCGCGAGAAGATCCGGATGGTCGCCGATCGTCATCATGGTGACGATCTCCTGGGCGTTGAGGAACAGCGTCAGCGGCCGCTCGGTGACGACCTGGGTCGCGACCTCGGCGCCGGTCTCGTCGATGCCCGGCACCGCGACCGACAGGCGCGGATCGTCGGGTTCGGGCCGGATCAGATAGGGATCGTCGGTCATGTTTCCTCGACTGCGCGGCCTCGGCGGGACACCCTCGGCCTGTGATATGACCTTCCGGCCATGCCGGCAAACCATCTCTTGGCCCGGCTGTTTCACGACCAAGACTGTCTAGATAGGGCTCGTGGCGCCAAAAGTCCTAGGCGATTCATAACAGAGTGCACGTTGATGGCGCCTTTTTGGGATAGGCCGGAACGCTGCGGGAAGGACAGGGCGCGATTGACCGTTTGACCTCGGTCGTCAGCGCCATATGTTGCGCCGCATCGTCTCCCGCCACGGTCCGGCCGCCGGGGCCGGCAGGGCCCGGCCATGCCGGACAGCAACCGCCGCCCGGAACGGTCTCAGACCAGAACGGTCATGGATCGGAATGGTCGCCCATGGACACCGGCAGAACAAAGACATCATCAGGACAAGGTCATCACAGGATATGTGGTCTCGCAAGCTGACAGAGGAACAGGTTCTCGCCGCGCTGCGCGGCGTCAAGGCGCCGGACGGCACGACCGATCTCGTGGCCTCCGGCCTGTTGTCGGACATCCAGGTCGACGGCGACAAGGTCATTTTCTCGATCCGTGTCGACCCGGCGCGCGCCGCCGAACTCGAACCGATGCGCCAGAGCGCCGAACAGGCGGTGCGCGACAAGACACGCGCCAAGACCGTGCTGGTCGCCATGACGGCGGAACAGCCCGCCGGCGCGCGTGCCGCGCCGACACCGGGCGGAGCGTCGCCCGCACCACGTCCCGGACCGGCAGGGCCTGGACAGACGGGGCCGGGGCAGGCCGGGCCCGGTCCCGGCGCGGCGCCGGGCCGGCCCGGCGTGCAGGCCCAGCGCGGCGGGCCGGTGCCCGGCATCGACCACATCATCGCCGTCGCCTCCGGCAAGGGCGGCGTCGGCAAGTCCACCACCACGGCCAATGTGGCGCTCGGCCTCGCCGCCACCGGCCTCAAGGTCGGCGTGTTGGACGCCGACATCTACGGCCCTTCCCAGCCCCGGCTCTTCGGCGTGACGGGCAAGCCGGAGAAAGGCGCCGGCCGCAGCATGAATCCGATGGTCGGCTATGGGCTCAAGCTGATGTCGATGGGTTTTCTGGTCGAGGAGGACGCGCCGATGATCTGGCGCGGGCCAATGGTGATCTCGGCGCTGACCCAGATGCTGCGCGAGGTGAATTGGGGCGAGCTCGACGTCTTGGTGGTCGACATGCCGCCGGGCACCGGCGATGCGCAACTGACCATGGCGCAGCAGGTGCCGCTGTCGGGCGCGGTCATCGTGTCGACGCCGCAGGATCTGGCGCTGATCGATGCCCGCAAGGGGATCAACATGTTCCGCAAGGTCAATGTGCCGATCCTCGGCATCATCGAGAATATGAGCTATTTCCTGTGCCCGAGCTGCGGCACGCGGTCGGATATCTTCGGCACCGGCGGTGCCCGCGCAGAGGCAGAGACCCTGGGCGCGCCGTTCCTCGGCGAGGTTCCGCTGCACATGACGATCCGCGAGACGTCGGATACAGGACGCCCGGTCGTCGCCACCGAGCCCGACAGCGCCCATGCCAGGATCTATGTCGATATCGCCGCCAAGGTGTGGGATGCGATCAGGACCGGGCAGGGCAAGGCAGCGCCGAAGATCGTCTATGAATAGCCGCTGATCGTTGGATCTTGCATCCCTAGGGCGTGAAGGGCGCTCACCGGCCGAGGCAAACCGTCCTGTCCGGCGCGAGCGCGTTGATGAATGCCGTGTCGTGGCTGATCGCCAGCACCGCGCCGTCATAGGCATCGAGGGCCGTTTCGAGGGCCGCGATGCCGTCCAGGTCGAGGTGGTTGGTCGGCTCGTCCAGGATCAGCAGCATCGGCGGCGGCGTGCCGCCGAGGGCGCAGGCGAGCGCGGCGCGCAGCGTCTCGCCGCCGCTCAACCCGTCGCCCCGGCGCAGCGCGTCGCTGGCCCGGAAGCCGAACCGCGCCAGCGCCGCATGGGCCATATGCGGATTTGCCGAAGGATTGAGGATCTGGAAATTGTCGCGCAGGGCCTGGTCCGGATCGGGCAAGGCGACATGCTGGTCGAGCAGCGCGACCGG
Organism: Tepidamorphaceae bacterium; assembly: GCA_965250105.1. Lineage (GTDB taxonomy): Bacteria > Pseudomonadota > Alphaproteobacteria > Rhizobiales > Tepidamorphaceae > JBCBSK01. The sequence goes on from OZ252290.1 coordinate 3,257,425, forward strand.
GACCATCAGCTCGACGGTGCCCCGTCGCGGCGCGATCTGGCCGGTGATCAGCCTGACAAGCGTCGTCTTGCCGCTGCCGTTCGGCCCGGCGATGACGACGCGTTCCGGGCCGGTCATGGTCAGCGACAGATCTCGGATCACCGGGCGGTCCGGGCCGTAGCCCGCCGTCACGTCGTCGAGGCGTAGCACGGTCTTGCCGAGCGGCAGGTCGGTCGGCGGCATGTCCATGCGCAGCGGCTGCACGATCTCGACCTTCTCGCGCGCTGCGGACAGGGCTTCTGCGGCGGCCTCGCGCCGGGCTTCGCGCAGTCGGGCGCCCGCGCCGGCCGATGCCTCGGCGCGGCCCTTGTGGCGACCGAGCACGATCCGGGGCTGATCGTTTCTGGCCTGGGCTCTATGGCCGGCGCCGTCCCGACGCGCCTTGCGTTCGGCGGCCTGCTGGGCGCGACGGGCGGCGTCCTTGCGGGTCTGTTCCGCACGGGCGAGGTCATGCGCCGCCGCATTCAGTTCGGCGTCTTTGCGTGCCCTATAGGTGCTGTAATTGCCGCCGTAACGGGCCACGCCAAGCGTGCTCAGCTCGACGATCGCGTCCATCTCTTGCAGGAGGTCGCGGTCATGGCTGGCGATGATGGCACCGCCGGTCCAGCCGCGCAGAAGGTCGGTCACCGCGCGGCGCCCGGCCCGGTCGAGATTGTTGGTCGGCTCGTCCAGCAACAGAAAGTCCGGCTCGGCGAAGACCAAGGCGGCAAGGGCGGCGCGGCTGCGCTGGCCGCCCGACAGGTTCGCCAGCGGGGTTGTCGGGTCGGCGGACAAGCCGCAACGCAACAGCGCCGTCTCGATCCGGGCCGGCAAGCTCCAGTCGGCCTCCGCTAGGTCGTCGGTATCGGCCAGCCCTCTTTCGGCCTTGTCGAGAAGATCGAGCGCAGCCTGCACGCCGAACAGATCGGCGATCGTCTCGCCGGCGTGCTCCATCGCGTCCTGCCGCATTAGGGCGACCGTGCCAGACCGGAGGACCTGCCCGGCATTTGGCGCGAGATCGCCGGCGATCAGGCCAAGCAGCGTGGTCTTGCCGGTCCCGTTGCGTCCGACCAGGCCGCTGCGCTCGGGACCGAAGCTGAGCGTGAGGTCGGTAAAAAGCGGCGTGCCGTCAGGCGTCGACCAGGACAGGTTGGAAAGCGATATGGAGGCGGGCATGGGACCGATCGTCTTGCAGCGAAACCAGGGAGGCGGTGGCAGCAAGAATCAGGTCCATGACGGTGCTCTCTCCATTGAACGGATGAAGGGGATTTAGGCGCGATCGCCGCGCTTGGCAAGGCGCTCCGATTTCTCGGAACCTAGCCGGCGCGCTTCGGTGTCAGCCAATAGGCGAGGATGGCGCTGGCGCCGAAGCCGAGAATGAAGATTGCGAGCGGAAACGCGCTATCGCCCTGCGCGCCGAGCCCGACGCCGACGGTCGCCAGCGCGCCGAGCGCGATCTGGATCGACCCGCCGAGGCCGGATGCCGCCCCGGCGAGATCGGGCCGGACGCTGACCACATTGGCGATCGCGCTCGGCAGCGTCAGCCCGTTGGCCACGGCGATGATCATCACCGGCAGGAACAGCGACCAGGGCGCGATGATGCCGGCGGCGAACAGGCCGAACAGCAGAACCGCGCCAACAAGGCCGGTGGCGAGGCCGATGCGGATCAGCCGGTTCGGGCCGAGCCGTTCGGCGAGCCGGCCGGACAGGAAATTGCCGAACATATAGCCGAGCGAGATCAGCGCGAAATAGAGCCCGTATTCGGCCGGCGTCCGTTCGAGCAGCGTCACCATCACATAGGGCGCGCCGGCGAGAAACGAGAAAAACATGCCCGACGACAGCGACATGACCATGGTCCAGCCGATCAGGCGCGGCTCCCGCAGAAGCGTGGCGAGATCGCCCAGGAAGGCCGCGACCGACTGCGCCTGGCGGCTGTGATTGGTTTCGTGCAGATCGACCAAGGCAAGGGCCAGCACGCCGGCGCCGATGACGCTCAGGACGACGAAGCTCGCCCGCCAGCCATAGGCGGCATCGAGCAGGCCGCCGACAAGCGGCGCCAGAAGCGGCGCCACGCTCATCGCCATCATGATATAGCCCATCATGCTGGCCGATTTGTCACGGCCATGCAGGTCGCGCACGATGGCCCGCGTCAAGACGATGCCGGCCGACCCGCCAAAAGCCTGCACGACACGCGCCACAAGCAACCCTTCGATCGAGGTGACGAGCCAGGCGGCCACGCCGCCGGCGACATAGAGCGCCATGCCGACCAGAAGGGCGGGGCGGCGGCCGAAACGGTCCGAGATCGGCCCCCAGAACAATTGCCCCGTGGCGATCGCGGCGAGGAACAGCGTCAGCGTCAACTGCGCCGTGCCGTAGCTGATGCCGAGATCGGCCGCGAGGCCCGGCATCGACGGCACGAACATGTTGAGCGCCAGCGGCCCGGCGGCGGTCGCCAGGATCAGGGTGACGAGATGCGGCTGGCGCGCGGGCAGCGCATCGCGCAGGCCAAGGGGCGCCGGGCCGGTCGAAAGCGGGGTCGAGGCATCACTCATGGTCGGATCGGTCGAGATATGATCCGGCGGCGACGTCTCCGCAACCGGTTCCGGCGCAGGCCTCGTCTGCGGTGAGCGGCCGGCCGGGTCGGGCATGTCGTTCATGGCCTGTCAGCCCCGCTCATGCGGGGCGGGCATGCCGTAGCGGCCGAGCGCGCGCTCGCGCTGGAATACGTAAAGCCCCGAGGCGATGATCAGCAGGCTGCCGGCGGTGGCCCAGATATCGGGCAGTTCGCCCCAGATCAGCCAGCCGAGCAGCGCCGCCCAGAGCAGGATCGTGTAGCGGAACGGCGAGACGACCGACACATCGCCATGGCGCATGCCGATGGTGATCGCGTAGAAGGCGGCCGCCAGGAAGACCGATGCGGCGGCGAGAAACAGGAGATCCCGGGGCGTCGGCGCTTGCCAGCCGCCGAAGACGAGACCGAGCGCACCGCCCATCAGCGTGACGGCCGCCAGCGAGACCAGCGTCGCCATCAGCGAGGGCAGGCCGGCCGGCAGTTTTCGGGTCGCGATGTCGCGGACCACGACCGCGCAAACCGCGCCGACGACCATGACGGAATAGATCGAGAAGCCCTCGGCGCCGGGGCGCACGATCAGCAGCATGCCGAGAAAGCCGACCAGGATGGCCGACCAGCGCCGCCAGCGCACGACCTCGCCGAGCACCAGCGCGGCGGCCAGCGTCATCGCCAGCGGGATGGCCTGCATGATCGCCGTCGTATTGGCGATCGGCATGTTGAAGAGCGCGGTGAGATAGAGAAGCGTTGCGGTCAGTTCGCCGGCGATGCGCAGCGTCATCGGGCGCGCGCTGCCTTCGGGAAAGGCGACGATCTGGCGCAGCGCCAGGGCCGCGGCGGCCACGAGCGCGGTCGCCATCACGCCGCGCACGAACAGGATCTGGCTGAGCGGCAGCCGGTCCGAGACGAGCTTGACCAGCGCATCATTGACGATGAAGCAGGCCATGGCCGCCGACATGGCGAGAATGCCGGTCAGCGTGTCGCGTTGGCGGGATTGAGGCGTCGAAACGGGCGCGATGCTCACAAGATCAGATCCGGAAACGGCGGCCTTCGGCGAGGCCGCCGTTTCCGGACATTGGGCGCCCGGTTCGCTGATGGCAAGCGATCTGGCTCATGGCCGGCATGTCGCCAGGCCGGCATGGCCGTTTCTCACGGTTGTTCCGTGCTGCGGGTTAGCAGGCCGCCGAGCGGATCCCCGTGGCCCGATTGTCGCCAGCGGTGCGCCGCCGGGCGAACCAGCCACCGATGGCGGCCAGCATCTGATGAAAGGCGCGCGAACGCTCGCGCCGGCCGCGCATCATGAGGGCCTGGAGATCGTCGTCGCTCGGTAGGTTGATCGTGTTCGTCATGATCGGCTCCTTCGTCCGAGGCATCGCGTGGGAGGATCGGCGATGCGGCTTGATATGAACTATTCGGATGGAACCGCTTTTACAAACGATGATATCTCGGCTATCGGATTAGAAAATATGAACTGAAGGAGTGTGCCCATGGCTCGCCGGCTGCCTCCGTTGAACTGGCTGCGTGCCTTCGAGGCGACGGCCCGGCATCTGAGCTTCAAACTGGCGGCGGACGAACTGAACGTCACGCCATCGGCCCTGAGCCACCATGTCCGGGAACTCGAAACCCGCCTCGGCGTGCCGCTCTTCGAACGGCTCAACCGCGAGATCCGGCTCACCGAGGCCGGTGCCCGGCTGTTGCCGGATCTGAGCGACGGTTTCGACCGGCTCGCCGATGCCATGGGGCGGCTACAGCCTGATACGCCCGACAACGTCCTTGTCGTGTCAACGGGACCTGCCTTCGCGGCAAAATGGCTCGCCCCGCGCGTCTATCGTTTCGTCGACGCCTATCCCGACATCGAACTCCGGATCGCGGCCAGTCTGAAGCTGGTTGATCTCGCCGAGGACAAGGTTGATGTGGCGGTGCGCTTCGGGCCGGGCAATTATCCCGGCCTCGTGGTCGAAAAACTGTTCGACGATGCCATGGTGCCGATGGTCAGTCCGCGTTTCCGGCCCGGCGGCGCGCCGATCGAACGGGTTCGGGACGTCTTGCGCGCGCCCTTGCTGCACGACGATTCGCTGAAGATCGTCGATCCCGAAGGCGGCTGGCCGCGCTGGTTCCGCCATGCCGGGCTGACCGATGGTGATCCCGATCGCGGGCCGCGCTTCAACCATGCCGAACATGCGATCGACGCGGCGATCGACGGGGCCGGCATCGTGCTCGGCCGCATCGCGCTCGGCGCCCGCGACATTCGCGACGGTCGGCTCGTCGTGCCCTTCGGCCCGGTGCTGCCGACCGGCTTCGCCTTCTGGTTCGTCTGCCCGCCGGCGGCCCGCGACCGGGAAAAGGTCAGGACCTTCCGCGCCTGGCTCGACGACGAGATCGCGCTGGCCGAACGGGACGCGCCCGTCCTGCCGGAAGGGTGATGTCGCGATCGCTGTCCTTGCGACGGCCGGCTGGCGTCAGCCGCCGGTGACGCTCATATGGCGCGATACGGCGGGCCGCTTGGTGCGCCGGTCGATGACGAAATCATGCCCCTTGGGCTTGCGGGTGATGGCTTCGTCGATGGCGGCATAGAGCAGGTCATTGCCCTCCGAGGCGCGCAAGGGCGCGCGCAGATCGGCGGCGTCTTCCTGGCCGAGGCACATATAGAGCGTGCCGGTGCAGGTCAGTCGAACCCGGTTGCAGCTTTCGCAGAAATTATGCGTCATCGGCGTGATGAAGCCGAGCCGGCCGCCGGTTTCCGCGATCTCGACGTAACGCGCCGGGCCGCCGGTCTTGTAGGGGATATCGGTCAGCGTCCAGCGGTCCATCAGATTGGCGCGCACCAGCGACAGCGGCAAATACTGGTCGGTGCGGTCGCCGTCGATGTCGCCGAGCGGCATGGTCTCGATCAGCGTCAGATCCATGCCCTTGCCATGGGCGAAGCGGATCAGGTCGTCGACCTCCGCATCGTTGACGCCCTTCAGCGCCACGGCATTGATCTTGAGGCTCAGGCCGGCGGCCAGCGCGGCATCGATGCCGCGCATCACCTTGTCGAAATCGCCCCAGCGGGTGATCGCCTTGAACTTGTCGGCGTCGAGCGTGTCGAGCGAGACATTGATGCGCTTGACGCCGCAATCGACCAGTTCCGCCGCATAGCGTTCGAGCTGCGAGCCGTTCGTGGTCAGCGTCAGTTCTTCCAGCGCGCCGGTTTCGAGATGGCGCGACAATTCACGGAACAGGCTCATGATATTGCGCCGCACCAGCGGCTCGCCGCCGGTCAGCCGCAATTTCTTCACGCCCTTGGCGATGAAGGCCGAGCACAGCCGGTCAAGCTCTTCGAGTGTCAGGATGTCGGCCTTCGGCAGGAAGGTCATGTTTTCCGACATGCAGTAGACGCAGCGGAAATCGCAGCGGTCGGTCACCGAAACCCGGAGATAGCTGATATGCCGGCCGAAGGGGTCGATCATGGGCTCGGGCCGGATGCTGGCTGCGGTTTCGAAATTCATGCGGACGCTCCTGAACGCTCCTCGGCGAGCGGCGGTCTGCTCTCGCCGCCGTCCTCGTAATGCTACGTAACTATAGGATGGCGCCGGCGCATCGCAATGGGGCATCGGGCGATTGCCTGATCGTCATGGCGTGATAAGCCTCGGGCACACAGCGAGGGAGATCCGCGATGCAACCGCCAGCCGCTTCCGTGGGCGATCCGTTCGACCGGATCGAGACGCCGGCGCTGATCGTCGACCTCGATGCGTTCGAGGCCAATCTCGACGCCATGGCCGCCCATGCCGCGCGGCACGGCTATCGCCTGAGGCCGCATGCCAAGACCCACAAGAGCCCGGTCATCGGTCGGCTGCAGATGGTGCGCGGCGCGGTCGGCATCTGCGTTCAGAAGGTTTCGGAAGCGGAAATCATGGTCGCCGGTGGCGTCGACGACGTTCTGGTATCGAACGAGATCGTCGCGCCCGCCAAGATCGCCCGGCTGGCGGCGCTGGCCCGGCGGGCGCGGATCGGCGTCTGCGTCGATGCCCTGGAGCCGATCGCGGCCTTGTCGGAGGCCTGCGCGCGGTTCGACAGCCGGATCGACGTCATGGTCGAGATCGATGTCGGCCAGGGCCGCTGCGGGGTGGCGACGCCCGAGGCGGTGCTGGACCTGGCGCGGGCGGTCGACTCCGCCGAGGGGCTGCGCTTTGCCGGTCTGCAGGCCTATCACGGCGGCGCGCAGCATATCCTCGATCGTGAGGCGCGCCGCGAAACCTGCCTGAAAGCGGCGGAAGCCGCGCGGGACGCGCGCGACCATCTCGACCGAAACGGGCTGTCCTGCGCGGTGATCGGCGGCGCCGGCACCGGCACCTTCGATCTCGACGGCCAAAATGGGGTGCACACCGAATTGCAGCCGGGGTCCTACATCTTCATGGACGCCGACTACGGCCAGGTCGCGCCGGCCGGCGACGGCCCGCGATTTCGCAATGCGCTTTTCGTTCTGACCCAGGTGATGAGCCGGGCGCGGCCGGGGCGCGCGGTGGTCGATGCCGGCCACAAGACGGCGGCCATCGATTCGGGCCTGCCACGGGTGCACGGGCTAGCCGACATCGCCTTTGTCGGCGCGTCGGACGAGCATGGCGAGATCGACGGTGCGGATGACGCCCTACCGCCCTTGGGCGGGCGGTTGTTGCTGGTGCCGGGCCATTGCGACCCGACGGTCAATCTGCACGATCATTTCGTCTGCGTGCGCGGGCTCGCGGGGCCCCGGCCGATGGTCGAGGCGATCTGGCCCGTTGCCGCGCGCGGGGCTCATTTCTGAGCCCGCCCGAGACGTCGTCGCGGGATCAGGCGATCGGTTGTTGCGGCTGCGCCGGCAGGCCGTGTTCGACCACCACCCGCGTGCCGTTCGGCGTGCGGTTGTAGAGATCGATGGCGTCCTGGTTGAGCAGGCGGATGCAGCCCGACGACATGGCCTGGCCGATGCTCCACGGCTCGTTGGTGCCGTGCAGTCGGTAGAGCGTGTCGACACCATTGTCGAACAGGTAAAGCGCGCGCGCCCCGAGCGGATTGTCGAGGCCTGGCTCCATGCCGTTGCGGTATTTCTCGAGTTCGGGCTCGCGCGCGATCATGTCGGCCGGTGGCGTCCAGCGCGGCCATTTCCGCTTGAACGGGATGACCGCCCGGCCACCCCAGTCGAACCCGGCCCGGCCAACGCCGATGCCGTAGCGCATCGCCATGCCGTTTTCCTGGGTCAGATAGAGGAACTTGTTGGCCGTATCGACGACGATGGTGCCGGTCGGGTGGGGCGAGGTATAGGCCACCTGCTGGCGGTAATAGACCGGATCGATCTTGGTCAGGTCGATCGCCGGGAGCGGAAACCGCTCGTCGGGCACGGCGGCATACATCTGTAGATATTTCGAGCTGATGGCGGGCCGGATGCCCTGCTCGGGCAGGCCTGCGGTCGTGGCCGAACAGCCGGCGACGGCGGCGCCGGCGAGGATGGCGAAGCTCGCGCGGCGGGTCAGCATGGTCGAAGCGGGTCGTGTCATCGTTGCACTCGTCCAGTAAGCGCCATGACGGCATCCGGGCGGAACAGCCGGCTGTTGGCCAGGTCATGATCGGCCAAGTCATGGGCGGGAAAGCGGAAAGGATCCGAAGATGATATGGCCATGGCATGGCCATGGCCTGGTCGCCGCGTCAGCTTTTCGGCGGCGGCGGCACGATCTCCGTCACATGTCCAGTCCCGCGCGACTGGCTTTGCGCGACGAGCTTGTCGTCAAGTCCGGAAGAAACGGTTAACTTCGTTTCCGTCTTCGGGCTGGTCGTCAGGCAGATTGCCGGTGCGGGGCAGAACACGCTCGCGAGACCGAGACAGGCACGCCGCTGTTCGGCGGTGACGACGGCGGGCGCCTTGTAGTTGGTCACCATGGCGACAGTGGCCATGGCGGATTCGTCCCGCGGTTCCGCGACAGCGGGCATGGCGGACAGGTCGGCGGCGAGGGCCCCGACACCAATCACGATCATGCAAAGCAGGCTCATCAGAGTCCGCATGTCACCGCCTTTGCGACTAACGGCTCGCGCCGTTCCTTTCCGTCCCGGTCGAGATTAGCGACGGACTATGAATCGTCGGTTATCCCGTTCGCCTGGAAGGTGTGGGTGAAATATGTCAGCTTCGTGCAGAGCCCTATGGCAAAGATGCAACATGCCGACATCTTGTCTCGTGGGTGCCTTGCCGATCACGGCGATGTGACAAATTCCCCCGCCAGGCGATGTCGGATATCGCGTCCGTTCCGCCGTGACGTTCGACATTTTACGCCGATATACGCCGACGATAAGCGAAAGCCGCCACCGATGAGCGATCAGACGACCGATTCGACAACAGATCACGACGCCCCCTGGCCGACCGAACTGCGCCTGTCGGCGGACAAGGACATGCTCGCCCTGTCCTATGAAAACGGCCCTAGCGAGACCTTTTCGGCCGAATTCCTACGCGTGCACAGCCCGAGCGCCGAGGTGCAGGGGCATTCGCCGGAGCAGCGCAAGACCGTGCCCGGCAAGAAGGACGTGGCGATTTCTAGCCTCGAACCGGTGGGTCACTACGCCATCCGTATCATCTTCGCGGACGGTCACCATACCGGCATCTTCAGCTGGCAGTATTTCGCCGAGCTGGCGCGCGATCGCGAGGCGCTGTGGCAGCGCTATCTGTCCGAACTCGCGGAAAAGGGGCTGTCGCGCGACAAATAGGCGCGCGGCGACGGCCATACTCCCGCCATCCGCGCCCCGCGAGAGTGATCGGCCGTCATCTGCCGGCCTTGGTGGAACGGGTCGGTGACGATGGCGGGTGACATTTCCGGCGATCGATATCTTTACAGCTAAACTATTTATGTTGATGATAGTTGCGCCGACGATCCGCAGGGATGCGGCGTCAGCCCGTGTTTTCCTGTTAGGCTGCTTGTGACGCTGCGATCTTTTGCTGCCATGACGTCTCCTCTTCGCGCTTCGCACGCCCCCGCTTCCGAGACGGCATCCGTCGATGCCGCATCGGCGCTGTTGGGCGCTCATGCGCTGGTGACCGGTGGCGGCAGCGGCATCGGCCGCGCCATCGCGCTGGCGCTCGACGGCGCCGGCGCCTCGGTGACGATCACCGGCCGGCGCGAGGCCCAGCTGGCCGAGACGGCGGAGCGCTTCGTCTCGGGCGGCGGTTGGCTCAAGGGCGATCTGACCGAAGCCGGTGCCGCCGACCGGCTGGCACAGGCGGCGACCGACCGCGCGGGCCCTGTTGCGGTGCTCGTCAACAATGCCGGCGCCGCCGACAGCGCGCCCTTCGTCCGCACCGATGATGATCTCCTGCGCCGCATGCTGGCGATCAATCTCGAGGCGGCCTTCGCCCTGTCGCGCGCGGTCCTGCCGGCCATGCTCGACCGGCCCTGGGGGCGGATCGTCAATATCGCCAGCACCGCCGGCCTCAAGGGCTACGCCTATGTCTCGGCCTATGTTGCCGCCAAGCACGGGCTGATCGGCCTGACGCGCGCGCTCGCCACCGAGATCGCGACGAGCGCGGTCACGGTCAATGCGATCTGTCCAGGCTTCACCGACACCCCGCTGCTTGATCGGTCCGTCGCGACGATCGCGCGCAAGACCGGTGGTGACGATGTGGCCGCTCGCGCTGCGCTGGCCGGCCACAATCCGCAGAACCGGCTGACACAGCCCGAGGAGATCGCCGAAACGGTGTTGTTTCTCTGCGCGCCGGCGGCTTGTGGCGTGACGGGCCAGGCGCTGGTGGTGGCCGGCGGCGAGGTGATGTGATGGACGATATACCGGGCTATCTCGACGGCCATGACCCCGAAACGCGCGACGTGCTCCGCTCCTGGCTCCGGCTGTTGGGCACGACGGGTGCGATCGAGCGCGAGCTGGCGATGCGGCTCAGGTCGCGCTTCAACGTGTCGCTGGCGCGCTTCGACTATATGGCCCAGCTCGACCGGGTCGGCGATGATGGCATGACCATGGGCGTGCTCGGCGCGCGGCTGATGGTGACCGGCGGCAATATCACCGGCCTGACTGACCGGCTGCAGAATGAAGGCCTCGTTGTCCGCATGGCCGATCCCGGCGATCGGCGGGTGCAGCGCATCGCGCTGACCGCTGAGGGGCGCCGGCTGTTCCGGCAGATGGCGCGCGAGCACGCGGCCTGGGTCGATGATCTGTTCGACGGGCTGTCGGCCGACGACCGCGTCGATCTGGCCCGTCTCATGGGATTGCTGCGCGCCCGGCTCGAGCGTTCCGGCGCGGCGGCCGATGGCGACGCGGGCGATGGCGACGACACCATCGGCGATAACGCCGAGGATGATGGCGGCACGGCCGCGGGAGGAAGCTGATGCGGTTTTCGGAACGTCAGACCGAGCATTTCGGGTTTCGCCTCGATGGCAAGGTCGGGATCGTCACGCTCGACCGGCCCGAGCGCAAGAATCCGCTGACCTTCCAGTCCTATGCCGAACTGCGCGGCTTCTTCCAGGATCTGGTGCATGCCGAGGATGTGCGCGCCATCGTCTTGACCGGCTCGGGTGGCAATTTCTGCTCCGGCGGCGATGTGCACGAGATCATCGGCCCGCTGGTCGGGATGGACATGCCGGAGCTGCTCGACTTCACCCGGATGACCGGTGCCGTCGTCAAGGCGATGCGCGCCTGTCCGCAGCCGATCGTGGCGGCGATCGACGGCATCTGTGCCGGCGCCGGCGCCTGCCTCGCCATGGCTTCCGACATCCGTTTCGGCACCGGGCGCAGCAAGGTCGCGTTCCTGTTCACTCGCGTCGGTCTGGCCGGCGCCGATATGGGTGCCTGCGCCATGCTGCCGCGCATCATCGGCCAGGGCCGGGCGGCGGATCTCCTCTATACCGGCCGGTCGATGCCGGCCGAGGAGGCCGAGCGCTGGGGCTTCTACAACCGCATCGTCGCGCCCGAGGAGCTCGAAACGGAAGCGCTCGGCTTTGCTCATGGCCTCGCCGATGGGCCGAGCTTCGCCCATGCCATGACCAAGCGCATGATGCATGCCGAATGGGACATGTCGGTCGACGAGGCCATCGAGGCGGAAGCGCAGGCCCAGGCCATCTGCATGCAGACCAAGGATTTCCGCCGCGCCTACGACGCCTTCGTCAACAAGCGTGTGCCGGTCTTCGAAGGCGACTGACATGCCCGACGGGAGCTTTCTCGACTGGCCGTTCTTCGAGCCCGACCACCGGACGCGCGCCGAGGCCGTCGAGGTCTGGGCCGAGACGCATGTCGCGGCCATCGTCGAGGCGGCGGCCAACGAGGATGACGCCTGTATCGGCCTCGTCCGGGCCATGGCCGAGGCCGGGCTGACGCGTTTCGCCGTCGCCGGTATCGATCAGGCCGCGGCGCCCCGGCTCGACGTGCGCACGCTGTGCCTGATCCGCGACACGCTGGCGCGCCATCACGGACTGGCCGATTTCGCCTTCGCCATGCAGGGGCTCGGCAGCGGGCCGATCTCGCTGTTCGGCACGCCCGAGCAGAAGGCGCGCTTCCTGCCGCCCGTCATCGCCGGCACCTCGCTCGCCGCCTTCGCCCTGTCCGAGCCGGAAGCGGGCTCGGATGCCGCCGCGCTGACCTGTTCGGCCGAACGCGTCGGCGACACTTATGTGCTGAACGGCGCCAAGACCTGGATCTCCAATGGCGGGATCGCCGGCCACTATGTCGTCTTCGCCCGCACTGGCGAGGCGCCGGGCGCGCGCGGACTGTCGGCCTTCATCGTGCCGGCCGACATGCCGGGGCTCGTGATCGCCGAACGCCTTCAGGTCGTCGCGCCGCATCCGCTGGCGACGCTCCATTTCGAGGACTGCCATGTGCCGGCCGATCATCTGATCGGCGCGCCGGGGCAGGGCTTCAAGATCGCCATGGCGACGCTCGATGTGTTCCGGGCCACGGTGGGGGCCGCCGCCCTCGGCCTCGCCCGCCGCGCGCTCGACGAAGCGCTCGATCACACCGCCGGCCGGCAGATCGGCGGCGCGGCACTGGCCGATCTGCAGATGACGCAGGCCGCCATCGCCGACATGGCCGTCGGCATCGACAGTTCGGCGCTTCTCGTCTACCGCGCCGCCTGGGCCAAGGATCGCGGCGCCGACCGCGTCACCCGCGAAGCGTCGATGGCCAAGCTCCATGCGACCGAAACCGCGCAGGCCGTGATCGACCGCGCCGTGCAACTGCATGGCGGGCAGGGCGTGCGGGTTGGCAGCAAGGTCGAGGAGCTTTACCGGGAGATCCGCGCGCTGAGGATCTATGAGGGCGCCAGCGAGGTCCAGAAGCTCGTCATCAGCCGCGCCGTCCGTGACGGCCACGCCGTTCGCGATGCCCGGGCGACGCGGCAGGCCATGGGAGGAACGCGATGACGCATCCGGTTGCCGACCGATCCGCCGAGGCGACAGGTCCGGTGGACGATTTCGCCCGCCGCGCGCTGCCGCCCGCCGACCAGTGGCCCGACCTCGACCTGTCGCATCCGGCCTATCACTATCCGGACGAGCTGAACGCGGTCAGCGTGTTTCTCGACCGCTGGATCGAGAGCGGCCAGGGCGACCGGCGCGCCATCGTCACCCCGGATGTGACCTGGACCTATCGCGACCTTCACGACCATGTCGTGCGTCTGGCGCATGTCCTGACGCGGGATCTCGGCCTGGTGCCGGGCAATCGGGTGCTGCTGCGGGCCGCCAACACGCCGATGATGGTGGCGGCCTATCTTGCGGTCATCCGCGCCGGCGGCATCGCGGTCGGCACGATGCCGCTTCTGCGCGCCCGCGAATTGGCCGTCATCATCGATCATGCCGAGATCAGCCATGCCCTGTGCGATGCGCGGCTGTTCGACGATCTCGCGGCGGCCCAGGCGATGAGCCCGTCGCTGACCGTCATCAAGTCGATCGGCGCCGCCGATGGCGGCGACCTGGCCGATGCGATGGCGACGGCGCCGACCGATGGCACGCCCTATCCGAGCCGGGCGGACGACATCGCGCTGATCGCCTTCACCTCCGGCACGACTGGCAAGCCGAAGGCGACGGCGCATTTCCACCGCGATCTCCTGGCGATCTGCGACGGGTTCTCGCGGCAGGTGCTCGCGCCCGCGCCGGACGATCTGTTCACCGGTAGCCCGCCGCTCGCCTTCACCTTCGGTCTCGGCGGCCTGGCGCTGTTTCCCTTCCGCGTCGGTGCCGCGACACTGCTTCTTGAAGCGGCCGCGCCAAAGATCCTCGCCGAGGCGATCGCCACCTTTAGGCCGACGGTCCTGTTCACCGCGCCCACCGCCTATCGCGCCATGCTGCCGCTTCTGGCGGAAGTCGATTGCGGCTCCTTGCGCAAATGCGTCTCGGCTGGCGAGCACCTGCCGCTGCCGACCTATGAAGCCTTTCTCGACCGGACCGGCATCCGGATCATCGACGGCATCGGCGCGACCGAGATGCTGCACATCTTCATCGCGGCCGCCGGCGACGACATCCGCCCCGGGTCGACGGGCAGGGTGGTGCCGGGCTATCGCGCCAAGATCGTCGACGAGGACGGTCGCGACCTGCCTCCGAACACGGTCGGTCGGCTGGCGGTCAAGGGGCCGACCGGCTGCCGCTATCTCGATGACCCGCGCCAGCGCAGCTATGTGCAGAACGGCTGGAACATCACCGGCGATGCCTTCTCGATGGATGAGGACGGCTATTTCTGGTATCAGGCGCGCAATGACGACATGATCATCTCGTCTGGCTACAACATCGCCGGGCCGGAGGTCGAAACCGCGCTTCTCGATCACGATGCGGTCGCCGAATGCGCCGTCATCGCCGCCGCCGATCCCGATCGCGGCAGTATCGTTCAGGCCTTCGTCGTGCTGCGCCCCGGTGTTACAGGCGACGATGCGCTTGTCGAAACGCTCCAGGCGCATGTCAAGGCGACCATCGCCCCTTACAAATATCCCCGCAGCATCGTCTTCATCGATGCCCTGCCGAAGACCGAAACCGGCAAGATCCAGCGCTTCAAACTGAAGGATGCACAGCCATGAGCAGCGAGACCGTCACGGGCGGCGCGGCAGCGATGCCGGCGGCCGGCGCCGCGAGCGAGCGCCGTCCCGAAATCGTCCGCCCCCAGGGCTGGCCGCGCCCCAAGGGCTATGCCCATGCGGTGGCGGCGGAGGGACGGATGATCTTCGTCTCGGGCCAGATCGGCTGGGACGCCGAGGAACGGTTTCATTCCGACGATTTCACCGAACAGGTACGCCAGGCGCTCGAAAACACCGTCGCCATTCTGAACGCCGCCGGCGCGGGCCCCGAACATGTCGCGCGCATGACCTGGTATGTCGTCGACAAGCAGGACTATCTGGCCGCGCTGCCGGCGATCGGCGATGTCTATCGCGCGGTCATGGGGCGCAGCTTTCCGGCCATGTCGGTGGTCGAGGTCTCGGCGCTGCTCGAGGATCGGGCGCAGGTCGAGATCGAAACCACGGCCGTTCTGTAGGGCACGTCCAAAAAGACAGGCCGCAACGAAAAAGGCCGGGCACGAGGCCCGGCCTTTTTGTCAAAAAGCAATCTCGTCAGCGTGTCAGCGCACCACCACGACCTTGGCTCCGACCCGCACGCGGTTGTAGAGGTCGATGACGTCGTCATTGGTCATGCGGATGCAGCCCGAGGACACGGCCTGGCCGATCGACCAAGGCTCGTTCGAGCCGTGAATGCGATAGAGCGTCGAGCCGAGATAGAGCGCGCGGGCACCCATCGGATTGTTCGGTCCGCCCGGCATGAAGGCGGGCAGGCCCGGCTGACGGCGGCGCATGGCTGCCGGCGGCGTCCAGCCCGGCCATTCCGCCATGCGGGTCACACGATGCGTGCCGGCCCATTCGAAGCCGGGGCGGCCAACGCCGACGCCGTAGCGCAGCGCCTTGCCGTCTTCGAGCACGAGATAGAGGCGGCGCTCCTCGGTGTCGATGACGATGGTGCCGGGGCGGTGACGGGTCTCGTAGTCGACGACCTGTTTGGGGATCGGCGAATAGCCGCCGCGTCCGCTATTGATCTGCGGCATCGGCTTGCCGGTGATCGGATCGATCTCGATCCTGGCGTCCGACGGCTGCGCCATCAGAAGAACCGCGGCCATGGCGGCGATCGCGGCGACAAAAAATCTCTTCATCATCCAGCCCCTGTCTTGCCGCCAGAGCGCCTTCATCCGGATCATGGGCCCCGGAATGAGCGCGTTCTGCGGAACGCAATCGGTTTCGACGTCCTCAAGCCTCGCATCGAGCACCACTATCCGAGCGCAACATGACTGACTGTCACACTCGTGAGCGAAATTCCCTACGAAGAATCGCGTGAGCAACGCTTGTGCCATTACTCATGCTTGGCCGGCGAACGACAAGGCCGGCGCGACGCCAAACTACATGGCTTTGCCGCTTTTGCGCCGCATTGTGTCTGCCGCGCCACAGCGCACGCCTTGCCGTGCCTTGGAAAACCACGCCGATGTCGGGACGCTGCCGGCGGGGGCGATGTCGTTTTACCCTTGCGCCGGAGCCGCCGGACCTGCACATCAGGCGGGACCGGACCGGATGAGACGGTGCGAAACAACACGTGAAAGTGATGCGAGGAGGCGGCTGATGTTCGACGCGAAGACCTTGTTGGAGCAGTTTCTCGGCCCGCAGCTCGGCGGTGGCCAGCAGCCCAACCAGCCGGGACAAGCGCAGGATCAGGGCATGGCGCAGGGTCAGCCCGGCGCGGGCGGCGATATCGGCAGCATGCTGCAGGGGTTGACCGACGGCAAGCTCGGCGGGTTCGCCGGCGGCGCGGCGGCCGGCAGCCTGGCGATGATGCTCCTGGGCACGAAATCGGGCCGCAAGATTGGCGGCAGCGCCGTCAAGCTCGGCGCGCTGGCGGCCGTCGGGGCGCTCGCCTACAAGGCCTATCAGAACTACCAGTCCGGCAAGGCGCCGCAGCAGGGCGCGGCCGCGCCCGACATGATCGCCGCCCCCGCCGACACGCCATTCAGCGTCGAGGCGCCGCAGGCCGATGCCGCGGCGGTCGCGGTGCTGCGCGCCATGATCGCGGCCGCCAAGGCGGATGGCCATATCGATGCCGGCGAGCGCCAGCGCATCATGCAGGCGATGGACCGGGCGGGCCTTGGCTCCGAGGAAGCGTCCTTCATTCGCAACGAAATCGAGGCGCCGCTCGATGCCGGCGAGATCGCCAAGCTGGCCGACACGCCTGAAATGGCCGCCGAGATCTACACCGCCTCGCTGTTGGCGATCGACGTCAACCAGCCGGCGGAACGCGCCTATCTCGACGATCTGGCGCGCAAGCTCGAATTGCCGGCTGATCTCGTGCAGCACCTCGAAGCAACGGTGGCCGGCGCCACGGTGTCGTGAGCGGGGCGGCCAGTATGCCGCTCATTGCTGATTGACCGTTTGGTTCAACGATCGATCCCGGGGGCGGGTGAGCGCTCGGAAATCGTCTGGCCGAAACATGCCCGCCAAGTTGGTCGGTCGGTGGCGGGCAACCAAAAAAGAATGGTGGGCGGTACTGGGCTCGAACCAGTGACCCCAGCGATGTGAACACTGTGCTCTACCAACTGAGCTAACCGCCCGGAAGGCGCCGAGATAAGGCCGGTTGGCACCGCAAGTCAAGCATCGGCGAGGTCGAGATAGCGCAAGGCCGGCGCCAGCGCCTCGGCCGCGCCGTCGACCACCAGCGTCGCGCCGAGATCGTCGGCCGGCACCAGCGTATAGCCGTGGCGGAAGACGATCACCGGCACGCCGGCGGCCGTCGCCGCGTCGACGTCGGGGCCGCTGTCGCCAAACATCACCGACCGGCGTGGATCGCCGCCGAGCCGGTCGATCGCGCCGAGGATGTGTCGCGGGTCCGGCTTGCGCACACCGAGCGTATCCGGCCCGACGATCGCGTCGAAAAACCGCGCCAGGTCAAGCTGTTCCAGAACCGCCACCGCGAAGCGCTCGAACTTGTTCGTGCACACGCCGAGCCGCACGCCGCGCCCGGTCAAGGACTGTAGAAGGTCGACGATGCCCGGAAAGGGAATGGTGTGGTCGGCCAGCGTCTTTTCGTAATGATCGATAAAGACGCGATGCATATCATCGATCTCGGCGTCGTCGCGCGGGGTGTCGAGGGCTTTCAGGGCGTGTTCGATCATGCCGCGCGCGCCATGGCCGATATGCGGCCGGACATCGTCGCCCGGCACGGGCGGAAGCCCCGCCTCGGCGAGAACATGGTTCAGGCTGACCAGAAGATCGCGGGCGCTGTCGACCAGCGTTCCGTCGAGATCGAAGAGGGCGGTTGGAAAAGGCGTATCCTGGGTCGGCGTCACGGTTGGCGCTCCGTCTCTCGGGCTGTATGTGGTCGTGGATGCGGCAGGCGGATTCGGTAGGGGAGGCGCAGGTCTTGGCCCGGCGGCGGGTCGTCCGCCGCTCCCAAAACCCGGCCTCGCGGAAGCCTGGTGGCCACGCGACTGAGAGACATGCGCGGAATCGTCCTTGCCTTCAATCCCGAAGATGACCTCGGCGTCCTGCGCGCCGAGGATGGCCGGCGCTACCGCTTCGCCAGCGCCGACTGGCGCGAGCCGCGCCCACCGCGCAAGCGCGACGAGGTCGATTTCGAGCCCGATCACGAAGCCGCCCGCGACATCTATGTCCTGACGGCCGGGCCCGCGGCAACGGGCTTCGGCACGGCGGCGACCGGCGATCTCCTGGCCTGGGCCGACCGGGCGCGCGCCTGGCTAGCCGCCCGGCCCGAGGCGGTTTGCGCGATCGCCCTGGTCCTGGCATCGGTCCTGCCCTTCTACACCTTCCTCGATGTCAGCCCGTCGCTGTTCGGGATCGGCGAGGCGGTGACGCGCTTGTCGTCCGGGCTCGACATGTTGCGGCAACTGGCCCAGCCGGCGGCGCAGGCGACGACGGCGGTTGGTATCGGCAAGCTGCTGCTCGGCCTGTTCTATCTGCTACCCGCCCTGCCGCTTCTCGCCATCTGGCTTCTCTACAAGGTGTGGCGCGGCCATGCCCGGCGGCGGTTGGCGATGGTCTTGGGGGGGCTGGCGACGGTTCTGCCGCTCGCGGTGCCGCTATCGGTGTCCTTCGTCGGCGCATGGTTCGTCGTGCCCGATATCGCGCTATCGGCGCGGTCGGCGATCGCCGGCAGCGTGTTCGATCTCGGGGGCTTCGGCGTCCTGCGCTTTCTCGGCCCCGGTGCGCTCGTGACGATCGCCGGCGGGATCGCGCTCATCGCCTGGGCGCTGCGGGATCTGGCCGCCGACCAGCGCAAGCGCGTGCTGGCCCGCCGCCCCGCGCCCAACGGGCCCGTGGCGCGGGCCGAGGGGGCAAGGCGTCGCGCGCCGGGCTGGCCGCCCGACATGCCCGCGGCGAAGGCCGAACCCGCCTTCCGCTTGACGCCGGGCCTGACGGCGGAAGCGGGCATGACCGAGCGCGACGCTTTCGTGCCGGCCCGCAAGGGGGTGGCGCCAGCGCCGTTATTGGCGCCGGACGACAGCCCTGATGCAACCGTTCCAGCGCCGCCTGCGCCCCCGTCGCGGCCGGTCGCGGACAAGGCCATCACAGAGGCGCGGTCGGCACCGAAACAGAAGATGCGCGAGGCGTCGGAGAAGCCGGACAGCCCTGCCGCCTCGCCGACGCTCGACGACATGGCGGCCGCCTTCGACGATCTCGTCGCCGCCATGGCGGACCCGCCGAAGCCTGCGCCATCCGACCCGGCACGGCCCGAACCGTCCGCGCCGGAGTCCGGGACAACCGTGCCTGTCGCCGACGACCCGGGAACCGAGGCGGTTCAGGCCGAAGACCTGCCCGACCTGCCGCGTTGGGACGACCTTCCGGACGACCCGCAAGGGCAGGGGGCACCGTCGGACACTGCGCCGGGAGAGGCCGATACCGAACAGACGATGCGGGAGATCGCCGATATGGTGCGCGCCCGTGCGTTGCGCCACGCCGAAGCGCCGGAAGACAAGTCCGTCGCCCCGCCGGCGCGGCCCGAGGCTGGGGAACCGGAGGCGCCAGCGACCGCCGATCCGCCAGATCCCGACCCGGATCTGCCCGAGGACAATGAGACCGGCTCGGTGATGCGGCTCTATGAACGGCTGCGCGCTTCGCGCCTCGCCCAGCTCGATGAGGCGGCAAAGCGCATGCGCCGCGAGGGTGATGACGGGTCCTGACGCCGGTGCCGGTCCCGGTTGCGCGAAACGCATGCCGGAGCCGGTCGCGCGCCGGTTCCGTCCGGCCCATCTGTTGTGATAGAGCCAAGCCAGATTTCACGGGAGAGCCGCCATGATGTTGAACGATCCGACGCTTCTGAAGACCCAGTGCTATATCGATGGCGCCTGGATCGGCGGTGGCGACACGCCGGTCACCAATCCGGCGACCGGTGCAGAGATCGCGCGGGTGCCCGAACTCGGCGCCGCCGAGGCCAAGTCGGCCATCGAGGCCGCGCATCGGGCCTTCGCGTCCTGGTCGCGGACCACCGCCAAGGAGCGCTACAAGCTTTTGCGCGCCTGGTTCGAGCTGATCATCGCCCATCGCGACGATCTTGGCATGATCATGACGCTCGAACAGGGCAAGCCCCTGGCCGAGGCCAAGGGCGAGGTCGACTATGCTGCCTCCTTCGTTGAATTCTTCGCCGAGGAAGCCAAGCGGATCTATGGCGAGACGATCCCGAGCCACAAGGCGGATGCGCGGATCATGGTCATCCGCCAGCCGATCGGCGTCGTCGCCTCGATCACGCCGTGGAACTTCCCCGCCGCGATGATCACCCGCAAGGTCGCGCCGGCGCTTGCCGCCGGCTGCACGGCGGTGTGCAAGCCCGCGCCCGAAACGCCGTTGACCGCGCTGGCGCTCGCCGAACTGGCCGACCGCGCGGGGCTTCCGAAAGGCGTCTTCAACGCCATCACGGGGGATGCGCCGGCCATCGGCGGCGAGATGACCTCGAACCCGCTGGTCCGCGTCGTCGGCTTCACCGGCTCGACCGAGGTCGGCAAATTGCTGATGCGCCAGTCGGCCTCGACGGTGAAGCGGGTCGCGCTCGAACTCGGCGGCAACGCGCCCTTCATCGTCTTCGATGATGCCGATCTCGACGCGGCGGTGGCCGGCGCCATGCTGTCGAAGTTCCGCAATGCCGGCCAGACCTGCGTCTGCGCCAACCGGATCTATGTCCAGGACGGCGTCTATGACGCCTTCGCCGAGAAATTCGCCTCCGAGGTCATGAAGCTCAAGGTCGGTGACGGCACGGGCGTCGGCGTCACCACCGGGCCGTTGATCAACGCGGCCGCCATCGCCAAGGTCGACACCCATATCAAGGATGCCGTCGGCATGGGCGCCGAGATCGTCACCGGCGGCAAGGCGCATGATCTTGGCGGCAATTTCTACGAGCCGACGGTTCTCAAGAACGTCACCACCAAGATGCTGATCACGCGCGAGGAGACCTTCGGTCCGGTCGCGCCACTGTTTAGGTTCGAGACCGAGGACGAGGTCGTGGCGCTGGCCAATGATACGCCGGCGGGGCTCGCGGCCTATTTCTACAGCCGCGATGTCGGCCGCTGTTTCCGGGTCGCCGAAGCGCTTGAATACGGCATTGTCGGCGTCAATGAGGGCATCATTTCGACCGAGGTCGCGCCCTTCGGCGGGGTCAAGGAATCGGGCCTCGGCCGCGAGGGCTCGCATCACGGCATCGAGGAATTCGTCGAACTCAAATATGTCCTGATGGGCGGGCTGGCGCGGTGAGCGCCGGTCGGCCGGTGACGCGCGGGGGCGCCTGATGTCCGACGACCTGACGCTTTACAAGGAGCGTGCCGCCGCCGAGGCGGTCAAGCTCGTCACGCGCGGCATGCGCCTCGGCCTTGGCTCGGGCTCGACGGCGGCCGCCTTCGTGCGGGCGCTCGGCGCGCGGGTCGAGGCGGAGGGGCTCAACGTCATCGCGGTGTCGACGTCCGAGATGACCCAGGCGCTTGCCGACGACCAGAACATCCCGACCGCGACGCTCGACGACTATCCCGAACTCGATCTCGCCGTCGACGGCACCGACGAGATCGACGCGGAGTTGCGCCTGATCAAGGGCGGCGGCGGGGCGCATGTGCGCGAGAAGATCGTCGCCGCCTCGGCCGAGCGTTTCGTGGTCATCGCCGATCACACCAAGAAGGTGGACAGGCTCGGCGCCTTTCCGCTGCCGATCGAGATCGTGCCGTTCGGGATCGCCGCGACCCGCAAGCATCTCGAAGAGGCCGCCCGCATGGTCGGCGTTGGCGGTGCCTTCGTCATGCGCGAGACGGCCGACGGCCGGGTTTTCGAAACCGACAACGGCAATGTCATCGTCGACGCCCATTTCGAGGAGATCGCCAATCCACAGGCCGTCGCGGCCGCGCTGGACGCGGTGCCGGGCGTCGTCGGCCATGGTCTGTTTCTCGGCTTGGCGACCGGCGCGATCCTGGCCGGACCGGGCGGTATCGACCGGCTCGGCAAGATCTGACCGGGGTCGCCGATAGCCGGCACCGACGCATAGGGAGCACGGGTTTCGTGTCACAGCAGAGCTTCGATTTCTTCGTCATCGGCGGCGGCTCCGGCGGTGTGCGGGCGGCTCGCATCGCCGCCCAGCACGGCGCCAGGGTCGGGATCGCCGAGAGCTTCCGCTACGGCGGCACCTGCGTCATCCGCGGCTGTGTCCCGAAGAAGCTCTTGGTCTATGCGAGCCGTTTCCGAGATGAATTCGAGGATGCCGCCGGTTTCGGCTGGACGCTCGACGGCGCGCCACGTTTCGACTGGCCGACGCTGATCGCCAACAAGGATCGCGAGATCGCGCGGCTCGAAAATGTCTACCGGTCCAATCTCGACAAGGCCGGCGTGACGCTGTTCGACGGCCATGCCCGCTTCAAGGATCCGCATACGGTCCATATCGACGGCGAGCCCGGTGACATCCGCGCCGACAGGATCCTGATCGCGACCGGCGGCACGCCCAATCTCGATCATCGCCTGGATGGCATCGAACATGTCATCACCTCTAACGAGGCGTTCCATCTAGACCGCTTTCCCGACCGCATCGTGATCGCCGGCGGCGGCTACATCGCCTGCGAATTCGCCTCGATCTTCGCCGGCCTTGGCGCCGAGACGACGCTGATCTATCGCGGGCCCGAGATCCTGCGCGGCTTCGACGACGAGGTGCGCGCCCATGTCCGCCAGGCGATGGAAGCGCGCGGCGTCCGCTTCGTCTTCAACCAGGTGTTCACCAGGATCGAGAGGACCGAAACCGGCCTCATCGGCCACACCACCGGCGGCGAGGCGCTGCACGGCGATCAGATCATGTTCGCCATCGGCCGCAATCCCAATGTCGACGGGCTCGGCCTCGACAAGACCGGCGTGACGCAAGGTGCGAACGGCAAGATCGTCGTCGACGGCCAGTCGCGCAGCTCGGTCGAGAGCATCTTCGCGGTCGGCGACGTGACCGACCGGGTGGCGTTGACGCCGGTCGCCATCCGCGAGGGCCATGCGCTGGCCGATATGCTGTTCGGGGCCGGCGACGGCGATGTCGACCACGATCTCATTCCGACGGCGGTGTTCACCACGCCCGAGATCGGCACGGTGGGGCTGACCGAACAGGAGGCGCGCGGCCGCTGTCGGGTGCTCGACATCTACCGCGCGGCGTTCCGGCCGATGAAGTCGACGCTTGGCGGCGGCGACGAGAAGATGCTCCTGAAGCTTCTCGTCGACGGCGAGAGCGACCGCGTGGTCGGCTGCCATATCGTCGGCCCGGATGCCGGCGAGATGGCGCAGATCCTCGGTATCACGCTGAAGATGGGGGCGACCAAGGCCGATTTCGACCGCACCATGGCGCTGCATCCGACGGCCGCCGAGGAACTCGTGACCATGCGCCAGGTGTCGGAACGGGTGGTGCGGGACGCCGCCGAATAGGACAGCGTCCAGTCCAAGCCGGGCAGACTTGGCAGGCGATCGGAAAAAGTTCCGCGACGGTCGCCGATCCTTCGAGACGCTCGCTGCGCTGGCTCTCAGGATGAGGGATCAAGCAGTTGGCCCTCGCCCTGAGGAGGTCCGTAGGGCCGTCTCGACCGGGCAGGCGCCTCATTCCGCAGCCTGTTGGAGCCGTTTCAGGACGATCTACCGCGTGCCGGCCAGCG
This sequence comes from Tepidamorphaceae bacterium, assembly GCA_965250105.1. GTDB lineage: Bacteria > Pseudomonadota > Alphaproteobacteria > Rhizobiales > Tepidamorphaceae > JBCBSK01. The sequence continues at coordinate 3,281,123 of OZ252290.1, forward strand.
TCTCCTCGATCAGATGGTCGACCACCGCTTCGAGCGCGCCGCGCTCGCTGTGGCCCTCGGCCCGGCGCGCCCGGTAGACCGCCAATTGCCGGTCGGCGCTGGTGCCGTCGGTGACGATCATGCGGGCGTGTTCGATGGCCGCGAGACAGCCGAATTCGGCGGCGTCCTCCTGCACCAGATCGAGGATCTCCTCGAACAGCTCCGCGAACGGGACGCAGGCGCTCTTGCCGAAATCGATCAGATGCGCCTCGGCGCCATTCTTCTGGGCGAGCCAGCGGTTTTCGTTGACGAGGAAGCTCGAATAGCTGCGCCAGCGCTGGTTGGAGCGCCTGAGCCGCCACAGCATGCGTGCTAGACAGCGATAGAGCGCGGCGATCGACAGCGCGTCGTCGAGCCGGGTGCAAGTATCTGTGATGCGCATTTCGAGCGTCGGAAACCGCGCCGAGGGCCGCAAGTCCCACCAGATCTTCGTGGCGTCCTCGATGACGCCGGCGGTGACCAGCGTGTCGACCGTGCGGCGATACTCGCCGGGGCTCGAAAAGGGCGTCGGCAGGCCCGTGCGCGGCATTTCGTTGAAGACCGACAGCCGATAGGACTTCAGTCCGGTGTCCTGCCCCTGCCAGAAGGGCGACGAGGTCGACAGCGCCAGAAGATGCGGCAGGAAATAGATCAGCTGATTGAACAGGTCCATCCTGAGCCCGTCATCCTCGACCGCGACATGGACATGCATGCCGCAGATCAGCATGCGGCGGATGACGACCTTCATGTCGGCGGCGAGCTGCTGATAGCGCTCCTTCTCGGTGTGCCGCTGATCGGCCCAGCGGGCGAATGGGTGCGTCGAGGCGGCGATGGGGGCGAGCCCATAGGCGGCCGCGATCTCGGCGATCGTGGCGCGCAGATTGGCCAGTCGGGCGCGGGCATCTTCGAGCGTGCCGCAGACCGGCGTGCCGATCTCGATCTGGCATTGCAGGAATTCCGGCGCCACCTGGTCGGGCAGGGCCTTCTGGCAGGCCTCGAACAGCTCCGGCGGCGGCTGGATCGCGAGATCGCGGGTCTCGATATCGACCAGGAGATATTCTTCCTCGATGCCGACCGTGAAGCTCGGTTCGTCCATGCGCCGTCCCGTCCGTTACGCGCCCCTGTCCGGGCCGGCTGGCACATGGGCTGGCCGCCGCGACCGGGTCAGGATCCAGGCGTCGCGTCGGCCGGCGCGTTTTCAGCCGGCTTATCGCCATCCTCGTCGCTTTCGGGGTCCGCGTCCATCTCCTCGCTGATATGGACGGGCTCGGCCTCGGCGGGGAAGGGCACCTCGTCCTCGGACCGGTCATAAAAGCCATGTCCGGTCGAAAACAGTTCCGCCGCGCTGGGCGAGGTGCGCGGCACCGCCACGAAAGCGTCGCGTTCGTCGGCCGGAACCGCGACACGGCGTGTCATGCGCCAGGCCGATACGGTCGCCATGGTGATGTGCACCGCGCCGATGAAGGCGAACAGCGAGATCGGGCTGACCAATTCGTTGAGCGCCGAGACGAGCGTCGGGCCGATCACGGCGCCGAGCGTGTAGACCAGCAAGAGCCCGGTCGCCACCTCGACCAGTTCCTCCTTCTCCGCGAAGTCGGCGGCATGCGCGGTGGCAAGCGCGTAGATCGGCATGGCGAAGGCGCCGAAGGCCAGGCCGAGGCCATAGACCATCAGGAGCGCGTCCGGCCCGCGCGTCGACGCCACCGTGAACAGCGCCCAGCCGGCGACGGCCGCGCCGAGGCTCGTGCCAATAATCACATAGCGCCGGTCGATGATGTCCGACAGCCGGCCGAGCGGCCATAGCGTGATGACCGCGCCGAAGATCGACAGCGAAAAGAACGACGCGACCTGGCTCGGCGTCAGGCCGATCTCGCTGGCGAAAAGCGGGGCGAAGGAAAAGAACGAGCCATTGGCGATGCCGACGCCGAGCGCCGTCAGGACGCCGACCGGCGACAGCTTGTAGAGCCAGGCGAGCCGGAGCCTCGGCGAATCTGGCAAGGCGGCGGCGGCCGAGCGGGTCAGCGCGACGGGCACCGCGGTCAGCGTGATGAAGATCGCCGCCAGCATGAAGACTTCGAAGCTCGACGGCTCGTAGATCCGGAGAAACTGCTGGCCGACCGACAGCCCGGCATAGTTGATGACGTTGTAGATGGCGAGGATCTGGCCGCGATAGGTGTTGTCGGCCTTCTCGTTCATCCAGCTTTCGATGACGGCGAACAGGACCGCCTGGCACAGCCCGGCCAGGACGCGCACCAGGATCCACAGGGCCGGCTCGCCGAACATGGCATGCGCCAGCGGCGCCACCGTCATCAGCGCGGCGGCGGCGCCGAAGGCGCGCACATGGCCGGCGAAGCGGATCAGGCTCGGCGCGAAGAAGCAGCCGACCATCATGCCGAAGAAGTAGCCCGAGCCGAGCAGGCCGACCGACAGGTCGCTGAACCCTTCGAGTTCCGCCCTGAGCGGCAGCACCGCGAACAGAAGGCCATTGCCGCAGAGCAGCAGGAACACGGAAATCGACAGCGACGAAACCGCCGCAAGCGCCGTCAGCATCGCCCTCTCCCGACTTCCGTCCCCATGGGGATCTCGCGGCCGCCAGAGGGGGCCGCCGACTGCACGAGGCTGCGGGCGCGTGACCGACCCTGCCGTTCAAGACGCGTCGCGAATTCCGCCGTTCGCGTCAAGCGGGAAAGATGACAGCGACGCCGATGTGATCGCCGCGATGATTCCTGTCGCCGGTCGGTCGCTCAGACGGGCACGATATCGCGCAGGGCGGCGCCGATGAGATAGGCGACGAGCGCCGCGACAAGCCCGATGGTCAGCGTTTCGAGGCCGGACTGGACCCAGTTCTGGGTCGACCAGCGGCTTTTCACCGATCCGATGATGAAGAACACCGTGGCGACCAGGAAGGTCGCGATCAGCGGGGCATGGTCGAGGCCGAGCAGGAAGGGCACCAGCGGCACCGCGCCGCACAGGACGAAGGCGGCCATGGTGCTCAGCGCCGCCCTGACGGGCGAGCGCTGGACCAGCGCGATGCCGTGTTCCTCGGCCAGCATGGTGTCGATCCAGTGGCGCTTGCGCCCGGTCACCAGCCGCACCATGGCTTCGAGATCGGAATTGCGGTAGCCCTTCGCGGCATAGATCTGACGGATCTCCTCGCGTTCGCCCTCGGGATGGAGCGCGATATGGCGTTCCTCCATCTCGCGGATGCGCCGGTAGTCGTCGCGCTCGGCCTTGGTGGCGCTGAAATTGCTCGCCGCCATGGAAAAGCCGTCGGCGATCAGATTGGCGACGCCCATGATGATCACGATGCCGGGCGACAGGCTGGCGCCCAGCGCGCCGGCGACGATGGCGAAGGTGGTCACCCCGCCGTCGATGCCGCCATAGATCCAGTCGCGCAGATAGTTGACCTTGGGACCACCGGCGAGACGGCTTTCGATGGCGGCGGGATCGTGATCGTGTTCGAGGTCCATTCCATCATCCCGGTCGAGGTGGTCAGCGGCCCATGCCCTGTGTATAAGGGGCGTCCCATGCCGGCGGAGGCGGCGGCGCGCGCCCTTGACGGGGCACGCGGCGGGCCGGAACCCCCGTCGCCGGAAGGGCTGCCTCCCAGGCGATATCCGCATGACACATGCGCCTTTCGCCGGACGAGAGCAAGGCCCGACAGGCGGTGTAACGGGTGGGATGACGAGACAGATGCGTGGCCCGATTGTCATGAAGCGGCGCGGGCATGAGTGGAGCGGACGGATGAGCAAGACCTGGACACCGACGACCTGGCGGGACCGACCCATCGTGCAGGTGCCGGACTATCGCGACGGCGCGGCGCTAAAGGACGTGACGCGCGAGCTCGCGAGCTTTCCGCCGCTGGTTTTCGCCGGCGAGGCGCGCCTGCTCAAGCGCCACCTGGCCGATGTCGCCGCGGGCAAGGGTTTCCTGCTGCAGGGCGGCGATTGCGCGGAGAGTTTCGCCGAGCATCACGCCGATGCGATCCGCGACTTCTTCCGCGTCTTCCTGCAGATGGCGGTGGTGATGACCTATGCCGCCGCCCAGCCGGTGGTGAAGGTCGGCCGCATCGCTGGCCAGTTCGCCAAGCCGCGCTCGGCGCCGACCGAGACCCAGGACGGCGTCGACCTGCCGAGCTATCGCGGCGACATCATCAATGCCATCGAATTCACCGAGGCGGCCCGCGAGCCCGATCCCCGGCGCATGATGATGGCCTATCGCCAGTCGGCGGCGACGCTCAACCTGTTGCGCGCCTTCGCCCAGGGCGGTTTCGCCAATCTCGAACATGTGCACCAGTGGACGCTCGGTTTCCTGGCGGATTCGCCGCAATCGGCGCGCTATGAGCAGCTCGCCGAGCGGATTTCCGACACGCTCGACTTCATGCGCGCCTGCGGCATCGATGCCGACACGACGCCGGCGCTGCGCTCGACCGAGTTCTTCACGAGCCATGAGGCGCTTTTGCTCGACTATGAGGAGGCGCTGACGCGGGTCGATTCGACGAGCGGCGACTGGTACGACACCTCGGGCCATTTCCTGTGGATCGGAGACCGGACGCGCCAGCTCGACGGCGCCCATGTCGAGTTCTTCCGCGGCATCCGCAATCCTATCGGTCTGAAATGCGGCCCCTCGCTCGACCCAGAGGAGCTGATCCGGCTGATCGATCTGCTCAACCCCGAGGACGAGGCGGGACGGCTGACGCTGATCTGCCGCTTCGGCGCCGACAAGATCGGCGACCATCTGCCTGGTCTCATCCGGGCGGTCGAGCGGGAAGGGCGCACCGTCGTCTGGTCCTGCGATCCGATGCATGGCAACACCATCAAGGCGGCCTCGGGCTACAAGACCCGACCCTTCGACCGGATCCTGCGCGAGGTCGAGACCTTCTTCGCCGTCCATCAGGCCGAAGGCACCCATGCCGGCGGCATCCATGTCGAGATGACCGGGCGCAACGTCACCGAATGCACCGGCGGCGCGCGGGCGATCTCCGACGACGACCTGTCGGACCGCTACCACACCCATTGCGATCCGAGGCTGAACGGCGATCAGGCGCTGGAGCTTGCTTTCCTGATCACCGAGCAATTGCGGACCGCGCGCGGGCGCAGCGCCGAACGCCAGGTCGACGCCGCCGAATGACGGCGTCCACCGCGACCCGGGACGAGACTGTTGCCGGTTCGGCAATAGTCCGTCCCGACTGGCTGACTTTGTCGCGGCACTCGCCGGTTATAGGATCCAGGCTTCGATAGTCTCCGCCCGAGGCGGGGTCGGCCAGCCGGAAGGATCGCGCATGACCGCGCCGTCGCTGTTCATCTCCCATGGCGCACCCTCGCTCGCCATCCGGGAAACCGCCGCGCACGCTTTTCTGAAGGCGTTCGGCGCGGCGCTTGATCAGGTGCGGGCCATTGTCGTGGTGTCGGCCCATTTCGAGGCCGATGATTTCGCGGTCGTGGCCGATCCCGAACCGGAGACGATCCACGATTTTCGCGGCTTTCCGCCCGAGCTTCACGCGATCCGCTACCCGGCGCCGGGCGCGCCGGACATCGCCGGCGAGGTTCATGCCCTGCTCGACCGGGCCGGTCTTGAGACCTCCATCGTCGCGCGGCGCGGCTTCGATCATGGTGTCTGGGTGCCGCTTGTTCTGATGCGGCCCGAGGCCGACCTGCCGGTCGTGCAGATCGCCGTGCGCCCCGAGGCGGGACCGGCCGCCCATCATGCGCTCGGGCGCGCGCTGCGGCCGTTGCGCGAGGATGGCGTCATGATCCTCGGCTCAGGCGCCGCGACGCATAATCTCCACGAGTTCTTCGATAAGGGCTATGCGCTCGACGCGCCGCCGCCGGACTGGGTGCGGGCGCATGGTGACTGGCTCGCCGAGCGCATTGTCGCCGGCGATACCGAAAGCCTGCTGGACTATCGGGCGCGGGCGCCCTTCGCCGCCGAGAACCATCCGACCGAGGAGCATCTGCTGCCGCTCTTCGTCGCGCTCGGCGCCGGTGGTGATGGCGGTGACCGTGTCTCGGGCCAACGTCTGCATACGAGCCACGAATATGGCGTGCTGATGATGGACGCCTATGCGTTCGGTGCCTGAACCAGCCTGTCATGGCAGGACGGCGCGCGGGGTGATTGCCGTTCGGCCGGGTGGGCGGTAAACCGGCCCGACACATCACCATCGGCCGCGACATGCCTGACCAGATCACCGACAGCTTTCTCCTCGCTTTGGCGCAGCTCAATCCGACCCTCGGCGCGATCGACGCCAACCTGGCGCGGGCGCGCCAGGCGCGCGCCGAGGCGGCCGCCAAGGGCGCCGACATCATCTGCTTTTCCGAACTCTTCCTGTCGGGCTATCCACCGGAGGATCTGGTCCTCAAGCCCGCTTTCGTGGCGGCCTGCATGCAGGCGACCGAAACCTTCGCCAAGGAGACCGACGATGGCGGGCCGGCCGTCCTGCTCGGCACGCCGTGGCGCGAGGCCGACCGGGCCTACAATTCGCTCGCCGTGCTCGACGGCGGCAAGGTCACGGCGATCCGCCACAAGGTCGAACTGCCCAATTACGGCACCTTCGACGAGAAGCGGGTGTTCGTGCCGGGGCCGATGCCGGGGCCGGTCAATGTGCGCGGCGTGCGCATGGGCCTGCCGATCTGCGAGGACATCTGGATCGAGGATGTCGTCGAGACCCTGGCCGAGACCGGTGCCGAACTGCTGATCGTGCCGAACGGCTCGCCCTGGTGGCACGACAAGCACGAACAGCGGCTGAACGTCGCCGTCGGCCGGGTTACCGAGAGCGATTTGCCGATGGCCTATCTCAACCAGCTCGGCGGCCAGGACGAGCTGATCTTCGACGGCGCGTCCTTCGGCCTCAATGCCGATCGCTCGCTAGCTTTCCAGATGCCGGCCTTCGAGGAGATGATCGGCTATGTCCGCTGGCGGCGCGAGGCCGGCGTCTGGGGCATGACCGAGGGGCCGCTGGCGGCGCTCGAGGACGATCCCGATCTGACCTGGACGGCCTGCGTCACGGGGTTGCGCGACTATGTCGACAAGAACGGCTTTCCCGGTGTCGTGCTCGGCCTGTCGGGCGGCATCGATTCGGCGGTGTGCGCGGCCATGGCGGTCGATGCGCTTGGCGCCGACCGGGTGCGCTGCGTGATGCTGCCCTATCGCTATACCGCATCGGACAGCCTCGAGGATGCCGAGGCCTGCGCGGCCGCGCTCGGCTGTTCCTATGAGGTGCTGGCGATCGAGCCGGCGGTGGCCGGTATCGAAGCCGCCCTGCGGCCTGCCTTCGCCGATCGCGCGCCCGACGTCACCGAGGAAAACCTGCAGTCGCGCGTGCGCGGCACCATGCTGATGGCGCTGTCCAACAAGTTCGGCCCGATGGTCGTGACGACGGGCAACAAGTCCGAGGTCTCGGTCGGCTATGCGACGCTCTACGGTGACATGAATGGCGGCTTCAACCCGATCAAGGATCTCTACAAGACAGAGGTGTTCCAGCTCGCGCGGCTGCGCAACGACACGGTGCCGAAGGGCTGTCTCGGGCCGGCCGGCACGGTGATCCCGCAACGGATCATCGACAAGCCGCCCTCGGCCGAATTGCGGCCCGACCAGACCGACCAGGATTCGCTACCGCCCTATGATGTGCTCGACGGCATTCTGAACGGCCTGGTCGAGGAGGAGCGGTCGATCCATGAACTCGTCACCGCGGGCTTCGACGAAGAAACGGTGCGCCGGATCGAGAAGCTTCTCTATATCGCCGAATACAAGCGCCGCCAGGCCGCTCCCGGCGTGAAGATCTCGCAGCGCAATTTCGGCCGCGATCGGCGCTATCCGATCACCAACCGCTATCGCGACAGCGGCCGGCCGGTGCCCGACTTTCCCGAGGAGACCGAGCGCCTCTTCCGCTATGAGGGCGATTGATGGCGGATCAGGGGCCCACGGTTCGCTTCGCGCCCTCGCCGACGGGGCTGATCCATATCGGCAATGCGCGCACCGCGCTGTTCAACTGGCTTTACGCCAAAAGACGCGGCGGGCGCTTCGTCCTGCGCTTCGACGATACCGATCCCGAGCGCTCGCGGGAGGAGTTCGTCACCGCGATCCGCGAGGATCTCGCCTGGATCGGCATCCTGCCCGATGTCGAGGTGCGGCAGTCGGACCGCAAGGCCGAGCACGACGCGGCCGCCGAGCGCCTGCGCGGCGCGGCGCGGCTCTACGCGGCCTATGAGACCGCCGACGAGCTCGAACGCAAGCGCAAGCTGCAATTGGCCCGCCGTCAGCCGCCGGTCTATGACCGGGCCGCGCTGACACTAAGCGATGCCGAGCGCGCGGCGCTCGAAGCGGAAGGCCGCCATCCGCATTGGCGCTTTCTTCTGACGCGCGAGACGGTCGGCTGGAACGATCTGGTGCGCGGGCATCAGGAGATCGACACCGCGTCGCTGTCGGATCCCGTCCTGGTGCGCGCCGATGACAGCTATCTCTACACCCTGCCATCTGTGGTCGACGACATCGCGCTCGGCGTCACCGACGTCATTCGCGGCGAGGATCATGTCGCCAATACCGCGGTTCAGATCGACCTGTTCCGCGCGCTCGGCGGCAAGGTGCCCGCCTTCGGCCATCACAACCTCCTGACCACGGTGACGGGGGAGGGGCTGTCGAAGCGGACCGGCGCGCTGTCGCTGCGGGGCTTGCGCGACGCCGGTCTCGAACCGATGGCGGTCGCCTGCCTCGCGGTCCTGATCGGCACGTCGCATCCGGTCCAGCCACATGGCGATCTCGCCGAGCTCGAACGTCTCGTCGACCTGTCGGACGTGTCGCGCGCGCCGGCCAAGTTCGATCCCGCCGATCTCGATGCGCTAAACGCCAAGTTGCTGCACGAGACGCGCTTCGAGGATGTCCGCGCGCGGCTGGCCGAGGCCGGTATCGGCGGCGGCGCGCCGTTCTGGACCGCCATCCGCCAGAACCTGACCCGCTTCGACGAGGCCGCGACATGGTGGGCGATCGTCGATGGCGATGCCCCGGTCAGCGCCGATTTCGAGCCGGACGATTGCCGCTATCTCGACCGTGCCCGCGCGCTCCTGCCGCCCGCCCCCCTGACCGAAACGAGCTGGGGCGACTGGACCGGGGCGCTCAAGGCGGATACGGGCCGCAAGGGCAAGGCGCTCTTCATGCCGCTGCGGCTCGCGTTGACCGGGCAGGCGCACGGCCCGGAACTCGCCCCGCTCCTGCCGCTGATCGGCCGCGACACCGTGCTGGCCCGTCTCGAAGCGGCCGCCGCCCGCGACTGACCCTTCAGCGCATCAGCGCACCAGCATGGGCGGTATTGTCGGCCCGACGATGCGCACATCGCGCTCGCCGGTGTTGCCCTGCTCAGGGGATGGCGGCTCGGCGTCGGCGGCCTCCGTAACGTCCTGTTCGTTGTCCATCGGCTCGGCCGCGTCCGTCGCGGCGCGGGCGTCATCCGCCGTGTCGGTCACGTCCGGGGTTTCCGGCATGGCCGGTGTGGACTGGCGTTTCGGATTGGGGCGTGGCAGCGCCAGCGTATCGGGCTCCAGCCGCCCGCCGGGATCGAGCCGGCCGATCGCGATTTCCGCGCGTGGCGGCGTGTCGACGGTCGACGCCTGATCGTTTGATGCAGGCGCGGCGGGAGTGGCGCCGGTGCGTTCCGTCGCGCTCGGACAGCCGCAGCCCGAGACGACTTCCTTCTGGTAGCGGAAGGCATTGGGCAGCGCCGAATAGGGGGCGCCGGTCTCGACCGCGCGCATGGTGCCCGGATCGTCGAGCGGGCTGTCCATCGCATAGAGCGCGACATCGGTGCCGGGACAGCTCGACTGGCATCTATCGGCGTCCGCCGAGAAACCCGCCGCCGTCGTCGAGAAGCTGAGCGGCCAGAAGAAGCCGTCGCAGGCGCGCACGCAGACCGTGCGATAGGTGCCGCCGGGCGTGAAATAGGGTGCCGGCCGCGGCAGGCCGATCGTGCCGGACACGCGCGCCCCGCCATCGGGCACGGGCTGCGGAACCGCACGCGGCAGGCCCCCGCCGAACAGCGAATCGAACAGTGACGGCGCGCGGCGGACCGGCGCATAGGCGGCATAGTCGCTGCCGCAGTCATTGGCGCCGAGGGCCGCCAGGATGCGGCGCTCGCGGCGCGGGTCATGGGCAACGGCGCCGTTTCGGCTGAGTGCAGCGAGCGCCTCATAGCGGTCGCGCTTGCCATCGATGACATTGAGGATGCGGCCGCAGCCGGCCGGCCGCTGAAAGATGCCGTCCATGCAGCCCACGGCCCAGGCCTGGTTTTGCAGATCGTCCACCTCACGCGCCAGCCGGTCCATCTCGCGGACCAGCGTGCGATCCTGCGCGACGGGCTGGCGCATCGCGGCCAGTTCCGCTTCGAGATCGCGGCACACATTGGTTGCGGCGGACTGGGCGTCGGCGGGCTGCGGTGCGGTAAGAACAAGGCCGACAACAAGGCCGGTCAGCGCCAGGCCACGGCCGATTTGCCGCGCTAGCCCTGGTCGACGCGCGCGGTATCGCGCGACGTGACGGCAAAAAGCCCGGGGAAGTGTGCCTGAAAAAGCGGTCATGAGACGCGCCTCCACGCGAACGCTGACGGGCTCGGCCATGCGCCGAAGCCGTCGACGATCCGACCGCCCCCGGACCGATTCCGAGTTTACCAGCACGGCCGGGTTTCGCAACCACGAGCCGTGGTGCGCATACCGACCGCGGCACACGCGGAACATCGCGGATGTGATCGCTTGACGGGCGTGTTAGGCCCTCGGCGACGACGCGACAAGGAGGGTCGAACGGCATGCGGTGGATCGTTTTTTGCCTGATCGTGATGACAGGTCTCGTGCCGGCCGCGGTGCTGGCGTCCGACGAGCCGGAACTGATCTTCCGGCGCTCGACCGTGTTCCATCTTCTGACGCCCGACCATACGCTCGCCACCTACGCCATCGACGATCCGCTGGTCGAGGGCGTGTCCTGCCATTTCACGGTGCCGGAAAAGGGCGGTTTCGAGGGGCTGCTCGGCATTGCCGAGGAATTGTCGGTGGTGTCGCTGGCCTGCCGCCAGGTCGGCCCCGTCGTCTTCAAGGGCGATTTCGAACAGGGCGAGGAAATGTATCGCCAGCGCCGCTCGGTCTTCTTCAAGCGCATGCGCATCGTGCGCGGCTGTGATGCGACGCGGAACGTGCTGGTCTATCTCGTCTATACCGACAAGCTGATCGAGGGCAGTCCTGAGAACTCGACCTCGACCGTGCCGATCATGCCCTGGGGCGATCAGCCCGCGCCGCGCTGCGGCGACCATCTCGCCGATTGACCGCCGGTCGAGGCGCGCCGGGCCGTAACGGATGAGAACCCATGGGGCCAGCCCTGATGACCTATGACGCGGTCGTTTTCGATGTCGGCAATGTGCTCGTTCACTGGCGACCCGACAAGCTCTATGAGCGGCTGATCCCCGATCCGGCGGAACGCGCCTGGTTCCTCGATCATGTGGTGACCATGGACTGGCACAAGGAGCAGGATCGCGGCCGCTCCTGCGCCGAGGCGATCGAGGTCCTGGCGGCGCGGTTTCCCGGCCATCGCGCGCTGATCGCGGCCTTCTACGACAACTGGCTCGACACGATCCCGGGCACGATCCCCGACAGCGTCGCGGTTCTGACCGAACTCAAGCGCCAAGGCGTGCCCTGTCACGCCATCACCAATTTCTCCGCCGAGCTGTGGCCGGTGACGGTCGCGGCCTATCCCTTTCTCGGCCTGTTCGACATCGCCGTGGTGTCGGGCGAGGTCGGGCTCATCAAGCCGGATCCGGAGATCTTCCGTCTGCTTTGCCGACGGGCGGCGACAACACCCGAACGCGCGATCTTCATCGACGACATGCCGGTCAATGTGGCGGCCGCCGCCGCGCTCGGCTTCGATGCCATCCGCTTCGACAGTGGAACCGACCTGCGCCAGGCGCTTGTCGCGCGCGGTTTCGATCTGGCCGAGCCAGTCATGGCGGGATGAGAGCATCGATGGTTGAAATCGCCGCGCCATCGGGCCATAACCCCGCCATGGGACGTGAACGCACACCCGCCGGCAACATCTGTCAGGGCATTATCTGCGGCTAGCTGCTTGCTGGCCGTCGCTGTTCCCGTTCGTTTTTCCCTTCCCTGCAACGAGAACGCGCTCCGGCCGGAGGCGCCGGATAGCCATGTCGCGCATTCATCGCGGAAAGGTCGGAAGGATGACCGTGAGGCTTTACAACACGCTGACGAAGACGAAGGACGTTTTCGTGCCGATCGATCTGTCCGATGTGCGGATGTATGTCTGCGGTCCGACCGTCTACGACTTCGCCCATATCGGCAATGCGCGGCCGCTGATCGTGTTCGACGTCCTGTTTCGCCTGTTGCGCCACGTTTATGGCGCGGACCACGTCACCTATGCCCGCAACCTCACCGATGTCGACGACAAGATCAATGCGCGTGCCTTGGAGCGCGGCATCGCCATTGCCGATCTGACCCGGGAGACGATCGCGAACTTTCACGAGGATGTCGCGGGCCTGGGCTGCCTGCCGCCGACGCATGAACCGCGTGCTACCGGTCATATCGCGGACATGGTCGATCTCATCGAGACGCTGATCGCCAAGGGCCATGCCTATGCCGCCGAGGGGCATGTCCTGTTCGACGTCAATGCCATGCCCGACTATGGCAGGCTGGCGCGCCGGTCGCTCGAGGAAATGCGCGCCGGCGCCCGTGTCGAGGTGGCGCCCTACAAGAAGGACCCGATGGATTTCGTGCTGTGGAAGCCGTCGAAGCCCGGCGAGCCGTCCTGGGACAGCCCCTGGGGGGCCGGCCGGCCGGGCTGGCATATCGAATGCTCGGCGATGGCCGGAAAGCTGCTCGGCGAAACCTTCGACATCCATGGCGGCGGCATCGATCTCGTCTTTCCGCATCACGAGAACGAGATTGCCCAGTCGCGCTGCGCCCATGGCACCGATGTCATGGCCAATATCTGGATGCATAACGGCTTTCTGCAGGTCGAAGGCGAGAAGATGTCGAAATCGCTCGGCAATTTCATCACCATCCGCGAGCTTCTGACGACGGATCGCTTCGGCGGCCGCGCCTGGCCGGGCGAGGCGCTGCGGCTCGCCATGCTGACGACCCATTACCGCCAGCCGATCGACTGGACCGTCGACCGGCTTCAGGAAATGTGCCGGCTGCTCGACCGCTGGGAGCGCATCGCGCGCGAGGAAGGGGTCGCGGCGAGCACGCCGTCCGACGCCTTTCTTGACGCGCTGGCGGACGATCTCAATACGCCGCTGGCATTGCAGATCATTCAGAAGGACCTCAATGCCGGTCGCTGGCGGGGCGATGACGCGCCAGCGGATGGTGATCCCGGATCTGTTGGCTTTGGACCCGACGCAAGCGGTTTCGTCGCGCCCGAGGATCGCGAGGGTGGCGTGGCCCGGGCGCTCGCCGCGCTCGATCTGCTCGGCGTTCAGGTTTTGCGCGAGACGGCGGGTGATGCGGATATCGACGCGCTGGTCGCGGCACGGCTCGAGGCCCGGTCGCGCAAGGATTTCGCCGAGGCCGATCGCATCCGCGACGAACTCTCCGGCATGGGCGTTCAATTGATGGATCGCAAGGACCCGGACACGGGCGTGCTTACCACGGACTGGGAGATGGCCCGATGAGCGAACAAGACGGCAAGCCCGTGAACAAGACCTGGCATGACGACCTGCCGTTTCCGAAGAAATGGCTGTGGTATGTCGCGATCAAGATCGTGGTGCTCGGCGCGGCGATCCTGCTGGTCCTGTCCTATTACGGATTGATCTGAGGGCGGCATGGCACAGGACGCGACGGGCGGGCCGAAGGACCGGCTCTATCTCTTCGACACGACGCTGCGCGACGGGGCGCAGACGCCTGGGATCGATTTTTCGCTCGACGACAAGCTGCATGTCATCGGCCTGATCGAGCGGCTCGGCATCGACTATATCGAGGGCGGCTATCCCGGCGCCAACCCGCTCGACACCGCGCTGTTCACCCAGACGCGGACCCAGAACGCGCGCATGACCGCCTTCGGCATGACCAAGCGGGCGGGGCGGTCGGTGTCGAACGATCCGGGTTTCGCCGGCATTCTGGAGGCGACCTGCGATGCCGTCTGCCTGGTCGCCAAGGCCTGGGATTTCCATGTCCGGGTGGCGCTCGAAATCGCGCCCGAGGACAATCTCGCGGCGATCGCGGAATCGGTCTCGGCGGTCACGGACTCAGGCCGCGAGGCGCTGATCGACTGCGAGCATTTCTTCGACGGCTACAAGGCCAATCCCGACTATGCGCTGGCCTGCGCGACGGCGGCCTATGACGCCGGCGCGCGCTGGGTCGTCCTGTGCGACACCAATGGCGGCACGCTGCCGCATGACGTCGCCGCCATGGTCCGGGCCGTGATCGCGGCAGGCGTGCCCGGCGACCATCTCGGTATTCACACCCATGACGATACCGGCCATGCGGTGGCGAATGCGCTGGCCGCCGTCGATGCCGGCGTGCGCCAGATCCAGGGCACGCTGAACGGGATCGGCGAGCGCTGCGGCAATGCCAATCTGATCGCGCTGATCCCGACGCTCTGCCTCAAGGAGCCTTATGTCGGGCGTCTTGAAACCGGCGTGACGCCCGACCGCCTGCGGCAGGTGACGGCCGTCAGCCGCGCCTTTGACGAATTGCTCAACCGGGCGCCCGATCCGCAAGCCGCTTATGTCGGGTCCGGCGCCTTCGCCACCAAGGCGGGCATTCACGCCTCGGCCATCGTCAAGGATCCGGCGACGTACGAGCATGTGCCGCCGGAAACGGTCGGCAATGGGCGCCATGTCCTGGTCTCCGACCAGGCAGGCCGGTCGAACATCCTGTCGGAACTGGCGCGTTTCGGGCTCGACGTGGCGCGCGACGATCCGGCGATCAACGCGCTGCTCGACGAGGTCAAGCGGCGCGAGGCGGACGGCTATGCCTATGAGGCGGCCGATGCCTCCTTCGAGCTTCTGGCGCGGCGCGCCTTCGGCCAGACGCCGGCCTTTTTCGACGTGAAGAGCTTCCGCGTCATGGTGGAACGCCGGTTCAACGCGATCGGCGAACTGGTCACGGTGTCGGAAGCGACGGTGAAGATCGCGGTCGACGGCGAGACGCTGATGAGCGTGGGCGAGGGCAATGGTCCGGTCAACGCGCTCGATCAGGCGCTGCGCAAGGATCTCGGGCGCTATCAGCGCTTCATTTCCGATCTCGAACTGTCGGACTACAAGGTGCGCATCCTCAATGGCGGCACCGGCGCGACGACGCGGGTTCTGATCGAAAGCCGCGACGGGTCGGGCCGGCGCTGGTCGACGATCGGGGTCAGTTCCAACATCATCGACGCCTCGTTCCAGGCGCTGTTGGAATCGATCACCTACAAATTGCTGATCGAGGGCGCGTCGGCGTCGCGGGACGCGGCCTGAGACGCGACCGCCCGCCGCAAGGCCGGCAGGATCTCGGGCACCGTGTCGACCACGAGATAGTGCACCTCCAAGCCGGGCCGGATGAAACCATCCTCCAGCATGTGCTCGAGCAGCCGGATGAGCGGGTTCCAGAAGCCCGCCACATTGGCCAGGAGGATCGGCTTCCTGTGCTGGCCGAGCTGCGCCCAGGTCATCATCTCGACCGTTTCCTCGAGCGTGCCGATGCCGCCCGGCAGCGCGACGAAGGCGTCTGACCGGTCGAACATCTTGCGCTTGCGCTCATGCATGTCGCGGGTGACAATCAACTCGTTGACATCGCGCAGCATGCGCTCGCGCTCGGACAGGAAGTTCGGGATGATGCCGGTTACATGACCACCATGGGCCAGCACGCTGCGGGCGGTGCGTCCCATCAGGCCGAGATTGCCGCCGCCATAGACGAGGCCTATCTGTTGTTCGGCGAGCAGGCGGCCGAGCAGATCGGCGGCATCGGCATAGGCCCCGTTTCGGCCTTCGCCAGAGCCGCAATAGACGCAGACCGTGCGGAAGCCGGTCGCGGACCGCGTATCGTCCTGATCCTGATCTCGATCCTGGTTCAGGGGCGTCCGCATGTCCATATGGCCCGTCTTGATCGTCACGGTCCGTTGTTTCAGAGACGGCGAGATTCGACAAGACGGGCAGAAGGCTTGCCGCCCGCCCCGCGACGGGTTAGGTCCGATGACGGGTCGGGACGCCATTCGCGGCGGCCCGCTTGGCCGATACAGGACGGCGCCGGCGGTTCCGCCGACCGGTGGCCGGGCGAACAGGAAGGCGCCGCCAGCCGATTGGCCCGGTGGCCGCCGATGGGGACAGATCGATGAGCGCGGATCTGCGCACCAGGCTTGTGGCTTTTCTCGGCACCGTGGCGATCCTCGGCGGCGGTATCGCGGCGATCGTCCTGTCCGACCGGCAGGCCGCGGAACAGCGCGCGGCCACGGCGCCCGCCGCGACGGATGCAAGCGATGCGGTATCATCGGCGCCCGCGCCGGCCGAAGCCACCGACGATCCGGCGCCGGCCGATGTCGCTGACGGAACGCCGCCCGCGCCGGATGCATCCGACACCGTTACCGCCGAAGCGCCGTCGGCGGCACCGAGCATCGACATCCTGCGCGTCGAGCCGGATGGCTCCTTCGTCATCGCCGGCGCGGCCGGGCCCGAGGCCGCGGTGGATATCCTGGTCAATGGCGATGTCCTGATGTCGACGACGGCGGATGCCAATGGCGACTGGACGGCGCTCGGCGACCGGCTGCTGCCGCCCGGCGATCACGCGATGACGATCCGCGCCACCGAGGCCGAGCGTCCCGCCGCGCGCGGCGCGGCCGAGATCACGATCGGCATCGACGCAGACGGCGCGACGCCGCTCGTCGCCGTCGCGGAGCCGGGACAGCCGAGCCAGATCCTGCAACGACCTGAACCGGCACCGGTGGTCGTGGCGGATGCCGAAGAGGCGACGACGGCGGCTCAGACCGAGCCGGCTCCGGCGGATCAAGTCCAGGCCGAACCGGACGCCGAACCGGACACACAAGCCTCACGGGCCGATCTCGCCGCCGGTACGGACGTGGCGGCGGCGACGGATGGTGATGCCGCCACCGAAACGGCCAATGACGTGACGGCCAATAGTGACACCGCCAACGACGAAACCATTGCCCCTGAGGCTTCCAGCGAGGACATAGATACCGCCGCCGCGCCCGCGACAGCGGCCGCGCCATCGACCGAACCGGTCGCCGATCCGCGCCGTGCCGCGACGGTCATCGATCTGGTCGAGGTCGAGGCGCCGGGCCGCGTCCATGTCACCGGCACCACCGAGGCTGGCGATCCGGTGCGCGTCTATCTCAATGGCCGGCATGTCGGCGATGCGCGGGCCGATGCGCGCGGCGACTGGCAGCTGACCTTCGACAGCGAACTGCCGCCGGGGCGCTATACCGTGCGCGCCGATGTGGTCGAGCCCGCCGACGGCTCGGTCGTGGCACGGGCTTCCGTCCGCTTCGACCGCGCGCGGGTCGTGCTGGCGGACGCCCAGGAGACCGATGCGGCGCCGGCAAGCGGGGATGCCAGCGAGGCAGCCGTCGAGACGTCGGTCGAAACCGCAACGGAGACGGCGGCTCAACCCGTTGTGCCCGAACCGGCGGCGGCCACGGCAACCGAGGGCACCGCCGCGCAGGACGTGGCCGCCGCGCCACCGCCCCCGACGACGGATAGCACGACGGCCGGGACGGCGGACGATACATCGACTGAACCGGCATCCGGAACCGCGACGGCCGCCGCGAACCAGCCGGAAACCCCGGAGATCGTCATCGAGCGCGGCGACAATCTGTGGCGCATCGCGCGCGGCATCTATGGCGCGGGCATCCGCTATACGGTCATTTTCGAGGCCAATCGCAACCAGATCGAGGATCCGCATCTGATCTTCCCCGATCAGGTGTTCACCATCCCCGTTCTCGACGACGACACGACCGCCCAGTGAGGCCGGACCGCGCCGTCATGTCGGGACGCAGGCTGACGGACAGGCCCGGATCCGCCCATGGTTGACACGTCAGGCGACCGGCTCGAGAGCGACATGCTGGCCGATCCGGCCGCGTCTCGCCGCCGGGTCACCCCGCAGGGTCTCGGCGAGGCGGATACGGCGGCGACGGCGCCGGATGAGGACACACAGGATGGTGAGTGGCCCGCCCGCGACCGCTCGTCGCTCGCCACCGTCCGCGATCTCTGGCCCTATATCTGGCCGTCCGGGCGCACCGATCTGAAATGGCGCGTGGTCTGGTCGATCGGCCTGTTGCTGATCGCCAAGCTGATCACGGTGCTGACGCCGTTCACCTACAAGTGGGCCGTCGACGCGCTGACCGATCCGGCCCAGGCGGCCGAGACCGCGCCGCCTTGGCTCGCTTTCCTCATCGTGCCGCTCTTCATGGTGATCGCCTACAATGTCGGCCGCGTGCTGATGGTGGTGTTCAACCAGATGCGCGACGCGCTGTTCGCCAGCGTCGGGCAATATGCCGTGCGCCGGCTCGGCACGCGCACCTTCGGCCATCTGCACAAACTGTCCCTGCGGTTTCATCTCGAACGGCGTACCGGAGGGCTGAGCCGGGTCGTCGAGCGCGGCACCAAGGGGATCGAGACGATCGTGCGCTACACGATCCTGGCGACGATCCCGACGGCGGTCGAGTTCCTGCTGGCGGCGGTCATCATCGGCTGGCATTTCGACTGGCGCTACGTCGCCATTCTGACCGCCATGATCCTCGGCTATCTCTGGCTGACGGTGACGATGACCAATTGGCGGATCGAGATCCGCCGCGAGATGAACGATTCCGACACCGACGCCAATTCGAAGGCGATCGACAGCCTGCTCAATTTCGAAACCGTCAAATACTTCAATAATGAAGCGATGGAGAGCGGGCGCTTCAAGGCGTCGATGAAGCGCTATGAGAAGGCCGCCACCAAGACCTGGGTGTCGCTTGCCTGGCTCAATAGCGGGCAGATGATCTTGTTCTCGCTCGGCATGCTGTCCTGCATGCTGCTGGCGGCCATCGAGGTGCAGCAGGGCAAGCTGACGGTCGGCGATTTCGTGCTCATCAACGCGCTGCTCCTGCAGCTCTACATGCCGCTCAATTTCATCGGCATGGTCTATCGCGAGATCCGCCAGAGCCTGGTCGACATCGAGAACATGTTCGAACTTCTCGAACGGGATCCCGAGATCGCCGACCGGCCCGATGCACGGCCGATCGCGGTGCGCGACGGGCATATCGTGTTCGACGACGTGCGCTTCGCCTATGAACCCGACCGGCCGATCCTGAAGGGGATTTCCTTCGAGGTACCGGCCGGCGAGACGGTGGCGCTGGTCGGCCCGTCGGGCGCCGGCAAGTCGACCATTTCGCGCATCCTGTTCCGCTTCTACGACATCACCGGCGGCAGCGTGCGCATCGACGGGCAGGACATTCGCGACGTGACGCAGGACAGCCTGCGCCGCGCGCTCGGCATGGTGCCGCAGGACACGGTGCTGTTCAACGACACGATCCGCTACAATATCCGCTACGGCCGCACGGATGCGACCGATGCCGAGGTCGAGGAGGCGGCGCGACTGGCGCAGATCGACGGCTTCATCCGCGATCTGCCCGATGGCTACGACACCATGGTCGGCGAGCGCGGGCTGAAGCTGTCGGGCGGCGAGAAGCAGCGCGTCGCCATCGCCCGGACGATTTTGAAGGCACCGCCGATCCTGGTGCTCGACGAGGCGACGAGCGCGCTCGACACCCATACCGAGCGCGAGATCCAGACCGCCCTCGACCAGGTGTCGCGCGACCGGACGACGATCATCATCGCCCATCGGCTGTCGACGGTCATTCACGCCCACCAGATCCTGGTCCTGAGCGCTGGCGAGATCTGCGAGCGCGGCACCCATGACGAGCTTCTGGCGCGCGACGGGGTCTATGCCGGCATGTGGCGGCGCCAGCGCGAGGCGGCCGAGGCCGCCGAACGCCTGCGCCAGGCGGTCGAGGACGACGACCAAGGCTATTTGGATGTGGGCTTGCGCAGCCGGTAACGGCCCGCCGGGGAAGCTTCCAGCCTTGTCGGCTCAAACGCTGCCCGTTTAGGCGTCGAAGCCCGGCATGTCTCTCCGGAGCTTCCGCATCAGGGCGGGCCATTCCCGGCTGCCGTCATACTCCCACCACGGATTGTCGTGATAGCCCTCGCGCCAGGCATCGCTCCTGGCGTCTTCGGGAACCAGGATCTCGGCGCCCGACATCATGCAGTCGAGCTGTATCTCGCAGGCCTGGTTCAGGTAGAACGCCATGAAGAAGGCTTCGGGCACGGATCGGCCGGCGACGAACAGTCCGTGATGGCGCATCAGCAGGACGGCGCGGCCGTCGAGATCGTCGATGAGCTGGCGGCAGAAGGCGTCGCCGCACTCGAATTCGAAGTCGGAAAAGCCCCAGAGACGCTTGAAGAAGACGGCCGCCTGGCTGATCGGCAGCAATTCGGTATCCAGGCTGGCGAGCGCCATGGTCGCCTTGGTATGGGCGTGAATGACACAGCCCACGTCGGGGCGCGCTTTGAACACGGCCTGGATCATCGACACCGCGGCGGCGTTCAGATCCGCGCCGCGCCTCGCATCGGGCCAGTCGTGGACCGACAGCTTGTGCAGCGACGAGGCGGTGATCTCCTCGTTGAACATGCCATAAGGCGCCAGGAGAAAGTGGCCCTCGGCATCGGCCAGCCGGGTGCCGACAAAGCCGTTGGCCAGGTCGGTCATGCGGTAAAGCGCCATCAGACGGTTGCACGCGGCGGTATCGACACGCGCCGCCCATTCGGCGTCCGATAGATGCAGCGGCCTTTTGGTCTCGCTCAAGCGCCGGATCTCGGTGGTGGCTTCCTGTAATGCACTGGCCATGGTCGTCTCCGTCGAAGCTGTCTTGCGCCGCTGACTGTTGCGCGATAGCGTCGCGCGGAATTGCCGGAAACTGACAAAAACCTTCTTGGAAATGACAGAGGCGCCCGATCTGCTCGTGCCGCCCAGACGCGTCGGCATTCTCCTGGCGCAGGGGTTCACGGCGCTGCATCTCGACATCGCCGTCGACAGCTTGCGCATTGCCAATCGCGTCGCCGGGGCGCGATGCTTCGACGTCGTTCTCGTCGGCCTCGACGAGGAGGGGATCGAAGCGAGCAATGGCCGTCTCTATCGGCCCGATTGCACCGTCGAGGCCGCGCAGGCTTTCGATGTCGTGCTTGTCATCGCGGGCTATGAGCCCAAGCGCGCGATCCGCGACGGGCACATCGCTTGGCTGCGGAGCCGGGCCTCGCGCGCCAAGGTCGTCGCGGCCATCGATACCGGCACGGTGTTTCTCGCGCGCGCGGGACTGGCCAAGGGCCGGCGTCTCGCCATTCACTGGGAGCATCTCGCCGTGCTGGCGTCCGAGCGCCCGGACCTCGACCTCACCGGCGCCGGCGTCGCCGAGGACGGACGTTTCATCACCTCGTCGGGCGGCCTGTCGGGCGCGACGGCGATGCTGGCGATCATGCGCCGTTTCTGCGATCCGGCGACCGTCGGCCGCGTCGCCGAGATTCTCTATCATTCCGGCCGCGAGCCGGAACGGGCGACGGCGGGTCCGGCGGATATCGTGCGCTCCGCCGAACGCCTGATGAATGCAAATCTGGAGGAGCCGCTCTCCCTCGGCGATCTGGCGCGCGCGGTCGGCCTGCACGCGCGCACATTCGCCCGCCGCTTTGAAGCCCGAACCGGCATGACGCCGATGCGGCGATACCGGCAGATCCGCTTGGCGCGCGCCAGGGACCTCCTGAAATCGACGGGTCTGACGATCGCGGAAATCGCCCTGCGCACCGGCTTCGCGACGCCGTCGGGCTTCGCCACCGCGTTCAAGGACCAATTCGGACGATCGCCCCGGTCGATGAGCGATCACGACTGAGGATCGCCGGGGGCGACGACCAGGGCTATCTGGATGTGGGCTTGCGGAAGGACTGGCGTTGGCCCCGTTCAACCAGTCCTGCCGCCGCTCGCCCTATGTCCGCTATCGGGACGGCTCATCGTCCAGCACCGCGTCAAGTATCGGTGCTGGCTTGTGAAGGGCCACACCAATCATCACCAGCAGGACACCAAGCACGTCAATCGCGTCGGGAATCTGGCGCAATACGATGATGCCGATGACCGTTGCCGTGGCGGGCAGCAGGGCCAGAAGGAAGGCGAAACTGGCGCGTGGCAGGCGCGACATGGCTAGTTGGTCGCAGACATACGGGACGACCGACGAACATATACCGACACCGATCCCCGCAAGCACGAGCAGGGGGAAACCGAAGACGTCAATTGCCTGCAAGAACCCGATGGGCATAACGAAGATGAAAGCAACCGTCATCGCCGCTCCGAGACGTTCCACGCCACCAGACGCGCCACCCTCGGATATTTTGTGGCCGAGGATTATGTAGAGAACGAACAAACCACCGTTCAAACCGGCCCAGAACAGCCCCAGAAGGTCCGACGTCAAAGCATCGCCGTCTGCAGCCAACAGCGATGGCACGTCGATCAGCAGTGCAACGCCGACGATGGCGGCGGCGAAGGCCAAGTAGTTTCGTCCGGTGCGCAGACCCCAAAGCGCGACACCGATGGTTCCGACGAACTCGATGGCGGCAACGAGCGCGATGGGAAGCCGGTCCAGAGCAAGATAGAACGCGCTGTTCATCACCGCGAGGCAGGCCCCAAGGGTCAACAACAGGATGCGCTCGCGGCGCGTTGAGTTCTTGAATGTCCGCCATGGCTTCGTGATCGGCGCGAAGACCAATGCCGCCGAAGCGATGCGGAACCACGCGACGCCGAGTACGCCGATGACCGGGAACAGTAGGACGGCGAAGGCGGGCCCGAGGTAGTGAAACACCGCCGAGATACCGAACCAGGCATGCGGTGGAACGGCCGCCGAGACACGTGACAAGGCTCCGGGCGCGCTTGATTGGGAGGCGCTTTGTGATTGATCCGGCATTCCTGCATGATGCAGGGTCTCAGTGGTATTTTGTATGGAGATCAAGCATGCGGAACATGGTTTTTGGTGCCTGAATGAAGAAAAATATGCGTGATACCCTTCGATCCGAATGCATGGATTTGGACAGGATCGACGCCGCGATTCTTCGCGAGCTGTGCGCGGACGCCCGCATTCCCCGCGCGGAATTGTCCCGCCGCGTGGGCCTGTCGGCACCGAGCGTCGCGGATCGAGTGAGGCGTCTTGAGAATGCTGGCGTCATCACGGGCTACGGCGCGCGTATCGACCCCGCGCGCCTGGGCTATGGCCTGACAGTCTTGATCCGGGCGCGGCCCTTGCCGGGCGAGATGGGCAATATGATCGATGCGATACGGGAGACGCCACAGATCGTCGCCTGCGACCGTGTGTCTGGAGATGACTGCTTCGTCGCTAGGGCCCATGTCCGTGATGTCGCGGAGTTGGAGGCCGTGATCGACCGGATCGTGCCTTTTGGGGCAACCAACTCGTCCATCGTGCAGTCGTCGCCTGTCGCAGAACGACTGGTCGAGCTTTGACGCTTAGTGAAAGCAATCAATCGCCGCTGGGGCACCGAGCGCGGTTTGGCCTCAAAGCAGCGATCCACCTCCGCTACTCGGGGGGCGGCTGTTGGAGGGGCGGCCGAGGCCGCCGAACGCCTGCGCCAAGCGGTCGAGGACGATGACCAGGGCTATTTGGATGTGGGCTTGCGGCAAGGGTGAGGTTGGTCTTAAGCGGCTCTTTCCGTTCTCGCCAGCATGAGTGCTGCTGTTGCCATCAGGCCGGCAGACGCGCGGTTGATCATCCGCCGTCGCAATGGCGTTAAAGCGTGAGCGCCAACTAAAGTGCCTGCAGAAACCCATAGAAGCGCGGCAACCCCTTCGACGAGCAGATAGAGCGCGCCTAAAGCGAAAAGCTGCGGCATCAGCGGCGCGCCATCATTGACGAACTGCGGAAGGAACGCGGTCAGCAAGAGATAGGCCTTCGGATTGCCCATCAAAGTCAGGAACTCGCGGCGCATGAGGGTCGAGACTTCGGGAGCTCTGATCTCCGTGACCACGTCCGCCGTCCAGAACTGCCATGCGAGATAGAGCAGATACGCAACGCCAACCCATTTCAGCGCGACGAATGCGATCTCAGAGGTTCGCAGCAGGACATCAAGGCCCATCGACACTAGGATAACAAGCACCGCCCACGCCGCGAGGCGACCGAATATGCTCTTGGCGGTCCGGAGCCACCCGACTTTGGTCGCAGAAACGAAGGCCAGCAGGTTATTGGCACCTGGGGATGCCCCAAGAAGCAGCGCGGCTGGAAGGAAGATGAAGAGTTGTTCCAATGTCATCTGCAATCCTTGTCGCTACAAGCCTAGAATACAGAGCGCGACATTCCAATAGCATCATCTTGGTCGAAAGGCCCGCACGCATGCATGGCGCAGCTTCTGGACGTCGGTCGTCGAGTTCAGGTCAAGGACTTGATTTGTCCTGAACGGATAGACAGATCAGCTGCTGCGCGCTTCGCCAGAGCTTTCCGCACCACCGTCGTCGCCGCTTCGATAATCAGGAGCACCCTCCGCACGGCCCATGCCATGCGCCGGCCCGGCGATGTTCGGCGTCGCGACCAGTGGCTCGGGCGCATCGGCGCTGGACACATGCAGGTGCATGTCGGTTTGCGGGAAGGGAATGGAGATTCCCGCCGCATCGAAACCTTCTTTGACCAACCGTGTCAGATCCCAATACACGGTCCAGTAGTCGGCCCGCTTGACCCAGGGGCGAACCACGAAGTTGACCGAGCTGTCGGCCAATTCGTTTACCCGGATCACCGGAGCAGGATCGGCCAGCACCATGGGATGGGCATCGACGATCTCCTCCAGGACACGCTGGGCATGTTCGATGCTGTCGCTGTAACCGATACCAAAGACCAGATCGACACGTCGCGTATCGCTCGCCGTGACATTGGTGATGATGTCGCCCCAAACCTTGCTGTTGGGGATGACGATCACCTGGTTGTCGGGTGTCGTGACGGTGGTCGACACGATCGAGACGGAGTCAATGGTGCCGCTGACGCCGGCAACCTCGACATAGTCGCCGATGTCGAAAGGCCGGTTGGTCATGATCATCAGGCCGGCCGCGAGATTGCCCAAGGTGTCCTGCATGGCGAAGGCGAGGATGAAGGCCGCCCCGCCGACCAGCGCGAAGAGCGGCGTGATGTTCACGCCCAAGGCGCCGAGAACCAACATCAGACCAAAGGCGAGCGTCAGCCAATAGACGATCATGGCGAGAAAGGTCTGCAGCAGCAGCGACATGTTCGGCACATTTCGGAAAGTCCGCCGCGCTATCCCGCGTACCAGATGCGCCGCGATCAGGAGGCCAACAAAGGACGCCGCGAAGATCGCGATGCTTCTTAGGAGCGCCAGGCCACCTTCGTCGCTTTGCATCCAGTCGATTGCGTGGGCGACCAGCGTGCGCCAGTCTGCGGCTTGTGTCTCCTGAACGATGATGGCGTTGCGATAGGCGCGATAGGTGGCGATCCTATCCGGGTCGCCACCCTTCAACTCAAAGCTGTTTACAATGGCACTTAAATTGGAAAACCCGCGTGCGCGTTCCCGGCTGAGGGCGTTCAGGCGGTCGCGCGACACCGGTTCGCCGCCGTCGGCCTCGGCCTCCCGGATCGCCAGTTCTTCGGCGACCACGGCCGCCGTCATGCCTTGAACGATGATCATCCAGGCATCGGCCAGCTCACCCAGTTCATCGACGGTCAAGGGCAGAACGCGCAGGTCCAGTTCATCGGGCGCCAGCGCGGGATCGGTGAGGATCGCGCGCGCTTCCTCGGCGCTCAAGGCTTCGGCGGGCTGGTCCAAAGCGCCTTCGGCTTCTGTAACGTCGGACACATCCTGGATGGCCCGGGCGGCTTCATCGGCCGCCTGGTCGGGGGCGCCGTCAGTGGCTTCTTCGCCATTTCCGGCGGTCTGTTCGGCGGCGTTTTCCGTGGTTTGCGCTGTCACCGATGGCGTGGCGAAAACGAAGACCATCATCAGGGCAACCAAGAAGAGCGATGCTCCGAGACCCCATCTCATTGCCATGTCTCACCCGTTGATCCTGTGATTGAGCTTCCGCGGTCGTTCCAACGTTTCAGCTCGGGAACTGGAATCGCGGATCCGTTGCATCTTTTGGTCTTCACGGACCATTCGTCAACGCCATTTGGCTGAAGCTTCCATCCGCCGGCGGCGACGCGGCTATTCGAGGTCGGGGTTGCACACGAGCGGTCCGAACCTGCGTCGTCACCAAAGGCGTGGCATTTCAAGACGATTGCGCACCGTATCTGCGCTGGTCACGGCGCATCGATGCCCTAAGCGTTGCGCGTCCCAAGCAGGAACCTGACGGGTGCTACGAGCATCCATGCGCCGACGCCGAGCATCGTTCCGCCCGCCAGGTTGCCGCCCCAGAAAGACAGGTTCCGCGAGCCGAAACGCCGGACAATCTGTGTCTTGATGATGATGGCGCCCAGGGCCAGAGCGGTCAGACAGACCAGGCCGTTGAGATACAGGAAAAAGCCGAGGACCAGGATCTGCGTGCTGATATTGCCCTTCTCGACCGCCACGAACTGGGGCAGGAACGATGTCAGGAGAACGATGATCTTCGGATTTCCAAGCGTGGTGAGCAGCCCCTGGAGGTAAGCCGCCGCGAGCGGCTCCGCTTAGGATGCCACGGCGTGACTGGCGCCCGCATCGTGGCGCCGGCGCGCGGCGATGGCAGCGCGAGCATCCGGTAGCCGATATAGATCAGATAGACCGCGCCGGCCGCCCGGACCGCCATCCAGATGGCCGGCGACAGGTCATTGACGATATCCAGGCCGAACGCGATCGCGGGCACGAGGATGGCGCCCGCCGAGACGACGCCCAGGGTCGCGGCGAAAGCATGGCCCATCCCCTGGGCGGTCGCCCGCGAGACCACGACGATGCTGTCGGGGCCCGGCGTCAGGAACATCAGCGCATGGATCCCGACCATCAACAGAACCAGGTTGCAATCCATCATGCCCCTCCGTCATGCCCCATATGCCGAACCGGTCCCCGCCCGTATCGGACGCTAGAGTTATTCCCGTTCAAGCGGATGCGCTTGGCGGGCGTTCGTCTTCGTCCGTCATGACCCCCGAGCCTGTCCCGGAGGAGTAGGGCCGCGAGGCACCGAGCCTGCCGTGGCCGATTGCCGGAACAGGTCCGGCAATGGCTTGCCAGGAGGCAGATGATTCAACCCAACAGAGAGAAGCCTAGAGCAAGAACAGGATGACGGCGCCGACCACGGCGCATACGCCGATCCCGGCCATGAGCGCGGCCAGGCCGTCGCGGGCGATCAGGGCGAGCGTGACGATCAGGACGATGGATGCGAGCGTCGTGCCGGCGAAGGGGACGATCTCCATGAACGGCATCAACAGGCCGAACGCCAGGCAGATCGACAAAAGGACCGTCCGCATCGGCCCGCGCGTCAGCCAGACCCAGCGCCGGCGCAATGCCGTTTCGACCGCGCCGGCGACGCGGTCGGCGCCCTTGATGCCCGTGCGCAGGCGCTTGTGGGGAATTCGCCGCCGCCGCAGCGCCGCGGGCAGCCAGACGGTGCGGCGATTGAACAGGAGCTGTCCCGACAGAAGCGCGATCGACAGCCCGCAGGCAGCCGTGACGAAAGGGATCCCCGACAGCGGGCTGACCGCCACGCAGGCGATCGCCATGAGCAGATAGAGCGGCCCGAGATGACCCAGCCGGTCGGCGACATCGCCGACCGATACCGAGTCGGCAACCATCCCCCGGTCCAGCCGGTTGGCGGCCCGACCCAGAGCGCGGCTGCGGTAAGGGCGCGATCCGCCGGCGTCGTCCGTCATCGCGCCGGCCGGACATGCCGCCGGTCGCGCGCGACCCCGTCGCCGTGGCCGGCGAGATGGAGGCCCGGTTCGCGCGCCATCATTCAGCCGCTTCGGCGGGCACCGGCCCCGGGTCGCGCGGCTTGCGCTTGCGCTTCGGCTTGGCCGGCGCGTCATTGGCGCCGGGCTTGGGAGCCGTCGGGTCCTCGGTCTTGCCTTCCGGCGTCGCCGCGCCGCCGCGCTTCAGGCGCCTTTTCTCGCGGAACGCCTGCCAGCGCTCGCGATAGACCGCCGGCATCGCCACCATGGTCGGCACGAAGACCAGCGTGATCAGTGTCGCGAAGGCGAGGCCGAAGATCACCGCGGTCGACAGCTGCACCCACCAGACCGAGGTGATCCCGCCGACATTGATCACCGGCCGCATGGTCTCCGGATCGAAGAAGTTCACATTGATCTGGGTGGCCATCGGGATCAGGCCCATGATCGTGGTGAAGGTCGTCAGGAAGATCGGCCTGAGGCGCTGGGCGGCGGTCTTGAGGATCGCCTCGATGGTCGGCACGCCGAGTTCGCGGTTGAGCCGGTTGAAGGTGTCGAGCAGCACGATGGCGTTGTTCACCACGATGCCGGCGAGCGCGACGATGCCGGTGCCCGTCATGATGATCGAAAAGCGCTGGCCGGTGACCATCATGCCGATCAGCACGCCGCAGACCGCCAGAACCACGGTCGACAGCGTCAGGATCGCCTGGGCGAAGCTGTTGAATTGGGTCACCAGGATCACGAACATCAGAAACAGCGCGCCGACGGCCGCCATCTGCAGGAAGGCGCCCGATTCGCGTTGTTCCTCGTCGGCGCCGCGAAACCGGAAACCGATGCCGTCGGACCAAGTCTCGCCGTCGAGCCATTCGGTCAACTCGCGGACCTTATCGTCGGCCAGGACGCCCGGCATGACATTGGCCTTGACCTGCATCGAGAACCGGCCGTTCTGGCGGGTGATCGACGACACCTTCTGCTGCGGCGTGCGCTCGATGAAATTGGCCAGCGGCACGAGCCCGTTCTCGGTCGGGATGCGCAGGCCGTCGAGCCGGTCGAGCGCCCGCTCTTCTTCCGGCAGCCGCACGCGGATGTCGATCTCGTCCTCGGAATCGTCGGGCCGGTAGCTGCCGACCATGACGCCATTGGTGACGAGCTGGATCATCGCACCGACGGACACGACATCGGTGCCGAAGCGCCCGGCCTCCTCGCGGTCGACCGCGACCTGCCATTCGATGCCGGGCAGCGGTCGCGTGTCCTCGATGTCGCGCAGGCCCGTCATGGTGTTCTCGACGAAATCGGCGACGCGCCCGGTCGCGACCAGGACCTCGTCATAGGTCGGCGCGGTGATTTCGAGGCGGACATCCTTGCCGGTCGGTGGACCGCCCTCGATCTCGCGGATCTCGACATTGATGCCGGCGAGATCGGCGGTGCGCTGGCGGATCTCGTCGAAGATCACCGCCGCCTTGCGGCGGCAGCAGAAATCGTCGAGTTCGATGGTGATCTGGCCGATGGTATCGACCGGCTTGTCCTCCACATCGCCGAGCCCGCCGCCGCCTGTCGAGCTACCGGCGCTGACCAGCGTGTTCTCGATGCCGGGGATCTGGAGCAGTTCGTCCTCGACCTCGGCGACGAGATCGCGCATCTCGGTGGCGGCCAGGTTGCCGCGCGCGGCCACCAGGACGACGGCGCGGTCGGGCTCCTCCTCGACGAAGAACTCGACGCCGTTATTGTATTTCCCATAGGCGTCGAAGATCAGGAACATCGACACCGCCGTCACCGCCAGGACCTTGGCGGGATGGCGGATCACGACATTGAGGAAGCGCAGATAGATGCCGGTGACGCCGTGGAACTCGTCGAGGTTCAGCTTGTGGGTGCCCGACAGGTTGCGTGCCGCCTCGACGTCCTTGGCGGATGCCGTCGTGCCGCCGATCAGCCCGCCGATGACGGGCAGGAAGACCATGGCCGTCAGAAGGGCGGCGGTCAGCACGATGACCACCATGATCGGCAGATAGCTCATGAACTCGCCGGGCACGCCGGGCCACAAAAGCATGGGCAGGAAGGCGGCGAGCGTCGTCGCGGTCGAGGCGGTGATCGGCCAGAACATGCGCTGGGCGGCGGCGATATAGGCTTCGTGCCGCTTCAGCCCCTCGGCCATCTTGCGGTCGGCGTATTCGACGATGACGATCGCGCCGTCGACCAGCATGCCGACCGTCAGCACCAGGCCGAACAGCACCATGATGTTCACATTGATGCCGGCCAGCGCGAGGATCAGGAAGCCGATCAGGAAACTCGTCGGGATGGCGAAACCGACCATCAGGGCGGCGCGCGGGCCGAGGGCGGCGATGATGACGATCATCACAAGCGCGATGGCCGTGAAGATCGACGCCTGGAGCGAGCCGAGCACCTCGAAGATATAGCTCGATTCATCGAGCACATAGTCGATCTGGATGGCGTCGGGCCAGTCGCGCGAATAGGCGGCGACGGCGTCGCGGACCGCCAGATTGTTCTCGACGATGTTCTCGCCGAGCCGCTTGACCACTTCGATGGCGATCGCCGGCTTGCCGTTCAGCCGGGCGAAGCTCGTGGCGTCCTTGAAGGTGCGGCGGATATCGGCGACATCGGCCAGCGTCACCACTCCGTCGCCCGACACCTTGACCGGCAGGGTGAAGATGTCGGCACGGGTTTCGAACAGGCCCGGCACCTTGATGTTGAACGAGCCTTCCCCGGTGTCGAGCGAGCCGGCGGCGACGAGCTGGTTGTTGTTGGTGACGGCGGCCAGAAGGTCGCGCTGGGTCAGGCCGTAGCTCTGCAGCTTGGTCTGGTCGATGACGATTTCGAGCAGTTCCTCGCGCTCGCCGGAGAGATTGGCCTCGAGCACCGTGGGCACGCCCTCGATCTCGTCCTTCAGGCGGCGGGCATGCTGATAGAGCGTCCGCTCGGGCACATCGCCCGACAGGACCACGACGATGGTGGGGATCAGCGAGAAATTGGTCTCGAAGATCGTTGGTTCGTCGGCCTCTTCGGGTAGTTCGGCGGTGGCCTGGTCGACCTTGGCGCGCACATCGGCGAGCGCCGCGTCCTTGTCGAAATCGACGTCGAATTCAAGCGTGATGCCGGCATGGCCCTCGCTGGCGATGCCGGTGATCTCCTTGAGCCCGTCGAGCCCGCGCAGCTGGGTTTCGAGCGGGCGCACCAGAAGGCGCTCGGAATCCTCCGGCGAGATGCCCTGCTGCGACACCGATACATAGA
Organism: Tepidamorphaceae bacterium; assembly: GCA_965250105.1. Taxonomy (GTDB): domain Bacteria; phylum Pseudomonadota; class Alphaproteobacteria; order Rhizobiales; family Tepidamorphaceae; genus JBCBSK01. The sequence goes on from OZ252290.1 coordinate 3,312,236, forward strand.
AGACCGGGACATCGATGTCCGGATTGGCCTCCTTGGGGATGGTGATATAGGAGATGATCCCCGCGACCACCATCGCGAACAGCACCGTCAGGACGGCCCGCGGCCTGTTGAGAACGGAAGCGAGCGCGCCGGTCACGAGCCCGCTCCCGGCGATACCATGCTGACGTCGACCGGCGTGCCGTCGGTGACATATTCACCGCCGACAACGATCAGATCGATCGCGTCGGGCAGCCCGCCGATCCACACCCCATCACGGTCGTCGGCCAACAGCGCCACCGGCAGGAAGCGGGCGACACCGTCCTCGACGATCTTGACGCCGACCTCGCCATTATCGGCCAGCGACAGCGCGCTCGGCGGCACGTAATGAGCCTGGACCGGGGGTAGCGTCACGGTGATGCGGCTCGTCAGCCCGCTCTTGATCGCGCCATCGGCATTGTCGACGGTGACCTCGACGCGGAAGGTGCGGGTCGCCTCGTCGGCCGTCCGGGCGATGAAGCTGATCTTGCCGTTCGTTTCGCTGCCGTCGACCAGCGTCACCTTGGCATCGAGCCCTTCGGCGAGATGGCCGACCTCGCGCTCGGAGGCTTGCGTGACGATCAGCATCGGATCGGTGTCAACGACCATGGCGCAGATATCGCCGACCTGGAGATGATGCCCCGGATCGGCCGGCAGGCGCTCGACCGTGCCGTCGAAGGGCGCGCGGACCTTGGTGCGCTGGAGATCGAGCTCGGCCTGGTGCACGCCCGCGAGGGCGGCGTCGCGCGCCGCCCTCAGGGCGCGCACGCGGGTCTCGGCGGCGAAGCCGCTCTCGGCGAGTTGGGCCGCGGCGGCATAGTCGGCGTCGGCCTGTTCATATTGCGCCTGCCATTGCAGCAGCGTTGCCTCGCGGGCGCCGGGCTCGATCTGGCACAGGATGTCGCCCCGCGCGACCGCGTCACCTCGGGTCACCGCGACGCGCTCGACGAGGCCGGTCGTCTCGGCGCGCACGTCGACCATGTCCTCGGCCTCGCTGCGCCCGCGCAGCGTCACTTCGGCATAGCGGTCGCGCGCATCGACGCGCGCCACCCGCACCGGCACGGCGGTTGCCGGCTCGGCGGTCTCCGGATCGTCCTGCGGCGCGCCGTTGTCTTGCGCGCCCTGGCCGCCGATCACGATCTCGCCTGAATAGAGCCAGGCGCCGATGGCCAGCGTCAGCAGGACCGCAATGATGGTCGATGGTTTGAACATGTCGTCCTCTTGCGACGCCGTGTTCGGCGATTGCGGCGAACGGGCCTATTCGGCGGCCTCGGTGGTGGCTTTGGCGGCGGTCAGCTCGACGAGCCGCGCGCCATGATTTTCCAGGTATGAAATGTGAGTTTGTGTCAACGCGATGGCATAGCCGAGAACCCAGTGGCCCGTATTGCACTCTTCCGCCGATCGCATGGCCTCGAACTCGGCCAATCGCTTGCGCATGCGGTCCAGACGTTCGGCGATGACATCGGCGACATGCGCGCTTGGAATGCGGTCGACCAGCATGGCGTAGAGCAGGAATTCCGAGCGGATATCATCTGGCGAGGGCATATCGAGCAGCGCCTGATCGAGCGCTGTTTCACCCGCCTGCGTGATCGAGAAGACGCGACGCGCCGGACGGCCGGGCTCGACCTCGTCGCGGCCGGTGATCAGGCCTTCTTCTTCGAGCCGCGACAGGGCGGGATAGATCGAGCCATAGCTGGCGGCGAGAAAATAGCTGAACGGGCCCTCGGTCAGGAGCTTGCGGATGTCATAGCCCGAATGCTCGTCGAAGCTCAGGATTGCCAGGCAGATCGACCGCGTATGCATCATGGCGCTTAAGTCCCCTCGCGCAGTCTTGTCGGCTGGCCATGGTCCTGTCTGATACGCACGGCCTGCCGTATTCCGACGCGATATATATCGGCTAAGAATACTTACAAGTGATATCCACAGTTGGAATGTGTCAAAATGCGGACGCAAGAGCGACGATTGCTTGATGGCGCGGGGCGCCTGGCGATGCCGGCTACCTATTGTCGCACGGCCGGCGCGGGCGCCCACCTTTCCGTGAAATAGCGTATGATCATGCCAGCAGGCGGGCTCGGCACGGGGCCGACCGTCGCGCCTGCGGGGAGCCAGACCGCCATGACCGGATCCGAAACCGCACGCAAACCAGCGCCTCAGTCGGCCAGGCCGCTCGAATCGCGCTGGATCCTGCTGCGCCTGTTGCTGATCAATGCCCTGATCGGCGCGCTCGTGGCGGTGATCGTGGTGGCCGGCCTCGTCATGTCGGATGCGCATCGGATCGGCACGCTGATCCTGCAATCGGAGCATCCGGCCCTGCCGATCGCCATGCTGATCGGCGCTTTCGTGGTGACCTTCGGCAGTATCGCGATGGGCTGCGCCGTCATGGCCTTGCCCTATAAATCCGATGACGGAGGTGATGAGGAGCGGCCGAAAGGCGGCCGCGCCAGCATCCTGCCGTCGTCCCTTCCGTCTCCCATGGCCGGGCTGGTGCCCGCCCGCGTGCCGGCGATCCGCCGACCCGGGCGATAGCCTCCCACGAAAGATCGCCGCGCGATCGAACCCGGCGCGACCGGTCCTTCGCGGCCGGCGCCGGCCATCCTGTTGGCGCGGCGCCGAAGGGGGCTTGCGCCGGAACTTCACTTGAACGTGTCGTGACAGTTATCAATTCCCTCCCCAGCTTCCCGCGATATGGCCATGCATCGGGATGGCGAGCGGGATGATCCGGCCCCCCTGCGATCGATCGGAGTGAAACCTCATCAATGCTGTTCGACGTCACGCTCGGCGCTGCATTCCTGGCGGGCATCCTGTCCTTCGTATCGCCTTGCGTTCTGCCGCTGGTACCGCCCTATCTGTGCTTTCTCGCCGGTGTCAGCCTGGATGAGTTGACCGACCGCGACAATGTGAAGGCGGCGCGCAGCCGGGTCGTCATCGCCTCGGCCGCCTTCGTGGCGGGCTTCATCCTGGTCTTCGTCGCGCTCGGGGCCAGCGCGTCGGTCGTCGGCCAGCTCGTGGCGCGCAATCTCGATCTCTTCGCCTATGCGGCCGGCGCGCTGATCATCGTGATGGGCCTGCATTTCCTCGGCGTGTTCCGCATCGGCCTGATCAACCGCGAGGCGCGGGTGCATATCGAGCGCAAGCCAGCCGGACCGGCTGGCGCCTTCCTGGTCGGCATCGCCTTCGCCTTCGGCTGGACGCCGTGTATCGGGCCTGTGCTGGCGGCCATCCTGTTCGTCGCAGGGTCGGAAGAGTCCGTCATCCAGGGCGCCACGCTCCTGGCGGCCTATGGTCTCGGCATCGGCGTGCCGTTCATGCTGGCGGCGCTATTCTCCGGCCCGTTCCTTCAGTTCATGACGCGCTTCCGCCAGCATATGGGCAAGGTCGAGAAGGTCATGGGCGGCGCGCTGGTCGCGACCGGCGTCCTGTTCCTGACCGGTCATATGACGGCGATGGCCTTCTGGCTGCTGGAAACCTTCCCGGCGCTCGCCGAACTCGAAGGCATCGTCATTCACCAGTGACCGGTTACCGCCGCGCGCTTCTGGCCGTTTCGCCGGTCAGTCCCGCCATTTGATCGAACAGCCCATGGAGGCGTGCTGCTCGGCCGGGCCGCTGCCGGTTTCGGCGATCTGGACCATCGCGTCATGCAGATCGCGTTCGGCGTGGATCGGGGCGGGCTTGTTCAGGCTTTCGTCGAGCCGGCCGCGATAGGCGAGCACGAGATCCTTGTCGAAGCCGAAGAAATCCGGCGTGCAGACCGCGCCATAGGCGCGCGCCACGGCCTGTGTCTCGTCGACGAGATAGGGGAAGTCGAAGCCGTAGGACCGGGCGAAAGCCGTCATCCTGTCCGGTGCGTCCTCGGGATAGGCCCGATAGTCGTTCGGCATGATGGCGACGACGCCGATGCCGAGGCCCGCGAGATCGCCGGCATCGCGGGCGATCCGGTCGGCGATCGCCTTCACATAGGGGCAGTGGTTGCAGATGAACATCACCAGCGTGCCCTTCGCGCCCCGCACATCGGCGAGCGACACGGCGCGGCCCTCGGGCGTCTGAAGCGTGAAATCCGGCGCGGTCATGCCGAGGTCGCCGTCGGCGGTCACCAGGGGCATTGTCGGTCCTCCTCTCAAGGCTATGCGATGCGCTGCCTCGCCGCGCGTCAGGCGGCAGCGCGGATCGCGGCGATATTGTCGCGATAGGCCTGTTCGGTGCCGCCCTTGAAGACGGCGGAGCCGGCGACCAGCGTGTCCGCGCCAGCGCCGACCACCTGGCGCACGGTGTCCGGCGAGACGCCGCCATCGACCTCGAGCCGGATGTCGCGCGCGCCGATCATGGCACGGATCTCGGCGATCTTGGCAATCTGATCGGCGATGAAGGACTGGCCGCCGAAACCCGGATTGACCGTCATCACGAGTACCAGGTCGACAAGGTCGAGAAGATGCGCCAGCGCGCCGGCGGGCGTGCCCGGATTGAGCGTCACGCCGGCCTTCTTGCCCAGCGCGCGAATGGTCTGAAGCGAGCGGTGGATATGCGGGCCGGCCTCGACATGGACGGTGATGATGTCCGATCCGGCATCGGCGAAGGCGACGAGATAGGGATCGGCCGGCGCGATCATCAGATGCACGTCGAGCGGCAGGTCGGTCACCTTGCGGATGGCGCTGACGACGGGCGGACCGATGGTGATATTGGGCACGAAATGGCCATCCATGACGTCGACATGGACCCAGTCGGCGCCGGCGCGCTCGATCGCGGCGATCTCCTCGCCGAGGCGGGCGAAATCGGCCGACAGGATGGACGGGGCGATGATGAGCGGGGAGGGCATGCCTGTCTCTCGCATTCTCGGATCGTGGCGGTGGGCCGGAAGCCGGGCCCACCGAAGCCCGCCGGGCGCCATGAATCAAGCCCCGCCGGCCTCTCGCCAACAGATCGCGGCCGCAACCGGCGCAGTTGTCATGCTTGCGTCATGGTGCGGGGCGGAAGGAGGTGCTAGGAACCGACGCTGGCGCTCTTGCGCGCGGCATCCAGAGATACGACATCGCGATACAATGCCGCGATGCGGGGGCAAAGCATCGGCCGTTCGGACGATCGGACAGATATCGAAGGGGATAAGCGGGCCATGACCACCGAAACGACCACCGCCACGCCGTCGACCATGCTCGACACGCCGATGCAATATCTCGACCGGGCGATGACGCTGTTGCGCGATGTCGGCGTCATGCCCGAGCCCGACAGCGCCGAACAGCCGATCGTGCCGCTGCTCAACCAGATCTCCGATCTCGAACCCGACAAGGTGGTGGCGATCGCGCGGACGCTGACTCAAGCCTCGTTCTTCAATGAAGTCGTGCGCGAGCAGGTCGCGGCGATGAATATCGGCGAGCGCTACGACGAGATCACCAACGCCTTCGATTCCATCCGCGACGACGCCAAATCCATGGTCGACCAGCTCGCCGACGGCAAGATCTCGACCTGGGAGCGCTTCGGCAATGTCTGGATGAAGGCGACGCGCGGCGATATCGCCGACCGGTTCGACACGATCAAGTCGACCTATCTCGACGTCGCCAAGGATTCGCAGGACCAGATCAGCCGCGAAGCGGTCATCCTCGATGCCTATCGCGATTTCCGGGGCGCGCTGAAACATGCCGAGGTCATGGCGCTCGAAGTCTTGAAAAAGGCCGAGGCGGTGCTCGACCAGTCCAAGGCCGATCTCGCCGCGGCTTCCGATGCCGTCGCGGCCGCCGGCGAGGCCGAACCCGCTGAGCGCGCCCGCCTCGAACTCGCGCGCGACGAGCGCATGCGCGCCATGCAGGACGAGGAGAAGCGCTATCAGATCGCCAAGGATCTCTCGGACAATCTGACGATCAGCTACAACACGTCTGAAGTGATCATGGCGCGGCTGATGCAGACGACCAATGCCAAGGAGCGGGTCTATCAGCAGGCGGTCAGCTTCTTTTCGACCAATGAAGTGGTGCTGACGGCGTTGAAGGCGTCCTTCACCGGGCTGTTCGGCCTGCATGAGGCGACCAAGACGCTGGATGCCATGAAGGAAGGCATCAATCAGAGCCTCGAAACCCTGGCCGAGGTCGGCAGCGACGTGCAGGAAGCCGCCATCCGCTCGGGCTATGGACCGACGATCCAGGCGGAATCGGTGAAGAAGCTCGTCGATTCGGTCGTCGGCTTCCAGGAACGGTCGCGCGAGATCATCACCGAAATGCGCACCGCGTCCACGAAGAATTCCGCCGAGATCCGCGATGCCGTCGAGGACGGCAAGAAACGCCTCGCCAAGCTCGCCGCCGACGGCAACGCGCTGACCAGCGGGTAAGGGGCGAAGCCCTCGACGACCGTGATGAGCCTCGCAGACCCTTCGACGCCCGCGGCCGACCGGGCCGCGACCGGTGCGGACACGTCCGATCGCCCGCTTGACGAGATCATGCTGGCGATGGACGTGGTCGACACGCTGCGCCACCGCCAGCATCTCGTCGAACGCGAGCTGGGCGAGGCCGAGCGTGATGCCCAGCTCATCGAGCGGCTGCGCGAGATCTACACCGCGCAGGGCATCGAGGTGACCGACACGATCCTGCGCGAGGGCGTCGCGGCGCTGAAGGAAAACCGCTTCGTCTATACCCCGCCGTCGCCGAGTTTCCAGATCTCGCTGGCCAGGCTCTATATCCAGCGCGGGCGGATCGCGAAAATCGGGCTTGCCGTCATCGCCGTCCTGGCCGCCCTGTGGATCGGCTATCAGGCGCTGGTCGTCTGGCCTGCCGAGCGAGCGGCGGAACAGGCGCAAGTCGAACTCAGCCAGACCCTGCCGTCGCGCATCGACGCGGCGCTGACGCAGATCGGGGCAGTGGCGCGGGCCTCCGGGCCCGTCGACACGGCCAACCAGCTGGCCGCCGAGGGGCGTGCGGCGATCGCCGCGGGCGATGCTTCGGCGGCCCGTGACGCCGCCGACAGGCTCGACGCGCTGCTGACCGACCTGAACTGGGAATACGATTTGAGGATCGTCTCCCGCGCCGGCGAGATGTCCGGCGTCTGGCGCATTCCCGAAGCCAATCCGCAGGCGCAGAACTTCTACCTCATCGTCGAGGCGATCGCGCCAGACGGGTCCACGCTCAGCCTGCCGGTCACCAGCGAGGAGACTGGCCGGACCGAGACGGTCGACCGCTGGGGCGTCAGGGTCGACGAGGACGTGTTCAACCGCGTGCGCGACGACAAGCAGGATGACGGGATCCTGCAGAACGACGTGGTCGCGGTGAAGGAGCGCGGCCTGTTGCAGCCGACCTATGAGCTGCCGGTCGCCGGCGGCAGCATCACGGAGTGGTAGGCGATGTTTGCTGGACGCGACGCGCTGAAATCCATCGACCGCTCGATCCGCGACCTGCGCGAGGATCTCGACGATCTGTCGACCCGCATCGCGCGCGACAATGACGCTCTCGCCAAGGACCGGCGCAAGCAGGCCGAGGCGTTTCGCAAACTCGCCGCGATCCGCCTCGACATCGCCCAGCGCGAGCCGGTCGTGGAACGGCTGTCGAAGAGCGAGCAAGACGCGATCGAACGGCTCGGCGCGCGCGACAAGCGGCTCGAGGATCTCGACCGGCGGATCGCCGAGGATCGCGACAATCGGGGCGCGCTCGACCGGGAACGCGAGGCCCAGGCCGAGACCGTCGCCGCGCTCGAAGCCGAACTGGCCGAGGCCGAAGCGGGGTTCGACGAGACACTCGAGGCCGATCCCGACTATCAGGCGCTCGTGACCAGGCTCGACACGGCCGGGCAGACCGCCGACGAAGCGGCGCGCAAGACCGAGCTTGCCCTGGAGGACCGCGCCGAGAAGGGCCAGCCCTATGAGGCCGATCCGCTCTTCGTCTATCTCTGGGAACGCGGTTTCGGCACCGGCGACTATCGCGCCAGCCCGCCGATCCGGATGCTGGATCGCTGGGTCGCGGGCCTGATCCGCTATCACGACGCAAGGCTCAACTATCAGCGGCTGATCGAATTGCCGGGCCGGCTGAGCGCGCATGCCGACCGGGTTGCCGCCGAGGCCGAAAAGACCGCCGAGGCGCTCGACGCCTTCGCCCGGAAACGGCGGGAAGCTGCCGGCATCGCGGCGATCGAGGCGCGCCTCAGCGCTGCCGAGGCCGAACTCTCCCGGCTGGATGGCGCGATGGCCGAGGAGGCCGGCCAGAAGGCCGCGCTCGAAGCCGAGCGGGCGCGGTTTCTCGGCGGCGAGGACGATGACTATGCCGAGGCGATCGGGCTTCTGACCTCGGCGCTCAAGCGAGAGGATCTGCGCAAGCTGCATCGCGAGGCGCTGCTGACGCCCGAGCGCGAGGACGAGGCGCTGGTCGAGGAGATTTCGGATCTCGAGGACGACATCACCGAGACCGAGCGCGACCTCAAGGAGCGCCGCGAGATGGTGCGCACGCTGGAGCGGCGGCGCATGGAACTCGAAGAGGTGCGCACGCGCTTCGTCAGCAAGCGCTATGACAGCCGCGATTCCTATTTCGAGGACGACGATTTCCTCAAGCAGCTATTGCGCGGCATCGCGCGCGGCGCGATCTCGGGCGGTGGCCTTTGGCGCGAGATCGAGCGCCATCAGAAACGCCATGCGCGCAAGGGACGGCGGGGCCGTCGCGCGCCCGATATCGGCACCTGGGGCAGCAACCGCTCCTCGCCCTGGGGCGGCATGAAGGGTGGTTTTGGCGGCGGTTTTGGCGGCCGCCGCTCCAAGGGTGGCTTCGGCGGCGGTTTTGGCGGCGGCGGGTTCCGCGGTGGCGGCGGCTTTGGTGGCGGTGGCTTCAAATCCGGCGGTGGCTTCTGACGCGCGCAACCGGTTGCCTTCCGTTACCAAGGCGTCATGAACCGATTGCCACGGGTCATCCGGTGGCGCCCGGATTCCGATCGGCCATTTACCATAAAAGATGTTTATAATCAGTCCCCTGGATATGGTTTCTCGAGTTATGGTTAACGCTGTCATGCGCGGCTCTGAGCGTGGTTGGCGAATGCGGGACAGGTGGTTGTTGGGGCGTTGAAAGCTCTTTTGTAACAATCCATTAAGCATGATTGATGAGGTGCCTGTTAAGATAGCGATGGCGGGTGCCTTCGTTCGGCAAGGGTCTTGTCTGAAGCGCTGCCCCCCGGGAAACCCTCCCTGGACAGGATCAAACTGCTTTAATCCGCTTGTGAGAGTTCTCACGCTTTCTCAATATGTTAGCGGCCTTTGTTTATTGAGGTGTCGGCGCGTCGGTTGGAAGGCGCGGCGTTCCGGGCCGCGTCGCGTTCCTCTGGAATGGCACGATTTCCGGCAAGGCGACCGCTGGTAAAGCCGCTCCGCCTCCGGCGACTGCATCTGGCTGAGATCGACATGCGGGTTCCGTCACCGGTCAAATGCTGACGACCCCCGGCGAGACACGCTTCATCTCCGAAAAAGAGTGCTCGGCTCGAGCAAAGAGCGCTCGTGACAGCAGGCGAACCCATCCTCGGCAAATGGCTGTCCACATCTTGCAAGGCAAGCGCCCGCCTCTTGGGTAGACGCGCGCTTCATCCTGAGCAAACGGCGCCTTGGGGACACGGCGCGCGGTGCTCCGGCACGGCACTCCGCCATCCCCGGCGCATCGCGCGCCAGCTCCAGGAACTGCATCCCACATCCCGCAAGGGCGCTCCATCTCTGGAGAAGGCGGTCAAACCAGATGGGCCTGAACACCGCCCGTGCCGCCGTAATCCCTCAAATTGACGTTTACGTAAACTGCGGTTTGTGCTACGGGGAACGGTAAATCCGGTTGCGGTCGGAAGGCGCGCGATCGAGGTGGAAGGTCAAGGGGCCGCCGGTCGGCCGCCAGGCGAACTTGAAAGCATCGAGCATCGAGCATCGAGCATCGAGCATCGAGCATCGAGCGTCTGTGGCAGTGTCAAAGATGGGCCGCCGCTTCGGCCAGCGCGGCGAGGGATGGTGATGAAGGAACTCTACACGATCACCGAACTGACGCGGGAATTCGGCGTCACCCCGCGCACGCTGCGCTTCTATGAAGATGAGGGCATGATCCATCCCTTGCGCGATGGCCGCCGGCGCCTCTATCGCCCCGCCGACCGCACACTGCTGAAGCTCATCCTGCGCGGCAAGCGACTCGGCCTGCCGCTGGCCGATATCCGCGAGATCATCGGCATGTATCGCGAGCCGCCGGGCGAGGCCGGTCAGTTGCGGCTTCTCATCGACAAGATCGCCGACCGCCGCGCCGAACTCGAACAGAAGCGCCGCGATATCGACCTGACGCTGTCCGAACTCGACACGGTCGAGGCCGGTTGCCGCGGCCGTCTGGCGCAGCTGGGCGGGGCGGGTAAATGACGCCGGGCGGGCCTTTCGAACCGCGCGATCCGGATTTCGCGGCGCGCGTGCGCGACAGTTTCGCCGCCCAGGACTTCATGGCGCTCATCGGCGCCGAGCTCATCCATGTCGCGCCCGGCGAGGCCGACATCGCGCTCACCCCGCGACCGGATCTGAGCCAGCAGCATGGCTTCATGCATGCGGGCACGACGATCGCCATCGCCGATTCGGCGGCCGGCTATGCGGCGATGACGCTGTTCGCCCGCGATCGCGGCGTGCTGACCGCCGAATTGAAGGTCAATCTCTTGAACCCGGCCAGGGGCGACCGGTTGGTGGCGCGTGGCCGTGTCGTCAAGCCGGGCCGCACGCTGACCATCTGCCAGGCCGATGTCGTCGGCATCGACAACGGGCGGGAAACCCATGTGGCGACCGCGCTGTTGACCATGATGGCCGTTGACGGCCTGGCCTGAAACGACTGAACCGAACCCGAACGCTGTCCGAGGGAGAACGACGCGAGATGCAGGCGATGAGCAATACCTTGCCCGAATTCAACCATGCGCTCGGCGAAACCGCCGACATGATCCGCGATTCGGTGCGCAGCTTCGCCTCCGACCGGATCGCCCCGCGCGCCGATGACATCGACCGCGACAACAAGTTCCCCCGCGATCTGTGGCCGGAACTGGGCGAACTCGGCGTCCTCGGCATCACGGTCGAGGAGGAATGGGGCGGCGCCGGCCTCGGCTATCTCGAACATTGCGTCGCCATGGAGGAGATCAGCCGCGCCTCGGCCTCTGTCGGCCTGTCCTATGGCGCTCATTCCAACCTCTGCGTCAACCAGATCCGGCGTAACGGCAATCCTGACCAGAAGTCGCGCTATCTGCCGAAGCTCGTCTCCGGCGAACATGTCGGCTCGCTGGCGATGAGCGAACCGGGCTCGGGCTCCGACGTCGTGTCGATGAAGACCCGCGCCGACCGCAAGGGCGATCGCTTCATCCTCAACGGCACCAAGATGTGGATCACCAACGCGCCGGAAGCCGATACCCTGGTCGTCTACGCCAAGACCGATCCGGAGGCTGGCCCGCGCGGTATCACGGCCTTCATCGTCGAGCGCGGCTCGTCCGGCCTGTCGACGCCGCAGAAGCTCGACAAGCTCGGCATGCGCGGTTCCGACACCTCCGAAGTGGTGATGGAAGACGTCGAGGTGCCCGAGGAAAACGTGCTCGGCCAGGTCGGCGGCGGCGTTCGGATCCTGATGAGCGGGCTCGACTATGAGCGGCTGGTGCTGGCCGCCGGGCCCACCGGCATCATGCAGGCCGCGATGGATGTCGTCGTGCCCTATGTCCATGAGCGCAAGCAGTTCGGCCAGCCGATCGGCTCGTTCCAGATCATGCAGGCCAAGCTCGCCGACATGTATGTGCGGATGAACGCCGCGCGCGCTTATGTCTATGCGGTGGCGCGCGCCTGCGATCGCGGCGAGACGACCCGCAAGGACGCCGCCGGCGCGATCCTCTACGCGGCCGAGACCGCGACTTGGATGGCGCTCGAGGCGATCCAGTGCCTCGGCGGCAATGGCTATATCAACGACTATCCGACCGGCCGCCTCTTGCGCGACGCCAAGCTCTATGAGATCGGCGCCGGCACCAGCGAGATCCGCCGCTGGCTGATCGGCCGGGAACTGTTCGAGGAAACCGCCTGAGGCGTATCTCGAGCGTATCCAGTGAGTTTTGGCTCACCGGATACGCTCTAACCCATTGATTCTACGAAATTCCTGCCTTAAAGCCGGTTCCCGCTTTCGCTGGTATTTCTCCAGGACGCGCGGCGCTCCGTCAGGTCTCGACCGGCTTGTCGGGCGGGGTGCCGCGCGACCGGTCGGCCTGGCGGGCGACCGCGAGCCCGGTGAGGATCAGCACCAGGCCGAAGACAAGCGCCAGCGTCAGCTTCTCGTCGACCAGAAGAACGCCGAGGGCGACGCCGAAGACGGGTACCAGATTCATGCCTTGCGCGTAGTAGGTCAGCCCGACGCTGCGAATGATGTGAAAGCGCAGGATCGTCGCGAGCCCGGTCGGCACCAGCCCGACATAGATCAGCGCCAGCACCGCTTCCCGCGACAGAGTCTGCGGCATCGGCGCCGCGACGAGCGCCAGCGGCAGGAAGACGAGCCCGTTGATGGCGAAGACCAGGAAGGCGAGCCGGGTCGGCGGCACGTCCAGGACCTTGCGGCTCAACGCGCCCGACAGCGTATAAGACAGGCTGGCGCCGAGAACGGCGATCTTCTGCATCGGCGCGCTGGCATCGAGCCTGAGATCGTTGGCGAAGATCAGCACCACGCCGGAAAAGCCGATCGCCATGGCCAGCGCCTTCAAGGGCGAAATGCGGTCGTCCTTCGTCGTGACATGGCTGACCAGGAGCGCGAAGAACGGGCCGGCGCCTAGCAGGACCGCCGTCACCGACGCATCGATCGATTGCTGGGCCCAGGCGATCAGCGAGAACGGCACCGCCACGTTTAGAATCGCGATGCCGCAGACGAAGCGCCATTGCCGCGCCGTCTCGGGCAACAAGAAGCCGCGCCACACCACCCAGGGCAGAAGGATGAGGGCGGCCAGCCCGGTGCGGATCGCGACCAGCCAGAGCGGGCCCGTTTCGGCGACGCCGACCTTGATCGCCGGGAACACCGAGCCCCAGATCGCGGCGAGCATCACGATGACGGCGATATCGAGCGCGGTGGCTTTCCTGATGGCGGGGCTTGGCACCTGATATCGGCCTTGTGGCGGTCCGTTCGTCGATCACGTCGTCGGTCGGCGCGCGATCGTGTGCGGGCTATCGCCCGTCCGTCGCGGCCTGTAAGAGAGCGTTGCCCTTGTGTGGCGTATCGTGGGGTGGGTGCGCAATCGGTGCCAATGCATGGGGGCAATGCCGGATCATGTTCTTCTACCTGTCGAAGATCGGCTGGTTCGTCCTGCAGCCGAGCAATGCGCTCATCCTGGCGCTGGTCGCGGGCCTTGTCCTCATGGCGCTCGGCTGGCGGTTCGGCCGCCGGCTGGGGCGGGGGCTCGTCGTGCTCGCCGGTGCGGGCCTCGTTATCGCCGGCTTCTCGCCGCTCGGCCAGCTTCTGATTCTGCCGCTGGAAGACCGCTTTCCGGCCTGGCGGGAAAGCGCCGACGCTCCACCCCCCGACGGCGTCATCATGCTCGGCGGTGCCTTCGCCACCATCGTTTCCGAAGGGCGCGGTTCGGCCGAACTCAACCAGGCCGCCGAACGGCTCACCGCCTTCGCCGCGCTGGCGCGGCTCTATCCCGAGGCGCGGCTCGTCATTTCCGGTGGTTCGGCGCAGATCCTCTATTACGACATCACCGAAACCGAGGTCGCCATGACCATATTGGCCGATCTCGGCGTTGATCCGGCGCGTCTCGAACTGGAGGACCGATCGCGCAACACCTATGAGAACGCGGTCTATAGCCGCGCGCTCGTCGACCCTGGGCCCGACGAACACTGGCTTCTGGTGACGTCCGCCTTTCATATGCCACGTGCGGTCGGCTGTTTCCGCGCGGTTGGCTTCGACGTCGAGGCCTATCCCGTCGACTACCGCACGCGCGGGCCGGAAGACCGCTGGCGGCCGTTCTATTCTGCGTCCGAAGGGCTCAGGCGGACCGATCTCGCGACCCGCGAATGGGTCGGTCTCGTCGTCTACCGGCTGACCGGGCGGATTCACGCGTTTCTGCCGGGACCCGACCCCCGGCCGGAGGCGGGCGGGCGCGCCGCTCGGACAGGGGTTTTCCTCAAGGAAATCGGGTTCTTGCGTGCGGTGCAAAAAAACCGCTTGCGGAGAACGTAAACAAAGCGTAACTCGACCCGCCTCGGGCTGGTCCGTGCCATGCCCGACCTTGACAGTGATGTGGGCTGGCTGAGGGCTGACATGGATTTCAAATCCGAGACCAATTGCTGGAAACCGGCGGTTTGGACACTCGCGGTGCTTGTCGCGATCATGGCGATGGCGGCGCTTTTCGGCGGTTTCGATCCGAACGCGGTGGCGTCTCGATAGATCTCGATACGAAACGGCATTCCAAGCGGCGGCGCGGTTGAATTCCGCGCCGTTTTGCGTTCAGCATCCGACGGTTCGGTGTTTTCGGAGCGAAGGCCATGGCGCAGACCATCACCCTTGGATATCGCGCGCTCGTCGATCAGGCGCTCGCCGAGATCGAGACCCTGTCGGTCGAGGCGGCGCACGCGCTGCTCGATCGCGAGGACGTGGTCTTCGTCGATATCCGCGATCCGCGCGAACTCGACCGCATGGGCAGGCTGCCGGGCGCGTTTCACGCCCCGCGCGGCATGCTGGAATTCTGGATCGATCCCGACAGCCCCTATCACAAGCCGGTTTTCGCCGAGGACAAGCGCTTCGTCTTCTTCTGCGCCGGTGGCTGGCGCTCGGCGCTCGCCGCCCAGACCGCCAGCCGGATGGGCCTGACGCCGGTCTGCCATATCGATGGCGGGTTCGGCGCCTGGAAGAAGGCCGGCGCGCCGGTCGACGCGCCCGAGGCGGCACCGGGCGAAGCGGGCTGACGATCAGGCTCGCGCCTTGCGGCAGCGGGTGCCATGGGCTAGCCGTTAGGCTCCTGATGGCACGCCCCGCGAGAACCCCGCATGCCCCGCATCCAGACCAAGATTTCCGTCACATCGAGCGACTTCGCCGACAATGCCGAGGCGATGGCGGCCCTCGTGGCCGATCTCGACGCCAAGCGCGCCACGGCCGCCCGCGGCGGATCCGACCGGGCGCGCGAGCGCCATGTCGCGCGCGGCAAGCTTCTGCCGCGCGAGCGGGTCATCCGCCTGCTCGATCCCGGCGCGCCCTTCCTGGAACTCTCGCCGCTCGCCGCCCACGGGCTTTATGGCGACGACATCCATGGCGCGGGGCTAATCACCGGCATCGGCCGGGTGTCTGGCCGGGAATGCGTCATCGTCTGCAATGACGCGACGATCAAGGGTGGCACCTATTATCCGATGACGGTGAAGAAGCATCTCCGCGCCCAGGAGATCGCCCGCGAGAACCGGCTGCCCTGCATCTATCTGGTCGATTCGGGCGGCGCCAACCTGCCGAACCAGACCGATGTCTTCCCCGATCGCGATCATTTCGGCCGCATCTTCTACAATCAGGCGACCATGAGCGCCGAGGGCATCCCGCAGATCGCGCTGGTCATGGGCTCGTGCACCGCCGGCGGCGCCTATGTGCCGGCGATGTCGGATGAAACCGTCATTGTGCGCCATCAGGGCACGATCTTTCTCGGCGGCCCGCCGCTGGTGAAGGCCGCGACCGGCGAGGAGGTGTCGGCGGAGGATCTCGGCGGCGGCGACCTGCATGCCCGCCAGTCCGGCGTCGCCGACCATCTGGCGGCGAACGACGATCAGGCTCTTGAAACGGCCCGCCGCATCGTCGGCCATCTCACCGAGCCGAGCCCCGGCGGCGTGCCGCGCCATGCGCCGGTCGATCCGGCCTACGACCCGGCCGAACTGGACGGCGTGGTGCCGAGCGCGCTGTCGACGCAATATGATATCCGCGAAGTGATCGCCCGCCTCGTCGATGGCTCGGTCTTCGACGAGTTCAAGGCGCTCTACGGCACGACGCTGGTCACCGGCTTCGCCCATATCTGGGGCATTCCGGTCGGCATCGTCGCCAATAACGGTATCCTCTATTCCGAATCGGCGCTGAAGGGCGCCCATTTCGTCGAACTGTGCTGCCAGCGGCGCATTCCGCTGCTCTTCCTGCAGAACATCACCGGCTTCATGGTCGGCCGGCAATATGAAGCCGGCGGCATCGCCAAGGACGGCGCCAAGCTCGTCACCGCCGTCGCCTCGGCCAAGGTGCCCAAGATCACGGTGATCGTCGGCGGCTCCTACGGTGCCGGCAATTACGGCATGTGCGGCCGCGCCTACAGCCCGCGCTTTCTGTTCATGTGGCCGAATGCGCGCATTTCGGTCATGGGGGGCGAACAGGCGGCCAGCGTGCTTGCCACCGTCAAGCGCGCCAATATCGAGGCCGATGGCGGCGCCTGGTCGGCCGAGGAGGAAGACGCCTTCAAGGCGCCGATCCGCACCCGCTACGACGAAGAGGGCCATCCCTATTACGCGACGGCGCGATTGTGGGACGACGGCATCATCACGCCGCGCGAAACCCGCCGCGTGCTCGGGCTCGCCTTCGGCGCGACGCTGAACGCGCCGATCCCCGAAACCCGCTTCGGCGTGTTCCGGATGTGAGCGGGGCAGGGCGTTCGCGCCCCTGCCATGCGGCCGCGCGGTTGCTGCCTGTTCCGCGCGCCGGCATGTTTCACGCGGCAAAATTGGGATATGAGCGCCGGAGCTGGCGCGGGGTCGGGGGAAGCGCGTGCGGATGACTGTCGGGACCGGGGTGTTGGAGCGTTGGCGGCCTCTATTGCCGGGCCTCGCCGTATCGCTGGTCATCGCCATGGCGTCGATGTTCGTCGCCAACAATTATGGCGGCCCGGTCATGCTGTTCGCGCTGCTGATCGGCATCGCCTTTCATTTCCTGCATGAGGAAGGCCCCTGCCGGGCCGGGATCGACGTCGCCGGGCGGCAGGTCCTGCGGATCGGGGTGGCGCTGCTCGGCGTGCGGCTGACCTTCGAGGAAATCCTGGCGCTCGGCTGGACGCCGGTCGTCATGGTGGCGAGCGCGGTCGTGGCGACGCTCGCCTTCGGCGTCGTGCTGGCGCGGCTCCTCGGCTTTAACAACCAGTTCGGCGCGCTGACCGGCGGGGCGGTGGCGATCTGCGGCGCCTCGGCGGCGCTGGCCATTTCCTCGGTCCTACCCAAGGACAAGGAGGCCGAGCGCAACACCCTGTTCACCGTCATCGGCGTGACCACCCTGTCGACGATCGCCATGGTGCTCTATCCGGTCGTGACCGGGCTTCTCGACTTCGACCACCGCGATGCCGGGATCTTCCTCGGCGGCACCATTCACGACGTCGCCCAGGTGGTGGGGGCGGGCTATTCGGTCTCGCCCGAGACCGGCGACATCGCGACCTTCACCAAGCTGTTGCGGGTGGCGATGCTGCTGCCGATCGTGCTGATCATCGCCTTCCTGTTCGGCCGCGCCAAGGACGGTCTCGGCGCCGCCCAGGGGCCGGCCGGCATTCCGTTGTTCCTGATCGGCTTCGCGGTCCTCGTCGTCGTGACGAGCCTCGGGCTGATCCCCGAACCAGTGCGCCATGTCATCGAGGAGGTCTCGCGCTGGTGCCTGATCACCGCGATCGCGGCGCTCGGCATGAAGACATCGCTCAAGGCGATGGCGCAGGTCGGCGGCAAGGCGATCGTTCTGATCGTGGCGCAGACGCTGTTTCTCGCCGGCCTCGTGCTGGCGATCATCCTGTTCGGATTCTGAGGGCCGGGGCTTGCGCCTCAGATGAGGCCCAGTCCCTTGGCGGCGACATAGGCCGCGACCACGAAGATGAGGCCGGCGAAGACGCGCTGCAGCGTGTTGCGGCGCTGGCCGAGCCGGCGTGACGCCATGCCGCCAAGAACCCCGCCGATGACGCCGCCGATCAGGAACAGGCCGGCGACGGGCCAGTCGATCAGGCCCGAGACGGCATAGTTCGCCGCCGTCATGAAGCCGAAGGCCGACACCGCGACGAGCGAGGAGGCCACCGCATTGATGATCGGCATGCCGGTGGCGAGCATCAGCCCGGGCACGATCAGGAACCCGCCGCCGATGCCGAAGAAACCGGCCAGAAGCCCGGTGGCGAGCCCGATGCCGATGAGCTTGGGCAGCAAAGCGGCCGCGCTCCGCCGCGTCAGCCGGACCTCGGCGTCGCCGGGGGTCTTGCGCGGACGCAGCATGGCGATGCCCGTTGCCACCATGACGATGGAGAACAGGCCGATCAGTGCCTGGCCGTCAACCATCTTGCCGACCGTCGAGCCGAGATAGGCGCCGAGCAGGCCGGCAAGCGCGAACACCGCCGCGCAGCGCCATTTCACCTTGCCGGCCCAGGCATGGCCCCAGAGATTGACCGCGGCATTGGCGCCGACGGCCAGCGCGCTGGTGCCGATCGCCGCATGGGCCGGCGCGACGCCGACGACATAGGCCAGAAGCGGCACGGCGAGGATGGATCCGCCGCCGCCGACAAGGCCGAGCGAGAAGCCGACGAGGCCGCCCGATCCGATCGACAGCGCTTCGGTTGCGAGGGTGAGATCGACCATGGGATATCCGTTCGCGCCGGCGGGGTGCCGGCGCGGTGATGCCGTTCGGGCGGATGGAGACTTTTGGGGGGACGCCCGGTCAGGCCGTTAAGGCTTCTTGCCGGGCGTTGAAGACAGGTCCTTAGGCGCTGGCGTTCAGCGGCGTGACCGGGGCGCGGCGGTTCCAGGGCATGACCTTCAGAAGCCGCGCCATGCCGCAGAAACCGGTGATGCCGGCGAAGGCCAGCCCGGCGCCGACGAAGCCGGCCAGGGCATAGAAGACGGGATGGATCAGGGCGCCGCCGACGACACCGATGAGGATCAACAGGCCGGCCGCGATCTGCACCTGGCGCATCAGTTCGATCGGCTGAGAGGCATCCTTCCGCGTGCCGAGCCCGGCCTTGCGCCAGGCGTCGATGCCGCCATCCATGATGAAGGTTTCGACGCCGTCGCGGCCGACGAGATGGTCGGCCGCGGCATCGGTGCGCCCGCCAGACCGGCAATGGAACACGACCTGACGCGCGTCGCCGAGATCCGGCGTGCCGCCGGCGATCCGCGACAGCGGGATGAGCTTGGCGCCGGGGATGCTCTCGCGGGCATGCTCGTCGGCCTCGCGCACATCGACGAGGAGCGCGCCCTGATCGATGAGAGCCTTGGCATCGGTGACGGTGATGTGCTGCGGGGTCATGAACGATATCCTTCGATGGCCGGCCGGTCGGGGCCGAAGCGGGGGTGGAACGAAAGCGCGGTGGCGTCAGTGATTGCGTTAGTCAGGGCAGAACAGCGCCTTGAGCGTGACGATGAGCTGCTCGATCCGCGGGTCGGCGACGCGGTAATGCAGCGTCTGCCCCTCGCGGCGATAGGTGACGATGCCGTCCTCGCGCAGCTTGGCGAGATGTTGCGACAGCGCCGACTGGCTGATGCCGACAACCTCGGCGAGGCCGTTGACCGTCATCTCGCGCGCCCCGATCAGATGGCACAGCACCAGAAGGCGCCGGTCATTGCCAAGAAGGCGCAGGACATGGGCCGCTTCGGCGGCCTTGGCTTCGAGCTGGGCGAGATCGGCCATCGACAGGACGGGATCGGCCAGCCCCTGTTCGCCGGCCATCGCGCCGGGGAGACGAAGATCAGCCATGTTATTTCATCTCTTCCTAATTTAAGTGAGTTCTTATATATCATGCTTCAGCGGCAGCGCAAGAGGGCTCGCCCTTAAGCGTTTGCCACAGGATCGGCGCAAGCCTCCGACAGATACACAATCGTGATCGAACGCAATCCGGGAGACGACAAGATGACAGCCACCGCACGCGATACGCACCCTGCGGCCTTGGTGCAGACGCCCGAGGTCGAAGCCTTCTTCGACGAGCCGACCAACACGGTAAGCTATCTCGTCTGGGACCCCGAAACCAAGCACGCCGCCGTGATCGATCCGGTGCTCGATTTCGACATGGCCTCGGGCCAGGTCTCGCTCGACAGCGTCGAGGCGATCCTCGACCGCGCGGCCGAGAAGGGCCTGACCGTGATCTGGTCGCTCGAAACCCATGCCCATGCCGACCATCTGTCGGGTTCGCCCTTCATCAAGGCGCGCAGCGGCGCCAAGATCGGCATCGGCGAGCATATCAAGGAAGTTCAGCAGATCTTCCGCCCGGTCTTCAACGATGAGACGCTGAAGACCGACGGCAGCGATTTCGACCATCTGTTCGTCGACGGCGAGACCTTCACGATCGGTGATATCGCGGTCGAAGTGATGCACACGCCGGGCCATACGCCGGCCTGCCTGACCTATCACATGGGCGAGGTCGCCTTTGTTGGCGACACGATGTTCATGCCGGATTTCGGCACCGCCCGTTGCGACTTTCCCGGCGGCGACGCGCGCACGCTCTATCGCTCGATCCAGCGGGTCTTGGCGCTGCCGGAGACCACCACGCTCTATATGTGCCACGACTACAAGGCGCCGGGCCGCGACGTCTATGCCTGGGAGACGACCGTGGCCGAGGAACGCGCCAGCAACATCCATCTCAAGGGCGGGGTGAGCGAGGACGCCTATGTCGAGATGCGCGAGGCGCGCGATGCGACGCTCGCCGTGCCGCGCCTTCTCCTGCCCTCGATCCAGACCAATATCCGCGCCGGCCGGTTCCCGGAGGCGGAAGCCAATGGCGTGCACTATCTGAAGATCCCGCTCGATCTGAAAGGCGCGCTGGCCAATGAGGGGCTGAAGGCGTAGTCGGCCCCGCGACGTCGAAAATCCCGGTCACAAGGGGGCGGCAAGCGCTTTGCCTCGCCCGCAGCCGGTGATAGACAGCGGCCATGTTTCGCTCGCTCCTCATCGCCAATCGCGGCGAGATCGCCGTCCGCGTCATGCGGACGGCGGCCCGCCTCGGCATCGAAACCATCGCCGTCCATTCCGACGCCGATCGCGACGCGCTGCATGTCGCGGTCGCAGATCGCGCGGTACGGATCGGCCCGGCACCGGCCGCCGACAGCTATCTCGCGATCGACAAGGTCATCGCGGCAGCCCGCGAGGCCGGCGCCGAGGCGATCCATCCCGGCTACGGCTTTCTGTCGGAGAACGCGGCTTTCGCCGAGGCTTGCGCCAGGGCGGGCATCGTCTTCGTCGGTCCGCCCGTTTCGGCGATCCGCGCCATGGGGCTCAAGGATCAGGCCAAGGCGTTGATGGAACAGGCCGGCGTGCCCGTGGTGCCCGGTTTTCACGGCGCCCGGCAGGAAACCGACTTCCTGCGCGAGAAGGCCTATGAGATCGGCTATCCGGTATTGATCAAGGCGGTGGCCGGCGGCGGCGGCAAGGGCATGCGCCGGGTCGACAAGCAGATCAGCTTCGACGAGGCGCTGGCCGGCGCCAAGCGCGAGGCCAAGGCCGCCTTCGGCGACGACCGTGTGCTGATCGAGAAATTCGTCGCAGCCCCCCGCCATATCGAGATCCAGGTCTTCGGCGACGGAAAAGGGGCGGCGGTGCATCTTCACGAGCGTGATTGCTCGCTGCAACGCCGCCACCAGAAGGTCATCGAGGAAGCCCCCGCGCCGGGCATGACGGAGGGCTTGCGCGCGCGCATGGGACAGGCCGCCGTGGCGGCCGCCAAGGCGGTCGACTATGCCGGCGCCGGCACGGTCGAGTTCATCGTCGACGGCAGCGCGCCGCTGCATGACGACACCCCGTTCTACTTCATGGAGATGAATACCCGCCTCCAGGTCGAACATCCTGTGACCGAAGCGATCACCGGGCTCGATCTCGTCGAATGGCAGTTGCGCATCGCCGCCGGCGATCCGTTGCCGCTCGCGCAAGCCGATATCCCGCTGATGGGGCATGCGGTCGAGGCGCGGCTCTACGCGGAAGATCCCGGTAATCAGTTCCTGCCTTCGACCGGACAGTTGCACGCGCTTGATTTCGCCGAGCAGGACGGGCTCAGGATCGACACCGGCGTGCGCGAGGGCGACATGGTGTCGCCTTTCTACGATCCGATGATCGCCAAGCTGATCGTCCATGCCGACACGCGCGACGGCGCGCTCGATCGGCTCGGCGACGCGCTCGACGCGACGCTGGTGGCCGGGCCGAAGACCAATATCGGCTTTCTCGGACGGCTGGCGCGGGAAGCGGATTTCCGCGCCGGCGATTTCGACACAGGCTTCATCGACGACCGGCTCGAGGCGCTGACCGCGCCGGCCGACGGCGAAGCCGATGCGGCGGCCATGCTCGGCGCCTGGCGGTTGATCGAGGCCGAGCGCGAGACGTCCGACGCGCTGGCGCGGGCGCGGGGCGCCCCGGAAACCTCGCCCTGGGCCGTCGCGGATGGCTTCTCGCTCGCTCCGCGCCCCGATGCCGGCTTGCCGCTTCTGGTCGACGGCAGCCCGCGCCTCGTTCATTTCTCCTGGTCGGCGGACGGGCCGCTATTGCGCCCGATCGCGGCCGACGGCGCGCCTGCCGATGACACCAACGCAGACGATGCCGAAGCCGCGATCGAGGCGGACATGGTCGATATCGACGAGGGCGTGCTGGTGCTCGTCGACGGTCGGCAATACGAGGTCCTGCGCCAGACGCAGGACCTCGACGCCGCCGATGCCGGCGACGGCTCCCAGGTCCGCGCGCCGATGCATGGCCGCGTGGTGACCGTCTTCGTCGCGGAAGGCGATGTCGTGGCGCGCGGCGACAAGCTCGCGGTGGTCGAGGCGATGAAGATGGAACATGCCGTTCTCGCCGTATCCGACGGCGTCGTCGCTGAGACATGCGTCGCCGATGGCGATCAGGTGGGCGAGGGCGATCTGATCGCCCGCATCGGCATCATCTCCGCCGATGACGACGCGGACGCGGCGGATAGCGCCGAGGCACCGCCGGCCTAGGCTTATGCACGTTCAAGCGGACGCGTTTGACGGGTGTTCGCGCGTCGCCACCTCCGGGCTTGTCCCGGGGGCAGAACTGCTTGCCGGAACACGTCCGGCAATGGCATGCCAAGGATCAGGCGCTTCGGGCTAAACAGAAAGACGTCTAGGGGTCGCGTTGCCGAATGGCACCGGTCGAGATGGGGATAATCGCCCGTTGTGCCATGCGGGATGGATAGCATGCCGCCACCTGTCTGATAGGCTTGGCCGCATGACCCTGCATCTCATCAAGCTCTGTGTTGGCGCGGACTCGGTCGAGGATCTCGAAACCTGGATCGCGTCGCGGATCGCCGAGCGCGAGGCGCGCGGGGCCCCGGTCGAGCAATATCACACGACGCGGCAGCGGCCGAAACGCGCCGCCGAGATCCTCGACGGCGGATCGCTCTACTGGGTGATCAAGGGGACGATCCAATGCCGCCAGCGCGTGCTCGACCTGAGGCCCGTGGTCGACAAGGACGGCATCACCCGCTGCGACATCGTGCTTGAACCGACGCTTCATCTCGTCAGTCCGCGCCCGCGCCGGCCGTTCCAGGGCTGGCGCTATCTCACCGAGGCCGACGCGCCGCCCGATCTCGCGATGTCGCAGGGGGCAGGCGACATGCCCGCCGAGATGCGCCGCGATCTCGCCGAGCTCGGGCTGATCTGAGCGCCGGTCCGGCGGGTCGGCCGCGCCTGTCAGTCGTGCAGCTTTTCGAGGTTCTTGCCGGCGGTCTCGATGCGGAACCACCAGGTCACGACGGCGCCGAGAAGCGACGTGCCAACCAGGATCCACAACAGCGTGCCGGTGCCGATCTGCACCAGGAGGATCGGGAACAGGAAGGCGGTGGTCACCGCGCCGACCTTGGCGAAGGAGGCCGCGAAGCCCGCGCCCTTGGCGCGGATTTCGGTCGGGAACACCTCGCCGGCGATCAGATAGGTCTGCGCGTTCGGGCCCATATTGGTCATGAAGTTGAACAGCATGAAGCCGACGAAGATCATGATCGTCTGGGTCGTGCCGTCGAAGCCGGTCGACATGGCGGCGATCGCGAGGCCCGCCGCGCAGCCGACGAAGCCGAGCGTCTGCAGCGGAATGCGCCCGAGCCGGTCGGCCAGGAAGATGGCGAACAGGATGCCGACGATCAGCAGCACGTCGATCACCGCGGCGCCCTTGGCCGCCAGCATGTCGTTCTGCACGATGTCGGCGACGCTGGTGGCGTGTTCCTTGCGCTGGCCGATGGCGGTGGCCAGGATCACCGGCGTGAAGATGCCGATGCCATAGGTGCCGAGATCCTGCAGGAACCAGGGCACCGAGGCGAGGATCGTCGCCTTGCGGTTCTTCTTGGAAAACAGCGCCGCATAGCCGCGAATGCCGTGCGCCCCGCCATTGTCGGGCTCGGGCTCGGTGAGCTTGACGTTGCGCGGATAGGCGGGCTTGCGCTCGAGAAGCTTGAGGACGCTCGATTCCGCGTCCGACTTGCGGCCTCGTTCATGCAACCAGTGCGGGCTTTCGATGACCGTGAAGCGGAGCAGGATGACGATCACGGCGGGGATGACGGCGACCGCATACATCCAACGCCAGGCCTCGATTTCCTGGATATTCGCCAGGATGAGATAGCCGACGAGCGTGCCGAACAGGGCGCCGACCGCCTGGAAGCCGAAGGCCGACAGGACCAGCCGGCCGCGCACCTTGGACGAGATCGTCTCTGAGATCATGACATGCGCGGTCGGATAGTCGCAGCCGAGCGCCACGCCGAGGCCGAACAGGCAGATGAGGAGAAACGTGAAGTTCGGGCTGAAACAGACCGCGATCAGAAACACCGTGAAGATGATCATCTCGGCGATGAACATCGTCCGGCGCCCGACCGAATCCGCCAACCCGCCGAGCAGGCTCGCCCCAATGAGAATGCCGAACAGCGAGGCCGCCGTGACCAGACCGTGCTGAAACGCGTTGAGGCCGAATTCGAAGGCGATCAGCGGCAGCGCCACCCCGGTCATGAACACGACCATGCCCTCGAAGAACTTACCGGCAGCGGCCAGCGCCCAGATGCGCAACTGCATGCCCGTCATCGGCGTGGTGTCGACGGTGGTGCCGTCGCGCCAGTTCGGCTGTTCGTCGATCCAGCCCTGGACGGTCTGCGGCTGCGCCAGGTCGTGCTCGGTCGTGGAGGTCGCGGTGCTCATCGCCATCTCTTGCTTTCGAAAAGGGGTGGTCGGTTGGCGCCAGACTGGCTGATTTCTTGGCTAAACAACCTTTGCGAGATGTCAGGGGTATGACAAATGGCCGAAATGCCGGTGACAGCCCGGTCCGAGCCGCGATATCGCTGTAGATCAATAGATGTCACAACCGCCTTGTGGCCGCCGATCCGAGCCTGATAGAACGGCCCAAGCAAAAGTCGACGTGATCGAATTGGCCGGTCCCATCCGAACGCTTGATGCTCTGGTGGGGATGGGGCGGCACGCAAGCCCGGATGGCGCTGGAGGTGGAGGCCGCCGGGCCTGATGACGTCGGCGCGGCGCGGCGAAGCGCCGCGATTGCCTCGCGGGACGATTGCCGCGCAAGATGATGGCCTTGCGATCGCTGCCCAGCACCCCACCTCTGACGGATCACGATTTCTGACGGATCATGGCGACCAAACAAGGCAAGAGCGGCTTCAAGACGAACCCGGCGCCGATGGCGGGCGACCGGCCGCTCGCCGAAACCGGCGGCACGGCCGTCGACCGCAGCAGCGACGCCGACATCGCCGCCTTCGTGTCGGAAGCCCGCCGGCGCGCCCGGCCGACCGGTGAAGCGCGCGGCCGCCTCGTCTTCGCGCTCGACGCGACGATGAGCCGCCAGCCAACCTGGGACCGGGCCTGCCAGCTTCAGGCCGAGATGTTCCGCGAGACCGTCGCCATCGGCGGGCTCGATATCAAGCTCATCTATTTTCGCGGTTTCGGCGAGTGTCGCGCCTCGCCCTGGGTCGATAATCCCAAGCGGCTGACCGATCTGATGACCCGGATCGATTGCCGGGGCGGGCATACCCAGATCGGCCGTGTCCTGTCGCATACCAGGAAGGAAGCGGCGAAGGACCGGGTCTCGGCGCTCGTCTATGTCGGCGACGCCATGGAGGAGCGCATCGACGATCTGTGCGCCGTGGCCGGCGAACTCGGGCTTCTCAAGGTGCCGGCCTTCATGTTCCAGGAAGGCCATGACCCGATCGCCGAGCGCGCCTTCCGCGAGATCGCGCGGCTGACCGGCGGCGCCTGGTGCCGGTTCGACCCCAATTCGCCGGGCCAGCTGCGTGAACTCCTGTCTGCCGTCGCGGTCTATGCCACCGGCGGGGTCGCCGCGCTCGAACATCGCGGCCGCCGGTCGAACGAGAGCCGGCTTCTCCTGAAACAGCTGCCCGGACGCAAATGAGCGCTTTCCTTCTCGGGATCATCCTCATCGTCTGCGTGCTGTTGCTGTTGCGCTGGTTCGTCGGCACTGATCCGCGCGCGCTCGCCCAGGTTCTGCGCATCGGCGGCGGCGGTTTCCTGCTGATCCTGGCGGCGGTCTTCGCCATCGCCGGGCGCTGGTTGATCGCGGTGCCGTTGGCGATGTTCGCGCTGAGTATTCTCGGTCTCAGGCGGCCGCTCGGCGGGCCGTCGAGTTTCGGCGCCCGCGTCAACCGCAGCGGCGGTCAGGCGTCGCGGGTGCGGTCATCCCTTGTCGAAATGACGCTCGACCACGACAGCGGCGAGATGGACGGTGAGGTTCTGGTCGGCCCGCATCAGGGCCGCTGGCTGTCGGAGATGTCGGTCGCCGATATCATCGGGCTGCATGCCGATGGCGATGACCAGAGCCGGGCGCTTCTAGAGGCTTATCTGGACGGCCGGGCGCCCGGATGGCGAGACGACATGGAGGCGGACGCGGCGGCGGGGCAGGGACCGGTCGGGGCGGGCGACGGTCCAATGACGCCGCAGGAGGCCGAGCAGATTCTTGGGCTTATGCCCGGGGCGAGCGTTGACGATATCCGGGAGGCTCACCGCCGGCTGATGAAGCGCATGCATCCGGACCAGGGCGGATCGACCTATATCGCCGCCAAGATCAACGAAGCGAAAGAGATTTTGCTGCGTCGGCATGGTGTTGGCTCCTGAAGCGCTGTCAGCCGAAATGTGAACCGGTGTCCCGGTCCGCATGCGCTGAAAAACCCGTCGGGGCGCTCGATCCTCGGTTAGTCACGCGGCCCGTGCCCCTGTCCCGCATGCCACCGCGCACCTTCAGAGCTCCTGCGCGAAGCAGCCGAAGTCCCGCGATTTGAGATGATCGCAGGCGGCCCGCGCGGCGGCGCGTTCGAGGCCGGCGAAACGGGCGCGCCACAGCGTGCGGCCGTTCTTGTCGACGGTCTCGGTATAGGGGGCGGCGTCGGACAGCCAGCGCTCGGCGACGCGCCTTGCGCTGTCCATGCGGCTGAGCGCGCTGGCTTCGTCGTTATAGGCGCCGATCTGGATGAACCAGCCGCTCGGCGGCGGCGCGGCCGGCGCCGGGGCGGGAGGCGCGGCCGGGGCGATAACGGCAGCCTGAACGGGCTGGGCCGGGGCCACGGCCGGAACCGGCTGCGCGGCGATTTGGGCAGGCTGGGCGGCCGGCATGGGCGGCGTCAGAAGCCGGCCGTCCGACGTGATCACCCGCGAGGGCACGGTGATCCGCGTGGTCGAGACCGATGCCGTCAGCAGATCGTCGATCGATCGCGGCGCGGCCTGCGCGGTCGTGGTCGGGGGCGTCGCGACAGATGCCGTCTGAACCGGCGCCGCCGGGACCGGAACGGTCGGGACGGGCACATTGGCGGCGGGCGCGGCCGGGGCCAGCGCCTGCACGGCCGGGCTCGCGGGCATGGCCGCGCTGTTGGCGGAGATCGCGCGGGTCAGTTCCTCGATCGAGCCGAACTGGGCCGGCGCCGTTTGTCCCGTGGCCTGCGCCACGACCTGCTGCGGCGCGGCGCGGGGCTGGGGCGGTTGGGCCGGCAGGACGGCCGGCTTGCTGACGGGCTGGGCGCGGGCGATCTGCAGCCCGC
The DNA here is from genome assembly GCA_965250105.1 of Tepidamorphaceae bacterium. GTDB lineage: Bacteria > Pseudomonadota > Alphaproteobacteria > Rhizobiales > Tepidamorphaceae > JBCBSK01. The sequence continues at coordinate 3,340,139 of OZ252290.1, forward strand.
CGGTCGCCGGGTCGACGAACAGGCGCTGGGTCGGCGAGGTCGGCTGCAGCCTGGTCGCGCCGGGCACCGTCGCCACGACATTGGCGGCCAGCGGATTGGGACGCGGCAGCGGCAGCGTCGCCAGCGACAACGGGCGCGGGCTCGACGCGACGAGCGGCTGGTCGAACGGCTTGACCCGCTTATAGGCGAGGCCCAGCACGCGCTCCATCTCGGCATTGCGGCTGGCGCCGGAGCGCCCGCCCATCACGACGGCCACGACATGCCGGCGGTTGCGCACCATGTTTGCGACGAGATTGAAGCCGGACGCCCGGATGAAGCCGGTCTTGATGCCGTCGACGCCGGCGACCCGGCCGAGCAGCCGGTTGTGGTTGCGGTAATTGGTGCCGCGATAACGGAAATTGCGGGTGGCGAAATATTTGTAGAATTCGGGAAAACGCCACTGGATGCTGCGCCCCAGAACGGCCATGTCGCGCGCCGTCGTCACCTGGGCGCGGTTGGGCAGGCCATGCGGGTTCTGGAAGGTGGTGCGCGTCATGCCGATCGACTGGGCGCGCGCATTCATCATCTTGGCGAATTCCTCGACATTGCCGGCGATCGCCTCGGCGATGACGACCGACACGTCATTGGCGGATTTCGTCACCAGCGACAGAATGGCGTCCTCGACCCGGATCGTCTGGCCGGCGCGCACGCCGATCTTCGACGGCGGACGTCCCGCCGCATAGGCCGAGACCGGCAGCTTGCTGTCGAGCGTGAACCGCCCCTGCTCGACCGCCTCGAACATGAGATAGAGCGTCATGATCTTGGTCAGCGAGGCCGGATAGCGCAGATCGTCGGCATTGCGCGCGAAGACGACCTCGCCGGTATTGCCGTCGATGGCGATCGCGGCATAGCGCTCGCCATTGGGGCCGGCATGCGCCGCCGACAGGCCGGCCAGGAGGCAGGCACCCGCGACAACGCTATTCCGGACGAATTTGGTGACCCTGGCCGTCAACACGGCGAACGCCGGACGATGCCGGCCATGGCCAGCTTCCGGCGGGAAAGGTGCGACCCGCATACGGTCTGCCCCGCTACTCTACGCTACCAATACTGACTTCGGACCGAAAACGCGGCCCGGGTATCGGACTAACGCTCCGACACCCCACCCATCGGTCACGCTAGGCAGACGCGGTTAGAAAACCGTAAAGGCGGCGACAGCAGGGCGGCGATTGCTGCAACGCACAAAACAACTTGACGTGAGTGCAACATTACATATATGAAATTGTGCACTGCAACATTAGCGGTTAGCGGTATGACATCGGGACGTTCCGCAGGGCGCGGGCGTCGGCATATGCGGTGAGGAGAAATGCGATGAACACGCTTGAAGATATGCAGAAGCTCGGCAAGGAAAACATGGATCTGGCGATGAGCAGCTTCGGCGCGATGTCGAAGAACATGCAGGCGATCGCCGTCGAGGTTGCCGACTACCAGAAGAAGAGCTTCGAGGACGGCACCGCCGCGCTCGAAAAGATGATGGCCGCGAAGTCCATCGACAAGGCCATGGAAGTCCAGACCGACTACCTCAAGACCGCCTATGAAGGCATGGTCGGCCAGATCACGAAGATGAACGAGATCTTCATGGACATGAGCAAGGAAGCCTACAAGCCGATCGAAGGCATCGTCGCCAAGTCGGCGAAGTAAGCTCCGGCATTCACGCGGCGTTTTGACGCGCCGAGAAGGCCCGGTCGCTCCGACCGGGCCTTTTTCGTTGCAGATTGGTCATGCTGCGCGACCAAGAACGCGCTTCGTTCTTGCAAATGCGTTGCATTTGCATTGACGGCGGCGGTCGACTGCCCGACGATGAGAGGGTCTTGGATCGCTCACGGGGCCTTGCGTCGTGAACATGGCACTCCGCCTTGTGCTGCTGCTCGTCTCCCTGGGCCTGGTCGGCCTCGCCGTCTGGCGTTGGCAGGTCAATGGCTGGGGCTCGCTGGTCTGGATCGTCGCCCTCCTCGTGCTGATGGCCATTCGCCGGCCCTATGCCAGGAGCATTGCGGCCAACCGCATCGTCGACAGGCGGGCGGTCGTCACCGAGAAGGTCTTGCTCGCGCTGGTCGCGATCGGCGGATCGGTTCTGCCGGTGATCCATCTCGCGACCGGGCTGTTCGGTTTCGCCGATTACCGCCTGCCCGATTGGGCGGTCATCGTCGGCGCCGTGGTCCTCGTTCCGGCCTACTGGCTGTTCTGGCGCAGCCATGCCGATCTCGGCCGGAACTGGAGCGTCACCACCGAACTGCGCGCTGATCACGGCCTCGTGACCTCCGGCGTCTATGCGCGCATCCGCCATCCCATGTATGCGGCGATCTGGCTGATCTTCCTCGTCCAGCCGCTTCTCGTGCACAACTGGATCGCCGGGCTGTCCGGCCCGGTTGCCTTCGCCATCATGTATCTTGTCCGCATGCCCTATGAGGAGAAGATGATGCGCGACCGCTTCGGCGCGGCCTATGACGCCTATTGCGCCCGGACGGGACGCCTTTGGCCGGGCCGGACGGCCGCCTCCGCCGCGACCGGCGGATCGGACGGGCAGGCCGGTTCCGGATCGTGAAACGGGGCCCGCGCGGCCTCGCGTCCGGGGGGATCGACCTTCTGGGGTCTTCCATCGCCCGCGCGGCGTGACTATCTTAACGCCCGATGCCGCCGCACGGCCTGACATGAGGATCGGGACCGACGCGCTCTTCCTCCCGGGATCGGCGTGTCGCGCGCCGCAGGCGGTCCGCGGCGGCACTGCAATATCATTCCGACAAAGGGTCGCGGACGACGGGTCGCGGCCATCGTGGGGTCGATGGCGTGAGAGCAAGACAACAAAGCCGGCACGACGGCGTGGGCCGGCCGATCGGCGTTTCGGCGCACCGGTTCCGCGTGACGCTGGGCCCGGACCGGTCCGACGACGATGACGACATGCAGATCGGCACCGTCACCAAGACGCGGCCGAAGACGAAGAAGCCGAGCCTCTATCGTGTCCTGTTGCTGAACGACGACTACACGCCGATGGAATTCGTCGTGCACGTGCTCGAACGGTTCTTCAACAAGACCCGCGAGGACGCCACCCAGATCATGCTGCACGTGCACCAGAACGGCGTCGGCGAGTGCGGCATTTTTTCCTACGAAGTCGCCGAGACCAAAGTGACGCAGGTCATGGACTTCGCCCGCAAGCATCAGCATCCTCTCCAGTGCATCATGGAGAAGAAATAGGAGCCCCGTTTGCCCTCTTTCTCGCGCAGCCTCGAACAAGCCCTTCACCGCGCCCTGGCGCTCGCCAATGAGCGGCGTCAGGAATATGCCACGCTCGAACATCTTCTCCTGGCGCTCACCGAGGACGACGATGCGGTGGCCGTCATGCGCGCCTGCAATGTCGATCTCGACGTGTTGCGCGCCAATCTGACCGATTATGTCGATACCGAACTCGCCAATCTGGTGATCGACGCCACCGCCGAAGCCAAGCCGACCGCCGGTTTCCAGCGCGTCATCCAGCGCGCGGTGATCCATGTCCAGTCGTCGGGCCGCGACGAGGTGAACGGCGCCAATGTGCTGGTCGCGATCTTCGCCGAGCGCGAAAGCCATGCCGCCTATTTCCTCCAGGAACAGGACATGACGCGCTATGACGCAGTCAATTTCATCAGCCACGGCATCGCCAAGCGGCCGGGCCTGAGCGAGCCGCGCGGCGCGCGCGGCGCAGAGGACACCGCCGCTGAGGACGAGGACAATGGCCGCAAGGCGGACGCGCTCGACGCCTATTGCATCGACCTCAATACGAAGGCGCGCGAAGGCCGCATCGATCCGCTGATCGGCCGCGACGGCGAGGTGCAGCGCACCATCCAGATCCTGTGCCGGCGCTCGAAGAACAATCCGCTGCTCGTCGGCGATCCCGGCGTCGGCAAGACCGCCATCGCCGAGGGGCTGGCGCGGCGCATCGTCGACGGCGACGTGCCGGAAGTGCTGAAGGAAAGCACGATCTTCCAGCTCGACATGGGCGCGCTGCTCGCCGGCACGCGCTATCGCGGCGATTTCGAGGAACGCCTCAAGGCGGTCGTCAAGGAGATCGAGGCCTATCCCGGCGCGATCATGTTCATCGACGAGATCCATACCGTGATCGGCGCTGGCGCGACGTCGGGCGGCGCGATGGATGCCTCGAACCTGCTGAAGCCGGCCCTTGCGTCGGGCGAACTGCGCTGCATTGGCTCGACCACCTATAAGGAATACCGGCAGTATTTCGAGAAGGACCGGGCGCTGGTGCGCCGCTTCCAGAAGATCGACGTGCCCGAACCCTCCGTCACCGACGCGGTCAAGATCCTCAAGGGGCTGAAGCCCTATTACGAGGATTTCCACGGCGTGCGCTATACGGGCGATGCCATCAAGGGAGCGGTCGAACTCGCGGACCGCTATCTGCACGACCGCAAGCTGCCGGACAAGGCGATTGACGTGATCGATGAATCCGGCGCCTCCCAGATGCTGCTGCCGCAGTCGCGGCGCAAGCGCACCATCGGTCTCAAGGAGATCGAGGACACGATCGCGCGCATGGCGCGGATCCCGGCGAAATCGGTCTCGAAGAACGATTCGACGGTGCTCGAACACCTTCAAACCAACATGAAGCACGTGGTCTACGGTCAGGAGCATGCCATCGATGCGCTGTCCTCGGCCATCAAGCTCGCCCGCGCGGGCCTGCGTGATCACGAAAAGCCGATTGGCGCGTTCCTGTTCTCCGGCCCCACCGGCGTCGGCAAGACCGAGGTGGCGCGCCAGCTCGCCAGCCTGATGGGGCTCGAACTGCTGCGCTTCGACATGAGCGAATATATGGAGCGCCACACCGTGTCCCGGCTGATCGGCGCGCCTCCGGGCTATGTCGGCTTCGACCAGGGCGGGCTTCTGACCGACGGCATCGACCAGCATCCCCATTCGGTGGTGCTGCTCGACGAGATCGAGAAGGCGCATCCGGACCTGTTCAACATCCTGTTGCAGGTGATGGATCACGGCAAGCTGACCGACCACAACGGCAAGACGATCAATTGCCGCAACATCGTCCTCATCATGACGACCAATGCGGGCGCCGCCGACATGGCCAAGCCGCCGATCGGCTTCAATCGGGCGCGCCGCGAGGGCGAGGACGAGGAAGCGATCAATAAGCTGTTCACGCCGGAATTCCGCAACCGGCTCGACGCGATCATTCCGTTCCAGCCGCTGCCCGCCGAGGTGGTCGACCGGGTGGTCGAGAAATTCGTGCTGCAGCTCGAAGTGCAGCTTTCCGATCGCGGCGTGACCATCGAATTGTCGGATGCCGCGACCCGCTGGCTGGCCGAGCGCGGCTATGACGCGCGCATGGGCGCGCGTCCGCTGGCGCGTCTCATCCAGGACAAGATCAAGACCCCGCTGGCCGACGAAGTGCTGTTCGGCCGGCTCAAGGGCGGCGGGATCGTGCGTGTCGATGTCGGACCGGCGGCCGACGACACGACCGAGCTCGTCTTCGACTATCTGCCCGAAGAGCCCAAGCGTCAGCCGGCGGCCCCCAAGAAGGCGCCCGCCAAGCCCCAGGCCAAGACGCCGGCGAAGGCCAAGGCCAAAACGGTAAAGCCGAAGACGCCGCGCAAGCCGCCGGGCAAGAAGAAGCCGGGCGGCGGCGGTTCCGGCGTGCCCAAGGTGCCGCTGACGACCGATTAGGCGCAAGCGGTGAGTATCGCGGCGCCGGTCGCGCGCGGCTGGCGCGCGACCTTTCTCGACGGTGCGCGGATCGGGGTCAGCCTGCCGGGGCTGATCCTGTTCTCGTCCTTCATCGGCTATGGCGCGCTGGCCGAAGCATCCGGCTTCGCGCTCGGTGAGGCGGTGTTCACCACGGTCTTCATCTGGGCGCTGCCGAGCCAGGTCGTGCTGGTCCAGGCCTTGGCCACCGATGTGGCGCTGATCGCGGCCGCCATCGCGGTGTCGTTGTCGGCCTGCCGGTTGATGCCGATGGTCGTCGCGATCTTGCCGCATCTCCGCCCGGCCATGGGCCACCGCCTGAACCCGGTCGAATTCCTGATGGCGCATTTCGTCGCCATCACGGTCTGGGTCGAGACGTTCCGGGCGCTGCCGCGTCTCGCCGATGACGACCGGCGCGCCTATTTCTTCGGCGTTGGCGTCAGCCTGATGAGCATGAGCACGCTGGCGACCGCCATCGGCCATCAGCTCGCCGGCACGCTGCCGGCGCTTCTGTCGGGCGCGCTGTTGTTCATGACGCCGATCTATTTCGCGCTGACGCTGACCGCCGGCGCCCGTGAGCGTCTCGACCGCTGGGCCATTCTCGCCGGCCTCGTTCTTGGCCCGCTCTTCGCCCTGACCGGCTCCGATCTCGATCTATTGTGGACCGGCATCGTCGGCGGCACGCTGGTCTATCTCATCGACCGGGTCGTGCCACCTTCTTTACGGGGGCACACATGACCTTTTCCGTCGACTGGGTCATGTTCGGCATGATCATCTTCGCCGGCGTGCTGATGACCTATATGTGGCGCTTCGCCGGGGTCCTGGCGGCGAGCCGGCTGTCGACCGACAGCGAGATCCTGCGCTGGGTGCGCGCGGTGGCGACCGCGCTGATCGCCGGCATCGTCGCCAAGCTCGTCGTCGCACCCCCCGGCGCGCTGGCCGAAATCCCCGACATCGCCCGCTACACGGCCTTCGTGACCGGCGGCGTGGTGTTCTTCCTGACCCGCTACAACGTGCCGGTCGGCGTCATCGCGGGCATCATCGTGCTCCTCGGCATGACGCTGGTTCTGGAGTATCCCGTGTTCTGATCGGTTCAATCACGACACGGATTGCTACAGCGCGGCGATGATCTTCTCGGCATTGGCCTTGAGCACGTCCATGTCTTCGCGGATCGAGGCGGGCGGCTTCATGGCGACGCCCTCATGGCGCGGCACGATGTGGAAATGGAGATGGAACACTTCCTGTCCGCCGGCCGCCTCGCTGAACTGCGACAGCGTCACGCCGTCAGCCTGCATGGCCGTCTTGGCCGCGATGGCGATTTTCTGCACATTGACGATCAGCGCCGACAGATCGGCGGGGGCGATGTCGAGCAGGTTGCGCGCCGGTGCCTTGGGGATGACCAGCGTATGGCCGTGGGCGCGCGGCATGATGTCCATGAACGCGAAACTCGTCTCGTCCTCGAAGACCTTGAAGCAGGGGATCTCGCCGCGCAGGATCTTGGCGAAGATATTCTCGGGATCGTAGGCGGCGGGCTCGGTCATGGATGTCCTCCTGCTTTGTCGGCCGGAGAGTTGGTCAGCCGGGCCGCCCGGTCAAGGGATACCGGGTCATGTCTGCTCCGATTTCCGGAACGGAGCGTAGTCGGACAGGATCTTCTGTTCGCGCGCGATCGCGTCGCGCTCCTGGTCGAGATAGTGGCGGACCGGTTCGCGCAATCCCCGGTCGGCGATGTAATGGGCTGAATAGGTCGTCACCGGCAGATAGCCGCGCGACAATTTATGCTCGCCCTGGGCGCCGGCCTCGACACGAGCCAGTCCGCGCGCGATGGCGAAATCCATGGCCTGGTAGTAGCAGACCTCGAAATGCAGGAAGGGGCGATCCTCGACCGCGCCCCAGTGGCGGCCATAGAGCGTGGTGTCGCCGATGAAGTTCAGCGCCCCCGCGATATAGCGGTCGCCATCGCGCGCCATGACCAACAGAATGCGGTCGGCCATGGCCTGGGACACGGCGCTGAAGAAGGCGCGGTTGAGATAGGGCCGGCCCCATTTGCGCGCGCCGGTATCGAGATAGAAGCCGAAAAAGGCATCCCAATGGGCTTCGGTGATGTCGGCGCCGGTCAGCCAGTCGATTTCGAGGCCGTCCGACAGCGCCTCGCGGCGTTCGCGGCGGATCGCCTTGCGCTTGCGCGAGGCCAGCGCGGCGAGGAAGGCGTCGAAATCGGCATAGCCGTCATTTTGCCAGTGAAACTGACGGTCGGTGCGCTGCAGGAAACCGCGTTGGCCGAAATGATGCCATTCGTCTTCGGGTACGAAGGTCCAATGCGCCGAGGAGGCGCCCGCTTGGCGACAGAGTTCGACCGCGCCGGCGATCAGCCCGTCGCGGTCCGCCGCCATCGCGGGGCCGGGCCTGACCAGGAGCCGGCGCCCCGTCGCCGGCGTGAACGGCACGCTGACCTGGAGCTTGGGATAATAGCGCCCGCCGGCGCGCTCATAGGCATCGGCCCAGCCATAATCGAAGACATATTCGCCCATCGAATGGGTCTTCAGATAGGCCGGCATGACGGCCCGCACCGGGCCTTCATCGCGGTCGCGCAGCACGAGATGGCGCGGATACCAGCCAGTACCGTCGCCGACGGCGCCGGAGGTTTCCAGCGCATTCAGAAAATCATGTGAAATGAAGGGGTTGTAGCTTTCTTCCGAAGCACTGTCGGAGGGCGTCGCACCGCGCGCCGGCGCGGTTTCGGGGTTGGCACAACCGTCCCAATCGGCCGGGTCGATGTCGGCGATGGCGCCGACGACCTCGATCACCCGGTCGCCGCCACCGCAGCCCGGCGCTTCGTCCTGTTGCGGCGTTTTGGTTGGCTGCGATTTTGCCTCGGTCATCGCGTGGTTGGCCGGAAACCCTCGAAAATGATCTGATCGACGTGACCGTCCAGCCTGTCGGCCATGTCCTGGTCGCGCACGGTCCAGGAGAGAATGGGCAAGGCGCGCCGATCCCGCAAGGCCGAGAGGCGGCTGTCGGGTAGATCGCGACAATCGAACCCCACGAAGTGGGGCCGGATCGCGTCGAAGCCCGGCATGGTGCCGAGATGCACGCGTTTGGCGTCGGACAGCCACGCCCAGTCTTCGTCACGCTCGAAGCGGCAGGAAACCATGCCCACGACGACATCGGGATGCGACGCCCGGATCGCGTGGAGCATGTCGGCATCGAAGGACATGGCGGCGGCGGGCCCGCCATAGGTCGACAGGAGGTCGGCGGTTTTCTCCGCCAGGGCTACCGCACCGTCGAACAAGCTCTTGATCTCGACGAGAAGCGGTGCCCGGCCGGCAATCAGATCGAGTGTTTCCGCGAGCGTCGGGATGATCTCGTCGCTGCCGAGGACCGTGATCCGACGCAGCTCCCCGGGCGACAGGGCATCGACCCGGTCGGGCCGTCCGGCCAGCCGGGTCAGCACGCTGTCATGCACCATCATCGGCGTGGCGTCTTGTGCAGGCTGGACGTCGATCTCGATGCCGTAACCGCCATCGATCGCGGCCTGAACCGCGGCGAGCGTGTTTTCCGGGCGGTTCAGCGCGAGATCATGCAGGCCGCGATGAGCGAAGGGGCGGGCGGTCAGCCAGCCCCGATCGTCGCCCGGCAGCGCCACGGCGGACATGCGGGCCGTTCTGTCGGGGCGCGTCGCGCGGGCCCGGTCAGGCGCTCTCGATGATCGCTTCGATTTCGACCGCGACGCCGAAGGGCAGAGAGCCCACGCCCACCGCCGACCGTGCATGACGGCCCTTGTCGCCGAGAACCTCGACCATGAAGTCCGACGCGCCGTTGACGACCTTCGGATGATCGCCGAAATCCGGCGTGGCGTTGACGAAACCGGTCAGCTTGACCAGACGGCCGAGCTTGTCGAGATCACCCAGCGCCGCCTTGGCCTGGGCCAGTATGTTGATCGCGCAGAGCTTCGCCGCCGCCTGGCCCTGCTCGACCGTGTAAGTGTCGCCGAGCTTGCCGATATGCTCGATGCCCGAAGCTCCCATCGGCACCTGGCCGGAGATGTAGATCATCGTGCCGCTTGTCACGAAGGGCACGTAGTTGGCCGCCGGCGCCGCGGCTTCCGGCAGGGTGATGCCAAGCTCTTGAAGACGGGTTTCGATCGCGCCGGCCATGGCGGTACTCCTCAGCGGTTCGGTGGGATGGGACAAGGTGTTGTTGTTGGCCACCTGATGCCGCAGCCGGGCTGCAACCGCAAGGGAAAGCCGCGACCGGCCGGCGTATTTTTCGCCGCGATGCCGATATCGCACGGCTGGACGGCGCCGACGCCCCTTGTCGCGGCTTCAAGAAACCGTCACAGTCCGGGGCGAACGTGCCGGTCGCATGCGCGTGCTCGTTTCATCCCGCCGGCGGGGCAGGGTGCCGTCGCACATGGCAGCATCGCGTCGGCGATGTCGTGAAACGCGTTGTCGCGGCGTATCAGGAAGAAGCGCTTCGGGAATCTGGCATGGCGCCGTCGGCCCGAAGCGGGCCGGATTATACGACGCCGGTTTTGGGAAATCGGATCTGGGGAGAAGCATGGTCTCGCACCGTCTGTTGCCGGTTTTGCGGGTTTGCGGCGCCGTCGCCGGCGCCTTGATGATCGCCGTCACGGCCGCGTCGGACGCCGAGGCCCAGATCGCGCCGCACCGGGCGGTCTACGATCTCGAACTCGTCCGCACCTCGGAAGGCTCGTCGCTGACCGGTCTTGAAGGCCGGCTCGTGATCGAAGTGCTCGGCTCGGTCTGCGAGGGCTGGTCGCTGAACACGCGCTATGTCTTCCGCTCGGAGGGCGAGGGTGGCTATTCGGTGCTCAGCGATGTGCGCGCCGCCCAATGGGAGGACGGCACGGGATCGACCTTCCGCTTCCTGTCGCGGCGCTATGACAATGATAATCTCTCGGAACGGACCGACGGCACCGCGCAGCGCTTCGGCGACGGCATCGAAGTCGATCTCGAGGAGCCGGCCGAGACGCATTTCGAGATCGACGGGGCGGTCCTGTTCCCGACCCAGCATCTGCGCCGCATTCTAGAAGCGGCCGAAGGTGGTGAGACGCTGTTGTCGGCGCGCGTGTTCGACGGCTCGGACGAGGGCGACCAGGTCTATTCGACGCTGACCATCATCGGTGGCGCGCTCGGGATCGACGGTGCCGGCGACGCGGGCGGCAATGATGATCGCGGCGACGACGTTCTGGTCGACGTGCCGGCCTGGCGGGTGACGGTGAGCTATTTCGAGGAAACCTATACCCCGGGCGAGGATGGATCGGGCGAGCAGATGCCGGTCTACACCGTCGCCTATGACCTTCTGGCCAATGGCGTCAGCCGGGCGCTCGAACTCGATTATGGCGACTTCGTCCTGTCCGGCGACCTCAGAAGCATCGAACTGCTGGACCGCCTCGACTGCGAATAGGCCGACGGTTCGTCGTTGGCGCGATTGCCGCCGTTCCGCCGCCGCCCTAGTGACGCGGGCGTTTGTCCGGGCGGCCAGGGTGGTCGGGCAGGAAGCCGATGCCGCGATCGATGCTGGCCGAGCCGAACTTCGCCCTCACCGCATCGACGGCGCGTTCGGCATCCTTGCGCCGCTCGTCGCCGGCCAAGAGCGAGGGCTGGTCGCAGGCCATCGCGTCGACGAGCTGGCTGACACCGACGCCGATCAGGCGGAAGGCGGTGCCGTCGGTCTCGGTCTTGAGCAGCGCTTCGGCGGCCTCGAAGATGCGGTCGGCGAGCTGTGTCGGATCGTCGAGCGTGGCGCGCCGGGTCAGCGTCCTGAAATCGGCGGTCTTGAGCTTCAGCGTCACCACAGATCCGCCGATCTCCTTGGTCTTGAGGCGCCCCGACAGCTTGTCCGACAACCGCCACAAGACGCGCTTCAGCGTGGCGAAATCGCGGATATCCTCCTCGAAGGTCGTTTCGTTGCTGACGCTCTTGGGCGCTTCATTGGGCGTGACCGGGCGGCCGTCGCGGCCATGCGCCAGATCATGGAGCCGCATGCCATGGGTGCCCATCGTCTGGGCGAGTTCGCGGGCCGAGCGCCGCTGCACGTCGCCGATCAGGCGGATGCCGGCCGCATCGAGTGTGCGCGCCGCGGCACCGCCGATGCCGGGGATCAGGGTGACCGGCAGCGGGGCGAGCAGCGCTTCGGTCTCCTGACGGCCGATGACGGTGAAGCCGCGCGGCTTGTCGCGGTCCGCAGCGAGCTTCGCCAGGAATTTGTTGTGGCTCAGCCCGATCGACACGGTGATGCCGATCTCCTGCTCGATGCGCAGGGCAAGCCGCGCCATCATATGGGCGGGCGGGGCGCCATGCAGGGTTTCGGTGCCCGACAGGTCGAGGAAGGCCTCATCGATCGACAGCGGCTCGACCAGAGGGGTCAGGTCGCGCATCAGCGCGCGGATATCGCGCGACACGGCCGCATATCTGGCGATGTCGGGGCGCAGCACCACCGCGTCGGGACAGGCCTTGAGCGCCTTGAACATGGGCATGGCCGAGCGCACGCCCTGGATGCGCGCGATGTAGCAGGCCGTCGACACCACGCCGCGCCGGCCGCCGCCGATGATCAGCGGCTTGTCGGCGAGGTCCGGATTGTCGCGCTTCTCGACCGCGGCGAAGAAGGCGTCGCAATCGAGATGGGCGATCGCCAGCCCGGTCAGTTCGGCATGGCGGAGGATGCGTGGGCTGCCGCAATCGGCGCAGCGCCAGCCTCTAGCGGTAGCGCCGTCGACCCGCCTGATCGCCGTGCCGAGACAATCGCGGCACAAGGCCGGGACGTCGCTGCCGGCAACAGGGGGGCCGGCCTTGTCGGCATCGACCCTTTCGCGATCCGGCGCGGTTCGGTCGGACAGGGCGCTCATGACGTCTCGTGCCCGGCGTCGGCCAGCGCGTGATAGGCATAGGTGATGGCTTCGGCGTCGAGGTCGTGATCGGCGGCGAAGGCCAGCAGCAGGCTTTCATCGGCCATCAGATAGGCCAGCACGCCGGCGAGGAAGCCGGACTCTCCGGCGGCCTGGCGCAGATCCTCGACCGAAAGCCCCGTCATCCCGAGAAACCGGTCGAAACGGTCGCTGTCACGGCTCAGATAGGACAAGGCGGCGATGGCGATCGCCTCGGCGCCCGCATGGCCTGTCGCATCGCCTTGTCGATCCCGCTGCATGTCGTCCCGGCCTTTGGTTTACGGTCTTTATGGGATCATATTTGCCTTTCCGTAAGCTATCCACGTTAAGTTTGTTCAAGGGAAGGAGTGTGGGGCTCCGCACCGGGCAGAACTTCGCGGACATGGGACACGCCGATGGCGAAGAAGATTCTTATTGTTGAGGACAACGAACTCAACATGAAGCTGTTTCAGGACCTCCTGAAGACCAGCGGCTACGACGTCGTCGGCACGCGGAACGGAACCGATGCGCTCGCCTTGGCGCGATCCGAGAGGCCGGATCTGATCTTGATGGATATTCAGTTGCCGGAAGTGTCCGGTCTCGACGTCACTAGATGGATCAAGGAGGACGACGATCTGGCCGATATCCCGGTCATCGCCGTCACGGCCTTCGCCATGAAGGGAGACGAGGAACGCATCCGCGAAGGCGGCTGCGAGGCCTATATCTCGAAGCCGATCTCGGTGGCGCGGTTCCTCGAAACGGTGCGCCACTACATCGGCGACGAAGCAGGAGAGCCACGCTAATGACCGCACGGGTGCTTGTCGTCGACGACATCCTGGCCAATGTCAAACTGCTCGAAGCCCGCCTGACCGCGGAGTATTTCGAGGTCATGACGGCGATGAGCGGCGCCGAAGCACTCGACATGGTGGCGGCGGGCCACTGCGATATCGTGCTGTTGGACGTGATGATGCCGGGCATGGACGGCTTCGAGGTCTGCCGGCGCATCAAGGCCAATCCGACGACGCACCATATTCCGGTGGTGATGATCACCGCCCTCGACCAGCCGGCCGATCGGGTGCGCGGGCTCGAGGCCGGCGCCGACGATTTCCTGACCAAGCCCGTCGACGACGTCTCGCTGGTGACCCGCGTCAGGAGCCTGGTCCGGCTCAAGATGCTGACCGACGAATTGCGCATGCGCGCGGCCACCAGCCGCGACATGGGGATGAGCGATCCCTTCGAACAGGCCAGCAAGATGGCGATCGACGGCGGGCGGGTGCTGATCGTCGACGACCGGCCGGCTTCCTATGACCGGCTGCGCAAGACCCTGCGCCGGCTGCATCATGTCGATGTCGAGGAAAATCCGCAGGAAGCGCTGTTTCGCGTCGTCGAGGGCAATTACGACGTCCTGATCGTCAGCCTCGATCTCGCCGATTTCGATGGCTTGCGGCTTTGTTCGCAGATCCGCTCGCTCGACCGCACCCGCGACATGCCGATCCTGATCGTCGTCGATCCCGAGGACACCGCGCGCCTGATGCGCGGGCTCGACATGGGCGTCAACGACTATGCGCTGCGGCCTGTCGACAAGAACGAATTGCTGGCGCGCGTGAACACCCAGATCCGTCGCCGCCGCTATGCCGACTGCCTGCGCGACAATGTCCAGATGTCGATGACGCTCGCGGTGACCGACGAACTGACCGGCCTGCACAATCGCCGCTATATGGAAAGCCATCTCAAGAGCCAGGTGCGCCAGGCCCAGGAACGCGATCGCAATCTGTCGGTGTTGGTCATCGACATCGACTATTTCAAGTCGATCAATGACAGCTACGGCCATGATGTCGGCGACGAGGTGCTGCGCGATTTCGCGGCCCGGCTGAAGAAGAACGTGCGCGGCATCGATCTGGCCTGCCGCGTCGGCGGCGAGGAGTTCGTCGTCGTCATGCCCGATACCGATCTCGCGCTCGCGCTGCGGATTGCCGAGAGGCTGCGCGCCTCCGTGTCGGGCACGGGTTTCGTCATCCAGAACGGCGCCCGCATGATCGACGTTACCGTCAGCGTCGGCGTCGCCCATCTCGATGGCGCCGACGAGACGGTCGAGACGCTGATGAAGCGGGCCGATGTCGCGCTCTACAGCGCCAAGCAGGACGGCCGCAACCGGGTGGTCGCCGACGCGGCCTGATCCGCCCGGACCCTCGAGCCATGCCGAGACGCCGGGACGGGGCGGGCGCGGAGGCCGCGTAACCTTTCCCGTTTAGGTTAACCGACGGTTACCGCCGACGGGGCGGAATCGCTATTGATTCGCCCCACCCCATTGCGCATTTTTCGGCTAGGGCGCCGTCAGCGAAAACCGAACCCGGTTTCGCCGTCGAAAGCGCTTCAAAACAACGGCTTAGAGACGTTTGTGACGCCGATTTCACGGCAACGTCTCAGGAGTGATCGGGATTGCAGGCAAAGCAGGTAAGTCTCTCTATCGTTTGACGATTTGGAGACACGTCGCCGTGGCCTGTCATGTCGATGGCGAACACCCCATGGAGTGCTCAGGTCCGCCGCATCTCCTGGGTCCGTGGGGTTAGGTTGGGCGTGGGGCCAGCGCAGGCCTCCTCGTAGCGGTGGTCCCCGCCCGACCGCCCGGTGCAAGTCGGATTGGATCCGGCCGCGTCAGATTCTGCCATGCCACAAAAAATGCGCCGCTCGGGCGCATTCACTTGTATTCAGTCTTGTCGGGGCGGGCCGCTCTCGGCGAGGGGCCCAATCCGCCATCGATCCTGCGCGGTCGGGACCCGCGGCTACTTGATCTTGGCTTCCTTGAACTCGACATGCTTGCGCGCCACTGGATCATATTTCCGGATCGAGAACTTCTCGGTCATGGTGCGCGAATTCTTCTTGGTCACATAGAAGTAACCGGTGTCGGCGGTGCTCACCAGCCGGATCTTGATCGTGGTTGCCTTGGCCATGGTCGACCTCTTTTGCGCGCCCGGACGCGGGCTGCGACAGTGTTCCGATATCGAGAAAGCGCGTAACCTATGCACGGGCCGGCGATTGTCAAGCCAAATGGCGCGGCCGGGCGGCTGGTCGATCAGGAATCGATGGGCGTTGTGTGGCGCGTCTTGGCGCGCAGGCCCGTCAGCCTGAAGGCGGCGATCGCGAGATAGATCGCGAAAAACAGCCCCGCGGCAAAGGCGAAACCATGCGGTGGGGCGATGTCGAGGCCCGCCGCGATGGTCGCCGGGCCGACCATCGACCCCGCCGAATACATCATCACGAAGGCGGCATTGGCCGATGCCAGGCTGGCGCCGGTGAAGCGGCTGCCGAGATGGGTCAGCCCGACGGTATACATGCCGCCGATCGTGCCGCCCCACAGGACGATCAGCGCCACGAGCGTCACATAGTCGTCGGCGACGAGCGGCATCAGCATCGTGCCGGTCAGCCCGCCGCTGGCCAGGACGATGAGCAGGAAGCGCTTGTCGACCCGGTCGGCCAGAAGGCCGAGCGGGATCTGGAAGAACAGATTGCCGATGGCGACCGCCGTGATCAGCCCGGCCGAGGCGCGTTCGGAAAAATCGAGCGCGATGCCATAGAGCGTGAGTATCGCGAAACTGCCGGATTCGACCGCGCCGAACACCATGGCGGCCAGTGTCGCCATCGGCGCGATGACGAGAAAGGGCAGGAAGGAGGCGCGCTCATGCGCGTCGATCACCGGGCTCGCGCTCAGGGCGGCGATCACCGGCAGCGTGGCGGCGAGGAACATGGCCGTGCCGGCGAGAAACGGCGCGATGCCCTCGAAGCCCGTCAGCGACAGGACCAGCGGACCGCTGGCGAAGCCGAGCGACAGAACGGTGGCATAGATCCCCATGATCATGCCGCGTCGCTCCGGCGGCGCCAGCGCGTTGATCCAGAACTCCGACAAGACGAAGGCTGCGGCCAGCGAGGCGTGGAAGAAAAAGCGCAACGGAAACCACGCCCAGAAGGGCTGCACGAAATAAAACGCCAGGAAGGATACCGCGCCGACGAGCAGCACCGCGATCAAAAGGCGCGCGGTGCCGAATCGCCGCGCGGCCGGCGTGACGAAGGGGGTGATCAGGATCGCCGACAAGCCGGACATCGCCGTGTTGATGCCGATCAGGCTCGTCGGCACACCGCGCTCTGCGAGCACCACCGACAGAAGCGGCAGGCCGAGGCTGAGCGATATGCCGACCGCGGTGATCGCCGCGATCGCGGCCGCGATACCGCGCAAATTCGTCCTGATGGAGATGCTGGCTGCCGTGCTCACGCTGTTCCGGCCTTTCCGAGGGAGGCGATGGTCTCCGCCTTGCCATCATCGGGCGCTGCGGGGCAAGCGCGTTGGGAACACGTCAGCGATGCAGGGCCTCGCCTGGCGGGGACCTATGATCGCGGTCCGCCGGCCCGGGCGTCACAGGAAATCGCGCAGGAAGACGTCGCGCTGCATGTGGTAGAACGGCACCGGCCTGTCACTCTGCACCAGCCCGTCGGCGCTGCCGAGCCTGGTTTCCACGTCTTCCAGGATCACCGAGGTGATCGTCGGAATGGGCAGCGTCTTGGCCTCGTCGATGGCGATCCAGCGCACGTCGTCGAGTTCGTCGTCCGGATCATGCGTCCAGTCGAGCCGCTTGCCGATGCGGTCGGCGGAGGCGAGGAAGAAGCGGGTGTCGAAGCGGCGCGGCCGGCGCGGCGGGGTGATAGCGCGGGCCAGGAAGACGAGCCCCGACAGCGCCGGCACGACGCCCTGGTCGAGAAAGCCCTGCCAGTCCGCCTGGCGGCTCGCGACGGGGTGGCCGGAGGCTTCGCCGATCAGCACGCCGGTTTCCTCGAAGGTCTCGCGGATGGCGGTGAGCGCCAGCGCGCGGGCGCGCCGCGTCGTCGGGCGGCCCTTCATGCGGTCCAGCAACTTGGCTTCGGTCGCCGGTGCCAGGGTGTCGACCGACGGCGCGCTGCCATCGCCGCGATCGACCCGGCCGCCGGGAAACACGTAATGGCCGGGCATGAAGGCGAGGTCCGCCCGGCGCCGGCCCATCAATACCGCCGGCGTGCCGCCGGTGTCGTCGACAACGACCAGCGTCGCGGCGTCGATCGGGCGCCGGTTCGGCCAGCGCTGCTCGCGTTCGGTTTCATTCAGCCGTTTGACAAGATCGCTCATCGCCGGCCCCTCATCGTTCGGCGTCGGGTCTGTTCCCGGCGCGTGGCGTGGTGAATATTGCGCTTGCGTGCCGCCTTGCGCTCCTGGGGCGACAGTCTACGCCCTTCCGACAGCATGTCGAAGCGCAGCGCGCCGGCGACGGGTGCCGCTTCGATCAGGCGCACCTCGACCCGGTCGCCGAGGCGGAAGGCGTGGCCGGTATCGTCGCCGACGAGCTGGTGGCCGGTCGCGTCATGGCGCCAGTAGTCGCCGTCGATCGTGGCGGCGGGGATGAAGCCGTCGGCGCCGGTGTCGTCGAGGCGGACGAACAGGCCGGCGCGCGTGACGCCCGAGATCCGCGCATGGAACCGGGCGCCGATCCGGTCGGCCAGGAAATGCGCGATCAGCCGGTCGACGGTCTCGCGCTCGGCCGTCATGGCGCGCCGTTCGGTGGCCGAGATCTGCGCTGAGATCTCGTCGAGCCGGGCGATCTCCGCATCCGTCAGGCCGTCGTCACGACCGCCCGTGCCGAGGCCGAGCGCGCGGATCAGCGCGCGATGGACGATTAGATCGGCATAGCGTCGGATCGGCGAGGTGAAATGCGCGTAGCGCCGCAGGTTGAGGCCGAAATGGCCGTAGTTCTCCGGCGTGTATTCGGCCTGCGACTGGCTGCGCAGCACCACCTCGTTGACGAGCCCCTGATGCGGCGTGCCATCGACGCGGGCGAGCACGCCGTTGAACATATGCGGACGGATCTGGGTCGCCGACGGCAGCTTGATCGACAGCGTGTCGAGGAAATCGCGCAGGGCCTTGAGCTTTTCCAGCGAGGGCTGGTCATGGACCCGATAGATCAGCGGCGTGCGGGCCTGTTCGAGGGCTTCGGCGGCCGACACATTGGCCTGGATCATGAACTCCTCGATCAGCCGGTGCGCGTCGAGCCGTTCTGGCGTCACCACGCTGTCGACATGACCCTTGTCGTCGAGAATGAGCCGGCGCTCCGGCAGGTCGAGATCGAGCGGGGCGCGGTCGGCGCGGGCATCGGCGAGCGCGCCATAGGCGGTCCAGAGCGGCTTCAGGACAGGGTCGAGAACCTCGCGCGCACGGCCGTCGGGGCGGCCGTCGATGGCGTCCTGCGCTTGCTCATAGGAGAGCTTCGCCGCGACCCGGATCAGCGCCCGGTGGAACACCGCCTTGTGCCGGCGGCCGGCCTTGTCGAAGCGCATTTCGACGACCATGGCCGGGCGCGGCTCACCGTCGCGCAGGGAGCAGAGATCGGTCGACAGCCGTTCGGGCAGCATCGGCACGACGCGGTCCGGGAAATAGACCGAATTGCCGCGCTGGCGGGCGGCCCGGTCGAGCGCCGTGCCGGGCCGGACATAGGCCGCGACATCGGCGATCGCGACCCAGACGACGAAACCGCCTTGATTGTCGGGCGCCTCGTCGGGGGCGGCATAGACCGCGTCGTCATGGTCCTTGGCGTCGGCCGGATCGATGGTGACGAAGGGGATTTGGCTGAGATCGCTGCGTCCTTCGGGCGACACCTCGGCGATAGCGTCGGCCTCGCGCAGGGCATCCTCGGGGAAATCGATCGGGATCTCGTGGCTGTAGAGCGCGATCAGGCTGACCGCACCCTCCGATTTCAGATCGCCGAGGCGGCGGATCACCCGACCGGTCTTCGGACCGTGGCGCTTGCCGCGCGACAGTTCGACCTCGACGAGGTCGCCATCCTCGGCGGCGTCCGTCTGATGCGCGGCGATCGAAATCTCGTCCGACCGCTTCTTGTCGACCGATTCGATCAGCCCGCCGCCGTCGCCGAGCGCGCGGAAGATACCGATCGTCCGTGCCGGGCGCGCCTTGAGCACCGTGATTACCCGGCCGTGCGGCAGGGCGCCGTCCCCGGCATCGGCGTCGCCGCCCTCGATGCGGACCAGGACCCGGTCGCCGATACCGGGGGCCGGCGTGCGCCCGCGCGGCTTGTCGCGGAGGATCAGAACGCGCGGTGGCGCGCCATGGGCCGCCTCATCCCAGTCGGTCGGGGTCGCGACGAGGTCGCCGTCGTCGTCGCGCCCGGTGATGTCCATCAGGGTGGTCCTGGCCAGTCGGCCCGGCTCGCGCAGCGCGCGGCCGGATTTCGCCAGAAGCCCCTCATCGCTCATCTCGCGCAAGACTCGCTTGAGCGCGATGCGGCCGACGGCATCCAGGCCGAAGGCGCGGGCGATCTCGCGTTTGCCGACCTTGCCGTTCGATTCCGCGATGAAGTCGAGGATCTCCTGGCGATCGGGAAATCTGCCGGCAGATTGGCGCCGCTTGTTCACAAGCCCGGTCTCAGTCCGCGGTCGTTTTGGCGGTCTTTGCCGCGGCCGTTTTCTTCGTCGCCGCCTTCTTGGTCGGCGCCTTCCTGGTCGCGGTCTTGCGCCCGCCCTTGGCCTTGCCCGCTTTGGCGGCGAGCAATTCTACGGCCTGTTCCAATGTCACGCTTTCAGGCTCGGTGCCCTTGGGCAGGGTGGCATTGGTCTTGCCGTCGGTGGCATAGGGGCCGTAGCGCCCGCTCTTGACGACGATCGGCCCCTTGAAGCCGTCGGCGGTGCCGAGTTCCTTCAGCACCGTGCCGCCGCCCCGGCGCGATGCCTTCTTCTCCGCCAGAAGCGTCACCGCCCGGTTCAGACCGACGGTGAGGACATCGTCGAGCCCGTCGAGATTGGCATAGACCCGCTCATGTTCGACGAACGGGCCGTAGCGCCCCAGGCCGGCGGTGATCGGCTTGCCGGTTTCCGGATGCATGCCGACCTCGCGCGGCAGGCTCAGAAGCTTCAGCGCCAGATCGAGATCGACCGTGTCCGGGTCCGTGCCCTTGGGGATCGACGAGCGCTTCGGCTTTTCGCCGTCGACCGCCTCGCCAAGCTGGATATAGGGGCCGAAGCGGCCGTCGCGCAGGCTTACTTCAAGGCTCGTCTCGGGATCCGTGCCGAGCACGCGCGGGCCTTGCGCGGCCTGACCGTCGCCCTCGCCGGGTTTGCCGAGCTGGCGGGTGAAACGGCAGTCGGGATAGTTCGAGCAGCCGATGAAGGCGCCGAACTTGCTGACCTTCAGGCTGAGCCGGCCATCGGCGCAGGCCGGGCAGGCGCGCGGATCGCCCTGGCCGGTATCGGGAAAGATATGCGCGCCGAGTTCCTCGTTGAGCGCTTCGAGCACGTCGGAAACGCGCAATTCCTTGGTGTCGTCGACGGCGGCGATGAAGCCGGTCCAGAATTCCCGCAACACATCGCGCCAGCCGATGTCGCCGGCCGAGATCCGGTCGAGCTTCTCCTCGAGATCGGCGGTGAAATCGAAGGCCACATAGCGTGCGAAGAAGCTCATCAGGAAGGCGGTGACCAACCGGCCCTTGTCTTCCGGCACGAGCTTCTTGCCGTCGAGGCGCACATAGTCCCGGTCGACCAGCGTCTGCAGCGTCGAGGTATAGGTCGAGGGGCGGCCGATGCCGAGTTCCTCGAGCCGCTTGATCAGGCTGGCTTCGGTATAGCGCGGTGGCGGTTCGGTGAAATGCTGGCTGGCCTCGACCCGCTCGCGGCCGAGTGCCGCGCCCGACGCAACGGCCGGGAGGCGCTTGCCGCTCTCGTCGTCGCCATCGTCGTCGGTGCCTTCCTGATAGAGCGACAGAAAGCCGTCGAAGCGCACCACCGTGCCGGTTGCCCTGAGCGCCAGCATGCCCGAGCCGTCGCGGGCATCGATCGCGATCGTGGTGCGTTCGAGCTCGGCGGACGCCATCTGGCTGGCGACGGCGCGCTTCCAGATCAGCTCGTAGAGCCGCGCCTGATCGGGATCGAGCGCGTCGGAGATCGTGTCCGGCGTCCGCGCCATGTCGGTCGGTCGGATCGCCTCATGGGCTTCCTGGGCGTTCTTGGCCTTTGTCTTGTAGACCCTGGGTGCTGTCGGCAGATAGCGGTCGCCATGGCGGCTCGCGATCAGATCGCGCGTCGCCGAGATCGCCTCCTGGGCCATCTGCACGCCGTCGGTCCGCATATAGGTGATCAGGCCCTGGGTCTCGCCGCCGATGGTGACGCCCTCATAGAGCTTCTGCGCGGTCTGCATGGTGCGGGCGGATGAGAAGCCGAGCTTGCGCGAGGCTTCCTGCTGCAGCGTCGAGGTGGTGAAGGGCGGCGGCGGGTTACGCTTGACCGGCTTCTTCTCGACATCGGCGACCGAGAACGCGGCCGCGTCGAGTCGGGCGGTGAGCCGTTTGGCGTCCGCCTCGTTGCCGATGCCGAGCCGGTCGAGCTTGTCGCCGTCGACGCCGGTCAGCCGTGCTTCGATGGCCGCCCCGTCGGGCGTCGTCAGATGTGCCAGGATCGACCAGTATTCCTGGGCGGTGAAGGCCTCGATCTCGGCCTCGCGGTCGCAGACGATGCGCAGCGCGACCGATTGCACGCGCCCCGCCGAGCGCGCGCCGGGCAGCTTGCGCCACAAAACCGGCGACAGCGTGAAGCCGACGAGATAGTCGAGCGCGCGCCGGGCCAGATAGGCCTCGACCAGGGCGTCGTCGATATCGCGCGGATGATCCATGGCATCGAGCACGGACGATTTGGTGATCGCGTTGAACACCACGCGCTTGACGTCCTTGCCCTTGAGCAGGCCGCGCTTGTGCAGGACTTCCAGTACATGCCAGGAGATCGCCTCGCCCTCGCGGTCGGGGTCGGTGGCGAGAATGAGCCTGTCCGCGCCCTTGACCGCCTGCGCGATGTCCTTGAGCCGTTTCGCCGACTTGGCGTCGACGTCCCACGACATCGCGAAATCCTCGTCGGGGCGCACCGAGCCGTCCTTCGGCGGCAGGTCGCGGACATGGCCGTAGGAAGCGAGCACGTCATAGCCGCGCCCGAGATATTTGTTGATGGTCTTCGCCTTGGCCGGCGATTCGACGATGACGACGTTTTCTGCGCTCAACTCGGAAAGGTCCGGTTTTCTTCAAGAGGACGGCGCCGGCATCCGCTCGATGCCCGCCGGCGCGGAAGATGGGCATGGCGGACGAAGCTGTCAAACGCAAGCACCGCTTCCGTGATATGTTCAACTACTGGTTGCTTTCGCGCGAAAGCACACGTTTTATAATCGTCTGCACGAACTTTGACGATCGCTTCCGGGGCGCCGTCGCGGCGACCGTTTCGGCCGGACCGGCTTCACGCGATCGTCGACACGCAACCGATAGGGGCCAGGGTGCGACCTTATTCGATGTCCGATCAGTCAATAACGGGACCGCCGAACGGCAGCGCCGACGTGTCGCCGGGGGAGACAGCGGCCTATATCGCCGATCTGCTGACCGGCCTGGCCGCGCTGGCCCAGCGCAAGGACATGATGTTCCTGGCCTATCTGATCGAGATGGCGGCGGTCGAGGCGCGCGCCGAGGCGGATGCGGCCACCGGCGACGATGTCGACGCCCCGCCGCGTTGAGCCCATGCTCACCTCAGCTCGCGGTCGCCACGCGGCCGCCAGCATAGCGCCTTAGCCGCCCGGCGATTTCGAGTTCCATCAGCGCCACCGTCACCCGGCGGGCGTCGAGCCCGGTCTCGGCCGCCACGATATCGACCGCGATCGGGCTCGGCGACAGGGCGGCGAAGACGGCCGTTCGGTCGTCCTCGCCGATCTCGGGATAGTGGTCCGGCCCGGCCGCCTCTTCCTCGGCGGTCTGGCTGGCAGCCGCCAGCCGGTCACGGGCGCTGGTCAACGCCTGGATCACATCGTCTGCCGAGCGCGTCAGGCAGGCGCCGTCGACGATGAGCTGATTCGGCCCGTCCGCGCGCGGGTCGAGCGGCGATCCCGGCACGGCGAAGACATCGCGGCCCTGTTCGCCGGCGAGCCGCGCTGTGATCAGCGAGCCCGACCGGCGCGCCGCCTCGACCACGACGACGCCCAGTGCCGCGCCCGAAATGATCCGGTTGCGCCGTGGGAAATCGCCTGGTCGGGGCCGGTGCCGCGGCGTCGTTTCCGATATCAGGAGGCCGGTTTCGGCGATGCGCGCGGCGAGATCGGTGTGGTTTTCGGGATAGATCGTCAGGATGCCGCCGGGTAGCACGGCGATGGTGCCGGTCGCGAGACTGCCTTCATGGGCTGCCGCGTCGATGCCGCGCGCCAGCCCCGAGACAATGGTGAAGCCGTGGCCGCCGAGATCGCCGGCCAGCGTTCGGGCGAGGCGCCGCCCGGCGGCCGAGGCGTTGCGCGCCCCGACGATGCCGACCATCGGCCGTTCGGCGGCCTCGGTCCGGCCTGCGACATAAAGAAGCGGCGGCGCCCCGTCGATATGGGCCAGAAGAGCCGGATAGCCCGGCTCGCCGGCGACGACGCAGTCGGCGCCCGCCGCCCGGGCGGCCGCCAGTTCGGCCTCGGCCTCGGCGCGGGAACAGGGCAGGAGCGGTTTCGTCCGCCCGCCGCGCCGCGCCAGGTCGGGCAGCGCGTCAAGCGCCGGGCCCGCGCCGCCGAACCGGTTGATCAGATGGCGGAAGGTGACCGGCCCGACATTGTCGGTGCGAATGAGCCGCAGCCAGTCGATCCGGCGATCGTCATCCAGCATGCGGCCGGGCCGGGTCACGGCGTGGCGGACCCCGATCCGCCGATACGCGATTCTGTCCCCGACATGAGCCGGCCGATATTGGCGCGATGGGCAAACCACAAAAGCGCCGTCAGAACGGCGAACAGGATGGCCGCCGGGTAGTCGCCAAGGATGATCAGCGCAATCGGCGTCGCGGCGCTCGCCGTCAGCGCGGCCAGCGACGAATAGCGCGACAGCGCGGCCATGCCGAGCCAGAGGCTCGCGAAGACCAGCCCGACCGGCCAGGCCACGGCGAACAGCACGCCGACGAAGGTGGCGACGCCCTTGCCGCCCTTGAAGCCGAGCCAGACCGGATGGAGATGGCCGACAAAGGCGCCGAAACCCGCCACGAGTCCGGCCTCGCGGCCCCAGGCCAGGGCGACGAGCACCGCGATCGCCCCCTTTAGGGCATCGCCGAGCAATGTCAGCGCGGCGAGATCCTTGCGCCCGGTCCTCAGGACATTGGTGGCGCCGATATTGCCCGAGCCGATCTTGCGCACATCGCCGAGCCCGGCCAGCCGCGTCAGCAGCACGCCGGTCGGTATCGATCCGAGCGCATAGCCGAACACAAGCGCCAGGAGGAGAACCGTCGCCGACACCGTCATTGCCTTATCCGCCGCGCATCGTCCTTGCCGTTCATGCCTCACCGTAGGCGTAGACGGTGCGTCCGGCAACGACGGTGCGGATGACGCGGCCGGTCATGCGGGCATGTTCGAAGGCGGTGTTCTTCGAGCGCGAACTGAGATCGTCGGCGTCGACGATCCAGGGGCGGTCGAGATCGCAGATCAGGATGTCGGCCGGCGCGCCGGGCGCCAGGCGGCCGGTGTCGAGCCCGAGCAGGCTGGCCGGCCGCGCCGTCATGGCATCGATTAGCCGGAGCAGCGGCACCGCGTCGCTGTGATAGAGCCTGAGTGCCGCCGACAGCAGGGTTTCGAGCCCGATCGCGCCATTCGCCGCCTCGGCGAAGGGCTGGCGCTTGGTGTCGACGTCCTGCGGGTCATGATTGGAGACGATCACATCGATCGTCCCGTCATGCACCGCCTCGATCAACGCCTGCCGGTCGTCCTCGGATCTGAGTGGCGGCGAGAGCTTGTAGAAGGTGCGGTAGGGGCCGATGTCGAGCTCGTTCAGCGTCAGATTGGCGACCGCCACGCCCGAGGTCACCTTGAGCCCGCGCGCCTTCGCCGCGCGGATCGCGGCGACGCCTTCCGCGCTCGACAGAAGGGCCGCGTGATAGCGCGCATCGGCCAGGTCGACGAGCCGGATGTCGCGGTCGATCATGATGGTTTCGGCGGCGGACGGAATGCCCGGCAGGCCCAGCCGGGTCGCGGTCTCGCCTTCGTTCATGACGCCCTGGGCGGCGAGATCGGCATCCTCGACGTGATGCACGACGAGCGCGTTGAAATCGCCCGCATAGGTCAGCGCCCGGCGCATGACGCGGGGGCTGGCGATCGGGCGGCGACCATCGGTGAAGGCCACGGCGCCCGCCTCACGCAGCAGGCCGATCTCGGCCATTTCGCGGCCCTCGAGCCCGCGCGTCAGGGCGGCCATGGGATGGACGTTGACGATCGAGGTGTCGCGCGCCCGGCGCATCAGGAAGTCGACGATGGCCGGGTCGTCGACCACCGGATCGGTATCCGGCATCGAGACGATGGTTGTGACGCCGCCAGCGGCGGCCGCGAAGCTGGCGCTGGCCAGCGTCTCGCGGTGCTCGTCGCCGGGTTCGGCGACGAAGACATGCATGTCGACGAGCCCGGGGCAGATCATCGCGCCGCGCGCGTCGACAACATCCGCGTCCGCCGGCGCATCCGCCTCGCCGACGCCATGGCCCGCCGCGACGATCCGCCCATCGCGCACGAAGACGCCGCCCGGCCCGTCATGCCCGCTCGCCGGATCGACGAGGCGCCCGGAATGGATCAGAAGCGGCTTGGCCATCGGTTCGAGCCGGGCGCGCGGGGTGGCGAACTGCTTGGTCTCGGTCGTATCGGGCCCGGGGATCGTCATGCGGCGGGCTCCGTCGGCAGGGTTTCGGCTAGGGTTTCGAGGGCCGCCATGCGCACCGCGACGCCCATCTCGACCTGTTCGCGGATCACGCTCTGGGCGCCATCGGCGACGTCGGTATCGATCTCGACGCCACGGTTCATCGGACCGGGATGCATGACCAGTGCATCGGGCTTGGCGCGGGACAGTTTCTCGGCATCGAGGCCGTAATAGCGGAAGAATTCACGCACCGAGGGCACGAAGCCGCCATGCATGCGCTCGCGCTGCAGTCTCAGCATCATCACCACGTCCACGTCGGCCAGCCCGGCGCGCATGTCGCGGAAGATCTCGACGCCGAGGCGGTCGATCGCCGCCGGCAGAAGCGTCGTCGGCGCGATGAGGCGGACCCGCGCGCCCATCGCCGACAGGAGCAGGATATTGGAGCGGGCGACGCGGCTATGGGCGATATCGCCGCAGATCGCGACGGTCAGGCCCTGGAGCCGGCCCTTGTGGCGGCGGATGGTCAGGGCGTCGAGCAGCGCCTGGGTCGGATGTTCATGGGCGCCGTCGCCGGCATTGATCACCGCGCAGTCATTCAGTTTCTGGGCCAGAAGCGCGGCGGCGCCGGCCGAGGCATGACGGATCACCAGAAGATCCGGCCGCATGGCGTTGAGGGTGATCGCGGTGTCGATCAGCGTCTCGCCCTTCTTCACCGCCGACGAGCCGACCGACATGTTCATGACATCGGCGCCGAGCCTTTTGCCGGCGATCTCGAAGGAGGACTGGGTGCGCGTCGAGGTCTCGAAGAACATGTTGACCAGCGTGCGCCCGCGCAGGCTGTCGCGCTTCTTGTTGGGCTGCCGGCTGATCGCCACCGCCTGTTCGGCGCGGTCGAGCAGCAGCGCGATATCGCCGGGCGACAGGCCGTCGATGCCAAGTAGATGTCGATGTGGAAAGGTCACGCGTAGAATCCGTCAGCAAACGGCCGGCACTGTCGCCCATGGCCGTTCGTCAGACAATAGCCGGTGCGCGATCGGATGGCGGTGCTCCGGGAGGCGACGTCGACACGGCTTCAGAGGCCCTCATAGGTCGCGAACACGTCCACCGTGCCGTCATCCCGGATCAGGTAGACGTTATAGGCCTGTTTCGTGTCGCCTACCTCCATGCCCGGCGATCCGATTGGCATGCCCGGCACCGCGAGGCCGATGGCGTCGGGGCGTTCGGCGAGAAGGCGCTTGATCTCGCGGGCCGGAACATGTCCCTCGACGACATAGCCGGCAACGTGACCGGTATGGCAGGACGCCATCCTCTGGGGCACGCCGCTGTCGATCTTGTGCTGGATGAGCGTTCCGGACGAGACGTTTTCCGCCGTCACCTCGAAGCCGCTCTCGCGCAGATGCGTGATCCAGGCGAGGCAGCAGCCGCAGCCCGATGTCTTCCAGACATGAACCACATCATGGGTCGTCGCATGCGCGGTGATCGGTGTCGTTGCCGCCATCGCCAGCAGGGCCAAGAGAGCGAATCGGTAAAGCTGTCTGATCATCTGAACGACCTCGTTCGACGAACCTGCCGTCGAAGAATAGGCCTAGACGCCGCCGCGGCCAAGCCGGTCGAGCGCACCCTGAAGGATGAAGGCGGCGGCCATCTTGTCGACCGCCGCGGCCCGCTTGGCGCGGCTCGTGTCCGCTTCGAGAAGCGTGCGGGTGACGGCCGCCGTCGACAGCCTTTCGTCCCAGAAGGCGATGGGGATGTCGGCCACTTTCGCCAGATTGCGGGCGAAGGCTCGTGTCGACTGCGCCCGGGGGCCTTCGCTGCCGTCCATATTGACCGGCAGGCCGAGAATAATGCCGGCGATGGCGCGGCCCTCGGCATGGGCAAGGAGGCGGGCGGCATCCTCGGCGAATTTCGTTCGCTTCAGCGTTTCGAGCGGCGAGGCGATGAGGCGCGCCGGATCGGACACGGCGATCCCGATCGTCTTGCTGCCGAGGTCGAGACCGATCAGGGCGCCCGAGCGCGGCAGATCGGGTGCCAGCGTCTCGACGCGATCGTGAATGGCCGCGATCATCGGCCGGTCCGATCGATGTTTCGCGCGTGCCGGCGTTTCGCCTTGCGCCCGGCGCGGCTAGACTGCGGGCGGCAACAACGCGCCCGCGTCACAGCGCGGGCTAAGGCAGGCGAGCGGGAGACTGGCATGAAGATCACATGGCTCGGACATTCGGCATTTCGCGTGGAGGCGGGCGAGGCGGTCATCCTGATCGACCCGTTCCTCACCGGCAACCCGACCTTTCCGTCAACCGTCGAGGAGGCCTCGCAAGGGGTCACCGACATCGTCCTGACCCACGGGCATGACGATCATATCGGCGATACCGTGCCGATCGCCAAGGCCACCGGCGCCTGCCTGACGGCGAATTTCGAGATCTGCATGTATGCCCAGGCGCAGGGCGTCGAGACGATCAATCCGATGAACTCCGGCGGCATGGTCGATCGCGGCGCCTTCAAGGTCGCGCTGACCCGCGCCGACCATTCCTCGGGCACGCTGCAGGACGGTGGCGTCACGCTCTATCTCGGCAACCCGCATGGCGTGGTCATCGCGGCCCCGGGCGAGCCGGTGCTGTATCACGCCGGCGATACCGACATCTTTTCCGACATGGCGCTGATCAACGAGATCTATGAGCCCGATATCGGCATATTGCCGGTCGGCGACCGCTTCACCATGGGCGGCCGGACGGCCGCGCTGGCGGCCAAGCGCTACTTCGCCTTCAAGCACGTGATTCCCTGCCACTACGCCACCTTCCCGATCCTCGACCAGGACGCCTCGGCCTTCGAGGCCGGGCTCGACGGTCACGGACCGGCCTTGCACGTGATGACGCCGGGCGAGGCGGTCGATCTGTGATCTGAACAGCCCAAAGAAAAGGGGCGCGGCGATGTCGCGCCGCGCCCCCATCAGGAACGGGATCCTGATCGTTTCAGCGTCGGATCAGAGGTCCGAGGCCGGCGTGCTTTCGATCTCGACCCAGTTGGTGCTGGCCTGTTCGATCGTGCCGTCCTTGTCGCCGAGATAGAGATTGTGGGCGCCCTGGCTGCTGTTCAGATAGAGCTGGTTGTCGACGATGTCGAAGAACTGCGGATCGATGGGGATCTTCTTGCCCTTGCTCGCGCCGACCGTGCACCAGCCGCCGAAGGCCGGGGCGTAGCGGGCTGGATCGGCCGTGAAGAGGTCGCGGTTTTCCGCCGAGGCGAACTTCCAGGTGACGCCGTCATAGTCGGCCTTGTAGTCGGCCGAGCCCTTGGTCGGCTCGCCCGCCGTGTGGAACGCGACCGGGTCGTAGCCACCGATGGCGATGCCGTCCTTGGCGAAGGTTTCGTCGGCGGCGAAGGCCGAGCCGGTCGCCATCACCGTGGCGAGGGCGATGCCGGCGAGACCGGTGCGGATACGGGAGAAGTTCATGGCGTAGTCCTCTCATGGGGCGCGGGGGCGCCGGTTGTATGGAAGCGGGGGATGGGCCGGAGAAGCGTCCGGCCATGCCCCGCGGCCGATGACGCTAAGCATTTGGACCTATAACGGGATCGCTTCCAATCACATGACGTGCCGCGGCAATCACGGTTTGCGGAAGCCCGCGTGATGGTGCGGCGCATTCAAGGGTGAGAAACAGCCATTTGCAGAGCGCGACGCGCCGGGGTAAGAGGCAATTCCGCCGTCCCGCAGCCGACCCGCGGCCGGCCCATCCATTCACCAGGTTCAAGGGGCTGGCCCATGTCGGTCGACACCGAAACCGTGCGCAAGGTGGCGCGTCTGGCGCGCATCCGGATCGAGGACAATGATCTCGACGGGCTCGTTGGCGAACTCAACGGCATTCTCGATTTCGTCGAACAGCTCAATGAGCTCGACGTCGCCGATGTCGAACCGATGACCTCGGTCACGCCCATGCAGATGAAGAAGCGCGAGGACGCGGTGACCGGCGGCGGCCGCGCCACCGACATCGTCGCCAACGCGCCCGACACCCAGGATCATTATTTCCTCGTTCCGAAAGTGGTCGAATGACACCCATCGCGATCGCGATCGAGACGCCGCTGCAGGACGATGTGCGGGCCATGGTGACGGCGCTGAACGACGTTCTCAGGCCGTTGTCGCCGCCGGAGTTCCAGTTCCAGCTGACGGTCGAGGACATGGACGAGCCCGCGACGACGCTGTTCGTGGCGCGCGACGGGGATGGTCGGCCGCTCGGCATGGGCGCGCTCAAGCGGCATGATGCATCGCTCGGCGAGGTGAAACGCATGTTCACCGACCGGCGGGCGCGTGGCGCCGGCGTGGGCGGTGCCGTGCTCGCCTCGATCGAGGCGCGAGCGCGCCATCTCGGGCTTGAGCGGCTGGCGCTCGAAACCGGCGCCACGTCGGGCTATGAACCGGCCTGGCACATCTATGAGCGGGCCGGCTTCCGCCGCTGCGGCGCCTTCCTCGACTATCCGGATTCCGGCTATTCGGCCTTTTTCGAAAAGAAACTCGTTCGATGACAGATCTGACCGCACACACCATCGCCGGCTTGCGCGACGGGCTCGAAACCGGTGTTTTCTCGGCGCGCGAGGTGACGGACGCCTATCTCGCCGCCATCGAGGCGGCCAATCCGGCGCTCAACGCCTATATCGCGGTGACGCCCGACAAGGCGCGCGCGATGGCGGACGCATCCGACGCCCGACGGGCCGCGGGCGAGGCCCGGCCGCTCGACGGCATTCCGCTCGGCATCAAGGATCTGTTCTGCACCGAAGGCGTTCATTCGCAGGCCTGTTCGCGCATTCTCGACGGTTTCAAGCCGGCTTATGAATCGACCGTCACGGCCAATCTCTGGCGCGACGGCGCGGTCATGCTCGGCAAGCTCAACATGGACGAATTCGCCATGGGCTCGTCGAACGAGACGTCCTGCCATGGTCCGGTGATCAACCCTTGGAAATCGTCGGAGTCGAATGCCGATCTCGTGCCCGGCGGATCGTCGGGCGGGTCGGCGACGGCGGTCGCGGCGCGGCTCTGCGCCGGCGCCACGGCGACCGATACGGGCGGGTCGATCCGCCAGCCGGCCGCCTTCACCGGCACCGTCGGCATCAAGCCGACCTATGGCCGCTGCTCGCGCTGGGGCATCGTGGCGTTCGCCTCCTCGCTCGACCAGGCCGGGCCGATCGCCCGCGACGTGCGCGATGCCGCGATCCTGCTCAGATCCATGGCGAGCGTGGACGACAAGGACACGACCTCGGCCGATGTCCCGGTGCCCGACTACGAGGCGGCGGTCGGCGGGTCGGTCAAGGGGCTGAAGATCGGCATTCCGAAGGAATATCGCGTCGACGGCATGCCGGCCGAGATCGAGGCGCTGTGGCAGACCGGCATCGACTGGCTGAAGGATGCCGGCGCCGAGATCGTCGATCTCAGCCTGCCGCACACCAAATATGCCCTGCCGGCCTACTACATCGTCGCGCCGGCGGAAGCCTCCTCCAATCTCGCGCGCTATGACGGGGTCAAATACGGCCTCCGGGTGCCGGGCGAGGACGTCACCGCGATGTACGAGAATACGCGCGCGGCCGGTTTCGGCCGGGAAGTGCGTCGCCGGGTCATGATCGGCACCTATGTCCTCTCGGCGGGCTACTATGATGCCTATTACGTCAAGGCGCAGCGCGTCCGCACGCTGATCAAGCGTGATTTCGAGAAGGCCTTCGCCGCCGGCGTCGACTGCCTGCTGACGCCGGCCACCCCGTCGGCCGCCTTCGCCGTTGCCGAGATGGCGACCGCGAGCCCGATCGAAATGTATCTCAACGACGTCTTCACGGTGACGGTGAACATGGCCGGCCTGCCGGGCATCTCGGTGCCGGCGGGCACCGACGCCGCCGGCCTGCCGCTCGGGCTGCAGCTCATCGGCCGGCCCTTCGACGAGGAGATGCTGTTCCGCGTTGGCCATGCGATCGAGCGTCAGGCGGGCTCGTTTGCCCCCAAGCGCTGGTGGTGATCCGATGACCATCCAACTGTCCATCGGTCCCAGGGTCCGCAAATCGCCCTTCTTCGACGCCACGGTCGCCGCCGGCATGAGCCATGCGACGATCTACAATCACATGTATATGCCGGTCTCCTATGGCGACCGGCTGGCCGAATACTGGCGACTGATCGACCATGTCAGCGTCTGGGACGTGGCCGTCGAGCGCCAGGTCGAGATCGCCGGTCCCGATGCCGCCGCGCTGGCGCAATATCTCGTGCCGCGCGATCTGTCGGTCTTCGCGGTCGGGCAGGGCAAATATGTCCCCGTCTGCGATCATCGGGGGCGACTTCTCAACGATCCGATCCTGTCGAAGCTCGCCGAGGACCGGTTCTGGCTGTCGATCGCCGACAACGACCTTCTGTTCTGGGTCAAGGCGGTGGCGGCCGAGCGCGGCTTCGACGTCACGGTGACCGAACCCGATGCGTCGCCGCTCGCGGTTCAGGGGCCCAAGGCGGAGGCGCTGTGCCGCGATCTTCTGGGCGACTGGGTGTCGGAACTGAAATATTTCTGGTTCCGCGAAACCGAGCTCGACGGCATCCCGCTTCTGGCGGCGCGGTCGGGCTGGTCGAAACAGGGCGGGTTCGAGCTTTACTTGCTTGACGGCACGCGCGGCGTCGATCTGTGGAACCGCGTCTTCGAGGCCGGCAAGCCTTATGGGGTCGGGCCGGGCGCGCCGAACTATATGGAGCGAGTCGAAAGCGCGCTGTTGTCGATGAGCAGCGACACCGATGCCGAGACCAATCCGTTCGAGGTCGATCTCGGCCGTTATGTCCAGACCGATCTTGAAACGCCCTATATCGGCCAGGAGGCCCTGCGGCGGATCGCGACGGAAGGGCCGAAGCGCAAGCGCGTCGGCATCGTCATGGACGGCGCCGAGATGCCGCCCAACCAGCATCCCTGGCCGATCCGCGTCGACGGGGCCGTCATCGGTTCGGCGACGGCGGCCGCCTTTTCGCCGCGGCTGAAACAGAATATCGCCGTCGCCAATGTGGCGATAGTGGTGGACGAGGGGGCCCAGATGGTCGTCGACACCGAGAGCGGGCCACGGGCCGGGCGCATGACCGGTCTGCCCTTCATCCCGCCGGCCGGCCGCAAGAGCGGAGCCTGACACCATGGCAGCAGGTGATACGGCTTTCGAGACGCCCTATGCCGGCGGCTGCCTGTGCGGTGCGGTGCGTTATGTCGCGACCGAGGCGCCGAGCTTCGTCTACTACTGCCATTGCGTCGACTGCCGGAAGGCGGCCGGCACGGCCTTTCACGTCGGCATGGTGGTGCCGGCCGCCAGCGTGAACTGGACCGGAACGCCGCGCGAATATGCCAAGACCGCCGAATCGGGCCGCGATATCGTGCGCGGCTTCTGCGGCGATTGCGGCGGCCAGCTCTATTCCAATGTCAGCTATGATCCCGCCCTCGTCTCGCTAAAGGCCGGCACGCTGGACGATCCGTCGCCGGTCCGGCCGGCGACGGAGATCTGGGCTCGCAGCAAGGTCGACTGGGCCGATCTGCCCGGCGATCTCCAGTCTTTCCCAAGAGGGCGCCAGGGCTGACCAGACGGCCCGGCCCGAACGCGCACAGGAACCCGCCATGATCGCAGAGACCCGCGAAGCCGATCCCAGGAAGATGATCAAGGGCGCCACCGGCGCCTGGGAAGTGGTCATCGGCATGGAAGTCCATGCCCAGGTATCGTCGCGGTCGAAACTGTTTTCCGGCGCCTCGACCGAATTCGGCGGCGCGCCCAACGACCATGTCAGCCTGGTCGATGCGGCAATGCCGGGCATGCTGCCGGTGATCAACGTCTTCTGCGTCGAACAGGCGGTCCGCACCGGGCTCGGGCTCGATGCCGAGATCAACCTGCATTCGGTGTTCGACCGCAAGAACTATTTCTATCCCGACCTGCCGCAGGGCTATCAGATCAGCCAATACAAGCATCCGGTCGTCGGCGAGGGCGTCGTCCATGTCGATCTGACGCCCGAGGAGACGATCGATGTGGGCATCGAGCGCATCCATCTCGAACAGGATGCTGGCAAGTCGATCCACGATCTCGACCCGGCGAAATCCTATGTCGACCTCAACCGGTCCGGCGTCGCGCTGATGGAGATCGTGTCGAAGCCCGATCTGCGCTCGGCCGACGAAGCCAAGGCCTATGTCACCAAGCTCAGGACGATCCTGCGCTATCTCGGCACCTGCGACGGCAATATGGAGGAAGGCTCGCTGCGCGCCGATGTGAACGTGTCTGTGAGAAAGCCCGGCGCGCCGTTCGGCACGCGCTGCGAGATCAAGAACGTCAATTCGATCCGCTTCATCGGCCAGGCCATCGACCATGAGGCGCGCCGGCAGATCGATCTGATCGAGGATGGCGGGACGGTCGACCAGGAGACCCGGCTGTTCGATCCAAAGGCCGGGGTGACCCGGTCAATGCGCTCCAAGGAAGAGGCGCATGACTATCGCTACTTCCCCGATCCCGACCTCCTGCCGCTCGATCTCGACCCGGCCTGGGTCGAGGAGATCAAGGCGGGCCTGCCCGAACTGCCGGACGCCAAGAAGACGCGCCTCGTCGCGGCCTTCGGTCTGACACCCTATGACGCGGGCGTTCTCGTCGCCGAGCGCGAGGTGTCGGATTTCTACGAGCGCGTCGCCGAAGGTCGCGATGGCAAGCTGGTGGCCAACTGGGTGATCAACGAACTGCTCGGCCATCTCAACAAGGCCGGCCACGGCATCGCGGAAAGTCCCGTCGGTCCCGACCAGCTCGGCGCGATCATCGACATGATCGGCGACGGCACGATCTCCGGCAAGATCGCCAAGGATCTGTTCGAGATCGTCTATGCCGAAGGTGGCGATCCGCGCGAGATCGTCGACCAGCGCGGCATGAAACAGGTCACCGATACCGGCGCCATCGAGAAGCTCGTCGACGAGGTGATCGCCGCCAATCCCGACAAGGTCGAGCAACTCAAGGCCAAGCCGTCGATGATCGGCTGGTTCGTCGGCCAGGTCATGAAGGCGAGCCAGGGCAAGGCCAATCCGCAGGCCGTCAACGCGCTGTTGAAGGACAAGCTCGGCGTCGAGTGATCCGTCCCGGGACGCTGCCGTACAGCCAGATAGGGGAGCGTGGAGCGAAGACATGACCGACCGTCCGGGCAAGGGGCACAAGATCCGCAAGGCCGTCCATCGCCATGACCGTTTCTCGCGTGCATGGCTTCAGGAACGGATGTTCTCCTGGCTGTTCAGTCGGCTCGTCTATCCGATGATCTGGGAAGACCCCGAGGCGGACATGCGTGCGCTGCGGATCGGGCCGGATGATCATGTGGTGGCGATCGCGTCTGGCGGTTGCAACGTCCTGAGCTATCTGCCCGCCAATCCGGCGCGCATCACCGCGCTCGATCTCAACCCGGCCCATGTCGCGCTGAACAAGCTGAAGATCGCCGGCATCACCCATCTGCCGGATCATGAGACGTTCTACCGGTTCTTCGGTATCGCCAACGACCGGGCCAACATCCTGGCCTATCGGCGCTATCTCAGGCCCTATCTCGACGACACGACACGCGCCTTCTGGGACAAGCGGACGCTGCCGGGCCATGGCCGACGGCGGATTTCGCTATTTGCCCGCAATTTCTATCGCCATGGCCTTCTGGGCTACTCGATCGGCGCGGCCCATGTGGCGGCGCGGCTTTTCGGTGCCAGGCCGAAGCAGCTTCTCGAAGCCTCGTCGCTGTCGGAGCAGCGCACGATCTATGAGACGGTGATCGCGCCGGTCTTCGAAACGCGCCTGGTCCGCTGGTTGTTCTCGATGCCGGCGACGATGTACGGGCTCGGTATTCCGCCTGCCCAATATGAAGCGCTGGCCGGCGGCGGCAGCATGGCCGGTGTCGTCAAGGAACGCGTCGAACGCCTGGCCTGCGATTTTCCGATCTCGGAGAACTATTTCGCCTGGCAGGCCTTCGGCCGGCAGTTCCCCGAACATGGCGACGGGCCGGTGCCGCCCTATCTGCGCGACAGCGACTATGAGGAGGTTCGCGAGCGGGTCGACCGGCTCGAGGTCCTCAACCAGTCCGTCACCGAATATCTCGCCGGCCAGCCGGACGGTAGCGCCGATTGCTACATTCTCCTCGATGCGCAGGACTGGATGACCAACGCCCAACTCGACGATCTGTGGAGCCAGATCAACCGAACGGCACGCCCCGGCGCGCGGGCGCTGTTCCGCACCGCGGCCGAGGAAAGCCTTCTGCCCGGACGTCTCGATCCGGATCTTCTCGGACGCTGGCGCTATGACGACGAGACATCGAGGGCGTGCAGCGCCGAGGACCGCTCGGCGGTCTATGGCGCGATGCATCTCTATGTCTTCAATGGCTGACGCGTCGTCATGACGGCCGGCGCGAATGGCACGCCACATGCCGATCTCATGGATCGCGTCTATCGGCATCAGCGCCATGTCTACGACCTGACACGGAAATACTATCTGCTCGGCCGGGACAGGCTGATCGCCGATCTCGACCCGCCCGAGGACGGGCATGTTCTGGAACTTGGCTGCGGCACGGGCCGCAATCTGATCGCGGCGGCGCGGCGCTATCCTGAAGCACGGTTTTTCGGGATCGACATCTCGGCGGAAATGCTGGAGACGGCGCGAGGCGCCATCGCGCGGGCGGGTCTCGCCGACCGGATCCTGGTAGCGCAGGGCGACGCGGCCGGGTGCGATCTCTCGGCGCTGTTCGGCCGCGACCGGTTTGACCGTGTGTTCGTCTCCTATGCGCTCTCGATGATCCCGCCCTGGCGCGAGGCGGTCGGCTTCGCGCTGCGGGCGGCCGAGCCGTCCGGTTCGGTGCATATCGTCGATTTCGGCCAGCAGGAGCGCCTGCCGGCCTGGTTTCACCGCGGGCTCACGCGCTGGCTCTCATCGTTCCACGTTCATCCGCCGGCCAGTCTTTTCGACGTAATCCGTCGCGAGGCCGCCGCCGTCGATGCGAAGGTCGAGACCGCCAGGCTTTACCGCGACTATGCGCGGGCGGCCCGCATCACGCTGCCATAGGCCGGATCAGCGCCGATAGGCAGCGCGTCGGCATTCGTTGGATCGCAATTGGGGCGCTGCCGTCTTGGTTTCGAGGCGCCACTATGGTCTGTTGGCGGCGCGTGGCGAGAATTTCTCAGCTCAGACATGTGATTATTGCAGGCGGCGTCCGGTTGCGATCGGGATAGCGCCAGCATAGCTCTTGCGGGCGTTTGACCCCGCCGCGACCATCCGAGGCAACAGGAGACCGATGTGACCCAACCGATTGACCTCTACTACTGGCCGACGCCGAATGGCTGGAAGATCACGATCCTGCTCGAAGAACTCGGGCTGCCCTATGAGCTGCATTACATCGATATCGGCGCGGGCGATCAGTTCGAGCCTGATTTCCTGAAGATCGCGCCGAACAACCGCATGCCCGCCGTCGTCGATCCTGACGGACCGGACGGCGCGCCGATCTCGATCTTCGAATCCGGTGCCATCATGCAGTATTTCGCGCGCAAGACCGGCCGCTTCTATGGCGAGAACGAGCGCGAGCGGGTCGCCGTCGAGGAGTGGCTGATGTGGCAGATGGGCGGTTTCGGCCCGATGCTCGGCCAGAACCACCATTTCAACAAATACGCGCCCGAGAAGCTGCCTTATGCGATCAAGCGCTATACCGACGAGACTCATCGGCTCTATCGGGTGCTGAACGGCCGGCTGGCGGATCGCGATTTCGTCGCAGGGTCCTATTCGATCGCCGACATGGCGATCATCGGCTGGGCGACGCTGTGGGAAGGGCAGTCGATGGATATCGCCGATTTCCCGCATGTTAAGCGCTGGCTCGACCGGCTGACGGCGCGGCCCGCGGTCGAAAAAGGCCTCGCGGTGGGCCGTGACCGGCGCAAGAACATCGCCACCGACGACCAGGCCAAGAAGGTCCTGTTCGGCCAGCGCTGAGCGGTCATGGCACCTTCGCGCCGCGCTTCTCGGCCGTGCGTCGGTGGGGCCGGCGCCAAGGTCCTTCGCGTTTCTTGGTTCATGAAATGACAACGCGATCGCGCGGTCTTGTGCGATCGCGCGGGCGAAGTCGTTGTCGGCCAATGGCTTCGATGCTTAAGAAAAAGCGGGATTCAGAAAGCGTTTCGATTTCGGTGAGGAAGGATTCACCGTTCCGTTTAAGACGGTTTTGAAGGATCCGGGCCAGACTTTCCTCATGCCGACGGGCAACGGACCTACCTCCGGTGTCGGCATGACGGGAAGACTGTCGGCAGGGACGGAAGATCCGCCGGCAACAGGTCAGGGGTCAGACAAATGGCACGTTTTGAACGCGTCGAGGACGCAAACATTCTTTCGGGCGGCACGACGGATGCAGATGTGCTGTTCAACATGGGCATGATGTATGCCACCGGCCGGTCGGTGGCGGCCGATCTCGTCACCGCCCATAAATGGCTCAACCTGGCGGCCGCGCGTGGCCACGGACAGGCGGCGCGCTTGCGTCAGGAAGTCGCCCGCGAAATGAGCCCCGGTGATGTCGCCGAGGCCCAGCGCGCGGCCCGCGAGTGGCTCGCTACCGTCCATTGACCGGCCTGGTTTTTGGCCCTCGCGGTCATTGACCGGACGCCTGTTGGGACGGCACTTGCGCAATCGTCACAGTCTGCGGCGCGGCATGACCGGTCGTCAGGTCGAGGCGGTCGAAGGCGACGACGGACAGCGTTCCGGTCCGCCCGCGCAGCGTCACCTCGTGGCATCTTCCGGTACCTGGTGCGATGCCGGCTGCCTGGCAGGTGTCGAGCGACATCGCCACCGGGTGGTCGAGTTCCTTGGTCAGTGCTTCGAGGCGGGCCGCAGTATTGACCGTATCGCCGATCGCCGACACCAACCGCCCGTGCGGTGGGCCCATTTCGCCGACGATCACGTCGCCGGTATGCAGGCCGATGCCGATGGCCAGCGGCCGGGCCAGCGCGGCGGCGATATTGTCGTTGAGCGCTTCCATGCGGTCGAGCATGTCGCGTGCCGTCTCCACCGCGCGCCGCGCGCCGGCCTCGACATCGCCATCCATGCCAAACAGCGCCATCAGGCCGTCGCCGGTGAAGTTGGCGTAGTGCCCGTCATGGCCATCGAGCGATGACACCATCTCGGCGAAGAAACGGTTGAGCAGGAACAGGACGTCATAGGGCAGGCGCTTCTCCGCGAGCTTGGTGGACTCGCGCAGGTCGACGAACATCACCGTCAGCCGCATTTCCTGTCCGGCCAGCGCGGGCCTGGCGATCTGCTGGCTGGTCGGCAGCGGCGGCAGGAGCGGGGTCACCGACAGATCGGCGACGGGCCGGATCTGACAGGCCAGCCGGACGCCCTCCGGCGCGCCGATCCGTTCGAGCGCACCGTGTTCGAGGGCCGATGGCGGCGCGAGCCGATCAGCGCCGGCGGTCACCGCGACGCGGCACGTCGTGCAGCGCGCCCGGCCGCCGCAGATCGAGGCATGCGGGATGCGGCGCGCGCGCAGGGTTTCGAGCAGGGTTCCGCCCGGCAGCAGCAGGACCGGCGCCCGGTCGGGCAGGCTGAGATAGCCCGGCGCCTCCTTGCGCGCCACAAGTCCACGCATCAGCGGCACCACGGCGGCCGCCACATACAGAACCAGAATGGCGATGGTCGACACCTGCAGCAGGTCGAGAAACAGCTCGATATGCGCCGGCGTCCATTTCGCCGCCTGATGGATGTTAGCGATCATGGCCGGATCGGCGAGTGCCTCGGCGCGGATTTCGAGGCCCCGGCCGAACAGGCCGGCCATCGCCAGCGCGGGCAGGGCAATTGCGACCACCAGCACCGGCGCCTTCAGCAGGTCGAAAGCCCGCGTCTGCTTCAGCCAGTGCCAGAAGCCGATCATCCCATGCGACCAGGCGACGAGCAGCAGCGCCACCTGGGCGACCAGGAACCAGGGGCGCAGCACGAAATACTCCAGCAGCAGCAGCGAATAGGTCGTGCCGACGCCGGCGACCTCATACATCACGCGGCTCATGATGAAATGGCCGACCAGGAGCGGCGGAATGAGAAGGCCGAGCAGGATCTGCGTCAGGTGCCAGGCGGGCAGATGCGCGTCGCGGCGGCGGATCAGGGTCCAGAGATTGATCCCGGCATGGATCAGGATCGCGGCGAACAGCGTGTAGAGCAAAACGGGCTCTTGCCAGAAATTCATCACGGCGCGCAGAACGGCCTGCGCGCGTTCGATGGAGGCGGTCAATACCGCATGTGCCGCGAGATGGCTGGCGACGAAGCTGAGCAGAAGAAGACCGGAGAGAAGGCGAAGCCGGGCGGCGATCATGTCGACAAATCGTATGGACCACTAAACAAGCGCAATCCTGATCGCTCGAACGCGCCCTGTCGAGCCCGCCGACGCGACGCGCGGTGACGCGGCGCGTCGTCCCGGCCTTGCCGAATCCCGCGCGCTCGGTCTATCCCGCTGCCGCAGGCCCGGCGCCATCGATCAAGCCGGGCGGGGTTCCGGGAACCGTTCATGCTCTCACCCGCGAAGGCTCTGAACCGCTGGCAGGCGTCCGGCGCGCTGATGTATCGGCGGCTCGGGCGCTGGGCGACATGGCGCGGCGCGGCCATCCTGTTCGCGATCTACTGTCTTGCGCATTTTCTGTTCCGGCTGGCCTTCACGACCAGCCTGCCTTTCGACGATGCCTGGGAAAACATCGTCTCCCAGACCCTGGCGATCGGCTATCAGACGAATAATCCGCCGCTCTATCAGTGGATCCTGTGGCCCACCCAGCAGCTTGTCGGACCGACGCTCTTCAGCTTCCTATTGGTGAAGTTCGTTCTGTTCTTCGCCTTTCTGATGCTGCATTTCGCGCTCGCCAGGCGCGTTCTGGGCAATGCGCGCGACGGTCTTCTGGCGACGCTGTGCACGCTGTTGCTCGTTCTGATCGGCTATATCCATCACGAATACCACACCCATCTCGCGGTCATGATGCCGCTGGCGCTGACCTTCTTCCTAGTCTTCGTCGTGCTCATTCAGCGCCGGGCTGGCTGGCTTTATCTGCTTCTCGGCGTGCTGGCCGGCCTGGCCTTTCTCGGCAAGACGGCCTTTCTTCTCGTCATCGTCCTGACCGTCATCGCCGGGCTTTGGGGGCGGGAAACGCGAAAAATCGTTCTCGACTGGCGCATTCTCCTCGCGGCCGGCGCCTTTGTCGTGACCGTCGCGCCCTATCTTCTGTGGATGCTGGACCAGGGCATTGGCCGTTTCGGGCCGAGCTTCGGCAGCGGCGTCGCGCGGCTCTCCGAGCCCTGGCTCGACAATGTGCTGTCGGGCGGGCGCTATTTCATCGTCGAAACGCTGACCTATTTCGCGATCCTCGGCTTTGTCCTGCCGCTGATCCTGGGGCGCCGGGCCCTTGCCGCCCGCCTTGGCGTGTCGGGCGGCGACACGGCGGCTCTGGCGTTCTTCGCCCGCTACATGACCGTCGCCGTCGTGCTGACCGGCCTTGCCATCCTGACCGGCAAGGTCGGCTATCTGACGACGCGCTACATGCTGGCGCTCTATCTGCCGGCTGCCATTGTGCTGTTCGACCTGTTCCGGTCGGTGCGGCCGACGCTGCGCATGCGCGGCCGGCTGGTTAATGTAATCATCATCGGCATCGCGGTCGTCGCCGTGGTGCGCGTCGCTGGCCTCGTCGATCCACGCCCGCCGCTGTGTGACGCGCGCTGCTATCCGGCCGAACCGATGGATCGTCTGGCCGCGGCGCTGGCCGACGAACCCGCGCTCGCCGGCGGCACCGTGGTGACCGACCATTTCATCGCCGGCGGCGCGCTGCGCGCTCACTACCCCGCCGCCGATCACCGCAGCCTGGTGCGCGACGACCAATGGGTGCGCCCGCTTGCCGAGGCGCCACGCGGGCCCTGCATCCTGATCTGGCGGTCCGGCCCGCGCCATGATGTCGGGGCCGACCAGTTGGCGGCGCGCTATCCGCATCTTCTCGACCGTGACGCGGTGATCGACGACAGCCTGCGCGAAGTCGACATCGCCTGGCGCGGGCTGATCCGCCGCGACGATCCCCGCATCACCGAATGGTCGGTCGTCGATCTCGATCCCGACGCCGATATCTGCCGGCCGCATCTTTAGGGAGAGCGCGATATCGGGCGGGGCGGGCAGGGCACGTGGCGCTGGAACGCGGTCCGTCAGCGGCCTTGTTACGGCGTAATGCCGACCTGATGATCAATGTGATGCCGGAACCTGTCGCGCGCTGCCCTGGGCGTCTTGTCAGACCGGCTCCGAGCGGCTACCAACGCGGGCTCCGGAGACGTGGCCGAGTGGCTGAAGGCGCTCCCCTGCTAAGGGAGTATACGTTAACCGCGTATCGAGGGTTCGAATCCCTCCGTCTCCGCCACTATCGCGCTCACAGCAGTTTCGCTTCGCTCAACGCTTCC
Organism: Tepidamorphaceae bacterium; assembly: GCA_965250105.1. Classification (GTDB taxonomy): domain Bacteria; phylum Pseudomonadota; class Alphaproteobacteria; order Rhizobiales; family Tepidamorphaceae; genus JBCBSK01. Next base: position 3,382,841 of record OZ252290.1, read on the forward strand.
GCGGGGGCGGCTTGACCGGCCGGCGCCCCCCTTGGGCGCCTGGCGGACCTTGGTTCGAAGGCTCCACCAGCAGGTCCGCCAACGCCAGTGCTTTCAGGTGGGCCCCGAAGGGCCATCGCGGCCGTGCCTTGTCGGGAAGCCCGGCTCAAGATCGGACCGTCGCTTCTCTGAGTGCGTTGATGAGAGGGTTGTCTGTTCCAGTCTGCCATGCGAGCGCGAAGCCGAGCCGGCAGGAAAGACCGGTCAGTGCGACGACCGCCAGATCCGGATGCCTGAACCGGGCGAGTGGTTCAACAACAAGCCCAATCCCCATCCCCGCCGCGACCATGCCCAATACCGAGATTGAAGTTTGAACCTCTTGGACGACCCGGGGGTGAAAGCCCGCAGCTAGGCAGTCGCTTATGATGCGGTCAAACGCATAAGGCCCAACGGGACGGGCGACCATCACGAAGGATTTGTCGGCGAGATCGGCCAAAGGCACGCGTTTTCGCGCGGCAAGCGGGTCGGCTCGCGGCACGACCGCGACATAGCCAACCGATTGCAAGGTCTGCAATGACAAGCCGCCAGCCCTGACAGGTGGATGCAGCAGGCCGACGTCCACTGCGCCATCGGCAAGCGCGGCCTCAATCGGCTCCGATGTCATTTCGGTCAGATCAAGGACAACACGCGGATGCGCGCGGCGAAACGTGTGTATCAGACAGGGCGCAAGGCTGAGCGCGCCGATCGCCGTATAGCCTATGCGCAGCCGCCCTTCATCGCCATCCCGGATCGGTGCGGCCGCGGCCCGCGTGCGCGCGAGCGACTCAACCGATTGCCTTGCATGCGGCATGAAGAGCCGTCCCCGCGCGGTGAGAACAACCCCGCTCGCCAATCGATCGAACAGCGCGAAGCCGAGTTCGTCCTCGAGCCGCTGAATACGGGATGTCAGAGCCGGTTGGGACAGGTTCAGTCGCTTGGCGGCCAGACGGAACGACCCCGCCAAAGCGATCTCCAAAAAGCACTCAAGGCTGCGCGTGTCCATGCGCTAGTGATAACTAAAATCGATCAAAGTATCAAACTCATTCAATTTGATTGATCGCTCCGCCTTTACATATGATGCGTTGCATCGCAGCTTCCTTTGAGAGGATCGGGCCATGAAACGACGTCAGTTCATCGCAAGCGTTGGCGCCGCGGCAACTGGTGCAACGGCAGTCGGGATCGCAGGCTTTCCCACACCAGCCATAGCAAGCGGCATGCAAACCTGGCGCATGGTATCGCGCTGGCCCGAGGGTTTTCCGGATCAGATCAAGGCCGCACGACGGCTGGCGGACCGAATCGCGGTGATGTCCGATGGGCGGCTGACCATCGAGGTGTTAGGCCCCAATGATCTCGGCTCTTACAATGAGACCCTTGAACGGGTGTCGAATGGCGAAATCGAGCTCGCGCGCAGCCTGTCTTACGATTGGCGTGACCGCGGTATCGGGTTCGATGTGTTTACCTTCGTGCCCTATGGCATGACGGACAATGAACGCGTCATCTGGCTCGATCACTTCGGCGGACAGGCGCTATGGGACGGGCTCTATGCGCCCCTAGGCGTCAAACCCTTTCTGGTCGGCACGGTCGGTCCTCAATCGTTCGGCTGGTTCGCCGAACCGGTCACGTCGCTGGACCAATTTCAGGGGTTACGCTTCCGCACGACCGGCATAGGAGCGGACCTTGTCGATGCGCTTGGCGGCATTCCCCGTGTAATGGGCCCTGCTGAGATCGGTCCGGCCATTGAGGCGGGAGAACTGGACGCGTTCGAGCTCGTCGGGCCTGCGGTCGACATCGCATTGGATGTCCATCGCCACTTTCCCGTCTGTATGTTCCCGTCGACGAACCAGACGGCCGGCGCGATCGAATTGATCGTCAATCAGGAACGTTGGGACGCGCTGCCTGCCGACATCAAGCAGATGATCCAGACGGCGGCGCGCGCCGAGCATCATCAGAACGTGGCTGAAGTGCATGCAAGCAATATCGCCGGACTTGCCCGGCTGCGTTCGGAGTTCGGTGTCGAGATCGCAATGCTGCCCGACGACGCGTTGATCCGCATGGGCGGGATAACCGGGCAGATTCTCGACAGGGTGCGCAGTGAGGCGGTGCCGGAGCATCGTGCCATTCTCGACAGTTATCTGGCGGCGCGTGCGCGGATCAGAAGCTGGCACGAACTGACCGAAATCGCTTTCGAAGCAGCGCGCACTCTGCCGTTCGACTATCCGCAGCCCAGCTGAGAACGCGATACGAATGCGGCCGGGCCTCTCGGCGGCGCTGGCTCTACGGGGCGGGCGAAAGCCCGGGCCGCGGTCGCGGCCTAGCACCGGCTCGCAGCTTCTCATCGATCCTCCGCCCTCTTCGCCTGCCCGCCGGCGACCGGCCAATACCTCCTGCTAGCCCGCGTCATGTCGAGGGCTTGTTTGGAAGGCGCGCATTTCCTAAATCAGGGATCCGCGCGGCGATACTTTCCGCCGCTCGGTCTATGGAGACTGGATGTCAGAGCTTGTGTGACAAGGCTCTCTGAAACGCAGAGAGCCTCGTGACGTTCTAACCACCGGGTGCCTTGCGCGCTCGGGTGATTTTTCACGTCTGTCACACGAGACCTCCATGAATATCTCACGACACGAACAGCGTGCTCTGCACGTTCTGGCCCTCGGCGGCCGTATTATCCATGAGCGCGGCGATGGTCCCAAGATCACCTCCGTGACCTGCGTCACGCGCGAGGGGATGATCCTCGCCGATTTCGACCTGGCCGTCTTCAACCGCTTGCGGCGGAGACGTCTGATCGAATCCCGGTCGGGCAGTCCCTATCGGATTTCGAAACGCGGTCGCATTTCGGTGCGCGCCCAACCCGACAATCAGGGGGCGTGACATGCGGATCCGCGATGAAACCACCGCCGACATCCCGGCGATCGGCGGGCTTGTCACGGAAGCGCTCCGGATGCTGCCGCAAGCCACGGGAACCGAGGCGGGTATCGTCGACAGGCTGCGGGCGGAGGGCGCGCTTGCCCTGTCGCTCGTGGCCGAGGAGGACGGCGAGGTGGTCGGTTATCTGGCCGCCTCGCCGGCACGGATCGGGAAGCAGGACGGCTGGGGGCTGATCGGCCCGCTCGTCGTCTTGCCGTCGAGGCATCGCCAGGGGATCGGCACGGCCCTGATGGCCGAAGCGCTCCGCCGATTGCGGGCGACCAGCCGGGGCGCCGCGCTGGCCGGCGATCCGGCCTATTACGGTCGGTTCGGCTTCACGTCGTTCCCCGGCCTCACCGTGGCCGGCTGCCCTCCCGAGGTGGTTCAGGCCTTGCCCTTCGATGGCATCGCGCCGCGCGGCGAGCTTGTTCATCATCCGGCATTCGGACTTGATCAGCGCGGATGACCCAAGGTCGGGCCCGCACCCTCGCGCGGTGCGGCCCGACCGCCCATCCCGGCCACGGATGGGCGCGGTGGGAGAATGTCCCGAGATGGCCGCTCATCCTCAGCCCCGTTCCGCTACCAGTCTGGAGCTCACGTCGAACAGGTCCTGGGCGAGCCGCATGTCCGTCGCGGCGGCGGATTGACGCGCTGGCTGGCCGTTGAAATCGACATAGTCGCCGGACCTGTGGGCGGTATCCGCGTCAAGCGCCACGCGCATGATCGCGCGCGCCGAGCGGTCCGGCGAGCTGACGCCCGGCAGGATCGCCTGCATGGCCGGCAGGACGTGTTTCCAGGCAAAACGCGCAGGTGCCGGCCGTTCGCGCGCCAGTTCCGTGCCCGGCATCAGTCCGGGATCGAAGGCCATGAACCGAACCGCGTCGGTCGGGGTCCTTTGCGCCATGACCCTGGTGAAGAGAATGTTGCACAGCTTGGACGTCGCGTAGCGATCCATGCCCAATTGGACGACCGACCCCTTGTCGCCGACATCGCCGACGGAAACCGCGGTCGCGTTCTTGAACACGGCCCCCCTGAACCCGAACAGGCGGGCCAGCCTGTCCTTCGGATCATGCGTGCCGCTGGCGGTCGAGATCACCGTTCCGCCGGGCGCCATATGGCCGAGCAGTTTCTGGACAAGCCAAAAATGGCCGAGATGATTGGCGGCGAAGGTCTCTTCCACGCCGTCCTTGGTCAGTCGCTTGGGGCCGATGATCTGCAAACCGGCATTGCAGAAGATCGCCGAGATGCGACGCTCCGGGCCGAGAGAGGTGATCACCTCATCCGAGAAGGCACTAGCCGATTCCAAGTCCGACAAGTCCAGCCGAAGAACCTTCAGCCTGGCGGGATCGGCGAGGCCTTTCAGTTGCGTCGCGGTGTCGGGTGAACGGGCGCCAGCAAGGATCTGAACGTTCGGTAGCGCCAGCAAGTTGCGGGCCAGGACCAGGCCCATGCCGGACGTGGCGCCGGTGAGGATAATGGGTCGGCTGTCGGACATGAAGGCGCAAACTCCGTAGATAGGAGATTGCGACATAGGTATATTACGAAAAACGTAATATCAAGGCAGGCGTGAAGCGATTTTCGTCATCGCTGCGACGAAATGCACGCGTTCGTCCGAATCGAGCCGGTCAAGCATCTGGGCACAATGGGCATTCTGCTCTGCAATGATCGCTTCGGCCGTCTCATGACCCTCCTTGGTCAAGGAAAGCTGGACGATCCGGCGATTCGTATCCGTTCGGTTGCGCGCCAAAAGGCCCCGCCGGACCAGGCGGTCGATGATGGCGGAATTCGTCGTCGGCACCACGCCGAGAAAGCCCGCGACGTCATTGGCCGTGCACCGGTCGTGCTGGCGGATGAACAGAATGGCCTGGACGTCGGACGGATTGAGTTTCGGGGCATTGGCAATGGTGATGTCGTCGGCGATCTTGAACGCCCGTACGATGGCGTCGATGGCCAGGCGCAACTCATCGGTTTGCGAAGCGGGTCGGTCGTCCATGGTCGTATTCTGCAATCTTCGGATTGTTCGGCAAGGGCGCGGCAGCGCTGCCAGGCGGGCCTTGCCGCCACACATGCCATGACGCGACCGAACCAGCTCTTCAAGCATGATCGATAACCCAGCTTCGGATCATGCCGAGGGTCGAACAGTGTTCAACGGCACCCATCCCGTGATGCCGTCCGACAGGCGCTCGGCCCACAGCCAGCCATTCAAGATGCGCGACCCCGCCAGGCGATCCCCGAGAGCCGTATCCAGTTCGCTGGCCGTGTAGTCCTCCGTGATCACGCCGCGACCGGGCTCATTCTGTTCGATGATCTGTCCCGGAACCCAGCCGTCCTTCTGTCCCGGCGCGGCGCAGAGATACCATTTCTCCCAACCCTCCGGACCGTCATATTCCTGTCCAACCGATACATGGTCGCCTGCCTTCAGGGTGATCGGCTCCGGATAGTCGGATCTGTGCGGGCTGGTCACGACATAATGTTGCTGCGCCATGGCTGGTCTCATTTGTTCATGATATGTTCCAATCATGTCACATTAGGACCGCAGGGGCAAGTGGGCATGGCCAGGGGCAGACAAGACGGGCGGGAGGCGAGGGATCAAAGGTGTTGGGCAAATGTGATTAGTGCGATCCGCGGACGAGCGGCCATGTCTCGGAGCCATGATGCGGCGCCGGGCGCTCAGCGCAGCACGCGCCGCGCGGTGTCGATGAAGGCGCGCAGCTTGGGCGCCTGGCTGGCCCGTCTTGGATAGTAGAGCGACAGGCCGTCCTCGACGACGGAGGCTTCCGGCAGGACCTCGACCAGGCGGCCGTGGTCGAGAGCCTGTTTCGCCAGAGGTTCGAAGGTGTAGCAGATGCCGAAGCCGGCCTCGGCCAGGGCGAGCGCGCGCAGCATGTCGTTGACGATGATGCGCCCGCGTGTGTCGACTTGAACCTCCGATCCGTTCTCCGCCAGATCCCAGCGATACACGTTCCCCGCCGATGTCATCCTGTATTGCAGGCATTGATGGGCGGCGAGATCGGCAATGCGCGATGGTGTTCCAGCTTGTGCCAGATAAGCTGGCGCGGCCACCAGGATGACGCGAAAGGCCGGCGCCAGCCGCACGCCGACCATGTCCTGCGAGACCATCCGGCCCAGCCTGATTCCGGCGTCGAAGCCGTCGCCCACCACATCGGCGAAGCCGTCATCGAAGAACATCTCGACAGTGACGTCGGGATAGGCTTCGGCCATCGCCGCGAGAACGGGCGTCAACACCCAATCGAGCGTGATGCGCGGCGCATTGATCCGAAGCAAGCCCGAGGCGCCGGTCAGGTCGGAACGCGCCGTCTCCCAGGCGGTTTCGAGATCGGACAGGGCAGCGCCGGCCAGGCGCGCGAAGCGTTCGCCGGTCTCGGTCAGCGCCACCGATCGCGTCGTGCGCGCAAACAGCGGGGCGCCAAGGCGCGTCTCGACCGCCTTCACCGCATGACTGACCGAGGACGGGCTCATGCCGAGTTCCGTCGCGGCCGCCCCAAAGCCGCCGCGCCGCGCCACGGCCAGGATGATGGGGACATGGATAAGGAGATCGCGATCCATTGTTCGATCCTATCGAATAGTGCATCGCATACAAGCCGGGTTAACAGAACAGTGCGCGGGAGCCATCTTCATGGGCGTCGGAAGACACCAATGGGCAAGCCCATGACAAAGCGATGACCCCGCGACCGAAAGGACATCGGATCAGCCTGACCCAGACCAGGCGGTTCAACCGGCGCTCCCTGATGGGCGGTGCCGTCATGACCGCCGCGCGTGTTTCAACCCCATCCATCCCGGCGCCCAGGAGCGTCCGAAGCAAGGGAGCTTTCCGCATGGAAATGGAAAAAGTGACATTCTTCGTCGATCAGACACCGCTTGTCGGTGATCTCCACGGTGCCGTGCAGGGCGAGAAGCGCCCGGCGGTCGCGATCCTCGGCCCCATGACCTATCACAAGGAACAGGCGCCGACCGAATATGCCAGGCGCCTGGCCGATCAGGGCTTCATCGCGCTCGCCTATGATTCCCGCTATCGCGGCGAGAGCGGCGGCACGCCGCGCGCCTGGGAAAACCCGTTTCACAAGGTGGAGGATCTCAAGGCCGCGATCGCCTATCTGAAATCCCGGCCCGACGTGGATCCCGACCAGGTCTCGATCCTCGCGATATGCCAGGGCAGTTCGATCGCGTTCCGCGCCGCCGCCGAACTGGACGGCGTCCACGCGCTCGCCACCATCGCCGGTCACTACCGGGATCATGAAGGCGATATCGACTGGCTGACTGAGGAAGGCTATCGGGCGCGCAAGGCACAGGGCGAGGTGGCCAAGGCCCGGTTCGAGACAAGCGGCGAGGTGGACTACATCAAGGGCGTGGACAAGACCGATATGAATGTCGGCATGCCCGGCGAGTTCGTCTGGGTCTGGTATCAGCCCTGGGCCGATCGTGGGCTATGGGATAATCGCTACGCGGTGATGAGCGATGCCGATCTCCTGGCCTATGAGTCGATCGGCGCGGCAGCGGGGCTCACCACGCCCTGGCTGATGATCCACGGCGACAATTGCTTTCTGCCCGGTACCGCTCGCCGGCACATGGCCGCGGTTCCCGAGACGACCCGCACCAAGACGGTTTGGGACGACACGCCGCATCTGGCCTATTACGATCAGGCCGACATTGTCGACCGCGCCACGGCCGATGTGGTGGCCTGGCTCAGATCCGCCTGATCGGAGCGGCTGGGCGAAAGCACGGGGAGAGCGGCCTGCATCAAGCACGATGCCGGCCGCTCTTGTGGCCTCAATGGGTCGATGCCGATCTTGGTGGCGCGGCCTCTCCCAGAACGAAGATGCTGAGCTTGGCGGCCAGAACCAACACCAGGATGTAGAAGGCGAGCCCGCCGCCGGTGAGCCACCAGAGCAGCGGCACTTCGAGAAGATGGATGAGGAGAAAGGCTGTTCTGGCTTTCGGGCGCGCCCGCCACCAGGTCCGCACGGTCTCGGCCGCATTGGCGACGATACCGCCGACCCAGTCGAAGACGAGCACGGCGAGAATCACGGTCTTCCAGGTGATGTCGAGCGATAGAAGCGTGAGGCCGGCCGCGGCCAGGCCGATCGCATAGGTGGCGATCAGCTGGAACGGACCCGGATGATCGCCATGAAAGGCGGCGGCGAACGGCATGTGTCGTTCCTTCGGATGCTAAGGCGTCGGAGCGCTGGTCGACGCGTCTTTATTGCACGCCTCGACCGCATGCGCGCTTGAGCGAGTCGCGGTGGTTTCGGTGACGATTGTAAACCGCCTGCGTGACCGGGCGGTGGCTTTTCGAGCGCGACGGGCGGATCGTCGCGATTCGTCCTTGGGTGACCTACCAACTGGGTCGGCTGGGCGTTTGCGGCCGCCAAATCCTAACAAAAGCTTACGATTTCGAGGCTCTCGGGGTGCCGTTCGGCCCGATTCAGCCAGTGTCGTCGGCAAGAGCGTTGTCGATTTGCAACACCGGTTTGGAAAGCCGGTCGGGCGCTGCCATTCGATATTGAACCGGAAACCGCTCTCGGTATGGTGCCTCTGCGACACCGGGCGACCGGAGAGTCGTTGTGCTTCTTGGCAGCTTACATAACCGACATCAGGTCGAAAGCTTTCAGGAAGCGTTACGCGGGGAATGGGGAATACCTTCTCACCGAGTGCGATCAGGGGCAGCCTGCCGAGACGCCGAAGAGAAGACCTGGTCCCTTAAGTCTGAAACTGGAGGTCAGGATGAATAAAGTTAAGAGCCTTCTCCTCGGCTCCGCGGCGACGCTCATCGCGGTGACGGGGGCGCAGGCCGCCGATATGCCGATGACGCCGGCTCGCGAGCCCGTCTATCAGTGCGATATCGCCGGCTTCTACGAAATCCCGGGCAGCGACATCTGCCTGCGCATTTCGGGTTTTGCCCGTTTCTGGATGGGTGGTCAGAACCGCGACAACGCCATCTACGGCTTTGTTGATGGTGGTGACAGCATCGGTGATACCGTCAATGGTGTGCCGCTGACTGCCTCTGGCGATGAAGATCCGTTCTTCATGGATGCCGACTTCCGTGTCCGTTTCGATGCCCGCACGGCCACCGAGCTTGGCACGGTTCGCGCCTTCGCCGAACTGCAGGCTGGTGACTCGAACGGTAACACCGGTGGTGCGCTGAACCTGCGCCAGGCCTTCGTTCAGGTCGGCAACTGGGTGTTCGGTAAGACCGGCTCGACCTTCACGGTCAACCGGACGGGTGCCAACTACACCAACGCCATCTCGACGCTCGACGCCATCACGGTGCGTGTCGTCCAGGTTCGTTACACCCAGCCCTTCGGCAATGGCTTCGCCATCTCGGTCGCGATCGAAGATCCGTCCTATGTGAAGTCGCTGGACATCAACACGACTGCCGGCAGCCAGAGCACGGTTGTGCACGAGTTCCCGAACTTCGTCGCCAACCTGGCCTATACGGGTGACCGTGTCGCGGCGTCCTTGGGTGCCCTTCTCGCCTACAACAACTATTGGGACGGCTTCGGTACCGACGATGAAATTGGTTGGGCGATCCAGGGCTCGATCGAGTTCGCGGCGACCGACGCGATCACGCTCGGCCTTCTGGGTAACTACTCGGATGGTGCCAGCCAGTACGGCAACGACATCCTGCGTGGCGGTGCGACCAACACCCTCATGAATGGTGCGGGTGCGGTGACCAACACCACCGAGATCTGGGCTGCGTCCGGTTTCGTGACCTATGCCTTCTCGCCGGAACTGGCGACCAACATCATCTTCGGCTACGGCGAACGTAGCGGCGGTGTCGTTGCTGGTCTCGAAGTGTTCGCGGGCACGGTCAACGCGGTGTGGACCCCGGTCGACAACCTCGAGTTCATCCTCGAGTTCAACTATGCCCACGAAGACGTCGCCAACACCGACGACTACATGGGTGTGTTCCAGGTTCGCCGCAGCTTCTGATCTGCGCCGTATCTGACATATCGACCCCGGCAGGATCTCCTGCCGGGGTTTTTTCTTTTTTGATGCCTGGCCTGGCGCGCCATGGACCGCCGGTTCGTCCCTTGAACCAATGGCGATGGGTGACGGCTTCTCGTCTCTCTCGCGAATCATGCCGTCGGGCGGCATACTGACCATGAACATAGCGGTGTCGCCATGCGGAGGTCGTCACGTCCCATGGTGCGCCGCAGACGTGGCTATGGATGCGGGGAGCTTGGAATGTGCCGGCCTTGGCTGTGGCTCTGGGGCCTTGTTCCGCTGATGCTGGTCGTTCTGGCCGCGCTCTGGGTCAGACCGCAGCCGATCGAGCAGGATCTCGCCGCGCGCGCCACGACGGCACTCGAAACGGCCGGCGCGGCATGGGCACGGCTGGATCTCGACGGCCGCGACGCGACCCTCATCGGGGTTGCCGAAACCGGCGATGACCGCGCCGAGGCGCTCGATGCCCTGGGCCGTGTCTGGGGCGTCCGGACGATCGCCGACGCCACCACCTTGCCGACCCGTGTCGATCCCTTCACCTGGTCCGCCGAGTGGGGGGCGGACAGGTTGCGCCTGTCCGGCCATGTACCGAGTGGCGACGCCCGGCGCCACGTTGCCGCAAGCGCCGATCGGCTGTTCGATACGGACATTGTCGTTGACGACATGGTCCTGGCGCGCGGGGCGCCGGCATCGGAAGAGGCATGGCCTGACCGCGCGGATCTTGTGCTGCGGATCCTGTCGGGCCTGACGACCGGCACGGTCGGCATGTCCGACCTCGACGTGCGCCTCGAAGGGCAGGCCGCGTCGCAGGACACTTATCGCGCGCTGCTCGACATGGTGCCGGGACAGTCGCTGGGGCAGGGCCTGCGTCTCGCCGCGATCGATATCCTGCCGCCGCCGGTCGAGCGTTTTCTGTGGTCGGCATCGCGCGACGGTCGCGCGGTAACGCTCGCCGGCACCGCACCATCGATGGTGGCGCGCGCCGAAATCGGCGATCTCGCGGCCGCCGCCTTCCCCGGCCTTGATGTGTCCGATCGCATGGATGTGGCGCTCAGCGATACCGGACCGTCCGACCTGTCCGCCGCCATCGCTTTCGCGCTCGCGCAGTTGTCGGGGCTGGCGCAAGGAGAGATCGCCTTCGACGATCTCGCCATTTCCATTGAGGGACAGGCGGCATCCATCGCCGATTACGAGCGGATCGCGGCGGCGCTGGATAGTCTGCCGTCCCCCCTGGTTCTCGGCGACGTCGCGCTCACACCGCCTGTTGTGTCGGACTTTCGCTGGGAAGCTCGGCTGACGGAGGACGCGCTCACGCTGTCTGGCATGATCCCGGCCGATATGACGGCGGAGGATCTGTCGCGTCTCGCCGCCGGGCGCCTGGCCGACGTTCCGCTGACGGTCGATTTGTCGCGTGTCGACCCGGAGGGGCTTGACGCTGTCGACTGGCCGGTCGTTTTCGGCTTCGCGCTCGATCAGATGGCGCGCCTGGCCGAGGGGCGGGTGTCGCTGACGAATGACAGGTTCACGATTTCGGGCCAGGCGCGATCGCCGGAAAGCTATGCGGCGATCGCCATGGCCCTGGGCGATTTGCCAGATGGCCTCGACCTCGCCAGCGACCGGGTACGGCCCGCGGCGATCGACGATGCCGCGCTGGTCTTCTCCGAAACCGGATCGGACATTCTGATCGAGGGATTCTTCCCGGTTCCGGCGGTCCGCGGTCGTATTCTGGACACCATCGCCGAGCGCTTTCCGGAAGCGCGGATCGACGATCGGTCGGGCATCGCCGAGGGGGGCATGCCACCGGATGTGTGGCCGGCGATCGGCCCCTTCATCGCCGATGCGCTGGCCGGCATTGATACCGCTTCCATTCGGCTGGGTCGGGATGGCATCGCGCTTGACGGACGCGCACGCTCGGTGGCGGATTTCGACCGGCTTGGCGCCCTCGAGACGGTTGCCGGGCTTGCCGTCGACAGCCTGGCGGTGCTGCCGCCGCTGGCCGAGTCGTTTTCCTGGACGGCGGAACAGGATGTCTCGGGACATGTGGATGTCGTTGCCATCGCGCCATCCTGGGAGAGCGCGGCGCAGTTCGAGGATGGCCTCCCCGAGACACTCGGCGCGATGTCGGCGACGGCCGATGTCGCCATCGCCGAAGCGCCGGACGGCACAAGGCTTTTTTCGGAGATGACGACTTTTTCGCGCGACATGTTCGCGCTTTTGATGTCCGGCCGGATCGTGGTGCGCGATGCGATGGTCGATATCGAGGGCGTTGTCGAGGGGTTCGATGCGCTGACCGCGGCGCGGGCGCTGGCCGAAAACGGACGCCCGGCCGGGCTCGCGCTGCGGCGCCTGGCGATCGAGCCGGCGGCCGTCGATGTTCTGAGCTGGGCCGCGATCAAGACCGGCGAGGCCATCACCGTCGAAGGCTTCGTGCCGTCCGAAGCGGTGCGACGCAACGTTCTCGGCGTCCTTCAGGCGGGTGCCGGCGATCTGCCGGTCATCGACCGCATGGCGATCACGCCCGGCGGGCCGGAAGCGGCCATCTGGTCCGGCGCCACGGCCTTTGCCGCCGAACAATTGGCGGCGCTCGCCACCGGCCGCGTTGTGCTGGCCGGCACCGACTTCTCGATCAGCGGCACGGCGCGCGACGCGGAAGCGCTGGCCGAGATCGCCGCCGCGGTGCCCGGCGGCCTGCCTGGCGGGATGCGGCTCGTGACGGCCGATGTCGCGCCGCAGCGGATCACGCCCTATCGCTGGGCCGCGCGCCGGGGCGATGGCAGCGTCACGGTGACGGGCTTCGCGCCCGACGAGGCCACACGGGCGGCAATCGTCCAGCGCCTCGAAGCGACCTTTCCGAGCGCCGAGATCGTCGACGACATGCGGCTCGGCTCCGGTGCGCCGGCGAACTGGCCCGCGGCCCTCAATGTCGCCATCACCCGGCTCGAACGCCTGGCCGAGGGCGAGGTCGCCTTCGAAGGCCGCGATCTGCGGGTCACGGGCAGCGCCTGGACCGACCGTGCTGGCGAGACGGTGCGGTCCGGCGTCGCGCGCGGCCTGCCGCCGGGTTACTCCGGAGAGGCCGATATCACTGTCCGGCCCGCTGGCGAACCGGTCGATGCCGAAGCCTGCCAGGACCTTCTCAACGCCGCGCTGACCGGCCGGCGCATTCTCTTCGCCACCGGCTCGGCCGATATCGCGCCGAACAGTTTCGCGCTGCTTGATGAGCTTGCCGCCTTGTCCGCGCGCTGTCCCGACGCCGTCATCGAGATCGTCGGGCATACCGATGCCACAGGCGAGGATGCCGCCAATCTGGCGCTGAGCCGGGCGCGCGCCGGCGCCGTCGTCGACTATCTGGCCGATGCCGGCGTGTCGGCCGAGCGTTTGCGCGCGTCGGGTCATGGCGCCAACCGGCCGATCGCCAGCAACGACACCGAGGCTGGCCGGCGGCAGAACCGCCGGATCGAGTTCAACGTGGTGCGGTGAGGCGCCGATGGTCTATCTCATGTCGCAACTCTGGTTCTTCCTGGTGCTGGCGCTTTTGGTCGGGGTGGCCACGGGCTGGCTGTCCTCGCGCTCGCGCTAGGGTCGGAACCCTAATGTGTCATCCGGCGGCCTGTGCCAGCATGGGTAGGCGGGGCGAGCCTGACGCCGAGGCCGGCGCCGGCGCCTGGAGAGCGAAGCGATGACCATTCTGATCCTGCAATCGGTTCTCTTGCTGTTCGTCGCCTTTCTGATCGGCTGCCTGATCGGCTGCCTGTTGCGCCAGGCGATGGCCGCGCCGTCCGACGACAGGCTGCTGCGCCGTGCCGCCGAGATCGCCGCTGCGAGCGCCGCCGCCGGCACGGCAGCGCAGCGCCCGGCCGCGACAGCGCGCCCCAAAGCCATGAAACCGGATGACGCGGCGGCGCCTTCCAGAACGCCCGAGCCCGCCGCCGAACCGGCGGCCGATCAGGCAGCCGAACCGAGACCGGCGCCGGTCCCGACCGGCGATGCCCCATCGCGGCAGTCTGTCTGGTCAGCGGTCCGGTCGGCCGACGCGGTCATCTTGTCGGGACCCGTCGCGACGCTGGGCGATAGGGACGGCGTTCTCGCCGCCGCGCGGCGCCTGTTTCCCGACGGCGCGATCACCGATGCAATGGCGGCCGGCAGGACCCAGGCCGATGCGGCAGCCGCCCGTTTAGCGACAGACGAGATGGCGCCGAACGCCCCACAGGCCGAGCACGCTTTGACCGCCTTGAGCCGGATGGAGACCGGCCGGGTGACGATCGATCACGGCCGGCTGTCTCTGAGCGGCGGCGCGGCCACGGCGGAGGCGGCCAAGGCGCTGGCACGGGATCTGCGGGGCGGCGACCTGCCGCCGGGGCTCGCCCCCGGCCTGTTCGATATCGTGTCGAATGACCAGCCGGCGCCGCAACCGGTCCCGGATGCCGAGCCCGAAGCGCCGAAGGCCGAGAAGGCGCGCGGCAGCGCCGATGCGCCTGCCGATCTTCCTGGCGCCCGCCCGACGGGTCTCGGCGCGCCACGCGCCGGCACGGCCGACGATCTCAAGCGGATCAAGGGGATCGGCGCGGTCAACGAGGCGAAGCTCAACGGCCTTGGCGTCTGGCATTTCGACCAGATCGCAGCCTGGACGGACGCGGAAATCCAGTGGGTCGACGGCTACCTCGCCTTCAAGGGGCGGATCGCGCGCGAGGACTGGATCGGCCAGGCCAGGAAGCTGGCGGATACCGACGGCTGAACCGGCTTCGGCCGGATCGAGGATCGTCCTCAGGCCTTGCCCAGCCCGTCGATGAAGCCCGTGATCGCGTCATTGACCGGGCCGGGCCGCAGCATCGGCGTATGGCCTTCGCCCGCGACCTCGACGAGCTCCAGATCGGGCCGGCGCTTGCGCATCCTCGTCACCGTGTCGCGCGACAGGACATCGGAATGCGCGCCATGGACGAGCAGGAGCGGCACATGGGCCAGGGCGTCGAACTCCGCCCACATCGTCGGCAGCGGCTTGGTGAAGTCGATGATGTCGAGCAGGCGCGACAGATTGGGGTCGAAGTCCGATGCCGGCCGTCCGTCGTGCTCGGCATAGACCAGGCGCGCATAATCGGCCCATTCGGCCTCGTCGAAGGCCGGGAATAGGCCGCCTTGCGCGCGCTTGAGGAAAGCTGTCGCGTCATCCCAGGTCTTCGGCGTGTCGGTTTGCCCGATGAAGGTCTTGATGCGGGCGATGCCGCCGGGGTCGACTTCCGGACCGACATCGACCAGCACCACGCCGGCCAGAAGACTCGGCCGCGTCGGCGCGATCGCCATGGTGATCAGTCCGCCGCGCGAACAGCCCACGAAGACCGCTTCATGGAAACCGACGCTGGCGCAGAAATCGAGCACATCGGCGCGCTCCGTTACCAGCGTGTAATTCTGCCAGTTCGGATCGTGGTCGGACCGGCCGCGACCGCGATAGTCGATCGACAGGACCTGACGTCCGTGCGCGGCAAGCGCGGTGGCCAGGTCGTGAAAATCGCGCGCGGTACGCGACAGGCCGGGCAGGCAGACGACGGGCAATCGCGTGCTCTGCACCGGGCCGTAAAGCCGCGCGCGCAGCGCGACGCCGTCCTGGGCATGCATGACGATCTCGCGCCAGGCGGAGGGATCGGGCAGGGTGGCGGGCGGGTCGGCGGCGGGTGAAGCGGTCAAGGCGGGCGTCTCGGCGGATCGGCGGGCGGAACGGCACTGAACGTTTGGCGGCACACACCGGGTTCGGCGCTTCACGCCGATCCCGAAAGGCATCGCCATTTCTGATGTCGCGGCTGATGGTCCGCCTGTCAAGGCGCGAAGCCGTTACCGTTCCTTGGTCAGAAACTGCTTCCGGAGCTAACGGTTACGACCGGCCGCCGCGCTGCAGGTCGGCGGTGATGTCCAGCCTGTTCGACTGGCCGAAGATCTCGCGATAGACGATGACGTTCTCCATCACGCGCTGGACATAGTTGCGCGTCTCGGTGAACGGGATCAGTTCGATCCAGTCAACGACGTCGATGCGGCCCGAACGCGGATCGCCGAAGCGGCCGATCCATTCCTGGGCGCGGCTTTTGCCGGCATTATAGGAGGCGATCGCCAGCACGTAGGAGCCGTTGAACTCGCCGATGCGGCGCGCCAGATAGGCCGAGCCGAGCGTGACATTGTAGCCAGGATCCGAGGTCAGCCGGCCCTGGCTGTAGCCGACGCCGACCTGGCGCGACACGGCTTTGGCGGTGTTCGGCATGAGCTGCATCAGTCCGCGCGCGCCGGCCGGGCTGACGGCGCCGGTATTGTAGGTGCTTTCCTGGCGCGTGATGGCGTGGACGATGGCCGGTTCTAGCCCCGACGTATTGGCGCTGCGCGGAATATCGCCGCGCGTGAAGGCATAGTCCTCGAAGGGCAGGCCGCGATTGAGCCCGAGCTTTCCGATCGAGACGACCCGGTCGTGCAGCCCCATTTCGGCGGCGAGTTCCGCATAGAGCGCCAGCGTCGTGCCGTCGGTCTCGTGCCGCGTCAGGTCGATGAAGAACGGGACCGGATGGCGGCTGTAGCCGAGTTCGCGCAACAGGCGCATGGCCATGACGGTGCCGCGCTGCTCGAAACTGGTGCGGGCCGACCGCGAGATCGACGGCTTGCCGGAGACGCGGATCGAGCGCTGGCCGAGCTGTTCGGCGGCGAGCTGGCCGTAATAGGTAAAGCCGAAGCGCGCCGCGGCGCTGTAGTGGTGGCGCGCGCGGCCTGTATTGCCGGCGGCCGCGTTGGCGCGGCCGAGCCAGTATTCGCCGCGCGCGATCGAGATCGGCGTGCGCACCACGCGGCGTTGGCGCTCGAAATGCTCGATCGCGGTGCGCGGTTCGTTGAGAAAGCGCAGCGCGATCCAGCCGGCATGGAATTCGGCCTCGGACTGGCTCGCCGGTGACCGCGCCGCATGCTGGCTGGCGATCCGATAGGCCATGCGCGGATCGCCGACCTCGATCATGTGGCGCGCGGCGAGCCGGCGTTCGATCCACCATTCGTCCGGGTCGACGAGAACGGCCGCATCGCGCGGCGCGTCGAGAAGAAGCTGCGCGGCGGCTTCGTCGCGGCCGGCGCGGCGCAGCGCCTGGACGCGCGAAAAGGTCCATAGCGGATCGCGGCGCAGATTGCGCGGCAGCGCATCGAGCGCCGAGAGGGCGTTCGACTGGCGCTTGCTGACAATGGCGCGCGTTTCGGCCAGTCTCAGATCGTCGCCGCCGAGAAGCCGCGCCACCCGCAACCCTTCCTCGATACGGTCGTTGTAGAGCAGCCGGTCCATGCGGAACTTGTGGTCGTCGCGCCCGACAAGCCGTTCGCCGCGGCGCAAAAAGGCGCGGCGTTCGTCGAGATCCATCGCATCATTGCGCCAGGCGTCCTGGGCAAGCTGGCGGGCGCGGCGCATGTCGCCGGTCTCGGCCAGCGCGATGGCGAGCGCCGCCTTGCCGGCGCCGGTTTCGGGCGTGCGCCCGCCGAAGGCCGTGATCGTGGTGTTCGCATCCGCCCCCTTGACCAGGAGCGCGCGCTCGAGCCGGTCATGGACCAGGGACAGCGGCCAGTCGGGATGGGCACGGGCGAAGGCCGCGATGCGCTGCGGCGGGGCCGACAGCGAGGAATCGCGGACATAGTAGAATTCGATTAGGGACCGCGCGACCGGATGGCTGACGCGCTGTTGCAGGTTGAGCGCGGTCGAGAAGTCGTCGCGGAAGATGGCGCGCAGGGCATCGCCGGTAATTCGGCGTTCGGCCGCGGGGATCGCGCTGTCGAAGCTGCGCGCGACCGCGGAGGGCGGTGTGGGCTCGGGGCCCGTGCCGGCTGGTGGTTGCAGGCTTGGCAGCGATGAGGACGGTCCCGGCGCGAGAAGCCCGCTGATCAGCGCGCCGATCGCGCCCTGATCGGTCGCGGCGACCGGCGGTGTCGCCGGGGCGAAGGCGGTGACGGCGGGCGCGCTATTGCCGCCGCCTTGAAGCGGGCGCTGGCGGGGTAGGGGCACCCGGTGCGCGGGTACCAGCATCGGGTCTGCCTGGGCGAGCTGGACAAGGGCTGGCGGCGTCGGTCGGGCGGTGGGTGCGAGCTGCGGCGTGGCGGCGGCATCGTCGGTGACGACGGCGCCGATCCCCAAGGCCGCGACGGACAGGCAAACGAGCTGTTTCACGGGCAAGGCCCCTTACGCACACACACTACTCTGACCCAACTATGTGTCGATAGCATGGTTGCTCGACCCTTAAGCCCACGTGTTTTTTTCGATGTTTTTTGCGGGCGCCGAGATCCTTGCCCCCAAGCCTGCGCCGTCCTATGGTCCGCGCCTCGTTTCAGGCCGCCGCCGGACAGTTTCGGAGTCCTCGTCATGTTCAAAGGGTCGATCCCAGCGCTCGTCACACCGTTTCGCGATGGCGCGGTGGACGAAAAAGCGTTCCAGGACCTGGTCGAGTGGCAGATCTCCGAAGGATCGCACGGCCTCGTGCCCGTCGGCACGACCGGCGAGACGCCGACCCTGAGCCATGACGAGCACAAGCGCGTCGTGTCGCTCTGTGTCGAGGCGGCCGCTGGCCGGGTGCCGGTGATCGCGGGCGCCGGCTCGAACTCGACGGATGAGGCGGTCGATTTCGCCCGCCACGCCAAGTCCGCCGGCGCCGACGGGGCGCTCGTGGTCGTGCCCTACTACAACAGGCCGACCCAGGCCGGCATGTATGCCCATTTCAAGACGGTGCATGACGCGGCCGATCTGCCGATCGTGGTTTATAACGTGCCGGCGCGGACGGCATCGAGCATCGATGTCGAGACACTGGCGCGGCTGTCGACGGACTGCCCGAATATCGTCGCGGTCAAGGATGCGACGGCGGATCTGTCGCGCCCGAGCCTGCAACGGGCGGCCAGCGGGGCCGATTTTATCCAGCTGTCGGGCGAGGACGCCACCGCGCTCGGCTTCAACGCCCATGGTGGCGTCGGTTGTATCTCGGTGACGGCGAATTGCGCGCCCCGGCTCTGCGCCACGTTTCAGGAGGCGATGCTGGCCGGCGATTTCGCCACAGCCCTCGAACTTCAGGACCGGCTGATGCCGCTGCATAAGGCGCTGTTCATCGAGAGCAGCCCCGCGCCAGTCAAGTATGCGCTGTCGGCGCTTGGACGCATCGCCGATGCGGTGCGCCTGCCGCTGATGCCGGCGACCGAGACGGCCCGCGCGGCGGTGCGCGGGGCCATGGTCCATGCCGGCCTCCTCAACGCGTGATGCCGGATCGAGCCCGGTCGTGACCGATGTCCAAGAAAACCAAGAACGAGCCGGCGCGCCGCACCGTCGCCGATAACCGCCGGGCGCGGTTCGACTACGAGATCCTCGATACGGTCGAAGCGGGCATCGCGCTGACCGGCACCGAGGTGAAGTCGCTGCGCGAGGGAAAGGCGACCCTGACCGAGGCCTATGCCGGGCCGTCGGGCGACGAACTCTTTTTGTTCAATGCCTATATCCCCGAATACAAGGCCGCCAACCGGTTCAATCACGAGACACGCCGGCCGCGAAAGCTTCTCTTGCACCGCAAGGAGATCGGCAAATTGTCCGGTGCCTCGCAGCGCGACGGGCTGACGCTGATCCCGCTCAGGCTCTATTTCAACGATCGCGGGCGCGCCAAGCTCGAACTGGCGCTCGGCCGCGGCAAGAAACTGCACGACAAGCGCGAAACCGAACGCCGCCGCGACTGGGACCGGGAAAAGGCGCGTCTGATGCGCGAAAAGGGCTGATCGTTTCATGGCGGATCAGGAAGAACTCCCCGATCTTGGACGATTGCCGGATGGGCTTCCCGTGCCTGAGAACGACGGTGGCGCGGCCCATCTCACCGGTCGATCGATGCCCTCCGTAACGCTACCGGCGACGGATGGATCCGATATCGACCTGTCGGCCTTTGGCGGCCGTGTCGTGGTCTATTGTTATCCGATGACGGGACGCCCCGATGTGGCGCTGCCGGACGGATGGGACGCCATTCCGGGCGCGCGAGGGTGTACGCCGCAAGCCTGCGCCTTTCGCGACCACCACGCCGATCTGACGGCGCTCGGCGTGACCGCCGTTTTTGGCCTGTCGACCCAGGACACGGCCTATCAGCGGGAGGCCGTCGACCGGCTGCATTTGCCGTTTCCGCTTCTGTCCGATGCGGATCTTGCGTTGCAGACGGCGCTGTCATTGCCGACCTTCGCGGTCGATGATCAGGTGCTGCTGAAACGGCTGACCATGGTTGCCCGCGACGGCAGGATCGAAACGGTTTTCTATCCGGTTTTCCCGCCCGATCGAAATGCCAGCGATGTGCTTGCCTGGCTTCGTGCCAATCCGGTCGGGCAGAGCTGACAAGCCGGGCGTCCCCCTTAGCTCGGCCGGCCGCCCTCGCATGAGGCCGGCACGGCCCGGCTCAGCGGTTCGTCGCTGCGTTCGAGATGGCCGACGATGATGCTCAGCGGGATGTGCTTGGGCGGATCGACCATGCTCGGATCCGGCATGCCGACGAGATAGCAGCCGCGATAGACCGTCGTCTGCCCGTCCGTCGACAGCGACTGCAGCGCGACCGGCACGTCATAGTTCTGCTGGCCGGCGCCGAAATCGGGCGTGACATGGCCGACCGCTACGGTCACCCATTCCGTATCTGCATAGCCCCTGGCCCAGCGGTCATAGGGGGCGGTGGCGTCGCCCTCCCCGAAATAGCTGTAGGCGCGGGCATATTGTTTCAGATTGATCGCGTTGTAATAGCTCTCGATCACGCGCTTGGCCGACGAGCGGTCGTCGATATAGGACGTCGACCGGGTCATCGCCTCGCTGGCTTGGGCGGGCTGGAGGGGGGTCGCGAACGGGGCCAGGCAGAGCGCAAGCGCCATGGCGGCGACAGGGCCCGAGACCGCTCCGGCCGCGACGCGCTTTACGGCGGCATATCTGCGCAAGACGGATGCGGTCATCGGCGGGCTCCCTGTCGGGTTAATGGGCTCAAGGGGGCTTCGGGATCGTTGCGGCTTCATAGCACATCCGTATGACGGCCGCCCGAACGCGGTGGGTTGTCAGAGGCGGCGGGTCACTTAGCCCGAACCACCCGGATGCCCCGACAATCCGATCTCGCGAAGCGTCGACACCGCGTCGCGGAACATCTCCGGCGTCAGCCGTCCGGTATTCGTATTATAGCGCGAGCAGTGATAGCTATCGACCAGGCTCAGAGCCCCGAGCGCATGCATCGCGCCATGCGCGAACCGGTGGCGCGACGGCGTCTCCCCGAGCGCGCGCAAGGTCGCGTCATGGGCGATGCGACCGAGTGCCAGCACCGCCCTGAGATGCGGCATTTCGGCGATCGTGCCGGCCAGGAACGCGTTGCAGGTGCGGATTTCCAAGGGCGTCGGCTTGTTGGCCGGCGGCAAGCAGCGCACCGCATTGGTGATCCGGCAATCGGTCAGGACCAGCCCGTCATCGGCGCGCGCGGCATAATCGCCCGTGGCGAGGCCCATGTCGAGGAGCGTCGCATAGAGGAGGTCGCCGGCATAATCGCCGGTGAACGGACGCCCGGTCTGGTTCGCCCCATGCAGGCCCGGCGCCAGGCCGACGATCAGGAGCGGCGCCTCGCGCGGCCCGAAGCTTGGCACCGGCGCGTTGAAATAGGCCGGAAAGCGCCGCCGGTTCTCGGCCCGGAAATCGGCCAGGCGCGGGCACAGCCCACAGTTCTCCGGCGGCGTGGCGGCAGGTGTCGTGAGGGTCGGCGTCGTCACGGCCGGCGGCAACAGGCGGTCGAATCCGCGCCCGGCGCGCCCCGCTCAGTCCTCATAGTCATCGTCGTCGACATCGTTGGGATCGCGCGCGACATAGCGGTCGGGGAGGTCGCGGCCGCGCTTTTCGGTCGCCGGGCGGCCGATCTCCTCGGCGAGATCGGCGATGTCGATGAAATGGTCGGCCTGGCGGCGCAGATCGTCGGCGATCATCGGCGGCTGCGACCGGATCGTCGATACCGCTGTCACCCGCTTGCCGGCCTTTTGCAGCGTTTCCACCAGATAGCGGAAGCCGCCATCGCCCGACACCAGCACGACATGGTCGATATGCGGCGACAGCGTCATCGCGTCGACGGCCAGTTCGACATCGATGCCGCCCTTGACCTTGCGGCGGCCTTGCTGGTCGGTGAACTCGCGCAAGGGCTTGGTGACGATGCTGTAGCCGTTGTAGTCGAGCCAGTCGATCAGCGGGCGGATCGACGAATACTCCTGGTCCTCGACGATCGAGGTATAATAGGTCGCGCGTAGGAGTTGCGTATGTTGTCGAAAGTAATCGAGAAATTTTCGGTAATCTATATCGGTTGAAAGGGCCCGGGTCGCTGCGTAGAGATTGGCACCATCGATGAAAATGGCGGCGCGTTCGCCAGCCGGAAATTGCATTCTTTATATCCTTTTATTTAATACTGCTTGTTGTCTTTATCGTTTGGTTGGCGCCCGCTGTTTCGACGCCCCGGATTGGTCATGACAGTGTTCATGGTGGCGCGAACTCGGCGCCGCGCCCGTTTATGTCGGACTCGTTATAGGATTGCAATCGCCGCCGCCGCTTCCTATACAAGCATTTTCCAGCCAGTTTTAAAGGGGTGGCCGAATGGCCCGTGTCACGGTCGAGGACTGCGTCGACAAAGTTGAAAACCGGTTCGATCTGGTGCTGCTCGCGGCCCATCGTGCCCGCATGATCTCGCAAGGGTCGGAGCTGACCATCGATCGCGACCGCGACAAGAATCCGGTCGTCGCGCTGCGCGAGATCGCCGACGAAACCCTGTCGGTCGGCGACCTCAAGGAAGAGTTCATCCACTCGCTGCAGACGCAGGTGGATGTCGATGAGCCCGAACCCGAAAACGTGCCGATGATCGCGGCCGGGTCGCCGGATACGCCCGACGAACCCGTTCAGTTCGACCGCATGTCCGAGGAAGACCTCCTCAAGGGCATGGAAGGGCTGACGCCGCCCGACCGCGAAGACTGAGCCGGCGCGGCCGTGCCGGCGCCGTGTCGCGAGATCGGCGCCGGCTCGTCGCCCCTGGCCGCGTCGCGACAGGCCCAGGCGCCGAACGTCTGACAGAGCCGCGCCATGATGCGTCAGTATGAACTCGTTGAGCGGGTCGCGCGCTACAACCCCGCGACCGACGAGGATCTGCTGAACCGCGCCTATGTCTACGGCATGCGCGCGCACGGCGCGCAGAAGCGCGCCTCCGGCGACCCCTATTTCACCCACCCGCTCGAAGTCGCGGCGATCCTGACCGAGCTGCATCTCGACGATGCCACGATCGCGGCAGCGCTGCTGCACGACACCGTCGAGGACACCGAGGCGACCCATGCCGAGATCGACGCGTTGTTCGGCGCCGAGATCGGCCAGCTCGTCGACGGGCTGACCAAGATCGACAAGCTCGATCTCGTCTCGAAGAAGGCCACCCAGGCCGAAAACCTCCGCAAGCTGCTGCTCGCCATCGCCGAGGATGTCCGCGTGCTGCTCGTCAAGCTCGCGGACCGGCTGCACAATATGCGCACGCTGGACTTCGTGCGCCCGGACAAGCGGCGGCGGATCGCCGAGGAAACCATGGAGATCTATGCGCCGCTGGCCGGTCGCATGGGCATCCAGTGGATGCGCGACGAACTCGAGGACATCGCCTTCCGCGTCCTGCAGCCCGACATCTACGACATGCTGGCCGGCCGGCTGGACGAGCAGGCCGCCCGCAGCGGCGATGCGATCGACGATATCCGGCTGGCGCTCGAAACCAAGCTCGCCGCCGCCGGCATCGCGGCCCAGGTGTCGGGCCGGTCCAAGCGCTTGTTCTCGATCTGGCGCAAGATGGAGCGCAAGGCGGTCGCGTTCGAGCAGCTGTCGGACATCTATGGCTTCCGCATCATCGTGCGATCCATCGACGACTGCTATCGCGCGACGGGTCTCGTCCATACGAGCTGGCCCATGGTGCCCGGCCGCTTCAAGGACTACATCTCGACGCCCAAGGAAAACGACTACCGCTCGATCCACACCACCGTGATCGGGCCGCGCCACCAGCGCGTCGAACTGCAGATCCGCACCGAGGAGATGCACGAGGTCGCCGAATATGGTGTCGCCGCCCATGCCTTCTACAAGGATGGTGTGCCTGTATGGTCGCAGGCCGGCAGCGGCGATCACGGTGCCGGCAATGGCGGCGCGCAGGGCGCGACCAACGGCGCCGGCCTGCCGACGACCGCCGAGGACAGCCGCGCCTTTCAATGGCTCAGGCGGCTCATCGAGACGCTCGGCCAGGGCGGTTCACCCGAGGAATTCCTCGATCACACCAAGCTCGAACTGTTCCAGGATCAGGTCTTCTGCTTCACGCCGAAGGGCCGGTTGATCGCCTTGCCGCGCGGCGCCACGGCGATCGATTTCGCCTATGCCGTTCATACCGATGTCGGCAATACGGCGATCAGCTGCAAGATCAATGGCCGCCTCGGCCCGCTGATCAGCGAATTGCAGAATGGCGACGAGGTCGAGATCGTCACCGCGAGCGGGCAGAGCCCGTCGACGACCTGGGAAGCCATCGCGGTGACCGGCAAGGCGCGCGCCGCGATCCGCCGCGCGACCCGCGATCTCGCCCGCAAGCAATATGCCGGGCTTGGTCGGCAGATCCTCGCGCGTGCCTGCGAGCGGATCGGAAAACCGTATTCAGATGAGCTTCTTAAGGCGATTGTCTCACGTCTCGGACAAGCCGGCGTGGAGGACGCGCTGGCCGCCCTCGGCCGGGCCGAGCTGAAATCGGCCGATGTCGTCGCGGCGCTTTATCCCGATTATCGCCAGGAGGCGGTGCCGTCCGCGTCCATGCGCGACGACGGTTGGTTTGGCCTGCGCAAGGCGATCGGCCTGAAGTTCCGCATTCCCGGCAGCGGCGATCCGGCGACGGCCGGCGCCATCCCGATCCGCGGCATTCGCGGCGATCTGCCCGTGACCTTCGCGCCCGAAGGCGGCGCATTGCCTGGCGACCGCATCGTCGGGATCATTTCGCCGGGCGAGGGCATCGTCATCTATCCGATCCACGCCGAGGCGCTGAAACAGTTCGACGACGAGCCGGACCGCTGGATCGATGTGCGCTGGGATATCGATCCCGACATGCTGGAGCGGTTTCCGGCCCGCATCGAGGTGCGCGCGCTGAACGAACCGGGCACGCTGGCGACGATCGCCCGGATCATCGGTGATCAGAGCGCCAATATCGACAATATCTCGGTGACCTGCCGCCGGCAGGATTTCCATGATATGCAGATCGATCTGGAAGTATGGAATCTTAAGCATCTGACGACCATCTTATCGCTTTTGAACACATGCAAGGTGGTCAACAAGGCGGTGCGCGTGCTGGGCTGATGTCCGACGCGCGGCTTCGGGCGACGGCGCCGATACAGGTGGTAACGCGGCCCGCCCGACCGTGATGCGAGTAGCGAGGGTTTTGGGTCCCGTGCCCCTTGGCGGACGTCGACAGATGACATTGCGCGAGCGCGCCGGCGAGATGGTCTGGCCGCGTGCCGGCTATCGCCGCTCGGCGCGTTATGGCGTGAAGCGTCTGATGCGGCTGCGCGCCAGCCCGCATGCGATCGCGGCCGGTTTCGCCGCCGGCGCCTTCGCCTCCTTCACGCCGCTGATGGGCTTTCACTTCATTCTGTCGGCGCTGCTCGCGCTCGCGACGCGGGGCAGCATCATCGCCTCCGCGCTCGGGACGGCGGTCGGCAATCCGCTGACCTTCCCGCTGATCTGGGCCGGTACCTACAAGCTCGGCTGGCTGGTGATGGGCGGGAACGGCAATGATCCCGATCTCGACGCCCAGATGGGCGGCGGCAATGTCTTGGACCTGATTCAGACCGGCCTCGTGCCGATCCTGCTGCCGATGGCGGTCGGCGGGGTGATCCTCGGCTCGATCGCCTGGATCATCGCTTATTTCCCGATCCGGCGGCTCATCTGGGTCTATCAGCGCCGGCGCGCCGAACGCCTGGCCGCGACGCGCGAGGCCCGGGCACAGGGCGGCTATGCCGAGGACGGCGATGCGTCGGGAGTTGAAACAGGCTATGACGATCCCGTCGGACGGACACGACGGCCCGATCCACGCCCGGTCCGGGCGGACATGACGGTAGCCGAAGGCTAGGTTCCATCAAACGCGGGCTGGCGGGCCCGTGATTGCCCCGGCAAGAGGATCGACGGTGGCGCGGGACCACGCCCACCGGGTTGGCCGGCCAGAGGCGGGCAGGTAAAAAGTGGCTGGCAGGCCAGACAAGCGCCCAAGCGGGCGCCGGCCGGTCGGGCCGCCCCCGTGGAGCCGGCGAACGTCGTGAGCCAGCCTAGCGTGAGCGAAACAACGACAGAGAGCGAGATGACGACATCCTATCTGCGTCTTGGCGTGAACATCGATCATGTCGCCACGGTGCGCAATGCGCGCGGCGGCCGCCATCCCGACCCGGTGCGTGCCGCCCATGTCGCGGCCGAGGCCGGCGCCGACGGCATCACCGCGCATCTGCGCGAGGATCGCCGGCACATTTCCGATACCGATATCCAGCGGCTGAAGGCCGAGATCGACCTGCCGCTCAATCTGGAAATGGCGGCGACCGAGGAGATGCTGGCGATCGCGCTGGCCAACCGGCCACATGCCGCCTGCATCGTGCCCGAGCGTCGCGAGGAGCGCACCACCGAAGGCGGGCTCGACGCCGTCGGCGGTCACAATCATCTCGTGCCGGTCATCGCCCGGCTGGCGGAGGAGGGGATCCGCGTCTCGCTCTTCATCGAGCCGGACCGGGCGCAGATCGATGCCGCCGTTCGGCTCGGCGCGCCGGTGGTGGAACTCCATACCGGCAGCTATTGCGAGGCGGCGATCGCCGGCGACGGCCCAAGGCGCGCGCGCGAACTGAACCGCATCGTCGAGGCGACGGCGCATGGCGCCGACAGCGGCCTCGAAGTCCATGCTGGCCATGGCCTGACCTTCGACAGCGTCGGCAGCATTGCCGCCATCCCGCAACTCGCGGAACTCAATATCGGCCATTTCCTGATCGGCGAAGCGATCTTCGGCGGCCTCGATTCGGCCATTCGGCGCATGCGCGGGCTGATGGATCAGGCGCGCGGCAGCGCCGCGATGGGCGCATGATCCTCGGTATCGGCAATGATCTGATCGACATCCGCCGGATCGAGAAGACGCTGGACCGCTATGGTGAGCGCTTCCTCGATCGCGTCTTCACCGATGTGGAGCGGCTGAAGTCCGACCGCCGGCGGCTCAGGGCGGCGTCCTACGCCAAGCGCTTCGCCGCCAAGGAGGCGTGTTCGAAAGCGCTCGGCACGGGCTTTCGCAAGGGTGTCTACTGGCGCGATCTCGGCGTCATCAACCTGCCGAGCGGCAAGCCGACGATGGAACTGACCGGCGGGGCCCGCCGTCATCTCGACAAAATGGTGCCCGAAGGGTTCGACGCGCAGATCGATCTGACCATCACCGACGATTTTCCGCTGGCACAAGCGATCGTGATCATTTCGGCGGTACAGCGCGCCGCCTGATCCGTGCCCGCTTGCGTTGCGGCGGGGAAGGGGACGCGCTAATCAGGCGCGATTCAAACCTTGGGACCGAGGACGAGCAGCATATGACCGATCAGGCCGAGAAGGAGGCGGGCGGACGCAAGTCCAAGAGCGGTGGCGGCATCGGCGAGATCGTCTCCGTTCTGATCCAGGCGTTGCTTCTGGCGCTGGTGATCCGGACCTTCCTGTATCAGCCCTTCTCGATCCCGTCCGGCTCGATGAAGCCGACGCTCCTGATCTCGGACTATCTGTTCGTCTCGAAATTCGCCTATGGCTACAGCCGCTATTCGTTTCCCTTCGGCATCGCGCCCTTCGACGGCCGCATCTGGGCCGGCGAGCCGGATCGCGGCGATGTCGTGGTGTTCAAATATCCCCGCGACAACCGCACCGACTACATCAAGCGCGTGATCGGCCTGCCCGGCGAAGAGATCCAGGTGCGCCAGGGCACGATCTTCATCAATGGCGATCCCGTGCAGCGCGAGCGCATCGAGGATTTCGTCGACCCGAGCACCGTCAACGCGCCGGTCCATCAATATATCGAGACGCTGCCCAACGGGGTCAGCTATCACGTGCTCGATCTCGTCGACAATTCGATCGGCGACAACACGCAAGTCTTCAACGTGCCCGACGGCCATTACTTCATGATGGGCGACAACCGGGACAATTCGCAGGACAGCCGCGCGCTCAACCGGGTTGGCTATGTGCCGGCGGAAAACCTCGTCGGCCGCGCCGATCTCATCTGGTTCTCCTTCAACGAGGACGCCGATCTGCCGACCTTCCTGCAATCCTGCGTCAACGATGCCGAAATCGGCACGCCGCAATGTATCGAAGCCAAGCCGGCGATCTACCAGTTCTGGACCTGGCCGTGGACGATCCGCTGGGATCGGATGTTCGATGAGGTCGACTAGGGCGAGAGCCGCTCGCAAGACAACCCGATCGCGGAGCCGGGCGTGACGCGCGCGTCCCGCGACAAGGCGGATCTCGGCGCCGAAGTTCACAAGGCCGATCTCGACCGGGCCGAGGCCATTCTCGGCCATCGCTTCGCCGATCGCGGCCTGATGGCCGAGGCGCTGACCCATCCCAGCCTGACGCCGGAGGGCGATCTGCCGACCTATCAGCGGCTCGAATTCCTCGGCGACCGCGTGCTCGGTGTCGTCGTCGCCGACATGCTGTTCAACGCCTTTCCCGACGAGGACGAGGGCGCGCTGTCGCGTCGGCTCAACGCGCTGGTGCGCAAGGAGACCTGTGCGCAGGTCGCCGACTCCCTCGGCCTCGGCCCGCTGATCCGGCGCGGCGGTGGCGAAGCGCAAGGTCGGCCGCGCAAGAGCATTCTCGGCGATGTCTGCGAGGCGGTTCTGGGCGCGCTCTATGTCGATGGCGGTTTCGCGGTGGCGCGCGATGTCGTCATCACCCATTGGCGACCGTTGATGCTGGCCGCCGATGCACCGCGCCGCGACCCCAAGACCGCGTTGCAGGAATGGGCCCATGCGGCCGGCTATGGCACGCCGATCTATCGCGAGATCGGGCGCGACGGACCCGACCATGCGCCCGTCTTCACGATCGCCGCCGAACTGAACGGCGTGCATCCCGGTATCGGCAAGGGCAGCTCGAAGCGGACCGCCGAACAGGCCGCCGCCCGCGCCATGCTGATCCGCGAGAATGTCTGGCATGGCGGCGAGGAAGGGACGGGTCGCGGTCAGGGCGCGACGGGAGGCGCAGATGGATGATTCAATCACGGCGAGCCCGGGCGAGATGGCGGCCACCCGTTGCGGCTTCATCGCCCTGATCGGGGCGCCGAATGCGGGCAAGTCGACGCTCCTGAACCAGCTCGTCGGGTCCAAGGTCTCGATCGTCACGCATAAGGTGCAGACCACGCGCGCGCTGATCCGGGGCATCGCGCTCGATGGCCCAGCCCAGCTCGTCTTCATCGACACGCCCGGCATCTTCGAGGCCCGCAAGCGGCTCGAGACCGCCATGGTCGATGCCGCCTGGGGCGGGGCGCGCGATGCCGATGCGATCGTGCTCGTCGTCGATTGCCGCAAGCCCGGCGATACCGATCTCGACCGTATCATCGATGCGCTCGACGGCGTCTCGGTGCCGGTCGTCCTGGCGCTCAACAAGGTCGATCTCGTCCAGAAGGACCGTCTCCTGTCGCTGGCGGCGTCCCTGAACGATCGCTTCGCCTTCGCCGAGACCTTCATGATCTCGGCACTCAATGGATCCGGCGTCGATGATCTGCGCGCCCGCCTCGCGCAGCTGGCGCCCGAAGGCCCCTGGCACTATCCGGAAGACCAGCTGACCGATCTGCCGCTGCGCTTCGCCGCCGCCGAACTGACCCGTGAACAATTGATGCTGCGGCTACATGACGAACTGCCCTACAGGCTGACGGTCGAGACCGAGGACTGGCAGGACCAGGGCAAGAAGGGCGTCAGGATCCAGCAGGTAATCTATGTCGAGCGCGACAGCCAGAAGGGCATTGTGCTCGGCAAGGGCGGCCGGTCGATCCGCGAGATCGGACAGGCGGCGCGCGTTGAAATCGGCGCCATGCTGGAACGGCCCGTGCATCTCTTCCTGTTCGTCAAGGTGCGCGAGCGCTGGACCGAGGATCCCGAACGCTATCGCGAGATGGGCCTGGCACGAGGCGACTGACCATGCGCGGCCATAATCGGACATAATCCGGCATGGAATGGACCGATGAGGGCATCGTGATCGGCACGCGCCGCCATGGCGAGGCGGGCGTCATCGTCGATCTGTTCACCGAAACGCGCGGCCGCCATCTCGGCATCGTGCGCGGCGGGCAGTCCGCGCGCATGCGGGCCGCCCTTCAGATCGGCAATGGCGTGCGGGCCACCTGGCGGGCCCGGCTCGAAGATCATCTCGGCGCATTCTCGATCGAGCCGGTCCGCTTCCGCGCCGCCGATTTGATCCAGTCGCCGGCGCTGTTGTTCGCCGCCCAGACGGCCGCCGCCCATGCCCGCCTCCTGCCCGAACGCGACCCGCATCCGGAACTGCTCGCCTGGTTCGACGTGGTGCTGGCGGCCGAGACGGCGATGGACGCGGCCATGCATCTGTCGCGGATGGAGGTGCAATTGCTTGCCGATCTCGGCTTCGGGCTCGATCTCGACCAATGCGCCGTGACCGGCGGGTCGACTGATCTCGTCTATGTGTCGCCGAAATCGGGCCGGGCGGTCTCGGCCGAGGCCGGCGCGCCCTATCGCGGCAAGCTGCTGGCATTGCCGGCCTTCCTGACCGGCGACGACCCGGCGCGTCCGATCGCCCCGGAGGATATCGCCAGCGCGTTCGCGCTGACCGGCTATTTCCTCGACCGGCATGTCTATGGCCCGCGCGCAATTGTGCCGCCGACCGAGCGCGGCAGGCTGCTGCGGCTCGTTGCGGCGGATGCCGCATGACCCGGTTGAACGGGCCGCGCCGCGCCTGTATCCAAAATCATGGGTGACCAACTGATTCCCGACGGCGACGGCATCGAGCCGGTCGATCTGAAGGCCGCGCTCGAAGAGCGCTATCTCGCCTATGCGCTGTCGACCATCATGCACCGGGCGCTGCCGGATGTGCGCGACGGGCTGAAGCCCGTGCATCGCCGGCTCATGCATGCCATGCGGCTGTTGCGCCTCGATCCCGACCAGGGCTTCAAGAAATGCGCCCGCATCGTCGGCGACGTCATCGGCAAATACCATCCGCATGGCGACCAGGCGGTCTATGACGCGCTGGTGCGGCTCGCGCAGGATTTCGCCGTCCGCTACCCGCTGGTCGATGGACAGGGCAATTTCGGCAATATCGACGGCGATAACGCGGCCGCCATGCGCTATACCGAAGCGCGGCTGACGCGGGTCGCGCAATTGCTGCTCGACGGCATCGACGACGACGCGGTCGATCTGCGCGAGACCTATGACGGCGAGGACGAGGAGCCGGTGGTGCTGCCCGGCGCCTTTCCCAACCTCCTGGCCAATGGCGCCTATGGTATCGCGGTCGGCATGGCGACCTCGATCCCGCCGCATAACGTGGCCGAGATCTGCGCCGCCGCCCGCCATCTCATCAAGCACCCCAACGCAGAGACCGCGACGCTGATGCGGTTCCTGAAGGGCCCGGATTTCCCGACCGGCGGGGTGATTGTCGACGGCGCCGACACGATCCTCAAGGCCTATGACACGGGGCGCGGCGGCTTCCGGGTGCGCGCCCGCTGGCAGCGCGAGGACGCCGGGCGCGGCACCTATGTCGTCGTCATCACCGAGATCCCTTATCAGGTGCAGAAATCCAAGCTCGTCGAGAAGATCGCCGAGCTGATGCACGACCGCAAACTGCCGCTTCTCAGCGATATCCGGGACGAATCGACGGAAGAGACGCGCATCGTCCTGGAACCGAAATCGCGCGGCGTGGACCCCGCGATCCTGATGGAATCGCTGTTCAAGCTGACCGATCTCGAAGCGCGCATCTCGCTCAACATGAACGTTCTCGATCGCGGCAAGGTGCCGGGCGTCCTGTCGCTGTCGGGCGTCCTGAACGGCTGGCTGGCGCATCGTCGCGACGTGCTCGTCCGGCGCACCCGGCACCGGCTCGACAAGATCGCCAAGCGGCTCGATATCCTTGGTGGCTATCTCGTCGCCTATCTCAATCTCGACGAGGTGATCCGCATCATCCGCGAGGAAGACGATCCGAAGGCCGAGCTGATCGCCCGTTTCAGCCTCACAGAGACCCAGGCCGAGGCGATCCTCAACATGCGCCTGAGAAGCTTGCGCAAGCTCGAAGAGATCGAGATCCGTAACGAGGACGAAAGCTTGCGCGCCGAACAGGCCGAACTGTCGGCGCTGCTCGGCGACGAAGGCAGGCAGTGGAAGCATATCGATGGCGAGATCGCGGCCGTCGCCAAGGAGTTCGGCCCCGATACGCCCTTGGGACGCCGCCGCACCGATTTCGTCGAGGCGCCGGAAACCGATCTCGCGGCCATCGAGGAAGCGATGATCGAGCGCGAGCCGGTCACCGTCATCCTGTCGGAAAAGGGCTGGATCCGGGCCATGAAGGGCCATCTCGCCGATCTCTCCGGCGTCCAGTTCAAGTCTGGCGACCGGCTGGCCTTTTCCTGTCAGGCGCAGACGACCGACAAGCTCGTCGTCATCGCGACAGATGGCCGCGCCTTCACGCTTGGCGCCGACCGGCTGCCCGGCGGGCGCGGCACGGGCGAACCCTTGCGGCTGATGGTCGAACTCGGCGAGGCGGAGACGCCGATCGCGCTCTTCGTCCATGACCCCGACGCGCGCTATGTCATTGCCAGCGATGATGGGCGCGGCTTTCAGGTCGCCGGCAAGGATTTCCTGTCCGGCACGCGCAAGGGCAAGCAGGTGCTCAATCCCGCCGCCGGCGCCGAGGCCCGGGTCGTGCGGCCGGTCTCGGGCGACATGATCGCGGTCGCCGGCGACAACAGGAAGGTCTTGGTGTTTCCGTTGTCGGAATTGCCGGAAATGGCGCGCGGGCGCGGCGTGCGGCTGCAGAAATACCGCGATGGCGGGCTCGCCGACCTGACGACCTTCGACGCCGCGACCGGCCTGTCCTGGGTCGACACGTCGGGCCGGACCTGGACGGTCGAGGACTATGACGAATGGCGCGGCAATCGCGCCGCGGCCGGCCGCATGGCGCCGAAGGGCTTTCCGCGCTCGAACCGGTTCCGCCCCGGCTGAGCCGCGACGCCCGCGACCTGACCGTCGACAAGGCTCGGGCTTTACCCGCGCGGCACCATGAGGCGATCGTCGGCGTCGATATCCTCGTCGCGGCCGATCAGGACCCGTTCGCCGACGATGCGCGCGCGGCCCGACGCCACATCGGCCAGCGCCATCGGATAAAGCCGGTGTTCGGCGCGCAGAACACGCGCGGCGAGCGCGTCTTCCGTATCCCCGTCGAGCACCGGCACCGCCGCCTGGGCGATGATCGGGCCGGCATCCATGTCGGGCCGCACGAAATGCACCGTGCAGCCGGCGATCCGCACGCCCGCATCGAGCACGCGCCGATGGGTGTTCAGCCCCTTGAAGGCCGGCAGCAGGGAGGGGTGGATATTGATCAGCCGGTCGCGCCATAGGGCGACGAAGCCGGGCGTCAGAAGCCGCATGAAGCCGGCCAGACAGACGAGATCGATGTCCTGGTCGCGCAGCACCGCGTCGACGGCCATGTCGAAATCGTCGCGCGTCGCATAATCGGCATGGGGTATGACCGCGTTGGCGATGCCCTGGTCGGCGGCGAAGGCGAGGCCGGCCGCCTCTGGCCGGTTCGACAGGACGAGCGTGATCGCGGCCGGATAGTCCGGCGCCGTGGCGGCCTCGACCAGCGACCGCATATTGCTGCCGCGACCCGAGATCAGCACGGCGGTGCGCCGCCGCGACCCGGCTGGCTGCGTCATGGCGCGAGCGCGCTGCTGTAGGAGATCGCCGGGTCGCCGCTTTCGCGCCTGGCGAGCCGGCCGATGACATGGACGGTTTCGCCGGCGGCCCGTAGCACCTCCGCCGCCCGGTCGGCATCGTCCGCGCCCGCGATCACCGCCATGCCGATACCGCAATTGAAGGTGCGCAGCATTTCGGCCTGCTCGATCCCGCCGATCCTGGCCAGCCAGTCGAAGACCGGCGGCAGCGGCCAGGCGTCGAGTGCGATCTCGGCCTTGAGCGTGTCCGGCAGGACGCGCGGCAGGTTTTCGGTCAGCCCGCCGCCGGTGACATGGGCGAGCGCTTTGACCGCCGAGGTGTCGCGGATCGCCGCCAAGAGCGACGGGACATAGATACGCGTCGGGGTGAGAAGGGCGGCGCCGAGCGTCTGGCCGGGCGCGAAGGGGGCGGGCGCGTCATAGCCGAGCCCGCTTGCCGCGACCAGGCGGCGGACCAGCGAATAGCCGTTGGAATGGACCCCGGACGATGCGAGGCCGAGCACGACATCGCCGGCCATGAGATCGTCGCGCGGCAGTAGCGCGTCGCGCCCGACCGCGCCGACCGAAAAGCCGGCGAGATCGTAGTCGCCGTCGCCATAAAGGCCCGGCATTTCCGCCGTCTCCCCGCCGATCAGCGCCGCGCCGGCCTGCCGGCAACCATCGGCGATGCCGGCGACGACCCGTTCGGCGACACCGGTGTCGAGCTTGCCGGTCGCGAAATAGTCGAGAAAGAACAAGGGCTCGGCGCCCTGGACCACGAGATCGTTGACGCACATGGCGACGAGATCGATGCCGATCGTATCGTGCTGGCCGCTGTCGATGGCGATCTTGACCTTGGTGCCGACGCCGTCGGTGGCGGCCACCAGGATCGGGTCCTCGAAGCCGGCGGCCTTGAGATCGAACAGCCCGCCGAAGCCGCCGATCGCCGCATCAGCGCCCGGTCGCGCCGTCGCCTTGACCAGCGGCCCGATGGCGCGGACGAGCGCATTGCCCGCGGCGATGTCGACGCCGGCATCCTTATAGGTGAAGCGGTTCTGTCCGGTCATGGATCTCGTCTGTGTCCT
This sequence comes from Tepidamorphaceae bacterium, assembly GCA_965250105.1. Lineage (GTDB taxonomy): Bacteria > Pseudomonadota > Alphaproteobacteria > Rhizobiales > Tepidamorphaceae > JBCBSK01. Next base: position 3,417,747 of record OZ252290.1, read on the forward strand.
CGGGTCTCGCCGGGCCGTGTCAGCCCGCCGCGGCCCGGGCCGGCGGGCGGCCGGCATCCAAGGCGAAATGCGCGGCGGGCGCAAGCGCTCCGGCCGGTTCATCGACAAGATCGTCGGCGCGATGCGGATCCGGTCGCGACCTCCATGGGACGCCCGGCTCTTGATCGCGGGCGATAACGCGCCGATCTTTGCAACCATGACGAGGCGCGATCCCATGGACGAGGCCGCCAGGCGGCGGACGGCGAGCGACCGGACCGGCGATGACTGCCCGGTGGACCGGCATGGTCGGGTGGTCCGGCACGGTCCGGTGACGCTGCCCAATCTGATCTCGCTCGCGCGCATCCTTCTGGTGCCCTGCATCGTCGTCGCGCTGGTCTGGCAATGGTATTGGATCGCGCTCGCGGGCGTGCTGATCGCGGGCCTGTCCGATGCGCTCGACGGGTTCATCGCCCGGCGCTTTCGTCAGGAAAGCGCGCTTGGCCGGCATCTCGATCCGGTCGCGGACAAGCTTCTGGTCGGCGCCCTCGCGGTGGTGCTGGCCGTCGACGGTATGATCCCGGTCTGGATCGCGGCACTGATCCTGGGCCGCGACATCCTGCTGATGGCCGGGAGCGCGGTGACCTGGATGGTCGGACGCAGCCTGGTCATCCGCCCGCACCGGATCAGCAAGCTCAACACGGTCGCGCAGATCGGCCTCGTCGTCTGGGCGCTGGCATCCAAGATCCTCGACCTCGACGCGCCGGGCGCCACGCTGTTGTGGAGCCTTGCCGTCGCCGGTTTGACGCTGGCTTCGGGCGCGATCTATATCCTCGCCTGGCTGCAACAGAATACCGGGGCGGTGGATGCCCCGGCGCCCGGCCGGGAGCGACCCTGAGATGAGCATTCAGCGGCAACTCGCCTTCTGGGCCGCGGCATCCGCGGGCGTCGTGCTCGTCATCTATGTGTTGAGCGACATCCTGCTCCCCTTCGTCGCCGGCATGGCGATCGCCTATCTGCTCGACCCGCTGGCCGACCGCATCGAACGGCTCGGCGCGAACCGCATGGTCGCCTGCTCGATCGTGTTCCTGTTGTTTCTCCTGGCCATCACGCTCGGCATCTTCGCCGTGCTGCCGACGCTGATCGATCAGTTGATCGGTTTCGGCGCGCGTCTGCCCGACCTGATCCGCCAGCTCGAGGGTCTCGGGCGCATGGCCTATGACCGCTGGCTCGGGGATCTGCTCAACGAGGCCGGCGCCAACATCAACGGCCAATTGGCCAATATCGCCCAGAACACCGTCGCTTGGATCATCGGGCTGTTGAACTCGCTGTGGTCGGGCGGCATGGCCGTCGTCAATGTCATCGCGCTGATGACGGTGACCCCGGTCGTCGCCTTCTACCTGCTGCTCGATTGGGACCGCATGGTCGACCGGATCGATTCCTGGCTGCCGCGCGAACATCGCCACACGATCCGCCGGCTGGTCACCGAGATGAACGACGCCCTGGCCGGTTTCGTCCGGGGGCAGGGCCTCGTCTGCCTGCTGCTGGGCGGCTTCTACGCCATCGGCCTCAGCCTTCTGGGGCTGAATTTCGGGCTGCTCATCGGCTTGTTCGCCGGCCTCATCAGCTTCGTGCCCTATGTCGGCACCATTCTCGGCTTCGTCGCGTCCATGTCGGTGGCGCTCGTGCAGTTCTGGCCCGACTGGCACTGGATCCTGGCGGTCGCCGTGGTGTTCGCCGCCGGCCAGTTCATGGAAGGCAACATCTTGCAGCCGAAACTGGTCGGCTCGCACGTCCAGCTGCATCCGGTCTGGCTGATGTTCGCGCTGTTCGCCTTCGGCTATCTCTACGGCTTCGTCGGCATGCTGCTGGCGGTCCCGATCGCGGCGATGATGGGTGTCCTGGTGCGCTTCGGGTTGCAGCAATATCTCGCCAGCAAGTTCTATCTCGGCGACGCATCGCCGCCGGCACGGGCACCGGCACCACCGCCGCAGGACAAGCCCGAGTGACGCTCGCGATGTCGGATCAGCTGCCCTTGCCGCTGCCGCATCGTCCCGCGCTCGGCCCCGACGACTTTCTGGTCGGCGCGTCGAATGCGCGCGCGATCGAGGCCATCGACCGCTATCCCGACTGGCCCAATCCGGTCCTGATCGTCATCGGCCCGGCCGGCAGCGGCAAGACCCATCTCGCCCATGTGTTCCGCTCCGTCACGGCGGCGGAGACGCTGGACATCGCCGATATCCGTGCCGAGACCCTGGCCGGGCATTTCAACGCGCCGGCGCTCATCCTCGAAGATGTGGCCGATGTCTCGGCGCTGCCGGAGCCGGACGCCTTCTTCCTGCTCGTCGATACCGCGCAGCGCCGGCGCCTCCCGCTCCTGATCACCAGCCGGTCGCCGGTGTCTGACTGGCGCATCGCGCGCGCCGACACGCTGTCGCGGCTCGGGCTGGCGCAATCGGTGCGGCTCGACCCGCCGGATGATGCGCTCGTCGCTGGCCTGATCGTCAAGCTGTTCGCCGATCGCCAGGTCGCGATCGCGCCGGAGGTGGTGCGCTATATCGTTGAGCGCGGTGAACGCTCCTTCCATGCCATCAACCGGCTGGTCGATCGGCTGGATCGCGCGGCATTGGCGCGCCGCGCTCCAATCGGCAAGGCGCTGGTGCGCGCCGTTCTCGATCAGCCTCCCGAGGAGATCGGTTAGAGGCCTGAGAAGCCGGAAAGCCGCGTCATTATGGCCAAAGTCGCGCCCCGTGCAGCGAGACTGTCATAATTGGCGCTTACCACTGCGGGCCGGGCATGCGACGCTTCGGCCAGTATGGAAACCCTTGGCCGACGCCGGCCGGGACGCGTAAGGTCGACAGAGAATCGAGGCAGTCATCATGAGCGACGCGCAAGCGAAACAGATCGAGACGACGGCACCGGCCACTCAGGCTCCGACGACCGAAGCACCGGCCGCGGCGCGGCCCGAGCGCTCCTTCGACGATTGGATGAAGACGCCGGAGCGCTTCGACAATCGCGAGATCTCCTGGCTCGGCTTCAATCAGCGCGTCCTGGAGGAAAGCGCCAACACCAACCATCCGCTGCTCGAACGGCTGCGTTTCCTGTCGATCTCGGCGAACAATCTGAACGAATTCTTCATGGTGCGCTTCGCCGGCCTCGTCGAGCAGGAACGCGCCGGCATTCAGAGCATCTCCGATGACGGCCGCACGCCCGGCGAGCAGCTGACGCTGATCACGGCGGCGGTGGAACGCCTCGTCGCCAATCAGAACGCGCAGTGGACGGCGATGAAGACCGAACTGACGCGGAACGGCATCGAGATGGTGACGGGCCGCGACCTGACCGCGCCGGAGCGGCAGTGGCTCGACCAGCATTTCCTCAACCACATCTTTCCGGTCCTGACGCCGCTCGCCATCGACCCGGCGCATCCGTTCCCCTTCATCCCCAATCTCGGCCTGTCGCTGGCGCTCGAACTGGTGCGCAAGAAGCCGGGGCCGGGCATGACGGCGCTGATCCGCATTCCGGCCGCCCTGCCGCGCTTCGTCGAGATCATGCCGTCGGCGGCGGACGGCAAGCACCGGCGCTATATCAGCCTCGAAAACGTCATTGCGCTCTATGTCGACGGCCTGTTTCCCGGCTATGAGGTGAAGGGGCAGGGACTGTTCCGGGTCATCCGCGATTCCGATATCGAGATCGAGGAAGAGGCCGAGGATCTGGTGCGGGTCTTCGAGACCGCCCTCAAGAGACGTCGGCGCGGCATCGTGGTCCGGCTCGAATTCTCCGCCGACACGCCCGAGACCTTGCGCGAATTCGTCACCGAGGCGGTCGATGTCGACACCCGCTATGTCGTCGTCGATGACGGGCTTCTGGCGATGGCGGATCTGTCGCAGCTCGTCTCGGTCGACCGGCCGGAGCTGAAGTTCGAGCCCTATGCGCCGCGTTATCCCGAGCGTATCCGCGAGTTCGGCGGCGACTGTTTCGCCGCCGTCAAGGCCAAGGACATCATCATCCACCACCCCTACGAATCCTTCGACGTGGTGGTGCAGTTCCTCAATCAGGCCGCCCGCGACCCGGACGTCGTCGCGATCAAGCAGACGCTCTACCGGACCTCGAACGATTCGCCGATCGTGCGCGCGCTATCGGAAGCGTCCGAGGCCGGCAAGTCGGTCACCGCGCTGGTCGAGCTCAAGGCGCGCTTCGACGAGGAGGCCAATATCCGCTGGGCGCGCAACCTCGAACGCGCCGGCGTGCAGGTCGTCTTCGGCTTCGTCGAACTGAAGACACATGCCAAATTGTCGATGGTGGTGCGCCGCGAACAGGGGGCGCTCGCCACCTATTGCCATATCGGCACCGGCAACTACCACCCGATCACGGCGAAGATCTACACCGATCTCTCCTTCTTCACCGCCGATCCGGTCATCGGCCGCGATGTCGCGCGCATCTTCAACTTCATCACCGGCTATGCCGAGCCCGACGAGCTCGAGCGCATGACGGTGTCGCCCATGGCGATGAAGAAGAAGCTCCTGCACCATATCGACGAGGAGATCGCCCACGCCAAGGCGGGCCGGCCGGCGATGATCTGGATGAAGATGAATTCGCTCGTCGATCCGGAAATGATCGACGGGCTCTATCGGGCGAGCCAGGCGGGCGTGAGGATCGATCTCATCGTGCGCGGCATTTGCTGCCTCCGGCCCGGCGTACCCGGCCTGTCGGAGAATATCCTCGTCAAGTCGGTGATCGGCCGGTTCCTCGAACATTCGCGCATCTATTGCTTCGGCAATGGCGGCGGATTGCCCTCCGACAACGCGATCGTCTATATCGGGTCCGCCGATCTCATGCCGCGCAATCTCGACCGCCGTGTCGAGGCGCTGGTGCCGCTGACCACACAAACTGTGCATGACCAGGTTTTGGACCAGATCATGCTGGCCAATGTGCGCGACAACCAGCAAAGCTGGCATATCGGACCGAACGGCGATTCGCGGCGGATCTCACCGGAGCCGGGCGAGGAAGCGTTCAATCTGCATCGCTATTTCATGACCAATCCGAGCCTGTCCGGCCGTGGAAAGTCTCTTAAGAAACATTCGCCCCAAAGCCTCTCCGCCACGCCGGAGAAGTTCTAGCGATCGGCCCGCCGGCATGACCGGTCTCTCGGCGGCCGCGCCCGACGTCTCGGCCGCCGAACCCCTGGAGGCGCCCGGGCGGCTGCCCTGGTGCAGCGCGATCGGGATCATCGACATCGGCTCGAATTCGGTCCGCCTCGTCGTCTATGAGGGGCTGACGCGCAGCCCGACGCCGATCTTCAACGAAAAAGCGCTATGCGGGCTCGGCCGCGCGCTCGCCAGTTCCGGCCAGCTCGATGACGAGGCGGTCACCGCCGCGCTGCATGCCCTCAGGCGCTACAAGGTGCTGGCCGATCAGATGCAGGTCACCACGCTGCGGGTCCTGGCGACGGCGGCCGTGCGCGAGGCCGATAACGGTCCTGCTTTTCACGCCGCGGCACAGCGGATCCTCGGCACCGAGATCGAGATCCTAACCGGTGCCCAGGAAGCGCATTACGCGGCGATGGGCATTCTCGCCGGCACCTATGCGCCGCGCGGCGTGGTCGGCGATCTCGGTGGCGGCAGTCTCGAACTGATCGCCCTCGACGAAGGCGGGCCGGGGCAGGGCGTCACCCTGCCGCTCGGCGGCCTGCGGCTGGTCGACATGACCGGCGGATCGGTCAAGAAGGCGGCCAAGGTGGCCGAAGCGGCCTTTTCCGAGGTCGGCTTTCTGCGCCAGTGGGCGGGCGGCGATTTCTACGCCATCGGCGGCACCTTCCGGGCGCTGGCGACGCTGCATATGTCGTCGATCGGCTATCCGCTGCGCATGACCCATGGCTATGCGGTCGAGACCAAGAAGCTGAAGCCGTTTCTCGATCTCGTGCGCGATACCGATCCCGCCGATCTCGCCAGGATCGGCACGGTGTCGAGTTCGCGCGGGCCGCTGATGCCCTATGGCGCGCTCGTCTTGCGCGCGCTGATCGACCGGATGAAGCCTGCCCGCATCGTCTTTTCCGCGCTCGGCGTGCGCGAGGGCGCGCTCTACGACATGCTGACCGACGAGCAGCGTCGCCGCGATCCGCTATTGGCGGCCGCCAGCGAGCTCGGCTATCTGCGCGCCCGGTCGCCGGCCCATGCCGCCGAACTGGTGCGCTGGACCGATCGGCTGTTTGCGAGCCTCGGCCTCGATGAGACGGTGCGCGAGAAGCGCTTGCGGCACGCGGCCTGTTCGCTCGCCGACATTGGCTGGCGGGCGCATCCCGACTATCGCGGCGAGCAGAGCCTTAACATCATCGCCAATGCCGCCTTCACCGGCATCGAACATCCCGAACGCGCCTATCTCGCTTTGTCGGTCTATTACCGCCATGTCGGCACGTCGGCGAACGGCATCGATCCGGACCTGCCCAAATTGGCCGGGGTCCGATTGGTCGACCTCGCCCGTATTCTGGGCGCGACGTTCCGGGTCGGCTATCTCGTCTCGGCCTCCATGCCCGGCGTCTTGCCGCGCGCGCCGCTCAAGCTCGATGGCGATCGCCTGACGCTCGACCTGCCCGCCGATCTGGCCGACCTCGCGGCGCCCCGCATTGACAGCCGGATGCGCAGCCTCGCCAAGCTGGTTGGCGCGACGGATGCGGCGATCCGCATTCTGGACGCTTAGGCCGCTTCTAACCGGCAGACGTCAGCCCGCCTGGCGCGGTTCCAGCCTGAGCGCGCCGTCCTGATAGGCGATCGCCAGTTCGCCGCGCTTCAATTGCAGCGCCTTGTCACCGAACACTTCGCGCCGCCAGCCCGACAGCGCCGCGACATCGGCATTGTCGTCCGAGGCGATGGCGTCGAGGTCGCTGCTGGTGGCGATCAGCCGGGCCGCGACGCCGGCCTCTTCCGCGATATGCCGCAACAGCGTTTTCAGGAGATCGGTCAAGGCGGCCGGTGCCTTGTCGCGATGGTCGGGCATATCGATGGTCGGCAAGGCATTCTTCGGCCGGTCCATCACCTCGGCGACGATGCCGATTAGTGTCTGGCCGGCATCGGACCGTTCATAGCCTTTCGGTACCGCGCGGAGCTGGCCGAGCGCCTCGACGCTGACCGGCTTGTTGAGCGCGATATCATTGATGACGTCGTCCTTGAGGACCCGGTTGCGCGGCACGTCGCGACGCTGCGCCTCGCGCTCGCGCCAGGCGGCCAGCGCCATCAGAACCGCGAGATCGCGGGGCTTGCGCACCCGCGACTTGACCCGCCGCCAGGCCTCCTCGGGTGGCGTGGCATAGGTCGCGGGCGAGGTCAGCACCGCCATGTCGCTATCGATCCAGCCGGCCCGGCCGCGCGCGTCGAGATCGTCGCTTAGCGCCAGATAGATGTCGACGAGATGGGTGACGTCGGCGGCCGCATAGGCCAGCTGCTTGTCGGTGAGCGGCCGCCGGCTCCAGTCGGTGAAGCGGTTGCTCTTGTCGATCCGGGCGCCGGCCAGCTTGGTCGCGATCGCCTCATAGCCGACCGCCTCGCCATAGCCGCAGACCGACGCGGCGACCTGGGTATCGAAGATCGGATGCGGCACATCGCCGGTCAGGTTGACGAAGATCTCGATGTCCTGGCGCGCGGCGTGGAACACCTTCACGACGCGCCCGTTGGTCAGGAGCTGGAACAGCGGGTCGAGCGACAGCCCGTCCGCCAGCGGATCGATCAGGATCGGCTGCCGGTCGGGCCCGGCGATCTGCACCAGGCAGAGTTTCGGCCAGTAGGTCGTCTCGCGCAGGAACTCGGTGTCGACCGTCACGAAGGGCTGGTCGGCGAGGGGAGCAAGAGCGGTTGCGAGGGTTTCGGTATCGGTGATCGGCGAAAAAGTCATGCCGACGCCTATAGCCGAGTTCGCCGCGCCTGTCTCGCCATCGCCGGCATGGACCGCCATCCGGATCGGCTGACAGGTCCACGCCGATCTGACAGGATGGTAATGGCCGGGCAAGGGGAATTTAACGTTTCGGATCTGGAAAAGCGCACTCTGTGCGTCTATACTTCCATCCGGGCAGGACGAGAGGAGACCGCGATGCGGACGGTTCTTGTGGTGAATTCGAAGGGCGGTTGCGGCAAGACGACGATCGCGACGACACTGGCGTCGGCCTTCGCGGCGTCGGGCGTGCGCATCGCGCTTGCGGATGGCGACCGCCAGAAGTCCAGCACGGCCTGGCTGAAACGGCGTCCGAAGACGGCCAACAAGATCGACTGGCTCGACTGGTCGAAAACCAAGAAGCTCGGTGATGCGCCGAAGGGCATCGACTGGCTGGTCGTCGATTCGCCCGGCGCCCTGCGCGGCGGCCATGCCGAGGATCTGGCGCGCGAGGCCGATGCGATCGTCGTGCCAGTCCTGCCGTCGGTCTTCGACACCGAAGCCACGCGGCGGTTTCTGACCGGCCTCGACAAGATCAAGCGCATCCGCAAGGGCAAGGCGGCGTTGTGGCTCGTCGCCAACCGGCTGAGGCCGCGCTCGCGGGCAGGGCGGGCGCTCGAGGAGACCTTGACGGAAGCGGGCATGCCGCCGGTGACCTCCATCACCGACCGGGCGATCTATGGCGAACTGGCCCATGACGGCCTGGCGCTGTTCGACCGGCGCGGCGTGACGCTGGAGCCGATCTTCGCGCAATGGCGGCCGCTGATCGAGGCGATCCAGAAGGACAAGTTGGCGCTGGCGGCCTAAGCTCCGCGGCGGCCCGGACGACCGGTCCGCATGGCCGACCATCCCAACGGCCTGGATCGACGGTCCTGGCCATCCGTCAGGCCGGCCCCTCCCTTGACATCGCGCTGGCCGCATGCGCTGTTCCCGCCGCCCCCGCGCCCATCCGCGCCGGGGGCTTCCCGGGAGATGGATCATGCATCGCTATCGGAGCCATAGCTGTGGCGCGCTGCGCGCCGGTGACGCCGGAACGGCCGCGCGCCTGTCCGGCTGGGTGCATCGCGTGCGCGATCACGGCGGCGTCCTGTTCATCGATCTGCGCGACCATTACGGCATCACCCAATGCGTGGCTGATCCCGATTCGGCGGCCTTCGCGCTGGTCGAGAAGCTGCGCGCGGAATGGGTCGTGCGTATCGACGGCGATGTCCGCCGGCGCTCCGAGGAGACGATCAATCCGGACCTGCCGACCGGCGAGATCGAGATCTACATCCGCGAGCTCGAAATCCTGTCGGAAGCGGCCGAACTGCCGCTGCCGGTCTTCGGCGATCAGGACTATCCCGAGGATATCCGGCTGACATACCGCTACATCGATCTGCGGCGTGAACAATTGCACCGCAACATCGTCAAGCGCTCCGAGATCATCGCCTCGATCCGGCGGCGCATGACCGATGCCGGCTTCATGGAGTTCCAGACGCCGATCCTGACCGCGTCCAGTCCGGAAGGCGCGCGCGACTTCCTGGTGCCGAGCCGACTGCATCCGGGCAAGTTCTACGCCCTGCCGCAGGCGCCGCAGCAGTTCAAGCAGCTGTGCATGATCGCCGGCTTCGACCGCTATTTCCAGATCGCGCCCTGCTTCCGCGACGAGGATGCGCGCGCCGACCGTTCGCCGGGCGAATTCTACCAGCTCGACATCGAGATGAGCTTCGTCGAACAGGAAGACGTGTTCCAGGCGGTCGAGCCGGTCCTGCGCGATCTGTTCGTCGAATTCGGCGACGGAAAGCCGGTGACTGAAACCTTCCCGCGGATCCCCTATGCCGAGGCGATGCGGAAATACGGGTCCGACAAGCCTGACCTGCGCAATCCGATCGAAATGCAGGTGGTGACCGAGCATTTCGCCGGCTCCGGCTTCAAGATCTTCGCCGGCATGATCGAGAAGGACCCCGAGGTCGAGGTCTGGGCCATTCCGGCGCCGGGCGGCGGCAGCCGCGCTTTCTGCGACAGGATGAACGCCTGGGCGCAGAAGGAGGGCCAGCCGGGGCTCGGCTATATCTTCTGGCGCGAGGGCGAAGAGGGCGGCGCCGGCCCGATCGCCAAGAATATCGGCCTCGAGCGCAGCGCGGCGATCGCGGCACAGCTCGGCCTGACGCCGGGGGATGCCTGTTTCTTCGTCGCCGGCAAGCCGAAACAGTTCGCGGCCTTCGCCGGGCTGGCGCGCACGCGGGTCGGCACGGATCTCGGCCTCGTCGACGAGGAGCGCTTCGAGTTCTGCTGGATCGTCGATTTTCCGATGTTCGAATGGGATGACGAGGAGAAGAAGGTCGACTTCTCGCACAATCCCTTCTCCATGCCGCAGGGCGGCCTGGACGCGTTGAACAACCGCGATCCGCTCGAGATCCTGGCCTTTCAGTATGACATCGTCTGCAATGGCGTCGAATTGTCGTCGGGCGCGATCCGGAACCATCAGCCGGAGATCATGCGCCGCGCCTTCGAGATCGCCGGCTACGGCCCCGACGTGCTGGAAGCCGAGTTCGGCGGCATGCTGAAGGCGCTGCACTACGGCGCTCCGCCGCATGGCGGCATCGCGCCCGGCATCGACCGCATCGTCATGCTGCTCTGCGGCGAGCAGAACCTGCGCGAGGTGACGATGTTCCCGATGAATCAGCGCGCCGAGGACCTGATGATGGGCGCACCATCGGAAGTGTCCGCCCGTCAGCTGCGCGAACTGCACATTCTGCTGAATCTTCCGGAAGAGTGAGCGGCGGGAGGCGGGGATTGACGACGCGCGCGTTGGCCTGAAATCGACCCCGTCAACCCGCCGGCAACACCCCTTCGGTCGAGAAATCGCACCAGTCCGCCATCTTTCCGTAGACGGCGGCGAAGCCGGCCAGCGAAATCGTCTCGTCGTCGATGAACGACGTCTCGAGGACGAGCGTCTCGCCCTTGCTCATCGCCGCCAGCAATTCCCGAGCGTTTTCAGTCGGGACGGGGAAGTAGTTTCGACTGTCCCTGAAGTCCCAACCCAGCGTGATATCGATGCCGGCTTGCCCGTCGAAGAACCAGGTCGTCTTGAGATCGTCGTCCGGGACGGCCATCGGCTGGCCGTCCTCGCCGAGGCCCTTGAAAAAGGAGATCACAGGCAGGCCGACATCGCCTGTGCGGTGCGTGATCATCATCTCGAAGATGCCATCGACGTCGTCGGCCTGCATGGTGCAGGTGACGGGCGTGCCTTGGGCGATGTCGCCGGCGTCCGTTCCCACGGACCAATCCTTGTAGGACCAGCCCTGATCTGTCGCATCGCTGGCATTGGCGTCGCCGGCCCTGATCAGCAGCGGCGCGGCGGCGAGAACCATCATGAACGTCCTGCGGCGGGCTGTGCGGTTTGCTGGCATGTTCTTCGGAACCTCGCATGGCGTGTCCGGCTGCGACGACGGCATGTTAGCGAACACGCCTCTCGAGATGAAGGCCGCCCTGGGACATGCCATGGCCGCCGGGGGGTGGGCGGGCGCCAGACAGGCCCGCGTCACGAGCCCTTGGCGCCGCGTAGAAAGCGCGTATTGACCCAGCCCTTTGCCTTAGGGGCCGCGACCTCGCACCAGGCGCCGACGCAGAGGCCGGTGCCTTCAATGTCACAATCGTCGATACGGAATCCGCCGATGATCGAGAAGGCCGTTCCAGGTCCTTCGCGCACATTGAGAATGTCGTCATGGGCGATTTCGGGGCAGTAGAAGCCATCGCCCAGGAGGTTGTCGGTATAGGTCGCGCCGAGGCCGTTCTCGCCGCCTGCATCGGCGGAGAGATAGCGCATATGGGCCCAGCCCTGGCCGCCGACATAGGCGATGCGGCACCAGTTTCCCGAACACTCGCCGGTCGCGCGCACGTCGCACGCGCCGGGCGCCAGCGTGTGGACCACCGGATGCTGGACGCCCGGGCCGGACCGCACGTTCAGCATATCATTGCTGGCGACATGGACCACGCAGAGCTGCATGGCGCTCGCTTGGGCGGGCGTGTTGGTGGTGAGCATGGCCGCCGTGCCGGCCAGTGCCAGCATGACGGTGCCGGTTAGGCAAGAGATGGCGGTTGCGCGAAGGTCGGTGAACATGGTGATCCCCCTAGCGGTCGTGACGGTCGGTGCGGTCGATGACGTAGGGTAAGCCGATCGGCGCTGAACCGGCGATGAACCCGCCGTTCAAACCCGGTTGGGGCGTGATCTTCGCCGCTCGGGCCAATGTCCATCGCCCGGGATGGGGGTGCTCTGTCTTCCGGTCGTCTTCCGATCATGTCAGGTTGCAGGGAAACGTCGGACCGCGCCGCACGGGATCCGGTCCGCCAACGACAAGAGGGGGAGGATATGAGCACCGACACCAAGGTCGCCGAGGGCGATCTGAAACAGGCGGCCTTGCGCTATCACCAGCGCGGCCGGCCTGGGAAGCTCGAAATCCGCGCCACCAAGCCGCTCGGCAATCAGCGCGACCTGGCGCTGGCCTATTCGCCGGGCGTGGCGGCGGCCTGCGAGGCAATCGTCGCCGACCCGCATGCGGCCGCCCGCGTCACCGCCCGGCAGAACCTCGTCGCCGTGGTGACCAATGGTACCGCCGTTCTCGGCCTCGGACCGATCGGCCCGCTCGCCGCCAAGCCAGTGATGGAAGGCAAGGCGGTTCTGTTCAAGAAATTCGCCGGCATCGACGTCTTCGACATCGAAGTGGATGCGACGGATCCCGACCGGCTGTGCGATGTGGTCGCGGCCCTCGAGCCGACCTTCGGCGGCATCAATCTCGAGGACATCCGGGCGCCCGAATGCTTCGAGGTCGAAAGCCGGCTTCAGGAGCGCATGTCGATCCCGGTATTCCATGACGACCAGCACGGCACGGCGATCATCGTCGGCGCCGCGGTCCGCAATGCGATGCATCTGGCGGGCAAGCCGCTCGACAAGGTCAAGCTCGTGACATCGGGCGCCGGGGCGGCGGCGCTGGCCTGCCTCAACCTTCTCGTCAAGCTCGGCGTCAAACGCGAGAACATCTGGGTCACCGATATCGACGGCGTCGTTTATGAGGGCCGCGAAGCGAGCATGGACCGCTGGAAACAGGTCTATGCCCAGAAGACCGATCTGCGCACGCTCGAACAGGTGATCGACGGCGCCGACATCTTCCTCGGCCTATCGGCGGGCGGCGTTCTGAAGCCCGATATGACCAGGCTGATGGCCGACAACCCGCTGATCCTGGCGCTCGCCAATCCGACGCCCGAGATCATGCCAGACCTTGCCCGGGCCACTCGGCCGGATGCGATGATCTGCACCGGCCGGTCCGATTTCCCCAATCAAGTCAACAATGTCCTCTGCTTTCCTTACATCTTCCGTGGTGCCCTGGATGCCGGCGCCACCACGATCAACGACGCCATGCAGCTGGCTGTCGTCGAGGCGATCGCCCGGCTCGCCCAGGAGCCGCCGTCCGAGGTCGCGGCCCGTGCCTATGGCGGCGAAACGCGGCCCTTCGGCCCCGACCACCTGATCCCCAACCCGTTCGACCCAAGGCTGATCCTGTGGATCGCGCCGGCGGTCGTCGAAGCGGCGATGGAAACCGGCGTGGCCACCCATTCGATCGAGGACATGGAGGCCTATCTCGGCGATCTGAACCGCTTCGTGTTCCGCTCGGGCTTCCTGATGAAGCCGGTCTTCAGCCATGCCCGGCGCGCGCCCAAGCGGGTGATCTATGCCGAGGGCGAGGACCGTCGCGTGCTCGACGCCGCGCAAGCCGCGCTGCACGAGGACATCGCCCAGCCGATCCTGATCGGCCGGCCACAGGTCATCGAGACCCGGCTCAAGCGCCAGGGGCTCGGCCTGAAACTCGGCCGCGACGTCGAGGTGATCAATCCGGAGGACGATCCGCGCTATCGCGCCTATGTCGACACGCTGCTGGAATTGACCGCGCGCAAGGGCATCTCGCCGGATATCGCGCGCACGCTGGTGCGCACCAATACGACCATGATCGCGGCCCTTGCGGTCCAGCGCGGCGAGGCGGACGCCATGATCTGCGGTGTCGAGGGGCGTTTCGAGGGGCATTTGAGACCGATCCGCGACGTCATCGGCCTGGCGCCCGGCGCGCGGGACCTGTCGGCGATGAGCCTACTGATCCTGCCGCGCGGCCCCTATTTCCTGACCGATACCCATGTCACGGCCGATCCCGACGCCGACGAGATCGCCAGCACCACGTTGATGGCCGCCGACCATGTTCGCCGCTTCGGCATCGAGCCCAAGATCGCGCTTCTGTCGCATTCGAGCTTCGGCAGTTCGGATACCGCTTCGGCCAGGAAGATGCGCGAGGCGCTGGCCGAGATCGTCGCGCGCGCGCCCGATCTCGAAGTCGAGGGCGAGATGCATGGCGACGCCGCGCTGTCGGCCGACATCCGCGAGCGCCTGTTCCCCGCCTCGCGCCTGAACGGGGAGGCGAATGTCCTCGTCATGCCCAATCTGGATGCGGCCAATATCGCCTATCAGCTCATCCGCGAGATGAGCGACGCGCTGCTGGTCGGTCCGATCCTGATGGGCGCGGCGCGGCCGGCGCACATCCTGACGCCCTCGGTCACCGCGCGCGGCGTCCTCAACATGACGGCGATCGCCGTCGTCGAGGCCCAGGACATGGCGCAGAACTGACGCGGGGACCATGGCGACGGGTCGGAGCCTTCAACCGGCCCGATGCCCGTAGCCAAGCCTTAACCAACCGCCGCTACCCTTCGCCGGATCGGTTCCGTGACGAAGGTGGGCTCAGGGCATGTCGTTTCTCCGCATGGCGGCGATCGCGGGCGGGATAGCGATCGCCGGCGGGCTGCCGATGCTGCTCGGCGTGATGATCGATCGGCATGTGCTCGAACGCGCCCAGACCACGCTCGTCTCCTATGCCGAGCGCATGCTGACCGCCGCCGAACTGCGCCTCGACGACACGGTCTCCAAGTTCAATCGGCTCGATGCCGAGGCGCTGCTTGGCTGCGACGGGCTGGTGCGCCGCGATCTGGCGGACATCACCTTCGATATTCCGACGATCGATGCGATCGCGGTCATCGACGAGACCGGCGCCGTGGTCTGTTCGGCCGCCGAATCGCAGCGCCAGAAGATCGTCACCGCGCGGATACCGACAGCGATGGAGGGGCTGGACCTCGCCATCCTGCGTGATTCCGCCTCGGGTTATCTGCTGCTCGGGATCGTCTATGCGGATCTGGTCTATGTCCGGTTCCAGCGCGACAGTTTCCTGCTCGATGTCCTGCCGATCGACTGGCGCGCGACGGCCAATATGGCGCTTCTGGCTTCGGACGGCACCATGATCGAGCGCGTGCCGCGCCAGGCGCGCGTCAATGAAGGTAACAGGCCGGATAGCCTGGTGGTGGAACTGACATCGCAGCGCTATCCGCTGACCGTGCTGCTGTCGGTGCCCGTGGCGACGGTGCTGGGAGCCGCCGCGGGGGTGAAACACGCCGCCATGGCGGGCCTGCTCGTCGTCATCCTGGCGCTCTTCGGGCTTGTCCTGGCGATCGGTCGGGGCGGGCCGCGGGGCGACGCCGAGATCAACCGGGCGCTGGCGCGCCGTGAATTGTTTGCCAATTATCAACCGGTCATTTCCATGGCCACCGGCCTGCTCGAAGGTTGCGAGGTCCTGATGCGGCGCCGGTTGCCCGATGGCGGCATGGAAACGCCGGTGCGCATGATCGACCGCGCCGAGGCCAATGGCCAGATCGTGCCGATGACGGTCCATCTGATGCGCAAGGCGGTCGTCGAGCTGGAGGAGCTTTATGCCGACCGGCCGAAGCTCACCATGGCGTTCAATCTCTGCCCGCTGCATTTCATGTCCGACCAGATCGTGCGCGATGTCGAGAAGGTGTTCGGCAACAGCCGCATCCGGTTCTCGCAGCTGATCTTCGAGGTCACCGAGCGTCAGCCCTTCGACGATCTGGTGACCGCGAAATCGGTGACCGCCAAATTGCAGGCGCTTGGCTGTCGGGTGGCGCTCGACGACGCCGGCACCGGCCATGGCGGCCTGGCCATCATCCAGCGTCTCGGCCTGGACATCCTGAAGATCGACCGGATCTTCGTCGACGCGATCGATGCCAATACGCGCCAGGCGCCGATCATCGACAAGCTGCTCGAAATGGCGCGCGGGCTCAGCATGGATGTCGTCGCCGAAGGGGTCGAAACCATCGACCAGATGCGCTATCTCAAGCAGCGCGGCGCGACATTGGCGCAAGGCTATCTCTTCGCCCCGCCGCTGCCGCCGAAGTCCTTCGTCGAACTGGCCTATGCGATGGTGCCCGTGACATCCCAACCGGCGACCTCCGACATGTCCGAAACCGCCGCCCCGGTACCGGACGACAACACGCCCGTCGACGGCACATCGGACGATAGCGCTCTGGCCGACGACCCGGCGACCGAGGAGGCGGTGGCCGAACGGGCCGCCTGACCTTCGAGACCGCGCCGCGCAAGACAACGCCAATCGAGACAGATTCGCTCAGGACAGGGGTCCCATGGACTGGCACCGGCAGATCGACATCTATTGCGAACGGCTCGACGCGTCCTTCTGGGCCGAGCCGATCAACGCCGTCACCAATGCGGCCTTTCTGATCGCCGCCGGGCTGGCGCTGTGGCTGTGGCGGCGGGAAGCGCCGCGCGACTGGCCGCGACTCTTCTTCATCATTGTCCTGACGGCTATCGGCATCGGCTCCTTCCTGTTCCACACGGTGGCCACCGTGTGGGCCGCGCTCACCGATGTCGTGCCGATCGCGATCTTCATCTACGGCTTCTTCTTCCTGGCGCTGCGACGGTTCTTCGGGGCCGGCAACCTCGTCGCCGGCATCGGCACGGTGCTGTTCCTGGCCGGGTCCGTCGGCGTCAATGCGCTGTTGCCGGATGGGTTTCTCAACGGCTCGGGCAGCTATCTGCCCGCGCTCGCCGCGATCTTCGGCCTGGCGGCCATGCTGTTCGTTCTGGCCGACCACCAGGCCCGCTTCCTCACCGCCGGCAAGACGCGGGCGCGGGAAACCCTGTCGGACGCCGAGCGCGCCTTGAAGGAAGGGCAGGTGACGGCACGCCGCGCCGCCGGCTGGGCGCTGTTGATCGCCGGCATTGTCTTCGTCGTGTCGGTGACCTTCCGCTCGATCGACATGGCGGTCTGCGCGGCCCTGCCCATCGGCGTCCACTATATGTGGCATGTGTTGAACGCGGTGGTGCTGTTCTATGTGCTCGAAAGCGCTCGCGCGATGCGGCCTCAGGCGGCTTGACGTTACCTGACACGCCATCCCCGCCAACAAAGAAAAGAGGCGGCGGGATCAAATCCAGCCGCCTCAGGTGCCACCAGGGAGGGAGAGGGGGAAACGCTGGAACATGCGGAGCCCGCCCGGCCGCCCCCAACGGCCGGACGACCCCTGACGCGGTTCAGGAACAGCCGCTTGTCGCGCCGCAAGTGTCGCATTTCAGGCAGGTGCCGTTGCGCACCAGCGTGAAATTGCCGCATTCGCCGCAAGCCTCGCCGACATAGCCCTTCATGCGCGCCTCGGCGCGCCGGTCGGCCTCGCTCGGCATGGACTCGGCGATCATCGCCTCGACCACCACATCCGCCTCGGGCGTGATGACCTCGGCACGCGCCACCGCTGCCCCCGTCGCCGGGCCGCCGGCGAAGGACTGGGCGCGAGCCTGCAATTCGCCGACCGGTCCGCTGTCGGCCGCGCCGCCGCGCACCACCATCAGCTTGTCGGAGACGCGCCCGCGCACCAGGCCGGTCGAGACATAGCGCGTCGCCTGTGGCTGGGGCGCGTCGTCGCCGGGCTTGCGGCCTTCCTCGATGCCCGATCCCATCGCCGTATTGCCGATGTCGTCGGGATTGACATGGGCCAGGTCATGGCGCGCCAGATAGCTGACCGCCAGTTCGCGGAACACATAGTCGAGGATCGAGGTCGCGTTCTTGATCGCCTCATTGCCCTGAACCAGGCCGGCCGGTTCGAAGCGGGTGAAGGTGAAGGCGTCGACGAACTCTTCCAGCGGCACGCCATATTGCAGGCCGAGCGACACCGCGATGGCGAAATTGTTCATCAGCGAGCGGAAGGCGGCGCCTTCCTTGTGCATGTCGATGAAGATCTCGCCAATACGGCCATCCTCGTATTCACCGGTCCGGAGATAGACCTTGTGTCCGCCGACGATCGCCTTCTGGGTATAGCCCTTGCGCCGGTTGGGCATCATCTCGCGATTGCGGACATGCACCTCGCGCTCGACGATCTTCTCGACGATGCGCTCGGCCAGGGCCTGCGCGCGCTGGGCCTGCGGCGCCTCGATCAGCGCTTCCGCCACGTCATCGGCATCCTCGTCGTCATCGGCGAGGAGCTGCGCGTTCAGCGGCTGCGACAGTTTCGAGCCGTCGCGATAGAGCGCATTGGCCTTCAGCGCGAGCCGCCAGGACAACAGATAGGCGCTCTTGCAGTCCTCGACGGTCGCCTCGTTGGGCATGTTGATCGTCTTGGAAATGGCGCCCGAGATGAAGGGCTGGGCGGCGGCCATGATGCGGATATGGCTGTCGACCGACAGATAGCGCTTGCCCTTGCGGCCGCACGGATTGGCGCAGTCGAAGACCGGCAGATGCTCGTCCTTCAGGTGCGGGGCACCTTCGAGCGTCATCGCGCCGGTGACATATTCGTTCGCCGCCTCGATCTCGGCCTTGCTGAAGCCAAGTGACGCGAGAAGGTCGAAGGCGGGATCGTCCAGACGGTCCTCGGCGATGCCGAGGGTGTCGGTCAGGAAGTCGGCGCCGAGCGTCCATTTGTTGAACACGAACTTGATGTCGAAGGCGGTCTTCAGCGCGCCCTCGACCGCGTCGAGCTTGTCCTCGGTGAAGCCCTTGGCCGCCAGCGTCTCGTGATTGATCGTCGGCGCGCCCTTCAGCGTGCCGAGACCGACCGCATAGGTCTCGATGTCGGCGATCTGGGCATCGTCATAGCCGAGCGTGCGCAGGGCCTGCGGAACCGCCCGGTTGATGATCTTGAAATAGCCGCCGCCGGCCAGTTTCTTGAACTTGACGAGGGCGAAATCGGGCTCGATGCCGGTGGTGTCGCAATCCATCACCAGGCCGATCGTGCCGGTCGGCGCGATGACGGTGGACTGGGCGTTGCGATAGCCGTGCTTCTCGCCGAGTTCGACCGCCCGGTACCAGGCCTGGCGGGCGGCATCCGACAGGCGCTTGTCGGTCAGCGAGGCATGGTCGAGCGGCACCGGATTGGTGCTCAGCGCCTCATAGCCCTCGGTTTCGCCGTGCGCGGCGCGGCAATGGTTGCGCATGACGCGCAGCATCGGCTCGGCATTGTCGGCATAGCCGGGGAAGGGGCCGAGTTCGCCGGCCATTTCGGCGGAGGTCGCATAGGCGACGCCGGTCATGACGGCGGTGATGGCACCGCAGATGGCGCGGCCCTCGTCGCTGTCATAGGCGATGCCCGACGACATCAGAAGCCCGCCGATATTGGCATAGCCAAGCCCCAGCGTGCGGTAGCGATAGGACAGTTCGGCGATCTTGCGCGAGGGGAACTGCGCCATCAGCACCGAGATTTCGAGCACCACGGTCCACAGCCGCACCCCATGCTGGAAGCTCTCGACGTCGAAGGACATGTCCTCGCGGCGGAACTGCATCAGGTTCAGCGAGGCCAGATTGCACGCCGTGTCGTCGAGGAACATGTATTCCGAGCACGGGTTGGAGGCGCGGATCTCGCCCGAATTGGGGCAGGTGTGCCAGTCGTTCACCGTGGTGTGGAACTGAATGCCCGGATCGGCCGAGGCCCAGGCGGCATAGCCGATCTGGTCCCATAATTCGGTCGCGTTGACGGTCTTGGCGACCGCGCCGTCGGTGCGGCGGAACAATTGCCAGTCGTCGCCGGCCTCGACCGCGTCCAGAAAGGCGTCGGTCACGCGCACCGAATTGTTCGAATTCTGGCCCGACACCGTCAGATAGGCGTCCGAATCCCAATCGGTGTCATAGGTCTTGAAGTCGAGCTCGACATAACCCTGGCGCGCGAACTGGATCGCCCGCTGGATGTAGTTGTCGGGGATCAGCACCTTCTTGGCGGCCTTGATCTCGCGCTTCAGCGCCGGGTTCTTGGCCGGGTCGAAGCAGTCCTCGCCCGGACCCTGGCAGTTCACGCAGGCGCGGATGATGGCGTTGAGATGCTTGGCGCAGAGCTTGGAGCCGGCGACGAGGGCGGCGACCTTCTGCTCCTCGTTCACCTTCCAGGTGATGTAGTTCTCGATGTCGGGATGGTCGATGTCGACGACGACCATCTTGGCCGCCCGGCGGGTGGTGCCGCCCGATTTGATGGCGCCGGCGGCGCGGTCGCCGATCTTGAGGAAGCTCATCAGGCCCGACGACTTGCCGCCGCCCGACAGCCTTTCGCCTTCGCCGCGCAGCCGCGAGAAGTTCGAGCCGGTGCCCGAGCCGTATTTGAACAGCCGCGCCTCGCGCACCCACAGATCCATGATGCCGCCATCATTGACGAGATCGTCCTCGATGCCCTGGATGAAGCAGGCATGCGGCTGGGGGTGTTCATAGGCCGATGTCGAGGCGGTCAGGTCGCCGGTCTCGAAGTCGACATAGAAATGGCCCTGGCCGGGACCGTCGATGCCATAGGCCCAATGCAGGCCGGTATTGAACCATTGCGGGCTGTTCGGGGCGCATTTCTGCGTCGCCAGCATGAAGCACAATTCGTCCATGAAGGCGCGCGCGTCGTCCTCGCTGTCGAAATAGCCGCCCTTCCAGCCCCAATAGGTCCAGGCGCCGGCGAGCCGGTTGAAGACCTGACGGGAATCGGTCTCCGACCCGTAGCGGGCCTCTTCGGGCAGTTCGGCGAGGGCGGCCTCATCGGCCACGGAGCGCCACAGGAAGGACGGAACGGTCGGCTCCTCGACGCGCTTCAGACGCGCCGGAACGCCGGCCTTGCGGAAATATTTCTGCGCCAGGATGTCGCTCGCCACCTGCGACCAGGTGTCGGGCACGATCACTTCATCGAGCCGGAAGACGACGGAGCCGTCCGGATTCTTGATTTCACTCGTGGTCGTCCGGAAGGCGATGGCCTCGTAGGGGGAAGGTCCTTCCGTCGTGTAACGCCGCTCGATCCGCATGCTTCTCCTCTCAGGTCCAAACCGTTTCGCTGTGCGCCTCGGCGCGTGTTTGCCGGTTTGCCCCTTGCCCGTCTGTCGTCTGCCCCGCGCGGCTTTCGCGCCGCGATTATGTCGCTTGTTCACGTCGGCAATAAGATACCGCCACGCACGATCACGACCGTGCGCTGGATGAGCCTGGCTCACGCCACGTTGGGAGGGTTTATGTGCCGCGGACCGCTCGGCCCGGAGGACACGCGAACCTCAAAAAGCTACGCCGACTCGATCCCGACCGTCAACAGTCGATTGCCATAGATAGTGGGTGAATCTTACCAGACCGCTAAATATGGTGTCTTGGCGGCGGGATAGGCGTGTGAGTTATGGGGAGTGTGAGGAAGCACCGCCTAAGCCCTTGCCGGCATGGGGATTCCGATGTCACGGATTCGACTCAAATTCTACCGGTCGGTTTGACCCCGCGGCAAATCCATCCGTCTAGGGTGCCATTTCGAGACGCTCTGACCGCCGGGACGCACCCAGATGATGATCAATTCCGTGACCGATCCGACGGTCGCCGCCCTCGACGTCGTGATCGTCGAGGACAATCGCGCCGCGCAATCGCTGATACGGCCGATGCTGACGGCGATGCGCGTGCGCCGGGTGCGCAGCTATGACCGGCCAGAGATCGCGCTGAAATCGATGATCAGCGAGCCGCCGAGCGTCGTTCTGTCGGACTGGGACGTGAAGCCGGCGATGGCGGAGCGTTTCCTGCGCCTGTTGCGCCAGCGCAGTTTCGACCCGATCTGCTTCGTGCCCGTGCTGGCGGTGACCTCGGTGCCGACCATGCGCTTCGTCGACCGCGCCATGTCGGCGGGCGCAAACAATATCCTGGTCAAGCCGCTGTCGCCCGCCGCGCTGCAGCACCGGCTGGTCTCGGCGGTGCGCGACGAGCGCGGCTACGAGTTGAACGGCGACCAGTTCGTCGTCTCGGGCATGCAGCAATTGCTCGACGAGCGGGTGCGCAACGACAATGTCGCCGACATGATCCGCCGCGCCGAGGCGGTCGAGGCGGTGTGGAGCGGCAAGAAGAGCCGGTCCCAGTCGGCGGTCGACAAGATCCTGTCCGACAAATCGGTCGGCGAGGGCGCGCAGAACGGCGAGGCCGGGGAGGTCGAACGCTGGCACGGCTGGCGGATCTGACGCCGGCGTCGGCGTCGGCCGCGCGCGGCCATCTCCGAGGGCAGGCCGTCAGGCGTTCAGAAGGCGGGCGGCGGCCGGCGCGAAATAGGTCAGGACACCGTCGGCGCCGGCGCGCTTGAAGCCCATCAGGCTTTCCATCATCACCCGGTCTTGGTCGAGCCAGCCGCGTTCGGCGGCCGCCATCAGCATGGCGTATTCGCCGGACACCTGATAGGCGAAGGTCGGCACGCCGAAGCGCTCCTTGATGCGGAACAGGATGTCGAGATAGGGCAGGCCCGGCTTGACCATGAGCATGTCGGCGCCTTCGGCGATGTCGAGTTCGGCCTCGCGCAGCGCCTCGTCGGTATTGGCGGGGTCCATCTGATAGGTCCGCTTGTCGCCGGTCAGCGTGCCCGACGAGCCGACCGCGTCGCGGAACGGGCCGTAGAAGGCCGAGGCATATTTCGCCGAATAGGCGAGGATCGAGCAGTCCTGATGGCCGGCGGCGTCGAGCCCGTGCCGGATCGCGGCGACCCGGCCGTCCATCATGTCCGATGGCGCGATGACGTCGCAGCCGGCATCGGCCTGCACGATGGCCTGCTCCACCAGGACCGGCAGTGTCGTGTCATTGTCGATCCTGTCGCCGATCATCAGCCCGTCATGGCCGTGGCTCGTATAGGGATCGAGCGCCACATCGGCGACGACGCCGATGTCGGGCAACGCGTCCTTGACGGCCTTGATGGCGCGGCAGACGAGATTGTCCGGATTGAGCGCCTCGGCGCCCTGTCCGCAGCGCAGGTCGGCCTGGGTGTAGGGAAACAGCGCCATCGCCGGCACGCCGAGATCACGCGCCTCGCGGGCCGCTGATGCGATACGGTCGACCGACCGGCGCGTGACGCCGGGCATCGACGGCACCGGCTCCTCGACGCCATTGCCGTCCGTGATGAAGACCGGCCAGATCAGGTCGTTCGTCGTCAGCACATTTTCCTGGACCAGCCGGCGCGTCCAGTCGCCGCGCCGGTTGCGGCGCGGGCGGATGACCGGGCAATGGTCCTCGGCGGCGTCGCGAGCGATGTCGCGGCGGCGTTGGGCGGGCGTTGGGCGGGCCGTGGTCTCGGGCAGGGTGACGCGGTCGTCCATTCTCTGTTCTCCCATTCCGGCCCGTCCGGTCCGGCGCTTTCCGTCTTTGTCGGGATCTATGCCAGCCGGTGGGCGATTTTGGAACAACTCTAACAGCGACAGCGCGTCGCGCCTATCGGGAGTCCTGCGGAAGCGGCATCGCAGCCCTTCCGGGGCCGGCGTTCGGTTGACGGGACGGGCGGCTTGTCCGTATCGATGGGCAAAACAACGGCAAGCGCGCACGGAAACGCCAAGGTAATCGCATGGACTTCGAGCTCTCCGACGAGCAGCAGGCCTTTCGCGAGGCAGCCCGCGCCTTCGCGCAGGACCGCATGGCGCCCGAGGCGGCGGCCTGGGACGAGAACTCGGTGTTTCCCGTCGACACCTTGCGGGAAGCGGCGGCGCTCGGCTTCGGCGGCATCTATGTGCGCGACGATGTCGGCGGTTCGGCGCTCGGCCGGCTCGATGCGGCGGTGATCTTCGAGGAACTGGCGGCGGGCTGCACCTCGACGGCCGCCTATATCTCGATCCACAACATGGCGGCCTGGATGATCGACGCCTTCGGCGACGATGCCCAGCGCCGGCGCTTCCTGCCCAATCTCTGCTCGATGGCGCATTTCGCGAGCTATTGCCTGACCGAGCCGGGCGCTGGCTCGGACGCGGCGTCCCTGCGCACCCGCGCCGAGCGCGACGGCGACCATTACGTGCTGAACGGCGAGAAGGCGTTCATCTCCGGCGGCGGCGCTTCCGACATCTATGTCGTGATGGCGCGCACCGGCGGCGACGGGCCGAAAGGCGTGTCGACCTTCGTCGTCGAGAACGGCACGCCCGGCCTGTCCTTCGGCGCCCAGGAGGCCAAGCTTGGCTGGAAGAGCCAGCCGACGGCCGCCGTCATCTTCGACAATTGCCGGGTGCCGGCCGAAAACCGGCTCAACGACGAGGGCATGGGCTTCCGCATCGCCATGGCCGGCCTCGACGGCGGGCGCATCAACATCGCCGCCTGTTCGCTCGGCGCCGCGCAGACCTGCCTCGATCAGTCCATCGCCTATCTCAACGAGCGCAAGCAGTTCGGCGAGGCGCTGTCCTCGTTCCAGGCGCTGCGCTTCCGGATCGCCGACATGGCGACGGCGGTGGAGAGTTCGCGGCTGATGATCCACCGTGCCGCCGCCAAACTCGACGCCAAGGCGCCCGATGCCACGGTGGCCGCCGCGATGGCCAAGCGGTTCGCCACCGATGCCTGTTTCGACGTCGTCAACCAGGCGCTGCAACTGCATGGCGGTTATGGCTATCTGCGCGACTATCCGATCGAGCGGTTCCTGCGCGATGTGCGCGTGCATCAGATCCTCGAAGGCACCAACGAGATCATGCGGGTGATCGTCTCGCGCGATCTTCTGGGGCGCTGATGACCGACACAACCGCAGCGACACGGGCGACGGACGCCGCGATCGACGAGGAGGCCCTGTTCGACCACATTGGCCGCGCCGGCGTCATCACGCTGAACCGGCCCAAGGCGTTCAACGCGCTGACCCTCGACATGGTGCGCCGGATGACCGCGCAACTCGCCGCCTGGGCGCACGATGACGGGATCGGCCATGTGATCCTCAAGGCCGCGCCCGGCAAGGCGTTCTGTTCGGGCGGCGATATCCGCAACCTGCATGACTGGGGGCGGGCGGGGGACGCGCGTGCGCGCGCCTTCTTCTGCGAGGAATATCGGCTCGACCGCCTCATCAAGGTCTATCCGAAGCCGGTCGTTTCCCTGATCGATGGCGTGGTGATGGGCGGCGGGGTCGGCATTTCGATCAATGGCAGCCATCGGGTGATGACGGAAAACACCGTCTTCGCCATGCCGGAGGTCGGGATCGGCCTGTTTCCCGATGTCGGCGGCACCTTTTTCCTGCCGCGGCTGCCCGGCCATGTCGGCAGCTATCTGGCGCTGACCGGCGACCGGATCCGCCGCGACGATGCCGTCATGATCGGCCTCGGCACCCATGCGGTGGCGGCCGAGACGCTTGATGCGCTGTTCGACGACCTGACCGCGACATCCGATCCGGCCGGTCTCTTGAACGACCGGGCCATGACCATCACGGAAAGCCCGCTCGATACGGTGCGCGACCGGATCGATGCGCTCTTTGGCGGCGGGTCGGTCGCTGGCATCATGGCGGATCTCGACCGGGCGGCGCGCGACGGCGACGACTGGGCGGCGCGCTGCCACAAGACCATCGCCACGAAATCGCCCACCAGTCTTGCCATTGCGCTGCGCCAGATGCGGATCGGCGGGGCGCTCGCTTTCGACGACGGCCTGAAAACCGAATACCGCATCGTCAGCCGGGTCCTTCAGGGCCATGATTTCTTCGAAGGGGTGCGCGCGGTGATCGTCGACAAGGACAATGCGCCGCGCTGGCGGCCCGACACGATCGCCGGAGTGACCGACGACATGACGGACGCCTATTTCGCGCCGCTCTCCGACGAGTTGAGCTTCGAGGCCCCATGAACGCGACATTGCGCAAGTTCCGGCCCTATGCGCCGCGCATCATGCTCTACGCGATGCGCGCCATGGCGCTGGTCCTGCTTGTCAGCGCGCTCGATAATTGGGGCCGCATCATCGGGATCGGCGGTGAATTCCGCACCTTCGATCTCCTGACCCCGCAGCGGCAGATCTCGACCGGTTATTTCGCCATGGTCGAAACGGTGGCGGCCGTCGGCCTGTGGTTCGGCGCGGTCTGGGGCGTCGCGGTCTGGCTGTTCGCCGCCATCACCGAGATCGTCATCCATGTCGCCCTGCCGGATCTCTACGGGCCGGGCACCAAGACCATCATCTTCCATTCGACGACGATCCTGCTCTATTTCGTGCTGGCCTGGATCTGCGGCTCGCCGGAGGATACCGGTGAACTGCTGCGCCTGCCGGACGATTAGGCCGGCGCGGTTGCGCGAGCCCGCCGGCCGACAGACGAAAGATTAATCCAAAGAAGCAATTAGGGGAGACGCTTCATGGCGAAGATCGCCTTCATCGGTCTGGGCAATATGGGCGGCCCCATGGCGGCCAATCTGGTCGGCAGCGGCCATGAGGTGACCGGCTTCGACCTTGGCGATGCCGCCAAGCAGGCCTTCACCGGCAAGGGCGGGCAGGTCGCCGACACCGTGGCGGACGCCGTATCGGAGGCCGAGGCCGTCGTGACCATGCTGCCGGCGGGCGCCCATGTCGACCATGTCTATCGCGGCGAGGGCGGCGTCCTGGCATCGGCGCCGGCGGGCGCGCTCTTGATCGACTGTTCGACGATCGACGTGACGACCGCGCGGGCGGTGGCGGCCGATGCCGAGGCCAAGGGTTTCGCGATGGTGGATGCGCCGGTCTCGGGCGGGGTCGGCGGCGCCGAAGCCGGCACGCTGACCTTCATGGTCGGCGGCGGCGATGACGCCTTCGCGCGCGCCGAGCCGATCCTCCAGGTGATGGGCAAGACGATCGTCCATGCCGGCGGGGCGGGCAACGGCCAGGCGGCGAAGATCTGCAACAACATGATCCTCGGCATCTCCATGATCGGCGTGTCGGAGGCCTTCGTGCTGGCCGAGAAGCTCGGCCTCGACCATCAGAAGCTCTACGACATCTCCTCGACGGCGTCGGGCCAGTGCTGGTCGCTGACGACCTATTGCCCGGTGCCGGGGCCGGTGCCGACCTCGCCGGCCAACCGCGACTATCAGCCGGGCTTCACCGCAGCCATGATGCTCAAGGACCTCAAGCTGGCCCAGGACGCGGCCTCCGATGTCGCCGCCGCGACGCCGCTCGGCGCCCAGGCCACTCAAGTCTATGGCATGTATGTCAATGAGGGGAATGCGGGCACGGATTTCTCCGGCATTGTGCGCTTTTTGCGCGGCGACGGGTAATCTCTTCTTCACCCTAAGCCCGGTTACCTAAAATAAACGACATGTTTTAATCAGGTTTTGGGTCAATCGCATTAAGGTCTCACTCGATCGCGGAACAACAACAAACCGCGGCACGAAACAGTGAGGCACAAGATGGCTTATATTGGTGCGGCGGCGCCTGCGGAAATGCAGGGCGACGCCACGGAAGAGTTGCGTCCGCGCTATCTTCAGGCGCTGTCGCTGATCGAGCGGCTGCATCGGCGCCTTCTGGACGTGGTGCGCGACGAGATGGACCGCGAGGGTCGGGCCGATCTGAACGCCGTTCAGGCACTGCTGCTCTACAATATCGGTGATTCCGAATTGTCGGCCAGCGAGCTGCGCAAGCGCGGCTACTATCTCGGTTCGAACGTGTCCTATAACGTCAAGAAGCTGGTCGAGGCGGGATTCCTGCACCATCAGCGCTCGACGGTCGACCGCCGCGCGGTGCGGATCAGCCTGACCGAGAAGGGGCGCGAGGTGCGCGACATGGTGGAGGCGCTCTACAGCCGCCACCTGAAGTCGGTCGACAAGGTCGGCGAGATCGATTCCGGCCGCTTCGACGACCTGATCGGCGCGCTGGAAAAGCTCGAACGCTTCTGGACCGACCAGATTCGCTACAAGCTCTGACGGGCAATGCGGGTCGCCTGGCCGGGCATGCGTCTCGCCGGGCAGGGCGCGGGTTTCACGGAAATGTCAAACCGCGAAATGGCCGTTCGGCCGCTTTCGCGGCCTTAGTCTTGCCATGAAGGATTGGTGATGCTCGCCGCGCGTGTTACCTAATCGGTCACGCACATCCTGCCGGCTGGACGAGGGAATTACATGCCTAAGCCCGTGAATACTGTCGATGCCGCGCGCCGCGCGTCTTCGGCGACCGCCGATACGAGGATCGACGGCGCGATCGAGGGTATGTCCCGGCGCGCCCTTCTGGGCGGCGCGGCATTTGGCCTCGTCGCGCTGGCCGGCATCGGCATGGCGCGGGCGCAAAGCCTCCCGATCGATGTGGCGGGCGGCGAGTGGACCCAGCGCTTCGATCCCTCCTCGCGCGGCTTTTCGTCCTCGGTCGCCTCGCCATGGCCGACGCTGAGCCCGGAATCGATCAATGCCGTCCGGCAGACGCTCGCCGTCTACCAGCAGCTCGCGGCGTCCGGCGGATGGGGCCAGGTGCCGCAGGGCAACACGTTGCGCCTCGGCGTGGCCAATGACCGGGTCGTCGCCCTGCGCCAGCGCCTGATGGCGACCGGCGATCTGTCGCAGTCGGCCGGCCTGTCGCGCACCTTCGACAGCTATGTCGAGGCCGCGGTGCGCCGCTTCCAGGCGCGCCATGGCATCCTGCCCGACGGCTATGTGCGCGGCGATACCCTGCGCGAGCTCAACGTGCCGGTCGAGCGGCGCATCGGCCAGTTGAACCTCAATCTCGCCCGCCTCGAAGCGCTGTCGCAGCGCATGCCGGACCGTCACGTCCTGGTGAACATTCCCGGCGCCGAGATCGAGGCGGTCGACGACAGCCGGATCCATGCCCGCTTCACCGCCGTGGTCGGCAAGATCGACCGCGCCTCGCCGATCCTCGAAAGCCGGATCCACGAGATCAATTTCAATCCCTACTGGCATGCGCCGGTCAGCATCGTGCGTCGGGACATCATTCCCAAGATGCAGCAGGACCCGCAATATCTGTCGAATTTCAACATCCGGATCTTCGACCGCTCGGGCAACGAGATCGATCCCCAAATGGTCAACTGGCAGACCAACGAGGCGGAGAACTATCTGCTGCGCCAGGACCCGGGCAATTTCAACTCGATGGGCGCGATCAAGATCAACTTCCATAACCGCCATTCGGTCTATCTGCACGACACGCCGGAGACGAGCCTGTTCGGCACCAATGCCCGCTTCCACAGCTCCGGCTGCGTGCGGGTTCAGAATGTCCGCGAACTGGTCACCTGGCTGGTCGAGCCAAATGGCGGCGAATGGAACCGCAGCGCCGTCGACGCGCTGATCCGCAGCGGCGAGCGCCGCGATGTCAGCCTGTCGGAGCGGACCACCATCCGCTTCGCCTATATCACCGCCTGGGCGACGCCGGGCGGGGTGGTGCATTTCCGGCCCGACATCTACAACAAGGACGCGGTCGGCGATCTCGCCATCGAGGGCACGCCGAGCTAGGCGGTATCCTCCCTACCGATGGCGCTTGGCCGGTCCCGCCTGGCGGCAGGTTTGGATGGGGCACGGAGCGGCGTCATGGGACAGTCTCGCGGAGACAAATCTCGCGCAGACAAGCCTCACGCAGACAGGCCGCGTGACGACGGAATGCGTCGGCGCCCGTCCGACGGTCCGCGCGGCGAGGTCTATTTCGAGTTCATCGCCATCGGCAATGCGATGCGCGTCACGGCGGTCGACGCGGTGACCGGCGTCGAGGTCGTGACCATGGGGCCGCTCGGCGCGGCGCAGGCCGATCTCGAACGCCTCGCCCTGATGAAACTACGCCGCCGGCTCGAGGCGGGTTAGGTCAAGCATCGGGTTTTCGTTAAACCCGACCGCGCTTCGCGGCGCCCGTCATGGGCTGACGCATGCACGGATGCATCCTTGGATGCATCGGCCGCTTGTGTTAGGCCAGCGGCTCTTTAAGATCGCTTACGCATAATCCAAGCTAAGGTGGCGATAATGGCTGTTGGCTCGGCTGCGGCGCAAGGGGCGCTGTTTCCTGATTTCTTCACGGCGTCCCTGGCCGATTCGGACCCCGATATTCATGCGGCGCTGACCAAGGAACTCGGCCGCCAGCAGCACGAGATCGAGCTGATCGCGTCGGAGAACATCGTCTCGCGCGCGGTGCTCGAAGCCCAGGGCTCGGTCGCGACCAACAAATATGCCGAGGGCTATCCGGGCAAGCGCTATTACGGCGGCTGCCAATATGTCGACATCGCCGAGACGCTCGCCATCGAGCGCGTCACCAGGCTCTATGACTGCGCCTTCGCCAATGTGCAGCCGCATTCGGGCGCCCAGGCCAATCAGGCCGTCATGCTGGCGCTGCTCCAGCCCGGCGACACCGTGCTCGGCATGAGCCTTGCCGCCGGTGGTCATCTGACCCATGGCGCGCCGGTCAACCTGTCCGGCAAATGGTTCAACGCGATTGCCTATGGCGTGCGCGAACAGGACGCGCTGATCGATTTCGACGAGGTCGAGCGCCTCGCCCATGAGCACAAGCCGAAGATGATCATCGCCGGCGGCTCGGCCTATCCGCGCGTCATCGATTTCGCCCGCTTCCGCCAGATCGCCGATGCGGTTGGCGCCTATCTCCTGGTCGATATGGCGCATTTCTCGGGCCTCGTCGCGGGCGGCGCGCATCCGAGCCCGCTGCCGCACGCCCATGTCGTGACCTCGACTACCCACAAGACGCTGCGCGGCCCGCGCGGCGGCATGATCCTCTGCAACGATCCCGATATCGGCAAGAAGATCAATTCCGCCGTCTTTCCCGGCCTCCAGGGCGGCCCGCTGATGCATGTGATCGCCGCCAAGGCAGTGGCTTATGGCGAGGCGCTGCGGCCGGAATTCAAGACCTATGCGGCCAATGTCGTGGCAAATGCCAAGGCGCTCGCCGAAACCTTGTCGGAAGCCGGCTGCGACATCGTGTCGGGCGGCACCGACACCCATCTGATGCTGGTCGATCTCAGGCCCAAGCAATTGACCGGCAAGATCGCCGAGACGGCGCTCGGGCGCGCCAACATCACCTGCAACAAGAACGGCATTCCCTTCGACCCCGAGAAGCCGTGGGTGACCTCCGGCGTCCGGCTCGGCACGCCGGCGGGCACGACGCGCGGCTTCGGCGTCGCCGAGTTCCAGGACGTCGGCCGCATGATCGCCGAGGTGCTCGATGCCGCGGCCCAGACCGAGGAGGGGGCGGAAAGCCTCGTCGAGGCATCGGTGCGGGAGCGGGTCATCGCGCTCTGCGACCGCTTCCCCATCTATTCCTGACGCTTTGGCCACAGGCGCCGGGTGGCCCCGGCGCCACTCCCCGTCTCGACCGTAACGAAGGCCCGACATGCGCTGTCCCTATTGCGGAAGCCTGAACACGCAGGTCAAGGATTCGCGGCCGAGCGAGGACAATGCCGCGATCCGGCGCCGGCGCATCTGCAGCGATTGCGGCCAGCGCTTCACCACGTTCGAGCGGGTCCAGCTGCGCGAACTCATCGTCGTCAAGCGGTCGGGCCGGCGGGTGCCCTTCGACCGCGACAAGCTGATGCGCTCGGTGCAGATCGCGCTGCGCAAGCGCCCCGTCGACGGCGAGCGCATCGAACGCTTCGTGTCGGGCATCGTGCGCCGGCTCGAAAGCATGGGCGAGAGCGAGGTCGCCTCCGACGCGATCGGCCATCTCGTCATGGAAGGCTTGCGCGGGATCGACGATGTGGGCTTTGTCCGCTTCGCCTCGGTTTACAAGAACTTCAGGGAAGTCAAGGACTTCGAGGAGTTCATTGATAATCTGTCAGACGATCTCGACGACTTGGATCCAGCACTTGTCGGGGCGGGAAAATCCGACGCATGACAACGCCGTCCGACGCGGTGCCGGCGGCGCGACAGGTGACCGGCGCCACCGATCCGCAAGACAAGGGATCTGACGCCGCGGCGATGGGCGACACCGATCGCCGTTTCATGGCGGCCGCCTTCCGTCTGGCGCGGCGCAATCACGGCCTGACCTGGCCCAACCCCTGCGTCGCCGCGCTTGTTGTCGCCATCGGCGAGACGGGCCGGCCGCGCATTGTCGGGCGCGGGGTGACGGCGCTCGGTGGGCGGCCGCATGCCGAACGCCTGGCGCTCGCGGCGGCCGGCGAGCTGGCGCGCGGTGCCACCTGTTACGTGACGCTTGAGCCTTGCGCCCATTATGGCCGCACACCGCCGTGCTCCGACGCGCTGGTCGATGCGGGCGTCGCCCGTGTCGTCACCGCGATCGAGGATCCGGACGGCCGCGTCAGCGGGCGCGGCCATGCGCGCCTCGCCGAAGCCGGCATAGAGGTCGTGGCCGGCCTGATGCCGGAAGACGGCTTTCGCGCCCATGCCGGTCACATCACGCGCATGCGCGACCGCCGGCCGCGCGTGACGCTGAAGCTCGCGGTCAGCGCTGACGGTTTCATCGGCCGGCGGGGTGCGGATGGCCTAGCGGCACCCGTCGCGGTGACCGGCGAGGAGACGCGGGCACGGGTTCACATGCAGCGCGCCTTGCAGGATGCCGTGCTGATCGGCGTCGGCACCGCGCTGGCCGACGATCCGCTGCTGACGGTCAGGCTGCCTGGGCTCGGCGCGCGTTCGCCGGCCCGCATCGTCGTCGACAGCCAGCTGCGGCTGCCGCCCGCCTCGCGCCTTGTATCGAGCATCGAGGAAGCCCCGCTCTGGATCTACACGCTGGCCGCCTCGCCGTTGCCCGGCGATCCGCGTGCCGCGCGCATGCGGGCGCTTCGAACCGCCGGCGCAGATGTGATCGAGGTGCCGGGCGAGGCGTCGGGCCGCGTATCGCTGCCGGCCGTCCTCACCGATCTCGGCACGCGCGGACTGACCAGGCTCTATGTCGAGGGCGGCGCCGAGATCGCGGCCAGCCTGTTGGCGCGCGGACTGGTCGACCGGGTGGTCCGTTTCGACGGCACGGGCGATATCGGCGCGGCGCGGGGCATTCCGCCGGCCGCCGGGCTCGATCTCGATGCCGTGCTGGCGCGCGATTTCGAGCCCGTCGAGACCGACCGCTTTGGCGCGGATGTCATGACGGTCTATCGTCGCGCGCCGATCGCGCTGGCCGACCGCCGCGAGGCCGCGCTGACCGCGCGCTCGGGCGGGCAGGGCGCGTGATGGCCGGCGCCCGCGACGGGGCCAATCTGGACGGGAGAGACGGGTGTTCACCGGACTGATCACCGATATCGGACGCGTCGTCGATATCGCCGACCGCGACGATCTGCGCCGCGTGTCGATCGCGAGCGGCTATGACGCGGAGACGATCGCCATCGGCGCCTCGATCGCCTGTTCCGGCCCCTGCCTGACGGTCGTCGCCTGCCGTGCCGAGACGGGCGGCGGGAGCGGATCGGTCTTCGAGGTCGATATCTCGCGCGAAACGCTCGACCGGACCACGACCGGGGCCTGGCGGGTCGGTACCGCGCTCAATCTCGAACGCTCGCTGGCGCTCGGCGCCGAGCTTGGCGGCCACCTCGTCACCGGCCACATCGACGGTCTGGCCGAGATCGTCGCGCGGGACCCGGTGGGCGCGGCGGAGCGCTTTTCTTTCGAGGTGCCGGCGGCACTCGCGGGCTTTATCGCCGAAAAGGGCTCCGTGGCGCTCGACGGCACGTCCCTGACCGTCAATGATGTGTCGGGAACGCGCTTCGGCGTGATGCTGATCCCGCACACGCTGGCCGTCACCACATGGGGTGCGGCGCGACCGGGCGACCGGGTCAATCTCGAAGTCGACCTTCTGGCACGCTATGTCGCGCGCATGGCCGATTGGCGGGCCGAAACGGAGCAGGGCGGATGACCGACAGGCCGCGCATTCTGATCATCGAATCAGACTATTACGACCACATCACCGATCATCTGCGCAGCGGTGCCATGGCCGTTCTGGACGCCGCCGGCGCCCGCACCGACCGGGTCACCGTGCCGGGGGTTCTGGAGATCCCGCCGGCGCTCGCCATGGCGCTGTCGGGCACGGTCCACTATGACGGCTATGTGCTGCTCGGCTGCGTGATCCGTGGCGAGACCAGCCATTATGACATCGTCGCCAATGAATCGGCGCGCGCCGTCTTCGATCTCGCGACGCGCCACGAACTGGCGCTCGGCAATGCCATCCTGACGGTCGAGAACGAGGTCCAGGCGCTCGACCGGGCCCATCCCGAGCGCAAGAACAAGGGGGCCGACGCGGCCGGCGCGGCGCTGGCGCTGGTCGATCTGCGCCGCCATTTCGGGGGCCGGGGACGATGACGGCGGAACCAGCCGCGCCCAAGCCGGATGCCGCCCTCGCGCCCGCCCGCAAGGCGAACCGGCGCAGCGCGGCCCGGCTGGCCGCGGTTCAGGCGCTCTATCAGATGGACATCGGCAAGACGCCGCTGCCGGCCATTCTCGACGAGTTCGTCGCCGAGCGTCTCGGCAAGGAGATCGACGGCGACCAGTATCTGCCCGCCGATAGCGGTTTTTTCCGCGATCTCGTTTCGGGCGTCGTGCGCGAGCAGCGCGATATCGACCGGCGGATCGATGCCGCCCTGGCCGATGGCTGGCCGCTCCGGCGGATCGACGCCACCTTGCGCGCCGTGTTGCGCGCCGGCGTCTATGAGGCGGCCTTCCGCACCGACATTCCGGTGCGCGTCGCCATCGCTGAATATGTCGAGATCGCACGCGCCTTCTTCGACGATGGCGACGAGCCGCGCATGACCAATGCGGTGCTCGACCGGCTGGCGCGCGCCGCCCGCCCCGAGGACCTGCCGGACAGGCCGGCGCGACCGACCGGCTGACCACCGCGCCATGACCGACGCGCCGCTTGGTGAGTTCGATCTGATCGCCCGCTGTTTCAGGCCGCTGGCGACCGATGCCGGCGCGTTCGGTCTCACCGACGACGCGGCGCTTTTCGTGCCGCCCGAGGGCCGCGATCTCGTGCTGACCAAGGATGCCGTCGTCGCGGGCGTCCATTTCCTGCCCGACGAGGCGCCGGCGCGGATCGCCCGCAAGGCGCTGCGGGTCAATCTCTCCGATCTCTTCGCCAAGGGCGCCGAGCCGGTCGGCTATCTTCTGTCCCTGGCGCTGCCCGATGGCTGGACGGTGCCCTGGCTCGACGCCTTCGCCACGGGCCTCGGCGCCGATCAGAAGGCCTATGGCCTGTCGCTGTTCGGCGGCGATACCGTGCGCACGCCCGGCCCGCTGGTCGTGTCGATCACCTGTTTCGGCACCGTGCCGCATGGCGCCATGCTACGCCGGGGCGGGGCGCGGCCGGGGGACGCGCTCTATGTCACCGGCACGATCGGTGACGCGGCGCTTGGGCTGTTGGCCGCGCGCGGCCAGTTGCCCACCGAGATCGACAGCGGCGCGGGCGGCTTTCTGGAAGCGCGCTACCGGCTGCCCGACCCGCCTCGGGCCGCCATCGAGAGCCTGCGCGCGCATGCCAGCGCCGCGATGGACATTTCCGACGGGCTGATCGGCGATCTAGAAAAGCTCTGCGCGGCCTCGGGCGCCGGCGCGTGCCTCACCCAGGCCGGGATTCCCCTGTCGGCGGGTGCGCGTGCCTGTGTCGACCATGATCCGGCTTATCTGGAAACCTGCCTAACCGGCGGCGATGATTATGAAATCCTCGCCGCCATACCCCAGGAGGCGCGCGCGGCTTTCGAGGCCGATGCCGCCCGTGGCGGGCTCGTGGTGACGCGGATCGGCGATGTCCTGCCGGACGCGGCTGGCGTCACCTTGCGCGACGATGCGGGGCGGCCCGTGACGCTTCGCCAGAAGGGCTATGTGCACCGCTGAAAGGCTCCGCCGCGCCTGGTATTTTGGAACGCGCAGGGCAGGTGTGTGGAAATGCGATTGCGTTCGGGCCGGGAGCGTCCGACAACACGGTCGTCGCCACCGGCGATATGATGACCGCGCAGTTTGAACCGCCCGAGTTTCCCGGCCCCTCATGTCCCAGTTGATCGACGACAGACTGGCCCGCCGCAATGCCGTCATCCTGGCTGGCGCGCAGGGACTTGGCGGAGCCAATGCGACGATCCTGATCACGATCGGCGGCATTGTCGGGATCACCCTGGCGCCCGATCCGGCCTGGGCGACGCTGCCGGTCACCATGTTCGTGCTCGGCCAGGCCATCGCCACCCTGCCGGCCGGGCTCGCCATGCGGCGGATCGGCCGGCGCGCCGGTTTCATGATCGGGGCATTGTTCGGCGCGGCGGGCATGGGGGTCGCGGCGCTGGCCACGGCCAGCGCGAGCTTCAACCTGTTCCTCGCTGGCGCGCTCCTGGCCGGCGTCTATCAGGCGCATATCCAGTTCTACCGCTTCGCCGCCGCCGACACCGCCTCGGACGCGTTTCGCCCCAAGGCGATCTCCTGGGTCCTGGTCGGCGGGATCGGGGCGGCGATCTTCGGCGCGCAACTCGTCATCTGGACGCGCGATCTCCTGGCGCCCTACACATTCGCCGGCACTTTCGTCACCGCCCTGGTGGTCTCGATGATCGCGTTCGGACTTCTGAGCCGGCTGCGCATCCCCAATCCCAAGACGGCGGCCGAGGGGCCGCAGCGCCCGCTCGGCGAGATCATGCGCACGCCGCAATTCATCGTCGCGGTCGGTTGCGCCATCACCTCCTATGCGCTGATGAGCTTCGTCATGACGGCGGCGCCGCTGGCCATGCTGGCCTGCAATTACGGCGTCACCGATGCGGCCCTCGCCATTCAGTGGCATGCGCTGGCGATGTTCGTGCCGAGTTTCTTCACCGGCAGCCTGATCGCGCGCTATGGCGAACAGCGCATCATCGTCACGGGCCTGTTGCTGCTGGCCGGTTGCGGCATCGTCGCGCTGATGGGCATCCAGATCGCCCATTTCTGGGTCGCGCTGATCCTGCTCGGCATCGGCTGGAATTTCGGGTTCGTCGGCGCCACCTCGCTTCTGACCCGCTGCTACCGGCCGAGCGAGCGCAACAAGGTGCAGGCGGTCAACGATCTCCTGGTCTTCGGCTCGGTGGCCGTCGCCTCGGCGCTCAGCGGCAAGGTGCTGAACCTCTATGGCTGGGAGACGGTCAATGGTGCGCTGTTCCCCGCCGTTCTCGTCGCGCTCGGCCTCGTCGCCTGGCTGTCGTTGACCAATCGCCGGGCCGCGACATTGTAGGCCAGGCGCCTTATCCACCTGCCGAAGTTGACTCCGCTTCGGATTTCGGCAATGACCCGGCCGGTTTGGCTGGTAGGCGGCGGGGGCTTGCGGCCGCGTCGAAAAGGGGCGGGCGCGATGAGCGTCACCCTCCAAAACACGGATAGGAAGACATGGCAGGTATCATCTGGTTGATCATTGCCGGGGGTGCGCTCTCGGTCGTCTACGGCGCGTGGGCCATCCGCTCGCTGATGGCCGCGGATGCGGGCAATGCGCGCATGCAGGAAATCGCCGGCGCCATTCAGGAAGGCGCGCAGGCCTATCTGACCCGCCAGTATACGACCATCGCCATCGTCGGCGCCGTCGTCTTCGTCGTTGTCTGGTTCCTGCTCGGCCTGCCGGTCGCCATCGGCTTCCTGATCGGCGCGGTGCTGTCGGGAGCGGCTGGCTTCATCGGCATGCTCGTCTCGGTGCGCGCCAATGTCCGCACCGCCCAGGCCGCCAGTCAGAGCCTGGCGGCGGGCCTCGAGATCGCCTTCAAGTCGGGTGCGGTCACCGGCCTCCTGGTCGCCGGCCTCGCGCTTCTCGGCGTCATCATCTACTACTATGTCCTGACCGCCACGCTCGGCTTCGAGCCGCGCTCGCGGACCGTGATCGACGCCCTGGTGGCGCTTGGCTTCGGCGCGTCGCTGATCTCGATCTTCGCCCGTCTCGGCGGCGGCATCTTCACCAAGGGCGCCGATGTCGGCGGCGACCTCGTCGGCAAGGTCGAAGCGGGCATCCCCGAGGACGATCCGCGCAACCCGGCCACCATCGCCGACAATGTCGGCGACAATGTCGGCGACTGCGCTGGCATGGCGGCCGACCTGTTCGAGACCTATGTCGTGACCGTCGTCGCGACCATGGTGCTCGGCTCGATCTATTTCGCCGGCGACGCGATCCTCGAATCGATCATGCTCTACCCGCTGGCGATCTGCGCCATCTGCGTGGTGACCTCGATCGCGGGCACCTTCTTCGTCAAGCTCGGCGCCAACAATTCGATCATGGGCGCCCTCTACAAGGGCTTCGTGGCCACCGCCCTGATGTCGATCGTCGGCGTCGGCCTCGTCACCTATCTGATGCTCGGCTTCAATGTCGACATGACGACGAGCCGCGGCGTCACCTTCACCGGCTTCGACCTTTTCCTGTGCGGCGTGGTCGGCCTCGCGGTGACGGGTTTGATCATCTGGGTCACCGAATACTATACCGGCGTCAACTATCGCCCGGTGAAGTCGGTCGCCCAGGCCTCGGTCACCGGTCACGGCACCAATGTGATCCAGGGCCTCGCGGTGTCGCTCGAAGCGACCGCGATCCCCGCCATCATCATCATCGCGGGCATCATCACGACCTACCTCCTGGCGGGCCTGTTCGGCATCGCCATCGCGGTGACGACGATGCTGGCGCTGGCCGGCATGGTCGTGGCGCTCGACGCCTTTGGCCCGGTCACCGACAATGCCGGCGGCATCGCCGAAATGAGTGACCTGCCGCCCGAGGTGCGCGATACGACCGACGCGCTCGACGCGGTCGGCAACACCACCAAGGCCGTCACCAAGGGCTATGCCATCGGGTCGGCCGGTCTCGGCGCGCTGGTTCTGTTCACGGCCTATACCGAGGATCTGAACTACTTCATCTCGAACCCGGACACCTATCCGTTCTTCTCGGGCATCCAGCTCGATTTCTCGCTGTCCAACCCCTATGTCGTGGTCGGCCTCTTCTTCGGCGGCCTGCTGCCCTATCTGTTCGGCGGTATCACCATGACGGCGGTCGGCCGGGCGGCGAGTTCGGTGGTCGAGGAAGTGCGCCGCCAGTTCCGCGAAAAGCCGGGCATCATGGAAGGCAAGGACAAGCCCGATTACGGCCGGGCCGTCGACATGCTGACGCGCGCCGCGATCAAGGAAATGATCGTGCCGTCCATGCTGCCGGTCCTGTCGCCGATCGTCTGCTATGGCGTCGTCTATCTGATCGCCGGCAAGTCGGCGGCCTTCTCGGCGGTCGGCGCCATGCTGCTCGGCGTCATCGTCACCGGCCTGTTCGTCGCCATCTCGATGACGGCCGGCGGCGGCGCCTGGGACAATGCCAAGAAATACATCGAGGACGGCAATCACGGCGGCAAGGGCTCGGAAGCCCACAAGGCAGCCGTGACCGGCGACACGGTCGGCGATCCCTACAAGGACACCGCTGGTCCCGCCGTGAACCCGATGATCAAGATCACCAATATCGTGGCGCTGCTGCTGCTCGCGGTTCTCGCCGCGCACTGACCCACGACCTGGCGTCGACAAGAACGGGGCCCGCGCGATCCGCGCGGGCCCCGTTGCGTTTCAGAGGCCGCTATGGAGATCTTCGGCGGATCAGTTGCCCTGGCCGGGAATCGCCGGATTGGCCAGCCGGCTGCCGGTCATGATCTGGCCGATAAAGGTCAGTTCCTCGCCCGAGGTCGCCGTCTCGCGGTCGAGGAAGTCGATGATGCGGCCGTCCTCAATGCCGTATTGGGCGACGCGGTTGACCCGCTGATCCTGATCGAAATAAACCGCCAGCACCGTCTGGTCGACGACTTCGGGCGCCAGGAAGGCGATCGTCTCGGTGGTTTGCGAGATATAGTAGTAGACGTCGCCCGTCAGGCCTTCGAAGGCGCCGGTGGTCGACGGGCTGCCCAGAACGAACTGAACCTGTTCGCGGCTCGCGCCGACCGGTACCTGGTCAAGCTGGGTCTGGGTGAATACATAACCATGCGTCGTGGTCTTGGTCAGACAACCGCCGACCATGAGGGCGCCGCCAAGCGCAAGGATGGTAGGCGTCAGCCGGAAGGCTCGCCGTGCCGCACCGTGGCGTGGCGCCGAGGCGCGGGGCGTCTCCGGAGTGCCGGACGTGCGGCCGGTCGCGGTCGGCGCGGAAAGGGTCTGTCGCTCGAAAGGCATGGATAGTGTGTCTCGAAACCGGGAAACGGGACTGTCAACGATCGGTCCGCAGTCGCCTAGTCGCCCTTGTCGGCGATTGCAAGGCGTCTCGGCCGTCAGGATCTACTAGACGATGATGTTTGCCAAATTCTTTGCACGCCATCCCGTGGATGATCGACCGGACAGGCTTTATGCGCAAATCGTGGCGCAATCGCGGTCAATCGTCTTCTATCTCGACATGGGCGTGCCTGATACGGCGGAAGGGCGGCTCGAAGTCCTGCTCGCACATCAGATCCTGCTGTTTCATCGTCTCGACGGGCTCGGCGGCGACGGCAAGACGCTGGCGCAGGCCACGTTCGACCTCTTTCTCGCCGATATGGACGAATCGATGCGCGAAATGGGGATCGGTGATCTGACGGTGCCGAAGAAGATGAAAGCGATCACCGGCGCTTTCTATGGCCGTGGACAGGCCTATATGGAAGCGCTCGAAGCCGGCGACATGGCCGGCCTCAAGCGGGCCGTGGCGCGCAACATGATCGGCCAACCGCTCGATGAGACGCGGCCGGATGAGGAAACCGATCGCCAGGCGGGCTGTCTCGCCGCCTATGTCGCATCCGCCGCGCGGGCGCTCGAGGCCGAGGACGCGGCGCGGCTTCTCGGCGGAACGGTCACCTGGCCGGACCCGAATGACGGGGCCGCGGCGGCCGCTGCCCCCGACGCCTGAAGGCCGGATCACGCTGGGAGGACGGGATGAGCGATATCCCCGGAGACTATCCGTTCGACATACCGCTCGACCGGATCGACGCGGACGGGCCGACCGTCGACATCGCTTACGCGGCCGAGGCCCGGCAAGGCCTGGCCGACAGGCTCGACGTGACGGCGATCAATGCGGTGACGGCCGATCTGACCCTGCGCTTGGTCGGTGCTGGCGTCGAGGTGTCCGGCCGGGTCATCGCCGACATCGTCCAGCCTTGCGTGGTGACCGGCGCCGATGTGCGCCAGGCGGTGGCCGAGAGGGTGCGGCTCCTGCTGCTGCCCGCCGACGATCTGGCGCGTGCCGGTGTCGATCTGGACCCCGACGACGACTGGGACAGCGAGCCGCTGACCGGGTCGGGCGTGCGGCTGGCCGACTATATCGAGGAAGCGGTCGTGCTCGGCCTCGACCCCTATCCGCGCGCGCCGGATGCCGTCTGGGAACCGCCCGGCGAATCACCGGCCGACGGCGATGCGACCGATGGGCCCTTCGCCAAGCTGGCCGCGTTGAAGGCCAAGACCGACGGGCTCGCGTAATTGTCGGGACCGGTGAAACCGATCGTGATAAACGCCTTGTCAGAATGATCGAGATCGTTATGTTCCGCGAGGTTTTCGGGGCGCGCTTCCGCCCAATTCTGTTTTGGCGGCAAGCCGTTCCCTATCCATGACCCAGCCAGTTCGCATCGCAGTTGACGCCATGGGCGGTGATTTCGGACCGGGCACCGTTCTGCCCGGCTGCCGCATCGCGCTCGAGCGCAACCCGCAAGCGCGGTTCCTGTTCTATGGCGACGAGGCCGCGATTAACGCGGCGCTGAGCCCGCTCGCCGACCTCGCCGCGGTGTCGGAGGTGATCCACACCGATGTCGCCGTCGCCATGGACGACAAGCCGAGCCAGGCGCTGCGCACCGGCCGCTGGAAGTCGAGCATGTGGCTGGCGCTCCAGGCGGTGCGCGACGGCCAGGCCGACATGACCTTCTCGGCCGGCAATACCGGCGCGCTGATGGTGATGGCGAAGTTCTGCCTCAAGACGATGGACGGTATCGAACGGCCGGCCATCGCGGCGCTGTGGCCGACGGCGCATGGCGAAAGCGTGGTGCTCGATGTCGGCGCGTCGATCGGCGCCAAGGCCGACCAGCTCGTCGAATTCGCCATCATGGGGGGCGCGATGGCACGCGCGCTGTTCGACGTCGACCGCCCGACGCTCGGCCTGCTCAATATCGGCGTCGAGGAGGTCAAGGGTCTGGAACCGATCCGCGAGGCCGGCCAGATGCTCCGCGACAGCGATCTGCCGATGCGCTATCACGGCTTCGTCGAGGGCGACGATATCGGTCGCGGCATCGTCGATGTCGTGGTCACCGAAGGATTTGCTGGCAATATCGCGCTCAAGACCGCGGAGGGCACGGCGCATCAGATCGGCGGCTATCTGCGCAACGCCATGCGGCGCGGCTGGTTGAGCCGGCTCGGCTATATCCTGGCCAAGAGCGCCTTCGACACCTTGCGCGAGAAGATGGATCCGCGCGAAGTCAATGGCGGCGTCTTTCTCGGCCTCAACGGGGTCGTCATCAAGAGCCATGGCGGCAGCGATGCGGAAGGCACCGCGAGCGCGCTGTGCCTCGGGATCGACATGGTCCGCAACAAGCTGATCGACAAGATCGCCGGAGACGTCACGCGCCATCTGACCGCCGAGGCGGCGCCGAACGCGGCGAAGGTGGCCGCCACGACATGACCTTACATTCCGTTCCGATCGCGACGGGAAGCTATCTTCCCGAGCGCGTGCTGACCAATGCCGATCTCGCCGAGATGGTGCGCACCGACGATTCCTGGATCCGCCAGCGGACCGGCATCGCCGAACGGCGCATCGCCGCCGACGGCGAATGGACCTCCGATCTCGGTGCCGAGGCGGCGCGTCGGGCGCTCGCCGCGGCGGGCCTCGGTGCAGAGGACATCGATCTCCTGATCGTGGCGACGGCGACGCCGGACCGCACCTTTCCCGCCACCGCCGTGGCCGTTCAGGAAAAGATCGGCATGCGCGGCGGCATGGCCTTCGATCTCCAGGCGGTCTGTTCGGGTTTCGTCTTCGCGCTGTCGACGGCGGATGCGATGCTGAAGACCGGCGCCGCCCGCCGCGCCATGGTCATCGGGGCGGAAATCTTCTCGCGCATTCTCGACTGGGAGGACCGCACGACCTGTGTCCTGTTCGGCGACGGCGCGGGCGCGCTGATCCTGGAAGCGCGCGAAGCATCGGCCGCAAACGGTCGCGGCGTTCTGTCCTGCGCGCTGCGCTCGGACGGCAGCCACCAGGACAAGCTCTATGTCGACGGCGGCCCGTCCTCGACTGGCACCGTGGGCAAGCTCCGCATGGAAGGGCGCGAGGTCTTCAAATTCGCCGTCGCGCTCGTCTCCGACGTCATCGAGGATGCGCTGGCCCAGGCCGGCGTGACGGCCGACGATGTCGACTGGTTCGTGCCGCACCAGGCCAATCTGCGGATCATCGACGCGACGGCGCGCCGGTTCGGCTGGCCCGACGAGAAGATCGTCAAGACGGTCGATCTGCACGGCAATACGTCCGCCGCCTCGATCCCGCTGGCGCTCGATGTCGCGGCGCGCGACGGGCGTATCAAGCCGGGTGATCTCGTCATGGTTGAAGCGATGGGGGGCGGCTTCACCTGGGGCGCGGCGCTCGTGCGTTGGTAATTTGCCGGCTCTGCGTTGACGGGTAGCGGCTAAACAAATTAACCTGCGAATTCAATCGGATCGTTGCTTTTCTTGAGGCCCGTATCCGGTGCCGACCAGGGGGAAGACGTGACGGGAAAGACTGTAACGCGGGCCGATCTGTGCGAAGCGGTGTATCAGCGCG
This sequence comes from Tepidamorphaceae bacterium, assembly GCA_965250105.1. Classification (GTDB taxonomy): domain Bacteria; phylum Pseudomonadota; class Alphaproteobacteria; order Rhizobiales; family Tepidamorphaceae; genus JBCBSK01. The sequence continues at coordinate 3,461,276 of OZ252290.1, forward strand.
TCGGGCTGTCGCGCACCGAATCGGCGCATCTCGTGGAAATGGTGCTGTCGCAGATCGCCGACACGGTGGCCTCGGGCGAGACGGTGAAGCTGTCCTCCTTCGGCTCCTTCGTCGTGCGCGAAAAGGGCGAACGGATCGGCCGCAATCCCAAGACCGGCGTCGAGGTCCCGATCTCGCCGCGGCGCGTGCTGGTCTTCAAGCCGAGCCCGATCATGAAGGACAAGATCAATGCGGGGCTGACCGGCACGGCCAAGAAGGGGTAGGTCGTGGGCGAAAAGTCGCCGGATGCGTTCCGCACCATCAGCGAGGTCGCCGATGACCTTGATCTGCCGCAGCATGTCCTGAGGTTCTGGGAAACCCGCTTCGCCCAGATCAAGCCGCTCAAGCGCGGCGGCGGCCGGCGCTATTATCGGCCGGACGATGTCCGGCTGCTGCGCGGCATTCGCCAACTCCTCTATGGCGACGGTTACACGATCAAGGGTGTGCAGCGCATCTTGCGCCAGGAAGGCATTCGTCATGTCATCCGCCTGGGGGATGGCGACGAGAATGGCGCTACGGTGGAAATCGCGGCGGCGGATGCCAGCGCCTTGACGACCGGGGTGCCACAGAATGCGCCACCATCCCCACGGCCTGACGCGCCGACGCCGGACCGGTCAGACCTTGTGGATCCCGCGCGGCCGGCCGGTGAAGACGCTGGTCCGGAGGTCGGCGCGCCGCTTTTTGCGGCCACCACACCCGTTGCGGAGGCCGAGGCCGGGCCGCCCCGCGTCTTGCAGCGCAAGCGCGCCGAGGCTTATTCGGCCGGGGCGGAGGTTAGCGCGCAAGAGACAGGTGAAGAGGCCGGCGGCGACTCCGGTTCGGCGACGGCCGGGGCGGAGGCTTCCGCCGTGCCGAACGGGCAGGGAGCGACACCGGCCGGGCATGCCGCCTTGTCCGAGGCGGACGTTCAGCGCCTCAAGGCGGCCGTCTTCGAACTGATGGAATGTCGACGGATACTGAATGACAGTTCTAATACGTGACGCGAACCAATAGGCATCCCGGCCATTTCAATCGACTGCCTTTTATCGGCACAAAGGATGGTCAGAGCGTATTAGAATTAGAATAATTGAAAATTTCTTCGGTTTTAGCTTCTTGCTTTGTCACTCGGGAACGCTTCATTTATCTGGTTTTGTCAAATCGTCTAGATGATTTTGAATTTCATTTCATTGGATTGGCATGTGTTATGCTGATGTCTATGTATTTTGTTCAAAAGTAAAAGATATTTCGTTGTGATGTGTTTGGCTTTTTTTTTCAGTTTTGCGGCGAAGTAAAATATACCGGGATGATTTAAGCGCCAGTCCATCTCTTTCGATATTTTAGTGCCTCCCTGTAAACTTTGCAGGTCCGTATGGTGGATCATGTCGGGATATTGTGCTGGGCTTCCATGTTATTCCATTGGATAAGGCGGAATACGCGTTCGCCTGTATATAAAACAACAAACCAGACCTGTCCTATCTGCGTAAGACATCTAGGCTATGTCGCAGTCTTAGTGTCTCACGCATGAGGGAAGGCAATGGAACAGCTGAAATCAACAAACCAATCGCATCCGCACGGTTCGGAAATCGCCCTTCTGGAGCATGTCTATTCGGGCTTGACGCAGCGCCGGGATCTGTTCGGTGCCTATCTGCTCGGCATGGTCATCGACCATCTGCGCATCGATTGGGAAGCGGTATCCGACAGGGCGGACAGGCGGTCGGGCGTCTAGTGCATCATCCGTTCAGGTTTCAGCGCTTCGTGCTGAAACCTGAACGGATAAAGATGCGCCAACACCCGAGATATCGAGCAGACTGGTTCGGTCCGGTTGTATCGATAAGAGGCAATCGGACCGGATCTTGCTCTAGCGGCGCGCTGCGCCGCGCCTGTCGCGGCGCAATCCACTCTTGCGCCTAACCGACAAAGACCCTAGACCAGCGGAGCCGTTCGGCAGTCGGAGCGTGGCGCAGCCCGGTTAGCGCACCGGTCTGGGGGACCGGGGGTCGCGAGTTCAAATCTCGCCGCTCCGACCATTTTCCCCGCTATACCGCCTAATCGCCATTAAGCGCCGCGCGGATCGCACGCCAAGCCGCCGTCGCGCACGGCCACGGGTGGGGTCGCGGCCTGAACGGGCCGTGCCGTCAGGCCCCAGATCAGGCCGATCAGAAGATAGAAGTGCCGCCAGCGGTCGGTGTCGATGATCAGCCCTTCGAGGGCGAGGCCGATCAGCGTGGCGACGGCACAGATCAGGACGGGCTGCAGCGGCGAGGGGCGCAGCATGGCGCGGCAGCCGCGCATGAGTGTCCAGATGACGAGCGACAGATAGGCCATAGCGCCGACCCAGCCGCTGGTCATCAGCGTGTTGAGATAGACATTGTGCGGGTCCTCGATGAAATATCGGCGCCCGAATTCCAGCGCGCCGATGCCGAGCGGCCTGTCGAGCGCCAGGCTGAAGCCCGCGAGATGCCGGCCGAACCGTCCTTCCGGCCCCTGATCATAGGATTGGTCGAGCGAGAACCGGTCGGCCATCAACTCGGCCACCTGATCGATCGACAGCGCCACCATCAGAAGAACCACGAGGCCGGCCAGGCCGAGCCCACAGAGCAGAATGGTCCTGAGCCGGCTGAAGAAGCCGTCGGACAATACCAGCCTGAAAAACACCACGAGCGCGCCCGAGATGGCCAGGTGCAGCCAGGCGCCGCGCGAAAAGGTGAGCAGGATCGCCAGCGCGAGAAGGCCGAGAACACCAGCCGAGAGCAATGCCTTGGCCGGGCGGTCGGACAATAGGCTCATCAGCGCCAGCATGGCCGGGAACATCAGGAAGGGGCCGAGGACGTTGGGGTCCTGGAAGGTGCCGCGCGCGCGTCCGTAAAGCGTCAGAAGATCGTAGCCGATGCCGAAATAACCCGCGATGCCGGCCAATGCCGCGATCGTGCCGGCCACCAGATAGGCCGAGGCGATCAGCTTCACCCGCGGCACGGGATCGGCGGCGACGAAGATCGCGAAGAACAGCGACGTGGCGGCCAGAAATCCGGTGACGACGGTGTAGAACAGCGCGTCGCCCGGCGGCTCGGCCTGCAGAGACCCGACGAAGCCGCAGGCGAGGAAGACGACCAGCAGCAAAAAGAGCGGCGCCAGGCTGGGGGCGATGCGGATGCCGAGGATCAGATAGAGCCCGAAACAGCCCAGGACAAGGAATTCGTAAGGTGCCGGTTCGAAGAACACGATGCCGCTGACCGCGACCGTGATCCAGACGAGCAGCGCGGCTGCCTCATGGGCGAGACGCCGACCGGCGGCGACATAATCGGTGACCAGCGGCGTCGCCGCATGCGATGTCGGCGACAGGCTCAATAGGCGTTGTCCGGTTTCGACACGAGCGAGATCGGCGTCACGGCCAGGATGTAGAGGTCGAACCAGGGCGACCAGTTCTCGATATAGTAGAGGTCGTGCTCGACACGGCGTTCGATCTTTTCCCGTGTATCGGTCTCGCCGCGCCAGCCATTCACCTGGGCCCAGCCGGTGATCCCCGGTTTCACCCGGTGGCGGGCGAAATAGCCGTCGACCACCTGGTCGTAGAGCGTGTTCTCGGCCTTGGCCTCGAGCGCGTGCGGGCGCGGGCCGACGAGCGACAGATCACCGCGCAAGACATTGAACAATTGCGGCAATTCGTCGAGGCTCGTCTTCCGGATGAAGCGACCGACGCGGGTCACGCGCGGGTCGTCCCGGGTGACGAGCTTGCTGGCGGTGGCATCGCAGCGGTCGGCCCGCATGGAGCGGAACTTGTAGACCTCGATTAGTTCGTTGTTGAAGCCGTAGCGCTTCTGCTTGAACAGGATCGGCCCCTTGCTGTCGAGGCGCACCGCGAGTGCTGTCGCCAGCATGACCGGCGACAGCGCGACGATCAGCCCGAAGGAGACGACCCGGTCGAAGACCTGCTTGGCGAACACGCCCCAATCGGTCAACGGCTTGTCGGCCATGTCGAGCATCGGCACGCCGCCGACATAGCTGTAGGCGCGCGGCCGGAAGCGCAGGCGGTTGGCATGCGCGCTGAGCCGGATATCGACCGGCAGCACCCAGAGCTTGGCCATCAGGTCGAGCACGCGCTTTTCCGCCGTCATCGGCAGCGTCACGATCAGCATGTCGATGCGCGTCTGGCGGCCGAAGGCGATCAGTTCGTCGATCGTGCCGAGCTTGCGGTAGCCGGCGACGATTTCCGGCGAGCGCTCGGCGCCGCGATCGTCGAAGACGCCGATGATGGTGATGTCGCTGTCGTCGGTCTGTTCCAGCGCGCCGATGAAATCAGCGGCGTTCTGCCCGCCGCCGATGATGACGGCCCGGCGGTCGAGGCGCCCCTGCCGGATCCAGCCGTGAACCTGGCGCGACAGGCTATAGCGCCAGCCGACCAGCAACAGGCCGCCGGTGACGAACCACAGTCCGAACCAGATCCGCGAGAATTCGTCGCCGACCTTGCCGAAGAAAGCGATGGTCGTCAAAAGCGCGAAGACGAGCGCCCAGCCGCCGAGGATCGGCGCGATCTGGTGGTGGAAATTCTGCATCGCCGCGATGTCGTAGAGATGGAAGATGCGGAACGCCGCGATGGCGAGGATGACGGCCGTCAGAAAGGCGATCGGATAGAAGGGCAGGAAGCCGACCTGCGGCAGGACATAGATGGCGTAGGTGGCGATCCCGGTCGCCATGATGATCGCGGCATCGGTCGCCATCACGCCGCCGATCAGCATGGCGCGCGAGATGCGGTTCCGCTCCGATCGTCCGGCGATGCTGGCGGCCAGCGGATTGAGCGGGGCTAGGCCCGCGGCATTCCGCGTGTCGTCATGCGCCACCTCGGCATCGGCGGTCGCGGCGGCTTCCAGGACATCGGTGACCCCGATGCCTCCCTTGCTTTCCATTTTTGGCGCTCCTGGCGGCGAGATGACAATTCTTGTCAGCCTTGAGAGCTAGCAGTCAGGAGTCAAAAAGGGTTTAAACAAGTCCCGCAATCGGGGCGGATTTGTCCATTCGTCGAGACGACACCGTCTCATAAGCGGACAGGATCCTGTCCGTCATGGCCGCGATGGTGAAGTTGGCGCGGACATTTTGGCGCACCCGATCCATCACGTCATGAAATCGCGCGTCACCGTCTAGGGCCGTGCGCAGGCCCGCCGCCAGGAGATCCGGCGCGTCCGGCGGGATAAGAATGTCCCGATCGGCGCCGAAGATCTCCGGAATGCCGCCGACACGGGTCGCGACGATCGGTTTTCCCGCCGCGATGGCCTCGAGCACGATATAGGGCAGGGATTCGGCGCGCGACGGCACGCAGACGACCCGTCCGCGCCCGAAGGCGGTGCGGGCGGGTTCCGGCGGATGGAAGCGGATCCGCGCGGGGGACGCCGCTTCGGCGCGCGCGCGCAGCGCATCGGCGTCCGGTCCGCTACCGACGATCGACATGGAAATCGGTCTGTCCCGGGCGAGGTGTCGACCGGCATCGATCAGCGTGTCGACGCCTTTCAGGTCGCGCAATTCGCCGATGAAGACGACGTCGTCGACCATGTCGTCAGTCATGCCGGCGGCATGCCCGGCTGGCGCGAAATCGTCCGGTCGGAGGCCGTTATGGATCACCATGGCCGGAGCGGCCGGGCGCCCGATCTTGCGAACCGTCGCGTCCCGGCTGAAGGCGCTTTCGAACAAGAAGAGATCCGTCAGCGGCATCAGCAGGCGTTCAAGACCGAGAAAGACGAAGCCTTTCGGACTCTTGCGGGAAAAATGCAGGCTGCCGCCATGCGGCGTATAGACCCGCACCGGCCGGGGCATATGGGAAGGGCGCATCGGCGGCGCGAGCCGGGCATAGGCCCCGCCCTTGGCGCCATGGCCGTGAACGACCGTGGCTTCCTTGTCGGCGAGTTCCCGGGCGATCCGCCGGGTGGCCCCGATATCGCCAAGGCCCGGCGCGCGGCTCATCTCAAGGCGCGTCAGGCCGAGCGTCAGCCAGCCGCGGGCATCGGCAAGCCGGCTTTCGGCCATGTCCGAGCCCGGTGTCGCGTCGCAAACAAGGCCGACATCATGGCCGCGTTTCGCCTGTTCCTCCGCGAGATCGAGGACATGGCGGAACAGCCCGCCGAGCGGGGCGCGGAAGACATGGATAATGCGGTGGCGATGCGGCGCGCGGGGCGCGCCCGCGCCGGTCATAGCCAACGCTCGTGCACGGTCACCGTGTCGCCCGGCCGGATCGGGTGGTCGAGCGGCACGTCCGTCTCGATGATGACCCCGTCGATCTGCCGCGAGATCGTCACCCCGCGCTTGACCGAACGCGGCGTGAAGCCGCCGGCGATGGCGACCGCCGTGCGCGCCGTCATGCCGGCGACATAAGGAAACCGGCCCGGCGCCTGGACTTCGCCGAGGACGAAGAAGGGGCGGAATTCGGCGATCTCCAGCGTCACATTCGGATCGCGCAGGAAGCCCGCCTGCAGCCGGTGGGTGATGGCCGCGTCGAGCTGGTCGAGCGTATGCCCTCGGGCTGGCACCGCGCCGATCAGCGGCATGGCGAGCATGCCTTCCGGATCGACGGTATAGCTGTTGGTCAGATCGGTCTGGCCGAACACGATCACCCGCAGGCGGTCGCCGCTGTCGAGCCGGTAGGGCGCTTCGAGGCTGTCGGCGAAACGCGGATCGACGTCGCCTGCCCCGGCACAGGCAGCGGCGCCGAGAACAAGAACGCAGGCAATGACGCGCGCGACCCACACGGTCCACACTCCGAAAAACATCTAGACAAGCTTCGGCGAAGTTAGGCGCGCCATGGTTAAGGAATGGTCTCCGCCGCCGCGACGGCCAGGTTAACCGGGCGGTTACTCTGTTCATGGATAGCTGATGGCTCGGATCCCGCGCCCCAGGTCAACACGCCTTGAAGCCAAACCCATGACGGACACGTCCCTTTCAGCCGCCGGCCTGCCGCACGACGCGGCCCGACAGGTCGATCCGGCCGCCGATCCGTCGATCCTGGGGCTTCTTATCGGCCTTTGGCGGCGCAAGTTCTGGGTCGTCGTGCCGACCGTGCTCGTCACGCTGGCGACGCTGGTCTTCCTGTTCCTGGTGACGCCGCAATACCGCGCCGAGACCCAGATTCTCATCGAGCCGCAGGAAACCGCCTTCACGCGGCCGGACGGCGATGCGACGGCCGGGCAGGGCGCCTTCGACAACGAGGCCGTGCGCAGCCAGGTCCAGGTGATCCTGTCGGTCGATCTGGCCCGTCAGGTGATCCGCGATCTCGACCTGGCCGACGAGCCGGAATTCGGCGAGGCGGGGCAGCGCCGCTCGCTTCTGTCGCTGCTGCGCGGGCTAATCTCGGGGGACGGCGAGGAGGCGCGGAACGTCGACCGGCTGTTGCAGGACTACTATGACAGGCTGCGCGTCTATCCGATCAGCGATTCCCGCGTCATCGCGATTTCCTTCGACAGCGCCGATCCGGTTCTGGCGGCGGCCGTGGCGAATGCGGTGGCCGAAGGCTATATCGATCTTCAGCGCACCGCCCGGCGCGATACGACGCGCGAGGCGACCGACTGGCTGTCCGACCAGATCGACGTTCTGCGCGCCCGCGTCGCCGAGGCCGAACGCGCGGTGGAGACGTTCCGCGCCTCGACCGGGCTGTTCCAGGTGGTGCGCGGGCAGGACGTCTCCGGCACCCTGATCGATCAGCGATTGTCGGAGATTTCGAGCCAGATCACCCAGGCTCGCGCCAGTCGCGCCGATGCCGAAGCGCGCGCCAGGCTGATTCGCGACCTGCTTGCTTCGGGCCAGTCACTCGAATCGTCGGATGTGTTGAATTCGCCGCTGATCCAGAGCCTGTTCGAGGAACAGCTGCGCCTGCGCGCGCAGATCGCCGAACTCTCCTCGACCTTTCTCTCAAACCATCCGCGCATGCGCGAACTGACCGCCCAACTCGTCGATCTCGACCGCCAGATGCGCGCCGAGACCGAGCGCATCGTGCGCGGCCTCGAAAACGAGGCGGCGGTGGCGGCCGCCCGCGAGCGCGAACTGACCGAAGCGCTCGACCAGATCAAGCTCGAAGCCGTCGAGGCCAATGGCCAGGAAGTGGAATTGCGGGCGCTTGAACGCGAAGCGCGCGCCGAACGCGATCTTCTCGAGACCTATCTCGCTCGCTTCCGGGACGCCAGCGCCCGCAATTCGCTCGATGCGGCACCGGCGGATGCGCGCATCGTGTCGGCCGCGACGGTGCCGACCAAGCCCTTCTTTCCCAAGAAGACGGCGACGCTGATGGCCGCCATCGTGGCGACGGTTCTGGTATCGGCGGCCATCGCCATCGCGCATGAGCTGGCGACGGTCTATGCCCGGCAGAACGCCGCCATGCGCCATGCCATGCAACCCGTTTCGGGTCGCGACGAGGCGGGGTCGATCATGGCGGCCGACCGCGCCGCGCCGGGCATCGACCTGGATGAGAGTGTGGATCCGACCGGCCGTATCGATCCCGATCCGCTGGAAATGCCGGCGGAAGCGCTGGCGGGGGCGTCGCCTGTCGAGGCTGATGGTGTCGACCGCGATATCGATGACCACCGCGCGCCGCATGAGGATGACGATGACGGCGCCGGGGACCATGCCGATGATGCCGTTGACGAGCTGGAGAAAGAGTCGGCCAACGATACCGGCGCACCGCTGATGCACCGCTTCGGCCGGTTGCGCGATCTCGTGGCGGAGGCGCGGTCGCCCGGCGGCGTGGTGATCTGCGTCGCGCCGGTCAAGTCGGACATGGCGGCGGCGCATGTCGGCCTGGCGGCGGCGGCGGCGTTGTCCGCCGATGGCCATCGGGTCGTGCTCGTTGATACCGATACCGACCATAACGCGGTCAGCCGCCTGGCCGGTTCGGAGCCCGGCGCGCCCGGTCTCGATGCTTCTCCCGATCAGAAGGACCGCCCTGGTCTTGGGGATCTGATCGAGGGCAGGGCCCGTTTCGAGGATGTCCTGCACCGGCTGCCCGGATCGCGGGTTCATGCGCTGTCGGCGGGACGATGCTTCGGTAACCGGGAGCGGCTTCTGATGGGCGACGATTTCGCCGAGATCATCGCCGCGTTGACACAGACCTATGACGTCGTCGTCATGGTCGGCACGGCGCTGTCGCGCTCGGTGGCGAGCCAGCATCTCGCGACCCTGGCCCGGATCGGCCTTACCGCGCATGACGATCTCGACGGTGCGCGCGCCCGGGCGCGGGCGACCCAGCTTTTCGCCGAGGCTGGCACGCGGGAGTTGATCGAGGTCGACGCGACCGCCTTGCAGCAGGCCTTGGAGACGGTGCCGGCCGGCTGAGCTAGACGGTTTGTCAGTTTGCGGGCCGGCTGCGCCATTTCCGCAGCGCCGCCAGCGCGCGCTGGCCGCGCGCATCCTGCTTGATCCAACGTTTCAGCGACTGCCATTGGCGGATCGCCGGTGTGGCGGCGACGCCGAGCGGCGTTAGCGGCATGATGGTCTCGAACAAGCGGTCTGTCCGCGGGCACCAATGCGTCTTGTAGCCGGCTTCGCCGATGCCGAGATCGAAACAGGGCGTGCCGCGATCGGCGAGATCGGCGATCATGTGGCGCAACAGAAGATCGCCGATCGGAAACCGGTCGTAGCGCGCGTCATGCGAATTGATCATGGCGCTGAACCGGCCACCCTGGGTGATGCCCCACCAAGTGGCGGCGACGGCGTCGCCGACCTTCAGCCAATAGATGTCGGCGATCGGCGTGCCGTCCCTGCCTGTTGCCAGAGTGTCGAGAAAATCGCGCGCGCCGGGCTCGGAAAACACATCGGGCAGGCCGAGCCGCGCCATGCGGGCCTGTTTCTGTTCGACGAAGGCCGACAGGATCGGTTCGGGATCGTCGTCGGGGGCCAGCCGTTCGAGCGAGACCGGGCCGAAGGCGTCGGCCAGCCGGCGTTCCGAGCGCCGCAGCTTGCGCAGGGATTCCCCGCTTCTCAGCGCCCGCAGCGTCGTGTCGCCATCCTCTGCGAAGGGCGCCGAATAGGCGAAGCTGGCCGATGGCTGATGCGGCAGATCGAGCAGCGGGTTTGGTATCCCGGTCCATTTTTCGGGCTGGTTGTGCAGGAGAAGGATGTCCGCCAGGCCGACATGGCGCGCCGCGGCGACGAGCGCGTCACCGATATCATCGTCCTCGGCGAGATCGGCACGCAGCACCGGCAGATTGTAATTGGCATGCTTGCCACCGAGATAGACCGCGACCCGCAGCAGGCCATGGCGCTCGATACCGAGCGGCCAAAGCGCCGCGATACCCGATCTGTCTCGCAGAACGATGAGGGCAGGGACACAACCTTGCGCCGCGCCCAGCGTCGCCTGCCAGGCCGCGAGAAAGTCGAAGCCCTGATAGGGGCTCATCCAAGCCGATGTCTCGAGCCGGCGCCAAGCCGCTTCCGCGTCGGCGAAGCGGTGACAGAGCGACACGCGGAACCGCCCGTCACGCACAAGCGTGCCGGCTTCGCTCTCCTGATAGCCGAGATCGGTGCCCGGAGGTCCGTCGAGGTCGAGGCTGTCGAGCCGCATGCGTCGCGCATTCCCTGATCGTTGGGGGCCAGCTGCTTCTGCCGACAGCGGACCATCTTGCCGAGGACCATAGCGGACAAGCCTCAAGGAAAGGTTTCACAGCTTGCACAAGGGGTTTCGGTCGCGGTTTACGCCGCCTCAACCGACGTCTGCTAATCCGGAGGCATGAACCGATGGCGCACGCTTTGTCTGAAAACCGGGCTCGAAACGCTCCATGCCATGGGCGTGTTCCGGCTTCTGGCCCCGTTCACGCGCGGCCGCGGCGTGATCTTCACGCTGCATCATGTCCTGCCGGCGCGGCACGATCCGTTCCAGCCGAACCGCATCCTCGAAGTGACGCCGGATTTCCTCGACCAGGCCGTCGGCCTCGTCCGGACGCAAGGCTATGACATCATCCCGATCGGCGAGGTGCCGGCGCGGCTCGCGGACCCCGATGCGGCGCCCTTCGCCGTCTTCACCTTCGATGACGGCTATCGCGACAATCTGGACCATGCCTATCCGGTGATGAAGCGCCATGGCGCGCCGTTCACGATCTATGTCGCCACCGGTCTACCCGATGGCACAGCGGTCCTGTGGTGGCGGGCGCTCGAAGAGATCCTGCGCGCTCATGACCGCGTGGCGCTGCCCGCCGATGCGGGCGACAACGATCTCCCGGCCCGGACGACGGAAGAAAAATACCGCGCCTATGAGGCGATCTACTGGCGGCTGCGCGCCATGGGCGAAGACGATCAGCGCACCGCCATCGATGCGCTCTGCCGGCGCTATGGCCATGACCCGGCCGCCTATTGCCGGTCGGTGTCGCTGACCTGGGACGAGATCCGCCGCCTGGCGGATGATCCGCTTGTCACGATCGGGGCGCATACGGTGAGCCATCCGGCGCTGGCCAAGCTAGAGCGGGCCGAGGCGGTGCGCGAGATCGACGAGGGCCGCGCCGAACTCGCGCGGTCGGGCGCCGGCAGCGCGCGCCATCTCGCCTATCCTTACGGTTCGCCGCGCGAGGCGGGCGCGCGCGAATTCGCCTTATGCGGCGAACTGGGCTTCGCGACGGGCGTGACGACACGGCCCGGCGTGCTCCGCGACGCCCATCGCGACCATCTCGGCGCGCTGCCGCGTGTTTCGCTGAACGGTGATTATCAGAAAGCGCGTTTCGTGCGCATGTTCCTGTCCGGGGCGCCCTTCGCGCTGGCCGGCCGGTTCCGTCAGCTCGACGTGGCCTGACCATCCTCGCCGGGCAAGGTCTTCGGCACTTCCATCCAACGGATCACCACGACGACCGGCGGGATCCAGGCGAGCCCGGCGACGAGATAGAAGGCCAGCTCGAGCAGGAAGCCGTTGCCGTTGATGAAAATCGCGCCGATATTCATCGCCACCAGCATATAGACCAGCAGGAAGAGCGGGATGACCAGCGTGCCGAACAGCTTGCGGCCGCGCCGCGAGCGCCGCGCGCCGGCGATATCGGCGTCGTAATAGGCGGTGTCCGCCGGTTGCGTGGCGGGGGCGGCTTCGGATGTTCGGGCGGTCTCGTCCGCCTCGGTCTTGCCATGTGTCATCGGCGCTCTCTTGGTCGGCGGGGAGCTTGCGGCGTTCGGTCCCGTTTGCTTTTCCCGCGCTTCGGCGTAAGTAGCGCGCGATACGCTTTGATCCAATGGCCGGATTGCCGCAGGACGCCCCATCAAGCGACAGTCGTCGCGATCCCCGCCATCATCGGCCCCGAACCTCTTTCCCGATATCCCGATACAAGACCCCCCGCCGCCCATGTCCGATACCGTCCTCACCGATATTCCAGCGTCCGCGACGCGCCTGACCGCCCGGCGCGCCGCGATCATGCGGGCCTGGCTGTGGTGTGTCGCGCTTCTGGTGGTCGCCATCATCGCGGTCGGCGGGGCGACGCGGCTCACCGATTCCGGCCTTTCCATCGTCGAATGGCGTCCGGTGACCGGCGTCATCCCGCCATTGACGGCGGAGGCCTGGGAGATCGAACTCGAAAAATACCGCCAGATCCCGGAATACCAGATCATCAACAAGGGGATGAGCCTAGACGCGTTCAAGGTGATCTATTGGTGGGAGTGGGGGCATCGTTTTCTCGGCCGGGTCATCGGACTCGCCTTCTTCGTGCCCTTCGTCGCCTTCGCCGCCATGGGGTGGCTGTCGCGCGGGCTGATGCTGCGCTTCGGTGCCTTGTTCCTGCTCGGCGGCCTTCAGGGGGCGATCGGCTGGTGGATGGTGACGAGCGGCCTCGTCGACCGGGTCGATGTCAGCCAATACAGGCTCGCCGTCCATCTCGGCATGGCATTCATCATCCTCGGCGCGCTGTTCTGGACGATCCGCGATCTCACGCCGGGGGAGCGATCCGTGCCGCATGCGGCGCGATCCGGCGTCACGCTCGTGGCCGGGCTGCTGACCGGCCTCGTCTTCATTCAGATCCTGATCGGCGCGCTCGTCGCGGGCCTCGATGCCGGGCTCGGCTTCGCGACCTGGCCGCTGATGAACGGGCAGTGGATCCCCGACCGGCTCTATCTCGCCGATCCCTGGTATCTGGCGGCGTTCGAGGATCCGCTAACGGTCCAGTTCAACCATCGCGGCCTGGCCTATCTTCTGGTTGTCGGCGCGGGACTGCACTGGTTCTGGACCCGTCGCCGGCTCGGCGCGTCACCGGAAGCCCGGGGCGCGATGTGGCTCTTCCTGGCGCTTGGCGCCCAGGCAGCCCTCGGCATCGCGACGCTGCTCAACCATGTCCCGGTGTCGCTGGCGCTTCTGCACCAGTTCGGCGCGGTGGTGATCCTGGCGATCGCCATCGCCCATCTGCACCGGCTGACCGGCGGCACGCCGGTGCCCGTGGAGGCCGCGCGGCCGGCCTGACTCGAATCGGGTCTCAACGACGGGCAAGAACGACAACGGGCGGCCGTCGCGAGGGCCGCCCGTCGAGATGTTCGCGCCGCAAAGGGCGTCGGTCAGGCGGCGTCCAGCGCCTGCGCCAGATCGGCGATGATGTCGTCCTTGTCCTCGATGCCGACCGACAGGCGCACCACGTCGGGGCCGGCACCGGCGAGCACCTTCTGTTCGTCCGACAATTGCCGATGGGTGGTCGAGGCCGGATGGATGATCAGGCTGCGCGTGTCGCCGATATTGGCGAGATGCGAGAACAGCTGGACGTTCGACACCACCTTGACGCCGGCGTCATAGCCGCCCTTGACGCCGAAGGTGAACACCGCGCCGGCGCCGTTCGGGCAATAACGCTGGGCGAGATTGTGGTGCCGGTCCGTCGGCAGGCCGGCATAGCTGACCCAGGACACCTTGTCGTGGCCATCGAGGAACTGGGCCACGGCCAGCGCGTTGTCGCAATGCTTCTGCATTCTGAGCGACAGTGTCTCGACGCCGGTCAGGATCAGGAAGGCGTTGAACGGCGAGATCGCCGCGCCGAGATCGCGCAAGCCCAGCACCCGGCAAGCGATGGCGAAGGCGAAATTGCCAAAGGTCTCGTGCAGCACCATGCCGTTATAGGAGGCCTGCGGCTCGGACAGCGAGGGATACTTGCCCGGCACGTCCGACCAGTTGAACGTGCCGCCGTCGACGACCATGCCGCCGATCGAATTTCCGTGCCCGCCGATGAACTTGGTCAGTGAATGGACCACGATGTCGGCGCCATGTTCGAAGGGGCGGCAGAGATAGGGCGAGGCCATGGTGTTGTCGACGATGAGCGGCACGCCGGCCTTCTTGGCGACCTGGGAGACGGCTTCGATATCGGTGACGATGCCGCCCGGATTGGCCAGGGACTCGACGAAGATCGCCTTGGTCTTGTCCGAGACCGCCGCCTCGAAGCTCGACAGGTCGTCGGGATCGGCCCACACCACGTTCCAACCGAACTTCTTATAGGCGTGGTTGAACTGGTTGATCGAACCGCCATAGAGCTTGCGCGAGGCGATGAACTCGTCGCCCGGTTCGAGAAGGGTGTGAAAGACGAGCTGCTGGGCGGCATGGCCCGAGGCGACCGCCAGCGCCGCCGTGCCGCCTTCGAGGGCCGCCACCCGCTCTTCGAGCACCGCCGTCGTCGGATTGGTGATGCGGGTATAGATGTTGCCGAAGGCCTGGAGCCCGAACAGCGAGGCGGCGTGATCGGCATCGTCGAAGACGAAGGACGTCGTCTGGTAGATCGGCGTGGTGCGGGCGCCGGTGGCCGGATCTGGCTGGGCGCCGGCATGCACCGACAGGGTCGAGAAGCCGGGGACGGTGGTGTCGCTCATCTTATTCTCCATCATTTCTGGGTGAATTATTGTCGAGATGATCTCTCATGGTGGTATTTATAGACCGCTCCGCCGACGCGTCATCTCTTGTTCGGGTCGGCCGGGGGCCTGCCATGCGTTGGACGCAGGCCGAAATGCTGAAAGCCGGTGCCTTGCATCACGGGCTTGCGGCTTGAGATCGTCCGGCTGTTGACGCCGACCCAGCCGATCTCGCCCGACAGCCGGCCGAACTCGATCTTCGGGCAGCGGTTCATGATCACGGTCAGGCCATGGGCTTCCGCCTTGCGGGCGGCGTCGTCGTTGCGCACGCCGAGCTGCATCCAGATGATGCTGGGCAGGGGGGAAAGCGCCAGGGCCTCGTCGACCACGCCTGAGGCCGCCGCGCTGTTGCGGAAGATGTCGACCATGTCGATGGGCTCGGGCACGTCGGCCAGCGAGGCATGGACGGGGCGGCCGGCGATCTCCTGGCCGGCCAGGCCCGGATTGATCGGGAAGACGGTGAAGCCCTTGTCGATCAGATAGCGCAGGACGAAATAGCTCGGCCGCACGGTATTGGCGCTGGCGCCGACGATGGCGACCGTCTTCGCCGCATCGAGGACCGCCCGGATCTCCTCGTCGGCATAGCGCTCGTGGCGGTCTTCCCGGGGCGCGCGCGCGTCCATCAGGCGTCATCCCAGCGCGGCGCGCGCTTGTCGATGAAGGCGGCGAAGCCTTCCTCGGCATCGCGCAGCATCAGATTGTCGACCATCACCTCGGTCATCAGCCGATAGGCGGTGTCGGTATCGGCCTCGGCCTGGCGATAGAAGGCTTTCTTGCCGAGGGATATCACGGCGGTCGATTTCGCCGCGATCTGCCGGGCGAGGTCGGTCGTCGCGTCCGTCAGCCTGTCCGCCGGCACGACCTCGTTGACGAGGCCCGCCTCGCAGGCTTCCTCGGCCGTCATCAGCCGACCCGTGGTGAGGAGTTCGAAGGCCTTCTTGCGCTGGACATTGCGGGTCAGCGCGACCATCGGTGTCGAACAGAAGAAGCCGACATCGACACCGTTGACGCCGAAGCGCGCGCTGTCCGACGCGACGGCGAGATCGCATGTCGCCACGAGCTGACAGCCCGCAGCGACCGCGATCCCCTGCACCTCGGCGATCACGGGCTGGGGCAGGTCGCGGATCCGCTGCATCAGGGCGTGGCAGGTCTTGAACAGCGTTTCGTAGAAGGCGCGGCCACGGTCGGGATCGTTGCGATGGCCCTGCATCTCCTTGAGATCGTGGCCGGCGCAGAAGCCGCGCCCGAGCGCCCGCAGCACGACGACGCGGCTCGTGCCGTCGTCGCGGATATGGTCGAGCGTGTCGATCAGTTCCGCCATGCAGTCGGCCGACAGCGTGTTGAAGGCCGCCGGCCGGTTCAGGGTGACGGTCGCGATCCCGTCATCGCCGCGCTCCAGCGCGAGCGCCGGCGGGTCGGCCATATGATCGTCCCGATGATCCTCGGCGCGGGCGTCCATGGTGTTTCCTTTCGACAGCATCCGCCAGGGCGGATATCTCGGAGGCAGGGCAGCCATCGCGGGATAGGCGATGGCGCGTCTTGCCGCTCGGCGGACGGCGCGGCATTTTGTCGGACGCTACGCAAAAAGTCGACCTTGGTCCGGCCGATCCCGGCAAGCGGCATCGACCGGATGAACTAGGGCCAAACGGACGGCGGTTAGCCGGCAGGGGAGCGGCGCGCGCATGGATCAGACATTGGACAGGACGGCGGGGACGGGATCGAAAATGACGGCCGACGAGTTGAACGCCTATCTCGACGAGGTGTTCCCGCAGATGCATGAGGGCGGGCGCACCCATGTTGTCGAGAAAGCGGGCGGCATGTTCGCCCGTATCCGGATGCGCTATCACGACCGGCACTTGCGCCCCGGCGGCACGATTTCCGGGCCGTCGATGATGGCGCTCGCCGATTTCGCGCTCTATGTCGCGATCCTGGCCGAGATCGGCAAGGTGCCGCTGGCGGTGACGACCAATCTGTCGATCAACTTCCTGCGCAAGCCCGCGCAAAGCGATCTTCTCGGCGATTGCACGCTTCTCAAGGTCGGCCAGCGACTGGCCATCGGCGAGGTGGCGATCCGCTCGGACGGCGTCGACGATCTCGTCGCCCATGTCGTCGGCACTTATTCGATCCCGCCGCGCTGAGCCGGATACGGGCGCTGGGATGGGGTATTTTAATACCTCATTTCTAATTCTCTGACGGATTTGATCTTTTTCGCCCGCTATTGGTTCGAAAGAGCTTGACCCGTGCCGGAGAAGCCGTTATCTCCCGGCTACCTGCGGGTCGGGCGCGTGTGCTCGATGGCAATCGACCGGTCGACGCGGCCCGCATCATCCATCTCATCGCCGATGCCGGATCATGGACGTTTCCCCTGATCGCGCCGGCATCGTGGTCAGCAGGAGCGGTTACGTGACGCTTCCAGATAACAGAACGTTTTCGGCCAAGCCCGCCGAGGTCGAGAAGGACTGGGTCGTGATCGACGCCGAGGGTCTCGTCGTCGGCCGGCTCGCGGCGCTCATCGCGCTGCGCTTGCGTGGCAAGCACAAGCCGATCTTCACCCCGCATGTCGATTGCGGCGACAATGTCGTGGTGATCAACGCGGAGAAGGTGGTGTTCACCGGCCGCAAGCGGTCCGACAAGGTCTATTACTGGCATACCGGCTATCCCGGCGGCATCAAGCAGCGCACCGCGCGCGAGCTGATCGAGGGCCGGTTCCCCGACCGGGTCCTGAAGAAGGCCGTTCAGCGCATGCTGCCGCGCGGACCTCTCGGCCGGCGCCAGCTCAAGAACCTCAAGATCTATGCCGGCCCCGAGCATCCGCACGAGGCGCAGCAGCCCACCCCGCTCGACGTCAAGTCGATGAACCGCAAGAATGTCGGAGTTGCCGCATGAGCGAGACCGAAATCCGTTCGCTGGAAGATCTCGGCGGCGCGCTCGACACGCCGGTCGACGGCGCGCCCGTCCACGTCCAGAAGCTCGACGCCCAGGGTCGCGCCTATGCCACCGGCAAGCGCAAGGACGCCATCGCGCGCGTCTGGATCAAGCCGGGACCGGGCCGCATCCAGATCAATGGCCGCGACTTCGAGACCTATTTCGCCCGGCCCGTCCTGCGCATGCTGTTGCAGCAGCCGCTGGTCCTCGCCGACCGCGTCGGCCAGTATGACATCTTCTGCTCGGTCGCCGGCGGCGGCCTTTCCGGCCAGGCGGGCGCGGTGCGCCACGGGCTAGCCAAGGCGCTGACCCATTACGAGCCGGAACTGCGCCCCGTCCTCAAGAAGCAGGGCTTCCTGACCCGCGATGCGCGCGTCGTCGAGCGAAAGAAGTATGGCCGCCGCAAGGCTCGCCGCAGCTTCCAGTTCTCGAAGCGCTGATCCCAGCCGCATCGAAACGGACAAGGCGGGCCCAGGCGGCCCGCCTTTTTCATATGGCCTAGGGCCCACGTGCTCTTGAGGCAGGCATTTATCCGAGCGCAAGGCGCCAATCCGAACCGGCGGCGTCTCGTTTCACAAGGGAGAACCGGCATGGCGCGGCAAACCGATGCCACCAAACTGCGGATCGGCGTGCTCGGCGCGTCGGGCTATACCGGCGCCGATCTCGTGCGCCTGGCGCTGACGCATCCGGCGCTCGAGATTACCGTGCTGACGGCCAATTCCCATGCCGGCAAGGCGATGGAGGCCGTGTTCCCGCATTTCGCGGGCTATGGCCTGCCCGATCTCGTCACCACGGACGCGGCCGACTGGAGCGTCGTCGACGCGGTGTTCTGCGGCCTGCCGCACGGCACGACGCAGGATGTCCTGCGCGACGTCTTCACGCGCTATCCGGCGCTCAAGCTCATCGACCTGTCGGCCGATTTCCGGCTGCGCGATGCGGGCGTCTATGCCGACTGGTATGGCCGGGCGCACAGCGCGACCGATATCCAGCCCGAGGCGGTCTACGGCCTGACAGAGCACTATCGCGCGGCGATCGCGTCGGCCCGCCTCGTCGCCTGTCCCGGCTGCTATCCGACGGCGGCGCTGTTGGGTCTGTTGCCGCTCGCCCAGGCCGGGCTGGTCGCGGCGGACGATATCGTCATCGACGCCAAGTCGGGCGTGTCCGGTGCCGGTCGGGGCCTCAAGGAAGGTTCGCTGTTCTGCGAGGCGGGCGAGGGGCTGTCGCCCTATGGCGTGACGGGTCACCGTCACATGCCGGAGATCGAGCAGGAACTCGCCGTCGCCTTCGGCCATGATCTGACGGTCAGCTTCACGCCGCATCTCGTGCCGATGAGCCGGGGCGAGCTGATGACCATGTATGTCCGGCTGACGGGTGATGCCACGGTGGCCGATCTGCGGGCCCGGCTGTCGGACGCCTATGCGAACGATGCCTTCGTCCATGTGTTGGCGGATGGCGTGGTACCGAAAACCCAGATGGCGCGCGGCTCGAACCGCTGCCTGATCAATGTCTTCGAGAGCCGCCTGCCGGGTCGCGCCATCGTCATCGCGACGCTCGACAATCTCGTCAAGGGATCGAGCGGGCAGGCGCTTCAGAACATGAATCTGATGTTCGGCCTCGACGAGACGCTGGGTCTCGACCAGGTCGCGCTGTTTCCCTGAGGTCCGCTTGATCCGCCGCGCACAGGCGCGATCGGCTCAGGAGTGCACCTTCACATAGGTGCCTGGCGCGTCCTCGATCGCGGCATATTTCTTCGTCGCGCCTGGTGTCCGAGCCTTCACGCGGGCTGCGTCCTTGTCCTCAATCCAGGCCTGCCAGTGCGGCCACCAGGAGCCGGGGGTTTCCTCGGCCTTGGCAATCCAGTCCTCGAGCGCGCCTTCGGCCGGGCCGTTCGTCCAATACTGATACTTGGTCTTGCTCGGCGGGTTGACGACGCCGGCGATATGGCCCGAGCCGGACAGGACATAATCGACCGGGCCGCCGAAGGATTGCGAGCCGATGAAGACCGATTTCGCCGGCGCGATGTGATCTTCCCGCGTCGCGAGATTGTAGATCGGTATCGTGACCTTGGAGAGGTCGATAGGCGTGCCGCTGATCTCCATCTTCCCCTTGGACAGATTATTCAGGTGGTAGCACTGGCGGAGGTAGAAGCTGTGGTTCTCGGCCGGCATGCGCGTGGTGTCCGAGTTCCAGTAGAGAAGGTCGAAGGGGATCGGCTTGCGGCCCTTGAGATAGTTGTTGATGACATAGGGCCAGATCAGGTCATTGGCGCGCAGCATGTTGAAGGCCGTCGCCATGCGGCTGCCCTCGAGATAGCCCTTCTCGCTCATCGCGTCTTCCAGCGCTTCGAGCTGTTCTTCATCGACGAAGACCTTGAGATCGCCGGCGAATTCGAAGTCGACCTGGGTCGCCAGGAAGGTGGCGGAGGCGATGCGGTCGTCGCCCAGCGCGGCCATGTAGCCGAGCGTGACGCCGAGCAGCGTGCCGCCGACGCAATAGCCCATCGCATTGACCGATTTCTGCCGCGTGATGCCGCGGATGACGTCGAGGGCGGCCATGGGCCCCTCGGTCACATAATCGGCGAAGGTCTTCTCCGACAGCCGCTCGTCGGGATTGACCCAGGAGACGACGAAGACGGTGTGGCCCTGGTCGACCGCCCAGCGGACGAAGCTCTTCTCCGGCGTCAGATCGAGGATGTAGAACTTGTTGATCCAGGGCGGCACGATGAGAAGCGGCCGCTTGAGCACCGTTTCGGTCGCCGGCGCGTACTGGATCAGCTGCATCAGGTCGTTCTGGAAGACCACCTTGCCCGGCGTCACCGCGAGATTGACGCCGACGCCGAAGCCTTCCGGATCCGACTGGCGCAGGCGTAGTTCGCCATTGCCGCGCTCGATGTCCTCGGCCAGCATGCGCATGCCGCGCACCAGATTGTCGCCATTGGTTTCAAGCGTCTCGCGCAACAGTTCCGGATTGGTCATCACGAAGTTCGACGGCGCCATGGCGGCCGCGATCTGGCGCACATAGAACTGCGCCTTGTGCTTGGTGTGCGCGTCGATCTCGTCGGTGCGGTCGACCAGATCCTCGGCCCAGCGCGAGGTTACGAGATAGATCTGCTTGTAGAAATCGAACAGCGGGTGGTCGGACCAGTCGGGATCGCGGAACCGGCGGTCGCCCGGATCGGGTTCGGTGACCGGTCGCATCGTCTCGCCGGCGAGCCGGTGCACCGTGCGCCGCCAGATTTCGAGATAGCTGCTCATCAGCGAGGTCTGCGCCTCGATGGCCTTCTTGGGATCGGCCATCCAGCGCTCGGCGACCGAGGCCAGCGTCTTGATCGCCTGATTGGTCTCGGCCTGGGTCAGCGGCGTATAGCCGCCATCGGTCGTATTGCCGATCAGGGCTGCGATCGCGCGATTGCTCTCCTCGGCCAGCTGCGCGAGATTGCGCGACATCGCTTCGGAATCCGACAAGGATGCCGGTCCGAAAGGCAAGTCCGGCGAGGGAGGGGGCGTGTTTCCATGCATGGCAACTCTCCGGAAGCTTGCCCCCGGTTTTGACACATTGGGGCATTAGCGCCAAGTCCGTCACATTGGCTATCACATCGGTCCGTCAATGCTTGATAGGCATGAAATATGACAATCCGATCATCGCTCTTCGTTAGAACGCGGGGCAACGCCGAGTCCGACGTCCGAAAAGCGTGGCGCGCGGCGGTCGCGGCGGCTTTGGTTTGCTGGCTAAGTGCCTGTGCCGACGCGACCGAGGAAATGATCATTCCGACCTTTCAGGAAACGCCGGACAATCTGCGCGAAGCGAGCCGGCCGGCACCGGGCATCTTCGCCACGCCGGACCGCGAGAGCGAACCGCTGACGCCGGCGGAGATCCAGGAAGCGATCAGCGAACTCGAAAACGCCCGCGAAGCGCTGCCACCCGCACCCGGCCGGCCGGCACCCGAGGCCGAAGCCAGCCAGGCCCCATCGTCGTCGGGACCGGTCGACCTGTCGCCATGACCCAAGCCTCTGCCATGTCCGCGCCGACTGTTGTGGAGAAGCGGCGTGGCGCGGATCGCTAACGGGGGGAAGCGTGGCGCCGTCTCTTGCGCCTTACGGTCAAAACCGGCACAACCCCGTCGCGACAACCGGCCCCGACACCGCTCGCCTTTCCCGGCCGGTCCTTTGGAGACTGCATCACATGACCGCGCCGCTGCGGATCGGAATTGCTGGACTGGGCACGGTCGGTGCCGCGACCGTGCGGCTTCTGCGCGACAATGCCGATCTCATCGCGGCGCGCGCCGGCCGGCCGATCGAGATCGTCGCGGTCTCGGCCCGCGACCGGTCGCGCGACCGGGGGATCGCGCTCGACGGAATCGACTGGGTGGATGATCCCGTCGCGCTGGCCCGCCGGGACGATATCGACGCTTTCGTTGAACTGATCGGCGGCGAGGCCGGGCCGGCCTTCGAAAGCGTGACGGCCGCGCTCGCGGCGGGCCGGCATGTGGTGACCGCCAACAAGGCGCTGCTCGCCCATCACGGCAATGATCTGGCGCGCACCGCCCAGGCCGCCGGTGCGGCGCTCCATTACGAGGCCTCGGTGGCGGGCGGCATCCCGATCGTCAAGGCGCTGCGCGAGGGCGCGGCCGCCAACCGCATCACCCGCGTCTTCGGCATTCTGAACGGCACCTGCAACTACATCCTGACGCGGATGGAGCGCGAGGGCCTCGATTTCGAGACCTGCCTCGCCGAAGCCCAGCGGCTCGGCTATGCCGAAGCGGATCCAACCTTCGATATCGGCGGCTTCGACGCCGCCCACAAGCTGGCCATCCTGGCGGCCCTTGCCTTCGGCACAGAGGTCGACATCGCCGGCGTTCATATCGAAGGCATTTCGTCGATCACGCCGGCCGATCTCAAGGCCGCCGAGGAGCTCGGCTATCGCATCAAACTTCTCGGCGTCGCCCGCGTAACCCGAGCCGGCATCGAACAGCGCGTCACGCCCACCATGGTGCCGCTGAGCGCCGCCATGGCCGAGATCCACGGTGTTCTGAACGCGGTCGCCTTCGACGGGGACGCGGTGCGCGAGGTGATGCTGGTCGGCCCCGGCGCCGGCGGCGATGCCACCGCCTCGGCGGTGGTCGCCGATCTGGTCGATCTCGCGCGCGGCCATGTGCCGCCGATGTTCGGCCGGTCGGCGGATGGCCTCGTCCGCGCCGGCTCGACCAAGATGCGCGAACATACCGGCTCCTATTACATGCGCCTTGCGGTGCACGACCGGCCAGGCGCCTTCGCGGCCATCGCCACCCGCATGGCCGAGGCCGGCATCTCGCTCGAAAGCATCGTGCAGAAATCCGCCCATGACCTTGCCGATGACCCCGGCCAGCAGGGTGGCGACGGCATGGCCGGACAGGTCAGGCCGGTGGTGCTGATCACCCATGACACGACCGAGGCGCATATGCGCGCCGCCATGGCCGCCATCGAGAGCGACGGCCATGTCGCCGGAAAGCCTTACATGATCCGCATCGAACCGGCGGTCGACGTCGCCTGAGGCCCGTGCCGCCGGGTATCATGCGGCGAACATCCGATCGGGACGCGACCGGACGCCAAGAGAGAATGACATCCACAGGAAGGAATGAGGGACCCATGCCGGAAAGCGCCCCCCTGTCTCAGGTCATCGACCGTATCCTGACCCTTGAACTGGTGCGCGTGACCGAGCGCGCCGCCGTCGCGGCGGCCCGGTTGCGCGGGCGCGGCGACGAGAAGGCCGCCGATCAGGCCGCCGTCGACGCGATGCGGCGCGAACTGAACCGGCTGCCCATTCGCGGCACGGTGGTGATCGGCGAGGGCGAACGCGATTCGGCGCCGATGCTCTATATCGGCGAAGAAGTCGGGACCGGGCAGGGCCCCGAGGTCGATATCGCGCTCGATCCCCTGGAAGGCACCACGATCTGTGCCAAGGACCTGCCCAATTCGCTGGCCGTGATCGCGCTCGCCGAGGCCGGCAGCCTGCTCAACGCGCCCGATGTCTATATGGACAAGATCGCGATCGGTCCCGGCTATCCCAAGGACGTGGTCGATCTCGACGCCTCGCCGGAAGACAATATCGCGGCCCTCGCCAAGGCGAAGGGCGTCGATGCCGAGCATGTCACCGCCTGCATCCTCGACCGGCCCCGCCATGCGGCCCTGATCGAGGCGGTGCGGCGCACCGGCGCCGGCATCCGGCTGATCGGCGATGGCGATATCGCCGGCGTGATCCATACGACCGACACCGAGGAAACCGGCATCGACATCTATCTCGGCACCGGCGGGGCGCCCGAAGGCGTTCTCGCGGCCGCCGCCTTGCGCTGCATCGGCGGGCAGATGCAGGGCCGGCTCGTGCTCGACAGCAAGGAAAAGCGCGATCGCGCCAAGGCGATGGGCATCGACGATCCCGACCGCAAATATGCCATGGAGGAAATGGCGCGCGGCGATGTCCTGTTCGCCGCGACCGGCGTCACCGACGGCAACATGCTCGACGGTGTGCGCTTCGGCCCCAAGATCAAGACGCATACGGTCGTCATGCGGTCGTCGACCAAGACCGTCCGCCACATCTCGGCCGAACACCAGGACGGCAGCAAGTTCGGCTGACCCGGCGGTGCCGGGCGTGTAGCATCTGCTAATGGCGACCGAACCGAGGCCCTTTCTGGACGTCGCGACGTCCGTCACCGGCAAGACATGGGTCGACGCCCTGTCGGCGCCCGAGCGCGCCCAGGCCGAAGCACTGGTGCAGCGGACCGGCCTGCCGGACACGCTGGCGCGGGTTCTGATCGCGCGCGGTGTCGCGCCCGAGGCGGCCGAGGCCTATCTCGACCCGAAACTCAAGACATTGATGCCGGATCCGCTCGTCCTCGCCGACATGGACAAGGCGGCCGAGCGGTTGATCCAGGCGGTCGATGCTGGCGAGGCCATCGTCATCTTCGGCGATTACGATGTCGACGGCGCCACATCCTCGGCGCTTCTGTGGCGGTTTTTGAAGGCGCTTGGGGTGACCGCCGAGATCCGTATTCCCGACCGGCTGCTCGACGGCTATGGGCCGAACGACGCGGCCATCGAGGAGATCGCGGCGCGCGGCGGGCAGCTTCTGGTGACCGTCGATTGCGGCACCACCTCCTTCTCGGCGCTCGACCGCGCCCGCGTGCTGGGGCTCGATACGATCGTCCTCGACCACCATCAGGCTGAGACGGCGTTGCCCGAGGCCGTGGCGCTGGTCAATCCCAACCGGCAGGACGACCTGTCCGATCTCGGCCATCTCGCCGCCGTGGGCATCGTTTTCATGGTGCTGGTCGAGATGTCACGGCGGCTGAGGGCGCGTGGGCAGGCCGATCTGCCGGATCTGATGGGCCTTCTGGATCTCGTCGCGCTCGGCACGGTGGCCGATGTGGCGCGCCTGCGCGGCCTCAACCGCGCTTTCGTGCGCCAGGGGCTCCGATTGTTGCAGGCGCCGGACAAGTCCGGCCTCAATGCGCTGATGCGGGTCGCGCGCGTGCAGGGGCCGGTCACCGCCTATCATCTCGGCTTTCTGCTCGGCCCGCGCATCAATGCCGGCGGGCGCATCGGTGATGCGAGCCTCGGCGCGCGCCTATTGACGCTCGACGATCCGGTCGAGGCCGAAGCTATCGCCCAGCGGCTCGACGAGCTGAACAGCGAGCGCCAGGCGCTCGAAGCGGGTTTGCTGGAGGATGCGGTGGCGCAGGTCGAGGCGCGCGGCCTGTCCGATCAGCCCGTCATCGTCGTATCCGGCGCGGCCGACTGGCATCCGGGGCTTCTCGGCCTCGTCGCCGCGCGCCTGAAGGAACGCTACAACCGGCCGGCGGTCGCGATCGGCTTCGATGGAGCGCGGGGGACTGGATCAGCGCGCTCGATCTCGGGCGTTGACCTTGGCGCCGCGGTGCGGGCGCTTGTCCGCGATAGTGTTCTGGTCAAAGGCGGTGGCCATGCCATGGCGGCTGGGCTGACGGTCATGGAGGCCGAACTGCCACGTCTCAAGGCGGGCTTGGCAGCGCATCTCGCCGAGGATGTGTCCGACGCGGTGGCCCGGTCGTCGACCAGGGTCGACGGCGCGCTGACGGCGGCGGGCGCGACGCGCGATCTCTGTGATCTCCTCGACCGCGCCGGCCCGTATGGCGCCGGCAATCCCGAACCCGTCTTCGCCTTTCCCGCCCATCGGCTGTCGGCCTCCCCGGTCAAGGGCGGGCATATTCGCCTGCGCCTGCGGGCCGGCGATGGCGCGTCGGTCTCCGGCATCGCCTTTCGCGCCGAACAGACCGCTTTGGGCGATGCCTTGCTTGCGGGGCGAGACCGTCCGGTCCATCTTCTTGGCGTTTTGCGCCGCGATCGGTATGGCGGGCGCGACGATGTCGTCGTCACCGTCCGCGACGCGGCGTTTCCGACGGCCTGACGCGCGAGGGGAGGGCACCGGCATGGACGACAGCTTGGATGACGGGATCAGCGGCCTCGTCACCGCCCGCCGCGACGCGGCTGGACCGGAAACACAGGTCGGCGATGCCGGCGATCGGCGCGAGCCGGACCATTACCACTGTCTCGATGCGGTGCGCTCGACCGCCTTCGAGATGTTCGCGCGCGGGGTGCGCGACCGGCGGTCGGCATGCCACACGGTGACCCTCGGGACGATCGCCGCCGATGGCGCGCCATCCGTGCGCGTCGTGGTGCTGCGCGGCTTCGACGCGGAAGCGCGCAGCCTGCGCTTTCACACCGACATCCGCTCGCGCAAGATCTACGAAATCGCCGCCAATCCGGTGATCGCCGTTCACGCCTATGACCCGGTCGCGAAGATCCAGATCCGGCTCACCGGTCGCGCCCAGGTGCATGTCGATGACGCGGTTCAGGCGAGCGCCTGGCAGGCGACGCGGTCCTTCAGCCGCGCCTGCTACCGGACCGAGCCGTCGCCGGGTGCCGAGATCCCGGACGGCGGGGCCTTCGCCATGCCCGGGGCCGATGATCCCGATGCCGGGCTCGAGCATTTCCGCGCCGTCGTCATGCGTTTCGATCGGCTCGAATGGCTCTATCTCGCCGCTGGCGGTCATCGGCGGGCATTGTTTCTGTGGTCGGACGAGAGCGAGGACGTGGCCTGGCTGGTGCCTTAGGGGCATGCGCGCTGGAACGGCACAGACAAGCAGATAAGATGTCGTGGACGCCCCGATACCCCGGGGGCGAACCCTTGCGTCCTGGACAAGGGGGCGGAGAAGTTGCCCTGTTTTGCGGCTCGTGCATCCGAGCACAGTCGTTATCAAGGCCGCCTGCTCCTCGGGGCCCAACCTCCAAGACGCTCGACAAGAACGCTTCCGGCCCGGCTTCGCGCAAGGGATGGCACCCCGGTGTAGACAGGGCCGATACCTCGCCACAAAGCGCGGGAACTGAACGCGCGACGCGTGGGCCTTGCGTAGACATGCGAGAGAACGGCAGGCGCGCGAATAATGCAACTATTAAGTGCATTTGCCGTCTAAGGAGGCTGAAGCGTCGATTCTCGCGGCGCCCGACTTATCCTTAAGGAGCATATGGTTCCCCCTATTGCCCTCAGCGTTTTACACGTTAACCTAGAATCACAGCAACCAGGCCGGCTGGGCGATTGTGATGCTACGGGAGATCTTCGGTCGCAATCTGAGGCGTTTGTGCGAAGCGCGGGGGTCGATCGCATCCGTATGCCGAGAGACGGGTATCAACCGTCAGCAGTTCAACAAATACCTCAACGGCTCGTCCCTCCCCGATCAAAACAACCAGGATCGGATCGCGCGCTATTTCGGCGTCAAGCCAGCCGATTTGTTTCGCGACGAGGTGGTCGACTCGGAGGGGATTTCGCTAACGGTTGAGCGGTCCGAACTATCCGCGAGGCTATCAAGGATCGCCGAGGCCGAACGACCGTCCGCTCTCGAATGCGGCCGGTATTTCGTGACGTTCGGCGAGCCCACCGACCCGAACATGATCGTCCGGGCCATCATGATCGTGTGGCATGAGGGGCGCTCGACGGTCTTTCGCCGGCTCACCGGCTTTGCGGAGCCGCGCGGCAGCTGGTGGGCGGATTATGGCGGTGATCACACCGGCGTCGTGATGGACCGCAGACAGCATCTTCATTTCGTCGGGCTCAATCAGGTCGGCAATCAAGAGCCGACGCTGATTACGGTCGCATGGACGACCAGCGAGCGGCCGCTCCTGGTTGGACACGCCGCTGTCCTTGGGACGGCGCCGGTGATTTGCCCCGTTGTGATTTCGAAGGTGTCGGAACGGTTGTCCCTGAGAAGGGCCCTGGCCAGCGCTCGCGCCTATTCGGTCGATGATCCGGCGATAGAAGCAGCCGTCGTCGATGCCCTTGCCGATCGCGGTGCTCAATTGGCTCGGATGCTACAACCGCTGGATCTGTCCGTATCGCCGCTCAATCAAGGTCGCCAGACCGCCAGGCCGGAACGCCTCAACGGTCATTGAGCGCGAGCTTCGCTAAAGGCGCGAAGGTCGCGAGCCCCCTTCGCATTTCGCGAGAATTTCCAATCTCCCAATACTCCGGTCGAATGTATGCGTCCTTTTCGTGGGGCGCAAACAAAGGAGATAGACATGAAGACCGGTGTTCTCAACATCAACGTGAAGCCCATTTCCAGCGCGTCGAGCCTGAATACAAAGGCCATGTGCTACAACAAGCAATAACCAGCGAGCCCTGCCGCCGACAATGGCGGCAGGGCTTTTCTTTGGGAGATCGCAATGCGTATTCGGGCGGCACGCACCCTCGTGTTCTTGCGTGAGAACGGCCAGTTGCTTGGTTTCAACTATCTGAGCAAGAAGTCCTTCGCTTGCTCGCAGGACCTGCTGGCCTTCCTGCCGATGGTCGATGAATGGACCGAGGTCGCGGACATCTGCGCGAAACTCGGGGCGCAGGAACGCGTGTTTGACGCGCAGGTTGAGGCCTTGATCGACGTTTCGGCGATCGTTGCCGAGGGAAGCCTTGTCGCTCATGACGAAGCGCGCTTCGTCGCGGACTGGAATTGGGGCCTTCCCGCAGCGCTTTTCCATCAGTCGGTCCGTGATCGGCCATGCATGACGGTCGAAGAAGGTGAAGCTGTTCAGCGTGAGCGGCTCGTATCCGGGCAACCGGCACCGGCGCTCTTCTCGCGAATGCTGCCTCCCGCCGAGCAAATCATGTTGCCAAGAGCGCCATCGCCTGTCCTTGAGGTCATGGCACAGCGGCGCACGATACGGTCAGCGTCGGCTCCGACGGTGGCCCTAGAGGATGTCGCGGACTGCCTGTTCGCCGGGCTTGGCATCGTCGGTCACACCCGTAACGGTGTCGGCGTCTCGCTACCGCTGTCGATGACGCCGTCGGGCGGCGCGCGGAACCCTTATGAGGCGTTCGTGTGCGCGCGGCGCGTGGATGGGCTCGCGGCTGGCGTCTACCACTATTCGGCTGTTGATCACGCTCTTGAGCCGATCGACGGGGCCGACCTGCCGCTCCTGTCCGAGCTGATTGGCGGTCAGGAGTGGGCCGATGACATGCCGGTCATGATCATTCTGGTCGCCTATTTCGACCGATCCGCCTGGAAGTATCACGACGCGAACGCCTACAGGGTTGTTCTGATCGAGGCGGGGCACATCGGCCAGAACATCATGCTTGCGGCGACGGAACGCGGACTGTCAGCCTGTCCGTCGGCGGCGCTCGATCACTCAAAAATCTCAGACCTGTTGGGGCTCGACGGTTTGATGCACGGAGCCCCGATATACGCACTGACGGTGGCGCATCCTGGTCATGCGGAAGCGATGATTCCGGTGGCCGCACCATCGGACCGAACACAAAGGGGCATCGCAGATGCGAGCACTGAAGGTCTTGAAATCAGAGCATAGCAACATCGAGCCCATGCTCGCG
Organism: Tepidamorphaceae bacterium; assembly: GCA_965250105.1. GTDB lineage: Bacteria > Pseudomonadota > Alphaproteobacteria > Rhizobiales > Tepidamorphaceae > JBCBSK01. The sequence continues at coordinate 3,490,913 of OZ252290.1, forward strand.
ATGCTGCGCTATATCAGAGAGGACTTCGTCGGTCGCGACGAGTTTATCGTCTACCTGCTCGACATGGTCATTTACGAGCTGTGTCAGCAGCGCTAGCCATCTCGTGTTGCAATCGGGCAAGGACGGCGGCCGACTTGGCGGTCTCGATGAGGTGAGCCAGCCTCAAGAGATCCGCGTCTCTTGCGACGGCCGAAAGCGTCCCCAATTCGCGGACAATACCGTCAAGATCGTCTTCGTCACTCATGGCCAGCCCCACAGCCCCAACGCTCGGACCGCAAGTCTATACTATCAGACTGTGTCGGGAGTGCGTTGAGGGTGCTCACGGATCAATGGTGCGCTCTCTTGCGCCATGGATCCCGGGAAAGGTGCGATGAGCAGCGGAAAAACCGCAATAAAATCAACGAATCAAAAATGTTGGATAAGAGCTATCGATCTGTTGATTTTATTGTATCTGGCACGCCCTACGGGACTCGAACCCGTGTTTCCGCCGTGAAAGGGCGGCGTCCTAGACCGCTAGACGAAGGGCGCAGCGCGGAAGCGGCGTTATAGGGGCAAAGACTCCGGCCATCAAGCGGTCTTTGGGAGAATTTTCACCGCTTCGGGGCCGTGAAGCAGCCTGCGCCAGGGATGGTGCCGAAAAGCTGCGCCAACGTCTCAAAATCGAGTGTCTTGCCGTTTTTCGACTAAGTCGATCTAGAACACGGGATGACGCGACGGTAGGCTCACCAGACGCCGGTATTCTCCATCGATGCCCAGGGCTCCTGCTTGGGCAGCGCCGCACCCTTCTGCAGCAATTCGATCGAGATGTTGTCCGGCGAGCGGATGAAGGCCATGTTTCCGTCGCGCGGCGGCCGGTTGATCGTCACGCCGTCGGCCTGGAGCTTGGCGCAGGTCGCGTAGATGTCGTCGACCTCGAAGGCGAGGTGACCGAAATTGCGCCCGCCCGTATAGGTTTCCGGATCCCAGTTATAGGTCAGCTCCAGGAGTGGCGCGCGCTCTTCTGTCGCCCGCGCCGAATCGGCCGGCGCCGCCAGGAAGATCAGCGTGAAACGGCCCTGTTCGCTGTCATAGCGACGGACTTCCTCGAGCCCGAGCTTGTTGCAGTAGAAATCGAGCGAGGCGTCGACATCGGCGACGCGGACCATGGTGTGAAGATAGCGCATTTCGGCGTCGATCCTTTCGCGGAACTGTCGGACCTTTAGATACGGGCGGTAGGATGATGGTCGATCATAATGACGATCACATGTATCCGATGTGCGAATCGGCAAGGACGACAAGATGATAGATCGCCAGCCAAATGTTGTGAAAACCGGCAGCGCCGGGTCGGCGGACGATGTCGCCCGGTTGCGCGCCATGATCGACGAGGCCGCGCGCATCGCCGTCTTCACCGGCGCGGGCATGAGCACCGAATGTGGCATTCCCGATTTCCGCGGGCCAGGCGGGCTGTGGAAAACCAATATGCCAATCGACTTCCAGAGCTTTGTCGCCTCGGCCGAGATGCGGCGCGAGGCCTGGCGGCGGAAATTCGCCATGGAGGACGTCTTCCGCGCCGCGAGACCCGGGCCCGGCCATCTGGCGCTGGCCGATCTCGTCGCCAGTGGCCGGGTCCTGAAGGTCATCACCCAGAACATCGATAACATGCATCAGAATGCCGGCATTGCGGCCGAGCGGGTGATCGAACTGCATGGCAATGGCAGCTACGCGACCTGCCTGGCCTGCGGTCTGCGTCATGAGCTCGATGAGATCCGCGACCATGTCGCGGTAACGGGCGAGCCGCCCGATTGCCGGGCCTGCGGTGGTCTGGTGAAGACCGCGACGATCTCCTTCGGCCAGGCCATGCCCGAACAGCCCATGGCCCAAGCGATCGCGGCGGCCGAGGCATGTGATCTGTTTCTGGTGCTGGGGTCGTCGCTGAGCGTCTGGCCGGCGGCCGGCTTGCCCGCATTGGCCGCCGAGCGCGGCGCGGCCCTCGTCATCGTGAATGGCGAGCCGACCGAGCTCGACGATCTGGCCGATCGCGTCATGCGATATGATCTCTCTGATTTTCTACCCAGGGTATTCACACCAGAACAGCGTTAAATCGGTGGAGAATCTGCCTGATGCCCGGAAAACGCGCTTTCACTGCCGCGTGGCGGTGTTATTCTTGTAGACGAATCATGTGCCGGCCAAGTCCGGGGCAGATATGGTGCGTAGGAGTGGCGTGATGGCAACCGACGAGTCGCCACGGGAGCGGGGCGACGCGACATCCGTGCCGGACACGACCGTCGATGTCGTCGAGATCGTCGGCCGCATCAAATGGTTCGACGTGGCCAAGGGCTATGGCTTCATCGAGCCCGATGGTGGCCAGTCGGATGTTCTGCTGCATGTCACCTGCCTGCGCCGCGACGGGTTCCAGACGGCTTATGAAGGTGCGCGCATCGTTTGCGAGGCGCTGAACCGGCCGCGCGGGCTGCAGGCCTTCCGGGTCATCAGCATGGACGAATCGACGGCCGTCCATCCGTCCCAGCAGCCCGTCCGAACCCATGTCAGCGTGACGCCCGACGGCGAGTATGAGCGCGTCGTGGTGAAATGGTTCAACCGGGTGCGCGGCTATGGCTTCCTCAGCCGCGGCGACGGCACCGATGATATCTTCGTCCATATGGAAACCCTGCGCCGCTTCGGTTTCGCCGAATTGCGTCCCGGCCAGGAATTGCTGGCCCGTTTCGGCCCTGGCCCCAAGGGGCTGATGGCGGCCGAACTCAAGCCGCTGCCGGAACATGGCGGTAGCCCGCAATCCCATTGAGCGGTCCGCCGCGACGTGAGCCGGCTCTGGCGCCGGGCGGACCCGCTTCGGGGTGGCTGGGTGCGGTGTCTGCGGCTTGCAAGGCCGTGCTGCTGCTCTGGCTCATCGTGCTGGCGGGCGTGGCGGCGGCCGAGGAACCGCCCGCCGATATCGTCTTCGACCGCGACACCGTCATCGTCGAGACTGCGACCGGCCACTATCCGTTCGACGTCGAGCTGGCCCTGACGCCCGAGCAGCAGGCGCGCGGGCTGATGTTCCGGCGAACACTGTCGCCCGATGCCGGCATGCTGTTCGATTTCGGCCGCACCAGGCCGGTATCGATGTGGATGCGCAATACCTATGTGTCGCTCGACATGGTGTTCATCTTCGACAACGGGGTGGTGCATCGCATCGAGCGCGCGACCACGCCGTTGTCTGAACGTATCGTCGCCTCCGGTGAGCCGGTCCGCTATGTGCTGGAAGTCGTCGCCGGCACGACCGACCGCATCGGCCTGCGCCCCGGCGACCGGCTCGTCCTGCCGGCGCCGCGCTGAAGGCCCCGCCGGCCTTGGGTGGAGGGGCGAGTGACCTTGTGGCGATCACCGGTGGCGCTCGTCGCGTCTTTCGTGTTAAGCGCCACGGGATCGTCGGGGCATGGCGCAGTCCGGTAGCGCACCTGGTTTGGGACCAGGGGGTCGCAAGTTCGAATCTTGCTGCCCCGACCATTTTGAGAGCTTTCGGCCGCGGCCGAAACGAGCGAAACAGAGACGGCGAGCAGCGGGAGGCGAGGGATGCGCGCGCGAATTCTGCGCCCGGCGCGGACGGCCATGCAGTCCGGCAAGGCAAAGACCAGGAAATGGGTCATGGATTTCGAACAGACCGCGCCGCGTTCGGTCGAACCGCTGATGGGCTGGACCAGTTCGTCGGACATGATGCAGCAGCTCAGGCTGAGCTTCGATAGTCTCGACGAGGCGCTCGCTTATGCCGAGAAGAACGGTGTCGAGGTCAATGTCGAGCAGGAGCATCGGCCGAAGCGGCGCAAAATCGCCTATGCGGACAATTTCCGCGCCGACCGGCGCCAGCCCTGGAGCCATTAGAGCAACCTGCGTCTGGGACGGCGCAGACAAGCTGCTCTATATTTTGAAGTGTCGGAGCATCCTTGTGCGTCCGGATTACGGCGCGAAACGCTTCGATCTGAACGGATGATGCTCTAAGCGACACGCGCCTTCGGGTTGGCGGATAACGGCTTGACGCCGTGGCGTGCCAAAAACGGAAACAAGGATCAGGCCCCGTAGCTCAGCTGGATAGAGCACCGGCCTTCTAAGCCGATGGTCGCAGGTTCGAATCCTGCCGGGGTCGCCACCGTCATCTGGCTCGATTCGTCGATTGCGACGACCTCGGGCCGCGACGCCTATCGCGCCCTGACGACAAGATGTCCGGACGGGATGGTGTCGACGGCATCGAGAAGGCGGCGGCGCAGGGGCTCGGGCACTTTCCAGACCTCGAAGATATGCGGCAGCAGAGCGCCGGGATCGGCGCGGTTCAGGACGAAGGCCGTCAGTCTTTGCTCGGCCTCGTCGCGCCGTCCCAGCATGCTGAGGCAGATCGCCTCGTAGAGCTCCGGACCGCTCCAAAGCGCGTTGCCGATCTTGCGCGTCGCCGTAAGTGCTTGCTCATAGCGCCCGTCGATGAATTCCATCAGGAAGGTCGCGCCGTGAAACCAGCCGGGCGGGTTGGGGCAGAGCTCGATCGCACGCGTATTGGCGGCCCGCGCCGCACTGAGATCGCCCGTCAACGACCAGCAGACCGACAGATCGGCCAGCATGTCCGGATAGTTCGGATTGACCGACAAAGCCTGCCGGGCGGCCGCCTCGAAGGCGTCGACATTGCCGAGATGGAAATGCGCCAGAAACAGCGCGTGCAGCCCCGTCGCGTTCAGATGATCGAGATCGACGGATGTCTCGGCAGCCTGCAATGCCCGCTCGACCGACGGGCTGTCCGAGCGGGGGTTGAAATTGAACCGGTATTCGTCGCCATAGAGGATCGATAGCATGCCCCAGGCGCCGGCATAGCCGGGGTCGATGCTGACCGCCTTTTCGAGCAGGCCGCGGACGCGGCGATGGGCGGCCTGCGACGGCACCCGCCAATATTCGGTAGCCAGAAGGCGGGCCTGATAGGCATCGAGCGCCTTGGTCTCGGCCCGGTGGCGCGCGCCGGCTCGATGGATATAGCCATGCGGTTCGGCGATCTTGGCCGCGGTGCGGGCGGCGACATCGTCCTGGATGTCGAACATGCTTTCCGCGCTCAGGTCGCGATCGAAAATCTCGGACAATACCTGATCGCCGGTCCGGGCGCAGACCAGCTGCGCGCTGACGCGGATCTTGTCGTCCAGCTGCCGGAACGTGCCGTCCACCAGATAGCGGACCCCGAGATCGGCCCCGAGCTTTCGCGGGTCGCGCGCCCTGTCGCAATATTGCGCGGTGACGTGACGCGACAGGACGCGCAACTCGCGGAAGCGGGCGATGGCGGTGATGATCTCCTCGGTGAAGGCGATGGCCAGCGGATCCTGAGCCGGATCGCCGCTGAGATTTTCGAATGGCATCACCGCGAGCGACAGGCGCGGATCGCCCGGCTTGCCATCAAGCCCGTCGGCGCCGGAACCGGGATCGACGGCGATCTCGAAGACCGGCGTGTAGTGGCCCTTGGGCATGTGAATGCGGACCGGGTCGCCACGCCCTTCATTGGCATAGTAGAGGTCCAGCCGCGCGCGCAGCTTGTTGGCCTGGACGCGCACGATCGTGTCGGCGCTGGGGTCGAAATCGGCCGGCTTGTCGAAGACGTCGATGCCGAGCGTGTAGCCCTTGATCTGATCGGACCGGCCCTCCAGCGTTTCCGAGACGACATAGCCCAGAAAGCGCTTGATCCGTGTCGTCTCTGCGAAGTGCGCGCTTTCGAGCACCCGCTTGAGCTGTTCTTCGATCAGCGCGCGATCAAGCGACGGCACCGACGCCGTCTGTCTCCCTGCTGGTGTTGCCTGAACCATCCGATGTTGCCGTTAACAGTGACTCACTTCATCGCGCTGGCCCGCGCGAGAATAGCTGCGCCGGGCACCTGCGGTTGGGCCTGATACCATGATAGGACGGGATGATGAGCGTAATTTCCGATTTCCTTCAAAAGACCAAGGACGACTACGACAAATTTGAAGCCGATCTCGCGGTTTTGGAGAAAAAAGCGGAAGAAGAAGGTAAAAAAGCTGACGCATGGAACAAAGAGCAGCTTGCGCGATTGAGGACTGAGTTGGCCGAAGCGCGAGCAGAGGTTGACCAGTTTTTCGATCGCGTCAAGCATGGAGGCGAAGAAGCTGCCACCGACATACAGGATCAGGTAGAACGGCACTGGGAAGCGATGCAGGTTGCTGTCGATGCCTATCGTAAGCACATCGAATCGGAAGATAAAGACAGCGGCGCGACTTGACGAAGATCAATAGATGCGTGGCCAATAGGACAAGATAAGCGGCAAAATATGGCGGTTATATTGATCCGGCTGGCGCAGAAGCTTTGGTAGGACTACCGCTTCAATGTGCCTGCAAGACGCGCCAATGGATGGTGGCGCCAGGGCAATTCCAGTGAAAGTGGAAACCGGTTTCGCATTGGGAATTGTCTAAAATCAATGGGTTAGAACGCATCCAGGGAACCAGGGGTCACTGGATGCGTTCTAGAGAACGCTTTCTCGATGCCGGCCGGCGCACGCGATCTCAGCCGGCCGATGCTTTCTCCACCCTGTAACGGGCGATCCAGGCATCGCTGATCGTATCCGCTAGCTTCGTGACATCGGGCTCCGCTTGGAGGGCATTGGCCGCGTCGCGGCCCAGGTGGTCGAGAAGTTGCGCCAGAACCACGCCGGGATCGGCGCTCAACCTTTCATAGGTGATGCGGACAGGGCTGATGTCATGGGCATCGAACCAGCGCCGCCATCCGGCGTCATGTCCTTCAAGCGCGGTGACATGGCCGTCGATCCGGTCGAAGTCGTAGGCCGGGTCCGCCGGCGGAGCGAGCCGCTCCAGTTCGCTGCCATCGGCGGCCCGATGCCACAGCCCCGTTTGTTCGGCCTTCACCAGCGATACCGCCTGCGCCACCTTGTCCCCGCGCGACAGGTGGATATAGAGCACGGGGCCGAAGGCGGCCTCGAAGCGCGTCGGATCGCTTCCGAGCCCGGGATGGACCCTGTCGATCATGGCCATGGCGTCGGCGAGATTTTCGTGCATGAGCCTCAGCCCGAAGATACCGGTCCCGTTTTCGCCTTCGGCGATCGCGGCCTTTAGATAGACCTCGGCGAAATCGGCTTCGGTCATCTCGTGGCGGGGCGGCAGGCCCCAATCGTCCGCCCAGTCGTCGATCGATGGGGCGCGGAAGAACGAGTTCGGCTTGCCAGCCATGCCCGTCGCTGCCAGGAGCCGGCAGAGAAGCGTGCTGCCCGATCGCGGCGTGCCGCAGATAATGTAGGAGTTGGGCATCATCTTGCCGGTCCGGGCCTGTCTAGGGGGTGGGGATGGCGGGCAGGGGGCCAGTAGCCGGTTCAGCCGGCCGAGCCGCCGGCGGCGCGCCAGCGGGCAAGCCCGGCCTCGAGGTCGGCGATCAGGTCGTCGGTATGTTCGAGCCCGATATGGAGCCGGATCATCGGCCCGTCGGCCGCGAATGTCGTCGCGGTGCGGTAACCCGAACAGTCGAAGGGCACGGCGAGGCTTTCATAGCCGCCCCAGGAATAGCCCATGCCGAAATGGTCGAGAGGATCGAGAAAGGCCGACAGCGCGGCCCGGTCGCCGGGTTGCATCTCGATCGAGAACAGCCCGCTCGCGCCCGAGAACTGGGCCTGCCACGCGGCGTGGTCGGGATGCGACGGCAGCGCCGGATGCAGGACGCGCCGCACCTCGGGCCGCCCTTCGAGCCAGCGCGCGACCGTGAGCGCGTTTTCCTGGTGCCGCGGCAGCCGCACCCCCATGGTGCGCAGGCCCCGCAGCACCAGATAGACGTCGTCGGGCGCGAGGCACATGCCGATCTCGTCATGGGTGTCGCGCAGCCGACGCCACCAGCGGTCATTGGCTGTGATCGAGCCCATCAGGACGTCGGAATGGCCGCAGAAATACTTCGTGCCCGCATAGACGACGAGATCGACCCCGTGATCGAGCGGCTTGAAGAAGAGCGGCGTCGCCCAGGTATTGTCCATGATGACGGCGATGTCGCCCATCGCATGGGTCACCTCGGCGATCGCCCGGACGTCCTGGATCTCGAAGGTCTGCGAGCCGGGACTTTCGGTGAAGACCGCCTTCGTATTGGGCTGGATGAGATCGGCGATGCCGGCTCCGGCATAGGGATCGTAATAGGTCGTCTCGACGCCCATGCGCTTCAGCGTCCCGTCGCAGAAGATCCGCGTTGGCTGGTAGACGCTGTCGACCATCAATAGGTGATCGCCGGCGCCGAGCGTCGCCAGTAACGACAATGTCACCGCCGCCAGGCCCGATGGCAGCAGCACCGTTCCCCGGCCGTCTTCGAGTTCGGTCAGGACCTCTTCCAGCGCGTCCATGGTCGGCGTGCCGCGCAGGCCATAGGTGTAGGGCTGGCCCTTGTCGCGGAAGCCCGTATAGCGCTGGCGTGACAAAATCGCCTCGACGGTCGGAAAAAGCACCGTCGAGCCGTGATAGACGGGCGGATTGATGAAGCCGTGCTGCTCGCTCGGCGTGCGCCCGCCGGTCACCAGAAAGGTCTCCGGCGCCTGCTGGCGCTTGCCGTCGGGCGATGTGCTGTCGTTCGATGTCATGAAAATGTTGTCTTTCCGATGGGCCGGCGTGGTCGGGGGTGTGGTCACTGTGTGAAATTTTCTTGACCTTGCGCAAGGCTTCGCTTGTGATAGTGGCTCGGGTGGGTGCTTGGCGATGATCGGCTCAACGGTCACGACCAGGCCACCCCGACCGAGGGGAGGGTCTGACTGCGCCGGTTTTGCGTTTCGCGCCAGCGTTTTGGACTCGCTCTTTATCGTAGTTTCGACGATCCACGATAGAGCAACCGAAAAGGCTTCATCATGAACAAAACCTTCCTGACCGCCGCGCTTGGCACGGCTGTCGCGTTTTCGGCCGGAACCATTGCCGCCCAGGCCACCACGCTCGAAGACGTGCAGGCGAAGGGCTTCGTGCAGTGCGGCGTGAACACCGGCCTCGCCGGCTTCGCCGCGCCCGACGACCAGGGCAATTACAAGGGCTTCGACGTCGACTATTGCCACGCCATCGCGGCCGCCGTGTTCGGCGATCCGACCGCCGTGCGCTTCACGCCGCTGACTGCCAAGGAACGCTTCACCGCGCTGCAGTCGGGCGAGGTCGACGTTCTGGTCCGCAACACGACCTGGACCATGAGCCGCGACACCGAACTCGGCCTCAACTTTGCCGGCGTCAACTACTATGACGGCCAGGGCTTCATGGTGCGCAAGGATCTCGGCGTCAGCAGCGCGCTCGAACTGTCGGGCGCGACGATCTGCGTTCAGCCGGGCACCACGACCGAGCTCAACCTGGCGGACTATTTCACCGCCAACGACATGGAGCTGAACACGGTCGTCATCGAGCGTCTCGAAGACATCAACGGCGCCTATGACGCCGGCCGCTGCGACGTCATCACGACCGACGCCTCTGGCCTTTATGCGACGCGCCTCGTCCTGTCGGATCCGGACGCGCACATGGTGCTGCCGGAAATCATCTCGAAGGAGCCGCTCGGCCCCGTCGTCCGTCAAGGTGACGACGAATGGTTCTCGATCGTCAAGTGGACGCATTTCGCGCTTCTGAACGCGGAAGAACTCGGCGTGACCCAGGCCAATGTCGAGGAAATGAAATCGTCCGACAATCCGAGCGTCCTGCGTCTTCTCGGTGTCGATGGCGAATTCGGCACCCCGATCGGCATCAGCAATGACTGGGCGGCGGATGTCATTACCGCCGTGGGCAATTACGGCGAGATCTTCGAGCGCAATATCGGCGTCGATAGCCCGCTCGACATCGCGCGCGGCCTGAACGCTTTGTGGATCGATGGCGGCATCCAGTATGCCCCGCCGATCCGCTGAGACGCGCGCCCGCGCCTTTTAACACTTTTGGCGTCCGGACCGGCCAATTTGGCCGGCCCGGGTACCGAACACAGACCGACAGCCCGATAAACACGACAACACCTTCCAGAGGGGTCGGGAATGGCACTACAAGAGACCGCGCGTCCGGTGAACGTGCGCTCGAACGGCGATTCGTGGTTCTATGATCCGCGCGTGCGCGGGATCGTCTCCCAGCTCGTCACCGCCGTCCTGGTTTTCCTGTTCGTTTACTGGATCATTTCCAACACGGCGACCAATCTCGAACGCGCCGGCATCGCTTCCGGCTTCGGCTTCCTCGACGAGCGCGCCGGCTTCGACATTTCCCAGACCCTGATCCCCTATACGGTCAATTCCACTTACGCCACGGCGCTTCTGGTCGGGATCTACAACACCATTCTCGTCGCCGTTACCGGTTGTTTCGCGGCCATTGTCCTCGGCTTCATCGTCGGCATCGCCCGGCTATCGCATAACTGGCTGATCCAGAAGATCGCCACGATCTATGTCGAGGTGTTCCGCAACCTGCCGCCGCTCCTGGTCATCTTCTTCTGGTATTTCGGCGTCCTGACGCTCTTGCCGAGCCCGCGCGAAAGCGTCGAGCTGCCGCTCGACACCTATCTCAACAATCGCGGCTTCATCACGCCGCGGCCGATCTTCGAGGACGGTTTCTCGCTCGTCATGTGGGCGTTCCTCCTGGCCGTTGTCGGTAGCATCGGGCTGAGAATCTGGGCCAAGCGGCGCCAGGAGGCGACCGGTCAGATCTTCCCGGTATTCCTGACGAGCCTCGGCCTGATCGTAGGACTGCCACTCATTGCCTTCTTGTTCGCCGGCGCGCCGCTGTCCTTCGAGGTCCCCGAGGCGTCCCGCTTCAATCTCGTCGGCGGCATTCAGGTGAAGCCCGAATTCATCGCGCTGTTCCTGGCCCTGTCGGTCTATACCGCCTCCTTCATCGCCGAGATCGTGCGCGCCGGCATTCTCGCGGTCAGCCACGGCCAGACCGAGGCGGCCCATTCGCTCGGCCTGCCGCACGGACCGACCCTAAGGCTCGTCGTCATCCCCCAGGCCATGCGGGTGATCATTCCGCCGCTGACGAGCCAGTGTCTCAACCTGACGAAGAATTCGTCACTCGCGGTCGCCATCGGCTATCCCGAACTGGTGTCGATCGGCGGCACGGTGCTCAACCAGACCGGCCAGGCGGTCGAGATCGTCGCGATCTGGATGATCGTCTATCTCGGCCTGTCTCTGATCACGTCGGGCTTCATGAACTGGTTCAACGCCCGCGTCGCGTTGGTCGAGCGCTGAACGGGGAGGCTGCGATGAGCGACACGCACATGGACGGCGGCCGGGTGAGCGGCCATCACGCTTATGCCTATGTCCGTCCCGTTCCGGCGGATGTCTTGCCGGCGCCGGCCAGCGAGAAGGGGATGGTCCACTGGATGCGGGCCAATCTCTTCGCCAGCCCGACCGATACGGTGCTGACATTGCTCGGCGCTTTGTTCGTACTCTGGGCCGTCCCGCCGATGTTCAGCTGGCTGTTCGTCAATGCGGTGTGGACCGGTGAGGATCGGACGGCCTGTGTCGGCGAGAATGTCGGCGCCTGCTGGGCCTTCGTGAACGCGAAGTTCGAGCAGTTCGTCTATGGCCGCTATCCGATCGACGAGCGTTGGCGGGTCGATATCGTCTTCATGTTGTTCTTCGGCGGCCTCATTCCGATGGCGATTCCGGGCCTGCCCTATAAGCGGGCCAATGCGATCTTCATGCTGGTCGCCGTGCCGATCCTGTCCCTCATCCTGCTGAGCGGCGGGCTGTTCGGCCTGCGCCAGGTAGAAACCGCCCTGTGGGGCGGGTTCATGCTGACGCTCGTCGTCGCCGTCACCGGCATCGTCGTGTCATTACCGCTCGGGGTTCTGTTGGCGCTTGGACGCCGCTCCAACCTGCCGGTGATCAAGCTGTTGTCGATCATCTTCATCGAGGTCTGGCGCGGCGTGCCGCTGGTCACGGTCTTGTTCATGGCGAGCGTCATGCTGCCGCTCTTCCTGCCGCAGGGGGTGACCTTCGACAAATTGCTGCGCGCGCTGATCGGCGTCGCGCTGTTCGCCTCGGCCTATATGGCGGAGGTCATTCGCGGCGGGCTGCAGGCCATGCCGAAGGGGCAGTATGAAGGCGCCGACGCGCTCGGCCTGTCCTATTGGCAGAAGACCAATCTGATCATCCTGCCACAAGCCTTGAAGATGGTGATCCCCGGGATCGTCAACACCTTCATCGGCCTCTTCAAGGATACGAGCCTGGTCTACATCATCGGTCTGTTCGACCTTCTGGGCACGGTCAGGAACAATTTCGCGGACGCCGAATGGTCGGCGCCGACGGTACCGGCGACCGGCTTGATCTTCGCCGGGTTCATTTTCTGGATCTGCTGTTTCGGCATGTCGCGCTATTCGATGTTCATGGAGCGCCGGCTCGATACGACGCGACGAAGTTAGCGCTGTCATGCGCCATCCGTTTTCGCCGCCAGCCGGCCATAGCCGTTTTCTTTGGAGAGTTGACCCATGAGTGCCGTTCAAGATCTCGCCAAGACGCCCGCCGAAATGGCGATTTCGGATGAAATCGCCGTCGATATGGCCGATGTCCACAAGTGGTATGGCGATTTTCATGTTCTCAAGGAGATCAATCTCCGGGTGAACCGGGGTGAAAGGATCGTCATCTGCGGGCCGTCGGGCTCGGGCAAGTCGACGCTGATCCGCTGTATCAACCGGCTTGAGGAACATCAGCGCGGCCGCATCGTCGTCGACGGGATCGAACTGACCAACGACCTCAAGAAGATCGACGAGATCCGCCGCGAGGTCGGCATGGTGTTCCAGCATTTCAACCTGTTCCCGCATCTGACGATCTTGGAGAACTGCACGCTGGCGCCGATCTGGGTGCGCAAGATGCCCAAGAAGGACGCCGAGGATGTCGCGATGGGCTTTCTGGAACGGGTGCGTATTCCGGAACAGGCGCACAAATATCCCGGCCAGCTGTCGGGCGGGCAGCAACAGCGCGTCGCCATCGCGCGCGCCTTGTGCATGAACCCCAAGATCATGCTGTTCGACGAACCGACCTCGGCGCTCGACCCCGAAATGATCAAGGAAGTGCTCGACGTCATGGTCGACCTCGCCCAGAGCGGCATGACCATGCTCTGCGTGACCCATGAAATGGGTTTCGCCCGGCAGGTCGCCAATCGCGTGATCTTCATGGATCAGGGGCAGATCATCGAGCAGAACGAGCCCGAGCCGTTCTTCGAAAACCCGCAGCACGAACGCACGAAACTGTTCCTCAGCCAGATCCTGCACTGATCCGGCCAAGCGGTTCGTTTTTTGCGGAAAACCTTTTTGTCTAGGGTCTTAGGAGGCCATCCTGAGGTGCTTTGTCAGGCGATCACGGTGCGGCCGGTGACCTTGACGCCGGGTCAACCGTCGCGCCTGGCAAGTCGTTCGACGATGCCCGTCGTGCTGACGCCGTCGACGAGTGGCAATAGTTCAACCCGTCCGCCGCGCGCTTCCACGACCTCCTGGCCGACCACGGTCTTGCCGGCATAGTCCTGCCCCTTGAACAACAGGTCGGGCTGCAGCCTGGTGATCACATCGATCGGGGTGGGCTCATCGAAGATGACTACCGCGTCGACCAGCCGCAGCGCCGACAGGAGCCGCGCCCGCGCGCCCTCGGCGACGACCGGGCGGTCCGGGCCCTTGAGAGCCTTGGTGGAGCTGTCTGAATTGATCGCCACGACCAACCGGTCGCAACGGCTGGCGGCGTCTTCCAGGGATTGCAGATGGCCTTCATGCAGGAGATCGAAGACGCCATTCGTGAAGCCGACGGTCTCGCCGTCCGCCTGCCATTGGCCGACAAGATCGCCCGCCATCTCCCAGTCCATCGCGCCATGGGCGCTGTCGAGCCGCATGGCATGGCGCAGTTCTTCGAGCGAGACCGTGGCAGTGCCGAACTTGCCGACCGCGATGCCGGCCGCGATATTGGCGAGCCTTGCCGCGTCCGTCAGATCGAGGCCGGCCGCGAGACCCGCCGCCGTGGTGGCGATCGCGGTATCGCCGGCGCCCGAAACGTCGAACAGCTTGCGCGGCGGATGGGCGGGGATGTGGTCGACCGACGCGCCGCGCCGGGCCACCGCCATGCCGTGTTCGCCGCGCGTCAGGATGACGCCGTCGATGTCGAACAGCGCCAACGCCTCGGCGCAGGCCTTTTCGGCGGAGGCCCGGTCGGTGACGGGAATGTCTGTCGCCTCGGCCATTTCCTTGGCATTGGGGCTGACGGCGGTGGCGCCGCGATAGAGGTTGAAGTCGCGCGATTTCGGATCAACCAGGACCGGCAGGCCCGCGCCGCGGCAAAGCGCGATGATGTGGGCGGCCATATCGTCCTGCAGGACGCCCTTGGCGTAGTCGGACAGGATCACGACATCGACATCCGCCAATGCGGCCTCGATCCGGCCGATCAGTTCGGCCTTCAGCGCGTCCGACGCCATCGCCGCCTCCTCGGCGTCGATGCGCACGACCTGCTGATTCTGCGCGATGACGCGGGTCTTGACGCTGGTCGGCCGGCCCGGATCGGTGACGAAGGAGGTCGTGACGCCCGACGCGCCCGACAGGCGGATCAGTTCGCGGCCCCAGGCATCTTCGCCGACAAAGCCAACGATGATCGCCGAGGCGCCGTAATGGGCGATCTGCCGGGCGACATTGGCCGCGCCGCCAAGCACCGAGCGCTCGCCGGATTTCAGCACTACCGGGATCGGCGCTTCCGGCGAAATCCGGTCGACCTTTCCGATGAGATAGCGGTCGAGTATGACATCGCCCACGACAAGAGCGCGAATGGCGTGTAAGCGGTCGAGGACCGAATTGTCGGGGGCGATCATTTTTGTTCCAGGGTCGGGCTAGGCTGTGTATCGGGCTCCGCCGCGGCGGTGGCCAAGGCTCGGGACGAAGCGGGCGCGACCGTGTGGAGAAGTTCAACCGATGTCAACCGATGACGTGATCGCGACCCAGTTCGACGATCATCTCGCCTGTGTCGAAGCCAGCCGTGCCTTGTCGGCCGACATCGGTGCGGCGATCGCTGTGTGCCGGGACGCGCTCGCCGCCGGCGGCAAGATCATGCTATGCGGCAATGGCGGCAGCGCGGCCGATAGCCAACATATCGCGACCGAACTGACGATCCGCTTCGAGCGCGACCGGCGCGCTCTGCCGGCCATCGCCTTGACGACGGATACATCCGCCCTGACGGCGGCCGCCAACGATCTCGGCGCCGAGCGGATGTTCAGCCGCCAGGTCGAGGCGCTGGCACGGCCCGGCGACGTTCTCATCGCTCTGTCCACGTCGGGCACCTCGCCGAACATCCTGGCGGCGATGCAGGCGGCCCGCGCCGCTGGTGCGAAGACGGTCCTGTTCGGCGGTCGCGATGGCGGCCCGGCCCGCGCCCTAGCCGATGTCGCGCTCATCGTGCCGGCGGACCGCACCGCGCGCATCCAGGAAGTGCATATCCTGATCGGCCATATTCTTTGTGGCGCGCTGGAAACGGCCTGACCCATGCCGTTCACGGACGACGGCAATTGGTGGTGTATCCGGTCCGAGCCGTCGGCGGTTGAAACGGATCGGCGGCGCCCGGCCCTGTTTCTCGATCGCGACGGCACGCTGATCGAGGATCCCGGCTATCTCGGCGATCCCCATGGCGTGCGCCCGATCCCTGGCGCGGCCGCGCTGGCGGGCCGGTTTCTGTCGGCGGGCTATGCGGTCGTCATCGTCACCAACCAGTCCGGCATCGGCCGTGGCTTTTATGACTGGGACGCGTTCAACGCGGTTCAGGAGCGGCTGGCCGATATCTGGCGAGCCGATGGTGCGTTCTGGCATATGGAACTCGCATGTCCGTTCCATCCGGAGGCGGGGCAGGGGCGCTACGCGCGCGACGATGAGTGGCGCAAGCCCAGGCCGGGCATGATCCTGTTCGCCGCCGACAGGCTGGCGCTCGATCTCGACCGCTCGATCCTGATCGGCGATGGTGCCCGCGATATCGAGGCCGGTCGCGGGGCAGGAGTCGGGCGGAGCTATCTGTTTCGATCCGCCGCTACCGGCCGGATACCCGATGACGCAGCGCTCGTGCTTGACAGTTTCGATGCGCTCGCGCCACAGCAGATGCCACAATCCGACAGCTCGGCGCGGAGCGCTTCATGATCATCGTCACCGGCGGGGCCGGCTTCATCGGCTCGAACATCGTCACGGCGCTCAACGAGGCCGGGCGCGACGATATCGTCGTCGTCGATGATCTGGCCGACGGCACCAAGTTCCGCAATCTCGTCGGCGCGCGCATCGCCGATTACCTCGACAAGGATGCATTTCTAGATCTGATCGAGACCCGTCGCGATCTCGACCAGATCGATGCGGTGTTCCATCAGGGGGCCTGCACGGACACCACCGAATGGGACGGCCGCTATATGATGGCGGTGAACTACGACTATTCGAAAAGCCTGCTCGCCTACTGCCAGGCGCGTGGCATTCCGCTGATCTATGCCAGTTCGGGCGCGGTCTATGGCGTATCTCAGGTCTTCGACGAATTGGCGCCCATGGAACGGCCGGCCAATGTCTATGGCTGGTCGAAATGGCTGTTCGACCGCTATGTCGAGGCCCGCCGCGACGCGCTTGACAGCCAGGTCGTGGGCTTGCGCTATTTCAACGTCTATGGCGCCAATGAAGGCCACAAGGGCAAGATGGCGAGCCTTGTCTGGCAGTGGCGCCGACAATTGCAGGAGACGGGACGCCTGAAGCTCTTCGGCGCGTCGCACGGCTATGATGCGGGCGAGCAGGAGCGCGACTTCGTGCTCGTCGATGATGTGGCCCAGGTCAATCTCTGGTTTCTCGACAGGCCCGACGTGTCCGGCATTTTCAATCTCGGCACCGGGCGGCGGCGCAGCTTCAACGATCTAGCGCAGACCGTGATCGGCTGGCATGGCCGTGGCGAGATCGACTATGTGCCCTTTCCCGACCATCTGCGCGGGAGTTACCAGGCCTATACCGAGGCCGATCTGACCCGGTTGCGAGCGGTCGGCTGCGCGCATGATTTTAGGCCCATCGAAGACGGCGTGCCGCTCTATCTCGGACGGCTGGCGCAAGCCGAGATATGACCGCGTCGCGGGTTCTCGTGGTCGGGCCGGCCTGGGTCGGCGATATGGTCATGGCTGGCGGCCTGGTCCAGGTGCTCAAGGCGCGCGCACCCGATATGGCGATCGACATATTGGCGCCGCCGGCCACGGCGCCGATCGCCGCGCTGATGCCGGGTGTCCGAGATGTCATAGAGAGCCGGACGGGCCATGGCCGGCTCGATATCGGTGCCCGCTGGTCGCTTGGTCGGTCCTTACGCCAAAGGCGTTATGAGCTCGCGATTGTTCTGCCGCGATCGTTCAAATCGGCGCTCGTGCCGTTTTTCGCGCGCGTTCCGCGACGGCGCGGTTATCGCGGCGAGATGCGCTACGGGCTGCTGACCGAGGCCTTGCCCGATATCGCCCACGGCGCGATGCGGACGGTCGACAAATTCGTCCGGCTGGCCGGGGCCGATGAACCATCGGCCGCGCCGATGCCGGTTCTCGACTGCGCGGCCGATAAAGCGGCCGAGATCGCGGCGCGGTTCGGGCTGGACGGGCCCGATGACGACGCATCACTCATCGCGCTTTGTCCCGGTGCGGAATATGGTCCGGCCAAGCAATGGCCGCATTTCAAGACAGCGGCGGCGCTGCTCGCCGACAAGGGGTATCGGATCATGGTTGTCGGGTCGCCCAAGGAGCGCGACATCAGTGCCGAGATCGCGGCGGCCGCATCGAACGCGGTTACCGATCTCACCGGCCGGACGACACTGTCCGAGGCGGTGCATCTTCTGTCCCGCGCGCATGGCGTGATCACCAATGATTCAGGGCTGATGCATGTCGCCTGCGCACTCGACCGTCCAGTCGTCGCGCTGTTCGGCTCGTCGAGCGCGGATATCACTCCTCCACTCGGCAAGACGGTGACGGTTCTCGAACGCACTCTCGATTGCCGCCCTTGTTTCGCCCGGCAATGCCCGCTCGGCCATCTCGATTGCCTGACGACCATTCCCGCCACCGAGGCGGTCGCGGCGTTGGAAGCCGTGTTGCGCGACGAGTGACGTCTCCTCGCCGATATCGTTAGGGCTAATTTGCCTTTGCCGGGATGGATTGCTAAGCCGATTGGCGCCATTCGTCAGGGGGCAGTGGAGGCGGCTTTCGCCGAAAGCCTGACTGTCGATTGAAGCTAGAGTATTCCGCATGAACGGACTCATCTCCGTCATCGTCACGACCTATAACCGGCCGGACGCGCTCGATCTCGTCCTGGACGGTCTGCGGCGCCAGTCAGATCATCGTTTCGAGGTGCTGGTCGCCGACGATGGCTCGGGTCTTGAGACGGCCGGTCTCGTCACGGACTGGAGAGGGCGCGCTGGCTATCCGTTGATCCATGTCTGGCACGAGGATGACGGGTTTCGCGCCGCTGAAATCCGCAATCGCGCCATTCTGGCTTCCCACGGTGATTATCTGATCTTCCTTGATGGTGATTGTGTTCCGCGCCCGTCCTTCGTCGCCCGCCATCGCTATCTGGCCGAACCGAAACGCTTCGTCGCTGGCAATCGTATCCTGTTGAGCGAGGCCTTCACCGACAGCGTGACGCGCGGTGACATCGCGTTGGACAAAATCGGGCCTCTCGGCTGGTTGACGCATGCTTGGGCAGGTGACGTCAATCAATTGAAGCCCCTGCTGCATCTGCCGATCGGCCCTTTCCGAAATGTCCATCCGATGGCTTGGTGGCATTGCCGCACCTGCAATATGGCGGTCTGGCGCGCCGATCTCGACCGGATCGATGGCTTTGACAGCGCTTTTGTCGGTTGGGGCTATGAGGATAGTGAGCTTGTTCTGAGGTTGATGCGGCTCGGCGTTTTGCGCAAAGATGGCCGCTTCGCAACCGGCGTGTTCCACCTCTGGCATCCTTTGGAACAGCGCGGTGCGATCGATCATAACGAGACCATGTTCAAGCAATCGCAAGCGGCTGGCCGCATCAGGGCCAGCCGTGGCCTGTCGGCGCTGCGGCAAGAAGGCGCCACTTCGTGACGGCCGGACACGATACCCAGGCGGTCACAACGGCGCCGCGGTTGTTATCTGCGGACGGACGCCGCCACATCGCCGCGATCACGGTCGTCGGGCTGTTCGCCACGCTGCCCTTCTCGGCCAGCATCGCCAGCATCTTCGTGGCGCTGGTGGCCATCGCGACCATTGTCGCAAGCCAGCGGGCTGATCTACGGCACGCGCTCGCCCGGCCCGCCGCGCTGACCGGGCTCGCGCTCTTCGCCTGGATGGTCGTGGCCATCCTGTGGTCGTCCGCCGCGCCGCTCGTCTGGGTCGATGAACTCGAAGCTTATCTGAAGCTTCTGTTCATTCCGCTGCTATTTGCCGCCTTCGGCACCGGCGACTGGGCCCGGCGCGTTCTCATCGCCTTCCTGATGGTGACCAGCCTGATCCTGACCCTGTCCTGGCTCGGCTATCTGACGGGCATCACCGTTCCGAAGATTATCGAGCCCGGCGGTATCGTGGTCGGGGACCATTCGATCCAGAGCATCTTGTTTCTCTGGTCGGCCTTCGCCCTGGCGCATCTGGCTTGGACGCGCTGGCGCGACAGCGCGGATCGGCATGACCGCATCCTGGCCGTCCTTTTCGCGCTGTTGGCGCTTCTGTTCCTTAGCAACATCATCTTCGTGGCGACGGCGCGCGCCACGTTGATTGCCTTCGCCGTGCTGACGGTCCTGTTCACCTGGCAGCGTTTCGGCCTGCGCGGTCTCATTGGTGGTGTGGTCGTCGTCGCCGTATTGGCCGCTCTCGTCTGGCAGACATCGCCGAAGATCCGCGACCGGGTCCAGCATGCCCGACAGGACATTTCACGCTACATGGCCGAAGACACCATAACGAGTATCGGGGTCCGTTTGCAGCTCTGGCACAAGGGGGCCGGGTTCGTCACCGAAGCGCCCGTGGTCGGCCATGGCACTGGATCGCTGATCGGGCTCTATCAGGAGCGGGTGACCGATACCGAACCCGTCGTCACCGACGATTCGCACAATCAGATCCTGCAGGTCGCGATCTCCTATGGCCTTGTTGGCGCGGTTCTGCTGATCGCGATGTGGCTTAGCCATGCCTATCTCTTCCGCGGCGGCGGGATTTATGCCTGGGTTGGCCAGGCCGTCGTGGCGCAGAACGTGGTGACGGGCCAGTTCCACAGCCATATCTGGATGTTCACGCCGGGCTGGTATTACGTCCTCGCCATCGGCGTGCTTGGTGCGGCGGTCATTGCAAGACGGCGCGACGAGGCGCTATAGGGAGCGCCCGGCCCGGTGCCTCGGGCAGCCAGATATCTGAGATCACAGGAGACAGGCGCATGCGCGCGGAATTCGAGGGGATGGTCGACAGCATTCGCGAGTCGGTCACGCTCCTGAGGAGGCATCTTTGACTGGGACAAGGCCACCAAGCGCCTTGATGAGCTGAACGCGGCCGTCGAGGATCCCGACCTCTGGAACGATGCGGCCCGTGCCCAGGGGCTGATGCGCGAGCGCCAGAACCTTGCCGATCAGATCGACGCCATCACGACCGTCGAAACGGACCTCCAGGACGCCGTCGACCTGATCGAACTGGCCGAGGGGGAGGGCGACGAGGACGTTCTCGCCGAAGCCGGCGAGACGCTGAAGACGCTGTCGCGGCATGCGCAGAAGGCGCAGCTGCAGGCCCTACTCTCGGGCGAGGCCGATGGCAACGACACCTATCTCGAAGTCCATGCCGGCGCCGGCGGCACCGAGAGCCAGGACTGGGCCGACATGCTGTTTCGCATGTATAGGCGTTGGGCCGAGAGCCATGGCTGCAAGGCCGAGGTCATCGAGATGACCGACGGCGAAGAGGCCGGCATCAAGGCGGCGACGCTGCTGATCAAGGGGCCGAATGCCTATGGCTGGCTGAAGACCGAATCCGGCGTCCACCGGCTGGTGCGCATCTCGCCGTTTGATTCGAATGCGCGCCGCCATACGAGCTTCGCGTCGGTCTGGGTCTATCCGGTCGTCGACGACACGATCGAGATCGATGTCAGCGAATCCGATGTCCGCGTCGACACGTTTCGCGCCTCCGGCGCCGGCGGCCAGCACGTCAATACGACCGACAGCGCCGTGCGCATCACCCATATCCCGACGGGCATCGTCGTCGCGTGCCAGTCGGAGCGCTCGCAGCATAAGAATCGCGCCACGGCCTGGGCCATGTTGCGCGCCCGGCTCTATGAAGCGGAATTGCAGAAGCGGGAAGAGGCGGCGGCGGCCGAAGCGGCGTCGAAAAGCGCCATCGGATGGGGTCACCAGATCCGGTCCTACGTTCTTCAGCCTTACCAGCTCGTCAAGGACCTGCGCACCGGCACCGAACACACCAATCCGACCGCGGTGCTCGACGGCGATCTCGATCGGTTCATGGAAGCGACACTGGCCCAGCGCGCCTATGGCGGCGGCGGCGAGGTCGAGGATCTCGACTGACGGCGGCGCCGGCGCACCGCGTTACAGGATAGTCAGGCCGTGCCCGGCGTCGAGATAGCGCGCCGGATTGCGGGCGACGCCCGAGGCGCGCACTTCATAGTGAAGGTGCGGGCCGGTGCTGCGTCCGGTCGAGCCGACCTGGCCGATCGTGTCGCCAGCAGCAACGCTGTCACCCTCAGCGACCTCGATCGCGCTTAAATGGGCGTAGCGCGTCGTGAAGCCATTGCCGTGGTCTATCTCGACGAGCTTGCCATAGCCGCCGACGCGTCGCGCTTGCGTCACGATGCCGGCCGCCGTCGTCACGACAGCGGTTCCCGTCGCGGCGCGGAAATCGATACCGGTATGGCGGGCGAGGCGGCCGGTGAACGGATCGCGGCGCGGACCGAAGGAACTCGAGACGCGATAACCTTCCGCGAGTGGCCGGCGCACGGGCAGCCGGTCGACAACGCCGCGCAGATGTTGCGCATAGGCGAGAAGCCGTTCCAGCCGCTCGATCCGCGAGGATATCGCCGCCGTCGGCGCCGCCGCGTCTAGCGGCACGAGTGGACCGCCGATATCGGGATCGAGCAGGAGCGCCATGTCGCCGGGCGCCGGCGGGGCCGCGAGCCCGAGCGCTTCGGGTACCGCGGCAAGCGATTTGGCGCGGCGTTCGACATGCCGTTCGAGCGCCGTCAGCAGGGTTTCCTGGCGCAGCTCCATATGGTCGATGCGCTGGTCGATCGTCTCGATGGCAAGCCGCAGCCGATAGAGCGACACGGTTTCGGGCACATCGAGCTGGTCTGTCGTGAAGGCGTTGGGCGAAAAGCTCGCGGCCGCGAAGGCGAGCGGCATGGTCTGGCCGGGCGCCAGCGGACGGGGTTTCAACACCGTTTGCGACGGGCGCGCGAGATCGGCGAGAATGCCGGTCGTCTCGATGCCTTCACTGCGCGCGCGGTCGAGCAGGAGATCGATCCGTTCGAGATTGCCGACAAGGGCGGAGCGCCGCTCGCGGGCGCGGCTGATGGCGAGCGCGACGTCGAAATCGGCCGCCTCGCCCGGCGCCGTGCGAAGATCCTCGGTGCCGAGCCGCAGGCTGCCAAGGCTCAGCGCGGTGTCCCCGCCATCGCCGGGCGGGTGCGCCGACGCGGGATCCATCAGCCCTGCAATCGGCGCGCTTGCGGTGAGGGCAGGTGACGCGGTCGGTTCGACAAGTGTCGGCACGAACACCATGGCGGCCGCGATCAGTGCCGACGGCAGGGCCGACCAGATGAGAATACCGGCAAAGGAGCCGCGCGCGCCTGTGATGGGGATATTGGCGCTGGTCGACGAGACCCGTCCAAGCGATGCCCGTGACGGCGACCGGGTGTCGACGCCACCATCGACCCGGCTGCCGCCATTGCCGGCACAAGCGCCATCCCACGCCCTGTTCACCGAAGCCACTCCGCGCGATTTCTACAAAACCGGTGCGGATTATGGTCTCGTTAAGGTTAATTCATGGTTGAAGCGCGACGCTGGTGCCGTTTCTGGATGGGACGAGCGTCCTAGAGAGCCTTGGCGGCCTCCAGCACCGCGTCGACATGGCCCGGGATCTTCACCTTGCGCCAGGCCTTGACGATGGTGCCGTCGGTGCCGACCAGGAAGGTCGAGCGTTCGACGCCCATATATTTCTTGCCGTACATGCTCTTTTCCTTCCACACGGCGAAGGCTTCCAGCGTTTCCTTGTCGGGATCGGATGCGAGCGTGATCGACAGATTGTGCTTGTCGCGGAATTTCTGATGCGACTTGACCGGATCGGGCGACACGCCGATCACCTCGACGCCAGCGGCCTGGAAGTCGGCGAGCTTTTCGGAAAAGCCGATCGCTTCCTTGGTGCAGCCGGATGTATCGTCCTTCGGATAGAAATAGATCACGAAGGCCTTGCCGCTGAGCCCGGCCAACGAGACGCGGGTGCCGGCATCGGTTTCGAGATCGAAATCGGGGGTCTTGTCGCCGTCGGAGACTTCGGTCGTCATATTGCCATCCTTTATGCTGAAGAGGGTGGGGCTGAAGGGAAGCGTGCTCTAGATGGATGCGGTCGAAGAGAGCGCGTTGGAACGGGCGCGGTCTAGGAAAGCGCGTCTTAGGCAAGCGGCCGGTCGATCGACCCGCGCTGCGCCCTAACTATTGCAGCAAGCGCGTGTCGGCAATGCCGCCGGATCCGCTCGACGGCCCGCATCCCGTGAGGTTACGCTGCCACATCCTGGCCGGATCCTTGGGAGACAGATAACCAGACGCCTCGATGCCTGATCAGACGCCAGATCCTTCTCCCGATACCGACCGACCACCTGACGCTCGCCCGGCGCGCACCAGCCCGCGATTGGGCCGCGCTTTGGCGATCGCGGCGGTGGCCATCACTGGCGGCCTCGCGGTCCTGCTTGGCGGCCTGTGGCTGGCGCTCGGCCATGTGACCGTTCCGCTCACCGCCGCCATTCCATCGATCACGGCGGTCATCGGCGAGGATCTCGAACAGGGCTATGCAATGCGGATCGGCGGCGCCGAACTGCGGCGCGGGACGACCACCCCGTTCGCTGTCGCGCTGACCGATGTTTTCGTAACCGATGCCGAGGGAATGGCGCTCGCCGGGGCGCCGCAAGCACGGATAGACATTCGAACGCCGCCCATTCTGCTCGGCCGGGTCGTGCCCGCCGACATCTTGCTCGACCGGCCGCGCTTCCGGCTCGATGCGGCGGGCGTTGAAACGACGGGCGTCTTCGGGCTCGATGCCGCGGTCGCGCTCGTCGCGGCGAAGCCG
Organism: Tepidamorphaceae bacterium; assembly: GCA_965250105.1. Taxonomy (GTDB): domain Bacteria; phylum Pseudomonadota; class Alphaproteobacteria; order Rhizobiales; family Tepidamorphaceae; genus JBCBSK01. The sequence continues at coordinate 3,515,143 of OZ252290.1, forward strand.
GTCTTTCTCGCCAGATTGCCCGACATCACCGCGCGCGGGCCCATCTTCGTCGATGGCGCGCTCGATGCCGCGACACCGACCGACGACATCATGCCGGAACTGGCCGGCCTGACCATCGGCGTCGAGACGGCGGCCGACGGCACGCACAGCCTGATCTCGATCACCGGCGGAGCGGAGGCCTCCTGGCGCGGCTGGCTGGATGTGACCCGCGCACCGGACGGGTCGGCCCTGGTGGATGCGGGCTTGACCGATGTCCTGATCGGCGCGCTCGACCTGCCGGCATCGGTCAGGACGGCCATGCCCGACATATCGAGCCCGATCAGTGCGACGGCGTCGGGGCGGATCGACGCGGATGGCGCGCTGATCGCCGGCGATGCCACCGTCACCATCGGCGCGGGCTATGTGCAGCTCGGCGACGAGACCGGCTTCGTGCTCGATCGCGCCGAGATCGTGACCCGTTGGGACGGCGTCGAGCGGGTCCTGCACATCGCGCCGTCGCGGATCGATGCCGGGCGCACCGCGACGACCCTGAGTGGCCGGCTGGCGCTGCCGCGCTCCGGCACCATCGATTACGGCCTGATCCCGTTCAAGCTTTCCTTCGACGAGACGGTGTTCGCCGCCGGCGACCGGCTCGACCCGCAGCCGATCGATGCGGTGACCTTCGACGGCATCTATGTCGCCGGCCATAACCTGCTGCAGATCGACCGGCTCGATATCGCGACCGCCGAGGCGGCGGTGTCGGCGGCGGCGACGGTCAGGTGGATCGGCGCCTCGCCGCAGATCCGTGGCCGCGCCAGCGTGGCATCGATGCCGATCGACACGCTGAAGCGGGTCTGGCCAGACCGGCTGGCGCCCGGTGCCTATGACTGGATCTACGAGAATTTCCATTCCGGCCAGATCGACTTCGCCGATGTCGTGATCGATCTGCCGTCGGGCGCGCTGGCGCGTGCCGACACGGTCGGCATTCCCCAGGACGCGGTGCGCGTCGATCTCGCGGTCGATGACGCGGTGTTCCACGTTCTCGGCGACGTGCCGTCCTTCAACGCGCCGCGCGCGGTGGCCGAACTCGATCTCCGGCGCTTCGAGGTCGTGTTCGACGCGCCGGGCTTCATCGATCTCGGGGGGGACGGACGGCTCGACATCCCCGCCGGTCGCATGACGATCGACGGCGTTCTCGAAACCGTGCCCGAGGCCCGGATCGACGTGACATTGGCGGGTGGCGCCGACGATCTCTTCGCTCTCATGGACTATGCGCCGCTCGACGAGATCGGCGTGCCCGAGGTGGTCGAGGGCTCGATCGGCGGATCGGCGGTCGCCGAGATCGGCGTGTCGCTGCCCATGCTGGCCGAGGTGGCGCTCGAAGACACCGAGATCGGCGCGGTGATCGCGCTGGACGATCTGGCGATGGAATTGGCGACGGGCGATCGCGACATCCAGAACGGCTCGGTCGAGATCCGCATCGATGGCGACCGGGTCACCGGCGCGGGACGGGCCGACGTGAATGGCGTCGAGGCGGACATTTCCTTCGTTGAGCCGATCTTCGGCGGTGACGCGGAGGCGCGCCAGGATGTCACGCTGACACTGGATGCTGCGGCCCGCGAACGGTTCGGCATCGACCTCTCGGCCATTCTGTCGGGCCCGGTTCCGGCCGAAGTGTCCGACCGTGACGGCCGGCAGACGATCCGCGCCGATCTGACGGGCGCCACCCTGTCCTATCCACCGATCGGGCTGGACAAGCCGGCCGGCGAAGCGGCGGAAGGGTTGTTTCAGGTCGTTCTCGACGATGATGTGATCGAACTCGACCGGCTCGAGATCGCCGGGCGCGGCATCGACGTGCGCGGGCGCATGCAGTTGTCCGCCGATGGCGATGTGCGCTCGGCGGTCTTCGCCCGTTTCGCGCTGCAACCCGACGACGACATGGCGATCACCGTGCGGCGCGCCGACAATGGCGATTTCCAGATCGACGGGCGCGGCACATCCTTCGACTTCCGCCGCATCCTGCGCCATCTGATGGACGACACGGACGACGACGACAATGATGAAGGCCTCGCCCTGACCGTGTCGGTGGGCACCGCGCGCGGCTTCAATGGCGAGCAGCTCGAGGATCTGACCCTCAGCCTGACCCATGACGGGCGCCGGATGCGCAGCCTGGATCTCACCGCGCGGCACCCGGACGGATCGCCGCTCAGGGCGCGGCTCCTGACCGAGACCGAGGGGGCGCCGCGCTTGCGGGTCGATGACGACAATGCCGGCGCGCTGCTGCGCTGGCTCGATGTCTATGGCGACATCCAGGGCGGGGTCCTGGTGCTCGATGCCGCTCTCGGCGAGGATGACGACACCGCGCGCGGCCGGCTGACCATTTCGAGCTTCGGCATTCGCGACAATGACGAATTGCAGCAACTGATCCGTTCCGCCGAGGCGGAGGGCGGGCTGTCGCCATCCGGCGCGACCGGTCTCGACGGGCGGCCCAATCCGTCAAGCGTCGCCTTCGATTCGGTCGAGGTCGATTTCTTCAAGGGGCGCGAACAGATCACGCTGCGCAACGGGGCCTTGCGCGGGGCGGCGATCGGCGCGAGCTTCGACGGTGGCATCGACACGCGCCGCGACACGATCTCCCTGACCGGCACCTATGTGCCGCTTTACGCGCTCAACAACATGTTCGGCCAGTTGCCGATCATCGGGCTGATCCTCGGCGGCGGCCAGCGCGAGGGTCTCGTCGGCATCACCTATCGGCTGGCCGGCGCGCTCGACGATCCGACCCTGACCGTCAACCCGCTGTCGCTGGTGACGCCAGGCTTGTTCCGCAACATCTTCGGATTCGCGCCACCCGACATGTCGGCGGGCGATTTTCAGCTGCCGTCCGACATGTCGCCGGCGCCCGCGCTGCGCCTGCCCGAGGTCGGCGAGACGAGAGGTGGCTGGGACCGCTAGAGCCATTCCAGCGAAAGTGGCAACCGGTTTCGCCTCCGGAATTACGGCAAGACGAACGTATCGAACATGTCGATCGGAAGCGTTTGGGAAACCTCGGCCGTCACGCCATGCGCGCCAGCACGTGGCGCTTCTTCCCCATGGAGAGCTTCAGCGGCCCGTCGGCGAAGGCGTCGGCGTCGAGCTTGAGGTTCGGGTCGGTCACGCGTGTGTCGTTGATGCTGACCGCATTGTTGGCGATCGCCCGGCGGATCTCGCTGTTCGACGCGCCGAGCCCGGCCTCAACGAAGAGCGCCAGGACGCCGATCCCGCCCGACAGGTTCGCGGCATCGAGCGCGATGGTCGGCAGCGTGTCAGCGGCTTCGCCTTGTTCGAAGGTCCGCCTGGCCGTCTCTTCGGCCTCCGTGGCCGCGTTCCGGCCATGGACCAGCGCGGTGGCTTCGGTGGCCAGCACCTTCTTCGCCTCGTTGATCTCCGAGCCCTGGAGCGCCGCCAGCCGGGCGATCTCGTCGAGCGGCAGGGTCGTGAACAGCTTGAGGAAACGGCCGACATCGGCGTCCTCGCTGTTGCGCCAGTATTGCCAGTAGTCCCAGGGGCTCAGCAGGTCGGCGCTCAGCCAGACGGCGCCCGACGCGGTCTTGCCCATCTTGGCGCCCGAGGATGTGGTCAAGAGCGGGCAGGTCAGGGCGTAAAGCTGTTCGGTGCCCATGCGCCGGCCGAGATCGATCCCGTTGACGATGTTGCCCCATTGGTCCGACCCGCCCATCTGCAGCCGGCAGCCATGGCGCCTGGCCAGTTCGACATAGTCGTAGGACTGGAGCAGCATGTAGTTGAACTCGATGAAGGAGAGTTCGTGCTCGCGTTCGAGCCTGAGCTTCACCGAATCCATGGTCAGCATGCGGTTGACCGAAAAATGCCGCCCGACATCGCGCAAGAAGTCGATGTAATTCAGCGCCACCAGCCATTCGGCATTGTCGACCATGACGGCCTCGCCGGGCCCGTCGCCGAAGGTCAGGAAGCGGTCGAAGACCTGGCGGATCGACGCCTTGTTGGCCTCGATGTCCTCGACCGTCAGGATCTTGCGGGTCTCATCGCGGCCCGACGGATCGCCAACCCGCGTCGTGCCGCCGCCCATCAGCGCGATCGGCCGGCCGCCGGTCTGCTGCAGCCAGTGCAGCATCATGATCGACAGAAGATGACCGACATGCAGCGACGGCGCGGTGCAGTCATAGCCGACATAAGCCGTCAGATTGCCGGAAGCGGCGAGCTGGTCGAGCCCGTCCGGGTCGGAACATTGGTGGACGAAGCCGCGCTCCTGCATCACAGTGAGGAAATCCGAACGAAATGCGGCCATGATGGTCTCCGGAAGACGGCGAAAAGCGCTGGCGGGATGAGATGATCGGCGCGTTTTAGCCGGGCCGCGGCGTGAAGGGCAATCCTTCGCGACAACTCGCGGCGGCATGGGAGACATCACGCGAGAAGAGGCCGGGCGGTCGGCATCGGGCGCCATGTCGACGGCAGAAGGCGGGGAGGGAAGAATGCGGGTGATCGGACTGATGAGCGGCACGTCGATGGACGGCGTCGACATCGCGCTTCTGGAGACCGATGGCGAGGCGATCCACGCTTTCGGCCCGACCGGCTACCGACCCTATGCCGATGATGAACGCGCCGCGATCCGCGCGGCCCTCGCCGTGGCGCCGGGCCTGTCGGACCGCCACGCCCGCCCCGAGCCGATGCGCGTGGCCGAGGTCGCGGTGACGGATACCCATGAAGAGGCGATCCGCGCCTTTCTCGACGACCATGCGATCGATCCGGGCGATATCGATGCGATCGGCTTCCACGGCCAGACGGTGTTTCACGCTCCGGATCGGGCGCTGACGGTTCAGATCGGCGACGGCGCGGCCCTGGCCGATCGCCTCGGCATGACGGTGGTGCACGATTTTCGCGCCGAGGACATGCGGCGGGGCGGGCAGGGCGCGCCGCTGGTGCCGATCTATCACCGCGCGCTGGCGGGCCATGCGGGCCTCGCCGCGCCGCTCGCCATCGTCAATATCGGCGGGGTGGCCAATGTCACGATCCTGCGCGGGGACGGCGATCCGATCGCCTTCGACACCGGGCCGGGCAATGCGCTGATCGATGACTGGGTCGAGCGCCATACCGGCGCGCGGTTCGACGAAGGCGGCGCGTTGGCGCGGTCCGGCCGCGTCGATGCGGCGCGATTGGCGGCGCTCCTGTCTCACGACTTTTTCTCAAAACCTTACCCCAAGTCGTTGGACCGGAACGATTTCGAGCTTTCCCATCTCGATGGGCTATCGGTTCCGGACGGCGCCGCGACACTCGTCGCATTCACCGCCGAAAGCCTGGCGCGCAGTCTCGACATGGTCGCGCCAGACGGCGTCGGCACGGTCGTGATCGCCGGCGGCGGGGCGCGCAATCCGGCGATCGTCGCGAGCCTCGCCGACCGCGTCGCCGCGCGCGTCGTCACCATGGACGATATCGGCCTGTCGGCCGATGCGGTCGAAGCGCAGGCCTTCGCCTATCTCGCCGCCCGCCGCCTGCGCGACCTGCCGGCGACGTTTCCAACGACGACGGGCGTCGCGGCACCGGTCATCGGCGGGGAAATCGCGCTGTCCGGCAAGGCCGCCTGAGGTTACGCCTCGGCGATTTCCATCGCCAACCGGCGATCGAGATAGCCCGCGCAATGGTCCATCAGGACATCGAGATGGTTCTCGAAGAAATGGTTGGCGCCGGGCACGGTCACCTGGTCGATGACGATGCCCTTCTGGCTCTTCAGCTTTTCGACCAGCTGGTTGGTCGACGGCACCGGCACGACCCGGTCCGCGTCGCCATGGATGATCAGGCCCGAGGACGGGCAGGGCGCGAGGAAGGAGAAGTCGTAGATATTGGTTGGTGGCGCGATCGAGATGAAGCCAGCCACCTCGGGGCGGCGCATCAGAAGCTGCATGCCGATCCAGGCGCCGAAGGAGAAGCCGGCGATCCAGCAATATTTCGAATCGGGATGCAGGCTCTGTAGCCAGTCGAGTGCGCTGGCCGCGTCCGACAATTCGCCATGGCCGTGGTCGAACTCGCCCTGGCTCCGCCCGATGCCGCGAAAGTTGAAGCGCAGCACCGTGAAGCCGCGCTCGGCGAACATATAGTAGAGATTATAGACGATCTGGTTGTTCATCGTGCCGCCGAATTGCGGATGCGGATGCAGGATGATAGCCGTGGGCGCGTCGGCCCCGTCGCCGGCCTGATACCGGCCTTCCAGACGGCCTTCGGGTCCGGGAAAAATCACTTCAGGCATGGAACGGACCCCGTCGGCCTCGTTTGTCCCCCCAAGCCTTGCGATTATGCCGCGGCCATCGCTTGACAGGGGATGGAGGCTCTTTACATGGTAAGTTTAGAATTATTCGAAGGTTTTGCCGGCGCGCGGAACTGGCGAGACTGTCCGTGAAGGGCGCCAGCGGCGAGCGAACGACAGATATGGCGCGGAATACAGCGTGGATCAAGCGCTGATTGCGCGGAATGTCGCTCGCGGCGGTAAACGATGACGGGAACAGCGACGGGAATGGTGACGGCGCGATGATGGGACGGGTGCATAAGAGCATCGAATGGCGACGTGTCGCCTGTCCGCGCGACCTGGTCGCGGGAGGGGCGGCATGAGCGCGTCCCTCAGTCCGCGCGCCTATCTCGACCACAACGCCACCGCGCCGCTACGCGATGCAGCCCGCGCGGCCATGGTCGCGGTGCTGGATCTGTGCGGCAACCCGTCCTCCATCCATGCCGAAGGCCGCGCCGCCCGCGCCGTGCTGTCGCGCGCGCGGGGACAGGTCGCCGCGCTCGTCGGCGCGCCTGTCGATGGCGTGATCTTCACCGCATCGGGCAGCGAAGCCAATGCGCTCGCGTTGTCGCGCGGCATCGCCAAAGACGGCATGCGGCCGGAACGCTGTCTCGTCTCGCGGATCGAGCATCCGTCAGTCCTGGCGCAGTCGGCCTTCGCCGGCGACGACCGGGCGATGATCCCGGTTGGGCTGGATGGCGTGGTCGATCTCGCCGCGCTGGCCGAGCTTTTGGCGCGCGATCCACGCCACGCTTTGGTGTCGGTCATGTCGGCGAATAACGAAACCGGCGTCGTGCAGCCGATCCGCGCGGTCGCCGATCTCGTCGCCGAGGCCGGCGGCCTCCTGCATGTCGATGCGGTGCAGACGGCCGGCCGCGTGGCGACCGACATGATCGCGCTGGGTGCCGATATCATGACGTTGTCGGCGCACAAGATCGGCGGGCCGAAAGGGGTCGGCGCGCTCGTCATCGCGGACCCCGACCGGTCGCGAATCACGGACCCCTTGATCAAGGGCGGCGGCCAGGAGCGCAATCAGCGCGCCGGCACCGAGAACGTGCCGGGTATCGCTGGCTTCGGCGCGGCGGCCGAGGCGGCGCTGGCGGGTCTCGATGTCTGGGCCGAGGTGGCGCGGCTGCGCGACGCGCTGGAAGGAGACTTGACGGCTGTCGCGCCCGACACGGTGATCTTCGGCCGTCAGGCCGAGCGCCTGCCCAATACCATCTGCCTCGGTCATCGGGCGCTCTCGGCCGAGACCGCCGTCATCGGTTTCGATCTTGGCGGTGTCGCGTTGAGTTCGGGATCGGCCTGCTCGTCGGGCAAGGTCAGCGCGAGCCATGTCCTGGCCGCGATGGGCGTTTCGCCCGATCTCGCGGCGAGCGCGCTTAGAATTAGTCTTGGATGGGGGACGACAGACGCGGATATCGCACTATGTCGTTCGGTGTGGACCGACATCCACACCACCCTGTCGCGCCGTAAACCGCGTGCTGCCTGATCACGCGGTCGCAACCATCCCCGGACCTTGACCCCGGGAGACAAGGAGACAGAAATGCCGGCAGTTCAGGAGACCATCGATCAGGTCAGTATGATCGATGTCGACAAGTACAAATATGGTTTCACCACGGATATCGAGGTCGACAAGGCCCCCAAGGGGCTGAACGAGGACATCGTTCGGCTGATCTCGTCGAAGAAGAACGAACCGGAATGGATGACCGAGTGGCGGCTCGACGCCTATCGCCGCTGGCTCACCATGACCGAACCCACCTGGGCCAAGGTCGACTATCCCAAGATCGACTTCCAGGACCTCTATTATTACGCCGCGCCGAAGGGCTTCAAGGAAGCGCCGAAGAGCCTGGACGAAGTCGATCCGGAGCTTCTGCGCACTTACGAAAAGCTCGGCATCCCCTTGAAGGAGCAGGAGATCCTGGCCGGCATCCGCAAGGTCGGCGAGCCGTCCGATCTCGATGAGCAGAGTCCCGGCAACACGCCGATGGGCAAGGTCGCGATCGATGCGGTATTCGATTCCGTGTCCGTCATCACGACCTTCAAGGACGAACTCGCCAAGCACGGCATCATCTTCTGCTCGATTTCGGAAGCGCTTCAGACGCATCCCGATCTCGTGCGGCAATATCTCGGCTCGGTCGTGCCGGTCACCGACAACTACTACGCGACGTTGAACTCGGCGGTCTTTTCCGACGGGTCCTTCGTCTACATTCCGCCGGGCGTGCGCTGTCCGATGGAACTGTCGACCTATTTCCGCATCAACGAGAAGGATACCGGCCAGTTCGAGCGCACGCTGATCATCGCCGACAAAGGCTCCTATGTGAGCTATCTCGAAGGCTGCACGGCACCGATGCGCGACGAGAACCAGTTGCATGCGGCCGTCGTCGAGCTGATCGCGCTGGACGATGCCGAGATCAAATATTCGACCGTGCAGAACTGGTATCCCGGCGACGCGGACGGCAAGGGCGGGGTCTACAATTTCGTGACCAAGCGCGGCGATTGCCGTGGGGCGAACTCGAAGATCTCCTGGACACAGGTCGAGACCGGCTCGGCGATCACCTGGAAATATCCGTCCTGCATCCTGCGCGGCGACAATTCCCGGGGCGAGTTCTATTCGATCGCCATTTCGAACGGCAAACAGCAGGTCGATTCCGGCACCAAGATGATCCATCTCGGCAAGAACACGTCGAGCCGGATCATCTCCAAGGGCATCGCCGCTGGCCGTTCGGATAACACCTATCGCGGGCTCGTCTCGGCGCATGCCAAGGCGACGGGCGCGCGCAACTTCACCCAGTGCGACTCGCTTTTGATCGGCAATGACTGTGGCGCGCATACCGTGCCCTATATCGAGGCGAAGAACCCGACGGCGGTTTTCGAACACGAGGCGACGACCTCGAAGATCTCCGATGACCAGATGTTCTATTGCCTGCAGCGGGGCCTCGGCGAGGAAGAGGCGGTGGCGCTGATCGTCAACGGCTTCGTCCGCGACGTCATTCAGCAATTGCCGATGGAGTTCATGGTCGAGACCCAGAAGCTGATCGGCATCAGCCTGGAGGGTTCCGTGGGCTGATGGCCGAGAACGTCGACAATCTGGTGCTGGAACAGCTCCGGGCGATGCGTTCTGAGATGTCGAAGATGGCCGATTGGATGCACACCATGAGTGCCGAATTGACGGCGATACGTCAGCATCTTTCAGGCGTTGTTACCCTGCGAGAGCACGACCACGCATACATCGCGTCCATCAAGCACCGCTTGGATCATATCGAGCGACGGCTTGAGCCGGTCGACGAGCGGTAGGCGAAGATGGCTGGCCCCATCATCAATCTCGCCGACGTGCCGTTGCGCGACGGCGGCGACGGCAAGGCGTTCAAGGCCAGGATCGGTCCCTTCGCCCATCTGATCGGCCTCAAGGGGCTTGGTCTGATGCTGCATGAGGTGGATCCTGGCGCGAAGGCTTTTCCGTTCCACAGCCATCACCAGATCGACGAGGCTTTCATCATTCTGGAGGGCGAGGGCACGCTGCGCTACGGCGATGCGCGCTATCCGATCAAGGCGGGCGACGTCGTTGGCGCGCCGACCGGTGGACCGGAAACAGCGCACCAGATCATCAATACCGGGTCGGACACGCTGCGCTATCTCGGCGTCTCGACCCTGGCTGAAACGGAAGTGGCCGAATATCCCGATTCCGGGAAGTTCGTGGTCATCAGCCGCTTCGATTGGAACGATCCCGGCGCTGGCGGGCTGCGCTATGTCGGGCGAAGAGAAACCAGCCTCGATTATTTCGACGGCGAAGACTGAACGAGACAATGATGCTTGATATCAAGAACCTGCACGTCGAGATCGACGGCAAGAAGATCCTCAACGGCCTCGATCTGACGGTGAAGGCGGGCGAGGTGCACGCCATCATGGGGCCGAATGGCTCGGGCAAGTCGACCTTGTCCTATGTGCTGGCCGGCAAGGACGAGTATGAGGTGATCGACGGCTCGATCACCTTCAACGGCGCGGATCTGCTCGACATGGAGCCAGACGAGCGCGCCACCGCCGGCGTCTTCCTGGCGTTTCAGTATCCGGTCGAGATCCCCGGCGTCGCCTCGATGACCTTCCTGAAGGCGGCCATCAACGCCCATCGCAAGGCGCGCGGCGACGGCGAGATTTCGACGCCGGACTTCATGCGCCTGATCAAGGAGACCTCGGCGAAGCTCAATATCAGCCAGGACATGCTGCGCCGGCCGCTCAATGTCGGGTTCTCCGGTGGCGAGAAGAAGCGCAACGAAATCATGCAGATGGCGCTGCTCGAGCCGAGCCTCTGCGTGCTCGACGAGACCGATTCAGGGCTCGACATCGACGCGCTCAGGGTCGTGTCCGACGGCGTCAACGCGCTGCGCGGGCCGGACCGCGCGATGGTCGTCATCACCCATTACCAGCGCCTGTTGAACCATATCGTGCCCGATGTCGTGCACGTTATGTCCAAGGGGCGTATCGTCAAGACCGGCGGCAAGGAGCTCGCGCTCGAGCTCGAACAGTCGGGCTATGCCGATTACGACGCCGAAGAAGCCGCTTGACGCGCCGGAGGTTGGGATGAGCGATATCCAGAAAGCCGGCGTCCAGAAGATCGAGACGGCGGCCGAAACCGCGCTGATCACGGCGCTCGAAACGCTGCCCCGGGCCGATGGCTGGGTGAAGGAGGCGCGCGGCGCCGCCGCCAACCGGTTCCGCGCCGAAGGCCTGCCGCATCGGCGGATCGAGGAGTGGAAATACACCGATCTCCGGGCGCTGATGCGCGACGTGCCGCCGCTCCGCGCCGAAGGCGGTTCGGATGGCGCGGTGACGGTTCCGCCAGCGCGGCTGTTCGAGACGGTCGAAGCCGACCGGGTCGTCGTCGCCAATGGCCGCGTCGTGTCCGGCAGCGCGCCGGCGGGCGTCGAGATAATGGCGACGGACGACCTCCTCGGCCGGTCCGACGACTGGCTGCGCGGCGTGCTGACCGGCGCGATGGACGGGATCGGATCGAGCATTTTCGATCTCAACACTGCCCTGATGCGCGGTGGCGTCGTGGTGCGTGTCGCACCGCGCGCCGAGCTGTCGCGCCCCGTCCATATCGCCTTCGTCACGCCCGATGGCGATCCGGCGGCCGCTTTCCTGCGCAACGTCATCGCCGTCGGCGAGGGCGCCATCGCCTCGGTCCTGGTGTCCCATGAAGGGCCGGACGGGGTCGCCTATCAGTCCAATGTGGTGACCCATGTCGAGGTCGCCGACCGGGCGCGGCTCGATCTGACCCGCATCCAGGACGAGGGCGACCGCGCCGTGCATCTCGCCACGGTGGCGAGCCGGGTCGGCGCCAATGCGGTCCTGAACCTCTTCTCCATGACGGTCGGGGCGCAGCTGTCGCGCACCCAGGTTGCCTTCCGTATGGAGGATCAGCATTCCGAACTGCGCTTTTCCGGCGCGCAGTTGCTGTCCGGCAGCCAGCACGCGGATACGACCATGTATGTCGACCACCGCGAGCCGGACTGCGTCAGCCGGGAATTGTTCAAGACCGTGCTCGACGACCGCGCCCGGGGCGTGTTCCAGGGCAAGATCATGGTGCACCAGAAGGCACAGAAGACCGACGGCCGGATGATGTCGCAGGCGCTGATGCTGTCGGACACCGCCGAGATCGACAACAAGCCCGAACTCGAGATCTATGCTGACGACGTCCAGTGCGGCCATGGCGCCACGGCGGGCCAGCTCGACGAAACGCTAATGTTCTATCTGCGTGCCCGCGGCTTGCCGCCGGTGGCGGCCGAGAAGCTTCTGATCGCGGCCTTCATCGGCGAGGCGGTCGAGGCGATCGAGGATGAGGTGGTGCGTGATGCCGTGCACGGTCTGGCCGAGGCCTGGCTCGACCGACGCGCATCCGCTGAATGAGGGTAATGTAAGGGAAAGGAGCGTCACCATGACGATCCAGCCGAGCCATGCCGTGCTGGCCGAGACACAGGCCCCCGCACGGGCTTACGACGTCGAGGCGATCCGGCGGGATTTTCCGATCCTCGCGAGGGATGTCTACGGCAAGCCGCTCGTCTATCTCGACAACGGCGCCTCGGCACAGAAGCCGCAGAGCGTCATCGACACCGTGTCGGAGGTCTACAGCCGCGACTACGCCAATGTGCATCGCGGCCTGCATTTTCTCTCCAACACGGCGACGGAACGCTTCGAGGCGGCGCGCGAAACGGTGCGTGCCTTCCTCAATGCGGAGTCGGTCGACGAGATCATCTTCACCCGCTCGGCGACGGAGGCGATGAACCTCGTTGCGTCCTCGCTCGGCCGGCACCTGAAGATCGGCGCGGGCGACGAGATCGTCCTGTCGATCATGGAGCACCACTCCAATATCGTGCCATGGCATTTCTGGCGCGAGAACCATGGCGCGGTGATCAAATGGGCGCCGGTCGATGATGATGGCCGGTTCCATCTCGACGCCTTCGAGGCGCTCCTGACCGAGCGCACCAAGGTGATCGCCATCACCCATATGTCGAACGTTCTCGGCACGGTGGTGCCGGTCAAGGAGATCTGCCGGATGGCGCGCGAGCGCGGCATCGCAGTCATGGTCGACGGCAGCCAGGCGGCGGTGCATATGCCGGTCGATGTGCGCGACATCGACTGCGATTTCTACTGCTTCACCGGCCACAAGCTCTATGGCCCTTCGGGCATCGGCGTGCTCTACGGCCGCCGCGACCTGCTCGGTGCCATGCCACCCTATGCCGGTGGCGGCGAGATGATCCTCGAGGTGACCGAGGACAGGATCACCTATGCCGAGCCGCCACACCGTTTCGAGGCCGGCACGCCGCCGATCGCGCAGGCCATTGGCCTGGCGGCGGCGATCGACTATGTCGAGGCCATCGGGCGCGAGGCGATCGCGGCGCATGAAAGCGACCTGACGGCCTATGCCGAAGCGCAGCTGTCCGGCGTGAACGCTCTGCGCCTGCTTGGACGGGCGCCGGGCAAGGGGGCGATCCTGTCATTTGAAATCGCCGGCCTTCACGCCCATGATGTGTCGACGATCATCGACCGGTCGGGGGTCGCCGTCAGGGCCGGCACTCATTGCGCGATGCCGCTCCTGAAACGGTTCGGCGCCACCTCGACCTGTCGCGCCTCGTTCGGGCTCTACAATACCCGCGCCGAGGTCGACTGCTTGGTCGAGGCACTGGACAAGGCGCGGATGCTTCTTAGCTAACCCGGCGAAGGGTGATGGATATGATGGACGATACGACCAGAGTGAACGCGCCGGACATGGCGGATGCCCCCGACATCGAGCGTGCCGAGGCCGGCGCGCCGGCCATGTCGGACAAGGCGCCGTCGGAGATGGATGCGAGCGAACTCGAAGCCTTGACCGATGACATCGTGTCGGCGCTGAAGACGATCTACGATCCGGAGATCCCGGTCGACATCTATGAACTCGGCCTGATCTACCGGATCGAGATCGACGACGACCGCAAGATCGACATCGACATGACGCTGACCGCGCCGGCCTGTCCGGTGGCCGGCGAGATGCCGATCTGGGTCGAGAACGCGGTCAATGCCTTGCCCGGCGTCAGCGACGTGCGCGTCAACATGGTGTTCGACCCGCCCTGGGATCCGAGCCGCATGTCGGACGAGGCGCGCGTCGCGCTCAATCTCTGGTAGGGCGTCGGGGCGATGCGTGATGCGCGGATACCCGCATTGGCGGATCCCGGCATCTGTCCTATTTTGACGTTCAAGGATCACTTTTCGCGCGCGTCGCGACAGATTTGATGAGAGTGAGGCCGATATGACGGCACAAAACGCGATATCGACACCTAAGGCGAAGCCCCGACCCAAGCCGAAGGTCATGACGCTGACGGATGCGGCGGCAGACCGCGTGCGCCAGATCATGGCGACGTCGGACAACGACATCGTTGGCCTGCGGGTCGGCGTGAAGAATGGCGGCTGCGCCGGCATGGCCTATACGATGAATTATGCCGAGACCATCGATCCGATGGACGAGGTCGTCGAGGACAAGGGCGTCAAGGTGCTCATTGATCCCAAGGCGGTCCTGTTCCTGCTCGGCACGGAGATGGACTATCAGATCGACAAGCTGTCGGCCCAGTTCGTCTTCAACAATCCCAACCAGACCTCGGCCTGCGGCTGCGGCGAGTCGGTGGCCATCACGCCAGCGCAAACGGCCGCTTGAGGCGGCCGTCTCCGCCTGTCCCTATGAGCTAGGCTGGCGATTTGGGCGTAAGGTCGAACGGGGAGGGGTATCGCATGCTGCATCGACGCTTGCGCTCGGCGATGCTGTCGACCCTTGTTGTTGGCGCCATCGCTCTACCGGCCTCCGCCGAGACGATCACGCCCATCGCCGAGGTTCAGCGCGGCACTTCGGTGACGGTCTCGGGCACCGTGGACAGGATCCTCGACGAGGACGAGTTCCGACTATCCGACGATTCGGGCCGCATCGATGTCTATATCGGACCAAGCATCGTGCCGGCGGATGTCGGCGACCGCGTCACCTTGCGCGGCATTGTCGATGACGGCTTGAGCCGCGAGATCTATGCCCGCGAAATGGTCCTGCCGGACGGCTCGACGGTCACCTTCGACCGGCGCTACGAGTAGCGCCCGGCCATGTCGCCGGAAGATATCGAGGACGCTTTTTCGGCCTTCGGCCCGGTGCGTCTCCGGCGCATGTTCGGCGGCACCGGCATCTATAGCGACGGCGTCATGTTCGCGCTCGAAGCCTTTGGCGAACTCTATCTGAAGGCCGACGACGCGCTTAAGGAGACCTATCGCGAAATTGGCGGCGAGCCCTTCGTCTATGAAGGCAAGTCAAAGCCGGTCACTATGTCTTATTGGCGTCTACCGGCCGAGATCGTTGAGGACCGCGATGCGTTCGCGGACATGGCGCGCCGCGCGGCGGCCTGCGCGCATGAACTGGCGGCGCGCAAGAAAAAGCCTGCCCGCAAGAGGTGATCAGGCGACGTCCTGGGTTTCCGCCATGATTGGCGCGTCTTCCGGCGTCACCCGGTTGCGTCCGGCACGCTTCGAGGCGTAGAGGCACATATCGGCGCGTTCGACCAGGGAATGGGCGGTATCGTCCTCGGCCAGCGAGGCGATCCCGAACGACATGGTGACATGGCCGAGATTTTCACCCGTCGACCGCTTCACCAGTTCCTTTGACTGGATGGCGACGCGGATATGTTCGGCCACGGTCTCGGCATCGCGGATCTCGGTGGCCGGCAGGATGATGCCGAACTCCTCGCCGCCATAGCGCGCCGCCACGTCCTGGCCCTTCACGTTCATCTTGATCGAGGAGGCCACCAGGCGCAGCACCTGATCGCCCGTCTGGTGACCATAGGTGTCGTTGAAGCGCTTGAAATGGTCGATGTCGCACATGATCAGCGACACATCGCTGCGCCGTTCGCGCGCTTCCACGATCGCGCGATTCAGCGCTTCGTCGAAATGGCGCCGGTTGGACAGGCCGGTGAGATCGTCGGTCATCGATTCGAAGCGGATGGCTTCGAGGCTTTCCTGCAATTCGACGATCTGGCCGCGCGATTCGTGCAGTTGACGCTGCAGGTCCTCGTTTTTCGAGGTCATCTGCACCGTTTCGGCGAGCACGTGATCGATGATCGCGCGGATCTGCTGGTGGCTGTCGGCGCTGTCGAGGTTCGATGTCGCCTTGGTCAGCGAGGCGCCATAGTCCACGACGTCGCCGGACGCGCCATCGAGCATGTCGAGAACCGCGTTCAGTTCGACGGAAACGTCGTCGCCGACCTTGCCGATGCGGTCGGCGTGGCGCAGCGGCGACAGATAATCGGCATAGAAGGTTTCGACCGCTTCCGGCGAAATCGTCTTCTGGGTCTTCAGGATCTGGTTGATCGCCGTGTTGAGTTCACGGTTGTAACCGGCGGCATACGTGTACCAGAGCTCATAGTTGCGCGGATAGGCCGGTGTCTTGTGGCCCTTGATATAGCTCAGCGCCGCCTCGCCATAGACGAGGCTGCGGGCGAACTCGTCCGCATTCTTGTCGGAATTTGTGCGGGAAGACAGCACCATCGGCCCATTGCCCCTTAGACAGGACCAAAGCCTAGGGCGATCCGTTTAATGGGCAGTTAAGGCTCGTGAATTGCAGCGCGGCAATCTCAGGTAGGGTCGCGGCTCGCCGGAAAAATCAGGGGTTGTCTGGCTGCGGCGGGGTTTTGGATGGCGGCTTTGCGGCCTATTTGCTGCGTTCGAGCGCCGAGCGCAGCAGGAAGGCAGGCACATCGGCGGACTGTCCGTAGGGCACGGTCGTCGCCGGTTCGGCGTCCTCGCCATGGCGCGCGCCGCGCCTGGTCTTGCGCTCGGGCTGCGGGTCGCCCTCCTCGTCGCGCCGCTTGCGGCGTTTTCCGGCGGATTTCGGCGCATCGGTCTGGCTTGACGGGGCTTCTTCCGCCACCGGCGCCGCGTTGCGCGGGGTGATCTCCGAGCCGATCAGCTTTTCGATCCGGTCGACATAGACGCTGTCGGACGGCGTCGCGATTGTGATGGCGGTGCCGCTGCGCCCGGCGCGGCCGGTGCGCCCGATGCGGTGCACGTAGTCCTCGGCGTGGATCGGCACGTCGAAATTGAACACATGGCTGACCGCCGGAATGTCCAGACCGCGCGCCGCCACATCGCTGGCGACGAGAAGCTGGACCTCGCCGCTCTTGAAGGACGCCAGCGTTGCCATGCGCGCATGCTGGTCCATGTCGCCATGCAGCGCGCCGGCATTGAAGCCGTGGCGGGCCAGCGAGCGGGCCAGCGTGGCGACGTCGCGCTTGCGATTGCAGAAGATGATCGCATTGTCGAGCTCTTCGGCTTGGCGCAGTTCGTCGCGCAGCGTGGCGCGTTTGTCCTTCGGCGTCGTGCCCCTGGCGTGAACCAGCGATTGGCTGACGGTCGCCGCGGTCGTGCTCGGGCGGGCGACCTCGACGCGGGTCGGGTTCGACAGGAACTGTTTCGCGAGATCGGCGATCTCGGGCGGCATGGTGGCCGAGAAGAACAGGGTCTGGCGGGTGAAGGGGACGAGCTTGCAGATCCGCTCGATATCGGGGACGAAGCCCATGTCCAGCATGCGGTCGGCTTCGTCGATGACGAGGATGTCGACCCCGGTCAGAAGCAGCTTGCCGCGCTCGAAATGATCGAGCAGCCGGCCTGGCGTGGCGATCAGCACGTCGGCGCCGCGGCCGAGCTTCTTGTCCTGTTCGTCGAACGACACCCCGCCGATCAGAAGCGCCACGGTCAGCTTGTGGTTGATGCCGTATTTGTTGAAGTTCTCCTCGACCTGGGCCGCGAGTTCGCGCGTCGGTTCGAGGATCAGCGTGCGCGGCATGCGGGCGCGGGCGCGTCCCGTTTCAAGCCGGGTCAGCATCGGCAGCACGAAGGAGGCCGTCTTGCCGGTCCCGGTCTGGGCGATGCCGAGCACGTCGCGGCCGGCCATGACTTCGGGAATGGCGCCGGACTGGATCGGCGTCGGCTCGGTATAGCCGCTGGATTCGACGGCATCGAGAACCTTCTGGCTCAAGCCGAGATCGCTAAAGGGCATCAGGAAAACCAGCCTTGTTCGGTTGTTTCTCAGGCGTTTGCGGTGGCGCGTCGGTCGACGCCGTGTCTCGGGGTGATCGACGACCGCGCGCTGGCGGAAGTCTCGGCCTGGACCGGACCGTCGAGGAGATCGTCTCCGCGACAAGATCCTTCCGCCGATGAGACCATCGCCCGACACGCCATCATGGCGCGATGCTCGGCGGAGCAGGGCGCCGATACGCATGCGCACCGCATAAGGTCGACGGCTACCGGTTCCTTAAAGCAGTCGGGCTGCCGCGCCAAGCGCCAATCGCACCGGACGGGCGCCCGGCGCGGGGTTGATGTTATGTTGCAGTGCAGCAAATGGGCTATCCCGGCGGCCTTGTCAAGCAGGACAGCCGGCGGTCATGGGCGGCGCGGTGCCGCATGTCAGATATCGAGTTCATCCACGAAGGCCGCGCGTTCATGGATGAACTGAAAGCGCAGCTCCGGATTGTTGCCCATCAGCCGGTCGACCGCGGTCTTGGTCTCGGCGCCCTCTTCGTCGTCGATCATGACCTGAAGCAGGGTCCGCTTGCCCGGATCCATCGTGGTTTCCTTGAGCTGGCGCGGCATCATTTCGCCGAGGCCCTTGAAGCGGCCGATCTCGATCTTGCCGCGCCCGGTGAAGTCCGACTGAAGCAGCGCGTCCTTGTGCGCGTCGTCGCGGGCATAGGCCGTCTTGCCGCCCTGGCTGATGCGGTAGAGCGGTGGCACGGCGAGGAACAGCCGGCCGTCGCGGATCAGCCCGGGCATTTCGCGATAGAAGAAGGTGATCAGCAGCGAGGCGATATGGGCGCCGTCGACATCGGCGTCGGTCATGATGATGATGCGTTCATAGCGCAGATCATCGGTGCGATAGGCCTCGCGCCGGCCGCAGCCGAGCGCCAGCAGGAGATCGCCGATCTGTTGGTTCTGCATCAGCTTGTCGGTGCCGGCGGTCGCGACATTGAGGATCTTGCCGCGCAGCGGCAGGACGGCCTGGGTCGCGCGGTCGCGCGCCTGTTTCGCCGATCCGCCGGCTGAATCGCCCTCGACGATGAAAAGTTCGGTGCCCGCCGCAGAGCGGCTCGAACAATCGGCCAGCTTGCCGGGCAGGCGCTGCTTGCGTCCCGCCGTCTTGCGTAGCTGATCCTTTTCCTGGCGCCGGCGCACGCGCTCCTCGGCGCGCTCGATCAGCCTGTCGAGCAGGGTGTCGGCCTGCTGTGGGTGCCCGGTCAGCCAGTGGTCGAAGGGATCGCGCACCGCCTGTTCGACGATGCGGGCGGCTTCGGCGGTGGACAGCCTTTCCTTCGTCTGGCCCTGGAATTCCGGATCGCGGATGAATACCGACAGCATCGCGCCGCAGGACGACATGACGTCGTCGGCGGTCAATACGCCCGCGCGCTTGTTGCCCTTGAGCTCGGCATAGGCCTTCAGGCTCTTGAGCAGCGCCATGCGCAGGCCCGCGACATGGGTGCCGCCTTCGGGTGTCGGCACGGTGTTGCAGTAGGACTGGCTGAAGCCGTCGCGATGCTCGAACCAGATCAGCGCCCATTCGCAGGCGCCGTGGCCCTGGCCCTTGTCGGCCTTGCCGGCGAAGATGTCCTGAACGGTGGTGCGGTCGGTGCCGATCTCGGCGGCGAGGAAGTCGCGCAAACCGCCCGGAAAGTGGAACACCTCCTCGGCCGGGATCTTGCCGCCCTCGGGCAGCAACTCGGGCGCGCACGCCCAGCGGATCTCGACGCCGGAAAACAGATAGGCCTTGGAGCGCGCCATGCGGAACAGGCGCGCCGGCTCGAAGCGGCTGGCCTCGCCGAAGATCGTGTGGTCATGGCGGAACGACACCTTGGTGCCGCGCCGGTTCATGACCTCGCCGAGCGCCTCGATGCCGCCCTGCGGCACACCCCGACGATAGACTTGGCGGCAGAGCTTGCGGTCGCGCGCCACCTCGACCTCGAGCCAGTCGGCCAGCGCATTGACCACCGACACGCCGACGCCATGCAGCCCGCCCGAGGTCTCATAGGCCTTGTCGGAAAACTTTCCGCCCGCATGCAGCGTCGTCATGATGACTTCGAGCGCCGACTTCTCCGGGAATTTCGGATGCGGGTCGACCGGAATGCCGCGGCCATTGTCGGTGACGACGAGCGTGCCGTCTGCTTCAAGCATCACGTCGATGCGGCTGGCATGGCCGGCGACGGCCTCGTCCATGGCATTGTCGATGACCTCGGCGAAGAGATGATGCAGCGCCTTGGCGTCGGTGCCGCCGATATACATGCCGGGCCGGCGGCGCACCGGTTCGAGCCCTTCGAGGACCTCGATATCGGAGGCGGTATAGCCGGTCTGGCCGTCGCCTTGGCCCGTGCTCTGAGGCGGGGAGGTCGGCGTGGCGGTTCGGCCGCGCCGGGCGGGGCGGGCATCGCTTGCCGGCTTGGCCGGTTTCGCGGGCGTTGCCGCCGGTTGCGACAGATCGGAAAACAGGTCTTGCGGCTTGGCCATGGACGCTTCGGCTCGGTCGGAAAAAGGGGCTGATTCGCCACCGATCATGCCATGCCGGGCGCGGTTTCGCGATGGTTCCGACATAGCCTGGATACAGGCGGGCAGGGCGGCCCGGTCGATTTTCGCGCGCCGCTAACCGGTGGTTTACCCCTATGCAGGATAGTGGCTGTCGGTCGCGCCGGTCGCCCGAAGGTCTGAGTGTTGTAATGCGTATCGATCATGGGCGGCCGGCCGCCACTTTTGCCGATGTCGCCGTCCGCGCGCTGCTGACCTCGGCCCTGGCGATCGTCTTCCTGATCGCGTGACCGTCATCCATTCCCCACATCACTGGCATCGGTGGCGGCCGTTCCGACCCGCATCCGCTCTTAGGTCAGGTTTACATCCCTTGTCGGTGTCGCTCGGCGCTTTCGACAAGGCATGAACCGGTCTAGCGCAACGCAAAAGGGCCGGAGCATCGGCTCCGGCCCCTTGTCGCGATGATGGAAGAGCGGTCGATTAGACGCTGTAATACATGTCGAATTCGACCGGGTGCGGCGCCATTTCGAAGCGCTCGACCTCTTCCATGCGCAATTCGATATAGCCTTCGATCATGTCCTTGTTGAACACGTCGCCCTTGAGCAGGAAGTCGTGGTCGCTTTCGAGCGCCTCGAGCGCCTCGCGCAGCGAGCCGCACACCGTCGGGATGTCCTTCAGCTCTTCCGGCGGCAGATCGTAGAGATCCTTGTCCATCGGATCGCCCGGATGGATCTTGTTCTGGATCCCGTCGAGGCCGGCCATCAGCATCGCCGAGAAGGCGAGATAGGGGTTGGCGGCCGGATCCGGGAAGCGGACCTCGAAGCGCTTCGCCTTGGGCGAGGTCACATAGGGGATGCGGCAGGACGCCGACCGGTTGCGCGCCGAATAGGCCCTCAGCACCGGCGCCTCATAGCCCGGCACCAGACGCTTGTAGGAATTGGTGGTCGGGTTGGTGAAGGCGTTCAGCGTCCGGGCATGCTTCAGAATGCCGCCGATATAGAACAGGCATTCCTCCGACAGGTCGGCATAGAGATTGCCGGCGAACAGCGGATTGCCGCCCTTCCAGATCGACTGGTGGCAGTGCATGCCCGAGCCGTTGTCGCCGAAGACCGGCTTCGGCATGAAGGTGGCCGACTTGCCATAGGCATGGGCGACCTGCTGGATGGCATACTTGTAGATCAAGAGCTTGTCGGCCATGCGGGTCATGGTGTCGAACTTGATGCCAAGCTCGTGCTGGGCGGCGCCGACCTCGTGATGGTGCTTTTCGACCACGACGCCCATGGCGCCCATGGCGGCGAGCATTTCCGAGCGCATGTCCTGGGCGGAATCGACCGGCGGGACCGGGAAATAGCCGCCCTTGGTGCGCGGCCGGTGGCCGAGATTGCCGGTCTCGTATTCCGACGCCATGTTCGACGGCAGTTCGACGGAATCGAGCTGGAAGCCCATGTCATAAGGGTCGGACGAGAAGCGCACATCGTCGAAGACGAAGAACTCGGCTTCCGGGCCGAAGAACACTTCGTCGCCGATGCCGGTCTGCTTCAGATAGGCTTCCGCCTTCTTGGCGGTCGAACGCGGGTCGCGGCCATAGGGCTCGCCGGTCGACGGCTCGAGCACATCACAGAACACGGCCAGCGTCGGCTGAGCGAAGAAGGGGTCGATATAGGCGGTTTCGGTATCCGGCATGAGGATCATGTCGGATTCATTGATCGCCTTCCAGCCGGCGATCGACGAGCCGTCGAACATGACGCCGTCGGCGAACATGTCCTCGTCGGCGACCGACGCGTCCATCGTCACATGCTGCATCTTGCCGCGCGTGTCGCAGAACCGGACGTCGACATATTTGATGTCGTTCTCTTTCATCATCTCGAGAACGGACTTGGCATCTGCCATTGGTTTACCCCTTCTTCCTGACCTGTCTGTTCATGTTGTGGGTTGGTGAGGTCCGGCCGGCGGGCCCGGCCGGGCGACAGCTTTGCCGGCTGTCTAGATGGCGTCGCCGCCGCGTTCGCCGGTGCGGATCCGGATGGCTTCCTCGATCGGGGAGATGAAGATCTTGCCATCGCCGATGCGGCCGGTCTGCGCCGCCCGCTGGATCGCTTCGGTCGCAGTGTCGATCGCATCGTCGGGGACGACGATCTCGATCTTCACCTTGGGCAGGAAGTCGACGACATATTCCGCGCCGCGATAGAGTTCGGTATGGCCTTTCTGGCGGCCGAACCCCTTGGCCTCGGTAACCGTGATGCCCTGCAGGCCGATCTCCTGAAGCGCCTCTTTGACCTCGTCGAGCTTGAACGGTTTTATGATGGCTTCGACTTTCTTCATGAGATGGCTTTCGTCATCGGGTGGGATCTCCGGGAGAACACTGGCGGGCACCTGGTTCCTTAGCATGCGACGTGCCAAGCTGCGGCCTCGCGAAAAGCCGTTTGGAAACAAAAGCTTGATATGAAGTGCCCCGGGCGCGGCCAGGGGCGGCGTCCGGCGGGAGGTGAAATCATGGGCAAATGCCGCTTTATTGGGCAGAGATCGCCGGGCGATCGACGGCCGAGGCGGGAAGTCTGCCTCATATCACGGCAATTCACGGCTAAATTCTATTGCCTAGCCGGTCCATCGTGGATTTTCCAGGGCGTGCACCGCCCGGCCAGAGGCAAGAGGCCATGACGCGCGAGACGCTGCACACCCTTCTGTCGACCGCGGAAATGGCGATGGCCGACCGGCTCGCGGTGGGGCCGGAGCAGACATCCTTCGACCTTATGCTGCGAGCCGGCCGGGCCGTGGCGCAGACAGCCGAACGCCGGGCCATGGGACGCCCGATCGCGGTGCTGTGCGGGCCCGGCAACAATGGCGGCGACGGCTATGTCGCGGCCGCGCTCCTGCGCGACTGGGGGCACCGAGTCACGGTTTTCGGCCTGGTGGCGTCCGAGAGACTGTCGGGCGATGCCGCGCGGGCGGCCGCGATGTGGGGCGGGGAGGTCACGTCCTTTGCCGGCTTAGCGGCGTCACTGGCACCGGAAAGCATCGTCACCGACGCGGTCTTTGGCGCCGGACTGACACGGCCGGTCGACGGTCTCGTCGGCGAGGCGCTGGATCATGTCCGCCGTCTCGGCTGTCCGGTCGTGGCGGTCGACGTGCCCTCCGGCGTCGACGGCGACAGCGGGCAGGTGCGCGGGCAAGCGCTCGCGGCCGCCGACACGGTGACCTTCTTCCGTCTCAAGCCGGGCCACCTTCTCTATCCGGGGCGGGCGCTGTGCGGTTCGGTGACCTGTGCCGATATCGGGATCCCGGAACGCGTATTGGACGAAATCGCGCCGAAGACCGCCGAGAACCTGCCCGGCCTGTGGCGCCATCTGTTTCCCGGTCTGCCGGAGACGGGCGCGCCGGCGACGGGACATAAAGCCGCCAGCCCACGAAAGACGGGCCATAAATATGACCGGGGCCATGCGCTGATCGTGTCGGGGCCGAGATTGCGCACCGGTGCCGCGCGCCTGTCGGCCCAGGGCGCTCTGCGCGTCGGCGCCGGGCTCGTCACCATAGCGGGCACCGCCGACGCGCTGGCCGAACATGCCGCCCATGTCAGCGCCATCATGCTGCGCGAGGCGGGCACCGCCAACGACCTGGCCGCGCTGCTCGACGACCCGCGCTTCACCGCAGCGCTGGCCGGCCCGGCGCTCGGCCTGACGACGAACGGCCGCGCCGCCGTCGAGGTGCTTCTGCGGTCATCGGCGGCCATCGTGCTCGACGCCGACGCCCTGACCCTGTTCGCCGACCGGCCGGATGATCTCTTCGACCGCATTGCCGCGCGCGCCGAAAAGACGGGAGGAGCCGATGGCGCCGTCATCCTGACGCCGCATGAAGGGGAGTTCGCCCGGCTCTTTGGCCGAGGAGAAGCGGCGGACCCACCGGCATCGAAGCTGGATCGTGCTCGCGCGGCCGCGCGCCGGTCGCGTGCGGTCATCGTACTCAAGGGCGCGGACAGCGTCATCGCCGATCCCGACGGCCGCGCCGCGATCAATACGAACGCGCCGCCGACGCTCGCCACGGCCGGCAGCGGCGATGTCCTGGCCGGGCTGTGCGGCGGGCTGGCGGCCGCCGGCATGCCTGTCTTCGAGGCGGCTTGCGCCGCGGTCTGGCTGCATGGCGTGGCGGCCCGCGATTTCGGGCCTGGTCTGACGGCGGACGACCTGCCCGGCCTGATACCCGGGGCCCTGGGCACGGTTCTGTCGTGACCCACGCTGGTTCGGGCGGTATCATACCCTGCGGACCGCCTCTCTTGCCGGCCATGGCTGGATTTGTCGGTCGCGGCCGTGATATGGCTCATGCGCGGGCCGATCGGTCCCGTCGCGGGCGTGGTGGAATTGGTAGACACGCGAGATTTAGGTTCTCGTGGGCTTGCCCGTGGGGGTTCAAGTCCCTCCGCCCGCACCATTTTTCTCTCACGGCGCAGGTTCGTCTAGGGCAGGGCGGCCGTCCTGGTTTCCGCCGGCGCGGGTAGGTCCTCGCCGCGCGCCGCGCCATGACGGTAGACCCAGTCATAGCGGCTGATCAGCCGGTCGCCGCCCATCAGGACGAGGCTGGCATCGCGCGCGGCGCCCGCATAGCCGCCCATATGGTAGATCCGGCCATTGCGCCGCGATTGCCGCTGGATGCGATGCGCGCGCGCCATGCGCGCCGCCGCATAGGCTGACAGCCCCGCCGGAATGTCGGCCTCCGCGGCCAGGCAGTCGGCCAGACAGGCCGCATCCTCGATCGCCATCGCGCCGCCCTGCGCGAGATAGGGCAAAGTCGCATGGGCCGCATCGCCGAGAAGGGCGGCACGGCCCGAGGCCCAGCGCCGCGTCGGCGCGAGATCGGCCAGCGGCCAGAGTGTGAAGTCGGGCGCGGCCGCCAGCAGGGCCGCGACATCGGCGCACCAGCCCTGGAACCGTTGTGCCGCCGCCCGCTGGTCCAAGACATCGTCATGGCGCCTGTCCTCGGGCGTCGCGGGCACGACGCCGACGATATTGACGGCCGTGCCCTGGCGGATCGGGTAATGCACGAGATGGCGTCCGGGGCCGAGCCACAGCCCGACATCATGGCGGCGGAGCGGCTCGGGCAGGTCGGTGGCCCGGGCGACCGCGCGCAGCGCGATCTGGCCGGACGGGCAGACCCGCGCCTCGGGCGCGATCATCCGCCGCACCGCCGAGTTCAGCCCGTCGGCGCCGATCACGGCGCATGCCGAGATCTCCCGACCATCGTCCCCGTTGTCCGTCACCGCCGTCGAGACGGTGACGGTCTGGCCATGGCTCGCGACCTGCGTCACGACCTGTCCGAGGCACAGCTCTATGCCTGGCGTTCGCCGCACGCGCTCGACGAGAACCCGCTGCAAGTCCGCCCGGTGCACGACCCAGAACGGTGCCTTGTAGCGGTCGCGCATCACCGGCCGCAGCTGGGCGCGTGACAGGATCCGGCCGGTGACGCCCTGACGGACCACGAGCCCGTCCGGCTCGACCACGACGTCCGCCAGATCGTCGGCCAGGCCGAGCGCGATCAGGATGCGGCTCGCATTGGGCGACAACTGGATGCCGGCGCCGACCTCTGACAAGGCCGTCGCGCGCTCGATGACGATCGGCCGGAATCCGGCGCGAGCGAGGCAGAGTGCCGCCGTCAGTCCGCCAATGCCGCCTCCGGCGATGGCGATCCTGTGGCGCTCGATCGCCTGGGGCGCGGTTTGCAGCATGAGCGGGAGCGTTTAGGGCCGGGCGTCGGGCGACGTGGCCGCCTCAGGCCGCCTCGGTGACGGTGTTGGTCACCGCGCATTCGGCCGGCACGGCTTCATGGGTCGACAGCTTGGGGTCGTATTTATAGAGCGTCGAGCAATAAGGGCAGACGATTTCATCCGCATCACCCATGTCGAGAAAGACATGCGGATGGTCGAAGGGCGGGAGCGCCCCCATGCACTGAAACTCGCGTGTGCCGATCGAGACCGTCTCGACGCCGATCGAATTATGGAAATGGGGTGTTCCGGTTCCGGCCATGATCCTGCTCCGCCTCGATGTGCGGCCGACCTTACACGCCGCCGCCTCGCGGTCAACGACAGGATCGACGCACGGCAGCTATGGCCGCGCCGTCATGCCGCGATCATTGACGAACCCCCGCCGCGCTGCCTATGCCGTCGGACATGGAAACGAAGCGCTTTTCCTCCGACGGCATCGAGATCGCCTATGCCGACATCGACGGGGCGGGCCCGCCGGTGCTTCTGGTTCATGGCTTCGCGTCGAACATGTCGGTCAACTGGGAGTTCCCCGGCTGGGTCGATACCCTAGCCGCCACCGGCCGGCGCGTGATCGCGATCGACAATCGCGGCCATGGCAAGAGCCAGAAGCTTTATGATCCGGCCGTCTATTCCGCCGACCAGATGGCCGAGGACGCTGCCCGCCTGCTCGATCATCTCGAGATCGATCGTGCCCATGTGATGGGCTATTCGATGGGCGCGCGGGTGTCGGCGTTTCTGTGCATGAGCCATGCCGACCGGCTGCGCAGCGCGGTGTTCGGCGGGCTGGGCGGCGCCATGCTCTCCGGTTTCGGGGGCAGTGACACCGTGGTCGCGGCTCTTGAAGCTCAATCGGTCGACAGCGTGTCGGATCCGACGGGGCGGATGTTCCGCCTGTTCGCCGAACAGGTTGGCAATGATCTGCGCGCGCTCGCCGCCTGCATGCGTTCGGGCCGCCCGCCGATCTCGGCCGAACGGGTCGCCGCCTCAGGCGTGCCGATCCTGATCGCGGTCGGCACCAAGGACGATGTCGCCGGCCCGGCCCGCGATCTTCAGGCGGCGCTGCCGGGCGCGCGGGTTCTCGATATTCCCGGCCGTGACCACAACAGGGCGGTCGGCGACAAGGTTTACAAGGAAGGCGTGCTCGCCTTCCTCGACGAGATCGAGGCGCGCGGGGCATGACGAATCTGGACAATGTGACGGCCGGCCGCGCCGTCTTCGCCGGTGCCGACGGGAACCGGCTGGTGGCCAGTCGGACCGAGCCCGCCATTAGGCCCGGCTCCGGATCCGGCGGCGGGACGCCGGTCCTGCTGCTGCATGGCGGCGGGCAGACCCGGCGCGCCTGGGACCGCACGGCGGAAACATTGGCGGCCGCCGGCTTTCTCACCCTGGCCGTCGACCAGCGCGGGCATGGCGAAAGCGACTGGGTGGAAAACGGTCATTACCGCTTCTTCGATTTCGCCCGCGACGCGGCGGCGCTGGCGCGCGCCATCGAGAGCGAAACCGGCCGCAAGCCGATCGCGGTCGGTGCCTCTCTCGGCGGCATCGCCTCGCTGATGGCCGAATTCGATACCGGCCAGACGGCCTTTTCGAGCCTGGTCCTGGTCGACATCACCCCACGCATGGATCCGCGCGGCGTGTCGAAGATTACCGGCTTCATGCGCGAGAACATGCATGAGGGTTTCAACACGCTGGAGGACGCGGCCGACGCGATCCGCAGCTATCTGCCGAACCGCAAGCGGCTGCCGACGCCGGAAGGCCTGTCGAAAAACCTGCGCCGCGACGCCGACGGCCGCTATCGCTGGCACTGGGATCCGCGCTTCCTCGACGGTCCACACAGCGTCGAGACGGCGACCCAGGAGGCCGAGGATCGGCTCATCGAGGCGGCTCGCGCGCTAACCGTGCCAGCGCTTCTGGTGCGCGGCCGCGAGAGCGATCTCGTTGGGCTCGAACATGCCGAGGAATTCCTGCGGCTGGCCCCGCATGCCGACTTCGTCGACGTGTCGGGGGCGGGCCACATGGTCGCCGGCGACCGCAATGATGCCTTCACCGACGCCATTCTCGGCTTTCTGACCCGCTGACGGCCTTTCGCACTCCGGAGGCGAAGCCCTGCTTCGGCGACAGGGCCTTGGCCGGCGTGCTCAGGTTCCGCGGAATTCCGGCCGGCGCTTTTCGAGAAAGGCCGCGACGCCCTCGCGATAGTCGTCGCTGTCGAAACAGGCATCGACCCATTGGGCCATCTCGGCCTTCACGGCCGGCGTCAGCGCCGCATGGGCCAGCGCGCGGCTCGCCTTGCGCACGGCGCGAATGCTGAGCGGCGCGTTGCGCGCGATGTCGAGCGCGAAGTCACGCGCATAGTCCTCGAGCGCGCCATCGGTCACCAGATGGTCGACGAAGCCGAGCGCCTGCGCCTCTTCGGCCGTGATGCGGCGGCCGGTCATGACGAGATCGAGTGTCTTGGCACGACCGATCAGCGCCAGGAGGTCGATCAAGCCTTCGGGCGGATAGCCGACGCCGAGCTTCGCCGCCGGCACCGAAAACACCGCATCATCCTGCGCCAGGCGCAGGTCGCAGGCGGCCGCGATCCCCATGCCGCCCCCCATGCAGAAGCCGCGAATGGCGGCGATGACGGGCTTTTCGGCCGCGCCGAGCGCGCGGAAGGCTGCCACATTGACCTCCTCATAGGCCCGCGCCGAGGCCGCATCGGCGCGCTCGCGCTCGAACTCGGCGATGTCGGCGCCGGCCGCGAAGGACCCGCCGGCGCCCTCGATGACAATGACACGGACCTCCGGATGCGCGTCGAGCGCGGCGACCGCGTCCGGAATGGCGCGCCACATGTCGAGGCTGAGCGCGTTCTTCTTGGCCGGATTGTTGAGCAGGATCGTGCCGACGGGCGGAGCTGCCTCGCACTGGATGAACCGGCTTGGCATGGCGAGGAGCTCGGACATGGTCGGCGACCCTTTCTCTTCTGGCGCGCCGCGTGGCCGCGACGTCATTTGTCTGTTGGCCGGCCCGGGGCTATATTGCAAGCCTGTTCTCGAAACGGTCATGGTGGACGGGCTGATGTCCATGCAAGCACAGGCGTCGCGGATCGCGCGGCAGGAAACCACGGACCAGGCGGAGCGCGGCGCGGCGGTCGAGCCGATCGCCGTCGTCGATCCCTTGTGGAAATCGCTGCTCGACGATGCCGACCGCATGATCGCGGCGGAACCGTCACTGGCGGTCCTGGTCTCGGCGACCATTCTCAACGAGCCGTCCTTGGAACTCGCGGTCGCCCATCGCATCGCCGGCCGGCTCGACCATCCGCTTGTGCCGGCGGACCTGATCCGCCAGGCCTATCGCGAGGCGATCGACAGCGATCCGGTGATCGGGGCCGGCATTCGCGCCGATCTCGTCGCGGTGCATGAGCGCGATCCGGCGTGCAACCGGGTCATCGAGCCGGTCCTGTTCTTCAAGGGGTTCCACGCACTGCAATCGCACCGTCTGGCCCATTGGCTGTGGCATAACGGCCGCAAGGATTTCGCGCTTTATCTCCAGGCGCGGGCGAGCAGCGTCTTCGGGGTCGACATTCACCCCGCAGCCGAGATCGGCAAGGGCATCATGTTCGACCATGCCACCGGCATCGTGATCGGCGAGACGGCGCGGGTCGCCGACGAGGTCTCGATCCTGCACAATGTGACGCTCGGCGGCAGCGGCAAGGAAGGCGGCGACCGCCATCCCAAGGTCGGCTTCGGGGTCCTGATCGGCGCGGGCGCGAAGATCCTCGGCAATATCGAGATCGGCGCCTGTTCGCGGGTCGCGGCCGGGTCGGTGGTGCTGCGCGACGTGCCCAAGGGCACGACGGTGGCCGGCGTCCCGGCGCGGGTGGTTGGCGAGGCCGGCTGCAACGAGCCGGCGCTGTCGATGGACCAGCGCTTCTATGACGACCGCTTCATGGGCGAGGGGATCTAGGACGCCAGTTCAGCCGTCGCGCCGGGGCATCTTGGGCGCCTGGCACGACGGGTTGGCGGGCGAGACCTTGGAAGGTGCTGCCGAGATCAAGAAGCCCGATCGGGGGTCTCGCAAGGCGTCCGACCGGACGCCCGCGTGAAAGCGCGTGCCCGCGCAGGTCATGAGCGACGTGACTGTGCCGTGAGAGAAGAAATGGTGCCGGCTGAGGGACTCGAACCCCCGACCCTCTGATTACAAATCAGATGCTCTACCAACTGAGCTAAGCCGGCCTGTTCCGCGTCACGGCGTACGCGGCTGCCCGGTTCGCGTCAATAGCGCCGGCGGCCATCCGGGCGTCGCGGGCTCACGATCTCGAGGCGATGTAGAGCGCGAGCGCCGCGGCATTCGATACGTTGAGGCTGGTGATCGCGCCGGGCGTCGTCAGATGCGCCAGCCGGTCGCAGGTCGCCGCCGTCTTCTGGCGCAACCCCTTGCCCTCGGCGCCGAGCACGATGGCGCAGGGGCGGGCGAGGCCGCAAGCATCGAGCGGGGCGGCGCCGGCCTCGTCGAGCCCGACGACGAGGATGCCGCGCGCTTTCAGGCCGTCGAGCGCGTCGGCCAGATTGCGCACCCGGTAGACCGGAACATGTTCGAGCCCGCCGGACGCGGTCTTGGCCAGGACCGCCGTTTCCGCCGGTGAATGCCGCGCGGTCATCACCAGCCCATCGGCGCCGAAGGCGGCCGCCGACCGCAATATGGCGCCGACATTGTGCGGATCGGTGACCTGATCCAGGACCACGATCAGCTTTGGATCGGCGATGTCGGCGAAATCCGGATCGGGCAGGAGGTCGCAATAGAGCAGCGCCCCCTGATGCACCGCGTCGCGGCCGGCGATGGCCGTGATGTCGCGTGCCGACCGGGTCTCGACGGGCAGGGCGATTGCGCTGCCGGCGGCGGTCAGCCGGTTGACCGCGTTCTCGGTCGCCACCAGACGGTGGACCTTGCGACGCGGATTGCCGAGTGCCGCGGCCACGGCATGGATGCCGTAGAGAAAATGATCCTGCGGCGGCGCGGTCTTGCGCTGCGATCGGGTCGGGCGGGCGGATTTCGTCATCGGCGCATCAAGCATGCCGTCGGCCTGGCGGGCAATGGGGGAGGGACACGGGTGACAGCCATCGGCAAGGGCGTCGCGCGCGGCGCGGCATCGGGATGTCCGGCGGAATGGAAAACCGGTTGACTTGCCAACGCCTTCTTTTCATAACCCCGCGGCGCGGCGGCTTTGCTTGCGGCGACGCTGGCCTATTTGCCGATGTCGGGTGCTGCGAAATCGCCTTGCGGGTCCCGGAGGGATGCCCGAGTGGTTAAAGGGGACGGGCTGTAAACCCGTTGGCTATGCCTACGTTGGTTCGAATCCAACTCCCTCCACCAGGACCGCCGGCGGGTGCGCCGTCAGCGCCTTGCCGCGAAACAGCGCGGCGCGCGCGAGCGAACCGCCGGAATGCGTGCGCGGATTGGGGTTTTGCGGGTATAGCTCAGTGGTAGAGCAACAGCCTTCCAAGCTGAAGATGCGGGTTCGATTCCCGCTACCCGCTCCAGCCGGAGCGCATCAAAGACTTGAATGACGGCGCAAACCGCGTCGGGGACTGTGAGGCGCCGGGTGAGATGGCGCGACTGAGGAGTTCTGTTCGGAATGGCCAAGGCGAAGTTTGAGCGGACGAAGCCGCATGTGAACATTGGGACGATTGGTCATGTTGATCATGGCAAGACGTCGTTGACGGCTGCGATCACGAAGTTTTTCGGCGAGTTCAAGGCGTATGATCAGATTGACGCGGCGCCTGAGGAGAAGGCGCGCGGGATCACGATCTCGACGGCGCATGTGGAGTATGAGACGGACAACCGTCACTATGCCCATGTCGACTGCCCGGGCCATGCCGACTATGTGAAGAACATGATCACCGGTGCGGCGCAGATGGACGGCGCGATCCTTGTGGTGAGTGCTGCCGACGGTCCGATGCCGCAGACGCGCGAGCACATTTTGCTGGCCCGCCAGGTGGGTGTTCCGGCGATCGTTGTGTTTCTCAACAAGGTCGACCAGGTCGACGACGAGGAGCTTCTGGAGCTTGTCGAGCTGGAAGTGCGCGAGCTTCTGAGTTCCTATGAGTTTCCGGGCGACGACATTCCGATCGTCAAGGGGTCTGCGCTGTGCGCGCTGGAAGATCGCGAGCAGGCGATCGGCGAGGACGCGGTGCGGGCGCTGATGGCGGAAGTGGATCAGTATATCCCGCAGCCCGAGCGTCCGATCGACCAGCCGTTCCTGATGCCGATCGAGGACGTGTTCTCGATTTCGGGCCGCGGCACGGTGGTGACGGGGCGTGTCGAGCGCGGCATCGTGAAGGTCGGCGAGGAAGTCGAGATCGTCGGCATCCGCGACACGACGCGGACGACGGTGACGGGTGTCGAGATGTTCCGCAAGCTTCTGGACCAGGGCGAGGCGGGCGACAATATCGGCGCGCTGTTGCGCGGCATCGAGCGCGAGGGTGTCGAGCGCGGCCAGGTTCTGTGCAAGCCGGGTTCGGTGACGCCGCACACGAAGTTCCTGGCGGAAGCGTATATCCTGACGAAGGAAGAGGGCGGTCGGCACACGCCGTTCTTTGGCAATTATCGTCCGCAGTTTTATTTCCGGACGACGGATGTGACGGGTGTTGTTCAGTTGCCCGAGGGCACCGAGATGGTGATGCCGGGCGACAATGTGACGATGGATGTTGAACTGATCGTGCCGATCGCGATGGAAGAGAAGCTGCGCTTCGCCATCCGCGAAGGTGGCCGAACGGTCGGCGCAGGCGTCGTCGCAAAAATCATCGAGTAACCGGGGCGCCGCAGGTTTAGGCCGGCGGCGTGTCGAAGGGGTGTAGCTCAGCTGGTAGAGCAGCGGTCTCCAAAACCGCAGGTCGTGGGTTCGAGTCCCTCCGCCCCTGCCATTTTCCCAAAAAAGCCCGAAAGGCCTGTCCGACATCCGTCCGGCGCCTGTTTGCCGATCGGACGCACGGGCGCGGTGAACAAAAATCACAAAAGCCGCGTTTGGGGCTTGAGGAATCGCGTCAGCCGGATTATCTAACGCGATCTGATCATGAAATTTTCGGCACGGCGCGCGAATGCACGGTTCGCGCGCCCTGTCTTTGTGAGGTTGGCGTCTTCACGATCTGCAGATGATTGCGGGCTGCGGCAGGGCCGCACCTCATGAGCATCTGCCCGGAAGGCCGATAGAACGGGCGGCGGATGGCCAAGACCAATCCATTCGAGTTCCTGCAGCAGGTGCGCACCGAGGTGTCCAAGGTCACCTGGCCGTCGCGCCGCGAAACGCTGGTGACGTCGATCATGGTGTTCATCATGGCGGTGATCGCGGCGATCTTCTTCCTGATCGTCGACCAGGTGATCGGCTTTGTCGTCCGCTTCGTGCTTGGTCTCGGAGGCTGACGCGATAGTCATGGCGAAGCGCTGGTATATCGTTCACAGCTACTCGAACTTCGAGAAGAAGGTCGCCGACGCGATCGTCGACAAGGCCCAGACGAGCGGGCTCGAAGACGCCTTCGAACAGGTCCTGGTGCCGACCGAGAAGGTCATCGAGATGCGCCGCGGCCGCAAGGTCGACGCCGAGAAGAAGTTCTTTCCGGGCTATGTCCTGGTCAAGATGGATCTCACCGACGAGACCTATCACCTGATCAAGAACACGCCCAAGGTCACCGGCTTCCTCGGTGCCGACAACAAGCCGATGCCAATTTCCGAGGCCGAGGCGCAGCGCATCCTGAACCAGGTTCAGGAAGGCATCGACCGGCCCAAGCCGTCGGTCAGTTTCGAGGTCGGCGAGCAGATCCGCGTGGCGGACGGGCCCTTCGCCACCTTCAACGGTCTTGTCGAGGAAATCGACGAGGAGCGCGCCCGGCTCAAGGTCACGGTGTCGATTTTCGGCCGCGCGACCCCGGTCGAACTCGAATACGGCCAGGTCGAGAAGGTCTGACCGTCAGCGGGGCCTTGGCCCTGGTAACGGCGCGGGAGGCAGGACGGAGCGCCAGTTCGTCCGGAGCCGCACCGCGCGATCCGAAAGACCGGGCAGGTGCCGCGGTCGAGCTTGCGGCCGCTGCCGCGGGAAGGGATTGGGAAAATGGCAAAGAAGGTTCTGGGCTACATCAAGCTCCAGTGCCCGGCGGGAGGGGCGAGCGCATCGCCCCCGATCGGCCCGGCGCTCGGTCAGCGTGGCCTCAACATCATGCAGTTCGTGAAGGACTTCAACGCGAAGACGGCGGAGATCGAGAAGGGCGCGCCGTGCCCGACGATCATCACCTATTACCAGGACAAGTCCTTCACCTTCGAGATCAAGACGCCGCCGGCGAGCTATCTCCTCAAGCAGGCCGCCAAGGTCGGCAAGGGCTCGCAGACGCCGGGCCGCGCCAAGGCCGGCAGCGTGACGCGCGATCAGGTTCGCCAGATCGCCGAATCCAAGATGAAGGATCTCAATGCGAACGACATCGACCAGGCGATGAAGATCATCGAAGGGTCGGCGCGCTCCATGGGTCTCGAGGTTCAGGGGTAAGGCGATGACTGGAAAACGGATGCGCCAGGCCCGCGAGGGCGTCGACCGGGTCGAGCTCTACGCGCTTGATGACGCGCTGAGCATGCTCAAGGAACGCTCCAAGGTGAAGTTCGACGAGACGGTCGAGGTGGCGATCAATCTCGGCGTCGATCCGCGCTATGCCGACCAGATGGTGCGCGGCGTGTGCAACCTGCCCAACGGCACCGGCCGCACGGTGCGCGTCGCGGTCTTCGCGCGCGGCGACAAGGCGGACGAGGCCAAGGAAGCCGGCGCCGATATCGTCGGTGCCGAGGACCTCGTCGAGACGATCCAGAAGGGCGAGATCGATTTCGACCGCTGCATCGCGACGCCCGACATGATGCCGCTGGTCGGCCGGCTCGGTAAGGTGCTCGGCCCGCGCGGCCTGATGCCGAACCCGAAGGTCGGCACGGTGACCCAGGACGTCGCTGCCGCCATTCAGGCGGCCAAGGGCGGCGCCGTCGAGTTCCGTGTCGAGAAGGCGGGCATCATCCATGCCGGCGTCGGCAAGGTGTCGTTCGAGACCGACAAGCTGGCCGAGAATGTCCGCGCCTTCACGGATGCGGTCATGAAGGCCAAACCGTCGGGTGCCAAGGGCACGTATCTGAAGAAGATCGCGTTGTCCTCGACCATGGGGCCGGGGGTGCGTGTCGAGCCGTCGACGGTGACGTCCTAGGCGGCCATGAGAGTTTCGCGCCGGGGATTACCCTGGGGCGAGCGCGGCGGGACCCGTGACAGGGGAGCGCCGCATCCTGTCCGAGATTGCAGGTGCGATTGTCGCGTAATGCCGGTTCGCCGGCGCCTGGATGAGACGGGGAAGAACGGAACATCATCGCCCACAAGGCGGATTGTTCGGTTCGAACCGGTTGCTCTGGCCCCTAGCGGCCGGGGCGGGACAGGCCCTGTTGCCGGTATCGCCATGACGGCGGCATCGGCGGAGCAACCGGCGGCAAGGATGCGGCGACTGCCGCGCCGCGCCGCCAAACTGGAGAGTGCAAGTGGATAGAGCTGAGAAACGGGAGCTCGTTACGGCGCTCAACGAGGTGTTCTCGAACACCGGCGTTGTCGTCGTGGCCCACTACTCCGGGCTGAACGTGAGCCAGATGTCTTCGCTGCGCGCGAAGATGCGGGATGCGGGCGGCAAGGTGAAAGTGGCCAAGAACCGGCTCGCGAAGATCGCGCTCGAAGGCACCGATCTCGCCAACATGGCGCCCCTGTTCTCGGGGCCGACGCTGATCGCCTATTCGGACGATCCGGTGGCGGCGCCGAAGGTGACGACCGAGTTCGCCAAGGCGAACGAGAAGCTTGTCGTCATCGGCGGGGCGCTTGGCGCGACCACGCTCGACGCGGATGGGGTGAAGTCGCTCGCGACCATGCCGTCCCTGGACGAGCTGCGCGCCAAGATCGTCGGCATGATTCAAACGCCGGCGACCCGTGTCGCGGGCGTGGTGCAGGCACCGGCGGGTCAGCTGGCCCGCGTCTTCGGCGCCTATGGCAATTCGAGCGAGGCCGCGTGAGGCGGTTCTGCTTGCGACGCGTTCGAACCGAAAGGAACTGAGAAATGGCTGATCTTGAAAAGATCGTGGAAGACCTGTCCAACCTGACCGTCATCGAGGCGGCGGAACTGTCGAAGCTTCTCGAAGAGAAGTGGGGCGTCTCGGCGGCGGCTCCGGTCGCCGTGGCGGGTGTCGCGGCACCGGCAGCCGGCGGCGGCGATGCCGGCGCGGCGGAAGAGAAGACCGAGTTCACCGTCGTCCTGGCCTCGGCCGGCGACAAGAAGATCAATGTGATCAAGGAAGTGCGCACCATCACCGGGCTTGGCCTCAAGGAAGCCAAGGACCTGGTCGAAGGCGCGCCGAAGCCGCTGAAGGAAGATCTGCCCAAGGAAGAGGCGGAGAAGATCAAGAAGCAGCTTGAGGACGTTGGCGCGACCGTTGAACTCAAGTAACCCGCAGACGGGCCGTCCTGCCCGGAACGCCGGTAAGCCGGCGGGTCGGCGATAGGGCGAAAAATCAAAGCGCGGCACCGGGTTCGGTGCCGCGCTTAACGTGCTTTGTGAGGCAGGCGTCGTCTGGCCGGATATTCGGACCCGATCGGCGCGACGGAGTGACGGCAGGCTTTCTCGACGGCGCGCCGCGATAGCGGCGCGCCCTTCAGTGAGCCACCCCAGTGGGAACGCGGCGCCAGGGGGCGCGGGCGTTCAAGCAAGGAGCGATCATGGCGCAGACGTTCACGGGCCGGAAGCGTATTCGCAAGTCCTTCGGGTCGATCCCCGAGGCGGCGGTTCTGCCGAACCTCATCGAGGTGCAGAAGCAGTCCTATGATCAGTTCCTGCTGGTCGACGAGCCGCAGGGCGGCCGTCCGGACGAAGGGCTTCAGGCGGTGTTCGCGTCGGTCTTCCCGATCAGCGATTTCGCCGGCACCGCGACGCTCGAATTCGTGCGCTACGAGTTCGAGGCGCCGAAATACGACGTCGAGGAATGCCGCCAGCGCGGCATGACCTACGCCGCGCCGCTGAAGGTTACGCTGCGGCTGATCGTGTTCGATATCGACGAGGATACCGGCGCCAAGTCCGTCAAGGACATCAAGGAGCAGGACGTCTACATGGGCGACATGCCGTTCATGACGATGAACGGCACCTTCATCGTCAACGGCACCGAGCGCGTAATCGTCAGCCAGATGCACCGCTCGCCGGGCGTCTTCTTCGATCATGACAAGGGCAAGACCCATTCCTCGGGCAAGCTCCTGTTCGCCGCCCGGATCATCCCCTATCGCGGCTCCTGGCTCGACATCGAATTCGACGCCAAGGACATCGTCTATGTCCGCATCGACCGGCGCCGCAAGCTGCCGGTGACGACGCTGCTCTATGCGCTCGGGCTCGATGCCGAGGGCATTCTCGACCTGTTCTACGACCGGCTGATGCTGACCAAGGGCAAGAATGGCTGGCAGCGGCCCTACGACCCGCAGCGCCTGCGCGGCGTGAAGGCCGTGCGCGATCTCGTCAATGGCGAGACCGGCGAGGTGATCCTCGAGGCCGGCAAGAAGCTGACCATGCGCAAGGCCAAGGATCTGGCCGAGAACGGGCTCAAGGTGCTGGCCGTCGACGAGGACGAACTCGGCGGCTTCTATCTCGCCGAGGACATGGTCAACCCGTCGACAGGCGAGATCTATGCCGAGGCCGGCGACGAACTCGACGAGAAGACCGTCGAGGTGCTCATCGAGGCCGGGTTCGACGCGATCCCCGTGCTCGATATCGACCACATCAACACGGGCCCGTTCATCCGCAACACGCTGAACATCGACAAGAACGAGACCCGTCAGGAAGCGCTGTTCGACATCTACCGCGTGATGCGTCCGGGCGAGCCGCCGACGATCGAGGCGGCCGAGGCGATCTTCGAATCGCTGTTCTTCGACGCGGAGCGCTACGACCTGTCCGCCGTCGGCCGGGTCAAGATGAACATGCGTCTCGAACTCGACGCCCCTGACACCATGCGCACGCTGCGCAAGGAAGACATTCTCGCCGTCGTCAAGACGCTGGTCGAACTGCGCGACGGTAAGGGCGAGGTCGACGATATCGACCATCTCGGCAACCGCCGGGTGCGCTCGGTCGGCGAGCTGATGGAAAACCAGTATCGCGTCGGCCTGGTGCGCATGGAGCGGGCGATCAAGGAGCGCATGAGCTCGATCGAGATCGATTCCGCGATGCCGCAGGATCTGATCAACGCCAAGCCGGCGGCGGCCGCGGTGCGCGAATTCTTCGGCTCCTCGCAGCTCAGCCAGTTCATGGACCAGACCAATCCGCTGTCCGAGATCACCCATAAGCGCCGCCTGTCGGCGCTCGGGCCGGGCGGCCTGACGCGCGAACGCGCGGGCTTCGAGGTGCGCGACGTGCACCCGACCCATTACGGCCGGATCTGCCCGATCGAGACGCCGGAAGGCCCGAATATCGGCCTGATCAACTCGCTGGCGACGTTCGCCCGCATCAACAAGTACGGCTTCATCGAAACGCCCTACCGCAAGGTCAAGGACGGCGTGGTGACCGACGAAGTGGTCTATCTGTCGGCCATGGAGGAGGGGCGCCATCACATCGCCCAGGCCAATGTGGAGCTCGACGACAAGGGTCAGTTCGTCGAGGACCTGATCGTCTGCCGTCATGCCGGCGACGTCATCCTGGTGCCGACCGAGCGCGTCAACTATGTCGACGTGTCGCCAAAACAGCTCGTCTCGGTCGCGGCGGCGCTGATCCCGTTCCTGGAAAACGATGACGCCAACCGCGCGCTGATGGGATCGAACATGCAGCGCCAGGCCGTGCCGCTGGTGCGCGCCGAAGCACCCTTCGTCGGCACCGGCATGGAATCGGTGGTGGCCCGCGATTCAGGCGCCGCCATCGCCGCCCGCCGCTCCGGCGTGGTCGACCAGGTTGACGCGACCCGTATCGTCATTCGGGCAACCGACGAGCGCGACCCGACCAAGTCCGGCGTCGATATCTACCGGTTGATGAAGTATCAGCGCTCGAACCAGTCGACCTGCATCAACCAGCGACCCCTGGTGAAGGTCGGCGATCTCGTCACCGCCGGCGACATCATCGCCGACGGTCCGTCGACCGATCTCGGCGACCTGGCGCTCGGCCGCAACGTGCTCGTCGCCTTCATGCCGTGGATGGGCTACAATTTCGAGGACTCGATCCTTCTGTCCGAGCGCATCGTCCGCGACGACATCTTCACCTCGATCCATATCGAGGAATTCGAGGTGATGAGCCGCGACACCAAGCTCGGGCCGGAAGAGATCACGCGCGACATCCCCAATGTCGCGGAAGAGGCCCTGAAAAACCTCGACGAGGCGGGCATCGTCTATATCGGCGCCGAAGTACAGGCGGGCGACATTCTCGTCGGCAAGATCACGCCGAAGGGCGAAAGCCCGATGACGCCGGAGGAAAAGCTCCTGCGCGCGATCTTCGGCGAGAAGGCGTCCGATGTCCGCGACACGTCCCTGCGCGTGCCGCCGGGCGTTCAGGGCACGGTCGTCGAAGTGCGCGTGTTCAACCGTCATGGCATCGACAAGGACGAGCGCGCCGAGGCGATCGAGCGCGAGGAGATCGAACGGCTCGCCAAGGACCGCGACGACGAAAAGGCGATCCTCGACCGCAACGTCTTCGCCCGTCTCGGTGCCATGCTGATCGGCGGCACCTCCGTCAGCGGCCCCAAGGAGCTGAAGAAGGGCACCGAGATCACGCAGGACGTGCTCGACGGCTTTTCGCAGCAGGCCTGGTGGATGATCGCGCTCGACGACGAGGCCGCCATGGCCGAGGTCGAGGCGCTCAAGGCGCAGTATGACGAATCCAAGCAGCGCCTCGAACAGCGCTTCCTGGACAAGGTCGAAAAGCTCCAGCGCGGCGACGAATTGCTGCCCGGCGTGATGAAGATGGTGAAGGTCTTCGTCGCGGTGAAGCGCAAGATCCAGCCCGGCGACAAGATGGCCGGCCGCCACGGCAACAAGGGCGTGGTGTCGCGCATCGTGCCGGTCGAGGACATGCCGTTCCTCGAGGACGGCACCCATGTCGACATCGTGCTGAACCCGCTCGGCGTGCCGAGCCGCATGAATGTCGGCCAGATCCTCGAAACCCATCTCGGCTGGGGCTGCGCCGGTCTCGGCCGCCTGGTCGGCAATGCGGTCGACGACTATTACCAGTCGGGCCGTATCGAGCAGCTGCGCGGCGAACTCGAAACCATCTATGGTGCCGACGACACGCTGAAGTCGATGGACGAGGACGGCCTGGTCGAACTCGCCTCGAACCTGAGAAAGGGCGTGCCGATCGCGACGCCGGTGTTCGACGGCGCGCGCGAAGCCGATATCGAGCAGGTGCTCGACATGGCCGGGCTCGATGTGTCGGGCCAGAGCGTGCTCTATGACGGGCGCACCGGCGAGGCCTTCGACCGCAAGGTCACGGTCGGCTACATCTACATGCTGAAGCTGCATCATCTTGTCGACGACAAGATCCATGCCCGCTCGATCGGTCCTTATTCGCTGGTCACCCAGCAGCCGCTCGGCGGCAAGGCCCAGTTCGGCGGCCAGCGCTTCGGCGAGATGGAGGTATGGGCGCTCGAAGCCTATGGCGCGGCCTATACCTTGCAGGAAATGCTGACGGTGAAGTCGGACGACGTGGCCGGCCGCACCAAGGTCTACGAAGCGATCGTCCGCGGCGACGACACCTTCGAGGCCGGCATCCCGGAAAGCTTCAACGTGCTCGTCAAGGAAATGCGCTCGCTCGGCCTCAATGTCGAGATGATCCAGGGCGTGACGCACGAGGACGAGATCGAGGACGACGAGACGCCGGCGGGTCCCGCCGGTCCGGCTCTGCCGCCCGCGGACGCCGCCGAGTGAGGCTGGGTCCGGAACCGACCGACGCGTTGTTCTTCGGGCCGCCCGAGGCCCGCATTCTTCTTCCCGCGCCCGGCAACGGGCGCGGCACCGGCATCAGAGGAGACGGTGAATGAACCAGGACGTGTTCAATCTCAATCGCGACCAGTTGCAGCAGGCCCAGTTCGACATGCTGCGCATCTCGTTGGCCAGCCCGGAAAAGATCCTGTCGTGGTCGTATGGCGAGATCAAGAAGCCGGAAACCATCAACTACCGCACCTTCAAGCCGGAGCGGGACGGGCTGTTCTGCGCCCGCATCTTCGGCCCGATCAAGGATTACGAATGCTTGTGCGGCAAGTACAAGCGTATGAAATATAAGGGCATCATCTGCGAGAAGTGCGGCGTCGAGGTGACCCTGAGCCGGGTGCGCCGCGAGCGCATGGGCCATATCGAACTGGCGGCGCCGGTCGCCCATATCTGGTTCCTGAAATCGCTGCCGTCGCGGATCGCGACGCTGCTCGACATTCCGCTCAAGGAAATCGAGCGGGTGCTCTATTTCGAGAACTACATCGTCATCGAACCGGGCCTGACGCCGCTCAAGCCGAACCAGCTTCTCACCGAGGAAGAGTTCATCGAGGCGCAGGACGCCTATGGTGACGATTCCTTCACCGCCATGATCGGCGCCGAAGCGGTGCGCGAGATCCTGCGCGGGCTCGATCTGCCGCGCCTCAGGGAACAGCTCAAGGTCGAGATCGCCGAAGCGACGACCGAGTTGAAGCCGAAGAAGCTCGCCAAGCGGCTCAAGGTCGTCGAGGCCTTCCTCCAGTCGGGCAACAAGCCCGAATGGATGATCATGACCGTCGTGCCGGTCATCCCGCCGGACCTGCGCCCGCTCGTGCCGCTCGATGGTGGCCGCTTCGCGACGTCCGATCTCAACGACCTCTATCGCCGCGTCATCAACCGCAATAACCGTCTCAAGCGGCTGATCGAGCTGCGCGCGCCCGACATCATCATCCGCAACGAAAAGCGGATGCTGCAGGAATCGGTCGATGCGCTGTTCGACAATGGCCGTCGCGGCCGGGTCATCACCGGCGCCAACAAACGGCCGCTGAAGTCGCTGGCCGACATGCTGAAGGGCAAGCAGGGCCGGTTCCGCCAGAACCTGCTCGGCAAGCGCGTCGACTATTCCGGCCGTTCGGTCATCGTCGTCGGCCCCGAGCTGAAGCTGCATCAGTGCGGGCTGCCCAAGAAGATGGCGCTCGAACTGTTCAAGCCGTTCATCTATTCGCGGCTCGACGCCAAGGGTCTGTCGACCACGGTCAAGCAGGCCAAGAAACTCGTCGAGAAGGAAAAGCCCGAGGTCTGGGACATCCTTGACGAGGTCATCCGCGAGCATCCGGTTCTGTTGAACCGCGCGCCGACGCTGCACCGTCTCGGCATCCAGGCTTTCGAGCCGGTCCTCATCGAGGGCAAGGCGATCCAGCTGCATCCGCTGGTCTGCGCCGCCTTCAACGCGGACTTCGACGGCGACCAGATGGCGGTGCATGTGCCGCTCAGCCTGGAAGCGCAGCTCGAAGCGCGCGTGCTGATGATGTCGACCAACAACATCCTGCACCCGGCCAATGGCGGTCCGATCATCGTGCCGTCGCAGGACATCATTCTCGGCCTCTACTACCTGTCGCTCGAACAGGAGAACGAGCCGGGCGAGGGCATGGTCTTCGGGTCGATCAACGAGATCGAGCACGCCTTGAACGCCAAGGCGGTGACGCTGCACGCCAAGATCAAGGCGCGCTATCACACGGTCGATGCCGAGGGCAGGCCGGTCACCGTGCTGCGCGAGACCACGCCGGGCCGCATGCTGATCGCCCAGCACCTGCCGAAGAACGCGCATGTGCCCTACGATCTCGTCGACCAGCTGATGACCAAGAAGAACATCGCCGGCATGATCGACGTGGTCTACCGCCATTGCGGTCAGAAGGAGACGGTTATTTTCTGCGACCGGATCATGGCGCTCGGCTTCCGCCACGCCTATCTGGCCGGCATTTCCTTCGGCAAGGACGACATGGTCATCCCCGACACCAAGGCCGGTCTCGTCGACGAGACCCAGGCGCTGGTGAAGGAATATGAGAGCCAGTACAACGAGGGCTTCATCACCCAGGGCGAGAAATACAACAAGGTCGTCGATGCCTGGGCGAAGTGTTCCGACCGCGTCGCCGACGAGATGATGGGCCGCATTTCCGCGGTTCAGATCGACGAGGAGAAGGGGCGTCAGAAGCCGATCAACTCGATCTACATGATGGCGCATTCGGGCGCGCGCGGCTCGCCGGCCCAGATGAAGCAGCTCGCCGGCATGCGTGGCCTGATGGCCAAGCCGTCGGGCGAGATCATCGAGACGCCGATCATCTCGAACTTCAAGGAAGGCCTGACCGTCCTTGAATACTTCAACTCGACCCATGGCGCGCGCAAGGGCCTGGCCGATACCGCGCTGAAGACGGCGAATTCGGGCTATCTTACCCGTCGCCTGGTCGACGTGGCGCAGGATTCGATCATCACCGAGGTCGATTGCGGCACCGAGAACGGCATCTCGATCCAGGCCGTGGTCGATTCCGGCGAGGTCATCGTCTCGCTGGCCGCCCGCGCGCTCGGCCGCACGGTGGCGGAAGACGTCGTCAACCCGGTCACCGAGGAAGTGATCGCGAAGAAGGGCGAGATGATCGAGGAACGCCACATGGCGGCGATCGAGGCGGCGCATCTGTCGGAGATCAAGATCCGCTCGGTGCTGACCTGCGAGGTCCGCAACGGGGTCTGCGCCAAATGCTATGGCCGTGACCTCGCGCGCGGCACGCCGGTCAATATCGGCGAAGCTGTCGGCGTCATCGCGGCGCAGTCGATCGGTGAGCCGGGCACCCAGCTCACCATGCGCACCTTCCATATCGGCGGCACGGCGCAGATCGCGGAACAGTCCTTCATCGAAACCAATTTCGAAGGCACGATCCAGTTCCGCAACGCCAATGTGGCGACCGACTCGAATGGCGCGACCATGGTCATGGCGCGCAACATGCAGGTCGTCGTCATCGACGCCGAGGGCAAGGAACGCGCCATCCACCGCATCCAATACGGCTCGCGGCTCAGGGTCACCGACGGCCAGTCGATCGCGCGCGGCGACCGGATCGCGGAGTGGGATCCCTATACCCGCCCGATCCTCACCGAGGTCGACGGGGTTGTCGGCTATGAGGACCTGGTCGACGGCGTGTCCTTGGCCGAGACGGCGGATGAATCGACCGGTATCACCAAGCGCATCGTCACCGACTGGCGCGCCAATACCCGTGGCGCGGATCTGCGTCCGGCGCTGGTCGTCCAGGGCAAGGATGGCGAGATCCAGAAGCTCGCCCGTGGCGGCGACGCCCGCTACCTCCTGTCGGTCGACGCGGTCCTGCCCGTCGAGCCGGGCGCCGAGGTCAAGGCCGGCGACGTTCTCGCGCGTATCCCGCTCGAAAGCGCCAAGACCCGCGACATCACCGGCGGTCTGCCGCGTGTCGCGGAACTGTTCGAGGCCCGCCGTCCGAAGGATCACGCGATCATCGCCGAGGCCTCGGGGCATGTTCAGTTCGGCCGCGACTACAAGAACAAGCGCCGCATCATGAT
Organism: Tepidamorphaceae bacterium; assembly: GCA_965250105.1. Classification (GTDB taxonomy): domain Bacteria; phylum Pseudomonadota; class Alphaproteobacteria; order Rhizobiales; family Tepidamorphaceae; genus JBCBSK01. Next base: position 3,559,765 of record OZ252290.1, read on the forward strand.
CGTGCCGGAAGAGGAGGGCGCCGATCCGGTCGAATATCTGATCCCGAAGGGCCGGCATCTGCAGGTGCAGGAAGGCGACTTCATCGAGAAGGGCGACTACCTGCTCGACGGCAATCCGGCGCCGCACGACATCCTGGCGATCAAGGGCGTGGAGGAACTGGCCTCCTTCCTCGTCAACGAGATCCAGGACGTCTACCGGCTGCAGGGCGTCGGCATCAACGACAAGCATATCGAGGTGATCGTCCGCCAGATGCTGCAGAAGGTCGAGGTCAGCGATCCCGGCGATTCGAGCCTGCTCAAGGACGAGCAGGTCGACCGCATCGACTTCGAGGAGATCAACGAGGAACTCGTCGCCGAAGGCAAGAAGCCGGCGGTAGCGAGCCCCGTCCTGCTCGGCATCACCAAGGCGAGCCTGCAGACCCGCAGCTTCATCTCGGCCGCTTCGTTCCAGGAGACGACGCGGGTGCTCACCGAGGCCGCCGTCCAGGGCAAGGTCGACACCCTCGACGGGCTCAAGGAGAACGTCATCGTCGGCCGCCTGATCCCGGCGGGAACGGGGGCGATGATGAATTCGGTTCGCCAGGTCGCGCGCGGCCGCGACGAACTGATTCTTGCCGAGCGCGAGCGTCAGGCGGCGCTCGCGGCCGCCGAGGCGGCGGCGGAAGCCGAAGCCGCCGGCGAAGCCTTCGCCGAACCGGCCGAATAACGCGCTTGTTAGCCGGCCGGAGCGGTTTTGCGACCGCCTCGGCCGGCCGTTCCGACCGGTGACCGGTGCCGGGGATCGGAAATGACTGGATAACGGTCGATTTTAAGCGTTTCTTGCGCCCAGGATGCTTGACGGCGCGCGGTGGCGCCCGTATTGTCCGCCCACTTCGCGACAGGCGGTAGGGACATGTTCCGCATGCCCTAAACGCTGGCGCTATTCTCGTTTGAATAGCCGTGGTCATGAACCCGGTCCGTATGGAGCGGGTTCCTCTGTTTTGGGCGTCGGTCACGGGCCGGCGCCGGTTCGGTTTGGCTTGCTGGCCTGCCTTGCCGCGAATTCTGTGCCGCGTGACGCGGTCTTGTGACGATCGGCGGAAAAAGCGGCTTGGTGCCGCGGGCTCCGCCAAAGAGTGGTGAACGGAATAGATGCCGACGATCAACCAGCTCATCCGCAAGCCGCGGAAGGACAAGCGGGTGCGGAACAAGGTTCCCGCGCTCGAGGGTAATCCGCAGAAGCGCGGCGTGTGCACGCGCGTCTACACGACGACGCCGAAGAAGCCGAACTCGGCGCTGCGCAAGGTTGCCAAGGTCCGGCTGGTCAACGGTTACGAAGTGATCGGCTACATCCCGGGCGAGGGCCATAATCTTCAGGAGCACTCGGTGGTCATGCTGCGCGGCGGCCGCGTGAAGGACCTTCCCGGCGTGCGCTACCACATTCTCCGCGGCGTCCTCGACACCCATGGCGTCAAGGACCGCAAGCAGCGCCGCTCGCATTACGGCGCCAAGCGTCCGAAGTAAGGGGCTGAGCCATGTCGCGTCGTCACAGCGCCGAAAAGCGCGAAGTCAATCCCGATCCCAAGTATGGCGATCTGGTCATTTCGAAATTCATGAACGCCATCATGCTCGACGGCAAGAAGTCCGTCGCTGAGGGCATCGTCTATGGCGCGCTCGATCAGATGGAACAGAAGGCGCGCGCCGATGCGCTGGAAATGTTCCATGCCGCCCTCGACAACGTCATGCCGGGCGTCGAAGTGCGCTCGCGACGCGTCGGCGGCGCCACCTATCAGGTGCCCGTCGAGGTGCGTCCCGACCGGCGCCAGGCGCTGGCCATCCGCTGGCTGATCTCGGCGGCGCGCAAGCGTAACGAGCGCACCATGGTGGATCGTCTGTCGGGTGAACTCCTGGACGCGGCCAATAATCGTGGCGCGGCCGTCAAGAAGCGCGAGGACACGCACCGGATGGCGGAAGCCAACCGTGCCTTCTCGCATTATCGCTGGTAATCGGTCGGAGGCCCTGACAATGGCGCGCGAATACGAGATCGAGGACTATCGGAATTTCGGCATCATGGCCCACATCGATGCCGGCAAGACGACCACGACCGAACGCATCCTGTATTACACCGGCAAGAGCCATAAGATCGGCGAAGTCCATGACGGCGCCGCCACGATGGACTGGATGGAGCAGGAGCAGGAGCGCGGCATCACGATCACGTCCGCCGCGACGACCACCTTCTGGGAAGGCCGCGACGGCAAGAAGCGCCGCCTCAACATCATTGACACGCCGGGCCATGTCGACTTCACCATCGAGGTCGAGCGATCCCTGCGCGTGCTCGACGGCGCGATCGCGCTGCTCGATGCCAATGCCGGCGTCGAGCCGCAGACCGAGACCGTGTGGCGCCAGGCCGACAAATATGGCGTGCCGCGTATGGTGTTCGTCAACAAGATGGACAAGCTCGGCGCCGATTTCTACCGCTCGGTCGAGATGATCAAGGAGCGGCTCGGTGGCAAGCCGGTCGTCATCCAGATCCCCGTCGGCGCGGAAAGCGACTTCAAGGGTCTCGTCGATCTCATTGAGATGAAAGCGCTTATCTGGCGCGACGAGACGCTCGGCGCGCAATGGGATGTCGTCGATATCCCCGAAGACCTGGCGGGTCGGGCCGCGGAGTATCGCGAGGCGATGATCGAGGCCGTCGTCGAGGCCGACGATGCCGCGATGGAAGCCTATCTCGAAGGCAATGAGCCGGATAACGATCAGATCCGCGCGCTTCTGCGCAAGGGCACCTGCGAGGTTCAGTTCTTCCCGATCCTGTGCGGCTCGGCGTTCAAGAACAAGGGTGTGCAGCCGCTGCTCGACGCCGTCGTCGACTTCCTGCCGAGCCCTGTCGAAGTGCCGGCGATCAAGGGGATCGATCCGAAGACCGATGCCGAGGTCAATCGTGTCTCGTCCGATGACGAGCCGCTGTCCATGCTGGCCTTCAAGATCATGAACGACCCGTTCGTCGGGTCGCTGACCTTCTGCCGCATCTATTCGGGCAAGGTCGAAAGCGGCATCTCGCTTCAGAATACGGTCAAGGACAAGCGCGAGCGCGTCGGCCGCATGCTTCTGATGCATTCCAACAGCCGCGAGGAAATCAAGGAGGCCTATGCCGGCGACATCGTCGCGCTTGCGGGCCTCAAGGACACGACCACGGGCGACACGCTGTGCGACCCGATGAAGCCGGTGATCCTGGAGCGCATGGAGTTCCCCGATCCGGTCATCGAGATCGCCATCGAGCCGAAGTCGAAGGCCGACCAGGAAAAGATGAGCCTGGCGCTCAACCGTCTCGCGGCGGAGGATCCGTCCTTCCGCGTCGGCACCGATCACGAGTCGGGCCAGACCATCATCAAGGGCATGGGCGAACTCCATCTCGACATTCTCGTCGACCGCATGCGGCGCGAGTTCAAGGTCGAGGCCAATATCGGCGCGCCGCAGGTGGCCTATCGCGAGACCATCTCGCAGGTCGCCGAGATCGACTACACTCATAAGAAGCAGTCCGGCGGTTCGGGCCAGTTCGCCCGCGTCAAGCTGGTCTTCGAGCCGACCGAGCCGGGCGAGGGCTACGAGTTCATCAGCGAGATCGTTGGTGGCTCGGTGCCGAAGGAATACATTCCTGGCGTCGAGAAGGGGATCGGCAGCGTCATGGGCGCTGGCGTCATCGCCGGCTTCCCGATGGTCGACCTCCGGGTGCGGCTGATCGACGGCGCCTATCACGACGTCGATTCGAGTGTCCTGGCCTTCGAGATCGCGTCCCGCGCCGCGTTCCGCGAAGGCTGCCAGAAGGCCTCGCCCAAGCTGCTCGAGCCGATCATGAAGGTCGAGGTGGTGACGCCCGAGGACTATATGGGCGACGTCATCGGCGACCTGAACTCGCGGCGCGGCCAGATCACCGGCACCGAGCCGCGCGGCGTCGCCACGGTGATCAACGCCATGGTGCCGCTCGCCAATATGTTCGGCTACGTCAACACGCTGCGCTCGATGAGCCAGGGCCGGGCGCAATTCACCATGCACTTCGACCACTATGCCGAAGTGCCGCAAGCGGTCGCCCAGGAGGTTCAGGCGAAATACGCCTGACCCGAACGGTCGATCAAGGATTTGAACGGATTACGACGCGTCAGTCGAAGAAGGGGAGTGTCCTCCAGTGGCCAAGGCGAAGTTTGAGCGGACGAAGCCGCATGTGAACATTGGGACGATTGGTCATGTTGATCATGGCAAGACGTCGTTGACGGCTGCGATCACGAAGTTTTTCGGCGAGTTCAAGGCGTATGATCAGATTGACGCGGCGCCTGAGGAGAAGGCGCGCGGGATCACGATCTCGACGGCGCATGTGGAGTATGAGACGGACAACCGTCACTATGCTCATGTCGACTGCCCGGGCCATGCCGACTATGTGAAGAACATGATCACCGGTGCGGCGCAGATGGACGGCGCGATCCTTGTGGTGAGTGCTGCCGACGGTCCGATGCCGCAGACGCGCGAGCACATTTTGCTGGCCCGCCAGGTGGGTGTTCCGGCGATCGTTGTGTTTCTCAACAAGGTCGACCAGGTCGACGACGAGGAGCTTCTGGAGCTTGTCGAGCTGGAAGTGCGCGAGCTTCTGAGTTCCTATGAGTTTCCGGGCGACGACATTCCGATCGTCAAGGGGTCTGCGCTGTGCGCGCTGGAAGATCGCGAGCAGGCGATCGGCGAGGACGCGGTGCGGGCGCTGATGGCGGAAGTGGATCAGTATATCCCGCAGCCCGAGCGTCCGATCGACCAGCCGTTCCTGATGCCGATCGAGGACGTGTTCTCGATTTCGGGCCGCGGCACGGTGGTGACGGGGCGTGTCGAGCGCGGCATCGTGAAGGTCGGCGAGGAAGTCGAGATCGTCGGCATCCGCGACACGACGCGGACGACGGTGACGGGTGTCGAGATGTTCCGCAAGCTTCTGGACCAGGGCGAGGCGGGCGACAATATCGGCGCGCTGTTGCGCGGCATCGAGCGCGAGGGTGTCGAGCGCGGCCAGGTTCTGTGCAAGCCGGGTTCGGTGACGCCGCACACGAAGTTCCTGGCGGAAGCGTATATCCTGACGAAGGAAGAGGGCGGTCGGCACACGCCGTTCTTTGGCAATTATCGTCCGCAGTTTTATTTCCGGACGACGGATGTGACGGGTGTTGTTCAGTTGCCCGAGGGCACCGAGATGGTGATGCCGGGCGACAATGTGACGATGGATGTTGAACTGATCGTGCCGATCGCGATGGAAGAGAAGCTGCGCTTCGCCATCCGCGAAGGTGGCCGAACGGTCGGCGCAGGCGTCGTCGCAAAAATCATCGAGTAACAGAGCGAGAGCTAACACGGCGCGGCCGCCGGAACGCAAGGCGGCCGCGCCGCTGTTTTGAGGTTAGGACATGAACGGTCAAAGCATTCGGATCCGGCTGAACGCCTTCGATCACCGGCTCCTCGACACCTCGACCCGCGAGATCGTCTCCACGGCGAAACGCACGGGTGCGGGCGTGCGCGGGCCGATCCCGCTGCCGACGCGGATCGAGAAGTTCACGGTGAACCGCTCGCCGCATATCGACAAGAAGAGCCGCGAGCAGTTCGAGATCCGGACGCATCGCCGTCTTCTGGACATCGTCGACCCCACGCCGCAGACGCTGGACGCGCTGATGAAGCTCGACCTGGCTGCCGGTGTGGACGTTGAAGTGAAGCTTTGAGGGACAGGGCGGACAAGCCATGCGCTCAGGATTGATTGCGCAGAAGATGGGCATGACCCGCATCTTCAACGAACAGGGCGAGCACATTCCCGTGACCGTTCTGCGCGTTGAGAATTGCCAGGTCGTGGCCCAGCGCACGGTCGAAAAGAACGGGTATACAGCGGTCCAGCTTGGTGCTGGCCTGCGCAAGCCCAAGCACACCGCGCGCGCCATGCGCGGCCATTTCGCGGTCGCCCATGTCGAGCCCAAGCGCCATGTCGCGGAATTCCGCGTGGCGCCGGAGAACCTGATCGAGGTCGGCTCCGAACTGACCGCCGACCATTTCGTGGCGGGCCAGTTCATTGACGTGACCGGCACCTCGATCGGCAAGGGCTTCGCGGGCGCCATGAAGCGGCACAATTTCGGGGGCTTGCGCGCCTCGCACGGCGTGTCGATCTCGCACCGCTCGCACGGTTCGACCGGTAACAGCCAGGACCCCGGCAAGGTGTTCAAGGGCAAGAAGATGGCCGGCCATATGGGTAGCCGTCGCGTCACGACGCAGAACCTCAAGGTCGTCAAGACCGATGCCGATCGCGGCCTTCTGATGGTCGAGGGCGCGGTGCCGGGCGCCAAGGGCGGCTGGGTCTATGTGCGCGATGCGGTCAAGCGCAAGCTGCCGGACGGCGTGCCGTTCCCGGCGGGCCTGCGGGCGGCAGCCGAAGCCGCGGCCGAGACCGCGCAGCCGGAGGCGGGTGAATGAAACAGGACGTGATCCAGCTCGACGGCTCGACGGCAGGCTCCATCGATCTCGCCGACGCCGTCTTCGGCCTCGAGCCGCGCGCCGATCTCCTGCAGCGCGTCGTCCAGTGGCAGCTCGCCCGCCGCCAGGCCGGCACGCACAAGACCAAGGGGCGCTCCGAGATCGCCAAAACTGGCAAGAAGATGTTCCGCCAGAAGGGCACCGGCCGGGCCCGTGCCGGTGACGGCAAGGTGGCGCAGTTCCGTGGCGGCGGCCGTGCCCATGGTCCGGTGGTGCGCAGCCATGCGCATGACCTGCCCAAGAAGGTGCGCGCGCTCGGCCTGAAGCACGCCCTGTCGGCCAAGGCGAAGAACAACCAGCTCGTCGTGCTCGAGAGTGCCGCGATGGATGCGCCCAAGACCAGGGAATTGAAGGATCGGCTCGCCGCGCGCGGCTGGTCGTCGGTTCTGGTCGTCGACGGCGCCGAGGTGGATGCCAATTTCAAGCTCGCCGCGCGCAACATCCCGCATACGGATGTGCTGCCGGTCGCCGGGATCAATGTGTATGACATTCTGCGCCGCGACACGCTGGTGATCACGCGCGCGGGGCTCGCAGCGCTGGAGGCGCGGTTCTCATGAGCATCGATCCCAAGCATTACGACGTTATCGTCGCGCCGGTGATCACCGAGAAGTCGACGATGGCCGCCGAGCACAATCAGGTCGTCTTCAAGGTGCGGACATCGGCGTCCAAGCCCGAGATCAAGGCCGCCGTCGAGGCGCTCTTCGAGGTCAAGGTGCGCGGCGTGTCGACCCTGGTGCGCAAGGGCAAGACCAAGCGCTTTCGCGGCATTCGCGGCCGTCAGGTCGACATCAAGAAAGCCGTCGTGACCCTCGAAGAGGGCCACACCATCGACGTGACCACCGGTTTGTGAGCGGGGAGAGGATAGAATGGCTCTGAAAAGCTTCAATCCGACCACGCCCGGCCAGCGCCAGCTGGTCATCGTCGACCGGTCGGAACTGCACAAGGGACGTCCCGAAAAGACCCTCGTCGAGGGTCTGTCGAAGAAGGGCGGACGCAACAATACCGGCCGCATCACCGCGCGCCGGCGCGGCGGCGGCCACAAGCGGCTCTACCGCGTGGTCGATTTCAAGCGCCGCAAGCACGACGTGCCGGCGACCGTGGAACGGCTCGAATACGATCCCAACCGCACCGCCTTCATCGCGCTGATCCGCTATGAGGACGGCGAGTTGAGCTACATCCTGGCGCCGCAGCGGCTCAAGGCGGGCGACACGGTGATGTCAGGCGCCAAGGCCGACATCAAGCCGGGCAATGCGCTGCCGCTGTCGGCGATCCCGATCGGCACGATCATCCACAATGTGGAACTGAAGCCGGGCAAGGGTGGCCAGATTGCGCGCGCCGCGGGTTCCTATGTGCAGCTTGTTGGCCGCGACCAGGGCTATGTCATCGTGCGGCTGAATTCGGGCGAGCAGCGCCTCATTCTGGCGACCTGCATGGCGACCGTCGGCGCGGTGTCGAACGCCGATAATTCGAACACCTCGCTCGGCAAGGCCGGTCGTGCCCGCTGGCTCGGCAAGCGGCCGAGCGTGCGCGGCGTCGCGATGAACCCGATCGACCATCCGCATGGCGGTGGTGAAGGGCGCACCTCGGGCGGCCGTCACCCGGTGACCCCCTGGGGCAAGCCGACCAAGGGCAAGCGCACCCGATCGAACAAGCAGTCGCAGAAGTTCATCCTGCGCAGCCGCCACGACGCGAAGAAGAGGAAGGGCTGAGGCATGGCGCGTTCCGTTTGGAAAGGTCCGTTCGTCGACGGCTATCTCCTCAAGAAGGCCGATGCCGTCCGCGATTCCGGGCGCAAGGAAGTGATCAAGATGTGGAGCCGGCGCTCGACGATCCTGCCGCAATTCGTCGGCCTGACCTTCGGCGTCTATAACGGCCAGAAGCACGTTCCCGTGCTCGTGACCGAGGACATGGTGGGCCACAAGTTCGGCGAGTTCTCGCCGTCGCGGACCTATTACGGCCACGGCGCCGACAAGAAAGCGAAGCGGAGATAACAATGGGCAAATCCGCCAATCCGCGCCGTCTGGCCGACAACGAGGCGCGCGCCGTAACGCGCAATCTCCGGGTCAGCCCGCAGAAGCTGAACCTCGTCGCGCAGACGATCCGCGGCAAGAAGGTCGCCTCGGCGCTGGCCGATCTGAGCTTTTCTCAGAAGCGCATCGCCAAGGACGTCAAGAAGACGCTCGAAAGCGCGATCGCCAATGCCGAGAACAATCACGACCTCGATGTCGACGACCTGGTCGTCGCCGAGGCGTTCGTCGGCAAGGGGCTTGTGATGAAGCGGGTGCATGCCCGTGGTCGTGGCCGCATGGCGCGGGTGATGAAGCCCTTCGCGCGGCTGACCATCGTGGTGCGCGAAATCGAGGAGGCCGCCTGATGGGCCAGAAAGTCAATCCGATCGGCATGCGCCTCGGGATCAACAAGACCTGGGACTCGCGCTGGTTCGCCAATCCGCGCGATTACGGCAAGCTGCTGCACGAGGATTTCCGCATCCGCAACTGGCTGCAGGGCCAGCTCAAGCAGGCTGCCGTGTCGAAGATCGTGATCGAGCGCCCGCACAAGAAGTGCCGCGTGACGATCCATACCGCGCGCCCCGGCATCGTCATCGGCAAGAAGGGCGCCGATATCGAGCGGCTCAAGGCGAAGATTTCCGAGATGACCGACTCCGAGGTCCATCTCAACATCGTCGAGGTGCGCAAGCCCGAGCTCGACGCCCAGTTGGTGGCGGATTCGATCGCCCAGCAGCTCGAACGCCGCGTGTCGTTCCGGCGCGCCATGAAGCGGGCCGTCCAGTCGGCCGTGCGTCTTGGCGCCGAGGGCATCCGGGTCAATTGCGGTGGCCGTCTGGGGGGCGCGGAAATCGCGCGCACCGAATGGTATCGCGAGGGCCGGGTGCCGCTGCACACGCTGCGGTCCGACATCGATTACGGCGAGTCCACCGCCATCACCGCCTATGGAACCTGCGGCGTGAAGGTGTGGATCTCGAAGGGCGAAATCCTCGAACACGATCCGATGGCGTCCGAGCGCCGGGCGCTCGACAGCGGCGAAAGCGGCGGGCGCCGGCGCGAACAGTCGGGCGGCCGTGGTCGCGGCGCGGACGCGGGAGCCTAAGACATGCTGCAGCCGAAACGGACCAAGTTCCGCAAACAGCACAAGGGCCGGATCAAGGGTACCGCCAAGGGCGGCACCAGCCTGAACTTCGGCGCCTACGGTCTGAAGGCGGTCGAGCCGGAGCGGGTGACCGCGCGCCAGATCGAGGCCGCGCGCCGCGCCATCACGCGCCATATGAAGCGTGCCGGCCGCGTCTGGATCCGCATCTTCCCGGATCTTCCGGTGACTCAGAAGCCGACCGAAGTGCGCATGGGTAAGGGCAAGGGCTCGGTCGAATACTGGGCGGCGCGCGTCAAGCCGGGCCGCATCATGTTCGAGATCGACGGCGTGCCGAACGAGGTCGCGACGGAAGCGTTGCGGCTCGGCGCCGCCAAGCTGCCCGTCAAGACGCGCATCGTGACGCGTATCGGCGAGTAAGGAGAGGGCGATGAAGGCGCAAGACGTCAGGGCGATGTCGCCGGACCAGCTAACCGACGAACTCGTCAAGCTGAAGAAGGAGCAGTTCAACCTGCGCTTCCAGCGGGCGACCGGCCAGCTCGAGAACACCGCGCGCATGCGCCAGGTGCGCCGCGACATCGCGCGCATCCAGACGATGATGAACGAAAACCGCCGTAAAGCGGCGGCGGCAACCGCTTAAAGGCTGAATTGATGCCAAAACGCATGCTTCAAGGCGTCGTCACGAGCGACAAGGGCGAGAAGACCGTCACCGTGATGGTCGAGCGCCGCTTCACCCATCCGCTGTTTAAGAAAACGGTGCGGCGGACCAAGAAGTATCACGCCCATGACGAAGGCAATGCCTGCAAGGTGGGCGACACGGTGTGGATCGAGGAGTGCAAGCCGCTCTCCAAGACCAAGACGTGGACGGTGGTGACGCCGGAAGGCGCTGCGAGCGGAGCCTGAGCCTGGCGCGCCCGAGCCACTGGCTCCCGGGCGCGACGGATCTTCAGGTAACGCGGCAAGGAAGGAACGAGGTCGGCGATGATCCAGATGCAGACAAATCTCGACGTGGCGGACAATTCCGGCGCCCGCCGGGTCCAGTGCATCAAGGTTTTGGGTGGTGCGAAGCGCAAATACGCCTCCGTCGGCGACATCATCGTCGTGTCGGTGAAGGAAGCCATTCCGCGCGGCCGGGTGAAGAAGGGCGACGTGCTCAAGGCGGTCGTCGTGCGCACGGCCAAGGACATCCGCCGCGCCGATGGCAGCGTGATCCGTTTCGACCGCAACGCGGCCGTTCTGGTCAACAACAACAAGGAGCCGATCGGCACCCGTATCTTCGGTCCGGTACCGCGCGAACTGCGCGGCAAGAGCCATATGAAGATCGTGTCGCTCGCGCCGGAGGTTCTGTGATGGCGTCGAAGTTCAGGAAGGGCGACAAGGTCGTCGTGCTGGCCGGCAAGGACAAGGGCAAAAGCGGCGAGATCCTGCGCATGATCCCCGCCGAGCAGCGCGCCATCGTGGGCGGCGTGAACGTTGTGCGCCGGCATCAGCGGCAGACGCCGCAGAGCCAGGGCGGGATCGTGTCGCGTGAGGCGCCGGTGCATCTGTCGAACCTGGCGCATCAGGACCCCAAGGATGGGTCGGCGACCAGGGTTGGTTTCAAGTTCCTCAATGACGGGCGCAAGGTGCGCTTCGCCAAGGGGTCGGGAGAAGTGATCGATGGCTGAGGCAGACTACGAACCGCGCCTCAAGCGGCACTATCGCGATATCGTGCGCCAGAAGATGCAGGACGAGTTCAACTATCCGAACGTCATGCAGATTCCGGCGATCGAAAAGGTCGTCCTGAACATGGGCGTTGGTGAATCGGTCGGCGATTCCAAGCGCGCCTCCGTGGCCGCCGAGGAACTGACCAAGATCGCCGGGCAGAAGGCGCTGGTGACGCGGGCGCGCAATTCGATCGCCGGCTTCAAGGTTCGCGAGAACATGCCGATCGGCGCCAAGGTGACGCTGCGCAAGACGCGGATGTTCGAGTTCATCGACCGTCTGGTGACGATCGCGCTGCCGCGCGTGCGCGACTTCCGCGGGCTCAACCCGAACAGCTTCGACGGCCGTGGCAATTTCGCCATGGGCCTGAAGGAACATATCGTCTTTCCCGAGATCGACTATGACAAGGTCGACAACATTCTCGGCATGGACATCATCGTGTGCACGACCGCCTCGAACGACAACGAGGCGCGCTCGCTGCTCAAGGCTTTCAACTTTCCGTTCCGCAACTGAGGCGGAGGAGACGCTCATGGCGAAGAAAAGCGCAGTCGAGAAGAACAAGCGGCGCAGGCGGCTGGTCGACAAATATGCCGAGAAGCGCGCCGCGCTGAAGGCGATTGCCAATGACGAGAGCCTGTCGATGGAAGAGCGCTTCAATGCGCGGCTGAAGCTGGCGGAACTGCCGCGCAATTCGGCGCCCAATCGCGTGCGCAATCGTTGCGAGGTGTCGGGCCGCCCGCGCGCCTATTACCGCAAGCTCAAGATGAGCCGCATCGCGCTGCGGGAACTGGCCTCGCGCGGGCTCGTCCCGGGCATGGTCAAGTCGAGCTGGTAAGGAGAACCGTCCGATGGCGATGAACGACCCGCTGGGCGATATGCTGACCCGCATCCGCAATGCGCAGGTGCGCAAGAAGACGCGCGTGTCCTCGCCCGCCTCGACCTTCCGTCGGCGCGTGCTGGATGTGCTGGAGTCCGAGGGCTATATCCGCGGCTACGCGCATGTCGAACATGACAATGGCCGCACCGAGCTCGACATCGAGCTGAAATATTTCGACGGCGAGCCCGTGATCCGCGAGATCCGGCGCGTGTCGACGCCGGGACGGCGCGTCTATTCCTCGGTCAAGGATCTGACCTCGATCGCCAACGGTCTCGGCGTGTCCATCGTCTCGACGCCGAAGGGCGTGATGGCCGACTGGCAGGCGCGCGAGGAAAATGTCGGCGGCGAAGTTCTCTGCACGGTCGTTTGAGGCCGGATAGGTTTGGGTGAAACAATATGTCTCGTATTGGCAAGCGGCCCGTTGAGGTTCCAAGCGGCGTGACCGTGACGGTCGACGGGCAGACCGTGTCGGCCAAGGGCTCGAAGGGCGAATTGTCCATCGTGCTGGTCGACGACGTGGCCGCCAAGCTCGAAGATGGCGCCGTGACCATCACCCCGCGCGATCTGTCGAAGCGGTCGCGCTCGATGTGGGGCATGTCGCGCACCATGGTCGAGAACATCATGACCGGCGTCAGCAACGGTTTCGAGAAGAAGCTCGAGATCAACGGCGTTGGCTACCGCGCGCAGATGCAGGGCAAGAACATCCAGCTGGCGCTCGGCTACAGCCACGATGTCGTCTACGACATCCCCGACGGCATCACGGCGGCCTGCCCGAAGCCGACGGAGATCGTCATCAGCGGTATCGACAAGCAGAAGGTCGGTCAGGTCGCGGCGGAAATCCGCGAGCTGCGCGGTCCCGAACCCTATAAGGGCAAGGGCATCAAATATGCCGACGAGCAGATCTTCCGCAAGGAAGGCAAGAAGAAGTAACGGAGCGGATCGATGTCTTCGAAGGGATTGTCGCCGACCAAGCGCCGTGCGGCGCGCGTGCGTCGGGCGATCAAGCGGGCCGCCAATGGCCGGCCGCGCCTGAGCGTGTTCCGCTCGGCCAAGCACATCTATGCCCAGGTCATTGATGACCGCACGGGCGAGACGCTGGCCGCGGCATCGACCGTGGACACCACGGTCAAGGGCGCGATCACGGCGAGTTCGGATTCGGCGGCGGCCGCCGCCGTCGGCAAGCTGGTCGGCGAGCGCGCCAAGGAGAAGGGCGTGACCACGGTCGTCTTCGATCGCGGCGGCTATCTCTATCACGGCCGCGTCAAGGCGCTGGCCGATGCGGCGCGCGAAGCGGGTCTGGAATTCTAAGGAAGCGGTTGCGCGCCGCCGGAAGCGGCGCGGCACATTGAGGATGCCATGAGAGAAGAGCGCGACAGCGAGTTCAAGGACCGCCTGGTTCACATCAATCGCGTGGCCAAGGTGGTCAAGGGCGGCCGCCGCTTTGGCTTCGCCGCGCTGGTCGTCGTCGGCGACCAGAAGGGCCGGGTCGGCTATGGCCACGGCAAGGCGCGGGAAGTGCCCGAGGCGATCCGCAAGGCCACCGAATCCGCCAAGCGCGCGATGATCCAGGTGCCGCTGCGCGAAGGCCGCACGCTGCATCACGACGTGCAGGGCCGCCACGGCGCGGGCCGCGTCGTGCTGCGCTCGGCGCCGACCGGCACCGGCATCATCGCGGGCGGTCCGATGCGCGCGGTGTTCGAAACCCTCGGCATCCAGGATGTCGTCGCCAAGTCGCTCGGCACGTCGAACCCCTACAACATGGTGCGGGCGACCTTCGATGCCTTGAAGCGGATCGATTCGCCGCGCTCCATCGCCGCCCGCCGCGGCATCAAGTCGTCGCTCCTGCAGCAGCGGCGCAAGGATACGCAAGCCGCCGAAGTCGAGGCTTGAGCCAAGAGTGATATCGCGCCGCCATCATGCCGGCGGACGTAAAACGGGGCTGACGAAGACAGCCGGAACCATGTCGGGGTCATGAGACCATGAGCAAGGACAACAAGACCATCACGGTCGAACAGATTGGCAGCCCGATCCGGCGTCCCGCCCACCAGCGCGCGACGCTGGTCGGTCTCGGGCTCAACAAGATGCATCGCCGCCGCACGCTGGAAGACACGCCCGCCGTGCGCGGCATGATCGCGAAGGTGCCGCATCTCGTGCGCATCGTCGACGACGCGTGACCGGCTGAGGAGCTGAACGATGAAACTGAACGAACTGGCCGACAATTCCGGCGCCCGCCGTCCGCGCAAGCGCGTCGGACGCGGCATCGGGTCGGGCCTTGGCAAGATGGGCGGTCGCGGCCACAAGGGCCAGAAGTCGCGCTCGGGCGTCGCGGTCAAGGGCTTCGAGGGCGGCCAGATGCCGCTTTATCAGCGCCTTCCGAAGCGGGGCTTCAACAATCCCAACGCCAAGACCTTCAATGTCATCAATCTCGGTCGCCTGCAGGCCGCGATCGATGCCGGCAAGCTCGATGCGTCGGCGCCAGTGACGCCGGAAGCGCTGCTGGCCGCCGGCATCGTGCGCCGCATGAAGTCGGGCATCCGGCTCCTGGCCGACGGCGATCTGAAGCAGGCGCTGACGATTTCCGTTCACGGCGCCTCGCAAGCCGCCATCAAGGCGGTTGAAAAGGCCGGCGGCAAGGTCGACATAATGGGAGCCCCGGCGCCGGCCGCCGAGGCCTAAGCCAGTCGCGCACGAGGCCGAAGCTTGGCCGCGCGGCGAAGGAGCGTTCGCGCATTCGGAATGATCCGGAAGAACGCTCATCATGTTGGATCGGGTCAGCGTCATGTGCTCAAGTCGGTATGACTTGGTCATCTGGCGATCTCGGAGAAGCTGATGGCGTCCGCCGCTGAGCAACTTGCAGCCAATCTGAATTTTTCGGCGCTCGCCAAGGCGACCGAACTCAAGCAGCGCATCCTGTTCACCCTGGGTGCGCTGATCATTTATCGCATCGGGACGTTCATTCCGCTGCCGGGCGTCGATCCCGGACAGGTCGCGGAGATGTTCTCGCGCAATGCGTCCGGCATTCTGGGCATGTTCAACATGTTCGCCGGCGGCGCCGTCGAGCGCATGGCGATCTTCGCGCTGAACATCATGCCGTATATCTCGGCGGCGATTATCGTCCAGCTTCTCACCACCGTCTCGCCGCATCTCGAACAGCTCAAGAAGGAAGGCGAGTCGGGCCGCAAGCAGATCAACCAATATACCCGCTACGGCACAGTTTTCCTGGCCGCGCTGCAGGGCTATGGCATCGCGCTCGGCCTCGAAGGGGCGCCGGGCGTCGTCATCGATCCGGGCTGGTTCTTCCGCATCTCGACCGTCATCACGCTCGTTGGCGGCACCGTCTTCCTGATGTGGCTCGGCGAGCAGATCACCCAGCGCGGCGTCGGCAACGGTATCGCGCTGATCATCTTCGCCGGCATCATCGCCACAGTGCCGGGCGCGCTCGGCGGCATGCTCGAACTCGGCCGCCAGGGCGCTCTGTCCACGCCGATCATCCTGGGCATCTTCCTGATGCTCATCGCGCTGGTCGGCCTGATCGTTTTCATGGAGCGTGCCCAGCGCCGCCTGGTCATCCAGTATCCGAAGCGCCAGGTCGGCAATCGCATGTTCCAGGGCGATTCCTCGCATCTGCCGCTGAAGCTGAATACCGCCGGCGTCATCCCGCCGATCTTCGCCTCCTCGCTCCTGCTTCTGCCGGTGACGGTGGCGAATTTCTCGGCCGGGCAGGGGCCGCAATGGCTGACCACGCTGACCGCGCTGCTCGGCCACGGACAGCCGGCCTATCTCGCGCTCTATGCGGCGGGGATCATCTTCTTTGCCTTCTTCTACACCGCGATCGTCTTCAATCCGGCTGATACGGCGGACAATCTGAAGAAGCATGGCGGCTTCATCCCCGGTATTCGTCCCGGCGAACGGACGGCGGAATATATTGATTATGTTCTGACGCGGATCACCGTTCTCGGTGCGGCCTATCTGACCTTCGTCTGTCTCGTGCCGGAATTCCTCATCGGCTATGCCGGGATCCCGTTCTATATCGGCGGCACCTCGCTTCTCATCGTCGTGTCCGTTACGATGGATACGGTGGCGCAGGTTCAGGGGCATCTGCTTGCGCATCAGTACGAGGGTCTCATCAAGAAGGCCAAGTTGCGAGGGAAGAAGCGATGAAGCTCATTCTGCTGGGTCCGCCGGGGGCCGGTAAGGGGACCCAGGCCGAGCGCCTGGTTCAGCGTCACGGGATCATCCAACTGTCGACCGGCGACATGCTGCGCGCGGCGGTGGCCGAGGAAACACCCGTTGGCCTGTTGGCCAAGGACATCATGGCGCGCGGCGAATTGTGTCCCGACGAGGTGGTGGTCGACATCATCTCCGACCGGATCGACAAGCCCGACTGCGCCAACGGATTCATTCTCGACGGGTTTCCGCGCACGGTCGCGCAGGCCGAGGCGCTCGACAAATTGCTCGAGGAGAAGGGACTGCATCTCGACGCGGTCGTCGAACTCGCCGTCGACGATGCCATCCTGGTCTCGCGGATCGAGAAGCGCGCCGCCGAAACGATTGGCGGCCCGCGCGCCGACGACAATGCCGAGGCGCTCAAGAAGCGGCTTACTGTCTATCACGCGCAGACCGCGCCGCTCGTTCACTACTATGCCGACAAGGGCATCCTGCGGTCGGTCGACGGGATGCAGGATATCGACGCGGTGACGCGATCGATCGACGAGGTTTTGTCCGCCACGGCGGAGAGTTGAAGCAATTCCAGCGAAAGTGGTTTCCGGTTTCGCGCCCGGAATTGCGATAGCAAAGCATGGCAATTCCAGCGAAAGTGGTTTCCGGTTTCGCGCCTGGAATTGCAGCCAGAGGAATACCAAAGGAATAGTTGGAGCGCTCGCGCGGTCACCGAAACGCGACGGCGTTCCGACAGCCCGGCTTGTCTTGGGATCGTCTTGACGGTCGGGCATTGACGGGGGCGCCCGGAACCGGTATCCAGCGCTCTTCCGTCGTCAATTCGACAGAGGCTTTCCGGCAGGGTTCATGATGAGCCGGCCGGCGGGCCCGTTTTGGTTTAGGGAAGCGGCCCGCCTCTCGGTGCGAGCGCGGCCGCCAGGAGACAGGTTGCATGGCCCGTATCGCAGGCGTCAACATTCCGACCGGCAAGCGCGTTCCGATCGCCTTGCAATATATCCACGGGATCGGCCCGAAGAACGCGCACGAGATCTGCGAAAAGGTCAATGTGCCGCTGGAGCGTCGCGTCAACGAACTGACCGACGCGGAGGTTCTCAAGATCCGCGAAGTGATCGACCGCGATTATATGGTCGAGGGCGATTTGCGCCGCGACACGGCGATGAACATCAAGCGGCTGATGGATCTCGGCTGCTATCGGGGCCTGCGCCATCGTCGCGGCCTGCCGGTGCGCGGCCAGCGCACGCATACCAATGCGCGCACCCGCAAGGGCCCGGCCAAGCCGATCGCCGGCAAGAAGAAGTAAGTTTCCGCGCTTTGGCCCTCTCTTGAGGGGGGCGATGGCGCGGTCGGTGGCGGATCATCCGCCGCCGACGGTGGAGCCGCCGGCGTCACGGCGGTGCTGAGATCGACAGGAAGGACTGACCATGGCAAGAGATGCCCAGCGCGTGCGGCGCAGGGAGCGCAAGAACATCACATCGGGTATCGCCCATGTGAATGCGAGCTTCAACAATACGATGATCATGATCACCGACGCGCAGGGGAATGCGATTTCCTGGTCGTCGGCGGGCATGATGGGTTTCAAGGGCTCGCGCAAGTCGACCCCCTATGCGGCACAGGTCGCTGCCGAGGACGCCGCCAAGAAGGCGGCCGATCACGGCATGCGGACCCTCGAAGTCGAGGTCAAGGGACCGGGCTCGGGCCGCGAATCGGCCCTGCGCGCGCTGCAGGCGGCCGGCTTCACGATCACCTCGATCCGCGACGTGACTCCGATCCCGCACAATGGCTGCCGCCCGCGCAAGCGTCGCCGCATCTGATGTTCCTCAAGGCGCTCCCGCGCCGTGTCCGACCGGCGCATGGGAGCGTGGTCTCCGCGAGGCAAGAACCGTGATTGAAAAGAACTGGCAAGAACTGATCCGCCCGAACAAGCTCGAGATCTCTCCGGGCAAGGACCCGCGCTGCATCGCCACCGTGGTGGCCGAGCCGCTTGAGCGCGGTTTCGGCGTGACGCTGGGCAATGCGCTGCGGCGCATCCTGCTGTCGTCGCTTCAGGGCGCGGCCGTCACCTCGGTCCATATCGACGGCGTTTTGCACGAGTTTTCGTCGATTTCGGGCGTCCGCGAGGACGTCACCGACATCGTCCTGAACATCAAGGACATCGCCATCCGCATGGAAGGCGAGGGACCTAAGCGCATGGTGCTGCGCAAGCAGGGGCCGGGCGCGGTCACCGCCGGCGACATCCAGACCGTCGGCGATGTCGAGGTGCTCAACCCCGAACTGCTGATCTGCCAGCTCGACGAGGGCGCGGAAATCCGCATCGAATTCACCGTCGACACGGGCAAGGGCTATGTGCCGGCCGACCGTAACAGGGCCGATGACGCGCCGATCGGCCTGATCCCGATCGATTCGCTCTACAGCCCCGTGAAGCGCGTGTCCTACAAGGTGGAAGCCACCCGCGAGGGCCAGGTGCTCGACTATGACAAGCTGATCATGGAAGTCGAGACCAATGGCGCGCTGACGCCGGACGACGCGGTCGCCTATGCCGCGCGCATCCTGCAGGACCAGCTGTCGATCTTCGTCAACTTCGAGGAGCCCAAGCCCGAAGTGGCCGAGCCGGCGGTGCCGGATCTCGCCTTCAACCCGGCGCTTCTCAAGAAGGTCGACGAGCTCGAACTGAGCGTCCGCTCGGCCAACTGCCTGAAGAACGACAACATCGTCTATATCGGCGATCTCATTCAGAAGACCGAGGCGGAAATGTTGCGCACGCCGAATTTCGGCCGCAAGTCGCTCAACGAGATCAAGGAAGTGCTGGCGCAGATGGGTCTGCATCTCGGCATGGAAGTCACCGGCTGGCCGCCCGAGAACATCGAGGAACTGGCCAAGCGCTACGAGGAACATTACTGATCCGCGAGCGCCCGGCATCGCGCCGGGCCGCCCGGATCGGCTCAAGAGGACCAAACACATGCGTCACCGCAAAAGCGGCCGGAAGCTGAACCGCACGGCGAGCCACCGCAAGGCGATGTTCGCCAATATGGCGGCCGCCCTCATCCGGCACGAGCAGATCATCACCACCCTGCCCAAGGCGAAGGATCTGCGCCCGATCACCGAAAAGCTGATCACGCTGGCAAAGCGCGGCGGGCTGAACGAGCGCCGTCAGGCGATCGCCCAGATCCGCGACGAGGACGCCGTGCGCAAGCTGTTCGACACGCTCGGCCCGCGCTATCAGGACCGCATGGGCGGCTATACGCGCGTGCTCAAGGCCGGTTTCCGCCATGGCGACAATGCGCCGGTGGCCGTGATCGAACTGGTCGACCGCGATGTCGACGCCAGGGGTGCCGAGGACCGGGCGCGCATGGAAGCCGCCGAAGCGGAAACCGAAGCCGCCTGACCGGGCCCTACCGACACGAATTCGCCGCTCATGGCCGCGCCGCGTTCACATCCGGCGCGGCCATGCTTATATCTGGCGCCATGATGCGTATCAGCCAGGCCCACCGGCCCGTTTCGAGGATCCTCGCGCTTGTCGCCCTTGTGCTGGCGGGATCAATCGCGTTCGGCCATCTGGCCGGCGCGCAGGATCGGGTAGTGCCGACTTCGCCGGCGGAATTGCGGCTGTCCTTTTCGCCGGTGGTCAAGCAGGCGGCACCCGCCGTCGTCAATGTCTTTGCCAGCCGCACCGTCCAGCAGCGCGGCTTCTCGCCCTTCATGGACGATCCGTTCTTCCGCCGCTTCTTCGGCGGTCCCAATCTCGGCCTGCCGCGCGACCGGGTGGAAAACGCCCTCGGCTCAGGCGTCATCGTCTCGCCGGACGGGCTGATCGTCACCAATCATCATGTCATCGAAGGGGCCGACGAGGTGCGCGTCGTTCTGTCCGACCGGCGCGAACGCGATGCCGAGATCGTCTCGAGCGACGAGCGCACCGATCTCGCCATCCTGCGCATCGATACCGGCGGCGAGGCCATGCCGGCGCTTGATTTCGCCGAGCCCGATTCGCTCGATGTCGGCGATCTGGTGCTGGCCATCGGCAATCCCTTCGGGGTCGGCCAGACGGTGACGGCGGGAATCGTGTCGGCGACCGCGCGGACCCAGGCCGGCATCACCGATTTCGGCTTCTTCATCCAGACCGATGCGGCGATCAATCCGGGCAATTCGGGCGGCGCGCTGGTCGACATGGCCGGCCGCCTCGTCGGCATCAATACCGCGATCTTCTCGCGCACCGGCGGGTCCATCGGCATCGGCTTCGCGATCCCCGTCGACATGGTGCAACTCGTCGCGGCGAGCGCGGCCAGCGGGCGCGGCGTGCAGCGACCCTGGTTCGGAGCTCAGCTCCAGACGGTGACCGCCGAGATCGCCGAAACGCTGGGGCTCGATCGGCCCGTTGGCGTGCTGGTCGTACAGGCGCGGCCGGGCGGGCCGGCCGAGGCCGCCGGCCTGCGGCGCGGCGATCTGATCCTGGCGGTCAATGACGACATGGTGAACGACCTTGCCACCTTCGCTTACAGATTCGCCATCCAGGGCGTTGGTGGCACGGCCAGTTTCACCGTCTGGCGTAATGGCCGCCAACTGGTCTTTCCCGTCGATCTCGTGGCGGCGCCCGAGGACCCGCCGCGCGATCTGCGCCGGCTTCAGGGGCCGTCGCCGCTGGCCGGGGCGCTGGTCGGTAATCTGTCGCCGGCCTTGAGCGAGGAACTTGGCATGGAGATCGATGGCGAGGGCGTCGTCGTGGTCGAGGTGGCGACCCGGTCGCCGGCCCGCTCGCTCGGCCTGATGCCCGGCGATATCGTCGTGTCGATCAATGATCGGGACGTCGTTACCACCGCCGATGCCGAACGGCTGACCGGCGCGCCGCAGCGGTTGTGGCGGTTGACCTTCAATCGCGGCGGCCGGCTGTTGTCGACGGTCGTCGGCGGCTAGCCGGCGCGGGCTCGGGAACGATGTCCGATCTGTTCGCCGCGGCCGGTCTCGACGCGGATGCGCCGCGTCCGCTGGCCGACCGCCTGCGCCCGACGCGGCTCGCCGATGTCGTCGGCCAGGACCATCTGGTCGGCGCCCATGGCACGCTGACCCGCCTGTTGCGCGGCGGTCAGATCGGTTCGCTGATCCTGTGGGGGCCGCCGGGAACGGGCAAGACGACGATCGCCCGGCTCTTGGCCGGAGAAACCGCCTATGAGTTCGAGCAGATCTCGGCGATCTTTTCCGGCGTCGCCGACCTGAAGAAGGCGTTCGAGCGGGCCCGGTCGCGGCGCGCGACGGGGCAGGGCACGCTGCTCTTCGTCGATGAGATCCATCGTTTCAACCGCGCCCAGCAGGACAGTTTCCTGCCGGTCATGGAAGACGGCACCATCGCGCTGATCGGGGCGACGACGGAGAACCCCTCCTTCGAGCTCAACGCCGCCTTGCTGTCGCGCGCCCAGGTGCTGGTCCTGCGCCGGCTCGGCCATGACGCGCTGGCCGAGCTCCTGAACCGCGCCGAACGGGCCGAGGAGGCCGATCTGCCGGTCACGCCCGAGGCGCGCGACGCGCTCATCGCCATGGCCGATGGCGACGGCCGCAGCGCGCTGACCCTCGTCGAGGACATCTACCGCGCGGCGCGGCCGGGCGAATTGTTCGACGTCGAGGCGCTGGCCGAGATCGTCCAACGCCGGGCGCCGGTCTATGACAAGAACCAGGACGGCCATTACAATCTGATGAGCGCGCTGCACAAATCGGTGCGTGGCTCGGATCCGGATGCCGCGCTCTATTATCTCGCGCGCATGCTCGAAGCCGGCGAGGACCGGCTCTACATCGCCCGCCGCGTCGTGCGCATGGCGGTCGAGGATATCGGCATGGCCGACCCGCAGGCGCTCGTGATCGCCAATGCGGCCAAGGACGCGTTCGATTTCCTCGGCAGTCCCGAAGGCGAACTGGCCATCGCCCAGGCGGTGATCCATGTCGCCACCGCGCCCAAATCGAACGCCGCCTACACGGCCTTCAAGGCGGCCAGCGCGGCGGCCCGCGAACATGGCTCCCTGCCGCCGCCCAAGCACATTCTCAACGCGCCGACGCGGCTGATGAAGACGGAAGGCTATGGCGCCGGCTATCTCTACGACCACGATCAGGACGGTGCGTTTTCCGGGCAGAACTATTTCCCCGACGGCATGAGCCGGCGCACCTTCTATGATCCTCCCGATCGCGGTTTCGAGCGCGAGATCCGAAAACGCCTCGACTATTGGGCACGGCGGCGCTCCGGCCGCGAGGCGAGCGAAAACGGCGACTGAACGGGCTTTGCATCGATCGCCGCCACCCTATTGTCATCCCTGACGACAATGATCGGCGGCACGGAGCCGCAGCGCCGCGCCGGTCACAAAGAAGAACAAGGGGGGCGGGTGATATGCATGTTCTGATCGCTTATGCGACGACGGAAGGGCAGACGCGGAAGATCGTCCGTTTCGTCGCCGACTGGCTGCGCGACCGTGGCCACCGCGTCGAACTGCACGACACGGCCAATCCGATGAAGCAGCTGCGGCTGTTCGATTATGACCGGATCCTCGTCGCGGGCTCGCTGCATGTCGGCCGCTATCAGTCGGCGCTCGTGCAGTTCGCGCGCGACCATGCGGTGGACCTCGCCGACGAGGGCGCGTATTTCCTGTCGGTGTCGCTGTCGGCGCTCGAATCTGGCCCGGCCGCAAGGGCCGAACTCGATGACTGCGTCGATCATTTCGTCGCGGCGACCGGGTGGCGGCCGGCACGTGTGCACCATGTCGCCGGCGCGATCCGATTCACGAAATACGATTTCTTTCGCCGCTGGACGATCCGCTATGTGGCGAGCCAGAAGAAGGTCGCCTATGCCGACGACGAGGATGTCGAATTCACCGACTGGCAGGCGCTCGAAGACCTCGCCGACGAACTGGCCGGGCCGCGACCGCTGCCGGCCATGTAGACCGATAATGGACATGCCGGGTGGCTTCGATCGGGCGCCGGCCCACCATGGCCCGATGATGATGGTCGCGCGATGATCGGCCAGCTGTTGCTTGTCGCCGCCGGCGGCGCGCTGGGAGCCGTTGGCCGCTATGCGATCAGCCTATGGGCCGTGGCGCTGTTCGGCGCCGGCTTCCCTTGGGGCATTCTGATCTGCAATGTCGCCGGCTCGGCGGCGATCGGCTTCGTGGTGATCTGGACGCAGGCGCTCGGCCCCGGCGCGGGGGACGGCTGGCGGTTGTTCCTGGCCGTCGGCGTGATGGGCGGCTTCACGACCTTTTCCGCCTTTTCGCTCGATCTCGTCGGCATGATCGAGGATCAGCGTTTCCTGGTGGCGGGATTTTATGTCGCCGGCTCGGTCATCCTGTGCGCCCTTGGTGCCGCGCTCGGGCTGTGGTTCGGCCGGCTCGCTGTCGGCGGGGGCGCCGCATGACCGGCGTGCGCCAGATCGATGTGGCGGCGGGCGAGGACGGCATGCGGCTCGACCGCTGGTTCGCGGCGCGCTTTCCCGGTCTCGGCCATGGCCGGCTGCAGAAACTCCTGCGCACCGGCCAGGTGCGGGTCGACGGCAAGCGCGTCAAGGCCAGTATGCGGCTCGCGCCGGGCCAGGTCGTGCGCGTGCCGCCGATCGCCGAGGATACGGCGCGCGCCGGTGCCGCTCCATCGGCCGCGCGGCCCGCCAGGCTGGCCGGCGCCGACCGCCGGCTGATCCGCGAGGCGACGCTGTTCGAGGACGACCATCTTCTGGTGCTGAACAAGCCGGCCGGTCTCGCGGTGCAGGGCGGGTCGAAGATGGCGCGCCATCTCGACGGCATGCTGATGGCGCTCGAAGCCGAGACCGGTAACCGCTGGCGGCTGGTGCATCGTCTCGACCGCGAGACGAGCGGTGTTCTCGTCGTCGCGAAGTCGCGCGCGGTGGCCGCCGCTCTTGGCAAATCGTTCCAGACCCGCTCGGTGCGCAAGATCTACTGGGCGGTGACGCTCGGCGTGCCCCGGCCGGCACAGGGGCGGATCGATCTGCCGCTGATCAAGGCGCCGGGCCCCGACGGCGAGCGCGTGCGGCCGGCCCGCCCCGAAGAACGCGCCGAGGCCGATCCGGCGGTGACCCACTACAACGTGCTCGACCAGGCCGGCAACCGGCTCGCCTGGGTGACGCTGAAGCCGACCACGGGCCGCCAGCACCAGATCCGCGCCCATCTCGCGGCCATCGGCACCCCGATCCTCGGCGACGACAAGTTCGGCGGCGACCGTGACGTGCCGCCGAGCCTGATCAACCGCTTGCATCTGCATGCCCGGCGGACCAGTTTCGAGCACCCCGTGACACATGAGCCGGTGGACGTGACGGCGCCGCTGCCGCCGCATATGCTGGAAAGCTTCCGCTTTCTCGGCTTCGAGCCGGAGCGGCGGGGGGCGCCGGAGGAGGACGACGCATGACCTGGGAATGGATCCTCGCCGCCGTTCTGATCGTGCTGGTGGTCGGGCTGGCCCTGGTCCTGCGCTCGCGCAGCCGGCTGGCCGGTCTGTTCGAACCGCGCGATCTGCGCCTGATGCGCGAGGCGGTGCAGGAAATGCGGCGCAGCAACACATTGATGGAAAAGAAGGTGCAGGACATGGACCAGCGCCTGGCGCGCCTCGAACGCGGTCGCGAGGCGGATGGCGCATGAGGCTCGTCGTCTTCGATATCGACGGCACATTGGTCGACAGCCAAGTGATGATCCTGGCGGCCATGGCGCGCGCTTTCGAGGCACATGGCCTGGCATGCCCCAGCCGCGCCGAAACGCTGGCCATTGTTGGGCTGTCCCTGCCGGAAGCGTTCCAGCGGCTGGCGCCGGATGGGCCGGTGGCGGGCCTGGCAGACGCCTATAAGGCGGCGTTTCGTGATCTGCGCGCCGATCCCGATCACCATGAACCCCTGTTCGACGGCATGGGCGCGATCGTCCGGACCCTGTCACGGCAGGACGATACGGTGCTCGGCATCGCCACCGGCAAGTCGCGGCGCGGCGTCGACGCGGTTCTCGCGCGCCACGAGCTTGATGGCGCCTTCCTGACCATCCAGACCGCCGACGAGCACCCCTCGAAGCCGCATCCGTCGATGCTGCGGAGGGCCATGACCGAGACCGGGATCGACGCTGATCGCACCGCCTTCATCGGCGATACCGCCTTCGACATGGAAATGGCGCGCGCGGTCGGCGCCGCCGGCATCGGGGTCGGCTGGGGCTATCATGCGGCGGACGCTCTGGTGGCCGCCGGCGCGCGCACCGTCGTCGCGACATCGGCATCGCTGCTGGGCGTGTTGGATGAAGCCCTGCCGCGCGAGGCCGCGATGGAAGGGGCTTGAAGATGGCCGAAACATCGGATGCGCCTGGGATCGATCCCGTTCTGGCCGCGCAGTTGAAGTCACGCATGGAGCTTCCGGCGCGCTTCTATAAGGACGTGACCGTCGCCGAGGACGCTGGCGGCCATCATATCCTGCTTGATGCGCGTCCGGTGCGCACGCCCGCCCGCAACCTGCTCGCCGTGCCGGCAGCCAGGCTCGCCGAGGCGGTGGCCGAAGAATGGCGGCGCCAGGAGGCGCATATCGATCCCAAGACCATGCCGCTGACGCGGCTGGTGAATTCCGCGATCGACGGTGTCGCGCGCGATACCGGTGCCGTGGCGCAAGAGATCGTCACCTATGCCGGCACGGATCTCGTCTGCTATCGGGCCGAGGCGCCCGACGGGCTCGTCGTCCGCCAGGCCGCGCATTGGGATCCGGTCATCGACTGGCTGCGAGACGCGCACCGCGTCCACCTCATCCTGACGGCGGGCATATCCCATGTCGCCCAGAACCAGGCCGCGCTCGACCGGATCCGCGCGCTTGTCGCGGGGCGCGACGCCCTGTCGCTCGCGGCACTGGCCACCGTGACGACGCTGACCGGGTCGGCGGTGCTGGCGCTGGCGCTCGATGCCGGCCGTCTCGATGCCGATGCGGTCTGGGCGGCGGCCCATGTCGACGAGGACTGGCAGATCGATCTCTGGGGCGCGGATGCCGAGGCCAGCGCGCGGCGCGCCTTCCGCCGCGCCGAGTTCGATGCGGCGGCACTTGTTTTATCGGTTCGGTGACGAGGTCCCGATTTGCCGCACCCGGTGCGCGTGCTAAGAGGCAGGCAGGGGCGCGGACCGTCTCGGCCTAGCGGCCATCCCGTGCGTTAGGTCTTTGGACTCTTGGGGGACAAGATGAAGGAAATCCTCGATCAGCTCGACATGCGCCGCGATCGGGCGCGGCTCGGCGGCGGCGAAAAGCGCATCACCGCCCAGCATGAGCGCGGCAAGCTGACCGCCCGCGAGCGCCTCGATCTGCTGCTTGATGATGGCTCCTTCGAGGAGTTCGACATGTTCGTCGAACATCGCTGCACGGATTTCGGCATGGCCGACACCAAATTCCCCGGCGATGGCGTGGTGACCGGCTGGGGCACGATCAACGGGCGCACCGTCTATGTCTTCGCCAAGGACTTCACCGTGTTCGGCGGGTCGCTGTCGCAGGCCCATGCTGAGAAGATCACCAAGGTCCAGGACATGGCGCTGAAGACCCGCGCGCCGGTCATCGGCCTGTTCGATGCCGGCGGGGCTCGGATCCAGGAAGGCGTTGCCGCATTAGGCGGTTACGGCGAAGTCTTCCACCGGAACGTGATGGCGTCGGGCGTCATTCCGCAGATCTCGCTGATCATGGGACCGTGTGCCGGCGGCGATGTCTATTCGCCCGCCATGACCGACTTCATCTTCATGGTCCGCGATCGCAGCTACATGTTCGTCACCGGCCCGGATGTCGTGAAAACGGTCACCAACGAGACGGTGACGGCGGAGGAACTGGGCGGTGCCTCGGTCCATACCGTCAAATCGTCGATCGCCGACGGCGCCTATGACGACGATATCGAGATGCTATTGCAGATCCGCCGGCTGATGGATTTCCTGCCGCTCAACAATGAAAGCGGCGTGCCGGAACTGCCGAGCTTCGACGTGCCCGACCGCGTCGAGACGAGCCTCGACACGTTGATCCCGGACAATCCCAACACGCCCTACGACATGAAGGAACTGATCCTGAAAGTCGTCGACGAGGGCGATTTCTTCGAATTGCAGGAAAAGTTCGCCCAGAACATCATCACCGGCTTCGCCCGTATCGACGGGCGCACGGTCGGCGTCGTCGCCAACCAGCCCATGGTGCTGGCCGGCGTGCTCGACGCCGATGCGAGCCGCAAGGCGGCGCGCTTCGTGCGTTTCTGCGACTGTTTCTCGATCCCGATCCTGACCTTCGTCGACGTGCCGGGCTTCCTGCCGGGCACGGCGCAGGAATATGGCGGGCTGATCAAGCATGGCGCCAAGCTGCTCTTCGCCTATTCCCAGGCCACCGTGCCGATGGTCACCGTTATCACGCGTAAGGCCTATGGCGGGGCCTATGTCGTCATGGCGTCGAAACATATCGGCGCCGACATCAACTATGCCTGGCCATCGGCGGAGATCGCCGTGATGGGGCCGAAGGGCGCGGCCGAGATCATCTACCGCTCGGAACTTTCGGATCCCGACAAGATCGCCGCCCGGATTGGCGAATACGAGGAGCGCTTCGCCAATCCCTTCGTCGCCGCCGAGCGGGGTTTCATCGACGAGGTGATCATGCCGCAGTCGACCCGCCGGCGCATCGCGCGCGCCTTCGCGCTGCTGCGCGACAAACACGTAGAAACCCCCTGGCGCAAGCACGACAACATCCCGCTATAGTTGCAGTCGCGCCCATCGGTTGATCAGCCTGTCCGATCCCGCCGCGGGGCGCGGCGAAGTGGTCGGGACGGGGAGACGATCGTGGTCGGGGGTGGCGTTTTGCGGGGCGGGATCGTTGCCGGACTGGCGATGGTCTTGGCCTCCTGCGCCACGCTGACCAAACAGGAATGCCTCGACGGCGATTGGCATACGATCGGCTATCAGGATGGCGCCGATGGCCGCTTGCCGGACTACATCCTGCGTCATGAGGAAACCTGCGGGCGGATCGGGGTCTTGCCCGATGTCGCCGCCTGGCGGGCCGGCCGTGCCGAGGGCCTGCCGCTCTACTGCACGCCGGAAAAGGCCTATGCGATCGGCCGGATGGGCCGGGACATCGCGCCGGTCTGTTCGCCCGAGGCGCTGGTGGCCATGCGCGACGCCTATCGGCTCGGGCGTGTCTATTATCATCTGTCCGACGATATCGCCGAACTCCAGCAGCGTGTCAGGGATCTCGATGCACGGATCGGCGTTCTGGAGATCCAGGCCGACGATGTCGACGCCTGGCGCGCGCTCCACGAATTGCGGCGCGCCCGCGACGGATTGCAGGATGCGATTTTCGATCTGTCGGTCGAGCGTCGGCGCGTCGATCTGTGGCCGTGAGGCGTTCGGTTTTCGGTCGCATCGGCGCGGCAGGGCCGAGCCGCCAAGCGGACGTCAGACGATGGCAAGCTTCGGACGCGCCTCGAACAGGCGGACACCGCTGGTGTCGAGTTCCGACAGCCAGTCGGAAATCGATCGCCCGCGCAGTTCGAGACCGGGCGCGATCTCGGCCAGCGGGACTAGGACGAAGGGCCGGTCGAGCATGCGCGGATGCGGCACGGTCAGCCTGTCGGTCGTGATGTCCTGGTCGCCATAGGTCAGCATGTCGATATCGAGCGTGCGCGGCCCCCAGCGTTCGCTGCGCTCGCGGCCATGGGCACGCTCGACATCGAGAAAGACATCGAGCAGCGCATCGGGCGCGAGCGTCGTCGTGGCGAGCGCGCAGGCATTGAGATAGGGGCCTTGCGGCACCGGACCCCAGGGCTCGGTCTCGAAGAAGCGCGACATGGCGGTGATGTCGAGGCCGGGGGCGGCGTCGAGCGCGTCGAGCGCCGAGCGCAGCAGCGCTTCCCGGTCGCCGAGATTGCCGCCGACGCCGATCGCGATATCAGTCATGAGGCCGCTCCCGGCTGATCCGAACCCCGACAGTGCCGGCCACCATGGGCAGCGGTGCTTCGGGCTTGCGGATCGTCACATCCACCCGCTTGACCCGGCGGAACGCGGAGAACATCTCCTCGGCGATCCGCTCGGCCAGCGTTTCGATCAGATGGAGGGCTTCGCCGGTCGCGACTTTTTCGAGAACGGCGTAAATTGCCTCATAATTGACGGTATCGGTGATCTCGTCATGGTCCGGCCCAGCCGTCACATCGACATGGCAGGCGATGTCGAAGACGAATTTCTGCCCGAGCCGCGTCTCTTCCGCATAGACACCATGATGGCCGCGCAACACGACCCCTTCGAGGAAGATGCAGTCCATCATGACACCGTCCCCGTTCTGGCCGCCGCCAGGACATGGAGCATGTCGCGATGCGGACCGATATCGTGGGCGCGCAGGATGTCAGCCCCCTTGAGCGCGGCCATGGTGTGATAGGCGAGCGTGCCGGCCAGCCGGTCCTTCGGTTCGGCGCGCCCGGTCGCCCGGCCGATGAAGGATTTGCGCGACGCGCCGATCAGGAGCGGAAAGCCGAGCGCCGACAGAGCATCGAGCCGATCGAGAATCACATAATTTTCCGACGGTGCCTTGGTGAAGCCGAGGCCCGGGTCGAGCACGATATCGCTCTCCGCGATGCCGGCCGTCAGCGCTTGATCTATGGCGCGCCGGAAGAAATCGCCGATCTGCGCCACGACATCGCCATCCCGCGGCCGCTCCGGGTCCCAATGGTTGATGATGACGGGCGCCTGGTGGTCGGCTGTGACGCGCGCGATATCGGGATCGCGGGTCAGGCCCCAGACGTCGTTGACGATATCGGCACCGGCGGTGAGCGCACGATCCGCGACGGATGCCTTGTAGGTATCGATCGAGATCGGGATTCCGGGATTGGCTGTCCGCAGACGCTCGATAACGGGCAGGACGCGGGCGGTTTCGGTCGCGGCATCCACCGGGTCGGCGCCGGGACGGGTCGATTCGCCACCGATATCGACGATATCGGCACTCTCGGAGATCAGGTCGAGGGCACGCCGAAGCGCCGCCTCATGGGTTTCGGCGTCGCCGCCATCGGAAAAGCTATCGGGCGTCACATTGACGACGCCCATCAGGAGCGGCGCGCGGCCTGATGGGAGATCGGCGCGCGCGGGCACGAAGCGCCGCGGGAGCGGTACCGGGGCGGCGTGACGCGCCGTCTGTGTCATGGCCGGTCTCTTGCGATGTGGCGGTTCGGTCCGAAACGGGCGCATTAATCACGTCGCGCCCGCCTTGCCAAGGACAATTCTCGCCGGGGAGAGCCGCGCTTTCGGCCGTCCCAGGGCCGGTCGGTCGCTAACGCCCGGCGCGGCGAACCCGGCCGACGCGGCATGGCGCGCGCGCGCACCATTGCCCGCCGGCCCGCAAGGGCCTACAACGCGCCGGTTGCGGCATGAGGCGGGCGTGCGATCGTCTGCCAACCACGGGGCCATGCCGGCCGAGTTCGGGGGACTGGAATGTTCGACAAGATTCTCATTGCCAATCGCGGCGAAATCGCTTGCCGGGTGATCCGCACGGCGAAGCGCATGGGAATCAAGACCGTCGCCGTGTTCTCCGATGCCGATCGCGACGCGGTCCATGTCGAGATGGCCGACGAGGCGGTGCATCTCGGACCGCCCCAGGCCGCCGAATCCTATCTTCTGATCGACAAGATCGTGGCCGCCTGCAAGGAGACCGGCGCCGGCGCGGTGCATCCCGGCTATGGCTTTTTGTCGGAAAACGCCGCCTTTCCCGAGGCGCTGGCGGCCGCCGGCGTCGTCTTCATCGGCCCGCCGCCCAAGGCCATCGCGGCGATGGGCGACAAGATCGAATCGAAACGGTTCGCCAACGAGGCCAAGGTCAACACGGTGCCCGGCCATCTCGGCGTGATCGACAGTCCCGACGCGGCGGTGACGATCGCCGGGGAGATCGGCTTTCCGGTGATGATCAAGGCATCCGCCGGTGGCGGCGGCAAGGGCATGCGCATCGCCCATTCCGCCGACGAGGTGGCTGACGGTTTCGCCCGCGCCAAGTCGGAAGCGAAATCCTCCTTCGGGGACGATCGGGTCTTCATCGAGAAGTTCATCGTGAATCCGCGCCATATCGAAATCCAGGTCCTGGCCGACAAGCATGGCAATGTGATCCATCTCGGCGAGCGCGAATGCTCGATCCAGAGGCGCAATCAGAAGGTGCTCGAAGAAGCGCCGTCGCCGCTGCTCGATGCGGCGACGCGCGCGGAAATGGGCGGGCAGGCGGTCGCGCTGGCGCGCGCGGTCGGCTATGAGACCGCCGGCACGGTCGAATTCGTCGCCGACCAGAACAAGAACTTCTATTTCCTTGAAATGAACACCCGGCTTCAGGTCGAGCATCCGGTGACGGAAATGGTCACCGGCCTCGATCTCGTCGAGGAGATGATCCGCGTCGCCGCCGGCGAGAAACTGTCGCTGAGCCAGGACGAGGTGACGCTCACCGGCTGGTCGATCGAATCGCGGGTCTATGCGGAAGATCCGTTCCGCGGCTTTTTGCCGTCGACCGGGCGGCTCGTCCGCTATCAACCGCCGCGCGAAGGTACCGACGAAAAGGGCGTCACGGTGCGCAACGATACCGGCGTCGAGGAAGGTGGTGAGATCTCGATCTACTACGATCCGATGATCGCCAAGCTGATCACCCATGCGCCAGACCGCGCCCAGGCGATCGCCGCCATGGGCCAGGCGCTCGATGCCTTCTATATCGACGGCATTCAGCACAATATCCCCTTCCTGTCGGCGATCATGCAGCATGAGCGCTGGCAGTCGGGCGCGCTGTCGACGGGTTTCATCGCCGAGGTATATCCCGACGGCTTCGTCCCGCTCGTGCCCGACGGGCGCGCCCGCCGGGTCATGGCGTCGGTGGCCGCCGTCGCCGATCATATCAACAATATGCGTCGGCGGGCGATCTCCCAGCAGCTCGACGCCGGCGGCGTGCGCTTCGCCACGACCCGCATGGTGCGCATCGGCGATGACGAATTGCGCGTCACCGTCGGCGGCGAGTTCCCCGAATACACGGTCGATTTCGCCGATAGCGACGACCCCGTGGCCCAGGTCTATTGCGACTGGGTGCCCGGTCAGCGGGTCTTTCACGGCGCGGTCGATGGCGAAGCGGTCGCGGTGTTGATGCGCCCGATACTCAACGGCATGCTGCTCGACCATCGCGGCGTGCGCGCCGAGACCCATGTCTTCACCGAGCGCGAGGCGGAACTCGCCGCGCTGATGCCGGAAAAGCAGGTCGCCGACACGTCGAAATTCCTGCTCTGCCCGATGCCGGGCCTCGTCGTCTCGATCGCCGTCGCCGAAGGCCAGGAGGTCAAGGCCGGCGAGGTTCTCGCCGTGGTCGAGGCGATGAAGATGGAAAACGTATTGCGCGCCGACAAGGACGCGACCGTGTCGAAAATCGTCGCGTCGCCAGGCGATACGCTGGCCGTCGACGCGGTGATCCTCGAATTCGCCTGACACCTGTTCCGGCTTCTTTCTGAATGGCTTACCGGCTCTATTTCGCCTATGGCTCGAACATGTCGGTGGGGCAGATGCGGGCCCGCTGCCCGGCGGCCCGCGCGGTCGGGCCGGCGCGACTCGACGACTGGCGCTTCTTCATCAACCGTCGCGGCACGGCGGCGATCCGCCCGGCGGCGGGCCATTCGGTCCATGGCGTGGTGTTCCGGGTGACGCATGTCTGCGTCGAAACGCTCGACCGTTTCGAGGGCGTGCGCCTCGGTCGTTACCGGCAGACACAGGTTACGCTCGACCATCACGGCCGGACGCTGTACAGCTTCGTCTATGAGGGGATGAGCCATGTCCAGGGCCGCCCCATCCGTGCCTATCTTGACGGCGTGGTCATTCCGGCCGCCCGCGCCTGGGGGCTGCCGGACACCTATATCGGCGAACTCGATAGCTGGTTCGGCCGTTATCGCATCGGCCCGCCGCGCCCGCGCCGGCCGGGCGCCAGCTGGAAGGCCTGAGGTCGGGTGAGCGGCCGGACCGCATTGCCGCGCACCGTCCATGTGCGGATCACCGGCCGGGTTCAGGGCGTCTATTACAGGGCCTGGACCTGTCGGCGCGCCGAGGCGCTGGGGCTCGACGGCTGGGTGCGGAACCGGCGTGACGGTTCGGTCGAGGCGGTGTTTTCCGGCGCGCCCAACGCCATAGACATGATGCTGGCCGACTGCCGTACCGGCCCGCCGGATGCACGGGTCGCGGATGTGAGCGTGTTGCGCGAGGGCGGCGGCGTGCCGGCGGGCTTCAGCCAGCTGCCGACGGAGTGATGTCCGGCGGAATGGCGGCGGATCCGGTCGTGGTCGCCTCGATGGCGGTCGGTCGGCCGAAAGCGTCCTCGAAGCCTGCCCGGAGCGCCATGTCGATTTCCGCCATCGACACATGCACGCCGAGATCGGCGAGGCTCGTCGTGCCGTGATCGGCATTCCCCTCGATGCCGCAGGGGACGATGCCGGAAAAATGGCCCAGATCCGGATCGACATTGAGCGCGATGCCGTGAAACGTCACCCATTTCCGCACCCTGATCCCGATCGCCGCGATCTTGTCTTCGCGGGCCGGTCCGATTTCCGGCCGCCGCACCCAGACGCCGACACGGTCGGGTCGGGTCTCGCCGAGAATGCTGAAGCCCGCCAGCGTGCGGATCAGCCAGGCTTCGAGGTCGTGCACGAAGGCGCGCACGTCCTGGCCGCGTCGTCTGAGATCGAGCATGACATAGGCGACCCGCTGGCCGGGGCCGTGATAGGTGAACTGGCCGCCGCGCCCTGTCTTGTAGACGGGAAACCGGTCGGGCCAGAGAAGGTCATCGGTCTTCGCGCTGGTGCCGGCGGTGTAGAGCGGGGGGTGTTCGACGAGCCAGATCCGTTCCGGCGCCGTGCCGTCCGCGATCGCCGCGACGTGACGTTCCATCTCCGCGACGGCGGCCGGATAGTCGGCCGGCGCATCGGAAACGGTCCAGGCGATGGGGCCGCTCATAATGCGTTAACCCTCTGATAACCGTCTCCGCCGACAGTCGGTCCTGACCCGGTTAACACGCGGAGGCAGGACAGGCGCATGAGCACGCTCGATACGGTGGAGATCGACCTCTCGGTCCTGCTCGGCAATTCGTCCATGCCCGTCCATCAATTGCTGCGCATGGGCCGCGGCGCGGTCATCGAACTCGACACCCGCGAGGAAGACGAGTTCACCGTTCTCGCCAATAACACGCCCGTCGCTTGTGGCGAAGTGGTGGTGGAGGGTGACCGGATCAAGCTCAGCATCACGCGCATGTTGCCGGCCCTGCCCAACAGATCGCGCTGAGCGCCAGAATCCCGCGCGCCACTCACTTGCGAGATTGACCTTCCTAACCGCCTGCTTGGGCTTGTCGGGCCCGGGCAAGTTTGTTAGATCGACGCCCTCTGTCGTCCAGGTCTTGCGGTGGTGGCGGAATTGGTAGACGCGCAGCGTTGAGGTCGCTGTGGGGCAACCCGTGGAAGTTCGAGTCTTCTCCACCGCACCATGTCGCTTCGGGCTATCGGATCCGGCCGAGCCGTCATGGCGACCTGGTTCGATGGCATGCCGGCACGTCGTCCCGGTAGTAGGGGGTGACCGGCAGGGGTCCGATTAGGTTATCGACCTGATATGGACAGGGATGGCCGCCACCGCCCGGTGAACCGGTTCGATCCGAACCGTTTCGGTTTGCATGCGACCGGCCAAGCCGCTACATCCGCGCTGAAGGCTGTTGGCCGGGTCGATCCGGACGCCGTCCTGTCGGCCGCAAAGCGGTAGCTCGGAAACCGGGGCGCGGCCCGCCGCGCCCTTGTCCGAAGCCGCGCTTCAACCGAATTCCGTCTACGAGAACGCCAGTCTGGAACCCCGTCATGCAAGTAACCGAAACGCTTTCCGAGGGCCTCAAGCGCGAGATCCAGGTCGTCATCCCGGCCGCCGACCTCGACACCCAGCTCACCGACAAGCTGAACGAAATCAAGGACAAGGTTCAGCTCAAGGGCTTCCGTCCCGGCAAGGTGCCGTTCGCCCATCTGAAGCGTCTCTACGGCAAGTCGGTGATGGCCGAGGTGCTGGAAACCGCGGTCAATGACGCGACCCGCAAGACGCTCGAAGAGCGCGATGAGAAGCCGGCCTTCCAGCCCGACATCAAGATGAGCGAGGACCAAAGCGAGATCGAGAAGGTGCTCGCCGGCACCGGCGATCTCTCCTACACGATCGCCTTCGAGGTGCTGCCCGATTTCGAGGTCGCGGACCTCAAGACCATCAAGCTCGACCGGCTCAAGGTCATCGTTCCCGACGCCGATGTCGACAAGGCGATCGAACAGCTCGCCGAGAACAACCGTCCCTTCGCCCCGCGCGAGGACGCCGAGGCGGCGCAGTCGGGCGACCGGGTGACGATGGACTATCTCGGCAAGATCGACGGGGAGCCTTTCGAGGGCGGCGCCGACACCGACGCCGACATCGTGCTCGGCTCCAACATGTTCATCCCCGGCTTCGAGGACCAGCTGATCGGCCTCAAGGCCGGCGACGAGAAGGCGGTCGAGGTGTCCTTCCCCGACGACTATCCGGCCGAACATCTGGCTGGCAAGGCGGCGGTGTTCGACGTCACCGTCAAGGCGGTGGCCGCGCCGGGCGAGATCGCGGTCGACGACGCGCTTGCCGAGAAGCTCGGCCTGGAAAACCTCGACGCCCTGCGCGAGGCGATCACCAATCAGATGCGCCAGGAACTCGATGGGCGCGCCCGCGAGCAGGTCAAGCGCAATCTGCTCGACGCGCTCGATGAGAAGCACGACTTCGATCTGCCGGAAACCCTTGTCGAGCGTGAGTTCGAGGGGATCTGGGGGCAGGTGACGGCCGATCTCGAACGCGCCTCGCGCAGTTTCGAGGACGAGGATACGACCGAGGAAAAGGCGCGCGAGGATTATCGCAAGATCGCCGTCCGCCGCGTGCGTCTCGGGCTGGTCCTGGCGGAGATCGGCGAGAAGAACGAGGTTCAGATCACCGATGACGAGGTCAACCGGGCGCTGATGAACCGGATCCGCCAGTTCCCCGGTCAGGAACAGCAGGTCTGGGAGTTCTATCAGAACAATCCCGGCGCGGTGGCCGAACTGCGCGCGCCGTTGTTCGAGGACAAGGTCGTCGACTTCATCCTCGAACTGGCTGACGTCACCGACAAGGAACTCGAACGCGAAGCCTTCCTCGAGGAACTGGCCAAGGACGACGGCGATCATGATCACGACCACGATCATGGCGCCGAAGGCCAGAAGAACGACTGAGCCAAGCCATCCGGGCGAGGCTGGCGCTTGGCGCTTGCCACGCCTATTTTCGACAGGTCACCTCCGAGTCGTGGCCGTGACCGAAAGCGAACCGCCGGGCCGCCATGGCCGGCGCCTCGCATCTTGTGCAGCAGAGATTTTCAGCAAGGACAGCCCGATATGCGCGATCCCGTGGAAACCTACATGAATCTCGTCCCCATGGTCGTCGAGCAGTCGGCGCGCGGGGAACGCGCCTATGACATCTTCTCGCGCCTTCTCAAGGAGCGAATCATCTTCGTCACCGGCCCGGTCGAGGACGGCATGGCCTCGCTGATCTGCGCGCAATTGCTGTGGCTCGAATCGGAGAACCCGAAAAAAGAGATCTCGATGTACATCAACTCTCCGGGCGGAGTGGTGACGTCGGGCATGTCGATCTACGACACGATGCAGTTCATTCGTCCGCCGGTCTCGACGCTGTGCATCGGTCAGGCCATGTCTATGGGCTCGCTGCTTCTGTGCGCGGGCGAGAAGGACATGCGGTTCGCGGTGCCGAACGCCCGCGTCATGGTGCACCAGCCGTCCGGCGGCTTTCAGGGCCAGGTGTCGGACATCGAGCGCCATGCCGAGGACATCATCAAGGTCAAGCGCCGGCTGAACGAGATCTATGTCAAGCATACCGGGCAGGATTACGAGGTGATCGAGCGCACGCTCGACCGCGATCATTTCATGACCGCCGACGAGGCCTGCGATTTCGGCATCGTCGACAAGGTCATCGAGAAGCGCCCGGCATCGGACACCGCCGAGGCATGATCGGCCCGGCGACGGCAGGCCGCTTGCGCGGAATCGGTCGGTGAGGAGTTGGCGTGGATCGGAGGCGTTAATCAGTCCTTGAAATCCGTGCTGTTAGCCTCAATCCTCTTATGATGTCCTTTGGGCGCGCGCGGATTGCGTCGGATGATCGGCGTCGCTAGGCTCGGGCAAGCGGGGCAGGGTGGTGACAAGATCGTCTGGGGTTTGCGTTCGATCAATTCGGACACGCCAGGATGGTCGACCTTAGAGTGTCAGGGAAAGCCGCGCCGTCTTCGGCGCGGAGTGTTCCAGGCCGATAGACGGGATCGCGGATTTTGGCCGCGATCCGACCGGAGAGATGGATGAGCAAGAACAGCAGCAGCGACGCGAAGAACACCCTCTATTGTTCGTTCTGCGGCAAGAGCCAGCACGAGGTGCGCAAGCTCATCGCCGGGCCGACGGTGTTCATCTGCGACGAGTGCGTCGAGCTGTGCATGGACATCATCCGCGAGGAATCCAAGAGCTCGCTCGTCAAGGCGTCCGACGGCGTGCCGACGCCCAAGGAGATCCGCGAGGTTCTCGACGACTATGTGATCGGCCAGAACCACGCCAAGAAGGTGCTCTCGGTCGCGGTCCATAACCACTACAAGCGGCTGAACCATCAGCAGAAGAACGCCGATGTCGAACTCGCCAAGTCGAATATCCTGCTGATCGGGCCGACCGGGTCGGGCAAGACGCTTCTCGCCCAGACACTGGCGCGCATTCTCGACGTGCCGTTCACCATGGCCGACGCGACGACGCTGACCGAGGCCGGCTATGTCGGCGAGGATGTGGAAAACATCATCCTCAAACTGCTCCAGGCATCGGACTACAATGTCGAGCGCGCCCAGCGCGGCATCGTCTATATCGACGAGGTCGACAAGATCAGCCGCAAGTCGGACAACCCGTCCATCACCCGCGACGTGTCGGGCGAGGGCGTGCAGCAGGCGCTGCTCAAGCTGATGGAAGGCACCGTGGCCAGCGTGCCGCCGCAGGGCGGGCGCAAGCATCCGCAGCAGGAATTCCTCCAGGTCGACACGACCAATATCCTGTTCATCTGCGGCGGCGCCTTCGCCGGGCTCGAAAAGATCATCACCCAGCGCGGGCAGAGCACCTCGATCGGCTTCCATGCCGAGGTCAACGATGTCGACGAACGCAAGACCGGCGAGATCTTCAGCGAGGTCGAACCCGAGGATCTGCTGAAATTCGGCCTGATCCCGGAATTCATCGGCCGTCTGCCGGTGCTCGCGACGCTCGAGGATCTCGACGAGGACGCCCTGTGCAAGATCCTGCAGGAGCCGAAGAACGCGCTCGTCAAGCAGTATCAGCGCCTGTTCGAGATGGAAGGCGTGGACCTGTCCTTCGGCGCCGACGCGCTGACCTCGATCGCGCGCAAGGCGATCGAGCGCAAGACGGGCGCCCGGGGGCTGCGGTCAATCCTCGAAGCGATCCTGCTCGACACCATGTTCGACCTGCCGGGCCTCGAAGGGGTCGAGGAAGTGGTCATCAGCCCCGAAGTGGTCGAGGGCAAGGCGCAGCCGCTCTATATCTATTCCGAGCGCGCGGAAAGCCGCGAAACCTCCGCCTGAGCGGGGGGGGGGCGACCGACGCCGTTCCACCGATCGGATCACATTTTGGTGCGCTGAGGCGATGCGCGCGCCAAAAGGCGTGAGACCGATCGTCCGTGAGGCTGTCGATCGGTTCCCTGTTCCCGTGTCGATATCGCCGGGCGCGTCCGACACGGGGCGACCTGATCTAACGCATTGGATTTCCCGCGGTCTCGCGTAGACTTATCCGAATGGAATCGGCGCGACGGGCGGGCCGTCCGGCAAGTTGGAGCCGGAAACGGACCTAAAATCGTTGCGCGACGCGGTTGTCTGGGCGCGGTTGTTTCCGCACCGCACCCTTCCGCGACAATTGTATGACTTGAAGCCTGGCGCGTTCGTTGCCACCTAGGCAGTCGACATAACGGGTTGCCGCGTGCCGATCATCGGGATCGTTCGATCATGGGATGGACGGTCGCACTGGGCGCGGCGTCTTCTAGAAAGGATACTCCATGACCGACGACACCCCGCAAAACGAGCGGCCGGCGATCGGCAACGACCTTTATCCGGTGTTGCCGCTGCGCGATATCGTCGTTTTTCCGCACATGATCGTGCCGCTTTTCGTAGGGCGCGAGAAGTCGATCCATGCGCTCGAAGAGGTGATGCGCTCGGAACGCCCGATCCTGCTGGCGACCCAGAAGGAAGCCGAGGACAATGATCCCGAGCCGGACCAGATCTATTCGATCGGCACGGTCGCGAATGTGCTGCAATTGCTGAAGCTGCCCGACAACACGGTCAAGGTGCTGGTCGAGGGCCAGCAGCGCGCGCGCATCGAAGGCTATACCGACCGTGAGGAATATTTCGAGGCGGCCGCCCATCCGATCGAGGATGCCGAGACCGACGCCGCCGAGATCGAGGCTCTGGCGCGCTCCGTCGTGTCCGAATTCGACAATTACGTGAAGCTGAACAAGAAGGTGTCGCCGGAAGTCACCGGCGCGGTCGGGCAGATCGAGGATTTCGCCAAGCTCGCCGACACCGTCGCCTCGCATCTCGCGGTCAAGCTGCCGGAAAAGCAGAAGATCCTGGAAATGCCGTCGGTCGCCGAGCGACTCGAGCACATTCTCGGCCTGATGGAGAGCGAGATCAGCGTGCTCCAGGTCGAAAAGCGCATCCGCAGCCGGGTCAAGCGCCAGATGGAGAAGACCCAGCGCGAATACTATCTCAACGAGCAGATGAAGGCGATCCAGCGCGAACTCGGCGACGAGGACGGCAAGGACGAACTCGCCGAGCTCGAAGAGCGCATCGCCAAGACCAAGCTGACCAAGGAAGCCCGTGAAAAGGCCGGCGCCGAACTCAAGAAGCTCCGGCAGATGTCGCCGATGTCGGCCGAGGCGACGGTGGTCCGCAACTATCTCGATTGGATGCTGTCGATCCCCTGGGGCCGGCGCTCGCGGGTCAAGCATGACCTGAACAATGCCCAGGAGATCCTCGACGCCGACCATTTCGGCCTCGAGAAGGTCAAGGACCGGATCGTCGAATATCTCGCGGTGCAGAGCCGGGCCAAGAAGCTGAAGGGGCCGATCCTCTGCCTCGTCGGCCCGCCGGGCGTCGGCAAGACCTCGCTCGGCAAGTCGATCGCCAAGGCGACGGGCCGTGAATTCGTCCGCATGTCGCTCGGTGGCGTGCGCGACGAGGCCGAGATCCGCGGTCACCGGCGGACCTATATCGGCTCCATGCCGGGCAAGGTCATCCAGTCGATGCGCAAGGCCAAGTCGACCAATCCGCTCTTCCTGCTCGACGAGATCGACAAGATGGGCATGGATTTCCGCGGCGATCCGTCCTCGGCGCTTCTCGAAGTGCTCGATCCGGAACAGAACAACGCGTTCAACGACCACTATCTCGAAGTCGACTACGACCTGTCGAACGTGATGTTCGTGACCACGGCGAACACGCTCAACATCCCCGCGCCGCTCATGGACCGGATGGAGATCATCCGGATCGCGGGCTATACCGAGGACGAGAAGGTCGAGATCGCCCGCCGGCATCTGATCCCGGAAGCGGTCAAGGAGCATGGTCTGAAGGGCGACGAGTTCGCCATCGACGATGACGGGCTTCTGATGGTCATCCGCCGCTATACGCGCGAGGCCGGGGTGCGCAATCTCAAGCGCGAACTGGCCGCCCTGGCGCGTAAATCGGTGAAGACGATCCTGACGTCGGACCAGACCACGGTGCGCATCACCGAGGAGAACGTGCCCGACTATCTCGGCGTGCCGAAATACCGCTATGGCCAGATGGAGACCGACGATCAGGTCGGTGTCGTCACCGGGCTCGCTTGGACGGAGGTCGGCGGCGAATTGCTGACCATCGAAGGCGTCATGAT
Organism: Tepidamorphaceae bacterium; assembly: GCA_965250105.1. Lineage (GTDB taxonomy): Bacteria > Pseudomonadota > Alphaproteobacteria > Rhizobiales > Tepidamorphaceae > JBCBSK01. Next base: position 3,601,099 of record OZ252290.1, read on the forward strand.
GCCGGGCAAGGGCAAGATGTCGGTGACCGGGAACTTGCGCGACGTGATGAAGGAATCGATCCAGGCGGCGGCGGCCTATGTGAAGAGCCGCGCCGTCGATTACGGGATCGAGCCGCCGATGTTCGACAAGCGCGACATCCACGTCCACGTGCCCGAAGGCGCGACGCCGAAGGACGGTCCCTCGGCAGGTGTCGCCATGGCGACATCGATCATCTCGATCATGACCGGCATTCCGGTGCGTCGCGATGTCGCCATGACCGGCGAGATCACCCTGCGCGGCCGGGTGCTGCCGATCGGCGGGCTCAAGGAAAAGCTGCTGGCGGCGCTACGCGGCGGCATCAAGACCGTGATCATTCCCGAGGACAACGCCAAGGATCTGGCGGAGATCCCTGACAATGTGAAGAACGGTCTCGACATCATCCCCGTCTCGCATCTCGAAGGCGTGGTGAAGGTCGCGCTGGCCGAGATGCCCGAACCCATCGACTGGGTCGAGCCGGAGGCCGCGTCATCGGGCCCGGTGGCGGGCGATGACGATGCCGATGCCGATTCGGGCCTGCGGGCGCATTGAGGACAGAAAGCGGCGGCCGCACGGAATAAGTGTGCTGAATCGCCTGTTCTGAGGTGAACGCCGCTGAAATCCGTTGAAAACTAAGGCCCGCGCCATGTTTTGGCGCGGGCTTTTCCATGCGAATCGCGTAGTTTGCGCGCTCGTTGCTTGGTTGTAGGCCGGTATGTCGGCGGCCGGGCATCGACGGTATCCAATGTAGCGGCCGGACGGTCCGGCTTCGAACCGCAGGGAGTAACCCGTGAATAAGCAAGAACTCATCGATCACGTGGCATCGGCCGCGGACATCAAGAAGACCGAGGCTGCAGCGGCCGTCGATGCGGTGCTCGACGGTATCGCCACCACGCTGAAAGGCGGGCAGGAAGTGCGGCTGACCGGTTTCGGCAACTTCGTGGTCAATGAGCGCGCCGCCTCGACCGGCCGCAATCCGCGCACCGGTGAAGCGGTGCAGATTCCGGCTGCCAAGGTGCCGAAATTCAAGCCGGGCAAGGGCCTCAAGGACATGGTCAACGGCTGATCGACCCGATCGGCATGCCGCCATCACGACTGGCGCCGGGAAGACGGCGCCAGTCGTGCCGGGCGGTCAGGACAACCAACTTTTCCGCGGCCGACCCGGTGTCGGCCGCTTTTTTTCGCGCCGCGACCGGCTTGCCTTTTCGGCCGGCCTGGCGTAGCGCGAGAGCGGGTTGTTTCAAGGCACGACCCATGGACGGGCGGTTAGCTCAGCTGGGAGAGCATCTCGTTTACACCGAGAGGGTCGGCGGTTCGATCCCGTCACCGCCCACCAACCCGACCCGCGTTTTGCTTTGCGGGCAGCCGACCGGCCAATCCCGCCCGCCGTTTGCGGACCGCTTCCGGGCCGCTCGGCTTTGCGATTCCGGTCGAAAAATCCACGACCGAGACACTTCCGTGACAAAGGTGGCTTGACGCTGTTTCGCCGCTCGCATATGTCCCGTGTTCTTCCGCCGCAAGCGCGGTCCGGGGGTGTAGCTCAGTTGGTTAGAGCGCCGGCCTGTCACGCCGGAGGCCGCGGGTTCGAGTCCCGTCACTCCCGCCACTTCCGCCAAGTCGTTCGCGCGGCGAACGACGTCGCCCCGCCTGGCGGCATGGTCGGCCGTCTTCCTCGCATTTCCTGTCACTGCGCCGATCAAGGCACTTTCGCGTCGTAGGGCGGGCATGGCAGGGCAATCCGATCAGATACAGGCAGCGACGACCGCCTTGCGAAACGTCCTGGGCGATGGGCTTCTTGCCGTCTATCTGCACGGATCGGCCGTGTCGGGCGGGCTTCAGCCGCACAGCGACATCGACTTGCTGGCGATTGTCGATCGGGCTCTCGACGAGGATCAGCGTCAGGCGCTTCTGAAACATCTGCTGCGGCTTTCCGCGCGCCATCCCGCCGCGCCGGGCGGCCCGCGCTGCCTGGACGTCATGGTTTGCGTGCTGTCGGACCTGTCGGACAACGGCTTTCCGGCACGCGCCGATTTTACCTATGGGGAATGGCTGCGCGATGCCTTCGAGGCCGGCGAAATCCCCGCGCCGACGCGCGATCCGGAACATACGCTGGTGCTCGCTCAGGCCCGCCGTGCCTCCATTGCGCTGATCGGCCAGGCCGCCGCCGATCTTCTGCCCGAGCCACCCCCGGCGGACCTCCGACGCGCCATGGCGGAGGCGCTGCCGGCATTGCTGCAAGCGCCATGCGGCGATGAGCGAAACGTCCTGCTCACTTTGGCCAGGATGTGGCGCACCGCCGATACCGGGGACTTCGTCTCCAAGGACGCGGCCGCCGCCTGGGCGATCCCGCGACTGCCGGATCGGGACGCGGCCCTGCTGGACCACGCGCGCAGGGCCTATCTGGGTGAAATCCACGACGACTGGTCGGGCCGACGGAGCGATGCGCGGCGGCTCGCCGAGCAATTGGGCGACCGCGTCGCGGGGCTGTTGCAGTCCTAGGCTGTATCGACAGTCGGGTGAACGGGGATCACGATCGCAGCCCGGCGGATCGACGACGGCCCGTCACGACTTCGTTTTTCCGCCGGCACGCTCTAGGTTTAGATCGTGGTCGCTGTTGGGAGCGCCGCTCCGCCGTACGACGCGGGGTGCGGACCGGTGGACGCCTTGAGCACGAAGATGCTCTAACGCCTTGAAATGGAGAGCAAGTTCGGTCGATCTGATTGAGTGGACCTGATGCAATCAGATCGAGCTTTGCTCCAGGGAGGGAGGTCGATCATGTGCGAGATTTTTTCCGGGCTTGACCCGAAAGCGTATGAGCCGGAAACGCGCAGCCTGCGGCTCAACCGGCAGAGCACGAGCATTCGCCTGGAACGGCTGTTCTGGGATCTGATCGATGAGATGGCCAGCGCCGAAGCGATGACCACGCCGGCCTTCGTGTCCAAGCTCCACGCCGAAGTCCTGGAACTGCGCGGCGAAGTGAAGAACTTCACCTCCCTGCTGCGCTGTGCCTGTCTGGTCCATATCGACCGCCGGCTCGCCGAGACGCCGCCGACCGTGCCGTTGCCCCAAGCCATGTAGTAATCCCTTACTACCCGGCTTCGGCGGGCGCTTGTTAGCATTTTCGCCACAAGATCAAGACCCGGTCGGGAGGATAGGGTGGCCAAGGCAATTCACGCCATGTTTCGCGTGCTCGATGAAGCGCGTTCGGTCGATTTCTACACCAAGGCGTTCGGTCTGGAGATCGCCGAGCGCCTCGATTTCGACGATTTCACCTTGATTTACTTGCGCAATGACGATGCCGACTTCGAGGTGGAACTGACGGTCAACAAGGGGCAGACCGACCCTTACGACCATGGCAGCGGCTACGGCCACATCGCCTTTTCCGTCGACGATCTCGACAGCGAGCACGCCCGCTTCGTCGGCGCCGGGCTCAATCCGCGCGATATCGTCGAGTTCAACCGCGATGGCAAGCTTCTGGCGCGCTTCTTCTTCGTTCAGGATCCCGACGGCTACAAGATCGAGGTGCTCCAGCGCCACGGCCGCTATACCTGACCGCCAGGCCGGCCTGGCGGACCCGCCTTATGGGCCGAGCGCCGCGCCGCATTGGCGGTAGGGCCGCGACACAAGAACGGCTGAAAGCCGATGACCGCGCCAGCAAGAGCGCGGGAAAAACCACATCATAGGAGGAAACACATGGCGACTTCTGAAGCGCAGTCGACGGGGATGCTCGATGCCCCGCAGCGGCAGGTTCTGTTGCGCATGCTGCGGGTGACCTATCCGCATGCCCGTTTCGGGGACGGTCCCTATGAACGGACGGCCGATGCGGTGATAGACGCGGCGGGCAAGACGCCTGGCCAGACGCTCGTATTGACCGGCGGCCTTCGCGATCTGCAGGCGGCACACTTCACCGACATGGATGACGCGGCCGCCACGGCCCATCTCGAAAGCCTGTCCGGGTCGGCCTTCTTCGCCCTCGTGCGCGGCACCGCCGTCGTGGCGCTCTATAACGACCACGAGGTGTGGCGGATCCTCGGCTATGAGGGGCCGAGCTATGACAAGGGCGGATATATCGACCGGGGCTTCGACGATCTCGACTGGCTGCCCGCGCCGCGCATCACCGAATATGACGGTGATGGAGCCGCGTCATGACCCGGATCGACCAGAACGACCCCGCCGTCGTCATCATCGGATCGGGTGCCGGTGGCGGCACGATGGCCTATGAACTCACCAAGGCCGGCATCCCCTGCGTCGTGCTCGAGGCCGGGCCGCATCTGACCGGCGACGACTATGTCAACGACGAATGGGAAGCCTTCGGCCAGATGGCCTGGCTGGATGGCCGGTCGACCAGCGGCTCCTGGCGGATCGCGACCGATTTCGCCGAGTTGCCGGCCTGGATCGTCAAGGCCGTCGGCGGCACCACGACCCATTGGGCGGGCGCCACGCCGCGCTTCCGCGACTATGAGTTCAAGACGCGCTCGACCTATGGCGCGGTGGAGGGGGCGACGCTGCTCGACTGGCCGATCGCGCTCGACGATCTGGCGCCCTATTACGACCGCGCTGAGCAGGCCATGGGGTCGACGCATCGTCATGGAAGGCCGCCGCTGCCGGCGAACAACAATTACAAGGTGTTCGCCAATGGCGCGGAGCGGGTCGGCTACAAGGAATATGCCACCGGCCCCTATGCCACCAATGCCGAGCCCTATGACGGACGCCCCGGCTCGGTTCAGGACGGCTTCAACTTCCAGGGCGACAAGCATGGCTCGAAATGGAGCACGTTGGTTCGCGAGATCCCGCGGGCGCTCGAAACCGGGTTGCTCGACCTGCGCCCGCTGTCGCATGCGGTGCGGATCACGCATGACGCATCCGGCAGGGCCGATGCGGTGCTCTATCTCGACGCCGACGGCAATATGCACCGCCAGGCCGCCAAGGTGGTCTGCGTGGCCGGCAATTCCATCGAAACGCCGCGGCTTCTATTGTTGAGCGCGAGCGCGATGTTCCCCGATGGGCTCGCCAACGCATCGGGCCAGGTCGGCCGCAACTATATGCGCCACCTCACCGGCTCGGTCTATGCGCGCTTCGACAAGCCGGTGCACATGTATCGCGGCGAGACCATGGCCGGCATCATCGCCGACGAGGTGCCGCACGACCCCTCGCGCGGTTTCGTCGGCGGCTACTACATGGAGACGCTGGCGCTCGGGCCGTCCTTCCTGGCGAGCTTCATCGAGCCGGGCGCGTGGGGCGCGAGCTTCACCGAGCTGATGGATGCCTATGCCAATACCGCCGGCATGTGGATCGTCGGCGAGGACATGCCGCAGGCGACCAACAGGGTGACGCTGTCGGCGACCAAGCGCGACCAGTGGGACCTGCCCGTCGCGCATGTCCATTTCGACGACCATCCGAACGATGTGGCGATGCGAACCTATGCCTATGAACGGGCCGAGGCGCTCTACACATCGGTCGGGGCGATCGGCTGTCATCGCACGCCGCCTTACCCGTCGACCCACAATCTCGGGACCTGCCGCATGAGCGAGCGGCCCGAGGACGGCGTCGTCGACCGCTGGGGCAGGGCGCATGACGTGCCCAACCTCTTCGTCTCCGACGGCTCGGTATTCACCACGGGGGCGGCGGCGAATCCGACGCTGACCATCGTGGCGCTGGCGATTCGCCAGGCCGAGTATTTGGCCGGGCAGCTGAAAGCGGGCGGCGTCTAGCGGATCTGGAATTCGGCAGGACCAATCGCGTCGAGCTTCTTGCCGGCCCATCGCGAATCGGGGCCGTCCGTGTGAACCACGGGCGGCCTTTTTCCGTCGGGCGCCTCTTTTTCATGACGCGGCCTTCTGCCATTTAACCGACGACGGATGGGGCGTGCCGACAGCCGATACGTCTCCGAGCCGATCTGGAGGGACCCATCATGACCCCGCAGCGCGTAACACTCGTGACCCTCGGCGTGGCCGATCTGGACCGGTCGCGTCGGTTCTACGAAGCCTGGGGCTGGGACGCGCATCCGAGTTCCGAAGACGGCATGATCCTGTTCCAGATGCATGGTGCGCTGCTCGGCCTGTTCGGGCTTCAGGCCCTGGCCGCCGATCAGGGCCGGCCGGACGCCGTATTGGGCACCGGCGCGATAACGCTCGCGCAGAATCAACCGACCAGGGAAGCCGTCGATCAGGTCTTCGCGCGCGCCATGGAGGCCGGCGCGACGGTTCTGAAAGCGCCGGAAGAGGTGTTCTGGGGCGGCTACTCCGGCTATCTCGCCGACCCGGACGGCCATGTCTGGGAAATCGCGATGAACCCCTTCTGGCCGCTCGGCGATGACGGCAGCCTGACCTTGCCGGAGGCGGCGGGCTGAACGGGCGGGAAACCGGACCTGGGACGCGCGCCCGGCCTGGCGCGGTTTTGACCGGCCTGCGCTGAAGTTTCGCGCCCAAACGGTGTTGTCGCCGGGCACAGGGTCGGCTAAGCCTAGAATGCTTTTAGGGCAAGCCGGTTCGCCGCGCTGCCCGGAAGGCGCGGCGCAACGTCACGCCGGGGCGATGCGGGCGGACCCTCGGGGCGCCCCGACGCGCTGGCGGGCTTGTCCGGCAGGGCATGGCGCGACGATCGCACGGCCCGCCGCAAGCCTTTGATATAGTGGGAATTCAGGCGAGAGCCCATGTCCGATCTTGTCGTCGACTATCTGCCCATCGTGGTCTTTTTCGGCATCGCGCTGGTCATCACGCTGGCTCTCATGGTGGCGCCGTTCATGCTGGCGATCAGCCGCCCGGATCCGGAAAAGCTGTCGGCCTATGAATGCGGCTTCAACGCCTTCGACGATGCGCGGATGAAGTTCGACATCCGCTTCTACCTCGTCGCCATCCTGTTCATCATCTTCGACCTCGAAGTGGCCTTCCTGTTCCCCTGGGCGGTGGCGTTCCACGAGATCGGCTGGTTCGGCTATTGGTCGATGATGGTCTTCCTCGGCGTTCTGACGATCGGCTTCATCTACGAATGGAAGAAGGGAGCCCTGGAATGGGATTGATCGACAAGCCGGAAGGCACGCTGATCGCGCCGCAGCCCAAGGGCGCGCTGGACCCGCGCACCGGCCGTCCGGTCGGCGCCGACGATCCGTTCTTCTCCGAGGTCAACAGCGAACTCGCCGACAAGGGCTTCCTGGTCACCGCGACCGACGATCTCATCAACTGGGCGCGCACCGGCTCGCTGATGTGGATGACCTTCGGGCTGGCCTGCTGCGCCGTCGAGATGATGCAGATGTCGATGCCGCGCTATGACGCGGAACGCTTCGGCTTCGCGCCGCGCGCCAGCCCGCGCCAGTCGGACGTGATGATCGTCGCCGGCACGCTGACCAACAAGATGGCGCCGGCGCTGCGCAAGGTCTACGACCAGATGCCGGAGCCGCGCTACGTCATCTCCATGGGCTCCTGCGCCAATGGCGGCGGCTATTACCACTATTCCTATGCGGTGGTGCGCGGCTGCGACCGGGTCGTGCCGGTCGACATCTATGTGCCGGGCTGCCCGCCGACCGCCGAGGCGCTGCTTTATGGTGTCCTTCTTCTGCAGAAGAAGATCCGCCGCACTGGGACGATCGAGCGCTAGAGACGGACCGCACGGGCAGGACACGGATAGACGGGGTCACGGTTTTGGACGAATACCTCCACGATCTGGCGGAATATCTGAACGGCGCGCTCGACAGCGCGCTGCGCGAGACGTCGATCACCCATGGCGAGCTGACCATTGGCCTGCATGCCAGCGGGCTGGTCGAGGCCATGCGGCTGTTGCGCGACGACCAGCGCTGCCAGTTCATCTGCCTGATCGACATCTGCGGCGCCGACTATCCGGGCCGGGCCGATCGGTTCGACATCGTCTATCATCTGTTGAGCCCGCGCCAGAACGCCCGCATCCGGATCAAGGTGCGGACCGACGAGACGACGCCGGTGCCGAGCGTCGTTTCGGTCTGGCCGGCGGCGGAATGGTTCGAGCGCGAGGCCTACGACCTTTACGGCATCCTGTTTTCCGGCCATCCCGATCTCAGGCGGATCCTCACCGACTATGGTTTCGAGGGGCATCCCCTGCGCAAGGATTTCCCGCTGACCGGCTTCGTCGAGGTGCGCTATGACGACGAGCAGAAGCGGGTCATCAACGAGCCGGTGCGGCTCAATCAGGAATTCCGCTCTTTCGATTTTCTGTCGCCCTGGGAAGGCACCGACTATGTCCTGCCCGGCGACGAGAAGGCGAGCTAGGCAGGTATCCGATGGCTGAAGAGCAAAAGGCGCGCTGTCTGTGCGGCTCGGTGACGTTCCGCGCGACGCCGACGAAGGATGAAATGGGCGTGTGCCATTGCAGCATGTGCCGGAAATGGGCGGGCGGCGTGTCCATCGCGGTCGAATGCGAGTCGCCGGTCATCTTCGACAGCGACGAGACCCTCGGCGTCTATGTCTCCTCGGAATGGGGCGAGCGGTTGTTCTGCACCAAATGTGGCTCGTCGCTCCTATGGCGGTCGCGCGACGGTGGCCATGTGGCGGTCGCCACGCCGGCCTTCGAGGACCCGGAGCGGTTCGCCTTCACCAGCCAGATCTTCATCGACGACAAGCCGGCCAATTATGCCTTCGCCAACGAGACCCGGAACATGACGGGGGCGGAGGTCTACGCCCTTTTCGCCGGCGCCAAAGAGCACTGACCGATGGGCGAAACCGATATTCGCAACTTCACGATCAATTTCGGCCCGCAGCATCCGGCGGCGCATGGCGTGTTGCGCCTCGTCCTGGAGCTTGACGGCGAGGTCGTCGAGCGCGTCGATCCCCATATCGGGCTTTTGCATCGCGGCACCGAAAAGCTGATCGAGCACAAGACCTATCTGCAGGCCGTGCCTTATTTCGACCGGCTCGACTATGTCGCGCCAATGAACCAGGAGCACGCCTTCGCGCTGGCCGTCGAGAAGCTCATCGGCATCGAGGTGCCGCGCCGCGGCCAGCTCATCCGGGTGCTTTATTCCGAGATCGGCCGCCTGTTGTCGCATATCCTCAACGTGACGACCCAGGCGCTCGATGTCGGCGCGCTGACGCCGCCGCTCTGGGGCTTCGAGGAGCGCGAAAAGCTCATGGTGTTCTATGAGCGCGCCTCCGGTTCGCGCATGCATGCGGCCTATGTCCGGCCCGGCGGCGTGCATCAGGACCTGCCGCCGGCGCTGCTCGACGACATCTGGGATTTCTGCGATCCGTTCCTCAAGGTGTGCGACGACATCGAAGGGCTGATCACCGACAACCGCATCTTCAAGCAGCGCAATGTCGATATCGGCGTCGTCGATCTCGAGGATGCCTGGGCGTGGGGTTTTTCGGGCGTCATGGTGCGCGGCTCCGGCGCTGCCTGGGATCTGCGCAAGAGCCAGCCCTATGAGTGCTACGCCGAAATGGAGTTCGACATTCCGGTCGGCAAGAACGGAGACTGCTACGACCGCTATCTCATCCGCATGGAGGAGATGCGCCAGTCGGTCCGCATCATGAAGCAATGCCTCGATAAGCTGCGCTCGCCGACGGGGCAGGGGCCGGTGCACCACACCGACAACAAGATCGTGCCGCCGAGCCGGGGCGAGATGAAGCGCTCGATGGAAGCGCTGATCCACCACTTCAAGCTCTATACCGAAGGCTATCACGTGCCCGAGGGCGAGGTTTACGCCGCCGTCGAGGCGCCGAAGGGTGAGTTCGGCGTCTATCTGGTCGCCGACGGCACCAACAAACCCTATCGCTGCAAGATCCGCGCGCCCGGCTTTCCGCATCTTCAGGCCATGGACTGGCTGTGCCGCGGGCACATGCTGGCTGATGTCTCGGCCATTCTCGGCTCGCTCGACATCGTCTTCGGGGAGATCGACCGCTAATGAGTGTCCGCCGTCTCGACGAAAACCAGCCGGACAGCTTCGCCTTCACGCCCGAGAACGACAACTGGGCGAAGGAGCAGATCAAGAAGTTTCCCGAAGGCCGGCAGGCCTCGGCGGTCATTCCGCTGTTGTGGCGCGTCCAGGAGCAGGAGGGCTGGGTCACCGAGCCGGCCATCCGTCATGTCGCCGACACCCTCGACATGCCCTATATCCGGGTGCTGGAGGTGGCGACGTTCTACACCATGTTCCAGCTCTCGCCCGTCGGCGGCAAGGCCCATGTCCAGGTTTGCGGCACGACGCCCTGCATGCTGCGCGGCTCGGAAGACATCAAGGCCGTGTGCAAGCGCCGGATCGCCGAACGCGCCTTCACCCTGTCGGAGGACGGCGCGTTCTCCTGGGAAGAAGTCGAATGCCTCGGCGCCTGCGTCAACGCACCCATGGTGCTGATCGGCAGTGACACCTACGAGGATCTGACGCCCGAAAGCTTCGAGGCGTTGCTGGATGCGATCGATCGCGGCGAGACGCCGGCGCCGGGTCCGCAGATCGATCGTCAGTTCTCCGAACCCGAGGGCGGGGCGACCTCGCTGACCGACGTGCCCCAGCGCACCGGCAAGGCCACCGCCGCCAAAAAGCCGGCCGCCAGGGCGACAACGGCCAAGACGACGACGGCGAAAAGCGCGAACGGCAAGACGGCCAGGCCGGCTGCGGCGTCCGCCAAGGTGGCGCCGGCGAAAACCGCCGCCTCGCCGACCCCGGAAGCGCTGGCCGAGGAAGAGCGGGCCGTGGCCGCAAAGCTGGCCGCGCTGCCGAGCGATGCCAGCGACGAGGACAAGGCGAATGCCGTCGGCAAGAAGCCGCGCGCCTTGAAGGCGCCGCGCAAGGCCGGCGCCGACGATCTCAAGCGCATCAAGGGCGTTGGGCCGGTCAATGAGACCCGGCTCAATGAACTCGGGATCTGGCATTTCGATCAGATCGCGAAATGGGGGCGCCCGGAAATCCTCTGGGTCGGCACCTATCAGTCTTTTCCGGGCCGGATCGACCGGGAGGACTGGGTGGCGCAGGCCAAGATTCTCGCCGAGGGCGGCGAGACCGATTTTTCCAAACGTGTTGATGAGGGCGACGTGGCGTCGAGCGCTGGCGACCCGACCAAGAAAACCGGCTGACGGATCAGGCGATGCTTCAGGACAAGGACCGCATCTTCACCAATCTCTATGGCCGTGACGACTGGGGCCTCGACGGCGCCCGTCGGCGCGGGCAGTGGGACCAGACCAAGGCCTTCATCGACAATGGCCGCGACTGGGTCATCGATCAGGTCAAGGCGTCGGGCCTGCGCGGGCGCGGCGGGGCGGGCTTTCCGACCGGGCTGAAATGGTCGTTCATGCCCAAGGAGGTCGGCGACCGACCGCACTATCTCGTCATCAACGCCGATGAATCCGAACCGGGCACCTGCAAGGACCGGGAGATCATGCGCCATGATCCGCATACGCTGGTCGAGGGCTGCCTGATCGCCGGCTTCGCGATGGGTGCGCATACCTGCTACATCTATCTGCGCGGCGAATATATCCGCGAGCGCGAGCGGCTCCAGGCCGCCGTCGACCAGGCCTATGAGGCCGGGCTGATCGGCAAGGACAACGTCCATGGCTGGGATTACGACATCCATGTCACCCATGGCGCGGGCGCCTATATCTGCGGCGAGGAGACGGCGCTTCTCGAAAGCCTCGAAGGCAAGAAGGGCCAGCCGCGCCTGAAGCCGCCTTTCCCGGCCAATGTCGGGCTCTATGGCTGTCCGACGACGGTCAACAATGTCGAATCCGTTGCCGTCGTCGGCGAGATCCTGCGGCGCGGGCCGGAATGGTTCGCGGGCTTCGGCCGGCCCAACAATGCCGGCACGAAGCTGTTCTGCATTTCGGGCCATGTGAACCGGCCATGCACGGTCGAGGAGGAGATGAGCGTCACCTTCCGCGAACTCATCGAGGCCCATTGCGGCGGCATGCGCGGCGGTTGGGACAATCTCCTCGCGGTCATTCCGGGCGGCTCGTCGGTGCCTCTGGTGCCGGCCGATCAGATCATCGATACGCCGATGGATTTCGATGCGCTGCGCGACCTGAAATCGGGTCTCGGCACGGCGGCTGTCATCGTGATGGATAAATCAACCGATATCGTGCGCGCGATCGCGCGGATCTCGTATTTCTACAAGCACGAATCTTGTGGCCAGTGCACGCCCTGTCGCGAGGGCACGGGCTGGATGTGGCGCGTTCTGGAACGGATGGCGCGCGGGGAAGCGCAGAAGCGCGAGATCGACATGCTGCTGGAAGTGACCTATCAGGTCGAGGGCCACACGATCTGCGCGCTCGGCGATGCGGCGGCCTGGCCGGTGCAGGGGCTGATCCGGCATTTCCGGCCCGAGATCGAGCGGCGCATCGATGCCTATACCTACCGGTCGAGCGGCGAGGGCGCGGTTCTGGAAGCGGCCGAATAAGGCCATACATGGCGGTGTCATGGAGCGCCTGGCCATCGCGGGCCGCGCTGGGCGAAGACGACAGAGGACGATGACGATGAGTCTGGCCAAATTCCCGGACGACATGGTGTCGGGCTCGGCCTGGGCCGAGCAGATCGGCGTGGGCTATACGCTGTTCAATCCGATGCCGATGATCGCCGCGTCGACCCGGGTCGCCATGCTGATGCCGACGCTGGCCGTCGGCACCGCGATCGGGCTCGTCATGGGCGCATCACGCATCGCCGGCGTCCCGGAACCGCGTTTCGACGTCTTCGCGGTGGGCGACCCGGTCATGACGCCAACCGCGTTCACACCGGTCGCGCCGCCGCAGCCGAAAACGGTCCAGCCGAAGCCGGCGCGCGCGACGGCCAAACCCGAAGCGGGCGGGCCCGTGAAAGCGCCTGCTCCGAAGGCGCCCGCGCCTAAGGCACCCGCGCCCAAGGCGTCCGCGTCGCCGGCCTCCGCATCGCCCGCGCCGAAGACCGCCGCCGCCGACATGTCCGCCCGGCCGGCCGGGCTCGAAGTCGCGCGCGGCGGCAAGCCGGATGATCTGCAACGGATCAGCGGCATTGGACCGAAGCTCGAAATGGTCCTGAACGATCTCGGCATCTATCATTTCGACCAGATCGCGGCCTGGACGGTGGACGAGGTCGCCTGGATCGATACCTATCTCAAGCTTAGAAACCGCATCACGCGCGACAATTGGATCGCGCAGGCCGACGCGCTGAAGGCGGCGGACTGACCTGATACAGACGCGGGCCCCGAGGCCGGCGGACAAGGGATGAGCAATGGCGAAACTGATCGTCGACGGCAATGAGATCGAGGTTCCGGATCACTACACGATCCTGCAGGCCTGCGAGGAAGCCGGCGCGGAGATCCCGCGCTTCTGTTTCCATGAAAGGCTGTCGATCGCCGGCAATTGCCGCATGTGTCTGGTCGAGGTCGTCGGCGCGCCCAAGCCCGCCGCGTCCTGCGCCATGGGCGTCAAGGATCTGCGGCCCGGCAAGGACGGCTCGCCGCCCCAGGTCAACACCAAGACGCCGCTGGTGAAGAAGGCGCGCGAAGGGGTGATGGAGTTCCTGCTCATCAATCACCCGCTCGACTGCCCGATCTGCGATCAGGGCGGGGAATGCGATCTCCAGGACCAGGCGATGGCCTATGGTGTCGACGCCTCGCGCTTTCACGAGAACAAGCGCGCCGTGGAAGACAAATATATCGGCCCGCTCGTCAAGACGATCATGACGCGCTGCATCCATTGCACGCGCTGCGTTAGGTTCGCCACCGAGGTCGCCGGCGTGCCCGAACTCGGCGCCACCGGTCGCGGCGAGGACATGGAGATCACCACCTATCTCGAAAGCGCGATGACGTCGGAACTTCAGGGCAATGTCATCGATCTGTGCCCCGTCGGCGCGCTGACATCGCGGCCCTATGCCTTCTCGGCCCGGCCGTGGGAGCTGACCAAGACCGAATCGATCGACGTCATGGACGCGCTCGGCTCGGCGATCCGCGTCGATACGCGCGGCCGCGAGGTGATGCGGATCATGCCGCGCACCAATGAGGACGTGAACGAGGAGTGGATCTCCGACAAGACCCGCTTCATCTGGGACGGCCTCAGGACCCAACGCCTCGACCGGCCCTATGTCCGCCGCGACGGCAAGCTGACGCCGGCGAGCTGGTCGGAAGCCTTCGCGGCCATCGCCGACAAGGTCAAAGCTTCAAGCGGTGAGAAGATCGGCGCCCTGGCCGGACCGGTGGCCGGCGTCGAGGAGATGATCGCGCTGAAACAGCTCCTCGATGCGCTCGGATCGGCAAATCGCGACGTGCGGCCGGCCGGATCGGCACTCGATCCAGCGAAGGGCAGGGCGAGCTATCTGTTCAACACCACGATCGCCGGCATCGAGGACGCCGATTCGCTGGTCATCGTCGGCGCCAATCCGCGCATCGAGGCGCCCGTTCTCAATGCGCGCATCCGCAAGCGCTGGCTCGACGGCGATTTCCCGATCACCGTCATCGGCGAACATGCCGACCTGACCTATGGCTATCACTATGCCGGCGCGGGCCCCGAGAGCCTGGCGCAACTCGCCGATGGCGGGGCGGCAGGAGGCGAGCGTCCGGCGGTGATCGTCGGCCAGGGCGCGCTGACGCGTTCCGATGGTGCGGCGATCCTGGCCAGCGCGGCCGATCTCGCCCTGTCGCTCGGAGCCGTGACCGACGACTGGAACGGCTTCAACATTCTGCATGTCGCGGCGTCGATGGTCGGCGGCCTCGATATCGGCTTCGTGCCGGGCGAGGGCGGTCTCGCGACCAAGGACATGCTGGCGGGCGGGCTCGACGTCCTGTTCCTGCTCGGCGCCGACGAAGTGGATGTCGGCGGGCTCGGCGATACCTTCGTCGTCTATATCGGCACCCATGGCGATCGTGGCGCCCACCGCGCCGACGTCATCCTGCCGGCGGCCGCCTATACCGAGAAATCGGCGACCTATGTGAACACCGAAGGCCGCGTGCAGCGCACCGCGCGCGCCGCCTTCCCGCCGGGCGAGGCGCGCGAGGATTGGGCCATCATCCGGGCGCTGTCGGACCGTCTGGGCCACACCTTGCCCTTCGATTCGCTTGACGCGCTGCGCGATCGGATGGTTGAAGCGCATCCGCATCTCGGCCGGCTGGGCGAGATCGCGGCCGGCGCGCCGGGCGACATCTCGAAACTCGCCAAGGGCGCGAAATCGAAGATCACCAAAGCGGGCTTCGTCTCGGCGGTGTCGGATTTCTATCTGACCAATCCGATCGCGCGCGCTTCCAAGGTGATGGCTGAAATGAGCGCGCTGCGCCAGGGCATGGCGGCGGTCGACGGGAGCACTGGCACCGATGGATGATTTCCTCGTCACCTTCGGCATCCCATTTCTGATCATCGTGGGGCAGAGCCTTCTGCTGCTCGTCGCGCTTTTGCTGGTGATCGCCTATATCCTCTATGCCGACCGCAAGATCTGGGCGGCGGTGCAGTTGCGCCGCGGCCCGAATGTGGTGGGCGCGTTCGGCCTGCTGCAATCCTTTGCCGACTTCGGCAAGTTCCTGATCAAGGAACCGGTCATTCCGGCCGGCGCCGACAAGACGGTGTTCCTGCTCGCGCCCGTCGTCACCTGCGCGCTGGCGCTGCTCGCCTGGGCGGTCATTCCGGTCGACGCGGGCTGGGTGATCGCCGACATCAATGTCGGCATCCTGTTCGTCTTCGCGATCTCCTCGCTCGGCGTCTATGGCGTGATCATGGGCGGCTGGGCGTCGAACTCGAAATATCCCTTCCTTGGCGCGCTCCGCTCGACGGCCCAGATGGTGTCCTACGAGGTCTCGATCGGCTTCGTGATGATCACGGTGCTGTTATGCGTCGGCTCGCTCAACCTCACCGCGATCGTCGAGGCCCAGGACGGGCCCTACGGCATGCTGAACTGGTTCCTGCTGCCGCTGTTTCCGATGTTCGTGATCTTCTTCATCTCGGCGCTGGCCGAGACGAACAGGCCGCCTTTCGATCTGCCGGAGGCCGAATCGGAACTGGTCGCGGGCTTCATGGTCGAATATTCCTCGACGCCCTATCTCCTGTTCATGCTGGGCGAGTATGTGGCGATCATGACCATGTGCGCGCTGACCACGATCCTGTTTCTCGGCGGCTGGCTGCCGCCATTCCCGTTCCCGCCCTTCACCTGGGTGCCCGGCGTCGTCTGGTTCCTGTTGAAGGTCTGTTTCGTCTTCTTCCTGTTCGCCATGGTGAAGGCCATGGTTCCGCGTTACCGCTACGATCAGTTGATGCGCCTTGGCTGGAAGGTGTTTCTGCCTATTTCCCTCGGCATGGTGATCGTGGTGGCGACCGTTCTGAAGCTGACGGGATGGACGGCGGCGTAAGCGACCCTCCCGTGACGGCGCACCGCGCGGGGCACGACTGACGAGGCTAACGAATGGCAACACTGGACCGAGCGGCGCGTGCCGTCTTCTTGTCGGAGTTCGTGTCCGCGTTCTTCCTGTCGATGCGGTATTTCTTCAAGCCGAAGGCGACGTTGAACTACCCCTTCGAGAAGGGCCCGATCTCGCCGCGCTTTCGCGGCGAACACGCCCTGCGCCGCTATCCCAATGGCGAGGAGCGCTGCATCGCGTGCAAGCTGTGCGAGGCGATTTGCCCCGCACAGGCGATCACCATCGAGGCCGGCCCGCGCCGCAATGACGGCACGCGGCGGACCACGCGCTACGACATCGACATGGTCAAATGCATCTATTGCGGCTTCTGCCAGGAAGCCTGCCCGGTCGATGCCATCGTCGAGGGACCGAATTTCGAGTTCGCCGTCGAGACGCGCGAGGAACTCTATTACGACAAGGAGCGCCTGCTCGATAACGGCGATCGCTGGGAGCGCGAAATCGCCAAGAACATCGAGCTCGACGCGCCCTACAGATAACCGTGATTTCGTGGCCCGTCACGCTGGACGGGCCGCCGCCCTGTCAGTATAGAACTATTCGCTTTCCAACCGGCCTCCAGCGGAGCCCTCATGGCGCTGTCTGCCGTCTTCTTCTACGTGTTCGCGTCCGTCTTGATCGCCGCGTCGGTCATGGTCATCGTCGCGCGCAATCCGGTGCATTCGGTGCTCTGGCTGATTCTCGGCTTCTTCAACGCCGCCGGCCTGTTCGTGCTTCTCGGCGCCGAGTTCCTGGCGATGATCCTCGTCGTCGTCTATGTCGGCGCCATCGCGGTGTTGTTCCTGTTCGTCGTGATGATGATCGACGTCGATTTCGCCAGCATGCGCCGGGGCATGTTGGAATACATGCCGGTCGGGCTCTTGATCGGCTTCATTCTGCTGGCTGAACTATTGTTCGTCGTCGGCGCGATGACCATCACGCCGGAACTGACCGCGCGAATCGACGTGCCGCTGCCGGATCCGGGCGAGATCAACAATGTCGAGGCGATCGGTCTCGTGCTCTATACCGACTACGTCTTCTTCTTCCAGATCTCGGGCATGGTGCTTTTGGTCGCCATGATCGGCGCCATCACGCTGACGCTGCGCCACAAGGAAGGCGTCAAGCGCCAGGACATGGCGGCCCAGGTCGCGCGCGATCCGAAATCGGCGATCGAGGTGCGCAAGGTCGATACGGGCCGGGGGATCTGACGCATCATGGTCATCGGCGTTTCGCACTTTCTCGCGGTTAGCGCGATCGTGTTCACGATCGGCATTCTGGGCATTTTCCTCAATCGCAAGAACATCATCATCTTCCTGATGTCGATCGAGCTGATCCTGCTGTCGGTCAGCATCAATCTCGTCGCCTTCTCGGCGTTTCTCGGCGATCTGATGGGCCAGGTCTTCGCCATGTTCATCCTCACCGTGGCGGCCGCCGAAGCGGCGATCGGCCTGGCGATTATCGTCGCCTTCTTCCGCAATCGCGGATCGATCGCCGTCGACGACGTCTCGAGCATGCGGGGCTAGGCGCATGTATTCGGCCATCGTTTTCCTGCCGCTGATCGGCTGTCTGATCGCGGCCTTCCTCGGCCGTGTCATCGGCCATCGCGCCACCGAAGTGGTGACGACGTCGCTGGTGGCGATTTCGGCGGTCTTGTCCTGGGTCGCGCTGGCGTCGGTCGGCTTCGGCGGCGAGGAGGTCAGGGTCACCGTCCTGCCGTGGATCACGTCGGGCACGCTGAGCGTCGACTGGGCGTTCCGCATCGACACGCTGACATCGGTGATGCTGGTCGTGGTGACGACGGTGTCGTCGCTCGTCCATCTCTATTCGATCGGCTATATGAGCCACGACCCGTCGCGGGCGCGGTTCTTCTGCTATCTGTCGCTGTTCACCTTCGCCATGCTGATGCTGGTGACCGCGGACAATCTCCTGCAGCTCTTCTTCGGTTGGGAGGGCGTCGGGCTCGCCTCCTATCTCCTGATCGGCTTCTGGTATCACAAGCCGTCGGCGAACGCGGCGGCGATGAAGGCCTTCATCGTCAATCGGGTCGGCGATTTCGGCTTCATCCTCGGCATTTTCGGTTGTTTCGTCCTGTTCGGCTCGATCGAGTTCGACACCATCTTCGCCAATGCGGCGAGCGCCGAGGGGCGGACCCTGTCGATCTTCGGCATCGAATGGGACGCGGTCACCATTGTCTGCCTGCTTCTGTTCATGGGCGCGATGGGCAAGTCGGCTCAGTTCCTGCTGCACACCTGGCTGCCGGACGCGATGGAAGGCCCGACGCCGGTCTCGGCCCTGATCCATGCCGCGACCATGGTCACCGCCGGCGTCTTCCTCGTCGCGCGCATGTCGCCGCTGTTCGAACATTCCGACACCGCGCTTCTGGTCGTCACCTTCATCGGTGCCTTCACCGCTTTCTTCGCCGCCACGATCGGCATGGTGCAGAACGACATCAAGCGCGTGATCGCCTATTCGACCTGTTCGCAGCTCGGCTATATGTTCGCGGCCCTCGGCGTCGGCGCCTATTCGGCGGCGATCTTTCACCTGTTCACCCACGCCTTCTTCAAGGCGCTTCTGTTCCTCGGCTCGGGCTCGGTGATCCATGCCATGTCCGACGAGCAGGACATGCGCAAGATGGGCGGGCTGCGCAAGCACATCCCCGTTACCTATTGGATGATGATCGTCGGCACGCTGGCGCTGACCGGCGCCGGCATCCCCGGCATCTATATCGGCACGTCGGGCTTCTTCTCGAAGGACATCATCATCGAGGCGACCTATGCCGCCGAAACGATCTTCAGCGGCTTCGCCTTCTGGATGCTCGTCATCGCGGCGCTGATGACCTCGTTCTACTCCTGGCGCGTCATGTTCATGACCTTCCACGGCAAGCCGCGCGCCAGCGCCGAGGTGATGAGCCATGTGCATGAATCACCGATGGTGATGCTGATCCCGCTCTTCGTGCTGGCGGCCGGCGCGCTGTTTGCCGGGCATGCCTTCTACGGCCCCTTTGTCGGGCATCATTTCGAGGACTTCTGGAATGGCGCCATCGCCCATGGCACGGTCATGGTGGACGGCGCGGCGATGACCGTCGTCGCGGCCGCCGAGGAAGTGCCGAAATGGGCCGTCTGGTCGCCGACGGTGGCCATGCTGATCGGTCTCGCGCTGGCCTATCTGTTCTATATCGCGCGGACGGATATCCCGGTGACGCTGGCCCGCGAGCAGGACCTTCTCTACAAATTCCTGCTCAACAAGTGGTATATCGACGAGATTTACGATTTTCTCTTCGTGCGTCCGACCATGGCGATCGGCCAGTTCCTCTGGAAGGGCGTCGATGGCGGGGTGATCGACCGCTTCGGACCGAACGGGATCGCCGCCGGCGTCGTCGGCGTAACCCAGCGGCTGGTGCGGCTGCAGACCGGCTATCTCTACCACTATGCCTTTGCCATGATCATCGGCGTCGCGGCGCTGGTCACCTGGTTCATGTTCGCGGGCGGGCTTGACTGATGCTGACCTGGCCGATCCTCTCGCTCGTCACCTTCCTGCCGCTCGTCGGCGCGCTGTTCATCTTCTTCATCCGGGGCGATGACGCGGTCTCGGTGCGCAATGCCCGCTGGGTGGCGCTGTGGGCCACCGTCGCCACCTTCCTGCTGTCGTTGTTGATCTGGGCGCTGTTCGATCCGACGACGCCGGATTTCCAGTTCGTCGAGCGCAGCGAATGGCTTGGCGGGACGATCACCTATCATATGGGTGTCGACGGCATTTCGATGCTGTTCGTCATCCTGACGACCTTCCTGATGCCGTTTTGCATCCTGGCGAGCTGGAAGTCGGTCAAGGTGCGCGTCAAGGAATACATGATCGCGTTCCTGGTGCTCGAAACGCTGATGATCGGCGTGTTCTGCGCCCTCGACCTGGTCCTGTTCTACCTGTTCTTCGAGGGCAGCCTCATTCCGATGTTCATCATCATCGGCGTGTGGGGCGGGGCGCGCCGGGTCTATGCGAGCTTCAAGTTCTTCCTCTACACGCTGCTTGGCTCGCTTCTGATGCTGCTCGCCATCATGGCGATGTATTGGCAGGCTGGCACGACGGACATCGCCGCGATCCTCGCCAATCCGGATTTCCCCTCGCATATGCAGTTCTGGCTGTGGCTGGCCTTCTTCGCCTCCTTCGCGGTGAAGATGCCGATGTGGCCGGTCCATACCTGGCTGCCCGACGCCCATGTCGAGGCGCCGACGGCGGGCTCGGTCATCCTGGCCGGCATCCTGTTGAAGATGGGCGGTTACGGCTTCCTGCGCTTCTCGCTGCCGATGTTCCCGGAGGCATCGGACTTCTTCGCGCCCTTGGTATTCGCGCTCAGCGTGATCGCCATCGTCTACACGTCGCTCGTCGCGTTGATGCAGGACGACATGAAGAAGCTGATCGCCTATTCGTCCGTCGCCCATATGGGCTTCGTGACCATGGGGATCTTCACCGCGACTCATGAAGGCGTTCAGGGCGGCATCTTCCAGATGATCAGCCACGGCATCGTGTCGGCGGCCCTGTTCCTGTGCGTTGGCGTGATCTATGACCGCATGCATACCCGCGCGATCGCGGCCTATGGCGGCCTCGTCGAACGGATGCCGATCTATGCCGCCGTCTTCATGCTGTTCACCATGGCGAATGTCGGTCTGCCGGGCACCAGCGGCTTCATCGGCGAGTTCCTGACGCTGCTCGCCGCCTTCCAGGTCAATACCTGGATCGCCGTCTTCGGCGCGCTCGGCATGATCCTGTCGGCGGGCTACGCGCTGTGGCTCTATCGCCGGGTCATCTTCGGCGTGCTCGAAAAGGACACGCTGAAATCGATCCGCGATCTCGAACCGCGCGAGATCGCCATTCTCGCCCCGCTGGTCGTGCTCACCGTCTTGTTCGGCGTCTATCCCGCCCCGATCCTCGACGTGACCGCCGTGTCGGTCGACCACCTCATCGCGAACTATCAGACCGCGCTGATGGAAGCGCAGTCTGTCGGCCTCGCCGGACAATAGGCCAGAGCCATGGACCCCAACGCGATCACCATCCCGTCGCTGATCCCCGCGCTCCCGGAGCTTCTCCTCTGTGTCGGCGCCATGGCGCTGTTGATGCTCGGCGCGTTTCGCGGCAACAAGTCGACCGGCCTCGTCACCGGCATCGCGATCGGTCTGGTGCTGGCCGCCGCCGTCCTGGTCCAGCTTCTGCCGGCCGATGTCGAGACCTTCGGCGGCAGCTTCATCCTCGATCCCTTCGCGCGCTTCATGAAGACGCTGACGCTGCTCGGCGCGGCGATCAGCCTGATCCTGTCGATCGACTACATCAGGACCAAGCGGATCGAGCAATTCGAATTCCCCGTCCTGATCCTGTTGGCGACGGCGGGCATGCTGATCATGATCTCGGCCAATGATCTGATCGCGGTCTATATGGGTCTCGAACTGCAGTCGCTGGCGCTCTATGTGCTGGCCGCGATCCGTCGCGATTCGACGCGCGCGACCGAGGCCGGCATGAAATACTTCGTGCTTGGCGCGCTGTCCTCGGGCCTGCTGCTCTATGGCTGTTCGCTGATCTACGGCTTCACCGGCACGGTTCGTTTCGATGGGATCGCGGCGGCCGCGACCCAGACCGGCGGGATGATCGGGCTGGTCTTCCTGATCGTTGGCTTCGCCTTCAAGATTTCCGCCGTGCCGTTCCACTGGTGGACGCCCGACGTTTATGAAGGCGCGCCGACGCCGGTCACCGCCATGCTGGCGGCCGCGCCCAAGGTCGCCGCGATCGCCGTCTTCGTTCGCGCGATGATCGCGGCATTCCCCGAGATGACGCCGCAATGGCAGGTGATCATCGTCTTCCTGTCGATCGCGTCGATGGCGCTCGGCGCCTTCGCGGCCATCGGTCAGCGCAATATTAAGCGCCTTCTGGCCTATTCCTCGATCGGCCATATGGGCTTCGCGCTCGTCGGCCTGGCGGCGGGCTCGGAAGCGGGCGTGCAGGGCATCCTGATCTATATGGCGATCTATGTCGTCATGACCGTCGGCGCGTTCGCCTGCGTCCTGTCGATGCGGCGCGGCGATTCGATGGTCGAGACCATCGACGATCTCGCCGGCCTGTCGCGGCAGGATCCGCTGAAGGCGTTTCTGTTCGCCATGCTGCTGTTCTCGCTGGCCGGTATTCCGCCGCTCGCGGGCTTTTTCGCGAAATTCTACGTCTTCCTCGCCGCGATCGAGGCCCAGCTCTATACGCTGGCCGTGCTCGGCGTCCTGTCGAGCGCCGTCGGGGCCTATTACTATCTGCGCATCATCAAGATCATGTATTTCGACGAACCCGTCGCGCCGTTCGATCCGATGGCGACGGAACTGCGCGGCGTATTGATCGCGTCGGGCCTGTTCGTGCTGTTCTTCTTCGTCTATCCCGCGCCGCTCATCGCCGCTGCCTCTGCCGCCGCGCGCTCGCTGTTCTAGCCGCGATGACCTTCGTGCTCGGGCCGCGGGCGGCTGCCGCCGGCTACCGGCTGTTCTGTTTCGACGAGATCGGCTCGACCAGCGGCGAGGCCATGGCGCGCGCGCGGGCCGGCGATCCCGGACAGCTCTGGGTCACGACTTTGCGGCAGACCGCAGGCTATGGCCGGCGCGGCCGCGTCTGGCAGATGCCGGCGGGCAATCTCGCGGCAAGCTGCGTGATCGTCCTTCAGGGCCCCCGGGCGACGCTCGCGACGCTCGGCTTCGTCGCGGGCCTCGCGCTGCATGACGCCCTGTCGACGCTGTCGGCGCCCGACATCTTCAAGCTGAAATGGCCCAATGACGTCTTGGCCGGCGGCGCGAAGGTCGCCGGCATCCTGCTCGAAGCGCAGTCCCTGGCCGACGGCCGGCTTGCCGTCGTCACCGGGATCGGCGTCAATGTCGCCGCGAGCCCGGAGGGCACACCCTATCCGGCGACCACGGTCCGAGCCGCCATGGGCGATGCCGTCTCGGCGGAACGGGTTTTCGCCGCGCTCACCGATGCCTGGCTTGACCGGGTGATGGCCTGGGAGGCTGGCGGATTCGCCGCGATTCGCACGGCCTGGCTGTCGGCGGCAGCTGGGCTCGGCGGACCGATCGCGGTGCGTTCCGAAGGGAGCGTCATGCGCGGCGTGTTCGAAACCATTGACAGCGACGGGCAATGTATGGTCCGCCGGGATGATGGATCCTTGGCGACAGTCGCGGCGGGCGACGTTCTTTTTGGGGCCGCCGCGAGCGAACGGGCTTCGGGCGAACGGGCGTCATCCTGATGGCGGGTGACGCGCGGGAACTGGTATTCGTGCCGCTCGGCGGGGTCGGCGAGATCGGCATGAATCTCGCCCTCTACGGTTTCGGGCGCAAGCATGAGCGCAAATGGCTGATGGTCGATTGCGGCGTCAGCTTCGCCGCCGAGGAACATCTGCCGGGCGTCGATCTGATCCTGCCCGACATCTCCTTCATCGAGGAAGACCGCCAGGACCTGCTTGGCATCGTCCTGACCCATGGCCATGAAGACCATATCGGCGCGGTGCCCGATCTCTGGCCACGGCTCGAGGCGCCGGTCTATGCGACGCCGTTCACGGCGGGGCTGTTGTCGGCCAAGCTGATGGAAAATCGCGGCGTGGCCGATATTCCGATCACCGTGGTCGAGCCGGGCGGGCGCGTCAATCTCGGCCCGTTCGGCGTCGAACTGGTGCGCATGGCCCATTCGGTGCCGGAACCGAGCGCCCTGGCGCTGCATACCGATCTCGGTACCGTGCTGCACACAGCCGACTGGAAGATCGATCCCGATCCGGTCGCCGGCCCCGCCATGGATGTCGCGCGGCTGAAGGCCCTCGGCGCGGCCGGGCTCAGGACCGTGATCTGCGATTCGACCAATGCGATGCGCGAGGGCACGTCACCGAGCGAGGCCGATGTCGGTCGCGGCCTGTCACAGGCCATCGCGGAAGCGCGCGCCCGCATCGTCGTCACCTGTTTCGCCTCCAATGTGGCGCGGATCCGTTCGGTCGCGCTGGCGGCACTCGAAAACGACCGCCAGGTCGTGGTCGTCGGGCGTGCCATGCACCGCGTCATCGGCGTGGCGCGCGATCTCGGCTATCTCGACGGCATTCCGGAATTCCTGTCCGACGATGCCTATGGCTATCTGCCGCGCGACAAGGCGGTGCTGTTGTGCACCGGCAGCCAGGGCGAGCCGCGCGCGGCACTGACCCGGATCGCCCGCGAGCGCCATCCCACCATCGAACTAAGCCCCGGCGACCGCGTCCTCTATTCCGCCCGCGTCATTCCCGGCAATGACCGCGAGGTCGGCGCCGTGTTGAACGCGCTCATCAAGCGCGGCATCGAGGTCATCACCGACCAGGACCGGCTCATCCATGTTTCAGGTCATCCGAGGCGCGGCGAACTGAGCGAATTCTATTCCTGGGTCAGGCCGCAATCGGTGATCCCGGTGCATGGCGAGGCGGCGCATCTGAACGCCCATGCCGAGCTTGTCCGCGATCTCGGCGTCGACGACATCTGCGTCGGCTACAATGGCGATGTGATCCGGCTCGCGCCGGGCCCGCTCGACAAGGTCGACGACGTGCCGTCTGGCCGGCTGTTCAAGGACGGCCGCATCATCGAGCATGAGGAATCGCCCACCGTCCGGGCGCGCCGCTCGCTGGCCTTCGCCGGCATGATCACCGTCAGCCTCGCGACCGACGACCGGGGCGACCTTGCCGCCGACCCGGAACTGTCGATGATGGGGCTGCCGGCGCGCACCGCCGACGGCACCCGCTTCGACGAGCTCATTCTCGATGCCGTCGAGGACGCGGTCGACGCGTTGCCACGCGCCCGGCGCCGCGACGCCAGCCGGCTCAAGGAGACGGTGCGGCGTGCGGTCCGCTCGACGGTCGATGCGGAATGGGGCAAAAAGCCCAATTGCGACGTGCTCGTGCATCAGGTGTGACGGTGTCGGCGCGACCCGTCGCGGCGCGGCCGCGATGTCGGATGCAGGCTGAGGAGGAAGGATCATGATCGGCAGGCTCAACCATGTCGCCATCGCGGTGCCGGATATCGAGAAGGCGGCGGCGGTCTATCGCGACACGCTCGGGGCGGCGGTCTCGGATGCGGTGCCGCAACCCGATCACGGCGTGATCACCGTCTTCATCGATCTGCCGAACACCAAGATTGAATTGCTGGAGCCGCTCGGCGACGATTCGCCGATCGCCAAGTTTCTCGAGCGCAACGGCGATGGCGGCATCCATCACGTCTGCTACGAGGTCGACGACATCCTGGCCGCGCGCGATCGCATGATCGAGACCGGCGCGCGCGTCCTGGGGCCGCCGGAACCCAAGATCGGCGCGCATGGCAAGCCGGTCCTGTTCCTGCACCCCAAGGATTTCTGCGGCACGCTCGTCGAACTCGAACAGGCCTGACCGGGACGGCATCGCACCCATGTCCATCGCAGCCTCGATCGCGATCTATTTCATCATCTGGTGGACGGCCTTGTTCGTCGTCCTGCCTTGGGGCGTCAGGACGCAGGCCGACGACGATGCGGTCGTGCCGGGCTCGGCGCCGAGCGCCCCATCGCGCCCGCTTCTGGCGCGCAAGCTGATCGCGACGACGATCGTGTCGGCCGTCATCTTCGTCATCGTCTATATCGTGCTGACGACCGATGTCGTGACGCTGGACAGCGTGCCGTTCCTGCCGCGCTTCGAGCCGATCTGAGCGTCGGACTTCGCCGCCGCTTGCCTCGCGGTGCGGTCCGGACTTGTCTTTTGCCCGCCGATCGGCAAGGTGCATGCGACTGTCCCGACCCGCCGATCCCGGCCCTCTTGAACGGAACCCGCCTGTCATGCGTCTGAGCCGCTATTTCCTCCCCATCCTGCGCGAAGATCCCGCCGAGGCGGCGATCGTGTCGCACCGGCTGATGCTGCGCGCCGGCATGATCCGCCAGGAAAGCGCCGGCATCTATGCCTGGCTGCCGCTCGGTTTTCGGGTGCTCAAGAAGATCGAGCAGATCATCCGCGAGGAGCAGAACCGCGCTGGTGCGATCGAATTGCTGATGCCGACGATCCAGCCGGCCGATCTGTGGATCGAAAGCGGCCGCTATGACGCCTACGGCGAGGAGATGCTGCGCATTCGCGACCGGCACGACCGCAAGATGCTGTTTGGGCCGACCAATGAGGAGATGATCACAGAGATCTTCCGCTCGCACATCCGCTCCTATCGCGATCTGCCGCGCAATCTCTATCACATCCAGTGGAAGTTCCGCGACGAGGTGCGCCCGCGCTTCGGCGTCATGCGCTCGCGTGAGTTCCTGATGAAGGACGCCTATTCCTTTGATATCGACGAAGTGTCGGCGCGCCAGTCCTATCAGCGCATGTTCGTCGCCTATCTCCGCACCTTCGATCGGCTCGGGCTGAAATCGATCCCCATGAAGGCCGAAAGCGGGCCAATCGGCGGTGATTTAAGCCATGAGTTCATCATTCTCGCCGCAACCGGGGAGAGCGAGGTCCATTGCGACCGGGCGGTTCTGGATCTCGACGTGCCCGGCGCGGATGTCGATTTCGACGGCGATCTGTCGGGCATCGTCGACAGTTGGATGGCGAACTATGCCGCGACCGAGGACATGCACGACCAGGCCGCCTTCGAGGTCGCCGTTCCCGAGGACCGCCGGGTGCAGGCGCGGGGCATCGAGGTTGGTCATGTGTTCTATTTTGGCACCAAATATTCCGAACCCATGGGCGCCAAGGTCACCGGCCCCGACGGCCACGAACATGCCGTTCACATGGGGTCCTATGGTATCGGGCCGACCCGTCTGGCGGCGGCGATCATCGAGGCCAGCCACGATGATGCCGGAATCATCTGGCCCCAATCGGTGGCGCCGTTCGATGTCGGGCTCATCAATCTCAAGGTCGGCGACGCGGAAACGGATAAGGTCGCGCAGGACCTCTACGGCAAGCTCGTGTCGGCGGGGCGGGATGTGCTCTACGACGACACCGACGAGCGGCCCGGGGCCAAATTCGCGACGATGGATCTCATCGGGTTGCCCTGGCAGCTCACCGTCGGCCCGCGCGGGCTTGCCGAGGGCAAGGTCGAGCTGAAGCGCCGCGCAACGGGGGAGAAAGAGCTTGTCGCACCCGATGACGCTGTCGGACGCATCCTCGGCTGACGCGGGCGCCGGGCGGCGCGATCCCGGCCCGTTCTCCCGTTTCGAATGGATGTTGGCGCTGCGCTATCTGCGCGCGCGCCGGCGGGAAAGCTTCATCTCGGTTATTTCGCTGTTCTCCTTCGTCGGTATCGTGCTCGGCGTCGCCACGCTGATCATCGTCATGGCGGTGATGAACGGCTTCCGCACCGAACTGCTCGGCAAGATCCTCGGCTTCAACGGCCATGTCATCGTCCAGGCCGTGGACGGTCCGTTCACCGATTTTCCCGAGGTCGCCGACCGTATTGCCCAGGTCGACGGGGTCGATGTTGTCTTGCCGATCGTCGAAGGGCAGGTCATGGCGTCGACACCACTCGGCGCGTTCGGCGCCCTGGTGCGCGGCGTGCGCCCGCAGGATCTCGACGCGCTCGACCTTGTTAGCGGTAACATACTGCTCGGCTCGCTCGACAATTTCGGCGACGGGCAGGGGATCGTCGTCGGCAGCGGGCTCGCCGAACGGCTCGGCGTGCGCATCGGCGACCGCATCAGCCTGATCTCGCCGCGCGGCGAGGTCACGCCCTTCGGCACGACGCCGCGCATCAAATCCTATCCGGTGATCGCCATGTTCGAGGTCGGCATGTCCGATTTCGACGCCACCCAGGCCTTTCTCGCGCTGCCCGAGGCGCAGGCCTTCTTCAACATGGACGGCACCATCCACGGCATTGAGATCTTCGTCGAGGATCCCGACCAGGTGGATACCTATCTTCAGCCGATCATCACGGCGGCCGATCGCGGCGTCTTCGTGTCCGACTGGCGCCAGCGTAATCGCACCTTCTTCAACGCGCTCCAGGTCGAGCGCAACGTCATGTTCCTGATCCTGACACTGATCATCCTGGTCGCCACGCTGAACATCATTTCCGGCCTGATCATGCTGGTGAAGGACAAGAGCCGCGACATCGCCATCCTGCGCACCATGGGTGCCTCGCGCGGCGCCATCATGCGGGTGTTCTTCCTGACGGGCGCGACCATCGGCACGGTGGGCACCGCGGTCGGCGCCGTCGTCGGCATCATCGTCTGTCTGAACATCGAGGCGATACGCCAATTCATCTCACGGCTGACCGGCACGGAACTGTTCAGCCCGGAACTCTATTATCTGAGCCAGTTGCCGGCGGAAATGGACCCCGCCGAAGTCGCCAGTGTGATCGGGATGTCGCTTATCTTGTGTTTCCTGGCGACGCTGTATCCGTCCTGGCGCGCCGCGAGGCTCGATCCGGTCGAAGCGCTGCGTTACGAATGAGGGCGGTTTTGGGGGAGACCGAGAGGCCGGTTCTGGCGCTCGACGGCGTCATTCGGCGCTATCGCGAAGGTGGCGGGCGGGAGCTCGAAGTGCTGCGCGGCATCGATTTCGTTCTGCCGCGCGGGCAGATGTGCGCCATGATTGGCCAGTCGGGCGCCGGCAAGTCAACGCTCCTCCATATCGCCGGGCTTCTCGAACGGCCGACAGCAGGCAGCGTGCGGATTTCCGGCATCGAGGCCTCCGAACTGCAGGATGGCGAACGCACCCGGCTGCGCCGCCATGAGATCGGCTTCATCTATCAGTTTCATCATCTTCTGCCCGAATTCTCGGCGCTCGAAAATCTCGTCGTGCCGCAGCTTCTCGCTGGCGTCGGCACCAGCCAGGCGCGCCGGCGCGCGCTCGACCTTCTGAGCTTTCTCGGCGTCGCCGAACGGGCCGACCACCGGCCGGCGGAACTCTCCGGCGGCGAGCAGCAGCGCGTCGCCATCGCGCGCGCGGTGGTCAACGATCCCAAGCTGCTTCTGGCGGACGAGCCGACCGGCAATCTCGACCCCGGAACCGCCGAAACGGTGTTCGGCATGCTCGAGGCCCTGGTCCGCGCCACTGGGCTGGCCGCGCTCGTCGCCTCGCATAATCATGAGCTGGCGGCTCGCATGGACCGTCGAATTGTCCTGGAAAATGGTTTGATTTCAGAAGGATAGGTTTAACTCAAAAAGTTCCCAATTTGTTCTTGTAAAGAGAACAGGAAAAGAACATACTGACCTTCCCAGCTTCAGGGAGGGATGTGATGCGTGAGTTTCTTCAAGACGTGATGGCGCTGAGCGCGGTCCTAGTGTTTTCGGCGACGGCCGTCATGCTGTTGGGCCATCTGTCCTTGTCCACAGGCTGACTGCGGGCCGAGCTTGTCTTGCCGGGAGGCGGCCGGCAGCATCGGTAGACCATTATGGCTTAGCGCTTGCGAATCGGGTGGCGCGTTATGTCTGGTCGGTCGGCGGATGGGGAGGCAGGAATATGGCGCGATTTGTTCATCTGAGGGCCCATTCCGCCTATTCTCTTCTGGAAGGGGCGATCAAGATTGACCGGCTGATCGGTCTGGCCAAGGCGAATGGCATGCCGGCGCTGGGCTTGTGCGATCGCGGCAATCTGTTCGGCGCGCTGGAATTCTCGGAAAAGGCGGCCGGTGCCGGCCTTCAGCCCATTGTCGGGATGACGCTGCCGGTCGTCATGGATACCGGCCATGAGCGGGGCTTGCGCGGCACCGATCGGCGCGCGGTGCCGCAGATCGCGCTCCTGGCGTCGACGGAAGCTGGCTATCTCAATCTCATGCGCCTCACATCGGAGCTGTTCGAGGCGACCGATGTCGCGATGCATGCGGTGTCCGACCGTCTTCTGGCGGATCATGCGGAAGGCCTGATCGCTCTGACCGGGGGGTCGGAAGGGCCGATCAATCTGGCCTTGTGCGATGGTCACGGCGAGCAGGCCGAGGCACGTCTCGATCGTCTGGCCGAGATGTTCGGCGATCGGCTCTATGTCGAATTGCAGCGGCACGGTCAGTCCGACGAGAATGCCGCCGAGGCGGCGCTCCTCGATCTTGCTTACGCCAAGTCCCTGCCGATCGTTGCGACCAATCAGGTGTTCTTCGCCGAGGCGTCGGATTTCGAGGCGCATGATGCCTTGCGCTGTATCGCGCTCGGCAGGGCCGTGTCCGATCCGGAGCGGCCGCAGCTGTCGTCCGAATATGCCTTCAAATCGGCCGAGGACATGGCGAAGGCCTTCGCGGATCTACCAGAAGCGATCGCCATGACGGTCGAGATCGCGCAGCGCTGCTGTTACCGGCCGACGACCTGCGCGCCGATCCTGCCGCGTTTTGCCGGCGACATGTCCGAAGAGGCTGAGGAATTGCGGCGTCAGGCGGAGGCCGGCCTCGCGGCGCAGCTCGCCAAGCATGGTCTGGCCGCTGACACGGGCCGGGAGATCTATAACGAACGTCTCGCCTTCGAGCTCGATGTCATCGAGCGCATGCAGTATCCCGGCTATTTCCTCATCGTCGCCGACTTCATCAAATGGGCCAAGGCGCAGGGCGTGCCGGTCGGGCCGGGCCGTGGTTCCGGAGCGGGCTCGCTCGTCGCTTGGGCTTTGACCATTACCGACATTGATCCAATGCGTTTCGGGCTTCTGTTCGAGCGTTTTCTCAATCCCGAACGCGTCTCGATGCCGGATTTCGACATCGATTTCTGCCCGACCGGCCGCGATGCGGTCATCCAATATGTTTGCGACCGCTACGGCCATGATCGGGTTGCTCAGATCATTACCTTCGGAACCCTGCAGGCGCGCGCCGTCGTGCGCGATGTGGCGCGCGTTCTCGGCATTCCCTATGGCCGTGCCGACAAGCTGTCGAAGATGATCCCGCATAATCCGGCCAAGCCCGTCACGCTAAAGCAGGCCATCGATTCGGAACCGGGTCTCAAGGCGGCGCGCGACGAGGATGCCAACATCGCCCAGCTTCTGGATATCTCGCTCGGCCTCGAAGGCTTGTTCCGTCATGCCTCGACCCATGCGGCGGGGATCGTGATCGGCGATCGTCCGCTGACCGAACTCGTGCCGCTTTATCGCGATCCACGCGCGCAATTGCCGGCGACCCAGTTCAACATGAAATGGGTCGAGCAGGCGGGGCTGGTGAAGTTCGACTTTCTCGGGCTGAAGACGCTCACCATCCTGCAACGGGCCTGCGAGTCGCTGGCCACCCAGGGGATCTCGATCGATATCAGCGCGATCCCGCTCGACGACGCCCCGACCTATGAGATGCTCTCGCGCGGCGAGACCATGGGCATCTTCCAGTTGGAAAGCGGCGGCATGCGGACCGCCATTCTGGGCATGCGGCCTGACCGTTTCGAGGACATCATCGCGCTGGTCGCGCTCTATCGACCGGGGCCGATGGAGAACATTCCGACCTACAACAACCGCAAGCACGGTCGCGAACAGCCCGACTTCATCCACCCCAAGCTCGAACCGCTCCTGCGCGAGACCTTTGGCGTCATCGTCTATCAGGAGCAGGTGATGCAGATCGCTCAGCAGCTCGCCGGCTATTCGCTCGGCGAAGCCGATCTGCTGCGCCGCGCCATGGGCAAGAAGATCCAGTCCGAGATGGACAAGCAGCGGCCGCGTTTCATCGATGGTGCCGGCGAGCGTGGCATCGACACCGCCAAAGCGGGGCAGATCTTCGATCTTCTGGCGAAATTCGCCGATTACGGCTTCAACAAGTCGCATGCGGCGGCTTACGCCCTGGTCGCCTATCAGACCGCCTATCTCAAGGCCAATCATCCGGTCGCCTTCCTCGCCGCCTCGATGACCGTCGATAGCGGGAATACCGCCAAGCTCAACGACTTCCGCGCAGAGGCGGCACGCCTCGGGATCGCGTTGCGGCCGCCTTGCGTCAATCATTCGGGCGTGGACTTCCAGCCGGCCGATGGCGCGATCCAATACGCGCTGTCGGCGATCCGCAATGTCGGCATAAGTGCCGCCGAACATGTCGTTGACATCCGCGGCGACCGGCCGTTTCGGGACGTCTGGGATTTCTGCCAGCGGATCGATCCGCGCATTCTGAACAAGCGGGCGCTGGAAAGCCTGATCGCGGCCGGCGCGCTGGATCGGCTGGAGCCGAACCGATCCCGGCTCATTGGGGCGGTCGACCGCCTGATGGAGACGGCTGGGCGTGCGGCGGAGCAGGTCGCGACCGGACAGTCGGAACTCTTCGCTGGCGACAGCGCGCCGCGTCTCGAGCTACCCGATGCGCATCCCTGGACCGATATCGAAAAGCTGCGCCGGGAATATGATGCGCTCGGGTCCTTCCTCAGCGGTCATCCGCTCGATGCCTACGAGTCTCTCGTGGAACGCCAGAGGGCGACGACATTGGGGGATCTCGAGGAGAATGCGCGCAAGGGGGCTACGGCGGGACGCGTCGCTGCCATCGTCGTATCCAAGGCCGAACGGCGCGCGCGCAATGGCAACAAGGTCGGGATCATCGGCTTGAGTGATCCGACCGGCCAGGTCGAATGCATGGTGTTTTCCGAGATCCTCGCCGAAAATCGCCATTTGTTCGAGCCCGGATCGGCCATTCTGGCCGTTCTCAAGGTCGAAATGGACAATGATCTGTTGCGGGCGCGCATTCAGGAAGTCCGGGCGCTCGATGCGGTTGCCGCCGATACATCCTCGTCCTTGCGGCTGTTCCTGAAAGGCGATGCCGCGATCGACGGCATCGGCGCGCGCCTGTCGAGAGGCGGGGAAGGGGCCGTGTCCGTCGTGGTCGTGACGGAACCGGGCGGGCCCGAAGTCGAGATCGCATTGCCTGGGCGCTATATGGTGTCGCCGCTCGCCGCCCAGTCGCTGAGGACCGTGCCGGGCGTTCTGGATGCGGTCGTCGAATAGCGGCGCATCGGCCTTGAATTGGGGTTGCACCGCGGCATTGGAGCCCATATAAGGCGCCTCATTCCACACGCAGATCATCGCGCCAAGCGAGCCACCCGGTGCGCTGTCCCGGCAGCGTCGGCACGATCTGCGGAGGCTCAACCGGATCTGGAGATATCAATGGCGCTTCCGAGTTTTTCGATGCGCCAGCTCTTGGAAGCTGGCGTGCATTTCGGTCATCAGACACATCGCTGGAACCCGAAGATGGCGGAGTTCATCTTCGGCGAGCGGAATAATGTCCATATCATCGATCTGACGCATACGGTACCGATGCTGCATCGCGCGCTTCAGGCCGTGTCCGACACCGTCGCCGGCGGCGGCCGCGTGCTGATCGTCGGGACCAAGCGGCAGGCTTCGGACATCGTCGCCGATGCCGCCCGTCGCAGCGCGCAGTATTTCGTCAATGCCCGCTGGCTCGGCGGCATGCTGACCAATTGGAAGACGATTTCTCTGTCGATCCAACGGTTGCGCAAGGTCGAGGAAATGCTCGGCGCAGAAGGCCTCCGCTTCACCAAGAAGGAACGGTTGCGGCTGACCCGCGAGCGCGACAATCTCGAGCGCACGCTGGGCGGTATTCGCGACATGGGCGGCCAGCCCGATCTTCTATTCGTGATCGACACGAATAAGGAGGCGATCGCGGTCAAGGAAGCGCAACGCCTCGGCATTCCGGTCGCGGCGATCGTCGACAGCAACTCCGATCCCGACGGCATCACCTATCCGATCCCCGGCAATGACGATGCCGGACGCGCCATCGCGCTCTATTGCGATCTCATCGCCCGGGCCGCGCTGGACGGCATCTCGCGCAGCGACGAGCGGCGCGGCGTCGATGTCGGCGCGCAGGACGTGCCGGCGCTGGAGCCTGAACTGCCAGCGGCCGAAGAGGTCGTTGCGGAGGTCGCGGAAACGCCGAGCGGTGACGCGGGCCTCGTCTTCGAGCGTCTTGAGGCCCCGCGCGGCGTCGCCGACGATCTGACCAAGCTTGGCGGCGTGGGCGCCGAACTCGAGCAGATGCTGAACGAAAACGGCGTCTTCCATTACTGGCAGATCGCCGCCATGCAGGAAGGCGATGTCGAGGCGCTCGAAAGCGCGATCGGCATGAAGGGGCGTGTCGAACAGAATGGCTGGATCGAGCGGGCGCGCGAATTCGTGGCCGCCGAAGTCGGCTGAGGTCTTTCGGTATCCGCCGACGCGGCGGGTAGGCGGGTAGGATTAGAGCTAAGGAACCGGAGTTGGCAATGGCGGGCATCAGCGCTGCATTGGTGAAAGAGCTGCGCGAGCGAACCGGCGCGGGCATGATGGATTGCAAGACCGCGCTCGTCGAAACCGACGGCGATATGGAAGCTGCCATCGACTGGCTGCGTGCCAAGGGGCTGTCGCGGGCGGCCAAGAAGTCCGGCCGCGTCGCGGCCGAAGGCTTGATCGCGATCGCCAGCGCGGACAAGGCCGCCGCCATGGTCGAGGTCAATTCCGAAACCGATTTCGTCGCGCGCAACGACGCCTTCCAGGACATGGCGCGGACGATCGCGACCGTGGCCCTGGAAACCTCCGGCGATGTTGACGCGGTGCGCGCGGCGCCATTCCCTGGCGCGGGCAAGAGCGTTGCCGACCATGTCGTCGAGATGGTGGCGACGATCGGTGAAAATCTCGGCCTCAGGCGGTCGGTGCGACTTGCCGTCGATCAGGGCGTCATCGCGACTTACGTGCATAATGCGGTCGCGCCGGGGCTCGGCAAGATTGGCGTGCTGGTGGCGCTCGAATCGACCGGTGACAAGGACAATCTCCTGGCGCTCGGCCAGAAGATCGCCATGCATGTCGCGGCGACCAATCCGCTCGCCCTAACGCCGGAAGACCTCGACCCGGCGATCGTCGAGAAGGAGCGGGGGGTTCTCGTCGAACAGGCGCGCGAATCCGGCAAGCCCGAGGAAATCATCGGCAAGATGGTCGAGGGGCGTATCCGCAAGTTCTACGAAGAAGTCGTGCTGCTGGCGCAGGCCTTCGTGATCGATCCGGATACGACTGTCGGCAAGGCGGTCGATGCGGCGGCGCAAGATATCGGCACCTCGATCAAGGTGGTCGCGTTCGAACGCTTCCAGCTCGGCGAAGGCATCGAAAAGGAAGAGGACGATTTCGCCGCCGAGGTGCGCGCCGCGGCTGGCGGCTGACCCGGCCGGGCGGATCGCGCGGGCGGCGTGATATCATGACGCTTCGGGAAGATGCATCCTCGCGGCTCCTGATCAAGGTCTCCGGCGAGGCGTTGATGGGCCACCGGGAATTCGGTCTGGACCCGGACGTTCTCGCGCGTATCGCGGGTCAACTCGCCACGCTCGCCCGATCGGGCCACCAGCTCGGCATCGTGGTCGGCGGCGGCAATCTGTTTCGCGGGTTGTCCATGGCCACCGATGGCATGGATCGCGTTTCGGCCGACCATATCGGCATGCTGGCCACCGTCATGAACGGGCTGGCGCTGGCCCAGGCCGTGCGCGCGGCGGGTGTCGAGGCGCAAGCCTTTTCCGCCATTCCCATGCCGACTATCTGCGACAGCTATTCCCGCCGGGACGCCGAGGCGGCTTTGTCACGCGGCATCGTTGCTGTTTTCGCCGGCGGAACGGGCAATCCGTTTTTCACGACCGACACGACGGCCGCGCTTAGGGCGGCTGAGATCGGCGCGTCGGCGCTCTTCAAGGCGACGCAGGTCGACGGCGTCTATGACAGCGATCCGAAACACAATCCCGCCGCCAAGCGCTTCGACACGCTGAGCTTCGATGAGGTCTTGCGGCGCGATCTGAAGGTGATGGATGCCGCCGCCATTGCCATCGCACGCGACAATCGGATACCGATTGTGGTCTTTTCGCTCGACGGGCAGGATGCCATTTTGTCGGCGATCGATGGAACGGGCCGATCCACGCGGATCGGGTGAAAAAACGCGACCGCCTGTCGCGATGATGATGGGAAGACGGTGACGACATGCTTGATCTCGACGATCTGAAGCGGCGCATGGCAGGCGCGGAGCAGGCCTTGCGCACCGAACTCGCCGGACTCCGCACCGGACGCGCCTCCACGAGCTTGCTGGAGCCGATCCAGGTCGATGCCTATGGCGGCACGATGCCGCTCAATCAGGTGGCGACCGTCAGCGTGCCCGAAGCGCGCATGCTATCGGTTCAGGTCTGGGACAGAAGCCTGACGGGAGCCGTGGAAAAGGCCATTCGCGAGTCCAATCTCGGGCTGAACCCCGTATCCGAGGGGCAGACGCTGCGCATTCCGCTGCCCGAACTGAACGAGGAACGGCGCAAGGAACTGGTCAAGGTCGCGCATAAATATGCCGAACAGGCCCGCGTCGCCGTGCGCCATGTGCGCCGCGATGGGCTCGACCAACTCAAGAAATTCGAAAAGGACAAGGACATCGGCGAGGACGAGCATCGCTCGCTGGCCGATCAGGTCCAGAAGCTGACCGACACCGCGATTTCGGACATCGACGAGCTTCTGTCCGTCAAGGAAAAGGAAATCACTCAGGTCTAGTCTTCGCGGGACATGTGGCCCGATCGGATGGGAGGGAGCCGGTCGGACCGGGCGCATCTGCGCAGTGTTGTGAGGGGATGGGGCTGCCCAGAGGGATATTGGCGCGCGGCGCTTTCCTCACAATGGGCGATGCTCTAGAGCGATGGAGCTTCGGGCCAAGGGCCGGGGAGGCGCGCGAGACATGCCGCCCTCAGGCAAAGATCCCGATGGGAGACTGAGACGTGACAGCGGTGACCGCACAGCCGACGGTCGATTTCGGTGAGGGCAGGAGTCCGAACCATGTCGCCATCATCATGGACGGTAACGGGCGCTGGGCCGAGCGCCGCGGCCTGCCGCGCCATCGCGGCCATCAGGCCGGGGTCGAGGCGCTGAAGCAGACGATCGAAGCGGCCGGCGATCTCGGCATTCCCTATCTGACGCTGTTTTCCTTCAGCTCCGAAAACTGGTCGCGCCCGGCGCAGGAGATCGCTGAACTGATGCGGCTGTTGCGGTTCTTCGTGCGCAAGCATCTGGCCGATCTGCACGCCAATGGCGTCCGCGTGCGCGTCATCGGCGAGCGCGACGGACTTGAACCGGATATCGTCCGGCTGATCGACGATGCCGAGCGCATGACGGCCGCCAATGGCCGGCTCAATCTGACGGTCGCCTTCAACTATGGCGGGCGCATGGAAATCGCCCAGGCCGCGCGTGCAGTGGCCGCCGATGTTGCCGCCGGCCGGCTCGCGGTCGACGATATCTGCGAGACAACATTGTCGCGGCGCCTCCTGACGGCGGATCTGCCCGATCCCGACCTACTCATCCGTACCAGTGGCGAACAGCGCATCAGCAATTTTCTGTTGTGGCAGTGCGCCTATGCCGAAATGGTGTTCACGCCCGTGCTGTGGCCCGATTTCGGTCGGGCCGAGCTCGAAGAGGCTCTCGCCGACTATGCCGGCCGAGACCGACGCTTCGGTGGCGTCGCTGTCAGCGCCTAGGCGCATCCATGCCATCGACGCGCGGGGCGCCGGATCTGACGGTCGCCAGGAAGGCGGGGGCGGTCAGGGCGCGTATTGTTTCCGGCCTGATCCTGGGCATCGCGGCGATCGCCGCCAATGCCGCGGGTCCGCTCGTTTTCGCGCTGTTCGTCGGGGGCGGTGCCGTCCTGGTGTTCCGCGAATGGGACCGGCTGGTCGCCATGCCGCGCGACGGCAAGAGCTGGAGCGGGCATAACGCCATCCTGCTGTTTGCCCTCGGCCTGCTGCCGGCCCTGATCGGCCTCGTGACGGGGCAAGCGCTTTTCGCGCTGTCCCTGCTCGCCTTCGTCATCATGTTGCTCGGCGACACGGTTCGCCGGCGCTGGCGGCTCGGCGGCATTCTTTATGCCGCTGTGCCGGCCCTGGCGCTCGTCTTTCTGCGCCGCGATCCCGATGGTGGCCAGTTTCTGGTCTTCATGCTGCTGGCCGTCGTCTGGTTGACCGATGTCGCGGCCTATCTCGTTGGCTCCAGGTTCGGCGGTGCCAAGCTGTTGCCCGCCGTCTCGCCGGCGAAGACCTGGAGCGGCGCGATCGGCGCGTTCGTCGCCGTGGTCGCCATCGCCGGTCTCGCGGCTTTGCTGAATGTCATTCCGACATCGGTCGTCGCGGCTATGCTGCTCGCTGGTGTCCTCTGCGTCGTCGCGCAGGGCGGGGATCTGCTCGAATCCCTGATCAAGCGGAATTTCGGCGCCAAGGATACCGGCCGCATGATCCCGGGTCATGGCGGCCTCATGGATCGGCTCGATTCGCTGATTGCCGTGTCATGTGTCGTGGCGCTTGCGGGATTGGCGGTCGGCGGCTTCTACCACCCGGCGCGCGCGCTATTGGCGCTGTGACCGATGGGGAGGCGGGAATGAAGGGCAGGGCCTTTGGCTGATCGCACGTCGGTAACCATTCTGGGCGCCACCGGATCGATCGGCACCAGTACGCTGTCGGTGATCGCCGATGAGGGCGGTTTCGACGTCACCGCCGTCACCGCCCACAGCGATGTCGCGGGCCTGGCGCGCATCGCGCGGGAGACCGGCGCGCGCCATGCCGCGATCGGCGATGAAACGAGGCTCGACGATCTCCGCCAGGCCCTTGCCGGCAGCGATGTCGAGGCGATGGCGGGTGTGTCGGGCCTGTGCGAGGCCGCCGCGATCGACAGCGACATCGTCATGGCCGGGATCGTCGGCATTGCCGGCTTGCGCCCGACGCTTCAGGCCCTGTCGCGCGGCGCGCGGGTCGGGCTCGCCAACAAGGAGTGCCTGGTCTGCGCCGGCGACCTGTTCATGCGCGCGGCACAGGCGCACCAGGCCGAGGTGTTGCCGGTCGATTCCGAACATAATGCCATCTCGCAATGCCTTGCCGACCAGCGGCTCGACGATGTCGCGCGGATCACGCTGACCGCGTCGGGCGGCCCGTTTCGCGACATGCCGGCGCGAGACCTTGCCCGCGTCACGCCGCGCCAGGCGGTGCGGCATCCGAACTGGTCGATGGGCGCGAAGATTTCGGTCGATTCGGCGACCCTGATGAACAAGGGGCTTGAGATCATCGAAGCCGGCCATCTGTTTGGCGTGCCGCTCGAGCGTATCGATGCCGTCGTGCATCCGCAGTCGATCGTCCATGGCTTCGTCTCGTTTCGCGACGGCTCGGTCATCGCCCATATGGCGCCCGCCGACATGCGCATTCCCATCGGCCATGTTCTCGGCTGGCCCGAGCGGCTCGGCACCTGGCAGGCTCCGCTCGACCTCATGGCCCTGGGCGAGCTCAGCTTCTCACCGCCCGATCTTGACCGCTTCCCGGCGCTCGGTCTGGCGCGGGCGGCCTTTGCGTCGGGCGCCGGCGCCTGCGTCGTGCTCAATGCGGCGAATGAGGTGGCGGTCGCCGCTTTTCTCGGCGGCCGGATCGGATTTCTCGACGTCCCGGGGCTGGTCGCCGAGGCGCTCGACTGGTATGCCGCACGGACATCGACCGATATGGCGGACATTGACGCGGTGTTCGATCTCGATGCCGAGACGCGGGCTTATGCCGCCGATGTCATCGCCCGCCCAAAGGTTGCCACCTTCGCGACCTAATTGCGGACCAAAGCCGTTACGTCGTGACGGTGGCGGGTCAGATGCCGGCTCGCGGCGGACGATGGGCGTGATGCGATACTAGAGCAGCCCGCGCCAGAGATGGCGCGGACAAGTTTCTCTAACTTCTTGGAATCGAGCATCTTTCTGTGTTCTGATTGGGTTGTTCAAAACACGGGATGCTCTAGGGAAAGGACCATCCGTGGATTCTCTTCTGGGCTTGATCGGGAGCGGCTCCTTCATTTTCGGCTATATCCTGCCGTTTCTGTTCGTGCTCACCATCGTCGTTTTCGTCCATGAAATGGGCCATTTCCTCGTCGCGCGCTGGTGCGGCGTCGATGTCGATGCATTTTCCATCGGTTTTGGGCCGGAAATCACTGGCTTCAACGACCGACGCGGCACGCGCTGGAAGCTTTGCTGGATCCCGCTCGGCGGCTATGTGAAATTCAGCGGCGACGACGGGCCGGCCAGCCAGCCCGATACCGACGCGATCAATGCCGCGACCGACGATCAGCGCGCCCGTATGTTCGCCCACAAGCCGTTGGCCTCGCGGGCGGCGGTGGTGGCGGCCGGGCCGATCGCCAATTTCATCCTCGCCATCTTGATCTTCGCCGTCGTCTTCATGTCGGTCGGCCGTACCACGACGCCGGCCATCGTTGACGATGTGCGCCCGGAAAGTGCCGCCGAAGCTGCTGGCATCCTGCCCGGCGACCAGATCATCGCCATCGACGGCCAGCCGATCGACAGCTTCAATGACGTTCAGCGCCGCGTCAGCGCCAGCGCCGAGCGCCCGCTCGATCTGACGCTTCTGCGCGATGGCGGCGAGCTGACGGTCACGGCGGTCCCGGACTTCCTCGAAGTGGAGGACAATTTCGGTGCCACCCATCGCATGGGCGTGCTCGGTGTGACGCGGTCGGCGAGCCCCGACGAGGT
Source organism: Tepidamorphaceae bacterium (assembly GCA_965250105.1). GTDB lineage: Bacteria > Pseudomonadota > Alphaproteobacteria > Rhizobiales > Tepidamorphaceae > JBCBSK01. The sequence goes on from OZ252290.1 coordinate 3,641,802, forward strand.
CGAGCGCGTGATCTATTCGCCGCCCGCCGCGCTGTGGCTCGGCGTGACCGAGACGGGCTTCGTCATCGAGCGCACCCTGACCTATATCTACGAGATCATCGTGGGGCGCCAATCGGCCGATCAACTCGGCGGGCCGATCCGTATCGCGCAAGTGTCGGGCGATGTCGCCGCGATTAGCTTCCTGGCACTCATCAACCTCACCGCCATCCTGTCAATCAGCATCGGACTTCTGAATCTCTTCCCGATTCCCATGCTCGATGGCGGCCATCTCTTGTTCTATGCGATCGAGGCGCTGCGCGGGCGCCCATTGAGCGACAGGGCGCTCGAGATCAGCTTCCGGGTCGGTCTGGCGCTCGTTCTAATGCTCATGCTGTTTGCCACCTGGAACGACCTTGTTCATCTGAATATCCTTTGATGCGAGGGGGTTACGTGGTCCGTTGCTCATCTGCAACGGGCCGCAGGAAAGCGTTCACCGAATTGGGTGGGAAGGTTTGCATCCACTATGAATCGACGCTAAAAGGCTTCGACGATCACGTCGAAGGGCGGGGGACGTTCGTCGGTGCGTGATCCAATAATGGAACAACGGATCAGGATTGGGTCTTCATGAAGACGACTGCGCGGCTTTTTACAGTCCTGAGATCGTTGGTGTTTTCGGCTTTCGTCCTGTTTTCGGCCGCAGCCGTGCTCAGCGTGGCCGCGCCCGGGCAGGCGCAGGCCGCCACCGTGTCCAGCATTGTTGTCGAGGGCAATGAACGGATCGATGCCGACACGATCCGCGCCTATATGGCGCTGAGCCCGGGCCAGACCTATACCGCTGCCGCCGCCGACGAATCGCTGAATGCCCTGTTCGCGACCGGCCTGTTCTCCGATGTCGAGATCGAGCTGCGCGGCCGCACCGTCGTCGTCCAGGTCGTCGAGAACCCGCTGATTAATGACGTGGTGTTCGAGGGTAACGACAAGCTCGAGGACGGCACGCTTCAGGCGGCCATCGAATCGCAGCCGCGCTCGATGCTGACCCGGTCGAAGCTTCAGGCCGACGTTCAGCGCATTCTCCAGCTCTATCGTGGTCGCGGCCGGTTCGGCGCGCGCGTCGAGCCGCAGATCATCGACCTGCCGGACAATCGGGTTAATCTCATTTTCGAGATCGACGAGGCCGACAAGACGAGCGTCTCGCGCATCAATTTCATCGGCAATGTCGTCTATAGCGACTCCCAGCTGCGCGACGAGATCACGACCAGCCAGCGCAACTTCCTGAGCTTCTTGAACAATCGCGACGTTTATGATCCCGACCGTCTCGAGGCCGATCAGGAACTGCTGCGCCGCTTCTATCTCAAGCACGGCTATGCCGATTTCCGCGTCATCTCGGCGGTCGCCGATCTCGACCGCGAGCGCAATGTGTTCTTCATCACGATCACGGTGGATGAGGGCGAGCGGTACAATTTCGGCGATATCGAGATCGAATCGAACGTGCCCGACATCGATCCGGAAGAGCTGCGGCGCGCGCTGCGGACCCATCCGGGCGATACCTACAATGCCGAATTGATCGACAAGACGCTCGAGGATCTGACGATCGAGCTGGCCGAACGCGGCTATGCCTTCGCCCAGGTCCGTCCGCGCGGCTCGCGCGATCCGGATACCCGTGAAATCGGCATCACCTATGTGATCGACGAAGGCCAGCGCGCTTATATCGAGCGCATCGAGATCCGCGGCAATACGCGCACGCTCGACAGTGTCATCCGGCGTGAGTTCGACTTCGCCGAGGGCGATGCCTTCAATCGCGTGCTGATCGACCGTGCCCAGCGCCGTCTTAACGATCTGCGTTTCTTCCAGGCCGCCCGGATCATCACCGAGCCCGGTAGCGCTCCCGACCGCGTGGTCCTGCTCGTCGATGTCATCGAGGAGCCGACCGGCGAATTCTCGGTCGGCGGCGGTTTCTCGACGCAGGATGGTTTCCTCGGCGAATTGTCCGTGTCGGAGCGCAACTTCCTCGGCCGCGGCCAGTTCGTGCGCGTCGCCGTCGCCTTCGGCGAACGCCGCGAGGAATACCGCTTCAGCTTCACCGAACCCTACTTCCTCGGGCGGCGCATCAGCTTCGGTTTCGATGTCTATTCGCGCCGCCGCGACGACGTCAACGACTCGCTCTATGACAGTGAGGAGATCGGCGGCGGCCTGCGCTTCGGATTGCCGCTCAACGACGACCTGCGGCTGAACCTGCGCTACAACATCTTCGAGCGGACGATCGACGTGCCCTTCGGCCTGCGTGACGGTTGCCGGATCCTGTCGACCGGCGTTCGGGAAGGCTGCAACGCGGTCGACAACGATCCGCGCGAAGCCTCGCTGGCCGTCCAACAGCTCAATGGCACGCGGCTCTATTCGATCCTCGGCTACGGGCTCGTCTATTCGACGCTCGACAGCATTCGCAACCCGACGGAAGGCGTGCGTCTCGAATTCGATCAGGACTTCGCCGGCCTAGGCGGTGATGTCGCCTATATCTCGACCGAGGTCGAAGGCCGCTACTATCACACGCTGGCACCGCAGGTGATCGGCATGCTGAAGTTCGAGGCCGGCTATCGCGAGAGCCTGAACAGCGACCCGCTGCTGATTTCCGATACTTTCTTCGGTGGTGGCGATACGATCCGTGGCTTCGACAATGCCGGCTACGGCCCGCGCGATTTGGTGTCGGGTGACGCGCTCGGCGGCCGGCTCAAAGTCAGCGCCACGGCGGAAGTCACCTTCCCGCTGCCGCTTCTGCCAGAAGAACTGGGCCTGCGCGGCGCGGCCTTCGCCGATGCCGGCATCCTGACGGATGTGACCGATACCGGCCTCCCGGAATGCACCAGCGAGAACCCGGCCTTGCCGGCGACCGGCTGCTTTGTCGACGACGGCGACCCGCGTGCCTCGGTCGGTGTCGGCCTGTTGTGGGATTCGCCCTTCGGACCGATCCGCGCGGATCTCGGCTTTCCGATCCTCAAGAAGGATTACGACGAAACGCAGCTGTTCCGCTTCGGCGCCGGCGCCCGTTTCTGATCCCGCTTCGGCATCGAGCCGACCAGGCAGGCATTCGGCCGTGACGGATTCCTTTTTCGATCGCGACGGACCGTTTTCGCTTCGCGAGATCGCGTCGACCATCGACGCCGACCTCGCGGACCGGGCTGACCCGGACCTGCCGATCGCCAATGTCGCGCGCAGCGACACGGCCGGCCCGGGCGATATCACTTATGTCGACGGCAAGGGTGCGCGCGAGCGCCTGGCGGACTTGCGCGCTTCCGCCTGTATCGTCCCGGCGAAGCTCGCCGACCAAGTTCCCCCGGACACGGCCGTTTTGATCCATAAGGCGCCTGAACTGGGATTTGCCCGGGCGATCGGCCTCTTCTATCCGGATGCGGTGGCGCCGGGCGCGGTCTTCGACCGGCCGGGCTCGGATATGTCGCGGCCGATCCACCCGACGGCCGAGCTCGAAGATGGCGTTCATGTCGAGCCCGGCGCCGTCATCGGAGCGGGCGCGCGGATCGGCGCCGGCAGCCAGATCCTGGCCGGCGCGATCATCGGGCGTCATGTCGCCATCGGTCGCGATTGCCGCATCGGGCCACGGGCGGTGGTGACGCATGCGCTTGTCGGCGACCGGGTCATTGTCCATGCCGGCGTGGTGATCGGTCAGGACGGCTTCGGCTTCGTTCCGGGCAAGGCCGGCCATGTCAAGATCCCCCAGGTCGGCCGCGTGATCGTTCAGGACGATGTCGAGATCGGCGCCAATAGCACCATCGACCGGGGCGGCCTGGCAGATACGGTGATCGGCGAGGGGACGAAGATCGACAATCTCGTTCAGATCGGTCACAACGTCGTGTTAGGACGCCATTGCGTGATCGTCTCGCAGGTCGGTATCGCCGGAAGCGCGGTCCTGGGCGACGTCGTTTTCGTCGGCGGCCAGACCGGCATACAAGGGCATGTCACGATCGCCGATGGCGCGCGGATCGCCGCGATCAGCACCGTCGGATCGGATATCCCGACGGCCGGCGATTGGGGAGGCGTGCCGGCGCAGCCCGTTAGGGACTGGATGCGTGAACATCTCGCTCTGAAGCGCCTGGCCCGCGAAGCGCTCGATCGGGGGAAGAAGACGGACAATGACGGATGAAGCGTTGACCGCGTCGCAGGACAGGACCGGCGACGAAATCGACATCCAGCAATTGCTGGAATTCCTGCCGCACCGATTTCCGTTCCTGCTCGTCGACAAGGTGATCGGTATCGACGGCTGGTCCTGTATCGGCGTGAAGAATGTCACGGCGAACGAGCCGCAATTTCTTGGTCATTTCCCCGAGCGCCCGATCTTCCCAGGCGTTCTGATGATCGAGGGCATGGCGCAGACCGCCGGCGCGCTCGTCCTGCACAACACGAAGCTCAAGAAACCCTACATCGTCTATTTCATGACCATCGATAAAGCCCGTTTCCGCAAACCCGTCGTGCCCGGCGACCGTATTCACTACGAAGTGTCGATGCTGAAGCAGCGCCGGCAGATCTGGAAGTTCGGTTGCGTGGCGACCGTCGACGGCGCCAAGGTCGCCGAAGCCGAAGTGGCGGCCATGATCCAGCCCCAGGGCGAGGTAGGTTGATGGCGGACATCCATCCGTCCGCCGTCGTTCATCCGTCGGCCAAGATTGCATCCAGTGTGACGATTGGCCCGTTCTGCACGGTCGACGAACATGTCGTGCTCGACGACGACGTGACGTTGCATTCCAATGTCGTCGTGACCGGCCATACACGGATCGGCGCGCGCACCGCCGTTTTTCCCTTCGCGGTGCTCGGCCATGCGCCACAGCATCTGAAATATGACGGCGAGCCGAGCACGCTCGAGATCGGCGCCGATGTGACGATCCGCGAACATGTCACGATGAGCCCCGGCACCCGTATCGACAAGATGACGACGCGGATCGGCGATGGCGGCTATTTCATGGCCGGGTCGCATGTCGCCCATGACTGCATCGTCGGCGACAATGTCATCTTCTCCAATGGCGCGCTCATCGGCGGGCATGTCACGGTGGGCGATCATGTCATTCTCGGCGGCATGGCGGCGGTCCATCAATGGGCGCGCATCGGCCGCAATGCCTTTGTCGGCGGGTTGAGCGGCGTCGAAAACGACGTCATTCCGTTCGGCTCGGTGCTCGGCAACCGCGCCTATCTCGGCGGGCTCAACATCATCGGCCTGAAGCGCAACGGCTATGACCGCGAGGCGGTGCATACGCTGCGCCAGGCCTATCGCATGTTGTTCGCGAGCGAAGGGACGCTCGCCGAGCGGATCGTCGATGTCGCGGAAATGTTCCCCGACGCTCCGCTGGTGACCGAGATCATCGGTTTCATCCAGGCCGAATCCGGACGGTCGCTGTGCACGCCGCGCAACGGGCGGACGGCCTGACTAGAAGGGTCCCGATCGGGGCTCCCCGGCCGGGGGCGGCCTTGATCGGCACGGCCAGGCCGGAGCGGCCATGACGGATCAGTTCGCCGACAAACCCGATGTCGTCATCGTCGCGGGCGCGGGCGCGATGCCGGTCGAACTGGCCGAGGCGGCGGGTCGCGCCGGCCATCGGGTTGGTATCGTGCCCGTCATGGGGTTTGCCGATGCCGACATGACGGGTTTCGATGTCGTGCCGGTTGGCCTGGGCGAAGTTGGCAAGATCCGTGCGATTCTGACCGATCTACGGGCGCCGGTGGTGTTTTCCGGCCGGTTCGCGCGTCCCGATCTCGACGATATCCGTTGGGATTTCGGCGTGGTGCCCATCCTGCCGAAGGTCTTGAAGACACGGCGCGGCGGCGACGACACCGTGATGCGGCTGATTAGCTCGATCCTCGACGATTGGCGGATCGAGCTCCTGGGACCGGCCGATATCGCGCCGGATCTCGTCATCGGCGCGGGCTTGATGGCGGGCAAGACGCCCGATCGCAAGCAGATGACGGATATTCGTCTGGGCTTCGATCTCGTTGCGGCGATGGCGCGTTTCGATGTCGGCCAGTCCGTGATCGTCCACAATGAACGGGTAATCGCGGTCGAGGCGGCCGAGGGCACCGATGCGATGCTCGACCGCTGCGCGGATCTGCGTGCAAAGGGCCGGTTCCGGGCCAAGGGTCGGGCCGGCATCATGATCAAGCGCGCCAAGCCCGGCCAGGATCTGCGCACCGATATGCCGGTCATCGGCGCCGAGACCGTCAGGGCCGCCGAACGGGCCGGTCTCGCCGGCATCGCGCTCGAAGCGGGCAAGGTCCTGTTCGCCGGCCGCGCGGCCGTCATCGAGGCGGCGCAGGCGGCTGATCTCTTCGTCTTCGGGCAGGCCGGCGAGGGCGCGCCATGAGCGATCGACCGCTGCGTCTCTACATCATTGCCGGCGAAGCTTCGGGCGACGAACTCGGCGGCGCCGTCCTCGACGTTCTGGCGCACCGCCTTGACGGTGGGCTGGAGATCGCCGGCATCGGCGGCGACGCGATGACCAAGGCCGGGCTCAGATCGCTGTTTCCGATGGAGGAACTCTCGCTGATCGGGGTCACGGCGATCGCCCGGCGGCTCCCTGGGCTGCTTGGCCGCCTGCGTCAGACCACTGACGATGTGCTGCGCTTCAAGCCGGATCTGCTTCTGGTGATCGACAGTCCCGAATTCACTCACCGCATCGCCCAGCGGGTGCGGCGCCAACTGCCGGACCTGCCGATCGTCAAATGGGTGTCGCCGACGGTCTGGGCCTGGCGGCCAGGGCGGGCGGCCGAGATGCGCGCCTATGTCGACCATCTTCTGGCCGTGCTGCCGTTCGAACCCGACGTGCATCTGAGGCTCGGCGGGCCGCCCTGCACCTATGTCGGACATCCCTTGCTGTCGCGTCTCGACCGGCTGACGCCGGGCCCTGGCGAGCGTCCCGAACCGGGCGAGGGGGTGCCGACGAAGCTCCTGCTGCTGCCGGGCAGCCGCAAGGCAGAGGTTAACCGGCTTCTGCCGATCTTCGGTCGGGCCTTGCCGGTTCTGGCAGAAATTTTGCCGGCGATCGATCCGGTCATCGTGGCCGCGCCGCGCCGGCGCCAGGCGGTCGAGCGCATGATCCACAACTGGCCGATCAAACCCCGCCTTGTGTCGGGGGGCGACGAGAAGGATGCGGCGTTCCGCAGCGCCCATGTCGCGCTGGCTGCCTCGGGCACGGTGACGCTCGAACTGGCGCTGGCCGGCGTGCCGACGATCGCAGCCTACCGGGTCGATCCGCTCGAATGGGTGATCGCGCGGATCTTTCTCCATACCTGGACGATCCTGCTGCCGAATTTCGTTCTCGGCCGGCAGGCGGTGCGGGAATACATCGGCGATGTGGTGCGCCCCGAACCGCTCGCCTATGCGGTCAAGACGCTGGCCGACGATACACCGGAAAGGCGCGCGCAACTGGCGTCCTTCGACGAATTGCGCGCTATCATGTCGATTGATCGCGCGCCCGCCGAGCGGGCCGCCGAAATCATTCTTGATCTTGTTGGGTCACATTAAGAAAAGCAGATAGAGGCCTGACTTAAGTGTTGAAAGAGAACTCCGCCCAGATCGGGACATGGTCGGACGGTTTCTCCCAGCCGCGCACGGACCGGTCGATCCCGCTGGCCTCGAGCCGGTCGACGGCCTGCGGGCTGGCGAGCAGGAAATCGATGCGGATGCCGTTGTTCTTCTGCCAGGCGCCGGCCTGATAGTCCCAGAAGCTGTAGGCCTCGTCATCGGGATGGCAGGCGCGGAACACATCCGTCAAACCCGAATGGCGGAGCGCGTGGAATCGCGCGCGCGAGCCCGGCTGGAACAGCGCGTCATCGCCCCAGACCTCGGGGCGGCGGGCGTCTTCGGGCATCGGAATGACATTGTAGTCGCCGCAGACGATCAACGGCTCTTCATGCCCGCGCAGCCTGTCCAGCCGGTCGGCCAGCCGGTCCATCCAGGCGAGCTTGTAGTCGAATTTTGGCCCTGGCTGCGGATTGCCGTTGGGCAGGTAGATGTCGACGATACGGACCGCGCCGCCGCCCTCGACCGAGACGACCGCTTCGAGATAGCGCGCCTGGCTGTCGTCATCGTCGCCGGGCAGGGCGTCGACCACGTCCTCGATCGGCCGTTTCGACAGGATCGCCACCCCGTTGAAGCTCTTCTGGCCGGATACGGCGACATTGTAGCCGAGGCTTTCGAAGGCGGCCGCGTCGAACTTCGCCGTCTCGCATTTGATTTCCTGGAGACAGGCGACATCGGGCGTCGTGGCCGCGAGCCAGGCCGACAACGCATCGCGGCGCGCGTTGAAGCCGTTGATGTTCCAGGTCGCGATGCGCATTCAGGCTTTTGCCGTCGGACGGGACGCGGTCAGAGCGAGAAGCTCGTGCCGCAGCCGCAGGAGGAGGTCGCGTTCGGATTGCGGATCTGGAACGATGCGCCGATCAGATCGTCGACATAGTCGATCTCCGAACCTGACAGATACATCAACGACATGTCGTCGATGGCCACCGACGCGCCGTCCTGCGACAGCATGACATCGCCGTCCATGCGTTCCTTGGTCAGATCGAAGCCATATTGAAATCCCGAACATCCGCCGCCGGACACGGTCACGCGGAGGAAGGTCTCGGGCGGCTCGCCGTCAAGGATCCGCGCGATCTGCGCGAAGGCCCGATCGGTCACGACTACCTGGTTCGAGGTATCCATGGTCATCCTTTCAACGCGCGTTTCGCGCGCGCATCCGCTGGATTCGGACTTACGTCCATCATGCCGCCTAAGGTAAGACGGCTGCGACGGCAGTCAACCGATCCGGCGGCGGACAAGGCATGCAACAGACGACCCGGCAGACGGAAGCCAAAGGGGCGGACAGCGAGGCAGGCGCCGGCCGGGCGGCGTTTCGCCCCGGCCTCGCTGTCTATGCGTCGGATGCCCGCCGCACGCGCGGTCGGCTCCATCCCGAGGCGCCGAGCCCGACGCGCAGCGATTTCCAGCGCGACCGCGACCGCGTCATCCATTCGACGGCCTTTCGCCGGCTCAAGCACAAGACCCAGGTCTTCGTCTATCACGAGGGCGATCACTACCGGACCCGGCTGACGCATACGATCGAAGTCGCCCAGATCGCCCGCACCCTGGCCCGCTCGCTCGGCCTCGACGAGGATCTCGCCGAGATCCTGGCGCTGGCGCATGATCTCGGCCATCCCCCCTTCGGCCATGCCGGCGAGCGGGCGCTCGATGAAGCGATGGCGCGCTATGGCGGCTTCGACCACAATGCCCAGGCGCTGCGCGTCGTCACCCGGCTCGAAGCGCGCTATGCGGCCTTCGACGGGCTGAACCTGACCTGGGAGACGCTGGAAGGGCTGGTCAAGCACAACGGCCCGCTGGTCGGCGCCGACGGGTCCGCGATCGGGCCTTATGCGGCGCGCGGCGTGCCCGAAACGATACGTGCCTTCGATGACGCGATGCCGCTCGATCTCGCGAGCCATGCCTCGCTCGAAGCGCAATGCGCGGCGATCGCCGATGATATCGCCTATGATTCCCACGATACCGATGACGGCCTGCGCGCGGGCCTGTTCCATCTCGACGCCATGGCCGACGCCGTGCCGCTGATCGGCCGTCTCGTCGCCGATGTCGACAGGGTTTATGGCGTTCTCCCGGGCCAGAAACGCATCCATGAAGTGGTCCGCCGGGTCATCACCTGCATGATCGAGGACGTGCTCGGCGAAACCGGCCGCCGCATCGCCGACCGCGCGCCGCGTTCGGTGGAAGAGGTGCGCGCCGCCGATGCGCCGCTTGTTGTCTTTTCCGACGCCTTCGCCGGGGAGGTCGCCGTTCTGAAGCGCTATCTCTTCGACAATATGTATCGCGCGCCCTGGCTGAACCGGGTGATGGCCGATGCGCGCGGCGTGGTCGGCGACCTGTTCGATTGCTTCATGCGCGAACCCGGCGCCTTGCCGGAAGACTGGCGCGCCCATGTCGGCGCGGCACGGGATGCGAGCCGCGCGCGGCGGGTCTCGGACTATATCGCCGGCATGACCGACCGTTATGCGCTGCAGGAGCATCGGCGGCTGTTTGACGTCACCCCGGAATTGCGTTAGGCGCGCCGCGCCAGCCACTGAAAGCCGATATCATGGACCCCTTCGTCACCATAGCGCACCGGGTTGCCGCCGCCTTGTCGGCGGTGCTCGACAGCGAGATTTCCGCCGACCGCGTCCTGGTCGAGCCGCCGCGCGACCCGAGCCATGGCGACATGGCGACCAATGCCGCGCTCGCCTTCGCGAAGGAAGCCGGCCGCAAGCCCCGCGACATCGCCGAGGCGCTGGCCGAGCGCCTGCGCGCCGAGGACGGGGAGGGGATCTTCACCGGCCTCGAGGTGGCGGGGCCGGGCTTTCTGAACCTGCGCCTCGCGCCGGACTTCTGGCTCGATCAATTGCGCGCCGTTCTGGCCTCGGGCGATGGCTATGGCCGGCCCGACATGCCGGACCGCCACAAGGTCAATGTCGAATATGTCTCCGCTAATCCGACCGGCCCCTTGCATGTCGGCCATTGCCGGGGGGCGGTGTTCGGCGATGCGCTGGCCAGTCTCCTGGCCTTCGCCGGCCATGACGTCACCCGCGAATACTATATCAACGATGCGGGCGTGCAGGTCGACAATCTCGCCCGCTCGGCCTTTCTGCGCTATCGCGAGGCGCTCGGCGAAACCGGTATCGAGATCCCGGAGGGGCTCTATCCCGGCGACTATCTCAAGCCGGTTGGCGAAAGGCTCGCCGCCGAGCATGGCGATGCGCTTCTGGCGCAGCCGGAAGACGTCTGGCTGCCAAGCGTGCGGGCCGTGGCGATCGACATGATGATGGCGCAGATCCGCGACGATCTCGCGGCGCTGTCGATCAGCCATGATGTCTTTTCATCGGAACGCGCGCTGATCGTCGATGGCGACCGTGTCGGGCGCACGATCGCGGCGCTGCGCGGCGACGGGCTCGTCTATCAGGGCCGGCTCGACCCACCGAAGGGCAAGCGGCCCGAGGATTGGGAAGACCGCGAGCAGACCCTGTTCCGGTCGAGCGACTTCGGCGACGACACCGACCGGCCGCTGATGAAATCGGATGGCAGCTACACCTATTTCGCGACCGATATCGCCTATCACGCCGACAAGATCGACCGCGGCTTCCGCGACATGATCAATGTGCTGGGCGCCGATCACGGCGGCTATGTCAAGCGGATGACGGCGGCGGTGACGGCGATGAGCGGCGGCACGGCGACGCTGGACGTCAAGCTGTGCCAACTCGTCAAGCTCTATCGCGGTGGCCAGCCGGTGCGCATGTCGAAACGCGCCGGCGATTTCGTGACCTTGCGCGAGGTCGTCGACGAGGTCGGGCCCGATGTCGTGCGGTTCATCATGCTATTCCGGAAAAACGACGCACCGCTCGATTTCGACTTCGTCAAGGTGACCGAGCAATCGAAGGACAATCCGGTCTTCTATGTCCAATATGCCCATGCGCGCTGCCGGTCGGTGGCCCGCAACCTGGCCGAAACGCTGGGCGCCGATGTCGTGGCCGAGCCCGACGACATCGCGCTCGAGACCTTCGCCCATGAGGCGGATCAGGCGCTGATCAGGCTTCTGGCGCAGTTCCCGCGCTTCGTCGCGCAGGCCGCGCGCGCGCATGAGCCGCACCGGATCGCGTTTTACCTCTACGACCTCGCCAGCCAGTTCCATCATCACTGGACCGCCGGCAAAGACGCGCCACAATTACGATTTATTCACCCTGACGACAGAGCATTAAGCATAAGACGATATGCCTTGGTGAAGGCGGTCCAGACCATTCTGGGCAATGGATTGCAGATATTGGGCGTCACGCCGGCCGAGGAAATGCGCTAGGGTCGCGATACCGACCGACGCAGGGCCGGCCCGCCCCATCGCGGAGACGGTGCACGATGTCGGACGGACGTGGCAGGATCAATCACGCGCTGCTGGAAAGCCTCGAACGGCAGCTCGCCCAGTCCAAGGAAGAGCCCGCCGGCGGCAATCCGCTCGCCGAACTGGCCCGGCTGATCGACGGCGATCCGCTGGCCGATCTCGACAGCGGCGTGGCGCGCCAGGCCAATCCGGCGCCGCCCGCCAGCCCGGTTTCCGCCCAACCTGAACCGCAACCGCAGGCCGAGCAGCAACCCGCTATGCCGCCCGTCGCGGCGCGTCCCGCCATGCCCGAGCCGCCGGCCGCGCCGCAACCGCCCGTCGCGCCGGAGATGACGCCCCCCTTCCATCCTGAACAGCCGACGGTCCAACCGGTGATGCAGCCGCAACCGCCGGCGGATGCGGGCGCTGCCGCGTTCGATGCGGGCTGGACCGAGGCGACGCCGCCCGCCGAGCCCGCTTTCGTGCCGTCATCTTCCGAAGCAACCGTGCCTCCGCCAGCCGAGCCGCAGGCCGGCTGGTCCGCCGACTGGCCCACCGGCCCAGAATTCACCGAATCAGGTGATCGGCCATCGCCCGCCTGGGGTGACGCCATGCCGGCCGATGAACGCGGCCTACCGGTCGGCGGCATGCCCGTCGATCCGCGCGCCGATCTGTCCGAAAGCGGCTATCTCGACCCCGAGCAATTGGCCCGCGACATCGAAGCCGATTTCGCCCGCGAACTGGCGCCCGATCCCGCCGCGCCGGTCTATCCGCCCGCCGCCGAGCCGCCCCTCGGCGCGCCGCCGCATGACCCGGCGGCCGGCTTCCCCCAGGCGCCGGCAACGCCCGAAACGGTCATGGCGCCGCAGCCGGTCTGGAATGATGCCGCGCCCGATCCCGACTGGGCTCAGCAGCAGGGCTGGCCGCAGGAGCCATCGGCACAACCAGCCACATCGGCCGAATCGGCGGGTGTCGGCGGTTCGGACCGCTGGGCCGAGCCGCAATGGGAAGAACCCGCCTCGGTTCCATCGGCGCCGAAGCGCACCGTGTGGGACGATCCGGTCTTCGATTCGGCGGAAACCGATCCCCGCTTCGAGGAGGCCGATCTGTCGGCCATCGCGCCGGGGGATGGCGCGGCCCATCATGTCGCCGCCGCTGGCCCGCCGATGGATGACGCGCCCGCGCGCGGTGGCTTTCGCGGCGCGCTCATTCTGGCCTCCGTTCTCGGCATCGTCGTTCTGGGCGCCGCCGGCGCCTTCGCCTATCGCGCCGTCGTCGGGTCGGGCGACGGCGCGCCGCCGACCATCGCCGCCGCCGATGGCGAGGTAAAGGTGACGCCGGACGGCGAGGCGGTCGTCGAAGAGGATGGCGGCAAGCTCGTCTATGACCGGATCGGCGGCGACGATGGCACGGCCCAGCTCGTTGACCGCTCCGAGGAGGCGGCCGCCGAGAGCGACGGTCGCATCATTCGCGTCATCGAGCCGGCCGATCCGCCCGAAGGGGCTGAAACCGACGCGCCGCGCCGGGTGCGCACCGTCGTGGTGCGGCCGGACGGCACGGTCGTCGAGGACAGCGTCGAAGCGCCCGTCGAAACGGTCCAGGTGCCCGATCCGCCCGCCTTCACCCAGACGCCGGTCGAAACCGTTTCGACGGAAATTGTCTCGACGGAAGCGGCCCCGGTCGGAACCGTCTCGACGGAAGCCCTCTCGACGGAAACGGTCTCGCCCGATGCGGCCCAGGCCGGCACGACCGCCGCCGAAACGACGCCGTCTCAGAATGGTGAGATCGCGGTGCGCGACATTCCGGCCATCTCCCAGGAGCAGGCTGCCGCCCAAGCCCAGGCTCAGGCCAATCAAGCCGCCGGCCAGGCGACCAATAGCGTCGCCGCCGCGCCGACCGGCCCGCTCAATCTGCAGCCCGTGGCGCCGCAGCCCGTCCAGCAACAGGCCGCGCCGCAACCGGTGCCGCAGCGCGCCGCCCAGCAGCAGGTCGCCGCCGCGCAGTCCGCGCAGCAACCCGTGGCCACACAGCCGGCCGCGACGCTGCCCGCCGGCAGCTTCCTGGTCCAGGTTGCGGCCGCCCGCCAGGAACAGCAGGCCCAGACGACCGCCCAGAGCATCAGCCAGCGTTTCGGCGGCATCGTCGGCGGCTATGGCACGCGCATCCAGCGCGCCGATCTCGGCGATCGCGGGATCTTCTACCGCGTCAATGTCGGGCCGATCGGCTCGCGCAACGAGGCCAACCAGGTCTGCGACCGGCTCAAATCCGCCGGCGTCGACTGTTTCGTCCGCCAGATCTGAGCCATCGCGGGCGAGCGGGGGAAGACCATCAGATGCGAGCCTTCATCACGGGCCTGGCCGGTCCGCGCCTGACCGGCGACGAGCGCCGATTCCTGCGTGATGCCGCGCCCTGGGCGATCATTCTGTTCCGGCGCAATATCGAGACCCCGGACCAGCTCCGGGACTTGATCGATGACTGCCGATCGACGCTCGGGCGCGACGCGCTCGTTTTCGTCGATCAGGAAGGCGGCAGGGTCCAAAGGCTTCGGCCGCCACATTGGCCGGCCTATCCGGCGGCGCGTGCGATCGGCGACCTCTATCGCCGCGACCCCGAGGCGGGCCGCGAGGCGGCCTGGCTGTCGGGCCGCCTCCTGGCCGCCGATCTCAGGGCCGTCGGCATGACGGCGGATTGTTTCCCCGTGCTCGATATCGCCTTTCCCGAAACCCATGAGGCCATCGGCGATCGCGCCTATGGCACGACGGCGGAGGAGGTCGGCACGCTCGGGCGCGCCGCGGCGGAGGGCTTGTGCGCCGGCGGGGTGCAGCCCGTGATCAAGCACATTCCCGGACATGGCCGGGCCCGTGCCGACAGCCATCACAGCCTGCCGGTCGTCGACACCGCGCGTGATGTGCTGAGCAGCACCGATTTCGCGCCGTTTCGCAGCTTGTGTGATCTGCCCATGGCGATGACGGCCCATGTCGTCTACAGCGCGATCGATCCCGACGCGCCGGCCACGACATCGGCAGGAATGATCGGTGGCATCATCCGCGAGGAGATCGGCTTCGCCAATCTGCTGATGAGCGACGATGTCTCCATGGGCGCGCTGTCGGGCACGATCGGCGCGCGCAGCCGCACCGCGATCGCGGCGGGCTGCGATATCATTCTCCATTGCAATGGCGACATGGCCGAGATGGTCGAGGTCGCCGAGGTGGTGCCGGACCTGGCCGGCGATGCCGCCGCGCGCGCCGCGCGTGCCGATGCCGTGCCCGAGCCCGATGCCACGGATCTCGTGGCGGCGCGTGCCCGGTTCGCGGCGCTGTTACCGGGTTGACGCCGGCCCGGCCCAGCCTGATCCTGTTTGTTTTCGGCGGTTGACGGCCCGAACAGCCGTTTCGGTGCTTGCCTGCGCCCTGAAAAACGCCGACCTTGGCCATTGATCTCCAATGCGATCTTGCCGCCATATCAGGCATGCCGATAATGACGACAGCCGACATTGATGCCGATGATGACGTGCCGCCGCGTGACGCGGCCGACGGCTTCGTCGTCGACGTCACCGGTTTCGAAGGGCCGCTCGATCTCTTGCTGGCGCTGGCGCGCGATCAGAAGGTCGATCTCGTCAAGATCTCGATCCTCGATCTCGCCGAACAATATCTCGCCTTCATCCGGGCGGCCCGCGAGCGCCGTCTCGAGGTCGCCGCCGACTATCTCGTCATGGCCGCCTGGCTCGCCTATCTGAAGTCGCGGCTGCTGTTGCCGGATGCGGCCGAGGATGACGAGCCCGACCCGCGACTTCTGGCCGAGGATCTGCAGTTCCGGCTGTTGCGGCTCGAAGCCTTCCGCAAGACGGCGCGCCAGCTCGCCGAGCGCCCGCATCTCGGCCGCGACCTGTTTCCGCATGGCCAGGCCGAGGGGCTGTCGCATGTCACCGAGCGCGCTTTCACGGCCGATCTGGTCGATTTGTTGCGCGCCTATGCGGCGTTTCGCGAGCGCCGCTCGGTCGAGACCGTGCGCTTCGAGCCGCGCCCGGTCTGGTCGCTCGCCGAGGCCCGCGAGGCTCTCCAGCGGCTCGTCGGGCCGATCCGGCAATGGACGCCGATCGACCAGTTTCTCGTCAGCTATCTTGACGATTGGCCCGAGCGCGCCAGCATTCTGGCTAGCGGGCTCGGTGCCGCGCTGGAACTCGTGAAGGAAGGCAGCATGGAAATCCGCCAGGACGAACCCTTCGGACCGCTTCTGTTGCGCGGTCGCGATGACGGCGAGCGCCAGTAGATTTGCCTAGGGAACATTGGGCCGGATGCCGAAACATGAAGATGATGCCATGACCGATGCGATCGCCGAAGACGGTTCGATCGATGGCGGCACCGTGCGGGGAGAAGGCGACAGCCTCCTGACACGCCGCACCGTGGAGGCGATCCTGTTCGCCGCGCCCGAGCCGTTGACCGAAATGCAACTCGCGGCCCGTCTGCCGGAAGGCGCCGATGTCGCCGCCGCCCTGGCCGGCCTCGCCGACGACTATGCCGGGCGTGGCATCGAACTCGTGCGCGTCGGCGAGGGCTGGCGGTTCCGCACCGCCGGCGATCTCGCTTATGTCCTGAGCAGCCATGCGACCGAGGAGCGCAAGCTGTCGCGGGCCGCGCTCGAAACGCTGGCCATCATCGCCTATCATCAGCCCGTGACGCGCGCCGAGATCGAGGACATTCGCGGCGTGTCGACCAGCAAGGGGATCATGGACACGCTGCTCGAAACCGGGTTCATCCGGCTGCGCGGTCGCCGGCGCAGCCCCGGACGGCCGGTGACCTTCGGCACCACGCCCGGTTTTCTCGATCATTTCGCGTTGGCCGACCTGACCGAACTGCCCGGTATCGCCGATCTGAAGAGCATCGGTCTCCTGGACCGCGCGGGCAGCGATCCCAATCCGTTCCGCAACGAGCCGGAAGACCCGCTCGACGCCGACGATAGGGGCGATGACGACGACCAGGATGGCGCGGCCGCCGCCGACGGTGCGGAGACGGCCGATGTCGTGACGATGCCGGAGGCGACGGAGCGGTGACCCGGCGTGTCGATCCTGTCGAATTTCCGGTCGCCGCGACGCCCGATGATGTAGCCCCCGACCGAGAGGCCGGTCACGAGGCCGGCCATGGCATCCGCCATTGGGGCGAGCGTGGCACGGCGCGGGCGAGTTTCGCCTCCAATGTGACGCTCGATGCGGTCGGCCATGCCTATGGCGCGACGCCGTCGCTACGCGATGTCAGTTTCGATATCGCGCCGGCGGAGACCGTGTGCCTGCTCGGGCAGTCGGGCTGCGGCAAGACGACCCTGTTGCGCATCATCGCCGGCATCGAGGCGCCGGCGTCCGGCCGGGTTCTGTTCGACGGGCGCGAGGTGTCGAGCCCGCGCGAGGTCGAGCCGCCGGAACGGCGTGGCGTCGGCCTGATGTTTCAGGATTTCGCGCTGTTTCCCCATCTCACCATCCTCGACAATGTCACCTTCGGGCTGAAGGCGCTGCCGCGCGCTGAGGCTGAACGCGAGGCGCTGGCCGTGTTGCGGCGCGTCGGACTCGAGGACGCGGCGCGGTCCTATCCGCATGCGCTGTCGGGCGGCGAGCAGCAGCGCATCGCGCTGGCGCGCGCCATCGTGCCGCGTCCGGGCATCATTCTGATGGACGAACCGTTTTCCGGGCTCGATCCTGGCCTGCGCAATGATATCCGCGACGAGACGCTGGCCATCTTGCGCGAAACCCGCTCGACGGCCGTCATCGTCACCCATGACCCCGAGGAGGCGATGCGGGTCGCCGACCGGATCATCCTGATGCGCCAGGGCGTCATCGTGCAGATGGGCACCGCCGAGGATCTCTATCTGCGGCCCGCCGATCTCGACACGGCGCGCTTCTTCAGCGACGTCAACGAGTTTCCCGGCCGGGTGGAGCGCGGCTGGGTGTCGACCGCGATTGGCACCTTTCCGTGCGCCGGCCTCGGCGACGGCGCCCAGGTCGTGGCTTGCGTGCGCCCGCCCTCGGTCAGGCTGGTGCCGGCGGGCGAGGCGGCCGCCGGCCGGATCACCCGGCGGCGGTTCGTCGGCGAGGTCGATCTGGTCGAGGTGGCGGTGGAAGGGCTCAGGCGGCCGGTTTTCGCCCGCGACCGGGCGCGCCGCTTCGATGCCGGCCAGGATGTCGGGGTCTGCGTGGATCCGCAGGACGTCATGGTGTTTCCCGACAAGGCCACGGCCTGATTGACGTCCGCGCCGTTGACGGCGCGAACCGCAACCGCCATGTCAAGTCTGTATTGTCGTCGACACGCCGCCCATATAAGGTCCGGCAAACGACTGGATGAATGAGGATCGATCATGGCCCCAAGTTGGCTGCAGATTTTGATTGTCGTGATGTTGCTCGTGCTGTTGTTCGGGCGCGGCAAGATTTCCGAACTGATGGGTGACGTCGCGAAGGGCATCAAGAGCTTCAAGCGCGGCATGGCCGAGGAAGACCAGACGGCCAAGGCCGACGACAAGACCATCGAGCACCAGCCCGCCGAGATGGCCTCGACCGACGAAGCCGCCT
The DNA here is from genome assembly GCA_965250105.1 of Tepidamorphaceae bacterium. GTDB lineage: Bacteria > Pseudomonadota > Alphaproteobacteria > Rhizobiales > Tepidamorphaceae > JBCBSK01. The sequence continues at coordinate 3,660,216 of OZ252290.1, forward strand.
CGAAGAACAAGGCCGGCTGACAGTTGCCTGCGCGCGGCGGCGGGTCCGGCCAGGTGCCGGCCGGCCGTTCCCGGCGCGCGGGGATGATCGACGCGCGGGAAGGGCGGAGCATGCCCTCGCGGTGCCGATGCCGGCGCCCGATTCCGCGCTATCGCAATGTTCGCGACGGATGATCCCGGCCTCGTGCCGACGGTGTCGCGACGGAGTTTTGGTGCTGCCTCGTGCTTGATCTCGGCTGGACGGAGCTGTTCGTCATCGCGGTCGTCGCCATCCTGGTGATCGGCCCGCGCGACCTGCCCAAGACATTGCGGTCCGTCGGGCAGTTCACCAATCAGCTGCGGCGCATGGCCGGCGAGTTCCGCAAGCAGTTCGACGACGCGGTCCGCGAGGCCGATCTCGACGAGGTGCGCAAGACGATCGACGGCGTGCGGTCGGCCGATCCGCGCAATCAGGTCAAGAAGGCGGTGTCGGAGTTCACCTCCGTCGGCAAGGATTTGAAGGACGCGGTCGAGAAGCCGCTGTCTGCGGACAAGACGGCGAGCACCGCGACCGGCACTCAAGCCGAGGCGCCCGCCGCCAAAACCGCCGCGACGGCGACAGCCGCGGCCACGCCCAACACGGCCAAGGCCGGTAAGGCGGCGACAACGCCCGATGCGGCGGACAAGCCGGCGCCGAAACCGCGTGCCGCGCGCACCACGAAAACGGCCGCAACGACGAAAACGGCCGCAACGACGAAGACGGCCGCGACAAAGACCACGTCGCCCAAGGCCGCAACGCCCAAGGCGGCGACCGCCAAGACCACGACGGCCAAGAGTGCCGCCGCGAAATCCGCCGCGACGAAGACAGCCGGCACCAAGACGCCATCGGGCGCGGCCAAAACGGCGGGCACGACATCGCGAAAGCCGGCGACACGCGCCGCCGCCGTGGCGGCGAAAGCCAATGGCGCGGCTGGCGCGGTCACCGCCAAGACCGACGCGGCGGCCAAGGCGGCGAAACCCGCCACGGCCGCAAAAGCCCGCAAGCCGGCTTCGTCGTCGGGGGCGGGAAAGGCGACATCCGCGTCGAAGCCGGTCGCCGCGCCGAAAACGGCGACGCGCAAGGCGCCTGCCAGGGCCAGCAAGGCGCAGGACAGCGAAACGACATCATGACGCGGCCCGCGGCTGACGGGGCGTTGCGTGCCCGGGCTGCATGGTCTGCGATAGCGGAGAATTCCAGGTGAGGACGGCGGAAGAAGAAGCGGATATCGAGGCCTCCAAGGCGCCGCTCATCGAACATCTCATCGAATTGCGCAAACGGCTGTTGTGGTCGCTGGTCGGTCTCGGCGTGGCGACGCTGTGCTGCATCGTCGTGGCGCGGCCGATCTACAACATCCTGCTCTGGCCCTATGCCCAGGCCGCCGGCGGCTACGACGAGATCTCGATGATCTATACCGCGCCGCAGGAGTTCTTCCTCACCCAGCTCAAGCTGGCCTTTTTCGGCGGGCTGTTCATCTCGTTCCCGATCATCGCCTCGCAGATCTATATGTTCGTCGCGCCCGGCCTCTACCGCAACGAGCGGCGGGCCTTTTTGCCCTATCTCATCGCGACGCCCATCCTGTTCCTGATCGGCGCCTCGGTCGTCTATTTTATCGTCATGCCGCTGGCCATGACCTTCTTCCTCGGCATGGAACAGACCGGCGAGGGGCAGGCCGAGATCGAGCTTCTGGCGCAGGTCAGCCGCTATCTCAACCTGATCATGACGCTGATCTTCGCCTTCGGCATCTGCTTCCAGATGCCCGTCGTGCTCACCTTGCTGGCGCGCGCCGGCATGATCACCTCCGACGACCTGAAGAAGAAGCGCAAATATGCCGTCGTTGGCGTCTTTCTGATGGCGGCCTTTCTGACCCCGCCCGATCCGTTCAGCCAGATCGGCCTCGCCGTGCCGACGCTTCTGCTTTATGAAGCGTCCATCTTTTCGGTGAAATGGGTTGAACGAAAGCGCCGGCAGGCCGAAGCTGCAGCGGAAGCCGCCAGCGCGTGAGTCGCGCCCTGAACGCCGCTTTCAGGCGAAGAACATGCTCGATATCAAGTTTATACGCGAAAACCCTGAGAAATTGGATCAGGCGCTGGCGAGCCGTGGCGCCGAACCCGCGAGCGCCCGGCTGATCGAGATCGACGATCGCCGGCGCGGTCATCTCTCCGCCCTGCAGGAGATGCAGGCGCGGCGCAACGCGGCGTCCAAGGATATCGGCCAGGCCAAGGCACAGGGCGATGACGTCCGCGCGCAAGGTCTGATCGACGAGATCGCGACGCTGAAGACAAGGCTCCAGGAGGGCGAGGAGGTCGCCCGTGCGATCGAGGCTGAACTCGATGCGATGCTGGCCGCGATCCCCAACATGCCGCTGCCGGACGTGCCGGTCGGCCCCGACGAAGACGCCAATGTCGAACACCACCGGTTCGGCGCGCCGGCGGAATACGGCTTTCCGCCGCGTCAGCATTTCGAGATCGGCGAAGCCCTCGGGCTGATGGATTTCGAGACGGCCGCGAAGTTGTCGGGCGCGCGCTTCGTGCTTCTGCGCGGCCCTTTGGCGCGGCTCGAACGGGCCATTGCCCAGTTCATGCTCGATCTGCACACGATCGAACACGGCTATACCGAGATCAACCCGCCGCTTCTGGTGCGCGACGAGGTGATGTTCGGCACGGCCCAACTGCCGAAATTCGCCGAGGACCAGTTCCGCACCGAGGACGGCCGCTGGCTCATCCCGACCGCCGAAGTGCCGCTGACCAATATCGCGCGCGAGGCCATTCTCGACGCGGACGACCTGCCGCTGCGGCTGACCGCCTGGACGCCCTGTTTCCGCGCCGAGGCCGGCGCGGCGGGCCGCGACACGCGCGGGATGATCCGCCAGCACCAGTTCGCCAAGGTCGAACTCGTCTCGGTGACCGAGCCGGACAAGTCCGATGACGAACATGAGCGCATGTTGTCCTGCGCCGAGGAGGTCCTCAAGCGGCTCGACCTGCCTTATCGCGTCATGGTGCTGTCGACCGGCGATATGGGCTTCGCCGCGCGCAAGACCTATGACATCGAGGTATGGCTGCCGGGGCAGGGCGCCTATCGCGAGATTTCGAGCTGTTCGACCTGTGGCGATTTCCAGGCGCGGCGCATGCAGGCACGCTACCGGCCCGACGCGGACGCCGCCCCGCGCTTCGTCCACACGCTGAACGGCTCGGGCGTTGCGGTCGGCCGCGCGCTCGTCGCCATTCTCGAAACCTATCAGCAGGCCGACGGCTCGGTCGCCATTCCCGACGCGCTGGCGCCCTATATGGGCGGCGTGACCCGTCTCGAAGCGATCCGATAGGCGTCCATCCGACAGCCCACAAGGGAGACCGCCGATGCGCATTCTCGTCACCAATGACGACGGCATTCACGCGCCGGGGCTGAAGGTCCTCGAACGCATCGCCCGCACGCTGTCCGACGATGTCTGGATCGTCGCGCCGGAGACCGACCAGAGCGGGGTGTCGCATTCGCTCAGCCTCAACGATCCCTTGCGGCTGCGCGAGATCAGCGAGCGCCATGTCGCGATCAAGGGCACGCCGACCGACTGCGTCATCATGGCGATGCGCCATATCCTCGACACGCCGCCCGATCTCGTCCTGTCAGGCGTCAATCGCGGCCAGAACATCGCCGAGGACGTGATCTATTCGGGCACGATCGCGGGCGCCTTCGAAGGCGCGATCCTCGGCGTGCGCTCGATCGCGCTGAGCCAGGCCTATACCTTCGGCGAGCACAAGCATGTGCGTTGGGAAACCGCCGAAACGCATGGCCCCGATATCGTCCGGCGCGTGCTGGCGGCAGATCTGCCGGTCAATATCGTGGCCAATGTGAATTTTCCGGATGTGGCGCCCGACGAGATCCAGGGCGTCGACATCACGCGCCAGGGCCGGCGCGACCAGTCGCTCCTGCATATCGATCCGCGCCATGACGGGCGCGGCAATCCCTATTACTGGGTCGCGTTCTCGCGCAAACGGTCGACGCCGAACCAGGGCACCGATATCTGGGCCGTGTATAATGGCCGGATTTCGGTGACGCCGCTGACGCTCGACTTCACCGCCGACGGCCATGTCGGCGCCCTGTCGACCGCCCTCAAGGACGCGACCGACGCGGCCGAGTGAGGGCGGCGGGTGGCGCGCGGGCCGGCTGGCGCGCCGCATCGGAACGGTGAGCGTCGCGACCTGGCGTGGGATGCAAGTATGACCGAGCAGCCTTCCGATCCTGTCTCGGGCGCCGCGCGCGCTGAAACCATCGCCGCCTTCCTGTTGGCGCTGCGCCGGCGCGGTATCCGGAGTAACGCGGTTCTCTCGGCACTTGAAAGCGTGCCGCGCGAGCGGTTCGTCGACGACGATCTGACCGCGCTCGCCTATGGCGACCATGCGCTGCCGATCGCCTGCGGCCAGACCATCAGCCAGCCCTATATCGTCGCGCTGATGACCGAGGCGCTTGGCATCGACACCGACGACAGCGTGCTCGAAATCGGCACGGGCTCGGGCTATCAGACCGCCGTGCTGGCGCGGCTGGCCAGGCGCGTCGTGTCGGTCGAGCGCTACGCCCATCTGGCGCGGCTGGCCCGTGGTCGCCTCGATGCGCTCGGCATCGACAATGTCGAGATCCATGTCGCCGACGGCTATCAGGGGTGGGCCGAGGCGGCCCCCTATTCGAGGATCCTGGTGACGGCGGTCGCGCCGGAGATCCCCGAAGCCTTGAAGACGCAGTTGGCGGATCCGGGCTGTCTCGTCGCGCCAATCGGGACGACGGGCGGCGATCAACGGCTCGTGCGGCTGCGTCGCGCCGCCGGCACGGACGCGATCGACGACCTCGCGGCCGTGCGCTTCGTGCCCCTGACGGAGGGCATCTCGTTGAGCGAACAGGCCTGATCGCGATGTGATCCTCGCGCCTTAAGCCGCTGTTTACCGAAACGCGGTTTAGTAGGCGCGGGGTGTGGGTCGCGAGTATTTGGGCCATGAGTAATCGAGTAGTGCGTATCATAGGACGGCGCCGCGGATCGGCTGCGTTCGCCTGTCTGATGGCGACGGTAGTCGCCGGCTGCAGCGCCGATTCCATGCGGCTGGACAGCCCTCTCTTCATGACGGATGGCAGCGACCAGACTGGATCGATCAATCCGGTGCCGCTGGCAAGCGTCGGCGCGTCGGGCGCGCCGTCCGGGCAGATCGCCTCGGCGCCGGTCGCGCCGGTGCAGCACGGCTCCTTCGTCGGCAACGGCGTGCAGCCGGCCTGGCAGGGCCAGCAGCAAACGGGGCAGCCTTATCAGCCGCCACGGATCGCCACGCCGCAGACCGGCACGATCGTCATCCAGCAGGGCGATACGCTTTATTCGGTCGCCCAGCGCGCCGGCACCACGGTGCCCGATCTGATGCATGCCAACGGGCTGAACGATCCGACGAATATCCGCGTCGGCCAGTCGCTGCGCCTGCCCGCCAGCAGTAGCGGCCAGGCCGCCGGTGGCCCGGTGCGGCTGGCATCCGCGCCCGCGGCGCCCATTGCCGCGCCGGCCGCCGTGCCGGCGCAGAACGCGACCCGGCCGATGGGCGGGTTCCACACCGTCGAGGCCGGCGAGACGGTCTATTCGATCGCGCGCCGCTATGGCGTGGCGCCGAACACCATCATCGCTGGCAATGAACTCGGCGCCAATCCGCAATTGCGGATCGGCCAGCGCCTGGCGATCCCCGAGCCGGGGCAGGGCGCCGTGCCGTCCCAGACCGTCGCCACGACCCCGGTGCAGCCGGCGGTCCAGACCACGACGACGCAGCAGGTCACGACCGCGCCGGTGCCGGCGCCCGGCCAGGTCGAGACGTCGACGCCTTCGCCGCAGCCGCAGCAGGTGTCGCTCGGCCAGCAGACCGTGCCCGAACCCAAGGCGATGCAGAGCACGTCCTTCCGCTGGCCGGTGCGCGGGCGCATCATTTCCGGCTTCGGCGAACAGACCGATGCCGGCGTCAATGACGGCATCAAGATCGCGGTGCCCGCCGGGACCAGCATTCGCGCCGCCGAGAATGGCGTCGTGATCTATGCCGGCAACGAATTGCAGGGCTTCGGCAACCTGATCCTGGTGCGCCATGCGGAAGGCTGGGTCACGGCCTATGCGCATAACGAGGAGATGCTGGTGTCGCGCGGCGACGAGGTGCAGCGCGGCCAGATCATCTCGCGGGCCGGCAGCACCGGTGAGGTCTCGACGCCACAGCTTCACTTCGAGGTGCGCCGGGGCTCGCAGCCGGTCGATCCGCTGCAATATCTGTCGGCGCTGTAAGCTGTCGCCCGCGCCGATCGGCGCGGACAGCTATCCGGAAAGTGCGATCAGCGGTCCTCGACCTCCGGCTGATCTTGAGACGGCCGCGTGATGCCTCCTAGTGATGGCGCCGCGCGGCCGTTTTTGTTTCCCGATCAAGGCGGCGAACCATGCCGGCACGTCATGGTGGATGCCGGCGTCATGAAAGCGTCTTGCCGAGCCGGCCCGCCGCGTCCTGCACGAACTGCCAGGCGACGCGGCCCGACCGGGCGCCGCGCGTGCGCGACCATTCAAGCGCCTCGGCGCGGAACTGGTCCGGCTCGATTGGCAGCGCGAAATGTTCGGCATAGCCGAAGACCATGTCGAGATAGTCGTCCTGGCCGCAATTGTGGAAGCCGATCCACAGCCCGAAGCGGTCCGATAGGGATACCTTCTCCTCGACGGCTTCGGACGGATTGATGGCGGTCGAGCGCTCGTTTTCCATCATGTCGCGCGGCAGGAGATGGCGGCGATTCGACGTCGCATAGAACAGGCAGTTCTCCGGCCGGCCTTCGAGACCGCCTTCGAGCGCTGCCTTCAGCGACTTGTAGCTCGTATCGTCGCCGTCGAAGGATAGATCGTCGCAGAACAGGACGAAGCGGTGCGCCGCCGGCCGCAACAGGCCGAGAAGCACGGGCAGGCTGTCGATGTCCTCGCGATGGATCTCGACGAGCTTCAGGCCCGGTTCCCCAGGCGCGATCTCGCCGGCGATCTCTGCATGGACCGCCTTGACGAGGGAGCTCTTGCCCATGCCGCGCGCGCCCCACAACAGCGCGTTATTGGCCGGCAGGCCTTGGGCGAAGCGGGCGGTGTTGTCATGGATCAGATCGCGATTGCGGTCGATGCCGCGCAACAGACCGAGCGCCACCCGGCTGACCTTGGGCACCGGCTGCAGCTTCTGTCCGGCGGGGTCCCAGACGAAGGCGTCGGCCGCCGCGAAATCGGGTGTCGCGGGCGCTGGCGGCGCCAGGCGTTCGAGCGCGGTGACGAGGCGGAGCAGAAGGACGTGGGTGGCCTCATCCATGATATGATCCGGTTGTTGTGAGAAAGGTCGGGAGCGCGTCTTTTCCGCCCGTCACGGATTGTTTGCAAGTCCCGGCATGCTGGCTATAGTCCGCGCGCCTCGCCGGATCGGCGTCGCCATCACCGACATGGAGCATCCACATGTTCATTTCGCCGGCCTATGCGCAGACCGGTGCTGCCCCTGGGGGAGCGGACTTTCTGATCTCGCTTCTGCCCTTCGTTCTTATTTTCGTCATCATCTACTTCCTTATCTTGCGGCCGCAGAGCCGGCGGATGAAGGAGCATCGCGAGATGATCACCGCGCTGCGGCGCGGCGATACCGTGGTGACCTCGGGCGGAATCATCGGCAAGATCTCCAAGGTCGTCGACGACAACGAGATCCAGGTCGAGGTGGCCGAAGGCATCAAGCTGCGCGTCGTGCGCCAGACGGTGTCGGAAGTGCGGTCGAAGGGCGAGCCGGTCAAGGACAGTTGATCCGCCAGCCCCGTTTACGGCCGGGCCGCGGGCACCCAGATTGCCGCGGACCTGGCCGTGCCGAGCTTGAGCGGAACCGAGGATATGCCGGCTGATGCTGTATTTCGCGCCGTGGAAAAAAGTCACGATCATCATCTTGTGCGTGCTCGGCATGCTGGCCGTGCTGCCCAATTTCCTGAGCCGCGCGCAGCTTGCTGATCTGCCGGACTGGGTGCCGGCGCGGCAATTGGTGCTCGGCCTCGATCTTCAGGGTGGCTCGCACCTTCTGCTTGCGGTCGATACCGACGCGATCGTCGCCGAAAGGCTCGAATCGCTGCGTGGCGACGTGCGTCAGCGCCTGCGCGAAGCGCGCATCGGCTATGTCGGGCTCGGCATTCAGGGCGATTCGGTTCAGGTGCGCATTCGCGAGCTCGACCGCATGGCCGATGCCCGCGCGGCGCTGGCTGATCTGATGCAGCCCGTCGCGGGCAATCTCTTGACCGGCATGGGCGTCGGTGGCGGCGCGACCGAGGTCGATCTCGATCAGCGCAACGAAGGTCAACTGGTGCTCACGCTGACCCAGGAAGGTATCGACAGCCGCGTGAATTCGGCCGTCGAGCAGTCGATCGAGGTGGTCAGGCGGCGTATCGATGCGCTGGGCACCACCGAGCCGACGATCCAGCGCCAGGGGCGGGAACGCATTCTGGTCCAGGTGCCGGGGCTCGATGATCCCGAACGGTTGAAGGCGCTGCTCGGCTCGACCGCCAAGCTGTCCTTCCAAATGGTCGACACCACGATGTCGGCCGAGCAGGCCCTGTCATCGCGGCCGCCGCCCGATTCCCAGGTGCTCTATTCGATCGATGATCCGCCCTTTCCTTATCTGATCGAACGGCGCGTCCTGGTCAGCGGCGAGGAACTTGTCGATGCCCAGACGAGCTTCGACCAGCGCACCGGCGAACCCGTCGTCACCTTCCGCTTCAATTCGAACGGCGCGCGCCGTTTCGCCACGGTGACGCAGGAAAATGTCGGCCGGCCATTCGCCATCATCCTCGACAACGAGGTGATCAGCGCGCCGGTCATCCGGGAGCCGATCCTCGGTGGCACGGGCCAGATCTCGGGCCAGTTCACCGTCGAGACGGCCAATGACCTGGCGATCCTGTTGCGTGCCGGCGCGCTGCCCGCGCCGCTGACCATTCTCGAGGAGCGCACGGTCGGTCCCGGCCTCGGGGCCGATTCGATCGCCGCCGGCGAGATCGCCGCCCTTGTCGGCATCGTCGCGGTGCTCGGCTTCATGCTCTTGTCTTATGGCCTGTTCGGGATCTTCTCGAACATCTCGCTGATCGTGAACATCTCGCTCCTGTTCGGCGTTCTGTCGCTTCTTCAGGCGACGCTGACCCTGCCGGGCATCGCCGGGATCGTGCTGACCATCGGCATGGCGGTCGATGCGAATGTGCTGATCTATGAGCGCATACGCGAGGAGATACGGGCGGGAAAATCGGCCATCGCGTCGATCGATTCCGGGTTCTCCAAGGCGCTCGGCACGATCCTCGACGCCAATGTCACGACGCTGATCGCCGCGGTCATCCTGTTCCAGCTCGGTTCGGGTCCGGTGCGCGGTTTCGCGGTCACGCTCGCCATCGGCATCCTGACCACCGTGTTCACCGCCTTCACCGTCAACCGCCTGATGGTGTCGGAATGGGTTCGGATGCGGCGCCCGTCCGCCGTCCCGATCTGATCCTGCCGGAGACATCCCATGCTTTTGCGTATCTTTGGCAAGGAAACCCACTACAAGTTCATGTGGCTCAGGCGGGCCTCCTTCCCGCTGTCCGGCCTTCTCGTCGTCGCGTCGCTATTGCTGTTCGGCATTGTCGGCATGAATTTCGGCATCGATTTCCGTGGCGGCACGCTGATCGAGATCCAGACGACGGACGGGCCTGCCGATCTCGGCGAGATCCGCGCCCAGCTGAGCGGTCTTGGCCTGGGCGATGTGCAGGTGCAGGAATTCGGCGCGCCCAATGATGTTCTCATCCGCGTCGAGGAACAGCCGGGCGGCGAGCGCGCGCAGCAGGCCGTTGTCACCCTGGTACAGTCGGCGCTCGGCGAGGATGTCGACTATCGCCGCGTCGAGGTCGTCGGGCCCCGGGTCAGCCAGGAACTCGTGCAGTCCGGTTTTCTGGCGGTTCTGGCGGCGATCGTCGCGGTTCTGATCTACATCTGGGTGCGCTTCGAATGGCAGTATGCCGTCGGCGCCATCATCGCGACCGTGCATGATGTGATATTGACCATCGGGGTCTTTTCGCTGCTGCAGCTCGAATTCAACCTGTCGAGTATCGCGGCGATTCTGACGATCGTCGGCTATTCGCTGAACGATACCGTCGTCGTCTATGACCGCATCCGGGAGCTGTTGCGCCGTTACAAGGCGATGCCATTGCCCGAACTCCTCGACCTCGCGATCAACCAGATGCTGTCGCGGACCGCGATGACCTCCGTCACGACGCTTCTGGCGCTTCTGTCGCTCTACATCTTCGGCGGCGAGGTGATCCGCAGCTTCACCTTCGCGATGATCTGGGGCGTCATTATTGGCACCTATTCGTCGATCTTCATCGCGGCCCCGATCCTGATCTATCTCAACCTGCGCGCGCCCAAATCGGCGGAGGCGGAGGGATCGTCGACGTCCGGCGCATGAGCGCCGGGCGGCCGGGGCCGGGATATCTGCCGCAACAGGCCTTGCTCGATGCCTATGGCGGCGGCGGGTTCCGCTTCGCCGACATGTCGCATCGCGGATCGCTGCTCGCCTTGCCCGGCGGCATGATGGCCTGGGCGGCGTCAGCGCCCGAAGACTTGACGGAAGCCGCCTTCCGCCCAGTTCTCGAATGGACGTCCTTGCCCGATCTCCTGCTGATCGGATCGGGCACCGACCTCGTCCCGCTCGATGCGACGGTGAAATTTATCTTGACCGGGCGCGGCATGGCCGTCGATGTGATGGCCACGGGGGCGGCGGCCCGGACCTACAACGTGCTCTTGGGCGAGGGCCGTTCCGTCGGGGCCGCGCTGCTCGCGGTCGATTGACGGCGGCCCCTGCTTCGGCCATCCCGCGAGGGACCATGACGACCGACGACGATCACGCCTATTGCGAGCGGCTTGTCCGGGATGCCGACAAGGATCGCTATCTCGCCTGTCTGTTCGCGCCGGCCGACAAGCGCCCGGCCTTGTTCGCCCTCTATGCGTTCAATGTCGAGATCCTGCGTGTCCGCGACTATGTCAGCGATCCGCTGCCCGGCGAGATGCGCCTGCAATGGTGGCGCGACGCCTTGTCGGGGCAGGGTCATGGCGATGTCGAGCGCCATCCCGTCGCGGCATGCCTGATCGAGACGATCCGACGCTACGATCTCCCGGTGCAGACTTTCCTCGACTATCTCGAGGCCCGAACCTTCGACCTGTACGACGATCCGATGCCGGATCTGAATGATCTCGAAGGCTATGCCGGCGAAACCTCGTCCGCGCTTCTGCAACTGGCCGCCATGATCCTCGGCCGCGACTTCGCCGCGGCGATGACCGACGCGGCCGGCCATGGCGGCGTGGCGCTGGCGATCACCGGCATTCTGATCGCCTTTCCACGGCTTGCCGCGCGGGGGCAGGTCTATCTGCCGATGTCGCTTCTGACGGCCAATGGCGCGTCGCGCGAGGAGGTCGTCTCCGGCCAGGCGCGTCCGCAAGTAGCCGAGACGATGCGGTCCCTGCGCTCGACCGCGCGCCACCACATCGACGCCACGCGGGAGCATCTCGACGGCGTTGATCCGGATGTGGCCATCGCGCTTCTGCCCGTCGCCCTGGCGCGGCCCTATCTCGACCGCATGGACAAGCCCGATTACGATCCCTTCGAGACCGCGGTCGAAATCCCGCAATGGCGCCGGCAGTGGATCCTATGGCGGTCGGCGCGACGGATCGGCCGCCGGTAAGCTGTCCGGCAAACGGACCCCTGGAGCTCCGCGTCTTGCGTGGTCTATCCAAACATGGGGCGGTTTAAGCCGCCAGCCTGTCGCAATCGGCCAGCCAGACCTCGAGATCCCGAAGTGCGCGCCGGCTTAGCGCGCGCTTGCGCGCCAGCGTCTTTTCCCGGCCGCGCAGGCGCTTGCCGTTATTCTCGGTCGGTGTCTCGATTGGCGGAAACAGGCCGAAATTCACATTCATCGGCTGGAAGGATCGGGTTGTCGGTTTGTTGCCGGGCGTATCGTCGTCGGACAGGTGGCCGCCGGTGATATGCGCGATGAGCGCGCCGAGCGCCGTCGTCTGCGGCGGCGGGGGAACCCGTCGGCCCCGGCGCTCTGCGGCGGCGAACCGGCCCGCGAGCAGGCCCATGGCCGCCGATTCGACATAGCCTTCGACGCCGGTGATCTGCCCGGCGAAGCGGACATCTTGGCGCGTCTTCAGCCGAAGCGATGCGTCGAGAAGGCGCGGGCTGTTGAGGAACGTGTTGCGGTGCAGCCCGCCGAGACGGGCGAACTCCGCCTGTTCAAGGCCGGGAATGGTGCGGAACAGGCGCGCCTGTTCGCCATGCCGCAGCTTGGTCTGGAACCCGACCATGTTGTAGAGCGTGCCCAGCGCATTGTCCTGGCGCAGTTGCACCACCGCATGGGGTTTTTCATCGGGCTTATGGCGGTTGGTCAGCCCCATCGGCTTCATCGGGCCGTGCCGCAGGGTTTCGGGCCCGCGCTCGGCCATCACCTCGATCGGCAGGCAGCCGCTGAAGTAAGGTGTCGAGGCTTCCCACTCCTTGAACGAGGTCTTCTCGCCGTCGAGCAGTCCCTGGACGAAGGCCTGATACTGGTCGCGGGTCATCGGGCAGTTGATATAGTCGGCGCCGGTGCCACCCGGGCCCGGCTTGTCGTAGCGCGACTGGAACCAGGCGATATCGAAATCAATCGTGTCGCGATGGATGATCGGCGCGATGGCATCGAAAAAGGCCAGCGCGTCCTCGCCCGTCGCGCAGCGTATGGCATCGGCCAGCGCCGGCGCGGTCAGCGGCCCGGTGGCGACAATGCTGCCGGCCCAGTCTTCCGGCGGCAGGTCATCGATCCGCTCGCGCCGGATAGTGATGCGCGGATGCGCCGATAGAGCCTCGGTGACCGCGTCGGAGAACTGTATCCGGTCCACCGCCAGCGCGCCGCCGGCCGGCACTTGCGACTTGTCGCCCATCGCCATGATGAGCGAGCCGCAGCGACGCATTTCGGCATGTAGCAGCCCGACCGCATTGGTTTCGGCATCGTCCGAGCGGAATGAGTTGGAACAGACCAGTTCGGCGAGGCCATCGGTAACATGGGCGTCGGTGCCCTCGACAGGGCGCATCTCGTGCAGGACGACATCGCATCCGGCTTCGGCGATCTGCCAGGCCGCTTCCGAGCCGGCCAGGCCACCGCCAATCACATGAATGGGCATCTGGGACATCGACTTCAGACCTCACTCCGCCGCCGTCGGGCGCGCCGGCGACCGCATCCGCCGGCTCAGAAGCTCCCTGAGAAAAGAGCCGGTATGGCTGTCGGGTGTCTCGGCGACAACTTCGGGCGGGCCTTCGGCCACGATGCGTCCGCCGCCGTCGCCACCTTCCGGGCCGAGATCGATGAGCCAGTCCGCGGTTTTGATGACTTCGAGATTATGTTCGATCACCACGACCGAATTTCCCTGGGCGACGAGTTGGTGCAGCACCTCGAGCAGCTTGGCGACATCGTGAAAGTGCAGGCCCGTCGTCGGCTCGTCGAGGATGTAGAGCGTCCGCCCTGTCGCTCGTTTTGACAATTCCTTGGCCAGCTTGACGCGCTGCGCCTCGCCGCCGGACAGCGTCGTCGCCTGCTGTCCGACCTTGATATAGCTGAGCCCGACGCGCTCCAGCGTTTCGAGCTTGTCGCGGATCGACGGTACCGCCTCGAACAGGGTGCGTGCCTCGGTCACCGACATGTCGAGCACGTCCGAGATCGATTTGCCCTTGAAGCGCACGTCGAGCGTTTCGCGATTGTAGCGCCTGCCCTGGCAGACATCGCAGGTGACGTAGACATCGGGCAGGAAGTGCATCTCGATCTTGATGACGCCGTCGCCCTGGCAGGCTTCGCAGCGGCCGCCCTTGACGTTGAACGAAAACCGGCCGGGACCGTAGCCGCGCGCCTTGGCTTCCGGCAGACCGGCATACCATTCGCGGATCGGCGTGAAGGCGCCGGTATAGGTCGCCGGGTTCGAGCGTGGCGTGCGCCCGATCGGTGACTGGTCGATGTCGATGATCTTGTCGATGAATTCGACGCCGTCGACGCGGTCATGTTCGGCGGGCGCATCCTTCGCATTGTGCAGGCGGCGGGCGAGCGCGCGGTAGAGCGTATCGAGGATCAGGGTCGATTTGCCGCTGCCCGATACGCCGGTGACGCAGGTGAACAGGCCGAGCGGCACGTCGACGCTGACATCGTTGAGATTGTTGCCACGGGCGCCGACAATCCGCAGCCGGCGCTTCTTGTCGGGCCGACGCCGCGCGCTCGGCACCGCGACCTGGCGGATGCCCGTCAGATATTGCCCGGTCAGGCTGGCTGGATTGGCCATGACGTCCGACGGGGTTCCTTGCGCGATGACCCGGCCGCCGTCGACGCCGGCGCCGGGACCGATATCGACGACATGGTCGGCGGTCAGGATCGCGTCTTCATCGTGCTCGACGACCACGACCGTATTGCCGAGATCGCGCAGGTGACGCAGCGTGCCGAGCAGCCGCGCATTGTCGCGCTGATGCAGGCCGATGGACGGTTCGTCGAGCACGTAGAGAACGCCCGTCAGCCCCGATCCGATCTGCGAGGCGAGGCGGATGCGCTGCGATTCCCCACCCGACAAAGTGCCGGAATTGCGCGACAGCGACAGATAGTCGAGGCCGACATCGTTGAGGAATTTCAGCCGGTCGACGATCTCCTTCAAGATGCGTCGGGCGATCTCCATCTGCTTGTCGGTCAGCGCGGCGGGCAGGGCGGAGAACCATTCGCCGGCCTCGCGGATCGAGAACCGGCTAACCTCGCCGATATGCAGGCCGGCGAGCTTGACGGCCAGGGCTTCGGGCTTGAGACGGAAGCCGGAGCAGGCCTCGCAGGGTTGGTCCGACTGATAGCGGCTCAACTCATCGCGCACCCATTGGGAATCCGTCTCCCGCCAGCGCCGCTCGATATTGGTGACGACGCCCTCGAAGGTTTTCGTGGTCTGGTAGCTGCGCACGCCATCGTCATAGGTGAAGGCGATCTCGTCCTTGCCCGAGCCGAACAGGATCGTGTCGCGGACCTTGTCCGGCAAGTTATGCCAGGGCACGGTCATAGACGTTTCGTAATGCCGGCAAATCGCTTCGAGCGTCTGGGTGTAATAGGGCGATGTGGTGCCGCTGCGCGACCAGGGTGCGACGGCGCCGTTGCGCAGGCTGAGATCGGCGTCTGGCACCACGAGATCGGGCTCGAAGCGCAGTGTCGTGCCGAGCCCGTCGCAGGTCGGGCAGGCGCCGAAGGGGTTGTTGAAGGAGAACAGCCGCGGTTCGATTTCGGGGATCGTGAAGCCGGAGACAGGGCAGGCGAACTTTTCGGAAAAGGTAATCCGGCGCGGTGCGTCTTCACCATCGGCGACATCGGCCAATTCGATGATCGCGATGCCATCGGCGAGCTTCAGCGTGGTCTCGAGCGAGTCCGCCAGCCGCGACTGGACGTCGCCGCGGAGGACCAGACGGTCAACAACGACGTCGATATCGTGCTTCAGCTTCTTGTCGAGAGCCGGAACATCGCCGATCTCATAGAACGCGCCATCGACCTTGACGCGCTGATAGCCGCGCTTCATCAGTTCGGCGAAATCCTTGCGATACTCCCCTTTGCGGCCGCGCACGATCGGCGCCAGCACATAAAGCCGGGTGCCCTCGTCGAGCGCCAGCACCCGGTCGACCATCTGCGTGACCGTCTGGCTTTCGATCGGCAGGCCGGTGGCGGGCGAATAGGGGATGCCGACACGCGCGAACAAAAGCCGCATATAGTCATAGATCTCGGTGACGGTGCCGACCGTCGAGCGCGGATTGCGCGATGTCGTCTTCTGCTCGATGGAAATCGCCGGCGACAGACCTTCGATATGGTCCACGTCCGGCTTCTGCATCATTTCGAGGAATTGCCGGGCATAGGCCGATAGGGATTCGACATAACGCCGTTGCCCTTCGGCATAGATCGTATCGAAGGCGAGCGACGACTTGCCCGACCCTGATAGTCCCGTCATGACGATCAGGCTGTCGCGCGGCAGGTCGAGATCGACATTCTTCAGATTATGCTCGCGCGCGCCGCGGACCGAAATGACCTTGTTCATGGGGTTCCGTTCGCTTCGACTTTTCGTCACTTAGGCTGGTGAGTGCGTCGTCGTGATCGTGTTCTCTGTGATTACGTTCTCAAGAGATCCTCGGACCGAGCCACATTACCTGGATGCCGACTGGAGGGCTCCAGCGGCACGAGGCGCTCATGGACGGCTGTTATGCCTTATACACCGCGTTCCACGATCAGTTGCCAGCCCCGCGCGACAGTTCCCCGCAACCTGTCGAGCCTTGAAAGGCATGTCACCATCCGCGGCGCCTTGGACGGTTGGCGAGCCCCATGGTTAGACCCTATCTGAAGTACAGAGACTTGACAAGAACAAAAATAGAACATCTAATTTGCTATGTGCGGTGAGTAGCGCGCGGCACGTAAGAAAGCTGGGGAGAGGTGACCTGCCTTCCCGGCAGCCGGCGGCCCGCGACGCGCTTTTGAGGTAGACCCTCTGGCAGTCGATGGTGATGTGAACAGGGTGAGATGTGAGGAGGGCGTCCGATGGCGGGCAGCGTCAATAAAGTTATTCTGATCGGCAATCTGGGGGCCGATCCCGAGATCCGCCATACGCAGGACGGGCGGCCGATCGCCAATCTCCGGCTGGCAACCAGCGAGAGCTGGCGCGACCGCAACTCCGGCGAACGCCGCGAACGGACCGAATGGCACCGGGTGGTGATTTTCAGCGAAGGGCTGTGCCGGATCGCCGAGCAATATCTGCGCAAGGGGTCGAAGATCTATGTCGAGGGTCAATTGCAGACCCGCGAATGGGAGGATCAGTCGGGCCAGAAGCGCTACACGACGGAAGTGGTCCTGCAGAATTACAACTCCACCCTCACCATGCTCGACAGCCGGTCCGGAGGTGGCGAGGGCATGGGCGAACGCTCCGGCGGCGATTTCGGGCGGTCTGGACCGATGGACCGTGGAGGCGGCCAGCGGTCGGGTGGCTTCAATCAGGACATCGACGACGAGATTCCGTTCTAGATCAAGCAGGCCGCGCGGGGATAGTGGGGCCTTATCGACGGCCTGGACTGGTTGCCCGGCTCGCTCCGACGGAAGGAATCAGCTACTCAGATCGGATGTGTTTTTGATGGGCAGAATGCGTGTCTGACGACGCCAACGACGAACCGCGCGAGGGCGCCGGCAGCGCCATTTCGATCACCGACGAGATGAAGCGCAGCTATCTCGATTACGCGATGAGCGTGATCGTGAGCCGCGCGCTGCCCGATGTGCGCGACGGGCTGAAGCCGGTGCATCGGCGCATTCTCTATTCGATGCACGAAAACGGCTATGATTGGAACAAGCCGTATCGGAAGTCGGCCCGTGTCGTCGGTGATGTGATCGGTAAATATCACCCGCATGGCGACCAGGCGGTCTATGACGCTTTGGTGCGCATGGCGCAGGATTTCTCGATGCGGCTGATGCTGATCGAGGGGCAGGGCAATTTCGGCTCGATCGACGGCGATCCGCCGGCCGCCATGCGCTATACTGAAGTGCGCTTGCAGAAGGTGTCGGAATCCCTGCTCGAGGATATCGACAAGGATACCGTCGATTTTCAGGACAATTACGACAACTCGGAGCGCGAGCCGACGGTCCTGCCGGCGCGCTATCCCAATCTTCTGGTCAATGGCGCCGGCGGCATCGCGGTCGGCATGGCGACCAATATACCGCCGCACAATCTCGGCGAGATCATCGACGCGACCGTCGCGCTGATCGACGATCCGGCGCTGATGGTGACCGATCTGATGAAGATCGTGCCCGGGCCGGATTTTCCGACCGGCGCGCTGATTCTCGGCCAGAGCGGTATCCGGCAGGCCTATGAAACCGGCCGCGGCTCCGTCGTGATGCGCGGCCGGGCGACGATCGAGGAGATCCGCAAGGATCGTGATGCCATCGTCATCACCGAGATCCCCTATCAGGTGAACAAGGCCTCGATGATCGAGCGCATCGCGGATCTGGTGCGTGACAAGCGTGTCGAGGGGATCGCCGATATTCGCGACGAGTCCGATCGCACGGGCATGCGCGTCGTCATCGAGCTCAAACGCGACGCGGTCGGCGATGTCATTCTGAACCAGCTCTATCGGTTTTCGCCGCTGCAGACGAGTTTCGGCGTCAACATCGTCGCGTTGAATCGCGGCAAGCCCGAGCAACTGAACCTGCTCGACCTGATCCGCGCCTTCATCGCCTTCCGCGAAGAGGTCATCGGCCGGCGGACGCGCTTCCTTTTGAACAAGGCACGCGACCGCGCCCACGTGCTCGTCGGCCTGGCCATCGCGGTCGCCAATATCGACGAGGTTATCCGCCTGATCCGCACCGCGCCCGATCCGTCGACGGCCCGCGAAGCGCTGATGGCGCGCGACTGGCCGGCGCGTGACATGGCGCCGCTGATCGCGCTGATCGACGACCCCCGCCACGCGCTTCGGGACGACGGTACCTATCGGCTGTCCGAGGAACAGGCGCGGGCCATTCTCGATCTTCGCCTGCAGCGTCTCACCGCGCTTGGCCGCGACGAGATCGCCAACGAGCTGAACGAGATCGCCGACAGAATCCGGGACTATCTCGATATTCTGCGGTCGCGCGGCCGGGTGCTGTCGATCGTCAAGGAAGAACTGGCGGCCATTCGCGAACAGTTCGCGACGCCACGACGCACCGAGATCACCGAAAGCGACGCCGATTTCGAGGATGAGGATCTCATCCCCCGCGAAGACATGGTGGTGACGGTCAGCCATGCCGGCTATATCAAGCGTGTGCCGCTGTCGACCTATCGCGCGCAGCGGCGGGGCGGCAAGGGCCGCTCGGGCATGTCGACCAAGGATGATGATTTCGTCACCCGGCTGTTCGTCGCCAATACCCACACGCCGGTTCTGTTCTTCTCCTCGCGCGGCATCGTCTACAAGCTGAAGGTCTGGCGCCTGCCGCTGTCGGCGCCGCAGGCGCGCGGCAAGGCGCTGATCAACCTCCTGCCGCTCCAGGCCGGCGAGACGATCACCACCATCATGCCGATGCCGGAGGACGAGGACAGCTGGTCGACGCTCGATGTCATGTTCGCGACGACGCGCGGCACCGTGCGCCGCAACAAGCTGTCCGATTTCGTCGGTATCCGCCAAAACGGCAAGATCGCGATGAAGCTCGAGGAGGGGATCGACATTCTCGGCGTCGAGACCTGCACCGAGGATGATGACATCCTGCTGACGACGGCGCTCGGCCAGTGCATCCGCTTCCCCGTCCCCGATGTTCGGGTGTTCCAGAGCCGCGATTCGACGGGCGTGCGCGGCATCGCGCTCGCCGAGGGCGATCATCTGATTTCGATGGCGGTCGTCCGGCATTTCGAGGCGACGCCGGGCGAGCGGCAGGCCTATCTGAAGCTCCGGCGCGCGGTCGAGGGCGAAACCGATCTCGATGCCGACGAGACCGGTATCGCCGAGGATACGGGCGAGGCGGCCAGCGAACTGTCGCAGGAGCGTTACGCGGAAATGGGGGCGGCCGAACAGGTCATCCTCACCGTGTCCGAAAACGGCTTCGGCAAGCGCACGTCTTCTTTCGAATACAGGATCGCCGGCCGCGGCGGGAAGGGGATCGCGGCCATGGCGGTGACCGAGCGCAACGGACCCGTGGTCGCGTCCTTCCCGGTCGAGCCCGGCGATCAGATCATGTTGGTCACCGATGGCGGCAAGCTGATCCGTTGCCCGGTCGACGGTATCCGCGTTGCCGGTCGCGCGACCCAGGGTGTTACCATCTTTCAGACCGCGGAAACGGAACGCGTCGTGGCTGTCGAACACCTGTCCGAGGAAGAAGGGGACGATGGCGATGACGACGTGCCGGAGGGGGATGACGCGTCGTCATGATCATCACCATGGCGGTGGGCTAGCCACCGCCGGCTCACAGGCCGATTGCCAGGCGCTCGAGATGCGCCCGCCGCGACCGCTCCTCGCTGCCATCGGCGATGATGGTGCGGACGACCCGCGTTTCTGTGTCGTCCTGCGTGATTTGCACGCCGTTCGTCACGGCGATGGTCGGAGCCGCGCTGCTCGATAGGGCGTCACGCGCTGTCGCGAGTGTCGTTGTGTCGTCGACCGAGGCCGGGGTCGCCGGCATCGTGTCGAGCGCGATTGTCACCCTGGGCAGGTCGGGCGCGCTGTTGGTGTTGGCCGACACGCTGACGGTATCGGCGATCATCACGCCGGTTGCGAAGGCGATCGCCAAGGCAAGGCCCATGGGCGCGATATTGGACCGAACTGTCTTCAAGAATGTCATGTCGCATGCCCCTGAATGTTCCGGATCTCATGTCCGCCTGTTGTTGCGGTCGTTTCTAACCGCCCCGCTCTGAACGAAGCGCGAATGGCTCGTTCAGCTTGCATTCAAGGTAAGGGCCGGGTTAAGCGCGTGACGTGCGTTAGCGCACAAGGCGAAACGGAATGAACATGACGAAAACCGGTCTCTATCCTGGCAGTTTCGATCCGCTGACGAACGGCCATGTCGATGTCATCGAACAGGCGCTTGCGCTCGTCGACCGGGTGGTGATCGCCATCGGCACGCATCACGGTAAGACGCCGCTATTCGATGCGGTGCGCCGGGAAGCCCTGATCATGGCGTCCTTCGGTCCGTTCCCGGATCTCGCCGAACGCCTTTCGGTGACGACCTTTTCCGGCCTCGTCGTCGATGCCGCGCGCGACGCCGGCGCCGATATCGTTATCCGCGGGCTGAGGGACGCCACCGATTTCGACTATGAAATGCAGATGGCCGGTATGAACCGGGGGCTTGCGCCCGATATCGCGACCGTGTTTGTTGGCGCGACGGCGGAAACCCGCCACATTTCCGCGACACTGGTGCGGCAGATCGCGGGCATGAAGGGCGATATCCGCCCCTTCGTTCCGCCGCCAGTGGCTGAAGCGCTGATCCAGCGGGTATCGGAAAGCCGCTGACGAGCCAGGAGAGACATCCCATGCTGCGCCGTTCTTTGCTGACCGGTCTGGTCGGCGCCCTGATGATGGCCGTGACGGCCCTGTCGCCGGCCCGCGCCAGCGATCCGGAAAACACGCTCTTTCTCGATCTGCCTTATGGCCGCGTGGTCATCGAACTGAGGCCCGACCTGGCGCCCAACCACGTCGCGCGCATCAAGGAACTGGCGCGCAGCGGGTTCTATGACGGCATTGTCTTTCACCGTGTGATCGACGGCTTCATGGCGCAGACCGGCGATCCGACCGGAACCGGCAGGGGCGGGTCCGACCTGCCGGATCTCGATGCGGAATTCAACGCCGCCAATTTCGGCCGCGGCGCCATCGGCATGGCGCGGACGCCCGATCCGAACAGCGCTAACAGCCAGTTCTTCATCTGCTTCAACGACTGCTCCTTCCTGAACGGCCAATATACCGTCTGGGGCCAGGTCACCGAGGGGATGGAATTCGTCGACCAGATCAAGCGCGGCGAACCGCCGGCCGATCCCGACACGATCGTCCGGATGCAGGTCGCGGCCGACGCGAACTGATCGATCCCTTCCGGCGGGCGCCATTGATCTCGCAGCCGCCGCCATCTTGCACGCGTAACCATCGAGGCACCCGAAATGGCAGATCCCGAACACACCCTCATTCTTGAAACCACGCAAGGCGCGGTCACCATCGAGCTGTGGCCCGACGCGGCGCCTGGCCATGTCGCGCGGATCAAGGAACTGGCGCGCAGCGGGTTCTATGATGGGATCGTGTTCCACCGGGTGATCGACGGCTTCATGGCGCAGACCGGCGACCCGACCGGCACCGGCATGGGCGGCTCGGGGCAGAACCTCAAGGCCGAGTTCAACGACCGGCCGCACAAGCGCGGCACCTGTTCGATGGCGCGCGCGCAGAGCCCGGATTCGGCCGACAGCCAGTTCTTCATCTGCTTCGGCGACGCGTCGTTCCTCGACGGGCAGTATACCGTCTGGGGACAGGTGGTCGACGGCATGGAACATGTCGACAAGATCAAGCGCGGCGAGCCAGTCAAGGACCCCGATTCCATCGAGCGTGCCTATATCGCCGCCGACGCGTGACGGCCCCGCCGGCGCCCGATGCGGCTTGACGCATTCGACTTCGATCTTCCCGAAGACCGTATCGCGCTGCGGCCGGCGAGCCCGCGCGAGACGGCGCGGCTTCTGACGGTCGATCCGGCGGCGCCCGCGTCGCTGGGGGACCGTCATATCGCCGACCTGCCCGAGCTTCTGGCGCCGGGTGACGTTGTCGTCTTCAACGATACCAAGGTCATCAACGCTCAGTTCGAGGCGCGGCGGAGGCTGCGCGACGGCCATATGCCGGCCGGGGGCGGCGACCCCGCCGCATCCGGCGCGAAGATCCATCTGCAATTGCACCAGCGCGTCGACGGTCGCGCTTGGGCCTGTTTCGCGCGGCCGGCGCGCAAGCTGGCCGTCGGCGACCGGCTCGACATCGGCCCGGCGACGGCCGAGGTGCGCCGGGTGGGGGCGGGCGGGCAGGTCGAACTCGCCTTCGACATGGACGGCCCCGCGCTCGACCGTTTCATCGCCGAACATGGCCAGGTGCCCCTGCCGCCCTATATCGCAAGCCGGCGCCCGCCCGACGCGCAGGATGCGGTCGACTACCAGACCATGTTCGCGCGCGAGGACGGGGCGGTAGCGGCGCCGACGGCGGGCCTGCATTTCACGCCCGGCCTGATCGAGCGGTTCCGAGCGCGCGATATCGACATCCGCTTCGTCACGCTGCATGTCGGCGCCGGCACCTTCCTGCCGGTGAAGACCGATGACATTGCCGACCATCGCATGCTGTCCGAACATGGCGTGATCTCGCGCGAGACGGCCGAGGCCATCATGACCCGGCGCCGTGCCGGCGGGCGCGTCGTCGCGGTGGGCACCACCGTGGTTCGGCTGCTTGAAACCGCCGCCGACGATACCGGCGTCATCCATCCGGCCGTCGTCGATACCGATCTCTTCATCACGCCCGGCTATCGCTTCAAGGCGATCGACCGGATGATCACTAATTTCCACCTGCCGAAATCGACGCTGTTCATGCTGGTCAGCGCGTTTTCAGGGCTCGGCACCATGCGGACCGCCTATCGCCATGCGGTGGATACCGGCTATCGCTTCTATTCCTATGGTGATGCGTGCCTGCTGACACCGGACAGCGCGGCCGTCGCACGGGGCCACGATCGGTGAACGCGACGGCCGGGCCGGCGACGGACGATGTCGCCTTTGATCTCCTGGCCAGGGACGGTCTGGCCCGCCGTGGCGAGATCCGTCTCAAGCGCGGCACGATCGCGACGCCGGCCTTCATGCCGGTCGGCACGGCGGGCACGGTCAAGGCGCTGACGGTGGAGATGGTCCGCGAGACCGGCGCCGACATCATTCTCGGCAATACCTATCATCTCATGCTCCGGCCTGGCGCCGAACGCATCGCGCGGCTCGGAGGGCTCCATGAATTCATGCGCTGGGACGGTCCGATCCTGACCGATTCCGGCGGGTTTCAGGTGATGTCGCTCTCAAGCCTGCGCGATCTCACCGAGGACGGCGTGCGCTTCCGCTCGCATCTCGATGGCGCCGTCCACGATCTGACACCGGAACGCGCCATCGAGATCCAGGGGCTTCTGGGCGCCGATATCCAGATGCAGCTCGATGAGTGCATTGCCTTGCCGGCTTCCGAACAGGATATCGCGCGGGCCATGGAATTGTCGCTGCGCTGGGCCGAGCGGTCGAAACGTGCCTTCGAGGCACAAGGGTTGGGGGCGGCGCTGTTCGGCATCGTCCAGGGCGGTGATCTGCCGGATCTGCGCACCCGGTCGGCCCGGCGACTGGTCGAGATCGGTTTTCCCGGCTACGCGGTCGGCGGGCTCGCCGTCGGCGAGCCGCAGGAGGTCATGCTGTCGGTTCTCGAAACCACGCTGCCGCATCTGCCCGAGGACCGGCCGCGCTATCTGATGGGCGTCGGCACGCCCGACGATCTGGTCGAAGCCGTCCGGCGCGGCATCGACATGTTCGACTGCGTGATGCCGACCCGGTCGGGCCGTCACGGGCTGGCTTTCACGCGCTTCGGCAAGATCAATCTCAGAAATGCGCGCCACGCCGACGATCCGAGGCCGCTCGACCCCGAGGCCGATTGCGCGGCCGCCCGCGACTATGCGCGCGCCTATCTGCATCATCTGGTGAAGTCCAACGAGTTGCTCGGCGCGATCCTGCTGAGCCAGATCAATGTCGCCTACTATCAGTCGCTCATGCGGCGCTTGCGCGAGGCCATCGCCGCCGGACGGTTCGACGATGTCGCGGGCGAGATACGGGACGGTTGGCAAAGAGGCGACATCGCGCCGGTCTGAGGCTCGTTAGCCGGCACGCCCGAGTGTCGATCGAGCGCGGTCAAACGCCGGTCAGCGGTCGCTCGATCAGGACGCAGCTAGCGATCCGCAGCCGGCCCGTTTCGTCGACGATCAGCGTATAGAGCGCGCGCCAGCCCTTGCCGCGTTCGTCGATGATGTCGACGATCTGTTCATAGCGGTTGTCGACTTGGCGGAACGGGCCGTAGTCGACCTGCGCCGGACGGTAGACCGGCCGATAGCCGCGCCGTACCATTTCCATGAAACGTTCCGGAGAGCCGAAGCGCTGCTGGATCAGCGGCGCGGCGAAGGCGAAGGCGGCCTGCGAATCGTCGCGCCGGAACGCGGCGATCTGGCCGCCGATCACGCCTCTGATGCTCTCCTCGATGGCGCCGTTCTGATCGGCCTTGGCTGGCGTGCTCACGGCTAACACTGCGAAGACAAGGCCAAAGCAAAGAACAGCGAACGGTCGAATCGGAATCTGAGAAAAGACCATTTGGCGCCTCCATTGATTACAATACGCGCCGGCGGTGGGATCGGACCGATGGAGGAAATGCCAGCATGGTTCGCCCGTGAGTCACCCGATCTCACGGTGAGGGACGGCCTTTGACCGCCCTTAAGCCAAACAGCGGGCGAGGGCGGATCGGCTGGCATCCAGACATGGCGCAAGCCTGTCTCTCGCCTCAAGGCCGCGTGCGACAACGGCCCGGGCTTTTCGCCCGCTCAATGGGAGCCGTGAGCGAAGTAGCGTGAGAGGAGGGAATGCGACGAGGAGTGCGAGGCGGGTTTGGTGGGTTCGATGGCCCGCAAGCCATGCAGCGGGCGGGATTGGCCGGTTCGGCCGCCCGCGAACCAAAATGGTGAGCCCTCAGGGATTCGAACCCTGGACCTACTGATTAAAAGTCAGTTGCTCTACCAGCTGAGCTAAGGGCTCCCACGGCATGTGTCTTCGTTGACGCATGCGGCGGTGTCAACCGTCGATTGGCTGGCCGTGCACCAGAAATCGGGTGGCGGACGAGGGAGGGGTCAGGTCTCGACGACGAGTTGCACCCGATCCGACGCGAAACGCGTGCGGGCGAACTGGATCGGCCGCTCCGTGGCATCCACGTTCACCGCCTCGACGACGAGCACTGGCCGGTTGATTGCCTGGCGCAATTGTTCGGCCTCGCGGTCATCCGGCAGGCGCGCGGTGATCCGGCTGGTGCGCCGGAGATAGTCGTCGACGCCGCTGGCCCGCAGCGCCGCTGTGATCGAGCGCAACTCGGCGAAATCCTGTTCGAGCTTTGGAAAGCGGGCGCGGGGGAAGACATTGGTGGCGATCGACAGCGGCGCGCCGTCGGCGAAATGGCGGGTCTCCAGCACCAGGCAGGTCTCGAAGCGCGAGATTTCGAGCCCCTGGGCCGCGGCCTCGTCGGGCAGCACTTCGCGCCAGGCGATCAATTCGGCGCGCGGATCGCGCTGCGCCCGTGTGATATTCTCGCTGAACCGCGTGCGCGCACCGATCAGATAGTCGATGCCGTGTTCCTGCACGAAAGTGCCGCGTCCCTGCTCGGCGCGGACCAGGCCATCATCGGCCAGTGCCCGAATGGCGCGCCGCACTGTATGCCGGTTGACGCCGAACTGGTCCGCCAGTTCCGGCTCGGGCGGTAGCCGCGAACCGGGACGCATGGTGCCGGACAGGATGCGGGATTGGATCTGTTCCTTGATCTGGCGCCACAATGCTACGCCGGCGCGTCTTTCAAGTTCATCAGTAGGTTGCGACATGAGCCCCTCAAGACATGTCATGGCGTTGTTACCGAAGCTCGATATGCACGCAAGGCAGGGCGGCTCCGATTTGTCTAGACGAATGATGTTTTCTAAATCATATAGACGTTACAATGAATCCTGATGTCAGAGCCGCCAAACAAGGCCTTGAGGCCGGCTTAGCAGCAAAAAAGCCGGGCGCGTCGCCGCCACGGCATGAGAACAATGCTGGATCGTGACCAGATGACCAAAGCCGCGCCGGAAACCGAGGACATGACCCGCGCCAAACTCTCGGGTCTGATGGCCCGCAGCGCTGCCGCGGATGTTGCCGAACTCGTCGCGCCGATCGTCGATACGCTCGATTGGACCGCGATTCGCGGCCCCGAAACCGGCCTCGTGATGGTGCGCGGGCGAATCGGTGGCGGCGGATCGCCGTTCAATCTCGGCGAGGCGACGGTGTCGCGCGCCTCTGTTCGTCTAGGTGACGGCCGGGTCGGCCATGGCTATGTGCTCGGGCGGGATATGGCTCATGCCGAACAAATCGCCGTGATCGATGCCCTGATGCAGGATGACGGCGACCGCGCGCGGGTGCTGACGGCGGTCGGCGCGCCCTTGCGCGCCCGCCACGACCGGCGGGTCGCCGAGCGGCGCCGGGCCGCGGCCCGCACCAAGGTCGATTTCTTCACGCTCGCCCGCGAGGGAGACGTCGAATGACCCAGGCCGGCTCGATCGCGGACCTTCGCGCACGAAATCCGATGGATCCGATCGTCCTGCAGTGCCATTTCCGCACCCTGCTGGATGTCCTGTCGCGGCCCTGCGCGCCGCTGATGCTGAAGGATGTCACGACAACGGCGGAAGCGGTCCGCGCCATTGCCGCGGTGCTCGTCGACCATGACGTGACCGTCGCGCTGGACACCGCCGATGCCAATCTCGGCGACTGGATCGGGTTTCATTGCGGCGCCCGCGCGGATGCGGATCTGGACGCCGCCGATTTCGTCTTTCTCGACAGCCCCGGCCAGGCGCTGCCGCTCGACCGTTTTCGCGCTGGAACCGATGCTTATCCGGACCGGTCGGCGACGCTCGTCATCGCCGTCGCCGGTTTTTCGGACAGCGGGGTCACGGTCGCAGGGCCCGGCATCCAGAACACGCGCGGTTTCGGTATTACAGGCGACGGCGCCGAGGCGTTCTGGGATGCCTGGCGCGCGCAGGCCGACTTGTTCCCGCGTGGCATCGATATCGTGTTCGTCTGCGAAGGCAGGGTTGCGGGCCTGCCGCGCTCGACGCGCCTGTCAGGCGGATCCTGAGGAGGCTCGGCCAAATGTATGTCGCGACCAAAGGGGGCGAGGCGGCGATTGCCGCGGCACATGAGGCGCTCGCCCAAAAGCGCGCGCCGAAGATGGCCGCGTCGCTGACCATCGCTCAAATCAAGGAACAATTGTCCTTCGCCGTCAGCCGGGTCATGGCCGAGGGTTCGCTGCACGATGCCGATGTCGCGGCACTGGCGATCAAGCAGGCCCAGGGCGATCTGATCGAGGCGATCTTCCTGGTCCGCGCCTATCGCTCGACCCTGCCGCGCTTCGGCGTCAGCGAACCGGTGGATACCGGCGCCATGCTCGTCGACCGTCGCATATCGGCGACCTTCAAGGACATTCCCGGCGGCCAGGTGCTCGGTCCGACCTTCGACTATACCCACCGGCTGCTCGATTTCTCCCTGCTCGACGAGACCGAGACGTCGTCGGATGCACCGGCGCCGGCAGCGCCCGACGCCGTTTCGGACGTGCCCGATGAACCGGCCGAGCCGATGCCGCGCCTGACCGACCTGCTCGACGCCGAGGGCCTGATCGAGCCGGACGGCGCGGTGGCGGAAGACGGCGACCGCGTCCGCGACATCACGCGCCAGCCGATCACCTATCCGGCCGAGCGCGATGTCCGGCTGCAGCGGCTGGCGCGCGGCGATGAGGGTTTCCTGCTCGGCCTCGGCTATTCGAGCCAGCGCGGCT
Source organism: Tepidamorphaceae bacterium (assembly GCA_965250105.1). Lineage (GTDB taxonomy): Bacteria > Pseudomonadota > Alphaproteobacteria > Rhizobiales > Tepidamorphaceae > JBCBSK01. Next base: position 3,688,394 of record OZ252290.1, read on the forward strand.
TCGGGCGCACCCATCCCTTTGTCGGCGAATTGCGCGTCGGCAGCGTGGTGGTCGAACTCGACGTGCCGGAATGCGACGGGCCGATCGAGATCGGCGAGATCGATCTGACCGAATGCCAGACGGTGAACCAGTTCAGCGGATCCAAGAAGGTGGCGCCGCAATTCACCCGGGGCTACGGGCTCGCTTTCGGCCAGTCGGAACGCAAGGCGATGGCCATGGCGCTGGTCGACCGCTCGCTGCGTGACGCGGAACTGGGGCAAGAGATCGTGGCGCCGGTCCAGGATCAGGAATTCGTGTTGGCGCATGCCGACAATATCGAGGCGACCGGCTTCGTCGAGCATCTCAAGCTGCCGCACTATGTCGACTTCCAGGCCGAGCTGGACCTGCTGCGGCGCCTGCGCGCCGAAGCGCTGGCCGCCGCCACGCAAGACGCGGGCAATGGTCAACAGCCGGACGATGGGGCGGATCGCGATGCCGAGATGGCGCCGGAGGGCGCCGCCGAGCCGGCGTCGCCTGAAACGACGAGGCCGGGCCTCGTGGCCGCGGGGCAGGACGCATGACCACGCTGGACGGATATAATTTCGCCTATCTCGATGAACAGACCAAGCGGATGATCCGCCGCGCGCTGCTCAAGGCCGTCGCCATTCCCGGCTATCAGGTGCCCTTCGCGAGCCGCGAGATGCCGATGCCCTATGGCTGGGGCACCGGCGGCATTCAGATCACCGCCGCGATTATCGGTCCCGACGATGTCCTGAAGGTCATCGACCAGGGGGCCGACGACACGACCAACGCGGTGTCGATCCGCGCGTTCTTCGGCCGGGTGGCGGGTGTCGCCACGACCGAACGGACCGAGGAGGCCAGCATCATCCAGACCCGCCACCGGGTGCCGGAAATGCCGCTCAGGGCCGATCAGACGCTGGTCTACCAGGTACCCATTCCCGAACCGCTGCGCTTTCTCGAGCCCCGCGAGACCGAGACCCGCGAGATGCATGCGCTGAAGGAATATGGCCTCATGCATGTCCGGCTCTATGAGGACATTGCCCGCTTCGGCGCCATCGCCACGACCTATGCCTATCCGGCGCTCGTCGGCGGCCGCTATCTGTTCGATCCGAGCCCGATCCCGAAATTCGACAATCCCAAGCTGCACCAGAACCCGGCGCTGCAATTGTTCGGCGCCGGCCGCGAACAGCGCATCTATGCCGTGCCGCCCTATACCGATGTCGTCAGCCTCGATTTCGAGGACTACCCCTTCGAGGTGCAAAGCTGGTCGTCGGCCTGCGCGTTGTGCGGTTCGACCGAAAGTTATCTCGACGAGGTGATCACCGACGACAAGGGTGGGCGAATGTTCGTCTGTTCCGACACCGATTACTGCGCCCGGCGCCAGGCCGAAGCGGCGGCCCGAACAGCCGCCGCCAAGCGGGAGGTGCGCGATGCGCGGTGATCAGCCAGCGAACGGCCCGCTTCTGTCGGCGGTCGAGGTCAGCCATTTCTACGGCGCCCGCGTCGGCTGCCAATCGGTCAGCCTGTCGTTGTGGGAAGGCGAGGTTCTGGCGATCGTCGGTGAATCCGGCTCCGGCAAGTCGACGCTGCTCGGCTGTTTGTCGGGCCGTCTGACGCCGGACAGCGGCCAGGTCCTGTATCGCCGCGCCGGCGCCACCATGCCGACCGATCTCGAAGGCTTGTCGACGGCCGAACGGCGCGCCATCGCACGGTCGGAATGGGGCTTCATCCACCAGGATCCGAGCGAGGGCCTGCGCATGTCGGTGTCCGGCGGCGGCAATATTGGCGAAAGGCTGATGGCCGTGGGCGGGCGGCACTATGGCGATATCCGTGCCGCGGCCGTCGACTGGATGGGCCGGGTGGATCTCGCCTCGGAGCGGATCGACGACACGCCGCGCGCCTATTCGGGCGGCATGCGCCAGAGATTGCAGATCGCGCGCAATCTCGTCAGCAAGCCACGGCTCGTCTTCATGGACGAACCGACCGGCGGCCTCGACGTGTCGGTTCAGGCGCGGCTTCTCGACCTGATCCGGCGGCTCGTCTCGGATCTCGGCCTGGCGGTCATCATCGTCACCCACGATCTCGCCGTGGCGCGCCATCTGTCGGAGCGCATTCTGGTCATGCGGCATGGCCGGGTCATCGAAACCGGGCTGACCGACCGCGTTCTCGACGATCCGCAAGCCCCCTACACACAGCTTCTGGTCGAATCGATCCTGTCCTGATCATGATGGACGCGGTATCGCCTGCGTTGGAGACGCCATATGTCCGATGTCGAGATCCCGGCCCTCCGTCTGCGCCAGGTGCGCAAGGAGTTCGTGCTTCATACCCAGATGGGGCGCCGGCTGAACGTGCTCCAGGGCGTCGATCTCGAGGTGCGGCCGGGCGAATGCCTGGCGCTGGTCGGCCCGTCCGGCACCGGCAAGAGCTCGCTGATGCGCATGATCTACGGCAATTACGGTGCGACGGCCGGCCAGATCGAGATCGCCCATCGCGGCCGGCTCGTCGACATCGCCAGCGCCGATGACCGCACGGTCCTGGAAGTCCGCCGCGAGACGCTCGGCTATGTCAGCCAGTTCCTCCGCGTCATCCCGCGCGTCTCGACGCTCGACCTCGTCGCCGAACCGCTCGAGGCGGCCGGCCGGGAGCGGGCGGAGGCGCTGAACCTCGCGGCCCGGCGCCTTGGGCGGCTGAACATTCCCGAAGCGCTGTTCGACCTCGCGCCGGCGACTTTTTCCGGCGGCGAGCAGCAGCGGGTCAATATTGCGCGCGGCATGATCGCTGACCGGCCCGTCATGCTGCTGGACGAGCCGACGGCCTCGCTTGATCGGCAGAACCGCGACGTGGTCGTGGCGCTGATCCGCGAGGCGATGCAGCGCGGCACCGCGATCGTCGGCATCTTCCATGACCAGGACGTGCGCGATCAGGTCGCGACGCATCTGCTCGACCTGTCGCGATACCGCGACGATGACGCGGCTAAAGACGCCAGCGCCGAACAGACGAGCCCCGAAGAGGCGGCCGCCTGATCCCATGCGCCACGCGATCTATTGGACGCCGGACCCGGACTCCCCGCTCGGCCGCGCCGGCCGGGCTTGGTTCGACGAGGATCCGCTTGGCGGGGCGGGCGCGGGCGACGCCCTGACGTCGGCGCGCTGGGACGAGATGACCGCCGGCCCCCGGCATTACCGGTTCCACGCTACCCTCAAGGCGCCGTTCCGTCTCGCGGAAGGAATGACGCGCGACGATCTGGAACGAGCCGCGACCGGCTGCGCGCGCACGCTGCCGCCTCGCCGTATCGGCCGGCTGGATCCGACCTGGTTGGGCCCCTATCTCGCGTTGACGCCCTCCGAGGCCGACTGTCGCGCCGGGCTGTCCGACATCGCCGCCGTCTGGGTCAGGGAGATGGACGCTTTCCGTGCGCCCTTGACCGACGCCGAGCTGGCCCGGCGCAGGCCCGACGCTCTCGCCCCGCGCGAACGCGACTATCTGACGCGCTGGGGCTATCCTCACGTGCTCGATGCGTTCCGCTTCCATCTGACGCTTGCAGGCCCTGTGCATGATGCCGGTGAGCGGCAGGCGGTCGAGCGGATGGCGGCCCAGGTCTTCGCCGAGGCCAGCGCATATGAGGAATGGCTTGCGTCCGTCTCCATCATGGAGGAGACCGATGGCGCGACGCCGTTCCGCGAGGTGGCGCGCATCGCTTTCAAGACAGATGAGACAGCCGAGAGACCCATCGAGGATCCGCGATGACCCACGCGCCGACCGTGCTCACCAATGCGCATATCATCCTGCCCGACGAGGTGATCGACGGCCATGTGGCCCTGCGCGACGGGCGGATCGAAGCCGTGGGCCATGGCGCCTATGACGGGCCTGGCGCCGTCGACTGTGAGGGCGATTACGTGGTGCCCGGGCTTGTCGAACTGCACACCGACCATCTCGAAACCCACTACCACCCCCGGCCCAAGGTGCGCTGGCCGGCGGTGCCGGCGGCACTCGCCCATGACGCCCAGATCGTCGCCTCGGGCATCACCACGGTGTTCGACGCCGTTTGCGTCGGCAGCCCGTTCGGCGACGACCGGCGCAGCGCCGAGGATACCCGCGTCCTGGTAGATGCGGTGGGCGAGGCCCGCGATCTCGGCCTGCTGCGCGCCGACCATCATCTTCATCTGCGTTGCGAGATCGTCGCCGACGATGTGGTCGAGGGCGTCGAGAAACTGTTGAAGACGGCCGATGTGCGCCTCATGTCGCTGATGGACCACACGCCCGGCCAGCGCCAGTTCGTCAATGTCGACAAGTTCCGCGAATACTATCAGGGCACGGCCGGCATGACGTCCGACGAGGTCGAGCGCTTCATCGACGAACGTATCGCGCAGCAGGCCCGCGTCTCGCGCAAGCATCGCGAGGACGTCGTGGCGATCGCCCGCGATCGCGAGATCCCGCTCGCCAGCCATGACGACGCCACCCACGATCATGTCGACGAGGCGATCGGTGATGGTGCCGTGATCAGCGAGTTTCCCACGACGCTGGAAGCGGCGACCCGCGCCCATGGCCATGGCCTGTCGGTGCTGATGGGCGGGCCGAACGTGGTGCGCGGCGGCTCGCATTCGGGCAATGTGTCGGCCATCGACCTCGCCAATAGCGGCCATCTCGACATTCTGTCGTCGGACTATGTGCCCGCCAGCCTGTTGATCGCCGCCTTCAAGCTCGTGCGCGACGTCACCCATATGACGCTGCCGGCGGCGATCCGGACCGTGACCCTGACCCCGGCCAAGGCGGCGGGGCTGACCGATCGCGGTGCGATCCAGCCCGGTCTGCGCGCCGATGTGGCGCGCGTTTCTGCGCCGCGCGACATCGTGTCGGTGCGCGGCGTGTGGCGCGAGGGCGAGCGGGTGTTCTGACGGGCGGCATTCGCAAATCCGTTGCCCAAACAGGACATCATGCCACTTCTTCAATGTAATGGTTGAAGCTGCTCGAACGCCCGGTCAGCGCAATGCGAGGCGCTGGCCTTCATAGGGCGCGGCGCGACAGTCGACGCCGCGCCGGCGCAATTGCTCGCAGAGCCTGGCCGCGTCCGCCGCATCGACGAAGGGACCGGCGAGAAGCCGCAGGCGCAGCGCGCCGTCGTCGCCTTCATCGACCGCGATCATCGGGGCCAGGCCGCCGAGCAGTTCCTCATGGCCGGTCGCAAGGGCCGCCCAGATGCCGCGCGCGGCGTCAAGCGATCCGGCCGTGCCGAGATCGATGCCGAACACGGTCTGGCTGAGGCGCGCTGGGCTCGTGCGCGCTGCGTCGGTCGCCATGCCGGCCAGCGCGGCGTCGACCGCGTCCTCGGCGCTGTCGAGGCTCGCCATGTCGTCGAGATCGGCGACCGGCAGCGGACCGAATCGCACATCCACATCGCCGGCTGGCGGCAGGATCGGTGCTGGCAGGCCGACGGCTTCCAGCAAGTCAACGGGCTGGTCGAGGTCGCCGGACAGGGCGGGAACGGTCTGCCGTCCGGTGGCGGGCGGGGTCGCCGGGATGCTGCCGGTGACGGGGCCGAGCTCGGCTTCGAGACGGGCGAGCTGGTCGGCGAGCGCCCGACGGTCCTGTTCCATGCGTTGGGTTTCGGCGCGCAGCCGCGAGATCTCGCCGGTCAGCCAGGCCATGGTTTCGGGGCTGATCGCCTGGGCGCCCCCCATATCGCGGGAGATGGCGGCCTCGCCGGAGAGAAAACGCGCGATCTGGGCGCGGCCGGGGTCGCTTGTCGACGCCAGTCCGACCAGGCTCATGGCACCGGCCGCGGCGACGAACCAGATGAGCGCGGACAGGAGCATTTTGCGCCGTGACGGATGCGGTCTGGCCATGGCCTCGGCTGTCGTGATGGGTGTCGGGACAGGTCCTTCGAGGTTACCGATACCAGATTCGGCCGATTATCTGCTAAGGGCGTGTCGCGCCGCGGGTCGGCGGCGCGAGATCGAGACACAGCAACAGGATATGTTCATGTCGGCCGAACCGGTTTCCCCGCTCACCGCTCCGCTTCATATCGTGCTGGCCGCCGGCGAGGGGACGCGGATGCGCTCGACCCGCCCCAAGGTGATGCACGAAGTGGCGCATCGCCCGCTCGTCGGCCATGTCGTCGCGGCGGTTCTGGCCGCCGCCGACGATGCCGAGATCGCGCTGGTGCGTGGACCGGACCATGACGGGGTCGAACAGGCGGTTCGCGCCATGGTGCCCAAGGCGAGCTGCCATATCCAGCGCGACAGGCTCGGCACGGCGCATGCGGCACTGGCGGCGCGCGCCCGGCTCGACGCCGCCACCGGTCCTGTCATCGTGCTGTTCGGCGATACGCCGCTTCTATTGCCCGACACCTTGCGCAAGCTGCACGGAGCCATCGCCGATGGGGCGGCAATCGCGGTCGTTGGCTTCGAGGCGCGCGATCCGTCCGGCTATGGCCGGCTGATCATGGATGACGCGGGTCTCGGCGCGATCCGCGAGGACAGGGAGGCGAGCGACGCCGAACGCGCCATCACGCTCTGCAATGGCGGCATGATGGCCTTCGACGGCCGGCTTTTGCCCGGCCTCCTCGACAGGATCGGCAATGACAACGCCAAGAGCGAATACTATCTGACCGACGCCGTGGCGCTGGCGCGCGGTGATGGTGGCAAGGTGGTCGTGGTCACCGCCGACGAGGCGGAACTCGCCGGCGTCAACAACCGAGCCCAGCTGGCCGAGGCCGAGCATATCGTTCAGGAGCGATTGCGGGCGGATGTCATGTCCCACGGCGTGACGCTCATCGACCCGGCATCGGTCCATCTGGCGATGGACACGAGGCTCGGTCAGGACAGCCTCGTCGAACCCAATGTCGTGTTCGGACCTGGCGTCACGGTCGAAGCGGGCGCCACGATTCGGGCCTTCAGCCATCTCGAAGGCTGCCATGTCGGTCCGGGCGCGGTGATTGGTCCCTTCGCCCGCCTCAGGCCGGGCGCGCGGCTCGGTCGCGGCGCGCGCGCCGGCAATTTCGTCGAGATCAAGAATGCCGAGATCGCCGACGGCGCCAAGATCAACCATCTGAGCTATGTCGGCGATGCGTCCGTCGGGACCGCCGCGAATGTCGGCGCCGGCACCATTACCTGCAACTATGACGGCGACCGCAAGCACCGCACCGAGATCGGCGCCGGCGCCTTCATTGGTTCGAACAGCGCGCTCGTCGCGCCGATCACGATTGGTGACGGCGCCTATGTCGGATCGGGCTCGACCGTCACCGAGGACGTGCCGGACGGCGCGCTGGCCATCGGGCGCGGCCGCCAGGTCACCAAGGAGGGGCGGGCGCCCAAGCCGAAGCCGAAATCGTGACCCTTCGGGGCCGTCGGCGCGCCGCCGCGTCACACAGGGTCACCGAATGTGATTTTGGTCGACGCGCCGACAGGGCCTATCCACGCCACCGCAGCGCGGCATCAAGGATGCGCGGATCGTCACAGATAAGGAGCGCTCATGTGCGGCATTGTCGGGATCGTCGGTCGGGAACCGGTTGCGGGCGATATTCTGTCGTCTCTCAAGCGGCTCGAATATCGCGGCTATGATTCGGCTGGCATCGCGACGCTCGAAGAGGGGCGGCTGACCCGCCGCCGGGCCGCCGGCAAGCTCGACAATCTCGGCCTGGTCTTGTCGCGGGATCCGCTGAACGGGGTGATCGGCATCGGCCATACGCGCTGGGCGACCCATGGCAAGCCGACCGAAACCAATGCCCATCCGCACGCGTCGGGCCGGGTCGCGGTGGTGCATAACGGGATCATCGAGAATTTCGCCGCGCTGCGGGCCGAACTCATGGCGGAGGGGCGGCATTTCGACAGCGAGACCGACACCGAAGTCGTCGCCCATCTCGTCGACCGCGAATTGGCTCGGGGCCAGGATCCGGCCGGCGCCGTGGCGGCCGTGTTGCCGCGTCTCGAAGGGGCGTTCTCGCTCGCCTTCCTGTTCGATGGCGAAACCGATCTGATGATCGGAGCCCGACGCGGCAGCCCGCTCGCCGTCGGCCACGGGGAGGGCGCGAACTATCTCGGTTCCGATGCGATCGCGCTCGCGCCCTTCACCAACCGGGTGAGCTATCTCGAAGAAGGCGACATGGTCGTCGTCACCCGCGACACGGTCGAGATCCGCGATCAGGCCGGCATCATCGTCGCCCGCCCGGTCCAACTGATCCCCGGCGCCGACTATGTCGTCGACAAGGGCACCTATCGCCACTTCATGGAGAAGGAGATCCATGAACAGCCCGACGTGATCGCGCATACGCTCGGGCGCTATCTCGACATGGCCGGCGGCCGTGCCGTCCTGCCCGATGACGTACCGTTCGACTGGACAGCGCTGACGCGCGTCACCCTGTCGGCCTGTGGCACGGCCTATTATGCGGGGCTGATCGCGAAATACTGGTTCGAGCGCTATGCCCGGCTGCCGGTCGAGATCGACGTCGCCTCGGAGTTCCGCTACCGCAACGCGCCGCTGCCGGAAAACGGCCTTGCCGTCTTCATCTCGCAATCGGGCGAGACCGCCGACACGCTGGCCGCCTTGCGCTATTGCCGCGCCGAGGGGCAGCATATCGCCGCCGTCATCAATGTGCCGACCTCGACCATCGCGCGCGAAAGCGATCTCGTCCTGCCGATCCTGGCGGGTCCCGAGATCGGCGTCGCCTCGACTAAGGCCTTCACCTGCCAATTGGCGGTGCTGGCGGCGATGGCGCTGGTCGCCGGGCGCGCGCGCGGCGTGCTCGACGCCGATGACGAGGCGGAGCTGGTGCGCCAACTCGTCGGCGTGCCGCGCCTCATGGTCGAGGCGCTGGCGCTCGAGGCCGAGATCGAGGCGATCACCCGCGATCTCGCCAAGGCCGAGGATGTGCTCTATCTCGGGCGCGGGCAGAATTTCTGCCTGGCGCTCGAAGGCGCGCTGAAGCTCAAGGAAATCTCCTATATCCATGCCGAGGGCTACGCGGCCGGCGAGCTCAAGCACGGCCCGATCGCGCTGATCGACGAGAAGATGCCGGTCATCGTCGTCGCGCCTTTCGACGATGTCTTCGACAAGACCATGTCGAACATGCAGGAGGTCGCGGCCCGTGGCGGCCGCATCATCCTCATCACGGACGCGCGAGGCGCGGCCGTGGCCGGCGGCGATGCCGAGAATGTCATCGTGCTGCCCGAGATCGGCGCCGTCGCCGCGCCCTTGGTCTATTCAGTGCCGATGCAGCTTCTCGCCTATCACACGGCCGTCTTCATGGGAACGGATGTCGATCAGCCGCGCAATCTAGCGAAATCGGTCACGGTCGAGTAGGCGCGCGATCCTTAACGCTGGGTCAGCGCGGCATCTGTGTCGCGGGACAGCCCATCGGGCTCGGGGCGCGCCGCGATCCAGTAGCCGATGGCGAGAAAGCCGAAGGCGGCGAGCGCCAGGGCGACCGCCGGCAGGAGATGCGAGGCGGCCAGGAGCGCGAAACCGGCGATCAGGCCGAGAAAGGCCGCGCGCTTGGCATAAGCCGGCATCGCGCCGTTGTCGCGCCAGGCGGCGACGGCCGGGCCGAAGCGGGGATGGGTGAGGATCCAGGCTTCGAGCCGGGGCGAGGAACGCGCGAAGCAGCCCGCCGCCAGGATCAGGAAGATCGTCGTCGGCAGGATCGGCAGCACGACACCGACGAGGCCGATGCCGACGAGCGCCCATCCCGCGATCAACCAGACGATCTTCATCGCGCTGTGTCCTTTCCAAAGGCGGACCCTCCGCCCCGATCGACGACATACGTATCATCCCATATTGGCGGTTCCATGGCCAAGACAATGGCGGGCGCGGCCGAAATGTGGCCTTGCACAAAAAACGCGCATGACGCCCCGGCCGCGCGGCGCCACAATCCTGCCGCACCGAACCTGTTGCAACGAAACGGCAACACCATATTCGGTAGATTGACGGCTCATGACCCGGCCGGGATCCTGCCGGCGGGGAGCCACCACATGGATGACGGCACAGCCGAGGGACGATGACGCGCGACGACATTCCCCATGACGAGGACCACCACCCGCACAAGCGGGGCGGCATCGTCATGCGTCTCAGGAATTATTTCCTGACCGGCCTCGTCGTCGCGGCGCCGATCGGCATCACGGCCTTTCTCACCTGGTCCTTCGTCACCTGGGTCGACGACCGGGTCAAACCGCTCATTCCGCTGCGCTATTCGCCGGAAACCTATCTACCGTTCACGATTCCCGGCCTTGGGGTGCTGATCGCGGTCCTGTTCCTGATCCTGCTCGGCGCGCTGACCGCCAATCTCGTCGGCCGCACCATCGTCAACTATGGCGAGATGATGCTCGACCGGATGCCGCTCGTCCGCTCGATCTACAAGACACTGAAGCAGATCTTCGAGACGGTGCTGTCGCAGACGGGCAATTCGTTCAAGACCGTCGGGCTGATGGAATTCCCCCGCCGGGGCAGCTGGTGTCTCGTCTTCATTTCGACGGATGCCAAGGGCGAGGTGCTGGAAAAGGTCGGCGAGGGCGAGGACATGTACACCTGCTTCATGCCGACCGTGCCCAATCCGACGACCGGCTTTCTGATGTTCGTGCCGAAAAAGGATGTGCGCATTCTCGACATGTCGGTCGAGGAGGCGGCGAAACTCGCCATATCGGGCGGGCTGGTCGTGCCCGACTACGGGCAACCGCCTGAAGGCGCGGCCGAGGCGGCAAAGCCGGGCGCGACAAAGCGCCGGAACGGCAAGCCAGTCGACAAGCCCAGCGACAAGCCGGATGACAGTCGCGACGCTGCCGAATAGCCGGCGACCTGTTCATCCCGAATCGAGGTAGCGCGTCGCCTCGTAGCGCTCGAACAGATGCAGAAGGACCCGGAGCTGGCGGCCCCTGTCGCTGGTCAGGCCCGGGTCCTGGTCGAGTGTCAGACGGGCGTCGTCGCGCGCGGTTTCGATGAGATCGAGATGATGTTCGGGCCGGGCGATGCGGAAAGCGGGCAGCCCGCTCTGGCGCGCGCCCAGCACATCGCCGCCGCCGCGCAGCCGCAGATCTTCCTCCGCGATGCGGAAGCCGTCATTGGTCTCGCGCAGCATGGTCAGCCGTTGCATCGCCGTGTCGCCGAGCGGCGGCGTATAGACCAGGAGGCAATGCGAGGCGGCCGCACCGCGCCCGACCCGGCCGCGCAGCTGATGCAACTGGGCGAGGCCGAACCGTTCCGCGCTCTCGACCACGATGAGGCTCGCTTCCGGCACGTCGACGCCGACCTCGACCACGGTGGTCGCGACCAGGATCGCCACATCGCCGTCGCGGAAGGCGGTGGTGACCCGGTCCTTCTCGTCGGGCCGCATGCGGCCATGCAGCAGGGCCGCGCGGTCGCCGAACCGTTGGGCGAGGGCGGCATGGCGCGCTTCGGCGGCCTGGGCGTCGATCGCTTCGGATTCTTCGACCAACGGGCAGACCCAGTAGACCCGTTCGCCGCGCTCGATCGTGCGCCCGACGGCCGAGACAACCTCGTCGATCCGCTCGGACGAGATGATGCGGGTGTCGATGTCCTGGCGGCCCGCCGGCTTCTCGTCGAGCCGAGAAACGTCCATGTCGCCGTAAAAGCTCAGAAGCAGGGTGCGCGGGATGGGCGTGGCCGTCGTGACCAGAAGGTCGACATCGCCGCCCTTGGCGGCGAGATCGAGCCGCTGATGGACGCCGAAGCGGTGCTGCTCGTCGATCACCGCGAGCCCGAGCCGGGCATAGGAGGTGCTGGCCTGGAACAGCGCCTGGGTGCCGACGACGATGTCCGCCGCGCCGGACTGGGCGGCATCGCGCGCCGCCCGCGCCTGCGCCGTCTTGAGCTGGCCCGTCAACAGCGCGACGGACAGTCCGTCGCGGGCGGCGAAGCGCGACAGCGTCTCGTAATGCTGCCGGGCGAGGAGTTCCGTCGGTGCCATCAGCACCGATTGCGCGCCCGAGGCAGCGACATGCGCCATGGCGAGATAGGCGACGGCGGTCTTGCCACTGCCGACATCGCCCTGCAGCAGGCGGATCATCCGCTGCGGCGCTTCGAGGTCGGCGATGATCTCCGACACCGACCGCACCTGCGCGCCGGTCGGGGGAAAGGGCAGGTTGGCGATCGCCGCATCGACCGCCGTCCGGTCGGCCCGGCGCGCGATCCCGGACGTGACCCGCATCGAGCGGCGGACCAGCGCCAGGGCAAGTTGGCCGGCCAGGAGTTCGTCATAGGCGAGCCGCTGCCAGCCGGGACTGTCCGGGCCATTGCGCGCACGCTCGCCGATGTCGTCACTCGCCGTCCTGCTGTCCGCCGTTCCGCTGTCGGGCGTCCCGGCATCTGGCAGGTCGTGCAGGCCCGCAAGAGCGTCCGAGACGCCCGGCCAGCGACGCTGCGCCAGAAGATCGGGGCGTAGCCAGTCGTCGAGAACGGGGATGCGGGGCAGGGCCTGTTCGATGGCCGCGCGGATATGATGCCCCGTCAGGTCGGCTGTCTTGCGGTAGACCGGTTCGAAGGGCGGAATCGTGCCGCTCGCGGGGTCGACCATATGGTCGGGATGGGCCATCTGGGCGCGGCCGTCGAAGAGATCGATGCGGCCGCTGACAAGCCGCACCGATCCTTCGGGCAGCGTGCGTTCGAGCCAACGCGGATCGGCCCGGAAGAAGACCACGGTCAAATCATCGCCGGCCTCGGTCATGGTCGAGATGCGATAGGGCGCGCGCGAGCCGCGCGGCGGCGGCCTGTGTTCGCCGACACGGACCCGGAACGTCGCCACCGCCGGCAGCGTCAGGCTGGCCAGGAGCGCGACCGGGCGCCGGTCGATGACGCCGGTCGGTGCGTGAAACAGGAGATCGATCACCCGCGCTGGCGTCTCGGCATCGCGCGACAGCAGGCGGTTGAAGGCCTGCGCCCGTTTCGGGCCGATGCCGGCGAGCACCGAGAGGTCGGCGAACAGGGGGTTGAGGCTGTCGGGGCGCATGGTCCTTCACCTGGGCTTGCTCGAAAAGCGATACACGCCCGCTTCCGCTATGCAAATCGCCTGACCGCCACGGCCGCCTGGCGCAATAGGACCCAGATCTGCGCCAACTGGCGCGCCGCCGGACCTGACAAGCGGCCGGTCAGCAGCTATATCAGCGCCCTTGCTAGCGGGACCCGACGGCGCGACGACTGCCGGCCTCCGGCTTGGCGGACCAGCGACACAGGGTCTTGAGAAGACAGCTTGAGCGAAGGACGATCGATGACGGGAACGGATATGTCGAGCGCCGATCTGTCGCCGCGCCGCCGGCGCATGCTGTTCCGCGCCTGGCATCGAGGTATCCGCGAAATGGACCTTCTGCTCGGCCGCTTCGCCGACCACCATATCGCCGGAATGGACGAGGCCGAACTCGACCGCTTCGAGGCGCTGCTCGCGGTTCAGGATCTCGACCTCTATGGCTGGATCGCCGGCCAGACGCCGATACCGCCCGAACATGATTCGCCGGTATTCCAGGCACTTCTGGCCTTTCATGCCGCCCATCCGACCGCCGGCGACGCCGGATGACCGGCCGACCGCTCCACAGGATCCCAGACACGCCGTCATGACCGCAGCTCTCGCCACATCCCAAACGCCCGCGCCCGATGGTGACTGGATCGCCCGCGGCGCGCGCGTCGTTTTTTCTGGCGCGCCGCAAGGGGTCGACGCGCGCATCGCGGCCGATATCGCGCGCCTGTCGCATGCGGCGAAACCCGCCACGGTCTCCGCCGTCTTCGTTGCGCGCGACGGCCAGCGGCTGGCCGCCTTCGCGGACGCCTTGCGTTTTTTCAGCCCCGATGTCGGCGTGCTGTCCTTTCCCGCCTGGGACTGTTTGCCTTACGACCGGGTGTCGCCGGCGCCCGATATCCTGGCCGAGCGGCTCAGCACGCTGGCGCGCGTCCATCGCGGTAGCCGCAAGCGGCCGCGTCTTCTGCTGACCACCGTGGCCGCCGCCAGCCAGCGCACGGTGCCGCATGGCTTCATCCGGGCGCATACGATGAGCCTGAAGCCCGGTCAGATCGTCGAGATGGCCGATCTGCTCGGCTGGTGCGAGCGCAACGGCTTCGAGCGCACCTCGACGGTGCGCGAGGCGGGCGAGGTCGCGGTACGCGGCGGCATCGTCGATCTGTTTCCCGCCGGGCGCGCGGCGCCGGTGCGGCTCGACTTCTTCGGCGACACGCTCGAAACCATTCGTGGCTTCGATGCCGAGACCCAGCGCTCGCTGAGCCAGGAACGTCGTCTCGATCTCGCGCCGATGAGCGAGGTCGCGCTCGACGAGGCCGCGATCCGGCGGTTCCGCTCGGCCTATCTGGCGCTGTTCGGCGCCGGCACCGGACAGGACCCGGTCTATGAAGCCGTCAGCGCCGGCCGCCGCATGCCAGGCATGGAACACTGGCTGCCGCTATTTCACGAGACGACCGAAACCCTGTTCGATCATACCGGCGACGTGCCGATCATCCTCGACCATCTCGTCGAGGAAGCCCGCATCGAGCGCCACAAGCTGGTCGTCGACTATCACGAAGCGCGCCGCCGGCATCTCGAAGAAGCGCCATCGAGCGGCTACAAGCCGATCGCGCCCGACAGCCTCTATCTGGATGACTCGGCCTGGCAGGCCGCGCTGACCGACCGCGCGGCGGCCGACATCACGCCCTTCGAGACCGACGACAGGACGGCGACGGTGTTTTCCGTCGGTGCCCGGACCGGCCGCAACTTCATCCCCGAACGGTCTGATCCCGGCCGCAACGTCTTCGACGCGGTGGCACGCCATATCGGCGATCTGCGCAAAGCCGGCAAGACGGTGCTCGTGACCACCTTCACCGAGGGTGGCCGCGACCGGATGGCCGACATGCTGGCCGATCATGGCGTCGGGCCGATCCGCACCATCGCGCGCTGGCAGGACCAGGCCGGCACGGCCGAGCGCGGCGCCGTCCTGCTCGCCACGCTCGGCCTCGAAGCTGGCTTCGAAACCCCCGATCTCGCGGTCATCGGCGAACAGGACATTCTCGGCGACCGCTATGTGCGGCGCAACCGCAAGGCGCGGCGGCCGGCCGATTTCCTGTCCGAGCTCAACAGCCTGTCGGCCGGCGATCTCGTCGTCCATGTCGATCACGGTATCGGGCGGTTCGCCGGCCTCAAGACCGTCGAAGCGGCCGGCGCGCCGCATGACTGCGTCGAACTGCACTATGCCGGCGGCGACAAGCTGTTCCTGCCGGTCGAGAATATCGAACTCCTGTCGCGCTACGGTTCGGACGAGGCGGCGGCGCAGCTCGACCGGCTCGGCGGCACCGGCTGGCAGGCGCGCAAGGCAAGGCTGAAGCAGCGCATCCGCGAGATGGCCGACAGCCTGATCAAGACCGCCGCGCTGCGTAGCCTCAAGACCGCACCGCGCCTGGCGCCGGCCGACGGGCTGTTCGACGAGTTCTGCGCGCGGTTTCCCTATGAGGAAACCGAGGACCAGCAGACCGCGATCGACGCGACGCTCGACGACCTCGCGGCGGGTCAGCCGATGGAGCGGCTGATCTGCGGCGATGTCGGCTTCGGCAAGACCGAGATCGCGCTCAGGGCCGCCTTCGTCGCGGCCGCCGCCGGCAAGCAGGTCGCCGTCGTGGTGCCGACGACGCTCCTGGCGCGGCAGCATTTCCGCACTTTTTCCGACCGCTTCCACGAGTTTCCGCTGCGCATCGCGCAGGCTTCACGCATGGTCGGACCGAAGGAGCTTTCAGCCGTCAAGGAAGGCATCGCGAACGGGTCCATCGACATCGTGGTCGGTACCCATGCGCTGCTCGGCAAGTCGATCGCCTTCAAGAATCTCGGTCTTCTGATCGTCGACGAGGAGCAGCATTTCGGCGTTGCCCACAAGGAGCGGCTCAAGGAGATCGCGGCCGACATCCACGTGCTCACTTTGTCGGCGACGCCGATCCCGCGCACGCTTCAACTGGCCATGACCGGCATCCGCGATCTGTCGATCATCGCCACCCCGCCGGTCGATCGCCTGGCGGTGCGCACCTATGTCACGCCCTTCGACCCGGTCATCCTGCGCGAGGCGGTGCTGCGCGAGCATTACCGCTCCGGCCAGACCTTCTTCGTCTGTCCGCGCATTTCCGATATCGAGGAAGCGCGCGCCTTTCTCGCCGACACGGTGCCGGAAGTGCGCACGGCGATCGCCCATGGCCAGATGACGCCGCGCCAGCTCGAAGACATCATGACCGCTTTCTATGACGGGCGCTATGATGTGCTGCTGTCGACCGCGATCGTCGAGAGCGGGCTCGACATTCCGACGGCGAACACGCTGATCGTCTATCGCGCCGACATGTTCGGCCTCGCCCAACTGCATCAGCTGCGCGGCCGGGTGGGGCGGTCGAAGATGCGCGCCTATGCCTATTTCACCGTGCCGGAGAACAAGATGCTGACGCCGGCGGCGGAAAAGCGGCTCAAGGTGCTGCAATCGCTCGATTCGCTGGGCGCCGGCTTCATGCTGGCGAGCCACGATCTCGATATCCGCGGCAGCGGCAATCTTCTTGGCGACGAACAGTCCGGCCATATCAAGGAGGTTGGCTTCGAGCTCTACCAGTCGATGCTCGAAGAGGCGGTGGCCGCGCTGCGCGACGGCGCCGACGCGGTCGAGGACGGGCAATGGTCGCCGCAGATCGCGCTCGGCGCCCCGGTCATGATCCCCGAGAACTATGTGCCCGATCTCGATGTCAGGCTGACGCTCTATCGCCGGCTCGGCCAGGTGGGATCGGAGGACGAGGTCGAGGAGTTCGCCGCCGAGCTGGCCGATCGTTTCGGGCGCCCGCCGGAGGAAATCGAGGACCTGCTCGATGTCGTGAAGATCAAGCTGTTGTGCCGCCGGGCCGGCGTCGACCGGGTCGAGGCCGGACCCAAGGGACTGGTGCTGGGCCTGCGCAACGACCGCTTCGCCAATCCGGCCGACCTCATCGGCTATATCTCAGAGCAGGGATCGCGGGCCAAGGTGCGGCCCGACAACCGGATCGTGCTGATGCGCGACTGGCGCGAGGCGGGCGACCGGCTGGCCGGCACGCGGCGCGTTCTGGCTGATCTCGCGGCTCTCGCCGAGGCGGCCTGAGAGCGTGACCGGCCTCAAGCCGTGGCGGTCTCGTCGGCCGCCTGTTCGGCCTGGGCCATGGCGGCCATCAGCACATCGGCTCCTTGCGCGCCGACCACGACCAGCCGGTTGTCGAAGATGAAGGTCGGCACGCCGGTGACGCCGATGCGCTGGGCGTGTTCGATCTCGGCGGCCACGATGTCGCGGTCCTCGTCGGAGCGCAGCCGCGTTTCGATGTCGCCGAGATCGGCATCGGTCGCCGCGTCGGCGAGATGGCCGAGCGCGTCGGGGCTTTCGACATCGCCGCCTTCGAGGAAATAGCGGGCGAACAGCCGCTCGACGATCGCGTCCTGCACGGGCTTGCCTGTATGTTCGGCATCGACCACATCGGCATCGCCGGCCCAGCGGATCAGGCGGTGGGCGTTGGTGGTGTTCGGCGACCGTGGGATGGCGTCGAAGGCAAAGGCGATGCCTTCGAGATGGCCGGCCTCGGAGATCCGCGCATAGATGTCGGCGGCGGCTTCCGGCCCCCCGAACTTACGCTCCAGATAGGCCTTCCGGTCCATGCCGCCCTCGGGAATGGTGCCGTCGAGCTTGAAGGGGCGCCATGTCACGTCAAAGGACAGATCGAGCCGTCCGGCCATGGCGGTCTCGAGCCGGCGCTTGCCGATATAGCACCAGGGGCACATGACGTCGGAGACGATGTCGATCCGCATGTTCGGGGTCCTTTCGAGGCCTGGCGATAGCCCGGTCTTTGCATGTGGGGAGCGCGATGCGACCCGTCCACACGGCGCGGTTGAAGTCGTGCCGAGATGGGATCAGCGCGCGGCGGCGGCGAGCTTCTTCAGCGCCAGCGTGACGGCGTCGACGGTCGCCGGATCCACCGCGCCGCCGCCGGCGGCTTCGGCGAGATCGGCGATGTCGAGCTGGCTTTGGACCAGATCGAGCACCGCGCGCGCCGACGGCTTGTCCTCGGCCGCACCGTCCGTCTCGAGGTCAGCCGCCGGTTGGCGCGCGGCGCGCTGTTTCTCGGCGGCTTCGGCCAGCCTTTGGCAGGCGCCGCGCGCCGCCTCGTTGCCGAGCATGTCGACGAGCCAGTCCTGGCCGTTGTCGCGTCTGAGCGCGACATCGCGCGTCGCGAAGGGATCGTCCGCATCCGACGACAGGCGCTGGCCAAGCAGCGGATCGCTCACCACCGTCACCGCGAGCGGCGGGTCGGCGGCATCCCCCGTGCCGGCCTGGCTCGCTTGGACCGCGGCATCGTCGTCGAGCAGCGGCTCGATGGCGACCCCGCCGATCTGCACCGCGCTGTCCATGCGCCCGACGATCGCGATGGTCGCGGGCTCGGTCGAGGTGATGCCGGCGCGCATGCGCGTCAGCGTCATGTCCGAGACGAGCCGGAAACGCGGCCGCGCCGGATCGTCGAGCACGCAGCAGGTCGTCGCGGCGGCGGCCCCCGACAACGCCAGTTCGCCGCGCACGAGCCCCGATTTCGGCAGCGTCTTGGCGAGATCGGCGACGCCGCGAATCTGGGTCTCCTGGAGGATGGTCTCGGTGCCGTCGAGGCTCAGTGCGTCGACGACGCCGAGCGGGATCGACCGGGCATCGCTCGGATCGTGGAAGAGGAGGCCGGCCGGACCCAGCGCGGTCGCCAGCGTGAGGCGATTCATCGGGGAGCCATCCTCGACGACGTTGTCCTCCGTGACGCCATCCTCGGCCGCCACCGCGTCTTCGTGTCCGGTCATGCCGTCGGTTTCGGCCGGGTGATCCGCCGCGTCGTCGGCGGGTGGTTCGGCCGTCGCGCCGGGCTGGGCGATGGCGACGATATGCGGCGCGTCGTCGCCCGTCTCGGCGAAGGCGTGCGTCATGGCTGTCTCGAAGGATGCCGGCGCCAGGCAATGGGTCGCCTCGATCAGCCGACAGGCCTGGGCCAGCGCGTTCGGGCCCATCGGCGCCGTCGTCACTAGCGTCGCGCCGGTGACGATCCATGGCGCGATAGCGCCGAACTGGGTGGCCGGCGCGGCGGCCAGATAGGGGCAGAGAAGCCGCGACGCGCGTTCCTGGAGATCGAGGCGCTTGGCCGCCAGATAACCCGCGCTGCGCCACTGATTATGGCTGCGCGCGAACACCCGGCCGGTGCCGCCGCCATCGCCGAAACTCAGCGACAGGCAGTGGTCGCCCGGCGCCGAGGCGCGCGGCAGAAGCCCGCTGAGATCGTCGGGCCGGGCGCTGCGCAGGGCGGTCTCGTCGAGATTGACGATGCCGTCGCTTCTTTCGGCGCCGAAGGCGAACAAGAACCGCACGGTCATCAGCCGGCTCGCCGCCCGCAGAGCGAGATCGAGCGCCGCGCCGTCGTCACTGATGATGCCCGAGACCTGGCCGGCTTCGAGCGTGTCGGTGATGTGCTGGGCACCCGACAGCGGCGACAGCGGCACCAGAATGAGGCCGGCCTTCGAGGCGGCCAGCAGCGCGATGGCGAAGCGCGTCGGATCCTCGCTCAGAAGCGCGATGCGCATGTCCTGCTTGACGCCGATATCGAGGAGCCGCGCGGCCAGCGCCGTGCTCGACCGGTCGACATCGCCCCAGCTCCAGGCCGTCGCGGCCTTGCGGTCGGCGCGGACGATCGCGGCCGTGTCCGGGCTGTCCGCCGCGCGTTCGGCCACCGCGTCATGCAGCAGCCGGTCCGACCAAAGCCCGTCGGCGCGGTAGCGCGCCCGCACGCGATCGCTGCCGATAATCATTCCTCGCGCCACCACGTCTCCACGATATAGCCGAACAGCGACGTCTTTTCGGGACGCCCCACGCCGCTCGAATGGGCCACCCATTGTCGCGGCAGATGATAGAGCGGAATGACATAATCGCCGGAAATCAGCACGCGGTCGAGAGCGCGCGCCGCCGCGATGAAATCGTCGCGGGTTTCGGCCGCCAGAAGCGCTTCGATCATGGCATCGACGGCGGGATTGCGGATGCCGGGATAGTTGCGCGTGCCTTCATTGTCGGCCGCTTCCGACCCCCAATAGAAGGACTGTTCATTGCCCGGCGACAGGGACGCGAACCAGAAATTCTGGATCATGTCGAAGTCGTAATCGGTCTGGCGGCGCTGATATTGCGCCGAATCGACGAGCCGCACGGTCATGTCGATCCCGACGCGCTGCAGGATCTCGCGATAGGCCAGCGCCAGCCGCTCCTGCGGCGGGTTGGCGGCGAGAAATTCGAAGCGCACCGGCGCGCCGTTCCGAGTATCGACCAGCCGGCCGTCGACGATCTCGTAGCCGGCCTCGGCGAGAAGCCGGATGGCCCGGCGCAGGCCGGCCCGGTCGCGGCCCGAGCCGTCGGTCACCGGCATGTCGTAGCTGCCGTCCATGATCTCGGGCTTCACATAGTCGAGCCAGGGCGCGAGCAGCGCCCGTTCGCGGTCGTCGGCCGGCCGGCCGCGCGCCGAGAGTTCGCTCGCTTCGTAGAAGCTTCCCGTGCGGGCATAGAGATCGTGATAGAGCGTGCGGTTGATCCATTCGAAATCGAACAGGCCGATTAGCGCCTGGCGCACCCGGGCATCGGCGAAGAAGGGGCGGCGGGTGTTGAACACCAGGGCCGTCATGCCGCGCGGCACGCCGATGTCGAGTTCTTCGGTCACGACGCCGCCCTCGCGGGCCAGCGGGAAGTCGTATTGCGTGGCCCAGCGCGTCGGATCGTCCTCGCCGCGCACGTCATAGAGGCCGCGCTTGAACGCCTCCATCATCGTATTGCCGTCGCGATAATAGTCGTAGCGGATCTCGTCGAAATTGAAGTGGCCGCGCGTTACCGCCAGATCGCGCGCCCAGTAGTCGGGATCGCGCGCATAGGTGACAGACGCGCCGGGATCGGCCTCGGCGATGACATAGGGGCCGCTGCCGAGGAGCGGGACGAGCCCGCCATCGGCGAAGACCTCGGGATCGGTGGCCTGTTTCGACAGGATCGGCATCAGGCCGAGGATCATCGGCATCTCGCGGTCGATTTCCGGGCCGATGGTGAAGCGGATCGTGTGCGGATCGAGGATCTCGGCGGACTGCACCTTGGCGTAGAAGCTGCGGTGATTGGGCCGGCCCTTGTCGCGCAAGAGTTCGAAGGAGAACAGTACATCCTCGGCGGTCAGCGGCGTGCCGTCGGAAAACCGCGCTTCGGGCCTGAGGCGGAACTCGACCACGGACCGGTCGTCGCTGACGCCGATCGTCTCGGCGATCAGCCCATAGAGCGTAAAGGGCTCGTCATAGCTCCGCGTCATCAGGGATTCGATCATCAGCCCGCGCACGTTGCGCGCCGGCACGCCGCGCACGACGAGCGGGTTGAGACTGTCGAAACTGCCGAGCACGCCGAGCGTCAGCCGGCCGCCCTGCGGCGCATCCGGGTTCACATAGCCGAAATGGGTAAAATCCTCGGGATAGGCCGGCTCGCCATGCATGGCGATGCCATGGCGATGGTCCAGTTCGATCTCGGCGGTCGCGGCCCCTGGCAGCGCGCACAACATCAGCGCGAGACCCGCCGCGAAGCCGGCCAGGCGCGCAAGCGACGGCACCCGGTCGTCCCGATGTCGATGGGGAAGGAGGACATCCATGTCGGCCGTCACGCCTTTCTCATGTCTCGCGGTGGGTTTGTCTCTCGCGGCGGTCTTGTCCGGCGGTGGTCGTGGTCTCGCGCGGCTCTCGCGCCTGGCGACCGATCTCTGGCATCGAATCAATGGTCGATCTTACCATGAGATAAGGCGATCCTTGGGCCGGCAGCTCCGTGCCGGGCGCTTTGCGGCGCATTTCCGGTTTCCCCGCTTGACCTGTCCGAAGCGCTGGCGCATCACAAAAGCCGCCGGAGGCCAGACACGGTTTTGCCGCAAAACCGCGTCACGGATCGCCGGCGGCGGATCTAGCGCGACCGGCGGGCCGTTGTGGCCGGCAGGATAGCCGCCCGATCCCAGGTGGTTTCGTGGGCGGCGGCGGATCCGGCATCCGGGAGGAGCGGTCGGCATGAAAGCCGTCGATCCCAGTGCAGGATGATGGCCGGTTCCGAACAGATGGCCGGTCCGGACAAGGAGAGCAGGCTCGCGCCGTTCCGGATGCGGGCTTCGTTGGCAACGGAGAGCGACGAATGGCATTCACGAGCTTTGGGCGCGCGGTGACGACGACCCTGACGGTTACCGCGGTCGCCGCGACCGCGGCGTTTTTCAGCATCGCGACGCCGGCACAGGCGCAAACGGCGGCCGAGGAAGAGGCGCCCAATCCGTGGCGCAAGCTGTGCGTGACCGAGGGCGAACCGGCCCAGGAGATCTGCATCACCCGCCAGGAAGCGCGCAATCAGGAAGGTCAGCCGATCGCGGCCGCCTCGATCCGCGTCGCCGAGGGCCAGACGCCGCGCATTCTGTTCGAAGTGCCGACCGCCGTGCTGCTGCCGCCGGGCATCGGCTTCGCCATCGACGAAAATCAGCCGCAACAGGCCATCTTCATCATCTGCACCCAGCAGTTCTGCAGCGCCGAAGCGGAAATCGACCAGGCGCTCATCGATCAGATGAAGGCCGGTAACAATCTTATGATGCAGGTCGTCAACCGGACCGAACAGGCCGTCGCCATCGGCTTCACGCTGGTCGGCTTCACCGCCGCCTTCGATGGCGAGGGGCAGAACCTGGCCGACTATCAGGCCGGTCGCGAGGACGTGCAGCGTGGCCTTCAGGAGCGCGCCGAACAGGCCCGCGAGCAGTTGCAACAGCAACAGCAAGGCGACAGCCAGTAACTGATCTCCCCGGCGCCGGTTGTCGACCGGTGTCGGGCATCACGCCCGACGCCTAGTCTGTTTTCCGATTGCCGCCTGCGATCCGGCTAACATGCGGGTCGCGGCTACGCGCTGATATGTCGCTCGGAACCGAGGTTCAATGCACCTCGGCGTGGATCAGCTTGTAATGGCCGTCCGCTTCGCGCTCGAACCATTCGGCGACCTGCGGATGGCGCACCGGATCGCCGGTATCGTCGAGCAGAAGGTTCTGCTCCGAGACATAGGCGACATATTCGGTCTCGTCGTTTTCCGCCAGGAGATGGTAAAAGGGCTGGTCCTTGCGCGGGCGCACGGCTTCGGGAATGGCCAGCCACCATTCCTCGGTATTGTCGAACACCGGATCGATGTCGAAGATCACCCCCCGAAAGGGATAGAGCCTGTGGCGGACGACCTGTCCGATCCCGTATTTCGCTTCTCTCAAAGCCATTCCATCACCGCGTGACTTGTGCGCGCGCTCACGTGAGTTGCGAGCGCTCTTATGCGTTCCGGCCGGCGGTATCATGCGCGCCCCGATCGCTCAACATCCGCGTAACCCGTTCTTACGCAATATGGTGCGCTCCGGACCCGCCGCGCAAGCAGGTCACGTCCGGCGGTTCGCGCAAGGCAGGTCTGAGGGGCCTGCCTGATTGACCCTCAACGGCAAAGCCGATAGCGAGACCGTCGGACCATCATGTCGTTTTCATGGCGCTCGTTCTGCATGCCGCTTTGGAGCGCTTCGCGACCGGCAGGGTCCGAACGGGACATGACCCGCGAAGAGCAAGAGCGGCGAGGGGCAGGGTTCTTTGGCAGACGTTATCGGTCTCGCGCTCCCCTATTTCGGACTGATCCTGATCGGCTATATCGGCGGGCGGATCTTCAAGATCCCGCAGGAAGGGCTGGCTTGGCTCAACACCTTCATCGTCTATTTCGCGCTGCCGGCGCTGATCTTCTCGCTCGTCGCCCAGACCCCGTTCGAGGAGCTGGGCAACTGGCCCTTCATCGCCACCACGACCTTCATCACCTATACGGCCTTCGCGCTGGCCTTCGCCGTCGGCTTCCTGGTGACGCGCGGCAATATCAAGGAAGCGACCATCCAGGGGGTGGCCGGCTCCTATTCGAATATCGGCTATATGGGTCCGCCGCTGACGATCGCCGCCCTCGGCGCGGAAGCAGCCGTGCCGGCCGCCCTGATCTTCTGTTTCGACAACACGATGCTGTTCACCGTGGTGCCGCTTCTGATGGCGCTGGCCGGCGGGGAAAAGGCGTCCGCGCTTAGCCTTATCGTTCAGGCGCTGAAGCGGATTTTCCTGCACCCCTTCATCATCGCCACCATCGCCGGCGCCGTCGCGGCCTATTTTGAATTCTATCCATCGGGTGCCGCGCTCAGCATTGTCGATTCCCTGCGCGGCGCGGCGGCCCCATGCGCGTTGTTCGCCATGGGCATCACCTTCGCGCTCAGGCCAGTGCAGCGGGTTCCCCCCGAACTGCCGTTCCTGATGCTGTTGAAGCTGATCGTCCATCCGGCGCTGGTTCTGATCGCGCTGAGCTTCGTTGGCGGCTTCGATCCGATCTGGGTCTATACGGCGGTTCTGATGGCCGCGCTGCCGCCGGCGACCAATGTGTTCGTCATCGCCCAGCAATACGACACCTATGTCCAGCGTGCTTCGAGCGCGGTGGTGATAGGCACGATTTTGTCGGTGTTCACGCTGACGACCGCGCTCTATCTGATCAAAAGCGGGCTGATACCGTCCAGCCTGTTCTGAGCGTGCCCGGCCGATAACTGCCGAGGTGCTATCTCACCGATGCGAAGCGCTTAATGCATCTAGAAATGGGTCGTCATCGCCGGATGCGTTCCGGCACTCTAGCGCGAGGAGCCAGGGGTCCGTCGCCCTGGCCCCCGGGACAAGCCCGGGGGAGACGGTGCGGGCGTCTGTCTTCGGGAACGCATCGGTTCTCAAAGCCCTTCCGCCGAGCGCATGCTGCGCGGCAGGCCGAGGCGCGGCGCCATGCCCTCGCGCATGAAGAGCCGCCGCAAGGGGCCGATATGCGCCAGCGCACCGAGACCCGCGGCGCGCACGCCCTGAACCGGCACGAGATCGGACAATAGCGAGCGGTTCAGGATGTCGACGCCGGTCATCCGCACGCCGATATCGAGGCCGCGCGACTGGCTGTAGGTCCGTTCGACGGCCTTGCGGTCGATCACTCCGTTCCGGCAGTGATCGACGATCGCATCGACGGCCGCCGCCGCATCGCGCAAGCCCAGATTGAGCCCCTGCGCGCCGATCGGCGGCATCACATGCGCGGCTTCGGCGATCAACAGAACGCCCTTGGCCGCGAATTCAGAGGCCGTGCCATGGGCGAGCGGATAGGCGCGGCGCGGGCCGGCGACCGCGACCCGGCCGAGAAGGCGGTGGCTCGCGGTGTCGACCGCGCGCGCGAGCGCCCGGTCGTCACAGGCCAGAAGCCGGTCGGCGCCGGCCTTGTCCTCGACCCAGACGACGCCGCAGCGGTCGCGCCGTATCGGCACCAGCGTGAACGGGCCGTTCGGCCGGTGGAACTCGGTCGACACGTCGCGATGGTCGCGCTGATGGGTGATGTCGAACACCACTGCCGATTGCGGATAGGGCTTGATGTCGAGCCGGATCCCGACGCTGTCGCGGCAGAGCGAGCGGCGCCCGTCGGCGGCGATGACGAGATCGGCGTCGATCGACCGGCCGCTCGCGGTCACGAGCGTCGTCGCGCTCCCGCCGGGCAGCACCTGCGTCACGGGCTCGGAGGCCAGCGTGATGTTCTTGTCGTCGGCGAGGCGGGCTTCGAGCCCGGCCGCCAGGTCCGCCGCCGGAATGCTGTGGGCGAAGGCGGTCTCGCCGATCTCGCTGGCGTCGAAACCGGCTTCTGGCGCCCGCAGGAGCCGGCCCGTGTCGTCGACGATGCGTAGCGTTCTGAGCGGCCATGACCGGTCCGCCGGCCAGGCGCCGGCATCGGTCAGGAGCCGCACCGCCGGCAGCATGATCGCCACCGAGCGGCCGTCATCGGGATCCGCTTTCGGCCCAATCAATGTCGCCTTGAGGCCGGCATGCGACAGCAGCACGGCGGCGGCGAGGCCGGCCGGCCCGCGCCCCACGACCGCGATGCGCGGGCCGGGCGCGCCCGCGCCGCTCTCCATCTCGTTCGCCCTCTCGCGCCTGTCCATCATGCCGGTCGTCTCCCGCTGGTTCCGCCGATCGCGCAAAGATGTAGCACGATCTCGACGCGCGCCCAGCGGCAGCGTCGTCGCAGGCCGCGATAGGTTGTTCGGGATCGTTCCGCAACAGGCGCGCGCGTTCGCGGTTTGCAAAGCGCGGGACGTGCGCCATATTACAGAATCATGACACGTCCTCCGCTGTTCCGGCTCCCGCGCGGCACCCTGTTCGCCGCCGCGGTTCATCTCTTCACCGCGTCCGGCGTGGTGTGGGGGCTCCTGGCGCTCATCGCCGCGGTCAACAATGCCTGGACAGAGATGTTCGTCTGGCTCGGCATCGCGCTGTTCGTCGACGCGGTCGACGGTCCGTTGGCGCGCAAGGCGCGGGTGCGCGAGGTATTGCCGGACTGGGACGGGGAGGTGCTCGATCTCGTCGTCGACTACATCACCTATGTCTTCGTGCCGGCCTATGCGTTGGCCATGGCCGGGCTCGTCCCCGACGCGATGGCCATTCCCTGCGCGGCACTTGTCTGTCTGAGCGCGGCCGCCTTCTTCGCCAACCGGAACCAGAAGACCCGGGACAATTATTTCGTCGGTTTCCCGACGATCTGGAATCTCGTTGTCTTCTATTTCTTCCTGTTCTCGCCGCCGGGCTGGCTGTCGGTGACCATCGTCATCGCGCTCAGCCTGCTGACGGTCGCGCCGATCGCGGTGGTGCATCCGGTCCGCGTCGCCGGTAACCGGCCGATGACGCTCATCCTGCTCGGGGTCTGGTCGGCGCTCGCCATCGCCGCTCTCCTCGCCGAATTGCAGCCGCGCCCGCTGGTCGAGATGGGGCTTGTGCTGACAACGCTCTATTTCGTCGGCGTCAGCCTGAAGCGGACGGTCGACGGCGCCCGTGCCGATCCCGACGAGACGAGCTAGGCGCCGGCGACAGGCCGTGCGTGCTCTCCGTTGCCGTAACGCCATGTCATTGATCGGATGTCATTGACCTGACCGATCTTCGGGGCGACAGTCGCCGCCGACAATGATCCTGCCGGCCGGGCCGGCGACAGCGAGGCATGGCGATGGTTCAGGCGATCCGTGTTCATCAAACCGGCGGCCCCGAGGTTCTGACCCTCGAAGATGTCGAGCTTCCAGCACCCGGCCCCGGCGAGGCGCGCATTCGCCAGCATGCCATCGGCCTGAATTTCATCGACACCTATTTCCGCGGCGGCCTCTATCCGGCGCCCGAACTGCCCTTCATCCCCGGCAATGAAGGGGCGGGCGAGGTGATCGCCGTCGGCGACGGCGTGACCGATGTCGCGGTCGGCCAACGGGTCGCCTATGTCGGCCCGCTCGGCAGCTATGCGGCCGAGCGCAACATTCCCGCCGACCGTCTCGTCGCGCTGCCGGACGCGATTTCCTATGACACCGGCGCGGCGATGATGCTGAAGGGCATGACGAGCCAGTATCTCCTGCGCCAGACCTTTCCGGTCGCGGCCGGCCAGACCATCTTGTTCCATGCCGCCGCCGGCGGGGTCGGCCAGATCGCCTGCCAATGGGCCAATGCGCTGGGCGCGACGGTCATCGGCACGGTCGGGTCGGACGAGAAGATGGAGGTGGCGCGCGCCAATGGCTGCCATCACGTCATCAATTACCGGACCGAGAGCTTCGTCGATCGGGTCCGCGAGATCACGGGCGGCGAGGGGTGCCATGTCGTTTATGACGGTGTCGGCAAGGACACATTTCCCGCCTCGCTCGATTGCCTGCGCCCACGCGGCATGTGGGTGACCTTCGGCAATGCGTCGGGACCGGTGCCGGCGCTCGATCTTTTGCTGTTGTCGCAAAAGGGGTCGCTTTTCGTGACGCGGCCGACGCTCTTTTCCTATATCGCGAGCCGTTCCGAGCTCGAAGCCACGGCGGCCGATCTGATGGACGTGGTCGCCAAGGAGACGGTGAAGATCGCCATCAACCAGACCTATGAGCTGGCTGACGCCGCGACCGCGCATCGCGATCTCGAAAGCCGCAAGACGACCGGCACGACGGTCCTGCACCCCGCCTGACCGGCGACGACAGAGACCGGTGACGGCGAGACGAGAACAGGCGCGGCTTGGCGCATCCCATGTTTGCTTTACTCACTCAAGACACAGGAAGATGTTCAATTTTAAGAGCTTGGAGTGACTTGTCTGCGCCGTTCCCGGTGCGGGTTGCTCTGGGAGGGGTGGCCGAGCGGTTTAAGGCACCGGTCTTGAAAACCGGCGAGGCGGCGACGTCTCCGTGGGTTCGAATCCCACCCCCTCCGCCATACCTTTTGTAGGTCTTTGTATGGTTTTCTGCGCTAGAGCCAATCTTCCTTGGCCAGAGTTGTTGGCTTAAACGGCCTCGTAATCCTAAAAGTTCTGCCCCCCTCGTGAATGGTGGTCGCAGATGTAATGCCGGCCCCGCACGACCAAGTGGCTGGATTGATCACCAGGCACCCCTCACGCCGCCCGCCGGAAGAGCCGCGCGATAGCGCCCTGTTTCCACATCCAAACACCACTAATCACCAGCCCCGGCGTAACGATGAAGAGTGTCACTGCAGTGAAGATCGGGTCAGACCCCCAAGGCGAGTAGAGATACGTGCCGAGGGTGAGCCCCCCGGCAATGTGGAACCAACGGAGCACCTTTCTGATCGTTATTTGGTTCACGTTACGCTCCTTTCGCTTCTCAATCATTTGATGCATCGTATGTAACTATGCACCGCTAACTTTGCAATGCTTAGATTGGGATTTTATGGAGAAATCAGCGTATCATCATGGGGACCTGCGAACGGCCTTGCTAGACGCGGCTGAGGATGAGCTTCAGGCCGATCCCCGTTGCAGCCTGAGTATCCGCGCCCTTGCCAGCACAATTGGAGTAAGCGCCACAGCGCCCCACGCACACTTCAAGACGAAGGCTGACCTGCTAACTGCTCTCGCGATTCGCGGCTTTGAGCGTCTGCGCGATGAGACGATCCGAAAATCCGCTGAAACGGCTGATATTGACCAAAGGTTCATTGCATTAGCCGAGGCTTACCTTGAGTTCAGCAAGGCGCATCCAGGCCTCTACCGGGTCATGTTTCTGACCGGTGCCGACTTCGATGCCCATCCCGATTTGCGCCGTGCCTCACTCGAGTCGTTTGGCGTTTTGCAAGATGCGGTTCGAGAATTACAACTTTCGGCGCCACTCGATCATGCGCAGGATCTTGCCTTTGCCGCTTGGGCCGTTGTTCATGGCATTGCTTCGCTGCTCAGCGAAGACAGGGTCATTCCAGAGGTCGCGCGGAGCAGAGAAATACCGGACCTCGCGCGCATTGCGGCGCGTCTGATCGTTTCGCAAAAAGCATAGCCTGCCGCACCGTTTGCACCTGCCAGCCTGTTGTCTTTGCGACGAAGGATGTCGGAGCCAGGGTCGCGTTCTGGTAAGTTGCCGGTGACGACGACCTGCGTTTTGCGGCAAAGGGAGTCCTTTAGCGTAATACTACAGCTAAAGAATAATTCGCAGTTTCATCTCGCGTGGTCCGCCACTCGTCTTTGACTGCGCGACGTTCGGCACCTTGGTTGATCGCCGCGTTTACGGACAGAGCTGACATTGAGACGTCATTCCCTCAAGGATATGCTCTGCAACGATGGCGCAAGCGTCTTTCCAAGATCCGCGTGTCGAGGCGGCATATGCCTGCTTTCCCGAGATGGCTCGCCTTGGGTTGCTGGAGTTGCGCGATTTGATCTTTGAGATCGCGGCCGAGACACCCGGCGTTGGCCCTCTCGAAGAGACCTTGAAATGGGGGCAGCCCGCTTATCTGACGCCAGAAACCCGGTCTGGTTCGACGATCCGGCTGGGTGTTCCGAAATCAGGTGGTTTTGCCCTATACGTCCACTGCCAGACGACGATTATCGCGGAGTTACGCGACCTCTTCCCGGCCGACCTGGTTTATGAGGGCAACCGCGGAATTCACTTCCGAGATGTATCCGAAGTAGGCTCGGATCCTGTCCGGTTCGTGATAGCCAGGGCGTTAACCTATCATCTGCGATGAGGGCGCCCGGCCGGTGTGTTGGAGCAGCGCGCTTGAGCACCGCTTCGCAAAACCGATCATTACAGCGCATCAAGCAGACCCGCTATCCTAGGGCGATGGCGAAGGAATAGTTCGTGTTTCCGGCGCGCGTGGCCCGCCATTTCCTAGCGTGGTATTGTCTCGAGGCATTTGCCGGAATGGCAAATCATCGCGGAGGCTAGACGCTCACCAGGGTCAGGATGTTTTGGCTCGGGTCGACAAAGTGGGCCAAGGAGCCGCCCCAGGGCTGCTCCTCGGGCGGTGCGATGAAATGAACGCCACGGGCCGTCAGGGCTTCATACTCGGCCTGAAGGTTTTCCGCCGAGAAGGAAATGCCCGTGAAACGCCCTTGAAGGCCGGCGTGCTCGCCGTCGTCTTTTTCGACGATGATCTGGATGCCCGCTTCAAACCCGATTGCCTCTTCGGTCTCGAAGGATATCGGCAACCGCAAGGCCTCGGCGTAGAAAGTGCGCGCTTCCGAGAGGTCTGACACGAAAATCCGGAACCCGTAAACTTTCATTGCCTTGCCTTCCTGAAGTGGCCAGCCCAGGTGACGGTGACATACCAGGACGCCAATACCTGCTTTGCTTGCCTCGCGGCCGTCGCGAGACGACGGTCCGGAAGCGGAGCCGGCGATACTTGTTCGTTTAGCGGATGTTCTGTCGCGGCGCCATGGCGAAAGACGTGTTCTTGTTGCTCCTACTCCAGGACATTCCTTGCCGCCGCCAGCCCGCCAACCGGGCGGGCGGGGCTTCGGGGTCGGACGTTTGGCCTGTTCCTCATCGACGTAATGGCGCAGGCCCAATTCGCCGCGTTCATGTGTGTCGACGGGACGGGTCGCCACGGCTCACTCGTTGACGACGATCAGCGAATGCGCGCCGGGTCCAGTGGGGATGCGGTAGCCGGTGTCCTGAAGAGCGGGGTCGTCGCCACTGTCGACGACGCGCCAGATCTCGAGGCCACTCTGTTGGGGCTCAGGTCCCTCATATTCGAAGACGCCGGCGACGACGTAACTGTCGGAGGCGTCGAAGGCGATGCCTTCCGGCAGGACGCCGTCGAAGGCCCAGTCGCCGACGGGGTGCAGATGGCCGGCCTCCGGATCGAAGCGCAGCAGCGACAGGGACGACCGGCTGTGCCCGGGCGCGCCCTCGGGCAGCCAGGTCTGGCCGATATTGACGGTGGCGATCAGGTCGCCGGAATTGGAAAAGGCCAGGCTTTCGGCATGTTGCGGCACGGACGCGCCGCCGACCACGAAATGGCGCGGTTCGGCCATATCGAGCGGCGCCAGTTCGATCGATGTCAGTTGGCTCGGCGGGGCATCGATGTAGAAACCGCGCACATCGGCGCCCCATTGCAGATCATTGCTGACGAAGAAACGCCCGTCGCGGGAGAATTTGCCCGACATCGGCCATTTCCCCGTTTGCACCGGATTGCCCCATTGCGTGATGCCGGCAACCCCGCCGTCCTCGGCGCGCGCCACTTGGTAAAACCGCACCTGGCCACGAAAGTTGAACGTGACCGCGACGATATCGGCGCTCGGATGCCATTCCGCGTGATGCGGAAACAGTCCCTGATCGAGCAGTTCGGGCATCGGCGTGATGTCGGGAATGGCCAGCCGGGTGACCGGGCCGAAGCCGCCATCCGTGAAGGTCACGAAGGCCAGCGGGTCTCCGGGAGACTTGGTGGCCAGGACCAGCGTTCGGCCGTCGGCGCTGACCGAGACGCCTTGCGGCTCCAAGCCGATCTCCACCTCGTCGATGATCGCAAGCGAGCCGTCATCGCCCAGCGAAATCGCCCGGAGCACCGTCCCCGGTTCGAGGTCGCGCATCGTCGCGTCGCCGTCTTCGCGCTGGGTGTGCGTTTCGGCGACGAAGATCGTGTTGCCGTCGGGCGTGGCGGCGATGGAGAAGACCGGATTGATGACTGAATTGGACACTTCGATCGCCGACAGCCGAGCGCTCTCGTCCAAGGGCAGTGAGATCACCGACAGGGCGTCTGTGTCGCGCGGCTCGCCCAGCTGGCCGTCGATATAGGCATAGGCGCGCATGTCGCCATCGGAAATGGCGGCGATGTAACGCCCCTGGAAATCCGGAACATCCTGGGCGAGAGCGGGCGAGGCGAGAAACAGCCCCGCAAGCATGGTCATTGTCGAGTTTCGGCGCATCAAGGCCTCCTGGGTGGCGTGGACGGCCTGAAGCTGGTGTTATCGAAACGATCGATCCAGACTAGGTTTCGATAGATTCAATAAGGAAAACTGATCGATTGTTCTCGACCACGGACTATCGCTGCGTCATCGCGCTGCATGAGGAAGGCAACTTCGCGCGGGCGGCGGTTGTTGTCGGCATCTCCCAGCCGGCGCTGACCGGTCGGCTGCGCCGGATCGAGGATCAGCTTGGCGTCAGGCTGTTCGAGCGCGGGCGGCGGGGCGCCCATCCGACACCGGCCGGTCACGCCTTCGCCCAAGCCGCGCGTGAGATCGTGCATATGACCGAACAGGCCGTGGATGCGGCGCGCGACGCGGACAGGGGGCTCGGCCAGTTCCTCAGCGTCGGCATGACGCAGATCGCCGCGACGCAGATCGTCGTGCCCGTTCTGGCGGCCTTCCGGATGGAAAACCCCTATGCCCGGCTTCGGCTTCTTGAAGCCAATTCCGCGACGCTCGAAGCGCAGGTCGAGGAAAACCGGATCGATGTCGCCTTCCTGCATCCGCCGATCCATCTCGCGGGCTTGTCGGAACTGACCCTGATGTCGCAGAAGGCGGCGAAATATGACGCCAGAACCTATCGGGGGGCGACGCCGCCGGCGATCCGCTATACGCGCAAGGACGCGCCGGTCATCGTCGCCGAAATCGACCGCAAGAATCCGGAAACGGCGGACCGCCCGGCGCTTGTCGAAGCGAACACCGTTCTCGGCGCCGCGGTCCTGTCGCAAGCCGGCTATGGGCCGTTCTTCGCACCGACAGACTGGCCGAACCCGTTCGGCGCGGATGAGATCGCTGCGGGCGGGCAGGGCGCCGATATGGAGCTCGGCACCAGCGTCGTCTGGCGGAGCCTGGACCGGCGGCCCATGGTGCGGGCCCTGCTCGATGTCTGCCGTCGCTCATAGGGCCAAGGAGAAAGCTGGCACGTTTTGCCCCGCGTCGCGGGCCATGATTGACTGGCACTCCAGATTGATGGCTTCGCCAAGGATCGGCGTCGAGATATCGAGGCGACAAGATGCCGGACCTGTTGCGGGCTTTGCGGGAATTCGACGGCAAGACGACATCCGTCCTCCTGGACATCCGCGCGCGTTTCGGCGCGGGTGACGGTTTTCTCGCCGATCTTGCCACGCTCATTGCGTGCCCGGACGGGGCGGTTTCGGATGGCGCGACCTGGCTGATCAAGAATTCCGCCGAGAACGGTGTCGTGCCGGGAGGTTCGGCGCGCGCCGCGATCATCGCCCGGCTTGATGGCGTGACCCGTTGGCAGGCCGCGCTGCATCTCTGCCAGACGGTCGAATTCCTCGACCTCACGTCTGATGAGGCGCGTCGGTTCGCGACATGGGCGGCCGAGTTTCTCGACCATGAGAGGCCCTTTCTGCGGGCATGGTCGATGGCCGCGTTTCAGCATGCGGCGCAACGGGCGCCGGACCTTGCCGATCCAGCCGAAGCCGCGCTCCGCCGCGCGGAAGGCGATGCATCGGCCTCGGTGCGCGCCCGCGCCCGCAAGATGAGAGCCTTGAAATCATGATGCATTGCCGAAGGGATCGGATCACCCGCGACAGGTGTTCACCTCCAAGGGCCGAGACGTGGGCTT
This sequence comes from Tepidamorphaceae bacterium, assembly GCA_965250105.1. Taxonomy (GTDB): domain Bacteria; phylum Pseudomonadota; class Alphaproteobacteria; order Rhizobiales; family Tepidamorphaceae; genus JBCBSK01. The sequence goes on from OZ252290.1 coordinate 3,722,243, forward strand.
GAAAACGCTGATCCTCGGGGGTGGCGGCGTCATCGGTCAGGCCGTCGCGCGCGCCATGGCGGCCGAGCGGCGCGCCGTCGTCTGCGTGTCGCGCCATGGGCCGTTGGACGAGGCGGGCGGCATCGTCCGGCTGCGCGCCGACCGGGCCGATCCGGCCGCGATACGCGCGGTGATCGACAGGCACCATATCGACATCGTCATCGACATGGTCGCCTACACGCTGGCCGAGACGACGCGCCTGCTCGCGGTCCTCGACGGTGCCGTTGCCCATTACATCCTGATCAGTTCGCTTGATGTCTATCGCAATTATGGCCTTCTGCACGGCGGCGAAACAGGGGCGCCGGACCCAGGCCCGCTGAGCGAGGCGGCGGCGCTTCGGAAGTGCCTTTACCCCTATCGTGACGACCCGCCGCGCCCGGCAGATGCCGCCGACGCCTGGCTCGATGATTATGACAAGATCCCGATCGAACAGGCCGTCAGCCGCATGGCCACCCCTTGGACGATCCTGCGCCTGCCGATGGTCTATGGGCCTGGCGACCGCCAGCGCCGCTTCCGCTGGGTTCTCGAACCGATGCTGGCCGACGCCGAGATCATCGCGCTGCCGCCGGCCTGGCTCGGCTGGACGAGCACCTATGGCTATGTCGACAATGTCGCGGCGTCGATCGCCGCCACCGCCGGTCTGGCGGAAGCGTTTCGCGAGGTCTTCAACGTCACCGACACCGATCCGGTGCCGCACGGTGTGTGGCTCGACCGTTTCGCCCGCTGTCAGGGGTGGGCCGGCCAGGTAGAGGCACGCCCGGAGGCGCCTTTTCCCGGGGGCGATGCCTTCGCCGCGCTTGATTTTCGCGCTGATCTGGCCGTGTCCGGCACCCGGCTGCATCGGCTGTTGGGGGTCGATCCACCGGTTAAGCTGGACGATGCGCTGGCGCGGACGGCGGCCGATGAAAAGGCGCGGCACGGCGAGTGATGCCATCCCGATCGCCTGGCCAGGCAGGCGGCGTCGCCTACAGATCGAGGCTCTTCACCGAGGAATCGGCGAGGAAATGGTGCATCGTATTGAGCCAGAGCACGAATTTCACCTCGCCGGACGGTGTCCGTTCGAGCAGCCAGTCCTCGCCGACAACGCAGCGCAGCGGCCGCTTCGTCGTGTCCTTGAAATGACCTTCCCAGTAGAACGACCCCAGCGCCCGCGCCCGGTCCGGATCTTCCGACAGCGTCATGACCGTGAAATCACCGAGCGTCAGGATCTGCTTGCCGAACTGGCTGTGATAGGCGGCGTGCTCGTCGAGCGTCATCGACACGCCCTGTTCCTGGACATAGATGCGCGGATTGTCGTGCAGGAAGAAGCGCTCGCGTTCCGCGACGCCGCCTTCGGTCCTGAGCGTGTCGCACCAGCGCTCGCCGAGCGCGCGCACCTCGTCGATCGTGATCGCCATTCGCCGTCCTCCCGTTCCGCATCATCCGACAGTCGGGTGCGCCCGATGGTGCCGGATGGCTTGGGGCGCCGCATCGGCATTGTTTATCGGCGCCGGCCGGCGGGGCGTCAATGTGCGGCGGCGGCGGCCGTGCCTTCCTCCGCCTTGGGCGGGCGCTGCATCAGGAAGGCCGTCGGCAGCATGGCGAAGGCGGCGATGGCGCATAGAAGGAAGGCATCCTGGAAGGCCAGCATCGTCGCCTGGTTCATGACTTCGCTGGCGAGCTGTTCGGCGCCGGCCACCGTGTCGGGATCCAGACCGAGTGGTGCGAGATAGAGATCCACGCTTGGGTTGAACGGCGTGATATCGGCGCTCAGCGTCGTCCAGTGGAACTGGGTGCGCTCGGCGACCTGCCAGCCGATGATGGAAATGCCGATGGACGATCCGAGCTGGCGCGTCAGGCCATAGATGCCGGACGCTTCGTTCTGCTGTTCCGAGCCGATGTTCTGGAAGGCCAGCGTCGACATCGGCACGAAAAACAGGCCCATGCCGAGGCCCGATACGATGCCCGGCAGCGCGATGTCCCAGAAACCGGCATCCAGATTGAGCTGGGACAGGAGGAGATTGCCCGATCCGGTCATGCATAGGCCGATCATCAGCAGCATGCGCGGATCGAACCGATGGACCAGCACCATGCCGGTCAGGACCATCGAGAAAGCGGCCGCGAGGCCGCGCGGCATGAACAGATAGCCCGCATCCAGCGTCGGGTATTGCAAGAGCCCCTGCACGAAGATCGGCAGGATGGCGATGGCCCCGAACATCGCCGCGCCGAAGCCCATGATGGCGATATTGGCGGCGGCGAAGCTGCGGTCGCGCAAGAGCGACAGATCGACGATATTGGTCGGCAGCCGCCAGCCGCGCACGAAGAAGGCGATGCCGGCGATCAGCGCGACCAGGGCCGTGACCTGGATGAGGCGCGAGCCGAACCAGTCATAGGTCTCGCCGAGATCGAGCGTGGCCTGCAGCGCGCCGATCGCGGCGACCATCAGCCCGAGCCCGATCCAGTCGACCTTGATCTCCCTCGTCTCTTCGTCGCGCATCTCGCCGGAGATCAGCAGCAAGGCCAGGCAGGCGATCGGCAGGTTGACGTAGAACACCGCGCGCCACGAGAAGTAGTCGGTCAGGAGCGCGCCGATCGTCGGGCCGAGCACCGGCGCCACGATGACGCCGAGCCCGAACATGGCCATTGCCTGGCCGCGCTTTTCGCGCGGGAAGCTGTCGAACAGGATCGACTGCGACAGCGGGATCAAAAAGGCGCCGCAGAGCCCCTGGCCGAGCCGGCACATGACCAGCATTTCCGAACTGATCGACAGCCCGCAAAGCGCCGAGAAGCTCGCGAAGCCGATGATCGCGCCGAGGATCAACCGGCGCCGGCCGAAACGGCGCGCCAGAAGCCCGGTCAGCGGCATTACCACCACGGCGGCGACGATATAGCTCGTCAGGATCCAGACCGCTTGATCGCTGGTCATGCCGAAGGCCGCCTGGATGTGCGGCAGGGCGACATTGACGATGGTGCTGTCGAGGACTTCCAGGACGGCGGTCATGACGACCGCCACCACGATCAGCGGATTGACCTTGGGCGGCGCGGGCGCCTCGGTGGCTTGGGCGCCGCTCTGGTCGCCGCTGCCGGTATCGCTCACTGGGTGGCCTGCCCGGTGCCGCTGGCGGCGGGTTGCGGCGCGGGCGTCGCGGCATCGGCGTCGCCCGTCGTGTCGGTGGGCGGTGTGGCGCTCGCCGGTGCCGCGTCGCCCGTGGTCGTGCCGTTCGTTGGATCACCGCTTGTGGCGTTGCCACTCGTCGTTGTATCCCCGCCGGTGCCGTCATCGGTCTCGACCGGCGCGCTCGCCGGGGCAGGCGTGGCCGGTGTGGTCGGGGCAGGCGTGGCGGCGGGCGTCACGGTCGTGTCGATCCGCGCGCTGGTGCTGGCGCCGACGCGCAATTGCAGCGCCGCATCACTCGGTTGCGCTTCGATTCGGATCCTGACGGGAAAGCGCTGGGTGACCTTGACCCAGTTTCCCGTCGCGTTCTGCGGCGGCAGAAGCGAAAACGTCGCGCCGGAGCCGGCGCCGAGGCTCTGCACCGTGCCGGTGATCGTGGTGCCGGGATACATGTCGACCGACAGCCGCGCCGACTGGCCGGGACGGATGCGGCGGATATCGGTTTCCTTGAAATTCGCGTCGACCCACCAATGCCCGTCCTCGACGATCGAGAACAGATCCTGCGCTGGCATCACGACATCGCCCGGCCGCAGGCTGAGATTGGCGATCCAGCCGTCGACCGGCGCGGTAATGGTGGCGTGGCCGAGCGCGATCTGGGCCTGTTCGAGGGCGCCGCGCGCGGCCCGCACGCCGGCATTCTCGTCGCCGGTTTCGCCGAGCCTTTGCCGGGCGGCGGTCAGATCGGCCTGGGCCGAGGCCCGATTGGCCTGGGCCGTGTCGCGGCTGGCCCGCGCGCTATCGAGGGCGGCTTGCGCCACGTCGCCGTCCTGGAACAGCGCATTGGTGCGGTCGAAACTGGCCTGCGCATCGGTCAGCTGCGCTTCGGCGGAGGCGAGGGCCGCTTCGGCCGCCTGCACATTCGAGCCAGATGCTCCAGCCGCCTGGACGGCCTGATCGAGTTGCGCCTGGGCGGTCTGCACGGCGGCCTGCAGCGTCGAGGCATCGAGCCGGACGAGCACGTCGCCGGCCGCCACCCGCTGGTTCTCGACGACCAGGACGTCGGTCACCTGACCGGAGACCTGCGGCGAGACGGTGAGGATATGCGCGCCGATATAGGCGTCGTCGGTCGATGGATAGAGCGTCTGATAGCGCCACCAGCCCGCCAGCCCGCCGCCTATGACGACGACGATCGCCACGATAAGGATGATCTTGCCGCTCTTCACCCTGCCGCTCCGTCTTCGTGCCGCGTCACGGTCCGCATGATCCGCAAGGCCTACATGCCACAGGACAAGGCGGGATTCAGCATCGATTTTGCGTCATCGATTTCAGGCGCTCGACGCTGGCGCCCCGCAGCCGGGCGCGGGATCGATCGGCGGCCCGACCGGACACCACGACGATGACCTAGACCAGCATTTTGCGCCGGAAGGCCGACGGCGTGGTGCCGTAGCGGCGGACGAAGAGCCGGGTCAGATGCGCCTGATCGGAGAACCCGCACATGCCGGCGATCTCCTTCACCGAATGCTGCGGGCCAGACAGAAGGCGCCTGGCCCGGTCGAGCCGGCACTCCATGACATAGGCGTAGGGCGCGAGCCTGAAACTCTCCTTGAAACGGCGCGCGAAGCTCGACGCGCCGAGATGCACGGCCGCCGCCATGGTCTTGAGATCGAGCGGCAGATGCAGGTTGGCGTCGATGAACTCCGTCACGAAGCGCCGCTGCCGGTCGGAAAACTGTCCTTTTGGCTGGCGCGCCGGCGCGCGCACATCGGCATAGTTGCGCAACAGGTGAATGGCCAACTGGCGGGCCACCGCATCGACATAGAGCGCGCCACCAAGCCCCGTGCCCGCCGCCTCGCCGGCGATCGCGTTCACCGCCGCGGTGACGACCGGATCGTCGGTGCGCAAGACATCGGCCAGCGAGACATCCTCGATCCGCCGGCCCCAGATCTCGCTCGCGACATCGGACACGAAGCCTTGCGTCAGATAGACATGGGTGACGTCGACATCCTCGGTCCAGTGCCAGTGCGATTTCTGCGACCGGGTCAGGAGCGATACCGTGCCGGGGCCGCAGGTCTCGCGGCTCCATTTGCCGTCGAACCGGCGGCGCATCGGGGTTACGCCGATCTTGTAGGACACCAGCATGAAATCCCGCATCGCCGGAATTTCGACGTCCTGGCCCTTGTAGCGATAGGATCTGAGCCCGACACCGTTCCAGCCGAGACCGTCGCTCCGCGACAAGATCTTTCCCGGCACCCAGACGGGCAGGTCTTCCGGGGCGAGCAAATCCGCCATCGGCATCCTCCCTTCATGTATCGCCAGTCTATGTTCGCCGGCTTATTGGATGATGGTATAAGAGGGGCGGGCAACGCGCAAATGAGGCAAGATCTGGATCTTTCCGCACGAAGAAGGCGCCCGCCATCCCCCGGCTGGCTTCTTGCGCGGATCGTTCAAGGATTTGCCGAGATCGTTCAAGACCGGGCGTCGATCCGGTTCCTATTCTTCCCGACCGGGCGTCAAGCATGCGCCCCAAGACCGGCCGGCGACAAGCTGGCCAACAGATTGGGAGGAAAGATCGTCACATGGAAACCGATCTCAAGGAACAGGCCGAGCAGAACGGCCGGGCCAAGCCCGAAAGCCTCGATGCGCTGATCATCGGCGCCGGCGTGGCGGGGCTCTACCAGCTTCATATGCTGCGCGATCTCGGCCTCAAGGTGCGTGCCTATGACAGCGCGTCCAATGTCGGCGGCACCTGGTATTGGAACCGCTATCCTGGCGCGCGCTTCGATTCCGAAGCCTATATCTACCAGTATCTCTTCTCCGAGGAGCTCTACAAAGGCTGGAGCTGGAGCGAGCGTTTTCCGGGACAGCCCGAGATCGAGCGCTGGCTGAACTATGTCGCCGACACGCTGGATCTGCGCAAGGACATCCAGTTCAATACTCTGATCGAACACTGCGCCTGGAACGCCGATACCGGGCGCTGGACGGTGACGACCGCCGATGGCGAGACGATCGACACCCAGTTCGTGATCACCTGCTGCGGCATGCTGTCGGCGCCGATGACCGAGGTGTTTCCCGGCCAGGACAGTTTCAGGGGCCAGATCTTCCATACCGCCCGCTGGCCGCACGAGCCGGTCGACTTCAAGGGCAAGAAGGTCGGTGTCGTCGGCATCGGAGCGACCGGGATCCAGGTCATCCAGACCATCGCGAGCGAGGTCGACGAACTGACGGTCTTCGTGCGCACGCCGCAATATGTGCTGCCGATGAAGAACCCGACATATGGTCCCGACGAGGTCGCCGCCTACAAGGCGCGTTTCGGGGAATTGAAGGAGACGCTGCCGCGCACCTTCACCGGTTTCGAATATGATTTCGAGCATGCCTGGGCCGACCTGACGCCGGAACAGCGCCGGGACGTCCTCGAAGACACCTATGCCGACGGGTCGCTGAAGCTATGGCTCGCCTCCTTCGGCGAAATGTTCTTCGACGAGGCGGTCAGCGCAGAGGTGTCGAACTTCGTGCGCGAGAAGATGCGCGCCCGTCTCAAGGACGACCGGCTGTGCGATCTTCTGATCCCGTCCGATTACGGCTTCGGCACCCATCGCGTGCCGCTCGAGACCAATTATCTCGAAGTCTATCTCCAGCCGAATGTCGAAGCGGTGAACTGCCGTGACAATCCGATCGACAGCGTCACGCCCGAGGGCATCAGAATGGCCGACGGCACGGTCCATGAACTCGACATCATCGTGCTCGCGACCGGTTTCGATGCCGGCACCGGCGCGCTGACCCGGATGGACATTCGCGGCCGCGACGGCCGGTCGCTGACCGAGGACTGGGGCAGGGACATCCGCACCACGATGGGCCTTCAGGTGCACGGCTATCCGAACATGTTCACGACGGCCGTGCCGCTCGCTCCCTCGGCGGCGCTGTGCAACATGACCACCTGCCTGCAGCAGCAGACGGAGTGGATCACCGACTGCATCCGCTACATGCGCGACAACGGCGTCAAGGTGATCGAGCCGACGGCCGAGATGGAGGAGAGCTGGGTCCGGCATCACGACGAGACGGCCGGCGCCAATCTCATTTCCAAGACTACGTCCTGGTATCTCGGCTCGAACGTGCCGGGCAAGCCGCGCCGGGTCCTGTCTTATACCGGCGGGGTCGGTGCCTATCGCACGAAATGCGCCGAGGTCGCCGACAGCGGCTATCGCGGTTTCGCCATGCAGTAGCGTCATGTGGACATCACGTCCGACGGCGACAGTTATGCGTTTTCGGATGTGACGATGGCGGGCCGGGGCGTCATGCCTGTGATGCCCTTGGCCCGCCCGGATAAAGGGGAGAGTGAACATGGGACGCCTTGACGGAAAAGTGGCCATCGTAACGGGCGGTGCCGCCGGGATCGGGGAGGCGACCTGCCTCCTGTTCGCGGAGGAGGGTGCCAAGGTGGCCGTCACCGACCGGGATGAGGCGGGCGGCGCGCGCGTCGTCGAGGCAATAACGGCGCAGGGCGGCGAGGCGCGCTTCTGGCATCTCGATGTCGCCAGCGAGCCCGATGTCGCGCGCGTCTTCGACGAGGTCGAGAAGGCCTATGGGCGGCTCGACGTGGTGGTCGCCAATGCCGGCATCACCGGACCCAACGTGCCGACCCATGAGGTGACGTTGGCCGATTGGGAAAAGACCTTTTCAATCAATTCTACAGGCGTGTTTCTTTGTACAAAATATGCAGTGCCCGCCATGCGGCGCGCCGGCGGCGGATCGATCATCAATCTCTCGTCGATCTACGGCATCATCGGCGCCAGCGATCTGCCGCCCTATCATGCCTCGAAGGGCGCGGTGCGCTGCATGACGAAGAACGACGCGCTGTTCTACGCCCAGGACAAGATCCGCGTGAACTCGGTGCATCCGGGCTATATCTGGACGCCGCTGGTCGAGGGTCTGGCGATCGAGAACGGGATCGATCCGGCCGAATTCCGCGCCACGCTCGATTCAAAGCACCCGATCGGCCATGTCGGCGAACCCTATGATATCGCCACGGGGCTCGTCTTTCTCGCCTCCGACGAATCGAAGTTCATGACCGGAGCCGAACTCGTCATCGATGGCGGCTACACGGCGGCCTGACGCCCTTTCGGCGCACGCGACCCACGGACCGGCTCGCAGCCGACCGGGCGCCTCGATCTCTCGACGGACCGGGGCGCATCAAACGACACTCAACGAGAAACAAGAGCACTTGAATTCAAATTGGGAGGACGATCCATGACAGCACAATTCAAGGCCAAGGCGGACGCCATCCTCGACGGCGTCACGACATCCGATCCCGGCGTCGCCGGCGTGGTCGCCATGGTAACCGACCGCGACCAGAACATCTATGAAGGCGCGGCGGGACAGCGCGTGCTCGGCGGCGATGCCGACATGACGACCGATACCGTCTTCGCGATCTTCTCGACCACCAAGGCGATCACCGGCACCGCGATCCTGCAACTCGTCGAGGAAGGCAAGCTCGACCTCGACGCGCCGGCCAGCACCTATGCGCCCGATATCGGCAAGCTTCAGGTGATCGACGGCTTCGATGCATCCGGCGAGCCGATCCTGCGCGCCCCCAAGCGCGACATCACGACCCGCATGCTGATGCTGCACACCGCCGGTCTCGGCTACGACTTCTTCAGCGAGACCTATAACCGGCTCGCCCAGGAGAAGGGGCAGCCGAGCGTCATCACGGCCTCGAAAGAAGCGATCATGACGCCGCTTCTGTTCGATCCGGGCGACAAATGGGAGTATGGCTCCAACATCGACTGGTGCGGGCAGGTGGTCGAGGGCATCACCGGCATGCGGCTCGGCGAGGTGTTCCAGAAGCGCATCTTCGAGCCGCTCGGCATCGAGGACATGACGTTCTCGCTGACCGATGCTTTTCGTGCCCGACTCGCCGGCATGCATGCGCGCAACGCGGATGGTTCGCTGTCGCCGATGCCCTTCGAACTGCCCTCCGATCCCGAGATCCATATGGGCGGCCATGGCCTCTACGGTACCGTCGGCGAATACATGAAGTTCATCCGCATGTGGCTCAATGACGGCAAGGGGCCGAATGGTCAGGTCCTGAAGCCTGAAACGGTGCGCATGGCCGAACGGAACCATCTCGGCGACAAGAAGATCACCATGCTGCCGGGCGTCATCCCGTCGCTGTCGAACGATGCGGAGTTCTTCCCCGGCCTGTCGAAGTCCTGGGCGCTCACCTTCATGGTCAATGACGAGGCCGCGCCCACGGGCCGGCCGGCCGGCGCACTCGGCTGGGCCGGTCTCGCCAATCTCTTCTATTGGGTCGACCGGGAAAACGGCTTTGGCGGCTTCTGGGCGACGCAGATCCTGCCCTTCGGCGACCCGGCGTCGTTCGGCGGCTATCTGGACCTCGAAACGGCGTTCTACGACCAGCTCAAGATGAGCGCGGCGGCCTGAGTCAATCTGAGTCCGCACCGACGACGTTGATATTCGTCGTCATTGCCGGACTTGTTCCGGCAATGACGGCCGTCGGTCCATTGCCGCTGCCACAGGAAACCCCATCTGGTGACAACCCGCCCGACGCCCGCTGGCGTCGGGCGGGTTTTTCTTTTCCAAAAAGTTGTCAATCAGTCTCGTTTAGTCCAAATCCGTCATGCGACAAACTGCGTAGATCGGGCATTACTGTCACAGCGATCTTCCATCGGCCGGCGCGATTGTCATGGCGTCACGGGTTTGGCGGTGGGACGGTCTGCCACTTTCGAGACCTGATCCGATTTTGGAGAGAGGGGACATTCCGATGCTCAAACAGCTTTCGATTTCCGTGATGACCGCTCTGACACGGGCCGGCAAGACGGGCGCGATGGCCGCCATTGTCGGGCTGACGGCCGTTTCGATGATGGGCGCGGCCGAAGCCGGCCAGATGTCGGGCACTGAGATCAAGGATACGATCTCGGGCAAGCGCATCTATCTCGCGACGCCGTTCGGCGGTGAGTTCCCGCTCTATTACAAGACGAATGGCCAGGTCGACGGGTCGGGCGAGGCGGTCGGTCTCGGCCGCTACATGTCGCCGACCGATAGCGGCCGCTGGTGGGTCAGTGGCAACCAGCTCTGCCAGCAGTGGCAGGAATGGTATGACGGCGAGCAGTTCTGCTTCACGCTTGTCGCCATGGACAATGACCGGCTACGCTGGATCCGCAATGACGGGCTCAGCGGGCGCGCCCGGATCGGCAACTGAGCGTCATCTACCGTTGCAGACCTTGACGCTGGGCCGATCGCGACCCGGCGACATGGCGAAGAAACATGCCACGGCCCGCCCTTGAGCGGGCCGTATTTTTGCCCCATTTCCGGCCGACGGAAGCAAGGCGCTATTAACCAGCGCGACGCATTTCCGATAGCCGCGAGCCCCGATTAAGTTTCCGCCAACCGTTACCAGCCGACGGTGCAGTAGGCAGCCGTTCGACGCGATGGCATCCGTCATCGCCTTGGGAACGGTGGAAGCGACATCCGGGCAGGGATGGATGATGGTCGATCGATCGAAGTCGGAGCAGGACGGCGTGATGCTGTTGGGTATGGGCCGAAGCCGGTTCACGGCTTTGCCCCGGATTCGCCTGCCCAAGGCGTTTGTTGTCCTGTCTGCTTTGGCGCTCGCGGCCTGCGGCAGCGCGTCGGGGATAGATCCCGAACTCGGCGTTTCGGCGAGCCCGCGCGTCGTCGATGCCGGCAATACCATTCCGCGCGGCGGCGGGTCCTACAAGGTCGGGCGCCCCTATACGATCCGTGGCCAGACCTTCGTGCCGCGCGAAGACCCGAATTACGATTCCGTCGGCGTCGCGTCCTTCTACGCGCACGCCTTTCATGGCCGGAAGACCGCCAATGGCGAGATCTTCGACATGCATTCGCTGACCGCCGCGCATCCGACCTTGCCCATGCCGAGCTATGTCCGGGTCACCAATCTCGAGAATGAGCGCTCCGTCGTCGTCCGCGTCAACGATCGCGGGCCCTTCGCGCGCGGCCGCGAGATCGATCTGTCGCTGCGCGCCGCGCAGGTCCTCGGCTTCAAGCATCAGGGCACCGCGAAGGTGCGGGTGCAATATGTCGGCCCGGCGGCGCTGGCCGGTAGCGACGAGGACTGGCTGACGACCACCGTGCGCCATGGCGGCGAGGTCGCGAATCCGGTCCTGGTCGCCGATGCTGGCGATACGTCCACGCCGGCCCCGACCAACCGCCCGCGCACGATCGCCGACGCCATCGACGCGGCCAGCGACGTGCCGGCGGCACGCTCCTTCGCGCCGGCGCGGTCGTCGAGCCTGGTCGCGGGCTATCGGGCGGAACAGCCGCCGTCCTGGCAGGCGATGTTCGACGCGGCCTTCGGCCATCTCCAGCCGGATTGGTCGCTCTTCGACCGTCCGGCCACCGATCGCTGACGCCCGTCGAAACGCACCAGGCCGTGCGCTGACGCCTCTGGCGGGTCGCGCGGGCTTGGGCGCGCGCCGAAGCCATGGTAAATCCGGCCTGGCATGGTCGGGTGTGGCCGCGGCTTCGGCGATCGTCGGGCTTTGCGAAACACGGGATGAAAGCGGCGATGTCGGGTGCAACGATATCTCACGGGCCGATCACCGGTCGGACACCGTCTCATCGGAAAGCGGCAAGCACGGCGGTCATGATCGCCGTGCTGGTGATGACGGTCCTAGTCGCCATGGTCGCGGCGCCCGCGACCCAGGCCGCCGAGGATTTCGACACGCGCGCCGAATATGCCTTCATGATCGACATGGAGACGCGCGCGGTTCTGCTCGAGAAATCCGCCGATGTGCCGTTCGCGCCGGCCAGCATGGCCAAGCTGATGACGGCCGAACGCGTCTTCGCGGCGCTTGAAGCCGATCAGTTATCCCTCGATGACGAGATTCTGATCTCGGAGAAGGCCTGGCGCATGCGCGGCTCGCGCATGTTCGCCGAAGTGGGCAGCCAGATCCGGGTCGAGGATCTCCTGCGTGGCCTCATCGTCCATTCGGGCAATGACGCCGCCGTCGCGCTGGCCGAGGCGCTGGCGGGCAGCGAGGAGGCCTTCGCCGAAGACATGACCGATCGCGCCCGCGACCTTGGCCTGACCAATACGACCTTCACCAACGCGTCCGGCCTCGACGATCCCGAACAGCGCTCGACGGCGCGCGATCTCGCCGTCCTGGCCATGCATCTGATCGAGACCTACCCGCAATATTACGGGTATTTCTCCGAGGAATCCTTCACCTGGAATGACATCAACCAGTCCAACCGCAACAGGCTGCTCGGAACCCGCCTCGGCGTCGACGGGCTGAAGACCGGCCATGTCCAGGCGTCGGGCTATGGGATGGTGGCTTCGGCGGTTCAGGACGGCCGCCGGCTGGTCCTCGTCGTCGGCGGGCTCGGCTCCGAGCGTCAGCGCGAGGATGCGGTCCAGAAGATCCTGTCCTGGGGCTTCCGCACCTTCCAGCCCATGGTGCTGTTTCCCGCCGAGGCGGAAGTGGCGCGGGTTCCCGTCTTCGGCGGCGACGAAAACCGCGTGTCGGCGGGCGGCCTCGGCCCGGTCACGGTACTTGTCCGCCGCGGCGTCGACCGCACCGATCTGCGCGGCCGGCTGATCTATGACTGGCCGGTCGAGCCCACGGTGGAGCGCGGCGATCCGGTCGGCGCGCTGCATGTCCTGCATGACGGGCGCGTCGTGGCCGAAGTGCCGCTCTTCGCGCTCGAAACCGTGGGGCCCGGCGACCTGCACGAACGCGCCCTGGACGGTGTCGTCGAATTCTTCGCCCAGATGCTGCAATGATGCCGGCCGCCGATGCGTGGGATGACGCGGCCGATGGTATGGGGCAGTCGGTGCGGCGCGGCCGTTTCATCTCGTTCGAAGGCGGCGAGGGCACCGGCAAGAGCACGCAAGCACGACTTCTCGGCAAACGTCTCGGCCAGAAGGGCCTCGATGTCGTTCTGACCCGCGAACCGGGCGGTTCGCCGGCGGCTGAACTGATCCGCAGGCTTCTGCTGCTAGGCGTCGCCGAACCCTTCGGTCCGGAATGCGAGACGGCGTTGTTCTATGCCGCGCGCGGCGATCATCTCGATCGCGTCATCCTGCCCGCGCTCACGCGCGGCGCCTGGGTGATCAGCGACCGGTTCAGCGATTCGACGCGCGCCTATCAGGATCTCGCCTATCGTCTGCCGACCAGCGATGTCGACACGGATGTCCCCTCGGAGGCGTTTCATCGCGCCCATGGGCTGATTGAACGTCTCGAACGCGGCGTTGTCGGGCAGAACGCGCCGGATCTGACGCTGATTCTCGATCTCGACCCGGAGATCTCGATCCAGCGGGCGCGTGGCGAGACCGCGAAATCAGCCACGGGCGCGGGCGCCGATGTTTTCGAGGACCGCGACATCGCCTTTCATCGCGCGGTCCGCGAGGCCTTCCGCAACATCGCCGACGCCGATCCCGACCGTTGCGTCGTCATCGATGCCTCGGCGCCGCGCCGCAGCGTCCAGGCGGCCATCTGGAAAGAGGTGCGCACGCGTTTCGCCACGGATCTGAAAGCCGTGGCGGCCGACGCGGCCGCCGGCGCGGGTACCGCGTCATGAGCGACGATCCGGCGCGCCAGCGGGCGGACATGTTGACGCGGCCCGTCATCGGCCATGACGTGATCCGTGACAAGCTTGTTCAGGCCCTGTCGGCGGGGCGGCTGCACCATGCGCTGCTGCTGTCCGGCCCGACCGGGATCGGCAAGGCGACATTGGCCTGGTCGCTGGCCGCCGATCTTCTGGCCGAGGGCGACGACCGGGAGAATGTGATCCGGCAGATGGGCGCGTCGGCCCATCCGGATCTCGCCATTCTGGAAGGCGAGGGTAATGGCCCCGGTTTCGCCGGCACCAAGACCATTCCGGTCGATCGCGTGCGCGAGGTGATCCGCCGTCTTGGCCATTCCTCGGGACGTGGCCGGCGGGTGGCGATCATCGATGCCGTCGACCAGCTCAATATGAATGCCGCCAATGCGCTGTTGAAATCGCTCGAGGAACCGCCCGAAGGCGTCGTCTGGATCATGGTCGCCCATGTGCCGGGGCGGCTGCCGGCGACCATACGGTCGCGCGCGGTGCACTACCGTCTCGGCCGGCTGACCGACGACGATGTCGCCTCCGTGGTCGAGGCGCATGGCCTGGCGCCCGATCCGGCGCTTGTTGGGCTCGCCGATGGCCGACCGGGTCGCGCCGTCGCGCTCGCCGAGGTGGGGGAGGGTGACGATGTCGCCCTGTTCCGGGCCGTGCTCGCCGGCGAGAAGGCGCCGGAGGCCCAGGCCCTGCGTGGTCTCGCCGAACGGCTCGGGCGGCGCAGCAATGACGCGGCCTATGCGGCCATCGTCGAGACCTGGTTCACGGCGCTGCACGAGCGGCTGATGGCGCAGGTGGCGGCGGGCGCGCCGCCGGCCGCGCTTGCGGAACTATCGGAGCTATGGAACAACTCCACGGCGTCGATCCGCGACACCGACGTCTTCAATCTCGATCGCATCCGCCTCATCGACAAGCTTCTCAGCGAGCGGCCGACGGAGCGCGCATCCTGACCGGGAGGGGGCAGGCTCGCGGCGGCCGGCGCAGGACAGGCCAGCTTCACTCCGACCCCAGCGACAGACATGACCGCCGAACCCTTCTACATCACGACCGCGATCAGCTATCCCAATGGCGTCCCCCACATCGGGCACGCCTATGAGGCCATCGCCACGGATGCCATCGCGCGGTTCATGCGGCTCGACGGGCGTGACGTCTATTTCCTGACCGGCGTCGACGAGCACGGCCAGAAAATGGTTCAGACGGCGGAACAGGCCGGCATCACGCCGCATGAACTCGCCGAGCGCAACACGCCGCGCTTCCAGGCCATGGTCGAGCGGCTGAACTGTTCGCATGACGATTTCATCCGCACCACCGAGCCGCGCCACCATGATGCGTCGCGCGCCATCTGGCAGGCGATGCAGGAGGCCGGCGACATCTATCTCGGTTCCTATTCGGGCTGGTATTCGGTGCGCGACGAAGCCTATTTCGGTGATGCCGAGGTCACCGAACAGCCGGACGGCACCCGCCTCGCGCCGTCCGGGGCGCCCGTCACCTGGACGGAGGAGGAAAGCTATTTCTTCCGCCTGTCCGCATTCCAGGACCGGCTTCTGGCGCATTATGACGCGCATCCGGATTTCGTGTTTCCCGCCGAGCGGATGAACGAGGTGCGCCGTTTCGTCGAGGGCGGCCTGCAGGATCTGTCGATCTCCCGCGTGACGCTCGACTGGGGCGTTCGCGTGCCCGGCGACGACCGCCATGTCATGTATGTCTGGGTCGACGCGCTGACCAACTACATCACCGGCATCGGCTATCCCGATACCGAAAGCGCGTCCTACCGTACCTATTGGCCGGCCGCCGCCCATGTCATCGGCAAGGACATCGTCAGGTTCCACGCCGTCTATTGGCCCGCCTTCCTCATGTCCGCCGGGCTCGATCTTCCGAAACAGATCGTGGCGCATGGGTTTCTGTTCAATCGCGGCGAGAAGATGTCGAAATCGGTCGGCAATGTCGTCGATCCCTTCGCGCTGGCCGATGCGTTCGGTGTCGACGCGCTGCGCTACTATTTCCTGCGCGAGGTGTCCTTCGGGCAGGACGGCAGCTACAGCCATGAGGCGATCGTCAACCGCATCAATGCCGACCTCGCCAATGATCTCGGCAATCTGGCGCAGCGTTCGCTGTCGATGGTGGCAAAGCATTGCGAGGCGACGGTGCCGCGACCCGGCGGCTTCGCGGATGCCGACAAGGCGCTGCTCGACAAGGCCGACACGCTGGTTGACCGGGCACGTAGGGCCATGGCGACACATCAACTGCACACGCTGCTCGCGGAGATCTGGCAGGTGGTCGGCGATGCCAACCGCTATTTCGCGAGCCAGGAGCCCTGGGCTTTGCGCAAGACGGACCCGGCCCGCATGGCGACAGTGCTTTATGTCACGGCCGAAACGCTGCGTCAGACCGCCATTCTGTGCCAGCCCGTCCTGCCGACGGCCGCGGGCCGGTTGCTCGATCTGCTCGGTGTCACTGGAGATGCGCGACGGTTCGACCGGCTCGGCCCCGACCATCGGCTAGTGCCCGGAACGACCCTGCCGGCGCCCGAACCCGTGCTGCCGCGCTATGTCGAACCGGACCCGGCCGGCGACGGCAAGGAGGGGGCATGATCGTCGACAGCCATTGCCATCTCGATTTTCCCGATTTCGCCGATGAACTCGATCAGGTGATCGCGCGCGCCCATGCCGCCGATGTGCGCAAGATGGTGACGATCTCGACCCGGGTGCGCCGCTTCGACCAGGTCCTGGCCATCGCCGAGGCCCATGACAGCGTCTATTGTTCGGTCGGCACGCACCCTCATAACGCGGTCGAGGAAACCGACATCACCGTCGCGGATCTCGTTACCCGCGCCGCCCATCCCAAGGTGGTCGCGATCGGCGAGGCGGGTCTCGACTACTACTATGACAAGAGCCCGCGCGACGTTCAGGCGGACGGGTTTCGCCGCCATATCGCGGCCGCCCGCAAGACCGGCCTGCCGCTTGTCATCCACAGCCGCGACGCGGAGACCGATACGGCCAGCATCCTGCGCGCCGAAATGGAGCAGGGGGCCTTCACGGCGGTCCTGCATTGCTTCAGTTCGACGCCCGATCTCGCCTGGGCGGGCATTGAGCTTGGCCTATATGTGTCGTTTTCCGGCATCCTGACCTTCAAGCGGTCGGAGGACTTGCGCGCGCTCGCCGCGTCCTTGCCCGCCGACCGGCTTCTGGTCGAGACGGATGCGCCCTATCTCGCGCCGACGCCTTATCGGGGAAAGCGCAACGAACCGGCCTATACGGCGCATACGCTGGCGGTTCTGGCCGAGGCGCGCGGCGTCGGCATCGACGAGATGGCGCGCCAGACGACGGCGAATTTCCACCGCCTGTTCGCCAAGGTGCCGGCGACCGAGGACGCGGAGGCGGCGTGAGCCTTCGTGCCACCATTCTGGGGTGCGGGTCGTCGGGCGGTGTCCCGAGGATCGGGCATGACTGGGGCGCCTGCGACCCCGCCAATCCGAGGAACCGGCGCCGGCGCTGCTCGCTGCTCGTCGAGCGATCCGGGCCGGACGGGGTGACACGCGTTCTGGTCGACACCTCTCCGGACATGCGCGAGCAATTGCTCGATGCCGGCGTCACCTCGCTCGACGCCGTGCTCTATACCCACGAGCATGCCGACCATTGCCATGGGATCGATGATCTGCGCGTCCTGGCGCTGATGCTCGGCCGGCGCATCGACGTCTATCACGATGCCGAGACCGGCGCCCATCTGCGCCAGCGCTTCGCCTATTGCTTCACGAGCCCGCCGGGCAGCCTCTATCCGCCGATCCTCAACGCGCATGACATCACGGTGCCCGAACCGATCGTGATCAATGGGGCAGGGGGCCCGATCGTGGCCCAGCCCTTCGAGCAGCAGCATGGCGGCATCATCTCGCTCGGCTTCCGCATCGCGGGGCTGGCCTATTCCTGCGACCTTTCCGACTTGCCCGAGGCGAGCCTGCCCTGGCTCGACAATCTCGACGTCTGGATCGTCGATGCCCTGCGTCGCAAGCCCCATGTCAGCCATTTTTCGGTCGACGATGCCCTGCATTGGATCGGTCGGCTGAAGCCGCGACACGCGGTCTTGACCAACATGCATGTCGATCTCGACTACAAGGCGCTGGCCGATAGCTTGCCCGACGGCGTCGAGCCCGCTTATGACGGGATGACGATCGAGCTGCCGTCGTGAGTGGACAAGGTTTTCGCCCGGCCGGGCCCGCGCGCGGCGCCAGCACGGCGATGGCGCAATGGATCTTCCGGGAGCTGACATGCTGATAGCGGTTTCGATGGCGGTCGCCGTGGCAAGCGTCGTGGCGCTGCTGATCAAGCGAACGCGCATCATCGGCGCCATTGGCCTGGCGTGTAGCCTCGTCGCCGTCGCAGTCGGCTTCTCGCGGATGTCGGGCGATGCCGCGCGTTTCGAAGGCGCGCTCGGCGCCGTGCAGATCCTCAGCCTGACGGGCGCGCCGGAAACAACGACCCCGGACGCGCTGCAAGAGCTGGCCGCCGAACGCTGCGGCGTGCGCAGCGTTTGCCATATCGTGATCCATCCGGACAGCGACACCGCCCAGCGCGCGATTGCCGACGGCGCGGCCGAACAAGGCGCCGTGGCGGTCTATGCCATCGACATGCATCAGGGCCGGACCCGCTTCGTCACGCGCTGCGGGGTGTGGACGGACGATCCCGACGACTGCTTCACGCTGCCGGTCGAGTGAGCGAAGCCGGGTGGATCACTCGAAAGCTCCGCATAAGCGCCTGACCGCGAATGCCGTGGCGCCTGGGAACACCCATCCAGGATAGTTCCATAATATATCTTATGCGACTTTTATCAGGAGCTAGGCCAGCATGTCTCCGCCACGCCCGTTTTGGTCCTGCGCCATCGCATTGCCCCTGTCGGCTGCCGGCGCTAGCTAAGACCGCATGCGCAAGGCGCTGAAATTTCTGCATACGCTCGGCTCGTGCGGTCTGATCGGCGCGCTCGCGGCCTATGTCGTGCTGATGCTTTACGGGCCGGCCGACACGCCGGCCGCTTATGCAGACACGCGCCAGTCGATCAGCGTGCTGTTCGACTACATCCTGTTTCCCTCGCTCGGCATCGTGCTCGTCAGCGGTGTTCTGTCCATGGCCTCGCACCATCCGTTCCACGAGATGCGCTGGGTCTGGCTCAAGGCCTTGCTCGGGCTCGGCATGTTCGAAGGCACGCTCGGGCTCATCGGCAAGGTTCACGACAATACCGAGATCGCGGTGGAGATCGCCGCCGGCACGGCCAGCGCCGACATACTCGACGGCCTGCTGCGGTCGGAATGGTATGCGGTTGGCTTCATCACGCTGCTGGCGGTGTTGAACATCGTCCTCGGCGTGTGGCGTCCGCTCTTGGCCCGGCGCCGGCGGTCGCGCGCGGTCAGCGCTTCCGAATGACGATCCCGTTGCCGGTTGTCCCGGTGCCGACCGCTCTTGAGGTCGGACGCCATTCCTGCGATGGGCTTTAGCTGATCGTGCCGCGGAGCGCCGCATGAGCGCTTTCCGCGACGGCACCAGCAAGAGAAAGGCGCGCCCGGATGACCCTCACGCCATCGCGCAGGATCGAGACCTTGCTCGACATCATGGCCGCGCTGCGCACGCCCGAAACGGGCTGCCCATGGGATCTCGAGCAGGATTTCGCGACGATCGCGCCCTATACGATCGAGGAAGCGTATGAGGTGGCCGATGCGATCCGGCGCGGCGACATGGTGGATCTGGCCGACGAACTCGGCGATCTCCTGCTCCAGGTCGTGTTCCATGCCCAGATGGCCCGCGAACAAGGCAGTTTCGATTTCGGCGATGTCGTGCACGCGATCACCGCCAAGATGATCCGCCGCCATCCGCATGTCTTCGGCGATGTGGCGCGCGATGGTGCCGGCGCGGTCAAGAAACGCTGGGAAGATATCAAGGCGGAGGAGCGCGCGCTGAAAGCCGCCCGCCGCGATGGCGCCGGCGGCAACGGGCAGGCCCGTGGCGCGGCGGAGCCCTCTTCGGTCCTCGATGGGGTGCCCTATGCCCTGCCCGCTCTGATGCGGGCCGAAAAGCTGCAGAAGCGCGCCGCGCGCGTCGGGTTCGATTGGCCGGATACCGATCAGGTCCATGACAAGATCGCCGAGGAACTCGCCGAACTGCGCGAGGCGGCTGACGCCGAGGCGCGCAAGGAGGAAGTCGGCGACCTCCTGTTCGCCGTCGCCAATCTGGCGCGCCACCACGGGATCGATCCGGAAACGGCGCTCGGGGCGGCGAACGACAAGTTCGACCGTCGTTTTCGCAAGGTGGAAGAACTGTTGCGGCGGGACGGCATATCGCCGGACGCCGCGTCACTGGATGAGATGGAAGCGAAATGGATCGACGCCAAGCGGGATGAGGCGGCCAAGCCTTGAAAACGTGATCCGATCCGGCAGACCACTGTCGCGGCAACCGCCGTGATCAGGCCGTGTTTTCCGGAAAACGCTGCCGAAAATCGGCCGCACGGCGCTCCGGCACCCGCAGATCGAGCACGATCCCCGCGCCGTCGTCGGTGTCGCGCCGGTCGAGCACGTCGCAATGGCGATACAGCCAGGCAAGCCCTGCCCCGTCGGCCGGGTCGAGCGTTACCGTGCATTCATGGGCATGCCGCGTCAGTCGGGTCTCGATCTCCGACAGAAGCTGGTCGAGCCCCTGCCCCGTCAGCGCCGAAACGAGGATCGGACGGTCTTCCGCCGGCGCCCGGTCGCGACGGCCGGTCAGAAGGTCCATGCGGTCGGCGTCCAGAAGATCGGCCTTGTTCCAGACTTCGAGGATCCGGTCGCCCGAGGCATCGACATCGATGTCGAGCGCCTTCAGGACCGCCTCGACGTCCTCCGCCTGAACATCGGCCGTCGGATCGGACATGTCGCGGACATGGACGATGAGTTCGGCTTCGCGGACTTCTTCGAGTGTCGCCCGGAAGGCGGCGATGAGATCGGTCGGCAGGTCGGAGATGAACCCGACCGTATCCGACAGGATGACCTCGCCACCATGCGGCAGCCTGACGGTGCGCAATGTCGGGTCGAGCGTGGCGAACAGGAGATCGCGCGCCATGACGTCGGCGCCGGTCAGCCGGTTGAACAGCGTCGATTTGCCAGCATTTGTGTAGCCGACGAGCGCGACCACCGGCAGCGGCACGCGCTGGCGTCCTTTGCGGTGCAGCGAGCGCGTCGCCTTGACCTGGGCGAGGTCGCGCTCGATGCGCGAGATCCGCTCCTGCAATTGCCGGCGGTCGGATTCGATCTGCGTCTCGCCCGGCCCGCCGAGAAAGCCGACGCCGCCGCGCTGGCGTTCGAGATGGGTCCAGGAGCGCACCAGACGGCTCTTCTGATAGGTCAGATGGGCGAGATCGACCTGGAGGCGTCCCTCCTTGGTGCGCGCCCGGCGGCCGAAGATTTCGAGAATCAGGCCCGTGCGATCCAGGACCTTGGTCTTCCAGGCCTGTTCCAGATTGCGCTGCTGAACCGGCGACAACTGACTGTCGACGATGACGAGGTCGATATGGTCTGCATGGACCAGAATGCCGATCTCGTCGATCTTGCCGCCGCCGAGCAGGGTGGCGGGCTTCGGCCGCTGCACCCGGACGGCCAGCGCGTGAACAATGTCGAGATCGATGGCGCGCGCCAGCCCGACCGCTTCGTCGAGCCGCTGCGGGTCGCTGCGCACGGGCTTGGCCGCCGTCGCCGTCGTGCCGGCCTGCCCGCCCGTATCGTCGGCGAGAAGCGGGACGACGACGACCGCCCTGCCCGTCGGGTCGTCATGGCGCGGGGCCTGCCGGCCCGCTCCGGGCACCGCCCGGCTGTCGGCGATGGAGGACCGGTCACGCGGTTTCATGCGCGCCGGCTCCCGTATCCGCCAGCGCCACGGAGCGCCACGGCCGCGCGCCGGCCATCGGAACGGGCGCTTCCTGTCGTCACATTCAATCTTCCGAGGTCTCGTGCGGCTCGAAAAGCTGGACCGGCTGGTTCGGCATGATGGTCGAGATGGCGTGCTTGTAGACGAGCTGCGAATGTCCGTCGCGCCGCAGGAGGACGCAGAAATTGTCGAACCACGTCACGACGCCCTGAAGCTTCACCCCGTTGACCAGGAAGATGGTCAGGGGCGTCTTCGATTTCCGGACATGATTGAGAAACGTATCCTGAAGGCTTTGATTGCGTTCCGCCGCCATTTGCTTGTGTTCCTTACCCCACCTTGTGGCGCGCCGTCCCGCGCCGCCACATCCTTTCCGTATTCCGGGCGCTGCTGCCACGCGGCCCGAAAGATCTGTCATGCCGCCAATCTTGCGAATGAAGCGGATCCGCCGCTGCGTGCCCCGGCGCGCTACATCGATACGTTGGTGTCGCCGGTTAGGATGTCCCGGCAACGCTGCTATACGAACCGCCATTAGATGGCGGGAACACGACGAGAGCAAGGTTGAGTGACCGCTGATCGCGCCTTTTTCGGCTATATGGGCCCGATTTTCAGCGGCGCCACCCCTGAAAACCCAACACACTCAAAAGCAGAATGACTTCGATTCGCGCAACCGCCATGGCGAAGGCGATGGCGACCTGTCCGGGCGCGGTCAGGACCTCGAAACCGTTCGCCGCCGCCCCGTCGAGCGCATCGAACACCGGGCCCGTATTGGAGACGATGGCGACGGCGGCCACGAAGGCGATGTTGAGATCCGCCTCATAGGCCGCGATGAAGACCGCGACCGAACAGAGAAACAGGATGACGACGGCGAAATGGCTCCAGATCGCGCGCACCACATCGGCGTCGTAGAACTGCCCGCTCATGCGCGGCCTGGCGACGAGCCGCGGATAGATCAGCCGCGAGGTCTCGCGCACCGTCTGCGACAGCATCACGGCGATCCGGAAGACCTTCAGCCCGCCGGCGGTCGAAAAGCTGCAGCCGCCGATCAGGACCAGGACGAGAACGAAGCTGGGCGCCACGACATCGAAGATGCCGGTGCGCAGTTCGATGCCGGTCGTGGACATCAGCGAGGTGGCCGCGAAGACGCCTTCGCGCAATGACCGCCCTGCCCCGCTGCCGGCGGCCTGGAACAACAGGATCGCGATGGCAAGCCCGAGCGCCAGCAGCGCCGCGCCGAACCAATAGGCTTCGCGATGGTCGCGCACCTGGCGCCAGCGGCCCGAGAACAGCGCCCGCTGCCACAGCACGCTGGTCGCGCCGAAGAACATGCCGAGGCTCATGATCCAGGTGGCGGCCGGGGTCAGAATGGTCGTCAGATCGCTCGATACCGGCAGAAGGCCGGCGGTGGCCACGGCGACGCCGGCGAGACACCAGGCCTCGAAGGCCGGCACGCCGGCCAGCATGAGGCCGAGAAACACCGCCAAGCTGATCGCGGCATAGACCGGCAGGATCTCGCCGAGCGTGCGGATCACCCGGCGCCATTCGTCGTCGCCGCCATGTTCGAGCAGGCGCGCCTGGGTGTCGGGCAGCCCGCCAAGGCCCGAATAGGCCAGGATGGTCGCTACCACGAGCAAGGTCAGCGCGCCGCCGCACCATTGCAGCGTGGCATGCCAGAGCACGAGAAGGCGCGGCTGCTGCTCGGGCGGCGGCAGAATGGTGGCGCCGGTCGTGGTCAGCGCCGAGACGGCTTCGAAATAGGCCTGAGACACCGTGACGCCGTCGAGCACCAGAAGCGTTGGTAGCATGGCGAAAATCGGCAGGACGATCCACAGGCCGAGGCCGAGCGCGAAGCGCTCGATCCGCCTGAGCCGGCGCTCCTTGCCGCGAATGGCCAGGATCAGCGAGACGGCGACATAGCCGATCAGGGCGGCGGCGACGAGAAAGGTCACCAGATGCTCGGTTTCGCCGACGAGCGGCGCCAGAAGGGCCACGGCGCCGAGAAAAAGCGCCAGAACCGCGAGGAAATGGCTGAAGACGAACAGGACGGCGATCATCGCGGGCGCCGCGGCTCAGAAGAATTCGAGGCTGACGCGGAACATCTGCTCGACCTTGCGCACATCCTTCTGGCGCGCGCACATGACGATGCGATCCTTCGCCTCGATCGCCATGTCACCGTCGGGAATGATCACCTCGCCGTCGCGGATGATGGCGCCGACGCGCACGCCGTCGAACTGTTTCAGGCCACGCAGCGGTTTGCCGATCAGCGGCGAGGTTTCGAGCGCCTCGGCCTCCAGCACCTCGGCCTGGCCGTTCTGGATCGAATGCACCCCTCGAATGCGCCCCCGCCGCACCAGCTGCAGGATGCGCGACACCGTCACCTGGCGCGGATTGACATAGGCGCTGATGCCGAGATTGCGGGTCAGGTCCGGATAGGTGCGGTTGTTGACGAGGCACAGGCTGCGCGCCGCGCCGAGCCTCTGGGCGATCAGGCAGG